>OY969805.1:0-3176085 GCA_963703325.1 Vulcanimicrobiota bacterium | reverse complement strand
GGCCGGCTTTGCCGAGCACACCGGCACGCGCTACACGATCAAAGGTCTGCATACCGACATGGGCACGATCGTCGATGCGGGCTACGACTCGGAGCGCCCGGTCACCGGGGTCACGGCGTCCGGCCGCGTGACGTGGATTCGGGTGATTCGCGGCGATATCGAGAACGCGCACCTCCGGATGCAGACCGAACTCGAGATGTTCCGCCGCATTGGCGAGGCCGGCATCTCGATCGACCAAGTGACGATCAATCAAGCCGGCGTGGCGTTCGTCGTCGACGGCGACCGCGGCAACGAAGTGCGAACCTTGCTCGGCGATCTCAATCTCGCCGTGCGCGTTCGCGAAGGCTGCAGCAAGATCTCGGTGGTGGGAACCGGCATGCGCTATCTGCCGGGTGTGGTGCATCAGTGCGTGCTCGCGCTCAGCCGCGCCGACGTCGAGATCATTCACTGTACCGACAGCAACATCACGATTTCGATTCTGGTGCCGGAAGCCGACGTGACGCGCGCGGAAGCGGCCGTTCACGATCAGTTCCACCTCGCGACGGGAGAAGACGCATGAGCGGACTCGGGACGATTCTTACCGCGATGATCACGCCGTTCGACGCGAGCGGCAACCTCGATAGTAAGGAGGCGGCCCGCATTGCAAACTGGCTCGTCGAGCGCGGAAACGATGGGCTCGTCATCGCCGGCACCACCGGCGAGGGGATGACGCTCGATTCAAACGAACGGCGCGCGCTGCTGGGCGCGGTCAAAGCGGCAATCGACGGTCGCGCCACGATGATCGCCAACGTCGGCACCAACGACGTGCGCTCGACGATTCGGGCGGGAAAAGAAGCGCAAGACGCGGGCGCGGATGCGCTGCTCGTCGTCGTCCCACCCTACGCGAGACCGACGCAAGGCGGTATGCTCGAGTTTTTCGGCGCCGTCGCCGACGCGACGGCACTGCCGGTGATCGTCTACAACATCCCCGGGCGTACGGCTGCGAACATGCTGCCGTCGACGTTGCTCGAACTGCGTCGCCGCCACCGCAACATCGCCGGCGTTAAGGAGTCGAGCGGCGATCTCAAGCAGATCGCGACGATCGTGCGCGACCGGCCCGCGAACTTTACCGTGTGGTCCGGTGACGACCATCTGTTTCTGCCCTCACTTGCGGTCGGCGCTGACGGGGTGGTCGGCGTCACCTCGCATCTGTGTTCGCGTGAGTACCGTACGATGGCCGAGGCGTTTGCGCGCGGCGACGTGACGCAGGCGGCGTCGATCCACAACGGTCTGTTGGATCTCACCGATGCGCTCTTTACGGTGAGTAGTCCGATCGCAATCAAGTGGGCGATGGGCGAACTCGGCTTCAGAGTTGGCCGATGCCGTCCGCCGCTCGACGAACTGCCGCCCGCGCTCGTCGAACGGCTGCGTCCGCTGATTGCGTCCTATCTCACGACGGCATAGCGTGGAATCGATCGATATTCTCGGCTGTCGCCTCGACCTGCTCGATCAGGACGAAGCGACGGAAACCATTCTGCGCTTCGCCCACGAAGGCGCGGCCGCGCAGGTCGTCACGCTCGGCACCGAGATGGTCGTGTACGCGCAGCACGATCCGGCATTTCGCGCGGTCATCAATGCCAGTGCGCTTTCGCTGTGCGACACGGTCGGTGTGCTGACGGTCGCGCGCCGTCGGGGTGCTGTGTTGCGCGAGCGCGTCACCGGCGTCGAGTTAATGGAAAAACTTAGCCAGCGCGCAGCGGCGGAGGGCTTACCGGTCTATCTCTTCGGCGGTGCGGAAGGTGTGGCCGAAGATGCCGCCGCGATCCTTGAAGTGAGCTTTCCAGGTTTGATCATCGCCGGGACGCGGAACGGGTTTTACACCAGCGAGGAGGACCCGGCCATCGTCGAAACGATTCGGAAGAGCGGCGCGCAAATCGTCTTTGCCGGTCTCGGCTCGCCGCGGCAAGAGATGTGGCTCTCGCGTCATCTGCGCGCGACCGGATGCGGCGTCGGCATCGGTGTCGGCGGATCGTTCGACGTCATCAGCGGACGCGTCAAACGCGCGCCGATGATTTGGCGCCAACTCGGCATCGAATGGTTGTACCGCCTGATTCGCGAGCCGCAGCGGGTGCGCCGGCAACTCGCGCTCCCGTATTTTGTGTGGCTGGTGACGCTTGACACGCTGGGCATGCGTCGAGAGAAAGGCACGAACGAGCAGTCATGAAGGCGATGCTCTTGGCCGGCGGACTCTCGACGCGACTCTATCCGCTGACCAAGACGGTTCCCAAACCCCTGGTCCCGGTTGCCGGCGTGCCGAACGCGATCCATCTGATCAGATATCTCAAGTCGTTCGGTTACGACGAGATCGCGATCAACGTGCACTATCTCGCCGACGCGATCACGAGTACGCTGGGTGACGGTTCGGCCTTTGGCGTTCGGCTCGAGTATTTGCACGAAACCGAGCTGATGGGGAGCGCCGGCGCGCTCAAGCCGATGGCGCAATTCTTCGGCAACGAGACGTTCGTCGTCGTCGGTTGCGACGATCTTACCAATCTCCCGCTCGATGGCCTCGTCGCGATGCACGAGACGAAGCAGGCAATCGCGACGATCGGACTGGTCGAGCGCGAGCAGGTCGATCAATACGGCGTGGTCGTGGTCGATCCCAACGGGCGCATCACCGGTTTCCAAGAGAAGCCTGAGCCGGGAACCGAACGCAGCAAACTGGTCAACACCGGGATCTACGTCTTCTCGCCGCAGATCTTCGAGCGCATTCCGGTGGACACGTTCTACGATTTCGGCAAGCAAGTTTTTCCCGAATTGCTCGCCGACGGCTTGCCGTTCTACGGCTTCGATGCGCGCGACGCGTATTGGTGTGATATCGGCACGCCAGGCGAATACCGGCGGGCCAGCGCCGACGTCGTCAACGGCGACTTCACGATTCCCGATACGCGTCCCAACGGTGCAGATCCGACGGCACGCATTGCGCGCAGTGCTTCGATCGATCGTAACGTGTGGATCGGGGCGAACGCTTGTATTGGCGAGCGGGTACGCATCATCGGGCCGTCGGTGATCGGCGACGACACGACAGTCGAAGACGGGGCGAACCTGGAAGCCAGCATCGTGTGGGAAGCAAGCACGATCGGCGCCGGAGCCCGGCTTCACGACACGATCGTGGGCAAAGATACGCAGATCGATGCGGGCAGCGAGATCAACGACGGCATCGTCGCGGTTGCCGCAATTTAGTCCTAGGGACGCCTTGCGAATCTCGGATACCGGAGCCTCCTGATTTCGGCTAGCATAGTCCTGACGCGGGCCGCGTAAAGGGGATCATCATGGCGTATTTTACCGACGATTCATTGCTACCGGAAAACATGCCGCCGCTGATCATCACCGCGGCCCCATACGCGGCACCCTGGATGCCGCAGGACGCACCGCCCGGATATATCCCGGTATCGTGGGATGAACAGGTACAAGCCGGAGTCGACAGCTTCAATGCCGGCGCACGAATCCTGCACATCCACGTGCGCGACCCCAAGACCGGTCACATCTCCCGAAACTTCGACGAATACGGGTACTTGATCGGCCTTTTGCGTAAGGCTGTGCCGGACATGATTCTGCAGCTCGGCGGATCGATTTCATTTACGCCCGAAGCGGGTAAGTCGACCAGCACCTTTGCCGATGTCGATCAGCGGCATCGTATGGCACTGATTACGCCGAAGCCCGATCAAATCACCGTCAGCGTTGGAACGTCGCTATACGATCTTACCGCGTTGCACCCGCTCGACGATTCCTTCGGCGGGTCGCACCTCGATACACCCGAAGGTTTGCACGCAATGGTGAACCTCGTCGGCGACGCGACGCCCGACTTCTACTTGCAAGAGATTAAGGTTTGCGTGGACAACGGGATCCAGCCGTACTTTGCACTTGGTCAAATTTCCGGCCTTGAACTCGTCGAGCGCCTTATTCGACGGGGCTATTACAAGGGGCCGATGAGTGGGTTCTTTAGCACGGGTGGCGGCGGCATTTGCGGCGCGAATCCCTTCGATCTGATGGAGCTGGTGCGCCGCACGCCGCAAGGATCGTGCTGGACGTATCAGACCACGTTCCGCTTGACCTTTGCGATTTCGATGATGATGATCGCTTTAGGACAGCACACCCGCGCCGGCCTTGAGGACAACCTCTTCAACGTGAAAAAGGGCGAAAGGATGACCACCGTCCAGATGATTGAGAAGCAAGTCAGCATGGCCAACGAGATCGGTCGTCCCATCGCTACGCCCGAACAGGCGCGTCAGATGCAAAAGATCGGCGTCACCTACAAGACCACCGAAGAAACGCTCTTCAATCTCGGCCTGCCGCCGAACCGCGAAGCAGGACAGGTCGGTTTCTTGGTGCTCGAGACCGACGGAAAGCTCAAAGAGCGCGTTCACGCCGGTTCCGACGGACATCCGCTCGCATAATGGCGACCGTAGAGCAGAGCGCATCCGGGCCCTGGGAGTCTTCGGCGCTGGATACGCTGCGACACTGGGATCCGCAGTGGACAGAGACGTGTCTCGCGATGAGTACGGACCCTTGGACCAACGGCATTCTTCCGCGCAAAGAGGTCGAACTGGTTGGGCTCGCGGTAAACGCGGCCTGCACAAATCTCAACGCCGAGGGGACGCGTCGGCGCATCCGAGGCGCGCTGGACGCGGGCGCGAGCCGCGAAGAGATCTCAATGGTGCTCAAGATGGCGTCGCTTTTGGCGATTCATACGTGTAGTCTGGGCGCACCGATCCTCATCGAAGAAGCCAAATCTGCCGGCGTGGCACCGAAAGCGAAAACCGCCAGCACGCCGACGTGCGACGCGATGCGCGCTGCCGGGCAATGGAACGCTGCGTGGGATCCGTTCTACCAGATCGACCCGAAATGGACGGAAGAGTTCATTGCGAGCGGTGTGCCCGTCTATGCCGGCACCGTGTTTACTCCAAAGTTGGCAGAGCTGCTCAGCATCGCATTTGACGCGTCGATCACGCATATGTATGCCCCCGGTACGCGCCGTCACATCGCTAATGCGCTCAAGCTTGGAGCGACGATGGAAGAGATCATGGAAGTGCTCAAGATTTGTGTCGTCGAGGGGATTGAGGCGTGTAACCTCGGGATACCGATTCTCGCGGAAGAGCTCAAACAGCGGTAGACACTCCTGCCCTTCGGTGGGATGGAAGGCGTGGATGTTCCACGCGCTTCTCGACGTGTTTTTCCCGCCGCAGTGTGCCGGTTGCGGCGCCATCGATGAAGGCGTGTGCGAGCGTTGCCTGCCGCTCGACGTGCCACCGCTCGTGCGTGCGCTGCCATCGTTACGTGTTTATGGATTGGGCGAATACCGCGGCGCACTGCGCCGGGCCGTGCTTGCGCTCAAGGACGGCCGCCGCGACGTCGCTGCGAGTCTCGGCGAACGGTTGGCGATGATGGTCTCGCCACCGATGTTGCTGGTTCCGGTACGCACCACCGCAGCGCGGCGGCGCGTGCGCGGCATCGACGGGGTCGAATATTTGGCGCGCGTCGCCGCGCGCCGTGCCGGCGCGACGGTCATCTGCGCGCTCGAGCCGATTCGCGGCGACGCGCAGCGCGGGCGCTCGCGTACCCAGCGCCTTGCGGCGCGCGATCGCTTTTGGTGCGATGCCGGCCTCGTGCGGGGTCGCAGTGTGACGCTGGTCGATGATGTCTGCACCACCGGAACGACGCTGGAGGATTGCGCGGCAGCGCTGCGCGCGGCCGGCGCGATCGTCTCGCAAGCATTGGTGATCGCCGTCGCGAACGACGATTCCCCATGTTCAGTGGACTCATCGGCTATCGCGGAACCGTCGTAAGTCTCGAATCGGGCCAAAACGGCGGCGGGACGCTCGTCGTACGCGCCGACGGGGTGCGCGAGGAAGCGCCGGCGGTGAAAGATTCGATCGCGATCGACGGCGTCTGCCTGACCGCGACCCGCATCGACGGCGATCGCGTTGCGTTTGACGTGGTGCCCGAGACGCTTGCGCGCAGTACACTCGGTAATCTGCGCGTGGGCGATGCAGTGAATCTCGAATATTCGCTGCGCGTCGGCGACCGCATGGGCGGCCATTTCGTTTACGGTCATGTCGACGCGACGGCTGCCGTGCTTGCGCGAACGCCTGAAGGCCAGGGCGAACGCGCGCGCATCGAGCGACCGGCGGCACTGGCGCCGATGATCGTGGAGAAAGCGTTCATCGCAATCGACGGCGTGAGCCTCACGGTCGCCGCGGTCGGAGATGGCTGGTTCGAGATCGCGCTGATTCCCGAAACGCTCGCGCGCACGACGCTGGGCGCGCGACCCGCCGGCTCGCGCGTCAACATCGAAGTCGATCCGCTTGCCCGGTACGTACATGCCTGTTATAGTGGTCATAAAATATGACCACTAAGAAGCGACCTCCGAAGACCAAGCGCGCCGGCGTATCGCTTCTTACCCTGCGGACGCGCGAGATCGGCGCGGCTGATTTCAAAGCGCGCTGCCTCGAGCTTATGGATGAAGTGGAACGCCTGGGCGTTGAGATCGTTATTACGAAGCATCGTAAACCCGTTGCGCGGTTGGTAGCCGCACGCAGCGGCCCGACGCCGTTCTGTGGTTCGCTCAAGCACATGATTAAAGAGATCGGCGACGTCGTAAGCCCGACGGGTGAGATATGGGAAGCAGATGAGTCCAATTTTACTTGATACGCATGCTGCGCTCTGGAGTTCGTACGGAAAGATCAACGCTTCTGTTGCGAGCATTATTGAAGCGGCAAAGAATAGTGAGGAATTACTTCTATCGCCGGTTTCGGCTTGGGAGATCGGCATACTCGCGAAAAAGCGGAGGCTCTCGCTCGAAGCCCCCCTTCAGGATTTCATATCTGCGCTTTTTTCGCAAAGCGGCGCATTGACGGCGGCGCTCACACCTGCCATTGCCGCCGCTTCCGCCCTACTTCCGGACGACGTTGGCAACGATCCGGCAGATCGCATCATCATTGCAACGGCGGCCGCGTATGGTGCTGCGCTCGTTACGCGGGATGCTCAGATCCACCGATTCGCGAAGGCAACGAAATACATACGTTGCATTATTTGTTGAGCTTCTCCGGGACATGAATGCCGCAGTTTCGCGATAGTCTGCCGCCGGGCGCGCGGACGTTCGAAGCGCGCGCCCAGGTGCAGTGGGCGGACTGTGACTACGCCGGTATCATCTATTTCGTCAACTACTGGCGCTACGCGGAATTCGCCGAGATGGAAATGTTTGCGCAGCTGGGCTTTCCCTTCGCGACGGTGTTCGATGATTTGGACATCTTGATCCCGCGCGTGCGCGCCGAAGCCGAGTATTTTGCGCCGTCGTTGATGGGCGAATGGTTGCGTATCCGAACGCACATCGACAAGGTGGGTGGCTCGAGCATCCGCTGGGTGTGCGTGCTCTTCAACGAGACGACCGGCGTCGCCAACGCGGTACTGACGCTTACCGTTGCCTGCGTCAGCCGCAAAACAAAGAAGAGCATCCCGATACCCGCGTCGCTACGCACGGCATTGCTCGGGGCTTACCCAAAGGAGCTTCATTCATAATGTTCAGCCGCGGTGATTTCATGCGAATGATGAGTCTGGTTGCCGCTACGTCGACAATGGGCGCGGCACCAACGCCGCCCGTCGAGCCGTGGGAAGATGGCTTGCGCACCGGCGGCGCGCCCGGTACATTGGAGTTTTGGTATTTCGATACGGTCATGGACGACGGCTCGACCGCCGGGTTCAACTTCTTTACGCGGCCGCCGACCGAGCTTGCCGGACCGCTCAAACCGCGAGTAAGCATCAACATTGCTCGGCCCGATCAGCGTCGGGTGCGCGAGGTCATCGACTACCGCGCCGATCAGTTCTCTGCTGCACGCGATCACTGCGACGTTCGTATCGGTCCGAATCACGCGTCGGGAACATTGGTCGATGGTTTCGGTCGCTACGAGATCAACCTCACCGGAAAAGAAGCCGCGGCGAATCTCGTGTTTCGTGGCGAAGTGCCGGCCTGGCGCCCCGGACCGCGTGACGGCGAATTGAAACCGGGAATCACGTTCGCGTGGCTTCCGTTCATCCCGTACGGCAGCGTCGAAGGTACGCTCACCTACGACGGCGCGGCGCATCGCGTACGCGGAACCGGCTATCACGACCACAATTGGATGAATGTCGACATGACGAAGATCGTCGACCATTGGTACTGGGGGCGAGCGTACACCGAGAAGTATCGACTGGTCTTCGTGCAGGTCTTCGGGCGCCCGGGCGCGCTGGGACGTGCGCCGATCTCCGCCTTGCTCGTGGCGCGCGATAGCTCGATCCTGCTCGGCGACTTCGGCCAAGGCATCCCGCTCACGTTGCGGGAGGGTGACTTCGCGACGGGGCCCGGTGATCGCTCATATCCAAAGGCGCTTGATTTCGACTGGACCGGAGCGCAAGGGCGCGTGCACCTCGCGTTGCGTGACCCGAAGTTCATCGAGTGGTTTCCAGTCGGACCGGGATTCTATTACCGGTGGAAGTCCGAGCTGGAATTAACGGTCGATCTCAACGGCACGCACGTCGTCGACCGCGGGATCGCTATCTACGAAAGGCTGATGCTCCATTGAGCTCTCGCTATTTGACGGCGCTCTTGTGCTGCGCCGCACTGACGACATCGCTTGCACGTAGTGCCGTCGCCGCGCCGGCTGCAGTGTCGATTGCCGATGCTTCGGTGCAGCGCGCGATTGTGACGGTAGTCGAGAAGAATCGCGCGATCTACGGCGGCCGTACGTCCGTGCCCGGCGTGCTCGTCGGCGTGTGGGACGCAAATGGCCGCAGCTACGTGCATGGCTTCGGCTACGCTGACTTGCCGAAGAAACGCCCCCTTACCGCCGCCGATCATTTCCGCATCGGCAGCAACACCAAGACGTTCGTTGCGAGCGTCATCCTGCAGCTCGCTCGCGAAGGCAAACTGCGCCTGGACGATCCGCTGAGCAAATTCAACATCGGGGTGACGATTCCAAACGGCGCAAACATCACCATCCGGCAAATCCTCGACATGCGCAGCGGGCTGTTCGAAGCGTATAACGTGCCCGAGCTCAACGCCATGGACGTGACGGAATCGACGCGTTTCGATCCGCGCCAGGTCATTCGCTGGGCCGTTGCAGAGAAGCCGTACTTTGCGCCGGGCGAGGGCTATCACTACAGCAACACCGGCTACCTCATCGCCGGGCTCATCATCGAAGCCGTCACGCGCGATACGCTCAAGCATCAGATCGAGCAGCGGCTGCTCGTGCCGTTCAACTTGACGCAGACCAGCGTTCCCACCACGCAGGCGATGCCGGCACCGCGGGCGCACGGCTACGGGCTCGATGCGAAAAAGCAATGGCAAGATGTCGGTGACACCACGCCGGTCTCGTTGATGGGTGCCGCCGGCGACATGATCTCCGACGCCAACGACATGCGGGAGTGGATCAAGCTCTTCGTCACCGCAAAGACCGGCGAGCCGACCGGCTTTAGCGCGATCGCGCAGTGCAAGACCTTTGACGGCAATCTCGGCTTCGGGCTTGGGCTCGCGTGCGCGGGCGATGGGTGGTATGGTTACACTGGCGGCCTTCCAGGCTACAACACCGCCGAATACTACTCAACGAAAACCGGCGCGACCGTACTGGTTTGGGTCGACGTGCAAAATGGAGCGCCACCACCCGGCGTCGCAAACGCCATCTTCCGCTCGATCGCGGGAATCGTCGATACCGGAAGTCACCCGTTCAACACGAAGCGCGGAAAAATCTGAAGCGGGGTGCTCCGATGAATCTGGTGCCCACGAATGCAAAAGGCATATACACCATTGCGCCGCTTCCTCCCGAGCTCGATGTACGATCCGCCAGTGACGCGGTGCTCCGAGATCACGGCATCTTCGCGCCGCGGCTGCACGCGGGCGTGCGCGGGTTCCAGATCGTATCGCCGGTCGTCGAGCCCCTTCGTGAGCCAATGATCCATCGACGGCCGGGGCCACCGCCCCCGGGACCGCCTCCGACGATAGAGTCAACGAATTGGTGCGGAGGCGTCCTTGCGCCCGCAACTGGAGCACCGAACTGGGAGAGCGTGAGCGGCATGTTCATGCTCCCCTATTTGAGTCAACCGCCATCGCTTGCACCCGGGAGCCCAACAGCGGCTCTGTCCGCGTGGGTGGGCCTCGACGGCATTGGAGCGACGCAGAGTACCTTATTTCAGGCGTGCCTCAATTTCAATTTGGAAAGCTCGACCGATCCGCCGTCGTTCTTCTTCAACACCCCCACATGGCAGTGGTGGATTCCAACGAGCGACCCGTACGCCTCGACGAACTTTGGCGGCGGCACGATCATGAATGCACCCCCGGTCGGGCCCGGAGATGTCGTGCAGCTCTACTGCGCTTACGTTTCGATGAGCGATGGAACGCTCTGGGGAACGGTGCAATTTCTCTTTTGGGGTAGGCCGCCGGTGACGACCCTCTCGCCTGACGGCTATCCCGAAGGCGGTCCTTGGCATATGCCCATTGTGATTTCGTCGACATTTCCGGGCCCGCCGGGGCTCGGCGCGGCCGGGGCCATCAATGGCGCATCGATCGGCGCTTCAGTCGAGTGGATCCTCGAGAACGAATCGGTGACGAACGGTCTCGCCGGCACGACATTGCCGGTCTTCTCCGGCGAGGCGGACGCGCTCACGTCAATTGGGTTTACGCAATGCGTGGGCTTTGGACAATCGGCGAATCCGCCCGCTGAATATTTCGGCGATCCGATATACGGCGACGCCGTTTTATTCAGCGAGGGTGATGGCGACTCGGTCGCCGTGACGCTCGACTACGGAACGGTGGCTATCGCTTATACGGGTTGACATCAAATGAGGAGTGACACTATGCGTCGTTTCATTGCGATCACGAGTGCTTTCGCCGCGGGAATGGTGCTGATCGTTGCACCGATCGTGGCGCAAGCCGCAATTACCATCACCGCCAGTCCCGATAAAATCGACCTCAAGGTTGGCCAGACGGGACAAATCTTCGTGTACGCTCGCGGCGGCGGTTGGCCGGGGATCTCCGGGATTTCGTCGGGTTCGTGTCTACACGTCGACAACCATCACTATCCAAACGACATTCTCGCGGTAACGCGGATGGACCAATCGAAGGGCGACTCAGGTACGGTCTCGTTGAACATACGCGCCCAAAACGCGGGCAGCTGCTGGGTCAGGTTTTCCGCCGGCGAGGGAAGCGGCGAACGCTCCCTCACCGTCCACATCTTTGTGTCTCCGTAGCCAGCTCGCCTAAGGCGACGGCGTTGCAGCCGGTTTCGGTAAGAAATGAATGATACCGACGCCGTATGCGACGAGACCTTTCGGCAACTCGATTCCGGCGAACGAGTCGATGTCGGCTGCCACTTCCGTCGTGGTATTATCCCAGCGGTAGTCGTCGATGCCGAGATACTTGCCGGTGGTCGCGGTGAAGCCACCGGGAAGCGCGGCCAGCATCGCGTCGTGAATCAGCGGTAGGATCTGGTCCTTCGTCGCGACCAGTGGGACCGTTTCACAGCTCATCATCCACTTCGGGGAGAAGTCGTCAATGCCGATCGTGTTGACGGTGTCATCGCTAATGCTGCACTCTGTGAGGTTCGATCCGAACGACACGGCAAGCGGATAGCTCATGTCGCCGATGATGTCTTTCTTTCCCGGACCGCGCAAGGACGCAAAGTTCCCCGATGCGGGAGCAACACCCAACGCAATAAAATTGGTCACGGCATTGCGTAGCGCTGCCAAATCTGCTGCGCTAGGCGAGGCCAGCACGTGCACGGGTTTTGCCAGGTCGTGTCCGATGCGGGGATAGAAGCCGCCGTTGAAGGTGTCGACCGAGACCCACAGACCTTTTGCTCCGTTGTGCCATAGGTACGTCGGATATTCGGCGCTGCCGGTTTTCGTTAACGTGTAGCCTTTCACCACCGGCGTGAGTTGGGCGATAACATACTTCTGTACTTCCGCCGGCGTCATCTTGTGCGTGTACCAGCGTTGCTGGAGCGACCAGTTCTCGGCATGTCCGGTCCACGCAAACTCGTCCGTAATCGTGCACGCGTTGCATTTTTTCGCAAACTGCGGAAGCATCTTGTACTCGATCTGGTAAATTTTGCTTCCGCTGCGCGCGCCGCGCATGGTGCGGTAATCAGCCGGCGCCTGATCGAGCATCAGCACGACGAAGGCGCGCAGCGTTTGCGGCTTCGGCGTCGGGGCCGGGCGCGGTGCTGCGCCGGTAGCAAATGCGAGAAGGCCGCAGAGCAGAAAGACTCGAGCTCGCATAGTAGCCGCCTATCAAGAACGCACCCGTAGGAAGGTGACTTAGGTCTTCGGCAGTGGGAAGGCGGTCCCTCGACGCAACGCGCGCCTCATAACTTTGAACGTATGTCCCGTATGATCCGAAGGACCTCTGCGGCATAAAACTGCAGCGCATGCGCAGGGAGCGGTTCGGTCATTTTCAGCCTGCGCGCGAGTTTATGGACAAGCTCGAGGGCGCCATGTTCGTCGAGAGCGTCGCCGCGTTCGGCGTATGCTTTCGCCTCAAATCTGAGGCTCTTCCAAAGCTCTTCGACCTCGGCGGACATATAAGCGACCCTCGCGAGAAATGCGAGTCGGCCGCCGTTGCTGGGTGCGGTCAAAACGTATCTAGGGCCTCCAGTCTAGCACGTGCAGTTCTTGCAAAGTTTGAGAAGCGTAAAACCGGACCTATTGAGTTCGGGACGGGCGACGACAGGCTTTGCCCAGCAAAGGCGCGAGGTAGCCATGGTTTATAGGCAGCCGCTACCTTTTATGGGCAGTCTTGCCCGTTCCGTCGCAGGCTCCGCACTTTACCATCGCTGCCGCCCGGTATGGCGGCTCGGCCTCGTGCAAAGTGGCGTTTACTTCTGTAACCGCAGCGACTTCGCCGCCGCCCCCGCGTTAGCGCATTTGTCGAACGAATCGACCGTGTCTGTGCCCGGTACGTCCATGCTGGTATCATACGCGGCGCTACTGCGACGCTCGGGGGAAAAGGTCGCCCAAATGAAAGGGCCGGATTGCTCCGACCCTCTCCGTAGCTCACTCGAGCGGCCAACCTGCTAGTGCAAATTGTGGCACGCCGGACGCGGGGTTGTCCCGCAAGCCCTGCAGTGTGTGCTGTGATATATCGGTATGAGCGACAACGAGCGCTTGATCGACCCGGACATGCGTATCGTGGTCCTCACGACCGAGGCCCAAGCACCGTAGCATGGACTTTCTATTCAAGGTCGAGGCTCGATTTAGGACCGAGTCAGGGCTTCGGGAACCTCGTCCGAGGCAGGCGAGGAATGGTCACGAACCCGGCGGCATGTTTAATTACAAGCGCCCCGACCGCAGGTCTATCTTCACGCTCGTCGTGGCGTTCATGCTTTGGCTTCTCGGTCTCTACCGCGACCGAATCGCAAATGCCATTCTTGATCGGGTTGAGCCGATGACCGGCCACGCGATGGCCGCCTTTCTGACATGGCCCTATCTCTCGTGGATAGGCACGGTGTTAATCCTGGCCTTGATCTTCTGGGCGTTTGTGGACTTCGCTCCACGCGTTCGGGCAGAGATCGTGCGATTCGAAGCTTTAGACCCGGCGGACCCTATGATTCGGGAATATGCCGAAAGGACGCCAGACATGCTGGCCAAGTGGATAGCCAATGGAACAACGTACGTTGCGCTTATTGCTCTGGAGACAAACCAAAATATTTCGGCCCGCACTCAAAATTGGTCGTTCACAGCGCGGACTGCAAGCGGCACCGATATTCTAGCTAAGATCGTGGACTACGGGTGGGGACCGCCTTCCGGCTGGGATTCTAATCTGAGGGCGTTTAGTACGATAGACGGCTTGCGATTAGAAAAGGGATCGTTGACGAATGCGTTCGTGTATCTGGGAATCAAGCCGCAAGACGTGGATTCAACTTGGTTATCCGCGACGCTCTGGGACGATAGGGGCAAACGCACCATCTTCTATCACGCCGAGGGTTCGCCGTGAAGCTACGCGCTTTGCTGTCGCCAGAATGTCGCTTCAATTCCGAGTTCATAGATCGAATGTACCAGTACGCACAAGTTGTGGCAGAGCACTTTGCACAGCACCTCATTCGTCGCGGCCACCTGCGTCTTGGAGCGGATGCGACTCCCGAACTTCGCCTTAATCATGTGAAACGTGGTTTCGACGTTCGAGCGCCGATGATAGTGCCGAAGAAAATCCTCGCGGCGATACAGGTAGTAGTGCAGCATCTTATTCCATGCCTCGGACTTCCTGCGGCTCGCGTCTATCGGCACCTTCGCTGGCGTGTTCACCTTAAACGGGATGAACGGCTCCGCACCGAGCGAGGCAATAGCTTGCATGTTCGCATCCGAGAAGTAACCTTTGTCAGCAGACACGCGCTTCATCGTGAATCGCTTTGCGGAGGTATTGAGCAGGGTCGGGAGCATCGGGCAATCGTTGAACGACGAGTCCGTGACTTCGACGGCGGTCACAATGTTGGTGTGCGTGCCGATCGCGATGTGCGCCTTGAGCCAGCGATGGAAGGTCATCTCGCGTCCGTACTTCGCGTTGAACCAGCGCGCATAGGTGTTGGTCGTGAAACCGGACGAGTCGGCGGCAAAGTCCGTTTCTATCGCAGCGAGGGGAGCCGCGCTCTCTTCGATCATTGCCTTGAGGAACGGCGTAACGTCGGGATTCTCGAAGGCATTGATAACCGAATTGTAGTGGGGGGCTTTGTCGATCATTCCGCGCTCGGCAAACTCGCGCAAGTCGGTCGCGGTGCGGCGAGCGGACATTCCGCCATAGACCTTCATGACGGCGCAGAAGATCGAATCGGAAAGCGGGAGACGTGGACGACCGCGCTTCTGCACCGGATTGTCGATCACGGCGCACAGGTCACGCAGAAGTTCGGCAACGTGCGCCTTTTCATTCGTCTGCGCCGCGTTGTACGCGCTCCATTCCTGGCGGTACGTGATCGTCTCGGTCGTCACGCTACCGTCCTGGGCCGTGGTTTCGCGACGGATCGTATACTCGACCGCGTAAACGTGTTTGCACGCGGCTTGGTGCAGTTCGTAGTCAGGGCATGTGCAAGTCGCCACGCCGTAGACCGTGGGGTCAACCACGTAGGTGCCCGTTCCGGTCGCGGAGGGGACGAGCCAAAGCGGACCCTTCTGCTTGAGTTTCTTAGTGGTCGCGATTTCCAGACCGCGCTGCTGCCGTGCATCCATTGGCCGACCCTCCTGTATATACCTATTAGGTATATACTACAAGGTACAGGGCAGGCTGTCAACCCAATAGGAATATATTGACAGTATGATACTACTAGGTATAGCCTTGGAGCATGGCCAAGGTGAAGCTGTCCGGCTATCGGTGCGACCGATGCGGGCACGAATGGCTCCCGCGCGACAAGGATGCGGACCCGAAGGTCTGCCCCAAGTGCAAGAGCCCGTACTGGAATGTCCCTCGTCGAGAGCGAGCCGTGAACTAGACCTTCGCGGCGTCCCCGACATAGGGCGCGGATGGGGAGCTTGTTCCTCCCCTTCCGCAACACTTCGCGGTGCATTTTGCCGCGCAGGCCCTTGGCACCATGGATATGCGGCCTCCTGCTCGGTGCGCCGCGTTTCTTTTATGGGCAGGCTGGCGATTTTATGGGCAACCGCTCCTTGCTGGGCAAAGCCGCGACGACAAGGGCGGCTTGACATTTGTAAAGTCCGGGCCTAGGGTGGAAATCTATGAGCGATTTTGCCGCCACCCTCAATGCCGCCCTCGATGCCAACGGCCTGTCCGCGTCCGAGCTGGCCCTCAAGGCCGGGATGAGCGAGTCGGCCGTCTCGCTGCTGCGCTCGGGGCGGCGTGAACCGTCCTACCGGACGCTCCAGCGCTTGACAGCTGTCTTGCCCGAACTCACGCCGTCGCCGGCGGTGCGCGAATCGCCGTTCGATTCGATCCAGGACGCTATCGAGGACATTCGCGCCGGGAAGATGGTCGTCGTACTCGACGACGAGGATCGCGAAAACGAAGGCGATTTGGTGATGGCAGCCGAGAAGGTCACCGCCGCCGACATCAACTTCATGCGCAAAGAGGCGGGCGGTCTGATCTGCGTGCCGCTCTTGGGATCGCGTCTTGACGAGTTGCAAATTCCGCAGATGGTGCGCGACAACACCGCCGTGCATGAAACCGCGTTTACCGTGTCGGTGGAAGCGCGCGGAATTACGACCACCGGCATCTCCGCGCACGATCGCGCAGCCACGATCCAAAAGCTGCTCGATCCCGATGCGCAGCCCGCGGACTTCCTGCGGCCCGGCCACACCTTTCCGTTGCGCGCGCGCCAAGGCGGCGTGCTGGTGCGCGCCGGTCAAACCGAGGCGTCGGTCGATCTCGCGCGCTTAGCCGGGCTGTATCCCGCCGGCGTGATTTGCGAAATCATGGCTGAGGACGGAACGATGGAGCGCCTCGAGGGGTTACGGAGCTATGCCGACCGTCACGGACTTCGGCTCATCACCGTAAAGGATCTCATTGCGTACCGTATGCGTACCGAAAAACTTGTCAAGCGCGTCGCCGAATTCAAACTTCCAACCACCACCGGCGAGTGGAAGGGCGTCGCGTATGAAACCACCATCGACGGAAACACCCACGTTGCCTTGATTATGGGCGATATCAGCAGCGGAAAAGACGTGCTGGTTCGCGTGCACTCCGAATGTCTCACCGGGGATGCTTTGCACTCGATTCGTTGCGACTGCGCCGCGCAACGCGACGGTGCGATGGAGATGATCGCCCAAGAAGGGCGCGGCGTGTTTCTGTACTTGCGCCAGGAAGGCCGCGGCATCGGCTTAGCCAACAAACTGCGCGCCTACGAATTACAAGATCACGGGGCGGATACGGTCGAGGCGAATCTCGCGCTCGGGCTTCCGGTCGACAAGCGCGACTACGGCATCGGCTCGCAGATTCTCGCCGACCTCGGCATCAAAGAATTGCGTCTGATCACCAACAATCCGCGCAAAATCTTCGGCCTCGAGGGCTACGGCATCAAGATCATCGGGCGCGTGCCGATGCAGACCGCGCCGACCGCGCACAACAAGAAATACATGGCGACCAAACGGGCCAAACTCGGGCACATGCTCGACGAGACCGTCGCTTCGTGAAGCCACGCGATGCCAACGGGAAGTCGTCGGAGCCGGCGCCGCAGCTAGCGGGTCACCGGTTTGGGATCGTCGCGGCGCGCTTTTACCGCGAGCTGACGGATTGGATGATCGACGGCGCGCAGCGCGCGCTCGCCGAATGCGGCGTCGCGAGTGAAGACATCGAGGTGGTCGAAGTTCCCGGCTGCTTCGAATTGCCGCTGGCTTGCCGCAAACTCATCGATGCCGATCGCTACGACGCGATCGTCGCGCTCGGCGTCGTGATTCGCGGGGAGACGCCGCACTTTGATTTCGTAGCGGGCGAATGCGCGCGCGGGATCATGGACGTGCAGCTGGAGGCCGGGGTGCCGATCGGCTTCGGCGTCTTGACCACCGAGAATCTGGCCCAAGCGCAAGAACGTGCCGATCCGGCCCGAGGTGATAAGGGCTATGAAGCGGCCATGGCGGCCGCCGCGCTGATCAATATTCCAAGCAAATTACCGCGCGCCGGCTTTAGGTCATAACCCGACCGCCCGGAAGGGAGGGAGCAGGCTTACCTAAGTCGCACTTTACCTGGCCTTAACGGTTGAATGCCCCCGGAGGCTCAGACGACCCAGTGGAAGACAAGATGATTACGTGTAAGGACTGCGGGAATCAATTCGTTTTCTCAGCCCGTGAGCAGCAGTTCTTCGCCGAAAAAGGTTTCCAAAATCTGCCCCAGCGCTGCCGTGAGTGCCGCCAGGCCCGTCGGGCCCAAAACGGCGATCACGTGCCTGCCCCGTCTGGAGCCCGCCCGAATTTCGAGGCCGTTTGTGCTTCGTGCGGCGTAAACACGACCGTTCCGTTCCGCCCGCGCGGCGATCGGCCGGTCTACTGCCGCGCCTGCTACACCGCCCAGGTTCCGGCCGGGGTTTGACCGCCGGGAATCCCGAATGGGATTCCCAACATGTCGAGCTCTTCTCCCGACGAACTCTCGGCCGTCGCATTTGACGGCGAGGCGTTGACCTATGTCGATCAGCGGCTGATTCCGCACGCCGTCGAGCGCAAACGCGCGCGGACCGTCGACGACATCGAAGCGGCAATCAAAACCCTTGCAGTACGCGGCGCCCCGGCGATCGGAGTTTTCGGCGCCTACGGTGTCGCGATGTTGCGCGATCTCATCGCCGACGACGAGGCATTTGCAGCTGCCGCGCGCCGGGTGCGTAATGCGCGCCCAACCGCGGTCAATCTCGCTTGGGCGGTAGACCGCGTGCTTGCCGCCGCCGACATGTGCAGCGAAGCGCAGGCAATTCATCGCGAGCAACTCGCGGTGGACGCGGCGATCGCCGACGCCGGGCTCGAGCTCATCTCCAAGGGCGCGGGCATCCTCACGCACTGCAATACCGGCCCGATTGCGACCGCCGGCGGCGGAACCGCGCTCGGTATCATCATCGCGGCGCAACGCGCCGGCAAATCACCGCACGTCTTCGTCGACGAGACGCGACCGCTGCTGCAGGGCGCGCGACTGACCTATTTCGAGCTCGCGCACGCCGGTGTCGACGCCACGCTGCAGGTTGACGGCGCAGCAGCTATCGCGATGCAGCGCAAAAAGATCGACCTCGTGATCGTGGGCGCGGATCGTATCGCGCGCAACGGCGATACGGCCAATAAAATCGGCACCTACGGGCTGGCGATTCTGGCCGCGCATCACGGCATTCCGTTCTACGTCGCGGCGCCGCGTTCGACGTTCGATTTCGCGATGGAATCGGGCGCATCGATCCACATCGAGGAGCGCGCGCCAAGCGAAGTGACGGCCTTTGGCGCGACCACCGTCGCGCCGCCCGATGCGCAAGTGTACAATCCCGCGTTCGACGTCACACCGGGGCATTTGATCACCGCTTTCGTCACCGAATACGGCGTGATCCATCCTCCGTATCATGAGACGATTCCCGCGCTGGAATTGCGTCCGAACGCGAGCGCGTTCGTCATGGGGGGCCCGTGCGAGTAGTCGCACGGGGGTGCGCAGATGAGTTTTCGGCGCGAAGTGCCGAAAGCGAATCGGAGCACAGGGCCGAGCGCAACGTGCGAGGCCTTTTCAAATGAAATACTACGACTTCATCGATAAGGGGCCAAAGATCGGCAATCTGGTCGTCATCGAAGGCACGGAGCGCGCCTTGGCCGAGCGCGCGCTCGAGGTCTTGCTCGATCGACTACTGCCGTCGGACATGCGGGATCTCAATCTCGAGCGCATTCCAGCAGCCGAATGGACTGACGCCGCGCGCGCGAGAGAAGCCGTATCGGCGATGCCGTTCTTGGCCGATCGCCGCGTTGTCGTGATTACCGACGCGCAAACGCTGCGCGCACAGCCGCGCCGTGACCTCTTTGAAGTCATGGAGGCCGTGCCTGACGGCAACACGCTCATCGTGCTCGATTTGCTCTCGCCGCGTTCGCAACGTCCAGAGCCGCTCGGCGCGCAGGCCGGACGCGCCGCGCTGCGCATCGATACCAGCACCAATGAAGAGACGCGGGCGCGATTCGTCGATGAAGTGCTGACCGCGCTCGGTGCGACCGCTGAACCGCGCGTGCGTGCCGAGCTTGCGCGCAGCGAAGCGGATCTCGCGAGCGTTCGCAACGATCTCGAAAAACTCGCCATTGGCGGCAAGAAGATCACCTACAAAGACCTCGAGGGCGAGTCGCTCGCCATCGAAGATCCCAAAGCCTACCGCTATGCCAGTGCTTTAGTGGAAGGGCACGTCGGCGAGGCGCTGGGCATCGCCCATGAATTCTTCGCCAACGATCCGCGCGGCGCGGCGATTCCGCTGCTCTCAGCGCTCGCGACCGAATGCGGTCTGCTCTGGGAGCTGGCCCGGCCCGGCGGCGACCTGCCGGCGCGCCACAAATGGCGCGAACGCGTGCTGCGACCCATCGCCGGCCGCGTCGGCGAGCGGCGCGCCCGAATCGCATATGAACGGGCCGTGCACGGCGTCGAATCGATTGTGACCGGCTCGGCCGGTAGCGATCCGGACGACCACCGTACCCTGGTCGAACGCATCACCGCTGAACTGTCCGGCCTAAGCCGGCGCTGATTGCCGATAACTGAGATTATGGACGTGGTCGATTCGCCTCCGACCGACTCGCCCGATGTCGACCCGAAGCAGTGGCTTAAGGACGACGTCGAGCGTGTGCGGGCTGAACGTGACGATCTCGACCGGCAAATCGCTGCCGATCGGGAGCGGCTCGCGTCGATTCGCACGTCGCTCGACGGGATGGTCAATGCGGCCTGGCGCGACGTCTACGGCCAGCAGCAGCGCATGCGCGAGCGCGACAGTATCACCCTGGCGCTGATCTTAGGTTGGACCGGCGCCTATCGAGCTCTTTGCCATCGCCGGGTTCGTTGTCATCGCCGGCGGTTTGATCTACGCACTCGCGGCGACCGGCTTCGTGCTGGCGATTGGCCTGTATATCGTTCTAGCGCTGGTCGGCTATCTGATCGCGCGCGATCAGTGTCTGGCTCCGATCCGCAAGGCGCGGGCGTCGTATTTGGGTAGCGACGGCAAGGACGTGCGCTTCGTCGCGTTTACTCGCTATGAAACCGGCCTCAATCATCCACTCATTGGCTATGACGGCCCGATCGACGGCGTGCTCGAAGACCGCGCTTGGAAGATTCCCGGCGTGCGCGAGAAGGACGCGCTCGAAGAAACGTTTGTTGAGGTCATCGACGAGCGCCGCAGCAACGTCCTGCTCACGCGCTTTCCGGACAAAAAGCCGACGCTCGTGCACGCCGATCTCGAGAACCCGTTCATCCGTTCGTATGGCGTGTTTTTTCAGCGCGCACTCGAGCGTCATATGCCGCAGGTCAAAACGCAGGCGATCGAGTTCCGCGAGGTCGTGGCGCACTCGGGGGCGCGCAAGGATCTCGACGAGCGCTTGCGGCGCATGGAAGAAGAGCTTCGCGAGTACGACGGGACGGCCGCAATCATCAAGGGACTCGCGCTTCCGTCCACCGTTCGCAACGCGCTGATCCGGCAAGTCATTCTGTTTCGTCTGGGCGATCCGGCCGTCCGCCGTGGTCTCTTCATCCGCGGTGACGATCGCGTCGATCTCACCGACGTGATGCAGTCGCTCTCGCGCGCGGCCGCAGCGACGCTCTTGCACCTGTCGTTTTCACAGATCAAGATCGGCTACGTCGGGCAGGGCGCCGCGACGGTGTCGCGCATTTTCGCGACCGCGAGGCGCGCGCGTTCGATTATCTTTATTGATGAAGCGGAGCGCTTCTTTACGACGACCGGTTCGGCGGCCTACGAAGCGATGCGCAAGGAAGTCGTCCAAGCGTTGTGGAGCGAGTGGGAGCAACTCGAAGGTCGCACCGATGTGTGGGTCGTCGCTGGTACGACCTCGATCGAAGGACTCGACGAAGGCATCATCGCGCGCTTTGGCGCGGTCATCGATTTGATGCCGCCGGCGTTCGGCGCCGAAGCCGCGACCACGGTCATCACCACGGAGGGCGACGACGCGGAAGCGGCGGCTACGCTCGATCGCGATGCGACGCCGGTGGATCTGCCCGAGCCCGTGCTCAAGCGCTCGCGCATGCTGGCGGCCATGTTTGCACACGTTGCGACGATGGAATCGCAGGGCATCACCGTCCCGCGTGCGGTGCTCATCGCCGGATCCTCGGTCGATGCGCGCTTGAGCACGATCAAGAACCTCGTCGACCAGACCGGCTTGCCGGTGATCCCCGCCAACATCGACGCGCTCGACGAGGCGCTGGCCAAGGCGCGCGCCGGCGGCCACGCCATCGTGGTGGTGGAGGTCCCCGCCTACGGTGATCCGGGTTCGATTGCGCACCTCGCGATCACCATCGATCGTTTGGCGGACGCGAAAGAGCCGGTATTCATCGTCGCCGAGACGGTCGACGCCACCGCACTGGATCCCGAACTGCGCAGCCGCTTCCCGGAATTCGTGGATCTTACCGAACTCTCGGCCGAGGCGCGGCGGAAGAGGCTCCTCGAGCTGCTCGGCGGCAAACCGCTCGGCTTCGATCTCGCGGCCGCGATTGACGACCTCGAGGCGCAGACCGACGGGATGACCGAAGATCAGCTGCGGCACTTTGTGGATGAGGCCGGGCGCGCGGCGGCGCTGCGCGCAATCGATGCCGGAACGCCCGAGCACGTGACCGTGGAGCTGGTAGATTTTGAACGGCGCGCGGCCCCTGAGGCTACGACCAAAGACGACGAGGCTGCGCTTTAGTGTCGCGTCCTCCGAGCTCGACGCATAAAGCTGACCGTTTGGCGGATTGCGGACAAGGAATGATGAGCGACAAAAGCAACGCTTTGCGAGCGAAGAATGACGCGGGCCGCGGCCGCCAAACGGCCAGCCCGTAGGGTCGCGGCGGCGTAAGCGCACCGTCTTCGTTACTCGTCGGTCACATAGCTGTAGCTATCCTCCCTCCTCGTGCCTCGTCGGTGCGCTTCGGCGCTCGCGACTTTATGCATCGCGCTCGGAGGGCGCGACACTGACCGGAGGCGAAGAGCGCCTTCGTCCCATGAATCACCGTACTTACGTCTCGCCGTTCTCTTGGAGATACGGCAGCGCCGAGCTACGCGCGCTCTTCTCTGAAGAAGAACGCCGCAAACTGTGGCGTGCGGTCTGGGTCGCGCTCGCGCAAGCGCAAGCGCGCGCCGGACTGATTTCGGCCGACGAAGTCGCCGATCTGCAGGCGCACGCGCACGAAATCGACATCGATGCGGCGCTCGAAATCGAGCGCGAGATCCATCACGATCTCATGGCCGAGATTCGCGTCTTTGCCTCGCAGGCAAAGCTCGGCGGCGGCAAGTTGCACCTCGGTGCGACGTCGATGGACATCGAGGACACGGTCGAGACGTATCGCTTGCGCTTAGCGCTCGCGCTGGTGGGTGCCAATCTTCACGAACTGCTGCGCAGTTTCGCGGTAAAGGTCCGTCAGCACGCGGATCTCGTCTGTATGGCGTTTACGCATCTGCAGCCGGCGGAACCCACCACGCTTGGCCATCGCCTCGCCGTCTACGCGCAAGATCTGCTCATCGACGATACCAATCTGCGCTTCGTGTTCGATGAGTTGACGACCAAAGGGCTGCGCGGCGCGGTCGGCACGGCTGCCTCGTACGAGCAGTTGCTCGATCACCAAGGCACCTCGGCGATGTTCGAGGAGCACGTGCTCGAGTGTTTTGGTCTGCGCGCGCGCGACGTGAGCACGCAAACCTACACGCGCAAACTCGATTACCTTTTGCTCTCGGGGCTTGCCGGACTCGGCGCTTCGCTCTCCAAATTTGCCGCCGACGTGCGAATTCTCAGCAGCCCGGAGTTCGGCGAAGTCGCCGAGCCTTTCGGCCGCTCACAGGTCGGCAGTTCGGCGATGCCGTTCAAGCGTAATCCCATTTTGAGCGAGCGTATCGATTCGCTCGCGCGGCTCCTTATCAGCTATAGCGACGTTACCTGGCAGAATGCCGCGACGAACTATCTCGAGCGCACGCTCGACGACAGCGCCAACCGCCGAACGATTCTTCCCGAAGCGCTGATCTGCGCCGACGAGATCGTGTCGCTCGCGCGCAAAATCCTCGACGGCTTGCGTGTCGAGGAACGCCGCATCGCGCACAACCTGCGCGTGTACGGCCCGTTCGCAGGCACCGAGGCAGTGATGATGGAAGCGGCGCGTGCCGGCGGCGACCGCCAAGTCCTCCACGAGCGCATTCGCACGGCCGCGATGGAAGCGTGGGCTGCGCTTGCTCGCGGTGAAGATAATCCGCTTGCGCAAACGCTGGCCGGCGATCCCACGTTGACGGCGCTCCTCGATCCGGCCGAGATTCGCCGGCTGCTCGATCCGGTCAAACACATCGGCACCGCACCGCAACGCGCCCGCGCGCTCGCCGACCGCATCGAGGCATTGCCAAAGTTTCCTAAACAAAAAATCGTCGAGGTTTCGGAATGAAGATGGCTCACGGTGTTACGTCAATTAGGGCCGCCCTCGGGGAATCATGGCCCGCATTAGCCGTTTATGCGGCCCACGGTTTGGGGGCCCCACGAAGTTGGGGGCGCGGAGCCTGGGGCGGAGCGCCGTTAAAATGAATAAGGGTAACGAGATAGCCCACGGTAAGACGAAGGTCTTATACGAAAATCCGGGGCACGCAGATCAGCTGGTGATCGTGCAGACGGATAATATTTCCGCCGGCGATGGAGCGCGGCGCAATGAGATTGTAGGGAAAGGCCGGTTGGCGGCGCAGACGACGGCGCGTGTCTTTCGGCTGCTGAACCTGTGCGGCTTGCCGACGCATTATTTGAGCGGCGGTGAAGACGACGACAACAACGAGATGCTCGTGCGGCGCGCCAATATGCTGCCGCTCGAGGTCGTGGTGCGCGGTGTGGCGGCAGGCTCGTTCGTACGTCGGAATCCGGGCATCGCCCGCGGGATGCTGCTCGTGCCTCGAGTGATCGAGTTCTTCCTTAAAGACGATGCGAATCACGATCCGCAGATTACGCCCGACGAGATCGTTTCGCGCGGTATCGCCACCCCGGCTGAGGTCGGCGCGATGAGCGAACTCGCGCGTCTAACTTTCGATATTCTCTCGCACGCGTGGCGCAGACGCGACGTCCTGCTGGTCGATCTCAAAGTCGAATTCGGCCGTTTGACCGCGGGTAATGAGAAGGGCCAGCTGGTTATCGCCGACGTCGTCGATAACGATTCATGGCGCATTTGGCCGCAGGGGCGCGAAGACCGCATGCTCGACAAGCAGATCTATCGCAATCTGCAAACGGTCGATGACGCGGCGCTCGCAACCGTAAAAGCGGCGTACGAAGAGGTCGTTGACCTCGTCGGGACGTTCCCCGTGATGCGGCCCGGGATGGCGGCGATCGTCGCCGATGGGCCCGAGCGCGGTGACGCGCTCAATGCGGTGGCGGCTGCGTTGCAAGGGCTGGGTCTGCCCACGATCCGTCACATCGCAAGCCCGACGCGGACGCCCGGCTTCGTGTTGCAACTGGTGCAACAACTGGAAGCGACGTTTGCGCGGCTCTTTTTCGTCGCGATCGGCGCGGACGATACGTTACGCGCGATGCTCGATGCAGCGTCGTCGGCGCCGGTGCTCGGCTGGAACGGCGACGCGAGTGCGGTCGCACAGCAGTGTGCGAAGCTCTTGGCGATGGACGACACCGTGCTTTACGGCCGTACGCTGCTGATGCAGGCCAATGCGCGCTCCACCGTGCTCCACGCCGATGCCGGACTGCAACAACAGGGCGGGCCACCCGGGGCACCGCTTGGCTGACGTCGCACTCGCACTGCGTCCGGATGAGCTCGCGCGGATTCGCGAGCGGCTCGGCCGCGAGCCCACGCTGGTCGAGTTGCACGCCTTTGACGCGCAGTGGAGCGAACATTGCAGCTACAAGTCGAGCCGGCATCTGCTCAAGAAGCTGCCGACGACGGGAACGGCGGTCGTCCTGGGACCGGCGGAGGATTCGGGCATCCTGCACCTCGGCGAATGGAACGGCGACCGCTACGGCATCGTGATCGCGCACGAGTCGCACAACCATCCCTCGCAGGTCGTGCCGTTCGAAGGGGCTGCGACCGGAATCGGCGGCATCGTGCGCGACGTGCTCTGCATGGGCGCGCACGTTATCGCCGTGGCCGATCCGCTGCGCTTCGGAACCATCGACGATCCGCATTCGCATCAACGCTACGTCGCACAGGGCGTGGTGGACGGCATCAGCGCCTACGGCAATGCGATCGGCGTCCCGAATATCGCCGGCGATTGCTATTTCGATCCGCGCTTCGACGACAATTGCTTGGTCAACGTCGTCGCGATGGGGATTGTCAAAGAATCTGAGATCATTCACTCGTACGCGCCGCGCCGCGCCGACGGGTGGGACATCGTGCTCGTCGGGAAGGCGACCGACCCCAGCGGCTTCGGCGGTGCGTCATTCTCGTCGCTCACGCTGGATGCGCAAGACGAAGATTCCAACAAGGGCGCCGTCCAAGTGCCCGATCCGTTTCTCAAGAGCGTCATCATGCGCGCGAGCTATCGCGTCTTTGCATACTTGCGCGAGCTCGGCGTCGCCGTCGGATTCAAGGATTTGGGCGCGGGCGGTATCATGGGCTGTTCCGCCGAGATCGTTTCGGCCGGCGGGTATGGCGCGCGCATCGATCTCGACGCGGTGAACGTCGCGATCGAGGGCATGCGTCCCGAGGTAATTGCCGTCGGTGAAACGCAGGAGCGGTTGCTCTGGGTCGTGCCGCCCGCGGTCACGCCCGAACTGCTGCGCATCTACAACGAGGAGTTCACGCTTCCCGAAATCGCCTATAACGCGCGCGCAACGACGATCGGCGCGGTAACGGCTGAAAAGCACTACGTCCTGCGCTATCACCATCAGACTGTGATGGACGTTGATATCGATTTTCTCACCGGGTCGATTCGTGACGATCTCCCATTCACCGAACCGACGGTGCCGGCGGCGACGACCGAACGGCCGCTGGTTACCGGTACACAGCTCGATGAATTGATCGAGCGTGTGCTCGCGCACAGCGACGTGTGTTCGCGCGAGCCGCTGTACCGCCGCTACGATAGCGTCGTGCGCGGCTGCACGGTGATTCCCCGCGGCGCGGGCGACGCCGGCGTGCTCGCGCCTGTGCCCGGCAGCCCACTTGGCGTTGCGCTCGCGGTCGCCGGCAATCCGCGCACGAGTCACATCGACGTGCGGCTTGCCGCCGAACACGCGGTCTACGAGGCCGTGCGCAAAGTCGTCGCGACCGGCGCGCGCGCGATCGGGCTAACCGATTGTCTGAATTTCGGCAATCCGCGCAAGATCGAGCACTACAACGAACTGGTCGCGGCGATCGACGGGCTTGCGCGCGCTGCCGGCCGTTTCAATACGCCGTTTGTCTCGGGTAACGTCAGCCTTTACAACGAGTCGGCGAATGGACGCGCCATTCCAGCCTCACCGATCGTGTCCTGTGTCGGTGCGTTCAACGACATCGCGACCGTCGTGACGATGCCGCTCAAATCGGCCGGCTCGGTGTTGTACCTGATCGGCACGCCGCAACTTGCACTCGGCGGCTCGGTCTTGCTCGATGTCTTGGGACGAAGCGACGAGCATGTACCGCGCATCGACTACGACGCGATAATCGCGCACCACGATCTGATGTATGCAGCGGCGCAGGCGAGGCTTTTTCGCTCCGCGCACGCGATCGGGAATGGTGGTTTAATCACTGCGATCTGCGAGATGGCCTTTGGCGCGATGCGCAAAGGCCGTGCATCGATCGGCGCGCAGATCGATGATGCATGGCAGTGGACCCACGGCAGCGTCGGGGATCTCGAGGCCTACTTCGGCGAGGCCGGCGGTTTCCTCGTCGAGGTGGCGGCCGACGACGTCGAAGCCTTCGAAGGTTTAGCCGACGATGTCACCGGCGTTCATGAGATCGGCGTGACGATCGAACGGCCGGTGTTGGTCGTTGACGATCAAGCGTTCGATCTCCATCGACTGCGTTCTATTTGGAACAGGCCGCTGCGTGAGGTGTACCCATGAGCGCGCGCATTGCGGTGCTGGTCTTCCCCGGCACGAATTCCGAAGACGAAACTTTTCGCATTCTGCGTGATTGCGGCGGCGACGTGCACCTCGTGCATTGGAGCCAAGCGCAGACGCTTCCCACCTTCGACGCGTACGTGCTGCCGGGCGGCTTTGCCTACGAAGATCGCATACGAGCCGGCGCGATTGCCGCGCACGATGCGATGATGGATCACGTGATCACCGGCGGGCAAGCGGGAAAACTCGTGCTCGGTATCTGCAATGGCGCGCAGATTCTGCTCGAGGCCGGGCTTGTGCCCGGAACCGCAGCGATTCGCCGTCCGACGGCCGCGTTCACCGGCAACGGACCGGTGCCGCATTTCGTTTGCACGCACGTGTATGTCAAACTGGCGATCGATCCGGCGCGTTGTGCGATTACGGCGGGACTCGGTCACGATCCGTTGATTCCAGCATGGACGGCAAACGGCGAGGGCCGTCTGGCCGCGAGCAAGGAACACTTGCAAGAATTAGAGGACGGCGATCACATCGCGTTCGTCTACGCGCACGAAGACGGCAGCGTCGACGTCAGCGCGAGTCCCAATCAATCGGCGCTTGGCATTGCCGGCCTGTGCAACCGCGAGGGGAACGTGCTCGCATTGATGCCCCATCCCGAACGCGATGCCTGGACGTTCAATCATCCCGACCGCCGGCGCGGTGCGGCGATGCTCGCGCCAACCGGCGGCGCCGTGTTCTTTCGCAGCTTCGTCGGAGCCTTACGGTGATGAGACGGGCCGTCGCGATCAATCTGAAGATTCCCGACAATGCCGCATACACGGCGCTGGTGACGTTGCGGCGGCTCGGCATCGACGTTGCGCGGGTCGAACGCGCGGACATCGTGCGCTTTGCGGATGCACCGGATAATGCGACCGCGCTCATGGCTGCCGTCGAGCGTGATGAGTCGCTTTACAATCCAAACAAGCACCGCGTCACGGTGCTCGAGACCGATGCACCGCGCGTGGGGGAAGTGTGGATCGTGCAAGATAATGTCGACCGTCCTGTCGGTTGGCGTCTGTACCGAGCGCCCGATCTTCCGGCCGACACGGCCATGCTCGCGCAGGCCGCGGAACGCCTACTCTGCAATCCCGCCATCGAAAGGGCGATATTTCCGAAATGAATCGACCGTACACGATCGCAACGCTGGGCTCCCACTCCGCGCTGCAGATCCTCAAGGGCGCACACGACGAAGGATTTCATACACTGGCGATTGCCAGCCGTGAAACCGAACGGCTGTATCGTTCGTTTGCGTTCGTGGACGAAGTGATCGCGGTCGACAGCTATTCGGAATTTCCCAAACTCGTCGGCGAACTCGAGCGCCGGAAGGTGATCATTGTCCCGCACGGGTCGTTCGTAGCCTACCTGTCGCTCGAAGAGCACAAGCAGATGAGGATTCCCTATTTTGGCAATAAGGCGGTTCTGGATTGGGAAGCCAGCCGCGAGTTGCAGCGCGAGTGGCTTACCCGGGCCGATATCAAGATGCCGCGTCAGTTCAAGACCGGCGCCGAGATCGATCGGCCGGTGATCGTAAAACTCTACGGCGCGGGCGGCGGCAAGGGCTACATGTTCATCCGCGATGCGAACGACTTCGAGAAGCGCTCGAAGGAGCTGAAGAAGGCGTACACGATTCAAGAGTACATCATCGGCGTGCCGCTCTACATTCACTATTTCTATTCGCCGCTCGAGGATCGTCTCGAGATCATGTCAATGGATCGCCGCTACGAGACCAACGTCGATTCACTCGGACGCATCCCCGCCGCAGCACAGGAAGGGATGGATGTAAGTCCTTCCTACGTGGTGGTGGGTAATCAGCCGGTGAGCCTGCGTGAATCGATGCTGGCCGAGGCGTTACGTATGGGCGAAAACGTGGTACGAGTCAGCAAGGAGATCGCCGGCCCCAAGGGGCTGTTCGGAGCGTTCTGCATCGAAACGATCATCACGCCGGATATGCAATACTACATTATGGAAATCTCGGCGCGCATCGTGGCCGGAACCAACCTTTTCATCGACGGGTCGCCGTACTCGTATCTCAATTATTCGGAACCGATGTCGACCGGCCGGCGGATTGCCAGAGAGATCAAAAACGCACTTCTTACCAATAACTTGCGTTTAGTTTTGGACGATGGTTCAGTGTTATAAGCGCGTCCTTGCCGCGGTCGCGGTGATTGCCGTCGCCGCGGGGATGGCGCTGCCGGCGCGTGCGGCGCTCGAGGCCGAACCCGAGGTGCTCTACCAGCAGATGAAAGCCGCCTACGATAAGGCTGCGGCAGCACAGTGGGATTTCGTCGATCAGGAAATCTATCTCTCGACGATCTTCAACGCCGGGCGCGCGTACTCGCTGCAACGTCCCGACGATCCGGCCTTGCGCGAATTGGAGACGTTGACCGTGCAGATCGGCGCGGGCTTGCACTACAATCCGCTCACCAATCACGACGCCGCGGTCTGGTACGTGCGCGAGGCGGCAGTATGGGTGAGCCGCAACAGTAGCGATCCGGCGCTGATAGCCGATGCCAAAGCGCTCCTCGATCGCGTCAATTCCGAAGACGATCCTGAAAAGCTCGCGCGCCTCGCGGATGACGATGCGCAAGCCAATGCTGCCGCCTATCCGGCCGACGTTGATACGCGCTTAGCCACGCTCGAGGCGAACTGGCGCGCGTGGCTGCTCACCGGCGACCGTTCGTGGCGATCGCTGGCCTTGCAAAAGGCGGCCGCGCTGAACTTTCCGCTCGCGCACTTGCCGACGACCTACGGCGGCGAATTCGTGCGCGCGGTCGAGCTTGCGCAGGCCGGAACCAGCGGCGCCTTCACGCAGGGCGATCGCACCAACGCCGGCATCATCGTGCAGCGCCTCAAGGACCTCACCTCGCCCTTGATCATCGCGAGCGTCACCGCAATGCCGCACGACGCCTACCTGAGCACGCTTGCGCCGGCCGACGAGTACTTCGGCCAGATGGGCTACTCGATTCTCGGCATCGAGAACGAGCTCAAGCACATCAACTTCATGCTCGATTACAACTACGGCAATCGTGAAGCGGCGCAAACGATCTTAGTGGCGCAATCGATCGACGACATGCACAAGGTCTATCCGCGCGATCGCGACATGCCGATGTTGCTCTTGAGTTGTCTGACCACGCTCAATCGGATGGATTCCGACGATGCGAAGGCCGCGGCGGCGCACCTGCGTTCGATTCTGACGGTCGAATATCAGGACTCACCCGAAGCCCGAAAGGTCTTAGCGCCGGTCCCTGCTTCGTCGTAGAATAGCGTATACAACGATGATTGGGGCCGCCCTAGGGGAGTGATTGCCAGTGAATGTGTTTGTGCGGCCCCTGGTTTGGCGACTCCACGAAATGGGGGGCGCGGAGCCTCGGGCGGAGCGCCGTTAAATGGACGTTGTGATCGCCGATCGGCTGCAGTTTGCGTTCACGATCATGTTCCATTACTTGTTTCCGATCACCACGATCGGGCTGGCGCCGTTTGTCGCGCTCTACACGATGCAGGCCGCGCGCGGCGATGCCGACGCCGCTCGTGCGGCGGCGTTTTGGACGCGCATTTTCGCTATCAACTTTGCCGTCGGCGTCGTGACCGGCATCCCGATGGAATTCCAATTCGGGACCAATTGGGCGGCCTTCTCGGCCGCTTCGGGCTCGGTGATTGGGCAGCCGCTCGCGATGGAGGGCGTGTATGCGTTCTTCCTCGAGTCGGTGTTCCTCGGCGTGTTGCTCGCCGGGAAGGACCGCGTGCCGTCGTGGCTCTATTCGACGTCGGCGGTGGCGGTATGGTTCGGCTCGTGGCTGTCCGGCTTTTTCATCGTCGCCACCGACGCCTGGATGCAGCATCCGGTCGGCTATACGATCGTCGGCAATCGCATCGAGCTCGACGAGTTTGCCCGCGGTGCTGCTCTCGCCGTTTGCGTGGTGGCAGTTCTTACACGTCGTCTGCGGTGCGATGGTTGCCGGCAGTTTCGTGGTGGCGGGCGTGGGCGCGTACTACTTGCTCTCGAAGCGTGAGACGGTGCTGGCGCAGCGTTTCGTCAACGCCGGCGTGATCGTCGCGCTGATCTTCGCGGTGCTGGTAGTCTTTCCGACCGGTGACCGCAACGGCGATGAGGTGACGAAATATCAGCCGATCAAACTTGCGGCAATGGAAGGTTTGTTCAACTCGACGCGGGACGCACCGCTGGCGATCATCGGGATGCCGGATGCACACACGGATGACCTGATCGACCCGGTCTACGTGCCCGATCTGCTGAGCTTTCTCGCCTACGGAAATTTCAGAGCGAGCGTGAAGGGTCTCAGCGCGTACGCGACCGAGCTGTGGCCGCCGGTCGATCTCACCTACTATGCGTATCATGTGATGGTCGGGCTTGGCACGATCTTCATGGGTATCGCCGCGCTGGCGGCTCTTTTTCTTTGGCGAAGGCGGCTTTTTGACACACCACTGGTGCTCTGGCTCTTGATGCTGGTGATGCCTTTCCCGTATATCGCGAGCGAAGCCGGATGGGTCACCACCGAGGTTGGACGGCAACCGTGGGTTATCTATGGCCTCATGCGTACGGCCGCCGGCGTATCGCCGACCGTCGCTAGCGGCGAAATCGTCTTTACGCTGATCGGCTTCGCCGGCATGTACTTCTTACTCGGGTTCCTGTTCTTGTACTTGACGCTGCGCGAGATCGGGCACGGTCCGGTATGAGTGTCGTTGCGTTTGTCGTTATCGCGTTCATGTTGACCGTCTACGTCTTGCTCGACGGCTACGACCTTGGTGTTGCAGCGGTCACGCCGCTCGTCGCGCGCACCGATCGGGAGCGCGAAGGCTCGATGGGCAGCATCGGTCCGTTCTGGAACGGCAACGAAGTGTGGCTGATTGCCGCCGGCGGCGCACTCTTTGCGCTCTTCCCGCAAGCCTACGCATCGGCATTCTCGGGATTCTACCTGCCCTTCATCGTCGTGCTTTGGCTGTTGATGTTTCGCGGCATTGCGATGGAATTGCGCTCGCACTTCCCGAGCGCAATCTGGCACCAGTTCTGGGACACGTGCTTTTGCGCATCAAGCGTGCTGTTGATTCTGCTCTTTGGCGTGGCGCTCGGTAATCTGTTACGCGGTGTGCCGTTCGGTCCGCAGGGATATTTCAGCGGAACCTTCGACGAACTGCTCAATCCGTATTCCGTGCTCGTCGGTATCCTAGCGGTTGTAGCCCTTGCGCTCCACGGGACGACATTTTTGGTCATGCGCACGGACGGGCCGTTCGTCGATCGCGCTCGCCGGCTCGTCTCGCGTCTATGGCCCGCCGTTTTGGTGTTGTACCTCGCGGTCACGGCGGCGACGCTTGCCCAACGTGGCATCGGACTTTCATGGATCGACGTTATTCCGGTGTTGACACTCGCTGCGCTCGGCGCATTGTTGTTCTTGTCGATAAACGGACGCGAGCGCAGCGCATTCATCGCGTCGTCGCTCTTTCTCGCGTCGCTGCTGCTGCAGGCGGCCGTCACGATGTATCCCTATCTGATCCCGAGCCTTCCGCCGCGACCGGGCGGTATTTCGATCTTTGACGCGTCGCCCTCGCCGGTTGCACTCGCGAGCGCTCTGACCGTGGTGATCGTCGGACTCGTCGTGGTGATCATCTACAGCGTGCTGGTTGCGCGGCAAATGGCGGGAAAAGTCGTCATCGAAGATTAACCCGCGCCTCGTGGATATCGCCGGCGTCCTGAAAACGTACGACCGTTCGCGCCTGACCCTCACCTCGATCGGCAGCCATTCGGCGCTCGAGGTGGCGTACGGCGCGCGCGCGCAGGGCCTTGCGAATCTCGTCATCACGGCGAAGGGGCGCGAACGGACCTACACCGAGCATTACCGCCGGCGCGAGACCCCGGTGCCGCGCGGCTGCGTCGACGAAACGCTGGAGTTAGCAGCATTTACCGATCTGCTCGACACCGGCGTGCAGGCGAAGTTGCTCGCGCGCAACGCGATCTTCGTGGCCAATCGCTCGTTCGAAGTCTACCTCCATCAGAAATTCAGTTACGACGAGATCGAGCGCGGGATGCGCGTGCCGTTTTTCGGGAACCGCTATCTGCTGCGCGCCGAGGAACGCGACGAGGCGGCCAACCAATATGCGCTGCTCGAGCGCGCCGGGATCCGCTATCCGCAACAATTTGCGTCGCCCGACGAGATCGACCGGCTAGTGATGGTCAAGGCGCCCCACGCGAAGGTCAGCTTCGAACGCGCGTTCTTTCTCGTCTCCTCGCCGCAGGAGTACCGCGAAACGAGCGAACGACTGATACGCGACGGCATGCTCACCAAGGACGGGTTGCGCAATGCGGTCATCGAGGAGTATCTGCTCGGACCATCGATTAACCTCAATTTTTTCTATTCGCCGATCCTAGTCGAACTCGAACTGATGGGTACCGATACGCGCCGCCAGACCAATCTCGAAGGTTTTCGCAACGTGCCGCCCGCCGTTTTCGATGCGTTGCGCGCAGTGCCGATGCGGCTGGAAGAAGCGGGACACATCGCGGCCACATTAACCGAATCGATGCTCGAAAAGGCGTTCGAGATGGGCGAACGGTTCGTCGCCGCCGCCCGCGACGCGAATGCGCCGGGTGTGATCGGACCCTTCGCGCTGCAATGCATCATCGTGGCGGGTCCGCCAAAAGCGTTCGTGTGCTACGACGTCTCGCTGCGCATTCCAGGCTCGCCGGGCACGCGCTATACGCCGTATTCGGCCTACCGCTGGGGACGCGACGTATCGGTCGGCGAGCGCATTGCGATGGAACTGGTGATGGCCCGTGATGCGAGTCGCTTGAAAGAAATACTGACTTGAGTTAGCGCGCGCGGATAACCGTTGAACCGGCTAATGCATTATCAAGCGCGTCAGCGATGGCGTAGCCCGCGGCCTGCAGTTTCTCGGTGAGCGGCTGCGCCTCGGGTGCCGTCGGTTCGACAAAGACAGCGTAGCCGCCCGGAAGCATCGCCGTGCGAATGTGGACGAGATGCAGCGGCTCGATCTTGCCCAACCCGTCGATGCAGAGTGCGCGGTCGACCAAAGGACCTGCTGGGGTATCGCCCACCACCAGGTTTTCAAGGTGCTCGGCCAAGGCCCGATCGGCCACCTCGGTGGTCGTGGACCCTTCCGTATCACAGACGACGATGAGGACGTCGGGGCGGGCCGCCGCAATTTCCAGGGCATAAATCGCACTTGACGAGCCGAAGCTCAGGACTCGGCCATCGGTCGGGATCTCGAGCAAGGCCAATAGCTCGCCGGTAGTGAGCCGATCGTGTGCTTCCATTGCTCGGGCTCTTCTCGGTCGGCTGCTGCGACACTTGCCGCAGGCCCGGTTGTGGTTTTGGGCTGGACATGGTAGGCTGAGTCGTCTAGGTTTCGCGGTCTGGTTCCCATTGATTGGGCTAAACGAGTCGATTCCGAGAACATACACCTACGTAAATCCGAGGAGTCCTCGTTAACCCATGTATCAAGATGAGTATCTGAACTGCGTTGATTGTTCGCGTCAGTTCACGTTTTCGGCCGGCGAGCAAGAGTTCTTCGCCATGAAGGGCTTTGCCAACAAACCCAACCGTTGCCCCGACTGTCGCGCTGCCCGTAAGGCGGCCGGCGGTGGCCGTGGCGGTGCGGGTCGTACCGGTGGCGGCGGCGGCGGCGGCGGCGGTCAGCGGGAAATGTTCCGCGCGACGTGCAGCCAATGCGGCGGCGTGGCCGAAGTGCCGTTCCAACCGCGTGGCGACAAACCGGTCTATTGCCGCGATTGCTTCCAATCGCGTCCGTCGTACCGCTAAGCGCTTAAGAACGCAAATAAAAAAGGGCTCGCACGTACGTGCGGGCTCTTTTTGCTATTGCGGGAGCAGCACCAGCATTCGCTTAAAACCGCGGCATGACTTTGCGACACTGTATCCAGTGCATCGCCGCGGCATGCTTGGCGTTCACGACACTTGTGGCTGCGCGGCCTTTCACGGCGCGCGATCTCGTTTCGCTCGATCGTCTCTCCGACCCGCAACTGGCTCCGAACGGCGGCGCGATCGTGTATGTCGTGTCGCATAGCCTCTGGATAATTCGAACGATTCCAGGCGCGCCAACGGCCCGTCTGACTTCCGATGCTTCGGGTCCGCGCTGGTCGCCTACCGGTGGTGCGATCTACTTCCTGTCGCATCGCTCCGGTACGGAGCAGATCTGGCGGACGGACCGCATCGGGGCGCACCTCGTGCAGGTCACGCATCTGCCGCTTGACGTGCAAGCCTACCGCATTTCGCCGGACGGTGGGCACATCGTCGTCGCGCTCGCGGTCTTCCCCGACTGCCCAACGCTTGCGTGTACGGTCAGCCGAAAAGCGGCGACCGCCGCGAGCAAGGCCACCGGAACGCTCTATACGCGTCTCTTCATCCGGCACTGGGACACGTGGGCCGATGGAACGCGAAATCACCTCTTTGCCCTTGCGCTCAACGGCAATGCCGTCACCGGTGCCCCGGTCTCGCTCATGGGTTCGTTCGACGGCGATTCCTCGTCGAAGCCGTTTGGCGGCGACGAGGACTTCGCGATCTCGCCCGACGGGCGCAGCGTCGTTTTCTCCGCGCGCCTTGCCGGCAAGAGTGAGCCGTGGAGTACGAATTTCGATCTCTATCAGGTACCGATCGACGGCGGCAGCGCTCCGCGCGACATCACGGCAGCAAACCCCGCGTGGGACGGCGGTCCGGTGTTTTCACCCGATGGCATGAAGCTCGCCTACGTCGCGCAGAAACGCCCGGGCTTTGAGTCGGATCGCTTTGGGATCATGGTGCGCGACCTGCGCAGCGGCACCACGCGCGAAATCGACCCGGCGTGGGATCGCTCTGCCGGCAACCTCGCGTGGTCAACCGACGGACGGTCGGTGTATACGACCGCCGACGACGTCCAGGCGCACAAACTCTTCGCCGTGGACGTTGCGAGCGGCACGGTCAAAGCCCTGACGCAGAGCGGCGATGTAGCGAGCTTTAGCGTCGGTCCGAACGCGATCGCCTTTGCGCTTTCATCGCTCGTCAGTCCCGCGCAGCTCTTTGTCTTGCGCGATGGCGTGACGACGCAACTGACGCACGTCGATGCGGCCAAACTTCGCGATGTCGCGCTCTCGCCGTCGCAGAGCTTCACCTTTGCCGGCTGGAACGGCGACACCGTGTACGGCCGCGTCACCAAACCGTACGGCTATCAGGCCGGCAAGAAGTATCCGGTCACGTTTCTCATTCACGGCGGACCGCAAGGCAGTTGGACCGACGGATGGAGCTATCGCTGGAACCCGCAGTTTTACGCGGGCCTCGGGTACGCCGTCGTCACCGTCGACTTCCACGGTTCAACCGGGTACGGCCAAGCGTTCACGGACGCTATTAGCCAGCATTGGGGCGATCGTCCGCTCGAAGATCTCCAAAAAGGCTGGAGCGCGGCGCTGACACAGTTTCCGTTTCTCAACGGCGACCGCGCGTGCGCGCTGGGCGCGTCCTACGGCGGCTACATGATCGACTGGATCGCCGGCAATTGGAACCAACCCTGGAAATGTCTGGTCGTGCATGATGGCGTCTTTGATAATCGCATGATGGGATATTCAACCGAAGAGTTGTGGTTCACCGAATGGGAAAACGGCGGCACGCCGTGGGATCATCCCGAGAATTACGAGCGTTTCAATCCGATCGACCACGTGGCCGATTGGAGAGTCCCGATGCTGGTCATCCACAGCTCGCAAGACTTTCGGATCCCAATCGAACAGGGCATCGGGGCGTTCACTGCCCTTCAGCGCAAGGGCATTCCCAGTGAATTTCTCACGTTTCCAAATGAAAATCACTGGGTGCTCAAACCACAAGACTCACTGCAATGGCACGAGACCGTGGCCGACTGGCTCAAGCGCTGGCTGTAAGCGCCTGAGCATGGTGGGATTTTCCTCGCAGGGTGCGAAAACGCACCGCCTTCGGAGGTGACTATGGCAACGCAAACGATGGAACGCACTGGTGTCGTGACGGCGCGCGGCAACCCGCTCACGCTGCTCGGGCCCGAGCTCAAAGTGGGCGATACAGCGCCCGAAGTACATCTCACCACGGCCAAGATGGCGGTCGTCACGCTCGATGACCTCACCGATCACGGCAAGCGCGCGGCATTGCTGATCGTCGTGCCATCGCTCGATACACCGACGTGTGCGATCGAGTCGCGCACCTTCAACAAACGCCTGGGCGAGCTGCCCGAGGGCGTCAAGCCGTACATCGTCAGCATGGACCTGCCGTTTGCGATGGTTCGCTGGTGCGGTGCGGAAGGCGTGACGCTCGAGAACCTTTCCGACTACCGCGATCATAGTTTCGGCTACGACTACGGCGTGCGGATCAAAGAGAACGGCTTGCTGATGCGATCGGTCTTCATCATCGGCAAGGACAAAAAGCTCAAATACGTCGAGATGGTTCCCGACATCAGCCACGAGCCGCAGTACGACGCCGTCATCGCCGCCGCTCAAGCCGCCGCAAAATAGACAAAGCGCGCTTGCCCCCCACGGTTTTCATCCTCGATTTCGGCGCGCAATACAGTCAACTGATTGCGCGCCGAACGCGTGAACTTGGCGTCTACTGCGAGATCGTGCCGTACGACGTAACCTGGTCCGCGGTTGCGTCGCGCAATCCCGTCGCAATCATTCTCTCCGGCGGACCCGAGAGCACGCTCGTGCCCGGTGCCCCCGATTTGGATCCGCACATCCTTCGCAGCGGCTTGCCCATCCTGGGCATCTGCTACGGGATGCAATTGCTGGCGCGCCGTCTCGACGCAAAACTGGTCAAACTCGATCACGCCGAGTACGGTCCGGCGACGTTGACGACGGAGCATCGCGACTCGCCATTCTGGCACGACGTGCCCGAGCAGTCGCGCGTCTGGATGTCGCACGGCGACTCGGTCGTCGAGCTGCCGAGCGGATTCGTCGCGCTCGGATCGACGCCGCGCTGCAACGTTGCCGCGATCGGTGACGCTGCGCGCAAGATCTACGGCGTGCAGTTTCACCCCGAGGTCGTCCACACCCAAGCCGGGACGAAAGTTCTGGCCAACTTTCTGCATCGTATCGCCGGGTTGGCGGACGATTGGAAGATGGAGTCGTTCGTCGACCGGGCGATCGCGGATATTCGCGCGCAAGTCGGCAGCGATAAAGTCATTTGCGCGCTTTCCGGCGGCGTCGACTCCGCTGTTGCCGCGACGCTGGTCTCGCGTGCGATCGGCGAGCAACTGACCTGCGTCTTCGTCGATCACGGACTGCTGCGCAAGGGCGAAGCCCCCGCCGTCCTCGCCGCGTTTCGCGACGTCATGCACCTCTCGGTCATTGCGGTGGATGCGCGCGAGCGATTCTTGAGCAAGCTCGGCGGCGTCGAGGACCCCGAGCGCAAGCGGATCATCATCGGTCACGAGTTCATCGCCGTCTTCGAAGAAGAAGCGGCGAAGCTTCCGGGCGTCAAGTATCTCGTCCAGGGCACCCTCTATCCCGACGTCATCGAGTCCAAAACGCCGGACAGTAAAGCGGGACACAAGATTAAGTCGCATCACAACGTCGGCGGATTGCCCGAGAAGATGCAGTTCTCGCTGATCGAGCCGCTACGCGCGCTCTTCAAGGACGAAGTGCGCGCGCTCGGACGCGTGCTCGGCTTGCCCGAGCACATCGTGCAGCGTCAGCCGTTTCCGGGCCCGGGGCTCGCCGTGCGTATTATCGGCGACGTCACGCCGGAGCGTTTGGACATCGTTCGCGACGCGGATGCGATCGTGCGTGAGGAGATCGACGGTGCCAAAGGTCTCGAGCCGCATCCCTGGCAGTACTTCGCGGTGCTGACGCCGGTGCGCAGCGTCGGCGTGATGGGCGATGGGCGAACCTATGCAAATCTGGTTGCCGTACGTGCCATTACGAGCGAAGACGGCATGACCGCCGACTGGGCTCGTTTGCCGCACGAGTTGCTCGAACGCATTTCGAGTCGCATCGTCAACGAAGTGCAAGGCGTCAACCGTGTCGCCTACGACATCACATCCAAGCCGCCGGCCACCGTCGAATGGGAATAGCCGCAATTATGTTCGCGGCGCTGGTCGCGAGCGCACCACCGGCTCCGACGGCTACGGTCATGGTGCTCGGCGTCGCGCATCTGGTTGCGAGGCGCGACGTCCACAACAGCGTCTTCGAAGATAGTCCGCTTTCGCCTAAGCGCCAGGCGCAGATCGCCGCGGTCGTCGAACGGCTGGCGCGCTTTCATCCCACAAAGGTGCTCATCGAGGGGTCGTTCGGCGACCCCGTGTATGCCGAACGCTATCGGCAGTATCTCGCCGGACAGTTCAAGCTGCCGGCCAACGAGATCTACCAGTTTGGCTTCAAACTTGCGGCCCGCGCCGGCGATGGCACGATCTATCCAATCGATGCCGATGGGCCTGGGCTGGATGATACGACGCCGAGCGGCAAGCGCATCTTAGCCTTCTTGAAGGCGCACTTCACGGACGTCCCCGACCCGGTACACGACGCGTACATCGCGCGCAGCGATCAGATTGAGCGAGATGGAACCTACTTGGATCTGTTGCGGTATCTGAACACCGACGCGGCAATTCGGGCGAACGCCTCATGGTACAGCGTGATGGCCGGGATGGGACGCGATGCGGACGACGCCGGCGCGGTGTACGTGGCTAGTTGGTACGCGCGTAATGTCGATATTTTCTCGAATATCGCTAGCGTCGTGCGCCCCGGCGACCGCGTCGTGGTGATGATGGGTCAGGGCCACGAATATCTTTTGCGCGAGTTCGTGCGCCTCGATCCGCGAATGACGTACGTCAATGCACTGGATTACCTCTGATGCGCATTCTCGTCGTAGGGAATGGCGCGCGGGAAGACGCGCTGTCGTGGCGGCTCGTGCAGTCGGCGTCGTGCGAGGCGCTCTTTGCGGCACCGGGCAACGCCGGGACCGCGTCGCGCGGCAAGAACTGGGACATCGCGGCGACCGACGGCAAGGGCATCTTAGAACGCGTGCAAGCCGAGAAGATCGACCTCGTCGTGCTCGGGCCGGAATCGGCCATTGCCGCAGGCGTCGGCGATCGGCTGCGCGATGCTGGCGTGCTGGTGTTCGGGCCCAATCGCTCCAGTGGACGGCTCGAATCGAGCAAGACCTTTTCCAAGCGCTTCATGCAGCGGCACGGCGTGCCGACCGCGCGAGCCGAGGTCGTGCATTCGTTGCAAGCCGCGACTACCGCGCTCGACGGATGGCAAGGCAACGGCGTCGTGGTTAAGGCAGACGGTCTCGCCGCGGGCAAGGGCGTCGTCGTGTGCAACAGCGTGGATGAGGCGCGCGCGGTCCTCGGCGGCTGGTACGGCAAAAACAAAATACCGGGTGGCGGCGCCGATGTGTTGCTCGAGGAACGGTTGCAAGGGCGCGAGGTCAGCGTCTTTGCGCTTGCCGACGGCCGCGCGATGGTCCCGCTCGCCGCGGCGTGCGATTACAAACGAGCCGGCGACGGCGACACCGGACCGAACACGGGCGGCATGGGCGCGTATTCACCGCCGCATGGATTTCCCGAGGATCTTTTCGATGCCGTGCGCGAGCGCATTCTCGCGCCGGTGCTGCGCGGATTGCTCGCCGAGAGCGAGGTGTATATTGGCGTGCTCTACTGCGGACTGATGTGGACGGACGACGGACCGATGGTGATCGAGTTCAACGCGCGGTTCGGCGATCCCGAAACGCAGGTGTTGATGCCGCGCATCAGCGGCGATTTTGCGGGATTGCTGAAATCGTGCGCCGACGGCGCGATGGATCTGAGTTTGGCGTCGCTGACCGAGCAGCATTGCGTCGGCGTCGTGCTCGCGAGCCGGGACTATCCGCGCAGCAGCACGCCGCTGCAAGGACTCAATCCCGACGTCGCGCTCGGCGACGGTGTGCAAGCGTTCTGGGGCGCGAGTTCACTCGACGGCGGAACGGTTCGCAGCAGCGGTGGTCGCGTGCTGACGGTCAGCGCGCTCGGCGAAGACTTGCCGGCGGCGCGCACCCGCGCGTATGACGCGGTGCACGCGCTGGCCGACCGCATCGGCACGCGCGACCTTTCCTATCGTACGGATATCGCGAAGCTCGAATGAACGGCGCGGTCGCACGCGATCTGCTGCTCGCGCTGCAGGGACTCACGGTGACCATTCTTGCGCTCCAGGATTGGATTCCGCTTGGGCGCTTCAACCGCGTCAGGACCGTGCGCGCCGAACGGACGTTCACGCAAGTGTTGACCGTGACCGCCTTGCAAACGCTGCCGTTTGCCTTTGGCTTGGTGTGCAGCTCGTTCTATCGCTACACGCCCTATCCGACTTGGCTCTACGGCTGGTTGTGGATCAGCTACGGCGCATTCTTCCTCGGACAAGTGCAGGCGTGGTGGATTCCCTATCTGCTGCCATCGCAACGGGGACGCCGTAAGAGCGTCACGCCGAACACGATGCACTTGATCTTGCACCTCACGACGCTTGCGACATTGGTGCTGCTCGCCTTCGCGCGATAATCTCGCCGCGTGACGACGCGTAGGCGAGCAGCGCTGCTGCGGCGATCACGCAGGTGACGATCGCAGGCACGCCCGCCTCGGGTCCGAACGTTCCGCCGGTCAGCCACGCCGGTCCGCTCACGTGTCCGACCAAGGCGCTGCCGACGAGATGGCCGCCCGAGATTTGCGTACCGTAGACGGGGCCTTCGAAGAAGTTCCAACCGAAATGCAAACCGATTGGGAACCACAGCGTCCGTGTCACCATGTAGGCGGCTGCGAGCAGCACACCGGCTTCAAGCGCGATCGCGACGGTTGATACCCAGGTGGCGCCGGGATTCGCGGCGTGCGCCGCACCGAAGAGCACGGCCGACACAATCAAGCCGATCCACGATCCCGCCCATTCCTCAATCAGCCGAAAGAGCACACCGCGAAACAGCATCTCTTCGAGTGCGGCGCCCGGTAGCAGCAGCAGAACCGCCACCGCGAGATCAGCGGTTATATTGACGGCGCTCACACGGTAATGACCGCCGAGCGCGAGCTCGAGCACGACGATCGAAAACAAGACCGCACCCGCGATAAGACCGAGCGCGAGATCACGAACGGCGTCCGCCGGCGCGAAGCCGACATGCGACAACCCGCGTCCGGTCGTGACGCGTTCAACCAGCGCGATGCTCAACGCGATCGCGGCGGCGAGAAACCACGCGATCGCGATGCTGAGCCAGATCGAATGATGTCCGTGCGGAAGCAGCACCACGATCGTCAACGGAATCGCAAAGACGATCGCGATCAACACGATTCGAACCACCGGAAAGGCAAGCACCGATCTCATTGCCCCGTGTACTACGGGAGAGGCGCCGATGTTTCGCCGTTAGATCAGCGAGAGCTGCACGACCGCCTGGCTGCGGATGCGCTCGATGCTGCGCGCGGGATGTTGGGCGAGGGCCGCCTCGACCTCGGTGTCGATGCGATCGGCGATCGCGCGGGGTGCGTACGTGCCGCGATACTCTCGCGCGTATTGCGCAATCAATTCGGGTTTGTATTCGCGCAAGTAGGCAAAGAACGAATCGCGCGTGATGTCGTGGAGGTAAAGCGTGTTGTGCCAGACCTTCGCGGCGCCGGCATCGCGCGCGGCGCGCACCACCGCCTCGATCGACGCGGGTGTATCGGTGATGTGCGGCAGCACCGGGGCGAGCGCGACGTTGACGTGGATGCCGGCATCGGCGAGCATCCGCACCGCGCGTAAGCGCTGACGCGGCGGCGCGACGGTCGGCTCGATCTCGCGCGCGAGCGCTTCGTCGAGTGTGGAAATGCTAATGGAGACGTGCGTGCTTGCGACGCGCGCGAGGGCTTGCAAGACGTCGATGTCGCGCACCACCAGCGGCGAGCGGGTGATCAGGTTCGCCGGCGACTGATAGTCGCGCATCGCTTCAAGAATCCCGCGGGTGATGCGGTAGCGGCCCTCCAGCGGCTGGTACGGGTCGGTCACGGTGCCGATCGCCACTGGCTCGCGCTTCCAGCTCCGCTTGGCTAGTTCGGTGCGCACGACCGCGGCTGCATTGACCTTGACGTAGATCTTGGAGCCCCAGGCGTTGACGCCGTCCTCTTCGAGGTAGGTGTGAGTCCGGCGGGCGTAGCAGAAGCGGCATTGGTGGTAGCAGCCCCGGTAGGGGTTGATCGACCAGCTGAACGGCATGCCGGCCACCGCGTTGATGACGCTCTTGGCGTGCTGCTCGACGACTTCGACTCCGCGCATGTTCCCGCAAGTATAATACGAACATACGTTCGCATCAAGGGGTGTAACCCCGGACCCGCAGGGAGGTTATCAAGAAGAGCTATGGCTTACCAATCTCAGCCGAGGCCGTACGGTCGTGGTACCGGCGTGGCGGTGCCCACGCAAGCGCTGCTTGGCCAGGTCCTCGGGATCACCGCACTCGGCATGTGCATCACCGCGCTCGCGGTCTATCTTTTTCCGAATGCCCCGTTTAGCTGGCTCGCTTTCATCGGCTCATTTGCGCTCATCATCGCGATGAACTTCACGCGCAGCAATCCAGGGCTCTCGCTTGCAATGTTTTATGCGTTCACGTTTCTGGAAGGCATCTTCATCGCGCCGATCGTGACGTATTACGCGCACACGGCCGGCAGCATGGTGGTTTTCAACGCTGCGTTGACCACCGGCCTCGGGATGTTTGCGCTCGGAGCGATCGTGTACGCAACCGGGCTCGATCTGCGGCGCTTTTCAGGGATATTCTTTGTCGCGCTGCTTGCGCTGGTCGTGATCGGCGTCATCTCGATCTTCGTCCATTTCCTCTCGCCGACGATCTACTCGTGGGCGATCTTGGTAATCTTCAGCGGTCTCGTGCTGATCGATTTTGCCAGGATCCGAGCGGGTGGCGATGGCCTGAGCGCGGTGCAGATCGCGACGTCGATCTACCTCGACGCGATCAACATCTTCCTCGCGTTGCTCCAAATCTTTGGTGGCCGCAGCAGCAGCAGGGACTAGAGTCGGGACGGAACCGGCCATTGGCTGCTAGAATGGCCTAGAACAGCCATGTGCGGGATTACAGGGATCTTAACGCCGGGACGTGACGCCGCACGCTTGGCGTATTTTGGGCTTTACGCCCTCCAGCACCGTGGACAAGAGTCCGCGGGCATTGCCGCAGCCGACGGCGGCACGATCCGCTCGCACAAAGACATGGGCTTGATCGGCGCGATCTTCGACGAAGAGTCGCTTGCACAGCTCAGCGGCCATATCGCGGTCGGACACACCCGCTATTCGACCACCGGATCATCGATCGTCGTCAACGCGCAGCCGCTGCTCGAGTCGACCGAGATCGGCGACTTTGCTTTTGCGCACAACGGCAACCTTACCAATACCGACGAATTGCGCGAGGCGCTTTCACCGAGCACCACGTTGCAAGCTACGTCGGATTCCGAAGTGATGGCCAAGGCGATCGTCGAGGCACCGGGCACGATGCTGGATCGTATCAAACATGTACTCAAGGTTGCACGCGGCGCGTATTCGATCGTGCTGTGCACCAAAGATGAACTCTTTGCGTTCCGCGATCCTTGGGGCGTGCGTCCGCTGTGTCTCGGGCAATTCGAAGACGGCGGCTACGCGGTCGCGTCGGAGTCGTGCGCGCTGCCGACGATCGGCGCAAAATATCTGCGCGAGATCGACCCCGGCGAAGTGGTGCGCATCACGCAGGACGGCATCGAATCGACCATCGTCGTCAAGGAGAGCGCGCATCCGGCACTGTGTATGTTCGAATACATCTACTTTGCGCGGCCCGACTCGACGCTCAACGGGCGTTCGATCTACATGGCGCGCTACGCGATGGGACGCGCACTCGCGAAAGAGCACCCCGTCGAGGCCGACGTGGTAATGGCAATTCCCGACTCGGCCGTGCCCGGCGGCATCGGGTACGCCGCCGAGAGTGCATTGCCGTACATCGAAGGTTTGATCAAAAATCGCTACATCGGCCGGACATTCATCAGCCCGGATCAGGGCTTGCGCTCGCGCGGCGTGCAGTTGAAGTTCAACCCGGTCGTCGAGAACTTGCGCGGTCAGCGCGTGGTGGTGGTCGACGACTCGATCGTGCGCGGCACCACAACGCCGCGTATCGTGAAACTGCTGCGCGAGGCCGGCGCCAAGGAAGTGCATCTTCGCATCACCTCACCGCCGATCAAGCATCCGTGCTATCTTGGCGTCGACATGGCGACGTACGACGAACTCATCGCCGCCAATTTTTCGATCGAGCAGATCCGTGAGAAAGCCGATGCAGATTCGCTCGGCTATCTTTCACTCGACGGCTTGGTTACCGCGACCGGGCGCAAACGCGAGGAGATGTGTCTGGGCTGTTTGACCGGCGAGTATCCCAACGTTCCCGCCGCGCACTCCGCACGCGCGATGGTTGGATGACGACCACCGAGTGATAGAGTACGTCCTCAAAGACGGACGTTCCCAATTACGCGTCGGACGCGTAACCATATCGCAGACGACCTTTTTGCTGGTGACCGCGGTCATCGTCGGTGTTGGCGGCGGCTTCGGTGCCGTCGCCTTTCGCGCGCTTATTACCGGCGAAACCTATCTGGCCTTCAACGTTATCGGCGTGAACCTGGGCAAGCTGATCGGGGTCCTGGCGATCGTCGTGCAACTCGCGCTCGGCGGCATTATCGCCGCCTGGATCGCGTCGACGTTCGCGCCCGAAGCGAAGGGTCACGGCGTGCCCGAGGTAATGGAAGCCGTCGCACTGCGCGGTGGTAAGATGCGCCCGCGCGTGATCGCGATCAAAGCGCTCGCCTCCGCAACCTCGATCGGCTTCGGCGGTAGTTGCGGGCGTGAAGGGCCGATCGTGCAGATCGGCTCGACGATCGGCTCGGTACTCGGTCAACTGGTGCGCGCGCCGGCCCCGATCGTGCGCACGCTGGTGGCGTGCGGCGCTGCTGCCGGCATTTCGGCGACGTTCAACGCACCGATCGGCGGCGTGTTCTTTGCCGCCGAAGTCATTCTCGGCGAGTTCGCGCCGCGCTCGTTCGCCGCGATCGTGGTGTCATCGGTGATCTCGGCGGTGATCGGGCGTGCCTACTTCGGCGATCATGCGTCGTTCTCTGCCGGCGGATTCGAACTGGTCTCGCCCTACGAACTTGTCTTTTATGCGCTGCTCGGCGTGATTGCCGCCGTGTGGGCAACCGGCTTCGTGCGCATGCTCTACTTCGTTGAAGATCGTTTCGAGGCGTTAAAAATTCCGGCATGGATCAAAGGCGGGATCGGCTTTGCAATGGTCGGCGTGATCGGAATTTGGTATCCGCAGGTCTTCGGCGTCGGATATACGTCGATGCAACAGGTGCTCGATCAACATGTCGGCGCGGGGCGCGCGCTTGTGCTCGCCGTTGCCAAGCCGGTTGCCACCTCGCTGACGCTTGGATCGGGCGGCTCAGGCGGAGTCTTCGCACCATCGCTCTTCACCGGGGCATTTCTGGGTGACGCATTCGGTCGTATGGTTCACCTGACGTTTCCGGCCTGGACCGCGCCGGGCGCGGCGTACGGCTTGGTCGGCATGGCGGCCGTCTTTGCCGCAGCTGCGGAGGCGCCGATGACCGCGATTCTTATCGTCTTCGAAATGTCGAACGATTACCTGATCATCTTGCCGTTGATGGTTTGCGTGGTGATAGCGACCGTGTTGGGACGACGCATGCTCGGCTCCACCGTGTACGAGATGAAGCTGATTCGACGCGGGATCGACTGGCAGCGCGTCCGCAGACCACGCTTCCTCAGTCGGGTCAACATCGGAACGATCCGGCGGGATCCGCCGGTCGTGGCGCAGCTCAACGACGAGATCAGCAGCGTGGTGTTGCGTGACGGAGCGTCGGGTGAGCTCGCGATGCCGGTGTGCAGCGGTCGTCGCTTTATCGGCATCGTGACATCGGCCGACTTGGCGCGAGCCGTGGCGGAGGGGCGCGGGCGCGATCGCGTGTCGAGCATCGTGCAAGCGATGAGCGACGTGCTGCACGCCGGTGACACGGTCGAACGTGCGGCCACGCTTATGGCCGACGGTGCGGTCCCGCTGCTACCAGTCGTCGATCCGGACGACCAGCATCTGCTCGGCATCGTTACACGCCGCGACGTACTGCAAGCCTATCGCAGCTTAGCCGACGTGTGAGCGGTCGCCGTTGAGCGGGCAGGTCCGCTCGTACAGGAGGATGCCGCGCTGCGCGCCGTCCCAGGCGAGCGCAAATTGCGTTATCGCGACAGCAACGAATACCAACATGACGATGGGGAAGAGGAGCGAGGGGAGGCGCATGCTTCTTATACGCTGGGCGCACGCGCTCGGATGAGCGCGCTTAGCCGAACGTGACGTCGAAGGCCTGGATTCCCGGGCCGAAAAACTCGATCTCGAAGCGCCGATCGACGATCGGCTTGGGTTGGCGAATGAGTTGATAGGTGCGCTGCTCCACGACCGTCCCGTCCCCGTTCGCGTCGACATCGCTTCCGTGAGCGGCACCCGGCGGATGCCCGTCGATGCGCACGCGGAATCGCACCGGCGTTCCCGGCTTCGCGGGGGCGATGATGAGATTGAGGTCGCGGGCGTGAAACTGGAAGATGAGCGTTCCATCGGCTCGATTCAACGTAACCGCTTCTTTCCCGATCGTCCAATCGCCGGAAACCGTCCAGCTGTTGAGCGGCAGTTGCGCGGGCGCAGGCGATACGAAATTGGTTGTGCGATCGGAGCCGAGATACGTCTCGGGAGATTTCACGTCGTCCCAGTCGGCGGCTGCCTCGAGGCCAACGGGATCGACGGCGACGAATGCGCGCCCGTTCACGTGATGTCCGGCTTCGGCGAGCAGCTTGCGAATCTCCGATTCTGATTCTTCGTACGCCCCTTCACCAAAGTGGTGATAGCGAATGCGACCCTGTGCGTCGATAAGGTAGACTGCCGGCCAATATGCGTTGTCGAACGCGTGCCAAATCGCGTAGTCGCTGTCGACCGCTACCGGGTAATCGATCCGGTCCGCTTGAAGCGCTCGGCGAATGTTATCGAGGTTCTTTTCGAAGCTGAACTCCGGCGTGTGGACGCCGATCACAACGAGGCCATCGTCCTTATAGGTAGCGGCCCATGCGCGAACGTAGGGAAGCGTACGCTCCCAATTGACACAGGTGTAGGTCCAAAAGTCGACCACGACGACTTTGCCTTTGAGGTCGGCAGGCGTTAGCGGTTGTGAATTGAGCCACGCAACGGCACCGGCGAATAAGAGCTCATGTACCATCAAGGGACCGTGAACTCGACCGTGCCTTCGTCGAGCGGCGCATGATTGGCATTGACCAGCAAAATGCGCACTTTGTGCGGTCCCGGCGAAAGCCCGTTGATCGTCAGTGGTTCTCCGCTCGCGTCGAGCCAACGCCATGTTGCGTCATCGACGAAGACGTGAATGTGCCCGATTCGCGGCGAGACAGCGACGGCCGCCTCGCCGTAGACCGGACGTATGTGCACGTTTTGGGCGTAGTATTGAATCACCACGCGCCCGATCTTTAGCGAATCGGGAAGCGGCGGGTCGATCGTGAGCTTCGCCGGCGGCTCTTCGACGCCGAGCGGCTCGACCGGCGCCGGGCCGTCCATTTGTCGAGCCGTAAGCGTCGTTGTCATTGCTTCGCTCATGAGCGCAACGACCGAAAGCTGGCGCGAACTTCTTGAGAAAAGACTTGCGGTTGCTCCCAGGCTGCAAAGTGGCCGCCGGCGCTGGCGCGGCTGTAATAGATGAGTTTGTGAAAGGCTTGCTCCGTCCAACTACGCGGCGCCAAGTAAATCTCGCCTGGGAAAACGAGTGCGGCCGTCGGGAAGGAGAGGTTGGCAGCGTTGAGCGGGCTGGTGCTGTTCAACCAATAGGAGCGCGCGGCGGAAACCCCCGTATTGGTCAGCCAATACAGGGTGATGTTGTCGAGGACGTCATCGCGCGTCAGCGCACCAGCGCTATGTCCGTCGACCGTGTGCCCGGCGACCGCAGAAACGACCGCCGCCGCCGGCTGTCCCCAGCCGTCGCCATGATCGAGCAGCCACGTCGCTAGCCCTACCGGCGAATCCGCCAGACCGTAGAGCGTTTGCGGCCGCGTGTGCATGAACGCGGAATAGGCGAATTGCTTTCCGTACAGGAGCTGGAGCTGTGCGTATGCGTGCGCTTCGTCGGCGGAAAGACCGGCCGGTGCGGGGTCGCCGCAGTTGATCGACTTTGCGATCGCAAGCGGAACGGACGCTGGGAGACTGGTGTTAATCGCCAGTAATCCGGGTGGCGCCTGTTTACCCATCAACGTGGTCACCACCGAACCGAGGTCGCCGCCTTGCGCCACGTAGCGCGTATAGCCAAGGCGTTGCATCAACACCGCCCAGGCGCTCGCGGTCGTCTCCGTCTTCCACGTGGACACGGCCGGCTTCCCCGAAAACCCATAGCCCGGGATCGACGGAATCACGATGTGGAACGCATCCGAAGCGTTCCCGCCATGTGCGGTTGGATCGGTCAGCGGCGCGATGATTTTCAGTTGCTCGATGATCGATCCCGGCCAACCGTGTGTCACGATCAACGGCAACGCGTTTGCGTGTTTCGACTTGACGTGAATGAATTGAATGTCGAGCCCATTGATCGTGGTGACGAACATCGGCAGCGCGTTCAACTTGGCTTCGCACTTTCGCCAGTCATAACTGGTCGCCCAATAGGCCGCAAGCGGCTGGATCATCTCCAACGGCACGCCTTGCGAGTCGTCCGCGACCGTTTCCCGGTCGGGCCAGCGTGTCGCCTTGATGCGCTTGCGCAGATCCTCGAGCGCCGCGTCCGAAAAGCTCACATGAAACGGACGAATAGTGGTCGAGCTACCAGCCGTCTGCGCGAGAAGTTCAGTCGGACCGAGCGCACCGGCGGCAGCCGCTGCCGCCGCAGTACCAACAAAATGACGGCGATTGGGGAAGGTGTCTTCTGACATGTGTGCCCCCAAGAATTAGCGATTATACAATGTGATTGCGCGGTCGTCGCGTGATTCCCACCCGGCGCGTTCGAGCTCGGGCTGATCGTGATCCACGACGGGATACCCGACGCACAGGTACGCGATAAGCTTCCACTCCCTGGGAACAGCGAGTGCCTGGGTAACGGTTTCCGGATCGAGGATCGAGACCCACCCGACACCGATGCCCTGCGCGCGCGCCGCAAGCCAAAATGTGTAGACGGCATTCGCTGCAGAGTAGGTGAGCATCTCGGGCATGGTCGCGCGCCCCAGGCCCTTACCTGTCGTCGTCGATTCGTCGCAGAAGACGGCAAGATGCACCGGCGCGTCGCGCAATCCCGCGAGCTTGAGGGAAGCGTACTTCATCGCATCGTCGCCCGAATAGCCCGAAAGCGCATCCGAGTTGGCGCGTTCGAATGAGGCGATGACGGCGTTGCGGCATGGCGACGTATCGACACGCACGAAACGCCACGGTTGCGAAAAGCCGACCGACGGCGAGAGCGACGTTTCACGCACGAGCGCTTCGATCGCATCGCTGGGAACGGGATCGGCACGAAAGTGCCGCACGTCACGGCGCCAGCGGAAGAGGTCGTGCAGCCGAGCGCGAAACGCGTCGTCGAACTGCGGGCCGCTCACGTTTTCGGGAATTCGCCTTCTTTGACGGCGGTCGCATACTCGCGCAGCGCGTTGGTCGTCGCGATGCCGATCTCGGCGAAACGTTTGACGAACGGCGGCGAGTGCGGATACATCCCGAGCAGATCGTGGATCACCAGCACTTGCGAATCGCAGTGCGGACCGGCGCCGATGCCGACCGTGAGGATCGACAGCTTCTGCGTGAGTTCGCGCGCGATCTCGAAGTCGACCACTTCCAGCACGATCGCGTACGCGCCGGCCGCTTCGACCGCGAGCGCATCTTCGAGCAAGCGATCGCGATGCGTGCGCATGCGATAGCCCGGACCAAGGCCCGCGGTCTGCGGCGTGATCCCGATATGGCCGACGACCGGAATGCCGGCGCGCGCGATCGCGCGAATACGCGCGGCTTCGTTGCTGCCACCCTCGAGTTTGACCGACATCGCGCCGCCCTCTTTGACCAGGCGGATCGCGTTGCGCAGCGCTTCCTCGTCGCTGACTTGATACGATCCGAACGGCATGTCGGCGACGATGTGCGCGCGCGTCGTGCCGCGCACGACGGCAGCCGTGTGATGCACCATGTCGTCCATCGTGACTTGCGTCGTTTCGTCGAATCCGAGCACCACGTTGCCGAGGCTATCGCCGACCAGAATCCAATCGATGCCGGCTTCTTCGGCGAAGCGTCCAAACGGAGCGTCGTATGCGGTAACCATGGGAACGATGGTGGTGCCCTTGCGGCGTTTGATCGCGCCGGCGGTGATGCGCCGTAACGTCGGGCCTTTGACCGGTTCGTAGGGGCGGGCGTCGTCTTTGAGTTGGCGGGTCTGTGCCATGCAGGCGTATTCGCGGCCCTTCGCGGACCTTCCCATCCAATGGAGGTCGACGGCTGATGCGGTCGCGCATTCACGAGCGGCTCGCGCGGGCTACGCAATTCCCGGTCACGCTGATCGTCGCGCCGGCCGGCTTCGGCAAGACGGTTGCCTTGCGCGACTTTATCGTTACCGCGCGGCTAGAGGTGGTTCGCTACGACGTCGCGCGCGAGGACTCGACGTTGCTTGCGTTCGCGCGTGGTCTCGCTGACGCGTTGCGCGCCCCCCGCAAACGCGCTCGACGCCGCGTCGGCGGTTGCGACGATTGCCGACCTGTTCGTCGAACATCTGCGTCGCGTCGTGGCGACGGTGGTCATCGATGACTTACACCATGCCGCGGTCGATCGTCGCTCCCTCGACTTGATCGTCGCGCTGATCGAACGAACGGCCGGAAGAATCAACTGGATCATCGCGACGCGCTCCGATGCGGGGTTGCCGGTCGCGACGTGGCTCGGATACGGACGTACCGATCTGCCGATCGGTGAGGACGAACTGCGGTTTACGCCCGAAGAGGCGCTGGCCGCCGCGCACGAGGCATCGGTTCCGGTCAGCGGTAGCGAAATCGACGCGTTGCGTGAGTTGACCGGCGGTTGGCCGGTGGCGCTCTCGATTGCGCTGCGCACGCGAACGCACGCGACCGATCTGCGCGCGGCGACCGACGGCGCGCGCGAGATGGTGTACCGGTATCTTGCAGAACAAATCTTCGCCGGCCTCGACGATATGCAGCGCGCCTTCCTCCTCGACACGTCGGTCTTTCCGTCGTTTGACGTTGTGATCGCGCAAGCGCTCGGGCGTTCCGCGGAGTTCCTTGCCGAGCTGCGCCGCGGCGCAAGTTTTCTCGGAGAGACTGCGCCCGGCATCTTTCGCTATCACGATCTGTTTCGGGACTTCTTGGATGCGCAGTTGCAACGCCGTGGCGCGGATCATTGGCGCGACGCACACCTTCGCGCCGCGCGTATTCTCGAAGCGCGAGGTGAACTTGCGCGAGCACTCGATCTCCTTGCACGGGCGAATGATGCGCAAGGCGTGGCAGCGATGCTGCGCGCGCACGGCGTTGATCTCTTCGAGCGTGGTGAAGCTGAGACACTGTCGAAGGCGCTGGCGGTTGTTTCCGGGCAATCCTACGACGGCGATGCGCGGGTTCTCGGTATCAAAGCAATGGTCGAAGCGGGGCGCGGACACTTCGATCTGGCCGAGCGCGATTTCGTGGATGCGATCGCCCGCGCGGAAGATTCCGCAACCCGACTCGCGCTGGTCCACCGCTACGCGCTGGAGTTGATTCGCCACGATCGTGACGCAATCGCGCTGCTCGAGCCGTTCGCATCGGGCGCGGACGTTGCGCCTCGGCTCCGCGTTCCATTGCTTGGCACCTATGCAACGGCGCTAGCGCGCGCGGGCATGGTCTCCCGCGCGGTCGAGACGATTGCGGCGGCGATGGCAGTGATCGATGCCGGCGTGCGCGACGATGCGTGTGCGCGCTTTTATCAGCAGGCGGCCTTCGTCCACCAACTACTTCCCGACCGCGGCGAGGCGCGCAGCTACGCGAACCTTGCGATTGAACTGGCGCTCGCGCAGGGACTGTACGAAGTGGCGGCGCGCGCACTCAGCGTGCTCTACGTGATCAATCACGAAGACGGTGGGGATCCGATCGAGAGTCTTGGGATTTTGGATCGGCTGATCGAATGCGCCCGCAAAGGAGCAAGTCTGCAAACCGGTCTCTACGGGCTCTTTGCATCGATGGACATCGAGGTCGATCGTGGCGACAACGTTGCAATCGAACGCCTCGAAGCGGAGATCGAGCGCAGCCGCGGCGCGTTGCCGCGTACCGCCGCGGAATCGGTGCTTCCGGCGCGGGCACTGCGTGAAGCGTGGAGCGGCGACTTCGAGCGAGCGTACGAACTGCTTGCATCGAGCATACGCGCGGTCCAGGGCCACGATCGGCGCGCGCTGCGCTTCGCGGAAATCGCGCTCTACGCAGTAGCGTCGGGTCACTCGGATGAAGGAGAAGAAGCTGCACGCAGCGCGCTCGCGGAGATTGCGGACGCCGGTGCGGTGACGCGGCGCGGCGTGCGCACGTACTTGCTGCTTGCACTCGCGGAGCTCGTGCGTGGACATGCCGCAAGCGCCCATCGCTTTATCGTTGAAGCCGAGCGCGCTATGCCGCGTTCGCCGCAGCGGCTTCGAACGTTCGCGCAGGCGGTGCGCGCCTATTATCGTCGTGCGCTCGGGGAAAGCGAGCCGATCGAAGTTGGCGCGCTGCTCGAGCGCCTGCGCGCCGAGCACTACGGCGGGATCGCGCGGCTGCTTGGAGCGCTACCGCTTGCGGGAACGAACGACGCTGGCGGTTATGCGTTGCTTACCGCAGCCGAGCGCTCGATTCTCGCAGAACTTGCCGGCGGGAAGAGCACGAAAGATATTGCGACGGGTAGTGCGCGGAGCGCACATACCATTGACACGCACATTCGTTCGATCTGCCGCAAGCTGCAGTGCCGCGGGCGTCGCGAGGCGGTCGCGTTAGCAATTCGGTCCGGTTGGGTAGACACCTAAGCAAGACATGCGACGCGCGCTTGCTTTCTTGGCCCTTGCCGCTTTGCTCGACGGGTGTGGATCGTCGGCGCTAGGCCCCGGTCAACAGAGTCAACTTCTGCCGTCGACGGCCGACAGATCGAGTGCTCGCGCGCAGGATAGTGGATCTGCCCTGCCCGGAGATACGGCAAGCGCGCTTCCCGGCGATACGGCTAGCGCCTTACCGGGCGCTCAACTTGCGTGCGTTCCGGTTTCGCAACCCGGGACGATGAGCTGCAGCATCGCGATTAACGTCAATGTGGGAAGCATTTCGAATCCGCAAACACCGGCCTCGCTGGTGCCTGGATTGCATCCGCAAGATCTGCAGTCCGCCTATGGATTGAGCGGCGGATCGGGCGCGACGGTTGCGATCGTGGACGCCTACGACGACCCCGCGGCCGAGTCCGATGTGAACGTCTATCGTTCGACGTTCGGTCTTTCGACATGTACGAGCGCAAACGGCTGCTTGCGCAAGATCGACGAGCACGGCGGTACGGCCTATCCGCAGGCCAACGACGCATGGTCGCAAGAGATTTCGATCGATCTCGACATGGTGTCCGCGACGTGTCCGGGCTGCAACATTCTGCTCGTGGAAGCAAATTCTTCATCGATCGATGATTTGGGAACCGCCGTCGACACGGCGGTCGCGCAAGGCGCGCACGTTGTGAGCAATAGCTACTACGCAGCGGAATGGAGCGGCGAAACCGGCGAGGACGCACACTTCAATCATCCCGGTGTATCGACGACGGCGAGCTCAGGCGATCAAGACTGGCCGTCGTATCCCGCGGCGTCGCCGTACGTCACCGCGGTGGGCGGCACGACGCTTACCGGGAGCGGAAACTCGTGGAATGAAAACGGCTGGAGTTATAGCGGCCACGGCTGCAGTGCGTATGAAGCGCGGCCGGCATGGCAAGCGCCGGCGCTCACCGGCTGTACGCTCCGCAGCGCGCTCGACGTTGCCGCCACTGCCGATCCGCAGCATGGCGTCGCAATGTTCGACACGCAAGCGGGCGGGTGGCTCGTTGCGGGCGGAACGAGTGCCGGCGCGCCGATCGTCGCCGCCGCGTTCGCCCTCGCCGGCAACAATGTGCTCACGCCCTACATTTATGCGCACGCGAGACTGCTCCATCAGATCGGCGGGAACTTCGGCGAATATACCGGCCTCGGTTCGCCCGACGGCACGGGCGCGTTCTAACCCCCTCATGTACTCAATTTCCGGTATGGGCCGGGCCGTAGCACCGGGCCTACCTTCATTACAGGAGGATGTCTGTAATGAAGAAGCTCGCTGCCGTCGCGCTCCTGGTGGGTATGCTGACGGCCTCATGTTCCGGAAACAACAGTAGTTCGATGGTTCCGCAAGGTATCGCCGGCTCGCAACCGTCGCTGTCGGGCACGCGAGGGACGCGCGCCGCTGCGGTGTCCGCGGCCCCGGCCGGGTGGGCGACGACCGCAACGCAAGTACTCTCGCTCAGCGGCGCGTCGGATCTCGGCGCAGCGTCGACCTCACAGTCGATCACCATTCGACTGGGCATGCAACTGCAAAACGTCACGGCGCTCAAGAGTCTGGTCGCGTCGGGGCAAACGATCTCGCCGAGCGCGTTTGACGCAACCTACGCGCCCAGTGCGGCGCAAGTGCAGACGGTAACGTCGTATCTGCAAAAGCAGGGCTTCACCGGAATCACGGTTGAGCCCAACAACCTCATCGTCAGCGCCACCGGAACGGTCGCGCAGGCGCAAAGCGCCTTCGACACCACGCTTCACTCGTTTTCGCAGAGCGGTGCAACGGTGTATGCGAACACCACGCCGGCGTACGTGCCGTCCGCGCTCAGCGGCATCGTCGTTGCGGTGATGGGATTGAACGACGCCCAAACCTTCAAGACGAATCCGCATACCGGCGGGAGTGCCGCAAAACCGACGCCCGCACCAACGCCGACCGCACAGCCCGAATCGCCGTGCTCGCTCGGCAACGTCGAGATCGTCGGCTTGCCGTCACCGCAGCCCGAGCCGTCCGCGGTCTCAGGCGTTGCCGGATGCGCGCGGAACTATTCCGTGGCGGATTTCTGGCGCGCGTACGACGCGATGAGCGTGCCGACCGCGACGAATGTCGACATCGCGATCATGGCCGAAGGCAACGTTGCGCAAGCGATTGCCGACGTGCGTACCAACGAGTCGGGCGATTCGCTTGTGCAAGTCCCGATCGTCGAGAAGCAAGTCGGCGTCGCGAGCACCGATACCTCGGGTGACGACGAGTGGACGCTGGACATGACCGCTTCGAGCGGCATGGCCGGTGCGGTCAAGACGCTGTACATCTACGCTACGACGTCGCTGACCGACAGCGACATCGCGCTCGAATACAATCGCTGGGTAACCGACGATCTTGCGAAGATCGGCAACTCGTCGTTCGGCGGTTGTGAATATGGTCCGTATCTCGACGGCTCGATGCTGGTCGACGACGAGATTCTGTTGGAGGGCGCGGCACAAGGTCAGACGATGTTCGCGTCGTCCGGCGACACCGGTTCGTTCTGTTCGGTCGGAACGCCGAACGGCGTGCCTGCCGGCGTGCCGTTGGTGGAATACCCGGCTGCATCACCGTACGCGGTTGCTGTCGGCGGCACGACGCTGATCACGCAGAACCAAGGCGACTATCAAGGCGAAGCGGCGTGGTATTCGGGTGGCGGCGGCGTGAGCCAATTCGAGTACTCGCCGTATTGGCAAACGGTGCAACCCGTCAACTCAACCGGTGAAGTGAGCTTCCGCGGTGTACCGGACATCGCGATGGACGGCGACCTGCAGACCGGCATGATCATCTACATCACCGGCGATGGCTGGACGGTGATCGGCGGAACGAGTCTTGCGTCGCCGCTGGCGGCCGGCGTATGGGCGCGCATGCTGCAGACGCACACATCGCTCGGGTTCGCGGCGCCGCGCCTGTATGCGATGTACAGCAGCGCGGCCGGCGCGGAAACAACGATGGTGCCGCCGACGCGGCCGTACGGCGGATTCCACGATATCCTCGTCGGCGCGAACGGCGCGTACTCGGCGCTGCCCGGCTATGACTACGTCACCGGACTCGGCAGCTTCGACGTCGGCCAGACGAATGCGCTGATCGGGCAGTAGGGCATCCTCCATGCACCCGATCGGTTGCAAGGGATCAGGGGGCGTGTTCAGCAGTGCACGTCCCCTGTCTCTTATCCTCATCGCGATCGTGGTCGTGCTCGACCTCGCCGCGTGCGGCGGATCATCGGGCCAGAATACCACCCTTCCGCAGGCGCCTGGTGGTATGGCCACCGCGACGCCCACTCCCGTCGTGCAGCATTCTCCCGTCGTGCAGCTCCAAAGCTATCATGTCAATCCGAGTCAGGTCTTCGTTGCGGGAATCTCGTCGGGCGGATTCTTCGGCGTGCAAATGCACGTCGCGCATTCGCAGACCTTCAAAGGCGCGGCGATCTACGCGGGCGGTGTCTACTACTGTGCGATGGACAGCGCCGCGACGGCACTCGCGGCCTGCGGTGGCGAAGGCTTGTACGAGAGCACGCTCACGGAATCAGAAGCGTATCTCGACCTCAATTCGAACCAAGGAACGATCGATCCCGAGAGCAATCTGCGCGGGCAACCAGTGTACTTGTGGTCGGGTACGCAAGATACCGTCGTCCCTCACCAAGAGATGAACGATCTCGACAGCGAGTACACGCACTACGGCGCAAACGTCGAGTACGACAGCAATTTTCCGGCGGAGCATGGATGGGAATCGCCAAACGGTCAACTTCCGTGTGGGACAGCTGCCAGCCCGTATATGATCACCTGCGATCAAGGCAGCACCGCCTACGATTCGGAGAAGACGTGGCTCTCGCTCTTCCTTGGGACGCTCAAGCCACGCAACGACGGGACACTGAGCGGGAGTTTGATCCACATCGATCAGACGGCGTTTGGTGCCTCCGCGAGTAACTCGATGGATACGAACGGTTACCTCTTCGTACCAAAGGATTGCGCCGCGGGGAAGACCTGCGCACTAATCGTGGCATTCCACGGCTGTCTGCAGACGCAAGCGCTCATCGGTATCGACTTCATCACGGAGGGCGGCATCGACGAGTGGGCCGATACGAACGATATTCTCGTGCTCTACCCGTACGCGATCGCGTCATCGACGGTGCCCTACAACCCCAACGGCTGCTGGGATTGGTGGGGCTACGACGATCCGAACTACGCACTGCAAAGCGGCACGCAGATCGGGATCGTCTATAAAATGGTTCAGCGTATCATGGCAGTCACACCCTAGCTACTCGTCGGCGCCCCTTGTCGCCACCCATTGCGGTGCAATAGGATGGCGATAAGGAGACTGCGATGAGCGTACAAGTCGAACAGAAGAGCTATCAGATGCCCCCAAGCGAGGGTTTCACCGTCACCTATTTTCTCACGGTCGCCAACATCGAGCGATCGGCTCGCTATTATGAAAAAGTCTTTGGGGGCCGTATTCTGAGCTTGGGCGATAGCAAGGGCGCGTCCGGGCACATTGCGATCGCGAATATGTGGCTCATTGTCAACGTCGGGGGCGGCCCCACCCCGGACAAACCGACGGTCACGCTGCGGGTGCCTCCCAACCCCGATGACGTCAGCAGTTTTATGAATATCCGGGTCGCGGATATTCACGCGTGCTATGAACTCTGGAAGAGTCGCGGCGCCGAGTTCCTCACCAAACCGACCCCTAAGTACGGCGAGACACGTTGCTACATCCGCGATCCCGACGGCTATATCATCGAGGTCGGACAGACGACGTAGCCCGCTCATGATTAAAATCGACGCTACGTGCACGCGGATCGAGAGGAAGCTCGATGCCTCCCTGACGACATTCAAATGGTGCATCGTGGGGCAGACCATGATAATCCTCGTGTCGATCGCCGCCTTGGCGTTCGCGTTGCGCAGATAAGTAGTGGTCCCTCGACTACGCTGCGCTACGCTCGGGATGACAAGGTGGCGCTGCGCTCGGGATGACAAGGCTAGGCCCGGGATGACAAGTCGCTTTCCTCCAGCCGGTCGAAGCGGCGCAGCGCGGGGAAAATTCCGGCCCAGAGCGCGACGACGATCACCGTCGCGCAGCCACCGAGCACCACCGATGCGACCGGCCCTAGCCACGCGGCAACCATGCCCGACTCAAACGTGCCGAGTTGATTCGATGCGCCGATGAAGACGTTTTCGAAGGCACTGACGCGGCCGCGCATCATTGCCGGGACACCGAGTTGCGTGAGCGCGTTACGGATCACCACGCTCACCATATCGAAGCCGCCGGTCGCGGCCAGCGCGAACAGCGAGAGCGGCATGTTGTGCGACAGGCCGAAGACGATCGTGGACACACCGAATCCGCCGATGCACCAGAAGAGCCAGCGCGCGCCGTTGCGCTGGATCGGCCGGCGAATCAGCCACAGTCCGACAATGGCCGCACCGACCGCAGGCGCGGCGCGCAACACGCCATAGCCGGTTGCACCGACGTGGAGGATCTGCGTCGCATAGATCGGGAGCAATGCCGTTGCGCCCCCGAAAAGTACGGCGACGAGATCGAGCGAGATCGCGCCGAGGATGATCTTGCGATCGATGACGAAGCGAAACCCGCCAACCGCCGATTGCCACAGCGATTCGTCGTGCTGCTCGGTGGGCACGCGCGAATCGAGGAAGAAGAAGGCCACGATGGCGGCGAGTTGCAGCACGGCGGCAACCGCAAATGCCGATGCGGCCGAGAAGGCGATCAATATGCCCGCGAGCGCCGGCCCCGCGATCGTGCCGAATTGCGAGACCGACGAGATCAGCGCGGTCGCGCGCAAGTAGCGCTCGCCGGTTACGAGCGACGGCAACATCGCGCGCGTTGCCGGAACGCCGAGCGCATCGGCGGTCGAGTAGAGCAAGAGCGCGCCGAAATAGGCGGCAATCGATTGTGAATGCGCGACCGCGAGCATGACAAAGAGCAGCGAGCCGATCAGGGCGCCGATATTGGTGACGATGATGACCGCGCGCCGGTCCAGCCGATCGGCCATTAACCCGGCCGGCACGGCAAGCAACAATTGCGGCAGAAAAGCGATCAGGCCCACGAGTCCAAGATCGAGGGCCTGATGACGGATCGCATAGACTTGCCAGGCGATCGCCGTATTCGCAATTCCTTCAGCGAACCAGCCGCTCTGTCGAGCGATGAAGTACGCGCGGAACGCTACGACACTCCCTCGACTACGCTTCGCTACGCTCGGGATGACACAGCGACATGTCCATTGGAGTGGACGACGGGTGCGCCCGCCAGCGTTTCGACGAGCGAGACAAAGGCGCGTACCGGCGTGCCGGTCGGACCTTTCGCCTGCCACGCCGACTCGTTGTCGAGGTAGGCCGTGCCGGCGATATCGAGATGCAGCCACGGCGTGTCGTCGACAAACGCTTTGAGGAAGGCCGCCGCCGTCAGCGTGCCGCCCGGGCGCCCGCCGGTATTCTTCAGATCGGCGATGTCGCTCTTCATCGCGCTTGCATACTCGTCGTAGAGCGGCATCTGCCAGTAGCGTTCGCCGGTCGGTTTGGCAGCCGCGAGAAACTCATTGGTAAACGCGTCGTCATTGCCGACGGCGGCGCTGGCGGCGTGGCCAAGCGCGATCACGCACGCGCCGGTCAGCGTGGCGGTGTCGACGATCTTGGTCGCGCCGAGTTTATTTGCATAGACCAGCGCATCCGCCAGAATGAGCCGCCCTTCGGCGTCGGTGTTGATCACTTCGATCGTCTTGCCGTTCATCGCCTTGACGATGTCGCCGGGTTTGGTGGCTTTGCCGCCGGGCATGTTTTCGGTCGCCGGCACGATGCCCACCACGTTGAGTTTGGGTTTGAGTTTGCCGAGCGCACACATCGTCGCAATGACCCCGGCGCCGCCGGACATGTCGTACTTCATCTCTTCCATCCGCTCGGGCGGCTTGAGCGAGATGCCGCCGGTATCGAACGTAATGCCCTTGCCGACCAGCGCGAGCAGTTCTTTGCTGCCGGGATCGCCGTTATAGCGCATCACAATGAACGTTGGCGGCTGCACGCTGCCTTGCGCAACGGAGAGAAACGATCCCATGCCCTCTTTGCGAATACGCTTTTCGTCGAAGACGTCAACCTCGATACCCGACGCCTTGCCGCATTTCACGGCCTCGTCGGCGAGAATGGTCGGCGTCATGTCGTTGGCAGGCGTGACCGCAAGACGCCGGGCGAAATTGACCGCGTCGCCGAGAATCTCGCCACGCTCGACGCCGCGCTTGATGCCGGCACCGTCGAAGCCGTTTGCCAGCAATGTCACGGACTGCACCGCCATGCGCTTCTCGGGCTTGTCTTGATAGATCGTCGTCTCGAACGAGCCGCTGATCGCGCCTTCAACGGCAAACGACGCGCAAGCGACTTCATTGCCCTTGGCTTCGTCGGGGAGTGCAATCGCGATCGTATCGACGTTGCGCCGGCCAAGATAGCGCAACGCCGCGCCCGCATAGCGTGCAAGATTCGACGGTTCGAACTTCGCGCGTTCACCCAAACCGACGACGAGCACGCGGTGGAACGATTTGTCGTTCGCATGCACCAACGCGCACTCGGCCAACTTCCCCTTGATTTCCTCAGATGACAGAATTGCCGAAATCGCGCCGCCCACCGCCGCGTCGACGGCTTTGGCGGCACTGCTCAACTCACCGTTGGTGAAGACGGGGACGACGAGAGCGCCCGCGCGCGCCGAGAGTGGCGCATCTTGCGCGATGAGAACTTGCATGGGCTACCTTTCGCTTGGGTGAAGTATGAGCGCCAGAGATGGCTTACGTTATATCCACAGTTCGGCCGCTGCTCGGCGCCGGCCCTGCGCCGGAGGCCCAATGAGCGACCAAAGTCGTATCAAAGATGCCTACGCGCGGGCCGGCGTGGATATCGCGTCGGGGAACGAGGCGGTTGCGCGCTACAAGCAGGTGCTGGGGGCGTGGCGCCACCCTGACCAGCTCGACGCGATCGGCGGCTTCGGCGGCATTTTTCGCCTGCCGGACAGCGGCGATCGCGCGCTGGTCGCATCGACCGACGGGGTGGGCACCAAGATCCTCATCGCCGCCGAATTGCAACGCTACGACGGCGTCGGCCGCGATCTGGTCAATCACTGCGTCAACGACATTCTCGTCGTCAACGCAACGCCGATGTTTTTCCTCGACTATTTTGCGACGGGAAAACTGGACCCATCGGTCGCGGCCGAGGTGGTGGGCGGCTGCGCGCAGGCGTGCCGCGCGCACAATTGCGCGCTGCTCGGCGGGGAAACCGCCGAAATGCCGGGACTCTACGCGCCCGGCCACTTCGATTTGGCCGGCACAATCGTCGGGAGCGTCGCGATCGGCGATCTCCCGAAACCCGAGACCGTTGTGCCGGGCGATGCAATCATCGGACTGCCGTCGATCGGCTTGCACACCAACGGCTACTCGCTCGCCCGCGCGCTGATTCCGCGCGAGGAGTGGGGAGCGTTGCTTGCGCCGCATCCTTCCTACTATGATGCGGTGCGGGAGATTCAGGGCGTGGCGCGCGTGAAGACGATGTCGCATATCACCGGCGGCGGTCTGTTGGAAAACGTTCCGCGCACGCTACCCGGGAACGTGAAGGCCATTTTCGAAGCGGCACGCTGGAGCGTTCCGCCGATCATGCAAGACCTCGTGCGCCTCGGAAACCTGAGTTACGAAGAAAAATACCGCACGCTGAACATGGGGATCGGCTACACGCTGGTAGTGCCCTTGGCCGATTCAGCCAAAGCGGCCGCGGCGGTGCCCGGCGCCAAGGTGGTCGGCTGGATCGAGCAGCGTGACGTCAACGAACCGCACGTTGTCATCCACGAATCTCGTTAACCTCGTCGTCGACCTCGACGAACGTTTTGCCGGCGATGCTGCCGCGCGCGAGCGGCTCACGCGCGCCGGTTACGCTGTCGAAACGACAGCCGGTGCGAGCGATCCGATCCTCGCGTGGATCGATCTGGTCTTCGGCGGCGCATGGAGTAGCGAGGTCAGCGTCGCGCAGTGCGCGGTCGCGACCTACGAGGGCAAAGCCGCCGGCTTTGCGGCGTTCGATCCCCAAGGCTTGCGCTACGCATGGTTGCGCGGCATCGCGCGCGAGCCTGACGTCGGCGTCTTCGGGCCGTTCGGCGTCGCACCCGAGTTTCGTTCGACGGCTGCCGGTCCCGCATTGCTGGAGATTGCGCTGTGCGGGTTGCGGGCGCGTGGCTATCGGCGCGCGCTGATCGCGGCGACGTCGGATAGCCTCGTGCCGTACTACGCGCGACACGCGGGCGCGCGCGTGGTCGAGCGCTACGATCCGGCGCACTTCACGCCCACGCCGGTGCGAACCGTCGTGCTCGCGTCGGGCAGCGGCACCAACGTTCAAGCCGTTATCGATCGCGCCGGCGCGGGGCTGCCGCTCGACCTTGCCGCACTCGTGTCCAACAAACCCGACGCATTTGCAATTGAGCGCGCACGCCGTGCGGGAATTCCCGCGCTGGTGCTCCCGTGGGGGCGCAACGAGCAATCACGCGATCGATACGATGCGGCGCTGTGCGATGCGGTCGCGCAATTCGATCCGCAACTCGTCTTACTACTCGGCTGGATGCATCTGCTCGATCCCGCATTCGTCGAAGCCTTCCCGGAAATGCTCAATGTCCATCCCGCGTTTTTGCCGCTCGACCCGTGGCGAGATAGCGTTGGGATGCCTGACGGTACGATCGTAGCGGCGTTTCGCGGCCCGCGCGCCGTGCGCGATGCGCTCATTGCCGGCAGCGCGTGGACCGGTGCAAGCGTGCATGAGGTAACGGTCGATACCGATCGCGGGCGGGTGCTCGCTCGCAAACCCTTGCGCGTCGAAACGCAAGAAGATGAAGATGCGCTGCTTGCTCGTTTGCATCCGATCGAACATATTCTTGTAGCGACAGCAATTAGGCGCTGGCTTTTCGAGCGCGCATAACGCCGCGATCAGTTGGGTACAACGCGTGCATGAAACGAGAAATCACTGCAATGGTACTCACGCTGGCGCTTGGGTCGGCATTGGCCCTGCCGGCATTTGCTCAACAGCAGCAACAAACGCAGCAAACGACCACCACGACCACCACGACCGTTGATAACGATCCGAACGCGGACATCAACGATACGGCGGCGTTTGGTCCGAACAATCAATACGGCGACCCGATCTGCGGCGTATGGGCGGCCGGCGTATGGCAACCCAACGGCCACTGTCCCGATTATGTGGTCGGACCGCGCCGTGCACGCATTGCCGGCACGATTACGATCGTGCGTGGGCATTTGGTCACGCTGCAACTCGCGGACCGCACGCTGGTGATCAACGACCAGCCCGCGTTAAATCGTCAAACCAGCGGACGTGTCGCCGTCGGACGTTCACTCGTCGCGTATGGCTATTGGCACAACGGAAGCTTCTACGCCACGGCGATGGAATAGCCGTTAGGCGATTCCGAAGCCTCGTAACTCCCGAGCGAGTTCACGAAGCGAACTCGCGGTGACGAAATCGGCCGGGGCCAATCGCGCGCCCCGGCCGGTCATTACGATGCGTGCGTGCGGAAGATGATCGCGTAAGCGCAACGCCGCCTGCATATGCTCGTACGACTCCACGCCGGCGTGAATAACGATGGCAACCGCATCTAAGTCGATGGCCAAGGATTCGATGTCGGCGGGCTCGATTTGCGTTCCGACGTACATCCCGAAATAGCCCGCTTCGGCTGACACGAGCGCGGCTAGGAGCGGCGGGATGGCGTGACGCTCCCCCGGCAACGTGAGCGAAACGACGGTCGCCGTGCGATCGGCGCGATATTTGTCAAAGAGCGTCGAGGATATCGAGACGAGCGCCGATGCCAGCAGCAGTTCGCCGGTGTGTCGCGCTTCGGCATCGTGCTCGAGTTCGGTGAGGACTGCGGCAACGATGTCGTCGGCGAATTCGGCGGCGCTGCGAACGAGTGCAACCATCAGGAGCTCTTGGCACAGCACCGGAACATCGTGCTGGCGCACGGCCTTGAGAATGCGCACCACGTCGGCGTCATCGGATTCCCCGCCATCGCTTGCGACGCGCACCATGCCGCGCAGCTCGGCAGTAGTGCAGTGCGCGATGTGCGAGATCGCTGTGCCGGATGCCACGACTTCGCGCAACAGCACGAGACGCTCGACATCCTCGGTGCTAAACAGGCGTTGTCCGCCATGCGTACGTCGCGGAACGACGGCACGATAGCGCTTCTCCCAGGCTCGAATCGTATCGATCGAGAGATTGGCAATACGCGCCACGATCTTAATGCTAAGCGTGGGCGGCAGCCGGTCAAAGGTCGCGAGTGCTGCGTTCACCTACCCAGCATACTGCGGTCGCTTGGCCGACCCACCGGTTCTTGTCTAGGACAAAGCAGATCTTGTCCCAGTGGAGCGCCGCTACGCTAGAGCTCCAGCTATGCTCGTGATCGTGATGGCCTTTCTCCTCACTAACGTCGACGGCTTCACCGCGTTGGCGGCCCAGAGTGCGGTTTCCACGCCCGAGCGATGGCTGCGCAACGCGGCCGAGGCCTCCGCGGCGTTCGCCCTGTTGGTGGTTGCTTGTCTGCTCGCCGGCCTGGCGATTTCCGCCATCCCAGTCGGTAGCGTGGCGTGGCTTGGCATCGTGCCGGCGGCCATCGGGCTTGGCAAAGTGATCGCGGCGTTCGGCAAGCAGCAGGCCGAGATGCAGTCGGCATCGATGGCGGGCGTCGTGTTTGCAACCGGCATCGACAACGTCGCGCTCTACGTGCCGCTCTTCGCGTTGCTCGGCATCGCGCGTGCAAGCGCTGCCGGAGTCGGGTACGTGCTCGCCTTCGGAATCGTTGCGGCTGTCATTGCGTATCTGGCACCGAACGTCGTGCGCCTTCGCCCGTACCGGCGCTATGTCGATGCCGCGCTTGGATGCTTCTTTATCGCGATCGGCGTGTCAATGCTTACGCATGGGCTAGCTTAGTGTCGCGGCGCTTCAGCACCGTTCCCAACACGTTGGCTACCACGAACTGGATGGCGAAGTAGGTCAACACCGCGGCGCTGACGTTGGTGTCCGCAAAATTCTGCCCGGCGATCAATAACGCCAAGCCGAAGTTGCGCATGATTGTCGCAATCGTAATCGTGCGCCGATATTCGGGCGTACTGCCGCCGAAGGCCCAACCGGCAAAGCCGGAGAGAATCACCATCACGAGCGTCGCCATCAGACCGCGCGTTCCGAAGACGACGGTAAATGCGTGGCCCATCGCGGGCACGACGAAGTACAGCACCGCGATCCCGGAGAGCGCTAAGACGGCGATCGCGACTTTGACCGACGTGGGCACGATAGGTGCTGCGCGCGCGCGGATCGCGAGCCCGACGACGAGCGGGAGCAACTGCAGCAGCACGAGATTGATGATGAACGGTGCGAACCGAATGTGGGCTTTCGCATCTTCCGGCAAGACGAGCGGCAGGGTGATGAGCACGGTGACGATCGAGATCGCGGGCAAGACCACCGCAAGACCGGTCGCGAGGCCGGCGCTGCCGCCCTTCTTGGCGCCGGCGATCATCGGCAGAAACGGCACGCCGGGCGCGATCGCCATCAATAAGATGCCGGTCGCAACGAATTCGTCGAGCGCGAAGAGGCGCACGACGATCACGCCCACCAGCGGAACGACGATGAAATTGGCGATGAGAATGCGCGCTATACGCGCGCGGCCTTGCAGCGCAGTGAGCAAGTCGTGGTAGTCGCACTGCAACCCCGCGAGCAGCATGAACGCGACGAGAAAAATGGCGACAGCTAATTTTTCCATTAACGCACCAGGCTGTCGATCTGACCGCTCACCGTGACGTAGGTGTTGTTCTTCATGCCCGCGGTCAAGAGGATGCCGTGCGGCGGAAGCTGCGTCGACGAGTGCGAGAGTGTTTGCATACTATTGGTCGGATTGATGTAGATCGTGCCGCCTGCCGTGTTGAGCGTGCGCGTGGTGCCGCCGCGTTCGAGGCTAATGCGTAACGGCGTGCAGTGTTCGAATACGCCGACGTAGGCGCACGCGACCTGATTGATCACGAACGTCTCCTGCCCGTCAGCGCTGGTCACGCGCAGGGTACGGCGGACGATATGGATCGTGACGTTGTGGTAAACGCGAACGCTGCCGCCACTTTCCTGGACGTGCGCTGTGCCCTTTGCCAGGCACGGAGCGGCGATCGAAGCGCAAAGCGCAAGCATAACCGTTGCGGCAACAAACTTCATCACCCCCGACCATAGCGCAAAGGCCGGTGTTGAGCGGGGACACGTCTAGGACAACTGGAAGCGAACGCATATGCGACTCAGATTTGCTCCGATGATGCTTGCGGCGGCCGCCTTCCTTATACCGATCGTTGCAGCAGAGGGATCACCCGCGGGGCTCGGCCTTCACGTCAAGCCGTGCACGCAAGGGAAGACCCACGTCCCGGCGCTCTGCGGAACCTACGGGGTCTACGAAAATCGCGCGACGCAGTCGGGCCGCATTATCCAGATCGCGTTCGTGGCGCTCAAGGCGCAACATCCTTCGAATCGCGCGATCGTGGTCATCGCCGGCGGCCCGGGTGAGAGCGCGGTGCCGTATGCGCCCTTTATCGCCGACGGACGCTTCGAGAAAGCCGCGGTGCAATTGCGCGACCGCTACAACATCATGTTTATGGACGACCGCGGGATGGGCGAATCGAACGGCCTGGTGTGCAGCTTGACACCCGCAGCGGACCCGGCGTCCTACTTCCGCTCGTTATTTCCTAGCAACCTGATTACCGCGTGTCATACGAAGTATTCGGCGACGAGCGATCTTGCGCTCTACAACACGAACAACGCGACCGACGATCTCAACGACATCCGCGCCGCACTCGGGTATTCGAAGCTGGTGCTCGACGGCGGATCCTACGGGACGTTCTTTTCTCTTGTCTATATGCGCCGTCATCCCGACAGCACCGAGAGCGCCGTGCTCAATGGGGTCGATCCGCCCGGCTTTGAGCCGCTGCCGGGTGAGCCGCTGGGTGCGCAGCGCGCGCTCGACGATTTGATTGCCAAGTGCAAGCGCGACGCCGCCTGTAACGCGCACTTCCCGAACTTCGCGCAGCAGTTTGCCGCACTCGTGCAACGCCTCGATCGCGGGCCGATTCCGGTGACGCTGGTAGCAAAGAAAGGCGCGACGCCGGTTACCGTGCAGCTCTCGAAAGCCGTGTTCGTCGACCATCTACGCCAGACACTGTACGATCCAGGCGCCGCGGCGTACATTCCATTCGTCGTGGATCGAGCATCGCACGGCGACACCGTGCCGCTCACCACGTTGATCAACGTCGTCGCCGTCAGCCTCGACGAAGATCTGACAATGGGTGCGTGGCTCTCGTACACGTGCGCCGAGCAAATCCCATTCCTCGACCAAAGCGCGGTGAACGATGCGGCGGCTCGTTCCTTCGCGGGCGACCTGCGCATCGAAGCGCAACGCCGCGCCTGCGCGATCTGGAACGTACCGGCGATGCCCGCGAGCTTTAACGAACCGGTACGTAGCGACGCGCCGGTGCTGATGATCTCGGGTTCCGACGACCCGGCGACGCCGCCGCACTACGCGGAATCGGCAGCGAAATTTCTCCCGAACGCGCGCATCGTGCTCGTGCAGGGCGCGGGGCATGCGGCCGAATCGCCGTGCGTGGATGCGCTGATCGTGCAATTCGTTCGCGCCCGCTCGGCGACGGGGATCAACGTCAATACATGCAGCGCCGCCTTCAAAGCGCCGCCGTTCGCAACCTCGATAAAGGGCCTCGACATTTAGAAGGAGACAGCCGTGCTGGGCCTACTGCTGCTCGCGGTAACCACCGCTTCCTCGTCACCGCCGGTGCCGGATCCCACGCCGACGCTCAAGACGATCATCCGCGTGCATTCGTCGCCGCTGTGCAGCACGCTCGCGAGCACGGTGTTTCGCGCGGTGACCGGATTGCAGATCAACGACAAGCTCATCGCGACCTCGGGACCGTTGCTGGTGGGCATGGGGAAAGAACTGCTGCCCGATAGCTACGCCGGTAAGGAGTTCGACAAACTCCAGGCGCAATGGGGCAACGCGCCCGGCGGCGTGCACAACACCAATCCGGGGCTCGAGCTCGACAACCAGCGGCTGCTGCAGCTTTCCTCGGAGATCGCGCACAACCTGAATCTTATCGACCAGATCCTCGCCGATACGGATCGCTTTCCGAGCGAGGCGAAAACCGAGGACGACAAAGTCGACCTCCTGTTAAAGGCGCAGCTGCAAGCAATTGCCGATCAACAGCGCAAGAATCTCAACGTGCTTTCCGGGCTCGCCGACACATTCTCGATGCAGGACCTCATTGCCAAGGGCGACGGGACGCAAGGCGCGATCAACGGCGGTGGTTCGCGCGGGCAGGTCAGCCACAACGATCAAGACGTCAGCTTCCAAGACGCGGTCACCGGGCCGTCGCGCGGTCGCGTGGGTCACGCGGTCGATCCGACCGTCGATCAGGATCCGGCCGTAACGGTCAACCCGACCTTGCTGCAGAACAATCCGATGGCGCGCTTTTATGCCGGCGTAGTTCAGAATCAACAGACCACGAGTCAAGCCGAGAACGTGTTGACCCCGACGATCGTCACGGCCGCCACGGAGTGTAAAAGCTAGAGCGCGCAGGAGGGCAGATCGTGGGCGTTACGGTTGTCACCGATAGCGGTAGCGATTTCTCGCGCGCGGAAGCGACGAGTTTAGGCATCGAGGTCGTGCCGGTGTCGATCCTGTTGGGGGACGACCGGTTCCACGACGGCATTGACATCGATCGCGCCACGTTTTTTCGCCGGGTTGCGGCGGGCGAGATTCCCAAGACCGAATCGCCGTCGCAGGCGCAGTTTCACGAAGCGTTCGCGCGCCTCACGGCGGCCGGCAACGACGTCGTGGCGATTGTGCTCTCGTCAAAGATATCGCAGAGCTACGCGAATGCGCTCGCCGCGGCAAAAGAGTTCGGCGCGCACGTGCAGGTGGTCGACTCGCTCGGTTCCGCGGGTGCCGAGACGTTGCTCTCGCTCTACGCACTAGAACTTGCCAAGAGCGGCAAATCCGCCGCGGAGATCGCGAAGACGGTGCATCCAAAAGCCGTGAAGAGCGCCGCCTATTTCGCGATGCACGACGTCGCGACGCTCGGGCGTAGCGGCCGGCTGCCCGCAGCGGTGGTCGCGCTCGGCTCACTGACCAACGTGCGATTGGTGCTCAAGTTTAGCGAGGACGGCGCGATCGTGCCGGCGGGTCAGAGTTTTTCGTTCGAGAAGACGTGCGAGCTGATGGTCGAGGCGGTCGTTCGCGCGATCGAGCATGCGCCGAACGTGCGCGTGTTGTTCGGTCACACGCAGGCTGAAGACTCGGCCGCGACGATGAAGAAGATGTTCGAAGCGAAGCTCGGCCACGCGCCGGCGCAAGAGTACACGCGCGAAGCATCGCTCACCATCGCCACCCACCAGGGCGTGGGCGCGCTCGGCATCTACGCGATCGTACCGTAAGGATGCGCAACCTTTCCTTGTCATCCCGAGCGTAGCGGAGCGTAGTCGAGGGAAGCGCCTTGCGACTTCTGCTAGCGAAGACGCTCCTCGCAGCGCGTCCTGCGCCGCTCCTGCTGCGCGAGTTTTGCGCCACGTCCAATGGAAGTTCGCATCCTGCGAATGGCGCAAAACTTCGAGCCTTCGCTTAGCGAAAGCCGCAAGTCGGTCCCTCGACTACGGCGCTTCGCGCCTACGCTCGGGATGACAAAGGGCGGCTCAGAGCCCCAGGTCGGATAAGCTCGGGTGATCGAGCGGACGGGGCTTCAGGCGCTCCCAGTGATATTTTCGCTCGGAGTCTTTGATCGGCACGTCGTTGATCGAGGCGTAGCGCATCTGCATCAAGCCCTGCTCGTTGAAGAGCCAGTTCTCGTTGCCATACGAACGAAACCAGCTGCCGGAGTCGTCGTGCCACTCGTAGGCGAAGCGAACGGCGATGCGATTGCCGCTGGTTGCCCAGAGTTCTTTGATTAGGCGGTAGTCAAGCTCGCGTGACCATTTGCGCGTGAGAAATGCCACGATCGCGGCGCGGCCGTCGATGAACTCGGCCCGATTTCGCCAGCGGCTGTCTTCCGTATAAGCAAGCGAGACACGCACGGGGTCGCACGCGTTCCAGCCGTCTTCGGCGGCGCGTACCTTTTGGGTGGCACTTTCGGTTGTGAACGGTGGGAACGGCGGCCGTGTCTCAGTTTGCGTGCTCATGTATATACAATACAACACGGCGTCGTGTATATATAGGTCATCAAATCACATAGGAGTCATCGATGGACGAAGTTCAGGTTGACCAGAAGACGTATCAGATGCCGCCGAAAACGGGGTTCACCGTTGCGCACTTTCTCACCGTGGCCGACCTCAAACGGTCCGCCGAATTCTACCAAACGGTCTTCGACGGAGAGATCGTGAGCATGGGGGACGGCAACGCGCCGCCGTACATCAAGATCGCCAACATCTGGCTCATCATCAACGTCGGAGGTGGCCCGACACCCGACAAACCGACCGTGACGCTCAGCACGCCCGACCCCGATCACATCACCAGCTTCATGAATTTCCGCGTCGCCGATATTCAGGCGTGTTATAAGTTGTGGAAGAGCCGGGGCGCAACGTTTCTTACCGAACCCATAAAAAAGTATGGTGAGACGCGATGCTACATCCGCGACCCAGACGGCTACATCATCGAGGTCGGACAAAGCGATCCTGCGTTCAAGTACGGATAGGAAGCACGGCGGAGCGTCGCCTAGTTCTGATCAAAGAACCCGGGGATGCTCTGCCCCACTTCGATAAGGTACCCATCGGGATCGCGGATGTAGCAGCGGGTCTCGCCAAATTTCTCGATAGGCGGCGTCAGAAACGTCGCGCCGCGACTTTTCCAAAGGTTGTAGCACGCTTGAATGTCGGCGACGCGAAGGTTCATGAAGCTGCTAACTTCGTCGGGGTTGCGCGGCGTCCGCAGCGTCACGGTCGGTTTGTCGGATGTCGGGCCGCCACCAGGATTGAAGATGAGCCACGTGTTCCCGATTTGGACGAACGCCGGGTCCTCGGCTCCGAGCAGGCTTCGGCGCGTAACTTTTGCATCGAAGATCGTTTGGTAGAACTGGACCGAGCGCGCGACATCCGATACACAGAGAAAATGCGCGACCGTAAACCCCACCTGCGGCGGCATCTGATAATTGACGTGTTCGACTTCTACTTCGCTCATGATGCCAGCGTATCATAAAGGGAATTAAAAAGATGAAGGCGGCAATGAGTGCGGTATAATATCTTGCGAGGTGACAACTCGGGCGGCGGGATCGGTTTCGATCTCGCCGTCGCTCAGTGGCGGGCGAGCAGCGCGATTACCGCGAGCATGACCGTCGTCCACGACGTTATGTTGATGCCGATCACCCACATAAACTTCTGATCGATCTGGGCGAAGCGACCATCAACCTGCCCGAAGCGAGCGCTCATTTCGGATCGAAACCCAGCGATCTCGGATCGCAGGCTTCGATCGAGGGAATCGATGCGGCCACCGAGCGAGTCGAGGCGGCCGTCAATGCCGTTCAGGCGATCGGCGATTTGGATGTTGATGCCCTCCATACAGGACGAGTATAGCATCGATCCCACCGAGACACCGCGATGACAAGCGGCGGTCGCTCGACTTCGCTTCGCTACGCTCGGGATGACAAGGAGGGCGACGCGACGATTGGGGCGAGCAAGTCGCGCAAACGGTCGGGTTCCGCTAAGAACGCGTCGTGGCCGTGATTGCTTTCGAGTTCGAGATAGCGCGCGTGTAGGCGCTTTGCAGCCGCACGAATCTCTTGCGGACGGAAGAGCCAATCCGAGGAAATCCCGACGAACGTAAGATCGACGCCGGGCGGCGCGATGCGATCACGTACGTCGAAGCTGTCCATCGCATGGGTGAGCAGCGTGTAGGTCGCACCGTCCATGCGCTCGACGAATTTCTCGCCTTGATGATCGAGGTAGCCCTCGACGTCGAATTGCGCGCGGCCCTTGCGATCGGCTTTCCGGTCATGACGCTCGCGAAACAGGTCGTCGCTTTTATAGGTGAGCATCGCGATCTTGCGCGCCAGCGCAACCCCGCGTACGGGATCGAGCGCAATCGCTTCACGCTGCACCGCATTGAGTGCAATGCCCATCGCGGTATGATGATCGCTTGCCCCGATGATGATCGCGTGACCGACGCGCTCGGGCGCATCCAAAGCCCATTGCAGTGCCTGCATGCCGCCGAGCGAGCCGCCGGCGACAACCGCAAGCCGTGGAATCCCGAGTTTATCGAAAACGCGGAGTTGTGCTCGAACCATATCACGAACTGTGACGCGCTGTTCTGGTCGAGTGCTGCCGTAGCAGCCGCCGAGGACGTTGATGCCGATGACGCACCAATAGCGCCGGTCGAAGAGAGCACCGTTGCCCACGACTTGTGGCCACCACTCGGCGACGCGGCTCGAGCCGGTGAGCGCGTGCGCGGCAAAGACGATGTTCTCGCCGCCGGGCAATGGGTCGGCGCCGTCGATCGTGACACGCTGCTGGACCGCGGGGAGTGTCTCCCCGCAGTCCAGTTCCAGCGCACCGATGTCGATCGTTTCTTCGCGGACCACCGCTACGCGAGCGCCTGCTCGAGGTCGGCGATGATGTCGCGTTTGTCCTCGATCCCGACCGACAAACGAATCGTCGACTCGTCGACGCCGCTTTGCAGCCGCTCTTCGGGCGTCAGTTGCGCATGCGTGGTGCTGGCCGGATGAATGACCAGCGACTTGGCATCACCGACGTTGGCCAGCAACGAGAAGAGCTTGAGCCGATCGATGACCTGTTTGGCGCGCGTGGCATCGCCCTTGACGCGGAAGGTGAGAATCGCGCCGGCGCCGTTGGGCAGATACTTCTCCGACCGCGGGTAAGCCACCGAGACGACGTTGGGATGCTGCTCGAGGAACTCGACCACCGCGCGCGCGTTGCTGCTGTGGCGTTCGACCCGCAGGCCGAGCGTTTCGAGCCCTTGCAGCAGCAGCCAGGCATTGAACGGGGAGAGCGCAGCACCTACGTCGCGCAGCAGCTGTACGCGCGCCTTTAAGATGTAGGCGATGTTGCCGAACACCGGCGCGTACTGGAGCCCGTGATACGACGGATCAGGATCGACGAACTCGGCAAAGCGCTGGTTGTTGCCCCAGTCGAACTTGCCGCCGTCGACGATCACGCCGCCGATTGCGGTGCCGTGGCCGCCGATGAATTTCGTGGCTGAGTGCACGACGATGTCGGCGCCGAAGTCGATCGGCCGCAACAGATACGGGGTTGCGAGCGTGTTGTCGACGATGAGCGGCAAGCCGTGCTCGTGCGCGATCGCCGCGTACGTCTCGACGTCGAGTACGTCGATCTTCGGATTGCCGATGGTTTCAGCGAAGATCGCCTTGGTGTTGGGACGAATCGCCGCCGCGACCGCCGCTGGGTTATTGAAATCGACCAGCGTGACGTCGACGCCGAAGCGTTTGAGCGTGTGGGCGAAAGCGTTGTAGGTGCCGCCGTAGAGCGACGCCGAGCTGACGATATGGTCGCCGGTGCGCGCGACGTTGAGAATCGCGTACACCACCGCGGCTTGGCCGCTCGCAACCGCCAGCGCTGCGGCGCCGCCTTCGAGGGCGGCCACGCGCTGCTCGAGCACGTCGGTGGTGGGGTTGTTGATGCGGGTGTAGATGTTGCCGAACTCTTCGAGCGCGAAGAGCTTGCCCGCATGTTCGGTCGAGTCGAAGAGGTACGACGTCGTTTGGTAAATGGGAACCGCGCGCGCTTTCGTCGCCGGATCGCCGTGGTGACCGCCATGAATGGCGAGCGTGTCAAAGTGTGGAGCTTGTTCTTGCTCCAGCGTGGTGCTCATGGTATGCGTGTTTCTCTTTCCCGGTCATAACAGCGCAGTTTCAACCTGCGAGACCGGAGCTTCGAGGAGGGCATCGTCCCACAGCGGATAGCGTGGGAGTTCTGGATGGCGCGGCAGATTCGCAAACAGCGGTGCGATGTCGAGCGCGGGCTCGAGTGCGGGGTAATGCACGGCGCGCTGATTGGCAATGTCGCGTAGCGCGGTGACGACGTCGCCGAGCACGGCCGACGCGGTGGGAAATCCGCCGGCGCCGGTGCCCGACAGCAGCAGTGCACCGGCATCGCGCGAGACCACGCGCACGACGTTTTCCGGTCCGCTCGCTGCGGCGAACGGATGTGCTTGCGGAACGAGGACCGGCGCAACTTCGCCGCTCGCGGCGTTGGCGCTGCGGGTGGCGGCCGCGACCAGACGAATGCGATAGCCGAGCATTTGCGCGCGCGCCACGTCGCGTTTGCTCACGGCGCTGATGCCGCTGCGGCGCAGGCGCGGCGAAATCACCGCCATTTGAAACGCGAGCTGCATCAGCAGTGCGAGTTTGTGGGCGGCGTCGAGGCCTTCGACGTCGGCGGTCGGATCGACTTCAGCAAAGCCCAGTTCTTGCGCGCGCGCCAGCGCAACGTCGTATTCTTCACCGCGTTCCATCTGCGAGAGAATGTAGGTGCACGTGCCGTTGACCACGCCGCCGAAGGCGTGAACGTTGTCGCCGGCGAGCGCATCGTCGAGGACGCGGATCACCGGAATCGCGCCGCAGGCGGCGGCTTCGTAGCGCAGGCGCGCGCCGCGCGAATGGGCGAGCGCAAAGAGGCGCGGGCCCTGGGTGGCGATGAGATCTTTGTTGGCGGTCACGACCGTGCGGCCGCGTTCGAGCGCGTATTCGAGCAACTCGGAGGCATCGCGCGTGCCGCCGATGCACTCGATGATCAGATCGACGCGCGGATCGTCGATGACGGCCCGAGCATTTTTCGTGAAAAGCGCCGGATCGATCGAAGCCGGCCGCGGCTTCGACGGATTGGCGATCGCGATCGCCTGCAGTTTGTAGCGCACGCCGCTGCGCCGCTCAATCGCTTCGCGCTCGGACAGCAGGCGCTGCGCGACCGACGCGCCCACCGTGCCGCATCCGAGTAATCCGATCCCAACCGTACAGTCCATGATGTTTCCTTTGCGCTCCGAAGTGTAGAAAGAACGACGCCCTCACCGGTATCGGCGAGGGCGTCGTTTGAGTGCTTCCTTCGAATCCGTGGCTTACACGGTGCTCCCAATGACTGGCCTCGCCTTATTCATCTGAATAATGCACATGGAACAGCTCATCATGGAGGTCGCGAACATTTCGGGTAGGCTATCATGCCGCTCGGCGTTCCGTCAAGTACCGGCGCAAGACGAGCCCGCGCGGCGCGAAGGGGAGGCGGTAGCTCCGGCTGGCGATCCCGGCCGCGGCGAAGCAAGCTTCGATGCGCGCCGCGATCGGGCGCCACGCCACGCGTTCGCGGATCAGTGCGAGCACGCTTGGGCCGGCGCCGGAGAGCGCGATGCCGATCAGTTCGGGCGTATCGACACGCAAGGCGTCGGCGAGACCCGGGACGACCGCGCGGCGGTAGGGTTGATGAAACCGATCGCGCATCGCTTCACGCAACACGTTCCAGTTGCCCGAGGCAAGGGCGGCGCCGAGCAGCGCAGCGCGCTGCATGTTGTAGACGACGTCGGCTTTGTCGTAGTGCTGGGGCAGCAGTTCGCGCGCATGTTTTGTCGAGAGATCGAAGTCGGGCACGACGACGATCGCTTTGAGATCGCTTGGCGCGGCGAGTTTGATGCTTTCGCCCGCGCGCGACGACGCGGCGATGGCAATGCCGCCGTAGACGGCGGGCAGCGCATTGTCGGGATGGCCTTCGAGCTCGCAGACTTTTGCGCCGATCTCGTCGCGCGAGAGTTCGAGGCCGTGTCCGCGCGCGGCGATGACCACCCCGAGTGCGCGCGCAGCGGCGCTCGAGCCGAGGCCTTTGCCGAGCGGAATCGCGTTGACGAGCTGTACGCGCACGCGCGGCAGTTCGCTGCTCACCGCATGCATGGCGTCGACGAGCATGCGCTCGAACCCGACGTGCGTGGGTTGTTCGGGGCCGCCGAATTCGATCGAGAAGCGATGGGCGGGTTCGACCATCGCGCGGGCGCGCAGATCGAGCGCGATGCCGACGCAATCGAAGCCCGGCCCGAGATTCGCACTCGACGCCGGCACGCTGACGACGAACGCGCTACGCGACGGCATGTTCTTTGTCATCCCGGCCCCTCGACTGACGCTCGGGGTAAACTCCGCGAAGCGCCGGAATCGAGGGACGGGCGTCCTTGAGGACGTGTCCCGTAAGGATCGCCACGACGTCAGCGTCGGGCGCAATCTCGCGGGATTCGCGCAGGGCGCGTACACCGGCAAGCGATGCGGCCGAGGCCGGCTCGCAGCCGATACCTTCGCGACCGATGTGCGCCTTGGCGTCGAGAATCGCATCGTCGCTGACCGCGAGTTCGAGGCCGTTAAAGCGATCGAGTGCGCGCGAGGCGCGCTTACGTGATTGCGGATTGCCGACCGCGATGGCGGTGGCCGTGGTGTCGATACCGCGTTCGGCACGCACCAGCGCGAGCCGCGGCAGCTTGTCGATGAGGCCGAGCGCGAGCGCTTCGCGAAAACCTTTGCTGATCGCCGAGATGTTGCCGAGATTGCCGCCCGGCAGCACGACCCAGTCGGGCACGCTCCAGCCGCGCGCTTCGAGGATCGCGAAGGCCGCACACTTCTGGCCTTCGATGCGATACGCGTTGACCGAATTCACGACCACCGCATCGCGCACGCCGTGTAGCGAGGCAAAGGCGTCGTCGAACGAGCCGTTGATTTCGATCAACTGCGCGCCGTATTCTTGCATCTGCGCGAGCTTGGCGTCACTGACGCGACCGTGCGGGACGATGGCATAGGCGGCGAGGCCGGCCCGCGCCGCGTAGGCCGCCATCGACGAGGCGGTGTTGCCGGTGCTCGCGCACACCACGGCGCGCGCGCCGCCGGCTTTGGCGGCCGAGATCGCAACCGTCATGCCCAGATCCTTGAACGAGCCGGTTGGGTTCATGCCCAGGTGCAGATAGGCGAGGCGATCGACGCCGGCGTAACGCGCGCCCGTATCGGAGGCGTAGAGCGGGACGTTGCCTTCAGCCAGCGAGACGATGGCGTCGGACGGAATCGCGGGCAGCAGTTCGCGCCAACGCCAGACCCCGCTCGCGAACAGCGGCTCGTACGAGGCGCGGCGCTCGCGCACCAGGCGCCGAAGGCCGATCGGATCGAGGCGAAGCGGCTCGAGCACGAACTCCGGCAACCCGCCGCACCGGCAGATCTCGAAGGGGTCGGCGACCGCGCCGCAGTCGCTGCATTCCACGCGCATGTTGGCTCCCTAACAAATGCAAGAAGCCCCGCACCAATCGGTGCGGGGCTTCGTAAGCTGTCCTTGATCTCGAGCGCTTAGCCTACGTCAACCTGCACCGAACGACAGTGGTCGTGGTGGTGGTGGTCGTCGTGGTCGTCGAAACGAACGCCGAGATCATGGTTCGCGGATCATAGCAGGGCGACGGCAGCCGGGTCAAGGGGCATTACCGAGGGTTAACCGTGAGTCGGGGCGGTCGAATTGTAGGCGGGAAACGCGGCGCATCGCTTTGCGCGGCATCATGTCCCAAGCGAAGCGATCGGGCGTGCTGAAGGGTAGCCCGCCTGAGCTCGCCCGGCTTTTCGCGGCACTGCTGTTTGGCGATTTACAAGTGAGCTTATTGCTCGGTGTCGCTGAGCCGCCAAGTCCGCGCGAGATCGAGAAACGCGCCCACGATGCCGTCGCCGCGTTTCTCACGGTGACAAGTTGAGGCGATCCCTCGTCCCTCGACTACGCTTCGCTACGCTCGGGATGACAAGAAGCGCTACGCCGGGGGCGTGATGTCGGGGACGCTGTTGTATTCCGAGTACTTGATGGTTGCGGTGCCGTCTTTGCCGGTCGCTTGCACTTGCAGCGGAAGATTCTTCGAAACCCACATGTCGACCGTATCGCCGGTTTTGCCCACCATGTGGTATCGGTGCGTCGGCACACCGTCGAGCATGGCCGGACCAAGATCGGTGATCTGGTAATCGCTCGGGCCGTTGCCTTGCATGCCCGCGTGGTGCGCCATGTCCATGGGTCGCTGCATCATCCCGCCGCCCATCGCCGGAATGTGCTGCCACTGCCCGTTCGCGTCCACCCACATGTCGGTGCCGATCTTGATCATTTGCATCTTGCCGTTCATCGTCATGTGGATTTTGTCGGGCTGGACCACGTCCATGCTCATCGTTCCCCGCGGCGTGGTGATGTCGGCGTGGAACGAGTGCACCGACGCGAAGGCTTGCCCCATGGCGAGCATGTCGCTGGTGCCATCGGCGGAAGCAGGAACCGTCGCCGCCATCGTCATCGCTGCAAAAAGCAGCACAAGAACAGAAGAACGCATAGAGGTACCTCCCGACCACGGCCTTCGCGGCGGGAAAACGCGCCTCCCTTTCAAACCAGTGGCGGGTGACGGTAATTGAACGGGTCCATGCGCCAAGCGACGACGTGCGCGTGCTGATCGACGAACTCGACGCGGAGCTGGCGGGAACCTATTTGCCCGAGCAGCGCCACGGCCTCACCCTCGACGCGATCTTCAAGCCGCCGGTTCGCTTTTTCGTTGCGCGCCTCGACGGCAAAGCCGTCGGATGCGGCGGCGTTGCCTGTTTCGATGAGTTCGCCGAGATCAAACGGATGTACGTGCGCGCCTCAGCCCGCGGCGACGGCGTTGCCGACGTGATCATCGAACGGCTCGAAGACGAAGCGCGCACCGCGGGACTCCGCGTCGTGCGGCTCGAGACCGGTGTGCATCAGCCCGCGGCGATCGGATTCTATCGCCGTCACGGCTTCATGCCGTGCCGCGCGTTCGAACCCTACGCATCGTTGCCGCCGACTGCGATCAAGACGAGCTACTTCATGGAGAAGCAGCTGGTGTAGCTAGGCGCACTTCTTGCGGAACTGTTTCATGCAGCGTTTGATGCTCGTGAGTGCCGCCTCGGCGCCGACGATAGCCCGGACCTCAATTGCATGGCCCTGCTCGCTCGAATACGTGACGAGAAAATCTTTGATCGTGTCAACCTCGCTGCGCGGCACGTCGGTGATATCGAAGTAGGTATCGGTCGGCATCGGCGCGCCCGCGCTCGGGAGCGGCACGGCGATCAGCCGATCGTTTTCAACGCCGTCCTTCGTCTCGCGAATTGCGCCGATGACGCGTGACTCGATCAGGCAGCCGGGGAACAAGCCGTTCTCGCTCAACAACAAGATGTCGATCGCATCGCCGTCGAGTGCGAGCGTTTGCGGGACGAAGCCGTAGTCATACGGCCATTCGAGCCTGCGCGGTAGCACGCTGTGGAAGGCAATCAGGCCGTATTCCGGGATCAGCGCGTACTTATGGCAGCTTCGCTTCGGCGTTTCGATGATCGCGTTGACGACGTGCGCACGCCGTTTCTCGCTGTCGGGAAAGGCGGGAATGCGATCGTAGTGGGTAGCGTTAATGGATTTGCTCACTTGCTACCGTTGTACCATGCCTCCGGTTTTCCGAAACCTGGTTTTAGCCGCAAAGCGCTCGGGAACTCTTGAACCATGAACGTTTTAGATATCATCAAGCAAGAACACCGTGAAGTCTCAGCCCTTTTTGACCAGGCCAAAAAGTGCGATCCCGACGACGACCGGATCCACGAGCTGGCGACCGAGATCGAAGAAAAGCTTTCGACCCACTTGGCGATCGAAGAGCGGCTTTTTTACGCGCAACTTCGTAGCCGCGCCGAAGAGCAAGACGAAAAGGTCGATATGTTCGAGGCCTATACCGAACATGCCGCGGCGAGATCGTTAATGGACATGCTCAACTCCGGGCGCAAGCCCGACGAGAAATTCAAGGCGGAGTTGCAAGTGTTGGGCGAAAACGTCGCGCACCACGTGAAAGAAGAAGAGTCGACGGTCTTCGGCATCGCGCGCGAGTATCTCGACAACGACGAACTCGAAGCCATCGGCGACGCTTGGGAAAAAGCCAAGGCGCGCAAGAAATCCGTGCGCGGCACGATCACCGCATCGAAAGCCAAGACCCGCCGGTAATTCGTGCCGATTGCGCGCAAGCTTGGCGCGGAGGCTCTGGGCACATTCTTCATCACGGCTACGGCCATCGGCGTCGATGTCTTTTACTACACGCAAGGCAACATCGACTACGCCTCGCGATGGCTGGCACGCGGACTGGTAACGTCGGCCGTCATCTATATCTTTTCGGAAACATCCGGCGCGCATGCCGATCCGGCGGTCACGATCGGATTCGTCTTGCGCCGGGTCTTTCCGATTCCCATCGCGCTTGCGTATATCGGCGCACAATTCGTTGGGGCATTCGTTGCGGCGGCGCTGTGGTTGGCGTTAGCCGGCCGCGCGGCGCTCGCGCTTGGAGCGAGTCATCCGGGGCCGCACTTCACTTCGGCCGAGGCGACGGCGGCCGAGGTCGTCGCGACCTTTGCGTTGATGCTCACGATCCTGATGACGGCGCAAGAAAAGCCCGTCGTCGGTCAACAGGCAGCCGTTGCGGTCGGGTTTATGGTTGCGGCCTGCGGTTTCGTTGCCGGTCCGATCAGCGGCGCATCGATGAATCCGGCACGCACGATCGCGGCCCAGATACTCAGCGGCGAATTTTCGAACATCTGGATCTACGTTGCCGGACCGCTCATCGGCGCCGCACTCGCCGTCGGCGTGCACATGCTGCTCTGCGGCGCTCCGTCGTCGGGAGAGCGCAAAGCGGCGCGCGGTGACCGTTAGCGGGCGCAACCAGGGCCATTGAAAAATGGTCTGGGGCTGAGATGGAACTCGAACGCATCGCCGACGCCCTCCTCACGCCGTCGCGTGGCGAGCCGGCCGAATCAACCGTGCCGTGGGACGCGCGGGAAACGCTCGAGACGCGGTGCGGCTCGATCGCATATTGGACCATTGGTTCGGGACCGGCGGTCTTGTTGGTGCACGGATGGGAAGGATCGCACGCGCAGATGGATGCTTTTGTCGCGCCGCTGGTCGCGCGCGGTGCGCGCGTGGTGAGCGTCGATCTTCCGGCACACGGTGAAAGCGGCGGCGTCACCGCGTCGCCGCTCGATTGTGGTGCGGCGATTGCAGAAGTGGGCGCGAAGATCGGCCCGCTGGCCGGGGCTGTCGGCCATTCCGGCGGCTGTCCGTCGATTGCGATTGCGATGCGGGGCGGCTTGCGCGTCGAGCGCGTCGCGCTCATTGCGACGCCCGAGCGATGGGAGCGCTACGTGCGCTGGTTTGCGCAAGAAGAAGGCGTCGACGCCGAGCACCTTATCGACACGCTGCGCACCCGCGGTGTGGACGTGGCGTCTCTGGTGCTCCCGGAGACGGCGTCGGCGTTCGACGTGCCGGCACTGATCGTCCATTCAGAAGACGACCGCACCTGCAAGATCGAAGGCGCGCGACGGGTCGCCGCCGCCTGGCGCGGGAGCGAGTTTCTCACCGTCGACGGTTTAGGACACATGCGCATCCTCAAAGACCCCGCAGTGGTCGAGCGCGTCGTGCATTTCACTATACCGGAGCGACCGGAAGGCACGATAGGATCGAATGGTGTCGGAACGTGAAGTGATGGGCGAGCGAATCATTAGAAAAGACGTCTTTGCAAACTGCGCCTTCTCGGACGCGATCGATCGCGCCGGAGAATTTCTGCGCGGTGCCCAGGCACGTGGCCGTCTCGACGAACTCGTCGTTCCCACCAACCTCTCGGTGCTCGTCACCGATGACTTCACCGACAGCGTGCGTCGTCACGATGCGCTCGAATTCTCGTGGCATCCGCGGTCCGCGTTTCTGCCTGACGGACGTGCGCTGCTGACCGTGCGGCCACACGCCCCGCAGGGCACGGAACTACAATTTAGTATCGCGTACGTTCCGCCGTTCGGCGCGTTCGGCCAAGTCTTCGATTTCTTGATCGGACAACATATTGCGGCACGAACGTGCGTTCAGCTGCTCCACCGTCTCAAGGAAGAGATTGAATCAGGCAAACGCTGACAGACGCTAGCGCGTTACGGTAAGTGCGGCGAGGCCGATGGCGACGAGGTCGCCGGTTATTGCCGCCGGATAGTTGCCCATGCGTTTGATAGCCTCGCAACGCGCAGCATAGCCCGCGTACGTCCCGATCACTGCGCCGATGATCCCCACGCCGGCGCCGGCGATTCCCGGACCGCCGTGCAACGTCGCGATCAGCCAGCCTACCAATGCTCCGCTGATGACGCGCGCCGTGAGACCGACCGCTCCCGTGCGCGGCGGCGTGTTGGGCATTGCGTCCACGACGTATTCGGCGACGGCGGCAACTGCAAGCACGATACCCCATACGCTTCCGCGCCGAAGCAAGATTGCTGCAAGCGGCGTAAACGTGCGCAGACCCGAAACGAAACCGAGACAGATGCTGAGCAAAAGTATGGTCACACCAATGTCACTCTGCGCCGCGGGTGTCGGTTTCCTTCGGGGCGTTCCTTCTACGAATCTGGTTGGGCGCTGCCGCAAAGGTGCATCGCTCGCAAGGCCGGCTCTAAGGCGTCGGCGATGTACCCCTCGCCGCGCTCGTTTGGGTGCAGGCCATCTGCTTGCGTGTACTCTTCATTGTGCACGGGCGGACGCAGCAAGACGATAACCGTGCCGGTCTTCGAAGAGACCTGACCTAAAACACCGTAAAAACGTCGCTGGTAGTATGCCAGGTCGACCCCCTCGGATGCCGAGATCAAAGGAGCTTCGACGATAATCGTCCGTCGGGCAGATCGAAGTTGAAGCCATCTCGTGACGTCTTCGACACTCGGCGTTGGAACGGCATCAAACTGCGACACAAACAGAACCCGAGCCGAGCTTGACGGTGGTAATTCTCGAAAGAGAACACGCTTATTGGCCTCGCCATCGACCTTCGGGGAAAACGAGTATCGACGGGAGCGGGCGTTGCAAGAGCTATCACTACGGACTAGGTGGTGGCGTGGATATGTTATCGCGAATAATATGTGGCGTGATAACAACGTACAGATTAGAGTCGGACGACGAGTCATTTCTAACTCGAAACAAGCCACCGAGGATAGGGAGGTCTCCGAGTATCGGAATCTTCGACATCGAATTGATCTCTTCGTTCAGGAATAGGCCGCCGACCATGAATGGCTGGCCGTCTTTGACAGTTGCCGATGTGCTGATTTGCCTGAGGCTTATCTCCGGAACCTGTCCTTGTGACGTCGCAACGTAGGATGTCACGCTCGAAACCTCAGCAAAGATATTTGCTGTGACGAAGCCGTCCGTATCGATGTGCGGTTGTATTTGAAGATTTACTCCGACGGCCACATAATTTACGCTGCTCTGCGTAACGGCCGTGCCGCCGGGGAACACGGTCGTGGTGATAATCGGAAGTGCGTCGCCCGTAAGAATCTGGGCCGGGATGTTGTCAGTAGCAAGAACGCTCGGCGAGGCTAAAGCCTTCCCGCCACCCTTCTGAATTGTTGCGTAGAGGCTAGCCTGAAATGCGGCGGTGTACTGCGGAAGGGAGGGAGCCGGGCCACCAATTGTACCGCCACCTGTAACAATGGGCGCTCCTTGGCTCGGCGCTAGGCTCAAACCTAGATCTCGTGCGCCATTATCACTCAGCTCAACGACCTTGCACTCTAACATCACGCTCTGAGCGGGTATGTCGAGCCGGGCGATCAGGCTTTTCATCGAGGCGATTTGTGAAGCAGATCCAGAGAGCACTATTGCATTGAGGCGGCGGTCGATGCCGACTTCATCGCTCAGGCGCTGCCCGAGCGGCGTTTGAGCGCTCGTCGCAGCCAAATTGTTTACTGTCGTCGCCTGCGCGCCACCCGAAGTGGGAAGACTGAAGATCGACCCCGTTGGTTAAAACGGCGCGACCGGCAGCACTTGTTGCCCTGAGACAAGGAGTCCCGCAACCTCGCCGACGTCGGCAAAGTGGAGCTGCACGACCTCATAGGCACGTGGCTCTGCCGCTGCTGCGGGAGTTGCTTGCGCACCGGGTGGCCTTGCGGAACCGGCTAACGACGAGGGTTGCGCAACGTCCACGATCACGACGTTGCCCGAAACGGCGGCGACGGCACGCACGGCGCTGGTAAGCGAGATGCGGAGTGTTACGCCGTTCGCATTCGTGGCTTGGACGGATGCGATCGCGTTTGCGCCGGCAAGTGCTCTGAGAGTATCCGGGGTGCTCGCCGAGGCATTTGGGAACCGTAAGATCAGGACGTTACTTCCCTCGCCGGACATCTGCCAGTCCGTTGGCGCTTTTGCGGCGAAGGTCACGACAACGCGCGAGTATCCTTCGCTCAACGAATCGACGTGGACATCGTTGATGACGTCAACGGCGGCGGCGCTCGGTGCCGGGACCATCGCGGCTGCCAAAAGGGCAGTGACCATCAGCAATCGCATGACGCTAAGTACGCGGAACTGCAGTCCATTTAGCGATGCAATCGCGCGGGTTCAATCTCTTGCGCCAATCGGGGGGCGGCGTCACCGTCCACCACTCGCACGGAGCGTCGAGCGTGAGCACCGTTACGCCTGGAGGAAATATCAGCATCCTTACACTATAATTTTGCTGCAGCGTTTCTGACGGCGAGCCTTCGGTTACGAGTAACTCGACCGTCGGCTGGCCTTCGGCGCTGTAGACAACGCTGTTTCGCACTTCCCGCCTCCGATAGCCCTTGAGGGCCGGACCGAGAAGTTTTTCAATCTTCGGGAGGAGCTGGTTTACCGGCTCCCATCCCTGTATGTACCCCCCCGCCCCGTAAATAACAAAACTATTATGGCGTGGAGTCAAGACCACTGCGTAATCGAACATCTTGTCAGGCTCATGCACTCTATAGATCCGATAGCCCTTCGGAAGCTCCGCCTCGAGAAAAACCGAAGCTAATGGTGTGCCATGCCCGACATATTTGTTAAACGCGGTCGGCGTGGTGCCTTCGCGTACAAACGCGCGCGCAACCGCCGTAAGACCTTCCGGCGCGGTAGTCAGCGTGCTCAACGAATCGACGTGGACATCGTTGATGACGTCAATGGCTGCGACGCACGGCACCGGGAACATCGCGGCTACCAAAAAAGCAACGACAATCAGTAATCGCATGACGCTAAGTATGCGGAACTGCAGTCCATGTTGGGATGCAATCGCGCGGGTTCAATCTCTTGGGCCAATTGGGGGGCGACGTCACCGTCCACCACTCACATGGGGCGTCGAGCGTAAGAGCCGTTACGCCTGGTGGAAATATCAGTAGGCTAGAGCGATAGCTGGCGTGATGCGATCCGGATGGCGGACCTTCTGAAATGAGAAACACGAGAGTTGGCTTACCAGAAGCGCTGTACACCACACCGTTTCGAAGGACGTGCTCTTGATAACCTCGGAGTTCGGGAGCCAACGTAATAGCTACCCGGGCGAGCCACTGATCTGGCGTCTGCGAAACGTTCCTGAAGAAGTCTGGCGAGTAGACCAGAAAGCTGCTGTGGGTCGGAGTAGTGACTATAGCGAACGGTAGCGGCTCCGTGGGTTCGTGGACGAGGTACGTTTGGTAGCCCTTGGGGAACAGCGCCTCCTGAAATGAACCTCCTATGCGTGTCCCGCGTTCAGCGAGCGTATTAAGAGCCGAGGATGTTTTCGCCTCGCGGATGAGTTCGCGTACGTTCGTTGCAAGATCCACTTGTGGGGTTGACGATGAGCTCGGAGGGGGCGTTGCGCCAACCGTCGCGATTGAGCAGATCATCCCACATAGCGTCATCGCCAGTGGCGTCAAGAGTCTCACTGGCTCTCCGTTCCAAGGAGTGCTCCTGATCCTGCGTCGACGGCGTAGATCCGGCCGCCGCTCGTATTGTAGATCCACGCAGGTTCAGCGATCCCCGTTGGCTGGGTCAACGGAGTAACCCAGTAACCGAGTTGATAACCGGTAACATTGCTTGGCACCGGAAGCGCGAGAGAAGCAGTGTAGGCGTCAATCGTATTTTGCCCAGCCAGGTAGTCAGTTCTGGTCTCCGAAACCGCCGAGGAAGTCGATCGCCACAAACGGTAACCGTACGAGACATTCGGGTAGTCGGTGTATGTCGTTTGGTGAGCTAAACAGATCGGTTTAAGTGGCGGGTCAGGAGAGGTCCATTCCGTGCAAATTGTAGTGGGGTGGCGGTTATCTTCGACATCAACCTTGATTGCATCGCCGCCATAGATTTTTCCGCTCGAGTGATTCCAGACGAACTCGTAGCCCGTAAGAATCGAGCTTCCGTTGGTTTGCAGTGTGTAAAGTGAGAGCGTGTCGGCTAGTACGGCATCGCTCGGCATCCCGAAGGAATTATCGATGAAGCTCACGGCTGTTGATTCCGCAGTGGATTGGCTGACGTTCATTGGATTGTGCAATGTTTCACTCGAGTATGTCACGCCACCAGAGAGGCCTTGTTAGGCTCGACCGTAATGGCGAGAGATCTGGCCTCGGGTGCTAGCCGAATCTCTTGGTTCTGGGCTACGCGGAGAGTCAAAACCGTATCGCTATTCGTTGATGTACAGGAAACGTAGGCTGCGGTTGCTGCGCCCGCAGCCGCAAGAGAACTCGTTCGAACGTTGTTTACTGAGGGACACGTCGCGCCCGCCAGGTGCACCTGAACCATCGATCCGGAACGAACGACGCGGTGCATTGGCTTGGAGCCGGTTAAACTAACCGCCCAGCTCGTGATTGCTTTCGATCGGAGTTCGGTGATCGAAGAGATCGGACGTGAGACAGTTGGAACCGTGGTTCGCGTCACGGTAGAGGCTGCGGTCGAGGTAGCAAGAGCGGCCAATACAGGCATCGGAAACGCTGACGCAGCGATTATACCGACCAGAATAGATGCGGTACTGCGCGACATGTTCAAGTACCTACCGTCTTTGAAAGTGCCGTAAGTGAAGCAGGGCTTTCTGAACTACAAACGCTTCACCTTTCTAATTGGTAACATATAGTCCATAAGTACTACGAGATCGCGACGCGATGTCTCACATGCCGAAGGTCTGGGCACTTAGCGTTGCTCGGACGACAGCGCCCTTCGATAAGCTCAGTTGTGACAGGTGCGGACTGTCCCTCGACTACGCTTCGCTACGCTCGCGATGACAAGGCGCTACGCTTGGGATGACAAGGTGCGCGCCCCTTCGACAGGCTCAGGGTGACACATTGTGGTAACGCTACCGCATGAATTACGCCCGCATTTTTTCTGGCGCGCTTTGCGCTGTTTTGGTGACCGCAGCAGGCCCGACGCCGACGGTCAGCTCGGACCAGGCTCTGGTTGGCTGGGCCGCCGGCCCGGCAGTGAGCACGGAGTTTTCGTACGAACAACAACTGATGGCCGTGCCCAGCGCCGCCAACGCGATGGATATCGAGCGGCACATTTCGTCGGTGCCGCACCGCGCCGGCTCTGCTGCCGATTATGCGACCGCACTCTACCTGCAGAAGCGGCTCGCGGGCGACGGATTCGTCACGCGCATTCAAAAGTATCAGGTGGAGTTCACCGGGCCGCTCGAGCAGAGCTTGAGTTTAGTCTCGCCGCAACGGCGCGACTTCTCGCTTCTCGAAGGCACGCCTGGGCATCCGAACCACTGGGAACAACTCGCGGGCCAACCGTTCCTCGAAGAATCCGGCGACGGCACGGTCACCGGACCGGTCGTTTACGTGAATGCCGCATCCAAAGACGACATTGCCGAGCTCGATGCGCAGCACGTCAGCCTCAAGGGCGCGGTCGTGATCGTGCGCTTAAGCGCCCCGGGCGGCGGCGGGATTCGCTCCCTGGATCCGAGCTACAACGCCTACCACGAACTCAACAAGCGCGGCGTCGTGGCCATCCTTGAATTCATGGATCCGGCAACGCAAGGCTATGGCGGCGGCGTGATGTGGCCGGCCGGCAACTTCAAAAATAGCAACATGGCCGAACGGATGAGCGGCATGTCGCCGCGCGGCTTCATGCAGTTCCCGCCAGGCGATCCGACGATGGACGGCCACGCGCCGGTGATCGGCGCGGCGCACAAGACGTGGAATCAAATCCCGCATTCCACGATGCCCGAACTGAGCATCACACAGAGCACGGCGCGCGCGCTGCTCGTCGGTATGACCGGCAAAGCGGTTCCGCAATCGTGGCACCCGATGTTCGAATTCACCCAGCACTTCGGCGGCAACGAAATCGCGCGCGTCCATACCAAATTCGAACGCGAGCTGAAAACGATTTGGGTGGTCTTCGGCGACATGAAGGGCTCGACCGATCCCGATTCGGTCGTGATCATCGGCAGCCACCGCGACGCGATGACCTTCGGCGCGATCGATCCGGGCAGCGGCACAACGGTGCTGCTGCAAGATGCCGACGCGTTGGCAAAACTCGCCAAAGCCGGCTGGAAACCCAGACGGACGATCGAGATCGCTTCGTGGGACGGTCACGAACTTGGGCTGTTCGGTTCGGCCGCGTGGATCTATCAGAACGGTCCCGACTTGCGCAAGAAGATCTTCCAATACATCAACACCGACCAGTTGACGACCGGCGATCCGTTCGTCGTGAGCGCCTCGCCCGGACTCTTTGCCTTCATGCAACAGATTTGCGATGTCGTGCCGCAAGTCAACAGCTCGCAGATGTTGGGCAAGCGCGATCAGCGCACGATAGCCTTGCTCAACCCGATGGGCGGTGGATCCGACCATCAGAACTTTGCCTACATGCTCGGCGTTCCGAGCACGTCGAACGGGTACTACGGGCCGTTCGGCGCGCATCACACCGCCGAAGATAACCTCGATGGCCTGCGCACCTACGACCCGGGCATGCAAGAAGCGGTCGTGACCGCGCAAGTGACCGGCATTCAAGCGATGCGCGCGGCCAACGCCGACGTCTCACCGCTGCGCATCGAAGAGATCCCCACGCAGTTGCTCAAGGATCTGATGCCGCTGCAGCTCGCGGCGTTTGAGGCCACCGACGGAAAAGTTACGCTGAGCGAGTTACGCGACGCGCTCGTCGCGTACCAAGCCGCGGCACATGCAACCGATGTGGCGATGCAAAAGGCTGAAGCAGCGGGCGACGCGGCGACGATGACGCAGCTTGCGGCCAAGGAGCAAGCCTCGCGCGACGCGTTCTACATGCCGGCCGGATTGCTCTTCCAGTCGGCATATCACACGATCGACCGCGTCTTCACCAGCTTTCCCGAGATCGTCTTTTCCGGCAAAGATAAAGCGCGGAAGGCAAAGGCAGTGGAGCGCATGACCGCTGCGGTCAAGAACGCGACGGCGGCGCTGCAGTGACCGATCGTTAGGTTGTCGATAAGTCGGGGGTGACACGGGTGATGAGTAAGCGACGCGAGTTCTTGATGGTGCTCGGGATGGCCGGTACTGCACCACTCTTGATTGGTGCGAACGGGATGGCGCTGATGCCGCTCGAGAGCACGCTGGTCCTAAGTGGTGGCGGTGCGCACGGTGCGTACGAAGCGGGCGCAATCGGGTGTTGGGTCGCTACCCGCGGTATCGCAGACGGCGCACCACTCGCTCCGTATCAAATGGTATTCGGGACATCGATAGGTGCGCTCAACGGTTGGATGGTCGCGACCGGACAATACACTCGGCTGCGCGAGCTGTGGTACGGCGTGAGCGCAGCCAAGCTGTTGCGGCTCAAACCGCAATTTGCGGCATCCGCCGACCCGCACAGCGGCGTGCTCGATCAGCTCGCAGCGAAGGTGCGGATGGCCTCGCTGACGACCGATCAGGTGGCAATGTACGACTCGCAACCGGTGCTCGATTTTATCTCGGGTCAAGTCGATCCGGAGCGGCCGTTAGTTATCCCCTTCGTGTGGGCAGTGACCAACCTGACCGCGCAACGTACAGAATTTTTCTACCGGCGCGCGAAGGACACGCCGGCACAATTTCATGATGCGATCGTTCGTGTGATTCAGGCGATCATGGGTCCACAAACCGTCGTGCGTGAAGCGAGCCTCGACCTATTTCACAAACAGCTCTTTGCATCGGCGGCAATTCCGATCGTCTGGGATCCTGTGCCGCTGCCAGGCCCTGACGGGAACCTGTGCGAGTACTGCGACGGTGGCGTGGCGAGTAATTCGTCGGTACGCATCTCCCATTCGGTCGCGCGCGCGATCGACGTCATCTTGGTGGATCCCCCATTCGAGCCGGTGCGCACCTACGATAATGCTATTGCCATCATGTTCGGTTTGATCGCAACAATGCGACGAAAGATTCTCGAAATCGATATGCGGACCGCGCACTTTCAGTCACTGACCAAAAGTGCATTTGCGCAGCTTCCTAACGCTGACGCGGCAATCGCTGCTGAGGGCGATCCGCAGTTCGCCGCATATATGCAATCAGTGCCGGCGACGAGGATCTCGTATCTTCGCCCCAAAGACAAGTTGCCGATCAGCAGTGAAGACTTTAACGACGAAGAAGGCATCGGGAAAACATATCGGTTGGGATGGAACGATGCGATCGTGCGCCTGACGCCATACGACTGGAAGACGTTTGACTAAATAATCGATTGTCCACCATTCGCAAGACGGCCGACTCAGCTCGCGTACTGCGCGTCGCCGTTTCCGAACGACCAGTTTTCTTTCTTCACCTCAACAAGATTGATGAAGACGTCCTGGGGGCGCAATGCAATCTCGCGCTGCAGGCCGTCGGCGATCGCACGCTAGAACGCCTTCTTTTGCTCGAGCGTGCGGCCTTCGTTCAACGTGATCGAGATGATGACGCACGCGTCGCTGCGCTCGATGCCGAGGTAGGTTCGATCTACGACGAAGTCCTCGAGCGGATGTTCGGTGATGATCGCGAAGCGATCGTTCTCGGGCACGTTGATCGTCTCGCGCATCGCGCGATAGATCACATCGGCTATCGTCTGCCGATACGTTGCGGGCTTGCCGCCGGCTAGGTCAACGCGAATGAGTGGCACGTCTGATCTCCATGTTCACATGGCTTCTTTGATTCCGCGACGGACGAGAAACCAATTGGCCGGGTAGGATGTGAGAAACCCAATTGCCATGCCAAGTTGCGTCAGGGAATGGGACTTTGCTTATGGAAGGGGGCAATCATGGCGCGTTTATCAGCCGCCGAGCCCCCTTACGATCCGGCCATCGCCGAGGCGCTGGCGCGCGTGACGCCGCCGGGCGTGGAGCCGTTGCTGCTGTTTCGCACTCTGGCGAGAAGCCCGCGCGTTTTTTCAAAGATGTTCGCGGGCGGCTTGCTTGACAAAGGCCCGCTCAGCCTTCGTCAACGTGAACTCGTGATCGACCGTACAACCGCACGGCTGAAATGCGAATACGAGTGGGGTGTCCACACGACATTCTTTGCCGAGCGGGTCGGATTCGGTTCCGAACAAGTCGAGGCGATCGTCAATGGTCCACCGGATGCCTCCTGTTGGGAACCTGCCGAGCAGGCGTTACTGGCGCTCGTCGACGATCTAGTCGATCACCACACGATCAACGAGGCGACGTGGCAGCGCATTCACGCGCATTTTGACGATGCGCAGATTCTCGAGGCAATTGCGCTGGTCGGCTATTACCACACCATCAGCTTTTTGTGCCGAGACTTGGACCTGCCACTAGAACCGTACGGTGCACGATTTCCCGGCGACCCTTCGACAAGCTCAGGGTGACAAGGTTGGTTCGGTCCCTCGACTACGCTGCGCTACGCTCGGGATGACAAGTGCGGTTTAGGCCAGTGCGATGCCGTTGAGATAGCCGATCGCGTTGGCGACGTACGCTTCGGGGACGGTTGCGCCGCCGGCATTTGCTTGCTTCGCGGCATCGATCACCATCTGCGGTGTTATTGATTTGTTCGGGCCGATTGCCACGCGCGTCGATGTTATTGCTTTGGCGAAGTTTTTTGCGTACCGGAACTCGGCTTCGCCCAGCGCCAGCCCACTTGCCGCCGTCGGCGACGCAAAGTCGCCGTGCTTTTTCAGATCTTCCTTCACCGTCGCGAGGGCGTTGACGTAGTCGTCGCCGTTGATCGGGACGCCGGGACTGTGCCACTGCACCATCTGCAGCCCTTGCGGCGTCGACTGGAACTGTGCACCGGTGGCGGCCGTGATCAGCGCGAGATCGGACGGCGTTAGTGCGATCGCGGAGGGCTCAAGAATGGTCTCGGAAACGGTCGCCGATACCGCGCGCCCCTTGGTCTGCGCGGGCGTCCCAAACCCCTGAATCCGGCCCACACTGTTAGTGCCCATTGCTACCCTATCGGCTTCGGCGACGGCCTGGTGAAGGCCCGCGCAGGTTAGAAGCGGTCCCTCGAGTACGCTCACTTCGTTCGCTACGCTCGGGATGACAAAAGGGGTGCTTCGCTGCGCTCGGGATGACAATGTGGGGCGTTCTGGAATTGTTTTTTGGTGTTTACGCGAGATGAAGTGCGGAACATTCCACTGTTCTCCCGGCTTGACGACAAAGCTCTGGACTTCTTGGCGCGAACCAGCGCCGATATTCGGCTGCTCGCGGGCGAATACGTCGTGTACGAGGGTGAGACGCACCGCGCGGTGTTCGCCGCGGTCGAAGGCAGCGTCCAGGTCACGAAGTTCGTGGACGGCGCCGAGCGCGTCATTGGCGTTCGCGCCACCGGAGAAGTGTTCGGCGAGGTTCCGGTCATTCTGGACACCCCATTCCTCGTGAGTTCTCGCGCGGCAGAGCCCGCGCGCGTCATGCGCATCAACCTTCGCGAGTTTCGCGTCCTCTCGGAATTAGCGCCGGATGTCTTCGACTATATGAAGACCGCGGCGATGGATCGGGTCGAAGGTCTCGAGGAGATTGCGGCCGAGACAGCAGCGCCGGCGCTCACCGTCATCGCGCGTCAAGCGGACGAGGCCGGCTACGAACTGCGCACGTTTTTGGAGCGCAACTCGGTCGACTTCGACTGGATCGATGCCGACGATCCGAGGGCTGCACCGATCGTTCGTCTGCGCGACGGGTCATTGTTGAACAATCCGTCGATTCGCGATCTGGCCGTGGCGATTGGCCTTCCAGTATTCCCGCGCGACGCGATGTATGACGTCGCGATCATCGGCGGCGGACCGGCCGGACTCGCCGCGGCGGTCTACGGTGCGTCAGAGGGCCTGTTGACGATCCTCATCGAGTGCGAAGCGCCCGGTGGCCAGGCCGGCACCTCATCGCGCATCGAGAACTATCTTGGGTTTCCGTTCGGCATCTCGGGCGATCAGCTCGCAAGCCGCGCGCTGCAGCAGGCAAACCGCATGGGCGCCGAGATCATCGTGACGCGAGCGGCGAAGCGAATCGACCCGGACACGCACGCAATCACGCTCGACGGTGGCGACGTCGTGTGCGCGAAGACGATCGTGCTCGCGACGGGAGTATCGTGGCGGACACTCGATGTTCCGGACCTCGATCGGTTGCGTGGACGCGGCATTTACTACGGCGTTGCGCCCGACGAAGCACGTTATGTCCTAGGGAATGACGTCTACATCATCGGCGGCGGCAACTCAGCGGGGCAAGCCGCGGTGAACTTCTCAAACTTTGCGAATTCCGTCACCATTCTGGTTCGCGGCGATTCGCTGGCGAGCAGCATGTCGCACTATCTGATCGAACAACTCAAGACGAAAGCCAACGTGCGCGTGCAAACCAACTCAGAGATCGTCGGCGCACATGGTGACGATAATCTCCAAGCCATCACGATCGCCGATCGCGCCAAGAGCGAGACGGTGACGACTCCGGCACATGCAGCGTTCATTCTCATCGGTGCCGATGCGGAAACGTCGTGGCTCCCCGAAGCCATCGAGCGCGATGCGCGCGGTTACATCATGACGGGTCGTGAGACGCAGCAAAACGGGCGTTGGCCGCTCAGTCGCGATCCGTACCTGCTCGAGACGAGTGTACCGGGGATTTTCGCCGCCGGCGACGTGCGCGCGAACTCGATCAAACGCGTGGCAGCCGGCGTGGGTGAGGGCAGCATGACGATCGCCTTCGTCCACCAGTATCTAGCGACAAGCGCGGTCGTCGCCAAGACTTAATCCGTCGTTTGGCCCACTTCGATAAGATAGCCGTCGGGATCGCGGATGTAACAGCGAATCTCGCCCGCGTCCTTGTGGACTTTGGGTTCGGTGAGGAAGTGTGCGCCGCGCGATTTCCACAGCTTATAGCATTCGTCGATGTCGGCGACACGAAGGTTCAACGCGATGCTGAGGTGGTCAGGATCGTGGGGCGGGGCTGCGGTGACGGTCGGCTTGTCGTCGGTAGGACCGCCGCCGCGAGCGATCAGCAGCCAGGTATTAGCGAGACGCAGCGTCGCGGGATCTTCTTCGTCGATCACGTGCGCACCGAAGACGTGATGGTAATAGTCACGCGATCGTTTGACGTCTTTGACGATGAGCAATGTCGTGACGACAAAGCCCTTCCCCGGCAGCGGCTCGTTCGGCGCGAGAAGCGGCGGATTCGCCGGATCGTAAGTCATTGTGCGGTCCCTCGACTACGCTGCGCTACGCTCGGGATGACAAAAGCGCTACGCTCGGGATGACAAAGTGTGCCTACGCTAACAACCCCTCTGTTTGAGGTTCACACTCAGATCGTAGATTGCGCGTTGGTCGATCACGGTTTGCTGGTAGTCCAAATTCGTCGTCGCGAGCTGATCCTGAAGATAGGCGATGACGGAATTGTCGGCATCGCATGTACCCCACTGCGGGATCGTCAGGGTTGGGAAATCGCTGCCGTTGGCCTGCGCCTGAAGCTGCGCGGCGCGGGCTTGAAGCGCTGCGACGCGATCGGGCGAGACGCCGGGTTGGAGCAGCTGATACTCGACTTCCAAGATCGCTTGGCGCGTATTGGCATTTTGTGCGAGCGTTTGCGCGCCGGCAGCGGCGGGCGCCACCAGCGCGAGTGCAAGCGCGAAAAGAGCGAGCTGTTTCATGGTGTTCCTATACCCACTTTGGCCTTGGCTGCCCTGGAGAATTTCAGCGTAGGCCGCGGGCGCGTGTAGAACGGCCGAGTCGCGCTGCCGCATTCGATCGGTAACGTGACGAACGAGATCGGATAGGTCTCGGTGCGTCCGCCGGCGTCCTCAACTTGCACGCTAGCGCTGCTGGGCACGCTGCTGAATTCCGTGAAGTAATCATGGTCGGTACCCGGGAGAACGGCGTTCGACTCCGGTGCCGGACTGTAGGTTACCGTAAAGGGCCCGCGGTCGCCGCGCTCGACGATGCCGAGCAGTCCCTCGGCATATCCGCAGGCGCTCTCGGCCTGCGTGTCGGGTACGGACCAGGTCGTGGTCGGGATGGCCCGTGCGAGATCGAGGTTCCCGCTGACATCGAGGTAGAGCATATACTCGCCGCCTTTGGCGGAGTGCGTCGCCCACATCGCGGCGTCGGCGCTCGGAATTGGCACGAGCAACGGCATCGGCGATGCCGGTACGCTTTCAACCAGTCCCAGTGCAGAGTAGTCCATGTCGGCATAGTCGAGCCGGTCGGCCGCGGCGCTGGTCGGCGAGAATGCATCGATGCTCCAGGGCTGCGGACTCGGGAACGATCCCGAGGTTGGCGGTAGGTCCAAGAGCGTAGTCAAGGCATCGCCGCTCGTCGGCATGCTCTCGATATCTGCGGCAGAGCCGGTTTCGAACGCAGCATAGGCGGTGCCCGCGCCGTCGACCGCAACGCCCGCGCCGTAGCTATTGCCTCCATTGAGTTGCGATAACACGGGATTGACGGTGCCGCTCGACGTCGTCACGACGTAGGCCCCGCCCTCGCTATTGCCGGAGCCCACGACAACGCCGTCCCCACTCGCACTATTGAGCGGCGCGAGAAGCGGATAGTTGTCGTCGTAGTCAGCAGACAAGAATGCGGACGCGACGGGCGACGTGTTCACCGAAGCCGTGCACGCCGTCGCGGGAATGTACCCGGCGTAGGTGTAGCCGGGGTCCGCCGACGGAATGATGTCGACGTGATTGCGGTGACGCGCTTCGCATTCTTCGCCGCATCCGCCGGTGTCGTATCCGACATACCAGATGTTGTTGACTGCGTCGACTGCGACCGCGAGAACCGATACGGTGTCGCCGCCTGGCGTGTAGGGCGCGATGGTGGCCACCGGCGCCGCGCCGGACGACGCGTCTGCAACCGAGGGCCAGCAATCGAGGACGCCATAGGCGCTATCGGCAAGCCAAAGTGTGCCGCTTGCATCGAGCGCAAAGCCGGCCGGGTAGTTCACGTTGCCGTTGAGCGTACCGCTGTTGACGACGGTCTGCGTCGACGGGTCGAACGTGCCCATGTAGTTGCCGCCGTCGCCATCGGTCGCGAGATACACGAGTTGGCCACTGGCGTTGCGCACGAGCTGGCCGCTATAGAGACCTGAATCGTTGGGACCAAGCTGCCAGGTCAGCACGTTGCTCGAGAGCACGACGTTGGCCGGTGAGGGCGCAGGCGAGACCATTTGCGTTGCGGTGGAGATCGTGAACGTATCGACCACGTGATCGTTGGGATCGGGCGTGGTGAGGCCGGTGTAGCCGAACTGCACGTTGTCGAGATCGGCCGCGCACGCGATCGACACCGACGTCGACCCGCCGGTGAAGTAGTCCATACGTTTGCGCGCTTGCAGGGTTGGGCTACTGCACTGCGAGTTCAGCACGAGACCAATCGCGCCGTCGGCGGGTGACACCGTCACGACGATCGGATCGGCGAACGCGATGGTCGGATCGCTCGCGATCGCATTGCCGGATGAATCATAGGCGGTAATGCCGAGCGGCCAGCTCGACGACGGCGTACCGGCCGGAAAGACCTGCGTGTTCGGCGTGTTGCCCGGATCGGGACTCGGCACGCTGACCACGACCCGGTACACAACGCCGTTGAGCGTGAACGACAGCGGCGTCGCATTCGGATTGGGACTGCCGCCGACGGTGATCTGGCCGGTCTGGAATTCGGAAAGCGGCACCGCATTGGCGTTCGGACTTGCGGTTGCAAATGCGCCGATGTAGAAGATGTCGTTCCCGACCGGCGCAACCACGGTGAGTGTACACTCATAACCGCCGCTGCTGGCGACTGCGCACGGGCTCGGCGTCGCGACCGGGAAGATCTGCATATTGATCGGGTTGGGTGATTCGGTCGATGTCACCGGCACGGCCAACACACCAAACGATTGCGTGCTCGATGATATGTAGAAGGGCTTGCGCGACGCGGCTTGTTTGTTTGCCGGGGGCACGTACAACGCGATCGGCAACTTGGAAGTTTGCCCTTGCGTATTCCCGCTCGAGCCACCGCCGGATGCCGGCAACATGCCGGAACCGCCGCCGCCGCAAGCGGCGACGAGCAGAGCAAGTGCAAAGAGTGAACCCGTTAGCAGCGTGCGCATCGATTACCTCGCAGGTTGGTGGATGGTGCGCCGCCCGTGCAGCGGCCGGTGGGCAAGCCCGCAGTAATACGATGACTGCGGGTTGCTCATGGTATAGGTTTCGGTTCGGCCGGCCGCGCTCACCGTCACCGTGAACGGCGCATCGCTGCTGTTGAACCAATAGTTGTGGACGTCACCGGCAAACACCGTTCCGCTCGCGCCGCTCCCGAACGTGACCGTGAATGGCTCGCTATCGCCGCGTTCGAGGATCGTGAGCAGTCCGCTGGTGTTGCAGTCGGCCGGCGGGACCGTACTCGGAACGGTCCACGTCGTCGTCGGAATGACCCGCGCGAGATCCAGATTCTGGCTGGCGTCTTGATAGATAAGGTATTCGGCGCCTTTGGCGCTGTACGCGTTGCTCTGCATTTCGCCGGCATTCGGAATCCCGGCGAGGATCGGCATCGGCGACGCCGGGACGTTCTCAACTAAGCCGAGCGCATAGTACTGATTGTCGAGATACATCAAGCGATCGGCGGCGGTATTGGTTGGTGAGAACGCCGCGAGTGAAAAGGGGTCGGGAAGATAGTTGCCGCCGCTCTGCGATGTCGGTGGAAGCAGAAGCAATTGCGAGAGCGACGATCCGCCTGATGCGAGCGTCTCGATATCCGCCCCGCTGTTACTAAACGATGCATACGTCGTTCCCGAACCGTCGATCGCTTCGCCCTCCCCGTACCCGCCGGAAAGCACCGGCGCGATTGCGTTCGCTGTCGCCGGGCTGCTGGCCGGGATGACGTAGACGCCGCTTCCGCTGTCGCCGTCACTCGTCACGGCGATACCGCTCGAGAACGCCGCAACGTTCGGGTAATAGTCGTAGCTGTCGCCAAGCAATTGCGTATTTGCGAAGGCCGTTTCGGGAGCGGAACTGCATCCGGACGGCGCGGAGAAGTAGCCGGCGAAGACGTCGCCGGAGTCTTCATCGTCACCGTCATCGAAACCGACGTACCACACGTTGTCAGATGCGTCGACCGCGAGACTCGTGACGTCCACCTGACCCTCGACCGAGTCGTAGACGGTAAGTTCCGACGGCGACGGCGTCGCACCGCCCATCGCGCTCGCGACCGACGTGAAGCAGTCGATATAACCGTTGTCGGCGACCCACAATGCCCCGCCGGTGGGAGCGATGGCGAATTCGTAGAGACTCGTGACACCGTTCAAGGTCGACGGCGCCGGAACGTTGAGCGTAGGCGAAGGCGTGAACGTCCCAATGTAATTTGCTTCCTCACCAGCCGCGAGGTAGACAAACGGACCACTCGGACTGCGCTGCAGGTAGCTGGAGTCGATCCCGAGCGAACTCGACGCGATCTGCCAGGTGAGAATGTTGCTCGCGAGCTTCACCGTCGCAGGCGACGGGGTGGGATTTCCTTGTTGCGTCGAGGATGCGATGGTGTAGGTATCGACCACGTGATCGTTGGGATCGGGCGTCGTCGTACCGTCATAGGCGAAGTCGACGTGATTGAGATCGGCGGCGCAGCCGATCGCGACCGCCGCGCCACCGCCGCTGCTGCACGTCGCACCGTTGAGCGCAAGACTGATGCCTTCACTTGCCGGCGACACCGTAATCGCGATCGGGCTGGCAAACGTATCGGTGACGTTGGTGAGGATCGGCGCGTTGCTCGAGTCGTAGGCGGTGACGCCGAGCGGCAAAGGCGACGCCGCAACACCGGCCGGAAAGAGCTGTGTATTCGATCCCGCCGGATCGGCGCTAGGCACCGTGATCACCACCGAGTACACGACACCGTCGAGCGTAAAGGTGAGCGGCGTTGCGCCGGGCGCGGGGCTTGCGCTGACGACAATACCCGTCGCGATGTATTCTGACAGCGGCACGGCATGCGCGTTGGGACTTGCGGTGGCAAAGGCCGCCACGAAGAAATTGTCGGTGCCGATCGGTGCGCTGACGGTGAGCGTGCAGGTGTAGCCGCCGCCGCTGGCTGCCGCGCACGGGCTCGGCGTCGCAACCGGATAGATCGTCAGATTCGTGGGTGACGGCGTTTCGGTCGAGGTCGCCAGCACCGCCAATGCGCCGAGTGACTGCGTGCCCGGCGAAACGTAGAAGGGCCGGCGCGATGCTTGCCGGCTTGGCGGCGGGATGTTCAGCACGATCGTCGCGTTGGCGGTTTTCGTCGCTGGAGGCTGATTCGCACCGCCGGGATTCGCGGCGTTCGGGAGCAGACTGGATTTCCCGCCGCCGCCGCACGCCGCAACCAGCACCGCAAGGGCGAAAAGCGAACCGGTAAGTAACGTGCGCATGGTTCCTCCTAGGTGTGGCGGTGCGTGCTAAGTCTCCGATGTGCGAGTCCGCAGGTCACGCTGCTAGGCGTGGATGTTACGTTAAAGGTTTCTTGACGACCGTGCGCGTCGGTGACGGTCGCGCTAAACGATGCGCCGGTGTTCGGAACGCTGAGCCAGAAGTCGTGATCGGCGCCGGGCAATTGCGCTGCGGTAACACCGCTGGCCGGCGGGATGTTGACGGTGAACGGACCGCTATCGCCGCGTTCCAAAATAGTAAGCAGTGCCGTCGTACCGCATGCGGAGTTGAGCGAGATGTTCGGTACCCACCACGTTTTGGTCGGCAGCACGCGAACGATGTTGAGGTTCTCATTCGCGTCCATGTCGAGCACGTACGGTGCGCCCTTGCTGGTGTACGCAGCCGGGAGCACGTAGGCAGAATTCGGCAGCGAAACGAGTATCGGCATCGGCGACGACGGAACCGATACAATCAAGCCGAGCGCTTCATAGGCGACGTCGGTGTAGTCCAGGCGGTCGGCGGCCCCGCCGGTCGGCGAAAACGCATTGAGCGCGGCGGAGGGTTGTGGGCCCGGCACTCCGCTTGCGACGGGATTCGGAGCGAGATCGAGCAGCGTGTTCATCATTGAGGCGCCTGCCGCGAACGTCTCGACGTCGCTGGTCGAGCTCTCGGTGAATCCCGCATACGTTGTGCCGGCGCCGTCGACGGCAATGCCGTAGCCGTTCGGTGATTCGAGCACCGGCGGCACGGTCGAAAGCGCCGCTGGACTGCTCGTCGCCATAACGAACACGCCGTGACCGTATTCGCCGTCCGCGATCATGGCCGCGCCGCTACCCGGTATCGGCGCCAGCGCTGCGAAGTAGTCGGCCATGTCACCGTTGAGCGAGAATTGCGCGACCGGCGGATTCGGATTTGGCGCGGTGCATCCTGACGACACATTGAAGTAGCCGCCGTACATATCGGGTGTCTCGACGTTGTCGTAGCCGACGTACCAGAGATTCCCCGAACTATCGACCGTGACCGCCGACACCCGCATCGCATCGCTGTTCGGCGCAACCGGGATGATGCTGACGACCGGCGCGCCGCCGCTCGATGCAGACGTGTAACACGAGATCTTCGAAGGGCCGGAACCGAATGCATCGACGATCCAGAGGTTTCCGTTGGCCGACGTTGCAGCGCTGAGGACGCCGTTGGTAACGCTGAGCGGCGCCGATGCACCCGCGATTCCCGTCGCCGGGTCGAAGGTGCCGGTGATCCAGTCGTTCCCGCTCTGGAAGTACGCGAGGTACCAGAACGCGCCGCCACTCAACGTGCCGAGGTAGGCGTCGTAGACGTAGTTGCCGGTATTGAGTGGCCACGATTGGATATTGCCGGCGAGCACGTAGTTTGCCGGCGACGGTGTCGGGTTGGGCGCGGTCGACGAGTAGACCGCGTAGTTGTCGATCAAATGATCGTTGGCGTCGGGACGCGGCGTGCCGTCGTACAAAACGTGCACGTTGCCGAGATCGCCCGCGCAGTCGATCGTTGCAACGGCGCCCGACGCACTGCTTCCGCACGCGGAACTCGATGTGAGCGCAAGCGTGAGACCGTCGGCTGCCGGCGATGCTTGGATGACGATCGGATTGTAATATGGGGTCGTTGGATCGCTCATGACGAGATTGCCGCTCGCGTCGTAGGCAGTGACGGCAAGCGGCGCCGAAGTCGGCACACCGACGGTAAAAACTTGCGTATTCGGCGTGTTGCCCGGATCGGGACTTGCCACCGTAACCACGACGCTGTACACGATGCCGTCGAGCGTAAATCCGAGCGGCGTTGCATCGGGAGCAGGGCTGAGGCTTACCGTCACCGGACCCGAGACGAACGCCGACAGCGGCGTCGTGTTGCCGGTGGGTGCCGCGGTCGCGAAGGCGGCGACGATAAAGAGATCGGTGCCGACCGGCGCGGTGACGGTGAAGTTGCAGGTCTCGCCGCCGCCGCTTGCCGCCGCGCACGGGCTCGGCGTGGTGACCGGAAAGATTTGGATATTGGTGGTGGGGACCGGGCTCGGAACGACCGACGGGTAGGGGAGCACGACGACGCCGAACGCTTGCGTGTTCGGCGAGATATAGAACGGCCGGCGCGACGACGCTTGTTTGTTGGCCGGCGGGACGTACAGCGCGATGGTGGCGCGGGTCGTTTTTGTCCCGCTCGACGGGTTGGCGCCGCCGGAACCCGGACTGGTGAGCGTCGGGACGATGCCCGACTTACCACCTCCGCCGCATCCGACGATGACCACGCCAAGCGCAAAGAAGACCAGGGCTACCCTAAGACGCATGACCCTAGTTCCTGGAGGGCGACTGCCGCTCCCTTGCGTCCTTTGGCCCGGACCGGGTTTTCCTGGAGTTGTTAGTGCCTGTTTACGCCGCCGTCAGACGCCGGCGCAGGTCACGCTCGCGCTGCTTGTAGACTTTGATCGTCAGTTCGAGTCGTGACGAGGTTCCCGTTTTGCGCAAGATGTGCGAGATGTGGTTCTTCACCGTCTTGTCGGACAGCCGCAGCCGCGCGGCAATATCCTGATTGCGCAAACCGTCGAGTAGTTTTTGCAACACGCCGCGTTCTGCCGGGCTGAGCGAGGCTTCGATCTTCGTCATGACACTATACTTATGCAAAGAACCTGCATCATCTTACCGACTGGGCAAAAGTAATCATCGGGCATAGGTCCAAGGGAGCAATCGAGCGAGCGGGACTATGCCAATAAATTGGCGATGTGCGCTTTGACGTGCGGCCACTCGGCCGCGACGATCGAGTAGCGCGCCGAATCGCGCGACGCAAGATCGATCGCCAGGCGATGCGCGCGCAAGATGCCTTCGAATTGCGCACCGAGGCGTTCGATCGCGGCGCGCGACCGCGCGTTGCGCGCATCGGTATGGAAGGATATCGCGTGAACCCTCCACGTTTCAAAGGCATGTTCGAGCATCAAGGCTTTGGCTTCGGTATTTGCCCTGGTGCGAATCGCGGACGGCGTGAGCCAGGTGTAGCCGATTTCGGCGGTGTCGAAGACGGCGCGCTCGCGTTGGCCGGCCGGCCACGCCCAGCGCGCAAGATCGAAGAACCGCGTCGAGCCGATCACCGCGTCGTCGCTTTGGCGAATGGTCGCAAACGGAACCGCATGGCCGCCTTGGGCCAGCGCGAGTGCATGCTCGACGTACTGTCGTACCGCGTCCACGCCTTGGGGCACGAAGCTCCACGCATACAATTGGGAATCGTCGCGGCTCGCTTCGACCAAGGGCGCGATGTGATCGCGGCTAAGCGGTTCGAGTCTTACGTGGGTCCCGCGCAGCATGAACGGTTTTTGGCTCATCGTGCTTTAGCGTAGCAAATGAGGACAATGGGGCTTCCTCGTCGGCGCGCAGTTCGCAGGTCACCGGGAGGGTCACGATCACGTGGCTGCCGAGCCCAGGGAGGCGTTCGACTTCGACGCCGCGCGCTAATTTCGAGATGAGGTACAGCCCGCGGCCGGTTTCGGACCAAATGTTGCTCGGGAGTACCGGCGCATAGTCGAAGCCCGGACCGTTGTCGATGAGGTGCAGCGCGAGTTCGCCGTGACGGCGTTCCAGCGAGACGCTGAGCGGCCCCGGCGCGTGACGCACCGCGTTGCCGATGAGTTCGGCAAAGATGACCCCGCAGGTCGTGATCTGCTGGTCATCGGGCTCACATAGGGTGAGCAGGCTGCGAAAGAATTCCTCGCGCATGGCGTACGCCGAGCGGACATCCTCGGCCTGGAACTGCCAGCGCAACGAGTTTCGCGCAAAGTTTGCCACGATGATCGCGATGTCGTCGCGCGGTGCACGATTCGCGATCGCGCGCTCGACGAACTCGGCTGGACTCGCAGCGTGCAGAATCGCGTCCGAGCGCAGTACGGCTGCGAGCATGTCTTCGCCGGCGAGGATATCGCGCGTGATCTCGACGATGCCGTCCGTGTATAAGACGAGCACGCTCTGATCCGGACACAGTTCTTCATGCAGCTCGAAATCGACGTTGCGGAACGCGCCGAGGGGCGGCGACGGCGATTCGAGCCGGCGCACGGTGCGATCGGGCAAGCGCAGCAGCGGCGGTGCATGACCGGCGGAAACGTAGCGCAGCATGCTTGTCTGAAGGTCGATGATCCCGATGAAAGCACTAGCTAGACGGTTCTCGTCGTCGGCAAGCAGCAGGCGGTTGCACACGTCGGCGATTCGGCGAGGATCGTTCGAATCAAGCGCCGCAACGCGAATGGCCTGACGCATCAAGACCATCAGGCGTGCCGCTTCGATCCCTTTGCCGGTGACGTCGCCGATCGTCAGCACGATTTCGCCGGCCGCATTTTCAAAGGCGTCGTACCAATCGCCCCCGATGTCGGCTTCGGTCGAACCGGGCCGGTAGTGCGCCGAAATTTCGATGCCGGCGCGCTTGGGGAAGCTCTGCGGCAAGAACGAGCGCTGCAGCGTTTCGGCAACGTATTGTTCGCGGTGGAACTGCTTCGCATTCGCGACGGCCAGGCCGGCGCGCCGCCCCAACTCGATCGCGAAGGCGAGATCGCCTTCGTCGAATTCGTGGTCTTCGCGCGTTCGCACGAAGGTGAGTGCGCCGAAGATATGATCCTGTGCGACGACCGGAGCAACGATCTTCGAGCGGTAGCCGAGGCGCCGCATATAGTGCTCGTGTTGGCGCGACGCCGCGTGCGCGACGAGCGTGTTCTCGTCGATGCGCGGCAAGAAGAACGGCTTGCCGCTGCGCGTGACCTCGACGACCGGGTGAACGCGGAATTCTTCGATGTGCAGGATTGCGCCGACGCCGGTAAGGGCTTCTTCCTTCCGCCGATCGCGATGCGCGGCGGCGGTGACGAAGAGCCGATCGGAGCGTTCATCGAGGAGATCGAAGATGCAGATATCCGCAAACGACTCGACGGAGAGGCGCGCAACGTTGTTAAGCGTTGCGGTTACGTCGAGGGATTGATGAAAGATGTCGCCCGCGCGTACGAGTAGGTTTAGCCGCGCCTGATCGCGATTTTCCGCGGTATCGGTCAACGAAGGCCCTCCGACCTCTTCATAATGATGGCTACACCCAGTATGCTCGTTTCTGACAGGCCTCAATCAGCTTGGCTCAAAGCAGGCGCCGGTTAGGGCGAGGGGGAGGGCGGTTGGGCGGCGGTCGACGTCTTGGTCAGCACGTGCGGGGTGATGACGAGATAAAGATTGGTTTTCTGATCGCTCATCGTGGTCTGCTGGAAGATTGGACCGATGAGCGGCAAATCGCCGAGCCCGGGAATTTTGCTGAGCTGTTTGATCTCTTGATCTTGCATGAGGCCACCCATCAGGATCGATTGACCGTCGTTGGCGGAGGCCGTGGTAAGTTCTTGACGCACGGCGATACGCGGCGTGGTCCCAACGTAATCGATGATGCTCGAGACCTCGGAGAAGACGTCGACGGTAACGCTCCCGTCGGCAGAGATGCGCGGCAAAATCTCCAGGCTGACACCGACGTTGATGTATTGAATCTGCTGTTGGACCAGTGGCGCTCCGCCTGAGGGCACGACCACGGTGTTGAAGATCGGCACCGCTTCGCCGGAAAGAATCGCCGCGATGCGGTTGTCGGCGGCGAGAATGCGCGGCTGCGCAAGAATCTTGGCCTGGCCTTTTTGCTGCAGCGCCTGCAACTGCGCACCAAGCGAGAGGCTCGCAATCGGCTTGCTGGAGCCCTGTGCGGTGCTGTTCACCGACACGCTGCTGGGTATGGTATTGCCGGCGTTGAACGTTGCGGTTGCGAGCGAACCGCTCGGCGAGTAGTTGACGCCGAGATCGTAGGCGCCGGTTTCGGTCAACTCGACCACTTGCGTTTCGAGCAGTACGCTGCGCCGCGGTGTATCGACCAGTGCGATCATGCGCTCGTAGGGCGCGATCTCGTCGGGCGTGCCGCGCAAGATTACGGCGTTCAATCGCCGATCGACCGAGACGTTATCGTTGATGAAGACGCCTTGCGCCGAATCTTTGGGGATCAGTGCGCTGGTCGGCAGCGTGACGTAGGTTGGCGTCGCGTTGGTGACCTGCGACGACGACGAGCTCGAGTACGAGCTGCCCGACGCCGGTGTTGGCGCAACGAACGGCGATTGCGCGGTAAAGAAATCGACCGAGGGAACGGTCACACCGCTCTTGATCAGCCCGGCGATCTCGCTGACGTCGGCGTACGAGAGCCGAACGATCGTCACGCCTTGCGCTCGCGCAAGTGGAGCAATCGTGACATGCGCTTCTTCGTCGCTGGTGCCGGCGGGAACGTGGACGATGACGCGGTTACCAAATGTCTCGGTGCGCGGACGAACGTCGTGCGTCAACTCAAGGTTGACGACCAACCCGATATGCGCGAACGCCGCAATCGAGCCGCTCTTGATCGTGCCGCCTTCGGCGATGCTGGCCGGAAGATCGGGGCCGCGTTCGACGCCGATGAGGACGATTTTCGCCTGGTCGCGGTACGCGTGGATGACCTGCGTTGCCGGCGCCGGTCCGTCGAAATCGAGTTCGAGGCGGACGCTGCCGTCGGCCGCGGACGACGAGCGGTAGGCGAGGAGTTCTTCGGTGGCGGCGGATGCGACGGTGAAGCGCGTGCCGAGGACCAGCGCAATGATCAACGCCGAACAGGCTATCCTGGGGAATGCCGCCATTCCGGGCTGATTGTGTTAGGGAAGGTCAATCGCCTGCCCGGTAGCAACGAGCGTGGTCGGTCGCGCCGCGACCGCCGTGTTCGGCAGCAGACGCCCGTTCGAGAGCACGATACCCTTGGGGCCAATCGAAACGACGCGCAACTTGCCGATGTGCGCGCCGACGGTGACGCAGTACGTATTGTGATTGTGCATGGAACCGTCGCGGATGAGCGCGTAGCTGAAATCCTGATTTCCACTGGTATTCAGCACGGCAATCGAATCGGCGGGCGTTTGCCACACGGGGGTGGTTTGCGCGAGTGTTTGTGCCGTCGAAAGCGCCGTGAGAAAAACGAGCAGCGCGACTGCTCTAACCAGAGCCATCTGGATCACCTCGTTCCATTTATATTATCGGTATGATTCCCCATTGCGACGCAGCGGAAACAAGGGACGACCGGTTAAGCTTGTGTTTCGCGGGCGATTGGCTCGATCGCGAAGATCTCGTCGATACGCATACCGTCGTACGTGTAGGCTAAAAAGCCGGCGGTCGCGCAGTTGGTGAGCAGCCGTGGGCGAAAGGCGGCGACGCAGGTACCCCCGGCGGCGCGCACGCTGGCGTACACGACGCCGTCGACGGCGTTTCGCGCGTAGAGCGCGAGCGCGTAGGCCTGTGCGGCCGCATAGTTGTTGGGATCGGGATCGTAGATCGGGTCGCTCGGCGAAAGGGCGCGTACGTCGTCGTAGCTGCCTTTGACGTCGGCGGTGAGCACGCGCTTGTAGACGACGGTTGCGCGCGTTTGCGTATAGGCGAGGAAGCGCTGCGTGTGATAGGCCGACTCCGCGATCGCGGTGCGCTGGTCGAAGCCCGCGTAGTAGACACCGTAGCTGCCGTCGGTGAAGCGGCTCGCGCCGGAATAGGCGAAGGAGGCGATGACCATCTCGTTACCGTCGCTGCCGCCCAAGTCTTCAGGCCGGACTTTCTTTCGCGCGGCGTACTCTTGCTGGATACGCGGGTTAGACAGCGCCTCAATCTCGTCGAGCGCCGCACGATTGGTGACCGAGGTCAACCGATCGGCAATGCGGTCTTCGTTGCGGCGATGGGCGATGACGCGGAAGGTGCGCTTTTTACGAAAGCGTATCATCGCGCATGCGATTCTTTCTTGTACTCGTGTTTCTTTTGCTCGCCGTTCCGGCGCGCGCAGAATCCTCGCACATGGTTTATGGTACGACGACGTACGTGAACGAGACGCCACTGTGTGCGTGGGTGACCATCTATGACGAACGCGCCGACGGCTGGGCGACCGTGGTGAGCGGCGCCTGGGTGCGCCCCAAGAGCGAGCAGGCAATTCTCTACAAGTGGGAAGATCACGGGGTCAACAAGCCGATTCGCTATCGCGCCGAACTCTACGCGTTGCCGGCGTGCAAGAGCCCACCGGGCGAGCCGCTTGTCGCAGACCTGCATGTGGACGTAACGACCGCCGGAGGCGAGCCGGCGAAACACGTGCGGATAATCTTGCGCGGCCGATTCCAAATCGTAAGTCCCTAGGAGCAGCGGCTCGTCTACCAGCCACGCTGCGTGTCGAGGTAGGCACGCACGGCTGCCAGACTTTCGAACGATCCATCGAGCAGCAGCTCTTTGGCGCTCATTCCTTTGAACAGCGGATGGGCATTGGGCCGGCTGATCCACGCATCGGCGAGCTCCGCGTCGGGCAGGAGGATGTTGATCGCCTTGAAGATGCCGAGCAGCATCGAGATGCGCTGCAGCGTGTCGTAGGAGAGCAGCGCCGTGTCGGGATCGCGCATGTACTTGGTGTAGGTCGACTGCGGGAGGACGCCGAGCAGAATGCGCTGCTCGATCGGCGCGAGCTTCCAGTGCGTGGCGATGTCTTTAAAGGCGCGAATCGCGGTGGGCGAGAGCGCCTTGAGCTTCGCCGGGGACCGCGCAAAATCGACGGCGGTCGGCGCCAGGGCCAGAGTTGACATACGCTCATTATAGCGGAAATTTCAGCAAGACGCTAGTTTGGGCGTATCCGTCGCTCCCTCGACTACGCTGCGCTACGCTCGGGATGACAAGTCCGAGGAGAACCTCACGATTCTCACAGCCTTGCTGCCGATAGCCTAAGAGTGCGCTATGCGCGCAGAAAGGAGACATCAATGAGTGGCATCTCAGGGACATCCGGTGTGAGCGCGTCGGCGTCCTACGCTACCGTACCCAACGTTGCGCAATCAACCACGTTGCCGAGCGTGTTTTCGAACCTCAATCTCACGCAAACGCAACAACAACAGATCGGCCAGATTCTCCAAAACGCCAAAAACGGCAATCTCAGCCCCACGCAGCTGCAAAGCCAAATCGATTCGGTGCTCAATCCACAGCAGCTCGCGCAGTTGAAATCGGAACTCCATCACCATCATCATCACCATGCGAGTCAGTCGAGCTCGAGTTCGTCGAGCAGTACCTCCGGTACGACCAGTGACGAGGACGCCTTCGGCGTGACGATACCCACGACGACATCGTCGATGGCAACCCAGTCGATCGGCGACGCGGCCGCCAGCTTCTGGGCGCAGTCGCAAATTACGCCACAATCCGAAGCCTAGCGACGGACCCACGAAGGGAATCGCAGAAGGCCTCCGTGACTAGGAGGCCTTCATTATTTCTGAGGGCGGCCGCTAGCGGTTCCTAAACGCGAACGGTTTCTTGGGTTTGAGTATGTGCCGCTTCGATAGCGTGGCGCGCTACCTACGGCAGCCGGCGGAGGATCTCGTAGGCGGCGGCGACTCGTGCGGGGATCGGATAGTTCTTGTTGGCCAATAGCACGATGCCGATCTTCTTTGCCGGAATGAATGCGACGTAGGTTGCAAAACCGTTGGTCGATCCGGTTTTATTCAGGAAGGCGGCGTCGCGCGGTGGTTGCGGTGGTTGGAGCGCGATCGCCGGATTTGCGTCGAACAGGATCCGGGCGGAATTTCCGTCCTCGAGTTTCGCCAGCGAGACCGGATACGAATACTGCTCCCAGATCAAGTCTTGGGTGATCGGCGCGACGCCGTAATAGCCGGTGTGCGTGTCGATGAGCGCGCGCTGCAACGTGGCATCGAGCGGGACCATCGCCATATTATCTTCGAGCCACTGCAGCAGATCGCCGGCGGTCGTGCGAACGCCGTAGGCCTGCGCCCAGAGCTCGCCGGGTTTCATCCGAATCGGCATATTTGTTGACGTGTAGCCTTGCGCGTAATTTTCCATCTGCGCCGCGGGGACGTTGATATAGGTGTGCCGCAAGCCCAGCGGTGTGAAGAGCGTACGCTGCATCGCCGTAACGAAATCTTCGTGCATGCGCGCGGCTGCGATCATGCCGAGCAACCCGATACTGACGTTGGAGTAGACTCGATGCGTGCCGGGTGGATACGACGGTTTCCAATGTTGGAGGTAGGAAATAAGCTGCGCGTCGTTGGTGACGTTGTCGGGAACTTGCAAGGGAAGACCGCCTGCCGTGTGCGTGCCGAGATTGAGCAGGCGCACACGATCGAATGCACTGCCGCGCAGCACGGGTAAATCCACACTCACCGTATCCGAGAGCGAGAGTTTGCCGGTGAGCTGCGCGTACGACGCGAGCGTTGCGGTGAAGGTTTTGGTAACCGAGCCGATCTCGAAGAGTGTCGCCGGGTCGACCGGTTGTTTCGTCGCCTTTGAGGCCGCCCCGCGGTCAACCACGTACGACTGCTCGCCTACGACAACGCCGACCGCCATGCCGGGAATATCGTACCGCTGCATCAGGGGGCGCACGGTTTGCGTGATGACCTGTACGATGCTAACCGGCGTTGCCGCTGCAATCATCATGGGGCGCCCTTCGACAGGCTCAGGGCGACACATTTTGGAATAGGAGAACGGCTATGTTTAAACCTGGAGATCACGTCTATATCGACGGCACGCAAGAAGAGGGGACCGTCAAAGAAGTGCATCCGCACGAGCTCGTGGTGCGCGTGGCAGTGCCGGGCGGCCACGAGACCCGCAGGTACGCGCTCGAGGCCGTGCGCCTCGATCCGACGTTGAGCGAAGACTCGAAGTTCGTCGATCACTAACTGATGTTTGCCGTTCGCAGAGCCAACCCGGTGAGTAACTGCCCGCTGACGCGGCCCTTGCGGCTGTCGGCGGGAAGTGGAAGATGATCATCATCTACTCGCTGGCCGAGCGTCCGTACCACTTCGCGGGGATCGCGCAATTTCTGCCCGACGTTTCGCGCAAGGTGCTGACCGAACAGCTCGCCGAGCTGATCGCCGACGACATCATCGCGCGCGAAGAGACCGGTTCCGCACCCGCGCGCGTAATGTATTCACTCACCGAGTACGGGCACACGATACTGCCGCTCATCGACGCAGCCAAGGCGTTTGGTCGCGGTCACATCGCACGCTTTGGCTGAATAGTTACCTCGGGGTGCGGATTGCCCTCGACTACGCTCGGGATGACAAGGCGGTGCACCTCGGCGTGACAAATCGGGGTTCTACATCATAATGATCGATCGATTCCATCCACTCGTAAGCGAGTGGTTTTGCAGCCGCTATGGCAAGCCAACCGAGCCGCAGCTTCAGGGCTGGCCGGCCATTCGCGCGGGACACGACGTGTTGATCTCCGCGCCCACCGGCTCGGGCAAGACGCTTGCCGCGTTTTCGCTGTGCCTGGATGACCTCGTGCGCCGCGCAGCGGCAAACGATCTGGCCGACGAGACGCTGGTGGTCTACGTCTCGCCGCTCAAGGCGCTGACCAACGACGTTCGCAAGAATCTCGAAGTGCCGCTCGGCGAACTGGTGGCCTTAGCGGAGCAACAAGGCATTCCGCTTGCCCCCATCCGCACGGCCGTGCGGACCGGCGATACGACGCCCGCCGAACGGCAACGCATGCTCAAGACGGTTCCGCACGTGCTCGTCACCACGCCGGAATCACTATTCATGATGCTTACGGCGGAGAAGTCGCGGGCACTCTTCACCAACGTGAAGACGGTGATCGTCGACGAAATTCACGCCATGGTGAGAGACAAGCGCGGGTCACATCTGGCGTTGACGCTCGCGCGTCTCGATCGATTCGTTGAGAATGCCGGCGGCACGAAGCCGCAACGAATCGGGCTCTCGGCCACGGTACGTCCGTTGGAGGACGTTGCACAGTTTTTGAGCCCGCAGGCGCAAGTCATCGACGTCGGCAGCCGGCGCGAGATGACGATTGCCGTCGAAGTGCCGCGCGACGAACTCGGTCCGGTCGCAAGCGGCGAGATGTGGGGCGAGGTCTACGACCGGGTCGCCGAGTTGATTCGCGGCAATCGCACCACGCTGGTGTTTGTCGGCACGCGCCGCATGAGCGAGCGCGTCGCGTTTGCATTGGGCGAACGTCTGGGTGAGGGCACCGTGCTGCCGCACCACGGAAGTCTCTCGCGCGAGAAGCGCTTTGAGGCCGAGCATCGGCTCAAGGCGGGCGAGCTGCGTGCGGTTGTTGCGACCGCGTCGCTCGAGCTCGGAATCGACATCGGCTCGATCGACTTGGTCGTGCAGCTCGGATCGCCGCGGTCGATCTCGGTTGCGTTGCAGCGCATAGGGCGTTCGGGACACTGGATCGGGGCGCTTCCGCATGGCCGGCTGTTTCCGACCACGCGCGACGAGCTGCTCGAGTGCGCGGCGCTGGTTCGCGCGATACGCACCGGGGCGATGGACGCGATCACGATTCCCAAATCGCCGCTGGACATTCTGGCGCAGCAGATCGTGGCCGCCTGCGCGAGCGACGAGTGGGACGTAGAAGCATTGTATGACACGGTGCGCACGGCATACCCGTATCGCGATCTAGCGCGCAAGGATTTTGACGACGTCGTCGACATGCTCGCCGACGGCGTCGCCACCTCGCGTGGACGGAGCGGCGCGTATCTGCACTTCGATCGCGTCAACGGACGGCTGCGCGGACGCCGCGGCGCGCGCATGGCCGCGATTACCTCGGGCGGCGCGATTCCGGACACGGCACAATACAACGTGATTGCCGAACCCGACGAGCACAAAGTGGGAACGTTGGATGAAGATTTCGCGATCGAGAGCCTGGCAGGCGACATCTTCATGCTCGGGACGACGTCGTGGCGCATCCGCCGCATCGAACCCGGCGTGGTGCGCGTCGAAGACGCGCAGGGTGCGCCGCCGACGGTCCCGTTTTGGAACGGCGAAGGGCTCGGCCGCACGATCGAGCTGTCGCGTGAAGTGGCGGCGGTACGTAGTGCGATCGACGAGCGTGACGACGCTGCGGCGCGCGAATTTCTGATCGCCGAGTGTGCACTTGACGTGCCCGGCGCCGATCAGGCGGTGGCCTACGTGCGCGCCGGCAAGGCGATTCTCGGCGTCGTTCCGACCGATCGTACGATCGTGGCCGAGCGCTTCTTCGACGAAGCCGGCGGCATGCAGCTCATCCTGCATACGCCGTTCGGCGCGCGCATCAATCGCGCGTGGGGCCTGGCGCTGCGCAAGCGCTTTTGCCGATCGTTTAATTTGGAACTGCAGGCGGCGGCGACCGACAACGGCATCGTGCTCTCGCTGACCGATCAGCACGCCTTTCCGCTCGAGATCATCTTCGAATATGTCAAGTCGGCCAGTGTCGAATACGTCCTGACGCAGGCGATGTTGCCGGCACCGATGTTCGCGGCGCGTTGGCGCTGGAACGCGATGCGGGCGCTTGCGATCCTGCGGATGCGCGGCGGCCGCAAGGTCCCGCCGCAATTGCTGCGCATGCGTGCTGACGACTTGATCGCGGCGCTCTTTCCGGATCAGGCCGCGTGCCCGGAGAATCTCACCGGCCCGATTCGTATCCCCGATCACGTGCTGGTGCGCGAAACGATCGACAACTGCTTGCACGAAGCCATGGACCTCGATGGCCTCATCGCAATATTACAGAGCCTCGAGGCCGGCGAAATTCGCACGGTGACGATCGACACGCCGGAGCCGTCGCCGTTCTGCCACGAGATTTTGAACGCGAACCCGTACGCGTATCTCGACGACGCACCGCTCGAAGAACGGCGCGCGCGTGCGGTGCAGTTGCGCCGCACCGTTCGTAGTGACGTCGACGGTGCCGGGATTTTGAGCGCCGACGCGATTGCCGAGGTTGCGGCCGAGTCGTGGCCGGTCGTACGCGACGCCGACGAATTGCACGACGCCTTGGCGACGCTCGTCGTGCTGCCGCCGGTTGCGGAGTGGAGCACCTGGTACGACGAACTGGTTGGGCAACGTCGCGCGACGACGCTGCGGGCGGCGGCCGGCGCGTTCTGGACCAGCGCCGAGCGATTGGAACTCGCGCGCGCGGCGTACCCCGAGGCGATCCTCGATCCGGCGATCGATGCGGCCGGGCGTACGGAACTACCGGATACGCACGAGGCGACGGTCGCCGAGATTCTGCGCGGCTGGCTCGAATCGACCGGCCCGGCGACGAATGTGGAGTTGGGCGAACGTTTCGGCATCGACGTCGAAGCGATCGACGCCGCGCTGATTCGCCTCGAGACGCAAGGCCAGCTCTTACGCGGGCATTTTCGCGGCGGCGAAACCGAAGAGTGGTGCAACCGTCGCGTGCTCGCGCGCATCCATCGCCGCACGCTCGGCACGCTGCGACGCGAGATCGAGCCCGTCTCCTCGAGTGACTACGTGCGCTTCTTGCATCGCTGGCAGCACGTCGCACCGGGTTCGCGTCTGCACGGCATCGACGGAACGCTGCAAGTCATCCGGCAACTCGAAGGCTACGAAATTCCCGCGGCGGCGTGGGAGGCGCAGATTCTGCCGTCGCGCATCGCCGGCTACCGCCGCGAGTATCTCGATCAGTTGTGCTATTCGGGCGAAGTGATGTGGGGACGTCTCTCGGCGCATCCCGCGCTCGAACTCGACGACGAGTCGAACCGTCGCGTTCGTCCGACCAAGCTCGCGCCGATTTCGCTCTTTAACCGTGACGACGCCGAAGCGCTGATCGTCCGCGACGAGTTCAAGACCTCAGGCCTTTCGCATGCGGCGCACGACGTGCTCGAAGAGATTCGCCGCCGCGGTGCACCGTTTTTTGCCGAGATCGTTCGCGGCTCGAAGCGCCTTGCGAGTGAAGTGGAAGAAGCGCTCTGGCAACTCGTGGCAGCCGGGCTCGTCACCGCGGACGGTTTCGATGCGCTGCGTTCGCTGATCGATGCGAAGCGGCGTCTGGGCGAAAAAGGACTGCGCGCACGGCCGCGCTCGTCGAGCGGACGGTGGTCGTTACTCGACTCGGCGGCCGAGAGCATCGATCCGGAATGGTTCGCGCGCCGGCTGCTCGACCGCTGGGGCGTCCTCTTCCGCGACATGATCGCACGCGAAACGCTCGCACCGCGCTGGCGCGATCTGCTCGTTGCACTGCGCCGTTTGGAGGCGCGCGGCGAGATTCGCGGCGGCCGCTTCGTGAACGGATTTGTGGGCGAACAATTTGCGCTGCCGGAAGCGATCGACGCGCTGCGTGCGTCGCGTCGCAGCGGTGATGATACGGCGCTCACCGAGGTCAGCGCCTACGACCCGCTGCATTTGACCGGTATCGTGCTACCCGCCGGACATCGCGCCGATGATCAGCAGCGGCTCCGCGCCGATCGCGATCGGGTCGGGTAACGGTGCATCCGGCGCGTCGTGCGAGAGATCGCGTTCGCAGGCGAAGTAGCGAATGAAGGGGCGACGTTTGTGCGTGACCCGATCGCGAATCGTGCCGAGGAGCATCGGGTAGCGCGCCTCGATAGCGGCGAGCACGGTGCTGATCGTGACCTGCCCGTCGACTTCGATCTGCACTTCATCGTGCGCGCGCGCAAGCGCCTTTAAATGCGCCGGTAGGACAACACGTATCACGGCAGTGTCTGGACTTCGACCGAAAGCACCGCCGGAAGATCGCGCACGATGGCGTTCCACGAATTGCCGCCGTCGGGCGAACAGTACACTTGGCCGCCGGTCGTCCCGAAGTAAATGCCGCACGAGTCGAGCGCATCGACCGCCATCGCGTCGCGATAGACGTTGACGAAGCAATTCTGCTGCGGCAGACCGTTGGTTAGGGCTTCCCACTCGTCGCCGCCGGTGCGGCTGCGATAGACGCGCAATTGGCCGTCGAGCGGGAAGTGCTCGGCATCGCTCTTGATCGGCACGACGTAGATCGTCTCGGGCTCGTGCGCATGGACGTCGATGGGAAAACCGAAGTCCGTCGGCAGATTGCCGCTGACCTCGCGCCACGAATCGCCGGCGTCGTCGCTACGCATGACGTCCCAGTGTTTCTGCATGAAGAGCACGTTGGGACGTGAGGGATGCATCGCGATGCGATGCACGCAGTGCCCGACCTCGGCATCGGGGTCGGGGATTTGGTCGGATCGAAGCCCGCGGTTGATCGGCTTCCACGTCGCGCCTTCATCGTCGCTACGGAATGCGCCAGCCGCTGAAATCGCCGTGAAAATCCGCTGCGGATTGCTCGGGTCGAGCAGAATGGTGTGCAGGCACATGCCCCCGGCGCCCGGCTGCCACGACGAGCCCGTCGTGTGGGTGCGCAATCCCGAGAGTTCGCTCCAGGTTGCGCCGGCGTCGTTCGAGCGGAACAGCGCGGCGTCTTCGACGCCGGCATAAACGGTGTCTCGATCGGCGAGCGACGGCTCGAGATGCCACACGCGCGCGAACTCCCACGGATGCGGCGTGCCGTCATACCATTGATGCGTGCCGGGAACGCCGTCGTAGGCGAATTGATTGCCGGTCGTCTCCCACGTCGCGCCGCCGTCATCGGACCGCTGCATGACTTGGCCCGACCAACTGCTGCTCTGCGACGCGAACAATCGATTGGAATCGACCGGCGAACCTTTCACGTGATAGATTTCCCAGCCCGCAAAGTGTGGGCCGCTCACTCGCCAGGACGCGCGCGTGCCGTCCGCATCGAGAATGAACGCGCCTTTGCGCGTTCCGACCAGTACACGGACGCTGCTCATGAGAGGACATTTTGCGCGTGTTACCGGCCCGTTTCCTGCGGTTGCGGCTCTCTAAACGTGGGTAGGTCTTCGTGATGGACGATAACAAGGCTCCGGACAGCGGTGACGCGCCGATCGAGCAGACCGTGCGCTCATTGGCGGGTCTGCACGCCGAACATCAGCGCGATCTGCATCCAATGCAGCGAAACATCGAATGGCTGACCGATCGCATCGGCCGGCCGTGGTTTGCCTACGGGTTGATCGGGTTTATCGTGTTCTGGATCGCGATCGATCGTATCGCGGGGCATCGTTTCGATAGTCCCGCATTCCCATTGCTGCAATTGATCCTGTCGATCGTATCGGTGCTGATCGTCGTGTTCATCTTGATCACGGAGAACCGCCAAGGCGACAGCGCCGATCAGCGGGCGAAGGTAACGCTGCAGATCGCGTTGATCAACGAGCAGAAGACCGCGAAGATCATCGCGTTGCTCGAACAACAGCGCAAGGACTCTCCGCACCTGCCGGATCGCGAGGACAAGGAAGCCGCGCACATGTCCGAGGCCACCGATTTGCGCACCGCCATCGAGAAACTCGAAGAAGCCGAAGGCGCGGAAGGCTAGCGCGCGACCCTTAGTAGTTCCTCAGCCAGCGCTCGCGCTTTTCTTTTAACGGTATCGCGAATCTCGCGCACGCGCGCTGACGACTGGCCTTTCGGATCGGGCAGTCCCCAATCGTCATCGATGCGCGGCACACCTTGGACATCGCACCCCATCGTGATGATCCGGTCGGCTCGGGCGGCGATTTCGGGGTCAATCAATTTCGGTCTTGCCGACGAGATGTCGATGCCGTCTTCGGCCATCGCCGCCACCACACCGGCATTCGGCGCGTTGGCAGCCTCGGTTCCAGCCGACGCAACTTCGATCGCATCGCCGGCAAAATGCCGAAGGTACGCTTCGGCCATTTGGCTGCGACCCGTATTGTGGCGGCACACGAAAAGCACAAACGGCTTAGGCGACGGCATACGATTCGTCGCCGAGCCATTGGAACAGGAGTGTCGCGCATATCGCGCCGAGCAATTGCGCGACAATGAAGCCCGGCGCGTCCTGCGGACGAATGCCTGCAAACGTATCGGACAACGTCCGTGCAATCGTCACGGCGGGATTCGCGAACGACGTCGAGGACGTGAACCAATAGGCTGCTGCGATATACGACCCGACGGCGAAAGGCACGAACGCCGATTTGAAGCGGATGCATCCCCATATGACGAGCAATAAGCCGAACGTGGCGATGAACTCCGCGAACCACTGCGCCAGGCCGGTGCGTGCGTGATGCGACGCGGAGAAGAGCGGAAGGCCGAACATCGTGTTCGCGGCTGCAACGCCCGCGACTGCTCCGAGGATTTGCGCGAGGATATAGAGCGGCAGCTCGCTCCATCGCAATTCGCCGCGCATAGCGCCGGCGAGCGACACGGCCGGATTGAAATGCGCACCGGAGATCGGACCGAGTGCGGCGATAAGGCACATCAGGACTGCGCCGGTTGCGATCGTGTTCGCGAGCAGACCGATTGCCACGTTGCCGCCGGCGAGCCGTTGTGCCATGATGCCTGAGCCGACCACTCCGGCAAGCAAAAACGCTGTGCCGATCGCTTCGGCCGCGCAGCGCCTCGGTAGCGTCAAGAGCAGCACTCGGTGGTCGCGCTATCCCGCTCTTCCGTATCGCCGTGAACGGTATAGACCTCCCAGCGCCGACCCTCGGGATCGGTTGCCCACACCTTCGTCTGATTCGCGTAGCAGCAGGTGTCCTCGCGTTCGACTGATTCAGCTAGCCCTGCTGCTTCCAAGCGAGCGATGGTCGTTTCCACGTCTTGCGTCGTCTCGACGTAGATGCCGAAGTGGGCATCGAGTGTCGGTGCAACCGAATCTCGCCGGTCGAGCGCGAGTTCAAGCCCCGGCTCATCCGTAATGAAGAGTGCGTAGTCCGCGAGGTTCTTGGTTGGCGTCGCATTCAACAACGTCGAGTAGAACGATACGCTGCGCGATAAATCGGTCGTTGCCAGGTTTAGATGCGTCTTCATGCGGTTACTTTCTGTCGAAAGACGCTTTTTAGCGCGGCAGACACGCGAGCGTTCGCATCAGGTGCCAATCGGTAATACACCCACGTGCCACGGCGCTCGCAAGTCACTAATTCCGCTTCGCGCAGGATGCGTAAATGATGTGAGACCGTGGGCTGATTGAGCGGAAGCGCATCGGTGAAATCACAAACGCAAACCTCGTCGTCGGCTGCCGCTAGAGTCGCGAGGATCGTCAGGCGATACGGGTCCGCGGTCGCTTTGAGCAGCGCTGCCTGCGCTTCGAAGTCGTCCGTTACCACCCGAGCGGGTGGGCAGCAGCGTTGCATTGACATACTTCGATGCTAGCCACTGAATCGAAGAATGTCAATATAGCGGCTTTTCCATCGCGACGACATCGACGTAGCGTCCATCGAGCTGTCCGTGTTCTTTAAAGACGCCGACCTCGGCAAAACCGCACTTTCGATAGAGGCGCTTGCCGTGGTCATTCGCGTTGAGCGCGTGTAACACGATCTTGTGGAATCCGGCAGCTCGCGCGAGCGGCTCGAGCGCCGTCAAGAGCGAGAAACCGATGCCGCGGCCACGATGCGCGCGCGCGATATACACCGAAAGGTCGGCGATTGCCGCGTGGGCGCATCGATGCGAAAACCGGTTGAGCGACGCCCAGCCGACGGTCTCGCTGTTCTCAATGGCTACGAGAACCGTGTACCTAGAGTCGTGCTGGCGCCACCACTCGGTGATGTCTTCGATAGTCCGCGGGTCGGTCTCGAGCGTGGCGACGCGGTCCGCGATACCTTCATTGTAGATGGCTCGGATGGCACCAAGGTCGGCTTCGTTCGCAGAATCTGATCGACATCATGAAGGCGTTAGTAGCGCTTTAGCGGCCTTCCAATTCAGCGAACCGGTGGTCACTGCGGGCCATCCAGTAGTGGATGCCCTTGAGCTCGCCGTCCATCGACGTAACGTGCGTCTCGATGGAGGCGATGCGTGTCTCGAGCCGCTCGAAGCGTGCGTCAACCTGCGCGAACCGGGCGTCGACCCGCTCGAAACCTTGCGCAACCGCGCCATGCAGTTCGACGATCGCGGTCATCAGTTCGGCGCTGCTCGGTTCTCGATCCATGGTGGGGACGATAGCTTGCGCTTGTTACGAAAGCGTTTCCTGCGTGTGGTCCCTCGACTCCGCTTCGCTACGCTCGGGATGACAAGGTTACGGCGACACGATTGTCGCGTTGCCGGAGAGAGCGGCGGCGATCGATTCCGGGCCGCAGATGTAGGATGCGCTTGCGCCGGACTCGACCGCGGCGACCGCCGCGTGCATCTTAGGGAGCATGCCGCCCTCACACGAGGGTGTTTGCATGAACGCGCGGGCTTCGTCGAGCGTGAGCCGTTCGATGCCGCTCGACGGATCCTTGGGGTCGCGACGCACGCGTTCGACGTTGGTAATGATAATGAAGGCGCGCGCACGCAGCGCGCCGGCGATCGCCGCGGCGGCGAGGTCGGCGTTGACGTTATAGGCATGCGTGTCGTCGGGCGCGACCGCGAGGGGCGCGATCACCGGCAGATACTTCGACGCGAGAAGAAGATTGATCAGCGCCGGATCGCATGCCGTCACGTCGCCGACATAGCCGAGATCTTCGCCGTGCGATCCGTGCGCAGTTTGCGCGACCAACGTGTCGGCGTCTTCGCCGCTGATCCCGACCGCTTTCGCGCCGAGCGCCGCGCAGGCGCGAACGAGGCGCTTGTTGATCGTGGCGCACAGCACCGCCTCGGTCACTTCGAGGGTTGCCTCGTCGGTCACGCGCAGCCCATCGACCCGCCGGGTTGGGACATTGCGCTCGGCCAGCCAGCGGTCGATCTCGGGACCGCCGCCGTGCACGAGGACGACCGGGGTGCCGGCCTGATGGAGCGCGACCAGCTCGGCGAGGATGGGATCGCTCCCTCGACTACGCTGCGCTACGCTCGGGATGACAAGAGCGTTGCCCCCGTACTTGATGACGATGGGTTCCATCTTAAACAAACAGGTCGGTCGATACGTGGAACGCTTCCGCGAGCTTCTTGATGTGCGTCTTACTCAGCGATCGCTTCCCGGATAAGATTTCCGAAGTGATACCGCTCGATCCGAGCAAGCGCGCAAGTGCACTCTGCGTCATTCCATTCGCGGCCATGAGTTCTTTGAGCGCGTCCAAGGGATCAGGTGCAACGATGGGCTCGTGCTCCTGCTCATAGCGCTCGATGAGTACCGAGAGCAAGTCGAGATAGCGATTCTCAGCCGGCGACCGGCCTTTTTTGTCGAGAAGCTCCTCCGCTCGCGCGAGGTACGTGCGATAGTCTTTCTCGTTATGGATTGCGTGCGGAAGATCGTCGCGGAGCAACTTTCCGTAGGCAGCGTCGATGGCAGTCATTTCCACTTGTCCTTGTCGTATTCAGCGTGAGTCAACACGCATTTGATAAAAATTATTTGCACGCGATATTCGATCTTGGCAATCAAGCGATAGGTGTTGCCCTTTATATTGAAGACGGTGTAGTCGCCAACCGCTTCGGCACTCGCGAAGGTCCTTTGAACCTCTACGATGTTTCGCCACGTCGCCTTTGCCGCGATCGAGAACCATGTCTTGAGCGGGCCTTCGGCGTCGGTATGATGCGTCCAATATTCTCGGAGCCTCCGCCGGCTGATGACCCTCAACCTGCTCTCATTTCGAGAGCAAGCCTCTCATAATGAGAGCGCCGCCGTCAACACTTGCATAATTATGCCAAGAGTGTATAATTATACAATAATGTCCTCCGTAGCGCCAGCCCAGAGCAATACGCTCCGTGGGCGCAACATTCTCGAGGTCACCGACTTCTCGCCGGGCGAGCTACAGGCGCTGATTTCGCTTGCGCGCTATCTCAAAGCCGTGCCGCGCACCGAGGTACGCACGCTGCTGCGCGGCCGTACACTGATGCTCCTCTTCGAGAAGCCCAGTCTGCGCACGCGCGTTTCCTTTGAAGTAGCAATGCAGCAGCTCGGCGGCGAGACGCTCTTTGCCGCCGGCAACGAGTTCATGATCGGCAGCCGTGAAACGCCCGAGGACGCGGCGCGCGTGCTCTCGCGCTATGTCGACGCGATCGTGGTGCGAACGCACGAGCATCCGCCGCTGGTACGCTTCGCGCATTCGTCGACCGTGCCGGTGATCAACGGTCTCTCGGCGGTGGCGCACCCGTGTCAAGCGCTGGCGGATATTCTGACCATCGAGGAACGCTTCGGCACGCTCGAGGGCCTGACTATCGCCTACGTCGGCGACGGCAAGAACAATGTGGCGACCTCGCTCGCGCAAGCGGCGGTAATGCTCGGCGCGGTGGTGCATTTCGGCTCGCCGCCGACCCATCGTCCGACCGAAGCCACGCTGACGCTGCTCAACAAACTGGGTGAGCCCAGCGGCGGCAACGCACGCGCGTTCACCAATCCGGTGCGCGCGGTGCGCGGCGCCGACGTCATCTATACCGACGTCTGGACCTCGATGGGCGAGGAGCGCTATCGCGAACGGAACGACGCGATGCTGCGTCCCTATGCCGTGACCGAGGAATTGTTCTCGTACGCGCAGCCGCACGCGATCTTCATGCACTGCTTGCCCGCGCACCGCGGGGAAGAAGTCAGCGAAGGCGTCATCGACGGGCTGCGCAGCGCCGTGCTCGACGAGGCCGAGAACCGGCTGCACGCGCAGAAAGCTTTACTGGTTGCGCTGTTAACCGACGCGAAGGGAATGTTCTAATATGAAGGATCGTCGCCAACGGGCGATTCTGACGCTGGTCGCAACGCGCCCAGTGCACTCGCAAGACGAACTGGTTGCGCTGCTCGACGCGCAGGGGTTCGCTGCTACGCAAGCCACGGTCTCGCGTGATATCAAGGAGCTGGGCCTCGTCAAAGTGCCGATCAAAGTCAACGGCGACGATGACGCGCTCTTTAAGTACGTGGTGCCCAACGCGACGGTGAACTACGTCAGCCGTCTGCACCGGGTGGTCGCGGAGCTGGCGATTACCATCGAGGGCGCGGTCAATATGATCGTGATCAAGACGCCGCCGGGCAGCGCGATGATGATCGCGTCGGCGGTTGACGAAGCCGGCTGGCCGGAAATTTTGGGGACGCTCGGCGGTGACGACACGGTGATGATCGTCGTGCGTAGTGCCGAACAAATGCCCGTCATCAAGCAACGTTTCTTAGATTTGAAGGGAAGTAGCGCCGCGTGAGCCGCATCGTTCTAGCCTATTCCGGTGGTCTCGATACCTCGGTGTTGTTGAAAAAATTGATTCTCGCCGGAAACGAGGTCGTCGCGATGACCGCCGATCTGGGTGAGTCGGATGGCGTGGCCGGTGAAGGCGCGGCAGCCGAACTCGAAAAGGTCAAGGCCAAAGCGATTGCGCTTGGTGCCTACGATGCCGTCGTCATCGACGCGCGCGAACGGTTTGTAAACGACTACGTGCTGCCGGCGTTGGGCGCAAACGCGCTCTACGAAGGCGTCTATCCGCTCTCGGCCGCGCTCTCGCGTCCGCTGATTGGTGCACTACTGGTCGAAGTCGCGCATCAGTATGACGCCGACACTGTGGCGCACGGCTGCACCGGCAAAGGCAACGACCAAGTGCGCATCGAGCTTGCGGTGCGGTCGCTCGACCCGTCGCTCACCGTGCGCGCGCCGCTGCGCGAGCAGCCGCTGTCGCGCCCGGACGCGATCGCGTTTGCCGCCGAACACGGCATCCCGATCGCGCACTCGGCAGCCAAGCCATACTCGGTGGACGCCAACCTGTGGGGCCGCTCGATCGAAGCCGGCGTGCTCGAAGATCCGTGGACGGCGCCACCCGAAGATGCTTACGCGTGGACCGCGTCGGCCAACGTGCAACCGGTCAAGCCCGACGAGGTGATCATTACGTTCGAGCAGGGCGTCCCATCCGTTGATGGCGTGACCGGCGCGGCGTTGGTAGCAAAGATGAATGCCCTCGCCGGCGTGCACGGCATCGGCCGTATCGATCTGGTCGAAGATCGCGTCATCGGCGTCAAGTCGCGCGAGGTGTACGAGGCGCCCGCCGCCACCGTCATCATCGCGGCGCACAAGGCGCTCGAGCGGCTCGTGCTCACCCGCGATGAACTGCGCTTCAAAGCCGGCTGCGATCAGAAATATTCCGAATTGGTCTACGACGGATTGTGGATGTCACCGTTGCGCGATGCGCTCGACGCGTTCAACGCCTCGTTTGCTGCGCGCTTGACCGGCGACGTGCGCGTGCAACTCTATCACGGAGCGGTAACAACGACGGGTGTGCGCTCGTCGTTCGCGCTCTACGATGAGAAGCTCGCGACCTACGGCGCGGGCGATGCGTTCGACCACCAGGCGGCGGACGGATTCATCCGCTTGTATGGGTTGCCGCTTGACCGCGTCGCTGGGCTGAAGCAACCGGCAAAAGTGTGACTTCATTGCAATGGGGAGGGCGCTTTGGTGCGCCTCCCGATGCGGCGTTGCTGGCCTTCGGTTCGTCGCTCGACGACGACCTCGTGCTGGCACCGTTCGACGTGCAGACCTCGCAGGCGCATGTCGATGCGCTCGCCGGCGGAAAGATTATCGACGCGTCGACCGCGCGCGCGCTGAACGCGGCGCTGAAGAAGGTCGCGGCGGAGATCGACGCGGGGACGTTTACGGCCTACGCCAAGGCGAGCGGTGCCGAAGACGTGCACGGTGCAATCGACGCGCGCGTACGGGAGCTCGAACCGGACGCGGGCGTCCTGCTGCACGCGGGTCGCAGCCGTAACGACCAGGTCGCGACGACGTTGGCGCTCTATGCGCACGACCGTGCGCTGAACGGCGCGCAGCGTGCGCGTTCGATCGCGCGCCATTTGCTCGCCCGCGCATCCGAAGAACTCAACGCGCACACGGTGCTTGCGGCAACCACCCACATGCAGCCCGCGCAACCGATTCTACTCGCCTTCTGGCTGCAGGCCGCGGCCGAGCCATTCGTGCGCGCAGCGAACCGATTTGCCGCCGCCGCCACCTTTGCGAAGGACGCCTGCCCGCTGGGTTCGGGCGCGGTCGCCGGCTCGACGCTGCCGCTCGATCGCGCGGCGGCGTGCAAGCGTCTCGGCTTCGATCATCCTTCGCGCAACGCCATGGACGCGATCGGCACGCGCGATGCCGTGCTCGACGTCGCGCAGGCGTGCACACGCGTGCTGGCGGATGCGTCGCGCGTCGCGGCAGAAATCGTGCTCTGGGCGACGCCGGGATTCGGCTACGTGCGATTGGGCGACGCGTCGTCGACCGGCTCGAGTTTGATGCCGCAAAAGCGTAACCCCGACGTCTTCGAACTGGTACGCGGCTGCGCGAGCGAAGTCGCCGGACTGTATTTCGGCGCGCTGACCTCAACGGTCGGCATGCCGCTGTCGTACCATCGCGATCTGCAGGAGACCAAACGCCTAGCGATGGCGGCGTGCGAACGCACGCTGTCCGCGCTCGATGCCTTCGAGCGTGCGTTGCGCGACACCACCTTCAATCGCGCGGCGATGCAGGCGCGCGCCGGCGACGGCTATACGGTCGCAACCGATATCGCCGATGCGTTGATCGCGGCGGGCGTGAGCGCGCGCGACGCGCACGCGCTGGTCGGCGCAACCGTGCGCGCGGCCGAAGAAGCGGGACGTCCGCTCGACGCGCGCGATCTGAGCGCGCTCGCACACGAGGCCGGTCTTAAGGAATTTAATGCGCCGCTCGATCCGGCCGCGAGCGTGAGCGCCAAAAAGACCGACGGATCGACCTCACCGCAGGCCGTGCGCGCGGGCCTCGCCTCGCTGGCTGCCGAATTGGATCCTTAGTGTCCTACGGTAGATGTTCGATGCATAAAGCTTACCGTTGGACGGCTTTCGGATTAGGAACGATGAGCGACAAAAGCAGAGCTTTGCGAGTGAAGAGTGACGACGGCCGAAGCCGTCCAACAGTAAGCGCGCAGGGTCGCGGCGGCGGGGCTGCAGCGACTTCGTTGCTCGTCGGTCACAGAGCTACGGCTATGCTCCCTCCTCGCGCCTTGTGGCTGCGGCCCCGGCGCTCGCGACTTTATGCACCAGACATCCACCGCAGGACACTCCAATGACGCGCGTGCACGTGTGGGGCGCCAGCGGCTATGGAGCGGCTGAAGCGATTCGTTTTCTCGACACGCATCCGTTCGTAGAAGTCGGTGTGCTCGAGAGCCGCAGTCACGCCGGTGCCGCGCTGGCGGATCACTTTCCGCTCTTACGCACGACGCCATACGTCTTTTCCGGCGAAGGCTCGGTGCTCGCTGCGATTCGGCCCGGCGATTGCGTGATCGCTGCCGGTGCGCACGGTGAAGCGCACGCGCAGGTACCGAAGTTCATCGAGGCAGGCGCACGCGTCGTCGATCTTTCCGCCGACTATCGCTTCGACGACAGTGCGGTATACGGGCTTTCGGAGTGGGAGCCTCTAATCGCCGAGGCGACGCTGGTTGCCAATCCGGGATGCTATCCGACCGCGACGTTGCTCGGGCTTTTACCGCTGATGACGTGGAAGCCCCGACCAGTACAACTTATTGTTGACGCGAAGAGCGGTATCACCGGCGCTGGGCGCAAGCCCGCGACCGGCTCGCTCTATGCCGAAGTTGCCGGCGATATTCGCGCATACGGCATCGAAGGGCATCGGCATCATCCCGAGATCGAGCGCAGGCTGCGTGCGTTCGGTGTCGATTTGCCGCTCGTATTTACGCCTCACGTGGTGCCGCTCTCGCGCGGGATGTTGGCCGATTCGTACGCGGTCTTCGATCGCGCGCTCGACGAGGAAGCGGTGCGTGTAACCTACGCGGACGTGTACGCGGGGAGTCCGTTCGTGCGCGTCGTCGAGGGTGAGCGCGTGCCGAGCGTCGCGGCCGTCGTTGGTACCAATGATGCCGAGATCCGCGTCGACGTGCTGGGGAATGTCGTGCGCGTGATTTGCGCGATCGATAACCTTGGCAAAGGCGCCGCCGGTCAAGCCGTGCAAAATCTCAACATCATGCTGGGGTATCCCGAGGAGACCGGATTGCATGCTCGCGCAATTGTCGCAGGATGACGAGGTTCGGCTCGTCGCCGTTCGCGGCGGCATCGGAGCGGTGCCGGGAGTTCGTTCGGCGGGCGTGCACGCGGGGATCAAGCCGCGCAAACGCGATCTTGCGGTGATCGCGTTCGATGCGCCGCAAGTGTGCGCATCGGTCATCACTACCAACGAGATCAAAGCGGCGCCGGTGCTGGTGAGTGCCGAGCACATCGCCAATGACGGCGTGTTCCGTGCGATCGTCTGCAACTCGGGCTGCGCGAATGCGTGCACCGGCGAGCGCGGCGATCGCGACGCGCGCGCGACTGCGCGTCAAGCCGCGGCGTTGTTGAAAGTCTCCGCCACCAGCATCATTGTCGCATCGACCGGCGTGATCGGCGTACCGTTACCGATGGACCGCGTCCAGCGCGGTCTCGAGCGCGCGATCGAGCAGCTCGAAAACGGGATCAAATCAAGCAATGACGCGGCCGAAGCGATCATGACCACCGATCGCGTGCCCAAGCTGGCTGCCTACGAGTTTTACATCGGAGAGAAGAAATACGTCGTCGGCGGTATCGCCAAAGGCTCAGGGATGATCGCACCCAACATGGCGACGATGCTCGCGTTTGTGGCGACCAATTTCTCGATGTCCGCCGATGCGTTGCAGCGCGAGGTGCGCGAAGCGGCGGATGCCTCGTTCAACATGATTTCCGTCGACGGCTGCATGTCGACCAACGACGCGCTCTACGCCTTCGCGCCGGCCGGCACAAAAGCGCCGCCCGCGGCGTTCGTCCGCGCCTTACACCAAGTGTGCACGGATCTTGCGCTCGCGATGGTGGCCGACGGCGAAGGCGCGACCAAGACGCTTACGGTGCACGTTCGCGGCGCAAAAGACGTGACGCAAGCCCGCACGATCGGACGCGCAGTGATCAACAGCAATCTGGTGCGGACCGCGCTCTACGGCGAGGACCCGAATTGGGGCCGCATCATCGCCGCGGCGGGCTCGGTAAATGCCGGGGTCGATCCCGAAACGTGGTCATTGCAGCTCAACGGCAAAACCTGGGTCGAGCGTGGCGCCATCGAGGCGCTGAGCGAGGCCGAGGCGCACCACGAGCTCGAGGTGACCGATATCGTCGTCGATCTGCATTTGGGGATCGGCGAGGCGCACGCTACCGCGTGGGGCTGCGATCTCTCAAAGGATTACGTGAGGATTAATGCGTCATATAGAACGTAATGTTGAGGCAGTCCCTCGACTACGCTTCGCTACGCTCGGGATGACAAGATAAATGGACGCCCTCCTAGCCAACTATAATCGAGCGCCGATTACGATCGTGCGCGGCGAAGGCTGCTACCTGTTCGACGACGAGGGGCGGCGGTATCTCGATTTCATCGCGGGTATTGCCGTGTGCGCGCTCGGGCATTGTCATCCGTGGATCTCGCAAGCGATCGCGGAACAATCGCGCACGCTGGTGCATGCGAGCAATCTCTACCACCACGAACCGGCCGGAACGCTGGCCCACGAGCTGGTGTCGCGCAGCGGACTGGCGCGTGCGTTCTTTTGCAATTCCGGGACCGAGGCGAACGAAGCCGCGATCAAGCTCGCGCGTAAGCGGGCGTTCCGCTGCGGCGAGCCGGATCGCATCACGATCCTGGCCTGCACCGGCTCGTTTCACGGACGCACCTACGGCTCGCTGGCCGCGACGGCGAACGACCATTATAAGGAAGGCTTCGGGCCGATGCTCGAGGGCTTCGCCTTCACGCCCTTCAACGACTTCGCGGCGCTCGACAAGAACTTCAATAGCTCGGTGGCGGCGTTCATCGTCGAACCGGTGCAAGGTGAAAGCGGCGTGCATCCGGCGAGCGTGGAGTTCCTGGCGATGGCGCGACACCTCTGCGATAAGCACGGTGCGCTCCTGATCTTTGACGAGATTCAATGCGGGATGGGCCGGCTCGGCCCGCTCTTTGCATTCCAACGCTTCGGCGTAACGCCCGACGTCGTCACGATGGCAAAGGCGCTCGCCAACGGGTTGCCGATCGGCGCGATGCTCGTAGCACAAGGTGCAATCGACGCCTTGCAGCCGGGCGATCACGGCACGACCTTCGGCGGTTCGCCGGTGCCCTGCGCCGCCGCACTCGCGCACTTACGCGTGCGCGACGCGATCGACCTCGCGTCGTACGTGGCGATTCGCGAAGTGCAGTTCATGGCGCGCCTGACCGATTTGGCGCTCGCGTTTCCCAATGTCATCGCCGGACTGCGCGGCATGGGTCTGCTCTGCGCGCTTCCGTTGAACGAGAAGTACCCGGTCGCCGACGTCGTGGCCGCGCTGCGCGAACACGGGCTGCTGGTCGGGAGTGCAGGCGGGAACTCGCTGCGTTTCGCGCCCCCGCTGATCCTCAGCGAAGAGAACATCGACGAAGCGTATGAAGCGCTCTACGAAGTCTTCTCGCACATCGACGACCTATCGGTGGTGGTTGCCTAGCCCATGCGACAGCGGATTTCGAAGCGACGCAACTGCGAGTAACCGGGCTCACGCTCTATCGCTTGGGGCGCAGCGAAACGCCTGAATCAATCCTCGCGCACTGGCCCTATCCGTAGTCGTTCCCAAGGCGCATGTCCATTGTGATGCAGGTCACTGCCTTTACAGCATCTTATTCTTCGCGCCTAGTCCGTTGGTCCCGGTTTTGTAGGAACGGCAACTAAGCAAGGCAATTAGTGCCTTAAGACTTTTTTCTCCACGGGTCGGGGAAGAGAGGGAGTGTCGGTAATTCCTCGCGGTTCTATTGCCCGTTCCATCTTCGGACTGAGCCTCATCCCACTGGTTGTGCTCTTGCTCTTCGTCGGCCTCGCCGGCCGGCTGCAACAGCAAACCGAGGCGGCGTATCGCGCAACCGAGCAGGCGGACCGCGCCGAGTCGCTCGCCCGGAAGCTCGCGGCCGACATCACGTCTGCCGGCGTCGACGCACGCGGCTACATCCTCACCGGGAGTCCCATCGCGTACGCGTCCTACTTTCACAAGGCCGCGGCGCTTCCATCGGATGTCACGCTGTTGCGCGCGTCGGTTGCAAATTCGCCGGCGCAGGTCGCCCGGGCAGGGGCCATCGGGAACGACGTGCGGCTCGAGGTGCAGTCGGCCAGTACGCTGATGCGTGCGATGCACGCCGGCAATCGCCGGGACGTTTACGAGGCCTCGATTTCGCGTTCGCTGCACGACCCGAAAACCGGAACTACCGACGATCGCCTGCGGCTGGACCTTGCGGCATTTCAGGATGCCGAACGCGTCGAGCGCCTACGGGCAAGCGATGCGGTCGACCGCATGTGGTCGCAGTGGGGAACCATCTTAATCGCCGGTGCGATCGCGGGCGTGCTCATCACATTGGTGCTCACCCTCACCTTCGGACGGCGCATCGTTGCGCGATTGCAGCGCCTCAGCCGGCAGGCTGACTTATTCGCGCAACGCGAGACGATTGTCGACCCGGTCGCGGGCGACGATGAGATTGCTCGTCTCGCGCGCACGCTGTACAACATGGCGGTGCAGGTCAAGGAGCGCAGCGACTTGCTCGTTCGCTATCGCATGCTGGCCGAAAGCGCCAACGACAGCATGATCTTCGTGCGCCGCCGCGACAACCGCATCGTTGAAGCCAACCGAACCACTGTCCGCCGCTATGGGTACTCGATGGAAGAACTCCTCACGATGACGCCGTACGAGCTTCGCGCGCCGGGCGAAGTCGACACACCCGAAAAGCGTTTCCCCGAGGAAGGCAATTTCAGTCTGACGTTTGAGACGATCCATCGCCGCAAGAACGGGACCGAATTTCCGGTCGAGATCGCGGTGCAAACGGCCGCGATCGACGGCGAACCGATGCTGCTTGGCGTCGCACGCGATCTGAGCGAACGCAAAGAGGCCGAGCGCGCCATCAACGACGCGCTCGAGAAAGCGGTCGAGGCGTCGCGGCTCAAGAGCGAATTCGTGGCGACGATGAGCCACGAGATCCGCACGCCGATGAACGGCGTGATCGGCGCTACCGAACTCCTGCTCGAGACCACGCTCTCGCCGCAGCAGCGCGAACTCGCGCTGACGTCGCGCGATTCGGCGCATTCGCTGCTCGGCGTAATCACCAACATTCTCGACTTTTCCAAGATTGAAGCCGGAAAGATCGAACTCGACATCACCGAGTTCGATTTGGTCGCCTACGTCGAAGGCGTCGGCAGCATGCTCGGCGTGCAGGCGTACGCTAAGGGCATTTCGTTGATGACCTACGTCGATCCGTCGATCCCGACGCGCGTCATCGGTGACCCCACGCACTTGCGGCAAGTCTTGGTCAATCTGGTCGGCAACGCGATCAAATTCACCGAGAAAGGCGGCGTTGCGCTGATCGCGGACTTGGTCTCGCGATCGGGTGACGGCGTCGCGGTGTCGTTCGCGATTCGCGATACCGGTATCGGCATCGACAAGGACGTGCTGCCGAAAGTGTTCGGAGCATTCACCCAAGCCGACGGTTCGACCACGCGCAAGTACGGCGGTACCGGTCTTGGTCTGGCCATCACCAAACGCCTGGTGGAGTTGATGGGCGGCGAGATCGCAGTCGAAAGTTATCCCGGCGCCGGTTCGACGTTCAGCTTCGAATTGGCGTTCCGTACGACGGGCACGGCGGTCGAACGTCCGGTGCGCAACGACTTGCGCGAGATGCGCGCGCTGGTGGTCGACGACGACGTCATGTCGCGCGATATCCTCTCGCGGTACCTGACGTCGTGGGGACTTCGCGTCGGGACGGCGGCGACGGCGCAAGAAGGTTTGGACGCGCTGCGCGTGGCCGCGAGTTGGGGCGAGCCGTTCGATCTGGCGTTGCTCGATATGCGCATGCCGGACATCGGCGGCTTGGAACTCGGACGCACGATTTTGAGCGAGCGCGAGCTCAACCGGGCAAAACTGATTTTGATCACGGCGTTCGACAGCCTCGATCGGGGCAAGGAGGCGATCGGGTCGGGCTTTGCTGCGTACCTTACCAAGCCGATTCGTCAGTCGTATCTTTACGACGCAATCGTCGAGGCGCGATACGGAGAGCAGACCATGGCCTATCCAGAGCCGGGTGCGACGCAGGATCGCGCTACGCGTGAGGGCGTGATCCTGCTCGTCGAAGACAACGAAATCAATCGCCGCATCACCCTGCAACAGCTCAAAAATTTGGGCTATCACGCCGAGTGTGTGACCAACGGCAGCGAAGCCTACGAGCGAACCGCAAACGAGCACTTCGACGTGATCCTGATGGATTGCCAGATGCCGGTGATGGACGGGTTCGAAGCGACGCGTGCGATCCGCAAGCGCGAAGGACGAACGGGCGTTCACGTCCCGATTGTCGCGATGACCGCAAACGCGCTGACCGGCGATCGGGACGCATGTTTTAGCGCCGGCATGGACGACTATATCAGCAAGCCCATCGCGATGAACGAATTGCAAGCAGCGCTCGCGCGCTGGCTCGAGCGGCCGCGCAGCAAAGACATCTTGGACGTGGACCGGTTGCGAGACATTCTCGGCGAAGACGGCGCGACGACGCGCGACTTTCTGATCGGCGTGCTGCCGAACATGACGCAGCTGTGCGCGCGGATCGAAGCGGAGCGCGATCGCTCGGCGCTGCGCGAACTTGCGCATGAACTCAAAGGCGCGTCGGGAAATGTCGGCGCGCGGGAGTTGGCCGCGGCGGCAGGCGCGCTGGAGTCGGCACTGAAGAACGGTGCCGCCGATCATCCGCATGCGATCGAAAACGCGGTCGAGCTCATCCTCGAAGCGTGCACGCGCTTCTCGGTCGCCGTGCGCGAGGTGAATTGATGGTCGTCCTCACGGTGGACGACTCCGACATCAATCTAGCCGTGTATCGCGGGGCGCTTTCGCGCATCGACGGGGTTGAAGTCACGGGCTACTCTTCGCCGACCGCGGCGCTGTCGTGGGCGAGCGATCACGTCGTCGACGTGGCCGTCGTCGATTATCATATGCCCGACCTCGACGGGCTGTCGTTCATCGAGCGCTTCCGCGCGATCCCGAGCGCGAAACACTCGCTGCTGGTCATGATTACCAGCGACGCCGAACGTGACGTGCGCCATCGCGCGCTGGCCGCGGGCGCCAACGACTTTCTGACCAAACCGATCGACCAGATCGAATTTACCGCGCGCGTGCGCAACCTGCTCGAGGTTGCGGGGGCGCGGCGTTCGCTGGCGGATCGAGCCGAGTGGCTTCGGCGCGAGGTCGATCGCGCGACGTCGATCATCGTGGAACGCGAGATCGAAACCATCGCGCGTCTCACACGGACGGCGGAATTTCGCGACGACGTGACCGGCCTGCACGTCATTCGCGTCGGGCACATGTGCGCGGCGCTGGCCAAGACGATCGGACTGCCCGCCGAGCAATGCCGGACGTTGCTGCTGGCCGCACCGATGCATGACATCGGCAAAGTCGCCACGCCCGACGCGATCCTGATGAAACCTGGCCGCTTGGATCCGGCTGAGATGGAAATCATGAAGCAGCACACGACCTCGGGCTTCGAGATTCTCAAGAATAGCAAGTCGCCGATGTTGCAAACCGCGGCGGAGATCGCGCTTACCCATCACGAGCGCTACGACGGGAAAGGGTATCCGCGCGGATTACCGGGCGCTGAGATTCCGCTGAGTGGAAAGCTCTGCAGTATCGTCGATGTCTTTGATGCGCTGACGTCGGTGCGGCCGTACAAGGACGCGTGGCCGATCGACCGGGCACTCGAGACGGTGCGCGCGGGGAAGGGAACGCAGTTTGATCCGGAGGTCGTCGAGGTCTTCGACCGCAGTCTGGGCGATATCTTAGCGATTAAGCGGCGCTTCACGGACGACGCCGATCCGGCGACCTATGCCGACTGGTGGGAGGCGTAGGTCCGCGCGATAATGGGTAGCTTCACCAGCGAGGGGGTAAAGTGATGAACGACGCCATTGAGATTTTGATCAACGATCACGCCGCGATCAAGAATTTGCTGGAAACATTGACTTCCGCGGTCGACGTTGGCGAACGTACCAACGCACTCGAACGGCTCAAGGCCGCGCTCACCATTCACAACGCGACCGAAGAGAACTTGATCTATCCGGCGATCGAACGCATCGCCAAGAGGAAGCCGGAAGCCGAGCGCCTCTACCACGAGACGGCGCAAGCCGACGTGATGATCTTCGAACTGGATAGCTTATTGAAGGAAGGCCGCGGAGAGGAAGACACCTTCGCGGCGATCGCCGAAAAACTGCGCGACGCGGTGGGCGACCATATAGAGGAAGAAGAACTGCACGCGTTTCCACAACTGCGCGACGAAGCTGACCCCGCCCAAGCCGAAATGCTGGCCCATTCGATTCGTCAATTCCGCGGCGCGCTGCACTTCTCGCTTGCCGGCTGAAACAACGGGCGCACCTCCGTCGTAACTCCCAGGTGAAACGGAGGGGTAGCATGCGGGTTGTCGCGACGCTGGTGGCTGTCGAGATCGCCATTGTGGCGCTGGCAGGGTACAGTATCCGCGGGGCCTTCTCGGGCAATGCCTTGGCCGCTGGTGGCGGACGGGCCGATTTCGTCGCGAAGAGCTTCGCGCCGATCGCGGCCGGAAACGCGCCGCGCGTCACGATCGACGATCCGAATTCGGGTGTCACGATCGGCGCGTCGGCTGACGGCCTGGTGCATGTGAAAGACGACACCTACTTCTCCGGCATGACGCTGCACGGTCCGGGCGATTATCCGCAGCTGACCGTCACGCAAGACGTCAACGGCGTGCAGATCTCGCGTCCGCGCTTTCACGAAGGCTGGGGTATGTTCATCGGATTCTCGAACTCGCGCCAGCATTTCGAAGTGCAGGTGCCGGACTCGGCGACCGTCATCGTCAGCGAATGTGACAACGCTGAAGTCTCAGGCCTCAAAAACGGGGCGACGATCAAAGCGCTCGACGGTCGCATCGAACTGACCCATGTTGGCGGCACGATCGTCGCACACACCGACGACGGCCACATCGCGGTCGACGACGTCACGTCGCCGGCGCTCGATCTGAGCAGCAACGACGGGTGGATCGAAGTGCGCGACTTCATCGCCGTAGCCGGGGGCAAGTACAGCGTTGCGACCAACGACGGGCACGTCAAGGTCGCGTTCGCCCCTGGTTCCGACGTTACGGTGGACGCATCGACCAACGACGGGAGTCTCCGCGTCGACGGCGTTCGCCAGCACGGCGACGACGGTGCCCAGCAAACCATTCGCGTCGGCAACGGCGGATCAACGATGCGCGTTCATTCCGATGACGGGTCGATCACGATAACCACGAAGTAGCCCTTCCGCGCGAAGACCTCGCAGACGTTTGTGGTCAAGTCGCCGGAAAACGCGCGCTGGAAATCGCGGCAGCAGGCGGACACAATTTGCTCTTCGTCGGGCCACCTGGGTGCGGCAAAACGATGCTTGCGCGTCGTCTGCCGTCGATTCTTCCACCGATGACCTTGCGCGAAGCGCTCGACGTAACCAAGATCTACATGCGTCGCCGGGTTGCTCTCCAATCATGCCGGCGTCGTGAGTGCGCGGCCGTTTCGTTTTCCGCACCACACAATCAGCCAAGCTGCGCTGGTCGGCGGCGGTCCGCTCGCCAAACCCGGCGAGATCAGCCTCGCGCATCACGGCGTGCTTTTTCTCGACGAGCTGCCCGAGTTTGGACGCGGCGCGATCGAAGTGATGCGCCAGCCGCTCGAAGAGGGTACGGTGACGATCGCGCGTGCCGCCGGGACGTTTACGTACCCGGCGCGCTTTCAGCTTGTCGCGTCGATGAATCCGTGTCCGTGCGGGTATCGCGGTTTACGAGGCGCGGAGTGCCGCTGCGATGACGCGAGCGTCGCCAAGTACATCAACAAGCTCTCCGGACCGCTGCTCGATCGGATCGATTTGCAGATCGAGATTGCGCGGGTGCCGTTCGACGATATGGTGCGGCGCGATGGCGCAGAACGCTCGCCGGCAATTCGTGAGCGCGTCGTTGCCGCCCGCGCTACTGCGCGCGAACGTTTTGCCGGCACCGCGATCGGCGCAAATGCCGACATTCCGCCAAGTTTGATGCGCACGTACTGCCCGCTCGACGATGCCGCGATGCGTATCTTGGCAAACGCCAGCGCCAAGCGGCAGTTCTCGGCGCGCGCCCTCGACCGCATCGCGCGCGTAGCGCGCACGATCGCCGATCTCGCGGACGCGTCTCACATCCACGCCGAGCACATCGCCGAAGCGATTCAATATCGAAGTCTCGAGCGTCTAGACGGGAGAGCTGCATAGCCGCGGGTTCAGTCAGCGCGAGGATTTACTTCCGATTTGCAAAAACGAATTTTGCATGCTGCGTCGGCTACTACTGGCCACGGTCTTGGTTTGTTCGGCATGCTCGACCGGGAACACCGAAAAGGCGCATTCGGGTACGGAGTGGCGCTCTTACGGTCACGACTACTTCAACCAGCGCTTTTCACAGCTCGATCAGATCAACCGTCGCAATGTGCAGCAACTCGCGCCGGTGTACGTGTTTCAAACCGGCGTTCTCGGAGCGTTTGAAACGAACCCGATAGTCGCCGACGGCGTGATGTACCTGACTAGCGCGTACGATGGTGTCTTTGCGATCGATGCTCGGAGCGGCAAGCTTCTCTGGAAGCGCGATCCACTAACAGGCACATTCCGCCACTGCTGTGGCCCGGTAAATAGGGGCGTTGCCCTTGCCGGGGACCTCGTATTGATCGGGCAGTTAGATGGAAGCGTGGTTGCGCTTGACCGTAAGTCTGGATTGCGGAGATGGAGTGTTCGCGTCGCCGATAACGCACAGGGCTACAGCATCACGATGGCGCCGGTCGTCTATCGCGACTCGGTAATCGTTGGCCTTGCAGGTGGAGACCTCGGAATTCGTGGGGCCTTGATCGCGCTTGCTCTGCGCGACGGTAAGGTGCGTTGGCATTGGTTTTCCACCGATCCGCAACACTGGTTTGGACGTTCAGCGCGTTTGAGGACCGACACGGGATACCTGGAGGGTCGCGCGGCTAGTGAAGCACGCAATAGGTACGCGAATTCTTGGGTTCACGGCGGCGGCGGGATTCTGGACTACACCGGCAATCGATCCCTCGCGCAATACGATTTACTTGACGACTGGAAATCCGTGGCCTGATCTCGATGGCAGCGGACGGCCCGGCGATAACCTATTTACGGATTGCGTTGTCGCATTGGATGCGTCCACCGGGCGCATGAAATGGTATTTCCAGCAGGTTCCTCACGACACGATGGACTTGGACGCGGCGTCGCCCCCCGTGCTGTTTCAAACAGTGGATGCGCAGGGACAGCGGGTCGACGCGGTCGGTGAAATCGGGAAAATCGGGCTGCTTTATGTCCTCAATCGCGACAGCGGCAAATTGATACGTCGATCAATCGACGTTTCAAGTATCCCCGCACCGAGTGAGGGTAAGGATGATTGGACCGGTGGCGCAAGCTGGTCGCCCATGTCGTACGATCCTAACCTCGGGTATGTAATAGTAACTGCAACGCGACATCTCAAGCCGGTGGCTGAGAATCGTAGTTTTGGCATTGAGGAACTGGAGCGCGAGTGGAAGCGAATCTATAGCTCTGTTTCGGCCGTCGATGTGGCAACGGGCGCTATCGTGTGGCAGGACGAGTTCGACGGCGGACTCATAGGAGGTACGGTTTCAACCGCCGGCGGCATCACGTTCGTCGGCGAGGGGAACGGCTATTTCGATGCGCTCGACACACGAACGGGCGTACGGTTATGGCAGTTTCAGACGGGCGCCGGGGTCAATGCTCCTCCGATTGTCTTTGGGGAGAATGGTCGCGACTACGTGGCCGTCGCGTCTGGTGGTAATCTCATGCTCGGGACGCCGAGGGGCGACTCCCTGTTTGTCTTCCGGCTGCTCGATAAGTGAGGGCTTTAGTACTTAAGGACTAGCGGCCGACGATTGACTTGCTAGGGCGGCGAAGCTACGCTTGTCTTCCACCGCCCCTAAAATAGTATGGCGCCTCGTTCACGAGTGTGGCGTTGACATTGTTCTGAACACCACCGCTGTCGCTTTTGAGGGCATTCTCGCAAGCAGCACAACGGCTAGCCTTGGATGGGGGCCGCCGACCGGCAATCCGATTCCTGATCCGGCCAGCCAAAATTCCATAGCGACTGCCGTCATTTTCGCGAAAGGTATGGGTACCCCGTTCTCCGGTCCGGTTTTCTCCGGTTGGGCGTCACAAGCATACACAAGCGGGAATTGCAAGGCGGCCTGGCCGAACGGCTAGGGGTGGTGCCGGCGGGAAAGAGCGTTCCAATGCCTGAGCTACTTCGAGTCCTCGGAAGACCGACTAGTTCTGGAGTATCTGTGTGGTTTGTGGAACGAGAGGTCCCGAAATACCGCAGCGCCAGAATGATGTGGATCTGCGATCCAGTAAATTCCGAGGATCCCGAAGCTGGCTGCCCGTCCAACTGCCTCGCCACTAATCTATTGCCGTACAGCACTATCGAGTTCGATCCTAAGAACTTCCCTGAGGATACGTGGGTTTTCTACCCGTGCGAAAAGCACGCTGATACCTTTAGAAGCTACCCCGACGTGGTTGCTCGCAGCTGACGCAAGTATCGGTTTACCAAGAAATGGGCCTCGGGTTAGCGAGGCCCATTTTGCGCGTCGAAGCGGCTGCGGGTCGCTCAGCATGCGAGGACGGCATTTTGCGAGAGCCGTGCGTAGGCGTGAAAACAGCAACTCATGCATGCCTAAGGTGCAAACAACGCCTGCTAAGTGAAAGGCCGCGCGACCTTCTTGACCTCCCAGTTGTGGTCAATTGGCGGCCGAATAGATCGGCCGGGCGGAGCCGCCTCCCGAGTCACAATAGCCACGGGTCGTGAGTTTCGAGGTACGGCGGCCGACGGCCGGGAGGCTTCTATGAAACGCGCACAGCTAGCTGTAGTTTCTCTTATGCTTTTGGCGGCGTTGGTGCTGCCGCTCGCAGGGCGGCCTGCGCAGGCCATGTACCCGCAGATGTTGCCGCTTTCGCAATATATGATGGATCGAAGTGCGGAGATCGCTCTCGCCCAGACCGCCGCTCCGCCGGCGCTGGCGAAGAACGCGACCGTCCTCGTGCTGACCGCTCAAGGGTACGTGGTCGGGAAGCAAGGCAGCAACGGATTCACGTGTATCGTAGAACGCGGCTGGATGCCGCCGTTCGATCAGAAAGATTTTTGGAGTCCGAAGCTACGCGCACCGATTTGTTATAATGCGGCAGCATCGCGAACGGTGCTTCAGTACACGTTGGATCGCACGAAGCTCGCGCTCGCAGGCCTGAGCCGGACGCAGATCTACGCTCGCATCAAGGCTATGCCGCTCCCGACACCCGAACCAGGATCGATGTCGTACATGCTCTCGAAAGAACAACGGTTGGGTGAAGAAGCCGATAGCAACTGGCACCCGCACTTGATGTTCCATCTCCCCAAGTCGTTCAGTGCCGGGGACGGCGCGAGCTGGGGGGCAGACCTTCCCGGCTCGCCCGTCGTGTTTGACGACTCGCATCACATGAATCCCGAGCCGCAGACCATTCTTATGGTCCCGGTGAGCAAATGGTCTGACGGCACGGCCGCTCCCTCGATGTAGTTCGCATAAGGATGCCGACACTCGAACGATTGCGGCGCGAGGCGAAGCATTGCGAACGGTGCGAGTTATACCGCCGCGCCACGCAGACCGTCTTTGGCGAAGGCCCAGTCGGTGCCGACCTAATGCTGGTCGGCGAAGAGCCCGGGGATCGCGAGGATCTTGCGGGGCGGCCGTTCGTCGGCCCGGCCGGCGCGCTGCTCCATACGGTCTTAGCCGAGGTCGCGCCGGAGCGTTCGACCTACATTACCAATGCGGTGAAGCACTTCAACTTCATCGAACGCGGCAAGCGCCGGATTCACGTCAAGCCCAAGGTCATTCACATCGAGGCGTGCGAGCCGTGGCTCGAGGGTGAGATCGCCGCCGTGCGGCCGCGCTTGATCGTGGCGCTCGGCGCGACCGCGGTGCGCGCACTGCTGGGTCCGGGGGTCGGCGTGCTCGAGAATCGCGGAACCCTGATGCCCTCGCGTTTCGGGATCCCGGTGCTAGTGACGATCCATCCGGCGGCGATTCTGCGCGCGGTCGATTCCGCGTCGCGCCGGCGCGAGCGGGGAAACTTCGCCGGCGATCTGCGCCGCGGCATGGCATCGTTTGATCGTGGCGCTATCGAGGAAACAGTAGGTATGGCTACACGCAAGAAAACCACCCGCAAGAAAACCACGCGGAAGAAAACGACAACCCGTAAGAAGACTGCGCGCAAGAAAACGACCGCCGGGCGCAAGAAGAAGTCGACGCGCAAGTACGGCGCCAAGGCCGGCCAAAAGGTCAAACGCAGCATGGAAGAGATGAAGGCCGGCAAGCTCAAGTCGGGGCGTTCCGGCAAGAAAGTCACCAGCCGCAAACAGGCGATCGCGATCGGTCTGAGCGAAGCGCGGCGCGAAGGTGGCAAAGTGCCAGCGCGGAAGCGCAAGAACAGCTAGTCCGCGTTATTTACGGCCGAACTCGGCGCGCAGTTCGTCCTTGGCGCGCTCGAGGACGCGCAGCTGCTTCTTCGAGAGCCCCTTACCGGCGCGGTTGATGTAGAACGTCAGCATCGACATCGCCGAACGGTAAGGGCTGCTCTTGCGCCGATGGCTGGCTTCCGCAGAGCGCTTGAGTGAGCGCGCGATTTCCTTCGGATCGTCTTTGGTGAAGACCGATTGCTCGAGATCAAGCGCATTGCTGTGCTCGGTGACGTCTTGCGACCATTTCTTGACTGGCATACACGTATTGTACCCGCGGGCTACGGACTTGCCGCGTCGCTTCGGTTCCGTTGATCGATAGCCGGTTCGACGGCACTCTCTTCAGATGATTCGGCTGATTCGGGTTCCGCAACAGCGCATTTGTGCGCCGCCGCCTCCGCGAAGGAGTGCGCAAGAAATGACGGCCACGTCGCTCGCCTGCGGGCTGCTCGCGCTTCGCGCTCCTCGTCTGAATCCACTGTCCCGAAAATTCGATTCGCAGGAAACTCAAGCCTTGCGTATGAGAAGGCCTCGACATGGCCTACATCCTCGCACTGGATCAGGGCACGACCAGTTCGCGTGCGATCGTGTTCGATCGCGCGGGTGCTATCTGCGGCGTCGATCAGCGCGAGTTTCCGCAGTACTTTTCGCAGCCGGGCTGGGTCGAGCACGATCCCGACGAGATCTGGAATTCGCAGATCGAGACCGCGCGCGGGGCGCTACGCAGCGCGGAGATTACAGCGGACGATGTGGCTGCGATCGGTATCACCAATCAGCGCGAAACGACCGTGCTGTGGGATCGCGCGAGCGGACGGCCGGTGCATCGCGCAATCGTGTGGCAAGACCGGCGTACCGCGCCCATCTGCGAGCGGCTCAAAGCACAGGGCTACGAGGCGACGATCCGCGAGAAGACCGGGCTGCTGCTCGATCCGTACTTCTCGGCAACGAAGATCGTGTGGTTGCTCGAGAACGTCGAAGGCGTGCGCGAACGCGCCGAGCGCGGGGAAATCGCCTTCGGAACGATCGATAGCTGGCTGATCTACAATCTCACCGGCGGGAAAGTGCACGCCACCGACTACACCAACGCGTCGCGAACCATGTTATTCAATCTGCGCACGCTGGACTGGGATGACGAACTGTTGGCGATCTTCGGCGTGCCGCGCACGATGTTGCCCGATGTGCGGCCGTGCGTCGCCGACTTCGGAACGGTCGATGCGAGCCTGCTCGGTGCAGCGGTCCCGATTGCCGGCGTTGCGGGCGATCAACAAGCGGCGCTCATCGGGCAAGCCGGGTTCACCAAAGGTTTAGCCAAAAACACCTACGGCACCGGGTCGTTCGTGATGCTCAATACCGGTGACGAGATCGTGCGCAGTGCAAGCGGATTGATCTCGACCGTTGCGTTTTCAGCACGGCGCGGCAAAGCAACGTACGCACTCGAGGGATCGGTATTCGTGACCGGCTCGGCCGTGCAGTGGCTACGCGACGGACTCGGGATTATTGCGTCGTCGGCGGAGATCGGCGAACTCGCGGCGCGGGTAAACGATAGCGACGGCGTCTATTTCGTGCCGGCATTTACCGGCTTGGGCGCGCCGTACTGGGATCCATACGCGCGCGGCACGATCGTCGGATTGACGCGAGGAAGCACGAAAGAACATCTCGCGCGCGCGACGCTCGAAGCGATCGCGTATCAGAGTTGCGACGTGGTTGCAGCGATGGAAGCCGACTCGGGTGTGCGCTTGAGCGAACTGCGTGTCGACGGCGGCGCATCGGTCAACGATCTGCTGATGCAGATGCAAGCCGACGTGTTGGGCGTCGACGTCGTGCGTCCGCGCATTACCGAGACGACGGCGCTGGGCGCGGCCTACTGCGTTGGGTTGCGGGCCGACTTTTGGCAAGAGGAGCGCCGCTTTCATCCGGCGATCGACGCCGCTGAGCGCGAGCGTCGTTTGGCGGGTTGGGCAAACGCCGTTCGAAAAGCCCGTGCGTAATTTCGCCGCGCTCGACGACACGTTCGACGTCGTGGTGATCGGCGGCGGCGCGAGCGGACTCGGTTCGGCGGTCGATGCCGTTTCGCGCGGCTATAAAACGGCGCTGGTGGAAGCGGCCGACTTTGCCAACGCGACATCGAGCCGCTCGACCAAATTGATCCACGGCGGCGTGCGCTATTTAGCCGAAGGCGATATTCATTTGGTGCGCGAGGCGTTGCGCGAGCGGGCGACACTGCGCAAGAACGCGCCACACCTGGTGCACGACCTCGGGTTTATCTGCCCGGCCTATCGCTGGTATGAAGCGCCATATTATTTCGCCGGTCTGCGCGCGTACGATGTCTTGGCCGGCGCAGCGAACTTCGGGCGCAGCCGCTATTTGAACGCGCGCGACACCCTCGACCGCCTTCCCGAACTTCGCGCACAGGGCTTGCGCGGATCGATCCGCTATCACGACGGCCAGTTCGACGACGCGCGCCTCGCGATTTCGCTGGCGCGCACGGCGATCGATCTCGGCGCGGTCGTCCTCAACTACGCGCGTGCCGTCGCGTTCGAGCGCGCCGGCGATCGCCTTGCCGGCGTGCGCGTACGTGACGAGGAAACAGGTAGCGAGGTCAGCCTGCGCGCGCGGGTCGTGGTCAACGCCACCGGCATCTTCAGCGACGAACTGCGGCGCTTGGACGATCCGGCGTCGCGGCGATTGCTCAAACTCAGCCGCGGCTCGCACATCGTCGTACCGCGCGAAGTATTTCCCGGCGAGGACGCGCTGTTGGTGCCGAAAACCGACGATGGGCGCGTGCTCTTTATCATTCCGTGGCTTGGCTGCGTGTTGATCGGGACGACCGACATTCCCGAGGCGCAGCCCTCGCGCGATCCGGTGCCGACGCAAGCAGAGATCGACTATTTGCTGCGCCACGCGGCCCGCTACCTCGAGCGTCCGATCGCGCGGTCGCAGATCACCGCGGCATTTTGCGGTTTGCGGCCGTTGGTTGACGCCGCCGCCATTCGCACGCCGCGTCTGTCGCGCGAGCATATCGTTGAGACGTCGCCCTCGGGTCTGGTGACGATAGCCGGGGGCAAGTGGACCACCTATCGGCAGATGGCGCAAGACGCCATCGATGTAGCGCTCAAAGTCGGGCGACTGGCGGCGGCGCCGTGCCGGACCCGCGATCTGCCGCTCCACGAGTCGATCCTGCCGGGGACTGGAACGAAACTCCACCCGGACCTGGCCTGTACCGAGGATGACGTGATCTACGCGATCCGCCACGAAATGGCGCGCACCGTGGATGACGTGCTTGCACGGCGCACGCGCGCGGCGTTTCTCGACGAGCGCGGGAGTGCCGCGTGCGCGCCGCGGGTGGCCGAACTGCTGTCGCGCGAGCGAGGATAGGGACTCGATATGCATCCAACCGTCAGGGCCGCGCGCATCGCGGGGGCGATCTATCTCTTAGAGGTGTTTACCGGCCTGTTTAGCCTGATCTACGTTCCCATCGTATTGGTGGTGACCGGTAACGCGGCGGCGACGGCGGCCAACGTCCTTGCGCACGAGACAATGTTCCGTTTTGCAATTCTGGCCGACCTTTTCAGCGGTGTGATCAGCATCTTTCTCGTGCTCGCGCTCTATCGTTTGTTCAAGGATGTCGACCACTACCAAGCGGTACTGATGGTCATCTTGGGCGGCGTCGCGGTCGCGCCGATTTTCTTTGTCAACGCGCTGAATTGGATCGCTGCACTCATCCTGGTACACGGCGGCGGGTTTCTCACGGCGTTTACCACGCCGCAACTCAACGCACTGGCAATGCTCTTCCTTCGCCTGCACAGTCAGGGGAACGTCGTCAACGGCATGTTTTGGGGCCTCTGGCTGCTTCCGTTTGGCGCGCTGGTGATAAAGTCGGGGTTTATCCCCCGCCTCTTAGGCTGCTGGCTCTTGCTCGACGGTCTCGCCTATGTCGCGATCACGATCATCGGGATACTGGCGCCGCAATACCGCGACACGGCATTTCTGATCGCGCAGCCGGCGCTCTTTGGGGAGCTCGCGATCGTGCTCTTCCTCGTTATCCGGGGCGCGAACGTCACCGCGCCGGTTAGCTCGAAATAGCGGCGGCCGCAATCACCGCTTTGTAGAGATCGATCCGCGAGTAAACGCCGAAGCCGCTGCCGTTATCGAGGAATCCGCCCCCGGGGCCTTCGGTGGCGGTGAGAATCTTGTCGGCCTGCGCGAGCGACGTGATCTTCGGAAACGCGGCCATCAACAGGTAGCCGCCCTCGCGTGCCGTTGCGAATACGTCTTCGGTTTTGCCGGCGAACTCCGGGTGAACGACCGGCAAGCCATACGTTTGCGTCGATTCGTAAAACGCTTGGTTCTTGGCGGCGTCGGCAAAGCGACCCGAATCGGTGGAACAGGCCGCACCGGGTTGCGCGCACGCGCCGTCGAGCGCACGCTGCAAGTCCGCGCGCGCCGCGTGCGTCGCACGGAAATGGCTGTCGTGCGCGAGCAGATGCGCGAGGACATAGAGCGCGATCGTGCGTCCCGCGATCACGTCCATGGCGTAATGCGCACCAACGATGATGCGATCGTTGCCGTATTCCGCGGCGCGCGTCACCATCTGCGAATAGCGTTGCGGCACAAAAATTCCGAGCAGTACGGATTCGGTGTAGCCGTACGTCGTGTGGCCGCTCGGAAAGGACGGGCTTGCGCGCAGATCTTGGGCGGGACCATCGAGGTAGAGCGCGTTCCCGGAGCGCGAACCGAAAAAGTCGTTGGCTTGGTACGTCAGGATGCGGTAGTCCGTTTGGAAGGGCCGGGAATCTCCACACGGATCGGCGCCGGGACTCGTGCCGCCCGGAAGATCGTAGGCCTTTCCGAAAATGTCGGTTTGCGCACCAGGCTGCTTCCAAATGGCAGCAGCACCGTCGACGGTAACGGCTTGGCAATTCCCCGCCGCGGTCGCGACACCGCCGTTCGCGAAGAAATACTTCCCGGCGTTGGAATCGGCACTGCTCTCGCCACTCGCCGCCGACAGGAGCACTTGAACGCTCGGAAGCGAGCCGGTCGACTTCCATGTCAGGCCGCCGTCGCTGCTTTTATAATCGAGCACGGTTCGATAGGCAGCCCCGAGGCCCGATCCGAGTCCGTCGGCCAGACCCGCCGCGTTATCGTTGGTGATGAAGGCGTCGCTTAGCGCCTGCGCCTGCTGCTGCGCAAACGGCAACAGCAGCGGCTGGGCGTCGGTCCCGCTCGATACCGCGTACGTGACGCGATGATTTGCGGCCAGCACCGCGCGCCCGGGCGCCGTGCTCATCAGCCGACTGAACGGCGCGAGGCCCTCCAACACGTAGAGCGTGGGATCGAGCGCGAAGGCTGCGACGGATGTAGCCGCCAGTGCGGCGATGAGTCCCAAAACAAAAAGTCGCGTCCGTATATGCATCCACCTTACTATAGCCCGTCCCGAACCTCCGCGAAAGCTACCCGCGGGCACTCTCCGCTCCCAATCGCCATAGCGCAACGACAACGACGACCAATCCACATGCCGAAAGGAACGGCGCCCACGGGAGCCCGCACAACGCGAGCGCTGCGCCGGCCGCGATGATAATCGGCCAAGCGCTATTGGTCGTAAAGACGCCGAGGTCTTCGCCTGCTGCGTCGGCGTTCGTCGTTTTCGGGTTGTCGCCGTCGAGATGCGCATTGCGTTCGGCGATAACCGCGTATGTTGCGGCAAAAGCAAGTGCCGCCGTCATCACGCCGAGCAGGAACGTCCCGGTAACTTCGTGTGCGACCAACCAGTACGCGACGGCAATCGACAATCCAAAGAGTGCCGAGCAGAGGAACAGCGCGACGAACGTTTTCACGGCGAAGGGGCATCCCAGACGGGGCGCCGGCTACGAATCGGCGGTAACGCGTCGAAGTTGAACTCGGGCGGCGGCGACGAGGTCGCCCATTCCAAACTATAGCCGTCCCACGGATTCGCCGTTGCGGGCACACGGCGCCACACGGCCAGTGCGACATCGGCGAAGAAGACCACGACGCCGAGCGCCAAGACGATCGAGCCTACCGTCGCCGTAGCGTTGAGCGCTCCGAGGTGCGCGATGTTCGGATAGGTGTAGACGCGTCGTGCCATGCCTTCTAGACCCATGAACGCCATGGGGATAAACGTGATGTTGAACCCGACGAACATCAGCGCGAAGCACCACGCGCCGAGGCGTTCGTTGAGCTGCACGCCGAACATCTTCGGGAACCAGAAGTAGAGCGCTGCGAACAGAGCAAACATGCTGCCGCCGGCGAGCGTATAGTGGAAGTGGTTCACGATGAAATAGGTGTCGTGCACCGTATAGTCGATCGGCGGCGAGGCGACCATGACGCCGGTGATCCCGCCGATCAAAAAGTTGAGCATGAAACCAATCGCAAAGAGCATTGGCGTTGCGAACACGATCGAGCCTTTCCACATCGTACCGATCCAATTGACGAACTTCACGCCGGTTGGCACGGCGATGAGGAACGACATCGCGGAGAAGAACGGATTGCTGACGGCGCCTGTGGTGAACATGTGGTGGGCCCACACACCGATCGACAAGCCGGCGATTGCAAACGCGGCAATGACCATGCCGACATACCCAAAAACCGGCTTGCGTGAGAATGTTGCGACGATCTCGGTGATGATGCCGAAATACGGCAAGATCATCACGTAGACTTCGGGATGGCCGAAGAACCAAAAGAGGTGCTGGTAGAGAATCGGGCTGCCGCCGTAGGCGGGATCAAAGAAATGGCCGCCGAGATGCCGGTCGATCAGCAGCATTGCAAGCACTGCGGTGAGCGACGGGAATGCCATTAGGATCAAGACCGCCGTCGCGACGATCTCCCAGACGAAGATCGGCAGACGCCACATCGTCATGCCCGGCGCGCGAAACAGAAAGATCGTCACCATCAAATTGAGCGCGGTGAGAATTGTCGACACGCTGGCGAGCAGCAGCCCGATCAGCCACAGGTCCTGGCCGGCACCGGTACCTTCGGCGATCTCGGAGAGCGGCGCATACGCGGTCCAGCCGGTCGCGGCCGCCCCGCCATACCCGGCTAGTCCACTGAAAACGACGATGCCGGCAAAGGCGAACATCCAGAACGCGGTCGCGTTCAAGCGCGGAAAGGCGACGTCGGGTGCGCCGATGTGCAAGGGCACGAGAAAGTTTGCCAGGCCCAGACCAAACGGTGCGATCACCAAGAAAATCATGGCCGTGCCGTGCAGCGTGAAAATCTGGTTGTAGGTGTGCGAGTCCAAGAACGTGTTTTCAGGCTTCGCGAGCTGCGCGCGTATCAACATTGCGAGGATACCGGCGACCACGAAGAAGCACATCGTCGTAAAGATGTACATGATGCCGATCTTCTTGTGATCGGTGGTCGTCATCCATTCGATCATGGGACGGCGCTTCCACCGGAACCGACGTAGCGGTCGTATTCGCTATCGGGAACGACTTTGACGACAAACGTCATGAGCGCATGATCGATGCCGCAAAATTGCGCGCAGCGCGAGAGAAACGTTCCCGTGCGATTCGGAGTGAGGTCGAAGACATTGCGCATCCCTGGGATCGCGTCGCGCTTGAACAAGAATGCGGGAACCCAAAAGGAGTGCGTCACGTCGGACGAGAGCAAGTCGATCTCGGTGGGCCTCCCGACCGGAAGATAAAGCGTGGGCGGGTCGATTGGCGTTCCGGTCGTCGTGAAGCCCCCGGGATAACTGAACTGCCACGACCAGCGGAAGGCGGTGACCGTAACGCGGCCGCCGGGGTTGGCGAGTACCGCATCGATCGGGATCTCGGCCCGGATCGTCACCACAAACAAGAAGATGACGATGATAAACGGGACAACCACGTAGACGACCTCGAGGGGCGAGTTTCCGCTAAATTGGGCGGGATCGCGACCGGCGCGCCGGCGGTACGCGAGGATGCACCAGAAGATGCAGGCATAGACGTAAATCCCGACGCAGACCGCGGCAATCACGAAAATGTACCAGTCTTCTCCCAGCGTCACGCCTTGCGCGGACGCCGGATCGAGCAGCCATTGCATTCTGCACAAACGATACCCACTTAGGCATAAAACATCGCTTCGTCGGGTAACCGTTAAAATGTGGCAGCTCGCGCCAGTTATATGGGTCAACAGCGAACGCAGTTGCAGGTTCGGGCGCATCCAATCGTGCTCGGAACCGTGCTTTTCCTCGCCTCGGAAATGATGTTCTTCGCGGCGCTGTTCGCGTCATATTTCGCGCTGCGGGCAAACAGCGCAAAATGGCCGCCGGCGGGCGTCCATCCCGATGTTGCCGAGGGCTCGGTTGCTACGCTGCTCTTGCTCGTATCGAGTGTCGTAATGGTGCTGGCCGCGCGAGCCATGGACCGAAACCGCAACACGGCGGCGCGCTGGTGGACCGCCTGCGCGATCATCGCGGCGGCGACCTTCGTCGCGCTCGCGGTCCATGGGTACACGCAGAACCCGTTCACGATCTCGAGCAATGCCTACGGCTCGATCTATTACACGCTCACCGGCTTTCATCTATTGCACGTCACGGCGGGCATCGGCATCTTGCTCGCGCTGCTCATCGGCATGCGTAGTCCGGCGCTGCGCGCATATCACCGCCAAGGCGCCGAGGCGATGACCTACTACTGGCATTTCGTCTTTATCGTTTGGCTCGGAATCTACGGATCGGTGTACCTCCTCCAATGAAGCTGGCGGAGCGTATCGCGGTCGTTGCGCTCGCCGTCGCGATGCTCGGCAGTATCGGATTTATTGCCGCGTATGCTGCGGGCGGGAGCCGGTTCTATGAAGGCGTCGCGCTCGCGTGCGCTACTGCCGGCTTCACCGGCGCGGCACTCGCATGGGCGTTCGGCTTGCTGCCGCACGAGCAGATGGTCGATGTGCGCGACGACTATCCATCGCCGCCGCGCGCGCTTGCTGACGAGGATGTCGAGATCGCGCGTGCGCGTCACGACCTTTCGCGCGGCGGTGCGCTGTTCGCGTTCTTGGCTGCAGCGGCGGGTATGTTTGCCGTCGCGCTCGTCGTGCCGCTGCGCTCGTTTGGTCCGGCCCTCGGTGATGCGCTCTTTCATACGAAGTGGCGCAAGGGCTTGCGCCTAGTGCGTGAGGACGGCACGCCGGTGCGCTCGGGCGAGCTGGAGGTCGACGCGATAACAACCGTGTTTCCGCAAGGCGCGGTGGGCGACGCAATGTCGCAAACGGTGCTGATCCGGCTTCCGGACGGCATCGCGGGCACGGCGCAAGGCTATATCGCGTACTCGAAGGTGTGCACGCATGCGGGCTGCCCTGTTGCGCTCTACCGCAGCACCGCCAGGGAGCTGATGTGTCCGTGTCATCAGTCGGTGTTCGACGTGGTCGACGACGGCGCGGTCGTGTCGGGGCCCGCCGATCACGCGCTGCCGCGCCTGCCGATCGACATCGCGAGCGATGGGTATTTGATCGCGACCGGTGATTATCCCGAGCCGGTCGGACCGGGATTTTGGGAGCGCGCATGATCGAGCGTCTACTGCGCTGGGTCGATGAGCGCGTGGGAAGTGCGCATTTCGTCAGCCATGCGCTGCGCAAGGCCTTCCCCGATCACTGGTCGTTCATGTTGGGCGAGATCAACCTGTACGCATTTGTGATTCTCGTCGTCACGGGAACCTTTCTCGCGTTCTTTTTCGATCCGAGCCCAGCTCGGGTGGTCTACCACGGTCCCTATGCATTGCTTGACGGGACCATCGTTTCGAGGGCGTACGCGTCGGCGCTCGATTTGAGCTTTGCGGTGAATGGTGGCTTGTTGATCCGGCAGATTCACCACTGGACGGCGCTCCTTTTTGTCGCCGGCATCATCGTGCACATGGGCCGCATCTTTTTTACCGGCGCGTTTCGCAAACCGCGCGAGATCAATTGGGTACTCGGCGTGTTGCTCCTTATGCTGGCGCTGCTGGCGGGATTCACCGGGTACTCGCTTCCCGACGATCTTTTGAGCGGAACGGGCCTGCGCATCTTCGATTCGGTCGTCCTCTCGGTGCCGTTTGTTGGTGCGTGGATCTCACAGCTCTGGCTGGGCGGACCGTATCCCGGGGAGGCGATGCTGCCGCGACTCTTCGTCACCCACGTGTACCTCGTTCCCGCGACGATCGCGGCGCTGCTGACCGTGCATTTGGCGCTCGTTTGGCGGCAGAAGCACACGCAATTTCCAGGCCCGGGACGCACCGAGCACAACGTCGTTGGCTCACCGCTCTTCCCCCAGTACACAGCAAAGTCGCTCGCGCTGTTCTTTGCGATCGGCACCGTCGTCATCGCGCTCGGCGCACTCGTGCAGATCAACCCGGTGTGGATCTGGGGTCCCTACAATGTGTGGCAGATTGCGAGTCCGGCGCAGCCGGACTGGTACATCGGTTGGGTCGAAGGTGCGCTGCGACTCGGGCCGGCAATCGCGCTGCACCTCTGGGGACACACGGTGCCGTCGCCGTTTTGGCCCGCGGTAGCGTTGCCGGGTGTGCTGTTCGTCCTATTGCTGCTGTGGCCGTGGATCGACGCCGCATTCCGGCACGATCGGGCAACCCATCATCTCCTCGACCTTCCGCGCGACGTGCCGGTGCGCACGGCGTTCGGCGTTGCAGTATTTCTGTTCGCGCTCGGCTTGACGCTGGCCGGAAGCAGCGACGTGCAGGCGCGCTACGTTCACCAGTCGATCACCGTGATCACCCAGTTTTATCGCTGGTTCTGTATCATTGCGCCGATCGCCGGATTCGTCGTGACCTACCTGCTCGCGCGCGAGCTGCGAGGCCGCGGCGGCGTGCAGATGTCGCGACGCGTGCGCCTGCGAAAGAACGAACGCGGCGGATTCGAAGAGGAGCCGCTGGCATGAGGGTGGTTGCGCTGGGCGCAGGGATCGGCATCACTGCAATCGCGCTCGCGCCGCCGGTCGATCGGCTCGTCGACGCGTCATTCGCGTGGCACATGGCGCAACATCTCGTGTTGCTTTTTGTCGTGCCGCTATTGCTGCTCCTGACGCGGCCGTTCGATCTGTTCGTGCGCTGGATCGGGAAGGATGCAACGGCGACGTTCGTACGCGTCACGCGGCCGCTCCACGCGCTCGCGCATCCGGTCGTAACGCTGACGGTTGTCACCGGGTATCTCTGGTTGATGCATTTTTCGCCGCTCTACGAAGGCGCGCTGGAACATCCGGCCTTGCATGTAGCCGAGCACGGAGCGCTACTGCTTGTGGGCACGCTCTTTTGGTTGCCGGTCATCGGTCCGCCCCCGTTGCGGCCGGCCGCGTACCCCGTCCGCTTACTGTATTTGATGGTGGCGTTGCCGCAGGGCGCACTCTTGGCGCTTGCGCTCAATGCTGCGCGTGCGCCGCTGTATGCGCACTACGCGCACGTGCTGCTCGGTCCCGCGGCGCTCGCCGACCAACGCAACGGGGCAGCGGTGATGTGGATCGGCGGGGGGCTCGTGCTTTTCACCGCGTTTCTCGCAACGTTCGGCATGTGGGCGCAGCGCGAGAGCGTCGCGGAGCGGCTGCAGGGCGACGTCGCATGAAGGTCTTGTTCGTGCTCGCGCTCGTGATCGGCGGGGTTACCATGGCCACGCCGACGCAGCCGCCGGTGCTGGAAAAGGCTCCCGCGAATCCGGTGACCGTCCCAACGCACGTACCGAATGCTGCCGCAGTTCCGTCGTTTACCGACGTGCAAGCGCGCCGCGGACAGATTGAATTCTACGAGAATTGCGCGGAGTGCCACGGCGCGCAGCTCGAGGGCAATGTTGGTCCGCCTCTCGATGATTCGCACGGCAACGTGCAATGGGAGCCGGTCTCATTCGTCTTCAGCTACATGACCGCATTCATGCCGTCGGGCAACGCGAACGGCCTGCCCGCAAACACGTACCTGGACATCATGGCGTTCTTGCTGCAAAAGCACGGGCACGCACCCGGGCGGACGGCGCTCACCGCGGGCGCGGCAGTCAACAGCAAGGCGGTGGTGGGGCCATGAAATGGAGCGTCATGCTCGCCGCCTCCGTGCTACTCTGCGCCTGTGGCGGGGCGCAGTGGGAGACGGTCACCGACGCACGGCTGCGCAACGCGGCCGCCGATCCGGGGTGGCTGATGTATCTGCGTACGTACGATGGTCAGGCGCATGCACCGTACGATCAAATCAATACCTCGAACGTAGCAAATCTGCACGTCGTCTTCACGCACGAAGTGTCGATCCCGGAAGGCTACGAAGCGCCGCCGATCGTCAACGGTCGCACCATGATCGTTACGACACCGATGGACCGCGTCTACGCGCTCGATGCCGTGAGCGGCAAGTTGTTGTGGGAATACGATCACGACAAAGACATCGCGAAGATCAGCTTGCGCACGGTGTGTTGCGACATGGTCAATCGCGGCGTTGCGCTCCACGGCGATAACGTCTATATGGCGACGCTGGATAACCATGTGATCGCGCTCGACGCGCGCACCGGCCGCGTGGTGTGGAACGTCACGATGAATCCGCCGGGCATAGGGTACGCGATGACCGCGGCGCCGCTGGCCGTCAACGGCAAGATCATTATCGGCGACGGCGGCGGCGAATACGGCTCCCGCGGCGTGCTCTTTGCGCTCGACGCACAAACCGGCAAGGAATTGTGGCGCTTCTACACGGTGCCCGGACCGCACGATTTCGGCGGCGACACGTGGCCTGGCCAGACGTATCAACACGGCGGCGCTGACCCGTGGATGACCGGCAGCTACGACCCTGAAAGCAACACGCTCTTTATCGGCACGGGCAATCCCTCGCCGTGGCTGTGGCTGCAGCATCCCGGCAAGAACCTATTCTCGGATTCGATCCTTGCGCTCGATCCCAACACCGGAAAGCTCAAGTGGTACTTTCAGCAGACGCCGAACGACCCGTGGGACTACGATGCGACGGCGACGCCGGTGCTTGCCGACGTGACCATCGCGGGGAAACCGCGCAAGATTCTCTATCAGGCCGCCCGCAACGGCTGGTTCTACGTGCTCGATCGTACCAACGGCAGACTGATCTCGATGACGGCGTTCACCAAGGTCCTCTCCGTGCGAGGGTACGATACGCGTGCGCACACGGGCATCGTCGATGCGGCCCTCAAGCCCGCAATCGGCAAGATGATCTTTACCTGTCCGGCGTTCTTTGGCGGCGACAACTGGTGGGGCTTTAGCTACGATCCGGCGACGCACGAAGCATTTGTGCCGACGATGCACACCTGCATGAACCTGAGCGCGGACCAACCGCCAGCTGCATTTCACGCTGGAGCGTTCCAAACCAATGAAGGCTTTGCGGTGATGCCGGATCCCGATACCCGCGGCTACGGCGCCTTGCAAGCCTACGACGTCACGACCGGCAAGCGCGTGTGGGATCACGAAACGAAAATGCCGTGGACCGACGGAACACTCTCGACCAACGGGGGCCTTGTGTTCAGCGGCACCCCCGATCAAACGTTCATGGCGTTCGACGCCAAGACCGGCAGAGTTCTGTGGCGGTTCCACGCGCGCTCAGGCTTTATTGCACAACCGGTCAGCTACATGATTGACGGCAAGCAATACATCGCGGTGCAGAGCGGATACGGCGGTGTCGCGCCGTATTGGGGCGGCCTCAAAGTCGCGCCGTTGTTCAAACATATTCCGCTCGGCGGGACGCTCTATGTCTTCAGCCTCTAGAGCCTTGGCGGCGATGATGCTGGCGATCGCGCTGTTGTGTGGCTGTGTGCCGGCGACGTCGGCAAAGAGCGGCGAGACCGGTGGAACCGCAACCACGCTCGGTGGCGATGCGGCGTCCGGTGCGCGCATCTTCAGTGCCAATTGCGCCACGTGTCACGGCGCAACCGGCAAAGAGGGCGGCGCCGTTGGGCCGTCACTTCGTAACGAAAACGAACGCATGGATTTCGGCGGCACGGTTTCGTGGATCGAAGATCCACAGCCGCCGATGCCTGCGCTGTATCCGAAGTTCCTGAGCGAGCAACAGGTGCGCGACGTCGCCGCCTACGTCCAATCGTTATGATCGCACTCGCGTTGGCGGCGATCGTGAACGGCGGAGCGTTGTATATGACGCATTGTTCCTCGTGCCACGGCGAGGCGGGGCAAGGCTCGAACGTTGCCCCGGGATTGATCGGCAAGTCCGCCGCCGACATCCATCTGATGCTCGACACCGGACGCATGCCGGCGTCGGTCCCGTATCTCGACGAGATCCACGAGCAGCCGCGCTTTACCCAACCGCAGATGACCGCGATCACGAACTACGTGCTCGGCTTTTCCACCCATCCGGCGCGCGGATTGCCGGAGGTGAGTGCCGGCAATGCGGTACGCGGCCGAGCGCTGTTCATGGAAAACTGCGCAGCGTGCCATGGAGCAACCGGTAACGGTGCCTCGGTCGGCGCGAACGACGTGGCGCCATCGCTGCGCAGCGCGACGGAGTTTCAAGTCGCCGAGGCGATTCGCGCCGGTCCCGGGATCATGCCGCACTTCGGGCGCGATCTGTTGAGCGATAGCGACGTCGACGACATCGCGCGCTATGTCAACGCGGTGCAAACGCAGAGCGCGCCGGCACAGAACGAAGACGCCGGCGGCGCGACGCTCGCACACAGCGGGCCGGTCGCGGAGGGTTTCGTGGCGTGGTTCTTCGGCCTTGGTTTGCTGTTACTGTTTGTGCGAAGCGTCGGAACGACCCGATAAAGGTGTTCTCGTGCTAAAGATGTCTGCGACGGCGCAGATGACGCTGAAAAGGTAGGCGGAGCCGGCGACCAGGACGACCGAACCCAGGCCGAGGCGATCTGCGCAGATGCCGGCGACAATCGGTCCGATCAGTTGCCCCATCCCGACGGCGACGGTGATGATCGCCATGGCAGCCGTTGCACTTGCCGTCGTGCTGCGCGCCCGAGCGAACGCGGTCGCCGCCGCCGGCGTTGCGGTGAGACCGAGACCGACGACGAATGCGCCTGGGATGACCGCAAGCGGCGCAATGAACGCCGCCGCGCAGCCGGCGGCGCCGGCAATTCCCACCAAGACCAGCGCCCAGCGCCCAATCGGCCGATTGAGAATGCGCCCGATGGCTATCGTGCCGAGCACGCTTGCGATGCCGTACACGCCCCAGAGCAGCTGGATCGTCGTTTGCGCTGCGTGCGCTCCGAGCCGTGCATCGATCGAAGCAACGATGAACGTCGCGTATGCGATGTAGGCAAATCCAAAGCCAACGTACGCCAGGCAGAGAAAGAAAAAGTTGTGCAGTTGCAGCGGCTGCTTTTGCGCAACCGGCTTCGGTGCCGCGCCGCCTCGCTCTCGATCGAACGATATGCCGTAACCGATGCCGGCGACCGCCATCAACACCCCGCTCGCGAGCGAGGCGACGCGCCAATGTTCCGTTCCGTGCACGAGCCAACTCGCTGCGATCGCCGACAGCAGTAACCCGATACCGATGCCGCCCCACATGATTGCGCTGACGCCGCCGCGACGACCGGCGTCGACCGCTTCGAGCGTTTCGACCGCCGCGCAGACGAGTGAAACGCCGCTGGCGAAGCCGAACACGGTTCGCGCCAGACCGAAGAGAAGCGCATCGCCGGCAAAGGCCGAGATGACGAGCGCTGCTCCGCCGACGATGCTGCTCACGAGCACACGCGCGCGTACACGGCCGATTAATAGCGGAGCAATCAGCGCGCCCACCATATACCCGCCTAGGCTGACGGCGTTGATGGTTCCGTACAGCGTGTAGTCGCCGTGCAACGTGTCGCGGATCGCCGGCAACGCCAGCCCGTACCCCAAACGCGCGACACCGATTTGTACGGCGAAGACCGCGCTCGACCACAGCGCGAGCGCCACGGGCAATCTCGACTTCATGGGCCGTCCTTCGGGCGCGGTGGATGCAGGCGCTGCGGCGGCGGCCGCAGTCCGATGCGTTCATGCGACTGCAGATGCTGCAACACGGCGGCCCGTGCCGCACCTACGGCAGCATCAGCGGCCGGAACCCGCGCGTAGATGCTCTCGTACTCCGGCGCATATTGAACGCTTGCTTCGCCGGGGCTTGCACCGTTGAGATAACGGTACGACACGCCGCACACCTCGTCGATGCAAACCGCCGTGGTGCGCTCAAGCGTACGCAGGAAAGCATCGTAGATCATCAGGCCGTCAAGGTCTTCACGCAAACCGGTCCGAACGAGCGCTTCGCGCCGGAAGAGCACGCGGAAATAGGTGCCGACGAACTCGTCGACGGCCGCCATCGCTCGCGCCGACACCGGCATCCGTTCTGTGACTGCGTAGCTCATTACGACTGGCGGTCCCGGCGCATCGACGAGATAGCCGAGCAGCCCATCCCCGTAGGCGAGCTCCGCTTGCGACTGCTCGAGCGCGTTCACCAGTGATGCGAGTCCTTCACGAAACAAGACGTCGCCATCGCGTAAGAACGCGATGTACGTGCCTTTTGCCGCGTCAAGGGCGTCGCGAAGACCTTGCGCAGACGGCGCGACGATCAGTTCGTAATTCGAGTGGTTCTGACCGGCAATCGACTCCGCCGTGCTGCGCGAAATCGACGCACCTTCGCTGCGGACCACGACGGTAACCGCTACGTCGTGCGTGGGCGCTTCCACGGCGCAAGCGCGGGACGGTGCTACGGACGTGAGCGCCGGAAGCGGCGCGGCAAGCGCAAATGCTATCGCCGAAGCAGCGCTGCTTACACTCCACGAGCGGTACGAAGCGACCGAGTCGATCCATTCGTACGCTCCACTCGTAAACGTCGCGCACAGCGGAATCTGCCACCGCGCGAGCGCGATTGCCGGGCCGGGGTCGCTCAATGACGCGGCGACGCAGACGGAAGCACTCGCAAGCGCGCGCGCAGCATCTTCGATGGCAACGATCTCGGCCGGAATGTTTGCCAGATCACCGGCCTTGCAAACCACCCAGACCGCTCTTCCCGATTCGGCAGCCGCGGTCAGCACGAGATAGAGCCGCTCGACGGTTTCGCCGGGTGCCCAAATCAGCACGCTCCCGTCAGGATCTCGGCGCGATCTTGGATCCGGCACGAGTGTGTCGTTCGATGGTTGGATGCTATACGAGCGGTGAATGATGTCGAAATTCATTACGGCGCGCCGCAGTTCGGCCCAGGAGCGAAAGACGAGCGACCGCGCGAGCATCGCCAGATCGCGGACCGTTGCTTTAGTCGCGAGGTCCATGGCTGCGAAGCGGATGAGAGGATTCTGTCCGATTACGGCGTCGGGGCTTCCTACCCGATCTAGCGCGGTGCGTCGCGAACCCGGATCGGGGTTTCGGTGACAGATATCGTGCGCGAGGATAGCCGCAACGCTGCCGCGGTCGTCGTCGAGCCGAAGCGCAAGGTCGAAGGAATCGTGCGCGGCACGCAGTCGAACCGCCACATCGAGGTTTTCCAGCGCACCGAACGCATCGGTCGTGATCCGCGTGTGCGCCATTACAACGCAAGCACCCCGGTCACGCGCGGCACGCGCACGATGGCCTGGCCACGAGCCTGCACGCGCGTTAAGGAGAACGCGCCGGAAACCAGCGCATATCCCGGAGATTCCGCCGTTCGCCGGATCCCGTCGCTGACCGCGCGGTCGGCACCGGATCGCTCGATCGCTTCAACCAGGGTCGCGACGTGCGTATCGAACAGCACGGCGTCATCTGGGATCTGCGCGGCGTACGTCGCGCCCCCGCTGCGCCTAATTGCCGTGTAGGTTTGCCCTTCGACATTGTCGCCGCCCGAGACCGCGACGAGCGGACCATCGGTCGCGGGCTCGCGGTAGATCGGAGCGTTTGCCGTGACGCCGATCGTTCGCGCGGCCGAGAGGCCCAGCGCCGTAAGCGCGGCTATTTCAATATCGCGCTGCATCCATGGGCGGTAGATCGCAATGCCGTCGAGCAGCTCGTAGGCACCCGAGAGATACGAGACGGCAAGCGGCAAACCCAAACTCGCCAATGCCAACGCATCGCCCGGATCACCGACCGAGAGATCCAGCACCGCACGCGCTCGTGCGAGCGCTGCATCTGCGTCGTGCGGCCGCACGAAAAGCGCGCGAACGTTCGATAACGCACCATCCCGGCACACGACGATGACGCGAAGGTTCAACTGTTCGAGGGCGTACACAGCTAACGCCGTACGCCGCGCGGGTTCGTTCGGCGCCCACACGACGAACGCGTCCCTCTCCGCCGCGATATCCAGCGCCGCGGGAACGAATCCCGAGGGTGACGGCGCCGTCATCTTTGTGTCGAACCCGCCGGCAAGCGCGCGCTCAAAGAGCAACTCGAACAGCCGCCGCTCTTCCTGCGTGCACACGACGGACGCTTCCGCGAGTCGCGCAATCATCGCGAGCGTCGCCGCCCGCGCGACGTCCTTCTGCGGGCTGCGAATCGGAACCCCGCGCGCGTCGTTGATGCCTTCTAACCGCGCGAGCCTCGCGAAAGCAATTCGCCGACTCTCCGCGTCGGGCAGTTCAAGATTTTCAGCCGCGGTTTTTAGCACCCGGATCAATCCCGGATGGGTGAACGCAAATCGCGAAAAAAAATGCTCGCCGCGCAAGCGCATCTGCACCGCTTCGTCGAGCGCAGCCGGCGCCTCGCTCGCGCCGGCAACGAGGGTCTGGATCAGGGCCCGATACTAAACGACTGCGGACTCGATGACGTGCTCAAGGGCACGGTCGCAACGAGTGCGGGCGACGGTAAGCGCCGGAAGAATTCAAGCTGTCCGTTCGATCCCGTTGGGGATTCGAGCACGCACACGTATTGCTGATCCGGCGACACCGCTACGTCGATGGGCGTGGCTCCGAGTGCAACGGTGGACGCCGTTGCGATGCTGCCGATGGCGCCATATGCGAGGGTGGGTGCATTGCCGCTCGCTTCTGACAGACCGGCGAGATACACCGTGCCATCCGTCGCTTGTGCGGCGCCGTCAATCGCTTCAAACTGTGAGAGCGTGATCTGCGATCCGCCGCTGAGTGACTGAAGAACGGGTTGCCCCGAGCACGTGTTAGCAACGAGAAATACGGAACTTCCGGCGCCGGCAACGTAGACCGCAGACGGGTTGACCTCCGGCGTTGTATAGCCGGCCGACATATTCGCGGCGCCGCCGGTCGTTTCGGGCACGTAGAGCGCCTGAATTTCGGTGGGTGACGGAACGGCGGCCGAATAGAGGTCGCCGCCGATCGACCTCAGCGCGAGGTCATAACTAAAGCCGGTGGCAAACGACGGATTCGCGGCGATCGTCGAGTCGAAACCGCTCAACTTCACGACCGGATAGCCGCTGTTGCTATTGTTGTAAAAAGCGTCGCAATGCGCATCGGCAGCGGCGCCATACTGAAACGGATTCGCCGCAATGATCGCTGCGGGTAGCGGCGAGGCGAGCGGCGCCGGCGTTGGATTCGCGGTCGTCGGCGCAGCTACGAAGAACGAAGATGCGGCCGAGGAACTGCCCGCGACGGCGAACGCGCCGGTGGCGCAGCCGCTCAACGCCGCGATCTGCACCCCGGCGGGGCCGGCCAGAACCGAGCCGGCCTGTGTTTGCGTGAGCCCATCGATGACGTATATCGTGCCGTCGCCGTCGTCGACGAAAACATAGTAGTCGCCGTCGACCGCAGCGTTGAGCGTTGATGTGCCGGCGTTTAAGGCGAGCGGCGAGGTGATCGATCCCGAGCCTGCCGTGTTGCTGGGATAGGTTGCTGTCACCGAGGTCGCAGCCGTAATCGACGTCGTGGAAAGGGTAACGCCGTCGGTCGCGCTGAGCGTTGCCGCAGTCGCAAGCGTTCCGGGGATGAGGTTATCATCGGCATCGACCGGTTGCGCGTCGATAGACGTCGTTTGGGGCGCACCCAAGTTTTCCAACACGCGCCAGATCGCCGGCGTGCTGCCGGCGACGGTGTATTGCACGCCGCTCGCGACGCCGAGCATCGTGACCGATACGGCCGGCGTGCCGCTGAGCGAGACGGCGATGGGGGCTGAGCTTCCGGTTGCCAGCAGATTGTGATCGCCGTCGTAGACGCTTGCAACAAACGTGTCTTCGGAAATCGGCGCGGGGACCTGGACCGTCATCGACGTCGGCACGGGTCCGGGCGTTGGAATCGTATAGACGTTTTCCGTCGGGGTTGGGTTGGGCACCGGCGATGCGAGAACCCGAACGCCAAGCGTCGCGCTGCTCGGCGATATCCATTGGGGACGGCGACCGCGCGCGGCCGTTGTGCCGCGCGCCGGAATCTGCAAGCGGAGCGATGCCGTTGCCATCGGACCGGAACCGGAGGCGGCGGGCGGTTCCACCCGGCCGAGCGAAGGGCCATTTGGACCGCCGCCGCAACCGGCAATAAGCGCAGCCGCCCCAACGGAAAAGATTCCCGGCGTCTTTTTCACCTAACAACCTTCTACGCGCTTGCGGGTACGCGCCTGCGTTACGCCGCCGGTTCGAAAGGGAGATTCGGGTCGGCGGAGAGCGTGAGCGGATCGACGCGCGCGATCTCGCGCTGACGATACGCCGCGGCGGCGATCATGGCAGCGTTGTCGGTACAGTATTTCGGCGGCGGAATGAAGGCCGCCACGCCGTGCGTATCGCTCCAAACGCGCACGCGCGCTTGTAACGCCGAATTCGCTGCGACACCGCCGGAGACAACGAGCGCGCGATACTCGCCGCTTGCAAACGCGCTCTCGACACGCGCCATCAGCACGTCGACGACGGCGGCTTGAAACGACGCGGCGACGTCGGCCGGCTTCGCGTCTTTGCCCGCGTCGGATTCGAGGAAGTAGCGCACCGACGTTTTCAAACCGGAAAACGAGAGATCGAGTACGCCGGCTTCGGGGCGATGGCGCGGAAACGCAAACGCTTTGGGATTGCCGTCGCGCGCGAGCGCGTCGAGTCGTGGGCCGCCGGGATACGACAAGCCAAGCAGCCGTGCGGTCTTGTCGTAAGCCTCACCCGCTGCGTCGTCGCGCGTGCGGCCGATGACGTACATCTCGGTCGCGGAACGCACGTCGACCAATTGCGAGTGGCCGCCCGAGACCAGCAACGCGAGAAACGGGTACGGCGGATCTTCGTTGGCGTCGAGAAATGCTGCAAAGATATGCCCGTGCAAATGGTTGACCGCGTAGAGCGGTTTGTCGAGCGCGAAGGCCAGTGCTTTGGCGCTGGCAACGCCGACGACGAGGCTTCCGATCAATCCCGGTCCGCGTGTGACGCCGAATGCATCGACGTCGGCGAAGGTCATGCCGGCACGGCCGAGCGCATCGTCAACCGCCGCCGATAGCAATGCGACGTGTTGACGGCTGGCGATTTCCGGAACGATACCGCCGTACTTCGCGTGAAACGCATCTTGGTTGGTCGAGACGCTTGCCAACACATCGCGACCGTCGCGCACCAGCGAGGTCGCGGTGTCGTCACACGAGGTCTCGATCCCGAGGATGATCATTTTGGAGACCCTTCGACACTGCTTGGATACAATCTCTATGGTAGAATGGGCCGATGAGTGCCCAACCTCTCGACATTCGCCTGTCGGCTCTCGAGGCGAGCGTCGAGCATCTCAACGGTGCCTACGAGCAAATTGACAAGCGACTCGGCGACCTGCGATCCGATATGAATATTGGTTTTGGGCGCGTCGATCAGCACTTTGAGACGATCGACCGCCGCCTCGATGGACAGGATCGGAAGGTCGACGGTAATTTACGTACGCTCGTCGGCTGGATGCTTGGTCAGACGGCGGTCATCATCGGCGCGATCGCAACGGTCGCGTTCGCGCTACGGCACTAAACGCATCACGGTGACGCGGAGGGCGATGCGCTCGGTGACGAACTCGGCGACGCGCTCGGCGATGCACTTGTACTCGCGGATCCGCTAGGTGATGCACTGGGCGAGCCACTCGGTGACGTGCTTGACGAGGGTAGCTCATCCCCATAGAGCACGATCAGCCAGGTTTCGTCTTTCTTGATTTGCAGCGATGGAGCGCCAACCTGGAACGTCAACGTCGTGCCGGCAAGCTTCGACTTTGCGTACGAACCAAGGAACGTGTCGCTGACTTTGTGTTTTTTGCTTATTTCCTCGTGATAGAGTTGCACCGCGAAGCCGCGTCCGCCGAGCTGTTCCTTAGGCAGGGTGAAGTCGGCGGTGACGTTGCCGGCAATCGTCACGTTGGCGTCGGTGTGCAAGCGCAGCGCGACGAGCGCGACGGTGGCGACCGCTTTCGGATCGGGGTTGTTCATCTTCGGCGCATCTTTCGGCAAGCCGGTGATGTGCAGCGTGATGTGTGCGCCGCTCGCAGTCGGTGAGGGCGCCGGCGTCGGCGTGAAAAGCGGTGATGCCGAACTCGACGGCGTGGGTGTCGGTGTCGGTGTCGGTGTGGGGGTTGGCGTCGGCGTCGGCGACGGAGCACCCGAGCCGGTCGGCGTGGGTGATGGCGTCGCAACAGAAAATTGCAGCGTGCACGAGAAGCCCTGATCCGCAGGACACTTGATGCCGTTTGCGGCGTCGGAAACGAGATACTGAACCTCGTTACCGGGCGGTGTGGTCGGCGAGCCGGAGGGCTTGGGCGAAAGCCCCGCCGGCGTGGCCATGTTGGGTGAGGCGACCGGCGGATTCACGCCGCCCGGCGCCGACGTACCACCACTGCCGAAACTTCCTTGACACGCGCCAAGAGTCAACGCAACACATGCGAATAGGACCCCTCGACTACGCTGCGCTACGCTCGGGGTGACAAAGAACTTCATCCTCGAGTGTCGACCTTTCGCTTTAGCTCTTCGGCAAATTCGCTCACCGAAATCGTGCGTTTCTCTTCTACCGCTCGTTCGTTGACGTTAACTGTATTATCGGCAGCTTCTTGTTTGCCCACGACAAGAATATATGGGACTTTTTGGGTCTTCCAGTGCCGGATCTTGTAACCCAGCTTCTCATTGCTCTCGTCGACCGACACACGGAACCCCATTCCGCTCAGACGCGCCGCGACCTCGCGCGCGTATCCCACCTGATTCTCAGAAATTGGCGTGACCATCGCTTGTACCGGGGCGAGCCAGGCGGGGAATGCGCCGCCGTAATGCTCGATTAAGATACCGAAGAAGCGCTCGAGCGAGCCGGCAAGTGCGCGGTGGATCATCACCGGCCGGTGATCGAGCCCATCGGCGCCGCGGTATTTGAGTTCGAAGCGCTCCGGCAAGTTGAAATCGACTTGCACGGTGCCAAGCTGCCATTTGCGCCCGATCGCATCGCGCACGTTGATATCGAGTTTCGGACCGTAGAACGCGCCCCCGCCATCGTCGAGTTGATAAGGCAGTTCGTAGCGCTCGAGCGCGCGGCGAATCGCGTCTTCGGCGATCGCATCGGTATCGGCGCGCAGCGCTTCTTCGCGCGTTGAGAGAAAATACTCGAAGTCGGAGAAACCGAACGCCTTCATCAGGCGCAGCGCTTCATCGAGTGTCTGCTCGAATTCGCCCTGCAGTTGTTCGGGGGTACAGAAGATGTGCGCGTCGTCTTGGGTGAAGCCGCGCACGCGCGTGAGTCCGTGCAGCACGCCCGAACGCTCGAAACGATACACCGTGCCGAATTCCGAATAGCGAATCGGCAGCTCGCGATAGCTGTGCGGCTGGCCGCGATAGATCAAGATGTGCCCGGGGCAGTTCATCGGTTTGAGCCGAAAGCGCTGCTCCTCGACCTCGAGCGCGCCGAACATGCCGTGCGCGTAGTTTTCGAGGTGGCCCGAGATTTCGTAGAGTTTCTCGCTGACGATGTGCGGCGTGACCACCGGCAGATACCCGCGTTCCCGCAGCCCGGTGCGGATGAACTCCTCGATGAGGCCGCGGACGGTGGCGCCCTTCGGGTGCCAGAAGACCAATCCGCCGCCCGCGTCTTCCTCTATAGAAAAGAGATCGAGCTCAACGCCCAGCTTGCGATGGTCGCGCTTTTGCGCCTCTTCAACCTGGGTGAGGTAGGCGTCGAGTTCCGCCGGCGTGTGCCAGGCCGTCCCGTAGATGCGCTGGAGCATCGGGTTGTGCTCGTCGCCGCGCCAATACGCGCCCGCCACGCTGGTGAGCTTTACCGCGCCGATCTCGCCGGTGCGATCGGCATGACCGCCGCGGCAGAGGTCGGTGAAGTCGCCGATCGTGTACAGCGTGACCGGTTCGCCCTCGGGAATCGCCTCGGCGAGTTCGACCTTGTACGGATTGCCGGCGAAGCGCGCGATCGCCTGATCGCGCGTGACCGTTTGTCCGGTCATCTCGTAGTCGGCCGCGATGATTTTGCGCATCCGCTCTTCGAGGTGCGCGAGATCGTCGGGCGTGAACGGCTCGCTGCGGTCGAAGTCGTAGTAGAAGCCGTTCTCGATCGCCGGTCCGATCGTCGGCTTGGCTTCGGGAAAAAGCTCCTGGACGGCGTAGGCGAGAACGTGAGCGGCCGTGTGGCGCAGCGCGGGCAGCGAAGCTTCGTGGACGTGGGCGTCGGGCATGACTGGGGCCGTTTCGGCAAGCGCCCTCGGCGCTCCTTAGACGGTCCTCGTGCTTATAGGCTTAAGGGTCTGATAAGGCGGCTTTAAGGCCACTTTAGTTTGCGCGCTTCACGATACCAAGTGTTAGGCGGATTTTTACCGCTTGACTACTCCCACGTGCTTTCTAGGAGTTTCTCTTGATGCGTAAGACCTTGGCGCTGGCTCTCGCGGCGCTATTGCTTGTGTCCGCAAGTGGACGCGCGCTCGCAGCGACCGACCTGTTGGAGACCGGCTCCTCGCTGCTCTATCCGCTGATGAATCTCTGGGTGCAGTCCTACACGCAGGCGCACGGCGACGTGCAGATCACAACCGCGAGCACCGGTTCGGGCACCGGCATCTCGCAAGCCACGGCCGGCGTTGCGCAAATCGGCGCTTCGGATGCGTACATGGCTGACGCGCAGATGAAGAACGGCGCGATGCTCAACATTCCCCTCGCCATTTCTGCGCAGCAGGTCAATTACAATATTCCGGGCTTGAACAACGTTCATCTCAACCTGTCCGGTCCGGTACTCGCCGGCATCTATTCGGGCGAGATTCAGTATTGGGACGACGCGAAGATCAAAGCGATCAACAAGCCCTACGCGGGAAAGCTTCCGCACCAAGGGATCGTGCCGATTCGTCGCTCCGACGGGTCGGGTGACACGTTCATCTTCACGCAGTACCTGTCGAAGTCGACGCCCTCGTGGGCTAGCGGCCCCGGTTACGGCACGACGATCAGTTGGCCGCCGGTTGGGAACAGTGTCGGCGCGGCAGGCAACCCCAGCATGGTGCAAACGTGCCAAGGCACGTCGTATTCCATCGCCTACATCGGCGTAAGCTTCCTGAGTCAAACCGACAAGGCCGGACTCGGCTACGCCGCGCTGCAAAACCAGGCCGGGAAGTTCGTGCTGCCGACTGCGACGACGATCGCCGCGGCCGCGCGCGCGCTCGATGCCAAGACGCCGCCGGACGAGCGGATCTCGCTGATCTTCGCACCCGGCGATGACTCGTATCCGATCATCAACTACGAGTACGCGATCGTGAATCCGAAACAAGACGATCCGGCAAAGGCTGCAGAGTTGAAGAAGTTCCTCGACTGGGCGCTAACCCAAGGCCAGAACGCGCGCTTTTTAGACCCGGTGCATTTCCTTCCGTTGCCGCCCGCGGTGCTAAAGCTCAGCCGTTCACAGATCGCAAAGATCCGATAGGGATGCATGGCTGCCATTAACCTGAGCATACGGGACGCCGCGCCGGCGGCGTCCCCCGCAGCATTACAACGGACCGGCTCGCAGGCCGCGTTGCGGATTATCACGGGGCTTGCGGCGCTCGTAAGCTTCGCGATCATTTTCTTGATGCTGTTCTTTTTGATCGCCTACGCCTATCCGGCGATCCGGTTCAATGGCTTCGGATTTTTTACCAGTGCGATCTGGAACATCGGCAACCAATACGGGAGCGGCGTTACCACGCGCAACGGTTTCTCGGCGCCGCCGGGCGCGTCGTTTGGCGCGCTGGTGTTCGTCTATGGCTCAGTCGTAACCGCCTTGGGTACGATGATCATCGCCGTACCGCTCTCGATGATGGTCGCGCTCGGGCTCGTCTATCGCGTACCGCGTCGGATTCGGCCGTTGGCCAACGCGCTGGTCGAGCTGATGGCCGGCGTGCCGTCGGTCGTCTACGGTCTGTGGGGGCTGGTCGTGCTGGTGCCGTGGATCGGCGGCGTTCTCGCACCCTGGGTCACGAAACATCTGGGCGCGATCCCGTTCTTCGGCGGATCTCCGGGGAGCGGCAATGGCTTCGCCGCCGCGGTATTTATTCTCTCGCTGATGGTGATTCCGATCATGGTCGCGACCACGCGCGATGTGATTTTGGCGCAGTCGGCGTCGCTCTTCGAGGCGAGCATGGCGCTTGGAAGCACGAGTTGGCAGGCAATGACGTGGGTTGTTGTGCCGAGCGTGCGCAAGGGCATCGTCGCGTCGGTGTTGCTTGCATTCGGACGTGCGCTTGGCGAAACGATGGCCGTGTTGATGGTCTGCGGCGCCGCGATCAACACGTTCCCACAAAATTTTTTCTCGCCGGTGAACACGATCGCCGCGGTGATCGTCTCGCAGCTTGAATCGGCGCTGACCGATTCTACCGGCATGGCGCAACGGTCGCTCGCGGAACTCGCCTGCGTCCTGTTCATCATCACGCTGCTGGTGAACATCATCGCGCGCAGCATCATGCGCGGCGCCGATCGCCGCGAAGGAGCCAAGGCGTAATGGCGGCGCTCACCAGCGGGCTTGCGCGACAGTCGTATGTGAGTCGCGCCTGGTGGACGCTCTCGGTTGCATGTCTGGTAGCCGTGATCGGCATTCTGTTCGCCATCTTTGCCTTCGTGCTCGCGCGCGGCTTGCCGGCGCTCAAACCACAGATCTTTTTTACGCCGACGCACGGCATCGCGGGCGGTCTTTCCAATGCGATTGAGGGCACGATCATGCTCGTCGTGATCGGCCTCGTGATGGTGATCGTCGTCGGACTCGGTACCGCTGTGTGGACGGTGGAGTTTGCACCGTCGTGGGGCAAAAAAGTCATCCGCTTCATGGTTGACGTGCTGGCCGGTATTCCGTCGATCGTCGTGGGATATTTTCTCTACGTCGCGCTGGTGGAAGAAGCGGGCTGGGGATTCTCGCTCATCGCCGGATCTTTGGCACTGGCAATCTTCATGCTGCCCTACGTCGTGCGTGCAGCTGACGTCGCACTGACCAATGTGCCAAGCGCGCTCAAAGAAGGCGCCGTGGCGCTCGGTGCGCGCCCCGCGATGGTGGTTGCGTCGATAAACTTCCCGTATGCGCTGCCGGGCATTCTCACCGGCGTCTTGGTCGCGACCGGCATCGGCCTGGGCGAAACGGCACCGCTGATTTACACCGCGGGTTGGTCGAACTACGCGCCCACGCTCGCGCCGACGCACTCTCCGGTCGGTTACCTGACCTACGTCGTCTGGACGTACATCAGCCAGCCGTTCGAGGAATCACACCAACTTGCATACGCGGCCGCCGCGCTGCTGATGATCTTCGTGTTTCTCACCAACCTGCTCGCCCGCAGCTTCGTCGAGTACAAACTGGGCGGCAACCGCCAACAGTAGCCCCTAAACATTAGGGAAGGCGCATCGTTGCGCGGAGAAACCGATCGTGCAACGATGGCGGCAGCATTGCGATCATTGCACCCAGGCGCGCCGGCATGCCGATGATACGGTGCGCTTTGGGTTTGCGTTCGGTCAGCGCCTGCACGACCGCATCGGCAACGCGTTCGGGCGCGACGCCGCCGCGTTCCTCAGCTTCGGTCGCGAGCACGAGATTCTCAATCGCCGCGCGATAATAGTCCGGAGCACCGGCAGGCAAGCGCGCGAGCATCGTTTCGCGCATCGCGCGGCCTTTGCGCCACATCGGCGTTGCGACCGATCCGGGCTCGATGAGGCAGACGTCGATCGCGGAGGGTTTTAGCTCCAGGCGCAGCGCGTCGGCGACGGCACGAAGCGCGAACTTCGAGGCGCTGTACGCCGCCAGATACGGCACGGCGACGCGGCCGGCAATCGATCCGACGAAGACGATTCGCGACGGCTGCGCCCGAAGCAGCGGAAGTGCGGCTTGCGTGAGCGCGATCGCCCCGAAGCAATTGACTTCGAACTGCGCGCGCAGCGCTTCGAGCGGCAGCGATTCGACCGGGCCGCCGAGCGCGACGCCCGCGTTATTGACCAGGCCGGTGAGCGCGAGGCCACCGTCGCGCACGATGCCGATCGCAGCGTCGATCGATGCGGCGTCAGTGACGTCGAGCGCCACCGCCTGCACGTTCGGATGCAGTGCGCCGATGCGCTGCGCGTCGCCCGCGCTTCGCACGCCGGCGTAGACGCGCATGCCTGCGCGCGCGGCCGCAAGCGCGGTGGCTTCACCGATACCGCTCGATGCGCCGCTAACGAGGATCGCGCGCACGGTCCGCCCGAGCGTCGCGGTTGAGGCGCGCTTGGATGCGTGGATGCCCGAAGACGGCGTCCAGCAGGCCGGGAAATGCGCGCGCTATCGCGACCGGCAGCAGATAGCGTTTGGGCACGATGCGTACGCGGCGCGGATGATCGACCGCATCGACGATTGCGTCGGCGACGACTTCCGGCCCCGGCAGTGCGTCACCCATCGCGGCGTTCATCGGCGTGCGAACGAAGCCGGGCTCGATCAAGGTGACGCGCACACCATCCGCTCGCACTTCACGGCGTACGGAATCGCTCAGGCCGCGCATACCAAACTTCGAGGCCGAATAAACGCCCATCACGCCCGCTTCGCCGGCGATCGATCCGACGTTGATGATCGAGCCGCTGCGTTGCGCCTTCATCACCGGCAAGACCGCGTGCATGAGGCGCGCGCATCCGAGCAGATTGACGCCGAGGACGCGTTCAATCTCCTCGTCGGTGCTATCGCAGAGCGATGGACTCGAGCCGATGCCGGCGACGTTGACCAGGACGTCGATACGGCCGTAGGTTGCCATTGCCGTCTCGACCAAGCGATCGATCGACGCGCGAACGCTCAGATCGACGGCGGTGGCCACGGCTTGCACGCCGCTGCGTTGCGCGTCGCTTACCAGCGCGTCGAGCTGCGGCCGTTCGCTCTCGGGCGCGGCGAGCAGCAGATTCGCTCCCGTGCGCGCGAAGGCGCGCGCGGTTGCCGAACCGATGCCGCCCGAGGCGCCGACGAGAATGACCGCGCTATGCGCGCGCAAACGAGCGCACCGTCGCGCGGGCGCGATCGATGGCATTGGCTGCATCCAGCACGAAGCGCGCGAGCGTGGGGACTACGCGCGGACGCAGCAGACGCGGATCGAACGTCGACATAAATCCGGTGTTTTCATCCAAGCACGCTTGCAGAAACTTCTGCAGCGTAAGATCGGAGAAGATGTCGCCCGCCGCGGCCATACCTTTGTCCGAGGTGTTGGCGGCGCCGGCGCGCCCGGCGGTCTTCTTGAGCGCGCGCAAATACCCGATCGCTGTGGGGATGACTTGCAACGGCGGTGCGCCGTAGCCGCGCACGCAGCGCTCGTAGGTGATCCAATTGACGAAGAACACGATGTGGCGCGCTTCTTCGTACATCACGCGCGTGAACAGCGAGATCAACGCGTCGGGAAGAAAGTGCACTTGCCGCGCGATGCGGAAGATGCCGAATCCGACAAACGAGTCGAGGCATTCATTGTAACCAAAATCGATGAACGCTTGGCGCCCACCATAGGGAGCAGCCGGCTCGGCTTTTCCGTCGAGCCCGTAGCGCTCGATGAGCGTCGCGAGCATGCGGCCATGGCGATCCTCTTCGTAGCCTTGCAACCGAAGCGCTTGCACGATCAGCGAATCAGTCTGCGACTGCGCAAACGACTCCAGGGTGGCACCCGCGTTGACCTCGACCTGCAACGCCATGCTCCATACCGGGATCGACCGCAAGATTGCAAGCGATGCCTCGTCAAGCTCGGGCCAGGGCAGATCGCGGGGCTCGTAGACTTCGTGCGAGTCGATGAAGGAGCGACAAAAAAGCTCCTTGTGTTCTGTGCTGCCAATTTGCATGCCGAGGTCTTTTCGACTCGCCCCCAGGATGCCATTTCGGCGCGGATGGGGAAAGGACGCGCATGGCCCCCCGCATCCGTTTCGCGCTTTTCGTAGCCGTGCTATTTCTCGCGCCATGGATTGCCGAAGCTCAGAATCTCGCAGGCCCACCGCTGCTTACCGCTGCGCAAGTCGGCTCTACCGTCCAGGATGTATCGGTCGAAACCTACGGGGTGCTACGGCCCGCGACCGTTCGGCGGTACCTCTCCGTGAAGCCCGGCATGCGCTTGTATCAGCGCGCGGTCGATCACGACTATGCGAACCTCGTGCGTCTTGGCGACTATCGGACACGGCTCAACGTGCAGGATGGTACTGCCGCGGGGACGGTTCGGCTGCACTGGATCGTCCAATCGAAGTGGGTTAAGCCCACCGACCACCCGTTCTATCGCGACGCTCCGTTGACGGCCTCGATCCAAGGGGTCGGCTTCATTTTAACTGCGCCGCCGATGGATTCACACGGCGGGAACTTTTCGGCTTACACACAGCTCAGTAAGCGCGCGAATCTCGCCCGGCTGCTTTATACCGAGCCGCTCGGCGTGAATCCCAACAGCGGCGTGGCATCGTCGGTTGTCGTCGACACGTTCGGCGGCAGAGGCGTCTTCCGCGCGAGCGAGCCGGAGGCGGTGAATGTTTATAGCTGGACGGCGGGCGAAGAAGCGCTCTTTCTGACGCAGCGTGACAACGGCTCGCAATTCGAAACGGGCGTGCGCGTGGCGCATACGAGTAACGAGCTTTCGTCCAATCTCGTCGCGCCCTCGCTGTATTCAACCAACGTGTCGTGGGCGCGTACCACGCAATTGCTCGCGGGTTTGACGCACGGCTGTACGGTTCCGGCGACGCGCTGGTATCCGCCGTACTGCGACATGCAGTACCGTTTCTCCGTGACGGACGCGATCGGCGGTTTGGGCGCAACGTCGACGTATCAGGTCTATTCCGGAGATATGGCGCGCTACGTGGCAGTTGGCGCTTCGACGTTAGCGCTGCATGCCAGCGCCGTGCGTTCGGGCGGTGTCGTTCCCGATAGCTTTCTGGTGTGCGCGACCGTGCGCGGCTACCCCAAGTCGTTCTGCGGAACCGATGCGGAAGGTGTGACTGCCGAGTATCGCATCGACGATCAGAAGGATCCGAAGATGGAGTTCGTGGTCTTCACGGAAACCGCGGCGAGCCGCGTGCGTCAGAGCGAAAACAGCTACGCGACGCCGTATTTTTCGTGGCATCCGGACACCGGCATCGGCGTGATGTTCCACCTAATCCGCATCGACGTCGCCGACGGGAAGGACGGCATGCGCCTTACCTTCGAGCTCCGCGGCCAAACGTTCTAGTGATTCCGGCCTAAGATCAGCGACGTCGCCGAGAAGGCCGCGCTATACTCGGCGGGCGTCGCGGCGGTGAAGGACGGATACTCGCTTGGATCATCCTTAAAGACCCAGTCCTGCGGATAGATTTCGAAGATCTGCGCGTTATTGTCCATCCCGTATTGGAAAATGTGCGCAATCGTTATGTCGTAACCGCCGGGGCTGATTGGCGACACGATCGGCTGGAACTCGAACGGCACGACCCCGTCGTGGCGCATGTAGACCTGGCACCAGTAGATATCTTCTGACTGCGCCATCTGATCGCACGCAGTTGGAGCCACGTTTGCACCGGCGACCGGCGTGCCGTCGAAACTGATCCCAAGGTTCTGCGCGCCCATCGCGATGCCGAGGGGTGCGGCCACGTCAGCCACCGCATCGGCGTAGCTGTATGCATCGTTCGGATTCGAGGAATCGTACTGCGACACATAATTGAGCGAGATCATCAACTGCTTATCGGTCGTCTGCTGTGCGAGATTGTGGACGATACCAAGCGTATATGTCAGCCATGCACTGTATGAGAACGCCGGCGTTGCGTTCTTCCACGCGGTGAGACAGGGGTGCGGATTGGTGTTCGCGCCTTCGAGGTGTCCGGGGTACGCTTCGACGCCCGCCCCGATGCCGAAACGCATGTAGCCGATGCTGGATGCGTATGGGTCACCACCGCCGCTGCTGTAATGCGCGACCATCGCGTCGATGAACGCTTTGTAGTCTTTTTCGAACGTCGGATCGAGCCAGTTGGGATACGGCGGTTGATTCGGACATTGGACCTGTCCGACGCCTTCCTGCGAGAAAATCCACGTCGGGGTCTCGGTATTCGTACAGCACTCTTCCGAAGCGTCGGAGAGGAGGAGGTTGACGCGCAAGCCAGGTCGCGCGTACGGCTTGATCAACGTATCGATCGCCGGCCACTCGTAGGTGCCTTTGCTGGTCTCGACGTCGGACCAAACCACGACGATGCTGGCGCCGCAAAAGTCGGGATCGAGCGGCGTACCGGTGCCGGGGCCGAGCACATACTGCTCGATCTGCTTTTCAACGTCGCCTTCGCGATACGGATTCCATACGTAAATGCCGTGCGGCCCGCTCGCTACGGGCGCGAGCGGGTCAGATCCAGTGCACGATGGTGCGGTCGCGGCGGTTCCACCGCTCGCAAGGGGCGCATTGACGCGAACCGCGACGGTTTGCGCGCCGCCGTCGCCGATCACGATCTTCTTACAGCTCAACGTCGAGGTGAGCAACAAGCCATAGAACGACACGCTTGCTTGTGGTCCCGCGACGGATGACGCGTAGCTGCCGTTACCGGTCGCCATTTTCAACGGACCGTTGAAAAGGTTTGCGCACGAGTTCACGAGCGTCGGACGGTTATTGATTTTAAATAGGGTCGCGCCGCTCTCAGCGATCGTCACGTTCGCCGTGGTGCATGTTTGCGGCGACGAGCCGGCGCACGTGAACTGCACGCTGCTCGGCGTCACCGTAAGCTTGTTCAAAGCAGCGGCCGCAAGCATAACCGTCAACTGCTGCGTCGCCGATGTCGAATCGATAAAGGTGATCGTACACGTGCCCGAAAGCGCACCTTGTCCGTAGGGCGCAATGGTTACCGTTCCGGAGCTGGTGAACGACGACGGAATGACGCTGATGCCGACACCGCGCGGCGTGCCGCTGCATGAGACGCGCGACTTCGTGAGTCCGGTGAAGCCCGAAACACTCACATCGACGACGTCAGTTTGGCTGTCGATCGTGATGCTCGAGGGGGGCGCGACGCCCGGAGGCGCGACCTTGTTACGCGAGAACGCGAAGTTTCGCACGGTCGTCGCGTTCGCGATGTCCGTGCTGAGCGTCACGACGCTATAGTCCATCGCGACGGTTACCGCGCTACCGTCGGATCCCGTCACGCTCATCGTGCATGCCGACGGCGGTGTTCCGGTTGCAACCGCAATGAACAGCAGTGGTGAACCCGCGATGTCGAGCTGGGCGACGTCGTCGCCTGCGACGGCGATACTGCCGGTTGCATTCGTGCACGACGGATCGGCGTGCGGCGTGTATTGCACACCGGCCACATCGCCTTGCGCCGTTATAACAGCGGACGGATCGTCGGAGGTGAGTTCAACCGGCGATGGATTGAGCTCGAACGTTGCTGACGAACTCGAGGGAGACGGAGCGAATGAAGCGCTTCCGCAGGCCGATAACGCAAAGCAAGCGAGCAACCCTAGAACACGAACAGCTTTAGGCACCTGTACGGTGCGTACGCCGCATTCGTGTTGAAATACTTCACTAGGATTTGATGGTGTGCGTGGTAGGGATTGAACCTACGACCCCCACCGTGTCAAGGTGGTGCTCTCCCACTGAGCTACACGCACACAGTTTTGCCCTCGCTTCGCGAGGGACACCATCCTGGCTCAAAACCAGCATCAACCTCGTGTTGATGCATATTTTCGCTCCGGACTCGGAAGACTATAGCAAAGGCCACCGGCGGGGTCAAACGATTATTCTCGGGGGCATGACCTACCTGCGGGGGAGCGCGGCGTAGAGTCGAAGCGCCGCCTCATGGAGCAAGGGACGTTCGTAGAAGAAGTCTTGCGTCTGCCGTCGCCCGCGCCGCGCCCACAAGCGTTGGCCTGTTCGGGCGAGCATCTTTGGATGGGATCGTGGGAGACCGGCCGCATCTACGGCATCGATCGCGCGCATTTCACCGTCTTCGAGGAGCGTCCCGCGCCCGGTAAGCCGGTGAGTCTGGTTGCCGTCGGCGAGGAGCTGCGCGGCGTCCTCAGCGAGGGCGGCGAAGACGATCATCGCTTCATCCGCCGCTACATTCCCGGCCACGGATTCAAAGAGCACGATAAGCTTGCGTGTCCCGACGATACGGGATCGTTCCTCGCCTACGACGGCGAGGCGCTGTGGCTGAGCCAGCGTTACAATGGCCGCATCTATTTGCTCGACGGAAACGCCCAGATTCGTCGCGAGATCGAATCCGACGGGCAGATTCTTGGCATCACCTTTGTCGACGGCGCGCTCTATGCGTCGCTTTGGTTCGGTAAGGATGGCGGTGCAAAGCTCGGGCGCGTGAGCGACGACCGCGTCGAGGTCATCGCCTCATTACCGTTCGCTGCGATCTCGCTGGCGCACGACGGCCAGCGCTTTTGGTGCAACGATCCGAAAACGACCTCGATCGTCGCATTTACGCTCTAGCTAGAAGTCGCTCATCGTCAACACGCCGCCCGCCCAATACTGACGGAACGCGGCTTCATACGGCGACGCATCCTCGGAATCGTCGAGCGCGATCAGCGTTTGCCACATGCCGAAGAGCGCACGCGGATCGTCGGGACGTTCGGCAAGAATCGCGCTAAACGCTTGGCGAGCGTCGGCGAAGCGTGTCGCGCGATAGTACAGCGCTCCCAGCGCCTCGTCGGGTGGAAAGAGCGGCAACTCCTCCTCGGCCGAGCGCAACGAGCGCGCGATCGGCAACAAGAGTCCGATGGCCGCCGCGGCGTCGCCCCGCGCTTCGTCGATGTGCGCACCGAGGAGTAGCGCATCATTCGTTGCGTGCGCGCGTTGTAACGCGTGTAGGTCCGTCTTCGCAGCGCCGACGTTCGCGGTGCGAAGGGCCGCTAAGCCTTCCACGAGCGGAAATTCGTTCTGCGGCGCCTTCAGTTGTGCAACGTCTTGCCAATCACTGGTGCGCGCGTCAATAACGGCATCTTCATGAAACGGTCCAAGCAAGGCAAGCCGCGATGACCATTCCTGCGCGGCGCTGCGATCGCCGGCGATGAGCGCGGCCTCGAGCGCGATGTACGCGTCATGCGACGCATAGTGGGTGGGGTGCAGCGCCCACGCGCGCTCGCTCGACGCCAATGCCGCCTTGCCATCGCCGATCTCGACCCAGATGTGCGCCGGCATGTGCGCCAGGTGCTCGTCTCCCGGAGCGAACGTCATCGCATCCAACCGTTGCGCGCAACCGACGGCAAACGACCGGTCCGGCGCGGTATCGTATAAGTGAATGCAGAGATGATTGGCCATCAGGTGTCCGGGATCCCGAGCCAGGGTGCTTTGCACGAGCAGCAACATCTCCGCACCCGTGGTGTTCGAGGGGGTGCCGTCGTCGTTCCAGTGCATCGCGTGCGCTTCGAGCTCGCCTTCAACCAGCAGCATGGCGGCATCGTTGTCGGCGATGTGTTGCGCGACATACGCGCGCATTGCCGCCTCGTACGCAGCTTCGTCCTTCGCCGCATCGCCAAACGCTCCGGCGTAGCGCAGCGCGACCGCGTCGATCAGTTGCCGCTCATCGGGCGAAGCATGCGCCTCGAGGTCCTTCGCCTGTCGGGCATCCGTGTGCGCACGCGCAAACCGGTCTTGCGTCAGCGCATCGTTGAGATCGCTGCCGTCGGCGAGCGCCTTCCCCCACAGGGCGATCGCGAGGTGCGGATCGGTGAGCGCCGCCCCGGCAAAGTCTGTCGCTGCATCGGGCCCGTCGTAGGCGTACAGCTCGGTCAGCGCGGTGTCGAAGCGCTGCTGGGCGAGCGGCTGCGTCGTCGAAACCAAACGGTGCGCCGTGACCGGCGCGCTCGATGCCAGCATTGCCGCTAACAGCAACCCGATCATATGAAGCTGCGCTGCGGGCCCCTCTCGTATTCGTCGACCCAGTCGCGCCATTGTTGCGGGATCTCGATCGTGCGGTGGTTCAAGAAGTCGTAAGCAACGACGGTGGTCGTCCCATGTGCCGCGCGCGCATTGTGCGTGACGCTCCAGATCTCATAGCTGTAGTCGAGCGACTTTGTCCCGATCCGCGAGACGCGAACGCCCACGGCAATCGCTTCGCGGTACTTCAGCTGGCGCTCGTAGGTGAAGTTGATGTTCGCTTGGATCATACCGCGCTCGCTCGTAATATCCGATCGCATCACGGTCGCAAAGTATTCGGTGCGCACCATTTCGCACCAGCGAATGTAGGCGACGTTGTTGACGTGCTGCAACATGTCGATGTCGGAAAATGGGATCGTAAAACGCGTCACGAGCTTGAAGTCTTCGAGCATGGGCTGGCCGATTCGACCGAGGTCACTGGACAACATGCCCTCGGGTAGGATAAACTCTCGGCTTGTCCAATGCTTGCGGGCCGGTCGCGGACCGGCGGACGGGGGCGCGTAGCTCAGTGGGAGAGCATCCGCTTCACACGCGGGGGGTCGTTGGTTCAATCCCAACCGTGCCCATGTCTTAAACTTCGAGCGCCGGTATGGCGCTGTAGCTCAGTTGGTTAGAGCGCCGCCCTGTCACGGCGGAGGTCGTGGGTTCGAGCCCCATCAGCGTCGCCAGATTGCGAAGAAACCCGCGAGCGAATCGCGGGTTTCTCAGCGCTCCGGCGAGGTCACACTCCAGGTGTACTTTTCCGGCGGCCTGATCGAATAAGAAGCCGTAGATGTGTCGGGCATTTATTGAGATGCGCGCGTCGGCCGTAAACAGGACGGGGCTGGAGCAGCCCTTGTGCATGGCCTCAGCTTGCAGATGTCCAACGAGGTCGCCAACAACGGGGAGGGCGTTTTCTTTCGGCGCGAGGCACCAGCTCTCGACGGCCCTCTGCGTTTGGTGAGAAATGGCCGTGACGCGCAGCCAGGCGACGCGGCTGTTGTTGGTCAGGTTGAGACTCACGACCACCTTGACCGGAATCGGTACGGCGGCAGCCGGCCACGCTGGGAAAAAGAGCGGCGTGAGAGCGATCATCGCCCAAAGCAGTGTGCGCTTCATGATGGCCGGTTGCTTTATGCTTTTGAGAGGAGAGGCCTGCGGATGAGCCCCGCAGAACGAGGGCGCTCGCGCATCCGCATAGGCGAATGCAATTGTTCAAGCTCGGAGGCCCGATGAACATGCGCCAAGGTAGCTCAGTCGGTAGAGCACGCGCCTGAAAAGTGCGGTGTCGCGAGTTCGATTCTCGCCCTTGGCACCATCTAAAAAAGGCCCGGCAACTTGCCGGGCCTTCGTGATTGTGGGCTTGGTTTACGCGAGGTTCTTTTTGAGAAAGTCGACCGAACGCTTCCAGGCGAGCTTTGCGAGTTCTTCTTTGAAATGACCGAGACCGGCGTGGCCGGGCTGGTTGGGATTGTGAAACGCATGCTGCGCGTCGTAGCGATGAAACTCGTAGGGCACACCCGCCTCTTTGAGCCGCGCTTCGATCTTGTCGACGCCCGCGATTCCAAAGTGCTCGTCGTGCTGCGCCCAATGCCCTTGTAGCGGGATCTTGATCTTTCCGACGTCGCCGGCTTCGGGCGGCGGATAGCCGTAGAACGTCACCGCGGCGTCAAATTCGGGATCGTACATTGCAGCCAGAATCGTCAGTGCACCGCCCATACAAAAGCCGATGACGCCGACTTTCTTTGAGCCGGTCGACTTGAGATATTGGGCCGCACCGCGCGCGTCTTGCGTCGCGGCATCGCCGAAGTCGAGCCCCTCCATGAGGTGGTTGGCTTCATCGCCGACGGCCGCTACGCGCCCGCGATACAGGTCGGGAACCAACACGCGGAAGCCCGCGGACGCGAGATCATCGGCGGTGTGTTTGATGTGATCGGTGACGCCCCACCACTCCTCGAGCATCACGACGCCCGGCGCGTTTGCCGCACCGGAGGGTGCCGTGTAGTATCCCGGTGCGTTCTTTCCGTCCGGACGCGGAAACTCGATCATCTCACCCAACGGGGACTCCCTCCTCGGCGTCTTGTCGATCGAGGTTCTCGATCTTTTCGTTCAACAGCCACTCGTTCGCGCGCGCGATGCGGTCCTTCGATACGCGCCCGAGCAGCCATCCGACGAGCGTTTCGTCGGTCGTATACTTTGCAATCGCCCCCTCGAATTCGCTTGGCGTAATGCCCCAGCGTTCCATCACGCCTTTGTCCATTGGACAGGGGTAAATATAGTCGAAGATCGTGCCGGCGGCGGCGGCACGCGCCTTGTCTGAGACCCGTTTGAGCCACAGCACGCCGTCGATCGCATCGCGGCCGCGCCGTGGGAAGGTCTTGCCGTCTCGAAAGTCAGTAGCCATACTCCTAGAACGTCTGCGGAGCGAAGGCGGTTGCCGGATGCGCGCGAACCACAACGCCGCGTGAAGGATCGTTATCAGGCTCGTGTCGCGGTGCTCCTTGCGGTGTTGCTCTACATCGCGCTACCGGCCAGACTGACCTTCGGCCCGGTCTGGGCCGTGCCGGTCCTCGTGGCCCTATTCTTGGTTCCCCTGGTTGCGATGACGCCGACGAGCACGCGGGATCTGCACGTCATGCGAGCCCTCACGATCGGCCTGATCGCATCGCTAAATTTTTTCAACGTCGCCTCGGTCGTGCTGTTGATCAACGATCTCATCAATGTGCACGCGCGCGGGCACCTCAACTTAACCGCGCAACAGCTGCTCTCGTCGGGTTCGTTGATTTGGCTCACCAACGTGATCGTCTATGCGCTGTGGTTCTGGGAGCTCGACGGCGACGGACCCTTCGATCGCGAACGCTTCCCCTCGGCCTGCGAAACCCCGTCGATCGACTTTCTCTTTCCGCAGATGTCGATCGATCCCAAGCGCATAACCGGCGTCAACCCGGCCACCTGGAAGCCGATGTTCCTCGACTACGTGTATCTCTCGTTCACCAACGCGCTCGCGATAAGTCCGACCGACGTCATGCCGCTCACGCGCACCGCGAAGATGGTGATGCTGGCCGAGTCGTTGATCTCGTTCGTCACCGTGGCACTGATCTTGGCTCGCTCGGTGAATATCCTCAGCTAAGGCGACGGTCTTGGTGTGGGCGTCGGCACCGGGTCGTCGAGGAACGTATTGTAGTCGTGCGAGAATGCGCTGGGCGGAATCTGCAGATCGCCGCGAAACGGCAGATCGAGCTCCGCGATGACGACGAAGATTGCGCCGATCACGGCGCCGACGGCAGCCGTCATGATAAGGTGTGCGCGGACGTCCTGGACGTAGAAGAAGTACGACGAGCCGAGCGTGACTGCGGCGACAAAGATCATCATCACCCATAAGAGCGGTGGTACCGATTCCTGGTTTTGGAATAGCCGGTCACCGCGCGCATCCATAAAGGCGTGTGCGTGATTCAGCGCGTCGGCCTGCGCCGTTTGCTGCCCCAGGGTTTTCGGATTGTATGATTGGATTAACGACACGACGACCATCGCCGAGCGATGGGCCGCGTTGCTTTCTAGGCCTAGACGCATCAACGGCCACTCTTTATCGACCACAATGTCCACATAGTGTTCGATCGCGGCGTGCGTCCGGTCACGAAGCGGCTGCGGGAAGACCGAGACCTCGTGGTAGAGGTTGGAGATCTCGTCGGATTCAGTCTGCACGATCTGCGCCGATTGGTCATACTGTTGCCAGACGGTGATGACCATGAAGGACATCATGACCGCCAAGATCGTTCCGAGCGTCGCCATGATCGGTCCCGCGAAGTCGTTTGCAGCCGCTCGCAGCTTGCCGGTGCGTGGGCTGCGCGCAAGCAGCAAGCCGGCAACCGCGAAGGCGCTCGTGCCGCCGATAAAGAGGATGCACACCAGCCAGGCGGGGATCTCATACACCCACGTCATCACGGGCAGCACTTCCGCCAGGACGCGTCGCGGCCTGCACCGAACGGCGGCGTGCCGTGGTTCGCGGGTATGATGTAATGGTAGCCTGCGACCTTCCCAAGGTTGATGCGTGGGTTCGATTCCCACTACCCGCTCTCACGGCGACGTAGCCAAGTGGTAAGGCAGGGCTCTGCAAAAGCCCCATTCGGCAGTTCGAATCTGCCCGTCGCCTGAATATCTCTTCGATGCGCATTGTTGTCATAGGTGCCGGAGCAATCGGCGGATACATCGCCGCCGTCCTTTCCCGTGCGGGCGCGGAGGTCGGCGTGATCGCGCGAGGCGCCCATCTCGAGGCGATCCGCCGCGACGGCATCATGGTGCTCTCCAGCGATCTCGGGAAATTCACGGCGCGCGTCGAGGCAAGCGACGATCTGCGCTCGCTCGGAAGATTCGATTTCGCACTCCTCACCTTCAAAGCGCACCAATGGCCGGGCTTCATTCCGCAAATTGCGCCCGCGGTTGAGAGCGGGACGATCGTGGTCACGCTGCAAAACGGCGTGCCGTTTTGGTTTCGCCGAACGCCGCCGTTGCGCACCGTCGATCCCGGCGGCACGATCGGCTCGCTTATTGCCGACCGGCAAACCATCGGCGGCGTCGTTCACGTTTCGGGGAACGTTGCTGCGCCCGGCAAAATCCGTCAGAGTGGCGGCGGCCGCTTCATTCTCTGCGCAATGGATTCCGCCGTCGACGAATCGCTTGGGCGTTTGGCGAGCGCAATGCACGATGCTGGGTTGCAACCGGAACTCGAAGCCAACATTCGTCACTTCACCTGGCTCAAGTTGATCAACAACGCGAGCCTCAATCCGGTGAGCACCCTTCATCGAGCTCACCATCCACGAAATGCTGTCGAATCCGGAGACGCGCGCGGAGGTGCGAGACCTGATGCTTGAAACGCAAGGGGTCGGCCGAGCACTTGGCGTCATTGACGAGGTCGATCTCGACGCACGGATGGCCTACGCGCAGCGCCTTACCGACGTGAAGACGTCGATGCTCCAAGACGCGCTAGCGCACCGTCCGCTGGAACTCGATCCGATCGTCGGCGCGGTGGTCGAACTGGGCGAGGATCTCAGCGTGCCGGTTCCGCGGCTGCGCGCCGTGTATGATGAATTGCGGCAGCTCACGGGCACGTTTTCATGAAGATCGGCGAGCTCGCAGGTGTCGGGCCGAAGAGCGCCCCGCTCTTCCGTGAACTCGGCATCCAGACCGCACGCGATTTGCTCGATTACCTGCCGTTTCGCTACGAAGATCTGCGCAACCCCACGCCGTCGAACGCGTTGGGGTCGGGGGGCGAGGAAAACGCGGTCGGGACGGTTACGTACGTCAAAGAGCGGCGCGTCCGCGGGCTGGAGATCGTTGAGGTCCGCCTGCGCGACGACGCGGGTGAATTCACGGCAAAGTGGATCGGGCGCAATCGCTACGTTTACGGTCGTTTTAAGGAAGGGATGCGGCTTTTTGTGCGCGGTCGCGTCGAGCGCACGCTGGCGGGGGCGGTGATCAACGTCGCGCAATACGCGACGCTGCGTGAAGGCGAAGCCTATCACGGGGAAATGGTGCCGGTCTATCGCGCGAGCAAGGACTTGACGACGCGCAAGATTGCGTCGGTCGTGCGCAAGAACCTCGCGAATCTACTCGACGAGACGGACGACGACCCCCTGCCTAACGACGTGCGAGCGAAAGCGTCCTATCCGGCACTGCGCGACGCGTACCGCGCTGTGCACGCGCCGCAAACGCCGGAAGAGGCACAACAGGCGCGCGAGCGTTTCATCTTCACCGAATTCCTCGTGCTCGCGGCCGGCGCGCAGTTGCGTCGCGCCGAGCGCGAACGCTCGCACGACGCGAGCGCGCTCACCATCCCACACGACTTGCTCGAGCAGTTCGCGGGATCGGTCGGCTTCCCGTTGACCGGTGCGCAGCGCCGAGCGATCGGTGAAATTTGGGAAGACATGGCGCGCGACGTTCCGATGAATCGCCTCTTGCAGGGTGACGTCGGCAGCGGCAAAACGCTGGTTGCCGCGGCGGCCATCGTCCTTGCCGCTCGCAACGGCATGCAGTCCGCGCTCATGGCACCGACCGAAATTCTCGCATCGCAACATGCAAGCAAGTTGGCACCGCTGTTGCTGCCGTTCGGGATAACCGTGGAGGCGGTGTTTGGAAGTCAAGCGGCAAAGGCGCGCAACGCGGCCGAGGGGCGCATCGCAAGCGGCGAAGCGCTCTTGGCCGTCGGAACGCACGCGCTGCTCACCGGCAGCGTAGACTTCGCGCGCCTGGGGCTGGCGATCATCGACGAACAGCACCGCTTCGGCGTCGAACAGCGCGCGCGGTTGCGCGCGAAAGGCGTGGCCCCGCACACCCTGCACATGACCGCGACGCCGATTCCGCGAACGCTTGCGCAGTCGGTCTATGCCGATCTCGATCTCTCGACCATCGACGAACTGCCGCCCGGACGGACGCCGATCGAAACCTACGCAATCCGCACGAGCCGTCTTGGACGCGCGTACGAATTCGTCGAGGCGAATGTTGCGCGCGGCCATCAGGCGTACATCGTCGCCCCGGCGATCGATGAAGAGAGCGAGTTGACGAGTGTGATCGCGGAGGCGGAACGGCTAAAGCGCGAGGTTTTCCCAAAGCGGCGCATCGGTTTGTTGCACGGCCGGCTCTCGAGTCGCGACAAAGACGAAGTGATGGGACATTTTGTGCGCGGCGAGATCGACATCTTACTGGCAACGACGGTGGTAGAGGTCGGCGTTGACGTCCCCAACGCCAGCGTGATGGTCGTGCTCGATGCGTTGCGCTACGGGCTTGCGCAGCTGCACCAACTGCGCGGACGCGTCGGCCGCGGCGCGGCCAAGTCGTTTTGCCTGCTCGTCTATCCTGACGATGCGGGTGAGACCGAGCGATTGGGCATTCTTACCGATTCGACCGACGGCTTTGTCATCGCCGAAGAGGACCTTCGCTTGCGCGGTGCCGGCGAATTCGCCGGAACGGCGCAGTCGGGCGCGGCGGACTTGTGGATTGCCGATCTCGTGCGCGACATCGATGTCTATCGCGCCGCCAAAACAGAGGCACAAGCGATCATTGCCGGCGATCCGGCACTCCGCCGCCCCGAACATGCGGCACTGCGCGCCGCACTCGAGCGCGCGCCCTCGACCCGCGCGCTCGTGCTCTCCTCATAAGGGGACGCAAGAGGGCTCGCCCGCCGCGCGGCCAAACCCCGGCCCCAAAGAAGGAGGCACTCGTGCGCTCGTTGCGTTTTGTCATTTGTGCGGCTCTGACGGCCGCGACGTTTGCTCTCGCCGCGCCGGCCGGCGCGTCTTCGGTGACCGTGACCCGTGCCACGTTGCCCAACGGGCTCAAGATTGTTGTGGTGCACAATCCCCTGGCACCGGTGGTAAGCACAGTGCTCAACTACGAGGCCGGGTCCGACGAGCAGACGATCGACGGTGAAGCGCACGCCCTCGAGCACATGATGTTCCGCGGCAGCGCGTCGCTGTCGTCGTCGCAGCTCATGGATACCGTGAGTCTGACCGGCGGCGACTTCGATGCCGACACGGAAGATGCGGTGACGCAATTCTTCTTCACCGTGCCCTCGCAATATCTCGACATCGCGCTGCGCCTCGAACGCTCACGCGCGGTGGGTCTCACGCTTGCGCCGGATCAATGGGCGCAAGAGCGCGGAGCGATCACCCAAGAAGTCACGCAAGACAACAGCAACGCGGTGTACCGCATCTTCGAGAAGATGATCGCACGCATTTTGGCCGGGACCCCGTATGCCAAGAACGGCTTGGGTACCGTCAACGGTTTTGCGCATCAAATCAATACCAAGGCGCTCGGTCAGTTTTATTCCACCTGGTATCATCCCAATGACGCCGTGTACATCATCGTCGGTGACGTCGACGGTCCGGCGACGATTGCGAAGATCAAGGCGCTGTGGAGCGATCTGCCCGCAGCAAGGCTGCCGGCGAAGCCGGCGGTGAAGCTTCAGCCGGTGACATCGAAGGTCTATCGCGATTTCTCCGATCAGCCCTACACGATCGTACTCGTGGGGTATCGCCTGCCCGGATACGACAGCCCCGACTACGCCGCATCGCAGATTCTGCAAGACGTACTGAGCAGTCAGCGCAGCGACCTGTACGATCTTACTGCCTCAGGCAAAGCGCTCTACACCGGGTTTCAGGCGCAGACGTTCCTTAAAGCAGCGGTCGGCTTAGCGATTGGGGTGGTTCCGGTTAGTGTGAGTCCTGAGACGATCGATAAGGAGATGCGCGACGTCATCGACGCGTATCGGAAGAGCGGCGTTCCCAATGACCTGGTCGACGCAGCGAAGCGCCGCGAGATTTCGCAGCTGGAGTTCAACGCGAATTCGATCGAAGACCAAGCGTTTCAATGGAGCCAAGCGGTCGCCGTGCAAGGTCTGTCTTCTCCCGATGCGATGGAAAACGCGTTTGCACGGGTGACCACTGCCGACGTCAATCGCGTTCTGCGCACTTACGTCGACAATATCCACGCGGTCGCGGCCTATGCCGTGCCGAAAAACAGCGGCGCGATGAGCGCGGGTGGGGGCGGTCCCGGCAAAGAGGATAACATGGTGCCGCCCAAGACACACCAGCCGCTCCCGTCATGGGCCCAAAGCATCCTCAAGAATCTCTCCGTCCCGCCCAAGACGCTCAATCCGACATCGATGACGTTGGCAAACGGCATTCGCCTGATCGTGCAACCGGAAACGATCACCAAAACCGTCGTCGTGTCGGGAAGTATCGAGAACAATCCGTCCGTACAAGAGCCGGTCGGTCAACGCGGTGTCAATGATATAACGACGGCGCTCTTCCCGTTCGGGACGACGACCTACGATCGCGTGGACTACCAGGCTGAGCTCGACAAGATCTCAGCGACGGTCAGTGCGGGAACCGATTTCGGCGCCCAAGTGCTTTCGAAAGACTTCGATCGCGGCGTGCAACTGCTCGCCGACGACGAGTTGCATCCAGGTTTTGACCCGAAGAGCTTCGCGATCGTGCAAGCGCAATTCGTCGGCTCGATGCAAGGCCAGGTAACGTCCCCCGACTACCTCGCGCAAGTCGCGCTCAGTAGCGCGCTCTACCCGCAAGGCGATCCGTACCGCAACTTCGCAACGCTTAAAACCGCACAAGCGATCACGCTCGACGATGTCAAGGCCTGGTACGCAGCGGCATACCGGCCGGATCTCACGACGATCGTCGTGATCGGCGACACCACGCCCGACGCCGCGCGCGCAGTGATCGAGAAATACTTCGGCGCTTGGACGGCGAGCGGCCCAAAGCCCCAAACCGAACCCCCCGCCGTTCCGGCCAACCCAACCTCGCAAGTCGTTGTGCCGGCGCAAGGACGCGTGCAATCCTCGGTCGAGCTGGTCGAGCTCAACGACATACGGCGTAACGATCCCGATTGGGCGCCGCTGCAACTCGCGAACACGGCACTCACCGGCGGCTTCTACTCGTCGATTCTGTATCACGACCTGCGCGAAGTACACGGCTATGCCTATTCGGTCCAAAGCTCCCTGCGGGCCGGTAAGGTGCGGTCGAGTTTCCGCATCAGCTATGCCTGCGATCCGCAGAATATCGTGCCGGCGGAAGCGGCGGTCGTCGCCGATCTGCAGCGCGTGCAAACCACGCCCCTCTCGGATAACGACCTCTTGCGGGCAAAGGCGTTGTTGCTCGGTGACGTTCCGATTCGCCAAGCGAGCTACGACGGGGTGAGCTCGCTCTTCTTGCAATATTCTGCGGCCGGCTTGCCACTCGATCAGTATCAGATCGACGCACAAAACTATCTGAGCACGAGCGCGACTGCGGTGCAGTCGGCATTTGCGAAGTGGATTCGGCCGACCGGCTTCGTGCGCATCGTCACCGGACCAGGCCCAAAATAGTGGCCGCCGCCTGCGCAGTAGGGTTTGATATCGATCACACCTTGTGCATCGATAACAAGCTCGAGCGCGTGGCTTTTCTTCATTTGCTCGATCGCGTCATCGATGAAGGCGGGACGCCGCTAGGCAGTCTCGCGCAAGAGACGCAGCACATCGACGCGTTGCTGGTCTTCGCGCGCGGCGGCGGCGGCACGATCGAAGAGGCCGTGCGGCGCTTCGTAGGCGAACGCGGCGTCGCTCCGACGCAGGAGCACGTCGACGGGTTTAAGCGTGTTGCGCTCGCCATGGCCGAGAGCTTTATCGTGCCTGACCCGCATGCGCGTTCGACCATCACGACGCTCGAACGCGAAGGCATCCCGGTGGCCGTACTCAGCAATGGATGGAATCCGCTGCAGGTGGCAAAAGCGCGTCGCTCGGGCTTCGGCGGAACGGTGCTCGCCAGCGCCGACCTGGGCGTGCAGAAGCCGAATCCGCTCGCCTTTGAAGCGCTCGCGCGCGAACTCGGTACCGACCCGGCGCGGTGTTTCTACGTCGGCGACGATCCTCGCAGTGACGTGGCCGGCGCGATGGGCGCGGGATTCCAGGCGGTCTGGCTCGACCACGAAGGGAAGAGCTATCCACCGGACCTCCCGCCGCCGACCCACGTGGTCCACTCGCTCGAGGAGGTTCTGAAATTGGTTGCCGCGGAGGCAGGCGTTTGAGTCCGAAGATCACCGGCGGCGAACTGGGAAGCCGGAAGTTGAAGTCGCCCAAGGGCATGAACGTTCGGCCCACGCCGGGACGCGTGAAAGAGTCGTTATTCTCGATTCTGCTGCCGCGGATCGAGGACGCAAACGTTCTCGACCTCTTTGCCGGTACGGGCGCGATTGGCTTTGAAGCCGCGTCGCGCGGTGCTGCTCGAGTGGTGAGCGTCGAAGCGCACCGGGAGACAGCCGCCGCGATCGAGGAATCCGCGCTGTCGCTCGAGATCGACGATCGCGTCACCGTCGTCGCCGCGCCGGTCGAGCGCGCGCTCTATCGTATCGAGGGGCCGTTTGACATCGTCTATCTCGATCCGCCGTACGCGAATGACGTTCCACAGCAGATTTTTCGGCTGCTCTTGGAGCGATCGCTCTTGGCACCCGACGCGCTCGTGATCTATGAGCACGCGGCGAAACGGATTCTTCCGGACATACCGGGGTATCGCTCGACGCGCGAAGAAGTCTACGGCGATGTCGCTCTGGCGTTTTTCACGCCCCAAGGCACGAGTGGATAGGGGCAGCGCGTAGATTGAAACCGCGGATCACGCGGGCCATCTACCCGGGATCGTTCGATCCGCCAACGAACGGTCACCTCGACGTCATCGAACGCGCCGCCGGTGCGTTCGGCGAAGTCATCGTCGCCGTCGTCGTCAATCCGCAAAAACGTGATCCGATGTTCACGCTCGATGAGCGCGAACACATGCTTCGCTCATGTGTCGCGCATCTGCCGCACGTGCGCGTCGCCCATTTTCGTGGATTGTTGGCGGACTATGTCAGAGCACAGGATGCCGACGTGATCGTCAAAGGCCTTCGCGTCGTCTCGGACTTCGAAACGGAGATGTCGACCGCGCTTATGAACCGGTCGCTCTCCAATGTCGATACGCTCTTCCTGATGTCGGATGCGCGGTATTCGTTCGTCAGCTCGAGCCTCGTCAAAGAAGTCTTCTTTCTCGGTGGCGACGTCGCACCGTTCGTACCGGGACCGGTACTGAGCGTCATGTCGACGAAGCGGACCGCACTCAAACAAGCGTAACGGAGGTTCGGAATGTCGGTCTATCGCGTGTTGGACAAGCTCGAGAGCTACGTGCACGAGGGAACCTGGCTTCCCGCGGGCTATCGCATTCTCTCAGAGGAACGGCTAGTGGAATTCGTAGAGAAAATTCGCTCTACGCTTCCCAAGGAAGTCGGACGCGCGCAGATCATTGCCAAGGACCAAGAGCGTGTCATGCGTGCAGCGCAAGAAAAAGCGGACGAACTCATCGACGACCACGAGATCGCCCAGCGCGCCCGCACGACCGCCGAAGTCGTACTGCGTGAAGCCGAAGAACGTGCACGGAAGATTCGTGAAGGCGCGGATCATTACGCCGCACAGGTACTCGCCGAAATGGAGGCACGTCTTGCTGCGGCGCTAGGGTCAGTGCAGAAGGGACGCGCCGCGCTCACGAACGCACCCAAGCCGGCGGCTGCTCCGCAACAACAACCGTTGGCCGATGCTGCGGCGAAGAGCAAGCGTGCGGCCTTCGACTTACATACAGCGGAGGAGACCGGAGAACTCGAATCTGTCGACGCGGTGAAGGTCTAACATTAACTAACACACGTTAGCCCGCTCGCAGCTGGGGTAAGGACATGCCATGAAAACCTTCATCGGTATCTTTGCCCTGCTCGCAGCGATGGTGCTTCCCGCCTCGGCGTTCACGTCCGGCGGTATCAGCGGAACGATTCTCGATGACAACGGGCGCCCCGTCGAAGGCGCGCCGGTCGCGATCTTCCGTCTGCCGTTGCACCGGGTCGATCGAGCGGTGGCAACCGTGCTAACCAACAAAAACGGCTTCTTCGCAAAGCTGCCGCTCGACAACGGACGCTACATGGTCACGGTCGCGATGCGCGGTAATCTCGCGGCGTGTCAAGTCGAAGATGTATTCAACGACACGATGACGCCGGTAAAGATGACCCTGCAGCAGACGACGGCCTGTAAGGGCGCGCGCCTGCATACAGCGATGGTAAATCGGGCGATCGGCCCCAGTTTCTACTTAGTGCACTGACTCGTTCAAGGCGACCGCTTGGCGGATCAGCGCTTTGAATGCGGTCTCGTCGATCCGGTCGCCTTCGAACAGGTCAATGGCACGTCGAATGTTGCCCTCAAGACTCGAGTTGAAGAGGCGCTTTGGGTCCTTGATCTGCGCCCCCTTGGCGAACGTTAGTTTTACATGGGTTTTATAGGTCTCACCCGTGCAGATGATTTTTCCGTGTTGATACCAGACCGGCACGCCTCGCCACTTCCACTCCTCGACGACGCCGGGCTCGGCCGCTTTGATGAGTTTGCGCATCTTCGCGAGCGCGTCGCCGCGCCAGTCGCCCAACTCTTTGATTCTCGCGTCGATGAGCGCTGAGGGAGACGCACCGCTCTTCGGCTTATTGGCCTTGGTCATTTCGGGAATTGCCGCAACCCCACGATCGCGCCGTTGGGTTCTTTGATGCTCGCGACCAACAGGCCGTTCGAGACGTCGGTCGGATCTTGCACCACCGTGCCGCCCGCATCTACGAGCGCCTTCACGCTTGCCGCGATGTCATCGACGGTCCAGAACGCAATGGCGCCCCCTTGCTGCTTGGGAACCAGCCCGATTTCCATGTTGCCGCTCTTGTAGCCGACATAGTAGGGGCTATCGGCGTACGGTTCCGTACCGGTAAGCTCACGAAAGAACTGCTTGGCTTTGGCCATGTCCGCTGCCGGATAGGTGATTAGGGAGAGGTCCTTCAAGATTTCATACTCCTTCCATAGTTATTGACGGATCGAGCGCGGTAAAACGTGACGCGCGGCCGAGGAGGCGATTGATGCAGGACGCAGAGTGGCTCGCGCAGCGCTTCGAGGCGGCTCGGCCGCGTTTGCAGCGGATTGCGCTGCGAATTACGGGATCGCCTGCGGACTCGGACGACGCACTGCAGGAGAGCTGGCTGCGCGTCAGCCGTGCGGACACGGCGCGCGTTGCGAATCTGGAAGGCTGGCTCACCACCGTCGTCGCGCGTGTATGTCTCGATGCGCTCAAACGGCGGCAAAGCCGGCGCGAGCAGTTGACCGCGGATGATCCGCGTCGCGAGCTTGCCGCAATCGCGCCGGGCGAACGTCCCGAAGAAGAAGTGATGCTCGCCGATTCGATCGGCGTGGCCCTCCTGATCCTACTCGATGCACTGCCGCCGCCCGAACGCGTGGCTTTTGTGCTCCACGACATGTTCGACGTGCCCTTCGACGACGTTGCCACGATTGTGGGAAGGACGCCCGAAGCGGCGCGGCAGCTCGCAAGCCGCGCGCGCCGCCGCGTGCGCGGGGCATCGCCCGGCCATGATACCGTGACGCAGCGCCACGACGAACTCGTGCGCGCATTTCTCCAAGCCTCGCGGTCGGGAAACTTCTCCGCGTTGCTCGCGCTGCTCGATCCGGCGGCAACACTTCGCGTGGACGCGGCGGTGATGGCGATGGGCGGTGCGGAGTACTGGCAAAACGATCGTCTCGAAGCCGGTATCAAAGGTGCGGACGCCGTCGCACAGACATTTTCGCAACGTGCGCGCGCTGCGCAACCCGCCTTACTCGACGGCAAGCCGGGCGCGGTGTGGATGCACGACGGCGAGCTGCGCGTTGCGTTCCACTTTACCATCGTCGAGGACCGCATCACCGCCATCGATCTCGTTGCCGATCGCGCCGCGCTCGCGCACTCGGTTATCGAGCGAGATTAGGTGCGGCGCTCGATGTCGAGCAGCCGTACTTTGCGCTGCGGACCCCAGCGATAGCCTCCCGCACCGCCCGCGGCGGGGACGATCCGGTGACATGGAATCAGCAGGGCAATCGGATTGCGCGCGCACGCCTGCGCGACCGCGCGAGCGGCTTCCGGTGACCCAATCGCGCGGGCCAGTTCCGCGTAGCCCATCGTCGTCCCGGGTTTGATCGCGCGCAGGGCTTCCCACACGCGCATTTGGAACGCGGTTGCGCGCACGTCGAGCGGCAGCAACGGCCACGGCCCTTGGTTCGCAAGATAGGCCACGATGCGCGAGGTGGCGCTCTCGAGGCGCTCGTCACTGCGGTCGCAGGCCGCAGACGGGAACGCTTCGCGCAGTCGCCCCTCGAGCACGGCATCACGCTCGCCGATGTCCACGCGACAGATGCCGCGTGACGTCGCCGCGACGAGTACCCGGCCGAGCGTTGAACTCACGATCGCGTAGCCGATCTGTTCGTTCGGCGCGCCGTTGCGCAGCGCGTTGGGCGTCATGCCGAGGCGCTTGGATGCGCCCGCGTAGGCACTTGCGGATGATCCATATCCGGCGTCGTAGAGTGCGGCTGTTACCGACGGCGCGGCGCGAATGACACGACGCAAGCGCTCCTCGCGCGAGAGTTGCGCGTACCGCCGGGGCGAAAGCCCGATCGCGCGCGTGAACTGCCGTTGCAAGTGTCCTGGGCTCAAACCAACCCGCGCGCCGAGCTGCGCAAGTGTCAGCGATTCCTCGCCGTCGAGCAGGCGACAGGCGTGCACGATGCGCTCGTCGATCGCCGTCGCAGTGTCGGGCCTGCAGCGTTTGCAGGCCCGGAATCCCGCATCGCGCGCGGCTTGCAGGTCACTGAAGAAGCGCACGTTCTTGGCCAGCGGCGTTCGGCTTGCGCAACCCGCGCGGCAGTAGACGCCGGTGGTGGTGACGCCGTAAAAGGGTGCATTCGTCACGCGCGGCACGGCCCTTGGTTCCGCTCGACGTGGAGCTGGTGACCAAAACCGTCCCGCAAGGTCCGACGTGCCTCGGCAGCGATCTCATCGGGAATCGGCACGTAGGCAAGCGCGAGGGTGGTATCGATCGTCGTGATCATGCTCACAGCGTAGCACCGGCGGGCAGGCGCTGCACTCGGAATCATGCCGTGTCATTCGGGCTCCCAACCGGATCTCAAGGGTATGTCAGTTTCTGAGCGTATGCTGTGGTCAGAGGAGGCAATGCCATGCTGCTGATCGCCATCGTCGGAGCCGCCGTAATCTCTTCGGCTCCCGCCGCCCACGCACCAGTCTTTAGCGTGCCCAGCGTTTCCAGGCCAGCGTCGGCCCCGCGGCCCGCGCCGCCGCCGCCCGTCAGGCTCGCAAATCGCGTCGCGCACAATGACTATCCGAGTCCGCCACTCACCTATTGCTTCATCCAAAAGCGCGAGCCGGGCGAGGACACCGTCGGCATTAGCGGCGCTCCGTTATCGCCGTATGGACCCTGCCCGCAAACGATCTTCACTCCGCCCTTCTAGAGTGGCGTAATGCGGACGACCGCCGCGCAGCCGTCGGTCACGATCTCTACCGTATCCTCGACCTGCAAGCAGAGGGTGTTCCCACGCTCACACATCGTACCGAGCGCTTCCGCTGTGCCTTCGATTGCGTAGACGAATACGATCTCGTCCTCATCTACGACAAAGCGCTGGACCGAGGTGACGATCTCACAATCGTGCACGAAGTCGTCGCGTAGCGTCATGACGTTGAGGTCGCGTGCGGCATCGCCGCTGAGCCGGCACGTAACCTTCGCTTCGCCGGGAAACTCGTACGGCTCGGCGCGCTCGAGCGTTACCGGTCCGTCTTCCACATCGAGTTCAACCGCGCCGCCGTCGAGCGCGACGATCGTGCGATCGTAGCCGCGAAATTCCGAAAAGGGCCCGTCGCGTTCGATCGTCGCGAGCGAGAGCCGCCACTGAACCTGATTCCCGGAAAGCGCAACGGCGATCTCTCGAGTGAGACCGCCGCCGTTCTTCCAAGGTTGTTCGCGATAGTCGTTCGCGCGAATAATTTGAATCACACGGGTGGAGCTTGAACGTTGTGCGCGAAGGCTTCGAGCCGCGCGCGATCGATCGCCTTGACGCGACCGCGATCGAGTTCGACGGCATGTGCGTTCTTCAAACGCAGCAATGCACGCGCCGCCATGTCGCGCACCGTGCCGGCTGCCGCCGCGATCTGGGCTTGCGAGAGACTCTCAACCCCGGGGAGGCCGCGGGTCATGCCGACCGATGCCCGCGCGTAGCCGAGCAAGAACTTGGCCACGCGTTGCAAGACGTGCGCAAACGCGAGGTCGGCAATCGTGTCGATCGAACGGCGCCGCGCCTGTGAGCTTGCGATGAGGAAACCCAGCGCGAGTTCCGCGTCGTTGCGAATCGCGTGCATCACTGCTTCGCTCGGCAACGTCACGACGGTTGCATCGGTCAGCGCCTCGGCTCGTGTGGTCGCCCCGCCGCCGTCGAAGGTGCCGCTCTCATTGAGCGTATCGTGAGTGAGCCGCTCGCCGATCGTGTGCGTCTTACCGTCCGGCGACAGCAGCGTGTAAATAACCTTACCGCTCTTGACGATGCCGAGATACGGCCACATCTCGCCTTCGTCAAAAATCGTATCGCCCGATTTATAGGTACGCTCGCTCATCTGGCCGGCGAGTTCCTTGACGGTGGTCGCTTTAGCTTGCGTAAACTGTGGTACGTGGCCGAGAAAGGTTTCGCCGTCGGCGTGTTCGTCGATGCGCTCGAGACGGATCGTCCAGCGGTTTCCGCCGAGATTGCGTGCGTCCCACGAGAAGCGCCCGGGGCGCAGCTGTGCCATCTCGTTGCGAAGTGCGCGCGGATCGCTCTCCTCGTTGATTTCGAGCGCGCCGCCGACTTGCAGCTTGTCGAACGCCTCCAAAATCTGTTCGGTCCTGGCCGCGGGCGGCAGCGACCGGGCATCGAGCGTTATCGCGGCCGTTCGTGTGATTGGCATGACCCGCGAAGGTTAGGGGTGCCCCCTGCGACTTCCTGGAATATCCCCGGCCCATGACAAGCAGACCCTCGAGCGACGACGACGTCGTCCTACTGGCCGGTGCCCGAACGCCCTTTGGCAACCTTGGCGGCGCCCTGGCCGACTTGACTGCCACGGATTTAGGCGTCGCCGCAGCGCAGGCGGCTATCGCGCGCAGCGGCGTCGCGGCGGAGAAGATCGACGAAATCGTCTTCGGCAACGTGATCCAAAGCAGTCCGGATGCAATCTATCTCGCCCGGCACATCGGCTTACGCGCCGGTATTCCGGTTGACGTGCCGGCGGTGACGGTAAACCGGCTCTGCGGCTCGGGGCTCGAGGCCATTCTCTCGGCGGCACGCTCGCTGCGGCTGGGTGAAGCAACGTACGCGCTGGCCGGCGGAACGGAGAACATGACCCAGGCGCCGCACGTCGTGCGTGGTGCGCGTCGCGGCTTCCCGTTCGGCGCCAACGTCCAGTTCGAAGATTCGCTCTGGAGCGCACTGACGGATTCGTACGGCAACACGCCGATGGCGATCACCGCCGAAAATCTGGCGAAGAGGTACGGCATCGCGCGCGAAGCGTGCGACGAGTTCGCGCTTGCGAGCCAGTCGCGTGCGCTCGAGGCGCAAACCAGCGGCTATTTTGGGAGCGAGATCGCGCCGGTGACGGTGAGCGGTCCCAAAGGCGCGCAAACCGTCGTCGATAAGGATGAAGGCCCGCGCTCCGGCTTATCGATGGAAAAGCTCGGCAAATTGCCGGCACGATTCGTAAAAGACGGCGTGGTTACGCCCGGAAACGCAAGCGGCTTGACCGATGGCGCTGCCGCTGTGGTACTGACGACGGTGCGTCAGGCGAAGGCCGATGGGCTTTCGTGGATCGGGCGGCTGATCAGTTCGAGCGTGGTCGGCGTGGACCCGGCGATCATGGGGATCGGCCCGGCGTACGCGATTCCCAAAGCGTTGCAGCGCGCCGGCATCGCCGAGAAAGATCTGGACGTCATGGAAATCAACGAAGCTTTTGCGCCACAGGTCCTCGCGTGTATGAAGGCGATGGGGAGTAACGGGGTGCGCTTGAACCCGCACGGCGGCGCAATCTCGCTCGGACATCCGCTCGGCGCATCGGGTGCACGCATCGCGCTCACCACGCTCAACGATCTGCGCGCGCGCGGCGGTGGCTACGGCGTCGCGTCGGCATGCATCGGCGGAGGGCAGGGCATCGCTGCGGTTCTTCTCGTCGACTAAGTTCTTCTCGTCAACGAAATGGGGGCGCGTCTTTGACGTGCTCGCGCTCTGCGTCGTCGCGTTCGTTGGGTGGAAGATCTTCTTTGCGCCGCGCGCGCTCAACGTGGCCAACGCTTATCCGGCGCCGCGCATCGCGTACCCAAAGCTCGGCGGCGGCACGTTCCACATCAGCGACGAGCGCGGGCACGTGCTCTTCTTAGATTTTTACGCGTCGTGGTGTGAACCGTGCCGTCTCGAAGGGCCGTTGGTTTTGCGCTATGCAAGAGCGCATCGCAACGTCGTGGTCGTGCCGATCGACGTCGGCGAGTCGGCGCCCATCGCCGCGCGTTACGCGCAGCGCCTCCACTTAGACGACGTGGTCCTCGACCCAACCAGCAGCTCGCAGGGCTTCTTCCAGATCGAAGGCTTTCCGACGATCGTCGTGATCGATCCGCAAGGGCGCATTCGCGCCACGTGGTCAGGTTTTAATCCGGCGATCGAACTTGCGATGGGGCACGCGCAAAAGACGTTGCGGAACTAGACGATCAACGTCCGCCGTAGCTAGTCGTTAGGTTGAAGATGAGGCCGAAACGATCGCGCAGATAGCAGCGGGGCAGGCTTGGGTCTTCTTCGATCAGCGTGCATCCGTTTGCCAGCAGCTTGTTCTTAGCTGCCTCCACGTCATCGACTTCAAACTCGAACACTGAGCCATTCTCGTCGCCGTGCTCGAAATATAAGATGAAGCTCCCGGTATCGAAGCCCACGACGCGCTGCGACTCCGACACGATCGCATAGCCGAGTACCCCGTTGTAGAATTCCTTAGCATCCTGGAGATCGCTGGTACGAAGCATAACGTCGCTCGTCGATTTCATCGGTGGCCTTCTTTCAGCTGCTTCGGACCCGACCCATCAGCTCGACGCCGGGCGGTAGCGTCAGCGCAGGCAGTACGAAGTGCAGGATGTTCTCTTGCAGGTTACCCGCGACTGGGCCGATTGCCGCGAATCCATGTCCCGCAATAGTCAAACTATAATGCAGCGATGGGTCAAGCACAAATGGAAACCAAACGTCGATGGTCGTGCCGGCTTGCACGTATATTGCCTGCGACGAATGCACCCTACCCGAAAAGAAGCAGTAGCTGTTACCGCCCCGAGTTGCCCAACTCTCCGCTTCCGTCGGCGCTCGTACGGCGAAGCCGGCTATTCGAGCGTCCGTTGTCGCGTCGTTTGCGGCGAACGTCGCTCCCAACACGTATCCATCGTCCATTAGTCGCAGAGCATTCTCGGAATGAAAGTGTAGATTTCCGCGCCACGGTCGAGCCGGGTCGCCGATAGCAATGCGGGTACCCGGGCGTACGTGGTCCAGCTCGGCGGATAGGAGCCACCAGCGAGCGTAGCGTTTATAGAGGCTGTCCGATGCACCGGACGTGCCGGCGTGCCACCACACGATTGCAGCATCGTCCCGAACTTCGATGCGATCGAAGACGACCGATGTTCGGCTGATTCCGAGCAGTATCGGGAGGTCGTGCCGGATAGCGGTAACGTCAGCGGGCGGTCCGGATGCAAATGCGAGCGCCAGAAGGATCGCTAGCAGCGGCAACTACACGCCTTTCCAAACCGGCTTGCGCTTTTCGAGAAAGGCGCTCGTGCCTTCCTTAAAGTCATCGGTATCGATGAGCCCACCGAATTCGAGCGCTTCGAGTTCGAGCGCATCGTCGATGGCCAGGTGCGCGCCGTTGTTGATGGCGCGCTTAGACGCCGCGATGGCGAGCGGCGCCTTCGCCGCAATGACGTTGCCGATGCGCTTGGATTCGGTCATCAGCTCTGCGAGCGGCACGACCTTTTCCACCAGGCCCGCGCGGTGCGCCTCGTGCGCGTCGATCATCTCGCCGCTCAAACAGAGATACATCGCCATGCCCTTACCCACGAGCCGGGTGGTGCGCTGCGTCCCACCGTACCCGGGCATGAGACCTAAGTTTACTTCTGGTTGACCGAATTTTGCATTCTCGCTTGCGATCCGAATGTCGCCCGACATTGCGATCTCGCACCCGCCGCCGAGAGCGAAGCCATTCACCGCCATGATTACGGGCGTGCGCAGGCGCTCGATCTGTCGCGTAATCGATTGACCCATGCGCGCTTGATCGGCGCCGGCTCCGGCGCTTCCGAGCGCGTTGAGTTCGCTGATGTCAGCGCCGGCCGCAAACGCTTTCTCACCCGCGCCGGTGATGATGATCGCGCGGATGTCGGCGTTGCGTTCGAGTTCCAGGAGCGCGAATGAGAGCTCACCGAGCAGCTTGGTGTTGAGCGCATTGAGCACGGTCGGACGGTTGAGCGTGACGATGCCGAGCGCGCGCTCCTTGTCGACCAGAATGTTCTCGAAGATCGCCTCACTGGTAGTCATAGAAGCCCTTCCCGTTCTTGCGGCCGAAGCGGCCCGCGAGCACCATCCGTTTGAGCAGCGGCGGCGCAGCCATCATCGGATCCTTGAACTCGTCGTACATGATCTGCGCGATATAATAGGTCGTATCCAGGCCCACGAAATCGAGCAGCTCGAAGGGACCCATCGGGTAGCCGCAGCCAAGCTTCATGCCCTTGTCAATGTCTTCTTTGCTCGCAAGGCCGCCTTCGTAGCAGCGAATGGCGTAGAGCAAATACGGGATAAGAAGCCGGTTGACGACAAAACCGGGGGTATCTTGGGCCAAAATCGGCTCTTTACCGACCTTCCGCGCGAAGGTAAAGAGCGCATCGATCACGTCTTGCGTGGTCGCGATCGTCTTTACCACCTCGACCAGCTTCATGATCGGGACCGGGTTGAAGAAGTGCAGCCCGGCGACGCGGTTCGGGCGCTTCGTCTTGGCGGCCAATTCAATCACGCACAGGCTTGAGGTGTTCGTGCAGATGATTGCTTGCGACGCGAGCAGCGCGTCGAGTTGGTTGAATAGCTTGGCCTTGACCTCGACGTTCTCGACGATGGCTTCGATGACGAGGTCGCACTTGGCCAAATCGGCGACCTGCGTCGTGGGCGTGATGCGGGCGACGGTCGCGTCGCGTAGCGCTTGCGTCAACTTGCCTTTTTCGACGAATTTGTCGAGCGATTTCGCGATGCTCGCGACCCCGCGGCGCAGCGGCTCGTCGGCTACCTCCATCAGCACCACGTCGAATCCCGCGGCCGCGCAGGTCTGTGCGATGCCGTTGCCCATCAACCCGGCCCCGCAGACGCCTACCGTCCGAACTTCATCCACTTGTCATCTCCCGTTATACGGCCCCCGTAGATTATCGTTTGATAAAGAGCGCAGGTGCTTTCTCTGCCCTGCGGTAGACTTACTTCCGCCAGACTCGCCGCCAGAGGAGGATGCTTAGACGTGCGGACTGCCTATCACGAAGCGCTTGAAGCGACACGGCTGGACGTCGTTCGCTTGGGTGCGCTTTGCGGCGACGCGATTCGCGTTGCTGTTGAATCGCTCGATCGTCGCGATGCGTCTGCGGGCGCGCGCGTCGTCGCCGGTGACGATTCGATTGATGAATTACGGCGGCGCATCGAGTCGCATTGCATTGAATTGATCTGGCGCCAGCAGCCGGTGGCCGGTGAGTTGCGTGAGATCGCCGCGATGCTCGAAATCGCGACCGACCTCGAACGCGTGGGTGACTATGGGGTCGATATCGCCAAGAACGCGATCAAGCTTTCGGATCAGTCACTGCGTCCCCACAAGGTCGAGATCGACCGGATCGCGAGTGTGGCGCACGGGATGCTGCTCGACGCAATGCGCGCCTATACCGAGCGCGACGCAAATCTGGCCAGCGAAGTGATCGATCGCGACGATGAGGTCGACAAACTCTACAAACGCAGCATCAAACTCTTGCAAGAGGAGATGCAGCAGGATCCGGAATTAGTCCGTTCGGGAACGCGCTATCTCTTCGTGCTTGCGTCCCTGGAGCGTGTCGGCGATCGTGCCGGCAACATCGCGTGGCATACGAAGGACATGATCGGCACGGAGTGATCACGCCGCTTCCTCGTTCGCAGTTTCCGGTAACCCAGCAGTACGTCTATCTCAATCACGCCGCCACCGGTGTGTTGCCGCAACAGACGCGTGACGCCCTTACCGCGTTCGTCGACGCGCAAGCGTGTGAAGGCGTCGTTGGGATCGCGCGCTACGAGGCACAGGTGCGAGCCTATCGCGATCACCTCGGCCGTTTCATCGGCGCGCGCGACGCGGAGATTGCAATTCTGCGCAATACCAGTGACGGTGCAAATCTCGTCGCGCAGGGCCTCGATTGGCAACCCGGCGATCGCGTCATTCTCTCCAACAACGAATTTCCGGCCAACGCGATTCCATGGCTTGCGCTGCGACGCTACGGTGTCGAAATCGATTTCGTCGATACCTCACGCGAACGCATGACCCCGGACGTCTTGCGCACGATGATGACCGATCGCACACGCGTGGTGACGGTTTCGTGGGTTTCGTTCGAAGACGGCTACCGTCACGATCTCGCCGGGCTTGCGCAGGTCGCGCACGAGCGCGGCGCGCTCTTCTGCGTCGATGCGATTCAAGCACTTGGCGCGTTCGGGCTCGACGTCCGCGCGCTCGACATCGACGTGCTCTTCGGGGGCGGGCAGAAGTGGTTGCTCGCGCTGCAGGGCGTGAGTTTCGCCTGCGTCGCGAGCGAGCTGCTCGATCGGCTCACCGTCGGCTCGCCGGGCTGGCGCTCGGTTGCAAACATCTGGAACTTCTTGGACTACGGCCAGCCGCTCGCGCCGAACGCGACGCGATTCGAGGGCGGAACGTTGAACTTCATGGGCGCGCTCTCGATCGATCAGTCGCTGTCGGTGATCGAGGCCGCCGGCACGGACGCCATCAGCGCCCACGTCCTCGACCTCACCGATCACCTTGTAGAGGGGCTGCTTGCATGCGGCGCCAACCTTCGGTCGCTGCGAGGTCCCGGCATCTCGTCGGGGATCGTCACGTTCACGTTGCCCGGTATCGACTCCGTCGCGCTGGGACGCGCGCTGCAATCGGAAGGTGTGGTTACGACTTGGCGGCCGAGCGGAATCCGTGTCGCGCCGCACGGCTATAACACGCACGACGAGATCGATACGCTTTTGCGACTCGTGCCCGAGCACGCGCGAGCGCTGACTGTTTAGGGGAACCCATGTTTGGACTTCTACTGGCGGCCGGAGTGGTCGCCGCCGCTCCCGCGGCGCACATTCCGTCGGGAACGTACACCTATACCGCGACGATGGGCGGCGCGAGTGTCGGTACGTCAACGCTCACGGTGCGCAAGGTCGGCGACACGACCGTCATCGACGAGCAGGTGAAGGGGGCGCTGAGCGGTTCTGCGGCAAGCGCAAACGATACGCTGGTTCTCGGTGCGGATCTCGCACCGCTGACGTATCAAATGAACGCGGTCGAAGACGGTTCGCCGCTCAAGGATTCAGCGCACATCGACAGCACGACCGCCTCGGTCACGGATGTCCACGGGAAGAGCGCGTCCTTTGATTTAGGCGCGAGCAGCAAACATTTCGTGGTCGCGGATTTCGGCTTGTTTGCGGGGCTGCTGCCGTTACCCGCGCAGATGCGCGCCTGGGACAACACGCCGTTTCTCGTCGTCGTCCCGGAACTCGGCCGTTCGGCAACGCTTGTTCCCGATCTGACAGCCTCGGCGCAGCGTCCGACCAGCGTACCGGCAAGCGATGTCGCCATCGTCTTCAGCGGCGACGCCCCCTTCACGATCTGGTACGATCCGTCGACCAATCTTCCCGACGAAATCGACGTCACCTCGCAAGGCTTGACGGTTACTCGGCAGAGATAGCGCGAGCGAAGCCGCGCGACTTTAGCGAGCAAAGCTTTAGCTTTGATCGATAAAGTCTGCTAGTAACCGTTGTCTTTTACGAATGACGGCGCCATGACCGCGTCCACCATGCCGTGGATAAGGCGTTTGTCGGCCGGTGCGACGGTCGCGAGAATGCCGCCCAGCTGCACCGTTGTTTCGCTGGTCACGAAGTAGTAGGGGCAGAGACGCGCGCGCCCATCGAACGTCTTGATCTCGTCGCCCTTGCGGTCGAGATAGGGCATGCGGATGCGCTTGCTCTTATGGAAGCGCTGTAAAATGTACGGCGTGGTATCGAACGAGCGCAGACCCTCCTCGAGTGCCGCGGCCCACTCTTCCTTGGTAAGATCGTTGGCGATCTTCACGCCGCGCGATCCCCACGCAAGTTCGGAAAAGCCCGAAGGCTTGACGACGTAGTCGCGTTCGCCTTTGCCAAGATCGAGCAGCGCGCGCCAGTCGCTCACCGGCAGACCGCGCATCTCGAGTCCAAAAATAATGCCTTGCGGCGGCAGCGGGCGCGGATCGAGGATCCACGTTTGCGGGAACAGCCCGGAGAGGCGTTGGTAGATCGCCGCGCCGTCTTTGCCGAGTTCGGTTCGCCAGAGAGCAGCGAGCGCCGGGTGGTGAAAGAGCGCAAACGATAGCTTTTCTTCAAGCGTGGCTTTGGGCGGCGGTACCATCAGCACGCGATTGTGACGTGCGGCGTACAGCATCAACTCTTGCTTGGGCACGTTGAGCAGGTCGAAGAGTTCGAAGTTGCGGTAAATCGCGTCGAGCTTTTCTTCGTGTCCATCCTCGAGCCGGACGAACAGCGCCTGCTCGGTGAAGATGACGTCTTGCGGCGCGCAGACGAATGCTTTAACCGTCCCGATGCGATTGACCGCGTCAGCGAGCCAGCGCAGCTCGGTGCGATAGTCTTTCGATTCTTCCGAGACAACGATCGCCACGGTGGGGTTCGGCGTGCGGCTCGCGTAGGCGAGCATCGCGCCAAAACCGCGCGGAATACCGTCGACGCCGCCGATCGACTCGATGCCGGCCTTGCAGTACGCCTCGGTCATCGCGCCGACAAATCCCATCCCGCCCGGCACGCTGTCGAGCTCCGATGCGACGAAGCCGGTGTCGGTCATCAAGATGTCGGGCCGAATGACACCGGGAATATCTTGCTTGAAACGGTTCTGCCGCGCGAGACGCACGATGTGCTCGGGCTTGCCGCGATCGAGATAGTCGGCGATGAAGGCGGGCGCGGTTCCGCGCGCGCTGCGATTGTAGAGATTGTTCAGCGCACGGTAGAAGGCGAGGAGGTCGCGGCCGATTTGCTCGATCTCGGCCACCGTTTTGGCCGACAATGCAAACGGCTCGGGAGAGACGCGCCATGGGATGCGTTCGCTGTCATCGTCAGTCCGGAACAGTCCGGGCGGGATCGCATCGTGGATGAACTGCGCTTGTTCGCGAGCCGTGAGGTTCGGCACTTGGGCCGTGCATGGCATAGTAAAGGCTACTCCGAGCGTCGACAACCGTCGGGAATTTTGGAACGGCTATAGGCAATATATCTGCGTCGCATGGTCCCTCATTGGTAACGCTTACCCCGAAAGGCTGGTTGCACTGCTGCCCGCCTTTCCAGGGGAGAGGGCGGCTTCGGCCCGGGACCAGTTGACGCCTCGCGATATGCTTGGGGGGTGCCAAGTATCCGTCTCGTGGCCCTCGATCTCGACGGCACCCTCCTCGACTCGTCGGAACGCATCTCGCCCGCCAACCGCACCGCCATCGAGCGTGCGAAAGTGCTGGGCATCCATATCGTGATCATCACCGGGCGAGGCGCCGACGCGCCGCTCGCCTTTGGTCGCGATCTTGGGTTGACCGACCCCATCATCTGCGCGCATGGCGCGCTCACCAAGGATTGCCCGAGCGGGCGCGAGCGGCGTCACATCGCGATTCCGCGCGAGTATGCCACCGCCCTCATTGAATTCGCGCAAGCGCGCGGGCTCGACACGGCCGTTTATACCGGCGAGCATTTCCATCGCATTGCCGGCGCGCGCCGCTATATGGACGACATGGTGGGTCCGCTGTGGGTGGAGGTTCCCGATTTGATTCCGCTCGCCGAGCGGGACTCGACCTTCATCCGGTTCTTCGGTCACGAAGCCGTCGATGCGATCAGCACGCACTTTAGCGGATTGCCGGTCCACTTCAAGTTCGAAACGTGGGGCGACTTCGAAGAGCTTGCCATCACCAGCGAAGAGGCGACTAAGGAACGCGCGCTCGCGCAACTCTGCGGCGATCTGTCGATCGACCGCAGCGAAGTCATGGCCGTCGGCGATTCCCGCAACGACGTGCCGATGCTGCGTTGGGCGCGAATCGGCGTGGCTATGGCAAACGCATTGCCTGAAGTGATTGAAGCAGCGCCGTACGTGACGGCGGGCAACGACGAAGACGGCGTCGCGCGTGCGCTCGAGCGGTTCGTGTTCGAGCAGGGCGAAGGCGAGCGGCGCAGCGCATGATGCCAGGCGCGCCCTCACCGGACTATGAAGCGCGCCTGCGCAAGATCTTAGCCGACCGGGATTGGCAGGGATTGCGGGAGTTCGCGCGGACCGAAAATCAAGTCCCCGACGACGTGTACGCGAAGGATCAGCACTTTTGGGAAGTGATGCTGCACAAGCTCATCTGCAATCGCATCGATATGCTCAACGAGCATGCGCAGGCCGCCGCGTGGCTGGCGGAGCATGGATACACCAGCGACATCGGAGGCGTGTAATGGAGCAGCTACGAGCGTGACGGTTCGCGTGCGTGCGTTTGCGCGAATGCGCGAATTGCTCGGCGAAGGTGAATTCGAGTTGGTCGTCCCTGATGGGGCGACCCTCGTCGATTGCTGGGAGGCGTTGCGCGCGCGCAATCGCAAGATCGATGCGCTTGCATCCGCGACGCGCATCGCGCGCAACGGCCGCGTCGCAGCGTTGCTCGACCAGCGCGTTGCGGAAGGTGATGAGATCGCGCTGCTGCCGCCGGTAGGCGGCGGCTAGCGCCGCGCATGTCGCTCTTTGCGATTGTTCGCGACGCGATCGATCCGCGCACGCTCGAGGCCGCGGTCTGGAGCGAAGCCTGCGGCGCTGTTACGATGTTTCTTGGCGTGGTGCGTGAGCGCGCAAGTGACGGACGTCCGGTTACCGGACTCGTGTACGAAGCGCACGAAGCAATGGCACTCGCGGAGTTCGCCGAGATCGCCCATGAGATCGGCCAGAAATATCCGGGCGTGCGCGTCGGGATCGTGCATCGCATCGGTGAGCTCCGCGTCGGCGAGATTGCGGTAGCCGTGTGCGCCGCGTCCTCACACCGGCCAGCGGCCTTTGACGCCTGCCGTTATGCGATCGACGAAGTCAAAGCGCGCGCGTCGATATGGAAGAACGAGCGCTACGCCGACGGGACCGGGGAGTGGGTCTCAAACTAATCCGCGTTAAGGCGCAACACAACGAGGTCGCGGTGCTCGTCTATGAGCCGCGTCGTCCGCGCAATGTGACGATCGTCGCCGGTCACGGCTATTCGTCGAGCAAGCACAACCTCGACTTTCTCTGCGCGTTTCTCCAAAGCCACGGCTGCCGCGTCTATAATTTCGACTTTCCGGGACATAAACTCGGTGCAAGCGGCGGAACGCTGCGTGGATTCGACGATTGCATCGATGCGATGTCGGCAGTGGTTGGCCGGGCGCGTCAAGACGGCGCCGGTCCGCTCTATACGCTCGGGCATAGCATGGGCGCGATTACCGCGCTCTTCGTTGCCGCCGCGGATTCGGGCATCGACGGAGCGGTGGCGATTGCCACCGGTTACGGGCGGCCGAGTGCGCTTTCCGTGTTGCGCGCCGCCGGCGCCGTGGATTTCCGCTCGGCATATGTCGTCGGCGTTGACTTGCCGGCGCTGCTCGAAGGCGTGGATGCCGCGTTCGATCGTTGGATTCCTCAACTCGCGGGACGGCCGGTGCTCTACGTCGCCGCCGACCGCGATGCGATGGTTTCACCGGCCAGCGTGCGCGAACTCTACGAACGCGCGCCCGAGCCCAAGAGCTTCGCACTGATCGAAAGCGATCACACCTACGCGGGCGAACATGCCCGGGGTGAGGTGCTGCAATGGCTGAATCGCCTGCACCCGCGCGGCTAAGCCTCGCGGGGCACCCCGAGCTGCGCCGATACAGCCGCCACCTACTCATTCCCGAAGTTGGTCTGGCGGGTCAAGAGCGGCTTGGCAGTGCACGCGTGCTGGTCATTGGCGCCGGCGGCCTTGGTTCGCCGGTACTGCAGTATCTGGCTGCCGCGGGGGTCGGCCGCATCGGCATCGTTGACGACGACACCGTCGACGAAACGAACCTGCAGCGCCAAACGATTTTCGCAACCGGCGACATCGGCAAACGCAAGGCAACCGTCGCCGCCGAACACGCGCATGCGATCAATCCGTCGATCGCGATCGACGCGATCCCGCGCCGGTTCGATGCCGGCAACGCGCGCGAGCTCGTACGCCTCTACGACGTCGCGGTCGATTGCACCGATCGGTTCTCGACGCGCTATCTGATCAACGATGCCTGCGTTCTCGAAGAACGGCCCGACGTCTACGCGTCGATCTTCCGCTTCGACGGTCAAGTCAGCGTCTTTCATTATGAAGGCGGCCCGTGCTATCGCTGTCTGTATCCCGATGCGCCGCCGCCCGGCAGCGTTCCAACCTGCGCCGAAGGCGGCGTCCTCGGCGCGCTTGCCGGCATCGTCGGCACATGGCAGGCCAATGAAGTGCTCAAGCTGCTGCTGCGTATCGGAGAACCGCTCGCCGGACGAATACTCTTAATCGAGAGTTTGAGCGCGCGCACGCGCGAGGTACGCTTCGATCGCGATCCGCATTGCGCCGTCTGCGGTGACCGGCCTACGATCACCGATGCAATCGAACACGACGTCGATGATTTTCGTGACGAAGGCGATCTCGAACCAGCCGATTTAGACGGCGCGCTGACCGGCGCGATCTTGCTCGACGTGCGCGAAGCGCACGAAGCCGCGCTCGGGCTCGTCGATGGTGCGCTGCACGTTCCGGCTTCACAACTCGAAGCGCGGTTGCACGAACTCGATAGCGCACGCCGATACATCGTCGCTTGCCGAGTAGGCGCCAAGTCCCTTTGGGCGGCGCGCCGTTTGCGTGATGCGGGCTTCACCCGGGTTCGGCACTTGCGCGGCGGCTTGCTAGCGTATGCGGCCCTGCACGAATCGTTCGACTTCTTTTGAGGTAGAGTCAAACAATGCAGCACAAGTCCTTCGGCGCGACGGGCGTCGCGCTTCCGGTCATCGGTCAGGGAACGTGGGATATGCCCGAGAGCGGCGGGCGTAAAGCCGAAGCGATCCGCGCGATTCGCCGCGGCATCGAGCTAGGGATGACGCACCTCGATACCGCGGAGATGTACGGGTCGGGCGCGGTCGAGCGCGTCTTGGGCGAGGCGATTACCGGCATCGCGCGTGAAACGATCTTCGTCGCGAGCAAAGTGCTGCCGAGCAACGCCACGTATAAGGGAACGATCGAGGCCTGCGAGCGCAGCCTCAACAATCTTCACCTCAAGTACCTCGACCTGTATATGCTGCACTGGCCGAGCAGTGTGCCGCTGCACGAAACAATGCGCGCGCTCGGCGACTTGGTCCATGCGGGCAAGACGCGCTTCGTCGGCGTCAGCAACTTCGACGTCGACGAGATGCTCGAAGCGCGCGAACTGCTCGGCGACATTCCGCTCGCCTGCAATCAGGTGCTCTATCATTTGCGCGAGCGGCGCATCGAGCACCGTCTGATTCCCGCAGCACGTGCCGCAAACGTCGCCATCGTCGCCTATACGCCGTTCGGCCGCGGTGAATTTCCGCGCGCGTCGAGTCCCGGCGGTGCGGCGCTCGAACAGATAGCCATCAAACACGGCGCAACGCCGCGCCAGGTGATCTTGGCCTTCCTCACCCGCGAGTCCAATGTGTTTACGATTCCCAAAGCCGCTACCGTCGCGCACGTCGAGGAAAATGCCGGCGCCGGCGACTTGCATTTAGATCCCGGTGACGTCGAAGCTATCGACGCCGCGTTCCCGGCCGGACGCGCGGGACCGCTCGCGACACTGTGATCGCGCAGCCGAGTTCGATCAAGGCGCTTGCGGTCGCGTGCGCGCGCGGGCTCGGTGCCGGGGACGTGCGCGTCGTCGATGCACGCGAAGATGAACAGTCGCGTGAACGCATGCGCGCGTCGTTCGAGCGCGGCGATTTGCGCACGTGGGCATACGACGACGCCTACGCACGCGCCGCCGCCGATCCGCAGGCGATTCTCGCCGGCGCGCGCAGCATCGTCTGCATCGCCGTGCCGTATGCAACCGCGGAGCCGGCGCGACCGCCGCTGCACGGCCGAGTCTCCAACTACGCCTGGTCGTCCGACTATCACACGCGAATGCGCTCGCTGCTTTCCGCGGTCGCGGGCGAGATCGATCGCGCGGCCGGCGCGCCGGTGACGGCGATCGCGTGCGACACCAAGCCGATTGCCGAGCGCGCCTTTGCCGCGGGAGCCGGACTCGGATGGATCGGCAAGCACACGAATCTGATCTCACCGTCGCTCGGATCGTTCGTCTTTCTCGGCGAGATCGTGACGACGGTCGTGCTTGAGCCGGACGTGCCGCTCCGCAAGAGCTGCGGTTCGTGCGCACGCTGCATCGACGGATGTCCGACCGGTGCGCTGCGGGGCGATTACACGATCGACGCGACGCGCTGTATTGCCGATCTCACCCAACGTACCGATCCGATCCCGCGCGAGATGCGCGCGCTCATCGGCGATTGGATCTGGGGCTGCGATATCTGTCAGGTGGTCTGTCCACCCACTCGCAACGCCGGCAACGCGGGAAGTGAGGCGTTCGTCCCGCTTGACGCGGCGACGGGAGCGCCCGCGCTCACAGAGTTACTCCAGCTTCGCAGCGGAGAATTCAAGCGACGCTATGCGCGCACGGCCATGGGATGGCGCGGCGCCGCAGTCTTGCGGCGCAATGCCGCGATTGGTCTCGGAAACGCACTCGATCGATCCGCCGTCCCGGCACTCGTGCAAGCGCTCGCAAGCGACCCGCACCCGATGGTGCGCGGTGCAGCGGCCTGGGCGCTGGGCCGCATCGGCGCACCGAAGGCGATCGAAGCGTTGCGCGCCCATGCCGTCATTGAATCCGATTCCGGGGTACAAGAGGAGATAACCGCCGCACTACCATGAAACTCGCTATCGTTCTGCTCGCCGATCTGCTTGCGCGCATGATCGGCCTCAACCCCGACCTGCACAGTTACTCCGCGACGATGCACGCGCACGTCGCGCTCGAAACGTTTCCGTTTCTCTCAACCGACGTGGTCGCGACGTACTACCACAAGGACCCGGATCTCAACAAGATTGCGGTCACTAGCGGCATGCCCGCCGTCGCGCAGGGATTCTCGCAGCTTTTCCCTCGCATCGAGCCGCCGGCGCGTTGGGACGTGCTGTATTCGGTCACCCAGACGGGCGACGACGGCCATGCCACGACCTTCACGCTCGTCCCGCGCGCAGCCGGCAGTATCAGCAAGATCACGGTGACGGTCGACGACGCGACCGCCACGATCCGCGCGGAGCGTTGGGATTACTCCAACGGCGGCTGGGCGTCGGTGGACAACCGTTACAGCGTAATACAAGGGAATACGCTGGTCACGTCGCAGACCGGCCATGTGGCAGAGCCGAATTATACCGGTGACGTCACCACGACCCTCTCGGGCTACCAATTGAATCCGAACCTGCCCGATTCGCTGTTCTCGCAGTAACAAAACTCTATGATGACCACGGTCGACCTCACGCGCGAGCCTCTGTCTGACGCCTTCAACCGGCCGATCACCTATTTGCGCGTCTCGGTCACCGACAAATGCAACCTGCGCTGCGTCTATTGCATGCCCGAATCAGGGCTCACGTGGTTGCGTCGCGACGAAGTGCTGAGCTACGAAGAGATCGTGGAGATCGTGCGCGCCGCGGCATGCGTCGGCGTCCGCACGATTCGTTTGACCGGCGGTGAGCCGCTGGTGCGCCGCGATCTGCACCGCCTGGTCGCCGGCATCAATGCGATCGACGGAATCGACGATATCGCGCTCTCGACCAACGCCGTATTGTTGGAAGAGCAGCTCGACGCGCTTGTTGCGGCTGGACTGCGCCGCGTGAACATCTCACTCGACACGCTTCGACCGGATCGATTCGAGCGCATCGCGCGTCGCCCCGGGCTCGACGGCGTGTTGCGCGGCATTGACGCCGCGGTCGCGGCCGGCCTTGAACCGGTGAAGCTGAACTGCGTGGTCATGCGGGGTCAAAACGACGACGAGATCGGCGAGTTTGCCCAACTGACGCGCGAGCGCGCCGTCTACGTTCGATTCATCGAGGTGATGCCGGTCCACGAGAATCTCGAACTGCAGCGCGACGCATACGTCTCGTCGGATGAAATCCTCGAGCGTGTCGCGGCGGTCGACTGGATCGAACCGGTGCCCGGACCGCCGGGCAACGGGCCCGCGCGGTACTTCGCCTTTCCCGGCGCCCCAGGCGCGGTCGGCGTGATCAGTCCGCTTTCACACGATTACTGCGAGCGGTGCAACCGCGTTCGGCTAACCGCCGACGGCCGGCTGCGCCTGTGCCTATTCGGCGACCAGCACGTCGATCTGCGCACGCCGCTGCGAGCGGGGGCCTCGACCGCCGAGATCGCCGGCCTGCTCACGGCGAGTATGGCGATCAAGCCCGAGCGCCATCACCTCCGCCTGGGCGAGGCCAGTTCGAGGATGAGAGCTTTTTCCGAAATAGGCGGCTAGTCACAGCCCCCGCCATGGCTCCGTTGTACGACAAAGGGGGACCAGACGGCATGGAGGAGGTCTACCTCACCACGCAATCGGCGGCCGGCGTACAGCTTCGGATCGAAGCGCTCGTGCGCGAATATCAGACGAAGCTGGCGCGTTATCTTCGGCGCATGGTCGGCGACAGCGAGCTCGCGCTCGATCTGACGCAGGACGTGTTCCTTGCGGCCTTTCGAACGCTGCAGCGGGATCCGGAACGGCCGCTGACCGCGGGGTGGCTGTACAAGACCGCGACCAACGGTGCGATCTCGCACCTACGGCGCCGCAAGATCATCCGTATGCTGCCGCTCGATCGCGAAAGCGATGACCGGTCGTGGCGGATCGACGAACGCAGCGCCGCATCGGTCGACCTGCAGGCAGCAATTTCGAAATTGCCGCCGGAGCAGGCCGCAGCGGTACTGCTGACCAGCTACGCCGGCTACTCTTCCAATGAGGCCGCAACGATTCTCGGAACCTCGCCCGACGCCGTTCGACAACGCGTCTGCCGGGCGATGAAGATCCTGCGGTCGGTGATGACGGAGCAATCGTGACCCAGAACTGTTCGCGTGCGGAAAGCCTCGCCGGAGCGATCGCGCTCGGCGAAGCGAGTGAAGCAGAACGCGAAGAATATCGTCAGCACATCGCGACGTGCGCGGTGTGTTTGCGCGCGCTCGGCGGCGAGCGCGAGATCGAACGCGTCATGGCCGCCGTGTCGCAAGCGCGCGACGCCGAAACCTGGGAGCCGCTGCCGCGGCGTCTCGGTGAACGCTCGCGCAGTCGCTTCTGGCGTACCGGCGCGGCAGTGCTCGCGGCCGCGCTCGCGGTGTCGTTTGGCGTGCACGCCTTGCTGGCTGTCGTCCTACGCCCGCCTGCGCTCGAACCGAAGGTCGAGAACGTTGCGCAAACGACGTCGACGTTTCACATCTCGCTAGAGAAGCGCGCGCCGGTGACCGCACCGAAATCGCAGCCGCCTGTCGTCGCGAAAGCAACGCCGGCTCCGCGCAGGATGGTGGTCGTTCACAACGTCCTGGAACGCCGTGGCAGCGCGGTTACGCAGACCACGACGCAAACAACCGAGGTCGCGGAAGCGCCCGTTCCGCAAGTGACGGCGCCCGCGTCGAATGTGCCCATTTGGCGCCGTGATGAAGCGATGCCGCTGCAGCACGTCGCCCAAGCGCCGGCTACGACCGTCCCGATCCTCGCCGGTCATGCGGAGTCCATTGCCGTCGCGCCGCTGACCACGATTCGCGACGTGGTCCCCATCGGCGGCGACGCAGCGATAAAGCCGCGTCCCGCACCAATTGCCTACGCGGAGAACGCGCAAGGTACGACGGCGTTCGAGGTCCTTGTCGATGAACACGGTATGCCGGCGAAGTGCACGATTACGAAATCGTCCGGCTATCTTGCGCTCGACGTGTCCGTGTGTAAGGCTGCGATGGCCGCGCGCTATTCGCCGCGTCTGGTCAACGGCAAAGCAGTGACGGGGATCTATCGCGACGCGTTTACGTTCCGGCCCGCCTCAGATGAAGATTCAGGCATCCCGCAGTAGCAGTCTTTAATCAATAGACTTGCGGAAGAAGGCGAGCATCTTGTCGGCTTCGGGCATGATGCGAAACTCTTCGAAGCCCCAGCTCTTGGCTTGGTTGATGGCGCGCGAGTTCTGCATCGAAATCAGAAACGTGAGCGTTTTGACCTTGCGCTTTATCGCGAGGCGTTGCACTTCGCCCACCAGCTCGTTGCCGATTTCGGGTGGCGCGTTGGGCTTCATGCGTAAGCTCTCCATCATCGCGACATCCATCCCATTGGCGGCCTCGGGATCGTCATAGCCCGGCGGCAACTTGAACACGAGTTGCACCATACCCAGGAGCCCGCTCTGATCTTCGGCGATCAGGATCGCGCGCCGGCCGGCTTTTTGTTCCCCTAGGCACATGGTCATACGCGTCGTCCAGCTTTCGCGTGCCGAGGGCGCGCCGGTAAGCACGCCTTCCTTCGTAAGGCGATCTACGTCGTTTTGTTGAGCAAACCGCAGGAAGATCTTTCGGGCCACGTCGCCTTTCGATTCCCCAAGTGGGGAGAACGGGCGCCCTCAGACGAAACGCCCGCCAGCAATGCACACCCGCCGACGCCTCGTATTCGCTAGTGCCGTCTTAATTCTTACGGGACTTTTGAATGTGGGCTGTTCGCATCAGCGCGCAGCCGTCGCGAGCACGGATCGCGGCCGGGGTGCCGCGCTTTTTGCAAAGAACTGCCTGGTGTGCCATAACGCATCGGCCGACGCACTGCGCATCGGCCCCTCGCTGGCGAACGAGGGACACAAGAGAACGCTTGCGCAGATCGTCCGGGCAATAGAAGAACCCGATCCGCCGATGCCCAAGCTCTACCCCGGCACACTTTCCGAGCAAGACGTCTCCAACATTGCAGTCTACGTGAAGACGCTTTAGGTTTGTGGGGTAACCATGGCGGCGCCGTTCATCTATCGCTTCACGCACGACCTGCGGATTGAGGACCACGCCGGTCTGGCGCAGGCTGCCGCGCACGGTGACATCCTGCCCGTCATGATCATCGATCGAGGGCTCGAAGCGCGGCTGGCGCGATCGCCCCGCCGCGCGGCGTTCTTTTGCGCCGCCGTCGCCGCATTGGACGGGCTCTTGCGCGAACGCGGCACGCGGCTGGTCGTGCGGCGCGGTGCGGCCGGCGCAATCCTCAAGAGTATCGCGCGCGCGTGCGGCGCGAACGGCGTTGCGTGGAGCATGAGCTACGACGGCGCCGGCGCCTCGAGCGATGCGCGCGTGCAGTCAGAACTCGAAGAATCGGGTTTGCGCGCCCGGATGGTTCACGATGCCCCGTCGATTCCGCCGGAGGAAACGGCTGACGCGCGTCCGAGCGGCGGCGACGGGTATCGCGCTTTTGCTCCGTACTTCGACGTGTGGCGTACGCTTCGTCCCGCGTCGTACGACGCGCCGCTGCTCGTGCATTTCGCCGCGAGCGAACTGCAAAGTGAGCCGCTGCCGGTCCCCAACGAATTCGGCGCGAGCGGTCGTACAATCGAAGCCGGGGCCGCCGTTGCAGCCGCGACGCTCGACCACTTCTTGAGCGGCGCCGCGGTGCAATACGCGGTGGCCATGAACGTGCCCAGTGACGATCAAACGTCGCATTTGGCGGCGCATCTCTCGTTCGGGACGATCGCGGCGCGCACGGTGCTGCGTGCGGTGCTGACGCGTTGCGAAGATCCCTTCTTACTGAGCGAGGAGCGACTCTCGCTGCGGCTCTTTCTGCGCTCGCTCGCGATACGCGATTTCTTTTTGCAGCTGGGGTTCTTTTACGGACCGTTCGACGATGAAGCGCTGCAAGTCAAGATGCGCGGCTTCCCGTTTGCGCGCTCGAATGCGGCGCTCGATCGCTGGCGTGGCGGCAAGACCGGATTTCCGCTGGTCGATGCCGGCATACGTCAACTTCACGAAACCGGCTGGATGCATCCGCACGTCCGTTCCGTCGTGGCGTCATTTCTGTGTTTCGATCTCGGCGTCGATTGGCGTGTCGGACGCGACGAATGGGAACGCTGGCTGATCGAAGACGATCCGGTGCTCGCCAGCGGCAATTGGCAGTGGATCGCCGGCGTTGGCGCCGACATGGCGCAATTTCCGCGCATCTACAATCCGGAAAAACAGCGGCGCCGCTTCGATCCGAGCGGCGCCTATGTCAAACGGTGGGTTCCGGAGCTAGCGCAAGTACCGATGAGTGCGTGGGTGAGCGGTCGACGCGATGAAGCGCAGCCCATGCTGCCGCTCTTTGCACGCGACGCGTATCCGTTGCCGGCAGTCGACCACGGACGCGAAGCCCGCGCCTTCCTCGAAAAATACCGAGAGTTCGTGACGAAGGTTTAGGCCGGCATTCTCTCGTCGAGCCAGTCGCTTATCACCGGCACGCGAACCGGGTCACCGTGCCACGCCTTGATCCCGAAGAAGGTAGCCGCCACGAGGAAAATCGGCAGCATCATCAGCAGCACGACGCTCGACGACCAGCCCAACACCGGGATGTAGCTGGTAAGTTCGAGCAGGCCCCAAAACGCGGCGAAGCCGACGTTAAAACCCAGCGCTTGCAGCGCTTGGCGTTTGATATAGCTGGACTTCTTCGAATCAAGCAGCGCGAGCAACGCGAGCGGCCAAAGCGGGTAACCGAGCGCGACCAACGCGCGCGTTTCGACCGGGTCATTCGAGATCGTGGTCACGCTGGCCGACGGCGTGGTCTGGGGCGGCGCGCTCGGGCGCGGCGGGACCTGGCCGTAAATCTGTTTGCGCTCGCCGACGGTGGCCTCGATTTTCTGCGCAAGGCGGCAGCTCGGGCATCCGCCTTGATCGTCGCGGCAGGTTGCACAAATTGGCTTTCCGCAGTGTGCGCACGGCGCCATCGACGGAACATTTGAGTGAAAATAGCAGTCCATCATCGTAGCTCTCGCTCCAATCCTACACCCTGGTCTACCGGCGTGCACGGGTGCAGGTTTCACTCGCGGCCCTCCGCAAGTCCGGGGCCGATGGCGGAAACCACGGTCGCGCGTTTGGCGCGCGAAGGACGTCCCTACTACCCCCGGTTGCTCTTGGCAATCGGTTTGGGTGCGGTCAACAGCCTGCTCGTGCTGGTCGGGCCGTGGGCGCTGGGCGTCATCATGAATCGCGTCATCGTTCCGGCGACCACGCACGTCGGCACGCCGGCGATCGGCGCGCTGTACTTCGCTTTGTCCGCCACCTACGTATCGCTCGTCCTCTCAAATTTCGCGACCTACGGCACCAACTACATCACGACGTGGTGCGGCCAACGCTTCGTCGCCAAGCTGCGTCAGGAGCTGTACGACCGGCTACTGCGCTTGCCGCTCGAGAGCTTCGATCGCTGGCGGCCGGGCGAGCTGATTGCGCGCTTCAACAGCGATCTCCAAGTCATGAGCGATGCGATCAGCGTTTCGCTGCCACAGCTCATCATCGCGGTGCTGACGTTCGTGAGCTCGTTCGTGGCGATGATCTGGATCGACTGGCTGCTTACGCTCGTGCTGGTTGTGGTCGCACCGCTGATGTCGATAGCGGTGTCGCGTTTCCAAAAGCTCATTACGACCAGCATGACGCGCTCGCAGTCGCGCATCGCCAACTTGTCCTCGACGTTGACCGAGATCCTGCAGGCGCATCGGATCGTGAAAGCATTCGGACGCGAAGACTTCGAATCGAAGCGTTTTCGCCATCGCAACGAAGACTATTTCGGCGCGTTCATGAAGCTCAATCAGTTCGTGAACATGCAGCCGGCCGTGCTCTCGTCAATCTCTGCGGTCGGCGTCGTCGCGATCGTCTGGTTGTCGGCTCGCGAAGCGCTGGTCGGGCACCTCAACACCGGCTTGCTCTTCAACTATTGGCTGCTTGTGGTTAATCTCGTCAATCCGATGAATCGGATGGCGGCGTTCGTCGGCGACTTGAGCAAAGCGCTCGTCTCGACGGGCCGTGCCTATGAACTACTCGATCTCCCGATTGAAGAAGAAGCCGGCGATCCCGCGTCGATGCCGCGCGTTGCCGGCAAGATCGATTTCGACGCGGTGTGGTTCACGTACGACGCGACCGAAGCGCCGGCGCTTGCCGACGTCAGCGCGACCATTAGAGCGGGCGAGATCGTTGCGCTGGTCGGACCGTCGGGCGCGGGCAAGACCACGCTGGTCAATATGATTCCGCGGTTTTATCGCCCGCAACGCGGACGTGTCCGTATCGACGGCCTCGACATTGCGGGCGTGCGCCTGAGCGACTTGCGCGCGCAGATCGCGATCGTCCCCCAAGACCCGCAGTTGTTCCGCGTATCGATCGCCGAGAACATCCGCTACGGCCGGCTCGATGCAAGTGACGACGACGTGCGCCGCGCCGCGATCGAGGCCAACGCCGACGAGTTTATCCAAACCTTACCTGAAGGATACGATACGGAAGTTGGTGAGCGCGGCGTCCGGCTTTCGGGCGGCGAGCGCCAACGCATCGCGATCGCGCGGGCGATCGTCCGCGACCCGCGGATCCTGATCTTGGACGAGGCGACCAGCGCTCTCGATCGCCACTCCGAGGCGCTGATCGAAGCGGCGCTCGATCGCTTGCTGCCGGGCCGGACAACCGTGATCATCGCCCACCGGCTCTCCACGATCCAGCGCGCGAGTACGATCCTTTATATCGAAGGCGGACGCGTGCTCGAGGCCGGTTCGCACGACGTGCTCCTGGCCCAAGGCGGCCCGTACGCCCGCTTGCACGCAGCCCAGTTTACCGCATAGCTGCATCCGGCTCCGCCGGACGCCGGCGTTCGGCCTTCGGCCGATCCGCGGGGTTCAGTCGTAGCTGAAGGCTGCCGATAGTTAGGGGGATGGCTGATTTCAGCGTTCTTCCGCTTGGGCAGACCGTGCAGGTTCTCGGCGAAGCGTCCAAAGGCGCGCACCTTGAGCACGACCAGATCGCAAATAACATTGCGAACGTCAACACACCGCAGTTTCGCAGCTCATACGTTGATTTCCGATCGGCGCTCCAGGATAGCTTAGGCGTTCCGTCTGATCCCGACGAGCTTGCGATGGCGACCGATGACGACCGGCAATTTGCAATCGGCGACGGAACCCCGCCGGTACCGTACGATCCGCAACCGCAGGTTGATACGACGACGCAAATGCGCGTCGACGGCTCGAACGTCGACATCGACCAGCAGATGGCGCAGCTTTCGGAAAACACCGGCTACCAGCAGACGGTAGGCCAACTCTTGCAAGAGCAGTACAAATTCATTCGCGAAGCCTCGACGGAGCAGCCGACCTAATGGGCTATTACGATTCAGTTGAGATTAGCGCGTCGGGCCTTTCGGCGGAACGTTTGGCGATGGACGTCATCGCCAACAACATCGCCAACGCCAACACGACGCGGACGCCGCAGGGCGGCGCCTTCAAGCGCCAACTGGTGATCTTCGCGCAAAAACCGGCAGCCCCCAATGGGTCCGACCAGATCGGATCCGAGGCTTCCGACGATCCCTTCGCGCCGCCAAATCCGTTCGATCCGTCCTCTTCGGAGCCGGCCAACGTCGAAGGCGTCCAGGTCAGCGGCATCACCGACGACCAGACCCCGGATCGCCTCGTGTTCGAGCCCAACAACCCCGAGGCCGATGCGCGCGGGTACGTACACTATCCCAACGTCGAGATCGTCAAAGAGATGGTCGACCTGATGGCCGCCTCGCGCGCGTATCAGGCCAACGTCGCCGCGATCACCGCCTCGCAGAACATGGGCGCATCCGACATTTCGATCCTGAGGAGCTAGACAAAATTTAATGGATATCGGCAGCTACGGCGACGCGATAGGCAAGGTCGCCCCAGGGTCCTTCGTCCCGGACATGAGCCCCCAAGGGCCTGCGGCCGAGCCGTTGCCGGACAATTCCGGCGTCGCCGGCGCCGGCGGTGTCAACTTCAAGGACACCCTGGCCGGGATGCTCGAGCACGTCAACGACCAGATGAACGACGCGCAGCAGAAGTCGACCGACTACGCCCTAGGCAAGACCAACGATCTCGAGGGTACGGTCAAGTCGGTCGAAGAGGCCGGCCTGGCCATGTCTATGACGATGTCCGTGCGCAACAAAATCCTCCAGGCATATACCGAAATCTCTCAGATGCAATTTTAGGGTTTGCTCCCAGCATAGGCGTTGAACGAGGGCTTTGCCGGGGGGCAAGGCCCTTAAATTTATCCCCAGCCGTGCCGACACTCTAAGGGAGTACCAGTGTTCGCTGGTGCTTGCGGCCTGGACTACCTCGCACGAAGGGTGGAAGGCCGGAGCGGGACCTGATTGATTGAGGGTCTTGCGTACAACCGGGAAACCGGAACCCGTTCGTGCGGAGGTTTTTTCTTTTGGTACGTGGCCTCTACACGTCTGCGAGCGGCGCGCTCGTAGCGGAGAGCATGGCCGATAACGTTGCGAATAATCTCGCCAACGTGGATACGAGCGGCTTCAAACAGACGCTGCTCCAAATCCAATCGGCACCGTCGCTCGACATTTCCCGGATTCAGACGGATCCGGGCAAAACCGTTGGCAATCCGCTTGCGGGTGTTCCGGTGCATCAAGAAGTCGGTTTACTCGGAACCGGCGCGCTGGTTTACGATACGCCGACGAGTTACGACCAAGGCTCCCTGCAACAGACCGGCAATCCGCTTGACGTTGCCATAACCAATTCGCCGAACGCGTTCTTCACGATCCAAACGCCGAACGGCGTGCGTTACACGCGCGATGGCGAGTTCGCCGAAAACGGTCAAGGGTTCTTGCAAACGCGCGACGGTAATGCCGTGCTCAACACACAGGGTCAGCCGATTCAACTTTCGCCGTCGAGCGGTGCGGTAACGATTCAATCGGACGGCACGATCGTGCAAAACGGCGGTCCCAACAACGCGCAAAGTTCGCAGGTCGTCGGGCAGCTGGCGATCACGCAATTCAACAGCTTGTTGAATCTGCGTCCCGAAGGCATCAATAACTACGCGATAAGCGGCAACGCGGGACCGACGCCGACGACGACGGCGACCGTACAGCAAGGCTCGATCGAAACCAGCAATGCGAACGTGGTGAAGTCGATGGTCGATCTCATCACCGCGGAGCGCTGGTTCGACGCTAACGAAAAATCGATCAAGACCCAAGACGACGCTACCAACACCGCGATCTCGGTAGTCGCCAAGACGCAAGCCTAGGCCAGGAGTAACGAACCGACATGATGCGATCACTCTACACCGCTGCGAGCGGCATGGAAGCCCAGCAGTACAACATGGATACGATTTCCAACAATCTCGCGAACGTCGATACGCAGGGATTCAAGAGCAATCAAGCGCGTTTCCAGGACCTGGTCTATCAACAAATTCAAGCGCCGGGCGCACCGGTTGGCGCGTCGATCGTGCCGGTCGGTCAGCAAGTCGGTCTGGGTGTGAAGGTCTCCGACTCGGAAAAAGTCTTCACCCAAGGCTCGCTGGTGCAAACCAGCAACAATCTCGATACGGCCATCGAGGGCGACGGATTCTTCCAGATTACCTTGCCGGACGGCACCACCGGGTACACGCGCGACGGTTCGTTCAAGGAGGATGCGAACGGCTCGGTCGTGACCGCCGAAGGCTACTTCGTGCAGCCGCAAATCACGATTCCGCAAAACGCGGTCTCGGTCTCGATCGCGCCCGACGGCACGGTGACGGCGCAAGTGCCGGGCAGCGTGCAGCCGCAGACGCTGGGACAGTTGCAGCTGGCGCGCTTCGTGAACCCGGCCGGCCTCTCGCCGACCGGCGACAACTTGTACCTCGAAACGGCCGCTAGCGGTCCGCCGATCGTGACCACGCCGGGCCTCAACGGCGCGGGCGTCCTCGAAGACGGCTATTTGGAAAATTCCAACGTGTCGGTGGTCAACGAGATGGTCAACATGATCGTCGCGCAGCGCGCGTACGAAGCCAATTCGAAAGCCATCGGCGCGGCCGATCAGATGTTGCAGACCGCCGTGCAGATGTCGCCGTTCCAATAGGAAGCTCATTGATGAAGCACTCGTTCGCTGTCGCTGCCCTCCTCGCGCTCGCATTCTTCGGATGCGTGGCGGGGCCGGCGTGCGCCGCGAACCGGCAGGTGCTTGCAGGCGCGCGGTTCGATGCGCTCGCGGCGCCGGTCAGCAAAGCCGTGCACTTAGACGGCGACGCGACGCTCGTGCAATCGTACCGGGTTGCCGACCAAGTCGTGCCGGCAGGCCACGTGACGCTGGTCGTTCAGACCGCGATCGTGACGCCGTCGTTCGTCAACGTGCCGGTCGAGATCGATCTCGACGGCAAATTCTTGCGCCAAATCTTCGTGGGCTACCGCGTGCAGCACTACGTGCAGACCGCAGTCGCGACGCATGACCTCGTGCCCGGCGCGGTATTGACCGCAGCCGATTTGACGATGTCACGCATGGTCTTCACCGGGCAGCGCACCAACGGCACCAAGGTGCTCGTCGGCCGCCGCGTGATCTCGGCGGTACGCGCGGGCGCACCGGTGACGATCGAGGGCACGCAGGTCAATCAAATCGTCAAGGCCGGCAACACCGTGACGCTAATTGTCGACAACGATGGCGTGCGCGTCGCCGCCGACGTCGTTGCTCGCACCAGCGGCGGCCTCGGCGACGAGGTCAACGTCTACAATCCGCAGACCAACAAAACATTGTCGGGAACCGTCGTCGGTCCGGACCGCGTCGAATTAAACCTGTCGGGAGAGACACAATGATGCGCAAACTGCTTGTCGCACTCGTGCTGCTCGCGCTTGCTCCGATCGCCGCTACCGCGGACACGCTGTATCAAGCGGCGCCGCCCCCGGTCGCGCCCGGACATCCGCTCAGCTTGATGGACGATCATCGCGCCGCTCAAACCGGCGACTTGGTCTACGTGCAGTTCGACCTTGCAAATAGCAATTCGGAAGTGAACAACTATTCGAGCAGCAAGCAGGCTGCGTTGAGCGGTGGAAGCGGTACCGGTATCTTCAATCTTCCGCTGGTGCGCTTGAACAATTCGGTGTCGGGCCAGTCGACGACCAGCACGGCGCAGACGGCAACCGGTTCGAACGCGTTCACCGCAACGATGATGGCGACCGTCACCGAGGTGCTGCCCAGCGGCGCGCTCCAGATCTCGGGCGATCAAAGCATGACGATCAACGGGCAACTGCAGACGCTGCACATCACCGGCACGATCCGTCCGCAGGACATCGACAATACCGATACCGTGCTTGCCTCACGTGTCGCCAACGTGCAGGGCAACTTCAAGGGCAACGATCAGAAGAGCAAAGGCTTGTTGTCGAGGATACTGAGTTGGTTATTCTAACACGTTCGCTGACCGCACTGCTCCTCGCGTTCGTCTGCGCGGGCACGAGTGCGTGGGCACAAAGCACTTCCGGTAAGCCGGTGCACGTCAAAGATATCGCGCACGTGCAGGGCGTGACCGGCAACCAGCTCGTGGGCTACGGTGTCGTCGTCGGTCTCCAAGGAACCGGCGACTCGACCTCGGTCATCTTCACCAGTCAGACGATTCAGAACATTTTGCAGTCGTTCGGTTTGACCGTCACGCAGCAAGAGGTCCGCACGCGTGACGTCGCGGCCGTGATTGTCACCGCGACGCTGCCGCCCTTTGCCCACTCGGGCGACAACGTGGACGTCGTCGTTTCAGCGATGGGTGACTCCACCAGTCTGCAAGGCGGGACGCTGGTTCTTACCAATCTCAAGGGCGCCAACAACTTGGTGTACGGCACGGCGCAGGGCCCGATCTCGGTCGGCGGATTCGTCGCCGGCTTCGGAGGTTCGACGGTCAACAAGAACTTCACCGGCGCAGGCCGCATCCCCAACGGCGCCGTGATTGCGCGCGACATGATCACTCCTATCCAGAACTCGCCGTCCGGATTTAACTACGTGCTCACGACGCCCGACTATAAGACGGCGGCCAACTTGGCCTCACTGATCAACGGGCGATTCGGCGCGCGCACCGCAGAAGCGATGGATGCCGAGACCGTGCACGTCAGTTTGCCGCCGGGCTACGCAGGCAATCCGGTGCAATTCCTCGCCGACGCCTCCGACCTGAGTTTCAATCAAGACGAGCTGGCCAAGGTCGTGATGAACGAGCGCACAGGAACGATCGTGTTCGGCGGCGACATCCGTCTTGCGCCGTGCGCGATCGCGTCGGGCGATCTTTCGATCACGATTACCACGACCAACCAAGTCGTGCAGCCCAATGCCTTCGCCGGCGGCAACACCGCCGTCCAGCGCAACACCACGGTCAACGCGGCGGAGAAGGGGCATCGAGCTCACCTTCGTCGCCGGTGCAACGACGCTCTCGTCGGTCGTACGCGCGCTCAACGCGCTCGGAGTTTCGCCGCGCGACTTGATCGCGATCGTGCAGGCCTTGCGCACTGCCGGCTCGCTCCAGGCCGATTTGGAGGTCATATAGTGTGCCGTTCCATGAGTAGCGACGTCTGCGGAATGCCGATGACGCAACCCGAAGGGCTGGGTCGCCGTTGGCCCGAGTCATCGTTACTCGTCGGTCACATAGTTGCGACTATGCTTCCTCCTCGTGCCTCGACTCGAGCCAACGGCGGCTCCAGCGAATACGCCGCTACTCATGGAGCGGCACACTGATGTCGCCGATCGATCCGACCGGCAGCAATCCGCAAACGCCCGGCGTCAAGCCGGAAGCGCCGCTCACGCCCGCGCAAAAACAAGCGCTGGCGAAGCTGCACGATGCGGCCACGCAGTTCGAAGGCGTCTTCACCGAGATGCTGATGAACGCGATGCAGGATACCGTGCCGCAGCAGACGCTGTTCGGCGGCGACAACTCAGCGGAGCAGACCTGGCAGAGCATGCTCAACGACGAGCGTTCCCAGGAGATGGCCAAAAACGGCTCATTCGGACTCGCGCAACAGTTGGAAAGTCAGTTCCGTAATCAAGTGCTCGGCGACGCAAGCGCCGAGTCAAAAGTCGACGTTGACCGGAGGATCGATCCGTGAGCGACTCGTGGGAAGCTTTTGCTGCAGGGCTACTCGATGAATCGGTGCTGCTCAAACGCACGCACGAAGCTGCGCTCTTGTTGACCAAAGCCCTGGTCAAGAGCGACGCAACCGAGATTCTCGAGAGCGAGCGCGCGCTCGACTCGGCGCGCCGCGCCTATCACTCGGCTTCCGGTAAGCGACGCGGGATGCAAATTCGCGGATTCGGAACGATGACACTGCGCCAAGTCTGCCTCTACGCTCCGCGCCAGCTCTGGCCAACGCTCAATCAGCGCCTGGTCGAGCTGACGACGACGTCGATCGGCCTGCGCATCACCAACGGCAACAATAAAGCCTTGATTCAAAGCGGGATGCAGCGATTGGTCAAGATTACGACGGCGTTGCAGAAAGCGGCCAGCGATACGCCGCGCACCTATAAACGTCGCGGCTTCGTGCCCCCGCCGCAGAACAGCGTGCTGGTAAGCAGCAAGGCATGAGCAGCTTCTTTCCGCAAGGTACATTCTTCGGACTCGACTTGATGTCGACGTCGCTGCAATCGTTCTCCGTGGCGGAGAACGTGACCGGCGACAACATCTCGAACGTCGACACGCCCGGAGCGACGCAGCAGGACGTCGATCTCAGCGAAGCGCCGCCGATCGTCGGTTCGCCGTTCGCCTCGACGCACGTCGCCGGAACCGCCGGTGACGGCGTGATCGTGGCGCAAATTCAACGCGTCAACGTACAAGCGTACGACGACCTGTTCCGCGGAGCGAGCTCATCGCAGAATTACTACTCGACCGAGCAACAGATCCTTACTAGCGTTCAGTCGCAGCTTGGCGATCCGACCGCCGGCGTCAGTACCGCGTTCACGAACTTTCAAACGGCGCTGACGCAGCTGGTCAATGCCGGAGCGACCGGCAGCGCACTCTCGGCAGCGTCGGGCGTAATCACTTCGGCGCAATCGCTCGCGCAAGCGCTCGGGACTTCGTCGTCGGCTGTCTCGAACGCCGAAAATCAGACCATTTCGCAGGGCGCGACGATCGTCCAGACCGTTAACGGGCTCCTCGACCAAATCGCTGCGCTCAACGGACAGATTCGTTCGTCGACGGCGGTGGGCGACAATCCCAATACGTTCGAGGATCAACGCGACTACGATATCGACCAGCTCTCGCAGTATATCTCGACCCAAACATCGGTCCAGCCCGACGGGTCGGTGCTGGTCATGGTCAACGGCCAAGCCCTGGTCAACGACACGGTCGCGTATCACCTGGCGGCGCCGGTCGTCGGCACGTCGTCGGACGGATCGCAGAGCTTCAACGTCTACTTCGCGACCAATCCGCCGCAATCGCCGAATTCGGCGAGCATTCCGCTCGGCAGCGGGCAGCTCGCAGCACTGCAAGATCTCTACAACAACAAGTTGAGCAACTACGGGACACAATTGGACCAATTTGCGTCCTCGCTCGCCAACGAAGTCAACCGCGTCACCCAGTCGGGCTACGACTCGAACGGTCAGCCGGGCACCGCGCTCTTCCAGCCGATCGACGCGCAGCTGCCGATCTCAGCCGGGAACATCAAGGCCGGCATCACCAATGCGGCACAGCTTCCGATCGTGCTCGCGAATACCGAGGCGAATTCCAGCACCACGACCGGCATCGTCCCGATGAACTCGGCGAACAACACGATCGATACGTCGCAATCGTTGACCAACAACGGCGCGCTTGCAAACCCTCCCACGGCCGTGCTCAACGGGACCCTCGAGATCAATGTCGACGGCGTCGGCGGCGCCGCGGCGACATTCAATTACACGACGGCTGCTCCGCCGCCGGTCCCGGTGACGGGCACCATTTATGCCGATAACGTCGGCGACTTCGTGTCAAGCTTCAACGCGCTACAGATGGGTGTGACCGCCTCCTACGATTCGTCATCGCAGGAGATCGTCTTCGCGCGCGATCCGTCGAATGAGAGCCTGGCACTGCGCGGCGAGCAGCAAGGCAATGCGCAGACCGCCTCGTTCACGATTACCGATAGTAATGCCGGCGGTGCGCCGCCCACGGCGCTCAACGCGTCGCTGCTGGGCGTGCTCGGGGCCGCCAATATCAGCGGCGTGCAGCAGGACGCGAGCAACGACTACGGCGAGGACGATAACGGCGTCGCCAATTCGTTGACCAGTCTCTTCCAGAGCAATGTCGGATTCCCGGCGCTCGAAACGGTCAGCGGCCTTGGCGCCACGGCTGCCGGCGCGACGATTACCGTAGCGTTGCCCTCGGGCGTCAACGACATCCAGGTCGGCCAGCAGCTCACAATCGACGCGCAGCTCGGCGGCGGCGGTAATCAAGAGAACGTCACGGTCTCGGCGATCAGCATCAATCCGACCAACGGTCAAGAATCGGTGACGTTTACCGCGCAGAATGCGCACCCGGCAAATTTCACGATTACGTCCGCGCAAGCGCAGACGTTCCAGCAGTACTACGGACAGCTGGTGACGCAGGTCGGGTTGGACACACAGACAGCGTCGACCGGCACGACCACGCAGACCAATCTGGCCACCTCGATCGACCAAGAACGCCAGAGCATCGCCGGCATCAGCCTCGACGAGCAAACGCAAGACTTGATCAAATACCAAACCGCCTATCAGGCGGCCGCCAAGACCATCTCGACGCTCAGTCAACTGCTCGATACCGTCGTCAACGGTTTGGGCGTGGGATCCTAAGGAGAGGCAACCACCATGATGCGCATCGCCACCTCGACAGTGTACTCGAACCAGACGGCCGCGATCGAAAATCTGGAGTCGCAGTACGAGTTGCAAGGCCAAGAACTCTCAACCGGCATTTCGCTCAACGAACCGTCCGACGATCCGACGATCATTGCGCAGGACCTCTCGGTGCGCAATGACTCGGCAGTCACGACGCAAGTCGGTCAAAATCTTACCGGGTTGAACAACCTGCTCTCGACCACCGACAGCACGCTTTCGAGCCTCACCAGTGTGTTGCAGAGCGCGCGAAATTTGGCGATCGAAGGCGCAAGCGATGCGATCACCCCGTCGCAACGGTCCCAGATCGGCCAGCAAGTCAATCAGTTACTTGCACAAGCGATCGGCTTGGCGAACACGCAGTACGACGGGAAGTACATCTTTTCGGGGACGGCTGCGCCGCCAGGCTCGAGTCTGGTACAAGCGGTCGGCAACCCGCCGACGGCGGTGACTGCCGAAAACAACATCGTGCAGCAAAACGAACAATTGCCCAATGGGCAGTTGGTGCCCACCAACGTCACGCTGCAGCAAGCCTTCAACGTCGGCGCCTCCAACGGCTCGCCGAGCGTCTTCGCGATGTTGATTCGGCTGCGCGACACCCTCGACCAGGCGCAGACCACCGACGAAAGCAGCACGGCGATCAACGTGAGCAACCACGCGGTGACGCTGGGCACGACGATCGGACAGCTCGAAGCGACGGCGCCGCCGGTCCTGACGATCCCGCTGGCCTCGGTCGCAAACAACGGTGCGGTCGCCTTTGCGATTAGCTCGTCGCTCTCGCCGAGCGGTACGACGATCATTTTGACCGTTGGGCAGACGATGCAGAACGTCATCGCCTCGATCAACGCGGTCACCGCGCAAACCGGCGTGGTCGCGACGTTCAACTATCAGACCCAGCGGCTTTCGCTCAACGACCTCACCAACTCAAACTTTGCCGTCACCAACGTGCCCTCGGGCCCCGCGATCGCGACGGTCGCGAACTTCACCAACGCCTTCCTTTTAGGATCGACGGGCGACGTCGTGAACAACCTTTCGACCCAGCTCGGGGACATCGATAACACCCTCGCCCAGGCGCTCAATGCCGCCGGCACGATCGGGGCGACGGTTCAGACGGTGTCGTCGCTTTCCGCAATGGAATCTTCACGCGGAACGAGCGATACCCAGGTGCAATCGAGCCTGGAAGATACCGATATTGCTAAGGTAACCAGCCAGTTCAGCTTGAGCCAGACCGCTCTGCAGGCAGCCTACCAAACGACGACCCGGCTGGAGCAGGAAGACCTCTTTAGTTACTTAGGGAACGGAAGCTAAGTGAGCTTGAATACCGGAGCCATAATGGAAGAAGAACAGCTGACCATCGATCTACCGAAGTTTGGCCCTTGTACGTTTACGGCCAGCGAGGTCCTCGAATTCCCGTGGGGTCTCCCCGGGTTCGCGACCTTGCATCGCTGGCTTCCGCTCAACCTGGACAGCCACCCGACCTTCGTCTGGCTGCAAAGCCTCGACGACCCGGCGGTCGCGCTGCCGGCGGTCGATCCGTGGATGGTCTTCGAAAACTACGATCCCAAGCTCCCTGCCTACGCCTTCACCTCGCTCGAAATCCGCGAGGCCTCGGACTTTGCGACGCTCTGCGTCATCGTCGTCACCCCGAACGCCGAGGAGATGACCATCAACTTGATGGCGCCGATCATCGTGAACCTGCGCACGCACAAGGGCCGCCAGATCATGCTCGACGGTTCGAACTATTCGCCGCGCGAGCCCATGCCGCGAAAGATGCCCGCGAGCAGTAAGAGCGCATAACCCTGCCGAAGGTCCCACCGTAATCGCCAAGGAGGGCCTTTCGATGCTGGTTCTGAGTAGAAAAATCAATCAGTCGATTATGATTGGTGACGATGTCCGCATTGTGATCGTCGCCGTCGATCGCGATCAGGTGAAACTGGGCATCGAAGCCCCCCGCGCCGTGCCGGTCCACCGCTCCGAGGTCTACGAAGAGATCCGGAGGGCCAATCAGGAAGCGCTGGGAGCCGCCCCAGCTGCCACCGGCAAGCCCGAGCGAGCCACGCTCCGCCCCCGCACCAAGCCGCCGCGCTAAAGTCTCGTAGCGGGGGCGCTAAAGTCCCGTAAAATCGGGCCGATATGAGACGTAGGGGAGAAAGGACAATTTCCCCCATAGGCTAGCGTATCGGTGCCTCTGAGCACCACATCATGGAGGAATAATGGCTACAGGCCTGAGCATTGCCACAAACTTGCTGTCGAATGCTGTTCAGCTGAACCTCGACAACAACCAAAAGCAACTTCAAAACGTCGTCACGCAGCTCTCATCGGGCTTGCGTATTAATAGTGCCGCAGACGATCCGTCCGGCAACGCTATTGCGACGAACCTTACCTCGCAGTACGAAGCGTTCAATCAAGCGTCGCAAAACGTTCAGAACGCGAACAACGCTGCGCAGGTCGCCCTCGGCGCGTTGACCCAGCAAACCGACATCCTGCAACGTATCCGCACACTCGCGGTCGAAGCGGCGTCGGACGTCAACAGCACCAGCGATCGCACGAACCTTCAAGCCGAAGTATCGCAGCTTCTCCTCGAAGTCAACCGCATCGCGCAGAACACGAACTTCAACGGTCAAGCGCTCCTCGACGGCAGCCATCAGGGCAACCAAGCCGGCGCGGAAGCGTACTTCACGATCTCGGCGAACGCCGCGCTTGAAGCGCAAGGCTCGCAGTCGACCGGATTCCTCATCGCGAGCGTCGGGGTCACTGCCAACGGCTTCTTCACGTCGACGGCCACCGCAGACGAGACGATCGAAGTCCAAGTCATCGCGAACTCGGTTAACCCGACCTCGGGCACGCCCGAGCTGCAGATCACACAGTTTGCCAGCTCGACGTCGCACGCTTCGGTTTCGTTCCTCGCGCTCACGACAGTCGGTGCCGTCGGACACAACACGTTCGTCGCGTCGGTTGCCGGTTTGGCGAACAACGGTATCACGCTGCACTTCAGCGTCCCGACCCTGGGCGATATCGGTCAGACCTCGTATCTGAAGATCTCGCAGTACGTCGCGCCGACCAACTTCGCGACCGCGCCGGCGTTCAACTTCCAGTCGGGCGCCAACGAAGGCGACGTGATCCAACTCGGCATCGCAGCGACCAACACGAATACGCTGCGTATCTCGAACATCAACCTCGCCGTCAGTTCGATCTCCAATCCGTCGCTTGCGGCGGAAGACGCGATCGGCCAGAGCGACCTCGCATTGCAGACGCTCACGACGCAGCAGGCAGACCTTGGTGCCGTCGTGGTTCGCCTCGGTATCGATCAGCAAAACGACGATACTGCAGCGGTCAATCTGCAGGCCTCGGCGTCGAACATCGAAGACCTCAACGTGGGTCAGGCGACGACCGAATTCACGAAGCTGCAACTACTGGTCCAAGTCGGTACCTCGGTCTTGGCGCAGTCGAACGCAAACGCGCAGTCGGTTCTCACGCTGTTCCGATAATTCGATCCAGCGGGCAACCGCACGATCGTTCCTCGAGGGCCCGCTCCGGCGGGCCCTCGTTGCATTTCTGCCGATAACCTTTACGATGCCGATTCACGTCCGAGCCAAGCAGCCTAAAACGAAGCAGGCAACCCAATCGACCGACGCATACGTTCCGCCGGCGTTGCCCTTGCCGCCGCCGGGGCATCCGCAAAAGCCCGCGGGCGTGAGTCTCTGCATGATCGTTCGTGACGAAGAGAAGTTCTTGCCCCAAGCCCTCGCGAGCGTCAAAGACTACGTCGACGAGATCGTGATCTGCGACACCGGCTCGAAGGACCGCACGATCGAGATCGCTCGGTCGTACGGCGCAACCGTGATCGAGCGCGAGTGGCGTAACGACTTTTCGTGGGCGCGCAACCAGTCACTGGAGATGGCGACGAAGCGCTGGGTTCTCTTCCTGGACGCCGACGAAGAGTTGACCGAGGACTCGCGTCCGGCGCTCCTGGCGCTCAAGAACGTGCCCGCGTACCACATGGCGCTCTTTACGCGTATCATCAATCGCACTGACGATTATCGCGGCTCAGGCGACGTGTCGCATCACGTGATCCGCATCTTTCCCAATGACGAGCGCATCCGCTTTTACGGACCGATCCACGAATACCCGGCACTCGACGGAACGCGCGAGAGCATCGACGCGGTGGCGAGCGCCATTACGCTGATCCATCACGGCTATGTCAATACAATCGTTGCTGAGAGAAACAAGGGACAGCGCAATCTCGAAATTCTGCTCCTGGCTACGACGAACGAACCCGATAATCCGTATCATTGGTACAACCTCGGAACGACGGCGTACCTCAACAAGGACTACGAGCTGGCCCTGCGGTCGCTCGAGCGGATGTACGAGATCGTCGGTACCGGCTCGCGCGCATTTATGCCAAACGGCCTGGCACTGTTAGGCGATCTCTACTGCGACCATTTCAACGACCCGGTGAAGGGCGAGGCATTTGCGCGCGCGTCGCTAGTACGCAGTCCGCACTACGCAAATGCGCATATGATGCTCGGGAAGACACTTGTCGCCCAGCAGCGTTACGATGAGGCGCGCGAAGCCTACACCGCCGCGATCGAGGATGCTGCCTACGCGAAGAACCAGTTCATCGTCGACGATCAGGTCTATATATGGAAAGCGCAATCGGAGATGGGGTCGAGTTACTCTCTCCAAGGCGACGACCTTACTGCACTCGCGTGGTTCGAAAAGGGTTTGGCGAATGCGCCCACGGTTGAACCGCTGATGCTCAATCGGGCGAAGGCGTACGAACGTCTGAAGCGTTACGGTGAAGCGCACGACGCCTACAAGCTCGTGGTCGATACGCATGAGAGTTCGCATGCGATGCTGCACTTCGTCAATTTCCTCTTGCGCATGCGACGCGGACAAGAGGCGATCGAGATCGTCGAGCGCTGGTATCCGCGCCTCAAGCCGGCCGAGGCCTGCGAACTCTTGGTCAGTGCCGCCGGCGTCTCGGAGCGCTACGAACTCGGCAAGGAAGAGCACTTCCTGCGGCTGGCGGTCGAGCTCGATCCCGCGTCGGAAAAAGCGCTAGAGCACCTCACTCGCGTGCTTCGCGCGCGTGGCCAAGAAGGCGAGTTACAGAGCATTCTGGAGCGGCAAGCGTTGCCCGCGACGCTCCCCGAATTGAAGCAGCGCGCGCGCAGCGCCTTGGAAGGGCGGCGTGCCGAGGCCGCGCTTGCGGCGACGGACGCGGCGCTTGCCTTGGACCCAAGGGATTTTGACATGCTGATGACGCGGGCGGGAGCGCTCGAGCTGCTGGCCTCGACCGCGGGCGTGGAAGCCTCGCTGCTGCGGGCCCGAGAAATTGAACCGCTCCGAGCCTCGGTCGGGCTCTCCCTGTTCTACTTGCGTCACGAGCGTTTCGCGGACGCAGCGGCAATCGCGGATGGTGTGCTGAAGTAAGACGCCCTCGTGGATTACTCGATCATCATTCCCGTCTACAACAAAGCGGAGCTAACGCGCAATTGCTTGGCCAAGCTTCCTGCATCGCTAGCCGGCGCGGGCGAAGGCGAGGTGATCGTTATCGACAACGCGTCGACCGATCACACGCCCAAGATGCTCGCGAGCTTTCCGTGGATACGTGCGATCCGCAACGAGACCAATCTCGGCTTTGCGGGCGCGAACAATCAGGGAGCGCGCGAAGCGCGCGGTCGCATCCTCGTCTTGTTGAACAACGACACGGAAGCCATCTCGGAGTGGCTGGCGCCGATGATGCGCTTGCTCCAAGATCCCGAGGTCGGCGCAGTCGGTGCGAAGTTGCTCTTTGCGGACCGGACGATTCAGCATGCCGGCGTACTCGTGCGGTGGTGGCCGTTTAGCGCGTCGGGTATTTATCCGTTTCACTACCTCTTCAAAGCGCCCGAAAATACAGCCGGAGCCGACGAGCGGCGTGAGGGTCAGATCGTTACCGGCGCGTGCCTTGCCACGCCGCGCGAGCTCTACTTGGAACTGGGTGGTCTCGACGAGGGCTTTTGGAACGGCTACGAAGACGTTGACTATTGCCTGAACGTGCGCAAGCGAGGCTTGCGCGTGATTTACGAGCCGGCCGCTACGCTGTTTCACTACGAATCGAAGTCCGGATCGCAGCGCTTCCGGCGCACCCAAGCCAATTTGCAGCGCCTGGCTGAACGCTGGCGCGGTCGCGTCGCATTTGATGCCCCGCGAGTGTGGGTGGATTCCGGGAAGATCGAGGGGATTCGGCGCGGGGCCAATGGTGCGGTCAGCATGTTCTTACGTTCGGTCAGCCCGGTCGACGTGCTGGTCCACGGCGATACCACCCGGCTCAATCGCGCCGCATTCGATCGCAGCATTCGCGACAATCGCACGGCGATCGGCACCATTGTTTGGGCCGAGAGCGACGCTGCGATCGAACGCGCTCGCGCCCTGATGGACGTGCGCGGCGAACGCTACGTCGCGTTCGTTCGGGCGGATTCTGAATTGGAGAAAGGCTGGCTTGACGAGTTGCTCGCGCGCGTTACGACGCCGGCCAATGCCGCCGCGGCGACGTTTGTCAGCAGCGTGACCGAAGGCACCCATGCTCCACTCGTGGCCAGCGACGCCCGCTGCGTGCTATTGCGCTTGCGAGCCTTTCCGCAAGACCTCGTGTTGCGCGATTTTCCCACGCTCGACGCGTCGATGGTGGACTTGCTGACCCGCGTCCTCCAGCTCGAGCGCGGAACGATCGGCGTCCATCCGCTCGCGGAGCTGGGCCCAACCGATCACCTCGATGTTCTCGACCGTTCGCCGGCCGCGATCGAACGTGTGCTGCGCGCGCGTGCGGCCTTTACGCGCGGCATGGTCTCGATCGTGACGCTGAGCTGGAATGCGCCCGAGTTTACGATGAAGGCACTTGCGTCGATCCGCGAACAGACGGCCGAACCGTACGAAGTGATCGTCATCGACAACGGCTCGGGTCCCGAAACGCTCAAGGCGCTCTCCACCATCGACGATCCGCACGTGCGTGTCATCTACAACAAGACCAATCGCGGCTTCGCCGGCGGAAACAACGACGGGATCGCGCACGCACGCGGCGATTACGTCATTCTGCTGAACAACGACGTGATCGTGACCCCGGGATGGGCCGATGGGCTGGTCGATGCATTCCGGCGCATTCCGGGCCTTGGCATCTCGGCGCCGCGCAGCAATCTGGTCGCCGGCGATCAGCAGCTCGCGGACGTCCGGTATCGCGATGAAAACGAGATGCAGGCGTTCGCGTTGGACCGCCGCCGCGAGTTCGCACACAAGGGCTACCTCACCGATCGCGCGATCGGGTTTTGCTGGTGCCTTAGCCGTGCGGTGCTCGAGCAGGTCGGCGCGCTCGACGAGCGTTATGCCTTCGGAAACTTCGAGGACGATGACTATTGCATGCGCGTGCGTGCCGCCGGTTATTGGATCTATGTTTGCGACGACGTCTTTATTCATCACTTCGGTAGCCGCTCGTTTGTTGCAAACAACGTCGACTACATGGCGACGATGAACGAGAATTGGGGACGGTTTGCCAAGAAGTGGGGAATGAGCGGTCCGCTTCCGCCGCAAGGCTATCGCGGCGGAGAAGCGCACGCGCGCGGGTTCGTGCGCGCGGAACACTTTCTACCCTTTCCGCCGGCGCGCGCAGCGGTCGCTACGCTCGAAAGCGCGCCCGGCGTTTCCGGGATGGAGTCGGCCAGGGCCGTCTTCGGGGTTGCGGTTCGCAGCGAAGCGGACTGGAGCTTCGCCGCTCAGTTCGTGCGTCGCTTCGTACTCGCGTTCAAAACCGGTGACGGGGTTGCTCTTTCGATCGGGGCGTTTGGTGAACCGCATGCGCACACGATTGCCGCGCGGGTCGAGCGGATCTTAGAGAAGGCCGACGTCTCGGCGGAAGCCTGTGCTGACATCGACATTGCCGACTACGAAGACGAAGCGGAGTGGTCGGCGCTGACGAGCGACGGACGGTGGATCGACATCACGGCGCTTCCCGATCGCAGTCCGAGCGCACTGAAGCGAATGTTGGAGGAACTTGCCCGATGAGGCGGCACTCGTTGCTCTCGCGATACGCGCCGTTCATCGAGCCCGGACGGTTTGCTCGCGTCGTGCAGGCGCCCTTTCTGCTTTCGGCGCGACTGCAACCCTCGTACTATCCGTGGGGCGAGGCGTGGCTCGACCTCGTGTTTGCTCGCAACGGTGAGTTTGCGCTCGTGCCGTTCGTGCAGATCGACCCCGCCATGATTCTCGTGCGTGAGTCGAGCGCGATGATCTGGCCGTCGTGGCTTCCGTTTGAGGAGCCTGCCCTCGAGGGCATCGAGGCATTGCTCGAGCCGTGGCTGATCTCACACGGGTTGGTTAGCGCGCTCGATGAAGAAGCGATCGGCTTCTTCACCGACGATGCGCAACTTCGCGCAACGTTCGACGCCGCGCGCGCGGCCCGGTTTCTTTGCGCGACACCTTCGGAGGACGTGCTCGCGGACGCGGCGCCGTGCGTGTACGCGCAACGCTATGCAAGCGGTCGGCGCGTGGGGATACGTTCCGCTGACGCGGCGCTCGGCGCGTCGCTGCTCGCGCGTACCGCAAACACCGTGCACGCGGATCTCGGCGATTCGGAGCGCAACGCGCTCGCGCAACAATGGTATGGCATCGGGATGTATGGAGAACTCCCGAAAGCATCATTTGACGTCTGGATCGCGGGCGAGGGAAAAATGGGGGCAACGGCCTCCATCGCGCTGGACGAACCGCTTGCCGAGAGCGCCGAAGTCGTGGTGGCAAGACCGATCTTTCCGATGTTGGCGTGCTCGTTCGATCCAGCCGACGCGGCACCGGTTCGACGATTCTTCGTCGACGCCCGAGACCCGATTTTACGCGCGAGCCGGCTGACGGCCGCTCCGGTGATCGGCGGCTCGACGGGCCGCATCGGTATCGTCATTCGCGACGACGGTTTGATTGCGCCGGACGCGGATGTCGATGCCGCGCAGGCGCTCGCCGAGGCGCTGCGCGAGCAGGGTTTCGATTCGCAGGTCGCGGTCGCCACGGCGGCTCGTGCCGAGGACTTCGACTTGATTCACTTGGTGGGACATCGCCATGTGCATCAGTTCGCGTACATTCTCGATGAAGCGAAGCGTCGAGACGTCCCGGTCGTCGCAACACCGATGTTCGACGATTTCGCCAACGAATCGCTATGGGGAACGGCAGCGATTCGAACGATGCTCTCCGGTTTGCGGGACGACGCGACCCAGCAGATGGTCGAACGCGGACTAGCGGAGCGGCGTCTCCTTACCGACGCGGACTCCGGGCGCGGAAAGGCGGCCTACGACGAGGCCCTCCTGCGCGCGATGTTGCAACAGAGCCGTTCGGCGATCTTTGCCACGCGTGCGGAAGAAGCAGAAGTTCGCGCGCGGTTCGGTTTCGCCGGGTCTTCGCGCATCGTGCCCAGCGTGCCGTTGCGAGCGGTGGAACCCGAACCCGTGGGAGCGCTTTGCGGCTTGGATGAGTACGTGCTGCTACACGCGTCGGTCGAGCCTCGCGCGAACCAATGGATTTCGATGCGGGCTGCGGCCGCAATCGGGGCTGCTTGCGTGCTGGTTGGTACCGTCGAGAACGCGGAGTACTACCAGAGCTTGCTCGAGGCCGCCGGTGGCAGCACGATCTGGCTTCCTCAAGAGAAACTTTCCCGCGGCCAGCTTGAAGCGCTCTACGCCGGCGCCCGTGTCTACGCCGACTTGTGTTGGGCTGGACACGGGGCGGCGCGAGCCGTTCGAGCCGCGAGCTATGGCGTGATGCCGGTCCTTTCGACCGCACTGCCGTACGGCGAACTGTGGGAGGGACTAACCGGCTCCGCCGACCCGGCTTCCCTCGACAGCGCTGTGGCCGTGATGCGACAGGCCTGGATGCGCGCCCCGGCCGTCGGGTTCCAAATCGCCGAGCGGACGGCGGCGCTGTGCGATCCGTTGACCTCGCTGCAGGCCGTCCTCGGGGCCTACGCGGAAGCGGCCGGCGTTAAGGCGGTGTGAGCACCCTCTTAAGGTGCCCAATTGCCTGGGCTTTCCCTAATGTTGGTGACCACGCGCGTCGAAAACCCTAGAAGCGGGAGAAGGATTGTAAACATGGACGTTCAGACCGTCGCCGCGGCCGCTACGGGCCAAAGCGAGGGGCTACCCCAAACTCAGGAGGTTGCTGCTGCGCCGCAGGCGCCGGCGACCTCTTCTGGTTCGTCCGGGGGTCCGCAGCCCAAGCCCGTTGACCAATCAACCATCGCGGCCGCGGTCGCAAAAATCTACAACGTTTCGACAGGTTCCGGTCAAGCGCAGGCGCTCGACATCTCCTACAAATATGTCCCCGAACTTCAGTTGGTCGTAACCGTCTTCACCAATCCGCAGACGGGCGCTGAGGTCGCGCAATTTCCGCCGCAAGAGCTGATCGGACTGGCGGAGTTCTTCGACCAAGTCGACGGCGTCACACTCGATCGGAAGGTCTAACACCCCATGTCAAGTGACGGCAGCACCGTCTACGGCACCAACGTCGCGCCGATCTCGTTTCCGGGCATCGTTTCGGGCATTGATTATAACGAGATCATCGACAAGCTGACGCAGCTGAGCCTTGCGCCGACGACGCAACTCAACGCGCAGATTGCGACGCTGAACAATGCCAACACCGAGCTCGATCAAAATCAACAATTTGCTCCAGTCGGTGCAAAATGCGCTTGGGAATCTCTCGAATCCCAGTCTGTTTTCGACCTATCAAGCGACCTCCGGTGATACATCCGCGCTGACGGCCACCGGGATACCCGGCGTTACGGCGACGCCCGGGCTGTACACGATCCAGAGCGTCAAGGCCGCGACCAACACCTCGATTCTCTCGAGCTCGACCGCCGGACACTCGATTACCGATGACATTACGAGCGGCACGTATGCCGGCGACCCGTCGGATACCGTGCCCCTGGCCTATTCGTACGCTCGCGTGGTGCCGACCAACGGTAACAGCGGCGAAGGCTCGGTGACGGTCGACGGCGTTTCGATCTCCTACAACGTCGATTCGCAGTCACTGGACCAGATTCTGACAAACATTCAGACGCAGGTGCGCGCGAATGCCGATGCCGGCTTCCTCGCGACACTCATCAACGGCGTCGTCGAGTTCAAGTCGACCGATCAGCAAATTTCGCTGGGCAGCAACCAGGATCAAGGTAATCTGCTCAACGTCCTGCAGTTGAGCAATGCGCAGCTGATCAACAGCGGCGCCAGCGGCTTGATTGAAGGCACGGCAAACGTCGGCGGCATCAATCCTGACGCCGACTTTAACTCCGGTGACAGCGCTGGCTTCGTGACGCCGGTGACAGCCGGCACGTTCACGATCAACGGCGTGAAGATCACCGTGAGCGCGGACGAGAACCTGAGCGACGTGCTCAACGCGATCAATAGCAGCACGGCCGGGGTGACCGCGGTCTTTAACTCGGTGACCGGTCAGATTCAGTTGACGAATGCGAATTCTGGTCCGCAGAGCATCGTGCTCGGCGCGACCGGTGATACGAGTAACTTCCTCAAGGCCACCGGGCTCACGGCGGCGAGCGGCGCGACGACCACGGTCGGCCAGCAGTCCGCGGTAACCGTGCAGAATCCCGACGGTTCGTCGAGCACGTACTACAACAACTCGAACACCGTCACGAACGCCATTCCGGGCTTGACGCTCTCGATTACCGGAAACGACACGAGCCCGTTCACCGTTGACGTGACGCAGAACACGGCGCTGTTGACCTCGACCGTACAAGCATTTATCTCCACGTACAATGCCGCGGTCACCGAGATCAACAACGCGACCGCGCCGCCGATCGTGCTCGCGATTCAGCCGGGCACGAATTCAACCGCCCAGTCGGTACCGGGCGGTGTGCTCTGGGGTGATCCCTCGGTTGCCACGATCATCCCCGAGCTGGAAAACATCATGGGCGGCTTCCTCGGTTCGAACCCGACCTACAACTCACTCGCGCAGGCCGGCATCTTGCTCAATAGCTCGTTCGCAACGGTCCAAGCGACAAGCATCGAGGACCAAGGCGCACCGGGCAGCTCGCCGGTTCAGAACGAGAATATCGAGGGGACCAACGGCGAACTCGCACCGCTCAATATAAAGACGTTCCTCGCCGCCTACGCGAGCAACCCGAATGCGGTGCAAGACCTCATTACCGGCGCGAACAGTTTGACTACGCAGCTCGGCACGTACCTGACGAGCGTGACCGGGAGTCCGACATTGCTCAACGCCGGGCCGGTCGGGATCGTTCCCGCGGTCTCGCTGCTCGAGAACGACGAGAGCGGGAATACCGATACCATTTCAAACTTGCAGCAGCAGGTCGCGCAAATCACCGACGAAGCGAATCAGCAAGCCAATGCGTTACGGTCGGGCTTTGTGGCGAGCGAAACCGCAATCGCGGGATTGCAAGCCGAGCAACAAGAGTTGGCGTCGGTCTTCGGATTCTCGACGACGAGCACCACTTCCGGATCGAGCGCGTAGCATCGGCTGATGAAAAAGAATAACGAGCAGACGTACCTCGAAACGTCGATTCTCACGGCGTCGCCCGAGGATCTCATCGTCAAGATCTTCGACGTACTGATCATTGCGGCGCAGCAGGCGCACGAGAAGCTGCTCAACGAGCGCGACGACATCGAGGGCATTCACAAGGCCCTGCTTCGCGCGCAGCGCGCATGCACGGTGCTCATGAGTTCGCTCAACATGGAGATCGGCGGCGAGCTTTCGGAGAACCTCCTTCGCGTATACGGCTTTTGGCACAAGGAACTCGTCATGGCCAACATGCGCAAGGACCCGACGCGGGTCGAGCGTATCCTCGGTTACGCGCGCGACTACCGCCAGACGTGGAACACCGCGGTCGCCGAATTCAAATCGCAAAAACGCGCGCAGAAGAATCTATCCGGAGGCGACGGCCTGACGTCGACGTTCGCAGCCGTTGGCTAACGCGATCCTCGATGACGTGCGCTCGGGGGTAGCGGCGCTCGAGGCACAGTGCCGAGAACTCGGACCGCTCATCGATCAACATGATTGGCATGGTTTCGAGCGGCTGCTCTCCGAAATGGCCCGCGCGCGCCACGCCGTCCAAAACGCCTGGGAAGCATCGCAACCCGAACGAACCCCGGAATTCGAGGCGGAGATCGCGGCTCGCGTGCGTCGCGTGTTAGAGTACCGGGAATGGCAATTAGCCCGCCTGCAACGATTCAACGACGAGTCGGGTGGACGGCTGCAGCTCATCTCGCGGTGGAAGGCGTACGCGCGCTCAGTTGCGGGCAAGCGCCGCAATCAGGCCGCGCTCTTCAACGACGTCCGTTAACGAGCGCTAAGCTTTAATTCGCGAAGGCGCGCGCGCACGCAGCCAGCAGCGCGCGGGCGGCAGCATCCAGCGCCGGATCTGTTTGAAAGAGCACGCCAGTCGTGCGATCGATCCGCAGCCGAACGAAAAGCTTTTGCAGCACGGTCATCGCGTGTTGCGCGTAGGAGCGCAGCGCGTTGTCGATTGCAGCGGCGCGTGCGTCGTCATCGATGAGCACTCGTTGCGCTTGGAGAGCAAGCGTGAGCTGACGCGCTTTGACAAAGTCCCAGCGATCGCGCTCCTCGGCAATCTTGCGAACCACGACCAGCGCCGGTTCGTGCAATTCATTGGCCAAGGTGAGGCGATCGGCTGCGGGCGGACGCACTTCGCGCACCGGACGCGGCGCGATTGCGTCGACGGTCGCCATCAGCGTACCGGCGTATTCGGCGATCGGCTCCTTTTTGCCGAGCTTCTCGTGCAGCGAGACGCGATGGAGAATCTGCGATTGTGCGGCGAGATGCGCGCGCAAACCCAGATCGTCGTTACCGTCGGCATCGGACGCGCAGGCAAGCGCGCCGGCAAAAATACAGTGCTGCAGGATCGTCGGATCCTTCGAGCCGTTGAAGATGCGCTCGAAGAACGCTAACGTCGACCGATCGAGCGCTCCGTAGAGGACGACCGCCTCGCGCGGTGGCGGCAGCGGCGGTTCCGGTTGCGGCTCGGGCTCAGGTTCGAGTTCGAGCACAGGCTCGGGTTCGGGCTCGGGCTCGGCTTGCAGTTCGGGTTTGCGTTCGCGAATGACCGAATTGGAGAGGGCCGCGTCGGCCGCTTCGAAGACGATCTCTTCCTCGGCATCGAGTTCGTAGATGGGCAGTTCATCAGCCGGAATCTCGACCGGGATGAGCGGCTGCGGCTCGAACATCGCGCGGTCCGCTGCTGCAAGTTCCCCGGCAAAGGCGCTGACGCTGCCCTTGCGTTCGACCACCAACGGACCGCCGCCGATAACGGCGGCATCACGCGCGCGTACCTGCGGGATCGTGAGCAACGGTTTGGTGCCCATCCGCACGCCGACTTTCCAGAGCAGCGTCGATCGGCCGCCGGGGGCGATCGTTCCAAGCCGCAGACCGGCACCGAAGAGGTCATCCGCGGCGTCGTCGCTGGCGGCGCGGCCGTTGATCTGTAGCGAGCCGAGCCGGTAGGCGACGCCGCCGGGAAGCGGTACCGATGCGAAGACGCCGGTCGCCGGTTGCGCGCCGTCGTTCGCCAGGCTGAGCGCATAGGTGACCACCGTCCCGGGAATCACGTTGCCGGGCGGTGTGGCCGTCACGGTGAGCGCAAGCATCGCGCCGTGCGGCGCCGCGGCCTCCGCCTCGACCTCGATACCCGGCGTGGAATCAACGGCGTACCGGCTTTCCCAAGCCAAGCGTTCGGGCGCTACGAGGCCCAGTGAGGTCCGTTGCAGCTCGAGGAGCCGCATGTCGGCGCTGGACTCGAAATCGGGCTCGCGATTCACGTCGAGGAGCGGCGCGCGAAGAGCCGTCCCAAAAGGCCCCGTCGGGCTGGGGCTGGTTCCGTCTCGAGCGCGTGCGTCGTGCCGATCTCGGCCCGCGCCGGCGCCGGCGGCCGAGCCGTAATCCCGCGGTTGAGCATCGCGGAGCGCACGTGATCCTCGTTGATGAGCGTGCTGGCCCGGTCGCACGCTTCTTGCATGGCCGCGTGGGCCAGCATCGTGAGACGGCGCGGCAACCCCTCTGCGGCCTCGATCATGAGTGCCCGGGCGTCGACGGTGAAGAATTGCCGTTCCGCCGGCAGACCGGCCTTGGCGAGCCGAAAATCGAGTACGGCCGAGGCCATGCCCGGATCGAGCCGCTCCAAACGAATCCAGCCGTCGACGCGATCCTCAAGGTTGCCCTTGGACACGATGCGCGCCGCCAGCTCACTTTGGCCGAACAGCAAGATGTTGAGCAGCTTGCGTTGGGGCACGTGATAATTCAATAGAAGCCGCAACGCTTCGAGATTCTCTTCGCTCAAATTTTGCGCTTCGTCGATGGTGAGTACGAGGTTGCGTTTCTCGAGAATCGCGGTCTCAAAGAAGAAATTTTTCAGCGCGTTCTTGAGCGCCGCGCTCGAACGCGGCGGAAGCGCGAGACCGAAGACGCGGCCGATCGCGACGAGGAACTCAACCTCGGTGGCAAACGCGGGATCGAGAATCTTGGCGAGCACGACGCGGTCGTCGGCGAGGAGCTCCTGCTCGAGCGCGCCGGAGAGGCTGGTTTTGCCGGTACCGGGATCGCCGAGAATGACCGTAAGCCCGCGCGACGCATCGACCGACGCGTAGAGACGCTCCTTGGCCTTGCGTAGCGCGCCGAACTCACAATAAAAATACGGGTCTGCGGTATCCAAGAACGGGTCGCGTTCGAGGCCGAAGAATTCGAAGTACCGTGACATAGCGCCACCGATAGGTTAGACCCGCGACCGCAAAGTCATTGTGTACCGGTTTAATCTAACGAGGACCTTACGCAGTCGAGGTCGAGATTGGGATTGAATGCCCAGCCTAGACTATCTCGACGAGCTCGAAGCCCGCACGGTCTTCATCCTGCGCGAAGCCTTTTCGTGCGTGTCGCCGCTTGCGATGCTGTGGTCGATCGGCAAAGACTCGACCGCGCTGCTCTGGATGGTCCGTAAGGCCTTCCTCGGCGAGGTGCCCTTCCCGGTCGTGTTGCTCGACACCGGAATGGAGTTCGAGGAGGTCTACGCGTTCCGCGATCGTTTGGTGACGGAATGGTCGCTTCCGGTTGCAAACGAGCAGTGTCCGCCCGAGAGCACGGTCGATCAAACGCTGCCGCCGGCGGCGCGCCATGCCGCCCGGAAGACGGCGGGGCTGCGCGCGCTGCTCGCGCGCGAGAGCTATCGCGGAATCATTCTTGGCATTCGTCGCGACGAGCAAGCGATTCGCGCCAAAGAGCGGATCTTCAGTCCGCGTAACGCCGACGGTTCGTGGGAGCCGCGTTCGCAACCGCCCGAATTGTGGGATTACTACGCATATGACGTGCCCGACGGTGCGCACGTGCGCATCCATCCGTTGTTGCATTGGACCGAGCTGGATATTTGGCGGTATACGCTGCGCGAGCAGATTCCGTACGTGCCGCTCTATCTCGCGAAAAATGGGAAGCGCTTTCGTTCCCTGGGCGAAAGCAACATCACGTTTCCGATTGCGAGCAACGCCGATACCCTCGAAAAGATCATCGCCGAACTCGAAGTCACACGCGACCCCGAGCGTGCCGGGCGGGCAATGGACAACGAGAGCGAAGATGCGTTCGAACGCCTTCGCACCACGGGGTACATGTAAGCGTTGAAAAACGTTCGTATCGTGATGGTCGGCGACGTGGACGCCGGAAAGTCCACGATCTTGGGCCGGCTGCTTGTCGACCTCGGTCTCGTCACCCCCGCCAAATTGGAAGAGCTCGAGAATTCGAGCAGCAAACGCGGCGTGCCGATCGAGTACTCGTTTTTGCTCGACGCCTTTCAGCTCGAGCGCGATCAGGCGATTACGCTCGACCTCACACGAATTTGGGTTCGTACGCCCGAATCCGAATTCGTGTTCGTGGACGCGCCGGGCCACCGGGAACTAATACGAAACTTGCTCAGCGGTGCATCCGAAGTCGACGCGGCGGTCATGGTGGTTGCCGCCGACGAAGGCATCACGTTGCAAACGCGACGGCAGGCGCTGTTTCTGCGTTGGTTCGGCTTTGCCAACGTACTGGTGGCGATTAACAAGCTCGATCTCGCCGGCGACCCGCAAGCCGTCTACGCGGCGCGCGCGGCTGAAGTGACGGCGTTCCTCGATCAGCTCGGCATGCATCCGCGCGCGATCGTACCGGTTGCGGCGCGCGGCGGCGACGGTATCGTCAAGCCCGGACCGCTCACTGCCTGGTGGACGGGGCCGACCCTTCTCGAGGTGCTGGGAACGCTCGAACGTGCGGCGGTGCGCCAGGACGGTCCGCTGCGCTTCGTAGTCCAAGACGTCTATCGTCGCGACAGCAAGCGCCTGATCGCGGGCCGGGTTGAATCCGGCACGCTCGAGCGCGGGGAATTTCTCACCTTCTGGCCGCTGCAAACCGGCGCGCGCGTCGTCGCGGTGCAGCAGTGGCCGCACGAGATCGAACGTGCGGCCGCCGGTTCATCGATCGCGCTCGAACTGGATGCGCGAGTATTTGTCGATCGCGGCGCCGTCGGCAGCCGCGCCACGGATGCTCCGGAACTCGGCCACGTCGTCCAGACGACGGTGGTGTGGCTCGGGGCCGATCCGGTACGCGCCGGAGAAGCATTGCGCATGCGTCTGGGCACGCGCGAAATTCCCGTGGCGCTGCAGAAGATCGAAGAGACGATCGATCCGGATACGCTCGAACCGCGCGAAGCACAAGAGCTGCGCAGCGGTGACGTGGGCGTGGTGTCGCTGGTGTCGCGCGAACTGATTGCCGCTGACGTGCATCTTTCGGAATCGAGTCTTGGGCGCTTCGTGCTTTTGCGCGCGGGGACGATCGTCGCCGGCGGCCGCGTCGATGCGGTCGTCGGTCACGCGCGCGGCGAAGGCGCAACCAACGTCGTGGCCATGACCTCGTCGGTGGAACGGATCGAACGTAGCGTTCGCAACGGGCACGCCGGCGGCGTGTTTTGGCTCACCGGGCTGCCGAGCTCGGGCAAGTCGACGGTTGCGATGGCGGTGCAGCGCATGCTCTTCGAACGTGGCCGTCAAGTGTACGTCCTCGACGGCGATACGCTGCGCACGTCGCTCAATGTGGATTTAGGCTTTTCCGACGAAGATCGTTCGGAGAACGTCCGGCGCACGGCGGCGGTCGCAGGCGTCTTTGCCGACGCTGGCATGATCGTGATCTGCGCCTTGATCTCGCCCTTTGCAGCCGATCGCGAGCTCGCGCGCTCGGCGTATCCCAACGCCTTTCATGAGATCTACGTGTCGTGCGATCTAATCACCGCCGAGGGGCGCGATGTCAAAGGCCACTATGGACGCGCCCGCCGCGGGGAGCTGGCGCATTTCACCGGCGTGTCCTCGCCCTACGAAGTGCCCGAACATGCGGAACTGGTCGTCGATACGGCCAAGCATCGCATCGAGGAATCGGCGGCGCAGTTGCTCGAGTACATCGAGGAGCATATGAGGACGCGATGATTCAGATCGTGCTTATCGGCTTTATCGTCGGCCTGTGCATTTCGTATTCGGGCGTTGGCGCCGGCTCGCTAACCACGCCGCTGATCGTGCTCTTCCTTGGCTACGATGCGAGCACCGCGATCGGCTCCGATTTGCTCTTCAGCCTCGGGACCAAGATCGTGGCGTTCCTCACCCATATCCGCGCGCAGACGGTGAACTATGGCGCGCTGCTGTTTCTGTCGCTTGGCGGCGTCCCCGGCGCCATCATCGGCGTGCTGATCACCGGTTGGCTGCACTCGCATTTGCCACTCGGCACGGTGAACCACGTGCTCAAGATCGCGCTCGGCATCGCGCTGCTCATCGCCGCGGCGGCGGTGGCCTTTACCCGCTCGGTCGCGGCCGACAAGCAGCCGCCGGCACAACCGCTTCCGCGTTTACCGCTCGCAGTCACCGGCTTTTTCGTTGGTACGCTGGTCAGCATTACCTCGATTGGCAGCGGATCGCTGACGTTGCCGCTCTTGCTGCTGGTGCTCTCGCAGGCGCAACTGCGCACGCTGGTCGGAACCGACATCGCGTTTGCGGTGGTGCTACTCGTACCCGCGATCATCGGGCACTTCAAGCTGGGCGACGTAAATGTTCGGCTGGCCATGTGGCTGCTGGCGGGATCGATCCCCGGCGTCCTGATCGGCACGCCGCTCGCAAAGCGGCTGCCCGAGCGAGCGTTCCGGGTCGGGCTGGCCGCGATCCTCGTCGTCGTCGGCGTTCGCCTGTTCTTCTAGGCGCCCCGGACCGATACCAATAAACGTGAATCAGTCAGAGTCTGCGGGCAAACCCCGGATTATTTTCGTCCTCGGCATGCATCGCTCGGGCACATCGCTGGCGACCAACGTGTTGACCGAGCTTGGCGTCGCGCTGAGTGAAGATCTCATGCCCGCGACGCACGAGAACGCGCGCGGCTACTTCGAATCGCAGACCATCTCCTATCTCCAAGACCGTATCCTAGCGGCGTTCGGCCTGGCGTGGGACACGCCGACCTCAATGCGCGCCTTGCCTCCGCAGTGGTGGAAGTCGCCGAGCATTGCGCCGCTGCGCAGCCAAATCGTTGCATTTGTAAAGGGACAACTCGACGCGCATCCGCTCTGGGCTTTCAAAGATCCACGCACGATGCGCCTGATGCCGATGTGGGAAGAGATTGTCGCCGAGCTCGGCGCGGAACCGAGCTATCTGCTCGTGACCCGCCACCCCAACGAAGTCGCCGGCTCGCTCTTTGCGCGCGGCAAGCTCGATCCGGTCATCGCGGAACTCTTGTGGCTCGAGCACAACGTCGATGCCCTGCTCGGCTGTCGCGATCGTATTGCGGGCGTGGTCGAATATCAGGAATGGATCGATAAGCCGGCTGAGCAGGCGCGTTACATGATCGAAAAACTTGCGTTGCCGTATGCGGGTAGCGAGGAAGACCTCAAGGCAATGCTCGACCGCGTGATTGCGCCGGAACTGCGCCATCACGCCTCGTCAAGCGCCTTCCGTCTCCCGTTCACCGCGCCGCTCTACGATGCGCTCCTGCGGCGCGATCTGGTGAGCGCCTTGAGCTTCGCGGATTTCTTCGCGGTCAGCCGCACCTTGACGAGCGCCGTCACCGCGCCGCTGTACCGCAAGCTCGCGGAGCTTGCCAATATCGCCAATCAGAAGACCGCGCGCGTGGTGGAACTCGAACAGCAGATCAAGGCGATTTCGCAGCCGCCTTCGGCAACGATCGCGGAGCCGAAACTTTAGAGCTTCCTCAGAGTTTCTGCACGGCCACGCCGAAGCTAGTCGCAATCATGAAGTTTTCGGGAAGCTGACGCGCTTCGAACGTAACGCGAAATTTCCGCGCGCATTCAAACGTCGCTTGCGGCGTCGAGCAGTCGAAGTGCCGCATCACCTGTGGCTCGATCTGGCGATCGTTATACGCGGTGACGATGCGGCAGTTTAAAGGTTCGAGGATGCCGAGAACTTGCGCCACGGTGGTGTAGAAGAATTGCTCGAGGCCGCCGTACGGCCGATTGAATCCGTCGAGCCACGATTTGCACAATTCGCGCGAAAGAAACGGCGGCCACGGGATCTCGTAATGTGCTTCGAACGGCGCGCGGTAGTCGGGAGCAAAGAGCACGACGAAGCCGCCGCGCTTGGTGACGCGGAGCATCTCGCTGATCGTTCCCGCGGGGTCGGGTACGTGTTCGATGAACTGGTGGCCGACGACAACGTCGAAGCGATCGGGCTCGAAGCCGGTGGCGCTTGCATCGCCGTGAAGCAGTCGCGCATTCCACGACGGGTCGAGTCCGAACGATCCAATGCGCGCTGCGCCCACCGCCAGGCGGTCGACGTCATTATCGATGCCCCATGCGTCCTGTCCGCGTTTGAGGGCGGCGGTGACGAACGATCCGCTGCCGCAGCCGACCTCGAGCGTACTGCGCGGTGTCGACCAATAGCCCGGCATCTTTATAACGGATGCAATCATGTCGAAGAGATTCGTCTGCCAATCCGGATTCAACGCCTTTGCAAGCTCGCGCTCACCGACCGAATCGTCAAAGCCGAATGCTGCCTGCCCTTTGCCGAGCAAGACGAGCATTTTCTCCCGCAATTCGTCCATGAGATTGGCCTAAGGTCCCTTTCCGGCAAAGCCGATAAGAGCATAGTGATCCGAAGGTACGCCCGTTCGCACGAGGGTTCGCGATGCCCTTGAGCCTCGAGCAGTTGCGCGAGGCTCTCGCCGAATGTCTCGACGTCGACGAACGCGATGTAAAGGAATTCCTCGATTCCCCGGATCGCGAGGTGCGTATGCTCGCGACGCTTGTCGTCGCGCGCACAAAAATCCGGGAAGCGCTTTACGCGACCGCACGGCTCGCAAAAGAGCACAACTACCAGGATCAGTCTTCGGTGAGCGCGGTCGAGCGACTGGCGGTATTATCGGATATCGACGAGCCGTTCATCGAAACACTCAAGCAGATCGGCATCCAGGCCGCTGCCGCGGGACGGTTCGATGGCGCGATGCAATATCTGCAGACTGCGACCACGAGGGGCGCCGTTTCCGGGCAACGGCACGACAAGCGTTCGCGCTCGGTGATCGCTTACGGTCACGATCGGGAAATCGATGCCGCGATCGCGTCGCTGGCGCGACTGTTCCCGGCGCCGGTGCTGCGCGTTCCGCCGATCGAGCCGTTCCGCATCGCGATTACCTGCTCGGCCGTTCAGGACGAGGATGGTCCGACCGTCGTCATCTTGAAGCGCGCCGAGCACTTCAAACGGTTGGGGATCGACGTGAGCGTGGTATCGAGCGGCTCCGCCCAAAACAGCGCGTCGAAGCTGCAGAAACTTGCCGAGCTCGGTGTGCCGTTCTTCCAATCGCCGGCGGAGAACATGAAACAGCGCGTGGAGTGGCTCATCGCGCACTTCCAGCAGCAACCCGTTCATGCAATTTCGTGGACGACGTCGCTCTACGACAATGTCGGGAAACTGTGCGCGACGATCGGACTTGCTCCGGTGCAATCGTGGGAGAATCGCAGCCTCGAACCATTCATCGGAAAATGGGATCTGATCTATCAAGGGGTCGATCCGCGTCAGGAAGAGATCACCGAATGGCCCGGCTTGAGCAAATATTACGGCAGCTCGGTCATGATGGGTGAAGAGATCGAAGCCGCCTCACCCCTTCCGCGATCGTATCTCGGCGTGCCCGACGACGCGGTCGTCCTGGGGACGTTTGGACGCATGGAGAAGTGCAACACGGAGACCTATCTCGACGCACTTTCGCTGATCTTGAAATCCGATCGTCGCGCATGGCTCGTGCTTGCCGGGCGCGACGGCCTCGATGCAATCGCCACGCTGCGACGCCGATTTACGGCCGAAGGCGTGCTGGACCGTGTGCGCTACCTCGGCCCACGTCAGAACGAAGCTCCCGCGCTCGTGAAGTCGATTGACATCTATTGCGATACGTACCCATGGGTCGGCGGCCAATCGTTGCTCGATGCGATGCAAGGTGGTTGCCCGATCGTGGGAATGCTGCCGGCAGAAGACGCTGCGCTCGATCCGACGGGCATGAGCTCGATTACCGCGGGTGGCCGATCGTTGCTTTCGAGTGTCGTCGAACTCGCGAAGGCCGGCGATGCGGCCGACTATGCGCGCATCGCGCTCCGTTATGTTGACGATCCGGCACTGCGCTTGCGAGACGGTAAGGCCGTTCACGAGATAACGTCGCGCGAGTGCAATGCATTCGACAAGTCAAAGGCATACGCCGCCGATTTGCAGGCGATAGCACGTCGAAAACTCGGTCTGCAGCGCGCGTCGGGCTAAGCGGGCGTTCCCGCTCGAAAGTAGCCGATCGCGTCATCCCCTACATTGAAAAAGAGATCGAGAACGGTCACACCGTGCTCGAAGGGTCCGTAGAGCTGCTGATATTCGCGGTAGCCATCGTAGCTCTTGAACTCGACGGCGATCCCGTGCTCGCGCCACAGCTCCACGTCGAGGTACCCCGCCGCAGCCGGTCCGGAAAGATAGGTCGTCGCGCCGAGCTGTTCGCAAATGCCCATGAGGCGTTCGTTCTTGCCGGCTGAGCTTGCATAGTCGGTTGACCGCGAAATGTTCGTTGCGATCCCAAGCCGTGAGGCGATCGATCGAATGAAGAGTTCGTTGACGTCGGTGAGCAGCGGGAGCGTCTGCGCGCGCTCATACAGCGCCTCGATCCACGGCCATTGCTCCTTCGCGTGCGCGGCGCGTGCGTAGGCATGTCGCAGCGACGCGACGTGCTCCCCTGTCCAGCGCGGGTCCGCAATCCGGGTTTCGTTAATCGCTTGCGTGTACTTCCCGCTAACGTCGACCGGAATCGTGAGCCATCGCAGCCCGTCCGCGGTCTTGATTTTGTTGCGATTCCGCCAATCGCGGCGCGTATACTGAACTTCGTCTAAAAGGACAAATTCATCGACACTGGCGACGAAGTCGAAATAGCCCTTCCAAGGGATGTAATTCGACTGAATGATCCCGACGCGCTTTCCCAATCGAGGCTCTTAGAAGTTACGCAGTTCGTTGCTGCGGCGTTCCGCCGGATCGGTTTGTGCCGCTTTATAAACTCCTGCGGCAACCGTATCTTTGAGCAAGATCGCTCCGGCACCGATAACGCAATCGGGCGCCACCGTGATGCCATCGCGGAACGTTGCGTTGACACCGACGAAACAGTTGTCTCCGATCGTGCAGCGGCCCGAGACAACGGCGTGGCTCGCGATAAACACGTGATTGCCGATCTTTGAGTGATGGCCGATGTGATTGCCGCTCCAGAGCACGCAGTTGTTTCCTACCGAAACGAACGGCTGGATCACGTTATTTTCAAAGATGAAGGACCCTTCGCCAAAGGTCGTCTCCGGCCACCGGTGCACCGTCGAATGGATATAGGTCGGAAGCGTATAGCCAAGCTCTTTCAACGAATCGTAGAGCTTGCGCCGGACGGCGTTGACCTTGCTGTATCCGACGCCGACAAAGGCGACGTACTCGCGCGGGGGGTGGGTAGCAAGCACGTTTTCGAAAGGGACCACCGGAAGTCCGAGGATCTCGCGCTCGGTAATGTAGCTTTCGTTCACGACGAACGCTTCAACGTCGTAATCGCTATCGTCGCGAAGATACGGCACCGCGACCTGAGCGAAATCGGTCGTTCCGAAGATGAAGGCTTTTTTCATACGCGCACCGCCGGTGCAAAGCTCACAACGGCCTCGATGACCGTCGTCTGATCCTCAAACGCAAGACTGTTGTAGAATGGAAGACGTACGAGACGGTCGCTGACGCTCTCGGTTACCGGGCAATCGCCGCGAGCGCCGAGCCGCGCAGCCGCTTCGGAGCGATGGAGCGGCGTGTAGTGAAAGACGGCGTTGACGCCGTTGCGCTGCAATTCGGCCAGAAAGCGTGCGCGCTCGTGCAGCGTCGGAAGGAGCATGTAGAACATGTGGTGCGATTGCTCCCGATCGGCGGGGATGTGCGGAAGTTGCACGCCGTGGGCTTGCGCCCAATCGCGCAGCCCCTCGTGGTATCGCATCCAGATCTGCTTTCGCGCGTGTTGGATCGATTCTCGATGCTCGAGTTGGGCCAGAAGAAACGCCGCCAACAAGTCGCTAGGGACGTAGCTCGATCCCAAGTCGACCCAGGTATATTTGTCGACCGCTCCCCGAAAGAAGCGCGCGCGGTTCGTTCCCTTCTCGCGGAGGATTTCGGCACGCTCCATGTAGCGCGGCTCGTTAACGACAAGCGCGCCGCCTTCGCCGCACGTGAAGTTCTTCGTCTCGTGAAAGCTTTGTGTCGCGAGAGCGCCGAAGGTGCCGAGCTGCTTTCCTTGGTAGGTCGCGAAAAGCCCGTGCGCGTTGTCCTCGATCAAGACGAGGCCGTGACGCTGCGCGATATCGTCGATCGCATCCATTTCGCACGCGACTCCGGCATAGTGAACGACGACGATGGCTTTCGTCTTGGGCGTGATCGCGGCTTCGATCAGCCGCTCGTCAATGTTCAACGTATCTGGACGGATATCGACGAAGACCGCAACGGCACGACGGAGCGCAAAGGCATTCACCGTAGAAACGAACGTGAACGCTGGGACGATGACCTCGTCGCCCGGTTCGAGATCGAGGAGCAACGCGCTCATCTCGAGCGCGTGGGTACAGCTCGTGGTGAGCAGCACTTGCGGCGCGCCCATGGCTCCTTCGAGGAGCGCTTGCGTCTTCTTCGTGAACGGTCCATCGCCGGAAATGTGGCGATTGGCGATCGCCTGCGCCATATACGCCTGCTCGTTGCCGACGAAGGAGGCCTTGTTGAACGGAATCACGCGAGCCGAGGGTTCGAGCACTGCATATCGTTCAAATTATCGGCTGGCAAGCGCAATCTCCTATACCGGTCGCGACGCTAGCGCGGAACGATGTCGTCCCAGCGCACCACCCGATGTCCCTGCGCCTGCAGCTTCGCCTCCAGTGTGGGTTGAACGGCCGGCCGCACCGCCAAGAGGATCGTGCTTGGCTCGAGCCCGCGCGCGTCGACGACCGCGAGTTCGCCGAAGTGGTCGACATCGGGAGCGTCGACCGCGCATATCACGACTCGTGACCAGGCGCGCGGGGCATAGGCGCGGAGCAATCCGGCCGCTTCACCGGCCCCAAAAGCGACGACCTCCGCATCGCCCAGGCGTTCGATCAAGGTGTCGTCGAGCGATCGCCAGGCAGCCAAGTAGCTCGCCGTATCATCAGTAGACGGCCAGGCGTCGTGCTCGGCCGGCGACGACCCGCGCGTTCCGAGCACGATCTGAAAGTATCCGAGCTCGCGGGGCGCTCGTTCGGCCCTTTCCACCTGCAATCCAGCCGCGGCAAAGAGTGCCGTAACGTGTTCGGGGTGCAGTGAATGAAGATGATCGCCGAACAGCACCTCGCTGTTGGGCAGTGAACCGTCCGGGCAGACGATCGCGACACGATCACCGTGCGATGCAAGCGCGCGCAAGAAGTCCAGCGGCGCGGCCGTGTGCTCGATGACGTTGACGGCAAATGCAAGCTCGGCCGTCGCTGCACCGTTCTCGCGCTCGCGTAGATATCCGGTGGTAACCTCGAGTCCTGCGTGCCGCGCTGCCGCCGCGGCGCCGTCGGCCGGCTCGACCCCGCGCATTGCGGCCTGTGGCCACTGCTCCGCAAGCGCGAGAAGAAGCGACCCGTTTCCGCTGCCGGCCTCGAAACATGAATCGGGCGCTCCAAGCATCGACGCGAGCCATCGCGCGTACCCGCCTTGTCGCCGCACCTCGTCGACACGGCCGGGTTCATGTGCGTACAGATCGTAATTTGTCTCAAATAAGTTCGTCATGCCGTCGGTTTCTCGCCGGCGAATTGCACCGCACGTTCGACAGCGCCATTTGTCGAGCGGCGCCGGAACGACGCGAAGATCGCTGACAATGCTGCGATCCGGTTGAGGATCGATCAAACGTTCAAACGCATTCCCCGAGCAAACGACGCAGATCACGAAAGCATCGTTCGAGGTGCAAGGGGAGGAACGCTCCCCGCTTCCCACCAAACTTTGCGGCCGTGCAATCTCCAGTACAACGTTGGCAGCGCCTGGGCTGCGTCCTCGATCCGACGGATCGAGCACCGTGGATGCGCACGCATGCCGCACTACCCGTTGTCACTTCGGTGCGGGACGGGCATGCGCGGGTGCTAGTGGGAGGACGCGACGACGCGGGGCGCGGCCAAAGCGGATTTGTCGAGCTTTCCCTTCGCGACGCGCGCGTCACGGCGGTGATGTCCGAGCCGGTCGTGCGATTCGGAGAGCTTGGGACGTTCGACGATCGCGGTGCGCTGCCGTCTTGCGTGCTCGAGATCGGTAGCCGCCGGCTGATCTATTACACCGGCGTGATGTTGGGTCAAACCGTTCCATTCTATTATGCCGTCGGAGTCGCGGCGAGCGACGACGGCGAACGTTTCGAGAAGATCTCGCAAGCGCCGATCCTGGATCGAAATGCGGTGGACCCCTACCTCGTAGCGAGTCCGTGCGTTCTCCACGACGAAGGCCGGTATCGCATGTGGTACATGTCCGGCGTGCGCTGGACAATGGAAGATGACCGGCCGAAGCACTACTATCACATCCGGTACGCGGAATCATCGGACGGACTGAGCTGGGATCGCGAAGGCCGCGTTTGCATCGACTTCAAACCCGGCGAATACGCGATCGCGCGGCCAAGCGTCGTGCGCGATCCTGACCGTTACCGCATGTGGTTTCCGTATCGCGGCGACCGGTACAAGATCGGGTATGCCGAATCGACCGATGGGTTGGTGTGGCAGCGCATGGACGAACTGGTAACGTTTGCGCCTACCAAACCCGCGGCGTGGGAAAATGACATGCAGTGCTATCCATGGATTTTCGATGCGGACGGTGAGCGTTACATGGCGTACAACGGTAACGCGTACGGGTTAACCGGATTTGGTCTCGCTCGTCTCGAGCGCTAGGAGTGCGTTAGCCCTGTCCCCGGCGATAGAGGCGCTCGGCCTCCGGACGATAGTACTCGTCGAGCGACGTGACCACCCGAGTGTACCAGCCCAGTAGCTGCTGCGAACGGTCCGGAAGCTCGAGAATCTTGGCGGAGCCGATCGCTCGGACGTAGTCGATCTGCTGCTTGAAAAATGACCGTGTGACCTGAATGTTCATCGCAAGGCGGTCGCCGCCCGAGGTGTTTTGCCCGGCGGCGTGCCAGAGCGTCGAATCGAAAAGCAGCAATGAGCCCGCATCGGCAACGACCGGAATCGCTCGCGCACGCATGTAATCGTCCGGCGGCGCCACATCCTGTTGATGGCTCCCGGGGACGACCAGTGTGGCACCGTTGTTCGTCGTGAACGGGTCGATCGCGACAAAGAGATTTATCGAGGCGAGATAGCCGTTCATGTAGCGCGGAAAGTCGCGGTGGAACGACTGCTGAAACACGCCTTCGGCGCTTTTGTCGCGTGCGGCGGACGGAAGAATGAACCCGTTCATGAGGTGCAGGATCGCCGTATTCCCAACCGTCGCGTCGATGAGTTCCAGCACCGGCGGCAATCGCAAGTACTCGAAGAAAACGTCGCTGAAAAGAAACGGGATGCGCACGACGCCGAGTTCGCCCGCGCGCGCGAGTGGTTCCGCGCCGACCGCTGCCTTAACATCGTCGTACGCCGAATACAGGGCCGGGCGCGTGGATTCGATCAGGCGTCGATCGAAGAAATTTGCAATAACGGCGTAGCCTTCGAGCCTCAGGTCGTCGCGCGCAAGGGCGAGCCAGCGCGGATCGGTCGCGTCGATCATCGGGGTAATGCGTCCGTGCCCCGAGTACCGGCAATCAGCTGTGCGGCGCGATACAGCGATTCGAACTGACCTGCGTCGGTCCACCAGCCGTCGAGGATGTCGTAGCGCAGGTCGCCTTCCTTGATATACGCGTTGTTGACGTCGGTGATCTCGAGCTCGCCGCGTGCCGAAGGTTTGAGGTGGTTGCAAAAGTCGAAGACGCGACGATCGTACATGTAGATACCGGTGACGGCATACCGGCTGGCCGGCTTCTCGGGCTTCTCCTCGATGCGCACGATGCGGTCACCATCGAGTTGCGGACAGCCGAAGCGCTCGGGGTCGTCGACTTCCTTCAATAAAATGCGCGCCCCGGAATCTTGTTCTTCGAACTTTCGCACGAACGGACTGATGTCGTCTTCGATGATGTTATCACCGAGAATCACCGCGATGCGCTGGCCTTCGGCGAAGTGTTCGCAGAGTTTGAGCGCATCAGCGATGCCGCCCTCTCCCTCCTGATAGGTGTAATAGATGTCCTTGAGGCCGAACTCGCGGCCGTTGCCGAGCAGACGGAGAAAGTCGCCGGCAGAATTGCCGCCGGTGACGATCATGATATCTTTGATGCCGGCTCTGCACAGCGTCTCGATCGGATAGTAAATCATCGGCTTGTCGTAGATCGGCAGCAGATGTTTGTTCGTGACCTTGGTCAGCGGCCGCAGCCGCGTGCCCAAACCGCCCGCAAGTATTACGCCTTTCATCGATGCGCGTACTGCCTTCTATAATAATCTAAAAATTCGCCCGATTTGAGCGGCCGCCACCAATCTTCGTTGGCTTGGTACCAGGCGATGGTTGCGTGCAGGCCGTCGTCGAACGCCACGCGCGGCGACCAGCCGATACCGTGGGCCTTGGCCGAATCGACGGCGTAGCGGCGATCGTGACCTTCACGGTCGGCAACGTGGCGCACGTGCGTCTTCATCGCGCGTCCGCAACCGGAAACCAAACGTTCGGTAATGCTGAGGTTGGTGTGCGGATTGCTGCCGCCAAGATTGTACACATTGCCGACCTCGCCGTGCGCGAGCACGTGCATGATGCCGCGCGCGTGGTCCTCTACGTGGAGCCAGTCGCGAAGCTGCAGCCCATCGCCATAGACGGGAACGGTCTGATCGTCGATGAGGTTGGTGATGAAGAGCGGAATCAGCTTTTCGGGATATTGATACGGACCATAGGTGTTGCTGCCGCGCGTGATCATCACCGGCACGTTGAAGGTCGTGTGATAGGCGAGAACTTGCAGATCGCCGCCGGCTTTTGAAGCCGAATACGGACTGCGCGGGCACAGCGGATCGGACTCCGACGATTCACCCGCGGCCACATCCCCGTACACTTCGTCGGTCGACACTTGCAGGTACCGCGGAATGTTCCGTTCGCGGACGGCTTCCAACAGCACGTGCGTGCCGAGAATATCGGTGCGTAGAAACTGCTCGGGGTCGAGGATCGAGCGATCGACGTGCGTTTCCGCCGCAAAGTTGACGATCGCGTCGACGCCGGACCCAATCGCGTCGCGAACGGCGGCCGGATCGCAGATGTCGCCGTGCGCGAATTGGTAGCGCCCGTTCACTTCGACGTCGCGCAGGTTGGCCGGATTGCCCGCATAGGTCATCGCGTCGAGGTTGACGATCTCGAGTGTGGGATGTTCGTTCAACGCAAGACGGACGAAGTTCGATCCGATGAACCCCAGACCGCCGGTTACCAGCCAACGCATCGGCGCCGTCATACCTTCTGTATGAGCATATACACGCTACCTTGATCCTCCACGTCGGGGTTTCCCGCGAGGTGGTTGAACTCGGCGTCGAGGATGCGATAGCCCTCGGACTGGACCATATTCACGAATGACTGCGGACTATACCGGCAGCCGAAGGCCAAGCCCGGCGCAGGAGAGACGAAGTAGTCGGGGTCGTTATTTGCGCCGGTCACAACCGTCTGCACGATCAAATAGCGGCGCGCGAGATTGTAGGACTTGCGCAACACTTCGACCGGGTTTTCGACGTGGTAGAGGCCGCCGATGTTCGCGACGACGTCGTAGGCGTTGTGTTCGTTGATCGTCTGCACGTCGCGTTGCTCGAACTGGACGCGCAGGTTGAGCCGTTGCGCGATCTCGAGCATCCGATCGCTCCATCCGTCGCGATTGTTGTCGATCCCGACGGCCGGACTCGCGCCGATGAAATTAGCGAGCATCGTGTAATAGCCGTCGGCGCAGAACAACTCGCAAAACGACGGCGCATCGAAGTACTGTTCGCGCGTCTTGCCGATCGCGAGCGAAATGTACCCCAGAAGGATCGCCTCTTTGCAGATCTGGTTGATCCTGAATTGCTCGAGCTGCTTGTTCGCCACCCCGAAGAGCCGGTAGGAGTGGTAGAGCGGGCCGAGATCGTCGAGAACGTGAGGATCCATCCGAAGGATTTTCGGCCCGGGCGGCGCCCCGGTTGAGGACGCCACCCGCGCCGGCTAGATTTGTTGGATCATCTTCCAGATCGCCTCGACCTGCGGGCCCTCGTTCGACGCGTAGGCGGTGCCGGTGTAGTCCCACCAATCCCAGCAGCCGAGGGAGTTTCCTGACGATGCCACGGCTTGCGGGTAGAGCACGATGATGCTGTTGGTGTCGGCCCATTCGTTGAGACCGGATTCGGTCACGAAGGCGGTACCAACATAGGATTCGCCCTGTTCGCAGCCGTGCAGCGCGACCACGAGTTTGCAAGCCGAGCCGCTCGCGCAATTCGCCGGCACGTAGATGTAGCCGACCGAATCCATGCCCGCAACGGCGTACGGCGCCTGATTGAACTCGATGAGCGATCCGGTGAGCGTGCCGTTGTTGCGCGCGTTGAGCGTGCCGAAGAAGTCGGTGAGGAACTGGTCCTCGGCGTCGAAGCCGCAGTTGATCAAGTACTTCGAGTTCAACGTGCCGCAGGCCGATGTCACATCCGGCGTGACCCAGCCGTGTTCCGCCGCGGTGGTGTAGTTGGTCGTGGTGCTCACGCCGTAGTGGCTGAGCATCGTCTGCGAGTCTTTGACGACTTCTTGTGCGACGACGGTGTCGTCTTCGCCGGAGAAAATCCACGCCTTCGAACCGCTCAGATCGCTGACCGGATCGAGGTAGCCGCCACTCGCTGCGTTGTTGGTATCGGTCTCGAGCGTACTCAACGGCGGCGCTTCCCCCTCGGACCAATACTCGGTACCGGAGCACGAATAGAGCGCGTAATCGTCCGAGTAGGTTGGGCCGTAGACGAGTCCCCAGTGCGCGTCGGACGTGCCGAGCGCGCAGAAGAACGGCGATCCGGCGAAGATCGCTTCGCCCTTGACGTTGGCGGAGTAGGAGAAGTGGAGCTGGGTGGCCATGTCGGCGCCCGACGAGACGCCGGCGACGACGATGTCGTTGAGGTTGACGTTGTAGTGCCCAAGGCTCGGAAGGCTGGCTTGTGCCGCATCACGGTGGACGGCGGACTGGTTCGGCGTCGATGGGAGCGCCGAAGAACCGGACCCGGTACCGGAGCAGGCTGTGAGGGTAGCGGCCAGGCCGAGCGCGGCCGCCAGTGCGATGCGTTTCATGCGACCATGGTCGCATCGCCGGGACGCTCGCCGGTAGACCCGAACGGGTGCGTTCTGCTATACTCGCAGGCGCTGCCCTTGATGGGCGGTCAGTTTACTACGCCCGCCACGGATGGGGGCGGCTGGCTCACGGTTTCGTACGCGAAGCCTACGAAACGTGCGCCCAATGGCCTGAAAGACACGACCGCACGCCATGACGGGACGCGGCCGCAGGCCAGCTAAAGGAGAACCCTTGTGTCTGTAGTTACTATGCGCGAACTCCTCGAGGCCGGCGTCCACTTCGGGCATCAGACCCGTCGCTGGAACCCCAAGATGAAGCCTTTCATCTTCCAGGAGCGCAACGGCATTTACATCATCGATCTCGCGCTCACCGTGCAGAAGCTGCGCGAGACGTACGAGGCCGTCAAGCAGATGGCCCGTGAAAAGAAAGTCATCCTGTTCGTCGGTACCAAGAAGCAAGCGCAAGACGTCGTGCGCGAAGAGGCCGAGCGCGCGGGCACGTATTTCATCAATCAGCGCTGGCTCGGCGGCACGCTGACCAACTTCTCGACGATTCAGAAGCGCATCGCGCGTCTGCGCGAGCTCGAGGGCATGAAGATGCAAGGCGACTTCGATCGCTTGCCCAAGAAAGAAGTTGCGCAGCTCCAAGACGAGATGGCGAAGCTCGAGCGATTCCTGGGCGGCATCAAAGACATGCACCGTCTACCCGATGCGGTCTTCATCGTCGACCCGAAGAAAGAGCGCATCGCCGTGCTCGAGGCGCGCAAGCTCAAGATTCCGATCATCGCCGTTATCGATACCAATTGCGATCCCGATGAGATCGACTATCCGATCCCGGGGAACGACGACGCGATTCGTGCGGTCAAGCTGATGGTCAGCAAGATCGCCGATGCGATCATCGAGGGCAAGACGGAGACGGAGAGCGCCTACGATGCCGAGAGCGCGTACGCGCAACCGTACGCTGCTCCCGAGAGCTTCGAAGACGAAGCGCCCACGACTATGGCTGAAGCTGAAGCAGCGCTGTAAGGAGAACCGTGTCCACCTCAATGTCCTACTCACCGAAAGCCGACGAGATCAAAGCGCTGCGCGAAGAGACCAGCGCCCCGATGATGGACTGCCGTAAGGCGTTGATCGAAGCAAACGGCGATTTCGCCAAAGCGAAAGCGTGGTTACTCGAGCGCGGAGCGGCGCAGGCCGAGAAGAAGGCCGAACGTTCGGCCAACGAAGGGCTCGTGACCAGCTACATTCACTCCGGCGGCAAGATCGGCGTGCTGGTAGAGGTCAACAGCGAGACCGATTTCGTCGCGCGCAATCCGAAGTTCTTGGAGCTTAGTCGCGATATCGCGATGCACATTGCGGCGATGTCGCCGCAGTACCTCGATCGCGCGAGCGTCCCCGAGGATGTCGTCGCGAAGGCGCGAGAGGAATTTCGCGCGGGGGTGCCTGCCGGCAAGCCCCCCGAAGTCGCCGATAAGATCGTCGAAGGCAAGCTGAACAAGTGGTACGAGGAGCACGTGCTGCTCGACCAGCCGTTCGTCAAAGACGATTCACTCTCGGTCAACGATCTGATCAACGCGGCGGTCGGTTCGCTGGGAGAAAAAATCAAGGTTCGCCGCTTCACGAAGTACGCTCTGGGAGAGAATTAAGCCCACTTGGACTCATCGAATAGTCGACCCAAGTACAACCGCATTCTCCTCAAGATCTCCGGCGAAGCGTTCGCCGGAACCGATACCGGCGTTGACGTCAACACGACCCGCGCCATGGCCGATGAAATTGCCGACGTGAGTCGTGCCGGCGTTTCGGTTGCCGTCGTTGTCGGCGGCGGAAACATCTGGCGCGGCAAGGTGCACGAAGAAGCCGGCATGGACCGTGCTACCGCCGACTATATGGGCATGCTCGCCACCGTGATCAATGCTCTTGCGCTGCAAGACGCGCTCGAGCGCATGGGCGTTCCCTCGCGCGTGCAAACGGCGATCGCGATGCACCAGATCGCAGAGCCGTACATCCGCCGGCGCGCCATGCGGCATTTGGAAAAGGGCCGCGTGGTGATTTTTGCCGCCGGTACCGGCAACCCGTACTTTACCACCGATACGACCGCTGCGCTGCGCGCAGTCGAAATCGGCGCCGATGCGATCCTCAAGGCGACCAAGGTCGACGGCATCTACAGCGCCGACCCGAAGAAGGACCCGACCGCAACGCGGTTCGATCGCCTCGACTACATGGAAGTATTGCAGCGCGGACTCGAAGTGATGGATTCGACCGCGATGGCGCTGTGCATGGACAACAAACTTCCGATCATCGTATTCGATATGACCGTGCCGGGAAATATCCGACGCGTTGCCTTCGGCGAGCCGATCGGTACGATCGTCGAGCGCGAATCGAACCTCAGCGTGGGAGCAAGACACTAATATGGCCGACTCGTTCAAAGATACCGAAGCGAAGATGAGCAAATGCGTCGAGGCAACGCGGGCTGAATTTGCCTCGATTCGCACCGGACGAGCGACACCGGCATTGCTCGACCGTTTGCACGTAGAAGCCTATGGCTCGGCGGTGCCGCTCAAACAGGTAGCGACCATCAGCACCCCGGACGCGCGTACGCTGGTCGTTCAGGCGTTCGACAAAAACGTCGTCGGCGACATTCGCAAGGCGATCGAGAAGAGCGATCTCGGCATCACGCCCAACATCGACGGGTCGGTCATCCGCTTAACGGTGCCGCCGCTAAACGAAGAGCGCCGCAAAGACTTGGTCAAGGTCGTCAAAAAGAAAGCCGAGGACGGCAAAGTTGCCGTGCGCAACGTACGCCACAAGGCGCATGACGATCTCAAGGAACAGCTCAAGAAACACGCGATCACCGAAGACGACAACAAGCGGATGCAGGATCAGTTGCAGAAGCTGACCGACCGTTTCGTCAAGGAGATCGATTCGCTGGTCGCGAGCAAAGAAAAAGACATCATGGAGGTCTAGGGTGGACTTCACCCTGATGCCGGAAGTCCAAGCGCGTTTGGCACTTGCCGGACGGCGTTTGCGTCTCTCGGTGCTCGCGCCTGTCGGTCCGGCGCTCGGCGTGGGAACGCTGCGCGTGCTGCGCACGACTGAACGCGATGACTACGTCGAGCTGGTTTGTGGTTACGAGTCCTATGCTAGCCCCGATTGACGCGGCGGTGCCGCGGCATGTGGCAATCATCATGGACGGTAACCGCCGCTGGGCGCGCGAGCGTAGTTTGCCGGCGATCGAAGGACATCGGCGCGGAATCGTCGCGCTACGCCGCGTAACGCAAGCGGCCAGCGATCTCGGTATCGAGATCGTGACGGTCTACGGTTTCTCGACCGAGAACTGGCGGCGCGATGCGCAAGAGATTGCGTTCCTCTTCGATCTGTGCGTGTATTTTGCCAAGAGCGAGCTGGCCGAATTGCAGCGCAACAACGTCCGTGTGCGCATCATCGGCGACTGGAAGGCCTTGCCGGAACGCTCGCGCGAGGCGCTTGACGATCTGCAAAAAGGTACTGCATCGAGTACCGGCCTGATCTTGAATCTGGCGGTGAATTACAGTTCACGCAGCGAGCTCGAACGTGCCGTGCGGGCGATTGCCCACGACGTGCGCAGCGGCGGGCTCAACCCCGAGCGCATCGACGATGAGCTGATCGCGTCCTACCTCTATACTGCCGGCGTTCCCGATCCGGATTTGCTGATCCGGCCCGGCGGCGAACAACGGCTTTCGAATTTCATGCTTTATCAGGCCGCGTATAGCGAGCTAGTGATGAGCGACGTCTATTGGCCGGATTTCTCCGGGGAGCATCTCAGGGCAGCGGTGCGCGAATATGCTCGGCGCCAGCGGCGTTTCGGAGAGTAGGTCACTAAGCGTGCGGCGGATCGTCGTCGGCTTGATCCTGGCCGTCGTGGGATTGAGCCTGGTCGCCGACCGCTGGACGTTCGACGTGCTGGTGCTCGTGCTCGGCATCTTGATGCTCTGGGAGCTCAACGCGCTCTGCGAGATCAAAGGGCAGCCGCTCGAATATCCGGTCGCGATCGGCGGTGTCGTCAGCTACATCGTGCTTGCGTGGTTCGACCTGCTGCACAAGTGGGAAGGCGTGTTACTTGCCGCCGTCACGATCGCGAGCTTTTGGATTGGCATGTACGGCGACCAGAAAGGCTACTTCGCGCGGACGGCTTACACGGTGCTCGCCGTGCTCTACATCGGCAAGCTGCTCACCTACTTCATCTTTATACGCTCGGTTCCGCAGACGGGCATCTGGTGGACGTACGACGTGGTGGTGCTCATCGCGCTGACCGACATTTGCGCGATGGCCGTCGGCTCGCTGATCGGCCGCCATCAGCTCACCAAGATCTCGCCAAAGAAAACGATCGAGGGTTCGGTGGGCGCTCTGCTCATCGTTTCCGCCGTCGGTGCCGCCGCGGCGCTGTGGTTTCCGCAGTTGCAGCTGCAATGGTGGCAGGGCCTGATACTCGGGTTGACAACGTCGATTGCGGCGCAAGCCGGCGATCTCGCGGAATCAGCCCTCAAGCGTGATGCCGGCGTGAAAGACACCGGACAAATCATTCAAGGCCATGGCGGTGTGCTCGATCGTTTCGATTCCTATCTGTTCGGCGGTATGGCGTACTTCGGTACGCTGCATATCATCGGCGTGATGACGGTACCGCCGCAATGAATAGGCAGGCACCCGCGCGCAAACGTGTCGCCATTCTCGGCTCGACCGGTTCCATCGGTACGCAGGCGCTCGACGTCATCGCCGCGCACCCGGAGCGCTTCACCGTCGTCGGATTGGCGGCGGGACGTAACGTCGCGCGCTTGCGCGAACAGGTGCAGACCTTTGCGCCCGAGGTTGCGACGAGTGCAGACGACGGCCCCGACGGCCTGGCGCGCGTGGCGACACAAACGAAGCCCGACATCGTCCTGGCCGCAACCGACGGGGCGGTCGCCTTCGACGCCGTGCTTGCGGCGATCGAGCGCGGCACCGATGTGGCGGTTGCCAACAAGGAGCTCATCGTCGCCGCCGGCGAGGTGATGCTCGCCGCCGCAGCGCGAAGCGGCAGCCGGCTCTTGCCGGTCGACTCCGAGCACAGTGCGCTGTTCCAGTGTCTGGTCGGCGAAGATCCCGCGACGGTTGCGGCGATCGTCGTGACCGCGTCGGGCGGCCCATTTCGCACCACCAGCGCTGCCGAGATGGCCGAGGCGACGTTGGAGTCGGCCCTGGCCCATCCAACCTGGCGCATGGGGACGAAGAATACGATCGATTCGGCCACGCTGATGAATAAGGGGCTGGAAGTGATCGAGGCCAGTCGCCTATTCGGGCAGCCGGGCGAGCGGGTCCTCATCGCGGTCCACCCGCAGTCGATCTTGCACGGCTTCGTGGTCTTTAGCGACGGCAGCGTCAAGGGCCAGCTCTGTGCTCCCGACATGAAAATCCCGATCGGCTATGCGCTGGCGTTTCCCGAACGGCTCTCAGGCTTCTCAGCTAGCGTGGACCCATTGAATGCCCTTGGCGCTAAACCGGACGGCTCGGCCTTGCGTTATGACTTCGAGATGCCGGATTTCGAGCGGTTCCCGTGCCTGCGGCTGGCCTACCAGGCGCTCGCCCGGGGCGGAACGGCGCCGGCGGTGCTTTCGGCCGCCAACGAAGTCGCGGTGCGTTCGTTTGTCGAAGGTAAGGTCCGGTTCGGTGAGATTGCGCGGATCATCGAAACCACGCTGGAACGGGTGGCACACCGGGATGCAACCCTCGCTTATATTCGGGAAGCCGATTCGGATGCGCGTCTTGCGGCCGCGGAGTACGTAGAGGACATCAGGTGTTGCTAGCAGTCATCAGTCTCGTCTGGATCGGAAAGACCGTCACGTTTCTCGTGATGCTCTCGATCCTGATCGTGCTGCACGAGTACGGCCACTTTCTCGTCGCGAGGCGTAACGGCGTGCACGTCAATGAGTTCTCTATCGGCATGGGTCCGCTCATTGCGAGTTGGAAGAGCCCACGCTCCGGCACGCAGTATTCGCTGCGCGCGTTGCCGATCGGCGGCTACTGCGCGATGGAGGGCGAAGACAACAAGACCTCCGAGGCCGAGCAACAGCGCCAATTTCGCACCGAATCGTGGCGTCCGTCGTCGGCAAACTTCCAAGCCAAGAGTCCGTGGAACCGCCTCGCGATCATCCTCGCCGGGCCGGTCGCGAATTTTATCCTCGCGTATATTATCTTGCTGCTCGGCGCGGTCGCATTCGGCGTTCCAAGCGATCATCTCGATCGTGCGGTCGTCACCGCCGTCGTCGCCGGCAGTCCGGCCGATCAACACGGACTCAAACCGGGCGATCGCATCGTCTCGGTGAGCGCGAACGGCAAGAAGGTCACCAAAGCCAACGCGCTGGTCGATACGATTCACTCGTCGCTCGGAAAAACGATCGAGGTGACGTACCAGCGCGACGGCGTTTCGACCATGATCGAGATCGCGCCGGCGCCGTGCCCCGCGCCGCTCAGCCCGAAGTTGGGCTGCATCGGGTTCTCGCCCGAACCGGCATTCGAACGCGTGGCGTTTCTGACGGCGGTGCGCTTCAGCGGGCTCGAATTTGCCGGTGTCGCCGATCAGACGTTCCTGTCGCTTGGACTCCTGGTCACGCACTTCACCCAAACCGCCGGACAAGTCTCCGGTGTGATCGGCATGGCTCAAGTTGCCGGCGTTGCGCAAGACCTCGGCTGGGGTCCGTACCTCACGCTGGCCGCGACGATTTCGTTCGCGCTCGGGGTGTTCAACCTCTTACCAATTCCGGCGCTCGACGGTGGACGCGCCGCGTTCATCATCGCGGAGCTGTTGCGCGGCAAACCGATCGATCCCGATAAAGAAGCGCTCGTGCACGTCGCAGGTTTTGCCGCGTTGATGGCGCTGATGTTACTCGTTGCCTTCCACGACATCGCTCGTATCTTCTCCGGCCAAGGGGTGTTTTAGTGATCCGCCTGCGGCGCAAATCGAACGCGATCTTCTTGCAGAACAAGACCGGCAAGTCCGACGCGAAGAGCGTGTGGATCGGCGGCGACCATCCGGTTGCCGTGCAGTCGATGACCACGACCGATACCGCCGACGCCGACGCAACGCTGCAGCAAGTCTACGCGCTCGCGATGGAAGGCTGCGAAGTCGTACGCGTGACCGTCAAGGATCCGCCCGATGCTGCGGGATTGCCGGCGATCGTCTATCGCTCCCCCGTCCCGATCGTTGCCGACATTCACTTCGATCACAAGATGGCGCTGGCGGCGATCGAAGCCGGTGTTGCCAAACTGCGCTTGAATCCGGGCAACATTCGCGATCCCAAGAAGGTCGCCGAAGTCGTCACTGCGGCCAAGGCGCGCGGGATTCCGATTCGCGTCGGCGTGAACATGGGCTCGCTCGCGCCCGATCTCGAGAAGACGCTCGGTCATACCGCCGAAGCGATGGTGCTCTCGGCCTTGCGTCACGTCGAGATGCTCGAAGAGCACGGCCATACCGATATCGCGATCTCACTCAAAGCGCACGACGTGAATACGACCGTCGACGCGTATCGCCTGGCCGACAAGACGCTGCGCGAACGCAACACCCCCTATGCGTTGCACCTGGGCATTACCGAAGCCGGACTCTTGCGCGACGGTACCATCAAGTCGTCGATTGGTCTGGGCATTCTGCTTTACGAAGGCATCGGCGATACGATTCGCGTCTCACTTGCCGACGATCCGATCGAAGAAGTGCCGGTCTGCTGGTCGATTCTCAAGTCGCTCGGATTGCGCGAGAAGGGCTTTGAGATTACCGCCTGTCCGTCGTGCGGACGCGCCGAGATCTCGGTCCTCGAACTCGGCCGCGCGGTCGAGGCGATCGCCAAAGAATACAGTGCGCCGGTGAAGGTTGCGGTGATGGGCTGCGTGGTCAACGGACCGGGTGAATCCAAGATGGCTGACGTCGGCGTCGCGGGCGGTAAGGGCAAGGGTGCGATTTATCGCGCGGGCGAGCTGGTCGGTACGTATCCGGAGGACGAGCTGCTCGGCATGCTGCGGCTGGAAATCGAAAAAGTGATCGCCGAAAAATATCCCGCGTACGCCAACGAGATTACAAGCGTGTCATGACCTACCGCCGGCCGTCGTTTCGTTCGCTGGTTCTTGCCGCCGCCGTTGCGACGATCGGTTCTGCGCTGCTCGCCTTCTCGCGGCCGGTCGATATCGTCGTGGACGGACAGCGGGTGGAGAGCGATGTGCCCCCGGTGTCGACGGCCGGCAATCACGTCTACGTACCGATTCGTTCGCTGGCCGATGCGCTCGGTGCGCAAACGTCCGTGGATGGGCAGAACATCTATGTTGTGCGCGGCACGCAGTCGCTGCGGTTGCGGGTGGGCGATGCCAACGCGTCGGTAAATGGAATGCCCCTCACGCTCGAGCATGCGCCGTTTCGCGTAAGGGGCCGGGTGATGGTCGGTCTGCGAGCCATCGCTCGCGCTTTTGACGTTCACGCCGCGTACGATGCGCGAACGGCTCGGGTCGATGTGATGACCCCGGGCATCGGGGAGGCCGCGCCCGCGGTCCCCGCCCAAGCCCTTTAAGGTTCTCTTATGCTGCGCCGCGGACGCGTGCGAGTTCTGCTTGCAGCGCGGCATTGTCGGTCACGTGTCCGGAGATTGCTTCCGCGGTCGCACGCATCGTGAAGTCCACGAAGTCGTCGACGCGGTCGAAGACGCCCTGGGCGCTGTTCGAGAGGCGCACCAGGATGACGATTTCGGCCAGCGCGCAGACCGCTTGCACCAGGAAGCGATCGAGGCCCTCGGCCGGGAACACGTTGGGCGATGCGGCGACGGAGAGCACCACGGCGTAGAAGCCGGCGAGCGAGGCCGAGATGACGATCGGGCGCCAGTCGACGTACCCGATGAGCATCGCGAAGATCGCATAGAAGTAGAGCGACGAGTCGAGGTTCCAGTTACCGAATCCGGCGACGCCGAACATAATGGGTCCCATGGTGAGCGCCACAGCGACGATCGAACGCAAGGCGATTCCGTCGTCCATGAGCTTGGCGCTGATGGTAGCGATTGTAGCGGCGGCCCACAGGGTCAGCACGGGCGCTAACCACGAGTTACCTGACGCGATCGCAATCGCGGCGGCCGCAGGGAGATGGAGCCACGTAAGCACCACATAGAGCTGCGTGGCGTGGGCGCGCATATGGGCGAGGGAGAACGTACGATTCGCGGCCCGTGAAAATAGGGTAGCCATGGTAAGCACCTCAGTTTAATTCGCTAAATCACACCCATAGCGATAATCGGCTCTTTGCGAACTCCTATCGAGTTGATAACCGAGGGCTTACGAAAGGTTAACGCTGGCTCATTGCTTCCGTTACGTCAGGTTTACGCGAGCTAAACGAACTGCTCCGCGATGCCGTCCGGTTCGACCACCGGTTCGATTTCGTCGGGCTTCGAGCGGCGGAATCCGTAACTGAAGAAAAAGACCAAGCCGACCACCAGCGCGATCACAAACCAGGTCCACGTCCGGGCCGAGAGGCCGAACACGGCGAGAAACAACGACATCACGATCCCCAAGATCGGGAAGAGCGGGACAAAGGGGACGCGGAAACTGCGGGGCAGGTCGGGCTTACGCTTGCGCAGATACAGCACTCCGGCGCAGACGACCGTGAACGCGATCAGCGTTCCGATGTTGACCAGGTTGAGCAAGTCGGTAAGCGGCACGATCAGCGTGAGCAGCGCGACCGCGACTCCGGTGATCATCGTCGTGCGGACCGGGGTCTTAAAGCGCGGGTTGATCTTGGCCACCCCCGGCGGCAGCATCTTATCGCGCGCCATGACGTAGAAGATGCGCGTCTGACCAAGCAGTGAGCTCGAGCGCCACGCTCGTGGTGCCGGCGAGCACGCCGATCGTGATAATCGCGCTCACCCACGGCATGTGCAGCGGCGCGAGCGCATAGACGAGCGGGTCTTTGGTCGGAACCTTATTCCACGGGACGGCGCCGATCAAGACGACCGCCGTCGCGCAGTACAGAATCGTGCCGATCGCCAGCGCGCCCATCACGCCGAGCGGAACGTCGCGCTGAGGCTCTTTGCACTCTTCCGCGGTGGTCGTCGCCGTGTCGAAGCCGATGTAACTGAAGAACACGAACGCACCGACGGCGACGATTCCATAGGGTTGCGCCGACGACGAGTAATCGGCCATGCCGCCGAACGGGCGCAGCGCGCCGAGCCCGTACGGTGCGAAATTCAAAAAGTGCTCCGGATGGAACAACACGATTCCGAACGCGATGAAGACGATCAGCGCGCCGATCTTGAGGACGACGAAGATATTGTTGGTCGTCGCCGTTTCGCGAATGCCGATCGAGAGCAACACGGAGAGGGCGATCACAAAGAGCGCACCAACGATGTCGCACTGCGAATGTGCGAGGTCCCAACTCGAGGGTGACCACCATGGGCCAGTGAGGTGCAGGTTCGACGTCTGTGCCCAGGCCGGCAATGCGACCCCGATACTCTTGAGCACGTCTTGGATCGCGGCGGAGAACTGCTGGGCAACCGGAGCGGCGCTAATGCCGTACTCGAAGATCAGCGCAAAGCCGATGATCCACGCAAACAGTTTCCCCATCGTCGCGTACGCGTAGGTGTACGCGCTGCCGGCAACGGGCACCATCGCGCCGAGTTCTGCATAGCAGAGCGCGGCGAAGAACGAGGTGAGGCCGGCCAGCAGATATGAGACGATCACGGCCGGCCCGGCACCGATCACACCGGTGCCGATCGTGGTGAAGATGCCGCCGCCGATCATCGTTCCAAGGCCAATGGCGACGAGATCCTTTGCCGTCAGCGCCCGCTTGAGAATCTTCTGTTGCGCGAGCGCGCGCAGCTTGTCGACGTTGGTTGTCGCAAAGAGTTCGGAGGCAAAGGACATTCCGCGCACGTTCGCAAGGAGGCCCCATGCGTCCCCCCAGCCCGTATCAACGCCTTTCGCAGCGTGAGGCGTACCGTAATCCGTGGGTCGTGGTTGAAGTCCACGACGTCATTCATCCTACCGGTGCTGCCGGCGAACACGTCTTGATCGCAACCGGACGCGCGTCCGGTGTACTCGTGGTCGATGGCGACGACTTTGTGCTGGCGCGTCAGCCGCGTTTTGCGGCGGATGCGGCGATGCTCGAAATCGTCAAAGGCGGCGCCGACGATGGTGAAACGGCACTTGCCTGCGCACAACGCGAGTTGCGTGAGGAACTCGGGCTCGAAGCGCAGCACTGGACTGCGCTGGGCCACGTGCACGAGATCCCGTCGATCGTGGAACATCCGGTGACGCTATTTCTCGCGCAAGACGTACGCGAGGTCGCGACGGCACAAGAGCGTGTCGAAGCGGTTGTGGGCGAGCGCATCGCGATCGCGGACGCCTATCGCGCCGTAGTCGACGGCCGCATCGACGATGCCGTAACCCTCGCCGCGCTCTTGCGTTACCGCTTGCTCATCGACGGAATTGCAGGCTGAAGTAGATCTGGCGGTAGGGCAAGCCGAACCACTCGGTCGCAGCTTTGCCGATGTACGCGGCGTAGTTTGCCGCCGTCGCGTAACCGTTGAGCGGTGCGGGAACGCCTTCACCGATCAAGCCTGCGATATTCGCGTATTGATTGAAGAGATTCGAGATGGCAATCGTGAAGGTCGCATTGCGTGAGACCGGCTCACTGAATTGCAGGTCGCTGTAGTCGTACGCCGGCAGGTTTTTTGTGTTGTTGGTACTGACCGTATAGAGCGTGTAGCGCGCGTCGACCACGCCGAAGGTGTTGTCGATCGCGATGTTTGTCGTTAGAAGTAGTCGTTGCGGAGTGGGCCGTCAAGCCCGGAGACACCGTAGGCAAGCGCGTAGCCGAACTTGCCGCTCGAACCGGTAGCGATGACGTTGGTCGCTTGGCGCTCAAACGTACCGTAACCCAGCATCACGCTCACCTGTTGCGTCGGCGTGGGATCGAGCGTTTGGAAATTGACGACGCCGCCAATCGCATTGATGCCGAGAAGGTCGCTTCCGCCCGAGCCGTAGAGCACTTGCACGTCGCGAAACGGGAAGAGCGGAGAGAGTTGATAGTTGTAGCCGCCTTTGATGCCGTACCCGATTGGATTGCCGTCCAGTGCGGCGACCGTTTCGGCGGTACCGATGCCGCGGATATTCAGGTTGATATCGTCGCCGAGCGCGGAGGTGTCGCCCGTGATGCCGTTGTTGACGCCCGGAAGCTGACGAAGCGCGTCGCCGGCGCGCTGTACGCCGATGGCCTGCAACGCCTCGCTGTTGATCGTCGCGACGAAGGCACTGGATTGCTCCAGACTCGAACTCGGCCTGGTCGACGTCACGGCGATCGTGTGCAAAACGCCGATGGCGCGCTGCATCGCAAGCGTCGTCTGGATGGATCCTCCCGCGCCGAGCGTCACCGGTGTCGAGACGACCGGCTGATAGCCCAGACGCTCGACTGCGAGCTGATACTCTCCCGGATCGAGATTGGTGAAATGAAACGCACCGCGCGCATCGGTCGACGTTCGTTGTGTCGTGTGTACGACGCGTACGATCGCGCCGGAAAGCGCGACGCCGGAGGCGGCATCGACGACCACGCCGTCGATCCGCGCGCCGCTTTGGGCACGAGCGCCCGCCGTGCACGCGAGCAACGCAGCGAGCAAGAAGCTGAAAAAACGCATAAACCTCTAGAGTGGTGAGGGAGGAGCGGAGCTAGCGTTCCAAAGATACTCGGGCTCGTTTAAGTCCGCATTAATCCAGCGCGACCAGACGAACAACGCGTCCGACAAACGATTCACGTACTGCTGCGTTTCCTTTGAAACGCCCTCGTCATCTTCGCGCAGCGTCAGCAATAGCCGTTCCGCGCGGCGGCAGATCGTTCGTGCCAGATGCAAATGCGCACCGGGCAGCGACCCGCCGGGAAGGATGAAGTTGTTGAGCGGCGCCAAATCGCGTTGCGCTTCGTCGATTGCGCGCTCGAGCGCAACGACGTCGTCGTGCGCGATTAGCGGCATGCCCTCCCAACGATCCTTGGGCAGCGTCGCAAGATCGCTTCCGAGGTTGAAGAGCGCGTCTTGGACCCACGCCAGCCACGCGTCGAGCCGCGCAGCTCGCGAGTGCGTCTCGAGCAGCGGTCGCAGACCGCTGCGTGCAATGCCGATCGCGCTCGAACACTCGTCGACGGTGCCATAGGTTTCGATCCGCAGCGCGTTCTTCTTGACGCGCTGACCGCCGACGAGACCGGTGGTACCGTCGTCGCCGGTGCGCGTATAGATGCGCGTCAATTTAGGCATGCGCCCCACTTCGGTATTGTCTGCCCCAAACGCTGCGGATCGGCCGAAGGCCGAACGCCACAGATTTACGCGAAGCGTGAATCCTGCTACGGAACAAGTGAGGCGACCTTATTGCCGTTGGCTTCGGTGAACCAGAGGTTGCCGTCGGGACCGGTGACGATCCCGTAGGGCTGCGCATTTGCGGTTGGAACGGGGTACTCGGTAATCGCTCCGCTGGTAGTGATCCGTCCGATCTTGTCACCCGTCTGCTCGGTGAACCAGAGATCTCCGTCCGGACCGGCGGTAATGTCCCACGGCTTCGCGTTTGCAGTGGGCACGGGGTACGAGTCGATGACGTCACCGGCGGTCGAGACCTTCAGGATCAGATTGTCGTTCACGGCGCAGATCCACAAGTTGCCGTCGGGGCCGTTGGTGAGGTTGCGCATCTCGCCGCCGGCCGCCATCGGCGGATCGAGTGAGAACGTCGTCACGACGTCCGCGCTCGTCGCGCGTCCAAGCGTCGGCGAATTCCCGGCGATCCAAAGGTTGTTATCCGATCCCAGCGCGATGTAGGCGTTCTCATTGGTGTAGGCGGTGGGGTCGTGATGAATCAGCGCACCGGCGGACGAGAACGCGTCGAGAAAGTTGGTGCTGTATTCGGGCGACCAGAGGTTTCCGTCTGCGCCGACCGCGAGCTCGCCGAGCTGCGCCGGCGCGGTGTAGAGTGTCGCCGCGCCGCCGGTCGTGACGCGCAAGATGTGGCTCGCCGTATCGGTAAGCCAGAGGTTCTTGTCGGGCCCCAGTGTGATCGCGTCGGCGGACGCGACGCTTGGAGGTAGCGGATATTCGGTAAAGCTGCCGCTGGTCGTGATACGCCCGACCTTTCCACCCTGCGACTCGACGAACCAGAGCGCTCCGTCCGGACCGGCAGCGATAGCGCTGACGCCCGAATTCGCGGTCGGAACGGTGTACTCGGTGATCGTGCCGGCCGCAGCCGACGCCGACGGATTGGGCGGGGAGCTGCTGCCGCCTCCGCACGAGACGAGCGCGAGCGCGAGAAGCGTCCATGCCGGGATCGAGCGCATGCGAGCATCCTTCTGATGCCGAGCCGTAGAAGCCCGCGCCGGACGAAGAGGCCAGTGTAGCGCTCCGCGCGAAACCGGGCCGGTCATGTCCCAGACCCCCAATGATCAGCCTGTCGTTAAGGAGATCCCTCCGAAAGCGGCCGACCTCTCCGCGTGGTACACTGCCGTTTGCTTGAAAGCCGAGCTAGCGTCGTATTCGCCGGTGCGCGGCTGCGTGGTCTTGCGGCCATACGGCTATGGTCTATGGGAGAATCTGCAAAAGCATTTAGACGCCGCATTTAAAGCAACGGGACATGAGAACGCCTACTTTCCGCTGCTCATTCCGGAAAGTCTGCTCTTAAAAGAAGCCGAGCACGTTGAGGGCTTTGCGCCCGAGGTAGCGTGGGTCACGCAGGGCGGCGGGGAAGTGCTCACGGAACGGCTCGCGATTCGTCCGACGTCGGAAGCCATCATCGGCGTGATGTACGCGAAGTGGATCGAGTCGTATCGCGATCTGCCGATTCTGATCAACCAGTGGTGCAACGTGTTGCGCTGGGAGAAGGCCACGCGCCCGTTCCTGCGCACGATGGAATTCTTGTGGCAAGAGGGCCACACCGCGCATGCAAACGCGCAAGAAGCGCGCGAAGAAACGCTGCGCATGCTCGACGTCTACCGCGAGTTTGCCGAAGATGTCGCCGCCGTCCCCGTGTATGCCGGCATCAAGAGCGCGAACGAACGATTTCCCGGTGCGGTCGAAACGTATTCGATCGAAGCGCTGATGCCTGACGGCAAAGCACTGCAGTCGGGCACGTCGCACGATCTCGGCCAAAACTTTGCCAAGGCGTACGACATCACGTTTCTCGATGCCGACCAGCAAATCAAATTCGCCTACACCACCTCGTGGGGCATGTCATGGCGAATGCTCGGCGCGATGATCATGGTGCACGGCGACGACCGCGGCTTACGCGTTCCGCCGAAGATGGCGCCGCTGGAAGCGGTCTTCGTGCCGATCGTGCGCAAGGGTGACGATCGCGCGGTAGCGGCCTGCCAGGAGGCGGCCAAGGCGCTGCGCGAGGCGGGTTTTCGCGTGCGGGTTGACGATCGCGATCAGCAGCCGGGTTGGAAATATGCCGAATGGGACCTCCGCGGCGTTCCGGTGCGCATCGAGATCGGTCCGCGCGACGTCGAGGCAGGCTCTGTCGTTCTGGTGCGGCGCGACCGCGCGAAAGGCGATCCGGAACAGAAGCAGAGCGTGGCGCTTGGGGAACTGGCGAAAGCGCTGCGCGCGTTGCTCGATGCGATTCAAATCTCGCTCTTCGCGCAAGCCAAGGAATTCCTCACCAGCCACACCTTCCGTGTCACCGAGCGTGACGAGTTCTACGAGAAGTGCAAGACGCGCGCGGGCATGATCGATATTCCGTGGTGCGGGCGTCCCGACTGCGAGCAGTACGTGAAGGAACAAACCGGTGCGACGACACGCAACACCTATCCGCTGACGGCAGCTAGTGAGAAGTGCGTTGCGTGCGGAGAACCCGCGGTTGTAAGGGCCTACTTTGCGCAATCATATTAGCGTGTTGCTCGCCGTGGCGCTCCTCGCTGCGTCGCCTAGCGTGGCGGATCTCGATGCGCACTCGCGCGCAAGCGGAAATCGCCTCGACATCGCGACCTCGGTCGGCCGGCAGCTCTTCCGCACGACCTGGCCGGCGCAGGTGATGCAGGTGCTGGCTAATGAGGACGGGGCGCATCTGGTGCTGGGCCTGCGTGTTTCCGGCGTCAAGTTTCACGCGCCGCTGTCGCGTGACGGTTTCGATCGCGAGGTGCAGGAGCTCGTCGCCCACACGTTTGCAGCGGCACCGGACGCGGAAGAAGTTGACCTATGGGTAACGGTGCCGATCGGCGTCGGGAAGGGGATAGTGGTCAGCGGTGACCTTGCAAAGCCCACTACCCGCACGGTCTTCACCGTCAGCGTGACCCGCAGCGAGAGCGCGGCGGCGCTGGCGGCGCGGCTACGCAGTGGCGCCGAGGTCTTTCTCGATCAGGAATGGGCGCAGGGCGCTTTCACGAAGAGTTAAGCGGTGTATAAAAAGACGACCTTGGCCAGTGGTCTGCGCGTGCTCACCGAGAGCATGCCGGCGGTGCGTTCAGCCAGTATCGGAATCTGGGCCGACGTCGGCTCCTCGCTCGAGCGCCGTGACCAGCGCGGCATCTCGCACCTGGTCGAGCACATGCTCTTCAAAGGTACGCAGCGGCGCACCGCTCGCGAAATCGCCGAAACCATGGACGGCGTGGGCGGAAGCCTCAACGCCTTTACCGATAAAGAGGCGACCTGCTACTACGCCAAGGTGATCGACCGGCACGTCCCGCTTGCGCTCGACGTGCTCTCCGACATGTTCCTGCATTCGCTGTTCGACGCGCAGGAGCTGGCCAAGGAGCAAAAGGTCGTGCTCGAAGAGATCAAGATGTACGACGACTCGCCCGACGAGATGATTCACGATCTCTTCTTGCAGACGATGTGGAGCGGGTCGAACCTGGGTGAGCCCACGATCGGTTCGGTAGAAACCGTGACCCGCGTGACGCCGGCGGACCTCCGCGTGCACATGAAACGCCACTACGCGCCGGATTCGGTCGTTGTCGCGGCGGCCGGCAACATCGATCACGAGCAGTTCGTCGAGTTGGTGGCAGAACATTTCGCCACATTCTCGGGCGAGAGCGAACGCTTCGAGCCCGATGCGCCGCACACGACCCCGGCGGCGCTCGTGCGGCAGAAAGACAGCGAACAGGCGTACGTCGTGCTCGGATCGCGCGGACTTTCGGTGCGCGACGATCGGCGCTTTGCGCTCTCGGTGCTCGACACGGCACTGGGCGGCGGAATGTCGAGCCGGCTGTTTCAAGAGATTCGCGAAAAGCGCGGTCTGGTCTACACCGTGTATTCCTTTCAAGCCGCATACCGCGCCGCGGGCCTCTTTGGTATCTATGCCGGGACGTCGGCGGAGAACGTGCAGCCGTGTATCGACGTGATCGCCGAGCAGCTCGCGGCACTACGCAAAATTGAAATTGGCGAGACCGAACTGCATCTGGCGAAGGAGCACATCAAGGGCAACCTGACGCTTTCGCTCGAGTCGACCTCAAGCCGGATGATTCGTCTGGGACGCAGTGAGTTTGCGCTGGGTCGTCAGGTCGCGCCCGAAGAGATTGAAGAGCGCGTCGATGCGGTGACCGCGCCGGAGATGGCTGAATTGGCGCGCGAGCTGTTTGCCGAAGATCAATTGGGCCTTTGTATCTTAGGTCCGGTCGACGAAACATCAATCGAATGGAACCGTGACGCCGCCTAGCGTCGCGCACGAGGCTCTTACCCCGATACTGTTCTCCGGGCGCCTCATCGGCGCGATGCTTATCACCTTCATCGTGCAGGGCGTTACGATTGGCGCCTACGCCGCACGTCTGGCCGGCGTTCAAACAAAACGAATAGCCACCTCGATCTCGCTGTTTAATCTCTTCACTACCGTCGGACGTCTGGCGACGCTCTTCTCGGTATTGTTCGTCGCGCCGCTTGCTGATGCGGCGGGAAACGCCGTTATCGCCTACCGCCACGATCCCGTGCTCGCCGCGCAATGGCAATCGACCTACAACCTTCAACTGCGATTGATTATCCTTGCCGGAACCGCGGGCATGGTCGTCTTTGCGTTGCTACTGCCGATGTTCACCTATCTGTTCCGCCGCGGCGTACACTCGTTCGAAGCGCGCGGCTCGGTACCTCACTCGCTTGCGCAGCTGCTCAAACCCAAGAAAATCATCGAGGTCCTTCGCTCAGAACGCCTCCCTTCATGGGAACAGATTCGCAGTTTCGACTGGCGCGCGGTTCCTCGTCGACTGCTCGTGTTCAACGTGATCGTAACGGGCATCTACGCCATCGGGGTGCCGGCGGCGTTTCTCGCGTCGGTGCTCGACCCGGCTGCTTCCCGTACGGCGTCCAATCTTTCGGGTGTGATCAACGGTATCGGTACGATCTCATTCACTCTCTTCGTCGACCCGACGTCATCCATGATCACCGATCAGGCGATTCACGGGAAGCGGACCATCGAGGAAGTTCGGTCGATGGTGTTCTATCTCTCGGTAACGGCGATCGTCGGGACGCTGCTCTCGCAGGTGATCTTCTATCCGGCCGCCGTTGTGATTGAATATGTGGCAAAATTCGCGCTCCATGTACATTTTTAAACGAATCTCTTTGTTGGTGCTGGTCATCGCGCTGGCCGGCTGCGCCGGACCGGTCGAACAGTGGATCGTCAATGCTCGGGTGCATCAAGGTCAGGTCGCGCTCGCGCGGGGCAACGTGCGGGACGCGCTGCTCTCCTATAAGCTTGCGCTGCGCGTCGATCCCACCGACGAACGTGCCCGCAGCGGATTCGTCCAGACCTCGGGGGATTTCGCGCAGGATCTCTACGCGAAAGGCGACTTCGACGACGCGCTCGCGGTAATCGCCGACGGCCTCACGGACGATCCCTCGAGTGTTCGCCTGCAATCGCTCAAAGGCCAAATCGAAGATGCAAAGCTCAAGCGCGAGATCGTGATCTCGAACTTCCCGACCTATAAAGACGCGGGCCTATCGCTGCAGCGGGCATATACGCACCTCAACGTCGCGGATAAAGAGATCTTAGTCAACCTCAAACGCTTTTCGTACACCTACGACACCGACGAGCTGACCGCCGCGATCAAGAATAGCTACGATCTCGAGCTCGAGGTGGCGCGCATCACGAACCGGCTGATCGCCTATCGTCAGGTGGTGAGTTCCGGCGTCCCCGAAACCGCGCACGCAACGACCGGCGTCAACGCGTCGCTCTTGCCGCTCCCTTGAGATGATCGCCGTCATCGCCTGGTTCGAGGCCCTACCGCTTTGGCTCGGCGCGATTATCGTGATCGGCGGCTTCGTGCTGATCTCGCTCGTGCTGGCTCGTGTGGTGGCACGCTTCGTGCGTCCTGAGCTGTTGATCGAACATAACGACCTCACCGGATTCATCTTTGCGGTGGTCGGCGTGATCTACGCGGTCGTGTTGGGATTCGTCGTCATCGGTGTGTGGGAGCGTTTCCAGGCGGCCGAGGACCGCACGTTCGACGAGTCGAGCAGTTTGACGATCGTGTATCGCGATGCGAGCGCTTTTGCCAACGGCGCGCGGCTGCGCGGCGATCTGCGTGATTATGTCGGGACAGTGATTCATGTCGGCTGGCCCGCGCTGGAAAACGCCAAACATAGTCCGAAGGCCGCCCGGTCTGCGGAGACAATTTCGCGCGAGTTGAACAGCACGCAGCCGGTCAACGCGCGCCAGTCCGCGCTCTATCCGCTGATGGTCTCGGCGATGGACGAGGCACTGATCGATCGCGACGCGCGTTTGGCCCTGGATGCCAATGGACTCAACGGCATCATGTGGTTTACCGTCTACGCGGGCGGGTTTATCACGATCTCGTTCACGTTTCTCTTCGGCTTTCGGCGGACGGTGATGCAGACCGCGATGATCGGCACCTTGACGCTGCTCATTGGCCTCGTAATCTTCCTCACGATGAGCCTCGACTTCCCGTTCCAGGGCGCCGTTCGCGTCGGGCCCGAGGCATTCGAGCGCGCGCTCACGGTGTTCGATCAAATCGACGCAGTGGATCCTTTGACCGTGCATACGCGATGAGCGTCCAGGAACGTTTGGCCTTGGCCCTGTGTCTCCGCGGTCCGGAATGCGCGCCAGAAAGCGTCAGCGCCGGGCCGTTCTTGCTTCGGATCGGTGACGTACACGGGCCACTGCGCGTTTGGATTGAGGACCGGGAAGCGCTGTAGCCACGCGCACAGCTCGAGATTTCGCCGTAAGCGATTGTCTTCGATCGAGATGTAGTAGCGCGCACCCTTGCGGATCGCGCTCTCCTCATCGAACGGCGTCCACAGATACGGATCCTCTTCCCAGCCGTAGCGATTGATGTAGTACAGCACGTCGGGGCCGTAGTGGCCGACGACGACCAGCGCGCCGGGCGCGAGGGTGTGATTCAGGAACACCGCGTTGCGATACGCCTGCTTGTTGTAGTCGTAGTACGGCGCGATCGCAGCGCGCGCTTGCAGCGTGCACGCGATCGCCGCAATCGGCACGAGCGCGAGCATCGCATAGCGCGCCGCCGGCGCCGCGTCGACGGTCTCGACCCAAGCGACAAAGCGCGCGATCAGCGCACCGATGACGAGCGCGCAGAGCGGCAAGAGCAGGTACATGTAATAGTCGACGCGCTCGACCGTGACCACCACGTAGGTATAGGCGAGGCCGCCGATCAGCCAGCCCCACAGCAGCACTTTGCTGCGCGCATCGGCCCAGATCAGGGCGATGAACCCGGCGATGCTCAACACGAACGCGATGGTTCCGAGCATCGTCTCGCGCAGCAGGCCGAGCACGTCGCGGAACTGCCCGAACTTCAACACGAAGCCGCTCCAGCTGGTAAAAGCCGCTTTGAGGGCAGGCACGACGTGCAGCGAAGTGATGCCGCTTGCCCAATGCCATTCCGCGTGTTCGCTGACCCGCGTGTCATAGAGATACAGGATGATCAACGGCACGACGAGCAACACGGCAATCGCCGTAGGTCGCATCGTGCGTCCGCTGCGCACGCGCTCCCACAGCACGCCAATCACCGGAATGATGCCGGCGACGGCGACCGGCTTTGCGAGATAGGCCAAGGTCAGCAGTGCGGTCGCCCGCGCGAGCGCGCGCTGCGAGAAGACTTCATCCTCGACGACCAGGCGCGTGACCACGTAGAGTGCGGCGGTGAGAAAGAACACCATCGCGCAATCCGGCGTAAACGTGCGCCCGTAGTAGATGCTGCCGGGGAAGATCGCATAGAAGAACGCGGCCGCCAGCCCCGCGAGCGCACTGTTAAACAGCCAACGCCCAAGCAATCCAACGACCGCGACGGTTCCCAGCGAGAACACCAGCGTGATCAGCCGGCCGAAGATCTCGTGCACGCCGAAGATCTTGTAGAGCGTTGCCGCAAGAAACGGGACGATTTGCAGCTCGAGCTCGACGTAGTTTGGCGGCGGCCCATCGTAGTTGGTCTGCGGATACATGATGTTGTACTGCAGCTGCGCAAAGTTGCGCGCGATGCTGGCGGTGTCGCCCTGGCGCCACGCCGGATGATCGAGCAACGGATCGTGAATGCCGTGCAGACGCAACAGCGCCGCAAACGCCGTGATCAGGAGCAAAAGGAGTTGGAAGCGGCGCTCGATCATTCGGCGCTGCCCGCGCCCACGTCCTTAAACGTCCAATACTTGTTCACGAAGAAGTTGACGAAAATGCCGGCAACGGTTCCGAGGAACCAGGTGCGGTGGCCGTGGCCGAGCCAGGGTGCGACCAATGCCGAAATAATCAAACCCACGATCAACGCAATCACCGAGACGGTAAGGAATTGCGCGCCCTCGCGAACGGCATGACCGGTTGAGCGAAACGTCCAGATCCGGTTGAGCCAATAGTTAGAGACACCGCCGGCCAGAAAGCTGATCGAATAGAGCACGTTGTAGTGCAGCGTCGCATTGTGGAGCGGGTCGAGGCGCTGGAGAACCGTGAACACGATGAGGTTGACGATGAATCCCGATGCGCCGACGATGCCGAACTTGACGAACTGGCGGACGCCGCGGCGGCCGGCGAACGAAGCAATACTGCTAGGCAACCCAATACCAATCTGCAAAGAGCACGGTGAACAATCCGAGCAGGGGTAAGAAGAAGGCGACGATGAGGTTGTTGACCCACGGCCGCTCGCCGTCGCGCGCGAGGATGGCAAACATCGGGAAGAGCACGAGCGCAAAGCGCGGCATGCTCATCAAGCTCGAGGTCGACATCGGGATCAAGATCGAGAGCGCCATGTACGCGATATACGACGGGCGCAGCTGTTTCCAGCCGAAGATCAGCACGCCGATCATCAGCGCCGTGAACGCCAGCTCCGTCGCTTCATTTGCGATCGTCGCGGCCTGGGTCGCGTGCGCGATTTGATGGAACGCGTTGATCAAGCTGACCCACGGCGGCGCAAAGTGGCGACCCCAGTGGACCTGCACGTGCGAGAAGTAGAGCGGGTCACCGACCAGCACCCACAGATACGCCATGTAGGCGAAGAGGCCAAGCGGAATCAGTCCGCCCGGTATCAGATCGTTTGCACGTTTGCGCAGCTGTGGCTTGTACTGCGAGTACCATTCGATGAGGAACGGCACCAGGAGCAGGACACCTTCAACGCGCGTCAGCGCGGCGAAGAAGCCGATTGCTCCCGCCAGCCACCAGCGGTGCGCGCGCATGTAGTAGAACGACGCGACCGTTAGCATGAAGAAGAGCGACTCGGTGTAGACGGCCGAGAAGAACAGCGCCGACGGGAAGATCGAAACGTAGAAAATCGCGCGCCGTGCGACCGAGCGATCGTATTCGTGCTCGAGTAGTTTATAGAGGTAGAGCAATCCGAAGAAGAACGAGGCGTTCGAAATCAGGATGCCTGCGACGAGGTGGCTGCCGAGGAGCCGCCCGAGAATACGAATCAACAGCGGAAAGAGCGGGAAGAAGGCCATGTCGGTGCCGGAGTAGCCTTGCGCCGCAATCGTGAGATAGTGCACCGCATCCCAGCGCCCCCAGACGTTGAGCAACTGGTTGGTCGATTCTTGCACGTGCGATCCCGCGCGCTGACCGATCGTGACGGCAGCGAGTTCGGCGATTACGATGATCGCGGTTCGGGTCGCAACGAAATCGAGCAAGACCTCGCGTACCGTTTGATTGAAACGTGCTGCGATCAGCACTTTGCCGATGCAAAAGACGGCGGCGCACACGACAAAGATACGCGACTCGCCGTGCGTCACGTCCAGCGGCAGCACGAAGGTGAGCCACAGCAGCACGAACGGCGCCCACGTGAGTGCGTCGTAGCGCAGCGATCGAGCGTATGTCGCGCCGGTGCGCCGCGAAAAGTAGTGGGCGTATCGTTGCCACAGCCACAGCACCACACCCGCGCCGCCGGCAACGGCGACCAGCAAACCGAGATCGCTGAGCAGCGCGTTGTGACGCGGAACGATCAGTGCAAGCCACGCAAAAAACCCGATCGTGAAGCCGGCCAATGCGACAATCGTGCATGGCGCAGGTCCGGCAGCGAGCAGATCGCTCGTAACCGTGGCGCGAACGGTTGGAATCGGGGGATGAGCGTGGGACGACACGGCGACATTTCTTAAAGGAATCGTGTGGGTTCCCTTGTAGAGCCGGGGGCATGGTCAACTCCCTCGATTTCGTCAAGGTCACCGAGAGTGCGGCGCTGGCCGCATCGCGTTGGATGGGACGCGGGGAGCGCGACGCCGCCGATGGAGCCGCCGTGGAGAAAATGCGCGAAGCGCTCGGCGAGATGGACATCGCCGGTCGCATCGTGATCGGCGAAGGTGAACGCGACGAAGCACCGATGTTGTTCATCGGCGAAGAGGTTGGACGGGGAGGATTCGAGGTCGATATTGCGGTCGACCCGGTCGAGGGGACCAACCTGGTCGCAAACGGACTGCCCAACTCGATTGCCGTCATGGCGATCTCCGAGCGTGGCGGTCTGTTGCACGCACCCGACTCATATATGAAGAAGCTCGCGGTCGGACCAAAGGCTGCGCCCTTCGTGCACATCGACGCGCCGGTTCGCGAGAACCTGGAAGCCGTCGCCAATGCCCTCGAGAAGCCGCTCGGCGACGTGTGCGTCGTGATTCTCGATCGGCCGCGTCACGCCGACTTGATCAAGGAAGTACGCGATGCCGGCGCCCGCATCAAGCTGATCTCCGACGGCGACGTCGACGCGTGTATCGCGACCGCGATCGAAACCACCGGCATTCACGTGGCCATGGGAACGGGCGGCGCCCCCGAAGGCGTGCTGGCCGCGGCGGCCATCAAGTGCCTGGGTGGAAACTTCATGGGCCGCCTGGAGCCGCGCAATCAAGAGGAAGCCGACCGTGCGGTCGCAATGGGATTCGGCAACCTCGACCGGGTTTTAACGATTGATGATCTTGTGAAGAGCGATAGCGTGATTTTCTGCGCGACCGGTATTACGGACGGCGATTTGGTGCGCGGCGTGCGGTTTTTCGGTAATCACGCCCGGACGCACTCGATCCTCGTTCACGCCAACGGTACCGTCCGCTTTATCGAATCGGTCCATCGACTAGGAGCACGCCCGAGCCGCTAACTATGCAAACATTCGAATACGATCTCGTCGTTGTTGGTGCGGGGTCGGGCGGCTATGCCGCGGCGCGAACCGCGCGCGACCTTGGAGCGAGCGTCGCGCTCGTCGATCATGGCCCGCTCGGTGGCCTGTGCATTCTGCGCGGCTGCATGCCCAGCAAAGCCTTCTTGGCGTCGAGCGATGCGCTGCAGGCGGCGCGCGACTCGAGCGCGCTGGGGGTTCGCATCAACGGAACCATCGGCGCGGACATGCCGTTCATCGCGGCGCGCAAACGCACGCTGGTCAAGGAATTCGCTGATTTCCGGATCGAGGGCATCGAGACGTTTCCGCTCTACCAAGGACATGCGACGTTTGTCTCTGACGGCACGGTCGCGGTGGGCGAGGACATCCATCTCAAGGCGCGTTCGTTCGTCATCGCTACCGGCAGCTCGGTCGCACCCGCGCGCATTCCCGGTTTGGAAGAAACCGGCTACCTCGACAGTGACTCGGTGCTCGAACTGGAGAGCATTCCGACGTCGGTTGCCGTCCTTGGCGGTGGCTACTCGGCCTGTGAACTCGGGCAGTTCCTCGCACGCATGGGCGCAAAGACGACGATGCTGATCCGCAGCAATCATCTGCTGACGTCGGCTGATGACGATATCGGCGATGCGCTGACGACGTATTTCCGCGAAGACGGTATTCACGTGATCGCGCATACGCACGTCGCACGCGTCGAGAAGCGCGGTCCGCGCAAGGTCGTGCACTATATCCTCAACGGCGAGAAGCACGAATTGGTCGTCGAGGAGATATTCTTTGCGCTGGGGCGCCTACCCAATGTCGAAGGGCTCAGCCTCACAACGGCGGGAGTCGCCTACGATGAAATCAATGGCATCGCGGTCGACAAGACGCTGCGTACCAGCCGGCCGCATATCTTTGCCGTCGGCGACGTCACCGGCGACTACCCGCTTGTCCACGTCGCGATTTATCAAGGCGAGATCGCGGCGCGCAACGCGGTGAAGGCCGATAGCGAGGAAGCCGACTACTCGATCGTGAGCGCGCACACGATTTTCACCGAACCGCAAGTCGCGCACGTCGGCATGTCGGAGAAGGAACTCAACGCCGCCGGTATCCAGCACTGCGTCGGCCGCTACAGTTTCGCCGAGCACGGTAAGGCGATGACCCTCAACCAAACGCGCGGCTTCGTGAAGATGATGTCACGCCTCGTCACCGGCGAGATCTTGGGCGCCTCGATCATCGGCCCGCAGGGGTCGGAGTTGATTCACGAGGTCATCGTCGCGATGAGCTACAAGGCGACCGTCGAGCAGTTCATGCGGATTCCGCATCTTCACCCGACATTGGCGGAGATTTGGACCTATCCGGCGGAAGAGTGTGCTATGCAGTGCGGTCTACGCGAGCCGGTCGATCAACAGATCGAATTGGCAACCAGTGCCGGCCCGGGCTAACGGCGAGCGTTCGCCGGCGCACTACGACGTGCGCCTCATTCAAGTCAAGCCGGCTAAAGGACGCTATCGCGAAAATCTAGCCCAGACGAGCGAAGCCTTCGCGCAAATCGCGCAGGAAGGCACGCCCGACCTGATCGTGCTTCCCGAAGCCGCGATGACCGGGTATTTTCTCGAGGGTGCCGTGTACGACTTAGCGCAAACGGCGAAAGCCTTTGCGACCGACTTGGCGCGCGCGTGGCGCGAGGGCGCGGGCGATCGTGACGTCGAGCTGTGCTGCGGATTTTACGAAAACGATGACGGCACGTACTACAACAGCGCGCTCTACTTGCGCGTTGGAGCGAAGGGTCACGAGATCGTGCACGTGCACCGCAAGATGTTCTTGCCGACCTACGGGATGTTCGACGAAGAGCGGTTTCTTTCGCGCGGCCGGCGCCTGCAAACGTTCGAAACGCGCATCGGGCGCATGGCGATGTTGATTTGCGAGGATGTCTGGCATGCGATCATGCCAACCATTGCCGCGATCAAAGGCGCGCGCGTGCTACTCGTGCCGTCGGCTGCGCCGGGCCGCGGTATCGAGGGCGACAGCGAATTGACGTCGATCACGCATTGGCGCGAGATTTTGCGCGCTAGCGCCACCGAACATGGCGTGTACGTGCTCTACGCCGGGCTCACCGGATTCGAAGGCGGCAAAGGCATGACTGGGTCGTCGTGCATCATCGATCCACGCGGCCACGTGACCGTGAAGGCGCCGGAAATCGGGGAATGTGTCGTGAGCGGAACGATCGATTTGCGCGAGGCGGATCTTGCGCGCGCGTCCCTGCCGCTGCTGGGTGATTTGGGCGCGGTACTTCCCGACCTGTTGCTCGACGACGAACTGCCGCTGCCGAAGGGACGACCGTAGTGCTGACCGTCATCCGCGAAAGCACGGCGGCGCTGCAGCAGCCGCCGCCCATCAATCCCGAGGTCGCCACGCGCTGGCTCGAAGCGTTCTTGCGCGATGAATTGATCGAGCGCCGCGGGATCGGGCGCGCTGTCATCGGTCTCTCGGGCGGCGTCGATTCCGCCGTTACCGCGTATTTGTGTGCGCGCGCGCTCGGTGCGGAGAACGTCTACGCCTTTCGCATGCCCTACAAGTCGTCGAGTCCGGCGAGCCTTGCCGACGCGCAACGAGTGATCGATGCGCTCGGCATCCACGCGCGCACGATCGAGATCACCGATGCCGTGCAAGGCTACTTGCAATTCGAGCCGGATGCCGATGCGCGCCGCCGTGGAAACGTGATGGCGCGCACCCGCATGGTCGTGCTCTTCGATCAATCCGCCAAACTCGACGCGCTGCCGATCGGCACCGGCAACAAAACGGAACGGCTGTTGGGCTACTTTACCTGGCACGCCGACGACACGCCGCCGGTCAATCCGCTCGGCGATCTCTTCAAGACGCAAGTGTGGGCACTGGCGCGCTATCTCGGCGTGCCGCAGGCATTGATCGACAAAGCGCCCAGCGCCGATCTCGAAGCCGACCAGACCGACGAGGGCGATCTCGGCATCACCTATGCGCATGCGGACGCGATCCTGGCGCAGCTGCTGTTAGGGTATAGCGACGCGCAGCTCATCGAGCGCGGCTTCGACGCGCGCGACGTTACGCTCGTGCGCCGCCGGGTCGACTCCACGCACTGGAAGCGGCATCTCCCAACCACCGCGATGCTGACGAACACGGCGATCAACGAATTCTATCTGCGTCCGGTCGACTACTGATGGCGTTTTTCCCGGTGAGTCTCAATCTGGTGGGACGCCCCTGCGTGGTAATCGGTGAGGCCGGCGACCGCGAAGCGATCGACAAAGCGGAGGCGCTGCGCGAATCGGGTGCCGACGTCCGGTGGATTCAGGATCCATCCGCGCTGCGAGACGACGACGTGATCGACGCCTACTTTGTGATCTCCACACCGCAAGACGAAGGGCTTTCGGCGCGCCTGCGCGCGCTGGCCGACCAGCACAAATTTCTGCTCTGTTGTATCGATCAGCCCAAGTTCGGCTTCGTTGCGATGACCGCGATTGCCAAAGCGGGTCCGGTGCGCATTGCGATCGCTACCAGCGGCCGCGCGCCGCGGGTCGGCAAGATCCTCAAAGCGCGTCTGCAGGCAGCGATGGATACGCGGTTTGCGCGCTTCGTCGAACGCCTTGGCGAGATGAAGGCGACGATGCAGCGCGCGAAGCCTGGACCAGAGCACGCGGCAGAACGCCGCGCGGCGATGATCGAGGCGGCCGAAGGTTTTGATGCCGACGTGCACTTCAGCTATCCGTCGTGGTTTGATGCCCCTCTCAGTTGAACTCATCGCGGTTGGGACGGAGCTGCTGCTCGGTCAATTGACCGACACGAACACCGTTTTCGTCGCGCAATCGCTCGCATCGGCCGGCATCGACGTGTACGGCACGCACGCGATCGGTGACAATCGCGCCCGCATTGCAAGTGCGATGCGCGCCGCACTCGAGCGCGTCGACGGCGTTATTACCACAGGCGGCCTCGGTCCGACGGTCGATGACCTCACCAAGGAAGCAGCAAATGATGCGCTCGGTCTTGATTTGGAATTGCACGAGCCATCTCTTAAGCAAATGCAAGAATTCTTTGCACACATCGGGCGGGAGATGCGTGAGAACAATCGCAAACAGGCGTACGTGCCGCGCGGGAGTCTCGTGCTGGAGAACCCGCGCGGTACCGCTCCGGGCTTCGTTGCCTTTGGTTCGAGCGGAAAATTCATCGCCTGCATGCCGGGCGTACCGCGCGAGATGCGTCCGATGCTCACCGAACTCTTAATTCCATTCTTACGCGAACGTTACGCGATCGTCGATGGGATCTACACGCGCGTTCTGCACACGGTCAACCTCGGTGAATCCGAGATCGACCATCGCATCGACGACCTGTTTCGCGCCGGCGAGAACCCGAAGATCGCCGTGCTTGCACACGAGGGACTATGCGACGTGAAGATCATGGCGAAGGCGCGCTCGGCCGAAGAAGCACAGACGATGCTCGCGCCGCTCGAGGCGCAGGTGCGCGAACGGCTGGACGGTTTTATCTTCGGCGCCGATGATACGACGCTGGCCGCTGCCGTCCACGCATTGCTGCAGCCGAACGGTCAGACGATCGCGGTGGCCGAGTCGTGTACCGGCGGCCGAATCGCGGCGGCCCTGACCGCGGTACCCGGCGCGTCGCGCAGTTTTCTCGGCGGCATCGTCGCCTACGACAACGCGGTCAAAATCGCGGAGCTTGGTGTAAGCGAGGCGACGCTGGAACGCTTCGGCGCCGTGAGCGAGGAAACGGCTATCGAAATGGCGCGCGGCGCGCGCAAACGTCTCGGCACCTCGTACGCAATCGCGACCACGGGCATCGCCGGCCCTGACGGCGGTACGGCCGAGAAACCGGTGGGCTTAGTATGGTTTGCGACGGATGTCGAAGGAGAGACGCATACCTTTCATTTCAACTTTCGCGGCGATCGCGACGCGGTGCAGCGTCGCGCAAGCGTGATGGCGCTTGGTCTTGTATGGCGTCTGTTAAGTCGCAGATTCTCATGAAACACTCACAGCGCCACTTCACGTTCTTGCGTTAGACTCGAATCGCAAAGGGGACCCACCTTGATTTCGCTTGCTCGCTTGGGCGCGTCGCTGACGGCCGCGCTACTGATGATTCCGCTTGCCGCCTGTGGTGGCGGGGGCGGCGGCAGCAGTACACCGCCGATGAACTCGACGCCAACGCCGACATCGACATCGACGCCGGGAACGATCGCATCGGTGTATACCTGCCCGTCGTCGGACGAAAGCCTGAATGCTTCGGGCCAACGCGCGACCGGTGGCGCTGCATCCGAAACGCGTCGCTCCTATCGCGGATCGGTAAGCACAGCCACATTACCGGTGCTCGCCGTGGCGTATCGCACGAGCGCGATTGCAAACCCTGCCGCGACGATCGACGGACGCGTTGCATCCCTAGGCGTGAGCAAGATCCGCGAATTCGATTATCCCGCAACCGGCGTTGCGACGCGCTTACTCAGTGTGTCCTCGTCAAATATCGCGCAAGTCGAATCGACGTTGCGCTCGACGCCCGGCGTCATCGCCGTCAGCCAATCACGTCGTTTGTCCCCGCTCGCAGTCAGCGCGCCCTATAACGGCAACGATCCGTACTTCGTCGGCTATGCGGCCGGCGGCGCGACGGCGCCCCTTTATCAAACCTAGAACACCGGCGGGCAGTGGGACATGCACATCGTGCAGCTCGAACACGCCTTGGGCTATTCGCAACCGGGTAACGGCAGCGGCAAAGTAAATGCGAATGCGCTCGGCTCGACCAACGTCAAGCTCGCGATCATCGACACCGGCGAAGACGTCACGCATCCCGAGGTGAAGCTCGACTCGATCGCTCGCACCGAATGCTTCGTCACTAGCAACACCGCGCCGTATACGCAAAGCACCGGGACCTTCGTGACCGACGGCGACGGCCATGGCACCGACGTAACCGGCATTGCGGTCGCTAACGCTAAGAATGATTACGGCTTCGTCGGCGACGCCGGCAACGTGTCGTTGATGCTCTATCGCGTCTTCCCGACGCCGGACGATAACTGCGTACCGGGTAACCCAAACGAAGCGACCGATCCCCAATGCGGAGCCACCGACACCGATATTGCGAGCGCAATTGACGATGCGGTGGCAAATGGCGCGAACGTGATCAGCATGAGCGTAGGCGAGACGATCAGCGACACCGACAACAATGGCTGCACTTCACCGGGCGTGGACGAAGACCCGGTCGAAGGAAACGCGATCGCGAACGCAATCGCACACAACGTGATCGTGGTTGCGGCGTCCGGCAACTACGCTAGCGACGGCGCGGGCGAGGGCGTCAGCGCGCCCGCCTGCGACGCGGGCGTGATCGCCGTCGGCGCAAGCGGATACGAAGACGGCCAGACCAACGGCACCAACAGCGGCGCAAGCACCGGATCGGAGTATGTCACTAGCTACTCGCAATACGGGAGCGTGAACACGGCGAACAGCGTCGCCTCGTGGGGGCTGGTCGCGCCGGGCGGCGACCCGTCGAACGCGGACTTGTCATCGACCAGCACCGACTATCTGCACTGGATCGAGAACATCTGGACCTCGACGCCGTTCATGTCGTCGCCCTCCGACACGAGCTTCGAGGGCAACTGCGCGGCAAGCACTGAGTACGGCGAGAACGGAAATTGCCGCACGCTGATCGCGGGAACCTCGATGGCGACGCCGCACGTTGCCGGCGCTGCCGCATTGATTCTCTCGGTAAGTTCGAGCTATCAAACGCCGACAGCAATGTACAACTTGCTGTGTAGCACCGCCGACAACATTAGCGATCCGCACCAAGGCTGCGGGCGGCTCAACATCTACCGCGCGATGGCCAAGGCCCTGGGCGATCCCAACCCGCCGACCTAGCGAAACATTAGCGTCGTCTCGCTCGTATCGGTAGGCATGAAGATACGGCGAGCTTTCCTTGCGTTCGCGGTGCCGGCGTTGCTTTTGCTTGCGCCGGCCGCGTCATTTGCGTCCAGCACCGACCCCCGGGTCGTAACCCTCATCAAAGAATCCGGTGCCGCATTGCACGTGTATGCCATGCGCGCGGTGCACGTCGTGGACGCCAAAGGCAAGGTTGTCGCGGTCGGTCTTTCGGGGACGGCCGAGGGCTGGAACGAGATGGGCGGCACACGCGAAGCGTCGACCTTCTCGACGCCGCCGCTTGGCGGGGGCAGCGGTTGGGATGGCAGCCAGAACTGGAATCTCGATCAGACCGGGCTGGTCATCGTCGACGGCAGTGTCCTCGGCCGTTCTTCAACGATCGATCAAGCGTACTTCGGCAACTACGATCTTTGGACGAAAAATTACGGCGGCGCTACCGTCGCCTGGGGCGGAACGAAGAGCGAGCGGGGCAAGACGTACGACGTGCTCACCGTCACGCCGCCCGGCTCGCAAGTGCCATTCGACGTCTGGTTCGATCGCGGAACACATCTGCCCGCAGAGACCATCCAAATCGCGGGACCGATTGTTTCCACCATGACGATGAGCGATTTTCGTCCCGTACATGGGTTGATGATTCCATACCGAGTTGACACCAGCAGCCAGGGGAACAGCACATCGTTCACCGCTACTAGCGTCGAGGTCAACCCGGCCGGCGGCTTGGCGCATCTCGCCAAACCGAAATCAACGCCGCACGATTTCTCGATTGCAAATGGTGCGACGCAGACAACCGTGCCGATTCGCATTTCCGAAAATCACGTCTATCTTGATGTGATGCTCAACGGCAAGGGGCCGTATCACTTCATCTTTGACACCGGCGGCGCCAACATCGTCGATACCGACGTCGCCAAAGAGATTGGTGCGATCGGCGGCGGATCGGCGCAAATCAACGGCGTCGGCAACGCTACCGAATCCTCGAGCTTTGCGACCGTCAAGACGTTGCAGGTCGGCGACGCGACCGTATCCGACCAGGTCTTTACCGTGCTCCCGGTGCGCAAGGGGTTCGGGATGACCGCGGGCCTTCCGGCGGATGGTTTGATCGGCTACGAAGTGATCTCGCGTTTCATCACGACGTTCGACTACGCGAATCAGCGTGTCGTCCTGCAGATGCCCGGCACATACACGGCTCCGGCCGGCGCGACCATCGTCCCGATTCAGCAATACGGAACGCAGCCGCAGTTCGCGTGCGCGATCGATAGCGTTCCGACGACCTGCGCGGTCGACACCGGCTCGCGCGCTTCGATCTCGCTGTTCACGCCCTTCGAGAAGGCAAACCCGAGCGTCGTGCCGGCCAAACTTTCCGCAAGCGGTGTGAACGGCTACGGCGTCGGCGGCCCGTCGCTCGGTCAACTCGGCCGCATGCAAACACTCTCGTTCGGCGGGCTCACGCTGCGCGATCTGGTTGGCGACTACGCTACGCAGACGCAAGGCGCATTCGCCGTGCCCTTCATGGGCGCAAACGTGGGAGGCGGGGTATGGAAGCGCTTCTCGCTGACGCTCGACTATCGTAAGCTCACGATGACGTTGGTGCCGAACGCAGCATTCGCCACGCGCGACCACTGGGATCGCAGCGGCGTGTTTCTGCTTAACAACGGCGGTGCGATCACGATCATCGACGTTCGGCCAGGTACGCCCGCGGCGCAAGCCGGTCTCACGAAGGGCGAAGTCATCACCTCGCTCGACGGCTCGACGTCGTTGAATCTCCGCGACGTGCGCAACGTCTTCTTGGGCGAACCGGGAACCGTCGTGCACCTCGTCGTCAAGAGCAAGGACGGCACGACCCACAACGTTGATCTGACCCTCGCCGATTACGTATAAATCCCACCTTTGTCATCCCGAGCCTAGAGAGCGAAGCGAACGTAGTCGAGGGACGGTCACTTTGTCAGCTGGGATACGAGTAGCCGATGGCGGCGAGCACACGTTGGGTTTCGAGGCCTTCTTGAAACGTCGGGAGCGCGCTCTCGCCGGTCTCGATCTGCTTGACGAATTCGTCGTAGAGCTCCATCAGATACGGGACGTTCGCTAACACGCTTGCGAACTTGGCGTATGGCGACGGCTTGCATTGCAACTCGTTGGTTTCGTCGGCGTCGATGCTGTAGAGCGCGTTGTCGACAGCGTTGGGGCCGCTGGCGACCGCGGTGCGGTTCTCGGCGTGGACGGCAAAGGTGAAGGACTCGACGATCTCCGTCGCATCGGTCGTCAACCGGGCAACGAGGCCGTCGCCGTAATCCAGCAGCGCGAAGCAGCCGTCATCGACGGTGCTGATGAATTCGCCGCGATCGTCGTGGCGCGTCTTATTGGCGGTGCGTAAAAAGCCGTAGGTCTTGTGCGGTGGCCGCCCGACGGCCCAGTTCGAACTATCGATCAGGTGCGAGAAGATGGCATTGGCCATGCCACCGCCCTTGTCGCGTTCGAACCACCAACCGCGTTGCCGGACGGTGGAATCCTCGCGCAGGAAGGTCGTCAGGTGGGTGATTTCGACCTCGCGCAGCGGCTTGAGATGCCCGTTGACGATGAGTTCTTTGATCGCTTGGCGCTGCGGTACGAAGCGAAACTCGTGCGCGATGCCGCACGCCGTGCCCGCGTCGCGTGACGCCGCGACCATCTCTTCGGCTTCCTCGACGTTGAGGGCAAACGGCTTTTCGCAGATCACGTGCAAGCCGGCATCGAGTGCAGCGAGGACCGCATCGCGATGCGTAAACGGCGGCGACGCGATGGTGATGGCATCGAGTTCGCAGCCGGCGATCATGTCCTGCGCGCTCGCGTAGGCGTGCGGAATCTTGCGTTCGGCGGCGATCGCTTTCGCGCTCGACGGCGATGCGAGAGCGACCACCTCAAACCGTTTGTTCGCGAGCAGGGCCGGGAGATGCGCTTTGACGCCGAATCCGGCGCCGCTGATGCCAATGCGATAAGTCTTCATAGCACGTCCTTGATCAATTCGAGTGCTCGATGCAGTTGCAAGGGTGAGATGACGAGCGGCGGCGTGATCGAGAGCACGTCGCCTTGCGGTCCGGCTTGCAGCAGAATGACGCCGCGCCCGAGCGCGGCTTTGACCACGCGGTCGGTCTCGGCCGCGCTGCGCAGTTGCAATCCCCACATGGCGCCGCGCCCGCGGAGCGCAACCACACTTGGATGCTCCAGCAGCGCCTGTAGCCGTTTCTCGATCAGTTCGCCGAGTTCGCGTGCCTGCGCCGGTAGTGTCAGCCGTTCGAGTTCGCCGATCGTTGCGAGCGCGGCGGCACACCCCATCGGATTGCCGAGATAGGTCGAGGTGTGCAACGACTCGCCGGTCGACGCCGGCCACGCGTCCATCACGCCCGCGCGCGCGACCATCGCGCTGATCGGAAACCCGCCGCCCATCGCTTTGCCGATGCAGATGATGTCGGGAATCGTATGATCGTGCTCGCAGGCAAACCAGTTGCCGGTGCGTCCAAAGCCGGTGTAGATCTCATCGAAGATCAGCAGGATGCCGCGCGCATCGCAGTACGCGCGCAATCCCGCGAGATACCCGTTGGGCGGCACGATACAGCCGCCACGGCCTTGGATCGGTTCGATCACAATCGCCGCGATGTCGTCGTGTGGGTCGAGCGCCGCGCGCAGCGCTTCGATGGCCGCCTTCGTGGTCGTCGTCAGTGCGTCGGGATAATCAAGTCGCAGCGCAACGTCGGCGACGAGCGGCGCAAACGGTTGCGTGAATTTCGGAATGCCGCTGATCTCGAGCGCGCCAAGCGACAGGCCGTGATACGCGCCGTGGTAGGCCACGAAACGATGCTTGCCGGTCGCGACCACCGCGGTCTTGAGCGCGGCTTCGACCGCCTCGGAGCCGGTCGTTGCCAAGAACGTCTTGGTCAAACCGCTCGGCAAGATGCGCGAGAGGCGCTCGAGCAATTCGGTGCGCACCGCCGTCGGGTGCACGTCGCCCATGCCGTGCATGAGCGTTGCGGCTTGTTCCGCAATCGCCGCGGCAACCGCGGGATTGCTGTGCCCGACGGCAGCCACGCCGAAGGCCGCCGTCAAGTCGATGTAGCGATTGCCGTCGACGTCTTCAACCGTCGCACCGCTCGCCGACTTCCAAAACACCGGGAAGTCGTCGCCGACATAGGTGACGTTGCGCGATTCGTGCGCGCGCAGCGGCGCGGTGAGCGCGCGCGTGTTCGGACCGGGGACATCGCCCACGATGCGTTCGAGGTCGTCCTGCATGCGCTGGTCCGTCCTCAGCGCTCGTCGGTGATCCAGGTGATGAAGTCGGCGATGCGCGAGCGGCCGCCGTGATTCCCACCGATGGGTGGCCGCTGCAGATCGCCGAAGCGCGCGATGCGGTGCGCGCCGATTTCGATCGCGAAGCTGCGCAGGTCCTCGCGCTTGCCGGCGATCGCGACCGCCTCCACCGGAACGTCATGCCGCGCGAGGTAGGTAATCGCGTCGCTCGGATTGTCGACTGCATGCACCGCAATCGCACGCGGCAAAAAGGCCGGCGGTTCGCTTTCCGGCGGATCGAGCACGGTCAGATACGAACCGCGCGCGTCGGAGAAGACGCTGCCGCTCCCGGCCGCTGAACGAAACGCGGCTAAGTTGCGTGCGTTTGCGATACGGGCACTCGCCCGCGCATCGCGCAAGCCGGGCGGGAACTCGACCGATGCGCGCTCGACTTCCTCGGCGACGAGTTTGGCGAATGTTGCCGGTTCCACGCTGCCGCGGCGCTCGACGAAGAGCGCGTGCAATGAAAGGCAGCCTTCGGTTTCATACAGCACGACATCCCGCGCGGCACCGGCCGCGAGCGCTTTCGCGTGCATCGTGTCGCGGAGTTCTTCGCGCGCGACGTACCCGATGCTCGCACGTGAGCCGAACCCGATGAAGCGCGTTCCGCCTTGGGTTGACGCGGCAATGCGTGTCAGCGTTGCGTCGCTGCCGAAGGCCACGATCGCATCGAAGCTGCCGATATTGAGTGAATCGCTCTCGCCTTCCCAGGTTTGCGCGCGCGCCGCTTCGGCGAAGGCCTCGAGCTCCTCGGCGAGCGTCGCAAAAAATGCGCGGACCAGACCGTCTTCACGATCTTTGACCAGCACGTCGCATTTCGCGCACAGCGCGAAGATCGCGGGCACGATCGCGACACCGATCGTGGTGCGGCTCGAAATGACGCAGACGCTGCCGACCGGCAATGCGCGCGCTCGCGGACGTCCGGGGCGCAGCGCAAAGCCGTCGAGGACTTCGAGTGAACCGAGTTCGCCCGCAATTGTGGCTTCGAGCGCATCGGCGCTGAGCGACTCGAAGAGTTGATCGAGCGCGTATTCAACCACCGGCATCGTGTAGCCGGTGCGTTCGACGACGCGGTTGAGAAGACGAACGCGAGGAGGGAAGTCGGCGTCAGCCCAGCGCGCAGCGGCATCCGCGACCGCGCGCACGATCCCTCGTGCCGGCACGGCGCGAAGCGCGTTCATCGAACCAGCAGTTCCTCGGCGGAGAGCGAACAGCCGCGCAACGCCGCACCGGACTCGCGCCCGATCAGCACCAAGCCCTCATCGAAGCGCACGCCCAAATCTTCAGTTCCAATCGCGATGCACGACGCGCGATTGGCGAGATCGACGTGCACCAGCGCGCCGACAACGCCGAGCGGCAGCGTGAATCCGTCGGGTCCCACGACGCGCGCGCGCAGCCACGGCGGCGAAACTTTGTAGCGCACCGAGGCGTGCTCGTGATCGTGTCCTTGGAGCATCACGTCGTCGTAATATTGCGAGGTCAGCTCGGTCATGCCGTATTCGGCTACGATCGCGCAGTTGGTCATCCCAAAGCGTTCGGCCGTGCGCGCGTAGAGGTCGTCGCGATCGACGACGCGCGAGCGTCCCTTGAAACCGCCGGTTTCCATCACGCGCGACCCGTTGGGCAGGGCGAAGTAGCGGTGCCGCTCGTGCAGGGCGTCGAGCACGTGGACGAGCGCAAATGCGGTCGTCGCGATGCAGACCGGACGATCGTGCTCGACCGCCGCCTCGAGATCGCCGATGAGCGCATCGATGTTGAGTTTGTCACCGTCGAGATACCAAGCGGTCGCGCCGTCGCCGCGCAGCTCGCTCACCCGTGCGAGCATGTAGCCCAGCGACGAGTGCGGTTGCTGCGCCGGATTGGGCACCAGATTGATATAGCGCAAACGCATGTGATCGGGCAGGATGAAGTGATCGAACCCGGCCAGGAGCGCAGCATCGTAGAGCTTGCCGTTTTCCATATAATGGCGGCCGCTCTCGCCGGCGGTCGTGCCGCTCGTCGCGAAGCTCAGTTCCGCCTGGGCGGGCGGAAATGTAGCAAGCGCGGCTTCTTTGAATGCCGCGCTCGGAATCGGGGGTATGGCCTCCCAGCTACTAGGGAATTGATCCAACGTGACGCCCTGTGTTTGACAATAGCGCGCGTACGGTTCGTTGTAGCGGAGCTGATGCGCGAAGATCCGCAGCGCGAGATCGTTGAAGGCCTGATCGGAAATGTCTTGATCGTAGTCATGCCAGCGCTGGATCGCGGTGAAGATCTCGGCATCGAGGCGGTAGGCTTCGTCGTTGTAATTCACGCGTGCGTCTCGCTTCGGCGGCTGGTGATGATACCCGAGTTGAGGCCGGTCATCGAAAGACCGCCGTTGAACCGCGCGCTCTCGACCTTCATGCAACGGTCCACGACGACGTCAAGGCCTGCCTTATCGGCCAGCGCGATGGCTTCCTCGTTAATCACACCATATTGAAACCAAATCGCCTTGGCGCCGACCGCGATCGCCTCAGTAACCAGCGAAACGACCTCGCTTGGTTTACGAAAGACGTCGACGATGTCGGGTGCGCCGTGCGCCTGCGCGTAGGCGGTGAGCGACGGATAGGCGGGCACGCCGTCGATGTCGTGGATCGTCGGGTTGATAGCCGCGATATCAAAGTGATGCTGCGTGCGCAGGTAGGAGAAGACCGTGTAGCTCGGACGCATCGGATTGTTCGATGCGCCGACCACCGCGACGGTCTTGGAACGTTCGAGGAGCTCGCGGCGCTGCACGGGCGTCTCCAAAATCATCGCGCCGACTCCGCCAGTACGCCGCGCTGCGAGGCTTCGAGCGCGTTGCCCAGATCCCAGGTCAGATCGGCGACGTCTTCGAGCCCAACGGAGAGGCGAATCGCTTCGGGCGCGACGCCGGCCTTGCCCATCTCGTCATCATTTAATTGCGAGTGCGTTGTGGACGCAGGATGAATCACCAGCGACTTCGCGTCGCCGACATTGGCCAGGTGGCTCCACAGCTCGAGCGCGTCGATGAAGCGCCGGCCGGCATCGCGGCCGCCGCGGATGCCGAAGGTGAAAATCGAGCCCAAGTCCGGCGGGCGCACCCATTCGACCTCGGGCCGTGCGTCGAGGTACGCGGCGATCGCTTTCGCGTTGCGCACGTGCGCGTCCATGCGCAGCGGCAAGGTCTCGAGCCCAAGCAACAAAATCCACGCGTCCATCGGCGACATCTGCGCACCGACGTCGCGCAACACTTCGGCGCGCCCGCGCATCAGGAGCGCGTACTCGCCAAATGTCTCGGTGAAGACCTTGTTGTGATAGCCGGGACTCGCGTCCGAGAGCAGCGGAAACTTGCCGCTTCCGTAATCAAAGTGCCCGCCGTCGATCATTACGCCGCCCATCGTCGTGCCGTGTCCGCTGATGAACTTGGTTGCCGAGTGCACCACGATGTCGGCGCCGTGCTCGATCGGACGGCAGAGATAGGGTGAGGCGAAGGTGTTGTCAACGACAAGCGGGATGCCGTGCTTGTGCGCAAGCTTCGCGAGCGCGTCGAGATCGGCAAGCGTTCCCGACGGATTGCCGATCGTCTCGGCAAAGAGCAGTTTGGTATTCGGGCGGATCGCCGCTTCGAGCGCATCGTAATCGTGAACGGGGGCAAAGCTCGTTTCGATGCCCATGCGTCGCAGCGTAACGGTAAACTGCGTGATCGTACCGCCATAGATGTTTTGCGAGCTGACGATGTGATCGCCCGCCTGCGCAAGCGCAAGGACGGTGCAGAGCTGTGCGGCAAGCCCGCTCGAAAACGCGATCGCGCCCAACCCGCCTTCGAGCGACGCCATTCGTTCCTCGAACGCCGCAACGGTGGGGTTGCTGATGCGGCTATAGATGTGGCCGTAGCTGCGCAACTGGAAAAGTTCCGCGGCCTGTTCGGTGGTGCCGAACACGTAGGCGGCGGTTTGGTAGATGGGCATGGTGCGCGAGCCGGTCGTCGGATCGGGCGGCGTGCCCGCGTGGATTGCGCGTGTGGCGAAGCCGAAACTGCGGTCTTGCATGGTCTCTACCGCTTCGGCGGGTGCTTAGGGCGGTCCGCTGCCTCCGCCGAGTCCGCCCGGCGTCGCGTTGACGTTATCGATCCACTTCTCTTTGGGACGATACGCTGCGGTGAACGGTACGCGTTCTTGCGCATCGGTGAACATTCCGAGCATGTCGGTCGTCCCGTCGAGGCGAGCCTCGAGCAGAATCGTCGTGCCGTCGGCGAGTGAGACAACGAGTCGAACGTTGCTTTGCCCGTCGACCGCACCGGTGACCGGATACCGCTTCTTGTCTTTGGTTAAAAACGTGCCAGCGATGTTCGTACCGGTTTGCACCAGATTCATGTGCTCGTATTCGGTCTTGGGTCCGCGTTGAATTTGCAGTTCCCATACGCCGTCGAGACCTTTGCGCGTCACCGGCGGCGGCGACGGCGTTGCGTTCGCATCGGAATGCTTGCCTCTCGAGGGCTTCGGCGTGGCGAAGATGTTGTCGAGATTCGGCGTCGGAGTTGCTTCGGGCGCGTTCGCACTCGCCGGGGCATCCGCCGCGGGTGACGCTTGCGTGCTGGTAAGCGGCGGCGGTGTCGGCGGCGGTGTCGGAGCTTGCGGATCGGGCGCCGCGCCGAACAGAGCGACGGCGGCGAGCATCAGAACTGGGTACTTCACGTCGGCTGCACTTCGGGGGTCGCGGACGGAATCTTGCGCAGGCTGGGCGGAAGCCCGATGCGATGCGGTCCGCCCATGATGCCGGCCGCCGACTCGATTGCGTTGACATCACGAGCAAGCGCCCCCAGACTCGGGGAGAGGGGCGGGCATTGCAGATCGGGCGACGTCCAAGCCTGCCACTGCACGGTGGTTCGCGTGCCGAACGAGGCACTCTTCATACAATGATGTTCCGGCACCGCATCAGTGGACGCAGTCGCAGCGTGTACGTCGGTAAAAAAGCGCGCGTCGAGATCGCGCTGTAGTACAAAGGTACTAGTTTTGCCCGCGACATCCACGCTGCCGGTCGCATCGGACCAGACCGTGATCGTGTAGCCGCTGGTGTTGGTAGAACCCGAATTGCGAATGATCGCGCTATCACGTTCGGCGCTCATGCTTAGGGACGGCACCATCGTAAAGATTATGATCGTGCAAAGTAATCCGATTCTCATCTTCGCTCCGCAGGGATGGTACCAAAGTAACGGTAAGAGGGCGAAACTCGTCTCCCGTCCCGTGTAGGAGATCTTGCGTGCACGCTCGTTTTGCGTTTCTCGGAGCCGTTCTTCTTGCAGCGGCACTTGCTGCATGTGGTGGTGGAGGCGGCGGCGGTACACCTTCAACCCCGGTCCCGACGGCTACCCCGTGCGCTTCGCCCGCCGGCGGCGGCATCGGCTTCTGCGGCGCGACCGGGACGACCACGGTTCCCGTGGCAGCCGGTGCCACCTACGCCGCGACGATGAGTTTCTCCGCAGGGTCGGGTACGGCAATCCTTACGGCCTCGACCAGTCCGCCCTCGGGATTGCCGGTGCTCGACGTCGCGCACATGCGCACCTCGGGGAAGGCGCGGACGGCGGACACGGCGCCCTACACCACGCTTGGCTACATTACATTGACCGCGACGACCGCCGTCTCGCTCTCGACCGTGCCGACGATTGCCGTTACCTCGCCCGCGGGCGCCGCGGGTGCCTACTATAATGCGCAAGGCTTTTGGGTGTCGCTGCCGCAGACCGGCAGCTTCACGCTCGCGAGCGGAGCGACGGCCTATTTCGCGATTTACACCGGCGGCACGTTGCCGTCACCCAATCCGGATGGATGCGTCGGGGTGCAAGCCGATGCAACCACGCGGACCGGCGCGCAGGCATCACTCGTCGGCGTGCAGCCGATCGTCCCGGGTGCGGGCTTCAGTTATACCGGCACGCTGACCAGCACGATTGCGCGCGCGGCGCCGTGCCCGATTCCGACGGCCACCTCACAAGCAACCGTCACGGTAGCGGTAAGGGTGACGTCGTCGCCGGGGGCAAGCACCGACGAACACTCGGTGGAGACGGATAACTTCAGCACCCTAAGCACGACTACGACAACCGACGCAAGCGTCGCTGCAACGACGGTGGGCGGTTCGTCCGGCTTCAGCGAGACCAGCGAGACCTCGAACGACGGAAACAACGATATAACCACAACGACGTACGGGACGCCGCTGGTCTACGCGATTGCCTCACCGTTGCCGTACACCGGCACGATTACCAACAGTCCGCCCTCGAGCGTGGTCGCCGATTTCGCCGACGGGACGACGAGCAACCGAACCTACAATACGGCGAACGGTTCGTACACCGAGGCCGACACGATCGCCGGGGGCGGCCAAAACAACATCACCGTGAATTCGGACTTCTCCGGGAACTACACGATCAACACCCCGTCGGGCCAACTCGAGGCGGCGTACAGCGCGCCGTCGGGCGGTTCGATCACATTCACCGAGACGTATGCCGGCACGACGCTGACATCGTTTGCGCTTCCGCAGTGGTGGACGGGCTCGAGTCTCTACAGCGATACGATGGTCGACAACGGCGCAGGCGCGTTGCCGTCGCCGTGCAATCCGACGCCGGCGGTAAGTTCGGCCGACGACTTCCGGCGCACGATATCGATTGTCGATCCGGTCCTCGGCTACACCGAATCCGAAACGATCGACGCCTACGTGGTCAGCGGTAGCCCAACGGTCGGACCCGCCTGCGTGGTGATCGCCGACACGCAGAAGCTCTACTACGACTACTTCTACGATACGCCGTACTCGATCTATTTGTCGGGCGGCGGCGCGGCAGCGCCGTTGCAGACCAACACGATCAGCGAAGCGTATTGGTACGAGTCGGCACCGACCAATGATAGCAGCGTGCGAACGCTGAGCGAAAATCCCGGTGGTATCCCCGGGCTCGCCGCTAACATCGCGGCGCATGCTTCGGGCATCGCCTTCACTCGCGTGACGCAGCGCACGCAACGAATCGAGAACTTCGTCCGGAGCGTCCTGGCCGGACACATCGGAGGTGCGAAGTGAATCGTCGTCTGGCTTTCGTAACCGCAGCCGTCTTTGCAATCGCCCTGGCCGCGTGCGGTGGCGGCGGCGGTGGAGGCGCCATTCCCAACGGTCAGTCACCGCAAACGACGTCCGGTTTAGGGAACATTCCCGCGCAACTCATCGTCCAGAATTACGGGCAGAGCATGATGACCGGCGCGACCTACGTCGGCCCGGTCACCAATGCTCACTTGAGCGTCTCGGTGCTGGTGCATCAGCAAAATGCGCAAGCGCTCCTCGCCTACGCGAAGTCGGTGCAAGATCCAACCTCGTCAACGTTCCGTCACTTCTTGACACCGGATCAAATCGCCATGCAGTTCGGCGCGTCGCAATCGGATTATCAAAAAACCGCGCAGTACTTCATCAGCAACGGCGTAATGGTCGCGGGATGGAAGCAGCGCTTACTGCTCGTCGTCTCCGGCTCGCAAACCAACATGCAGAAGGCCTTCGGTACGACGTTCGGGCTGTATCAGAAGAACGGCCAGCAATTCATCGCGCCGATGACCCAGCCGCACTTCTTGCAGCAAATCGCGGTCGATTCGGTTGCGGGCATCGTGAAGTATCGCACCAACCACAGCTACATCATCGTGCCGCCGGCGGCGGGCGCGGGCTTGAACGTGGGCTACTCACCGTCGACGGTGCGCGCCGCGTTCGACTACAACGGCGCGATCAACGCGGGCTACAACGGCACCGGCATCAATCTCGGCATCATCGGGACGGGTCCGATCGATACGACTACGATGGGCTACGGCGACGTCGATTTGAACGCGTACACAGCTGCCACCGGCACAAGATCAGCCGCAGTTGTAACGGAAGTGCAAGTCTCACCATCGCCGGTTGCAACGGCGCTCGCCACATTGGGAAATCCGGCGTTCCCCTACTCTGACGGCTTCAAGTCGCCGCCGCCGGTGACGGCACCGTGCAGCACGAACTTGCCGGGTTGTAATCCCGAAGACGGCGAAGCGCAACTCGATACGCAACAAGCCTCAACGCTAGCGCCGAATTCAAACGTGCTCTTTTATCTCGCCTACAATGAGTCGGATTGCGATATCAACTTCCCGGGGCCATGTCCGACCAGCGGACCCAACGAGGGAGCACCGTATATCGGCATCGTCGAGGCCGATCCCGAGATCATGCAAGCGATCAACGACAACGCTGCCGATGTGCTTTCGCTGAGCTACGGTGGCGGTGAGCCGCAACAAGGCTGGACCGGCTACAGCGGCACCGGCGGCTACGAAGGTTCGTATTCGCAACTCGAGTTCGCCGAACTCGCGACCGAAGGCATCGCGGTCTTCGTTTCGTCGGGCGACAACGGCTCGGCGGAGTGTTTTAGCGGCAATTCGTATCTGGCGCAGCCCTGCGTTTCCTATCCGGCCGGTGACCCGAGCGTCACCTCGGTCGGCGGCGTTACTTCGCCGCTCAATGCGTACGGTCAACAGACCGCGCCCTGGCTTGCCTGGGGCATCTCGACCTACGACGGCGGATACGGCGCGTGCGATTCCCAAGGATTCTGCGGCGCCTCGGGCGGCGGTTCGTCAGAGTCCGGCGGAATCGACATCCCCGCGCCAACGTGGCAGTCGACGGTTCTCGGCGCGACCTCTCGTGAACAGCCGGATGTCTCGCTGGTTGGCGATCCGAGTACGGGCGTGGCCTGGATTCAGAACGAGCAATGGGGCGGCGCCGTGCAAGACATTGGCGGGACGTCGGTCGCCGCGCCGCAGATGGCGGCGATGTGGGCCGATGTGCTGAGCGCGTGCAAAGTACATCCCACCGCCGGCGCTTGTGCTAGCGGAAGCGGAGCGTTTCCGTGGCGACTGGGTAACGCGGCGCCCTACTTCTACGCGATCTACCACTGCACGGCCACGCCGTGTTCGGCACTGGGCTCGTTCACGCCGAAGCTCGCCTATAACCAGGTCTTCTACGACATCGTCTACGGCGACAACCAGATGACCAACCCGACCTACTCGCCGGCCTCGCCGATTCCCGGCGCTTCGGCGGGTCCCGGCTACGACATGGTCAGCGGCGTCGGCGTTCCGTATGCCGGCCATTTAATCAACGCGATCACCGGCTTGGACGTCCCGTAGCGAACGATCGTCCCGGTCACGTAAGGCACATCGACGGCGTTGGGCAGCTATGCTTAGCGCCGTTTTTGCGGTCGCGAAAGCTATTTCTCCCACGGATTGAGGAGTTCGATTCCGAGTTCCGAGAAGTCGCGAAGATTGCGCGTAACCAGTGTGAGGCGAGCCGGATTCGAAAGCGTCCCATTGCGACTATTGTAGCAGACCCGGGTGGCCACTGGAGCCTCTTGCGCCCCCTGCTATAATCAGGGGGCTGTGAAACAGAAGATCCACCCCAATTGGTACCCCGAGGCGAAAGTCCACTGCGCCTGCGGAGCTGCGTTTACGACCGGCTCGACGATGAAAGAAATCGCCGTCGAGATTTGCTCGGCGTGCCATCCGCTCTTTACCGGCACCCAGAAGCTGGTCGATACGGCCGGCCGCGTCGACAAGTTCAATCAGCGCGCTGCGGCGGCTGAAAAGAAGAAGCAAGAAGCGGCGCAACGCCAGGCCGTCAAGGAAGCGAAAAAGGCCGTCGAGGCTTAACGACCCCGCCTTTGAATTGAAGACGAGCTGCACTGCAGCTCGTCTTTTCGTTATCCGCTGACCACGATCGCACCATGGCTGAACTCAACGCAAGCGTGATCGCACGCCTCGACACAATGGTCCGACGCTTCGACGAGATCGAGGCGGAGTTAGCCAATCCCTCGGGCGGCTTCGATCAGGCACGCTATACCGGTCTGGTGAAAGAGCGCGCGCAACTCGAAGCGACCGTCGCGGTCTATCGCCGCTACCGCAAACTGGTCGACGAAATCATCGCTAACGACGCGCTGCTACGCGAAGGCGGCGATGCCGAACTGCGCGAGCTGGCCGAAGACGAGCTCAAAGAGCTGCGCGCGCAGCTGCCGGCGCTCGAAGACGAGCTGTCGGTGCTGATGATCCCCAAAGATCCCAACGACACCAAGGACGTCTTCATCGAAGTTCGTGCCGGCGCGGGCGGCGACGAAGCTGCGATCTTCGCGGGCGACCTTGCGCGCATGTACATGCGCTTTGCCGAGTCGCGCGGGATGCGCGTCGAGCTGGTCTCAGAAAACGAGAGCGATGCCGGCGGCTATAAAGAGATCGTCTTCGGTGTGAAAGGCGATTCGCCGTATCGGTACTTCAAGTACGAGTCGGGCGTGCATCGCGTGCAGCGCGTCCCCGCGACCGAAGCACAAGGTCGCATCCACACGTCGACGGCGACGGTGGCCGTGTTGCCCGAAGTCGACGAGGACGTGCAGATCGAGATCAAGCCGGGCGACCTCCAGATCGACACCTATAAAGCCTCGGGTGCCGGCGGACAATACGTCAACAAGACCGAGTCGGCTATTCGCATCACCCACGTGCCGACCGGCCTGATCGTCGCCTCGCAACAAGAGCGCTCGCAAATGCAAAACCGTGAGAAGGCGATGACGATGCTGCGCGCGATGCTCTACGAGCGTCAGCAGCGCGAAAAAGAAGAAGCGATGGGGTCGCTGCGGCGCAGTCAGGTCGGCACCGGCGATCGCTCGGAGAAGATCCGCACCTACAACTTTCCGCAAGACCGCGTGACCGATCACCGCATCAACGAGAGCTTCGGGAACATCCGCGGCATCATGGACGGTGCCCTTGCCCCGATCGTCGACGACTTGCTCGCCGATGAACAAGCGCGCTTGCTCGCCGGCGAAGAAGCCCCTTTGTCATCCTGAGCGTAGCGAACGCAGTGAGCGAAGTCGAAGGACCGCCAATGATCCGAGCCCTCGCGGTTGCCGCGCTCATATTCCTCGCTTCCTGCGCGCGTTCGACTTCGCAGCAAACGGAGTATATGAGGGGGATGGTGGTGAGTCAATTGCCGGTCGCGACGCCATCGCCGATTGCGTCGCCTGCTTTTGTGACTTATCCGGTTTCGGCAGCATTTGGACCCCACGCGGTCCATCTTTCTCCCGAGCAGCGCGCGTGGCTGCTGCGCGTCCTTCACTCCAAAACGTACGGTGCGCAACGAGCCCGACTGCGCTTCGCCAATTTGGCAACCCCCGACGTGCCCCTGGTGACGTACGTTCAAACGGCGAGGCAGGACGGGCAAGACCGCGGCGGGCACGTAATCGGCGAACGTTGCAACGTCCTATTTGACCCATATTTCCACGGGCTGTTCCCCGGTTCCGAAGCTTCATGCTCGCCCCCAACGCCGTTACCGGTGGTTCCGTGATTGAGATCGGGGGCCGCGAGGCCGAGACGCTGCTTTCGTTTGTCACGGGGAAGCCGGTGTCGTACCTGCGTGCCTATGCCGACGTACCATTCGATGATGCGGTCGTGGCGAAGTTCAACGCGCTCGCTGCGCGTGTGAAAAACGGCGAACCACTCGCCTACATCATCGGAACCGCCGGCTTTTACCGCCGCGAATTCCTCGTTGACTCGCGCGTGCTCATTCCGCGGCCCGAAAGCGAGCATCTGGTAGACGAAGCGATCGCACACATTCGATTGTACGATGCGCCGCGCGTGCTCGACGTCGGCACCGGAAGCGGCGCGATCGCGCTCTCGATTGCGGGGCATGTCCCGCAGGCGCGTATCGATGCGGTCGATGTGTCGCCCGACGCGCTCATCGTCGCGATCGCGAATCGCGAGGGGCACCGCCTCGGCAAACGCGTCGCGTACTATCTCGGCGACCTGCTCGATCCCGTACGGCGCAAACGCTACGACGCGATCGTCGCAAATCTGCCCTACGTGCCAACCGGTGACGGTGACGAGGGCCTACGCTTCGAGCCGGCCCTCGCGCTCGACGGCGGCCCCGACGGCCTCGACGTGTACCGGCGGTTTTTTGCCCACGCCCCGGCCGCGCTCAATCCGGGCGGCCTGCTGCTCGCCGAAGGCGCCCCACCAGTTGCTGCCGGCCTGCTTGCGCTCGCGCGTGCGGCGTTCCCGCAGGCAAGCGTCACACTGGAGCACGATTACGGGAATCGCGAGCGGTATGTCAAGGTGATGGCCCCGGGCTAGCGCGAATATAGACATCCCGAGATGGCGAAGTACATTTTCTTCACCGGCGGTGTCGTGAGTTCGCTCGGCAAGGGCATCACTGCAGCATCCCTCGGACGACTCCTCAAAGCACGCGGTATCAGCGTTTCGATCCAGAAACTGGATCCCTATATCAACGTTGACGCGGGCACGATGAACCCCTATCAGCATGGCGAGGTCTTCGTTACCGAAGACGGCGCCGAAACCGACCTCGATCTCGGCCATTACGAGCGCTTCATCGACGAGAATTTGGTGCGTGCGAACAACGTCACGACCGGCCAAGTCTACAACTCCGTCATCGAAAAAGAACGTCGCGGCGAGTACTTGGGCGCTACCGTCCAAGTGATTCCGCATATTACCAACGAAATTAAAGCGCACATCCGGCGCGTCGCCGAAGCCAGCCGCGCCGACGTCTGCATCGTCGAAGTCGGCGGTACGGTCGGCGACATCGAGTCGCTGCCGTTTTTGGAAGCGATTCGCCAAATGCGTTACGACGTGGGCGATGAGAACGTGATGTATTGCCACCTCACGCTCGTGCCGCACCTCGGCGCTGCCGACGAACTCAAGACCAAGCCGACGCAGCACTCGGTGCGCGAATTGCGCGGGATCGGAATCTCGCCTGATGCGATTGTCTGCCGCACGCAGTCGGCTATTACGATGCCGATCGAGCTCAAAGAGAAGATCGCGCTCTTTTGCGACGTCCCGCCGAATGCGGTCGTGCAGAATATCGACGCGAAGACGATTTATCAAGTGCCGCTCAATCTCGAAGCGGAAGGTTTGGCCGATGCCGCGATCCGCAAACTCGGCTTACCGACCAATGCGCCGAAGCTCGACGAGTGGACGAAGATCGTCGATCGTATCATGGCGCCCAAGCATCGCGTGCGCATTGCGCTGGTGGGCAAATACGTCGAGCTCAAAGATGCTTACATCTCGATCAACGAGGCGCTCTACCACGCCGGCATCTTCCACAATGCGGAAGTAGAAATCCGGCGCATCGATTCGGTAACGGTCGAGACCCAGGGCGTCGGCGTGCTCGAAGGCATTCACGGTATTCTGGTCGCGCCGGGCTTCGGCGCGCGCGGGGTCAACGGCAAGCTGCAAGCGATCCGCTATGCACGCGAACGCAAGATTCCGTTCCTCGGGATCTGCTTCGGCATGCAACTGGCGTGCGTGGAGTTCGCGCAAGACGTGTGCGGGATACCCAAAGCGATGTCGATCGAAGTCGACGAGACCACGCCCGACCCCGTGATCGACTTCATGCCCGATCAGCGCGATTTGGAAATTTACGGCGGCACGATGCGCTTGGGCTCCTATAGCTGCACGCTCGATTCGGGTACGCTCGCACTGCGCGCCTACAGCGCGACCGAGATCAGCGAACGCCATCGCCACCGCTACGAGTTCAACAACCGCTATCGCCCGGTGTTCGAAGAGCACGGTATGCGCTTCTCGGGTCATCACACGGTCGGCAAGACGACGCTGGTCGAAATCGTCGAGCTGCCGACCGACATGCACCCGTGGTTTGTCGGCACGCAAGCGCACCCCGAATTTAAATCACGCCCCAACAATCCCTCGCCGCTGTATCGCGACTTCGTCGGCGCGGCGCTTGCGCACGGTGGCGCGCCCGTCGAGGTGCGTTCGGTCAGCGAACGCGTTGAATCCTAGCGACGTTACCGCGTTCATTCTGACGCGCGACGAGGAGCGCGATCTGCCCCGCGCGATCACCAGCCTGCCGCACGGCATGCCGATGTTGGTGCTCGACGCAGCGTCGGCGGATAATACGGTGGCGTACGCGCGCGCCGCCGGCGCGCGTGTGATCGAACGGCCATGGACGAATTTCGTCGAGGCGCGCCGCTTTGGGCTGGGGCAGATCACGACACCGTGGACGCTGATGCTCGACGCTGACGAGGAACTCGACGATCGGCTGCGCGAGGCAATTGTCGCCGCGAGCGGCGACGCCGACGGCTACATCGTGCGGCGCACGACCTACTTTCACGGTAAACCGATGCGGATGTGGAGCGGCGAACCGCTTCTGCGTCTGGTGCGCACGAGCGCGGCGCGTATCGAAAACGTCGCCCTGCACGAACGGCTCGCGTGCGACGGTCAAACGCGCGAGTTGAGCGGCGAGCTGTTGCACTATTCGTATCCCGACGCGCGCAGCTATCGCGAGAAATTCGCGCGCTACACCGCGATCGAGGCCCTCGCGAAGAAGCCCAATGTCCTACGCACGGCCGGTGACGTCGCGCTCGTCCTGCCGCGCTTTGCCAACGGCATGCTGCGCCGCGGTGCGCTGCGTGACGGACCGCGCGGATGGTACGTGGCGTGGTACTCGGCGCTCTATCCCGCCGTCGTCGCCTGGAAGTCACTCCGGCAAGCCGGCCGCGACCGTAAAAAGAGCTAGATGGCGCGGATCGGTCTCGAGGCTCGCTGCGGCCGCCACATCTCGGTCGGCATGCGCACGTATATCGACGAAGTCACCGCGCGCTTGCCGCGTGTGGCTCCGGAGTTTGACTATCGCGTGTATCGAAAGGGCGAGAACCTCGGCGCACTCGAGCAGATCGTGCTTCCGCTCCACATGCGTCGCGATCGCATCGACGTCGCGCACTTCATGTCGCAGTACGTGCCGCTCTTCGCCGGCGGCCGCTTCCTCTTTACGATTCACGACGTGATTCATTTGCGCTTTCTCGAGTTCTTCAAACCGACGATTGCCCCGTATTATCGCGCGGTCGTCCGCCGCGCCGCGCGCAAGGCGGCACGGATTATCACCTCCGATGCCCGCACGATCGCCGATCTGGTGACGCTGCTCGACGCCGATCCGGCGAAGATCCGGGTGGTGCCGCTCGCTCCGCGCGAGCGGTTTTTCACGCCTGCGCCGCCGTACCAGGCCGAGCGCCCGTACCTCATCAACGTGGGCAACCACCGCACGCACAAAGACCTTCCGACCTTGTTGCAGGCGTGGTCGGGGCTGCCGGACCGCTATGAGGTCGATCTCTATCTGACCGGCCCGGACGACTTCGGCGGCGAGCTGCAGCGACGCTCGACCGCACGCCGGCGCGCGGTGGCGCTCGGCGAGATCGACGACGATCGGCTGGCCTCATATTATGCGGGCGCGTGCGCGCTCGTGCATCCGTCCTTACTCGAGGGCTTCGGCCTGCCGTTTGTCGAGGCGATGGCGCAAGGTTGTCCGGTTATCGCGACGACCACCTCGATCCCCGATCCGGTGGCTGCCGCGGCGCTGCTCTTCGAACCGCGTGATGTCGAGGGGGCGCGCGCGCAGATCGAGCGGCTGCTCGACGACCAGGCATTGCGTACGGCACTCGTTGAACGTGGGCGCGAGGCCGTCGCGAAGCTGAGTTGGGATCGTACCGCGCGTGAGACGGCCGCGGTGTATCGCGAAATCGTAGAGGAGTCGGGATGATCCACGTTCTGGTCGCGGCGATCGCCATCGTGATCAACGGCGTGAAGCTGCCGCTGCAGCCGCCGCCGATGATGGTGCACGGCGAGCTCTACGTGCCGGTGCGCCGCACGATCGAAGCGTTGGGATTGCAGTTCATTCAGTCGGGTTCGCAGATCGAAACGCAGGTCGGCGCGCGGTTGGTGATTCTTCCGCTCGGCGGCAAGGGTGCGATCGAGGTCAAAGACGTGCTTTACGCTCCGCTGCGCTTTTTCACCGACGTGCTCGGTGCGCAGGCCACCTTCGACAGCCGAACCCACACCGTGACGATCGTCGCGCAGCTCGTCGGCACGTCATCAAACGGACTGATTCTCACCCACACCTCGGCCGAACGCTTCGGCACGGTCAGTGCGGTCGATCTCGCCTCCGATCCACCGACCGTCACGCTGGAATACAACGCGACGATTCACACGGTTCCGATCGGGACCAACGCGATCATCGAAATGCACGACGTTGCGGCCAACGTGGTCGTGCCCGGCGAGCTTTCCGACGTGCGCCCGGGTGATTTCGCGCGCATCTACATGGATCGCGACGGACACGTGCAGCGCGTGGAAGATGCCTTCGGATCGCGGGTGGGACACATCGCCGCAACGGCTGCATCCGAGTTCGTGCTGGCCGACGGGCACGTGATCATTCCCGACCGCACCACACAGATCGTGCTCAACGGGCAAAGCGCCGGAGTCTCGGATCTGCGCATCGGCGACGTCGTGACTGTCCGCTACAACGTCGAGAGCAACGAAATTCGTACGATCCTGGCGAGCCGTCCGGTCGCCAGCGTCTCGCCTCAGCCCGGCGAACCGGCGATTACCGCGATCAACCTCGATAACAATCGTCCGTTACGCGCCGGTGATGACCTGACGGTCACGATGCAAGGCACGCCGGGCGGCTCGGCCACCTTCGACATCGGTTCGTACGTGACCAATCTTGCGATGAGCGAGGGTTCACGCGGTGTCTACACCGCGCGCTATCGGATTCCCAACGGCGCCAATTTCAGCGACGTGCCGATCATCGGCCGTCTGCGCGTGGGTGCAGCCAGTGCGCCCGAAGCGCAGGCGGCGCAAACCCTCTCGGCGTCGAGTACGCCGCCCGGCATTTCCGACTTTGCGCCGAGTGAGAACGCGTCAGTGAACACCAGCTCACCGGCGGTGTATGCGACCTTCGTTGCCGATGCAGTTCCAGTGAACCCGTCGAGTATTGTATTATGGGTCGATGGACGTGACGTCACGTCCGAGTCACTGCGCACGCCGACCTTTATCCAATACATGCCGTCCTACGCATACCATAGCGGCATCGTGCACGTAACGGTGCGCGTTGCCGATCTGGCGGGCAACACCACCACCAAGTCGTGGACCTTCGTCATTCACCGATAGGAAAGGGGCCGATGGACTGTCTGTTCTGCAAAATCGCCGCGGGCGAGATTCCCTCGAAACCCGTCTATCGCGACGAGACGGTCCTGGCAATCGAAGACATCAATCCGCAGGCGCCGACACATCTCTTGGTGATGCCGGTGAGGCATCACGCGAACATCGGCGACCTCTCCGACGCGGCCGACGGTGCGCTCCTCGCGCATCTGATGGAGGTTGCAACGAAACTTGGACGGGAGCGCGGACCCGACGGCTACCGGCTGGTGATGAACACCGGCAAAGAGGGTGGACAGACGGTCGATCATTTACACGTGCACGTGCTTGCCGGCCGGCACATGACCTGGCCGCCGGGATAAAACATGCGCTATCACCGATTTATTGCCGGATGTCTTCTGGCCGGCTTGGTTGCGTGCGCGGTGAAGTCGCCGCCGGCTGCGACGACCAGCGCGGAAGTGACGTTCCCGGAACTCAAAGCGGCGCGTACCAGCTCCGAGTGGCTGACCTACGGCCACGATTACGACAACCAGCGCTACTCGAGCCTCGACGAGATCGACGCGCGTAACGTTTCGAAACTCGTGCCGGTCTATGTCTTTCAAACCGGCGTGGCCGAGCCGTTTGAGACCTCGCCGATCGTCAGTAACGGGATGATCTATTTGACCGCGGCGGGCGACCGCGTCTTCGCGGTCGATGCGCGCCGAGGCAGCCTGGTGTGGCAATATTCTCCGCACATCGAACACACGATGAGGCTGTGCTGTGGCCCGGTCAATCGCGGCGTTGCAATCGGCGATGGCCTGATTTTCGTCGGTCAGCTCAACGATCGACTGGTTGCACTTGACGAACACACCGGCAGAGTCGTTTGGTCCACGGCGGTCGCGAACGAATCCGACGGATACAGCATCACGATGGCGCCCCTGGTGTATGGGAATACGGTGATCGTCGGGGTGGCAGGCGGAGAGTTCGCGATTCGGGGGTTCATCGCGGCGTACTCGATTACCGACGGGCACGAGCTGTGGCGCTGGTACTCGACCGATCCGCAGCACTGGGCCGGGAATTTCGTTGCGACGGCGGCCGATGGCTCGCCGTTGCATCGCAACATCGCCAAGGAACGCCGTTCGTATTCGCGGTTTTCCGATGCCTGGAAACGTGGCGGCGGCGCCATATGGATGACGCCGGCAGCGGACCCCGCGCGCAACACGATTTACTTTACGACGGGGAACCCCTGGCCCGACTATTCGGATGCGCGGCGGCCGGGCGACAATCGCTACACCGACTCGATTATTGCCCTCAATGCTACGACTGGAAAACTGCGCTGGTACTTTCAGGAAGTTCCACACGACCTGTGGGACTGGGATGCGGCGTCACCGGCCGTACTTTTTGATACCAAGGACGCTGCCGGTCACCCGCGAGCCGCCGTCGGCGAAGCCGGGAAGACCGGCTGGTTTTACGTGCTGGATCGCGACACCGGCGCACTCATCCGGCGATCGGACAACTTCGTTCCGCAACTCAATATGTTCCAAGAGCCGACGCCTCGCGGGATCGCTATGCTTCCCGGCGCCGGCGGCGGATCGAATTGGTCGCCGGTCTCGATGAACCCGACGCTTGGCATTGCGATCGTGACGGCGATTCACAATCCCGTTCGCTTCTACTCGGGCGCGGCAAAGAAGGGGGACAACGCCGATGAAGGCGCCGGTGAAACCGGTTCGCTGGGGTCGCATTCGGAACGCATTGAAGGCTCGCGCCGGTACGGTTTGGTGTCGGGCATCGACGTCGCCACCGGCAATCTCGTATGGCAAGATCGCTTCGGCCAGCCCTTCATCGGCGGTTCGGTTTCAACCGGCGGCGGCGTCACGTTCTTTGGTGAGTCCAACGGCAATTTCGATGCCGTCGACACCAAGAACGGCACGCTGCTGTGGCAATTCCAGACCGGCGCCGGGGTCAACGCGCCGCCGATCGTCTTTAGCCTTGACGGCCACGAGTTCGTCGCCGTAGCTAGTGGCGGCAACAACCGTCTACGAAGTCGAGTCGGCGATGCACTCCTCGTTTACGCGCTTCCCGGCGAGCGACCATAGTAAAAACGTACCATAGACGCGCCTTAAAAGCTCTGGTATGTTTGACCCACGTTGCGCGGCACGCACCAGCGGGGTTGGACATGATCGCACGGTCACTTTTGTTATCCCTAGCCCTTGTGTCGTTGTTGATTGCCTGCGGCGGCGGGGGCGGCGGGACGCCGACTCCGTTACAGCACGATTACTCCGGGTATGCTGCGGGGACGATTGTGGCCCCAGGCGGGGCGAGTGAACAAGATCTTCTGCAGAACGTAGCCGCCGCACGAGCGGCCGGACTAACGCCGGTCTACGTAACCCTGGCTACGAAAAACCGTTCATACGCTTTCCCGGCCTACGCGCAATTCGTCCAAACGACTCACGCTCTAGCGGTGCGCGCCTTCGGACGCGTGTATGCTTTTCCGATTGCGTCGGTGACGATGCTCAGCGAACAGTCCAGAGTGTACGATATTGCCGCGTTACCAAGCGTTCACGCGCCGCACATCGAGGCGTCAATTGCAACGTATCAAAGGTTGGTCGCTGAGCACGTTTCAAATCAGTTTTCGGGTCCGAATGCGGCGCTGAAGCTTTCGCTCTGTCCCGATTGTTCTGAAGTGCTGATCTCCCAGGCGTCAAACCAAATGCTGCTCCGTGACTGGCACAATAAACTCGACCCGTGGCAGACGCCGGGCACGTTCGTCGCATATGCGAGCCGCCCCGATTCCTGTGTCCTCGTTGACAAAGGACGCGCGCCCAAAGGACGCGATTGCACCGGCGGTAGCAGCGGTGGAAGCAGCGGTGGATCGGGTGGCTCAAGCGGATCGAGCGGCAGTGGTGGTACCCCGGCGCCTTCGCCGACTCTGAGCACCATCGCGACGGTTTCAGCGTCAGCGCCGCCTGAGACATTGCCGCCGTGCCTCGAGTGCAGTCCCTCGCCAGTCCCTATCGGCTGCACCGACACGCGACCGATCACATCGCACACGGCCATCGCAAAGGGCCCGAAATCAGCGAAGTGTTCTGGTACAGGTAGTCTGACGTACGCGCAAATGATCTATAATGCGGCGCTGGCTGCCTATGGCATGAAAACACGTGGGCTTAAAGTGAACGGTGTAGCGGCGCCAAAATTCCTCGAATGCGTCGCCGCGATCCAGCAGGTTCTCGCCAACGCGAGTCTGTCGCAGGTCGGTAACGGCACCGAGTCCGTTTCAGGACTCCAAGCCGCCTTGCCGAACAGCGGCTATACCCAGGTCTCGGAGAGCGACGCAGTACAGGGCGACATCGTGATTCTTACCGATGCCGATGGCGGCACGCATGCGGGCATATATCTGGGCAACGACTTGATGTTGTCCAACGCGAGCAGCAGCGGAACGTTCACCTGGGAGGATACCGTTGAGAACGAAGGCACGTCAGCCGCGAACTCCGATGACGGGCTGCCGGCGGGAACTCCCATTTTCTTCCACCATAATTAAGCTTGGGAAGGACGGCAGAAGATGATTAGACGCGCTCTTGCGCTGTGGACCGCAACCGCAATCGTGGCTGCTCTTGCTGTCCTTCTATTAGGACGCCCCGGACTGGCGGTCACCTGTCTTAATGCAACGACGAAGACGTCCATTGCCGGATGCCCTGGTGGTCCGAGCCCAACACCGATTCGCACCCCTACGCCAACGCCGGTTCCGACCCCAACGCCGACGCCATTACCTACGCCAACGCCTACGCCGGTACCCACGCCGACGCCCACGCCGGTGCCCACCCCCACGCCGGTACCCACGCCACGGACACCCACGAGCACCGATGTTTCGCAGCTCACGGCGCTCATCAATCGACCGGCGAGTACGGTTTCTAGCATCGCTATCGTCGGAAACTTCGCCGAGGCATGTTGGGGGAGCGGCAACATCGGCGGTGCAATTCTCGCTACGAACACCTCCGGCTCGTGGGTAGAGATTGATTCAGTCTTTGGTGGTTATGGTTTGGTTGACGTGCAGACCCGGGCGCCCTCGATACCGTCGACGATTGCCCAGTCATTGGTCACGCAAGCGGGCCTGAATCAACTGTAAGACAGTGTTTTCCGCAAAACTAGCGAGACCATTGAGCCTCGCCGTAGCGATGATTGCGACGAGCGCAATGGTTTCGTCCCTTCCAGGCGTAGCCGGTGAACCGTCCCCGCTTCCTGTCTCTCGGGAAGCCTTTACAACAACGCCCTTTCCAATAGTGGCCGAAAACGTGGATCGAATCGTTGCGCCTCCAGTAAATCGCAACGGATACCAAGTGTTGATCGTGCGAACCGGTTGCCGGACATCATCCGGACCCGGGAACTTGGAACTCCACGTTTCCGGTGCCGCGCAAGCCGCGTTTCACGCGGGCCAGCTAATCGCGAGCGGCGCTCTTTTGGTCAATGACCAGCTGCATCCGGCGGTGAGGGCCGTTACCGCGGAAGAGCTGCGCAGCATCGGGTGCACCCTCTCGCGCGCGCAAACGTACCCCTGAACACGCTGCCGATACGCCGACGTGGCTTAGTGCTCGGCTTCTTTGTGTTTGTTGCCGTCATCAAATGCAAGGCGTTAGCTAGTCCTGCTGCCTTCACGCTTACGGCTAGCTATTTCGAAAATGCGCCGGAGTCGATCTATCTCGTTCTGCGGGCCTCGCCACCACGCGATCACATTGAAGAACTCTTCGTGCAAGGCTCGACGTGCGTTGCACAAAGAGGCGAGGCGAGTCCAATCTGGATAGCGGTCGATATTGATGACTTAGCGCCGGTGCGTCCGTCCGAACCGCTTATGTCGTTCCCTCCGTATCGCAAAGGCGACAGCACAAAGCTGCGGCGCCTGACGAATGCAGAGATGCGACACGATCGCTTGTGCAATTGGTCGGCGGCTTCGACGCCGGCTGTTTCAGATGAGACCTTTATGACGACGGCGTTCGCGATCGTGCCCGAAAATGTCTTACGTGTTACTGCGATTACGACACTCGGAGACCTAACCGTCGTGCACGTCACGGTTGGGGCCTGCGGTGGCGAATGGGACACGCCCTTGATCCTGCACATACATGGGGCACCTCCGCATGTCTTTCACGTTGGGCAGCTCATCGCGACTGGAGCCAGCGCGCCACCAGGCCAAGGAGGTATCCCGGCGGTAAGAACCGTCGGCGCAGAGGAGCTGCAACGCCTCGGTTGCCCTCATTAACCAACCTATTTGACGGCCTCCGTGGCCTGTGTTACAGTACCCCGGCTGGGCCTCGCGACGAGGCCTAATCTTTGCGTGCACCCCAACAGGGGTCGCGCCGAAAGGGGGGTTGTTCAACGATGGAAGTTCGCGTATCTCCGGGTGAGTCGATTGAGAGCGCACTGCGCCGTTTCAAGAAGGCCACCCAAAAGGCGGGTATTCTCGCCGAGGCGCGCAAGCACGAGCACTATGAAAAGCCGAGCGTGCGCCGCAAGAAGAAGTCCGCAGCCGCTCGTAAGCGCCGGGCCTAACCTTTGGGAACCCTAAAAGACCGCATCGCCTCCGATCTTAAGGAGGCGATGAAGGCGCGTGACCAATTACGGTTGGACACGCTGCGTTCGGTGCTGTCCGGCTTTACCTATAAACGTAGCGAAGCCGGCGCGGACCTATCCGACGCCGACGAGCTTGCCGTGGTGCAGAAGCAGGTCAAGCAGCGCAACGATTCGCTCGCTGAGTTCGAAAAAGCCGGCCGTCAGGACCTGGCCGACAAGGAGCGCGCCGAGCGCGAGATTCTTTCGGCCTATCTGCCGGCCCAAAAATCGGCGGACGAGATTCGGGCGATCGTGAAGGCGGCAATCGCCGCGCTGCCCGAGGGGGGACGAAACCAGGGTGCGGCGATGAAGGCCGTCATGCCGCAGCTCAAAGGCCTCGCCGACGGTAACCTGATCCGCCAGATCGTCACCGAAGAGTTAGCGTAACTCCCTTTAGAAGAAACCTTGCGATGCTGCGAAAGTAGCATCCAGCATGGTTGGTTCACCCTTCGTCCGAGTCGCATTCTCGCTCGCGTTTATCGCGGCGGGTCTCGTTGGCTTTGCCCGTGGCGCGGCGTCTCCGTCGGCCCCGGTTGTGGTCGTGCCGATCAGCGGCATGGTTGACGACGGCATGGCGCATTTAGTCGAGCGCGCGATCGCGCAGGCGAACGACGACCACGCCGCCGCGGTCATCCTCGATGTCGACAGCGACGGCGGCTTGGTCGAAGCGGCACAAGATATTCGCGGTGCGATTTTCTCCGCCCACGAGCCGGTGTACGCATTTGTCGAGCGCCGCGCGTTTTCGGCTGCCTCGCTGATCACGCTCTCGACCTCGCGCATCTATATGGCGCCGGGCTCGGCGATCGGCTCAGCCGAACCGCATCCCGATACGCCCGAGACCGTCTCCGCCGTCAAAGCGCTCTTCGTGTCGACCGCGCAGCGCAATCATCGGCCCGAAAAGCTTGCCGCCGCCTTCGTCGACAAATCGATCGACGTCCCCGAATACAAAACGCCCGGAACGTTCTTGACGCTGCCCGCGCAGGACGCGGTGAGGACCGGAATGGCCGATGCGATCGCACCATCGCTGACTGCGGCCCTCGCAGCAGTGCATCTTGCTGACGCGCCGCGCGTCGCGGCGAGCTATAGTTGGGGTGAAGAGGTCGCACGCTTCATCAACGAGCCGGTGATTACGTCGCTCTTGCTCACCCTCGGCGCGCTCGGATTGATCGTCGAGATGCAGACGCTGCATGGCATCGCGGGGACGATCGGCGTCCTGTCGCTTGCGCTGTTCTTTGGCACGCACATCTACGCCGGGTTTTCCAACGGCCTGGTGATTGCACTAGCGATCGCCGGTCTACTCGGCATCCTTTGGGAGTTGCATGTGGTCCCCGGTCACGGTATTCCCGGTGTGTTGGGCGTATTAGCCTTGCTCGCTGCCGTCTTCTTGGCCTTTGGCATTCCGTTTACGTTTATTGCGATCGAGTCGATTTCGACCGCCATCATCCTGACGGTCATCTGTTTTGCGCTGTTGACGCGGCTCTTTCCGCAGAATGCCTGGATGCGCCGTTTGGCCCTGGTCGAGTCTCAAGGTCCCGACTATGTGACGAGCAGCGACTTCTCGTCGCTGCGCGGCATGACCGGTGTTGCAGCCTCGTACCTTCGCCCGGCAGGCGTGGCGCAAATCGAGAGCAAGCGCGTCGACGTATTGACCGAGGGAGAATTCATTGCGGCGGGAACGCCCATCCGTGTCACGCGCGTCGAAGGTGCGCGTGTTTTCGTCGAGCCGGTTACTCTTCCGAGCTATAAGTAAGGAGTCTCAATAGCGTGGATCTCGCAATCGCCGGTGTGGTGGTCGTAATCTTTGCCGCCATCATCCTTTTCTTTGTGTTCCTCTATTATTTTCCGATTGGAACGTGGATCCGCACCGTCGCGGCCGGCGTGCCGCTCGGCATCATTACGCTCGTGCGCATGCGCTTGATCGGCATTCCGCCGAGTGTGATCGTGGCGAACTACGTGCGCGCGCGAAAGGCCGGCTTGAATCTTACCGTCGATCAGATGCAGTCGCACTTTCTCGCCGGCGGTAACGTCGAGAACGTGACGCTGGCGATGATCGCGGCGCAGCGTGCGCAGATTCCGCTCGACTGGCAGCGTGCTGCGGCGATCGACCTGGCCGGACGTAACGTCGTCGAGGCGCTGCAGACGTCGGTCACGCCCAAGGTGATCGAGACGCCGACCTTTCAGGGCGTGGCGCAAAACGGTATTCAGCTCAACGTCAAAGCGCGTGTGACCGTACGCAGCAACCTCGATCGCTACGTCGGCGGCGCCGGCGAACAGACGGTGATTGCGCGCGTCGGCGAGGGCGTGGTTGCCGCGGTCGGCGCAGCTATCGATCACAAAGAAGTCCTCGAGTATCCGGACCGCATTTCGAAGACCGTGCTCGCCAAGGGGCTCGACGCGGGGACGGCTTTCGAGATCGTGTCGATCGATATCGCCGACGTCGACGTCGGCAAGAACATCGGCGCAGAATTGCAGACGTCGCAAGCCGATGCCGATCGCAAGATCGCGCAAGCCAAGGCGTCGGAGCGTCAGTACGCCGCGCAGGCGGCCGAACAGGAACAGAAGGCCGAGACCCAAGCGATGCGCGTGAAGGTCGTCGAAGCCGAAGCTTCGATTCCGCTCGCCATCGCCGAAGCGTTCCGGAACGGAAATCTCGGTGTGATGGACTATTACAAGCTCAAGAATCTGCAAGCCGACACGGGCATGCGCGATTCGATCGGCAACAGCGTCGAAGGTGGCGGTCCGCCCGACGTCACGCAGCCGCCGCAACCGCCGCGGTAATCGATGCACGACCTCGGGGCCATCATTTGGCTCGTCATCGTCCTCATCGGCGTGATCTCGAGCATTCGCCGCAATATCGCACGCTCGCGCGGACAGAATGCGCGGCCGCAGCCTGCGATGCCGCAGCAACCGGCGAGGCCGCAGCAACCTCCGCCGGTCCCGGCTCCGCCGCGGGCGGTGTTGGCGGGGTTCGCGATGCCGCCGGTCGACGCGCCGCCGCCGGTGCGGCCGGTCTCTACGCCGCGACCCGTGTCCCCGCCTAAACCGGCTGCACCCCAACCGGTGTTCCCTGTCGTAGAACCGCGGGCGCCGGTTGGAACCTCACCGATTCGTGGTATGTTCGGAGGAGGCGCGACGCTTGTGCGGGCCATTGTCGCCGCCGAAGTCTTGGGGCCGCCGAAAGCATTTCAGGAGCAAACGATCTGGAGTCCACGTCACAGCGAACCGTCGATCTAAGCGATCTCCACGATCGCGTTCGTCTCTTCGGACAATTCGATCAGAATCTCTCGGCACTCGAAGAACGATTGCGGGTGAGTGTTCGCGCCGACGGCGACCGGCTGACGCTAGCGGGCACTGCGGTGAACGTGGAACGCGCCGAACACGCCGTGCGGCGCATGCTTGACGCCGCGGTCGACGGTGCGCAAATCACGCCGGATGACGTTGCGCTTGCAATTGCCGACGCGGGTGAGGGCACCAACGGGCGAGCGTTGCCCGGCACCTTGATTCGCACGCAGCGCGGCAAGGAGATTCGTCCCAAGACCGCCGGGCAGCGCGCGTTTGTGCAATCGATCGAGCGCAATACGCTCACGATCGGGATCGGCCCCGCCGGCACCGGCAAGACGTTTTTGGCGGTCGTGATGGCCGTTCGCGCGCTCAAGAATCGCGAAGTTTCGCGCTTGATTCTCTCGCGTCCGGCGGTCGAAGCGGGAGAAAAGCTGGGCTTTCTTCCCGGCGATCTGCGCGAGAAGGTCGATCCCTATTTACGCCCGCTCTACGATGCACTCGAAGATCTGCTCGACGCCGGCGTCGTGGAGCGCTATCTCGAACGCGGCACGATCGAAGTCGCGCCGCTTGCGTATATGCGCGGCCGCACGCTCAACGACGCGTTCGTGATTCTCGACGAAGCGCAAAACGCCACCGCCGATCAGCTCAAGATGTTTCTCACGCGCCTCGGCGCGGGATCGAAGATGGTCATCAACGGCGACGTCACGCAAATCGATTTGCCGTCGGGCGGCCGCAGCGGTTTGCGCGATGCTGCACGCCGGATCGGCGCACTCGAAGATGTCGGTGCGGTTGAATTGGACGAAACCGATGTTGTGCGCCATGCGCTGGTGGCGCGCATCATCCGAGCGTATGCAAATCCACTACCGGAATGAGGTGCGGGGCAGCGGCGTCGATGCGCGCGCGCTCAAGAGCGCGATGCGCAAGCTGCTTGCCGGCGTCGAACAGGCCGATGCGTCGATCTCGCTGACGTTAGTCACCGATGCAGCCATTCGTGAGATCAATCGCGCGCACCGCGGCAAGGATGCGCCGACCGACGTGCTCTCGTTCCCCCTCGAGCCCGAACCGTTTGCGCATGAAAAGCTTCTCGGTGACATCGTGATTTCAATCGAGACCGCGCGTCGCCAAGCCGCCGACTACGAGGCGCCGCTGCAGCGCGAAGTCGAGCGCCTGATGATTCACGGGCTCTTGCACGTGCTCGGTCACGACCACATGGAACCCGGCGAGCGGCGCGAGATGGAAGCCGAAGAGCGGCGTCTTGCCGCAGTGATCGGCATGCCCTGGCCCTACGAGGGCTGAGATGCGCTTTTGGCGTTCGTTCAATCACGCATTTGCAGGGATCATGTACGCGGCGCGCACGCAGCCGAACATGCGCGCGCACCTGCTCATTTCGTTGCTCGTGATCTTGGCGGCGTTGATCCTGCGCCTCGGGCGCGACTACGTCGTCGACCTGGTGATCATTATCGCAGTGGTGCTATCGCTCGAGCTGCTCAACACCGCGGTCGAATCGATCGTCGATCTGCTCACCGTCACCCATCACCCGCTGGCGAAGACGGCCAAGGACGCGGCGGCCGGGGCCGTCTTGATTGCCTCGATCGCGGCGGTCGTCGTCGGTTACCTGGTGTTCTATCAAGGTCTGATCAACGGTGGGCAGCGGGTCTATGAGGCGGTCGCGAGCGTCCCAAGCAATATCGCCTTCGTCGTCCTGGCGGCCGTCGCGATCGCTACGATCTTTGCCAAGGCGTGGGTCGGCCGAGGGTCGGCGCTGCAGGGCGGCGCGATTTCGGGCCATGCCGCCCTGGCGTTCGCCGCGGCCACGCTGCTGGCGTTTCTCTACCAGCGGCCGCTCGCCGCGCTCCTGGCCTATTTCGTGGCCTTCCTGGTGGCCCAGAGCCGGGTCGAGGCCAAATTCCACAGCACAGGCGAGGTCGTGGCCGGCTCGGTCCTCGGGACCGTGGTCGCGCTGGCCGTCTATCTGCTGGCCCGCTCGCACCTTGCATTACCACGATGGTAATGCAAAGGGGTTCAGGCCAGGATGGCCGGTGCCGCGAAAGCGGCAGAAACCCGATGTGCTATAATGGCGCCGATTTGAATACCGACCCTGACCGAAGTCCCGTATCATGACGGCGGCTCACCCGACTAACTGGCTCGAAGTCGCCGCGCTGATCGTCCTGGTGCTTGCCTCGGCCTTCTTTTCTGCTTCGGAGACTGCGCTGGTCTCGGTCGGGCGCGTGCGCGCCCGCAGCCTCCAAGACCGTAAGGTCCGCGGTTCGGGCAGTGTTGTCGCCCTCGTTGACGACAAGAGTCACGTGCTGACCTCGATCCTGATTGGCAACACGGTCGCGCTGCTGGCGGCCGACTCGCTCGCCACCACCATCGCCATCGACATGGGTCTGGCGCAGCCGGCCTTGTGGTCGACGTTGGTGATGGCGCTCGTATTGCTGCTCTTCGGCGAAATCATTCCCAAGACGCTGGCGGCCGGGAGCGGCGACCGCTGGTTGCTCGTGCTGTCGCCCGCGCTTCGTATCGTCGCGATCGTGATCACCCCGATCAGCAACGCTTTCACGTTTGTTGCAAACGCGATCTTGCGGATCTTCGGCATCCGCGTCGCGCACCACATCTACGTGACGGAAGAAGATATTCGCTCGCTGGTCGACGTTGGGGCCGAGCAGCGCGTGATCGAGGAAGAAGAACGCGAGATGATCCATTCGGTCATCGAGTTCGGCGATACGATCGTACGCGAGATCATGACACCCCGGCCGGAGATGGTCGCGGTCTCGATCGACGATTCGCCGCGCCGCGCGCTCGACGTGGTCATTTCGGAGGGGTACTCCAAGCTGCCGGTCTATCAGGAGTCGAAGGACGATATCGTCGGCATCGTACACGATCGTGAGCTGCTGATCGCGTTGGCCAACGGCACGCTGGCGCAGACCAGCCTACGCTCGTTGATGCGGCCGGCCTCGCACGTGCCCGAAACGAAGAAGCTTGCCGAGCTGCTGCGCGAGATGCAGCGCGAAAAGTTTTCGATGTCGATCGTCGTCGACGAATACGGCGGCACGGCCGGCCTCGTCACGATGGAGGACCTGCTCGAAGAAATCGTCGGCGAGATCCGTGACGAGCACGACGAAGACGAGCAGGAACCGATTCACGTCGTTTCGGATGAAGAGGCGGTGGTTGAAGCCGGCACTAACATCGACGACGTGAACGACAAGCTCGGTACACACATCCCGAGCGAGGATTTTGAAACGATCGGCGGCTACATCGTCGGGCTCTTCGGCCGTCTGCCGCGCGAGGGCGAGGAAATCATTGCCGACCGGCACACGCGCCTGAAAGTTGAGCGCACGCGCGGCCGTCGTATTCTCTCCGTCCGCGTGTTTATTAGCCCCAACGGTACGGCGCGCAATGAAGAAGTTCTGGAAAATGAGCATGACGTTGCTCCGTGAGCACGAAGCGCTGCTCTTCGCCGCGCGTGATGCTCGCGAAAAGGCCTACGCGCCCTACTCGCACTTTATGGTAGGTGCCGCACTCGACACCGGCGAGGGCCACGTGTTTCTGGGCTGTAACGTCGAAAATGCCAGCTACGGCCTGACGATGTGCGCCGAGCGCGTCGCAATCGGTGCCGCAGTAACGGCGGGTTATCGTGACTTCACGACGATCGCCGTCGCCGGGCCGGATGGCGTGGTGACGAGCCCGTGCGGCGCCTGCCGTCAGGTGCTCGCGGAATTCAATCCGAACATGACGGTCGTATTTACGACCCCCGATGGTCCGGCAACGACCACGGTTGCGGAGCTGCTTCCCCATTCCTTCGGCCCGCTCGTATAAGACGCGCGGCATTGTGCTGCGCGCGCGCCCACTCGGTGAGGCCGATCGCATCATCCGGCTCTTTACGACCGAACGCGGAAAACTCGACGCGGTGGCGAAAGGCGTGCGCCGTGCAAAAAGTCATTTCGCCGGCCGGCTCGAGTTCGGGAACGAGTGCGAGTTGCAGATGCATCACGGCCGCTCGCTGGACGTCATCGTGAACGCCGACATCGTGCGCGCGCCGTGGGAGCGGCTGGTCGAACCGGAGCGCTTCGCAACGGCGCAACTCGTCGCGGAACTGATCGACGCATTTTGCGAACCGGACTTGGCTGTGCCCGACATCTACGAGTTACTCGCCGGCGTCATCGCCGCGATTGCGGCCAGCGAAGCGCCGCGTACGCTGGTGCCGCGCTTTTCGCTGCGGCTGCTCGCGTCGCTCGGCATCGAGCCGCCGGTCGATGCCTGCATTCGCTGCGGAAAAGATTTCGAGCGGGACGCGGCGTGGGTGGATCCACAGGCGGGCGGTTTCATCTGCGTGCGCTGCCGCGAGGGCTGGCGCGATCTGGTCGAACTCGACGCCGAGGATCTGCGCAATCTCGCGGGCCTGCGCACGCCGCGCGGCGGCGGAGCCGCCATGTTACTCGCGCGTCCGCGCGTTGCGGCGGCGATCGACGACATCGTCGTGCATCATTTGGGCAGAAAGCCGAAGGCCGCGTCATAGCGATTATGGCGCTCGACGTGGGCAGCAAACGGATCGGCGTCGCGATCGCCGACCCGACCGAGACCTTCGCCTTGCCCGCCGACACGATCGTGCGCACCAACTTGCGCACCGATCTGGAGCGGATCAACGAATTGGCCGAATCCTACAACGCGCGCGAACTCGTTGTCGGTGATCCCGTTGCGCTTTCGGGCGAGCGCGGGATTGCGGCGCAGAAGATGGACGCCTTTGTCGAATCGCTGCGCAAGGTCTTCAAGGGAACGATTCATCGCATCGACGAGCGCATGACGACGGCGCAGGCGACGAAGACGCTTATCGCTGCCGACGTATCGCGCAAGAAACGCAAGGACGTCGTCGACAAGATGGCCGCTGCGCTGATTCTCGAGACCTTTCTCGCTCGCCGGCGCTTAGGCGGTTCGTGACGCGCAATCGAGTCCTCGTGGCGCTGGTCGCCGTGGTCCTCGTCGTTGTCGCCGGCGTGTTTGCTATATGGACCGCGTTCGTCTATCTCGATCGGTCGCTACCGGCGGCGTCCGCTCAGGTGATCATTCCGCGCGGCTCGACCTTGAGCGATATCGCGGCCTTGCTCGAGTCGCGCGGCATCATTCGAAACGCATTGAGTTTTCGCGTACTCGCCCGCATCGGTCACGCCGACCAAGAGGTGCGCGCCGGTGCCTATGCGTTCGCGCCACACGAAACGGAGGCCGAAATTCTCAGTCAGTTGCGCAGCGGCGGCGCACAAATCGCGACATGGGTCACGATCCCCGAAGGTTTTACCGCCGCGCAGATTGCGCAGCGTCTACAAGACGAGGGCATCGGCCGCGCTGCCGTCTTCGACCGGGCATTTCACGGACACGAGGGGTACTTGTTCCCGAGCACCTATCTGGTGCCGCTCGCGGCAACGCCGGACCAGGTAACGCGCATGCTGACCGACCAGTTTGCCAAGGAATTGCCGCCGGATGCCGCGCAGCGCGCACGCGCGCTGCACGTGACATTGGCGCAGGCGGTAACCGTCGCATCGCTCGTCGAACGCGAGGCCAAGATCGAAAGCGACCGCCCACTGATTGCCGGCGTGATCTACAACCGGCTGCGCCTGGGGATGCCGCTGCAGGTCGACGCAACCATCGAATACGCACTGCCGGAGCACAAGTCGGAGCTCTCCCTGCGCGACTTGAAGATCGATTCACCGTATAATAGCTATCAGCACGCGGGCCTGCCGCCGACCCCGATCGCCAACCCTGGGCAGCCCTCCCTCCTCGCTGCGTTGCATCCGGCAAAAACCGACGATTTATATTACGTTTACTGCGGGAATGGGCATCATGTCTTTGCGAAGACGTTTGCTGAGCACCAGGCCAATGTCGAACGCTGTCTTCATTAAGAGATTCAAAGGAGCGCAAATGTCGTCCAACAACGGTGAAAGCAAGAGCGGCCCGCTCGAATTGAGCGAGGTGCTCTACATCGAGACCAAGGACGGCGGGGAGCTGCCGTTTGAGGTGGTGGGTATTCTCGAGGATCCCGACGATGGAGCGTCCTACGCGGTGCTGATGCACGAGCCGCAAGACGACGAGGCGGAGAGCGAGTTCATCGTGACCGATCTCGAGGGCAATCTGCTCGAAGACGATACGCTCGCGCAAGAAATCCTCGACGAGTTTTTGGTGTTTGCCGAGGAAGCCGGAGAGGAAGGCGGCGACAATTAGTGTCCCGCTCCGTACATAGCGATGCATTCGTTGGGCTCAGCGGAAAGCCGATGAGGCAACCCGAAGGGCTGGGCCGCGATTGGCCCGAGTCGTCGTTGCTCGTCAGTCACAGAACTACGGCTATGCTCCCTCCTCGCGCCTCGACTCCGGGCAATCGCGACTCCAGCGAATGTATCGGTATGTACGGAGCGGGACACTAATCCGCGTTCTCTTTCTCTCGGCGAGTGTGGGCGTTGGGCATGTCTCGGCCGCCAATGCCGTCTGCGTCGCGCTCGGCGAAGTTGATCCCGACGTTCGGACGCAAGTCGTCGATTCGTATAAGTACGCCGCGCTGGTCGTATCCCGCGTCGTGTCCGACGGTTATCTGCGCATGGTCAAGACGATTCCGCAGATGTACCGCTACATCTACGATCGCGCCGAGCGCGCGACTGAAGTCGGGCCCTTTCGCACCTGGGCGCAACAGTTCACCGCCGGCAATCTTCGGCCGCTCATAGAGAAGGAACGCCCCGACGCGATCGTCTGCACGCACGCATTTCCGTGCGGCGCGATGGCCGAATACAAGCGCCTTTACGACGATGCGCCGCCGGTCGTCGGGATCGTCACCGATTTTGCGGTGCACGCATTTTGGATCCACGACAATATCGACGGGTATTGCGTGGCGACCGATGCCATGCGCGACCTGATGGTGGCGCGCGGCGTGCGCGCCGACCGCATTACGGTGTCCGGCATTCCCGTCGATCCGCGATTTGCGCGCGCCGACGAGCCGGTGAGCGCTATTCGCGAGCGCTTAGGACTCCCGCTGGATCGGCCGATCGCGCTGGTCATGGGCGGGGGTCTGGGAATCGGACCGCTGGGTCGCACGCTGCGCGCGATGGAAGCGGTGCAGATGCCGATCGCCGCGGTCGTGATTGCCGGCCGCAATGCGCGCGCAGAGAGCCGCGTGCTTGCTACCGCGGAGAGCGTAAGTTATCCGGTGCGCGTCGTGCGCTTCGTTGACAACGTGTACGACTTTATGCACGCAGCAGACGCCTTTGTCACCAAGCCGGGCGGCCTGAGCACCGCCGAGGCCCTTGCCGCGCAGATACCGATTATTTTGCTCAAGCCGCTGCCGGGACAAGAAGAACGGAACGTGCGCGTCCTCGCCGAGTGGGGTGTCGCATTGCGGGCACGCCGGACGACCGATCTGCCGCACGCATTGACGGCAATTCTGACGGATTCGGAGCGCCGCGCGCGAATGATCACCGCAGCAGGGCGGCATGGGCGCCCGAACGCCGCGCGCGACGCAGCAGGCTTGATTCTGCGGCTGGCCGCGGCAACGAAGGAGGTTCCAGCGTGAAACTCCCATCTGCACGAACGTACGCGTACTGGCTGGCACTATTCCGGATCTATGCCGGCGCGTTTTGGTTGATGCACGGCATTCCAAAGTTCCTCAACGGTCAGGATTTCATGCCGCCTAACGGTATGATGACGCAATTCCTCAACACGCAGATCCAGCACAATAGCGGTCCGTATCAAGCCTTTCTCACCAATGTCGTGCTTCCCAACGCGTGGTTCTTCGCCGAACTCGTGCGCGTGGGAGAGGTCGTCACGGGCTGTCTGTTGCTGCTCGGATTTTACACACGTCTCGGCGGATTGATCGGCGTGCTGCTCTCGCTCAACTACATCTCGGCAAAGGGCGGACTTATGCATTTGAGCGTGTGGTCCGGTCTCGATTCCGCCGCGCTCGTGCTCTCGGCAATCAATCTCGTGTTACCGACCGGTCGCGTGCTTGGCGTCGACGGCATCCTCGCGCATCTCCGCCGTCCGCGAAAAAGCGAACCGGCGCCAGTTTTCGTCGAAGAACCACCGATGACGGGACCCACCGCGCCTAGCGGGTAGCATCATCGATGAGCGCGTCGACGATGCCAGCGCGCAGAGATGTTACCGAGCTAGGTCTACGCCGGGTGCTCATCGTGGCCGCGGTGATGGCGGCTGCGCTGATGCAGACGCTCGATTCAACCATCACCAACGTCGCGCTGCCGACGATTCAGGGCAATCTTGGCGCGAGCCAAGAGGAAGGCACCTGGATCGTCACCTCGTACACGATTGCCGCCCTCGTCGTCATCCCGCTCACGCCGTGGCTGCAGAATCGCTTCGGGCGCAAGAATTACTTCGTCGCCTCGATTGCGGGCTTCACGATTGCATCGGTCATCTGCGGGTCGTCGGACAGTCTGACGTTGCTGATTTTTGCGCGCGTTGTGCAAGGCGCGTTCGGCGGCGGGTTGCTCGCGACGGCGCAGTCGATCCTTCGCGACACGTTTCCGCCCAAGCAGTTAGGGCTTAGTCAAGGCATCTTCGCGCTCGGCGCGATCATGGGGCCCGCCCTCGGACCGCCGCTCGGCGGTGTTCTCGTCGACAACTACTCGTGGAACTGGGTCTTCGACATCAATATCGCGCCCGGTATCTTTGCGGCGATCGTGCTCGGGCTCATGTTGCGCGATCCGCAACCCGGCCAGGCGAGCAAGGTCGATTTTGTCGGGCTGTTATTGTTGGCCGGCGGCTTGGGATCGATGCAGTACGTGCTGACCGAAGGCGAGCAGCACTACTGGTTAGCCGACCCTACCGTGCTCGCGCTGAGTATGGTTACGGTTATCTGCCTGTCTTCGTTTGTCTACTGGGAGCTTTTCGGAACGCAAGCGCCGATCGTTGACCTGCGCGTCCTACGAAATCGAAGCGTGGCGGCCGGTTCGATTCTTGGCATTGCGCTCGGCACCGCGGTCTTCGGCACCACCTACATCCTGCCGCAGTTCACGCAAGGGCCGCTGGGCTTCACACCCACGCTGAGCGGGCTGCTGTTCATTTTACGCGCGGTGCCGATCATGCTGATGACACCGCTGATCGTACGCTTTTCCGGACGCATCGATCCGCGCATCGTACTCGGCGCGGGGTTCGTTCTCGTGAGCTTCGGGAGTTGGCTGCAAGCGATCGTCACGACCGGCGAAGCGAACTTTTGGAGTTTTGCTCCGGCACTGATCATCACGGGCATCGGATCCGCGCTGCTCTTCATCCCGCTCTCGATCGCGGTGCTCGGCGCCACCACGCCGCAGGAAGGTCCTAAAGCAGCGGCCTTCATTAATCTCTCGCTGCAACTCGGTGGTTCGATCTCCGTTGCTGCGCTCGACGTCATCATCGATCGGCGCTGGTCGTTTCATTCGTCGGTCTTGGGCGGGGATGCGACGTTGAACTCCCCCGCCGTTCACGCGTTCTTACAGAGCGGCGGCACCACGGGCCAGCTTGCCGGGCTGGTCAACAGTCAGGCCGCCATCCTTGCGTATGCGGATGCGACGTTCGTGATTGCTGTGGTCTGCGTCTTGTGCTCGCCGCTTGTCCTGTTTATGCGTCGCCGCACCGGCGCTGCTGCAGGAGCTGGCGCGCCGCCCGGTACGACGCCCTCCGCAGCGGAAGCCGCCGTTCACGTATGAACTAGGTGTCGATGCCCAGGATGTGGTATAGTGCTCGCTGCTGCTTTGGAGAGATGGCCGAGCGGCTGAAGGCGGCGGTTTGCTAAACCGTTATACGATGTAAAGTCGTATCGAGGGTTCGAATCCCTCTCTCTCCGAATCCCAGTGGTTGGCATCGGGCGGTCGTAGCTCAATTGGATAGAGCAACAGGCTACGAACTTGTAGGTTGGGGGTTCGAGTCCCTCCGACCGCGGATGTGAAGAACGAGCCTCGGTAATTCGCCGAGGCTCGTTTTTGTTTGTGCTAGTCCTTGTGCTGAATCATGTACATGACGCCGTGCGGATAATCGAAGACGTAATCGAAGTGCTTGAGGAAATCGAATCCCACGAGTCCCTCGTGCAGCTCCCAATTCGTGCTTTCACACGCTTCCAATCCGGTGTACTGGAATGGGCCGACGGTGATGCGTCCAAGCGGTCCGCAGCGCAGCATCTCGTCGCCCGCGACGCCGCTCGCGCGGGCATTGCCGTTGAGAAATGTGTTGTCTTGATTCACGATCAAGTGGACGCCGTGATCCTCGACTTGGTTCGAGAGCATAACGAGATCCGTGCCGCCCGTATCGAGGATGGCGTTGACGGTGAGCTTGTCATCGACTTTCACCGGAACCATCGGGACGCCTTGGCTGAGATCGGGCGTCATCGGATAGCCGCCGCGTCCGTCCGCGGCGGTTGTGGGATCGCTCAGACGCATAGAGTGGTCGCTCAAGTTCATGTCGACGATCGCGCCGGCAAACAGATCGAACCCCATGAGTCCATCGACGTTCTCATAGTTCTTCTTGTCTTCGAGCGGGATGTTGAGCGAACTGACGATCACGTTCGAGAGGGTATTGCCGCCGATGACAACCGAGTCGGCTTTGCGCACGAGCGACTTGGTTACGCCGCCGATGCCGAAGGCCGTCGAATGGTCGACGGTCTTGACGTGCGCGCGGTTCGCGAAATCGTCGGTAAGCGCGATGTCGCCGGCCCCCGTGTCGATGATGAAACGCCCAGCGACACCGTTGACGCTGGCATCGACGTAGAGCCGATCGTCGGTGACGCGAATCGGAAAGGGCTGCCCGTTCGCGAAGGCCCATGTTGCGGCCGAGGTTGGCGGGTGTAACCCATCCGCAGGGATCGCAGCGTTGAGGACCGTCTTGGTGTAGCTGTAGGCGCCTTTATCGTCGCCGAACGACCAGCTGCCGATGATTTTCTTGCCCGGGCCAAGATCAGTATAGGAGGCGATATTGATGGTCGTCTCTTGCTGACCGCCGGGATCGATGACGGCTCGCACGTAGGCGCCGGTCTGAGGGTCTTCGTACACGTCGAAGGGCGCCGCGCCGTTCATCGCGATACGCAGGACCGCAACGCTCTTACCGTCGATGCTTGTGCTGCTTTGCACGGTCGCGGGCAGCTCCGTGCTGCCTTCCATAAAGAGGACGTCTACCGCAAGATAGTACTTCGCCGTGTCGCCGATCATCGGAACGGTAAAACCGTTGTCGCTGGTCTTCCAGAAGAGCCGGCCGGTAAAGCCGGTCGAACCGCCTTCGCCGTAGGTCGCGGACGTTTGGTAGTCGCGCCGGTATGCGAGGCCAAGGCGCCTTTCCGTCGCGTGTTGCGTGACTTTGCCTGACGCGTCGGTGTAGATGCGCTCGAGATACGCCGAGGATACGTTGCCGTCGCCGTACTGCCAGCCAACGAACGCCCGATGTTTGGCAAGCAATGCTTGGGCATCATCGGCGCGGACCGTAGCCGGCGCGAGGGCGCTTGCCGCAAATAATGTAACAACGAGCGCGGTTAGAAGCGTATGTAGGCGCATATAGGAGACTGAATTTATGGACGGGATGTCGGCGTCCTTTGGGACTTAGGGACTATGGCGACATGGAACGACGTTGCGCGGCTTGCGGCGGCGATGCCGAGCGTGGTCGAGACGGTCAAATGGGATATGAAGACATGGGCCGTTAAGGACAAGTCGAAGGAGAAGGGCTTCGTCTGGGAACGGCCGCTGCGCAAGAACGAGATCGCGGCGCTCGGCGCCGCTGCGCCGAAGGGCGCGATCTTAGGCGCGCACACGTCGAGCCTCGAGATCAAAGAAGCGCTGCTCAAGCGCGATCCCGGCGTCTATTTTACGACGCCGCATTTCGATGGCTATCCGGCGATTCTCGTGCGGCTGAGCCGGATCAACGTTGGCGAACTGCGCGATCTGATCGTCGAAGCGTGGATTGCGCGAGCGCCCGAGCGCCTGGTGCAGCAGTACCTTGCGAGCCGCGCCCGTTAGCGCCCTTGCCGCCTGGGGCGGGTTCTGGTACAGTCAGGTGTCGAAAAGCGCCCACAGCGGCACGGCTCGGTAGCTCAGCGGTAGAGCAGGGGACTCATAAGCCCTTGGTCGGGTGTTCAAATCACCCCCGAGTCACCAATTTTCGGGAGGCGGGACCTCACGCGGGGTCCCGTCGCTCGCGAGCGGAGTAACCTTACATGTCCACCATCCCGTGCGATTTCTGCCCCCACCCCGTCGACCGCAATCAGATGGAAGAAATCGAAATCTCGCACTACGTCCCCGATAGTTCCGGCGACGATCTCGCCTATGCGCGGACGTATTTCTTCGGCCATCCGGATTGCGTGCGCAAGTTCTATCGTACGCTGGTCGATCATAAATTGGATCTCTTCAAACATATCCCAAGCACCGGACTACCGCCGGAAGCATAGTGTGGCGAGCGGAATATGCGCCCGTAGCTCAGCTGGATAGAGCGCTGCCCTCCGAAGGCAGAGGCCGTGGGTTCGAATCCCTCCGGGCGCGATTTTTCTGGACGTACACATGAGCGACGACGAGCGGCATATACGGCGCGCAATCGAGCTTGCACAAGAAGCGGCCGATAACGGCGACGTTCCGGTCGGCGCCGTGCTCGTCAGCGGTGATCTGATTCTCGAAGCCAAGAACGAGAAAGAAGCGCGGCCCGACCCAACCGCGCACGCCGAGATGTTGTTGATTCGTGAGGCGTCGCGGCGACTCGGTGCATGGCGTCTGCACGAAGCGACGCTCTACGTCACCAAAGAGCCGTGCGTGATGTGCGCGGGCGCGATCATCGCGGCGCGGTTGAAACGCGTGGTGTATGCGGCGAGCGATCCCAAGGGCGGAGCCGACGGCGGCGCGTTCGACGTGTTGCAGTCGTGGAAGACCAATCACCGCCTTGAGGTAACGTCGGGTGTGCTGGAAGAAGAAGCGGCCGACCAGCTACGCCGCTTCTTTAAGAAAAAGCGCGCCCCGCAGCTCGAGGAAGGTATCGATGCCTAGTCGCGGGTAGTAACGACGGCTTCACCTGGAGGGTGAAGCGTGTCGTTTTAGGGCAGGATGCCCGGTGCCACCGAAGGTGGCAAAAACGATGAGGAGAGGTGGTCGAGCGGTTGAAGGCACCCGCCTCGAAAGCGGGCGTACCTGATGAGGGTACCGTGAGTTCGAATCTCACCCTCTCCGCCATATGAAGCAAGAGCCGGATACGATGTCCGGCTTTTGTTGTTCGGAGGTTTCATGACGTCTCTCTCGCTGCTTGAGCTGGTCCGGGTACGACAAGGCTCGGATGCCGCTGCAGCGCTCAATAACGCTCGCGATGTCGCCGCGCACGCGGAAGCGCTGGGATACAAGCGCATCTGGATCGCGGAGCATCACAACATGGCAGGCATCGCGAGCGCCGCGACGTCAATCGTCGTCGCGCACATTGCCGCCGGGACGTCGACGATACGCGTCGGTGCCGGCGGCATCATGCTGCCGAATCATTCGCCATATGTCATCGCCGAGCAATTCGGCACGCTTGAGCGACTGTTTCCCGGGCGCATCGATCTCGGGCTCGGCCGGGCGCCGGGAACCGATCAGATTGCCGCGCGGGCGATGCGGCGCGCTCCCAATGCATCGGAGTTTTTTCCGCAGGACGTGTTGGAACTGCAAGCCTTCCTCGCCGAGCCGGTCGAGGGACAAGCGATCGTTGCGGTGCCCGCAGCAGGAACACATGTACCGCTTTGGATTTTAGGCTCCAGCACATTCGGCGCGATACTTGCAGCCGAACTCGGCTTGCCCTACGCCTTTGCATCGCACTTCGCGCCGGATCTGCTGCTGCCGGCGCTCGAAACTTACCGCAGCCGGTTCAAGCCGTCCGCGCAGCTCGAGCGACCCTATGCGATGGCCGGAATCAACGTCATCGCCGCCGATACCGACGGCGAAGCCAAGTGCCTGGCGACGACGCAACAGATGTCCGTTGCCGACATCTTCAGCGGAAAGCGTGGGTTGAGCAAACCCCCGATCGACGACATTGAGACCTATTGGTCGCTCGGTCAAAAAACGCAAGCGCAGGGAATGCTCGCGCGCTCGGTTGTTGGCTCACCGGGGACTGTGCGCGCGGGCCTGCGGGCATTCGTCGAAGAGACAAGGGTTGACGAGCTGATGATCGTCTCCGACGTTTTCGACCATCCGACGCGGCTGCGTTCTCTCGAGTTGATCGCTGAGGCTATCTAGGCGCGGTTCGCGGATCCATGCTGGCACGGAAGATGAACGTATTCGTGATGGCCTGGCAGCCGACGATCTTTGGCGAATACGTCGATTGGCGCGCCGCCTTCAACGCCGCCACATCGATTGCGATGTTGTGGCTACTCTGGGTGATGAACGCCCGGTCGACGCTGCCGTCCGGATTCACGGTGACGTCTACGAGCACCACGACGAAGCCCAGCCCGAGATCTTTGGCGGAGTCGGGGTAAACAGGCACGACTTCTTTTGCAACCGTGACGTCTTTATCCGGGATGCTGCATGGAGCGTCGGCAATTACCATCGGTGTGAGAATCACTACATTCTCCTAAAGCTATGATGACGGACTCGGGCTTGCGCTTGGACTCGGGCTAGGGGTCGGGGTTCCCGCCAGACGCGGATCGGGTGCCGTCGTTGGAAACGCGAAATCAGAAAACGTCGTGACCGCGTTGACTTTGAATGCGCCGATGAGGGCAACGTGTTGGGTCGCGCTCCACGTTCCGCGCGTCACGACCCAATATCCATCGACCATGGAGTAATCGAGCCCGATCGTCATGTCGGTGCCGTTGTCTTGCAACGTAATGTGCGAGGGCAAATGGGTTGCCGGATCTTCGGTGACGTCGGAAGGGTAGAAGGTGTCGTTGCCCGTTCGCGGCGTCGGCTCGATGAGCAGATGCAGGGCATCATCGGTGGAGTCCGGTGCGTAGCGCGGCGCAAACTCCGAGAAGTACGGAACCAGCGCGTCGATCCCGGGCTCGGGTGCGGGCAGCTGGAGTTGAAACGGCCGGCCGGGATCGAACGTGATGTCGATCTTCTTGAGGTTTGCAAAATAACTGAAGCGGAAGGTCGAGAACGGATCGAAGAATGGAATCACCGGAAATGCCGGTCCGAGACGCATCGAACCGTTCGGCAGATCTTGCATGACGGCATAGTCGTCGGCGACCCGCACCGAGACGGCGCGATTGATGTCCTCACTCTTGTTCGCCCCTTCGATGTGCGTGCTCTCGCGAAAGGTGATGTAGGTGGGCGCGGACGTGAGATAGGTGTTCGCTGCCCGATTGATCAAGGCGGCGAGCGCGGCATCGGCTCCGATCATTACCTCCGTGGTTTCGCTCGCAGGGAAGCCTCGTACTGCCGCCGCAGAGCCCGGAAAGTGATCGAAGAACCGTCTGCACCGACCATCGAGCGCGTCATTGAATTGCGCCGTGCCATCCACCGCCAACCTGAGCTGGGCTTTGAAGAGCACCGGACCCAGGGGTTGATCGAGCACGAACTCGATACGCTTGGCGTCGAGCATCGTCGCCTAGCGCAAACCGGCGTCGTCGGCATCGTGCGCGGCGGACTGCCGGGGCACGTCGCGGCGTTGCGCGCCGATATGGATGCGCTTCCGATCACCGAGCGCACCGGATTGGCCTTTGCCTCAGAAATCGATGGGAAGATGCACGCATGCGGCCACGATGCGCACACCGCGATGCTGCTCGGCGCGGCGCGCGAGCTGCAAGCGATGCGCGTTGGTTTGCACGGGACGACGGTCTTGATCTTTCAGCCGGCAGAAGAAGGTCCCGGGGGCGCCGAACCGATGATCGCCCAAGGTGCACTCGACAATCCCAAAGTTGAAGCGATCGCGATGCTGCACGTCGATGTGCGGCTCGCGCCGGGTGAAATCGGCATCACGCCCGGCGGCGTGAACGCATCGGCCGACGAGTTATACATTACCATTCGCGGTAAAGGCGGGCACGGCGCGTATCCGCATACATCGGTCGATGCGATTCCAGCCGCGAGTGCGGTCGTGCTTGCGCTGCAGAACATCGCCGCGCGCGAAACCGATCCGCTCAAGAGCGTCGTCGTCACGATCGGCACGATTCAAGGCGGCTATCGTAACAACGTTATCGCCGACGAAGTGCAGATGTCGGGAACGTTGCGAGCGCACGATCCGCACATTCGCGACGGGCTCGAAGCGCGCGTCAAGCGCATCGCCGAGCACGCTGCTGCGGCGTACGGCGCAACGGCAGAGGTTCGCATCGTACGCGGATATCCGCCGGTCATGAACGATGCCGCGCTCGCGGAGAACTTCGCACGGTACATGCGCGAGCATACCGCGCTGCGCGTCGAGCGACCCGCGCCGACGATGGGCGCGGAAGACTTCGCCTACTTCGCCCAACGCGTGCCCGGCGTTCACGTGCGCTTGGGGATTCGCAGCGAAGCGGCCGAGTCGATCTACCCTGGCCACAGCGCCGAATTCCGGATTGACGAAGCGGCGCTCCCGGTAGGGGTCCAAACCCTGGTCGCCTTCGCCGTCGCGGTGGGGTCAGGCGATATATAGGGGTCGCTTGGACGGCAGGCACAATATCTAGGGCGAAGAAGTAGTCCGTCCATGGCGATCGTGACCGATGCCCTTGCCCACCCCGGGCTGCGGTCGTACAGCGCGAGTCTCGATATCGAATCTCCCGTCGAAGACGCATTCGCGCTGCTCTGTGCCGTTGAGAAGTGGCCCGTGTGGCTCCCATTCCTACGCAGTGCGAATTTAGCGGAGCCGGCATCACCGCTTTCCGTAGGAACCGAAGTGATCGTGCGCTCGAGCCTGCCGCGCGACGAAGAGCAGCGCTACGAGGTCGATCAGTTCATCAGCAATTTTCACCTCTCGCTGGTCGGCGCGTACTCGGTGCGGCGGCGGCTCGACTTTCGCATCGAGCGTAAGACATCGCGGGCCCGCGTGCACGTCAAGCTCAGTTACCCGGCCTACGGCGGACGCTTGGGCGCCTGGATGGACGCTTGGAAGCACGGACGACGATTCGAGCGAGGGCTCGACGACGCGCTGGTCCATTTCAAAGGCCTGGTTGAGCTAGCAGTCATTGACCGAGACTGCTAGGCTTGGTATAACAGAACGCGTATGCCGCTCTATGATTATCGCTGTGACGCCTGTGGCAAGGTAACGGAGATCCGCCACGGGTTCAATGAAACAAATGCCGAGCCGTGCTCGCAATGCGGAGGCGCGCTGACGCGCGTCTTCAATCCGGCGCCGATCATTTTCAACGGTTCGGGATTTTACGTCACCGATTCGCGTCCAGCGAAAAGCTCGGGTGGCGAATCGTCGAGCGGCGAGAGTTCGAAGCCAAGCGAGAGTCCCAAGCCGAGTTCGTCAAGCGACTCGGCCGCTTAAGGCAGCGGCGGTTCATCGCCGCCGTCCGGCGGCTCCCATTCCCATCCTGGATTCGGCGGCGCACCACCGCCGGGTAATCCGAAGCTCGGTGCCTCAGGTGGCGCGCCGGGCGGCGTTGCAAACGGCATGCCAAACGGCGCGCCGCCGGGGGAGGCTGCGCCGGGTGCAGGCGGCGGCGGCGCACCAAACGGCAAACCCGCAGCCCCAAAGTCAGGAACCGGCGGCACAGCAGGCGCGCGTCGTGGTGCGGGCGGCGCAGCGGCGGGAGGCGGAGGTCCCGGTGCAGGCTGCGGTACTGGTGCAGTCGCGGGCCGGGGCTCGATGGTGTCGGGCGGCGTGATCGCCTTGGGCTCTTCAACCGGCGGCATCTCGTAACCTGACTGCGCGCTCACCTCGGCCTTGCGACGCCGCGACGTTGCTGCAGGCGGCGCGGCCTTGGCGGGCGCGGGCAACACGGCGCGCGACGGCATGCGCGGCGTAAAACTCGGCACCAGCAAATCGCCGGCAGCCGCGCCGACGAGTACATAGCGCGGCGGCGGCAACAACTGCGCGTCGGAGCGCTGTGCGATTTGCCGCAATTCATTCATATATTCGCGCGGTGCTTCTTCCACCTCAATCGTATCGAGCAACAGTTGCACGGTATCGAGAAGATATTCACGCGGTGGAACCTTGGCGAAGGCAAACACGTGTTGCGAAACGTCAGCCTTGACGCCTTGTAAGAGCTTCTTCCAATATTCGAGCGGCTGGTAGTATTCGAACTGGCCGAGTTCGCGTTTGGCCTGCGAGTAGAGCAATGCGATGCGCTTGCCGAGCGGATCGGCGGGCGGCGCCGGCTCGATGACCGCGACGCGGCGCGATACGCGCCCAAGCTCGGAGAGCACTTGCGAGTGAAAGAACGGATCGATCTCGTGCAAGTAGTGATACGCGATCGCGAGATCAAAGCTGTTGTCTTTCGCCGGAATCACCGAGGTGCTGCCGCGTAGTAACTTTGCGTCGAGCTTGTTGAAACGGTTGATCGGCTCTTGCCGATGCTCGATGACCGTGACGTTCGCTCCGCCGTCGATCGCGTGCTGCACGTACGCGCCGTCCGGGCCGTAGCCGCACACCAGCACTTTGGCGTTGGGCACGATCACGATCGATTCCCAGATCAGCGTCTCGAGATAGCGAGCCTCGGCGGCGAACTCGTCGGGGGAATAGACTGGCTGTTCGTTCACGCGCGCTGCACGCTCCCAAGAATTTGGAGAAACGACGGAAAGCTGACGTCGATACTGGCATCGCTATCGATCTCCAGCGGTCCTGCACCGGCGGCCAGCGTGGCCGCGGCCATGGCCGTACGGTGGTCGTCGTGGGTTTCGACGCACGCGCCGGCGGCACGCGGCGTGCCCCCCGCAATCACGAGGCCGTTCGGCGCCGTCTCGACCGCGATGCCGACGGCACCCAGCAGCCGTTCGATTGCTGCGACGCGATCCGATTCCTTGGTGCGCAGCTCGCGCACGCCGGTGATCTTCGTTTCCCCGCGCGCGAAGGCCGCGGCCACGGCGAGCACAGGAATTTCGTCGATGGCTCGCAGCGCGATGTCGGGTCCGATCGTCATGCCGCGCAGTTCGGCGTGGCGCACGTAAAGATCGGCGACGGGTTCACCGGCGATCTCGCGCGCATTGCGCGCCTCGATTGCCGCGCCCATCTGGAGTAGCGCGTCGAGCAGACCGGTACGCGTCGGATTAACGCCGACACCTTCGATCGTCAACTCGCTGCCGGGCGCGACCGTTGCCGCGACCAGGAAGAACGCGGCCGACGAGAAGTCGCCGCAGACCGTTACGGGATTGGCGTTCATGATCGCGCTGCTGAGTTCGATCGTGCTGCCGTCCCAACGGATATTGGCACCGAGATAGCGCAAGAGCCGCTCGGTATGATCGCGTGAATGTTTGTCGGCGGAAATGGTAATCGGCGTGTTAGCAAAGAGTCCGGCGAGCAACAGCGCCGACTTGACTTGTGCCGACGGCGAAACCAGAATGAAGCACCGCGTCTCGATCTTCGGCGTGCCCTCGATGCGCAGCGGCAGCTTCCCGTCGGTCGTGACGATCTTGGCGCCGAACGCGCGCAACTGTGCAGCGACCGGCTCCATCGGGCGACGGCGCAGTGAATCATCGCCGTCAAAGGTCGCCGGAACATCGGCGCCGGCGCAGACGCCCAGCATCATCCGCGCGGTCGAGCCGGAGTTCATGCAATCGAGCGTGCCCATCGGCTCGCGTAGCTGTGTCGCGTGAATCGTTAGCGCGTCGCTCGCACTTCCACTGACGCGAGCACCAAGAGCGATCAGCGCTTCCAACGTGGCGCGAACGTCACGGCCGGGATTGAGATTGCGGATCTCGAGCGGCTGAGGTGCGGCCGCCCCCAGGATCAGGGCGCGATGCGAAATCGATTTGTCACCGGGAACGCGGAGTGTACCGCGCAACGGGCCTGGCGCAAAGCTCCGCGGAGTCAATTCAAGGCTCGACATGGGTTGCTGGCCTTGTTCCACACGCGGGGGCAGTCTGCCCCCATGTGACGAGGTGACGTATAATGGCAAGCACATGAGTGTAGCAGATGAGGCAATCGAAGCCGCGCTCGAGGCCGGGCTGCGGTACTCGAGCGATAGGGAACCGGGCATTCGACGTTTACGCCGCGGAAGCGGGTTCCGCTACGTTGCGCCGGGCGGCCGTGCGCCGTCGGCGCGGGATCTCGAACGCATACGCGCACTCGCAATTCCACCCGCGTACCAAGACGTGTGGATCTGTACCGATCCTCGCGGGCATCTTCAGGCAACCGGCCGCGATGCGCGCGGGCGAAAGCAATATCGGTATCATCCGGATTGGGCGGCCGCTCGCGACGAAAGCAAGTTTCATCGGGTTGCGGACTTTGGTAAGGCGCTGCCCCGCATTCATAAACATGTCAGTGAAAATCTTGCGCGGCCCGGCATTCCCCGCGAGAAGGTTCTTGCCACCGTCGTCTATCTGCTCGAAAACGTGCTGATTCGAGTCGGCAACGACGAGTACGCACGAGAAAACGAGTCGTATGGTCTGACCACACTCGAGGATCATCACGTGCTTTTGAAAGGCGATACGGTTCGCTTTCGGTTCAAGGGCAAGAGCGGGGTGCATCACGACGTCGACATCCGCGATCGGCGCGTCGCGAAGGTCATTCGCACCTGTCAGCATTTGCCCGGTCAGCGCCTCTTTGAGTATCTCGATCACGACGGCGAGGTGCGGCACGTGAGTTCGCACGACGTGAACGAATATATTCGCGCCGCTGCGAGCGAGGAATTTTCAGCCAAGGACTTTCGAACCTGGGGCGGCACCGTGACGTGTTGCGAACTGCTGCAGCGTGAAGAACCCGCGCAAAGCGAGCGGGACGCCAAGGTTCGCATGAATTCCGTCATCAAGATCGTGGCGGCTCGCTTGGGGAACACCGTGGCCGTATGTCGCAAAGCCTACATACACCCGGCCGTTCTTGCGGCCTACCTCGACCGATCGCTTCCTCGGGCGGGCCGAGCGGAGGAGATCATACTCCGCTTGCTCTCACCTCAGTCGCGGCGCAAGTAGGAGACGTGAAACTCGCACGGAACGATCGGTACCTCGTCCGCTTCGATCGATAGCGCACGACAGCCGCAGCGCCATTGCACCATGCGAATGACCTGCGGCTGTCCCGATTTTGCAACGTCGGTGAAGTGATGTTTCGATTTTGAGGGCGCGCCGAGCAAGTTTTCCAAAATCCCGAACGGGATTTGGCAGACGCGCGTGCGAGTCTCCATCATCGGGCTAGTCTTGCCGGATTTGGCGCTTGGCGGCGTCCACGTTCGCTTGCACGCGATTTTTGGCCTCATTAGCCATGGACTTTGCCCGTTCTTCCGGCGTCATGTCGTCGTCGATCTCGCGACGCGTACGTTCTGCGTCGGCGGTAGCGCGATGCGAAGCTTCGTGGATCGTGTCACGCATGTCATCGACGGTTCCCTTGAGAACGTCGGCAGTTTTGTCGAGCGGATTCTTTTTTCATGATGAGCTGATCATTCCCGAGACGTGTGCGATCGAATCCGATTCAGCTGACACTTGTCTGGGAAAGGACGGAGCATGGCTGGACTTGCTAATCTCATCTGGACCCTGATCGTCATCCTCGTCGTGCTGTGGCTGCTCGGCTTTCTGCTGCATGTCGGAGGGGCGCTCATTCACCTCATCTTGGTCGTCGCCGTCATTCTCTTGGTCATCAACCTCCTGACGGGCCGCGGCGCCCGAGTCTAAGCGCGGAACGAAACCGTCCAGTGTCTCGGCCGCGAGCGGCGCGGCTGAGCGCTGGGCAAAAAAAGCGCCCCAAGTGCTTGACATGAATTAGGTGTGCCTAATACCATGCCTTGGTGGACCTAATGGGCATGCTCTTGGGCATTGCGCTGTTTGCGCATCAATACGGCGTAACGTGTCAGAAATGCCACACGGTCGTCCCTCACCTCAATGACTTTGGGGCGCACTTCTTGGCCAGCGGCGACCGTATCCCCGGGGTCCAACCGGGGCCGGCCTTCCCGTTCGCGATGAAGGCTAATTTGCTCGACTCGAGCGAGAACCAGGGCGACGGACCCAATGGGCAGGGCTTGCCCAAGGCCATCGTCGACGAGGTGGAGCTGTTCACCGCCGGTGCGATCGGCACGCGCGGAAGCTTTTTTGTCGAGCAATACGCCGTGGACGGCGGCGAGCATGGGCTCCTTCGGGATGCCTGGGTCAACGACCGCATAAATCCGTGGAGCGCAAAAATTCCGCTCTACGTGCAAGCCGGTATGTACACGTTGCCGCTGCCGGTCGATCCCGAGACGTTCCGCGAATCCTACCAAGACTACGGGATTTTCGTGCAACAGGTTGGCAACAATCCGTTCGATTTCTTCACGCCGAAGTTGGGCGTGAACGTCACCGTCGGCAACACGCTGCAAGGCTTGTCGGCGCGCGTCTTTACCGGACCCGGACACGATCGACAAAGCGGTCTGTTAACCACCGGCGAGGACTACATGGAAAATATACAGGAGGCGATCGGGCCGGTCGCGCTGACGTACTACCACTACGAGGGGGAGCGGCCCGACGTTGCCACCCTGCTCGATCGTTTCGTGCGGCAGGGTTACGCCGTCGTCTTCAACCAAGGGAAGTGGACCAGCGAGACCCTGCTACAGACGGGATGGGACTCGAGCTTCAATAGCATTGGGTATGCGTCGAGTGGTGGATTCGAGCAGCTGCGCTACGCATTCTCGCCACGGTTCTTCGCGCTCGCCCGCTACGAGGGCACCAACGACACGAGTGGCTTCGAGCGCGACACGGTGCTCTTGCTCGGCTACGGACCGACCCACAATTCGCGCATCACGATCGAAGACGTCATCGAACACGTTCCGTACTCAAATGGTACGCTGAGTCTCCAAACGACCAATACGATGAATCTCCAGTACACGATCGGATATTAGCCGATGCTGCATCTTGCGCTCGCGGCGCTGCTCGCGATCGATCCGGCGAAATCAGCCGTCACGTTCTCGGTACAGCACATCTTCGTCGAACACGTGAACGGGAGCGTCCCGGTGCTCAGCGGGACGATCGACCTTCCCGAGGGTTCGCTTGTGCCGGCGAGCGTGAGCGCCGTGCTCGACGCGACGAAGTTGAAGACCGGCGATCCCGATCGTGACGGCGTGATGGGGACGCCCGAATGGTTCGATACCAAAAAGTTTCCGACGTGGACCTTTACCAGTACGAAGATTACGCCGACGTCCAACGGTTTTACGATGGACGGAAATTTCACGATGCACGGGGTCACGCAGCCCGAACATCTCGTGGTCACCGTAAGTGGTGACCCTCAGCATCCCGTCTATCACGCGACCGGTCAGATCGACCGGCACGCCTTCGGCATGACGGTCACACGGCTCGATCCGGTGATCGGCGGAACCGTCGACGTTACGCTCGACATACACGTGAGGCAGCCATGAAAAACCGGCTGATCGTGCTCGCGCTGCTCGCCGGCTGCGCCGGTGGCGGCAATGCGAGCGCGCCAACCTATCCGACCGCGGCGCCCGGCACGTACGCCGAACCACCGATCGTGCAAAGTGTCAACGGCGTAGCACACGTTACGCTTTTCGCAGCGATCAACCCGGAGACCAATGCACCCGGCTTTGAGTACAACGACACCTGGGTCGCGCCCACGATCGAAGTCGATCCGGGCGACACGATCGTGATCGACTACACCAATAATCTTCCGGTCTCGTCGACACCGCCGAATATGACCAATTTGCACTTCCACGGCATGACGGTGTCGCCAAACGCGCCGGCTGATGACGTGATCAACACGATGGCGATGCCGGGGCAAACGCTACACTACCGTGTGCCGATTCCGAGCGACGAGCCATCGGGACTCTATTGGTATCATCCGCATCCGCACGGCGAGAGCAACTGGCAAGTGGAAAGCGGGATGATCGGCGCGATCATCGTTGACGGCATCGAAGAGCACGAAGCCGGCCTGCAGTTTCTGACCCAGCGCGTACTCTTACTCGCCGATCCGCAGGATCAGCCGAGCATTTCCACGCTCGCACGCTCGCGTCAGCTCATCGCGCAACGCGTGCAGACGCAGGATACCGCCGCGTACGACGCCTGTCGTCCCGAAGAGGGGCGGCACGTTACGGTCAACGGCCTGATCCAACCGACGATCGGTATCAACCCGGGAGAGCAGCAGCTCTTTCGTGTGGTGAATGCCTCAGCCGATCGATACTTCGACCTCTCCGTGCCGGGCGAGCAAATCGGCATTGTCGCGCTCGATGGATATCCGGTCGACACGTATCCCGGAAACCCACACGTCGAGAACGTGTCCCACGTGCTCGTGCCGCCCAGCGGCCGAGCGGAATTTATCGTGACCGGACTTGCGGGTGGGACGACGTTGCAATCGGCCTGCGTCGATACCGGTCCCGACGGTGATCCGGGTCCTGCTGTGACGTTAGCAGCGTTGGAGCCCAACGGCACGAGCGGAGGAACGGTCGCGAAATCGAAACCGCGTGCGCTCATGCACGCCGTGCAAGCGCAGCCATTTATCGGCGAACTGCCGCCGGCGCCCGCTGCGCAACGCCAAATCGTGTTCACCGAAAACGTGGTGAGCAACCAATTCTTCATCAATGGACAAGCCTATGCACCGAGCGCGGCGCCGCAGATCGTTGCAAATAGCGGCACGGTTGAACAGTGGACCGTCCTCAACGAAACCGGCGAGGTCCACGCATTTCACGTGCATCAGGTGCACTTTCTAGTGGAGGCGATCAACGGCGTCCCGCAGAGCACGCTCAATTGGCTTGATACCGTGAACGTGCCCTACGAAACGCCGGGTAATGGAACGCAGCAACCCGGATCGGTGACGCTCCTCGTTGACCTGCGCGATCCGATCGTGAAAGGGACCTTCGTTTATCATTGCCACATTCTCGAACACGAGGACGGGGGCATGATGGCGAAGATCGTGGTGCAGTAGCGCTTATTACCTTAGGGCCACGTCGTCCCATCGGCAAATGTTACGCTGATCACCGCACATTTTGCATCCGGGCCGACATACGCGGATTGGCCAAAGTGACGCGTGAGCATAACCGTCGCGCCGGGCGCGAGGTTAACCGGGGCGGTGGCGGTTTCGTGCCGGCCGTGGTAGTCGCCGGTGACCGTAACGGATTTCACGGTGCGGCCGCTTTCGTTTGCGAGTACGACAGCCACGCCGTTGGTGAGCGTTACGCCGGGCACACCGATCGCGTCGCCGGTTGCGGCAAACATCACGGTGCATGACGTGACTTTCACCGGGGCCGGGGTCGTGGTAACGGCGAGTGCCGATGCGCTCATCGAGCTCATGGCGAGCAGCATAATAGCAGAAATCGGAAGGATTCTCATGTGTTGTTGTCCTCCAGTGTGGAGAAGCGACTTCGGTCATGCCCAGAATCTTCCTCGCGCGACATGATGAACCAAGCGCCCCCGGGGGGACAGGAGGTACTCGATGCTCTGTCAATCCGTCCATTACACCTTTTCGCCCGAAGACGCGAACAAAGCCGAGGCGCTCTTCCGAGAGTTGCGCGCGGCCTCGCGTAAGGAAGACGGCGTCATTACCTTTGAGATCGCACGCAATGCGGAACAGCCGAACTCGTTCGCATTGTGGGAGGAATACACGGACCGCGCGGGCCTTGAGGCCCATGCCGCGACCGAGCACTTCAAGCGTCTGGTGATCAATGGAATACGGCCGCTGGCGAAGGAGCGCCATGCCGTGACGGGCGTTCCGATCGCGGATACGTAAGCGATGCGTCCGGCTGATGCGCGCTTTCTTACCGGCGGCGCGGTCGCACTCGCGGTCGCCATGGGCATCGGCCGCTTCGCCTACACACCGCTCATCCCGGTGATGGAGCGCGACGCCGGTCTCAGTGTCGCTGCGGCCGGCGCGCTCGCGACTACAAATTTGTTCGGCTATCTCGTCGGCGCGTCGCTTGCGATGCATCCGATTGCGCAGCGCCGGCGTCTGGCGATCACCCGTTGGAGCCTCGCGGGTGTGGCGGTCACGACGGCCTTGATGGCCGGCCCGGAACCGCTGTGGTTGCCGCTGCGCTTTGTGACCGGGGTCTGTAGCGGCTTCGTCTTTGTGTTCGCGTCGAGCATCGTGCTCGAGCGCGCGGCTAAAGCGCACGCACCAACCTGGGCGCCGTTGTTCTTTACCGGCGTGGGATTTGGGATTGCGTTTTCCGGAGTCGCCGTGCCGGCACTGGCGGTACACGTCGGCTCACGCGGTGCGTGGGCCGGCATCGCGATCATCGCCGCTGCGGTGCTACTGATAACGGGGTGGTGGTTTACCGACGACACGTCGGCGAGCATCGCCGAGACCGGCATCGATGCGACGCTGCCGCATCATCAAACGACCTTTGCGTGGCTCCTCGCGGTGTACACTGCCGAAGCGTTTGCCTACATCATTCCCGCGACATTTCTGGTCGCGATCATCGCCAAGACGCCGGGTGTGTCGCACTACGCGGCACTCGCCTGGGTGTTCGTCGGGCTGGCGGCGGCCTTTGCCACGTTCGCGTGGATTCCGGCGGCGGCGCGTTTGGGCAAGTCCCGCGCGCTCGCGGTTGCCCTCGGGATTCAAGCCGTCGGTCTTGCCGCGCCGGTCTTTTCGCCCAGCGCTTTTGCCGTGATCCTCTGCGCCATTGCACTTGGCGGTACGTTTATCGCGATTGCGCTCTTCTCGAACGGACTCGGACGCGACATCTTCCCGCGGATGACCAATGCGGCGGTGAGTCGTTTAACGGTGCTCTACAGCGTGGGTCAGATCGTCGGTCCGATCGTGGCAACGCAACTAGCCTTGCGCTTCGGTACGTACAATCCGGCGTTGCTTGCGGCGGCAGGTATCGCGGCGATAGCGACGATCGTGACGCTGGTCACGATCCGCGATCCCCAGCCGGGTGCAGCATGACGCCGAGCGACGACGCTGCCAAGCGTGCCGCCGGCTATGCGGCGGTCGATCGCTATGTGCGCGACGGCACCTGCATCGGACTCGGCACCGGAACGACGGCCTTTTACGCGATCGAACGGGTCGGCCAGCGCATCGCAGCCGGGGAAAAGATCGTCGCGGTTGCAACATCGATTGGAACGGAGCGACTGTGCGAACAGCAGCGCATACCGTTGCTGGCACTGCTCGAGCGCGAGATCGAGGTGGCGATCGATGGTGCCGATGAGATCGCGCCCAATTGGGCGCTGATTAAGGGCGGAGGCGGCGCGCTCTTTCGAGAGAAGGCGGTGGCGCTGTGCGCGCGGCAGTTCGTCGTCGTTGCCACGCCCGCAAAACTCGTCCCCGTGTTAGGCGCATTCCCGCTTCCGGTTGAGATCGTACCCTACGCCATGCCCTATGTTCTGCGCGAAATCCGGCGCGCACATCCCGACGTCGACATCGTCCGTCGCGGCACCGATACGCCGTTCATCACCGATAACGGAAACTGGATCCTCGACTGCCACTTCGGCACGATCGAGCAGCCCGCGCTGCTCGACACGAACTTAAAGAGGATACACGGCGTGGTCGCGAGCGGGATCTTTGTCGGGCTGGTGCACGACGTGGTCCTTGGCTAGGGCAACGGCAAAAAGTGCGCGACTTCCAGATCGTACACCGTGGTTGCTCCGGTGGGGTCGTAGGCATTCGGGCGAATGAATATCATCGCATTATCGGACTTACGATCCCAGCGATAGGCCATGCCGATCAACATATTTGGATCGGTTGTTGGCGTGAACCCGTCCGGCAGCGCAGCGCTCACAGCGTCGTGGAGTTCCGTCGCAGATTGCGCGGCAGGGCCTCCGATCGCGGGGGTCGCGCAGGAAACAAACCACGTCGATCGGTTGCTGGGACTCGGATTGGCAGCGATGTCCCTGACCGCGCGGCAGTCGGTTAGCATCCCGCCGAAGCCCATATTCAGCGCGTACCACTCGCTGTTCGTCTGTTTTCCCAGCAGCGACGCAAAGTTCGTGTCGACGCCCGCAGATGCGACGGTTAGAAAATTCTGCACGGATTTCGCGAGCTCGTCGCGGTCCGCGGTCGTTAGGCCGCGAGAAAAGCGGACGACGTGCTCGTTGCTCGCAAGAAAATGGCCGACTATTACGCGAAACCCGCGCGCATCGGTATCGGTAATCACGTAGAGAAATTGTTTCGTTTGGTCGCGCGACCAGCCGAAATAGTCGTGGCCGCCCGAAGTCGCGCGCTGGAGCGTCGCACCGGGAAAGAGCGGGCCGAACGTCGCTAGGACATAGGCGTCCAGCTGCGTTTTCGACCATGCCCGATTTGTATCCCAATGAAACTGCATGTTCCAGCTCTCGTCGAGCGATGCGGTCGCAAACTTGTCGTAGATCGCGCAGTCGGGGCAGCGTCTCGCAAACTCAGGCGTAGACTTGTAGTTTCGCTGGTTCGGTAGAGACGAAAACACCGGCGAACGCAGCGCCGCAAAGTTGGTCGGCGCGGCCGTCAGCGACAGACGGGTAACGCCGACCAATTGCGCGTCGTTGGCCGGCGCTGCCGCTACTACTGCCGCGACGAGGAGTAGCGAGGCTAAAATGTTACGTCCGCCGGAGCCGGGGACGTGCACATCGGGGGGTTCTTGGCATCGAGCACAAAGCGCAGGTGGGACGGGCCGGTTCTAGCGTCGCTCGAACGTTCCGAGATGTACTGGAAGTAGAACGATTGACGGGTCTTGAGCGGCTGAATCGATTTGGAATCGAGCTTTACCGGTCCCCGGTAGATGTCGACGGCTTGTAGCGTCCTTGACGGTTGGTTTACATCAATGTTCGTAACCGTACCATTGATCTGGTAGTAGTTGAGTTTGCCGACGGTCCTCATGCTCTTGACCCCGACGTTTCGCAGCACCAGATTGCTACAAGCGTCGGCGATGCCCGGCGCAAAGGCGGCCAAGAGCAAGATGGCGAGTGCGAATTTCGACATGCTGCGCTCTTCGGCCACCGGCGCGGAAAGCCTAGAAGGTCACGGTTGCGGGAGCCGGCGTGCCGCACATCGAGCCGTTCTTTGCATCGAGTACGAAGCGCAAATGGGACGTGTTGTTTCCGGCGTCGCTCGAACGATCCGAGATGTAGGTGAAGGTGAATGATTGGCCGGCCTTGAGCGGCGGGACCGACTTGGAATCGAGTTTCACCGGCCCCCGATAGATATCGACGGCTTGCAGCGTGCTTGAGGACTGGTTTGCGCCGTTGTTGGTTACCACACCGTTGATCTGGTAGTGGTTGAGTTTGCCGTCGCTGGTCATGTTCTTGACCCCGACGTTTCCGACCGATAGATTGCTACAGGCGCTGGCGAAGCCCGGCGTTAAGGCCGCCAAAAGAAAGATGGCGAGTGCGAATTTCGACATGGTTGCTCCTTGTACTGACAAGGAGCATCATACCCGATTGGGGGGCGGTCAACCCCGCGGGTGGGGAAGATGCGAAGGACGCTGATTCTCGAGCACATCAAGGCGAGGCATACAGAGCGAAGATCTCCGGTTGGGTGGACGTAATAGGAAAAAATTCCGGAGACGTTCCTAGGACCATTGCAAACGACACGGCGTTGCCGCTTACAGTGCCGGGCCCTTCGAAGGGGACTGCCCACTCCGTACCGTTATAGTAGCCGAGATAATACGACTCGCCGGACGATACCGACGCTGACGTAAACGCAAATGCCGGTGACTCCACGAACGTAAACGACGTGCTGCTTGAAAGTTCCACGTAGGCGATCGGACTCGGAAGGAGCGGCGTCGAGCCAGTCGGGGCCGAAATCGAAATCGTTTCGGTCACCGAAGGTGGAGGAACCCCCGGTGGGGTGGTAGCCACCGACAACGTGGCGATGAGCGAAATCCCCGACGTCGCGATTGTCGGCAACGTCACGTTATTAATCGAAGAAATTGTGACGGTGGCCGAGGAGGGCAGCGTTGGAGTCGGAGTGGCGGCCGGCGATCCCCCTGAGCCTGTACATGCAGCAACGACTGTCATCGCTAGAAACAACACGCCAATTCCGGCAGACCGTAGAGACGCAGAGATACGCATACGCCTAAACTCTTTCACAAGACCCGGCGGAGCGGGCTTGCGGGGATACGCCTTTCTTCACCTCTATTGGTGGGGAAAGTGGGATTTGAACCCACACGAGTTGCCCCGGCCGCTTTTGAGGCGGCTGCGTCTGCCGTTCCGCCATTTCCCCACGGGCCTACGGTGACTCGCCCGGATTCGGGGCCCGCGAGCTTGCTCCTTGCGGCGTGAAGTGGATCACTTCCGTGGTATTCGCCGGATATGGGAATGTAAGCGCACCGTTCGAGTATGAGACGGCATCCGCGCTCGCGTGCAGATAGACGTCGAACGTATCGCTGCGCGGCAGCAGCACGAAGGTCTTTTCGAAGTGAACCGGCTCCGCGGTGATATAGCTGCAGCGTAGCGCGGCTCGAATACCGCTCGACTCGATGCGGCAAGAATACGGACGGTTGAACGTCCCGGCCGGGATCGGATGCGTGTAGGCCGCGATATAGTCGCGGGGTGATGGGGTCGGCGGTGTGGCGACGTCGTCGCGTAACGCGCCGATCGTGTTGAAATAGTTGTGGTGCGTGCGCTCGTCTTCATAGATGAACGAGCGCGCGCCGGCGTTGGCCGAAACGACGACGCGCACGATGCCGTTGTCGAGCACGTAGGTCGGCATCTCGTCATGGAAAACGTCGAGCGGGTACGCGATGGCACCACCCGGCGGAACGCTGCGCCACGCGATCGGGAGTGGCGTTGCATGCGCCAACGGTCGCATCCCGGGTGACGGTGGCGGCGTGAACCCGAGCGGAATGTCGATCGCACCGCCCGGCGCGATATGCTGCGAGGCGATCGTGTAGCGCTTCGAGCCGACCGTGACCGTGGTTGCACGGGTGATGCGCGCGGACGTGTCCGGATTGAAGATATCGAGTAGCGCGCGCCGCGCATCCGGCGCCACCAGCAGCGCCGCGTCGTGCAAGCCGCCGGTGCTCGAGCGATCGGTGACCTTCGGCGCTCGTTGATAGCGCGGATCGTACACGCGGCAGGTGAGCGCGAGGGCAAAGCACTGCTGCAGCTGCGCGATGGTTGCGTCGGCATCGCCGCGCCACGCAATTGCGCGATCCGCCTGCGGTTCCATCGTCGCCAGCAGCGCACCGTAGCGCAGCACCAGCGCGCCGAACGCCGCGGTCGGTGCATAGCGCGGCGACGGATTGCCGTCGACGTCGAGCGCGGCATCCCAGCCGTAGAACCAATTCGCCCACGGCGCTTCATAGCCGGCGGGATTGCGCGTGTCTTGCACCGGGAAGTTGACGACGCCGTGCGCGCCAAATTGCAGCATTTCGTGCAGCGCGAGCGTGGTGTTCTCGGGCGCGGCCGGACGTGGCGCCGTATCATTGGCGCCTTGCAGCCAGCCGGCCTGAAACTCACTGGTCATTACCGGGACGTTCGACTGCGTCTGCAACAGACCGAGCGAGAGCGCGAGTTGGGAGAGGTCGTGATCGCCGATGCGATACGCATCGCTCTGATACCAATTGCCCCACGCCCAGACCGGTGCCGAGGCCGTCACCTTCATCTGATACGTATTGATGAAGAGCGGGACGCGCGTGCCGACCGTGTGTTGCACCTGCGCCTTCAACCAGTTCATGTAGGCATGCCAATGCGGCGCAGGATAGGTGTCGTTGTCCAGATAGGCACCTTGGTCGTCGTCAAGCGCGATCGCGATGACGTCGTGCGACCACGGCGCGATCTCGGTTAGGACGTCGTGCAGCCATTGCGACGCATAGCGCAGGTGCACGGGATTGTGGAGCCACTCATCGGCCGCGGTGTTCGCGTGCGCGTTTTGCAACGTCGCGGTCGCCGGGTAGCGTCCTTCGAGCACGTCGTGCAGCGGCATGTCGTAGTCGGGGCGCTCGAGGAGCCAGTCGGGGTAGCCGCCATTCCGCCACTCGTTGCGAATCACCGGGCCCGGACGCACGATGACTTTGAATCCAAGTTGATGGATGAGCGTGAACAGCTTGACGAGATTGCGCTGCGGGTTGGTGCGGCCGGTGAAGTCGATCGTGTGCTCGTTGGGTTCGTGCCAGTTCCAAATCAGGTAGAGATCGATCGTGTTGATGCCCATCGCGCGATACCATTCGAGGTCGCTGCGCCACTGCGCAACCGGCGTGCGTTCGTAGAAGAAGGCGGCGCCGTAGACGAAGTACGGCCGGCCATCGACGGTAAACACCGGCGTTCGCCGGTCATCGACGATCGCCGAGGTGTGCCAGCTTTGCCATAGGAGCGCGGCAAGTACGAGCACGAGATGCATGCCGCAGGGAGTTGCCTTCGCGCACACAATGCCCCTGGCGATGGAATCGACCTACGGTACATTGCTAGGTCTGCGCGGCGCGCTGCACTTCGATCGCATCACGAGCGCGGCGCTTGCCGGCAATCCTCTGGGCGATTCCGCCGAGCGCGCCGTGGTCGTCTACACGCCGCCCGCTTACGATTCGCACGGCTCGCGCGCCTATCCGGTGCTCTACGTGCTGCACGGGTACAGCGGCGACGGGCTTGCACTTGTGTCGGCACGTCCCTGGGAACGCAACGTCGTGCAGTGGGCCGATCGCCTTATCCACGAACGGCGCATGCCGCCGGCAATTCTGGTTATCGTCGACGGGTTCACGCGCCTGGGCGGATCGCAGTACATCGATTCGATCCACAACGGCAACTATGCCACGTACACCGTTCGCGATGTGGTGGGGCACGTCGATGCGTCGTATCGCACGATCGCGCGCGAAGGCGGGCGCGCGGTGCTCGGCAAGTCCTCGGGTGGCTTTGGCTCGATGCACTTGGTGATGGAACATCCCGGGGTCTTTGCGGCATTTGCATCACATAGCGGCGATGCGTATTTCACGTATGCGTCGCCGCCGGCGTTTCCATCGGTGCAGCGCACGCTGGAGAAACACGACTTTTCGATAGCTACCTTTGTCGAGGTATTCGAGAAGAAGTTTAAGCGCACGCAGCCGGAGTTCCAAACGATGGAGATGCTCGCATACACCGCCGCGTACTCTCCCCGCTCTGCCAAGGCGTTCGATCTCGATCTGCCGTTTGATCTGCACACCGGGGCGCTGCGCGACGACGTGTTCGCGCGCTGGCTCGCGTTCGATCCGGTCGAACGTGTCACCGGCGCGCAGCAAGCGCTGCAGCGTTTACGACTGCGCTATCTGGACTGCGGGCGCCGCGACGAATACGGGCTCGACATCGGCGCGCGACTCGTCGCCGAGCGGATTCGCGAACTTGGGCTGGAGGTGCGCCACGAGGAGTTCGACGACGATCACCGCAACGTGGGATACCGCTACGAAATTTCTCTCCCGGCCCTAGCCGACGTCCTCGATAGGAACGACCATTGAAGCGCGCTTTCGTGATCCTGGTTCTGCTATGTGCCGCCGTATGGGTATCGCCGGTTGCGTTGCATGCACAGCAAGCAACCCCGATGCCGACGCCGTCCGACTGGCAAGTCTACGACGATCCGGCGATGCATTTCCGTGCTCCCGACGGGTTCCGTCCGATTGGGCAGCGGCAAATCCCAGTTGACAAGCTTGGCGACGATCCGTCGATCGTCGCCGCGTGGATCTATCCGGATAAGGAACATCCGCGCCGTCTGGTCATTTCGCAAGAATACTTCGAAGGCGATTACAAGGCGTTCGATTCACAGCTCGAAAGCCAGCTACGCGATCAATATGACACCCCGTTCTTCAAGAACAAAGTGGATACGAAACTGCGCAACGGCATGCCCGCCCAGTTCATGGAGATGAGCAGCGGCTCGGGCTTTAACGTTCAGAAGTTCTACATCTTACTCTGGGCGGACGGGCAGCGCGGCGTATCGGTGATGCTCCAGTCGCAGCTCAGCGACCTCGATGGCGACAGTGCGCGCCGCTTAATGTCAGACGCGAGCGCTGTTCGCTACCCGGTCAACCGCCCGTAACGCAGAGCGCAGATCCTCGAGCAGATCCTCGATATCTTCGATGCCGACGGAGAGACGTAACAGTCCGTCGGTCACGCCGCGCCGCTCGCGGTCTTCTTTGGGAATCGACCCGTGCGTCATGCGTGCCGGATGGCAGATCAACGATTCGACGCCGCCCAGACTTTCGGCAAGACTGAAGAAGCGCAAGCGGTGCGCGAAGTCGAGCGCGCGCGATGGCGGTCCCTCGAGAACGAACGACACCATCCCGCCGAAGCCGGACATCTGCCGTTTCGCCAGTGCATGCTGCGGGTGCGACGGCAGGCCGGGATAGTAGACGCGATCGACCTCGGGATGTGCCTCGAGGAACTCCGCAACGGCCTGCGCGTTCCGCGCGTGCGCTTGCATGCGCAGCGCAAGCGTCTTCGCTCCACGCATCGTCAGCCACGCGTCGTGCGGTCCCGGTACGCCGCCGACGGCGTTTTGGTGGAACTTGATGACGTCGGCGATGGCATCGTCATTGGCGATCGCAACACCACCGACGACATCGGAGTGGCCGCCGATGTACTTGGTGGTCGAGTGCACGACCACGTCGGCGCCCAGCGCGAGCGGTTGCTGAAAGTACGGTGTCGCAAACGTATTATCAACCGCGACGATCTGCCCGCCCGTGCGCATCGAGGAGATAGCGGCGATATCGATGAGTTTGAGCAGCGGATTGGTCGGCGTTTCGATCCAGAACAGTTTCGTGTTGGGGCGGATCGCCGCGCGCACCGCATCGACGTCGCTCATGTCGACGTAGGTAAACTCGAGCCCATAGCGCTCGAGCACGCGCGTGAACAGCCGGTAGGTGCCGCCGTAGAGGTCGTCGGTCACGACCGCATGATCGCCGGCCGAGAGCAGATTGAGCACCGCGGCGGTCGCAGCCATGCCGCTTGCGAAGGCATAGCCGTGCGCGCCGCCTTCGAGCGATGCGAGCTGTTTTTCGAGCGCGAGCCGCGTGGGATTGATCGTCCGCGAATAGTCAAAGCCTTTGTGTTCGCCGACCGCATCTTGGGTGTAGGTGGAGGTTTGATAAATGGGCACGATCGTCGCACCCGTTGCGGGATCGGCCTCTTGACCCACGTGAATAGCCCGAGTCGAAAACTTCATCGTTATTTCGGCTCCAGCGTACTGCTGCTCGCGGATAAGAAGCTGATGATATCTTGCCGAGCGAGCACGCCGATCGGTTCGCCGTCGTCAGTGACGACCACGGCCGGATTCGCTAAGGTCAGCAGCTTGTACGCCTTCTCGATCTCATCGTGCTGCTCGAGCGCAGGGAACGGACGTCCCATCACCTCGCTCACCGGCTTGTGAAGAATGTCGGACTGATCGAACACCGCCTGCATGACGCCGACGTCATTGACGCTGCCGACGATGTCGTGTCCGTTCACCACCGGCAGCTGAGATATTTCGTACTTGCGCAAAAGATCGAGCGCCGTCCGTACGGTGTCGTGGGGCTTGACCGTGATCATCGGCGGCAGCGGCGTTTTTCCGCGCAGCACGTCACCAACGGTCGCCTTGCGTTTGCCCTCGGCGAGGAAGCCGTTAGCGATCATCCACTCGTCGTTGAAAATCTTGGACATGTAGCCGCGTCCCGAATCGGGGAACAGGACAACCACGATTGCGTCCTTCGGCAGCGTGCGCGCGAGTTTGACAGCTGCCACCGCCGCCGTACCGGACGATCCACCGACGAGCAAGCCCTCTTCGCGCGTGATTCGCCGGGCCATGAGAAACGACTCGCGATCCGAGACGCGGACCATTTCGTCGATGACTTTGAGATCGACGGTTTCGGGCAGATAGCTCATCCCGATGCCTTCGACCGCGTACGAACGCGGCGTGTCCCCAGAATAGATCGAGCCCTCCGGATCGGCGCCAACGACATGAATCTTCGGATTTTGGTCTTTGAGATAGCGCGCCGTGCCGGAGATGGTGCCGCCGGTACCGATACCGGCGACGAAATGCGTGATGGTACCGCGCGTGTCACGCCAAATCTCCGGACCCGTTGTATGGTAGTGCGCCTCAGGATTGTGGTGATTGTGAAATTGATTGGGTTGAAACGCGCCGGGGATTTCCGAGGCGAGGCGATTGGCCACGCCGTAGTACGACTCGGCCGAATCATTCGGCACGTTGGTCGGCGTTACGACGACCTCGGCGCCGTAGGCTTTGAGCAAGTCGATCTTTTCTTTTGCCATCTTATCGGGCATGACGAGAATGCAACGGTAGCCGCGAATTGCGGCAGCCATCGCGAGACCAGACCCGGTGTTGCCGCTTGTCGGCTCGACGATCGTACCGGCCGGCTTGAGCAGGCCCGCGCGCTCGGCCTCTTCGAGCATCGCAACCGCGGGCCGATCCTTAACGCTTCCTCCGGGATTAACGTACTCAACCTTGGCCAGCACGAGGCATTCCGCCCCGTCGGTAACCTTATTGAGTTTGACGAGTGGCGTATTCCCGATCGCATCGAGCGCGGTTTCGCAGTAGATCGGACCGGTTGTCCGGTCGGAGGGCGCGGTCATAGACATGGGCCAGCGCTTCCGCAACCGGGGAGAGCGGGCCTCCCGCGCGAAGCTTGCGCTATATGAGGAAGACGGCTCGCGCTCTAGCAGCGCTCGCGTTCGCTGCACTCATGCTGAGCGCGTGTGACAATGGCGACCTGCCCCCGGCAACGCAGTTCTCGCCGTTGAGCGGGACGGTTACCGATTCGGTAACGCATCAGCCGATAGCGGACGCGACCGTGATCGTCGATACGGTGCTGACCGCGACGACCGACGCCAACGGCAAGTTCACGTTCGCGAAAGTGCCGAGCGGCATCATGGACTACGTGGTGCGCGCGAAGGGTTACGCCGATATTACCGCCACGGCCAACGCGGAGCCGGGCAAAGCGTTCGAACTCAACGTCGCAATGCAGCAGCCGACCCCGCCTTAGCGTAGGCGCTGGCGGGCTTCACGAAGGTCGCGCGCTCGGCGACCGCCCGGTCGATCACGTCGATGACTTCGTCTGCGAGTTTCTCCGGATCGTGTCGAACCGTGAGATTTTCACTGATCATTTGCGCGCGAATCGGCGTGAGACCCAGCGCTTTGATGCGCTCGACGTCGGGGATCACCGGCTCCTGGCGCTCTTCGGCGTAGGTCGTGAGCAATTTATGCGGCGGCTCGTCGTTGACGATCACGTAGTCGCAAACGCGTGCGCCGGCATTACGGAAGAGCGCCTCGACGTGATCGGCGGCCGTCATGCGATCGGTTTCGCCGGGTTGCGTCATCACGTTGCAGACGTAGACCTTCACGGCGGTTGCGTGCGCGACTTCGTGAGCGATGCGCTCGACCAGAAAGTTGGGAAGGATCGAGGTGAAGAGCGAGCCCGGGCCGAGTACGATGGCGTCGGCGGTGCGGATGGCTTCGATCACTTCATCGAGCGGCATGGCGGTGGCCGGGTCGAAGAACACGCGCCGGATTGCTTTCCGCGCTTTAGGAATGTTCGATTCGCCTTCGACGATCGTGCCGTCGTCGAGCTCGGCGCAGAGTTGCACGACCGAGAGCGTCGTGGGCAGCACGCGTCCAACAATGTTGAGGACGCGGCTCGACTCCTTGATCGCTGCGTCGAAGTTTCCGGTGATGCCGCTCATCGCCGCCAAGAACAGATTCCCGAACGAGTGTCCGGTCAAGCCGCCGCCTTCTTCGAAACGATAGCGGAACAAATCGGTCACCAAGGCTTCGTCGTCGGCCAGCGCCACCAAACAGTTGCGCACGTCGCCGGGCGGTAACACGCCGAGTTCCTTTTGCAAACGTCCCGACGAACCGCCATCATCGGAGACCGTGACCACGGCCGTGAGGTTGGTCGTGCGGCGCTTGAGCCCGCGCAGCAAGGTCGAAAGTCCGGTGCCGCCGCCGATCGCGACGATCTTATAACCCTGCTCGAGCCGGCGCACGAGCAACGAGTCGAGCAAACCGTGTTCGCGACCGCGCGCGGCCCGCGTCATTGATGAAAGCCAGCGGCCCATGCCGTAGACAATTGCCAACAAGCCGCAGACGATGAACACCCAGGTCAGATACGACGGCGAGAAATAGTCGTCAACGAACGCATCGATGCCCTCATTGATATGCAGACCGCCGCCTTCGGCTACCAGCCAGCGGTAAATCCCATCGACGAGCAATGCCGTGCCGAGCACGGCCAGCACGAGCCAGCGCTTGATTCCTAATCCGGGCAGCAGCCACCGTAGCGGCGCGATCACGCGACGTCCCATGCTGCTACCGCGCGAGATCCCGCGGATCGAGCGCAAGCGCGAGCCGTTCGTCGGCCGCGAGGTGCCGATACAAGCGACCCGCGACGTAGACCGAACGATGCCGTCCGCCCGTGCAGCCGATACCGATCGTCACGCGTGCCTTGCCTTCGGCAATGTAGCGCGGAACCAGGAAGTCCACCATGTCGATAAGCTTCGCCACGAACGGCGCGCATGCCGGGTCGGCCTCGATGAATTTCACGACCGCTTCATCTTCGCCGGTGAGCGGTTGCAGCGCGTCGTCATAGTTGGGATTGCGCAGGAAACGCACGTCGAAAAGCAAGTCGAGATCGAGCGGCAAGCCATACTTAAAGCCAAACGGCACGATCGTCACGGTAAGAAGTGCGCGCTCGTTGGGAGCGAAGGCGGCAGCCAGCCGTTCTTTGAGACTTCCGTGATTGAGGTTCGTGGTATCGATGATCATCGTCGCTCGCTCGCGCAGCGGCAGGAGCGCTTCGCGTTCGGCGGCGATGGCTTCGGGCAGCGAGCCGTGCGTTTCGAACGGATGCCGGCGCCGAGTCTCACTGAAACGGCGCACCAGCGCATCGTCGCGCGCTTCGAGGTAGAGCACGTCCACCGGGCGCACGCGAGCGGCTGCTTCGATGACGGCCAGTGCATCGCCGAGCATGGCATCACTTTGCTCGTGCAGGGTAATAGCAATATCACCGGTGCGGCCTGCGTCCAAGACGCGCAGCGTCGCGTCGAGCGCGGCCGGCGGCAGGTGTTCCACGCAGTAAAAGCCCAAGTCTTCAAACGTCTTGATCGCCTGACTCTTCCCGGCGCCGGAGAGCCCCGTGACGAAGACGATACGCGCCGGGCTCATGGCCGGCAGAGGGAGCGTTGCAGCCGCATGAAGTTCTTTTCGCCCGAGAAGGCCAACGCCCTCATCCCGAAGCTTGCGCCGTTGGTTGCCGAGCTGCTGACGAAGCGGCGCGACCTCGCGATCAAACTGCTCGAGACCGATCCGGCGCTGCGCGTCCCGCCGCCGTCATCGGTCGGCTCGACTCGCCTGGCCGGACTGCGTTCCCCGTTTCCGGCGCCGCGCTTCGGCGACCTCAAAAGTGAAATCGTCCGCCTCATCCACCGCGTCGAGTCATTCGGATGCATCGTCAAAGACATCGATCTCGGGCTGGTCGATTTTCCGTCGACACGCCGAGGCGAGCCGATGTATCTCTGTTGGAAAGCGGGGGAGTCGCGCGTGACACACTGGCACGCGCTCGACGAAGGCTTCGAGGACCGAAAGCTTCTTTAGGCCATGCCATCGTTGCCAACGGACTCATGGTCCATAGATCACTTCGTCCGTCGGCGCCTCGGCCTGACCTAAAGACCTATGCTTTGGTCGCGGCGGCTTCGACCGGGATGAAGTCCTCGGCCAGCCCCTGCAGGCGCACGTCGCCGAACTCGGCGGTGTAGGCGCCGTTTTCCGAGCCGGTGATCTCGCCGATCTCCGGCACGTTCGCGAGCTGCGGAATCTTGTTGCGAATCTCGTCGGGGATGCGCACCTTGTCGCCGATGGTCAGCGATCCTTGATCGAAGAGTGCGTTGAGGCTGTCCAGCAACATCGGCAGCGGAATGCCGTAGTCTTCACTCACCGCGCCAATCGTGTGTGTCTCGCTGATCGCGCAGTTCGAACATCCGCCTAAATGAAAGCGGGCGAACACGCGGCGCGCGCCGGCGTGTACGTTGAAGGCCTGGTCGACGGTCATTTCCGGGGTAAAACGCTGCTCGGTCATACTCATGATTATTAGCCAGAACGTGGGTTCGGACCCGCAAAGTTGCAAGTCGCGTGTGCGAAGTACGCCTGTAAGCCGGATTCTGTGCGCACCCTTGCGGGTGCCGGCGATTATCTCTCTGGGGCACGCGTCACCGCGCGCCTCGGTGCGACATAACTCGTACGGACGGGCCGTCCGGGACCATAACGGTCCATAGCCGAGCGGTCTTGCTTCAGGTGGGGTTTGCCCGAGCGCGCGTCACCGCGACACTCCGTGAGCTCTTACCTCACGATTTCACCCTTGAGGGTGGACGCCGCAAGCGGCATCCACCTCCCGGTATGTTTCTGTGGCACTTTCCTTCGAGTCACCCCGACAGGACGTTATCCTGCACCCTGCCCGATGAAGCCCGGACTTTCCTCATGGAGTTGCCACGTCAGTGGCAATTCATGCAATCACCCGGCGTACTTCGCTCGCGTAGTATAGCACGCTCTTAGGTGCCGTTGGCGTCGAAGATCCCCACTAGCGCAGCGGTTTGCGTGGCGGTAATGCCGTCCGGATAGGGTCCGGCGCTCGGAGTGGTCGACGCAGCCGGTCCGTCGATGAAGTACAACGAGAGACTGCCGCTATTGCACGGAAGCGTGTTCGCTGCGCATCCGGTCGGATCAACATTTGCCGGCGTGATGGCCGAGGCCGCGACGGCTGTATTACTTGGGGTTGCGGTGAAGCTCACGGTTTCGGTTGGCGAGATGAATGTGCTCGGAATGCCGACCGGTTGCGTTGCGCCGGCGGTGTTGACCGTTGCGCCGAGCTGTTGCGAACCCGTCGATGAGGTGATGCCGAATGCCGTTCCGCCTGCGCCGGTTACGGTCGCCGCGTTGTGCGCGTTGATGGCGAATCCGCCGCTCGGCGTGCTGTAGTCGGTATTGACGAACGCGAGAATGTTCAGCGTGTCGGAGACGACGGTCGGATGCTGTTCACCGACCATCACGAGGTCAACGTAGGTCGAGCCGTTGAGACTCTGCGAAAGGGCCGCGGTGGGAATGCCGACGATCGCGATCTGCGTTCCGGTTGCATCTACCGCGATGGTGTGCGATCCCGTCTTGAATTGGATGTAGTTGCTGACGCCGCCATAGGCGAGTGCGGATACCTGTTTGGCGCCGTCGTGACGTGTGAGGCAATTTCAGGCCGCAGATAATTGTGAGGTGTGGTTGGTTTTGAATCGATCGGCAAACTCCCTTGGTGTTTGCAGGTCGAGAGCTGAATGCGGTCGGACGTCGTTGTAGTCGTTGCGCCAGGCCTCGGCCGCGCGGCGGGCTTCGAAGATCGTGGTAAACGAATGCAAGTTGAGCAGTTCGTCGCGAATCTTGCCGTTGAGCGATTCGATGTTCGCGTTTTGCGTTGGCTTGCCGGGATCGATGAAGTGCGGTCGAACCCTGCGCTCAGCGCTCCAGCGCAGCATCGCCAGGCTCGTGAACTCCGGGCCGTTGTCGAAGCGAATCGTTTCAGGAAAGCCGCGCTCGAAAGCGATGTCTTCGAATTCCCTGATAACGTCGGTGCTTCCGAGCGAATACGCGATGCGCAGAGCGAGGCATTCGCGGGTGAAATCGTCGACGATGTTTAAGGTGCGAATTTTGCGGCCGTTGGCCAAGCGATCGTGCATGAAGTCGATCGACCAACGCTCGTTGGGCCGAGTGACCGCCGGCACGACGTTTCCGCGAACGTAGTTGACCTTGCGTTTGCGCCGCGGCCGCACTTGCAGGCTATTTGCGCGATAGATTCGCAAAAAGCGGTCGTAGCCGATGGCGATGCCCTCGCGTTTAAAGAGCACTTTCAGGCGCCGCCAGCCCCAGCGTGGCCGCTCGGCCGCAAGCTCGCGCATGCGCGTGGCGATCTGCTCATCGTTTGGCCGCTGCTTGCGATAGTGCAGCGTGCTTCGCGTGCAATCAACCAGCCAGCATGCCCGTCGCTGCGAAACCCCGTCGCCTTGCAAAGCCCTCACCGCTTCTTGTCGCTGCGAGGGCCCCAGCCGTTTTTTGAGACGAGATTTTTCATAGCGTCGATCTCAATCGTTTGGCGGGCAATGATGCGCTGCATCTGCGCGTTTTCGGCTTCGAGCTGCTTCAGGCGAACCAGATCGCTGGTTTCCATGCCGCTATACTTATCTCGCCAGAGCCGGATCGTATTTGCGTGCACGCCGTGTCTTCGCGCGAGCTCCGTCACCGGCGTTCCGCCATCGACCTCGCGCAGAATCGAGACGATCTGCGCCTCGGTAAAGCGACTTTTTCTCAAGAACGAGTCTCCTTGCTGGGCTCTACGCCCGGAAACTCACAACTCCCGCAGGCCCGGATTAGGCCTCACACGTCAGTCGACATACACGTCAACCGAGCCCGAATCCGCCGATCCATTTACAAAGCGAAAATAGCCATAGTTGGTGTTGGAGACGATGGTGCTGGGTGATGTTCCGCCGCCGCAGCCGGCGAGAAGTACGGTCAACGCGGAACCAACCGCGATGAGAGTGTGTTTGATTTTGATGGGCTGATACATAGAACACAATCTACCAGCGTGCACCTAGACTAAAACGCAGTTGCATACTGGACAGCAACAACGAGAGCCCGGCGGCTTAAAAGCGGCCGGGCTCTTGCTTGTATTGCTCTATGGGCAAGCAGGTTTTACACAAGCTTTACATTGGTACATCGCCATCATGTTTAATGATGATGCGATCCAACTCTACCCGCGCGAATGGAAGCAGCTTCTCACGCTTACGCGCCTGTCCGTCGATGTGGCCATGACCGGCCGCGCGATTTCCGACTTCACCACCTACACGCCGTCGGAGATGGTGACGGAGATGAGGGAGTGGGGTGTGCGCGATTAATTGGTGGAGGCAAGGAGACTCGAACTCCTGACCCCTTGCATGCCATGCAAGTGCTCTACCAGCTGAGCTATGCCCCCACGTTTTGCGACACCCGTTCTACGACGGGGGTTTGTTATTGGCCTTCGTCTTGAATGACCTTGCCGTCCATCTTTACCGTCGTATGCAGTTCCTGGCCTTGCGTGACCATCCACGTTCCACTGACTTGCTTCCAGGTGTCGAGGGCTTTTGCACTCACGTCAACGTTGTGATTGCCGTCGGGACCTTGAAAGCTGCCGACAACGTGCAGTTGTGTTGCCACCGTGATCGAGCCATCGGCATTAAGTGTCTCTGACACGATCGATGGTTCACACGCCGTTGCGTGTATTTGTTTCAGTTGCATCGTTGCGGTGCTGACAACTTCATCGCGCGTGCGCGTCTTGCCCTTGACGTCGATGTCGACGTAGCCCGGGGAAAGGTAGGCGAACCCCGCGGTCAAGTTTGCATCGGTGGGAGCGAGGACGCCGGCACAGCCTAACTGATAGTCGCCGGTGATCGTCTTTTGCACGTCGGGCGGAACGTCGGCGCGAGCGACGGCGATGCTCAAGCCAAGCGCCGATATAAAGGCCAGTGCAAACTTCGAAGTCATGGGATCTCCGGCTCGTGCTACAAGCAATTGGAGGTAGTGGTGGAGACGAGGGGACTCGAACCCCTGACATCCGCCTTGCAAAGGCGGCGCTCTACCAGCTGAGCTACGTCCCCACGGCGGGCAACCCCATTCGTCCCTTCGGCTCGGCCCCCTGCCCCTTGCAAACCGGCCGCCGCCGCGAGAGGATAAGGGGTACTACGAGGGCTCCGCCCATGACTCGTTTGCTACTCTTCGGTGTTCTGATCGCCGTCTTCGTTTTAGTCACCAGCGCCGTCGCTCGGTCTGACGATGCCTGTTGGCAGCTTGTCTTCGCGGCGATCCAACGCGATGCCGCGGCCCCGCACGCAGCCTACATCAGCTACTCGGAGCTGGTCAATATCCAAAACGACGGCGCCCGTTACGAGCGCGCGAGCGCCAACATCACCTATCGCGACGACGGCATCGCGTCGATCGACGACGATCGATGGGCGCGTCCTTTCGTGAGCGATTTTCTCGAGCCGGGGCCGCCGGTGCTAGGGCCGTACGGCAAGCGTCGCGACCAATGGCTCGCCGCCGCAGCGCGGGACTTTGCGCTGCCGATGATCGCCGACGTGCACAACGAAGCACAGCGCGCGTGCGTCGATCGCGGCGATGAGAATCTCGACGGCGCGACCGTCGGCGACATCGCGCTGCTCGATGCCCCGACCGATCGTCCCGCGTTGAAAGAAATTTGGATCGATCGCCGCACGCACGATATCGGCCGCGTCGTGTTATCGGGATATTTGACGATCGCGACGGTGAACTGGTCGCTGCAACACGTGCTGACCGACTTCTCGATCGATATCGAGCACGTCAACGGGTATGCGGTCGTGCGCCGCGTCGCGTGGACCTATTCGTTCAAGGTTTACGATCAGTGGAGCACGCTCGATGCGCAATATGATTTTGCGAACTACACCTTCCAGGACGCTCCGCCGCCGGGAACCCTCTTTGGAAGTCGATAGTATGCTATACTAGCGCCACAGCAACTCTAGGCCTTTTCGAGCAGCCCACCGTTACTGCCGCACGCTTGCGCGGTCGAGATACGGGGCTGCTTTTTTATTTTGGAGTAGCACATGGTTACGACCCATCCACGACTGCTGCACATCGCCAAATGGGCGGCACTCGGCGTTGCAACGGTCATTATCGTGGAGATCATCGGGCTTGCGGCGCTCATGATCTTCGGGACGAAGCCGATGCCGCCGCAGATGTTGTCGGTCAGCGATCCGATGCGCCGTGTGGATTTCTCCAGCTTGCCGAGGCTGCAACAATTTACGGCCCGTGACGGCCAAGCGTTGAGTTATCGAATGTATCCAGGCACCGGTCGTAGTGTGGTGGTCTTGATCCACGGTTCATCGGGCGAAAGCAGCGGAATGCACGCCGTCGCGCAGGCGCTCAACGCGATCGGCGACACGGTCTACGTACCGGACTTACGCGGACATGGCCACGATGGACGGCCCGGCGATATCGATTACATCGGCCAGCTCGATAACGATCTAGCCGACCTCATGGGCGTCATTCGGCCGCTCCATCCGGGAGCAAACTTCACGCTGATGGGTCATTCGTCGGGCGGTGGTTTCGTATTGCGTATCGCCGAGGGTTCGCAGGCGCACTGGTTTGACCGCTTTGTGTTGCTCTCACCGTTGCTCGGTTACGGATCGCCGACATATCGGCCGGATCTCGGCGGATGGGCGACGCCGTACATCGGCCGGATCATCGCACTGCGAACCTTAAACGCCGTCGGCGTCCGTTGGTTTAACGGACTTCCGATCGTCGCATTCGCGATCGATCGAAACGCGCCGGTTCCGCTGGTTGCGGCGTATTCGTACCGCATGCAGATGAATTTCAGCGCCCCGCGTGATGTCGTTGCGCGCCTATCCTCGGTGAAGCAGCCGGTGATCGTGCTCGTCGGCAGCGACGACGAAATCTTCTATGCCGATCGGTACGCGCCGCTGATTCATCGCGAGCTCCCCGGCGTGCCGGTCATCCTCGTGCCCGGCGTGAACCACATGGGTATGGTGACCGATCCGCGCGCGCTTTCGGCGATCACCGCGGCGACGAGATAATCTCGACTGAAAAAAGAAAGCCCCGCAATCACGGGGCTTTTCAATTGGTGGGCCATCCTGGGATCGAACCAGGGACCTCATGCTTATCAAGCAACCCGATTGCGGCGCTTTTTCCTTGCGGCATCCAGATTCGCGACGTCCCGCACCCCAAGCCGCACCCCACGGCGTTCGAAGAAGTCGCCCATGACGCGGGCGTATTCGAGGTCCATCTCCTCGGTTTTCTCCGTGTAGACGCCGAGCGTCGCCTGCACCTTGTGTCCGAGAACCATCTGCACGAGAATGGGCGACAAACCCTCGGACTGCATCGCGGTCGCGGCGGCGTGTCGCAACGCGTGGAACGTGACGCGGAGATGGTCCAGACCAGCGCGTTTCAGGAGCGGTTGGAACTGGCGACGCAAGAACCGAATCGGAAAACTTCGGCATGTGGTGATCCTCCTTGAACGCATCGGATGATAGCACATCCGGGGGCACGGTTTTGCAAAACGTTTCGCACGTTCTCCACACCCGTGTGATGCGGAGAATGCGCGGAAAACGCAGCAGCTATCGGGGCCATCGCCGGTGCGGGGGGTGTGGAGAACCTTGGCTTGTTTTACTGTTACGGCTAGCGAACGGCTCGCTTACAACTCGCTAGCACGAAATTCTCCACGGCCTCGTACGAGCCGTGCTTCCGGTTCATGTTCTCCAGGAATGCGCAGCACGATGAGCCGTGCGCCGGATCTTCGCCGGCCTTGCGAATCGCGTTTTCCGTTACCGGCCAAAGCGATCCGCCTCCAAAGGTTACTTCGAGGTGCCGCACTTGATCTGCGAACCGCATGACCACGGAATGTAGCTTGCCAGCGCCTTGGTATGCTACGAGGCCCGACTTCTGATATAAGGCGAAGTTGTCTCCCATCGCGCGCTTCCAGAAGCGGCGCATCGTGTAATCAAGGATCAGGACGAAGGCGTTGGCAGCGTCCTGCGCCGTGACCAGCGCCCTTGTCTGCAACGCCGTTAGCTCGTGCGGTTGCGCCTTGTGCGCGGCCTTTATTGAATTCGCTGTCTCGCCAAGTCGCTTGTGGCTATCCCATTGAGACAACGCGATGTCGTAAAGATACTGAAGTAGGTCCCGCTTTGCCCAAAGGTGCGTTTCCAGTTCCTCCAGAGCTTGGCGCTTCCGTGAGTTACGCTTTTGTGCCGTCACGTAGACGCGGCCTCCGCGGCGGCTCGTATAGCAGGCATCATCCTTGCCGAGAAAAAGCTGGAAAGATCTCCGCTCGCCGCAGTGATCGCATCCAAGCTGGTGCGAAAATCCGCTTCTTCGTAGATCAGAGCGCCGGCAATTTGTCCCCAGCCGCGGAGCCAAATGAGGGCATCGGAATACCTTTCATCGAGTCCCCACCGTCCGTGGGCCATTTTGATGCGCTTCTCCATCGCGTCTTGGACTTTTTTCAGGAGGCGTTTGAATTCGTCGAGCGTCGCTTCGTCAAAAAGCCCCCGGAGTTTGGCTGCGCGGAGTATCATCTGCTGGCGTTGTTTGAAGGCGGGAATCATGTCGAACGTTTCTAAGACCACCCATGACGTCGAAGTGGTTTTGAGACGGTCAGGAGTCGGGCCGCAGCACAGCGCATGATAGATGAGAGCCAAATACGATTCGGCATTCGACCACTCGGCGACAATTGCGCCGATAAGCGCGGCGCAAAGCGGTCGCTGCAGCACGCATTGGCGGTCGGCGATGATCTTGGCGCCGGGAGCGCCCGTCCAATTTTTTGGCACGCTAGTGAATTCGACGAATTGCGGCGAACCCTGTACGAATCGCCCTCCACAGAGGAACATAGATGGCGACGCTGCGGATTATGCTCGACACAAACGCGTACGACGAGATCGTCGAGCGCTCGGGCTTTACGGCGAGGCTGAACGCCGCGCACAATGAAGGCAACGTGGTCATCTTGCGCACGCACATACAGGAAGACGAACTGGCTTCGATTCCGGACGAGAAGAAGAGGGCAGCGGTGATGCAAGTGGCGGGGATCAAGGTCGTGACGAGCGGCGCAGTTTGGGACTTGTCCAAGTGGGACGAGAGCACTTTTGGGGGCGGTGCCGGCGACACCACCATCGGCGACGTGATGTCCGAGGCTGGCAACCACGTGGAGGACGCGCTCATCGCTTCTACCTCGGCCGTCGATGCGGACGTGCTTGTGACCGACGATCGCCGCCTTTCCAATCGCGTCGGTCTCGCGAACAGCAAACTGCAGGTCTGGAGCGTCGACGAATTCATCGCCTACGTCGAGCGACTGTAGGCGCACAGCTTGTACGGCCCGTATTTTTACGACCCTTGGGTTCATGAATTCTTTTGCAAACCGTGTCGGGCAAGAGTTGTCACGCTTTCCGACGTTCCTGTGAAGTGTCCGAGATGCGGTCGAGAGGCGACCTTTCGCTTTGCCGTCACATGGCCGCCGCCGCAATTTCCAATAGACATGCGTGTCGCGATCACTCGCGCTGGTGAGACGAAGCCGTATTTCGATTCGTCAATGAAGCCCAGTAAGTCAGCCGATGGAACGACCTCGATGGTTTGGCAAGAGTTCGACAGGAGCGATCCCGACAAGCAGCATCATCGCTACCGGAAGAAAGTCGTTAGGGCCGATGGCACAGTCGTCAAGGATGTCGATGTCGCCCTGACCAGCGGTGAGGGCCATGGAAACGTCGGCCACCTGAAGCATCCGCCACCGCGAAGCACCCCAGGAGATCCAATGCGGATTAAACTGGACGTTGCGGAATCGCGCCCATGGATACGCTTCCGACCGGGGAAGAAAAGCCAGCCGGAGTGACACCGTCTGCTGAAGGCTCGTCGCACCCCATTTCGCACCCCACGACGTACGGCCAAAGACGCCTCTTCACGACCGAAGACGACCAGATGAGCGTATTGCGGTTAGTCTCTGAAAACGAGGAAAACGCCGACAGTATCAGCGTTTTCCGTGCGAATCTTCTTGGTGGGCCATCCTGGGATCGAACCAGGGACCTCATGCTTATCAAGCATGCGCTCTAACCAGCTGAGCTAATGGCCCGCGGGGGACAAGTGAGAATATAGCACACTCGCACAAGTCCCCTTTAGCCGATCATGGCGATCCACTTTTTCATCACCTCGTTCTCGTCTTTGAGCTGCGCCATGAGCAGCGCTTCAAGGGCTGCCCGCTCGCGCTCGGCTTCTGCGTCGAGCTCGGTCTGGTAATTGAAGGCGGCCTTCATCGCGGCGAGGGCGTGCTCTTGGGCAGTTGTTGGGTCGTCGGGCGCGTCGCCGGCGGCGCCCGTCGCCGGATCTGCCGCCGGTTTGGCCTGCGGCGCGCGGGGTGCGCGCGCCGCCACGGCGAGTGCGTCGATCATCCGCCGATGCTCTCGATGAATTTCTTGGTGATGCCGTCGTCGGCTTTGCGCTGTGCCATCTGCGCATCGCGCAGCGAGTTGATCTCGCGCATATTTTCCGATTGCTGGTCCATGGCTTCGTCGAACAGCGTCGCTTGCAGATCGAGCTGATCTTGCGCGCCCATCTCTTGTCCCATCAAGCCGGTGTTGAACGCGTCGTTTGCGCTGAGCATGCCGGAGAGGCTCGCGTTCGAGCCGCCCATCGCGCCTTCGCTCATGCCGCTTAGCCCGTTGCCGAACATGCTCGACACCGCACCGCCGGCAAGCGCACCACCGATCGTGGGCAACGCGGATTCAACCATTGGAAGCAAAAAGCTCATCTCGATGTTCCTCTAGTTACCGTCGCCGTCGTCGCCGTCGATCAGACTCGCTAGCAAGTTGTCGCTTTGCGGTTGCGATTGCGCGTAGGACGAGAGCGTGTTGATGTTGGTGAAGGCGCTGGTCTGTTGGCTGAGCGCCGACTCGAGCGCACTCGGGTCGAGACCTGACGCCGACGCCGATGATCCGGACGCGCCGCCCGCGACCGCCCCGACGGCCGCGCCGACCGGACCACCCGTCAGCAGGCCCTCGATGCCGCCGACGAGCGCGCTCCCGATATTGAAGCTCATGGATTGTCTCCTCACTTGATGTAATTGTGGCGCATTGCTTCCGAGCCGCTGGTAGTGCCGCAGCACCGAATCGGCATAGTCGAGCGTCTGACCGTCGCCCCACGTCGTGCTGGTGCCCTTAGCGGTCGGACTCCCCGCGTTGTAGGCGGAGAGCGCCTCACGAACGTTGCCGCCGTAGCGCTTGAGCAAGCCCGAAAGCATGCCGGCGGCGTAGTCGGCGTTTTTGGCGGGGTTCATCGCCGCGGGCGTCTTGGCGAAGCCGTGCCAGCGGTCGTCGATTTGGAAGAGGCCGCGACCGTGGCCGCCATCGCCGATCTCGTTGCGCCCGCCGTTGGCCCCTGGGCCGCCGGTTTCTTGGGCGGCGACGGCCGCGAGGAGGGTGGGGTCGAGCCCGTACTTGGCGCGGCCGAGGCGATCTCGGGGGCGTAGTTTACGCCCTCGGCTCCGAGGCGGGCGGCGAGTGAGCCCAATGGGTTCATGGTGCCTCTCCATCCCGCCGACCCCTGCGTTTGACAAGACCCCTATGGGGTTCTACAATCTCCAAGTCGTTATGGGGGCTCGCCGCAGGGTGGGCCCCCATCCTACGACAAGTCGCAAAAACGCCATGGCTCGTTCGCATAAGGTCGATATCAGTGGGCTTCTCACCGGCGGCCGGCAGCTTATGCTGGTCGAGGACGAGGTGCCGATCGAGGAATTCGAGGGAATCTCGTTTCCAACGCCGGCTCAGGTGCAGCTGGAAATGCGTTGCGTCGATCGCCTGCTTCATATAGTAGGTACGGTTGACGCTCGGGCGCACGGCATATGCGACGCGTGCTTGGAAGAGGTCGACGTGCCGGTGCACGCCGAGCTCGACGAGCGGCTCGATCCGAATACCGGTCGCGACGACGACCCGTTCGGCGAGAGCAACGTCCTGACGGGAAGCCGGCTGGACGTCGCCGACCTAGCGCAACAGGTCGTGCTCAGCGAGATGCCGATGGGGCTTCGCTGCAGCGAGGACTGCGCAGGCATACAGTATTAACGGAGACGAGAGAGTCAAACAGTGGCAAATCTGAAGTGGAAGACGCCGCGCAGTAAAACGCGCAGCCGTCGTGCGGCGAACTGGAAGTTGAACGCGGTCACGGCCGTGGAATGCCCCCAGTGTCACCAGCCGAAGCGCCCGCATTTCGTGTGCGGTCATTGCGGCACGTATGATGGCCGTCAGGTCGTCGAGGTCCGCGATCAGCACGCCGGTCACGATCACGATTAAATGCGCAGGATGCGCATGAAGGTTCGGAGCGCACGATGCGCGACCGCCCGTAGGGCGGCCGAACCGTCTTGACCGGGGTAAAGATCGTCGGCGTCGGGCACTACGCGCCCGAGCGCATCGTGGACAACCACGATCTCGAGCAGTGGCTCGATACGTCCGATGAGTGGATCACGACGCGTACGGGAATGAAACGCCGTCACTGGACTTCGGAGAACGAAGCGACCAGCGATTTGGCATTGGCCGCGGCTCGCAATGCGCTCGCGAGCGCCAAACTCGAGCCCAACGACATCGACGCGTACATCCTCTGCACGGTATATCCGGACTATCTTTTTCCCGCCACCGCGTGCATCGTTGCGTCAAAACTCGGCGCGCGCGACAAGGCCGCCTTCGACATGGAGATCGCGTGCAGCGGCTTCATCTACGGTCTGACGGTCGCCTCATCGATGATTCGTGCCGGCGTGTATAAGCGTATCGTGCTCATCGGCGCCGAGACGCTCTCGAAGTTGGTCGATCGCACCGATCGCGGCACGGCGATTCTCTTCGGCGACGGCGCCGGCGCGGTCGTGCTCGAAGCCGCTGTCGAAGATTCATTTCTCGGCTCAGAACTCGGCAGCGATGGCAGCCGGCCGGAGTTGTTGCGCGTCGAGACCGGTGGCTCGCGTCTGCCGGTATCGCATGCGACGCTCGACCGCAAGGCCGACCGCATTCATATGGAAGGCCGCGAAGTCTTCAAGTTTGCCGTCACCAAGATGATCGAAGCGACGGATCGCGCGCTCGAGAAGGCGCACTTGCAAAAGAGCGACGTCGACGTGCTCATCCCGCACCAGGCCAATAAGCGCATCATCGACGCGGCAATGAAATACTTGGAGATCCCGCCTGAACGCTGCGTGGTCAACATTCAAGAGTATGGCAATACCTCGGCGGCATCGATCCCGATCGCGCTGTCCGAAGCGGTGCGCGACGGCCGCGTCAAGGCGGGCGATGTGATCGTGTTCGTCGGATTCGGCGGCGGTCTGTCGTGGGGCGCAGTCGTCTGGAAGTGGGCCGCATGACGCACAGGGTGATATGCGAGTAGCCGTGATTTTTCCGGGGCAGGGCTCGCAGGCACTCGGCATGGGCGTCGACGTTGCGAAACATTCGACGGCGGCGAGCGACCTGTTCGACATGGCGCAGACCGTGCTCGGGTACGATCTGCTCGGGTTGCAGCGGCACGGCCCCGAAGAGCGGTTGCGCGAGACCGAATATAGTCAGCCCGCGATCTTCGTGACGAATGTTGCAATCTTCGCGGCGCTCGAATTGCCGGCCGAATCGCTGATCGTAAGCGCCGGACACTCGTTCGCGGAGTACTGCAGTCTGTACGCCGCGCAGGCGATTGGCTTCGAAGACGCCCTGCGCGTGGTGAATGCGCGTGGCAGGGAGATGCAGCGCGCAGCGGAACTCGCGGCCGGCGGCATGTCGGCGGTCCTCGGTATGGACGCGACCGACATCCGGCGCGTGGTCGACGACGTGCGCGCGCAAAGCGGTCTGCGCGTGCAGCTCGCAAATTTCAATTCGCCCGGTCAGATCGTGATCAGCGGCGATCTTCGCGGCGTGCAAGCTGCCGGTGACGCGTTGATGGCGGCCGGTGCCAAGCGCGTCGTCCCGCTCAATGTATCGGGCGCGTGGCATTCGGCGTTGATGGAGCCCGCAGTCGAGCAGTTCGCCCGCGTGGTTGAATCCGCACCGTTTACCCTGCCGCGCTTCGACGTGGTTTCGAACGTCGACGCGCAACCGTATCGCGACGTAGCAACGATCAAGAAGAATTTGGTACTGTCGGTGACGCACGAAGTGCGCTGGCATGAAACCGCACTGCGTCTGGTGAGCTATGGTCTCGACCTGATCATCGAGTGCGGATCGAGCCCCGTGCTCGGCCCGTTGATGAAGCGTTTGCCGGACGCGCCTGAGGTCGTCGTCGTCAGCGACTACGCCGGCGCACAAAAGCTTCGCAGCGCGGTGACGGCGTGAGCTTCAACGACAAGGTCGCGCTCATTACCGGGGCAAGTCGCGGTATCGGCCGGGCGATCGCCGTCGAGCTCTGCCGGCACGGCGCCGATGTGGCGCTGGTCGGTCGCGATCGCGCGGCATTGGATGAAACCGCCGGCGAATGTGCGGCCGTACGGCCGGGCGCGACCGCCGAAGTGCTGACGGCCGACGTGGCGGATGCCGGCGCGGTCGAGGGCGCCGTCGAGGCGACGCTCAAACGCTTTGGCCGGCTCGATTTCGCGGTGGCGAACGCGGGGCAATCAATCGACGCGCTGCTCTTGCGCCTCAAGCCCGAGGTCCTCGATGCGCTGCTGGCGGTCAATCTCAAATCGGCGTTCTACCTTTGCGGCGCGGTCGCAAAGCCGATGATGAAGCAGCGATCCGGCGCAATCGTGCTGGTGTCGAGCATCGTCGGCCTCACCGGGAACGCCGGCCAGTCCGCATATGCCGCAACCAAAGCGGGGCTCCTTGCGCTCGGGAAGTCGGTTGCAAAGGAGTTGGGTTCAAGGAACATAAGAGTCAACGCCGTCGCGCCGGGATTTATCGAGACGGCCATGACCGAAAAATTGCCCGACGCCGCCAAGGCGGCCCTCAAGGCCCAGATCGACCAGTCCGCGCTGGGGAGAGTCGGGACGCCACAAGACGTAGCCGGCGTCGTCGCCTTTCTGTGCTCGGATGCTGCCTCGTATGTCACCGGTCAGACCATCGTGGTCGACGGTGGCATGGTAATGTAACTTTCTATGAATAAGGAGCTGTAATGTCCACGTTCGACAAAGTCAAGAAGATCATCGTCGAGCAGCTCGGCGTCGACGAATCGGAAGTCACGCCCGAAGCCTCGATTACCGATGACCTTGGCGCCGACTCGCTCGACCAGGTCGAGCTCGTCATGGCGTTCGAGACGGAGTTCAACATCGACATTCCCGACGAAGAGGCGGAAAAGATCAAGACCGTCGGTGACGCCGTCGCGCGCATCGATCAGGCAACGGCCGGAGCGTCGTAAGAGACACGCATGCTCGATCAGCTCAGTGATCGGCTTGGCGCGATATTCTCGCGCCTAACCGGTCGCGGGAAACTCAGCGAGAGCGACGTCAACGAGGCGATGCGCGAAGTGCGCATTGCCTTGCTCGAAGCCGACGTATCTTTGCCGGCGGCGAAGCAGTTCGTCGCGCGCGTCAAAGAACAGGCTATCGGGCAGAACGTCCTCGAGTCGCTGTCGCCGGCGCAAACGATCGTCAAGATCGTGCACGACGAGCTGGTCGAACTCCTCGGCGGCGCGCAAGCGCGGCTGACGTTTAGCGATGCGCCGCCGTCGGTGATCATGCTGGTAGGTCTGCAAGGCTCGGGAAAGACGACGCAGGCCGGCAAACTCGCGCTGCGCTTAAAAGAGCAGGGCCGGCGCTCGCTGCTGATTGCCGCCGACGTGTACCGTCCAGCCGCGATCGCGCAGTTGCAAACGCTCGGTAAGCAAGTCGATCTTCCGGTGTATGAAGCCGGCGCCGGCGACCCGGTCAAGATCGCGCGCGACGGTGTGAACGAAGCCAAACGCCTAGGCATTTCGACGGTCATCATCGATACCGCCGGGCGGCTGCAGATCGACGATACGCTGATGACCGAGCTCGAGCGCATCAAAGCGGCCGTCGCTCCAAAAGAGATCCTTTTTGTCGCCGATGCGATGACCGGGCAAGAGGCGACCAGCGTTGCCAAAGGCTTTAACGATCGGCTTGGCATCACCGGCGTCATCCTTACAAAGATGGACGGTGATTCGCGCGGCGGCGCGGCGCTCTCGATCTTCAACGAAACCGGCGCGCCGATCAAGTTTGTCGGCGTTGGCGAAAAGCTCTCGGCGCTCGAAACGTTCTACCCCGATCGCCTGGCATCGCGCATTCTCGGCATGGGCGACGTCCTCACGCTGATCGAGAAGACGCAGAGCCTCTACTCGGAAACGCAAGCCAAGCAGCTCGAAGAGAAACTCCGCAAGAGCGGTTTCACGCTAGACGATTTTCTCGAGCAGATGCGGCAGATGAAGAAGCTGGGCTCGATGACGGACATCATGAAGATGATCCCCGGCCTCTCGCGCGCGTTGCCGAAAGACTTCGATATTCCGGAAAAAGATTTATCACGCGTCGAGGCCATCATTTGCTCGATGACCCGCGCGGAGCGGCGCAACCCTTCGATCCTCAACGGCTCGCGACGCAAACGCATCGCCTTTGGGTCGGGGACGCAAGTCAGCGACGTCAACAAGCTCGTCAAGAACTTCGAAAACGCGCAAAAGATGATGAAGCAGCTCGGCGGAGGCAAGGGCAAACGCCCGCGCTTACCGGCGGGGATGCTTCGCTAACTCCCACACGTAGAAAGACACGTACACAACACCATGGTCAAGATCAGACTGCGCCGGATGGGCGCGAAGAAACAACCGACCTACCGATTTGTGGTCGCGGATTCGCGCTCGCCGCGCGACGGCCGCTTCATCGAGATTCTGGGACACTATAATCCGCGCACCGAGCCCAAAACGCTCGAAGTGAACGCGGACAAGGCGAAGGAGTGGTTGGCTAAGGGTGCCCAGCCCACCGAGACCGTTCGCCGTCTCTTCGCCGAAAAGGGTATCATGGAGCGGGGTCCGATTCCGACCACCAAGCGCGCTCCACGTAAAGGCAAAGAGTAATGTCGGCCTTCGATGACGAGTTCGGCCTATTCGGCGAGGATGCCGATGAAGCCGAGCGGCGTTCAACACTCCCGGGACGGAAAATCGCTTCCAACGAAACGGTCATCGATGACGTTGAGCCCGAAGATGCGCGCCCGCCGCGTACCGAGCGCGGCCCGCGTGGTCGCAGCAGCGCAGGCGGCGGTTATCCGCAACGTCGCGAGCGCCGCGACAATCGTCAACCCGCCGATCCATGGGCATCGTTGCGTCGCGCCACCGCGCTACTCGATCTGCTTGCAAAGCGACTCGTCGCCAAACCCGATGTGGCATCGGTGGAACTCTTTACCGACGAAGAAGGCAAGCCGGTCATCGAACTGGTCGTGGATCCCGAAGATTTGGGCAAAGTGATCGGCCGCAGCGGTCGTGTCGCGCAAGCGCTGCGCACGATCGTGCGCGCTACCGCCGAAGGCCGCGTCTCCGTTGATATTCTCGACGCGAAAGAAGCAAAGGCATTCGACGGCGGTTCGAGCGACGAAGGTGCCGGCGACGAAGGTGCGGACGACGCCGAAGAGTGAGTTGCCGGTTGGCCGGATCGCCGGCCTCTTCGGCATTCGCGGTGAACTCAAGTGCGACCCGACCAGTTCGGGTCGCGCCGTGTTTTCGGCGGGCGCGAAGCTTCGCTGTGAGCGCAATGACGGCAGCGAAGTTGTCACCATCAAGGGCGTGCGTGAGCACAAAGGGCGGCTGTTGATTACGCTCGAGGAAGCGCACGACGCGACCGGCGCGCAGCGATTTGTCGGCGCGACGTTCTTTGCGCCGCGCGAGACGCTCGACGTGGAGCCGGGTGAGTTCCTCGACGCCGATCTGGTCGGATGCGCCGTGGTTGGTCCCGACGGACGTACGTACGGCGCAGTCCAGCGCATCGAGCATTATCCGTCGAGCGACATGCTGGTCGTCAACGGGCGATTCTTGCCGATGGTGCGCGCCTTTATCAAGAACATCGACCTCAACAAAAGGGAGATCGTCGTCGACGATCTCCCCGAAGGCCTCTTGGACGGCGAACCGCTCTAACTACCCGTTGTTTTCAGGGTGGTCGCCGTTGTATTTCTCAACGGCGGACTTGATCGCGGTCCGGTAGTTGTCGCTGGTTTCGGTGTCGGTGTAGAGCAATGCGCCGAAGCACGCATAGATGTTCAGCGTGAACGAGTAGGTGTCGTGCGGACGGAAGCCGCCGACATGGGTAACGTTGAGCACGCCCGACGTAACCGTGTTGTCGCGGTGCACGCCGCAAACCGAGTCGGCAACTTTGGCCGGATCGGTTGCCGTGACGCTCGACATCGTCGTCATGTAATGGGCGTTCATCGCGCGGTAGAGATCGTCGCTGGCGATCCCGAGCACGTTGGCGGGCGCGGTGCCGGCGAGACGGACGATGAGCACGCCACGCGGGGGCTTGAGGGGCGTCGGCGTCGGCGCGGGGGTTGGCGAATTCTTTCTTCCCTTGAACAGGTCGCTGAGGACGTTGCTGATCGGGACCGATGAACCGTTGCTGTTCTCGGGTGTCGGCGACGTTGCCGGCCCCGCGTTGAGTTCGGGACGATCGACGCCGGCTGCTTGCATGATGACACTGCGCGCGGTAAGCGCCTGCGACCCGATGTCCTGCACGTCGGTCACTTGCGCGGTGGCCGAATAGACGCTGATCTCGCTCGTGACGTCGACGACCTGCGCGACGATTGCAGCGCCTTGGCCGATCGGTTGAATGTAGCCGCTGATGTAGTAGTCGGCGTGCTCAACGTGCGCAAACTTTTGGTAGTCCTCGCGCTTGATGCCGGAGGGAATCGCGAGCACCGTCACGCCGCCGGTCTGTGACATCACCTGCGCGAAAATCTGAGCGATCGCCGTGCCGTAGCGCGGATCGAGGTCGGAGGGCGCCTCAAACGGATAGATCAATACGACCGGCTGCGTCACGCCAAATGCAGTCGACCCCGACGGCTTCGCCAGCGGGGTCGACTGCGCCGGCGGGGTCGGCCGCGGGTTCGGCGTCGCTGCGACGAGCAGCGCACATGCAAACAGCACAAAAACAGCGAGGATACGGCGCAACGGCACTCCCTTTGCTAGATAGACGACTCTACGTGGTTAACGAACGCGCGAAGCGCCTCGTTCACTTCATCCGGGCGTTCCGCCATCACGAGGTGCCCGGCTTGCCCCACTATTCGCGCCTTTGCCCCCGGGACCCGGTCGGCCAGCGCCTGCGCGAATTTCGGCGGCGTCATCACGTCGCGGTCGCCCGTGAGGGCGAGGAGCGGAAGGGTGACCTCCCCGAGACGGTCGATGCGGTCGAAGGCGTCACACGCGCGAAAGTCGCGGAGTGTCTGGGACGCTCCGACCGCGCGTATCATCCGGGTCGACGCGGCCAGCTGCTCGGGGGTCGGCGCTGCATAGAAGAAACGCGGCAACTCGCGCGACGCCACGTCAAAGTCCGCTTCGAGTTGTTCGAGTAACCTGGGCGCGACGCGAAGGCGGGCACCCGACGAAAGCATCACGATGGCGCGCACGCGAGGCTCGCGGCGCAGCGCCAAGGTAAGCGCAATCGCGCCGCCCATCGAACTCCCGCACAGCACCACGTTGTCGAGACCGCGGGCCGCAAGTTCATGTGTGACCGCGTCGGCAAAGTCGTCGATGCTCGCCGGTGCTCCCGGTGTCGTGTGTCCCGGAAGCGTCAGCGCGACGGAATCGCCGATGGCGCTCGTTTGCGCGGCGAAGACGTCACCGGTGCACGCCGCGCCGTGAATGAAGATCAGCGTCACGCCGCCTCGATGCGCCGGAGCTCTTCGCGCTCCTCGCCATGCCAAGCCGCAGAAAACTCCGCGCCAAAAAAGAACACCGAGCCGATCACGTAAAACCATAACAGCAACGCGAGCGGAACCGACAACGCGCCATAGATCTTGGTGAAATTGACGTGCAGCGTGTACTGGGTGAACGCGAACTGCACGATGGGCCACAACAACGCGACGAGAATGCCGCCGGGCAACGAGAACGACCACGAGATGCGCCGGTTCGGTAAGAAGCGATACAGCACCATCGTTACGACGAACACCAGCGTCAGCGAGATCGCATACGCGCCGATGTGCGAGAGGTACTGACGATCGGGCACTTCCGCCAGAAACAAAACGATTGCGATAACGATCGGGAGCGCCATCGCGATCATCAGGATCAATGCCATCACAGGCAACATGATCATCGAGAGCGCAAGGTTGTGGACGAACGGACGCACGTGCGGCACACCCAGCGCGCGGTCGAGTGCAAACGCGAGCCCCATAAAAAGATTCTTACCCGACCATATAAGGAAGATGAACGCGATGATGCTAGAGATCCCGTTGCCGTAGATATACGATCCGAGATTCGCTGCGACAAATTGGTGCAGTGTCGGGCTGAAGGTTCCCAGAAAGTTGAGCACGCGCTCCTGGGCAAACGGAAAAACGTACGACGCGAGGCCGAGGATTAGGACGACGAGCGGAAAGAGCGCGAAGATCGCGTTGAATGCCACGGCTTGCGCCAAGAAGGCGCAGCCGTCACTCGAGAATCGCAGGGCTGCCTCGCGCAGGCAGGAGATGAGTCGTCCCATCGGATGCGGTATATCGCTATGCCGTGATGTTATTCCCACCGCCGGCTCATGTAACCGTCGCGATAAACGGCCGTCCGGTGGTCGCATACCACAGGCCCTACCTATGGGGCGGACGCGTGTATGCGCCGCTAACGCCGTTCGTCACGAACGTCGCCTTCCGCGTCTGGTATGAAGGCGACGTTCTGGTCATTTCACGGGCGGGCCGCGAGGCCCGAATTCTCTTGGATCCGCGACAGCCCGGTGCGCTCGACGACGTCTACGTGCCGATCGCAAACGTACTGCGGGCGCTCGGTGCACGCGTCAGTTATGCGCCGCGCCACCTCGACGTGCAGGTAACGTACGTACCGCTCTCTAGCCCCACGCCGTTTGATGCAGCGCAACCCTCGGCTGCGCCGCAGACGATCTTCACGCCCATTCCCGCGCCGACGCCGCGACCGGTGTGGACCGGTTCGCCGATACCGCGGCGCACGCCGTTGCCGATTGCCGCGCCGACGCCGCGCTAACGCGCGGCGAGTGCGCCGAGATCACGATCGCCCAGATTTTGCGCGATGCGTTCGGTCATCGCGGCTTCCACCGCGTCGATGACCGGAAGCGGCGCACCATCGGCGGCGGCCTGCATGAGTCGCGCGTCTTTGTCCGCCATGTCGAGCGTCCACAGCGGCGAGTAATCAGCTTCCGCCATGCGCTTCCCGCGCCCGGTGATCTGACCTTCAACGCTGTAGAACGAAAACAACTCATAGGCTTGCACCGGCGTCAGGTCTTGCGCTCGTGCAATTGTGAGCACATCGCTGAGACCACCGATCACGGCAAGAATCATCGCATTGCCCATCAGTTTGTACACGCCGGCGAGATCGATGCGCTCGCCGAGGTATTTCACTTTACCGGTCATCGTGGCGAGATGATCTTGCACGGCGTCGAATACGCGTTGCGGACCCGAAACGAGCATGATCCCTTGCGCGTTTTCGGCCTGCGGTGGTCCCATGAAGACCGGTGCATGCAAGAACGCGTACCCGGCGTCATGTAAGCGTTGCGCGCGCGGCGCAATAGTTTCGACATTGACGGTGGTGTGATCCACGATCGGAGCCGACGGTGAGATTCCCGGCAGTGCCGCGGCTAGCACCTCATCGACGGCGACCTCGTCGCGCACGCAGATATGCACGATATCCGCGCCGCGAGCCGCCTCGGCAGCGTCTTCGAAGGCTCGCGCGCCGACCGCTTCGAGGGCCTTGGCCTTCTCGAAGGTGCGGTTCCAAACGTTGACGCCGTAGCCTTGGCGCCGCAGGGATTTGACGAATCCTGAGCCGAGCATGCCGGCTCCGTAGAACGCAATCGCTTTATACGTCATAACGTCATGCAAAACGACGAAGGAGCACCCTGCGGTTGCACGATATCGTCAGGGAATGCTGCTTTCAGTCCTCACGGCGACCGCCGTTGCACTTCCGGCCAGTGGAACGTACACGTACGAACTCGATGCCGGGACGCGCGCACTCGGTACGTCGACGATCGTCGTGGACTCATCATCGCTGGGTGTCGTGACTCAGGAATCGCTTGCGGTCGGCGCGATTCGCGCGACGACGATGCATCGGTTTGACTCGGCGCTCCGGCTCGTGCACTACGAGGCCCAGAACGCGGGCGGTCCCCGCTTGACGATCGAAATCACCGCGACATCCGCGACCCTCAGCGCGGCGGACAACGCAGCGCAAGTCGCACTCGATCATCCGGCCTGTCTGTTGATGGGCGACAACACGGCAACGGCCGCGCTCATGCTGCCGGCTATCGTGCGCGCAACGGGAGCCGACCACTGCACCTTCCTCACCACCAACGGCCAGAAGATCGACGCAACGATTTCTACCGCGACGACCGTAACTCGACCGGCCGAGGTCCCGGCGGGTGACGCGGGCTTGACGCTCGCGCTTGCGGGAACGATGCAAACCATCTGGTACGATCCGCAGACGCTCGTCTTCGATCGGATGATCGGCGCAAACGGAGGGCTCATTCGCCGGCTACAACCGGGAGCACAGGCCGCGCTTCCCACTCCGACGCCGTTTGTTTCGCGCTTCCGATCGCAGGATGTCAAATTCACCTCAAAAGACGGCAGCGTCTTGGCCGGGACGCTGTCCTACCCGAAGGACACGGGGCCGTTTCCGTGCGTGATTTTGCTTCAGGGTAGCGGTGTTTCCGACCGTAACGAAACGGTCGGGCCGAATCCAGTCTTTGCAGAACTTGCCGACGCGCTCAATGCGCGCGGCTATGCCGTGCTTCGTTACGACAAACGGTGGGCCGGTGATAGCACCAGCGACATACCGGCGACGAAGGTCGTGCGCGGCGATGCCGTCGCCGACGGTGTGGCTGCGGTGACATTTGTGCAAAGGGAGGCTGGGATCGACGCGAAGCGCGTCTACTTTCTGGGTCACAGTGAGGGCGGTGAGCTCGTGCTCGGGATCGCGCTTGCCGGCGCGCCGCTGCGCGGTGTAATCATGCTTGCGCCATTGCCGATGAACTACACCGCGATGATCGAGCGCCAGATCGTTCGCGCGCACGTTTCGGCGGCCGGACAGAGCCAATTGCGCGCTGCCGAGAAGACGGCGTACATCGCAAGTTTCAATGCGGTCGATCCGGTTCAAGAGGTGCGTCACGTGCGCGAGCCGATGTTACTGGTCCACGGGTCGAACGATCCGAACGTCACCGACGACGATCTGCGGCCGTTTATCGCGGCAGCGAAAGCCGCGCATCCAACGACGTTCACCGACGTCGAGCTTGCGGGTGACTCACATCTGTTCGCGCAGATCTCGAGCGCCGATGCTGTGTCGGGGGTCGACCTACGGACCCCGGAGACGCTCGATCCGCGTCTGATTGACACGCTCGCGACATGGCTTGACTCACATTAGCGTGATTGCTGTACGGATGGTTGCTGCAGTCGTTGTCGCCGCCGCGATCGCATATCCAACCGGAGGGACGTACACCTATCAGATCGAGACACCCGACGCGGCGTTCATGTCGACGATCGTGATCGCTCCCGACGCCGACGGCGTCCGAACGCACGAAACCTTCGGAGCGCCGACGCCTATCGCCGAGACCGACCAGCAGTTCGACACCAATCTCGTGCAGCGTTCGTTCGTGGCTTCGCAGCGCGGAAAGACGCTCACCATTGAAGTCTCGCCGACCGCCGCGCACTACTCAATCGATGGCCACAGCGTCAACACCGCGCTCGACCATCCGGCATGTACGCTTATCGAAGACAATGTCTTGACCTCGGTCGTCATGCTGCCCGCGGTGGTGCAGGCGACCCACGCGACGCGTTGCACCTTCGTGATGTCAACCGCGCCGCGGACGATTGTTGCCGACGTGTTCACGACACTACCGGCGACGCATCCGCCGCAAGCCGCGGCAAGCGATCTCGCCGTTACCGCTCAGATCGGGGCGATCACCGAGATCGTGTGGTACGATCCGCGAACGCTCATTCCCGACTACATCGACTTCGGCAACGGTCAGAGCGCGACGCTGACCAACCGTTCGCCGAATGCCGTTGTCCCTACGCCGATGCCTTCGCGGACGGACGGCGTACGAGCAAATTGAGTCCGGCGAGCACAACTGCAGCGATCATCAAAATCGTGGCCGCCTGCGTCGACGAGAGCATGTCGAGTGCGAGGGCCCGATCCACGGCGTAGGCGCCGTTGCCGACGTAGGCGATCGCCACCGCGGACGCAATGTAGCTCGCATTGAGTTCCCAACCGCCGTTGACGGCCCAGAACCCCTTGCTGATATGCACGCTGAAGATCGCGACGAGCATAACCATCACGATCAAGGCCGGTCCAAGCGCGCCGCCCAGGCCGAGTGCCATGAGGAGGCCGCCGCCGACCTCACCCAGCCCCGCAAAAAACGCGAATACCTGGCCGGGCCGAAAACCGATTCCCTCGAAAAAGCCTCCGGTACCCGCGAGGCCGTAGCCGCCGAACCAGCCGAAAAGCTTTTGCGCCCCGTGGGCTGCGATGGCTAGGCCCACGACGAGGCGAACGAAGAGCAACGCTGCGTCCATGTGGGAGGATCCTCCGTCCTTATGTTGTCTTAGTAACCAACTTATAGTAAGGTATAACCAGAACGGTAGCACGAGGAAACGTCAATGTCAACGCATGGTGCACTTACGAAAACGTCCGCAGAGAGCCCCCCGCATTCGCTGTGTCCGCGCTTTCATCGCGCGGTGGAATTGATCGGTCGCCGATGGACCGGGGCGATCATCCGCGTGCTGCTCGGCGGACCGCGGCGCTTCAACGAACTGCTCGCGGCGATTCCCGGCATCTCCGACCGGCTCTTGACCGAGCGTCTGCGCGAACTCGAACACGAAGAGTTGATCGTGCGCCGTGTGGAGCCTGGTTCACCGGTAAAGGTGATCTATCAATTGACGTGCGCCGGCGCTGAGTTACAAGAATCGCTTGATGCACTTGGCCGCTGGGCCGAGCGTTGGTTGGGGCTACCGGCGAGTTAGACTTCCGGCCAGGACGAACGTAATTCCCTGTGCTTGCAACTGCGGAAGCATCGCGCGCACGGCGGCGAGTGTGGTTGCGCGCGGATGTCCGATTGCAATTGCGCTGCCAGTGCGCACCGCGATGGCCGCCGCTTCACGCAACTGGCCTTCGGTGTAGGCTACGTCTTCGCGATTATCGAGAAATACGTCGCGCGATGCAGCGGGGATCCCGGCGGCATTCGCCGCCTGCGCTCCGACCGATGCGGCATTCGTGCGTGAGTCGATGAAGAAGAGGTCGCCGTGCTGTGCCAACACCGCCATGACGTCGCGCATAATGCGCGGGTCGGCGCTGGCTTTGCTGCCTTCGTGATTGTTGACCCCTTGCGCGAGCGGGACTTGCGCGAGATCATCTTGCACCTGCGCCGTTACCTCCGCATCGGTCATCGACGTCTTGACCTCGCCCGGACCCGGGTAGATCCCCGAGAGCGGCTCCATCGGCAGATGAAGCATCACACCCTTGCCCGCGTCGTGGGCCTCCTGCGCGATTTGCGTCCCGGCGTGTACGTGCGGGAGCACCGAAAGCGTCAATGGCACCGGCAGGGCAATGAATCCGCGCTCGATATCGACCCACTGTCCGCAATCATCGACGATCAATGCAAGTTTGGGCGCAGCGGGGTTGGGCGTCGGCGTTGCGGCGAGCGTCGGCGTTGCGCTCTCGATCGGTAGCGGGGCGGACGGCGTTTGGGTCGCGGTTGCTTGCGCGATCGGCGACTGCGACGGCGCGGTCGCGACGCGGTGCGCGACGGGTCGAAGCAGGTACCAACCGGCCGCGCAGGCGATGATCGAGAGGAGAAGCAGCGGGAGCCAGCCGCCCGAAGGACGGCGACGCGAGCGACGTTTCGACACGAGGTTCGCAGGTTCTCACGCGCTTTCGGATTGCCCTACGTCTTCGAAATCCGGTCGCGTACTTTCTTTGGGGGTTTGGCTATGGGTGTGCAAGCTCGCTCCACCTCGCTGCTTGGACCCGCGTAGCGTGCTCGAAGGTTTACGAGTTGTCGCAATTGCGGCAAATCTTCCCGGGCCGTTGGCGGCGGCGCGGCTGCATGCGCTCGGCGCGAGCGTCCTGAAGATCGAGTCGCTGCGCGGCGATCCGCTGGCCAATGCGGCGCCGGCCTGGTACGAGCAGATCATCGCCGGAATGGAGATCGTGCAGTTCGATTTGCACGAGCCCGAAGCCAAAGCACTCATCGGCGAGCGCCTGCGCGAAGCCGATCTCTTGCTCACCGCGATGCGGCCGCAATCGCTGGCAAACGTCGAACTCGATTGGGAGACGCTGCATCGGCACTATCCGCGATTGTGCAGCGTCGCGCTCATCGGGGAGCCGGCGCCCGACGACGATCGTCCGGGACACGATCTCACCTATCAGGCTCGCGCGGGAATGATTGCGCCGCCGGCGCTGCCGCGCGTGTTGGTCGGCGACATGGCTGCCGCGGAACGCGTCGTTGGCGTCGCGCTTGCGCTGCTGTTGCAGCGTGAACGAACGGGACACGCGGGCTTCGCAACCGTGGCAATCACCGAGGTTGCGCGCGACTTCGCCGAGCCGTACCATCACGGCCTGACCAGCGATGGGGGCGTGCTCGGCGGCGGATTACCGGCCTACAACGTCTATGCGGCGCGCGAGGGGTGGATTGCGGTCGCGGCGCTCGAGCCGCACTTCGCGCAACGATTGCAAGTCATGCTTGGCGTCGAGCATCTCGATAGGGAGACGGTGCGCGCGGCATTTGCGCAGCGCTCGGCGCAGGAGTGGGAAACACTCGCGCAGGACCACGATCTGCCGCTCGCAGCCGTACGATAAAGGAGAACTACCTCGTGGACGTCGCCGGAAAAACCATTCTCGTTACCGGAGGGAGCTCGGGTTTGGGCGCGGCGTGCGTGCGTGAGTTCTCCGGCGCGGGCGCGAACGTCGTCATCGCCGACATTGGCGAGCACGGCGCGCAGCTCGCCAGTGAACTCGGGACCCACGTGCGATTCGCGCGAACGGACGTGACCGACGAAGTACAGGTGTCGGCGGCAATTGCGGTAGCACTCGCGCAGTTTGGCGCGCTGCACGGTGTGATCAACTGTGCCGGCATCGCGACGGCCGAGCGTGCGGTAGGGAAAGACGGGCCGCAGCCGCTCGCACACTTCAGCAAAGTGATCGGAGTAAATCTGATCGGGACATTCAACGTCGTTCGCTTGGCCGCCGCTGAGATGATGAAACGCGCGGCCGATCCGGGCGAGGATCGCGGCGTCATCGTATGTACCGCGTCGGTAGCGGCGTTTGACGGGCAGATCGGGCAGGCGGCGTATTCCGCGTCGAAGGGCGGCGTGGTCGGGCTTACGTTGCCGCTCGCGCGGGAGTTCGCACAAGCGCAAATCCGGGTTTGCAGCATCGCGCCCGGGATCTTCGACACGCCGATGCTCGCCGGGTTGCCCGACGCCGCGCGCGAGTCGCTTGGCAAGCAAACACCGTTCCCGGCGCGACTCGGTCAACCGCGTGAATACGCGGCCCTCGCCCGGCACATCTTCGAGAATCAAATGCTCAACGGCGAGACGATTCGGCTGGACGGCGCAATCCGTCTCGCTCCGAGGTAACGAAGGCGGCGCTAGTTCTTGGCGACGACGCGCATCGGCGCGGCGGTTTCGTTGACCAGCGCCGGGAACTTCTCGCGCAGCGCACGCAGTTTCGGCAGGTCGTTGTAGACGATGTAGGGATTGTCGGGATTGTGGACCAGATAGTCCTGATGGTAGGCTTCCGCGGCGTAGAATCCGTTCAGCGGGGCGACCTTGGTCACAATCGGATCGGCGTAGACGTGACGCCTGGTAAGTGAGGCAATGTATGCGTCTGCCTGGTCCCGCTGTTGCGCATCCGTGTAATAGATCTCGGAGCGGTACTGCGTGCCCTCGTCGGGCCCTTGCCGGTTGAGTTCGGTCGGATCGTGCGCGACCAGGAAATAGACGTCGAGAAGTTGTTCGAAGGAGATCTTCGACGGATCGTACGTCACGTCGACGGATTCCGCATGACCGGTCGTGCCGGTCGAGACCATATCGTAGTGTGCCGTGTCAGCGGCGCCGCCCGAAAAGCCCGCGACCACGTGCGTCACGCCCCGCACCGACTCGAAGACGGCCTGCATGCCCCAAAAACAGCCGCCGGCGAAGACGACGTGCTGTGTGGCGGCGGCGGCCGGCGCCGCAGCCGTCATGACCAGGGCGAGGGTGGCCAGTACAATGGCGCGCAAACGATTCATATCTACGGTACGCTTCGGCGCAGCTTCCGGATGACTTCCCAGGAATCCCAAAGATGGCAAACGATACCATACCAAAGATGAAACGGCCGCTCGGGATTCTGCTCGCATGTCTTGCGTTGCTTTCTGCTGCCCTGGTTATGGCGGCCCGCGCGCCGGCGGCGTCGCCGCTACAACCAAGCGTGGTCGCACAAGCGGTCACGCCGTTACCCTCACCGGACGATCTGTTGGCCGCGATACGCGATAAGTTCCGCTCGCATCGTCCGCCGCCGCCGTTCGAATCGTACACGATCGTGCGCAAACAGAACACCAACTACGGCTATCCCGACTACGCGGATACGTACACCGACCACGATTGGTATCGGTCGTCCGATCACGCCGCGCTGCGCCGCAGGATCAGCGATCTCGGTGATGTCGGACCGATGACGTTCGACCGTCCGATCTTTAACGCCGCAACCGATCCCGGACCGCCCACCGCGGACGTGTTCGAGCCGGCGCCGCTGCACTCGTATTCGCCGAGCTTCATCCCCACCCCGGAAGCCTCGCTGCCGCCGGTCATCGCCGTCGTTCACGCGCGCGGCGAGTTCGACTATCACGTCACGAACGTCCAGCACGAAGGCGACGAACTGCACCTCACGCTCGTGCCGAGGCGCGATCCGCAACGCAATCGCTTGCGCGAAATGTGGGTCGACGCCAAAACACTCGAGCTGCGCAAGCTGGTCGCGACCGACACCCTGTTCGTCGAAGGCGGACCCGAGTATCCCGTGCTCTTTACCATAGAGTTCACGATGTACGAAGGCATCCCGGTCATCACGCACATCCATGGCGTCGTCTACGGGGGGTACGACGGCGACGGTCAGACGGTCGATTACGACTTCAAGAACTTGATCTTCCCGGCATCGCTGCCGTCGTGGTATTTCGACGCCCGCGACTATGCGCAGCATCTGAGCGAAGCACCGGATCCGCCGGACCCGCACTAAAGTTCTTTAGCAATCTCTGCTGCCAATTTCGCGTTCGCGCGCACGAGAGCAACGTTGGCTTCCAGGCTGCGACCGTCGCTCAGTTCGTAGATCCGGTTGAGCAGCCACGGCGTAAGCGCTTTGCCGCTGATGCTTTGGTCGTGCGCTTCGCTCACCGCGCGCTCGACGAGCGTGGTCATGGTGCCGCGCGGGATCTCCATATCGGGCGCGATCGGATTGGCAATCAACATGCCGCCCGCGATGTCGAACTCGCGCGCCGTTCGAAAGGTCGCCGCTATGACGCGCGCGTCGTCGAAGCGTAGCGGCGCGCGCAATCCCGAAGAAGCGCTCCAAAATGCCGGAAATTCGTCGCTGCGATAGACGCCGACCGGAACGCCCAGGGTCTCGAGCAGCTCGAGCGTTTTTGGAATGTCGAGGATGGCTTTTGCGCCGGCGCACACGACGAGGACCGGCGTGCGCGCCAGTTCGGTGACGTCGGCCGAAATGTCCAGGGTGTCCGCGACACCGCGATGAGCACCGCCGATGCCGCCGGTCGCGAAGACAGCGATGCCGGCTCGATGCGCGCAGAACATCGTGGCGGCAACGGTCGTAGCGCCATCGCGTCCGGCGGCAACCGCATACGCGAGATCGGCGCGGCTGAGCTTGAGCATTTGCGGCGCGGTTGCGACGCGCTTGAGCTCGTGCTCGTCGAGCCCAACGCGAATCGTTCCGTCGAGCACGGCGATCATCGCCGGCACTGCGCCCGCCTCGCGCACGTCGAATTCGACGGCGAGCGCCGTTTCGAGATTTCGCGGAAACGGCATGCCGTGCGCGAGAATCGTCGACTCGAGCGCAACGACCGGCCGGTGCGCCTCGAGGGCGGCGCGTACCGCCGCGCTAATGTGGATGGCGTTCATCCAATGCGCGAAGCGCGTCCTCCAATACCGTGCGGGCGCTTTGCGGGTCGGCAACCGCGTGAACGTCGAGGTAGAATTCGATGCCGCCCCCGTGTTCGCTAAAGACTGTCGCGCCCTCAGGACCGTCGATGTATCCGTCGATTTTGTAGGGCACGACATCGCGCGAAATGCCCTTCACGCGAATCGGTTCCAGGGCGTGGGCGTGAACGGTTCCGCGCACGAGCGCGTAGGTTTCGTAGCTGACGACGATCGTCCCGGGTTCAGCGATTGACTCCAGGCGCGCCGCGAGGTTCGCTTCGGCCCCGATGATCGTGTAATCCATCCGTTGCGCCGAGCCGAAATTTCCGACGTTGCAGTAGCCGGTGTTGATACCCATCCGCACCTGGAATGGATGTTCGACGCCCTGGGCGCGCCAACGAGCATTGAGCTCGATCAGCCGGGCTTGCATGGCGAGCGCCATGAACACGCACGCAATCGCGTCCTCTTGTTCGCCGCTTGTTTCGGGGTCGCCGAAGAACACTAAGATCGCATCCCCGACGAATTTGTCGAGCGTTCCGCCGTATCCAAGTGCAATCGCCGACATCTCGGTGAAATATTCGTTGAGCAGTGCGGTGAGTTGCTCGGCTTGCAGCCGCTCGCTGGTCGACGTGAAGTCCTTGATGTCGGAGAAGAAGATCGTAAGTTTCTTTCGCTTGGTCGCGAGATCGGCATTGGATTTGCCGCTGAAGATCGCGTCGTAGATCTGTGGCGAAATGTAGCGCGAGATCTTCTTCGAGATCGATGCGAGCGAGGCGTATGCGTTGGAAAGCGCCCGAGACTGCCGTTGTTGCAGATAGAGCGCGGCAAGCCCAACGACGGCGATGAAGACGAAATAGATCAGGAGGTAGCGGAACTGACCGAGGTTGTACGCGACCGGTTCGGTCACGATCAGCTCCTGGATGCCGCGCACGTCGCCGACCTTCCAGTCATGTTTGGGGCTATCGGGACTCGCGTTGTGGCAAGCGACGCAGCCGGCCCCCATGATGATCGGCGTCACGTAGCTGACTTGCGAGCTCATGCCGGTCCACGTCACGTTGGTCAGCGCTTGATGCGGATCGCGCTCGAGCGAATTGAGCGCCGCGCTTTCGAACAAATTGAACGGATGCGGAGGCGTACCACGAAATGGGAAGTGCGAGATGAAGCGATAGCGGTAGGTCGCCTGATCGTTGCCGATGACGTGACCGAGTTCGAGCGAGAACTTCGCCGGAATCGGAATGCCGCCCGGATGTTCGAGGTAGTGCGCGGTCACGTAGGCGTGTCCGTCGGCAGCAAGCACGCGATCGACGACGTTGCTCGCGTAGAAGGCGCGAATGGCGCTGATAACGGTCGACAGACTGCTCGCCTGTCGCTCGAGGCTTGCGTTGGTGATGTCGCGGAGGTCCAGCCAGGTTGCAAGCGGGAGCCCCACGAGTACAATAGCGACCAGAAGCGCCATCAAAGGGGCAAGGAGCGCTTGCCTGGTATCGGGCCGATCACTGCGAATTGTAAAGCTCCTGTAAGCAAGCTTCTGGTATATTGTTCCCCGGTCCAAAGAGACGAGGGAATCCTTCTTCGTTGGAGACGAAGCTACACCCCGGAGGTGCACCGGTGCAGTCGTCACGGATCCTTCGTGTCGGCGGCAGCACGGCGGAAAACCAGACTCTGGAAGCGCTCCTGCGCGGGGCAGGTCATCCTGAGCTTATGGTGGCCGGCGTTGCCGATGCGCTCGAGGCCATCGCGTCTCGTAGCGTCGACTTGGTATTGCTTGACCTCATTGCGCCCAGCAACGATGTGTTCAACGTGTTGCGGGCGGCGCAGCCGGCCAACGGCAAGACGTCGCGCGTCCCGGTCATCGTTACGGCCCCGGCGGCCGCGAACGATCGCGTGCAAGCCTGTCTCCAGCGTGGAGCCGAAGATTATGTCACTACGCCGTTTGACGCCACCAATGCCCTGATCCTGACGCGTCGCATCGAACTGTGCTTGCAGCGCAAACACTTACGCGAATTTACGATTCGCTTGCGCGCTTCCAAACCCGATGACACGGGATTAATCGAGCTTTATTCCAGCGCATCGAACAAGTTCGTTCCCCAGGAATTTCTTGAACATCTCGGCCGCAAGACCATTGCGGACGTGCGCTTGGGCGACCACGTGCAGCGCGAGATGGCAGTGTTTTTCTCGGATATTCGTGAGTTCACGCGGCTCTCGGAAACGATGACGCCGCAGCAGAACTTCGACTTCCTCAACTCATATCTCAAGCGCGCCACGCCGATCATCCGAGCGAACCACGGGTTCATCGACAAGTACATCGGCGACGCGATCATGGCACTTTTCCCGCGCGATCCCGGCGATGCGCTGCGTGCCGGAGTCGAGCTGCAGCGTCAACTCGTCAAATACAACCAAGGACGCACGAAAGCCGGCTACGAGCCGGTGCGTATCGGTATCGGGCTACACAGTGGCGAGCTTATCCTGGGCACGATCGGTGAAGAGAGCCGCATGCAAACGACGGTCATAGCTGACGCCGTGAACGTCGCGGCGCGCATCGAGGGCCTGACCAAGATCTTCGGCGTGTCGCTGCTGGTCGGCAAGCCGATAGTAGACAAGCTGCCGCCCGGTCATGGATTTCATCTGCGCCATCTCGGTGCCGTCAAAGCCAAAGGCAAGACGCGGAACGTTGAGATCTACGAGTGCTTCGATAACGATCCGCCCGAGCTGCAGCAGCACAAGGTGAACAGCTCCGATCTCTTTGCCGCCGCGATCAACGAATACCGTGAAGCGCTCTTCCTGAGCGCCGGGAAATCGTTTGCGCGGGTGGCGCAGCAGAACCCCAACGACACGGTGGCGGCGCACTATCGCGATAGCTGCTCGCATGCTGTCCTAAAAGGCGGCGGTGTGGCCTGGGACGGCGCCGAGCGCATCGAGACGAAATAGTCAAGCCATTCTCAAAGTTAAGGAACAGATTAGATGTAGTCAACGCCGGCGACTTCCCAGAGGTCTACCACGTTGTCGCGATGCAAGATCACGCAGCCACCTATGGGGAGTGCACAGGATGCACACGTCAATTGCTCGCGCGTCGTTCGCGCTTATCCTTGCCGCTACGTTCGCGGCTTCGTATGTGGGCATGGCCGCGCCCGCTCGCGCCGATCAGTCTGATCCTGGCGCACTACCCTCTTATGCGACCCAAGCGCCTGGGGCGCAAGCGCCTGACGTGCAATCACCTGACGCGCAGCCGCCAGACATACAAGCGCCCGATATGCAAGCACCCGATATGCAAGCGCCCGATATGCAAGCGCCCCCCGCAGTCGCGCGACTTTCCGTCGTCGATGGTCAGGTGGCGCTCAAGCACGGTGATGACAGCGATCAAGCGGCCGCTGCCGCCAACGCACCGATTGTCGCCGGGGATTACGTCACCACCGGCAACGATGGGCGCGCCGAAGTTCAGCTCGATGGAGCGAACGTCGTGCGGGCAGGCGCCAACACGGAGCTGCGCTTTACACAGCTCGACGGCGCGAACGACGTCACGCAGCTCGCGCAAGGCACGGTCGAACTTCGCGTTTTCGCAACCGGCCAGGATAACGTGCAAGTACAAACTCCGTCGGTCGACCTCGAGCCTTCGCAAGCCGGTGAATATCTCATCAGCGTCACTAGCGACGGCAACACGCAGGTCACCGCGCGCAGCGGCAGCATCGCGGTCGTAACGCCGCAAGGAACGCAACAGGTCGAGCCGGGCCGCACGATGGTCGTGGCCGGTGAAGCAGCCAATCCGCAGTACCAGTACGTCGACGAAATCGCGCAGACCGACGTCGAAGCGTGGGGCGACCAACGCGATCAAATGCTTGCGTCGGCGCAAAGCGCCCAATCGCCGTACGTTCCAAGCGATATGACGGGGAGCGCAGACCTCAATCAGTACGGTAACTGGGTGGACATCCCGGGTTACGGCAATGCGTGGGTTCCCAATGGTGTTGCGCCGGGTTGGTCACCGTATAGCAACGGCAGCTGGGTTTCATTGAATTACTACGGTCCGACGTGGGTGGCGGCCGAACCGTGGGGTTGGGCGCCGTATCACTACGGACGCTGGTTCTATGCACCGACGGTCGGCTGGGCGTGGACGCCCGGCGCGCGTAACGCGGTGTGGTCGCCGGCACTCGTCGCCTTCTTCGGATTCGGCGGCGGCGGCGGAGTCGGCATCGGTTTCGGCAACGTCGGTTGGGTGCCGCTTGCACCCGGTGAATTCTATCGTCCGTGGTGGGGTCGCGGTGGGTCGCTGTCGCTAGGCGTGTCGTTCGCGAGTTATCGCAACTCCTCGCACGGTTTCGTCGGCGTCTCATACAATACGTGGCAGCACGGCGCCATCAACCGCGCCCATCCGATGAGCGTGGGAGAACTGCAAGGCGCCCACTTCTATCGTGGAAACGTTGCGACGTCGAGCTTCGCGGTGAGAAAACCGCAATACCAGCGCTTCAACGCGATCGGCTCGAGTGCGAGCATCAATCGTTCGTCATACGGCCGCGCAGCGACGCCGTCGACGTGGCAACGCTTCGGTCAAACCGGTCAACCTGCAGCTCGTTCGCAGGGTTACGGCGCGGCCTCTGGATGGCAACGCTTTAGCGGCGGCGACGCGCAGCGCTATTCGGGATATCAATCGCCGCAACAACTGCGTCGGTACGGATCGTACCAACAGGAGCGTCAGTACGGTTCGAATCAGCAGCCGCAGCGGCAGTACCAGTCATACCAGCAGCCGCACCGGCAATATCAGTCGTATCCGCAGCAACGCCAGTATGGCGGATACCAAGCCCAACGTCAGTACCAGTCGTATCCGCAGCAACGCCAGTATGGCGGATACCAAGCCCAACGTCAGTACCAGTCGTATCCGCAGCAACGCCAGTATGGCGGATACCAAGCCCAACGTCAGTACCAGTCGTATCCGGGGCAACGCCAGTATGCGCCCCAGCGGCAATACCAATCGTATCGGCCGCAACAGAGTTCTCGGAGTGCACCTTCACACACTAGCAACAGCGGAGGACGTCCGCGTGGACCAGGGAGACCGTAGACTACAAAAATAGCGCTTGGAGACGCCGCCTTTAAGGACGGCGTCTCTTCCACAACTGAGGGCACCCCTAATGCGAATGATGATCGGCCTTTTGGCCGTCTTGATCTTCGCCGGCGTTCCGTATAGCACGCCGGCTGCAACCTATTCCGGACCTGCCCCTGCCGACGAATACTTTGGACCCCATAAACAGAGCATCTTAGAGATCCGCAATCGACTCGATCGCATAGACTCAAAGAGCGATCGCGAGTTGATCGACCAAAACGCAGTCGTCGAACTTGATGACATCGCGGCATCGGTGAGCGATTGGCGCACGCAATATCCGAACGACCCGTGGCTACCGCGTGCCTACGCGCGCTTGCTGCGCGACTACCATCGCGTCGGCGCGTCGTCGAGCGATCAAGCGGTGGCGACGCTGGGTGAAATGAAGAGCGCCTTTCCTGATGCTCCTGAAACCAGCGATGTCATCGCGATGACCTTCGCCGGTGGAACGCTCGTGCCGGTACCGGTCGCGGTTCCGGTTATGCCCGTGCAGTTTGCCTCGGTGACGCCGGCGGTGCAGGCCCTCCCGGCGCTGTCTTCAGGGGCATGGCAGCGGTTTGACTCGATGCGTTCGGGTATGGGAACGGTGCCTACGCCCAAGACATCGACAACCGTGACCACGACGGTGACGACAAGCACGTCGTCGGGCGGTCCGTAGCCGGTCGATCCCGAAGCCACGCCGTTTTGGGCAAAGTCTACAACGAGGTGGCCGGTCGCGATCTTGGTCGTCCCGCAGCTCTGAGCGACGGCATCTTCGCATTTGCGATGACGCTGCTCGTGCTCAACCTACGCGTGCCCGCCGTCGCCGCCATTCATAGCGAAGGCGAACTCGGGCACGCATTGTTGCGGCTAGGTCCACACCTGTTGACCTGTGTCATGACGTTTCTGACGCTGGGCATCTTCTGGGCCGGCTTCATGTTCGCTGTCGTGCTGACGCCGTTCTCGACCGCGCTGCTCGCCGACTTCATTACCTTTCGCCTGGCGATCCTGATCTATTGGGCCAATATCGCGTTCTTGGGCCTGATGCTTTACCTTGCTTCGCGGCATGCGTATCGTGCGGACCTATTCAAGGAACATCTGCTGGATGGCTACTACGCCCTGCTGCGACGGATCGCAAGCTCGCAATCGATGTACGCAGTCGCCGTGCTCCTATGCTTCGTCAACACGTGGCTGAGCATCGGGCTCACCTTCGCGATTCAGATCAACTATGTTTTTGCGCCGCGCATTCCGTGGCTGTATCGTTACTGACGTAACGCCGCCGCGACGGCGGTGATGCTTTCGCGGAGCGCGCGCCGCGCTGCCGGCACGACGCCGGGAATGTTGACGAATCCGTGGGCCAGAGTCGGCCGCAGATCATAGGTGACCGCCACGCCCGCCTCGCGTAAGCGATCGGCATAGTAGCGCCCCTCGTCGACGAGTGAATCGTACCCCGCAGCGAGTACGTAGGTCGGAGGAAGCGCTGCGGGATCGGGCGCGTCGATTTGCCGCAGCCACGGATTGGCAGCATCGTCCTTCGAGCGAAAGAAGTTTTGCATGAACCACGTGCGCAGCTCCGGCGTTAGCGGAAGGCCTTTGTTGAACTTGCGGCGCGACGGAAAGCGTTCGGTCGCATCCAGTGGCGGATAGATCAAGAACTGATACGCCGGACGCTCGAGACCTTCGTCGCGCGCGAAGGCGCTGAGCGCCGCCGCTAGACCACCCCCCGCAGAATCTCCGCCGACCGCGATGCGCGCTGGATCCAGTCCGAGCGTTGCAGCCTGCACTTGCAGCCAGCGCAGTGCGTCGAACGCGTCCCGGTACGCCACCGGGAAGCGATGCTCCGGCCCCATGCGATACTCGACCGAAAGAACCGCAATCCGCCCTTCGTGCGCGAAATAGCGGGTGAGATGATCGTAGCTCGGCACGTCGCCGATCACCCAGCCGCCGCCGTGGAAGAAGAGCAATACCGGAAGCGGTTCGGCCCCGTTTGCCGGACGATGCAAATGCGCGGCCATCGTCGCACCATCGCGCGTTGGAATTGTCAGCGCGGTCGTATCGACGTCGTCGACGGCCGGCATTCCGAAGCGCCGGTTGAGCTCGACATACCCGGCGCGCACCTGCGCAACGGTTGCGCCGGGACGAAACTGCCTCCCGCGTGCGACTGTGATCCAATGCAGCAGGCTGATTCGCCAATCGAGCATGGGTTATGTCCTTGGGTGCAACGCGTCGTGCGCTTTTTGTCCCAGTGTCTCCAGATGCGCCCGCGTAGCATCGTCCAACCCGCCGCGGTTCGCACGTGCCGATGCGCTATCTTCGATGCGCCCAAGCTCAAGTCGCGCGAGCGACTGCGCATCGGGTGGCGTCCCGGCTTGCGGAGCGGTGGCAATCGCAATCAGCTTATCTTCGTAGATCGATTGCAGGTTGCGCCGAAGCAGTGTGATGGTTGAACCCTCTCCCAGTTCACGATAGATCGACGCGTGCATCCAGGCGAAAAACTGCGGAAGAGAAAGGGTCGGTCCGGTCGATTCGAGCGGATTTTGCTCGAGCCGCGCGAGCACAGCCGGTTGAAACAGATAGTCGATGGCTGCGGCCTGTGCGTGGCCGATGTTGTCGACGATCGGATAGTCGTGGCGCTGCGGCGGATTGTACGCCCAGACCGGGAGGTTGCCGTAGTTCTCCCAACCGACGTAGCCGTACCCGGCCCATTCGGAGTATCCGAGTTTGTTGAGCACCTGCGGCGAGAAACGCAAGTGCTGGTCGGAGAATAGGTAGGCACTCAAAATACCAAAGGCGCGTTGCTGCATCGCGAGCGGTACCGGCACGATGGGCGGCTGGGCGCCGGGATCGCTGCGATGCGCGCGTGACAGGTATTGTCCGCCAATCCAATGCGCGGTTTTCGTGACCAGTGAGATATAGCGAAAGTACGCGCTGCGAAACGCGACCGTCGCGGACTCATAGGCGTTCCCACTGTGCGGCAGCAGCGCGGCGTTGCGGTCCATGAGCGCGCGGTTCATGTCGAGTTGCACGACCGTCCAGCTCAACTGGTCGTTCGACAGTTCGCCCTGCTCGACGCGCGGATCGGCGGCATGGCCGTCGCTCCACGAGACGTCCTCGTCGGATGCGTACCGGTATTCCGGATTGGACCAGGCCGAGGCCCAGCGTTCGAGCGTCGGCAACTCATCTTCCGGCGTTTTCGCACCCGGAATCGCCTGATAGGCGAACTTCATCGCGTAGTAGTCGTACGGTCCGAGCACGGTTTGATAGTAGGAACCCTGACCGTAGCGCTTGGGCCAGATATTGAGCGGCGCGTATTCCATGACCGTGGTCGCCACCCCGTACTTTGCGGTGAACGCGGGGTCTTGCAATTCGCTTGCGGTATAGGCATCGTGCCCGATGAAATTGTGCTGCATGCCGAGATTGTGTCCGGTCTCGTGCATGATCTCGGCTTGAAAATGATCGTAGATGAATTGCTCGGGGACCGGATCCGTATTACGCCCGTAACGGACCGGGTCGACCACGTCGCGCCACGTGTTCGCGGCGCTCATCGCGCTGTCAGCCGAGATCAAAACGCCGGTGCGGAACTCCTCGCCGGTGAGCGGGTTGAAGAGCGTCTGCGAATCGGCGCCGAAACTCGGACGATACTCGGTAACCCACCGCAGTACGTTGTAGCGTATGTCGTCGGCGTCGAAACTTGGATCGGCCGGCTGCGGTATCACCTGGATCGCATCGAGGATGCCGACTTTCGCGAAGATGCTGTTCCAGCGAAGGACAGCGTCGGCGATCGGCTTGCGAAAGCGCTCGGGGATCGTATCGCTCATCACAAAAACCATCGGATGCGTCGCCTTCGACGGTTTGGTGGGATCGGCCGGAGCGAAGTTCCAGCGCACCAGATAGCGTAGATAACGATTCGGCGCCGTATCAACCGCCGGCGCAAAATCTAAGTAAATATCGTCGTAGATTCCGACCCGGTCGTCGGCGAAGCGCGGCATGTACGCATCAGTCGGAAGCTGCGCGAAATTGTAGACGACCTGCATTTGGACGCTGCGCGCGTCGGGCGCGGTGTCAGGGGCGACGTGCGGTGCGTTGGTTGCCCACAGCTGCTCGACATCGAGCACGACGTTTTCGGGGAAGGCCTTCGTCGTGCCGAAGTACGTGCGCGACGGATCGAGATGATACGCGGTTTGCGCTGTCGTGCGCAGCGAGCCGTTGATGATGTGGTCCATGTCCAGCGAGTCGCTGAAGAGCGGCGACGCGTCGAAGACAATGTGGCCCTCGCCTTCGGCGGCAATTTTTCCGACGCCGACGACCGATTGCGGGAAATTGCTGCGGACCGCGAGCATGCCCGATTCGCTCCCGGGCGCGACGAAGGATGTGTTCGGCCAGACGATCGCGATGCCGTCGCCCGCGCGTTCGAAACGCACGAGCATCGCCGGCAAGTGATCGGTGTTCCCCCAGACGATAAAGTTACCGCCGATGCCGTTGCCGGGCACGATCGTCTCGAGATAGTCGGTATCCAGTTGGCTGGTCGCGATGTCCAGGTAGACGTGACCATTCTTGTGCCAAATGCCAAAGAGTCCATGCTGGCCGCCGGCCGAGGCGGTGAACGCTGCGTAGGGATCGACTGGGGCATCCGTCGCGCTCGCCGCGGCGCTGCGTGCGCACAGCGCGGCGCACGCAAATACAGTAAGAAGAAGACGCTTCATCACGAGAGTGGCCATACCACATGCATCAGAGGGAGTCCCTCTGAGCATCCGTCGAAAGGGTGGTCGCTCGCATGTATCTCGACACGCGGACGATGCTCCTTACTTTCGCGACCGGCAGCCTCATTATGGCTGTCGGCCTCTTAATCGCGAACGTGCGCGCCGCGCACATGCGTGTGATGACGCTATGGGTCATCGCCAACTTCTCGCTGTTCGCCGCCTGGGGGCTCTATGCGCTGCGCGGGATGATTCCCTCATTCGCGAGCGTCGGCGTGGCCTTCGCGCTCTTTGTCACCGGTTACGCGCTCGAGTTCGCGGCACTTTCGCTCTTCTGCGGACGGCGCGTGCGGCTGCGCCTGCTGATCTCCCTGGCCGTCGCGTGCGTCGCTCTCCATACCGGAATCGACGTCGCCGGTCCGGCGCATGGGTTGTGGGAGGTCGTGACCTCGTCGTTCATCATCGCCGGGTGGTTTGCAGCCTCGGCGTTGACGCTCGCGATATGGACGAGTCCACAGGAGCGCACGTCGCACCTGATGACCGCGGGATTTTTTGCGGCCGTAGCGATTGGCGACGCGTACCGGGCGATTTTCCCGGCCAACGGTCTGGTGGAATCAATCGTGCTCGCGGTCAATTATGTCGGACTGTTCGGCACCTCGCTTGGGTTCATCTTGATGACGAAGGAGCGCGCCGACAACGAACTGATTCGAACGGCGTCGTTCGATTCGCTAACCGGCCTCTTCAACCGGCGCAGCTTCATGGAATCCGCGCAGCGCGAACTGCATCGCGCCGAGCGCCAGCACTTGCAGACGTCGGTTCTGATGCTCGACCTTGACCACTTCAAGAACGTAAATGATAGTTACGGTCACCCGACCGGCGATTTGGTGCTGGCCGGCTTCGCCGACGTGCTCCATGCGAGTTTACGGCCCTTCGACGTCGTCGGGCGCTACGGCGGCGAGGAGTTTTGCGTGCTGCTTCCCGGCACCGGCATCGGCGAAGCCACCTCGATCGCCGAACGAATTCGTAACAGTGCCAGCCGGACGCCGGTGGAGGCCCGCGCCGCAAGTATCCCGTACACGGTAAGCATCGGTGTGGTTCAGGCTCCGCCGCGCGAGATTGCGCTTGAAGACCTCGTCGATCGTGCGGACCAAGCACTCTACCAGGCGAAGGCCGGAGGAAGAAACTGCGTTCGGGCGGTTTAAGCGCCGGCTTCACGGGAAGAACACATTCCAACAGCCCCAGCAATTGCTCCTGAGATGCGCACCTAAAATTGCAAGAACTACCGAAGCGAACGCTCGTCCCGGGCGCATTTCGCACGCTCGACGGTCACGCGGTCGTCCTCTACGGGAGTGACGAAGAACCGCTTGTTAAACATGTGGCGGCGTGGCTGTGTGAGCACCTAGCAAGGGAGTTCCCGGTACTGGTGGTCGCGACCCCACCGCATCGGCGTGCGTTTGGGGCGGCATTTCGCCGCGCCGGCATCGACACCGGCGCAGTCCGCCGCGCCGGTCTCTATACTTGTCTCGATGCGGTTGCGGTGATGGATACGCTGGCCGCAGATGGCGAGATATCGTGGCGCACGTTCGATCGCAACGCCGGCGAACTGGTGCGCAACCTCCGGATGCGCGGTCCGTTGCGTGTCTACGGCGAAATCGTGAACCTGATGTGGGTGGCCGGCAACCGCGAGGGCGCAATCGAGCTCGAAACGCTCTGGAATCGTCTGCGCGCTCGCGTCGATTTTGAGCTGCTATGTTCCTATGGCGTCGATGTCCATGGTTCGGACTTTGCGATCGGGGCCGCCGAGGGCATCATTCGGACCCACACCTCGGTTGTGCCGTACGGCGGTGGAGATTCGTTCCACTAGCGCGAAGGCAACCGAATGTTTGCTGACATCGTCGGCGCCGAGAACTGCATAACCGACCCGGCCGGCCTTCGCGTCTACGAATGTGACGGGCTGACCGGAACACGGGTACGGCCTGCGGTTGTAGTGCTTCCTGCGACGACGGATGAGGTTGCACGCTGCATCGTGCGCGCGCGCAGCCTCGGGATGGTGATCGTGCCGCGCGGCTCAGGTACCGGGCTTTCGGGCGGAGCGCTTCCGATCGAGGGTGCGGCAGTGATCGGGACGTCGCGCATGCGGGCTATCCTCGATGTGGACGTCGAGAATCAGCGAATGCGCGTGCAGCCCGGCGTCATCAACCTCGATATCAGCAAGCACCTTGCCCCGCTCGGCTATTACTACGCGCCCGACCCAAGCTCGCAGAGCGTTTGCTCGATCGGCGGAAACGTCGCCGAGAATTCGGGCGGCGCGCACTGTCTAAAATATGGGTTTACGATCAACCACGTGGTCGCGTTGACAATCGTCCTGGCGAGCGGCGAGGTCGTCGAAATCGGCAGCTCCGTCGCCGATCCGCTCGGTTACGATTTGACCGCAGCGGTCATCGGCAGCGAAGGTCTCCTTGGCATCGTCACCGAGGTGGTGGTGCGTTTCCTGCGCAAGCCGCAGGCGACCCGCACGGTCTTTGCCACATTCCCTTCGACCGATGAAGCCGGGGAAGCGGTCTCGCGGATCATCTCCGCCGGAATTGTGCCCGCTGCAATCGAGATGATGGACGGACTCGCCATCGAGGCGATCGTGGCGGCCACGCACGTCGATTGGCCCTTGGACGTCGGCGCGGCACTGTTGATGGACGTCGACGGCATTGCAGCGGAGGTCGACGAAACGGCGCGCGCGGCCGTCGCGATTTTAGAAGGCGCGGGCGCGCTCGAGATTCGCAATCCGCATGACGAGAGCGAACGCGCGCTGATGTGGAAGGGTCGCAAGGGCGCATTCGCCGCGATGGGACGCATCAGTCCGAACTACTACGTACAGGATGGCGTGATCCCGCGTTCGGACATCGCCCGCGTGCTGCGCGAGATCGCGGATCTTTCGCATCGCTCCGGCTTTCGCATTGCCAACGTCTTTCACGCCGGCGACGGCAACCTGCATCCGCTCGTGCTCTACGATGCGCGCGCGGGCGACGAATCCGAGCGCGCCGAGCACGTCGCCTCGCAGATATTGCAGATTTGCGTGAAGTACGGCGGCTCGATCACCGGCGAGCACGGCGTCGGCGCCGACAAAGCCCGCTACATGGGCGAGATGTTCAGCGACGACGACCTCGAGACGATGCAGTACGTTCGCTGCGCCTTCGATGCGTCCCAAACGTTCAATCCAACCAAGGTCTTTCCGGCGCCGCGGCTGTGCGGCGATCGCGCGGGCGTACGATGACGCATGCACCGGCCTCGCTCGACGAGGCATCGGCATTGTTGCGTGAACTGGCTGCGAAACAGCGAACGCTCTGTGTCACCGGCGACAAGACGCCCGGCGGCCCGGCATGCGTGCCGGTCGATGAAACCGTCTCGACGCGGTCGCTCAACGCCATCGTCGACTACGTGCCGGCCGATCAAATCGTTACCGTGCAGGCCGGCATGACGATCGCGCGGCTGCAGGCGGCACTGCGCGAACAGAAACAGCGGTTGGCGCTCGATCCGCCGGGGCCGGAACGTGCAACCGTCGGCGGCAATGTCGCCACCGCAAGTTACGGTCCGCTGCGCGCGCGATATGGAACGGCGCGCGACGTCATCGTCGGGATGACGATCGTGCGTGCCGACGGAACGCTGGTGCGGGGCGGCGGGAAGGTCGTGAAAAACGTCGCCGGCTTCGACGTCCCGAAATTGATGGTTGGGACGCACGGGACACTCGCTATGGTCGGCACGGTGACATTTCGCCTGCATCCGCTGCCGGAGGCGCAGACCGAGATCGTGTTTCCCGGTTGCGATGCCGCGGTGCTACGTTCGTTGTGTACGGCGATGACCCAAGCGCAGCTCGAACCAAGCGCGGTGTTCGCGGTGTACGGCGGCGGGAGCTATGCGCTCGCGGTATCTTTTGAAGGGTTTCCCGACGGTGTTGCCGCGCAGCGCGCCACAGTGCGCAAGCTCGCCGCGCGCGACGATGCGCAGGGCGCGACGCTCGGGCGCGAACACGAGACGGCGCGTACAAGCGGGACATTGCAGCTAAAACTCACGGCCGCGCCTTCGATGCTCGAAGCACTCCACGCACGCGGTATCGTTGGGCTCCACGCCGCTTTGGCGCGAGCGCGCACGGTGGTATACCCTTCGGTTGCAGCGGCGTTTATCAGCGGCGAATGCGAGGATCTTGCGAGCGTGCTCGGAGCGCTCAACGCGGCGCGCGGATGGGCCGAGAGTGCCGGTGGTACGCTGGTCGTGGAGGAAGCCCCGGCCGCGATTCGCGCCACTTTTGACGCCTGGGGTACGCCACCGCCGGCTTTTGCGTTGATGCGTGCACTCAAAGAACGTTTCGATCCGGATCGCCGTTTGAATCCCGGTGGTTTCGTTGGCGGGCTCTAGCCTTGAGTGAAACGCTCGTGCCGCGCACGACCGTCGACTTGATCTCGGACTGCGTGCATTGCGGTTTCTGCCTGCCTGCATGCCCAACGTATCGTTCGTGGGGCCTCGAGGCGGATTCACCACGTGGACGGATCGATCTGATGAAGGGCCTCGCCGAAGGCGTGATCGCGCTCGATGAATCCGTCGTTACGCACTTCGATCAGTGCCTGGGGTGCATGGCGTGTTTGACCGCGTGCCCGTCGGGCGTGCGCTACGATCTCTTGATCGAGTCGACGCGCGCGCAAATCGAGACGCAGGTCACGCGCTCGCCGTTCGAGCGCGCGCTGCGCGCGATGATCTTTGCAATCTTTCCGTATCCGCGGCGCTTGCTGCGCTTGGCGCCGCTGATGAACCTGGCAACGGCGTTAGGCCTGCAGCGGATCGTGCCCGGCGGCGCCCTGCTGCAGAAGATCGACATTCGCGCCGCGTCGACACCGCTGCCCGAATGCACGCCTGCGCAAGGCCCGGCTCGCGCGCGTGTGGGTTTGCTCGCCGGCTGCGTGCAGCGGGTGATGTTTCCAGGCGTCAACGCGGCCACGCTTCGCGTGCTCAGTGCCGAAGGCTGCGACGTGATCGTGCCGGAACAGGCCGGCTGCTGCGGCGCGCTCTCACTGCATTCCGGCCGCGCGTCGGAAGCCAAGGCGTTCGCGCGCGCGCTGATCGTGCAGTTTGAGGATGCGCAGGTTGACACGGTGATCGTCAATGTCGCCGGATGCGGGTCGGCGATGAAACAGTACGCCGAGCTGTTTGCCGACGAGCCGGAGTGGGCGGCGCGAGCGCGAGCTTTTAGTGCGAAGGTCCGCGATGTCAGTGAGTTTCTTGCCGACATCGAACCGCGCGCGCAGCGCCAGCCGATCGAGGCAACGATCGCGTATCACGACGCATGCCATTTGGCGCACGCGCAACGCGTGCGGCAGGAGCCGCGCGATCTGCTCTGCGGAATCCCAGGATTGAAGCTTGTCGAAATTCCCGACGGCGATCAGTGCTGCGGGAGCGCAGGCACGTACAACTTGCTCGAGCCGGCGAGCGCTCGGGAGATCGGCCTGCGCAAAGTCGCAAATGTGCTCGCGACCGGAGCCGGAATCGTGGCCAGCGGCAATCCGGGATGCTCGATGCAGATGCAGGCGCTTTTGCGCGAGCGCGGAGCAACTGTACGGATCGTTCATCCGATCGAACTCGTGGATGCAGCCATCAACGGGCGTCGAATAGGAGCGCTATGACGATCATTCTGGCGGCGCTGCTTGCGCTTGCCATTCCGAATCCGGTGCAACTTGCTACCGGGACCAATACGACCGGCACGGCGACATGCCGGGCGCTCGACGGATCGCTCGGCAGCTGGGAGCGCGTGAGCGGCACGAGTACGACGACCGAGCCGTCGATCCTCGATGAGGAAGCGAGCGCGAAAACGCCGGCCGATGCGATGCTCTACTGTCGCAGCCGCGACGGCGCGGCAGGAAAGATCGACGCCAAACCGGCGAGTCTGATCTATCCGAAGGGTACGCTGCTACAGCCGGTCTATCGCCTAACGATCACGCGTCCGAGCACGGACGCGCAACCGCCATTTGAAACGGCGCTTGGTCCAGGCGGCGTGATCACCAGCGCGTCGTTCGGCCAAGTCGTCATCTTTGGGAAGCACTCGATGCTGATCGTGCCGTCGGGTTGGAAGATCGCGAGCCGTCCGGTCGGGATCTTGCCAAAGAGTCCCGACGAGTACAGCTCGACGCTCGACGTCGGCGGCTGCGAAGTCAATCGCATGGACGATGAAGACGAGTTTCCGCGCTACATCGGTACCGCCGCCACCGACTGCTCGACCAAGATCGATCTCGAAACGCTTCAGTAGCCGCTACGGTCTGCCGTCGTGCCAACGCAGTTGCACGCGAAGGGTGCGCGGGGGCGCCGGCACCAGCGTTTAACGAGTAGGCGTCGGATAAACAGTGGGCCTCCACGGATTTGACGGATATTAAGTTCGGATTATATGGGCAAAATCAGCAAAGGGCAACTCCTTGAAGCAGCCCGCAACACGATCAGAGAATGATCTTGCCGACGTTACTACCGCGCGTGTACCACAGGTTGCCGTCGGCGCCGATTGCGAAAGCGCTAACCGAGGGCGATGGCCCGTTGAAGCTATTGCACGTGATCGGAAGCTCAACATACGCGTACATGCCGGCTGTGGTGACACGTTCAACGAATGGATCGCACGTACTCGCGAAGCCACCGGTTGAGATCCAGAGCGCGCCGTCGGGTCCAAATGCCATCGGGTTTTTCGATGCCTCGCCGCCGATCGACGTCAGGGCTACCATAGCAACCGGCATCGTGGAAAAAGCTCCCGAAGTTGTCACGCGGCCCAACGTAGTCATGCTTGGCAGGAAGTAGATTGCTCCATCCGGTCCGAGCGCCATGTTGGTGGCCTGACTACAACAGCCGAAGGAAGACGGCAACGGATAGTCCGCGATCGTACCCGACGTTGTGATGCTGATGAGGCCCGTGGGTTGGCTCGCACTGGTAGTCAGGAACCAGACGTTGCCATCGCCGGCGAGAACGCTGCCGGACGCATTCTCGACGCCCGAGGGGAGCGGAAAATTGGTCGCGGTACCCGTTGGTGTCACACGCTCGATTGTGGCGCCGGAAGATCCGGATGCCGGCATCCAGAAATTTCCATCCGCTCCAAGAGTGAGCGGTCCGAGTGAAAACTCTGGGAACGCAGAAGACACGAAGCCAGCGCCGGCACCGGTATATTGTGCGAGTTGTGCGGTATTGGTCACGCCCCAAATGTTGTTGTCGGCGCCAAGCGTAATGTCTTCAAAGCCCGGCGTCACGGCTGATGTCTCGGAGATGGAGCCGGACATCGCAATCGTACCGATCGCCGGCTGATCTGTCGGCGTGCGCTCAGCGAAGCTGAGCGTGCCGTTTGGGTTCACCAAGATCTTTCCGTTGAGCGTAGCCTCCCACGTTTGCGAGCCCGAAGGGATGGCGTACTCGATGATCTTCGCTGCGGGAATCATCGTGTCACCACCCCCGTCGCTCTGACTAAACGGAACGCCGGCTGAGAGCTGGGAGTTGACGAAACTCGTTCCGTTATAGGTCAACGTGGCGCTCTGACCGGGCTTTGTCAGCGAGGTCGTGGACAGTGAGGTTGCTCCGGTCGTATCGCTATTGTAGAGCGGAAGCGGCGATCTATACGGCTCGGGACCGATGATCAACGCGCCGTCCGCATCATAGGTGGAGATCGTGACGGGAATCGTCACTGCGGTTCCCATGGTTGGATACTCGTTCGCAAGGCGAACCACAGCGGTCTTCCAAACACTGTCCAGCGAAAGCGGCACCGTGGTTACACCGTCAATGGTGGCCGTGCCGGAAGCCTGCGACAGTACGTTACCGTACGCGTCGAGCGCCTGGACCGTAAATGATATCGGTCCGCTCGGTGCGGGGACGGCTGCCGAGCACGAAATCGTGTTATTGGCTACCGTACAGCCGGGCGAGCTTGGCGAGAGTGCAATCGTCGCCGATTGTCCATTGATCGTTATCAATAGCGCGCTCGTGTACATCGAAAAGTACATGCGGTGCTTCGTTGCTACCTGCGTTGAGTACGGATCGGAGATCGTGAAGAGCGCAGATCCGGTTGCCGACGCCGGCCCCGTAGCAGCTGGGAGCGGGCTGCCGCCGCCGCCACCGCAGCCCGAAATGAGCGCGGCGAAAATGACGCTCGTGCACAACCACGCGAAGCTCATCCATCTCATACTGGTCGTGAGTTACCGTGGCTAGGGCATTTGGTCCTGTGGGACATTCGGACTAGCGGCTTCGGTCGCTCCCAGGATGGTAGGTGCGCGCGGTGTGTCCTGCGAGTTCGTCCGGATAGAAGTAGACCGGTCGAAGATCCCCGGTGGTATACCGAAGCGCCTGATCGTCGAAGTGTGGTGACTCTGGGTTACCGCTCTCGCCGCCGGCGGTGACGGCGACCGCGCGCACGCGACTGCCGAACTCCACGACGGCGACGAAGCTATTACCGCTCACGCCATACCACTTCTTGGTGTTCGGTCGTGGCGCCGCAGCGAACGAGGCTAGCGAACCCCATGTGCCGGCCACGAACGGCACGGGGATGCTCGGCGCTGCGTCGTCGAAGTTAGGCGTGATATCGTCGTTGATCCGTTGGAAGCGATTGATTTCTCCCCAGGGCGTTTGCCACGTGCCGAAATCGCTCGTTAGACGATCGACGGCGAGCGCGAGAGCGGCAAGTTTTTCTTGCGGGGTCGTTGCCAGCAACGCCGCTTGTCGCGGATCGCCGGTTGCATGCGCGAGCGCAGTCGCCCAGAAAATCGCGAGCGACGTCGGAACGGACGTTGCCGACCAGCGATCGTCCCACGAGCGCAGACTATCGATCGGCCCGGCGAGCTTTGCTCTGAGCGGATCGGTCGTGGGCGCGTCGTCGTACGCTTGGAGCAGCGTTGGGATCAACGAGCGGAAGAAGGGCAGGTTAGGATCGAACGCGAGCGCGAGCAATCCGTCAAGCGTGAAATCGTGGCGACCGGTAAGGAGCATCGCGACATGCACGCCGCGCGCATTTTCGCCGGCGGTATCCATGTAGCGTGGAAAGTCGCGCTGGCGCAGGCTGTCGGGGCCGGCCGCTGAGTACGGCCAATCGTTGGTGTTGAAGATCCAGCCGATCGCCGGATTGAGCAGATGGGGCTCTTCGTCGAGCGTGAAGAGGCCGTGCCAGTCGGTCGCGGGATTCGATCCGTCGACCGGCTTGGTGTAGTCGAAGCGATCGTCGCGGCGCGGAATGAACTGCGGATGCATGTAGGCGATCTCGCCTTGCGCATCGGCAAAAATCGTGTTGTTAGACGAGTTCGCTTCTAGTTCGGCGACCTTGCGGAACGAGGCGAAATCGGTCGCCTTCATCCGCAAGTACGATTGTTCGAGCGCGCGGATGGGGCGCTCCATCAGCGCTTGCGCGATCCACTTCCCGCTTTCGGAAGCGACGATCGGCCCGTGATGCGTGCGGTAGACGGTAAACGTCTTGCGAGCGAGCGACCCGTTTGGCAAGCGGTAGGGCACGGCAATCACCGAAACCACGATCGGCCTCAGCGCATCCCCGTAGCGGTAGTAGAGCTTACCGTTACGACGCACGATTGTCTCGGCGAACTGGTCGACGTTGTCGGCGCCGGTCGAGGTGTGCATCCAGCCGCAGTGCGCGTTGAAGCCCTGATAGATGAAGAACTGTCCCCATGTCACGGCGCCGTAGGCGTCGAGTCCCTCGTCGCTGCTCATTTGCAGCTCGGAGCGAAAGTAGAACCGTGTGTGCGGGTTGATGAGCAGCAGGGCGTGATGATCGACCGTGTTGGACGGTGCAATCGCGATCCCGTTCGAGCCTTGCTGGTCGGGAATCGGCGCTACTGCATCCTCGGGCGTCAAGCGCGCTGACACCTTCGCGCCGCCGTAGAACGCGGCGAGTCGATCGAGTTTCACCCGCTCGACGTCACCGCCGATGCTCCCCTCGGTGAAGCTCAGCGCCATCCAGGGCTCAAAGTGCGTGATTACGCGTGGATGCACGGCCGGATGCGTGAGCAGATAGTAGTTGAGACCGTCCGCCCAGGCGTCCATCAGGACGCGCAGCCACGCCGGGCTGGTGGTGTATTTCGCCTGCAGATCGGCGGGATCGACAAACAGCTTCGCGCGCAGGTCCGCATAGATCGCGCTTGCACCCTCGGCTTCGGCGACGCGCCCGAGCGCCACCAGATAGTTGGTCTCGACGCGGTTGAAGTCGTCCTCAGCTTGTGCGTACGCCGTCCCGAAGACGGCATCGGCGTCGGTCTTGCCGTGCACGTGCGCGATGCCCCAATCGTCGCGCACGATCGTAACGTGAAGGAGATTCACGGCGAGGAGCAAGCGGAAAAAGAGCAGCATCGTGCGCAGGCGCTTCCGAGCGACGCCGAAAAAGTCCCGCTCGGGAGGTGCGCAGACATGTTTCATCTCGAGGGCTTGACAGATTACGGGCTGCTCTTTCTACGTATTATGGTCGGTCTGATCTTCGTCGGCAGCGGCTACACTGACATCAAAAATCCCGACGCGCGTGCGAAGGACCTCGGGTTGCCGAAAGGCTTCACGATGTTCCTCGCGATTGCCGAGCTTGCCGGCGGTGCCGGCGTGATCTTGGGCATTTTGCAGCAGCTGGCGTCGATCGGCTGCATCCTCATCATGCTCGGCGCCTTGCAGAAGAAGATCTTCGTCTGGAAAACCGGCTTCTGGGGCAAGGATCATCCCGGCTGGTACTACGAGTTGACGATGATGTCGATGCTATTCACGGTGCTCTTCACCGACGGCGGTCGCTTCGTGATTCTCCCGTGACCGAACGGTTCAACGCGGTCCGCTCGGGATTCGAGCGGCCATTTTGGATCGCCAACATCTCCGAGATCTTCGAGCGGCTTTCGTATTACGCCGTGTTCTCGACGCTCGCGCTCTACCTGAATAAGACGCTGGCGTTCCCGACTGCGCAAGCATCGGCGCTGAGCGGCATCTTCGGCGGTGCGGTTTGGATCATGGCGATCTTCGGCGGCGCGCTAGCCGATCGCATCGGTTTTCGGCGCGCGCTCTCGACCGCGTACCTGATCCTCACCTGCGCGTATTTTCTGGTCGGCTCGATCGGCGCCCCATGGCTCGCGCCGCTGCGTAGCGTTGTGCCGCTCGGGCTCTTGGTCGGCGTGATTCTCTTTCTACCCGCGCTCGGCGTCGCGCTGGTCAAGCCGTCGGTCGTCGGCACGGTGGCGCGAACGTCGAAAGAGAACGTGCGGTCCATCGGCTACGCGATCTACTACACGATGGTGAACATCGGCAGCGCTGCGGGACCACTGCTTGCCGGCTGGATCAACGCGCGAATGCGCCCCGAGAACGTATTCATGCTCGCCGCCGTCAGCGTCTTTGCGATGTTCTTCGTGGTGCTTATCTTCTTTAAGGAACCGCGCGACGCGCGAGCACCCGGGGAATCGGTTGGATCGCTGGGGCAGGTCGCGCAGAATTTCCTTACCGTATTGCGCAACTGGCGCTTCGTGCTCTTTCTGGTGATCTACTCGGGCTACTGGATCGTCTTTTGGCAACAGTTTGTGACGCTGCCGATCTACATTTACGACTACGTCGTTCCGAGCACGGCAACGGCCACAATGATCACCAGCATCGACCCGTTGATCGTTATCACGTTAACGGTGGCGGTCAGTGCGCTGACACGAAGGGTGAGCGCCTTCCGGACGTTGACAGTTGGAACGCTGATCACATCCCTCGGCTGGTTATTGCTGGCAGCAAAAGCGAGCGTCCTGTTCGCAGTGTTCAGCCTCGTGCTCGTCGCAATCGGCGAGATTACACAATCGCCGCGTTACTACGAGTACGTTTCGCGACTGGCGCCAAGGGCGCAACAGGGAACCTACATGGGATTCGCCTTCCTACCGATAGGGATCGGGTCGCTCATAGGCGGCTTTGGCGGCGTGCTGTTGCATCAGGTTGGCGAGGTCAAGCACGAGCCGGCGCTCTTCTGGTTGATCGTCAGCGGCGTGGGGATTCTGACGACGCTCTTGCTCTGGCTCTACGATCGATTCGTGAGAATTTAGTTGGTGTTCTGTTCGCCGACCGCGGTCTCGTACAAGAACCAAATGCGACGTTCGGTCTCGTCGATAAAGACCTCCAGCAGTGATGCGGTCGCCACGTCTCCGAGATCATCTACGGTCGCGTGCAGGGCGCGCATGCGGCTGACGACATCTTTATTGTCTTCGACGAGCTGGCGCAGCATCGCGTGCGGTTCGACGAAGTCGCGGTCATCATCGTCGACCCGCGTGATCTTCGCGACCTGACCGGCGCTGCGAAGCGTCGGCTGGCCAAGTTTTCGCGCCCGTTCGGCGAGGACGTCAACCATCGCAAAGATCTGCGAGGCTTGCTCGTCGAGCAGCTCGTGATATTCCTTGTAATGGCTGCCCGACACGTGCCAGTGGTAGTTCTTCGTCTTGAGGAACAACGCCACGACGTCGGCGGTGAGTGGGAGCAGCGCCTTGCCGATCTCGTCTCGCGCGTCTTGCGCCAGGTCGGACGGGGTGCCTAGGCGCGCTTGGAACTTGGAGAGAGTTGTCGTTTCCATGGGCCGCAAAACCCGGTCCGCCCGCCCGCCGGTTTCAGCCGGTTAGCAGCCCTGGTGCGCCTTGGCCGGTTTGAGGAAGGCGACGTTCGTGGTGTCCAGCTGCGCCAGTTCCGCCACCAGCTTATCGGCGAGAGGCCTAGTGATCGGGAACGGCTGTTTCACCATGATCTGGTCGGGCCGGAGCGGCGCGCCGTTGCTGATTTTGAGGACGTTCCAGTGGTCACATACATAGAGAAACGCCACCTGTCCATGGCCGTTGCCGTTCGCGCCGCGCCAATCGGCCAGCGCGCCGGGCATCTCGATGACGGCGGCGCCGATCTCTATTGCGGTCGCGCCATGAAAGGCCCCGGCGGCAAATGCGGGCTCGCGCGTATCGTGGATGTAATTCGCTACCTCAACCGCCATGCGTGCACGTTCATCTTTTGAGGCCTGTTCGGCTAGTGCGATCGCCGCGCTAAGCAGCAGCACTGCGAACAGCGTGCACGTGCCGATAACCGTTTTGCTCATTGTTGTGTCCTCTATGGCGTGGCCGGAAATGGCGGTTCGGTGGGTTCTGTCGAGACGTTTTCGAAGTGGACTTTCATGGTGCCGACGAGCGAGGTTGTCGGCTGCGCATCCAAACGCGTGGCGGTCATGAAGATAAAGAACAAAGCAATGCTCGACGCTGCTACGCGCATGCGCATTGCTACCGTGAGACGCTGGTTGGTTCCTTTTGTCTAGTTGTACGTGTGGACGCAGTTGTAGAGATCGCTTTGCCCTTTCACCGGAGCGCAGCTGACCTCGACGTGGCTCGATATATGGTGGTCGTGGCGACACGCTTCCTCTTTGCAGACGGTGCCCGCGTCGCTGCTCTTACATTGCGGTGCCTTATGCTGATGGCTTTCGGTTTTTTCTGCAGTCTGTGCCATGCGTATCCCTCCCTCGGGACAAATCTAGCGTAGCAAACTTGCCGGCGCTTGAGAACGAGGGACGGGCTGCTACCCTTGCCCAGGAAACACCGTTGCCGGCACTCGGTATCGCGCTCGAGGGGTATGCGCATCCCTCACGACAGTTTCCAACAGCGTGCGGTCAACACCGCCGCGCTTCTTGACGCGCGGCGTGTCGGTAACGTGGCCGTCCTCGGTCATTTGACCGGCGGCATAGTGCCCTTCTTGAATCGTGGCCTGTAGATTTTGGGCCTATGTTCTTCGAGGCTTTGGGTTATGATTGTTGGTCATGAAAATCATCGGACTTCTTGTCGCGGCGCTGCTTGCCCTGAGCGCGCAAACCGGGGCCTCGGCGCCGGCGCGCCATCTCGTGTATCGGTTCGGCTACAACACGAAAGTGGCAAATTCCGGAAACGGTACCGGAACCACGACCGTCGATATCCTCGGACCCGCTGCGGACGGCGGCGTGATGATCGGCGGTACCGACGATTGGTGGAACACCGCGCGACCGCGGGCAACCTATACGTGCGAGGTCTATCCAAATGGCGGCGTGTCGTGCGCGCAGGCGCCCTACGCGATATCGCCGATGCAGCTCTCGCTATTTCCGATGCTGGCGGCGAAGTATTTTAGCGGGTTGGCCGCGGGTCCGACGTCCAGTTGGACAAAGAATAACCAGGTCAAGGCCGCGATCGTTCCCGGAGCGTCGGGATTCGCAGGACAGCTTCAAAAGGTCCCGGCCTTCGTCGACCAGGAACGTACGCATTTCCCACAGCGAACCGTAAATAATAACGACACGATCCAACTGAAGCTGACGACCGTCTCGCCGCGCTATCAGTAGTGCGCTGTGGTAGCATGAACGAATGCCACTCGAGCACGATGCGTCCTACGTTTGTCCCTATTGCGGTCAGGAAAACCACGTCGGCGTCGACCCAACCGCCGGCTCGCGGCAGCGATTTACCGAGGATTGCCCGGTCTGTTGCAGCCCGATTTCGTTTGCCATCCGGGTAGAAGAAGGCGGCGATCCGGTCGTGGAGTCGGCGGAGCGCGACGATTAGGTTAGCGATTAGAACGTGAAAATGCGGTTCCAGTCATTCTTCATGCTGATGACGTTCCAGCCTTTGATGGTGGCCTCGTCGTAAAGCGCCTGCGTGAACGTTCCAATCTTCGTGTCGGGTAAGCCTCGCGCGGGCCCGTACGCGTATTCGCGAGCGGCATCATCGTGCAGGACCAGCATCATCAAACGCGCGGCGCTGTTCCCTTGGGTGAACTCGAGCATCTGTTGGTCACCGGTCGAGTTGCCGAAGGCCGCGTGCGGGCGCGCTCCGAGGAAGAGATAGATGTCCTCGGCTTTGCCCGACATGTTGTTGTTGAGCAAGAGGGCGGGCTCGCGGATAAGCACGGCGCGGCCATGGTCGCCGTATGCGTACTTCGTCTTGATGGCCGAGCCGATGACATGGTCGGGCGCGACGCCGTACACACGCTGGGAGTACACGCGAACAAAAGCCTGTCCGCCGCCGGTAACGATGTAGGTCCTGAAGCCGTTCGCGCGCAGATACTGCATGACTTCCAGCATCGGCTGGTAGATGAGGTCGGTGTAAGGACGGTGCCAGCGCGGATCCGTCGCCTTGGCGAGCCACGCGGCGGCGATCGATGTAAAGGCATCGGTGGTCATGCCGACTTGCGTTCCCCCGGCGATCGCTTCGAGATCTTTCATCGAAAACTTCGCCATGGCCGCCTTATCGCCGGCGAGCACGGATTTGAAGGGCTCGGTCGTCTTCCATTCGGGATGCTGCGGCGCGAGCTCGATTACTCGGTCCAACGCGAACTCCACTTGCGAGTAGACCGGATGTTCGACCCAGAGCGTCCCGTCTTGATCGAAGGTCGCGGTGCGAGCCTCTAGAGGAACAAAGTTGGGACCGCTCGCATCGGTTGCGGTGCGAACGAAGTTCAGGATTGACGTCTTGGCTGCACCGGCGTTCCAGGAAGGGAGTGGGTCCGCTGCCGCCTGCGCATCGCCCAGAACGAACGCCGCCAGCGGCGCGCCAATCGCGAGAGATGTGAAGGTTCGCCGGTTCATGAATACGCCTAGCGTACGGCTTTGCATTCGACTCGACTATCCGAGGAGCGCATGTCAATAGAAGTGAACGCGCCGGTCGTCCGCTGGCGCAAGGCGCAGGGCGCGCATGCGCAACGCCCGCCGCTTCTGATTTTGTTGCATGGCCGGGGAGCCGACGAGAACGACCTCTTCGCATTAGCCGCGGCAATCGATTCTCGTATTGCCGTTGCGTCGGTACGCGCGCCGTTGCCGACGGATGAGGGTGGATATACCTGGAGCGAAAGCCGCACGCCCGGGCGTTACATCGGTGAGAGCCTGCGCGCGTCGCTCAGCTGGTTTCAAACGTGGTTAGACTCGCTCGCCAGTGGACGCGTGGAGCCGCAAGACGTCTATCTCTTGGGATTTAGCGCGGGCATGGCGATGGCAAGCGCGTTGGTTCTAGACCAGCCGGCGCGCTACGCGGGCGCTATTCTTTTAAGCGGGGCGCTCCCATTCGACACCGACGTGCCGATGACCAAGAATCGTCTTGCCGGCGTTACCGTATTCTACGGTCACGGATCGTTCGATCGCATGATTCCGGCCGACCTCGTCACGCGCAGCGCGAAGTATCTGCGCGAGACCAGCGGCGCGAAAGTGGAAGCGCACACGTACCCGATTGCACATGAGATCAGTGATGCTGAGGTGCGCGATATCAACGCGTGGCTAGCCAAGGCGACGATGAAAGAGCGCGAATAACCGCTCCCAGTGCCGTTCGGCCGCGGGTTTATCGTAGACCGGACGTTTGGGAAACGCGAAACCGTGCTCGGTTCCGGGATAGAGCTCGACTTCGAATAACGTGGTGCTAGCCAGGAGCGCGCGTTCGAGTTGGCTGACAACCTCGGGCGGGGCATAGCTGTCCACTTCGGCGCAGCCAAAATACATTTCCGCGCTTATGCGGGCCACGCGCAGGTGCGGGCTATCGGGCCGGTCGGTCACGAGCCCCACGCCGTAGAGCGAGGCCATCGCCGCAATCCGGTCGGGAAACTCGGCGGCCGCCGTGAAGACGTATTGGCCGCTCATGCAGTAGCCGACGCAGCCGATGCCATCGGCGCGCGCGTACGGTTGCTCGTCGATAAACGCGAGAAGCGCGCGCGTGTCGTCCATGACGAGCGCGTTGTTGAGGCTGTACATCAGCTGCCACATCCGCTCGCGCTCGGGTCCTTCCTTGCGGAGTTCGGTCTGATCGAATGTCGTGCCGGTCCCGGCGCGGTAGTAGAGGTTCGGCAGCACCACGGCATAGCCGGCGGTCGCGAGCCGGCGGGCCATGTCGCGCAACTCCTCGCGAATACCGGGCGCATCCATATAAAAGAGGATCGCCGGAAAGGGTCCATCGCGCTCGGGGTGTGTTACGAACGTATCCATCACACCCGCGGAGGTGACGATGTTGACCTCGTGTTCAATCACAGCGCGGGTCGCTTCGCGCCGGTTTCTAGGCGTTCCCGTGCGCGGGCGCGAAGTTTCGGCGATGCTTTTCCCCACGACGATCGCCGGCAGTCTGCCCAAGCCACCGTGGCTCGCCGAAACGGAACGCCTTTGGCCGCAATGGCGCCAGAGCGGGGATGCGCTCGCCGAGGCGATGCGCGACGCGACGAGGGTTGCGCTCTTCGAAGAGGAGCATGCCGGGATCGACGTTGTGACCGACGGCGAACAATCCAGGCAACACTTCGTCCATGGATTCGTCGCCGGCGTCGAAGGCATTGATTTTTCGAAGAAGGTGCGGCGCGGAATCCGCGGCGATCGTTACGAAGCCGATTGCCCCAGTGTCGTCTCCCCGATTAGCCGCCCAACCAGCGTGCACGCCGGCGAGGTACGCTTTGCCCGCAGTGTGACCGATCGTACGCTCAAGATCACGATACCGGGGCCGATGACGATCGTGGATACGCTATTCGACGGCCACTACGGTTCGCGGCGCGCTCTTGCGTTTGCCTTTGCCGACATTATCCACGACGAGATTCTCGATCTCTGCGCGCTCGGCGTCGATGTCGTGCAGCTCGACGAACCAGCGTTTAACGTGTTCTTCGAAGAGGTCGATGAGTGGGGCATCGACGCCCTGAACGCCTGCATTCGCGATGTTCCGTGTAAGACGGCTGTCCACGTCTGCTATGGCTATGGGATTCAGGCGAACCTCGATTGGAAGCATTCGCTCGGCGAGAAGTGGGACCAGTACGACGTCGTGCTTCCAATGCTCGCGCGCAGCAACGTCGACCAGGTCGCGATCGAACTCGCCGGGTCGCGCGTTCCGCCGCACGTGCTGGCGCATCTCAAGACGAAATCCGTCGCGGTCGGCTGCATCGACGTCGCCTCCGACGAGATCGAACGGCCGGAAGACGTCGTACGAACGATCGAAACGGCGCTCGCGTATCTGCCGCCGGAAGCGATTTCGCCGACCACGAATTGCGGGATGGCCCCCATGTCGCGCGAGGTTGCGTACGCGAAATTGCGCGCCCTCGGGGAGGGAGCGCGCGCGATGCGAACGCGCTACGTCTCGGTTAGCGCGCAGCGCTAAGAGTCGCGACCGGAGAGTCGTCGCAACCAGATCTCCGTTCGTTCGTCAACGCTACTCGCCCAACCGACGGTTCGGTGATGCCGGAGTACAGCCATTTCAGCCCGCTGCGCAGAGAGCGCTCGTTCGGCCCATTTTGCAGCCGCGTTGACCTCTCCGAGGCCCGAGAGAAGCCGCGCAAACATCAATGCGTAGCGCAGTTCGAGCATCGGACCAAACGATTCCGGTTGGGCGATCTCTTCACGCAGAAGGTCGAGGAGTTCTCTGCGGTGCGCTCCGTCGTCAACGTCATGAAAAGCCTCCGCGAATGCCAGCGCGACGTTGCAAAGGATGTTTCGCTGTTCACGTTGCGCTTCGAACGCAGAGCGGTACGCTTCCAGTGACTGCTCGCGAAGACCTAAGGCCCAGAGGCACTCCGCGCGCACTTTGCGAAACTGCGCCGTGTCTGCATGGGGATATTTTTCGAGTGCCAGATCCGCCAACTCGAGTGCCGCGTTGTATTGCTTGACGTCTTTGAGCGTGAGCGCCTGAACCTTGAGGTATTGCGCGCGCTGGATTTCAGCTTGCGAGCGTGCAAGCTGCGCAAAGAAATCCTTTGCGTCATCGCCCGTCCAGGTAGTCTTACGGTACCAGTCGCCCACGCGAAGGTATTCTTCTGCGGGCACCGCTACACCCTGGCAGGGAGAAGGAGGCACAGGTGAAGCGAGTTACCGGAATCGGGGGAATATTCTTTAAGGCAAAGGACGCGCCGCCCTTACAGGCGTGGTACAAGGTCCACCTGGGAATTGACGTCCAGGAATGGGGCGGGACGGCGTTTGCTTGGACCGATGGCGAAGGGCAGCCCACCGGCGGCATGACCGCCTGGCGCATCGCTCCCGCTGATGAAGACGACTTCGCGCCAAGTCCAGCTGCGTTCATGGTCAACTACCGCGTCGATGACCTACATGGTCTGATCGCTGCACTCAAGGCCGAAGGCTGCAACGTCCTCGAGAAAGTCGACGAGTCGGAGTACGGAATGTTCGCCTGGGTGTTAGATCCGGAAGGGAACAAAATAGAACTTTGGCAACCTCCAGTTGGCGGGTGATGGATATATCTATGGACACAGATGCGAAACTGTGCTCGTTTGGTCACCCGGTTCCGGAGTTGCCGGTCGCTGACGTCGAACGCGCACAACAGTATTACCGAGATGCACTCGGCTTTGAGATCGGCTGGCTTTATCCGGGCAAAGATATTGGGGCCGTATCACGCGCCGGTGCGGCCATATTCTTGCGGAAGAGACAGCCACCGTTCGAGCCTGCGGTGCACTGGGTGTTTGCCAACGACATCGATGCGTCGTACCGCGAACTGCAGTCGTCGGGTGCCAACATCGTGGACCCTCTGGAAAAGAAGCCGTGGGGCTTATGGCAATTCACCGTAAGCGATCTGGACGGGAATTTGTTCTATTTCCACCACGACTAGCATTCGCTTGGCGAGACGAGAGGACGTCGGAGAGCTGCAGTGTCTCATCGAGGCGTCGGTTCGCGGGTTGCAGGCGAGAGATTATTCTGCCGACCAAATTGAAGCGGCCATCAGCGGGGTGTATGGCGTCGACACGGCGCTGATCGATGACGGTACGTATTTCGCAGCGGAGATTCCGGCGGACGGTACGCAGCGCGCGAAGCTTGTAGGCTGCGGTGGCTGGAGCCGGCGCAAGACGCTCTTTGGCGGCGATCAGTGGCATCGGGACGACGACCTGCTTCTCGATCCAGCTTATGAGGCCGCAAAGATCCGTGCGTTCTTCGTGCATCCGTCATCGGCGCGGCGCGGTGTTGGGACGCTGATTCTCGACGCCTGCGAGCACGCTGCGGCGGCCGCAGGATTCCGCCGGCTCGAGATGGCTTCAACGCTCACCGGTGTGCAATTCTATGAGGCTCGGGGCTACGATCGGCGCGAAAGCCTCGACGTACAGCTCGGCGGCGGGCAGTCCATCGCGGTGGTGCGAATGGAAAAAGTTATCTCGTAACCCCGTTGATGAAATCTTCGGCGACGCTACGGGGATCGAGATCGAGCACTTCGCGGCGGCGGTTGAGCTCTTGCAGCCCATACTGCGTGAGCTCAGCCGAAACGCGATTGAGAACGGTGCGGATGCGCGGGTGGCTGCGAAGCACCGCAACGCGCACGATCGGTGCGAGATGTTCCTGCGGCCAGAAATTCCTGTCGTCTTTGAGGATGATGAGCTGGTCATTAGAGATCGCCGCTTCGGTCGTGAAGGCGTTCGCGATATCCGCTTCGTCGCGGTTAAGAAGTCCCATCTGCGTGCCGGGATCGCAGACGACGATCTGTTCGAACCTAAACCCGCCGTAGAAGTGTTGCAGCCGGTCTAGCTCACCACCCGGGGCGACAAAATCGCGGCTAGCTGCGAAACGCATATGCGACGCGAGGCGGGCGCATTTGCTGAGCGTTATCGTCCAGAACTTCTCGACGGCGTATTGCGAGGTCACAAGGCAGGGCGAATCGTTGGTTGCGGATGCGGCGAGTAACGCGAGACCCGCGGGCATCGGCGCCGGCGTGTTCGTTACGAACGCGGGATACAGATCGATCGCTCCATTCGTGAGCGCGGATCGCGGATCGTTGAGGCCCAAGCGGCGCTGCACGGGGATGCCACTTCGCTCGAGCGCCATCGCGTAGATCTCGGCGATCGTGGCGTTCTCACCGGTCGAGTCTGAGCCCACACGTACGCCACCCGGAACGCGTGCGTCGCAGCCGGCGAGGAGCGAAACGGCGATAAGGCTGAGCGATCGCCCTCGTGTGATCATGCAGTACTATAATGCACCCCCTACGGCGGTTTACACAAGCTGTATAAAGCGCTTACGACTCGTTAGCAAAAACGCGTTCACGCGGGCGCTTTCTGACCCGATTATATAAGGTGAGGGGTGCAGAATTATGATGGTTGACGATCGAACGATCAAGTTTGCGGTGTGGCCGCATTTGATTACCTTGGAAGGCCCGGCAGATAGACTGGCCGCGGTCATCGAGGCCCTTTACAACGATTCCGGCCTTCAGCGCGACCAGTGGGGCCTCGGGAACACCGATGACGTGGGTCGCCGCGCGATGGTCCAGCGGCTACGCGCTCACGGGAAGGCGACGCGACGTCTTGGCGTTGCTGCGCTGACATTAGAGGTTTGCGAGGGTATCGAAACGCGCGTGCGCGCCGCGGGCGTCAAGTGTTTCTCTATGCATCTCCCGCGCTAACGATGCGGGCAGCCCGGCCAGCAACAAGGCCTGCGCATGCCTTTGCGCATCTTATCCAGACCCACGGTAATGCGTCGCTTCCGCGTATCGTCTTTCTTCGCAGAGGTAACCCAGCAGATCCACTCGTTGCGGGCTAACGGCGTAATGTCTTCCCACGCGCTCGTTGCAATCGGGTCAGCCGCTATTGCCTTCCGGAAGTCTGCCGGCAGGTTATGAACGGGACCAAGCTTTTGTTTAGCCATCAAGACGGCCGATGGATGAACGCCTGCTGAGCGCCTTCTTCGCACGTAGACGTCTGCACGTTGGCAAATCCGATGCCTGAAAAGCTAACCACCAGGTACAGACTCTTGTTGACTGTCTTCGACGGGCGCATAGCCGTTGAAGACGTTGATCTGGAATGTACCATTCGAGTTTAGGACGTAGGCGGTTGGATCGTAGGATTGGTCGCTTGGGCCGGGCGGAATCGTATTCGCAAACGGCACCCCAGCGAGTAAGCCGCCGACGAGATTGCCCGTGAGGAGCGTGACGGCTTGGCCGTCGCTGCTCGTCCCCTGCGTCGTGGCGGTGATATTTAACGCTGTCGGAAACACGCTCGTGCCGCCGCAGGAGCCGGCCGCGAGGGCATACGTGAGTGGAAACGTACCGATATAATTCGGAGAAGTGCCTGCGCCTGGCGCGTTTGGCGTGCTCGAGGACCCGCCGCCACCGGAACACGCGGCGAGGAACGCGAGTAGAACGAAAGCACTGTAACGCACGAGTGATTATTCAGGCGCCCGCAACGGCCTTCCTTCGCTGCTTACGTGCCATCCGGCATCGCGTTGTGCCATTTCCCCATCCCCGCGGCCGTGTAGAACTCTTGGTTCAGGCGTTGCGGCGGTGGCGAGGGTTCGATCTGGGATACGTCCGGATTTTTCCAAATCGAGCCGTCGGCGTAGGTGGCATTAACCACAATGCAGCTCGCAGCTTCGTCGAGCGTCTGAAATCCGTTTATCGGGAGCGGGAGGCGCCGGTGCAGCGAATGCGCGATGAGGCGCCCCGGTTCGATGTCACTCTTATCGGCGTAATCGAACGCACTCGTGCCGTCTGGACGCGAAACGTGACCTGTGCGAGGGGCTTCGTGTCCAAGTCCTGATAGCAAACCTGCAACACCGATGCAAACATGCCTAAGAATGCATAGCCCATCGCACACGACAGCACGCCGACCGGCGTTTGACCTGCAACGTAGGCCGCAGGAACCGTTGGGCCTTTTGAGGGCGGCGTCGTTGGAATGCTCATCGGCGTCGCCGTGAACGACGGGTCTTGCCAACGAACGCCGTCCGTGGTTTCGGTCGCTACTGCGGTGCAGTCGCGAGGATCGGCCAGGTTTTGGTATGGCGCAAACGGATAGCGCGGTCCACCGAAGAGTTTCGTCGGTTTGTTGGCGATGTAGAGATAGTTGGCTATGGAGATACCCGGATCGAAGCGGCCGGTATCGTTGAAGTAGATCCAGCCGCTTCCGTATCTCGCTCGCCAAACAATGCGCCTGTAAGTGGCGGAGCCGTTGTTCATGAACCGAACGATGAGACCCGCATTGATTAGGCCGGTGGTGATTTCGAGGTTTTGCTGCCCGAACGAAGAGTCTCATTCAGGTTGCTCCGGCGGTTCCTAAGCCAAGACCTTCGCCATCGGCTGCCAATAGTGGGCGTGCCATCCATCTGCAAGGCCTTGAGCCGCCGCATTCGGGAATCCGACGTGGTCGAAAATGATCTTCGTCCCCGCGCCATCCGGCGCCAAGACAAATTCCACGATTGAATATTTCCCTGGCTTCCAACTGCCGGCTCGCCACGCTTGAACGATGCGCGCGTTCGGCATAAGCGCGAGGTTGCGTCCCGTAATGTAACCACCAAACAGGGTGAAGGCGCCTCCCGGTCTTGCATCGATTGCAGTGGGCGCCGTTCGCAGCGCCTTCATCATAGTAGGATCCGTGCCGAAGCTCGCCCGGACGACTCGGTCGAACTGCGCTGTCACAGTGAGCGCCAGATAGACGCGCTCGGGACTCGCTGCAAGTTGGACCTCCTGATGAATAGCTGCGTTCGAATGAGAGATTTCGCTCGGCGCAGCCCCCGCTGCTTCGGCGACTCCGCTGAGCCCCAGTGCAGCCAAAACCGTAGCGCCGAAAGCAAAGTCGCTGCGTTTCATGATCCTCCTAGCGCAAATGACACAATCGCGTGGTTATTGCGATCCGCAGTCCAGAACCGCGAGCCGTCGAACGCAACGCTGCGCGGTTTGAATGGGAACGAGCGAAGCACTTGTATCGATGATGCGTCATCGTCGATGCCGAGTCGTTCGAACCGCCCGTCGCCCCACGCTTCGTCCACGGTCACGAGGTAAAAGGCCCCGTCGACGATCGTCATGCCAACCGGGCGGCGCTCCAACTGCACTACGCGTATCGCGGCACCGCGTTTGTCGAGTTCGATAAGTTTCTTATCCCAGGCTTGCGAGAGATACAGCGCTCCGTTTCCATAGGCCAGAAACGAGCCGGAGTTATCCGGGCAAACGAAACACTCCGCAAATCCCGCGTCAGGCGAAAATGCGTAGACGTACCGGTGATCGCGCTCGAGATCCGGTTCGTCGATCGCCGGCGCCAGGATGAGCCGAAAATCCGACCCGGTAAATGTGATGCCAAGTGACGCGGACGGCGGAACGAACTGGCGCTGAATGCTCCACGTTTGAGGATCAATCGCATACACGTTGCCATTCGCGGCGCTGGTCACCCACATTGTCGCACCGTCCCATGCAAGGCCTTGGGGACCTTGCACGGGCGAAGCATGTCGCGTGAGTGCGCTCAGCGTTAGCGCCAGCGGTCGCCGGGAGCGATGACGTAGTTCTTCCAAACCTAGCCCCACGGTAGCAGGAGCGGCACGACCACCACACCAGCAACGATCCCAATCGCGTTGTCGCCGACGTCGCCGGTTAGCGAATGGTGCAGCAGCGCCGGTAGCCAGACGGCGAGCGTCCAGATCAACTTCCACGCGATCTCGAACAAGAGCAGCGGTAGCATGCGAATCGGGTAACGGATACCTAGCAGCGAGAGGGCCGTCAGCGCTCCGAGGAAGCTTAGGCCGACGCCATTCCAGAAATCCCACGGATGCGTGGGATGAAGAATTGCCGGCCAGGTTTTCGCGCCTTGGGCAAAAGCGATCAGCGCGTAGGCTGCGCGTAGGACGTAGAGGCGGATGAGCCCCACCTCGGGCACCGGGCGTGCATCGATCAATTGCTTCGTTTCCAATAGCTAATGCTGCGCCTAGTGTAACATGCCAGCCGCGGCTGATGTGTCTTGTGATCCGAATCGCCGTTTTGCGACGGATGCGGATTCGTGTGGGCACGATCTGTGCGGTACGATTCAGGTTTCCAGCAGATCAACCCGATCGTCACTCGGCGCGATCCGTCTACACCATCAAGGCCTTTCTTGCCTCGCTAGTTCCGAGCGCGCACCAGAACATGGGGTGTATATGAAGACGCGCTTCGTCCTCGATCTCCGCCGGGTCCAAGGTTGTAAAGCCAAGGTACGAACGCAAGAGACCGGTTCTCACTTTTACGCTTACCAGGCCGGTGAGGAAGAAAACCGCGATGACCCTTTGCCGAAACAGGTCGATGTTGCTGTCCATGAGAAAATCGTTTGCTGCTTCGCTCAGCGGGTCGGCCGGTCCGATGTGCTTTGCCAGAAAGTTGATCGAAAAGTCGTTGACCGTTACGGCATCGAGTTGATTGATGTTAAAAGCGGATGTCCGATTTCGTAGCAACTCGACAAAGTCACGCAAATTTGGATAGTCATTTCGCCATTCGTCAAAGAGGCTTCTCAGGCGATCGTCTGAGTATTCGGCCTCCGCGTCATAAAGAATCTTCGTCGTGATGAGCGGTTCATCGGTTGCGCGTTCGATGCATATGTTGAAGAATTGGATAATGTCTCGCGGTCGCATGAACGTGCGGTCCAGCATGTATTCCATGGGCGACTTCTGTTTTGAGCGCAGTTTTACGTCCAGGATGTCAGGGTGCGAAACCAGTGCGCCTGTGTAGGAGCCGCGGATCAGAAGGTTGAGTCGTTTGTCCAGCAGCTCGACGAGCTGGTCTTTAGTCCACTTTATGCCAAGGTACAGAGATCGGTACTTCTCCTCTTGAAAGCCGGCGTCGCGCGTCGCATTGAATACATGCGTCAGCAAATCGTATCTTAACGCGATGATGATTTTTAGGCTCGCCGCGGGTGCAAAATCGCGAATGGTCTCGATCAGAGCCCTAATCAGCTGGTAGCGAATAGACTCATCTACCCAGTGTTCGTCGAGTCTATCAATAACGATATAGTACCGTTGCTTTTCATCGAAGCAGTGTTTTAGCACGTCGATCATGTCGGTCAAACGCCGCATCTGGAGCGAATTGACGACCTTTTGAGCGCGGTTGACTACCTCGGCTTTCTCCTCTTCGGAGAGAGACGCCCCGGTTTTGAGTCTCGCCCCGATTCCGGGCGCCTGAGCGCCGAGCGCCGCCTCGACGTCGGATTGAAATTTCGTCGTGACCTCCTTGATCCGAATTTCTGTTTCGGCCCAGAACTTGCCGCCCCAGTCGCGAAAGTATTCGAGGGCCTCCACGTGCTTTGGATTTCTAAAGAACAGCGGGACGATGTTATCGAAGAATCGTCGCTGTGCCCCCTCGTCATCAATGTGAAAGCGCGCCTTGATAAACTCCAACGCAAAGACGTGGCGCCATAGCATTCGAAAAAATACATCTAGTTTGACACCAGCGTCCGACAGGTACGGAACGATCGTCGAATTTGCTATGTAGTCAAGCGACAGGGCCTCCGGCCTTACGAAAATTACATTCTCGCGCTCGGAAAATTTAGTGAGAAGAGCTGTCTTGCCGGCTCCCGTGCGCCCGAGCACAACGCGGCGGTGGTCCCGCGGTTCCGTCAGCGTTGCAATATCGCCAATGTCCACGAAGCATTCGTCTAAGAAAAAGCGATCTTCAATCGCGTCGGCCGCTCCGATGGTGTCGCGTGCGCGAAACCGATATTTTGTCGTCGAGCGCATTGTCTTAGTCCGCCTACAGTAAAGGCTACGCGTTTCAAATGTACATATTCCCTAGGTTTCCGCTTCGCCTGCCAATCGCGCCGACGATCGAGCCCCAGAGTTCGAGAGGGGAGCCCGTAGCACGTATAACATCCCTGCCTGTCGCGACCGGGCACCTGCTACGCGCTGGTCACCGATTTCTGCAAGGCGGCGGAGCAACGGGAGCGCGCCGCAGCGGCGGTAAGTTTACGCGCTTTGGCTAGCGTGCTGCGAAGGGCATGCCGGTCGCAAGGCGGCCAATGCCCTAGCGGCGGGCTCGAGGGCGAGTATTTGGGATGATTTGATGCAAAACCCAAGGTGAATTGGGCTTTGGGAAACCGCGACAGTGCGATGCGCAGTTGGGATCGGTACAATTGCAAGAACGCCATGTTCAATGCGCACCGGACCTGCATATAGAATTCCGAGGAGCTTGAATCTTCCGCCTAGCGTGATGCCGCCCGAGCGGGTTGCATATGAGCCTTGGTTGTAAAGATATATTGGGGAGCCACTTGAACCCGGAAAGCATGCGGCATCGATCACGAATTCCTCGCGACCTTCATGGTCTCGCGCATAGGGCGTCGCGGTTTGCCCACGCCGTACTATTGGGAGGTTATCTCTAGAATCCCATATTCCGTTTGGGTAGCCCACTGACGTGTGAGGCAATTTCAGGCCGCAGATAATTGTGAGGTGTGGTTGGTTTTGAATCGATCGGCAAACTCCCTTGGTGTTTGCAGGTCGAGAGCTGAATGCGGTCGGACGTCGTTGTAGTCGTTGCGCCAGGCCTCGGCCGCGCGGCGGGCTTCGAAGATCGTGGTAAACGAATGCAAGTTGAGCAGTTCGTCGCGAATCTTGCCGTTGAGCGATTCGATGTTCGCGTTTTGCGTTGGCTTGCCGGGATCGATGAAGTGCGGTCGAACCCTGCGCTCAGCGCTCCAGCGCAGCATCGCCAGGCTCGTGAACTCCGGGCCGTTGTCGAAGCGAATCGTTTCAGGAAAGCCGCGCTCGAAAGCGATGTCTTCGAATTCCCTGATAACGTCGGTGCTTCCGAGCGAATACGCGATGCGCAGAGCGAGGCATTCGCGGGTGAAATCGTCGACGATGTTTAAGGTGCGAATTTTGCGGCCGTTGGCCAAGCGATCGTGCATGAAGTCGATCGACCAACGCTCGTTGGGCCGAGTGACCGCCGGCACGACGTTTCCGCGAACGTAGTTGACCTTGCGTTTGCGCCGCGGCCGCACTTGCAGGCTATTTGCGCGATAGATTCGCAAAAAGCGGTCGTAGCCGATGGCGATGCCCTCGCGTTTAAAGAGCACTTTCAGGCGCCGCCAGCCCCAGCGTGGCCGCTCGGCCGCAAGCTCGCGCATGCGCGTGGCGATCTGCTCATCGTTTGGCCGCTGCTTGCGATAGTGCAGCGTGCTTCGCGTGCAATCAACCAGCCAGCATGCCCGTCGCTGCGAAACCCCGTCGCCTTGCAAAGCCCTCACCGCTTCTTGTCGCTGCGAGGGCCCCAGCCGTTTTTTGAGACGAGATTTTTCATAGCGTCGATCTCAATCGTTTGGCGGGCAATGATGCGCTGCATCTGCGCGTTTTCGGCTTCGAGCTGCTTCAGGCGAACCAGATCGCTGGTTTCCATGCCGCTATACTTATCTCGCCAGAGCCGGATCGTATTTGCGTGCACGCCGTGTCTTCGCGCGAGCTCCGTCACCGGCGTTCCGCCATCGACCTCGCGCAGAATCGAGACGATCTGCGCCTCGGTAAAGCGACTTTTTCTCAAGAACGAGTCTCCTTGCTGGGCTCTACGCCCGGAAACTCACAACTCCCGCAGGCCCGGATTAGGCCTCACACGTCACCACCATGAGCACGTCCTCGAAGCTGGTGAACGTCTCGACATCAGCTTCCGTCGGTAGAAATTCTTTGGATAGGCTCTTATGGTAGGCGGGCCGGCCCTTTGCAATCATGTTATTTAGAATGTTGCCTACCAAAACAGCTGCGAGGTCAACTTCTCGATCAGGATGATAGATGGTAGCCGCCTGCAGGTCAGTTAAAAAATACCTCTCGTGGTCGCCATATTCGGGATCACCTTGTCGTTAGCGTGCGTCAGCGATATCTCGATGCTGGCTTTACCGACCACCATGTGGCGATTTGTTATGAGAAGAGGGACAACAGACTCTCCCCCAAGAGGAACGTGGTAGAAGAAGCCCGTCCCCGACTCCGAGACGTTGGAGGGGCTAAATGTCTCGATTCGAGCAGTAGTGTGCGCGATCTGCTCTGATATGTGGGTTTGGTCCATCTCGCCTTCCTTCGAAATGCTAACTACATCCCGACGTCGCACCACAGTTGTCGCACTTTTCGCAGGCACCGTTGCGGACCATCGTGAGTTGGCCGCACTCACCGCAGGCGTTACCGGTGTAGCCCTTCGCCTTCGAGGCGTTGACGGCTTCGACTTTCGACATTACCGCCGTTGCCGTGGCTGCGTGCGGTAGTGGTTTGGGCGTATCATGCATCGCCGGCGCATGCATGCCGCCATCTCCGCCCTCGCCGCCTTCGTCCTTCGCGCCGGGACGGAGATGCGTCGAGACCGGATGGAACTTCTCCGCGACGCCGCTCGGACGCACGTTCGTCGGACCCGGCTCCTCGGCGATGTACTCCTCCTCGGATCCCACGCCCATCGCATCCATCTCCATGGACGGCTGCACGTGCGCGAGATCGTAGCGGCCGAGATAGCTCACCGCCAACTCGCGGAAGATGTAGTCAAGCAGTGAGGTCGCCATCTTGATATTCTGGTGACCCACCACTGGACCGTTAGGCTCGAAGCGCGTGAAGGTGAAGGCCTCCACGTACTCTTCGAGCGGCACGCCGTGCTGCAGACCCAGGCTCACCGCGATCGCGAAGTTGTTCATCAACGATCGGAACGCGGCGCCTTCCTTATGCATGTCGATGAAGATCTCACCGAGCTGCCCGTTTTCGTACTCACCGGTGCGCAGGTAGACTTTGTGTCCACCGATGACGGCTTTCTGGGTGTAGCCGCTGCGACGCGGCGGCATGCTGCGGCGTTTGGCAATATAGCGGTAGACGATCTTCTCGGCCACTTGCAGCGGCTGTTGGAAGGGCTGCGTCGGCGCCACCTCTTCGTCGATCGACGCGTCGCCGCCCAAGTCGAAGCTTGCAGCTAGAGGTTGCGAGAGCTTCGAACCGTCGCGATAGAGCGCGACCGCTTTGATCATGCGCTCCCAGCTATAGCGATAGGCGTCCTTCACTTCGGCGATTGATGCCGTCTGCGGCATGTTAATCGTTTTCGAGATTGCGCCCGAGACGAACGGCTGCGCAGCCGCCATCATGTCGACGTGCGCGAGCGGACGAATGTAACGCGTGCCGTATTTGCCACACGGCGTCGCACAGTCGAAGACCGCGAGATGCTCATCCTTAAGCTCCGGTGCGCCCTCGAGCGTCATGCGTCCGCAGATGTGCGCCGAGGCTTCCTCGATCTGCTGCGTGCTAAAGCCGAGGCCGTCGCGCAGCAGCGACCAGTTCCAATCGTTGATCTGCTCGTCGGTGAAGGCCAGCTTGTCTTTGCAGATCTCGTCGCCCAGCACGAACTTGTTGAACACGAACGGAAGCTCGAACGCGCCCGGCAATGATTCCTCCACGCGCGCGATCGCGTCGTCGTCGAAGCCTTTGGCTTTGAGCGTCGCGCGGTTGATGTGCGGCGCTTCGAACAGCGTGCCGGTGCCCTTGGCGTACGTCTCGATCGCCGCGATTTGCTCGTCGCTGTATCCGAGGCGACGCAGCGCAGCCTCGACCGATTGATTTACGATCTTGAAGTAGCCGCCGCCGGCCAGCTTCTTGAATTTCACTAGAGCAAAGTCGGGCTCGATGCCGGTGGTATCGCAGTCCATCACCAGGCCGATTGTGCCGGTTGGAGCGATCACGACCGTCTGGGCATTGCGGTAGCCGGACACTTCGCCGATCGCGAGGGCATCGTCCCACATCTTGCGCGCGAGTGCCCACGTCTCTTGGGTGAAGAGCGTCGGTGCGTGCGTCACCGGCGTGACGGACAAGCCTTCGTACTCATCCTTCGCGGCATCGTACGCAGCACGACGATGATTGCGAATCACGCGCAGCATCGGCTCGCGATTTGCTTCGAAGCGCTCGAAGAATCCTGAAGTGCTGCGCCATCTCAGCCGATGTGCGATACGCCGCACCCGTCATCAATGCGTTGATCGCTGCGCACCAGCCGTAGCCTTCTTCGGAATCGTAGGGTAAGCCCATGCGCATGAGGAGCGTGCCAAGATTTGCATAGCCGAGTCCGAGCGTCCGATACTTATGGTTCTTCTCGGCGATCGTCTTCGAGGGCATCTGCCCCATCGTCACTGAGATCTCGAGCGTGGTCGTCCACACGCGCGCCGCTTCGGCAAAACGATGCGCGTCGAATCCGCCGCGATCATCCTCGAATTTCACGAGATTCAAGGATGCCAAGTTGCAGGCAGTGTCATCTATGAATACGTATTCCGAGCAATTATGTACTCGCAACCCGTTTGCAACGAAGTGAGACGTGTCGTTTTCGGTTAGATCAAACACATCAGCTTCGCCAATTCGATCCAGTTGGGCGAAAGCGTCAGAGAACTTATCTTCGTAACAGGAAACGGTTTCATTTACGCGGCGAAGGACGGCCGACTTATGAGAAGAGGGATGGAAGCCTATCTCCCGTTCAAACACGAGGCGCGATGTGCGTGAAATGCGGAGTGAGTGCATTTGTACAACGTCATATCTGGCAAGGCCACCATTGCCGTCGGGGCACATCGAAGAAGCATTGTTCCGGCGATCGGTGTAAAGCTTCGCTTTGATCCCGAATGAGAGCAACATGTACTGTACTTGTTGCAAGAGGTCGAGCGAACAAGAATCGAGCGAAATGTATTGCGACTTTTCGCCGTAGTTTGCCACTGTACCGTCAGCAGTGAAGAGCCCACGCAACATACCAGCGGTCGATGCTTTATCCAGACGATACGCCGCGTCGGTAAACCGCTTCCGCGCACTGCCCTCATTAAGGACGGCGTAGCGTGAGAAGAGGCCGACGACGCGCCGGTTCCCCGTTGAGATGAGGGTTCCCGACGCGGACTTTGGTGCAGTTACCATCGTGGCTCGACGGCTCCGACCGTCGTCGAGCATCGTAGCCTTTAGCGCGTTAATACCGTCGGCGATATCTTGAAGAACTGGCGCCTCGTCCTCGTGCATGGTGAGGATCAGGCTATTGCTTTCGCCGTTTGTTACGCAGCCGTCACCGACAGCCGCGCCAACGCCGAGTGCGATTTGCTCGTCCAAGTGCTCATTGCCAAAGCCCGAGCCGGAAAGAAGAATCCGATCGCCTACGCGCAGTTCGCAGGCCGGGACGTCACCGCGATTCTCGGTAAGAACCTTGTGGTCGGCCGTAAGATCCAGTGTATAGCCGGCCTTCGTTACGAGCCTGTAAACAGCTTTGCGACCCGTCGGGAAGATCTTGTTGACAAAGTGCGGTTTGCCGTCGGAGCCGATAATGAACGCGGCCTTACCGACCATGTCAGCGATGCGTCGCGGTCCGTCTGCGGTAGCGACAAGTGTGTCGCCCGTGACGCACGGATTTGTTGCATTAATCCGTTCGTCGTTCGAACATGTGTGCCACTCTTGAATCGTGTCGTCGAATTGCAAACCGGGATCGGCGCACTGCCAAGCAGCAAGACCGATTTGCTCCCACAGATCGGCGGCCTTGATCGTCTTGACCGTGTTGCCGTTGGTGCGCGAGGTCAGCGCCCAATCATCGTTCTTGTCGAGCGCATTGAAGAACGCGTTCGTTAAACGCACCGAGTTGTTTGAGTTCTGACCCGAAACGGTATTGTACGCTTCCGAATCCCAGGCCGTGTCATATTCGTCGATCTCCAAACTCTTGAAGCCCTGACGCGCGTAATCGAGCGCTTGTTGCGTCGCGCCGCTGGGGACGCCCATTGCAAGTGCCTTGCGCAGCGCTTCGCGCAAATGCGAATTAAATGCGATATCGAAACGCGACGATTCCGGAACGCGCGTATCGTGCGCTGCCGCCATGATCGCATTGAGCTGCTCCTTGAGAATGCGCGAGCCGATCACCAAATCCGCGACTTTGCGCTCCTCGGTAACCTTCCAATTCACGAACTTCTCGATGTCGGGATGATCGGCATTGAGCACCACCATCTTGGCGGCGCGCCGCGTTGTCCCGCCTGATTTGATCGCGCCGGCCGCGCGATCGAAGACCTTGAGGAACGACATCAAACCGCTCGACGTGCCGCCGCCGGTGAGCTTCTCACCCTCGCCGCGAAGGCGCGAGAAGTTCGCACCCGAGCCCGAGCCGCCTTTGAAAATGCGCGCTTCGCGAATCAATCCGTCGAAAATGCCGCCCTGATTGACCAAATCGTCTTCGATGGAAAGGATATAGCACGCGGAAACTTGCGGATGTTCGAAGGTACTGGTCGAACGCACGGTTTCGTTCGTCTTGGGGTCGACGTAATAGTGGCCTTGCGACGGACCCGAAATGCCGTACGCCCAATGCAAGCCGGTGTTAAACCATTGCGGTGAATTTGGTGCGCCGACTTGGCGCGCAAGCATCGCCGCCATTTCGTCGTAGTAGACGCGTGCGTCGTCTTCGGTATCGAAGTAGCCCGACTTCCAGCCCCAATACGCCCAGCAGCCCGAGAGCCGGTTGAAGACCTGGCGTGCGTCGCGCTCGGCCCCGAACGTTGCATCCGACGCGGCCTCGGAGCGCCACAGCCATTCGGGGACGCCGTCCTCGGCAACGCGCACGGTCGCGGTTGGAACGCCGGCTTTCCGGCAATACTTCTGAGCGAGCACGTCGACGGCGACCTGGCTCCACCCGGTCGGCACCATCACATCCTTGGCTTCAAAAATCACCGACCCGTCGGGGTTAACGATTCGGGAGGTGCGCGGCTCGAATTCAAGGCCCGCATACGGATCGCCGGGGGCCGAATAGAGACGACGGAACTTCATGGGGAGCTGCTCCTTGCGCGTGCTGAGGCGGACTTGTTGTCTTCGAGAGGCGCGATGCGAACACCTGTTCGCTATGAGCGAGACCGATAGACCGGTGGGACACCTATTGTGCCACACCTGTCTCATTGCCACAAGATATTGGGGTCGTCGGGCTCAACTCCTTGTGCCGGAGCTGTGGAAAACGACAAAAATCGGAGGACGGGCCGAGGATGAGGTCCGCGCCGCGAGGAGAGCCTGTGGAGCCTTCCGAGGATACCGGGGATAAGCCGTCGGAACGGCAGCCCTAATGTTCGGTCCGGATCGTTACGTCACGCGTCTTGCCACGGTCGCCATCGAGGAGCTCCGTGCCCAGGGCTTTCGCGGCCTCATCGTCGACCTCGACAACACCCTGATGGGGTTCCGGCAGACCGAACTCGAGGCCGACCACCTCGATTGGGTGGCCCGCGCCCACGATCACGGCTTTCGCATGGTGATGGTTTCCAACAATTTCACCGAACGCGTCACCGGGATCGCGCGCCAGCTCGATGTCCCGTGCATTCCCAACGCCCTCAAACCGCTGCCGTTCGGTGTAATGCGAGCGATTCGCATGCTCGACATGCCGCGTAAGGAGATCGCGGTGGTGGGCGATCAGCTCTTCACCGACGTGCTCTCTGGAAAACTGTGCGGGCTCTACACGATTCTCACTGAGCCGATCGAAGCCAAGGACTTTCCAATCACGAAGATCTTCCGGTTTTTCGAACGGCTGATGTTACCGGATCGGCCCAGCTCGTGAGACTCGCGGTCATCGGTGATCCGGTCTCACATAGCCGCAGTCCCGAGATTCACCGCCAATTCTTGCGCGAAGCGGAAATCGAGGACGCGAGCTACGTCGCGATCCGCGTGCCGCTGGTCAATGCGGTCTCGGTGATTCGCCGCATGCGCCTCGACGGCTATACCGGCGCCAACGTCACCACGCCGCTGAAAGAAGAAGCGCTGACGGCTTGCGATACCCTCAGTGAAGAAGCGCAGCGCGCGCATGCCGTCAACACGATTTTTTTCGGCTCGCAGATTCTGGGTCACAACACCGACGGCATCGGCGCGCGAAGCGCGCTCGAGGCCCTGCTGGAGGAATCGATCGCGCTCAAGCGCATCGGCGTCCTCGGCTACGGTCCGACGGCGCGCGCGATTCTCGGTCATTTTTCGGAAAACGACGCGTATCTCTTCGTGTGGGGTCGCGACCAAGCGAAGGTGCGCGACGCCTGCGAGCGCTACGACGCGCAACCATGGCCGAGCGACAATCCGCCGGAGATTGTGATCAGCACGCTGCCGCCGAAAGTGCGCTTCGAACCGGACATGCTCGAGGCGCTGATGCGCGCCGACGTCCTGATGGATGCTAACTATGGCAGCCGTTCAACCTTGCACCACCAATTCGAACGCGAAATCGTCACTGGTGATGCGATGCTCGAAGAACAAGCGCGAGCCTCATTTGATTTCTGGTTGGCGCATGTAGAGGGTGTAGCACCCGAACGCGGATAACACTACCTTAATGTCACCCGCGCGATCTGCCGGGTTGTCCGGTGCGGCGCTAGCTTCGCTCATTGTTACAGCGAGCGCCTTTGTCGCGTGTTCCGGCGGGAATACGACGACCTATGTGTATGTTACGGCGAGTCCATCGGGCGCGCCGACCTCAACACCGACGGCGCCGCCCGCCGGCGTGCTCAGCGCCAATCCCACCTCGCTTTCCATCAACGGAACGGGCGTATCGTACGCGCAGAACATCTACGTCCAGGAAACGGGCTACACCGGCGCGTTCAGCGAGAGCGACACCTGTGCCTCGATTACGACGGTAACGCCGAGCAGCGGCGCTGGTCCGGCGGCGACATTTACCGTCACACCGTCGGCAGCCGGCGCGTGCGCCGCGAAATTCGCCGATACGAACGGCAATCAGACCTCGGTTGCCATTACCGTCACGACCACCGGGTTCACGGTGCAGACGCGGTGATAGTACGGTGCCTTGCGGCCTTGGTTTGCACGCTCACACTAGTGACGTGTTCAGGCCGCGGGATGGCGCCAAACGTAGGACCGAATCCGACTGTTGCAGTGAGCCCAACGCCCCCGCAGAGCGGCGGCGCAAATCTCGTGCGCGAGAGCTTCACCTTCTTGCCGCCGCCGCCCAGCTCAACGAATGCCGCGCATCACCCACTGTATGTTACGGCCGATATTGCATCCGTACAGATCACGCTCGATTCGGTCAACGGCAACGCGCCGTCGACGAGCACGCCGCTAAGCGTCACGACGAACCTTACCATCACGGCGTGTCCCTGCACCGTCTATGGACCGAGCGTTCCGCCGGGAAGCGACACGTTTACCCTTACCGCGTACGACGAACCGAACGCGAGCGGGAATCTCATCGCGACGGCGACACCAACCTATGCGATTGCCGCGGGACAAGCCAACAATGAGGACGTGACGCTCAACGGCGTGCCCGCGCGATTTTCGCTAAGCTTTTCGGGGAAAGCACCGAGCGCCGGGGTTCCTACGACGATGGCGCTCTCGGTGACGGCGTTCGACGGCGACGGCAACACGATCATGGGAACCTACGCCAACGCAGTGACGCTCTCCGACAGCGATACCAGCGGCGCGACAACAATCGCGACGAGCGGCAGCGACAATCCGCCGGCGAACGAGTTGCTCAGTTCCAACGACAGCGCGACGGTAACGTACAGCGGACTTGCGATCGCACCGGCAACGATTACGGCGGCAACGAAGAACGCGACCGGCAGTGTTCCGTTCGCACCCGTGTTACAGCCGATCACGATCACCACATCGGATGCGCAGAATCCCAACTTTGCCGGCGTCGACCTCTACGCCACCAGCGGCGTGGGCTCGAGCGGGACGTTCAGCGCGAGTGAAGCTGGTTGGACCAACGCGCCGTACAACCAATCGTTCGCGGCTACACCTGCGAGCGGCTGCAGCAGCATTGCGAGCGTCGCTCCGGCCAGTGGAACGTCATTTACCGCAACGGTGGTGGGCGCGCCGACGGCAGGCACGTGCACGCTAACGCTCGCCGACGGCAGCGGACAAATGCAAACCGCCACCCTCGCATACACGCAGTTCACTTTCACGGGCGTGCCGCAGTCGATCGTTATTCCGCCCGGAGTCACAAGCATCGCCATGACGGCCTACGGGGCGCAGGGTGCAGCGGCTTTCACTTCGGGCGGGAATGGTGGCGAAGCGCAGGGGACGCTCGCGTTGACGCTCGCGTTGTTGAGTGCTAGCCAAACTTTTTACGCGTACGTCGGCGGACAAGGTTCGGGTACGTCGGGCGGCTTCAACGGCGGCGGTGCGGGCGTTTCCAGCGGTGGTGGCGGCGGCGGCGCATCCGACGTACGCATCGGGAGCAACATCTTCGCCAACCGCGCGATCGTCGCGGGGGGCGGTGGTGGTAGCGGGCCCGCCCCGGGCACAACGGGGGGAAATGGCGGCGGTGCCACGGGCTCGGCCGGCTCAGGCGGCCCCGGCGGCGGCGATCCCGGCGGCGGCGGCACCCAGAGCGCAGGCGGCTCCGCGTTCACCGGACTTGGCAGCGCGGAACCTGGAGGGCTTGGCTACGGCGGCTACGCTGATCCCAGTAGCTCGGGCGGCGGCGGTGGCGGCGGCTACTATGGCGGCGGTGGTGGCTCGCAGACCGGCGGTGGCGGCGGAGGCTCGTCCTTTATCGATCCCGGTGCAACGTCGGCTTCAACCACATCCGGCGTGCAAACCGGCAACGGGCTCGTCATTCTGATTTGGTGAGCCAGCGCGCGATATTGCGAACGTAGTCTTTGAAGATTGCGAACCGCTGCGGATCGCGTTTCATTTCATCCCCGGATTTATCGGTAACGAACGACGGCGCGCCCCGATCCGGATCCCAATTCAGATCGCAAAAATGATGGAAGGTCGATTCGGCGATTGCACGCCCGGGTTCGCCTTCGATAACGACCGCGGTATTGAAGGCGCGACCGCTCTGCATGCTGCGCCCGCGGGCGATCACGCGCGCATGTGTATCGCCGGCCGGCGCACCGACAGCGCCTTCGTGCGGATGCGCGGGAAAGAATTCGATGACTCCGTTTGGCGCACGATCGGAACGAAGAATTTCATGCACCGGCTCGATGACCTCAATGTGCTGGTAATCGCCGTTGGCGCCGGAGTGATAGTTCGGCCACGCGATGTCGGGATCGTCTTGATCGTCTTGCTGGCGACGCTCGGGCTCGTCTTCGGGATTGTAGTTGTGAAAATGATTGATTGTGCCGAGCGTCCCGAGATTGCGGATGCACGCCCCAAGATCTGCATGGTCGCGCGCAGTTAGCACGCCGCCGCCGCGCTCGCGCAAGGCCATGATGCCGGTGATATCCGCCCGCGACAATCCGGCGCCGGTGTCAACGCCCAGCAGCCAGAGCTGATCGAATGCACTCGAAGCCAAGCCCGAAAGCACCGGATCGTTGCTCTGTTCGTCGGGTTCGCGATTCCGGGAGGTAACGATATGGCCGGCCGCTGTCAGCTCGTCACGCAGTAGCGAAAAGCGTCCCACGTGCCAGTCGTCCTGCGTGTAGGGAATCGTCGTCTGCAACAGTATCCGTGCCATACACGAAATCGTACGGAGGCCGCGGCCAGATGCCTGTTTCCATGGATGTCCAGTCGACTATTTCTCAGCGCTATGCGCAGCTGAGCAACGCCGTCACGCACGACCCCACGCAAGAGCGAAGCGTGCTCTCGCGGCGCTTCAACGATGCCGCGAAGTTCAAGCTTACGAGCTTCGAATACGATCCGCTGACCGTCATCGTGCAGCGGATCGACTCACATCCGGACGGCTTATACGTTCGCGCCGAATATGTCGGCATTCACGGCCACAACGAAGTCACGGTCGATCACTGGCAAATGGTTAGCGGCCAATGGGTGCTCACCGCGCGTCATAATCCATAGCTATCGGCAGAGTTGCCGTGAGCGGCGGTCACACGGCACCCGCACGATGCGGGCGGTGAAATTGCAGCACAGGATGTGCGTCCGGCCGAAGGCCGGGCAATTCGGAGGGGGAGGGATTCGAACCCTCGAGACGCTTTCACGTCTGCTCGCTTTCCAAGCGAGTGCCTTCAACCGCTCAACCACCCCTCCATAGGGTTTTTGCGGCTTCGCCGCACCGCGCATCCTGCGCTAAAAACCCGGCGCGCGACCCTCACGGTGGCGCATTCCGGTTAGCGGAGAGTGAAGGCGAGTCCTGGCCTCGGCTATACAGAGCCCGGATCGGTTCCGCCGGTGGCTGGGGTCAGCGTGGGAGACGGCGTGCTTGGAGGCGCCGTCGATTGCGCGACCCAGAACGCGTAGATGTTGTCGGCGGCGAAGTCGTAGATTTTTGCGTTGGCGTAGAACGTCCACTCGCCATTCCCATCGACGACAGCCGGATTCGACAGCGGCGTGATTGCGACACCCGACAAGCTGACGTCGACCTCGACGATGTAGAAGTTCGCAGCCGACTGGCCCTTCGTGAGCTTGCAGGCGGGGATCGTCACCGGCTGCTGAGCGACGGTGGTACTCGTGAGCGCCAGATACCAGAACCCGAGAAGCGGCGTCGGCTGCGCTGTACACGGCGCAAACCAAACGTTGGTCAGCGACTCGTTTGCGGTGACCGCGAGCGGCTCTTCATAAATCCATTGTCCCAGATTGATATCGTCGCGACCCTTTGCCGCATCGATCTGTTTAATCGCCGCCGTGGGCGCCTGCGTGATCTGCAGCTCCTTTGGCGGAGCTGGAAGCGCGGCATTTGCGGCTCCGGTGCCCGCGGTCGGAGCGATGTTGGACATGCCGCCACCGCAAGCCGCCAATGCGGCAATCGCCGCGGCACTTACAAGAACCCGGAACGGACGGTCCCACGCCATAGCTAAAAGCTCCCTAGAGAAAGAGTAAAGACCCCGCCGAGGGGTCCCTTTACTTGCATCCGGACCGTGGCCTCCGCAAGCCCGAGCGCTTCGGGACAAAGATTTGTAAAGTTTCGATTATGTTGGCGGGTGGGCGAGCAGCGAGGCAAAGTCATCCGCCGGCAGCGGACGGCCGAAAAGAAACCCCTGGGCGAATTCGCAGCCGCACTCGGCCAGAAATTCCGCTTGTGCCTGCGTCTCGACGCCTTCGGCCTGGACAGATATGCCCAGGGCGTGGGCCATCGCGATGATGGCCGAGACGATCGCCAGGTCGTTAGCGTCGTCAGGAATGTCGCTGACGAACGATTTGTCGATTTTCAATTTGTCGATCGGGAGTCGCTTGAGATATGAGAGCGACGAATAGCCGGTGCCGAAATCATCGAGCGCGAGTTGTACGCCCAATCCTTTGAGCTGACGCATGATGCCGATAGAGTCCTCAGCGTTATGCATTGCGACGCTCTCCGTGATCTCGAACTCCAGCGTGTTCGGCCGCAGCCGCGCGTGCCGAATCGCATCTTCGATCGAGCGCATCAGTCCGTGATGAAGAAACTGGCGGCCCGATAGATTGACGGCAACGTTGAGATTTATATCGTGTAGGCCTTGCCACTGGCTCACCTGATCGATCGCGTTGCGCATCACCCACTCGCCGAGTTGCACGATGAATCCGGAGGTTTCCGCCTGGGTGATGAAGGTTTCCGGCGACGCGAAGGTCGCGTCACGTTGCGGCCAGCGGCACAGCGCTTCCAGACCGACGATAGCACCGCTTGCGAGCGATACCACCGGCTGATAGAAGATCCGAAACTCGCCGTAACTGAGCGCATTCGATAATCGCTGATGCGCCGGGAGACGATAGCTCAACGACCCACACCCTCCAGCAGATGCCAATAGCACGCGATGCGGGCTGCTTCCTCGGCAAGATCGGTTTGAAGAAAGGCATCATCGAGATCGTCTGCGACCACCGAGAGCCCGTGGCGCTCCATCATGACGACGTCGACGCCCTGCGCGAACTGCTCGGCGCACACGTGCGCGAGCGCTTCGCTGCCGTTCTTATAGTAAGGGGTCCAGGCAGCGCGTCGCAGCGTTTCACTTGCGCCTACGGTATCTCGTGGGAAAAGAGCGCCCGTCTTTGACCAAACCACGCACATTGTGGGATGGGTATGCACGAGGCACATGATATCCGGGCGTACCCGGTAGGCGGCCAGGTGCAGCGGTAATTCGCTGGTGGGTCGTGCCGATGGATCGCGTGGCGTGCCGTCGGGATCGAGGGCGACGAGGTCGCCGGGATCGAGATCGCCGATCGAGCGCGCCGAGGGTGTGACCAGCAGCGTGCCGTCCTTCATTCGATAACTGAGGTTCCCGCTCGATCCGGTGACCAAACGACGTTTCCACAGCCGGCGCCCGCATCGCACGAGCGCCTCTCGGGCACGAGCTTCGCTTAGACCCCGGCGGGGTGCCAAATCGTCTTGATCTCGCAGAATCCGGCGATGTCGTCGAGACTCTGCGCGCTCGGCGCAAACCATTCCTCGCGCGAGCGCATCGGATAGAGCCGCACGCGCTTGACGTTTTCGGCGGATTCACGCTCGACCGTATCGCGCAACTGCGGGTCGCCGCGCGGGACGACGATTGCGTTGACGTCCATGTGTTTGGCCATCACCGGCGCGATCTCGGCGCGGTATCCGCTCAAAACATTTACCACACCGGCCGGAATGTCGCTTGTGGCCAGCGCCTCGGCAAAGACGATTGCCGTGCGCGGATCGAATTCGGAAGCCACGACGACGACGGCGTTGCCCGCAACGACCGGCGGTAGGATCACCGAAACGAGACCGAGCAGCGCCGGCCGATCGGGAGCGCAGACGACCACCACGCCCATCGGCTCAGCGCTCGAGAAGTTGAAATGCGGACCGCCGACGGGATTGCGCGTCGAAAGGAGCGCGGCATATTTGTCGCACCAGCCGGCGTACCACACCGTGCGATCGATTGCCGCTGTGACTTCGCGCTCGGCTTCGGATTCCGAGCACTCCGCGCCCTCGCGGATACGCTCGGTCAGCTCGCCGCGGCGTGCTTCCATCATCTCGGCCAAGCGATATAAAATGAGTCCGCGCGTGGCTGCCGGCATTTTCCACCAGCCCGGTTGCGCGCTACGCGCTGCAACCACGGCGTCGCGCGCATCCTTACGCGACGCACGCGCGATGTTTGCGCCGAACTCTTTGCCGTCCCAGAGTGGATCGCTTCGGCCGGATTCCGAACGGACGAATGCTCCATTGATATAGAGCTTGTACATTTTGCGGACCGCGAGCCGCACGTCGCCGTTTTTAGACATGAGACGCAACCCGTACGACGCAAGGGAGGCCGAGCCCTCGGGCGAAGCTGCGGCGATGGTCACCCGGAATTCCCTTGGTCGCGTCGTCGTCGCCGAGCCGTTTGACGAACGCGGCGTTGCCGTTTTGCGTGAGGCCGGCGCCGAGGTCATTTCCGTGGTCGGCGGCCCCCGCGAGGCGCTGCACGAGGCGTTGCGCGAGGCGCGCGGTCTGATCGTTCGCTCCGAGACACGCGTCGACGCGCAGCTGCTCGCCGCCGCGCCCCACCTGGAAGTCGTGGCACGCGCCGGCGTCGGGGTCGACGCGATCGACGTCGACGCGGCGACCGCGGCCGGCATCGTGGTGGTCAATACGCCAAGCGCCAACACGCTCGCTGCCACCGAACTAACTTTTGCATTGCTGCTGGCCGCGATGCGCCACGTTCCGCAAGCGCACGCCAGCGTTCATGCCGGGAAATGGGAGCGTAAACCGTTTGTCGGGCACGAGCTCTACGGCAAAACGCTCGGCATCATCGGACTCGGACGCATCGGCAGCAACGTTGCGGCGCGCGCGGCCGCTTTCGGCATGACCGTGGTGGCGCACGACCCATACCTTGCCGCATCGCGTGCACGCGCGCTGAACGTCGACTTGCTGGGATTCCACGAGTTGCTCGAACGTTCCGACGTCGTGACGTTGCACGTGCCGCTCACGGCGCAGACGCGCGGAATGATCGAACGCAGTGCGCTTGCGCGCATGCGCACCGATGCGGTGCTGGTCAACTGCGCGCGCGGCGCGGTGATTGACGCCGACGCCTTGCTCGAGGCGATCGATCGCGGGCACCTCCGCGCGGTCGCGATCGACGTCGTGCCGGAAGAACCGCCGCCGCCGGGCTCCGCGTCGGCGCGGCTGCTTCGCCACGAGCGTGTTATTGCCACGCCGCATCTCGGCGGCTCGACGTACGAAGCGCTCGAACGTATCGCGCTCGAGCTGGCGGGCGACGTGGTGCGCGTGCTCGGCGGACGGCCGGCGAGCGGCGCGGTCAATGCTCCGATGCTGCGAGGTGCGGATGCCGAGCGCGCGAGCGCGTTCACCGATCTCGCGCATCGACTCGGCGCGCTGCTGCCGCAGCTCTTCGATGACGCGCTCCGCCAAGAGATCGCGATCGTCTTGCAAGGCGAACTCGAAGGTATCGACGCCGATCCATTCGTCGCTGCCCTGTTAGCGGGCGCGTTGCCGCTCGTGACCGACCGGCGCGTGACGCTGGTGAATGCCGGCGCCGTCGCGCGCGAGATCGGCGTGCGCGTCGCGGTTTCACGCGAGGCCGACGCATCGCCGTTTCGTAGCGCGCTCGTCGTGGCGGCGGGCGATCATCGTCTGGTTGGCACGGTGCTTCCGCACGGACCGCGCATCGTGGAGATCGACGGGTTTGAAATCGACGCGGTCGCCCAAGGAACGATGCTCTTTACCCACCATCGCGATGTACCGGGCATGGTTGGACGCATCGGCACGATCTTGGGCGAAGCGAACGTGAACATCTCGACCATGCAAGTTGCTCGCAATGCGCGCGGCGGCGAGGCCATGATGGTACTTGAAGTCGATCGCGAGATCCAACGCGCTGTTGCCGAGCATATCGGGAAGATCGAGGGAATCTCGGCGGTGCGAGTGGTGCGCATTTAGGTGATATACGTTGCCCGTCACGGCGAGACGGACTGGAATCGGGAAGGTCGCTATCAGGGACAACGCGAGTCGCAGCTGACCGATATCGGAACGGAACAGGCCCGCGCCCTCGCCGATGCGCTGGCTCCGGAGCGCATCACGCGTGTGATCGCAAGTCCGCTCGCCCGCTGCCTCGACACCGCCCGCCCGCTTGCCGAACGGCTGAACGTTGCGCTCGAAAGCGATGCTGCGCTGATCGAGATCGCGCATGGCACGTGGGAAGGGCGCTTGCGTAGCGCGATCGAGCGCGACGAGCCCGCCGCCATGCAGATGTGGCGCGAGCACCCGGACCGCGTTCATTTTGAAGGCGGCGAATCGCTGGCGCAGGTCAATGACCGCTGGCGCGCGTTCATGCGCCGTTTGGGTGACGCCGACGGCGTCGCCATCGTCACCCACGACGTCATCGTTCGCCTGGCGATTCTCAGCGCGACCGGCGCCGCGCTCTCGGAATTGTGGAAGCCGCGCGTGATCAACGGCGGCTATGGGGTCTTTCGCGGCGGCGGATCGTGGGAATTGCTCGACGCGTGCGTCGATGCGCACCTGGGCGCGCTTACTGTCGATGTCGCCTCGCAAGCTCTGTAGTGGAACTCGTCTTCGTTAGGCACGGCGAAACCGCGTGGAACGCGGAGCATCGCTTTCAAGGGCAGACCGACGTACCGCTTTCGCCGCGCGGACAGGCACAAGCCGCGGCGCTCGGGCGCGCGCTCGCCAACATGCCGTTTACGCATGCGTATTCGAGCGATCTGATCCGCGCGCTGGAAACCGCGCGCGCGATCCTTGCCGTCCGCGACCTCCCCATCGTTACCGATGTGCGACTGCGCGAATTCGATTTCGGTCGATGGGAAGGCCTGACATGGGTCGAGATCGTCGCTCGATGGCCGGAACTCAAACGGCATATACCAACGCAAGCCCGGTTGTACGAACCGATCGGCGGCGAGCGCTTCGAACACGTCATTGCGCGCGTCCGAGCGCTTCTCGGTGAGGTGCGCACGAACGGCGCAGTGAAATGCGCGCTCATCACAACCCATGCGGGCGCGCTGCATGCAGCGATGGAGGTCCTGCGGCCGGACGGCTTTGATCCACTGGGCATGGTGTTTTCTACGGCCAGTATCACCCGGATCGCCATGGAAGGTGACCGCGCGCGGATAATCTCCCTGAACGATGTCGATCATCTCCATTCCACCGCTTGATGCCGCCGCGGCGCTGGCCGCCCGCGAACGCATCGACCAACTCACCAAGCCTGTCGGCAGCCTCGGACGCATCGAGGAACTTGCCGAGCGGCTTGCGTCGATACACGGCGGTCAACCGCCGCTTTACGAGCGGCGCGCCGTTCTCGTCGGGGCGGGCGATCACGGCGTTGTCGCGGAGGGCGTGAGCGCGTATCCTAGCGAGGTGACGCCGCAGATGATCGGCGCATTTCTGGGCGGATTCGCCGCGATCAACGCCTTCGCTCGTGTCGCGCGAGCGGAAATCTTCGTGGCGAATTTTGGCGTTGCAAGCGAGTTGCCCAAGCACGACCGGCTGTTGGGTACCGCGGTTGGGCGCGGGACGCGCAACTTCGCGCGCGAGGCAGCGATGGATCCGCCGGATGTCGATCGCGCGTTGCAAGCAGGCATGCGCGCATTCGCAACGGTCGCGGATCGCGTCGATCCGCAGCTCCTCGCACTCGGCGAGATGGGAATCGGCAATACCACGAGCGCGGCCGCAGTTATTTGCGCGATCACCGGTGCTGCGCCCGAAGACGTTGTTGGGCGCGGAACCGGCCTTGACGACGACGGCTTGCGTCGCAAACTCGGCGTGGTGGCAGCGGCACTCTCGCGCGTACGCTCGAACGATTGGCGCACGGTTGCAAGCGAGGTCGGCGGCTACGAGATCGTCGGCTTGGCCGGTGCACTGCTGGCGGCAGCCGAGCAGCGCATTCCGATCTTGCTCGACGGCTTTATCGTTGCCGCCGCAGCGTTGCTTGCACAGGCGATCGCACCGGCGTCGCTGGGCTATTGCATCGCCGCGCATCGCTCGCGCGAGCTCGGACATGCGGTCGCCTTGCGGCACCTCGGGCTGGTGCCGTTGCTCGATCTCGACCTGCGGTTGGGTGAGGGCAGCGGTGCGGCGCTGGCCATGCCCCTGTGCGAAGCGGCCTCGCGCATGATGCGCGAGATGAAGACGTTTGCGCAAGCCGGCGTGTCGAGCGCGACCGAACCGATCCAAGCTTGAACCTGCTGGGCGATCTCACCGCCGCGTTTTCCTACTTTTCGATTCTGCCGGCTCGTCATTCCGATGAGCCGCCCGGCGACGGCGCGATTGCCTTTCTGCCGATCGTCGGATTGGTCATAGGTGCGCTCGCAGGTGTGGGCGGCTACGGCGTGTGGCTACTGGTGCACAGCGAAATCGCCGCCGCCATTGCGGCTTGGGTTCTTTCGATTGCGCTCTCCGGTGCGATTCACGTCGACGGCTTTCTCGATGCTTGTGACGGCCTATTTGTCATGGCGTCGCCACAGCGCCGGCTCGAAATCATGCGCGATCCGAACCATGGAACCTTTGCGGTGGTTGGCGGTGCAATCGCCGGTGTGCTGTGGCTGTACGGGCTCACGCAAATTCCCGCTGTGGTGATGCCGGCGGTGTTGGCGATCGCGGGCTATTTCGCGCGCTGGAGTGGTATCAGCGTCGCGGGAACGGTTCCCAATGCGCGCACGGGCCGCCGGTTTCGTCCCTCGACATCGGCGACATTGGTTCTGGCGGTCGTCACCGGACTGTTGTTTGTCTCCGTTGGCGCCAAACACGGGTTGCAGTTAGTTATCGGCGTCGTGGTAAGCATCGCGATTTCGTACGCGCTTGGGCGTTTTATGTCGCGGCGGCTCGGCGGTGTGGTGAACGGCGATTGCTACGGAGCGGTGATCCTCGTCACAGAAGTGGCATTGCTGCTGACGTACCCGGCGCTACTGCGGCTGCAATGAGTTCGGCGGTATCGACCAGTCGCGGTCCCGGTCGATTGAGATAGGCGCTACCGTCGATTGCGTGCACCCGGCCTTCCCGAACCGCGCGCAAGTCGCACCAGGCCAAATTCTTTTCAAGTTCGGCAATCGCTTGGTGGGTGCGTTGAAGATCGAAGCCGCATGGCCCCACCACGATCGCATCAGGATCTTCGCGAGCGATCTCTTCCCACCTAAGCACGCGCGAATTCGCACCGGGATTCCCAAGCACCGGCGTCGCGCCGGCGAGTTCGACCAATCCCGGCGTCCAATGACCGCCGCTCATCGGGGGATCGGTCCACTCGAGCACGAGCACGCGCGGCCGTTGAGCGCCACGCTGAGCACGCGAGCGCAGCCCGTCGACACGAGAGTGCAGCTCGGCAAGCAATCCCGCGGCTCCGCGCTGGTGTCCGGTAAGCTCGCCGAGAAACGAAATCGTGTCGAAGACGTCGTCAAGAGAAGAAGGCTCGAGCGAAATGAGGCGTGGATCGCCGCGCAAACGCCGCACCGCGCGCTGGACGATCTCATACGAAACCGCGCACACGACGCACAGCTCTTGGGTCACAATCAAATCCGGCGCCAGTCGTTCGAGCAGCTCGGCATCGAGATGGTAAAGGCTCGAGCCTTCGTGTAAGCTGCGGCGCACGTGACGATCGATCTCCGCTGACGAGCCCGCCTGGGGTAACGCCGACGAGGTCAGGTGCGGACGCACGATCGCTTCGGGCGGAAAGTCACACTCGTGGGTGACGCCGACGACCTCATCGCCGGCACCGATTGCGAAGAGAATCTCGGTCGCGCTCGGCAGCAAGCTGACGATACGCACGGCCGGCTAGCGCGCGCCGAGAAAGGCGAGCTGATCGTCCTTCGAGAGGAAGTCGATCAGCGGCGTCTCCGGTGGCATAGCCACCCCATGTGGATATTTCTTGCGCCAGACCTCATCGTTGAGGCGGTGCTCGACACGGCGCTGGGCAATCGCGGCGTTGAACGCGTCGATTTTCTCAACGTTCACGCGGTCGCGCAGCCACGCGGCAATTTCGGCGTCGCTCGAAGCGCGCACGACTTCTGCGCGGAAGTCGTCTTCGGAGACACCGATCGCTTCCAGCATTTGCGTGCTGAAGCCCGGAATGTTATACGAGCCCAGGTTACCGCCGGGAAGACTCGCGCGGAGTTTGTCAACCGTGCGGGCCGCCATGATCAAGTCGAGGTCCGCGAGCGGCGTTCGAGGCGAGCGCGGCGGTGCTTTCGAGAGGTCGAGAGGTTCCATGGCGCTACCTGTTCGGCTTAGCGGCCAGCCGACCTCGCGATACCGTGGGCGTGCGCGCATAGACGCGAGCTGGAGTCGTGGGCGCGATCGTACACGCGAATCAGCCGGCTCGTGAAGCCCCGAATCCACGGGTCGCGCGGATACTTGCGGTACCAATCCTCGATCGCAAGCTCGAGGTTGTCGATGCCGCGCACGTTTCGCTGCAAATGCCAATCGGCGTCGCGCTCGAAAGCCATCAATCGGTTGCGGATCTCGAGCACGCTCTCTCTGAAAGGCCCGAAGTACTCGTCGGCGGGCGCAGGCCCGCTTGCCAAACATACAAGCGGCATAAATGTGGATATGCAGCCCAACACCAACGCAAAAATGCGAGGAAGCATGCTACAACGTTTGTCGCATGCAGGCAAACGCCTCGCGCTTGTTCCCGATTCTAATCTATTTTACACGTTACGCTTGGCTGCTTACCCGGCGCAGCCGCGTGCGTCTTTGCTAATGCCTGCTTGCAGCCTCTTTACGACGCTGGAGCACCCTCTGTCGTGCCTTGGCGATATGCGCGCGTTGCAACGCGTGAATGCGCGCGCGCGCGGAAGCGTCAAGGATCGCGGACATCGGGATGCTTCCTGTTCCCGAGACGCTCCGCTTCTTCACTGCGGCCGTCAGTGAGGTTGAAGTGAGATAGTCGGTTTCGATGTCCGAACAGGCGTCCCAATATTGATCGTTTCCGTTGAACCACTGCACGGCGTTGTCATCGTAGTAATAGGCGACCCAATTGTAGGTGAAGCAGACTTGCCCGACGCCACTGAGATAATAATGTTGCGTTGTCTGGGCCTCATACAACTGATCGTAAGCCAGCGGGTCGGCAGTGGAGTTTGACTCGTCGATCTCGGTTATCGTCGGGTTTGTGCCGAGAATAGTCGCCGAAACGTTGCACGTTGCGGGAAGGGATGCGACCGTACCTTTGTTCGTGTAGACATCGCTTAGCAGCGCGGGTGATCCCGAGCTCAGACCGATCGCGAGCCACGGATTGGGAGCGGTCGTCGTTGTGGGTGCAGGTGTGCCCGAGGGAGGGAACGTCCCGCTCGGGTAGACGACATAGGACGCGCTCAACGTCGAGCTGCCGGCGACCGGCGCGGCTATGCTTATTGCTTGCGAGCCCTCGCCTTCGCTGTCGATGAGGGTTCCGGCACCAGAGGACGCAACCGTGAAGTTTTCGGACCCTAAGTCGTTCGAGCAGCAGTAGGTATAGTTCCAGGCGTCGGTACTCGTATAGGATCCGTCGGCATTGTTGACACTGTCATAGGTTTCGAATTCGGTAGGGCCGTTGTAGTAATTCTCTGTGAGCGTACACGCGCCGGTGCCTTGGTAGGCATTCCAGCTCGAAGGAATCGGAATGACAAACTCGGCGTAATACGGCGATGCGCAGACATCTTGGTCATCGGCTCCATCGGACCAGCCCAAATAGCCGAGTGTCGACGACGTTCCGGACGACGTCCATACGTAGTAGTCATCGCTGATGTCGATAACATTGTTTACGCCGTCGAAGCTCTGTCCCGTCTGGTAGGTATACGAGTAGTTGCTGTTACTGGTGGGTCCCGGCGTGGGCTGCTGATCATCGTCGCTTTCGCCCTGTTGGTAGACCGTGTCATACGATACCGAATTCCCGTTGACGGTCGGATTGGTTTGATCCGGCGAGAAGCTGCCGGCCGTGACGCTCGACGCGCTCACGCCCGAGGCCGCTGCGCCGATCGTGGCCGCAGCCGACATCGCTCCGCCGAGATAATTCAGCGCAACGCTTGCGCCGGTGGTCGAGTCGGGGATGCTGGTGGGCGAGACGGAGGTTTGCGCCGAGGCGTCGGTGTCGGTGAGTGTGATGGGACTCGAATACGTGCCGAGGATCGTGTCGCCGTTTGCGTCTTCACCCTGCACGGTCACCGGTATCGAAGCGGAAACGCCGAGCTCTGCGGCGCCGCCGACCGTCACGACGATCTTGGCCAGAGTGCCGCCGATCGTCGTCGGCGCGATCACGGTTTGACCGGCGGTCGCGGTGACGGAGAGGTTGCCGGTCGCAAGCAGTGTGCCCCCACCGCTCGCGCCACTATACGCGGAAACAGTGAAAATCAGCGTTCCCGCCGGGGCGCTAACGTTGACGATGCATGAAAGCTGAGCGCTCGTCGCGGTGCATCCGCCCGTGCTCGCCGAGAGGTTGGCCGTGGTCGGTGTGCCGGTGTACGTGGTCCCGTTCACCGAGTCGAGCGTGATCGTCACCGACTGCGAGTTCGATGGGAGTATAACGTTGCGCCGCTTGGTGGCAGTCGTCGCGGTCGGCACGATGACCTGGAAGCTCACCGCGCCCGTCGGCTGCGTCGTTGGAGCGGCGGTTGCCGCCGTGTAGATTTGCTGCGAGCCGCTGCAGGCAGACAAAACGACACCGACTATCCCGACAAATAGAAACACGACCGAGCGCATAGATGAAGCCTCCACGACAAAAAGGTATCGCTTGGCCGCCCTTCGAGGCGATATAGGCGTCGCCCTACCCGGCCATTGACTTATTTCGTCGGGGTAAAAATAACTAGACTCATCATCGCTTGATGATCCAACGCATCAGGTCGTGCCTGTTGGACGTCACGCGCATCGGCGTGTGCATCAGCGCATACGTCGCCGCGGTGAACGCCGACGCTGCGTCACGGCGGCGCGCGCTCGTCGCGGTGAGGCTCGTAGCCGTGAGATACGTCCACTGCGTTCCCGCATATGTTGTGTAGGACGTATTGAAATTATGATTCGATGGAACGTTGAGATAGTAGTTGAGGGAGTTCGCGTTGTAGGCCGCACCAATGAGCACGTCCTCGTTGCAGATCTCGCCGACGCCGTCGAGATAGTAATGCTTGATCGTTTGGTTCGAGTAGTACATCGCGTTCCAATCGGAAGCAGGGTCCGCGACGATCACGGTCTCGTCGGCTTCGGTCAAGGTCGGGTTGGTGCCAAGCAAACCCGCCGGAATTGCGCACTGACTCGGAAGTGAGCCGATCGGACCGATAACGGCGAAGGTGTCCGTCATCAGCGGATTCGGCATCTGCCCGTTCGGAATGCCGTATACGGCCCACGGGTTGGGAACACTGGTCGGTTCCGGCGATGGCGTTGTGGTTTCATCCGGCGCTGGAATCGCACCCGGAAAGGTTTGAATCATCACGGGAATCGTCGCGGCGCCGGGGCTCGGGACGGGCACGGTGATGATCGAGGAGCCGCAGCCACACGTTTCGTTGTTGCTTTGCGACATGCTGCCGTCGCTGTTAACCGCGATCGTGTAGATGTCGCCGAAGAACAGCCCCTGGGTGTTGTCGACGTAGGAACCGTCGGGGTTGAGTACGGTCGTTCCGGTGTCGCCCGCCCCATCGTTGTACGACGCCGTGCACGGCGCGCTGCCGGTCAGTACGTTCCAGTCGCTGGTAAGCGGCGCCACCATCTCTTGCGTGTACGGCGAAGCGCAGGTCAAGGTGAAACCCGTGTTGCTGGTCATACCGACCAGACCCAAGGACGCGCTCGAGCCTTGAGGCGTCCACGCGTAATATGCAACGAGATCTTGAAAGTTGATCGTGGAGGAGAAGCTGCTCGGCAGCCAATTCGCTGCGTTGTAGAGGCCCGCGATCGCAACGAGGTTATTGACGCCGTTGAACGCTTGGCCGGTCGTGACGATCGCATCGTAGGTCGCGCCGGACGTATTGGGCCCGTTGACCGGTGGTCCGTCGACGCCGAACATCAGGGTTTGCGTGTAGGTGAAACTCGTGCTCGAGCCATTCACGGTTGGATAGGTTTGACTTGGCGAAAATGTGCCTGGTGTGATGTTCGCGGCGCTGATTCCAGCGGCGGAGGCGTTGATTGTCGCGGGCGAGGTCATCGCGCCGCCCGCGTACGCGAGGGTTACGACCGTCGCACCGCTGGTGACATTGGTTGCCGACGGTGAAAGGGAGGTTTGTCCGGATGCATCACTATCGGTCAGCGCGATTGGATTCGTATACGTCCCGAGCACGGTATTGCCGTTGGCGTCCTCGGCTTGCACCGTTACCGGCACGGCGATCGTTGCACCTAGCGAAGCGCTGCCGGCCGTCACGACAATCTTCGCCACCGTGCCGCTGAGTGTGGCGGGCGCAACGGCCGTTGCGCCCGCCGTCGTCGTTACGGCAAGATTACCCGCACCGAGCGACGGGCCGGTACCGTTCGCGGCGCCGTAAACCGTAAGCGTGTACACGAGCGATCCGACCGGCGCGCTGACGCTGATCACGCAGCTCAGCTGCGTCGAGGTTTGTTCGCAGCCCGTCGTCGTTGCGCTGAGGTTGGTGACCGTGGCCGGCGTCGCCGTGGCGACGCTATTAACGGAATCGAGCTGGATTGCGACGGACAGCGACGTTGCGGGAACGATCACGTTGGGGCGGTGGCGCGCGCTACCGCCCACGTTCGGGACGATGACGTTGAAGGAGACCGTGCTGTTCGCGGCCGTCGTTGGCTGGCTGGTCGGCGTCGGCTGGCTGGTCGGCGTCGGACCGGGTACCGGCGTCGTGTAGATCGTGGTCGTGCCGCTGCATGCGGCCAGCGCAGCAGCGGCGAGTGCAACGAAGCATAACGTCAGTGGACGCACCAGAAGCTCCTCCGAACGGTGTAACTGCGCTATTGGCCTTGCGCGAGCGAGTAACCGCGCTCACCGTTGAAGGTGAAGAGTCCCTCGGTTTTGATCACGTCAAAACCGGCGCCTTCGCAAGCTTTGATCAGCTCCCCCATCTGCGCAGCGCTGAAGCTACCGCCGGTTTTTTCGAAGCGGCATGACCATTGGTCGCTCAAGAACGTGTCCGGGTTGCCGTTTGGCCACACCTTCGTGCCGCGGTTGGCGATCACGGTGAGCTTCACGCCGTCGCCGCCAAGCCGAAGAAGCTTGGAGGCAATATCGTCAGGATTGCCGTCGCGCTTATCGATGAAGATATCGACGCCGACGCGCTGTTTGACCGGGGGCGGACCAGCCGGGCGAACCGAGAGATCCATGTGCGACTCGGCCTGATATTCGATCGGTTTGAGCACCTTCGGTTTTTGCCCGACGCGTGCAATCACCGCGTCGGCGAATTCTTTCGTCCCGACCTTCTTCTTCGAGACCCCCTCCTTGAAGATATCGTACGTGTGAATGCCTTCCTCGATCGTCGTCAGCCACGCGTTGTGCACGAGTTCTGCGACCTTGCCTTGGCCGATGTGCACGAGCATCAGGATCGCGCCTTGTAAGAGGCCCGAGGGATTGGCCAGATTCTGTCCGGCGCGACGCGGTGCCGAACCGTGGATCGCTTCGAACATCGAACAGTTGTCGCCGATGTTCGCCGAGCCGGCAAGCCCGACCGATCCGGTGATCTGCGCTGCAACGTCGGAGAGCATGTCGCCGTAGAGATTCGGCATCACGATCACGTCGAAGGCCTCGGGTGTGTCGGCCATCTTGGCAGCGCCGATGTCCACGATCCAGTGCTCGTGCTCGAGGTCCAGGTACTCTTTGGCAATCTCATCGTAGATCCGGTGGAATAGCCCATCGGTGATCTTCATGATGTTGTCTTTGGTGAAGCAGGTGACTTTCTTGCGCTTGTTCGCGCGCGCATATTCGAAGGCGTAACGGACAATGCGCTCGGAGCCCGGGCGCGAGATCAGCTTGAGGCACTGCGTAACCTGATTGGTTTGGCGATGCTCGATGCCGCCATACACGTCTTCCTCGTTCTCGCGGACGATGACCAGGTCCATGTTCGGATGCTTGGTCGCGACGAACGGATAGAGCGAGGCGCACGGGCGCACGTTCGCATACATGCCGAGCGTTTTGCGCACGGTAACGTTGAGACTCTTGAACCCACCACCCTGCGGCGTCGTGATCGGCGCCTTTAAGAACACTTTGGTGCGTCGCAGCGAGTCCCACGACGCCGGCTCGATGCCGCTATCCAGGCCTTTCTCATAAATTGGTTCACCGATTTCGATGCGTTCGATCTCGAGCGCCGCGCCGGCGGCTTGAATAATGCGCAGCGTGGCATCCATGATTTCGGGTCCAATGCCGTCGCCGTACGCGACGGTAATCGGGACCTTTTTTGCCGCTGTCCCGCCTGGGGAAGCTTTTTCGAGGGTGACCGAGGCATCGTGGGTGGTCGTCATGGTTGGAAAGGGCTCCTTAGGAGGTTCTCAAGGTGAGGTGAATGTCCAGTCGGCGGCGTTCCACGCCTCACCGATACCGTTCGGGGTAAAATTGCGCAATTCCGGCGCAAACGCATAGCGCTGCTTCGGATAAAATAAGAAGATCGCCGGCACGTCGTCTACGAGCAAGGCTTCGATCTTTGCGTAGGCGCGTTTCCGCATCGCCTGATCGAACGTAGAGAGCGCCACCCGTTGCGCTGCGTCCATCTGTGGCGACGCGTACCGATCGACGTTGTTGCCGTTTGGCGGGAAGGCGGTGCTCAGCCACTGCGAGGAGTCGTCGGGATCACCGCCCGAGATCCAGGCGTAAAACCCTACGTCGAACTTGCCACCGTAGAAGATGCCGCCTTCTTGTGCCGGCTCATACAGCTGCGCATACGGAAACGCTTTGGGCTGCACCTCGACACCGACGGCGCGCCACATCTGTTGGACTTGCACCACGATGTTCGCTGAGATGTCACTGCCCTGACCGTAGACCAGCAGCAGCGAGAGCCGCTGGCCGTTCTTAACTCTGACCGCGCCCGGTCCGAGTTTCCATCCGTCGGCGTCGAGGATCGCGCGCGCACGTGCAGGGTCGTAGGGTTGAGTCTTGAGGCTCGAGTCGTACGCCCAGTAAAACGGCGAGAGATCGCCCACGCCGACCGTCGCGTCGCCGAACTCGTTATCGCGCATGATCGTCTCGCGATCGGTGGCGTACGCGAGCGCGACGCGCACCGCTTTGTCATCGAGCGGGGCGTGCGCCAAGTTGAACATCAGCGCGTCGTAGCTCGGCGCGAGGACGGGCAGGCGCGTGACGCGAGCATCGCCCTTGAGCTCGTTGAACGAGGGGCCACTCAAGTTGATTGAGGCCTGCACCTCTCCGGTGCGAAGTTCGGCAACCATCGTGTTGGAATCGTTGATGATCTTCAGGTTGAGTTGCTTGATCTTGGGCGTGCCGCGGAAGTAATCGTCATTCGCGGTGAGCACGATCCGGTCGCCGCGAATCCAGCGTGCGAAACGATACGGGCCATCGGTGACGTTGGGCTCTGCGTTAAAGGGCATCGTGTTGAAATTGGCGACGTGCTGGAACGCATGCGCCGGAAGAACGCCATACGGCTCGTCGCTCTCGCCAAAGAAGTAATCGATTATCGGTGGATAGGCGCGCTTCATATGCAACACGACCGTGTAGGGGTCCGGTGTGTCGACCGAGCTTACCGTGTCGAAGCCATGGCGAGACACGACGTTGTTCGCCGAATTCATGATCTGTTCGTAGGTGTATTTGACGTCGGCACTGGTCACCGGCTGTCCGTCGCTCCACTTCGCATTCTTGCGCAAATGATAGGTGATCGTGAGGCCGTCACGGCTGATGCCGCCGTTCTCGAGCGTTGGAACGTCGGCCGCGAGATCGGGCACGTGGCGTTGCTGCGCGTCGAGCGTGACGAGCTTGGCGAAGAGCAGGTCGGTGACGAAAATCTCGGAGTTGTCCGTCGTGAGGATCGTGTTGAGCGTTACCGGCGTGATCGGGATGCCGACCGTCAGCGAATCATTCGATACATTGGAAACGCCGGCACGTGTGCAGCCCGCGAGCAGGACGCACGCGAGCGCTAAGCGACGCAGCGGAACTTTGCGTACATGTACGGATAGTCGCCGTAGAACCAGTTGCGGAACGATGGGCGAATCAATTCTCGCGCGGTCACCGGTGAGGCACCTTTCATGACGAAGTGCCGGCCGTCGAAAAAGTCCGCCGAGTACTGAGGATATGACGCCATCGGTTCGAAGCCCGGAAAGGGCGCGAAAACGCTCGAAGTCCATTCCCATCCATTTCCGACCAAATCTTCGATTTCCCACGCACTGGCGCCGGCGGGGTGCGCGTCGACCGGTTCGGGATCGAAGCGTTCGAAATCGAAGTTGCCGTGCATCGCATCGGTCGGCATCGTATCGCCCCATGGATACCTGCGGTCGCGACCGTCCGGCGAGCCGTACGCAGCGCGATGGAACTCGGCCTCGCTGGGCAGACGCATTCCTGCCCACGCGGCATAGGCCGCAGCCTGGTCGTGCGACACGTATACCGGCCACGAGCGCGGAAGCGGCAGTTTCTCGAAAATCCCGCGCAAGAAATATTCGCCGTCGCGCTCGACCCAGAAGCTTGGAACAGGGCCGCCGCCCTCGACGAACCGCAGCCAATCGCCGTTGGTCACGGGAAAGCGCGACATCATAAACGCGGGAACGTCTACGTCAAGCGGACCAAACTCATTATCCCATCCGAAGGCGATCGTGTCCGGATCGGCGCCGAGATGCGCGGTCCCCGCATCCACGCGCTGTAACGGGTTTTCGGGCGGTGTGTGATCGTAATGGTCTTGCGCGATACGGCCTTTGAGCGCGTAGTCGAGCTGATGAATGATGTAGAGCAACGTTTCGTGATGCATTTGTTCGTGCTCGAGAATGTTATATGCCGACTGTCCGCGCACGAGCCGCGGAACCGATGGGTCGACCAGCGTCGCGCGTTCGAAGGCGCCGATCACGCGCTCGTCGCAGGCACGGCCGAAGCGTTCGATTTCCGGTCGCGGCGGCCAGTCGGTCCGTTCGTGTACGCGCGCTGCATCGGTTGAACCCGGATCGATGCCGCGTTCGAACAAGCGCTCGAGCGCCGGATCGAGCGGTGTTTCACCGAGCGCGCGTTCGTTGAGCGTCAAAAAACTGAATGCCGGGAGATGACCTTCGTAAAATACGAACGGGTGCCGCAACGGAATCGGCCGCTGAAGGAACGCGGCTTCGTCGACGAGCGCAAACAGCGAAGCAGAGCGTTCGCGGTTGCGGCGATACCAATCGATGAGCGCCCCGCGATCGAGGCCTGCCCTTGTCGAGATCATAGCGGTCACCCTTTACCCGGATGCGGCTGACGCTTCTCGCCTCCGGTGCAAGAATTCCTCGAACTCGGCGGCCGGCAACGGCGGCGCGATGGCGTACCCTTGTACCATGTCGCAGCCATGCTCGGTGAGGAACGCAAGCTGCGAAACCGACTCGACGCCTTCGGCCACGACTTCTAAGCCGAGACTATGTGCCATACCGATGACCGTCTTGACGATCGTTTCATCGAATGCTTCATGGCCCACGCCGATCACGAACGAGCCGTCGATTTTCAACACGTCGAGCGAAAAGCGACGCAGATACGCCAGTGACGAGTACCCGGTTCCAAAATCATCGACCGCGGTGCGAATCCCCAGCGCCTTGAGATCGCGCACGATACCAACGGTTTGCGCCGCGTCGGACATCGCCACGCTCTCGGTAATCTCGACCTCGAGCCAGCCCGGATCGAGTTGCGCATTTTCAAGCGCCTGTATCACGCGCCGGCGCAGATCGCGCTGGTGGAATTGCCGCCCCGATAGATTGACCGCGAGACGCAACGGCCCGAGCGTCTGATGCCAGCGTTGTACCTGTTTCGCCGCGGTTTCGAGCACCCAATCACCCAGCGGGACGATCAGCCCCGATATTTCGGCGCTCGGGATGAAGTGCGACGGTTCGATCAAGCCGCTCTTTGGGTGGTTCCAACGCACCAGCGCTTCGACGCTGACGATTTCGCCGCTGTGTAGATCGAGCTGCGGTTGGTAGTAGACCAGAAACTGATCGTACTCAAGCGCGCGCCGGAGCAGTTTCTCCTGCGAAAGCCGCATGTGAATCGGCGCTTCGAGCGTTGGATTGTAGAAGTAGTAGCCGTTACGGCCGCGGTCTTTTGCGCGGTACATCGCGATATCGGCGTTTTTGATCAGCGTCTGATCGTCGCGTCCATCCTCGGGGTAGACGGCGATTCCGATACTGGCCGAGATATACTGCTCGTATTCGTCAAGTAAGAACGGTTCGCTCACGAGCCCCAAAATGCGTTCGCCGACGTCGCGCACGTTCTCGGAGTCGCGACAATCGGTGAGGAGTACGACGAACTCGTCGCCGCCCATGCGCGCGAGCGTCGCATGATCGCCCAGCTCTTTGACCAGGCGTTGGGCGACCATCTGCAACAAGCGGTCGCCGCGGGCGTGACCGAGGGTATCGTTGACGTCTTTGAAGCGATCGAGATCGAGGAAGAGCACGGCAACGCGGCCGAGGCGTGATTGCGCCACTTCGATCGCGTCACGTAGTTTTTCGGCAAGAAACACGCGATTGGGCAAGCCGGTGAGCGCATCGAAATAGGCCATCGCACGCAAGCGCGCACGTTGACGGCTGCGATCGATGGTTCCGGCAATCAAGGTTGCTATCAGGCCCAACAAGTCGGCGTCGGTCGACGAGAACTCGCGGACGGCGCCGTGCGGATCGGCGAAGACCAGCGCGCCGTAGGGATCACCGGCGACGTCGAGGCGCATGGCGATGCCGTTGCGGAACGGCACCGGAATCGCCGCCCCAGGCAAGCTCCCGACGCTCGTGGCCATCGCGATGATCTCGTCGTCGTCGATCGTCTCGGCGCTCGGCTCCCGATAGACCGCCTCGATGCGCGGCGTCCCTCCGTTGATTTCCACTACTGCGCCCAGCGTCAGGTCGCAGGCGTGGCACCCCATCTCGAGTGAGGCGCGCATGCGTACGTCGGGATAATCGCCGCTCGCCGCGATGAAGTAGAGATTGCGAATGCGCAAGCTCTGCATTTCCGCGCGGCGTTCGGCAGCGCGCCGTTCGGTGATGTCCTGTAAGACGCCATAGACGCCGACGCGTTCACCGCCCTTATATTGCGGAATGAGCGTACACTCGAGTTCGAGCAGATCAGCATTGACGTCAACCGATTCCACGTTGAACGTAACCGGATGACCGCTCAGAGCGCGCGCAAAAGCTGCGCCGGCGCGCTCGCGCTCGTGCTCGGGGATGAACTTCTCGAAGTGCGCGCCGACAACGCCGTCGCGCGAAAAGCCGCCAATACGAACGGCGGCCTCGTTCGCGTCGAGAATTTCGCCGTTGCGCGTCAGCGAGACCACGCCGTCAGGGTTGTGCTCGAAGAGCGAGCGTAGCGCGCCTTCGGCAGCGCGCATCTCGGTTTCGTCACGGATGATCGAATACGCGCCGACGATCTGCCCGTCGCGCAGCATCGGGACGGTCGTGACCATCACATCGAGTGGCTGCCCTTCGAGCGTGCGGATGCGCGCATGATAGAACAGGGTCTCGCCGGATAGTGCCTGACGCAGGTATTCGTCGTGCTTCGCAACGTCCTCGGAATCAAGAAACGCGCTGAAGTGCAAGCCGATAAAGCGCTCGCGCGAGACCGGTCCGATGCGTGCCGCGGCTTCATTGACGTCGATAATGCACCCATCACGATCGAAAATCATAACGATGTCGGGATTATACTCAAAGAGCGAACGGAACCGTTCCTCGCTCTCGGCGAGCGCGTTCTGCGCAGCCAGCGACTCGGTGATGTCTTCGGCGTATGAGAGCGCGTGGAACGTACTAGAATCTTGGAGCGCAAACGTCGTCCAGCGGCAGGTTCGCACTTCGCCGTTGACCCGATGATTGCGATTGACGTTCACGAGCGTGCGGACGTTGTCGACACCGTCGAGGCGCTGCTGCACCTCGCGCACAATCGGCTTGTCTTCCGGGGCGACCAAATCGAAATCGTCGATCGTTTTACCGATCACCGCGTCGGAGGTGTAGCCGAACATATCGGTCGCTCGAGCCGACCAATACGTGACCCGGTAATTGGAATCCCAAGCGATGATCGCAAGTGGTGAGCGCGACAACAGTTCGTCGAGAAGACGGAGATCGCGTTCGCCGAGCATCAGCGATTCCGTCTAGTGCGCAAGATACTCGAAGAGCCCATGCACGCCGCCTTCACGGCCAAACCCGGACTCTCGGTAACCGCCGAAGGGCGAGCTGGGATCGAATTGATTAAACGTGTTGCACCACACGACGCCGGCGCGCAGTTGCTGCGCTACCCACATGTTCTTGCTCCCTTTCTCGGTCCACACCCCGGCGGACAGGCCGTACGGCGTGTTGTTCGCCTTCTCAACCGCTTCATCGGGCGTGCGGAAGGTGAGGATCGAGAGTACCGGCCCGAAGATCTCTTCGCGCGCAATACGGTGCGACGGATGCACGTTCGAGAAGAACGAGGCCGGGAAAAAGAAGCCGCGCGAAGGGAGATCGCATTGCTGCTGCACCAGCGTGGCGCCTTGCTCGACGCCACTGCGCACGAGCTCCTCAATCTTTTCGAGTTGTGCTCGGGAGTTGATCGCGCCGATGTCGGTGTTCTTATCGAGCGGATCGCCCAAGCGCAGCGTCTGCAGCCGCTCGGTGAGGCGCACGACGACCTCGTCGTGCACGCGCTCCTCGACGAGCAGCCGGGAACCGGCGCAACAGACGTGACCTTGGTTGAAGTAGATCCCATTGACGACGCCTTCGATCGCTTGATCCATCGGCGCGTCGGCGAATACGATGTGCGCGGCTTTTCCGCCGAGCTCGAGGGTCAGGCGTTTGTCGCTGCCGGCGAGACGGCGCGCGATGATCTTGCCGACGTCGGTTGAGCCGGTGAAGGCGATCTTGTCGACGTCGGGGTGTTCGACCAGCGCGGCCCCGGTCGTACCGTCACCGGTGATGACGTTGACGACGCCGGGCGGCAGATCGGCCTCTTCGATGATTTGCGCGAGGGCGAGGGCCGTCAGCGGGGTTGTCTCGGCCGGCTTGAGGACGACGGTGTTGCCGCAGGCAAGTGCCGGCGCAATTTTCCAGGCGGCCATGAGCAAGGGGAAGTTCCACGGTACGATCTGGCCGCAGACGCCCAGCGATTGCGGTTCGCGCCCGGCGCGCATCACCCACTCGAGCTTGTCCGCCCAACCCGCATTATAAAAGAAGTGCGCCGCCGCGGTCGGGATGTCGAAGTCGCGCGATTCCTTGATCGGCTTGCCGCCGTCCATCGTTTCGAGCACGGCCAGTTCGCGCGACCGCTCGGTGATGGCGCGCGCGATGCGGTAGATATATTTCGCCCGGTCGGTGCTCTTGAGCTTGCGCCAGTATTTGTCGTAAGCCTTGCGCGCTGCCCGGACCGCACGGTCGACGTCGGCGGCATTCGCCTGCGCCACGCGCGCGAGCACGGTTTCAGTCGCGGGGTTGACGGTCTCAAACATCAGACCGCTTTCGGGCGGCGTCCACCGTCCGTCGATAAACAGTCCGTAGTCTTCACGAATCTGCGGCCGGACGCTTTCCGGCGCAGGCGCGTAGTCAAAGATCGCCATTCTTAATCCTTCGGTATGTAATCGGTTCCCGCGTAGTGGCCGGTCTCTTCTTTTTCGAGCTGCATGAGGAGGTCGTCGAGCAGCGAGCTCGCGCCGATGCGAAAGCGGTCCGGCGCAAGCCACGCATCGCCCAGCGTCTCCTTCACGATGACGAGGTAGGTCAAGGCTTGTTTGGTGTTACGAACGCCGCCTGCGACCTTGAGTCCGCGGCGCTCTCCGGTTCGCCGGGCGAAGTCGCGAATCGCCTCGCACATCACGAGCGCGGTGGGAAAGGTTGCATTGGTTCCGACCTTCCCGGTCGACGTCTTGATCACGTCGGCACCCGCTTCGAGCGCGAGATCGCTTGCGCGCCGAATGTTGTCGTAACTGCCGAGTTCGCCGGTCTCGAGAATGACTTTGAGGTGCGCGCTGCCCCCGCACAATTCTTTGACGGCGACGATCTCGGCATAGACCGAGCCTTCATCGCCGGAAAGAAACGCGCCGCGATCGATCACCATGTCGATTTCATCCGCGCCATTTTCCAGCGCTGCCGCGGCGTCGGCAAGTTTGACGTCGAGGCTCGAGAGGCCACTGGGAAATGCGGTGGCCACCGACGCGACTTTGACGCTGGTGCCGCGCAACGATTCCTTGGCGACGGGAACCAGGTTCGGGTAGACGCAGACGGCAGCGACGCTCGGGACGTTCGGCCAACCCGGACGCGGATTGATCGCCTTCGCGCACAGCGAGCGCACGCGACCGCGCGAGTCCTTGCCCTCTAACGTGGTGAGATCGATGCACCTGATCGCAAGCGTAATGCCTTCGAGCTTTGCCGACGTCTTGATCGAACGCTTCGCAAGCGAAGCGGCGCGCGACTCGAGCATAACCGCATCGACGTTGACAACCGGGTTTGCTAGTGTCGGCACTACAGCGTTCCGCGTTTTGCTTGTTCTTGTTCTATCGAAACGAACAGCGCCTTGAAATTTCCCTTGCCGAACGAGAGGCTGCCCTTACGTTGAATGATCTCGAAGAAGACCGTTGGGCGATCTTGCAGCGGTTTGGTGAAAATCTGCAGCATGTAACCGAGGTCGTCGCGGTCGACAAGGATGCGCCGCTCGCGCAAGACGTCGAGTGCCTCATCGATCTTCCCGACGCGCTCGCCGAGCATATCGTAGTAGCTGTCCGGCGTATCGAGAAATTCAACCCCGTTATACCGCAGGGCGTCGATCGTCGAAACGATGTCGTCGGTGCGGATTGCGATGTGTTGCACGCCCGAACCGCGATAAAAGTCCAGGTACTCTTCGATCTGCGATTTTTTCTTGCCCGTGGCCGGTTCGTTGATGGGAAACTTCACTTGATGGCGCGGATCGGTCATCACCTTCGACTTGAGCGCGGTGTACTCGGTCGAAATGTCGGTGTCGTCGAACGAGACCAGCTGTGAAAAGCCGAAGACCCGCGCGTAGAAGTCACCCCAGGCGTCCATCTCGCCCCATCCGACGTTGCCCACGCAATGATCGATGAACTGCAGACCGGGCTTTTTGCTGCCCGGCAGCGAGCGCCGGGCCTCAACGAAACCGGGCATGAAGGCGCCGGCGTAGCCGTCGCGCTGAACGAATGTGTGGACGGTCTCCCCGTAGGTGGCGATGGTAGCGCGTAGGATCCGGCCGCCTGCGTCTGACGCCTCCGATGGCGCGGCAACCGACGTAGCCTTGCCGGCCATCGCCTGCGCGTATGCGGCCTTCGCGTCGTCAACGACGATTGCGATATCTTTGACGCCGTCGCCGTGCAGCGCGACGTGACGCGCGATCGCGTCGTCGGGCAGTAAGCTCGAGGTGAGAACGAAGCGTAACTTGTTTTGCTCGAGCACGTAGCTGCAGCGATCTTTGATGCCCGTTTCGGGACCGGCATACGCGACTTGTTCGAACCCGAAGGCCGACATATAGTAATGCGCGGCTTGCTTCGCATTGCCGACGTAAAATTCGACGTAGTCCCAATCGATTCGCGCGAGCGGATTGCTGCGAGTTTCCGTGCTCGTGTTCATGACCCAGGGCTTGGCGAAGCGTCAGGAGGTGCCCTGTCGAACAACAGCCAGCGTGACGACGATTGCCCCGACCGGCGCGATGCGCGCTGCCCTTGAACGCCTTATCGACTATGCCGGGCTCTTTCCGCCGGCGAAGCTCCCGCTCGACGCAGCGTTGGCTCAGTACGAGCGGGCGCAGGAAGGCGACGCCTCCTGGATGCTCGCGCGGTTCATCGTGCCCGCCGAAAAACTCATCGAATTGCGAAATTGCCTCGAAGGACGAGCACGTATCGAACTGTCGGTCATTGCTGCGCCCACGATGTTCGAGGTGGTCGGACGCGCCCGCCATGAAGGCTGGGCCACGATCGCCGGGATTGAAGTCCCACTCGGAGACTACTCGATCGGCGGGTGCGCTCGGCAAGCGCGGCGAGCGCGCCTCGACGATCTCCCGATCTATGTCGAGCTCTCGGGGGTACGGATGGCCATGGATGAACTCGCCGAGGGTCGCCTCGGCGCCAAGCTTCGCTGCGGCGGTGTCAAACCGTCGGCGTACCCGAGCGTCGAGGCGGTCGCGGCGTTTATTGCCGGGGCGAGCGCTGCCGGCGTGCCCTTTAAGGCCACGGCCGGTCTGCACCACCCGCTGCGACACTTCAACCCCCAAGCCGGTGTGATGATGCACGGCTTCCTTAACCTAGTGGCGGCTGCGGTGCACGCGCCGCATGTCGACCGGCAGACGCTCGAGCGGATCGTGGGGGCCGAGCACCTCGACGAGCTCGATCTGAAGGATGAAAACGAGGTGCGGCTCGCGCGGCGCAAGCGCTTCGTCAGCTACGGGAGCTGTAGCTTCGACGACCCAGTCGAGGATCTGCGCGCATTGCACCTCTTAGGCGGCCGGTAACGATCCTTGCCGCACATCGACTCGTGGATTCCCGTCGCTCCGGGAAGCGATTTTACGATTTACAACTTGCCGTACGGTGCATTCGTGCACCAGGGCCGCGTTCGACTCGGCATCGCAATCGGCGATCGCATTTTGGATTTGTATGCGCTCGGCGAGGCCGGCTTGACCCAGAACGTGTGCGACCGCGCGCTCGTGATGGCGACGTCGCTCAATCCGCTACTCGCGGCCGGTCCCGCGATATGGAAGAAGTTGCGGCTGCATTTAGCAGCGTTGTTGCGTGGCGACGATCGCGGTGATGCCTCTCTGCGCGAACGCAACGCCGACGCGTTCTTCGTCGAGCAGCGCACCGCGGCAATGGTCGTGCCGATGGAGATCGGTGACTATGTCGACTTCTATTCATCGCTCGAGCACGCAACGAACTTGGGGAAACTCTTTCGTCCGAATAGCGATCCGCTCTTACCGAACTGGCGCCACATGCCGATCGCGTACCACGGACGCTCGAGCACGGTGGTCATCGACGGTACGCCGATCGTGCGTCCCAACGGCCAACGCAAGCCCGCAAACAGCGACGGGCCGGTTTTTGGTCCGTCGCAACGGCTCGACATCGAGCTCGAAGTCGGATTCGTAACCGGCCCGGGCAACCGTTTAGGCGAACCAATTCCCATCGCGAAGGCGCGCGAGCACATCTTCGGACTTGTGCTGGTCAACGATTGGAGCGCGCGTGATATTCAGGCCTGGGAGTATCAACCGCTCGGACCGTTTCTCGGAAAGTCCTTCGCGACGACCATCTCGCCGTGGATCGTGACCCTCGACGCACTGGAACCATTTCGCACCAACGGACTGGGGCAGGATCCCGCGCCGCTGCAGTATCTACGCGGCTCGGAGCGCTCCGCCTACGACATCGGCCTCGCGGTCGATCTTTCAACCGAGAAAATGCGCGAGGCGGGTATCGCACCGATCACGATCTCACGCACGAATTTCAAAGAGCTGTATTGGAGTATCCTGCAGCAGCTGGCGCACGTTACCGTCAACGGTACGCAAATTCGGCCCGGCGATCTGTATGCGTCGGGAACGATCAGCGGAGCCCAGCCAGAATCGATGGGCAGTCTGATCGAGCTCACCGACAATGCCACCAAGCCGATTCACGTACCGGGCGGCGAAGTGCGCGGCTTTCTACAAGATGGCGACGAGATCACGCTGCGCGGCTGGTGCGTACAGGGCGAATTTCGCATCGGCTTTGGCGCGGCCCGCGGCCGTATTACACCCGCGCGCTAAAGCGTTCGTGCCGGTTCTTCGATCCAGGAGCGGTAATACTGTTCGTCTTCGACGTCGATCGCTGACTGCGCCAAGTGCAGCGGCTTGAACGTGTCGACCATCACCGCGATTTCATCGGTTGATTTCGCGCCCAGACTCGCTTCGACCGCGCCGGGTTGGGGCCCGTGCGGCGCGCCGGCGGCATGCAGGGTGATCGAGCCCTCTTCAACGCCGCGGCGGCTCATGAAGTTGCCACTGACGTAGAAGATCACTTCGTCGCAATCGACGCTCGAGTGATTGTACGGCACCGGAATCGCGAGCGGATGATAATCGAAGAGCCGCGGAACGAACGCGCAGAATGCGGCGCCCGGCGCTTCGAATGTCGCATGTGCAGGCGGCGGCTGGTGCAGCTTGCCGGTGATCGGCGCAAATTCCTCGAGGTTAAAGGCGTAGGGAAAGCAGTATCCGTCCCAGCCGACGACATCGCACGGATGATTCTGCACGATGTAGACCGCGTTGCGTCCGGCGTTCTGCACGCGAATTTCGTGCTCGCCGCGCGCGTCCACCGGGCTCTTGAGCGCCGGCGCCCGAAAGTCGCGCTCGTAATACGGCGCGTGCTCTTCGAGCTGACCGAATTCGTTGCGGTAGCGGCGCGGAATCGTCACCATCCCGCGCGATTCGTGAACCAGCATGCGTGTCGGCGAGGCCGGGAGCACGCGATAGGTCGTGCCCGTCGGGATGATCAGATAATCGTGTGCGCGATACGCCAGATCGCCGAACGGCGTTTCGATCACGCCGGCGCCGTGATGGATGAAAAGCAGCTCGTCACCGCCGGTGTTGCGATACCAGTACTCCATCGGCCGGTCGGCTTGCGCGATCGAAACGAGCATATCGTCGTTCCCGAGGAGTGCACGCCGCGATTCAATCGCATCGCCGCCGGTCTGTATGCGCGCCGTCTTGAAGTGCCGGTTGCGCAGCGGCTCGTTCGGCATCAGCCGCGGCGCCGGGCGATCCCATGGGCGCACTTCGAGGGTCGCCGTCGGTGGACGCAGATGATAGAGCAGCGAGTATACGCTCTCGAAGCCTTTAGTCGAAAAAAGCTCTTCGGCGTACAATCCGCCATCGGGACGGCGGAACTGAATGTGGCGTTTGTGCGGCAGGGATCCGGCGCGAACGTACGATGGCATGAACTACTCCTATGGCGTGGCCCGCTGCTCGGCGCAGAAGCCGTTCTCGCGATGGCTGCCGTCGCAAAACGGCTTGAGTGCCGAACCGCCGCAGCGACACAGCACGAAGTTCTCTTGGACGGTATACGGATTTCCGTCGGCGTCGATCAGGCGCACGCGCCCCGTGACCAGATAGGGACCGTTCTCACGGACTTTGATGACAACGTCTTCCATGTAACGCAAGGCGTTCGCCGGGTCCCGGGCGTACTCCGTTGCATGCGTTTGGTGGCGTTCCTTTGCCTGGTTATTGCGATCGCCGCAGCCCCGACGCCGCTGCCCACGCCGGCGCCGGTTGCACTACAGTACGATCAGATCACGCGGATGATCGCCGCGCCGGCGACGCCGCCGCCGCCCGGCACCTTTGCTGACGACTATCAAGCCGCGTTGCTTGCGACGCCCAGTCCACTCCTGGCACGGTTGAACGCGTACGCCGCATCGTCGGGCGGAAACCACGCGTTCAACAGCGCTATGTCGGCGGCGATGGGCATGATGACGACGCTCCTTAGCGGGCGTCCGACCCGCTACACGATTTACTTTACCAAGGGGTGGATTCGCACCGACGACACCGTCGCGCAGACAGCGACGATTTCGAAGTGCGATCAGCATACGATTATCACGCTCGATCTTGCCAAGAAGACCTACGCCCAGAAGACCACCGAATCGAGCGATTCGCCATGCGTTACAGCCAGCTCGTCGCCGGCACCCGTGCCGGTACGATCGCCGGGCACGGCAGACCTCACAACGGTGAGCAAGGTGGCGAACCTCGGACCAATGACGATAGACGGCATCGACACCATTGGCACCAGCCTGAACATGACGATGACCACGACGAATGCGACCGGTTCGTGTCACAACGGCTCGATGACCGCGACGATGGTGATGTACATCTCAAAGATCGGTCAGCCCCGCGCGTTTTGCCCCCTGCCGGAAAATCCGTTGAACCTCAGCAGCCTCTACAACATGGCCTCCCACGTCGGCTGCCGGCCGACAATGCACTTGACGGCCGACTCGTCGGCGGCGACAGCGTTTAATCCGAGCAATTTCCAGATGTACACGCTGGTCGACGTCCAGCTGCCGTCAGCGCCGAAGCCCTCGGTAAACATGCTCACGGAGCGTGGACACGTTGCGTGGCTCGATCAAGCGCAGGCCGATGCGCTCTTTACCATCCCACCCGACTTCACCGCAGCGAAGTAGCTAGCGCTGGAAGAGGCCGATCAATTCGGTTTGTGCGAGGATGTGCCCGCGCATCTGGGCTTGCAGCTGGCTCGCGTCGAGCGGCTGTGCGGAGTCGATGCGCGCGTCCAGTGCATAGAGAGTGAAGTGATAGTGGTGCACCTTACCGGGCGGCGGGCACGGTCCGAAGTAGCCGGCGGATCCGGTGCCGTTGCGTCCGCTTTGCAGCACGGGAAGTTGCGAACCGGCCGTGACGCTGCGCTCGTCAGGCGCAAGATTGTAGGCGACCCAGTGGTAGAAACCGTCCACGTGTGGTGCATCGGGGTCGTGCACGATCAGCGCAAAGCTGCGCGTTGCCGGCGGAACATCGTGCCAGGCGAGTTGCGGCGAGACGTTCGATCCTCCGCAGGGGATAGCGACCATCGTCGTCGGAACGGTCGTTCCAGGCGCGAAGGTCGCGCTGGTCAGAACCAAGGCAAGTAGCAGTTGCACCTCTGTGACCTCCTTGGCAAGCGCGCCTTTGGGCTTGTGGTATCATGGCCTGGCCATGATGGGGGTTGGGCTTCACGCGGCGTAACCTTGTGAACCCCGCCAGGACCGGAAGGTAGCAACGGTAAGCGAGTTTTTACGGGTGCCGTGAATTACCTCAGCCCTCGTCGTGGTTCCTTATTGTTATGACGACATTGACGATTTATGCTGCGCTCGCAGCCTTCGCAGCGGCCTTGGTCGTACTGCTCATCTATCACCTGGCCGTCGTTGGTCCCGCGCTGCGCCGCGCCTGCGAATTGCTCGCGGTTCACGACGGTCTTATCGGCGGCGGCGCCGGTGCGTCCGCGCGTCTCAGTGCCATCGAAAACGCTTTGTCTACCGAGCAAACCAGCCTCAAGAGGGTCGCTCAGCAGGTAAGCGAACTCGAAGCGCTGGCTCGCACGGATGTCTCCCGGGTGGGATTTGTCCGCTACGACGCCTTTGAGGATACCGGTTCGGAACTGTCCTATGCGCTGGCTCTGCTCAATCGTGAGGGAGACGGCGTCGTGATCTCGAGCATTTATTCACGCACCGACACGCGGACCTACGGCAAAGCCGTCAACCGATACAAACCGGCAGTCAACGCTTCAGGTGAAGAACTTCGCGCTATCGAGCTGGCGCGATCGTCGAAGGCATGATAACCGACAGATATTATGTGAAGATCGTTCCCGAAAGGGGCGAGACGGTCCATCGTTTCCAAGTTCGGCGCCGCCACATGGCCGCCGCATTTGGCGCGCTCGCGCTCGTTATCTTGGGCTCGATCGGCTTTGCGGTCGCCGAAGTCGTTCGTGCGCGGATGGAAGTGTCGCACCTCGCGGCGCAGGCCGCTGCGCAGCAAGCATCGCTGCGGCAGATCGATCGCCAAACCGAGACGCTGCGTAAGCAGCTCCAACACGTTCAGAAGCAAAATACCGAAATCCGTCAGCTCATCGGCGCGCCGCCGGCGAACCCGTCGGTTCGGCAAAAGACCTCGTGGGTGCGAGGCCAAACGCTTCCCGCGGTGGCCGAACGCGTCCGCTCGCTCAGTGCCGAGAGTCTCGCGGTTTCGCACGAATCCGATACGATGCGCCAGTTCGCGATGCATCTCCTCAATATCCGGCACATACGCGATCTCGCCCGCGCGCAGATGATCGCGGCAATTCCGTCGATCGATCCGGTCGACGGCGCGCCCGTCATCGGCTGCTATTGTTATCGCACCTATCCCGACGTCGAGTTTCACCCCGGCGTAGATTTGGGCGCCGACTACGGTGAGACCGTGCGCGCGGCCGCTGCCGGCACGATCGTGGCAAACTGGTACGACGGCGGCTACGGCATCAAGATCGACATCGATCACGGGAACGGCTATCACACCTGGTACGCGCACCTGTCGCGCGTGCTGCTCCCGGTCGGTACGCACGTGTACAAAGGGCAGAGCATCGGACTCGTCGGCGCGACGGGCTTTGCAACCGGTCCGCACCTGCACTATCAAGTCATGTACGAGGGATCGCCGGTCGATCCGACGCCGTTCTTGCACGGCATCCCGGCAAATGTCTTAGCCGCGCTTCCGTAGAACCTCGTTTCTCGTGAACTTCCTGTGCGCGCTCTACGGGCCGATCCTGCTCATCTTCAAGATCTACGCGGGCGTTTTGATCATTTACGCGCTGCTTTCGTGGCTGCCGGATCTGCGCGGTCCATGGACTCGCTATCTCGCGATGCTGGTCGAACCGCTCCTCAATCCGATCCGTCGAATCGTCCCGCCGATGGGCGGCTTGGACCTCGCCTTTATCGTGCTTTTCATTCTCGTCATCTACGTCGTGCCGTGGATCATCGGCATGGCCATCGGTAACGTGTGCTACCAATCGTACTAGCGTGAGCATCAAAGCCGAGAACCCGCACCGTACAGAAATTGCGGCAAACGTCCGCAATTTTTGCATTATCGCGCATATCGACCACGGCAAGACGACGCTCTCGGACCGCTTGCTCGAGTTGACCAAGACGGTGGCGATGCGCGACATGGAAGAGCAGGCGCTCGACGCCATGGACCTCGAGCGCGAACGCGGCATCACCATTCGCATGCATCCGGTCACGCTCAACTATAAGTCGGGCGACGGCGAGACCTACCAGCTCAATCTGATCGACACGCCGGGACACGTCGACTTCTCGTATGAAGTGTCGCGCTCACTCGCAGCCTGCGAAGGCGCACTGCTGATCATCGACGCGGCGCAAGGGATCGAAGCCCAGACGCTTGCGAACTATCATCTCGCGGTCGAGCACGATCTTACGATTATTCCGGTGATCAACAAGATCGATCTGCCGGCTGCCGACCCCGAACGCGTCATGGGCGAAGTCGAAGAGCTGTTGATCATCGAGCGCAGCGAGTGCATTCTTGCGAGCGCCAAGAACGGCATCGGCATCGAAGAAATTCTCGAAGCAATCGTGACCCGAATTCCGCCGCCCAAGGGCCACCGCGATCTGCTGCGCGCGCTCGTGTTCAATGCGCAGTTCGATCCCTACCGCGGCGTCGTTTCGTACGTGCGGGTGGTCGACGGGGAACTCAAAGCCGGCAGCCGCTTCATGTCGATGGCGCACCAAAAAGTGTACGAGTGCACCGAGGTTGGCGTTTTTAGCCCGCAGATGCTGCCGACCAAGACGCTCACCTTGGGCAGCGTCGGCTACGTTATCGCCAACATCAAGTCGCTGGGCGACATCGACGTCGGTGACACGCTGACCGAGGCGAGCAAACCGGCGCACGTGCCGCTGGCGGGCTATCGCAAAGCGGTGCCGATGGTCTACTGCGGGCTCTATCCCAACGAAGGGGCCGAGTACGGCGATCTGCGCGACGCGCTCGAAAAAATGAAGCTCAACGATGCGGCGCTTTCGTACGAGCCGGAGACATCGGTAGCGCTCGGCTTCGGCTTCCGCTGCGGGTTTTTAGGGCTCTTACACATGGAGATCGTGCAAGAGCGGCTCGAGCGAGACTTCAGCATCGATCTGATCGCGACGTCACCGTCGGTCGTCTTTCGCGTGACGCGAACGGATGGCTCCGTTGAAATGATCGACAATCCCTCGAAGCTGCCGGTGAGCAACGTGATCGAAACGATCGAGGAACCATTCGTCAAAGCCACGATCATTACGCCGCCCGATTACGTCGGATCGATCATGGACATCACGATCGCGCGGCGCGGATCGCTCCTCAACATGGAGTACCTGCACGACGGGCGCGTGATCCTGACCTTCGAGATGCCGCTCATCGAGGTGATCGTGGACTACTTCGATCAACTCAAGTCGCGGACCAAGGGCTACGCTTCGCTCGATTACGAGGTCATCGGCTATCGTGAAGGCGATCTGGTCAAGCTCGAAATCTTGCTCAATGCCGAACCGGTCGATGCGCTCTCGTTTATCGTCGCGCGCGAGAAGGCGGCCGCGCGCGGCCGCGCGCTGACCGAAAAGTTGAAAGAACTGATTCCGCGCCAGATGTTCGACGTGCCGATCCAAGCCGCGATCGGCGGCAAGATCGTGGCGCGCGAAACCGTGAGCGCACAGCGCAAGAACGTCTTAGCGAAATGCTACGGCGGCGACATCACGCGCAAACGCAAACTGCTCGAGAAGCAGAAGGCCGGTAAGGAGCGCATGAAGCGCGTCGGTCGCGTCGAGCTGCCGCAAGAAGCCTTCATGGCCGTACTCAAGCTCGAAGAGTAAGTGTGATCACGTACCTCGCGTCCAAGAACGAGGGGAAGCTCGCCGAGATTCGCACGATGCTCGGCGACTCACCGCTCGAGCTGCGAACCTACGCGTCGTATCGTGATCCGGAAGAAGGCCACGAGAGCTATATCGACAACGCGCTGCTCAAGGCGCGAACGCTGCGCGAGCAGTTGCAGATGGCGGGTATTCGCGATGCTGCCGTGCTTGCGGATGATTCGGGTATCGAACTTGACGCGTTGGATGGCGGCCCCGGTGTTGACTCCGCGGTCTATGCCGGCGCAGCTACGCCGTGGCCGCAGCGACTGGCGGCGATGATGCGTGAGGTTGAGGGCCGACGCGGCCACGAACGCGGCGCGCGCTTCATCTGTGTGATGGCGCTGATTTTTCCGAACGGTCGTGAGATCGTCGTGCAAGGCGACGTGCGCGGCGAAATTTCTCCCGAGCTGCGCGGAGAAAACGGTTTCGGCTACGACCCGCTGTTCTATTATCCGCCGATTCGGAAGACGTTCGGGCAGATTTCCGAGCGCGACAAAAATGAACTGAGCCACCGCGGCCGTGCGGCACGCGCACTGCTCCAGGCGCTCAAGCCATGAACGAGCCGCAAATCGGCGCCGCCAAAGAGGCCGACGTGCGCGCGATGGCGGCGCGGCGCTGGCCCGACGAGAGCAGCCGCAATCTCTATATCAACCTCGCCGACAGTGCGCCGCGCGGCGCGTTCGTGGCGCGTGACGAAGGCACGCCGATTGCGATTGCTTTCGCGCATGCACTCGAAGATGAATGGTTCGTGAGCGAGCTGTTCGTCGAACCGTCCTTTCGCGGCGCCGGCTTGGGCTGGAAGCTCCTGCGCGCCGCGACGAGCGAATCCGGCGACATCTCGCTAGCGGGCGTCATCGACGCGAGCGATACCGGGTCATTAGCGTTCTTTCTGCGTCGCGGCATGGGATTGCACGTGCCGCTACTACGCGTGGCCGGCGAGATTCCAAAAGAAGAAGAGCTGCTGCCGATGGCGGCGGGTGACTATCGTTTCGTAACGATGCCGATCGACCCCGAAGGGCATGCAACGTTGCTCGCGGCGCTCGATCGTGAAGCGCGTGGGACGGCGCGCACAACCGATCATGCAAGCTTCGCACAGCTCGCGACCGGCACGCTGCTGTTGCTCAACGATGAGTGCGTCGGCTATGTGTACGTGTGGCCCGACGGACGCATCGGGCCGATGGTTGCGGCGTCAGGTGCATATCTAACGCAATTCTTTGGCTTCGCGTTGGTAGCGTTGCGACGCACGTATGGCGCGTCGTGGTGTCAGGCGCTCGTGCCGGGGAGCAACGTGCGCGTGATGCGCGCGGCGGTGCGCATCGGACTGCAACTCGATCAAGTGCGCATCTTTGCGAGCGATCTTCCGCAAATCGATCTCTCACGTTACGTCGGATTTCACGCACTGGCATTTTAGATTGCCATACAGTTGGCATTCGCACATGCGATGATCATCGCATGATGAAACGTTGCCCAATGTGCGAACAGAGCTTGCCAGACGATCTGTTTCACCGCAGAAAGCGCCGCGGCGGCCTGGCCGGGTATTGCAAAGCGTGTACGCGGACGTACTGTAAGACCCATTATAGCCAGAATCTGGAAAGATACCGCGCGAAGCGGCGCGTGAACAACCAGCGGTATCGTCATCGCAATCGGGAAAGGGTGATGGAGTACCTAGTTAATCATCCTTGCGTAGACTGCGGAGTGTCGGACCCGCTGGTCCTGGAGTTTGACCATTTAGACGATAAGTTCATGGATGTGAGCGACCTCGCAGGCAGTTCAGTCGCATGGAGGCGCGTTGAGGAAGAAATTTCAAAGTGCGTCGTACGCTGCGCAAACTGTCACCGAAAAAGGACTGCGCTTGACCGGGGCTGGTATAAATGGATAGTTGACGGGATGTAGCTCAGTTGGTAGAGCGCGAGCTTTGGGAGCTTGAGGTCGTCGGTTCGAGCCCGGTCATCCCGACCAACTTGCAGGGGCATGGTATTCTAGCCAGGGTGCCTGCCCCTTAACCTCGTGAGCGCCCGTGGTCTAACCGGATAAGGCACGAGTCTTCTAAACTCGAAGATGGGGGTTCAAGTCCCTCCGGGCGCGAAGCATCGGCCCCGGCCAAAACGTGGTGATTGTAGCTCAGCTGGTTAGAGCGTCCGACTGTGACTCGGAAGGCCGGGGGTTCGAGTCCCCTCAGTCACCCCAAATTTTCGCGAAGAGCCCGACGCATAGCGATTGGGCTCTTCCTCTATGCTCAACGGCGGGAGTCGTCTGCCCCTGTGAGAGAACGTGGCCTGTGGATGACGCGCGATAGCAATCGACCACCCGGCCTCAACGACGCGCTGGGCATCGTCGTGTCGGTGCTCGCCGCCGTGTTGCTCGGCTTCGTCCTGTTCCAAATCTTCCACCTCGGGCGTGAGGCCGGCCTCGACCGAGATGCGCTCACTCGCGAACGCGTTGCCGTCTCCGAAACATCGCACATCCTTGCGACCATCAATGCTGTCGACGACTACCGCTATGCTTTGCTGGTACGCTCGAACGGGATTGAACGCACGCGCGAGATTGCGCAAGAGCGGATCGACGCATTGCGCCGCGATTTCACGAGCGGCGCGGCCGCAATGTTCCGGCTCTATCCGCAGTGGAAACCGATCGATCGCTACTGGAACGAAGCGCGCGCGCTGAGCGGCGGCCCGGATGCGCTGCCGCGAATGGGTCCGCTGATGAACGCAATCGGCGATCTGCTTGCGACGCTCCAAGATCGTTCGGGCCTCAGCTACGATCCAAGCCCGACCGCCGAGAATCTCGGCGACGTCTACATGCAGCAGACGGTTTTCGGCATCTCGGGAACGAGGCGCTTGGAGAGCATCGGCGGCATGGCGCTGCAAAAGCATGGCCTGACTTTGGCGGAGCGGCTCGACGCGGCCGGAAACCTCATGAGCCTGCGCGGCGCCTTCGATTTGACGCGCGATCAGCTGCCTTCCGCGGTAACCAACGTTGACGAGCTCGCACCGGAAAGCAGCGCGCAGTGGGCCGCCTTACCGGTGCTCTCGCAGCGCATGAACACCGCCGGCAACGCGTTCCTCGATCTGGTCGTGCATAGCGTGATGCTGCAGCCCAGCCCCACGATCTCCGAAGCCGCGCTGCACCGCAGCGCCGGTGCGGCGATCGCGGCGGACATGGCCGTCTTTACGTCGACCGGGCGCGCACTCGACGCCAGCCTCGCAGCCCGCGGCCGAATCCAAGGGCAGCGAAACCGCTACCTGTACCTGTCCTTCGTGCTCGGCGCAATACTTGTCGTCGGCATCATGATCTCGATCGCGCAGTTCATGGCGCGGCGCGATCGTGCATTGCTGCGCGAGGCACTGCGCGAAGCCGCACGTCTACAAGCCGAACTCGCGCGCCAGGAAGCCGAAGAAGCGCTTCGACTCACCGAGGCGCAGTTTCGCACCGTTTTCGACGGCGCTGCGATCGGCATCGCGGTCGTCGATCGCACCGGCCTCATGCTCGACGCCAACGACGTCTTCCGTACATTGTTCGGCGATTCGATTGCCATCGCGATCGAAGGGCACGAGGACGAACTCGACTCGCTGTGGAGCGGCAAACGCGAAACCTTCGAGTACGAACAGCAGGCGCGCTCGTCATCGGGCCAAGAGGTCTGGACCGATGCCACGATCTCGATCGTCAACGACGAGAATCGCCATCCGCGCTTTGCGATCTGCATGTTCCGCGACAAAACCGAACTCAAACACAGCGAACGCCGTATCCAGCACAGTAAGACCCACGACGGCCTTACGGGGCTGCCCAATCGTGCGCTGTTCGAAGAGCACCTGCGCCGCCGCTTCGCCGAATCCGGCGCCTTGCTCGACTCGTTCTTCGCGGTGCTCTTTGTCGATCTCGAGCACTTCAAAGAGATCAACGAGTCGCTCGGTCATGCCGCCGGGGATTTAGTCCTCACGCAGATCGCCGGACGCCTGCGTTCATCGGTCGATCCGCGCGATGTCGTCGCGCGACTGGGCGGCGACGAGTTCGCCGTGCTGCTGCAATCCCTCGGCGACATCATTCACGTCGAATCGCTGGCACGGCGCATCCTCAACAACCTCGCGAAATCGATTCCGATCGGCTCGCGCTCGGTTTTCTTGAGCGCGAGCGTCGGCATTGCGATCGGCTCGTCGTCCTACGAACGGGCAGAAGACGTGATGCGCGACGCCGAGACCGCGATGCAGCACGCAAAATCCAGCGGCGGCGCGCGCTTTGCGCTCTTCGACTCCACCATGCACGAGCGCGCGCAGAAACGCCTGCAGCTCATCAGCGATCTGCGGATGGCGGTCGAGCGGCACGAATTCCGGATGCTCTATCAGCCGATCGTTGCACTTCACGACGGCTCGACTATCGCGTGCGAAGCGCTGATTCGCTGGGATCACCCAACGCAAGGCGTGATCGGGCCCAATGAGTTCATTCCACTGGCCGAACAGACCGGGCTCGCGCACACGATCGGACGATTCGTGCTCCAGAGTGCGTCTGAGCAGCTCGCTGCCTGGAAACGCAATCGCGCCGGGACGCTGAACTACGTCATGCACGTGAACGTTTCGGCCAGCGAATTAAGCGATCCGGATTTCGAACGCACGCTCGTGCAAACCGTCGAGCATCACGGGCTCGAGCCGGCGGATTTCACGCTCGAGATCACCGAGAGCGTCGTGCTCGACGCGGGAACGCGGGCGAATCAGACGATCGGGCGCGTGCGCGAGCGCGGGTTCAAGATTTGCATCGATGACTTCGGAACGGGCTATTCGTCGCTGCGCTACCTGCAGCAGTTCGAAGTCGACGCAATTAAGATCGATCGCTCGTTCGTCTGCGGCGCGGACGGGCGCCTGGCGAGCGAGCCGATCGTGCGCACGTTGATCTCGCTTGCCGAAGCCTACAACGTACGAATCGTCGCCGAAGGAGTTGAGACGGTGGAGCAATCCGAAATGCTGCGCAACGCCGGCTGCCGCTTAGGTCAGGGATTTCTCTACGCACATCCGCTCGCTCCGGCCGAACTGACCGAACGCTATCCCGACGTACTCGGGCGCATCGCTCGCTCTGCCTCGGCGTAAGGGGTTGCGAACCCGGTCGGCGAGGGCTACAATGCGCTAGTCCCAGGTGTTTTCGCAGGATGCGGAAACAGGTTTGGAGCACAGGATGTGCGATCGAGCGCGAAGCGCGAGACCAAACACGCGCCTTTAGCTCAGTCGGTAGAGCAGCGGACTTTTAATCCGTTGGTCCCGGGTTCGAGTCCCGGAGGGCGCACATGCACCGCTAGCTCAATGGTAGAGCAGTTGACTCTTAATCAATTGGTTGAAGGTTCGAGTCCTTCGCGGTGCACCAACTTTGATGAGCCTTGCGCCTCGCGCGCGGGCTCATCGCTTTTTGAGGATGTGCGTCGATGTGGAAACTTGTGCTCACGCTTGCAGCTCTCGTCGCGGCTACGCCCGCGTATCCGCAGTCGTTCAGTCTCGTTATCAAAGACCCGCCGCCCATCGACGCCGCCGCTTGGATCTACCAGGGGAACTACGGGCTTGGCTTCGCCAACGTGATCCAGGGGACGAGGGAACGCATCGATGTGCTTCCGCCGAACATAGCTGCCACACAGAGCGCGGTCGGGATCGAACTTTTTCGCCGTTCGCTCGACGCTGCGGGCTATCCGATGCGCATTTCGTTGGTCGAAAAGCTTTTTGCGGCAACCCAGAAACTCGAGTACGTTGTTCTTTCGACGTCGGAAGGCGCGCGCGAATACGACACGAGGCAACCTGCCTACAGCGAAACGGTACTTCATGGCCCCGCTGCCGGAGCGTTTCGGGCTAGCGGTCCGGTTCCAGCGAACGGACCCGTCATTGCGGAATATCAGCCGGCCCTCTCGTACGCTACGCGGTCACTGGCGCAGCTCAACCTCCCCGCCGATGAAAAAGACCTCTCGCACTACGTAGTGATGTTCATCGACACGCCCAGTACAACGTGGATCGAATTTGGGCCGGCGTTCGCCCCCGGCGAAACGCCGCATTTGGGATGTCAGACGCAACTCGGACGCGACATGGTGTTCGGCTACGCAAAGGACCCTGCCGCCGGCGCAGGGAGCGGGCCGTTCATCGCCTGTTTCTAAGGGTCAGCGGGTATAATCGGGCGGTGGCTACGAAGGGTCTCCTAGGCATTTTCGGTGCACTCGTCGTCGCGGCGGTGGTTGCGACGCCGGTGCACGCTGCGCCTGACCCGTATTCGATCTTCGCTAATGCGCGCGCGTATTGGCTCACCCAGCGCTATCCAACGATGCTCGAGTATCGCATCGCCGTCGACGTAACCGAAGGCGGTAACGAGCGTGTAGAACGCTACACCGCGCAATACGACGCGGTGACGGGCGCGGTGCAAGTCGATCCGGTCAGCGACTACGAACTCGCGCATCCGGTCGTGCCGAAAGGCATCAACCTCGGTCTGCTGGCCTTTCGACTAAACAAGCCGTTGCCATTGATTGACTTCATGGGCGTGCCGCATCTCGCCCCGACGTACTCCTTCGGCATGGCGCCGTTCGTGCCGGCGCCGACGCCGACGCCGTTTAACTCCGCAGCGCTCGTCGACGAGATTCGTAAGGAGTTTCACGATCCCAATCCGCGCGCGACGCCCACAGACTCACCGACGCCCGAGGGGCTGCAAGAAATCGCGACGGTCTACGCGCATAACCGCGACTACACGATTACGCTACTCGGCACCGAGACGATCGATGGCCATGCCTGTTATCATCTCGGGCTCACGCCGACGCGCGATCCCAAACGCTATCGCATTCGCCAAGCCTGGATCGACGAACAGACCTTTGCGCCGTGGCAGCTCGAGGACGCGTTGAACTTCTCGAGCGGTCCGGGAACCAACGTCGCGTGGATGATCCACTTCGCCGATATCGGCGCGGCGCACTACGTCACGCAAGAGGACGCGCTCGCGCCGATTTCGACCGCCGGCGAGATTTACGCGAAGACGGCCATCAGCTTCGTGGACCTGCACGCCGTTAGTTCCGCTATGCTGCAGCCGCAACTCGTCGACAGCGGAACGCTGCTCGAAGAGCCCTAGGGGGAAGGAAAAGAGTGGGCGGCGTTCTATACTAAGCGGTCGCCGCACGGCGGACGGCTGTCGGGGCAAGTGGCGGAACTGGCAGACGCGCTGGATTTAGGTTCCAGTGGGGCAACCCGTCAGAGTTCGAGTCTCTGCTTGCCCAGATCCGCCGCCAACGACAGTAGACAATCAACGTTTCAAGCGAGGCTTAGGATCACTTCGGTGAGGAGCGTCTGCGCGAGGCCCGAAGCCAGGATGGCGAAAGGGCCGAGGCAGCCGAGCAGGAGCAGCCTACGATGGGCTGCGACGCGCGTCTCCGAACCGACGAGATCCTAACCGAGCGCAGACGCGCGGAAGTAGCTCAGTGGTAGAGCATCGCCTTGCCAAGGCGAGGGTCGCGAGTTCGAATCTCGTCTTCCGCTCCATAGTTTTGGGAAGCCTACGGGGCGCAGGTGCGGCAACGCCGAAGCGCCCCTTCTTCGCTATTAAGGAAACGTGCGACCCGTGAGCACCTCGACCCTGACTCGCCTAGCCCCAACGCAGGTGGAGTTGGAGATCCCGATCACCCAAGAAGAGCTGGACGCCGCACAAGAGCGCGCGTTTCGCCGGCTTGCGAAGAACGTGAAACTCGCGGGATTTCGCGCCGGAAAGGTGCCGCGGAAGGTCTTCGAACAGACCTACGGCGCGGAAACGATTGCAAGCGAAGCGCTCGAGGACGTCGTGCCCGAAGTGTACGCTCGTGCGGTACGGGAGCACGAGCTATCACCCGTCGACCGTCCGAAGATGGAGTTGTTGCCGGCAGAGGAGGGCAAACCGTCGCGCCTCAAGGCAACGGTCGCGGTGCGTCCGGCCATCGACCTGCACGACTATAAAGGCATTGAGGTCGAACGTGACACGCCGGCCATCGACGACGACGATGTCGAGCGCAGTATTACGGCCCTGGCAAAAGAGCGTGCAACGCTCGTGCCGGTCGAACGCCCCGCGCAACTCGGTGACGTTGTGACGCTCGACTACGAAGGTAAGATCGACGGTGTCGCCTTCGAGGGCGGAACGGCGAAGGGCCAGATGACCGAGCTTGACGAGAACCGCTTTATCCCCGGTTTTGCCTCCGGCATCGCCGGCATGAGCGCGGGCGAGACGAAGGACGTTGAGGCCGTGTTTCCGTCGGACTATCCGAAGGAAGATTTGGCTGGGAAGACCGCCGTTTTTGCCGTCACCGTGAACGACGTGAAGGCGCTCGAGCTGCCCGCGGTCGACGACGAATTCGCGAAGACGATCTCGGATAACGAAACGCTCGATGCGCTGCGGGCCGACGTGCGCAAGCGTTTGGAAGTGATTGCGCAGTCGCGTGCGCGGCGCGCCGTCGGGAATGCGGTCATGGAGAAGCTGGTGGATGCCCACGAGTTTCCACTGCCCGAGGTGTTGGTCGAGCGCGAGGTCGACAACATGGTCAACGATCTCGCGGCGCAGGTCGGACAGAGCGGATCAACGCTTGACGATTACTTGCAGGAGCAAGGCAAGACCGTCGACGAGCTACGCGAATCGTTTCACGCCGACGCGGCGCAGCGCGTAAAGGGCACCCTCGTCATCGAGGAGGTCGCGCGCGCCGAGGGTATCAACGCGACGCCGGCCGATATTGCAGAAGAGCTCGCAGCGTTGTCGCGCCAGTACGGCCAGCCCGTCGACCGGATCCGCAAGGCGCTGGGCAACAACGTCATCTCGTTGATGGAAGGAATCGTCCGGAACAAGACGCTCGAGTTCCTCGTCGACAATGCCAAGGTCGTGGAAAAGCCCGAGAAGGCGTAAAAAGGCTCTGGCAACCCTTCGCGAAACGCCGCGGTTACAAGGCGCGTATCAACGTCAGGAGCATCGTAAAGCACTATGGGTCATCTAGTACCAATGGTCGTCGAGCAGAGTGCGCGCGGAGAGCGCGCGTACGACATCTACTCGCGTCTGCTCAAGGATCGCATCGTCTTCGTCGGCGGCCCGATCGATGATCATTTGGCCAACCTGGTCATTGCACAGCTCCTTTTCCTGGAAAAGGAAGATCCGGACAAGGACATCGACATGTATGTCAACTCTCCGGGAGGCAGCGTGACCGCGGGACTTGCGATCTATGATGCGATGCGCTTCATTAAGCCCGACGTGGCGACGATCTGTATGGGCATGGCCGCCTCGATGGGCTCGGTCCTCCTCACCGGCGGCGCCGCGACCAAGCGCTTTTCCCTGCCCCACTCGAAAATTCTGATCCATCAGCCCTGGGTCTCACAGATCGGGGGCCAGGCCACCGACGTGGAAATCGCGGCCCGGGACCTGATCGCGACCCGCCAGACGATCGCGCGTATTTACGAGCGGACGACCAAAAAGCCGATCGAACAGGTCCTTAAGGACATCGACCGTGACTATTACATGACAAGCGAAGAAGCCAAGGACTACGGGATTATCGACCACGTTATCGAAGACCGAACAGCCCTGTCGCAGCCGGCTTAACGCCCAGGAGGACGCCCGCCCCCGACCATGTTCCGATTCGGAGACGAGAAGGGTCAACTAAAATGCAGCTTCTGCGGCAAATCGCAGGAGCAAGTGCGGAAGTTGATCGCCGGCCCTGGCGTATACATTTGCGACGAATGTATCGAGCTTTGCAATGAGATCATTGAAGAAGAGCTCTACAAAAACGTCGATGAAAATCTGCGCCTGCGCAACATTCCTAAGCCCAAAGAAATCAATCACATTCTCAACCAGTATGTGATCGGGCAGGAGCGCGCCAAGAAATCGCTCGCAGTCGCCGTCTACAACCACTACAAGCGTATCAACGCCGGCGGTGCGGCCGACGATGTCGAGCTGCAGAAGTCGAACATCCTGCTCGTCGGACCGACTGGTTCGGGCAAGACGTATCTCGCGCAGACGCTGGCGAAGATTCTCGACGTGCCGCTCGCGATGGCCGATGCCACATCGCTCACCGAAGCGGGTTACGTCGGCGAAGACGTCGAGAACATTCTGCTCAAGCTGATTCAAGCCGCGGACTACGACGTCAAGCGCGCCGAAAAAGGCATCGTCTACATCGACGAGATCGACAAGATCGCGCGCAAGAGCGAGAACCCGTCGATCACTCGCGACGTGTCGGGCGAAGGCGTGCAGCAGGCACTGCTCAAGATCCTGGAAGGCACGACCGCCAATGTGCCCCCGCAAGGCGGGCGCAAGCATCCGCATCAAGAGTTCATTCAGATCGATACGACCAACGTATTGTTTATTTGCGGTGGTGCGTTCGACGGGCTCGAGCGGATCATCGAATCGCGCGTCAGTGCGAACAATATGGGCTTCCGTGCGTCGCCTGAAGGCAAGAAAGACGCGCGTACGGGCAAGCTGCTGCAGCAGTTGATGCCCGAGGATCTGCTCAAGTTCGGGTTGATTCCGGAATTCATCGGCCGTCTGCCGATCGTGGTAACGCTCGACGCGCTCGACGAACTCGCGTTGCGCCGCATTCTCACCGAGCCGCGCAACGCGTTGGTCCGGCAGTTCCAGAAGATCCTGAACATGGACGGCGTCGATTTGCAGTTTACCAAAGATGCGTTGGTTGCGATCGCGACACGGGCGCAAGGCCGTAAAACCGGCGCGCGCGGACTGCGGTCGATTCTCGAAGAGACGATGCTCGACGTGATGTACGATCTGCCGTCGTTACAAGGCGTGAAGAAGTGCATCATCAACAAGGACGTCATCGAGAAAAAGGAATCGCCGACCTTAATCTATCAAGAGCAGAAAAAAGACATGCCGGCATAGCAGCTTTCGAGCGCTTTTATGCTTAGATCGGACCTTAACCAGGGTCTGATCTTTTTTTGCGTGGGCCGCCACGCTTTTGGGGACGTTGACCTCCAGATATTTGGATGTTAAGCCGCGCAGGCTTAATGACGGAGGAATCCCAAACGAGCGAGCCAGTGGAGAAAGTCCCCCCTCATTGTGAGCCGGACCACGTCTGTGCGCCTTCGGCCCTAATTCCCGCGTGGTGGAGTGGCTTTCTATTTCACGTGCTGAATCCGCGCCAGATCAGCATGTACATGTATCTCACCATGCTCAGCGACGATCGCGGCGAGTGCAGTCCGACGGTCGATCAGATTCGCGAAGACCTCGGGCTTTACAGCACGTCGATGGTGTTCGAAGCACTAGCGGCGCTCGATGATTTGGGATTCATCACGCGCATCCGTGCCGCATTTCCCGGCATTCGCGCGCGGCGCAATTTGTATCGCCGGCCGTCGTGCGAGAGCACGCTCTATCGGTTGCTCGAACGCGGGCGCATTGATGGACACTTGCGGTCGACTAATCCAACCCGCGCGCCCGCATCAGCCGAATCACAAGCACTGATCGAGGAAGGCCTAGCGATTCTCCTGGGCACGGCCTACGATCAGTATCAGCGTACGCCGGAAGACGAAAAGCGTGCGGTGCTCATGGAGCTGTTCGCTGCGCCGCCCGGCTCAGCGCTGATGGATTAAGGGGCGCCGAGGGCTCCGCGGCGAGTGCGCGGAACTACCTGCGCTCGCATGGCCTCGCCGCAGAAATCCACCGAGCTTCCGAAGACCTACGCTCCCAAAGCGGTTGAACCGCGACTCTACGAGTTTTGGGAGCGCAGCGGATTCTTTCACGAGGATCCCGATCCGGCGCGCCCGCCGTTCATCATTCCGATGCCGCCACCCAACGTCACGGGACGCGCGCACTTGGGCCACGGGTCGACCTACACGCCGCAAGATGTGCTCACCCGCTACCACCGCATGCTCGGTGACAATGCCGACTGGTTGCCTGGGCTCGACCACGCTGCGATTGCCACCGAATCGGTGCTGGTGCGCGAACTCGCGGCCCAGGGCATCGCACGTGACAGTCTCGGACGCGATGGTTTCGTCGAGCGCGCATGGGAGTGGTCGCGCACCACCGGCGGTACGATCGAAGCGCAGTTTCGTACGCTCGGATTCGGTCCGGATTGGCAGCGTTCGCGCTTTACCATGGATGACGGGCTCTCCGCTGCCGTGCGTAAGGTGTTCGTCGCGTTGTATCGCGAGGGATTGATCTATCGCGGAAAACGACTGATCAACTGGGACCCCAAGGGCAAAACGACGGTCTCCGATGCCGAGATCGACCACGTCGAACGCGACGCCCATCTGTGGCACATCCGCTACCCATCGAACGACGGCAGCTTCGCGATCGAGATCGCGACCACTCGCCCGGAGACGATGCTCGGCGACACGGCGATTGCCGTGCACCCCGACGACGAGCGCTACACGGCACTGGTCGGCAAGCGTGTTGTGCTGCCGCTGATCGGGCGCGAGATTCCAATCGTCGCCGACGCAGCCGTCGAGCGCGACTTTGGGACCGGTGCGGTCAAAGTAACGCCCGCGCACGATCCGACCGACTATGAAATCGGTCTGCGCCATACGCTCCTAATGCCCACCATCATGGACGCTGACGCGCGGATCACCGATGCCGAGATCGGCGTCGGCCCGTATGCGGGGCTCGATCGCTACGAGGCGCGCACGCGAATCGTCGACGACCTGCGCGCCGCAGGTCTCCTTATTAAAGAAGAAGCGTATCGTCATTCGGTCTCGGTGAGCGAGCGCTCAGGCGAGGTCATCGAGCCGTTGCTCTCATTGCAGTGGTTCGTGACGATGAAGCCGCTCGCCGAGCCTGCGCTGCAGGCCTACCGCGACGGACGGTTACGATTCGTCCCAGAACGCTACGGCCGCACCTACGAGCAGTGGCTCGAGAACATTCGCGACTGGAACATTTCGCGACAACTTTGGTGGGGACACCAGCTGCCGGTTTGGTACACGGCCGGCGGCGACGTCGTCGTCGCGGAAACCGAAGAGGAAGCGCGCGACATCGCTCGCACGCGCTACGGCGGCGCGCCGCTGACTCGCGATCCCGACACGCTCGACACCTGGTTCTCGAGCGGGCTCTGGCCGTTTTCGATCCTCGGCTGGCCCGAGCAAACGCTCGAACTTCAATACTGGTATCCGGCGCAGGTGCTCATCACCGGTTGGGAGATCATCTTCCTGTGGGTCGCGCGCATGGTGATGCTCGGCATGCACTTTCTCGGAACGGTGCCGTTTGGGACTGTCTTCATCGCACCGCTGGTCTTTGATGCGCAAGGGCGCAAGATGTCGAAGTCGCTCGGCAACGCAATCGACCCGATGGATCTGGTCGACCGCTATGGTGCCGATGCGTTTCGCATGGGCATCCTACGCCAGATGCGCCTCGAAGGCCAAGAGATTCGCTTCCAAGAGTCGCGCTGCGAAGAGGCGCGCAACTTCAACAACAAGATTTGGAACGCGACGCGCTACATGCTTTCGCTAACCGAGGGACTGCCGCGCGCGATGACCCTGCCGAAGAGCGCCGATTTAACGGTCGCCGACAAGTGGATCCTGACCCGCTTGCACGATACGATCGCAAGCGTGAGCGAGCGGTTCGACGCGTTTGACTTCGGCAATGCTGCCGACGCGATCTGGCGTTTTGTGTGGTACGAGTTCTGCGACTGGTATGTGGAGGCGACCAAGGTTTCCGAGAACCACCCTACCCGCGCTGCAGTCCTGTCGCTCGTCTGGAACAACGCGATGCGGTTGCTGCATCCCATCGCACCGTTCATTAGCGAGGAAGTGTGGCTTGCGCTCCCGCACGACGGCGTGACGATCATGACCGCCACGTGGCCGGATCGCTTGGAAGTACCGGTTGACCGTGAGGTCGCAGCAGCATTCGAAACGCAAATGGCGGCGAGCGAAGAAATCCGCCGGCAGAAGGCTGCACTGGAGCTCCCATTGAGTTCGCGCCCGCTGACGCGGGTGCCCGGCGACGTATCTGCGGCTGCTCTCGGGGCAATCAGCACCTATTCGCCGAACATCTCGGGCTCGACGATCCAGATCGACGTAAACTTGCACGGCGGCATCGGCGCAATCGCGGTCGAGGCGCCAGCGACGCTCTTGCTCGAGCGCCATCGCAAGGACGCCGTTCGGCTGCGCCGCGAGGTCGAACGCAGCGAGAAGACGCTGGCGAACGGCGACTTCATCGCCAAGGCGGCGCCGAACGTCGTTGCGAAGGAGCGAGAAAAGCTGGAAGGCTACCGCAACGAACTGGCCCGCGTAGAGAAGGCGCTGGCCGCGATGGGGGACACTGCATGACCACCGCAACGCAGAAATCGCGCGTCCTGCTCGAAAGCGAGGAGATTGCACGCGTGATTTCGCGTCTGGCGCACCAGATTCTGGAGCCGGACGACGCGCAGCGCGGCGTGGTGGTGATCGGCGTACGCCGCGGCGGCGAGGCGCTCGCGCAGCGCCTCGGCAGCGAGATCGAGCGCATCAGTGGAAAGGCGCCGGCTCTCGGTTTTCTCAACATCAATCTCTATCGCGACGATCGCGTCACCCACGAGATGCCCGAGTCAGCGATTCCGGTCGACATCAACGACCGTCTGGTCGTCATCGCCGACGACGTGCTTTTCACCGGACGGACCATTCGCGCGGCGCTCGACGCCGTCACCGATCTCGGGCGACCGTCCGCAATCCGGCTTTGCGTGATGGTCGATCGTGGCTTACGTGAGCTGCCGATTCAAGCTGACTACGTCGGGCGAGTGATTCCAACCAGCCGCCGCGAACATGTCAAGGTAGCGCTCGCGCCGGTAGCTGCGCGCAGCGACGAGGTCTCGATTCATGCGCACGCGACGTAGCCTCATCGATCTCGACGATCTCTCGGCCGATGAGATCGAGGCGATCTTCGAAGAGACGCGGTCATTCGAAGCCCACGCGCCGGGACGTTTGCTGGACGGGGTTGACGCAGTCAACCTTTTTTTTGAGCAAAGCACGCGAACATTTACTTCCTTCAATCTTGCGCAGATGCGACTCGGCGCCAACGTCGTCAATCTGTCACCTAAGGATCTGAGCCTCGCGACCAAGGGCGAGACCGTGGAAGACACGATGCTGACGCTTTCCGCCATGGGCATCGGCGTCATCGTCATCCGTCATCCCGATGCCGGTTTTCCCGCGCGAATGGCGGCGGCGTTCGACGGCCACGTGATCAACGCGGGCGACGGGTCGCACGCGCACCCCACGCAAGCGCTGCTCGATCTTTTCACGCTGCGCGACGAGTTTGGGTCGCTCGAGGGACGCACGATCGCAATCGTCGGCGACGTCGCGCACTCGCGGGTCGCCCACTCCACGGTCCTTGGTCTCGCGCGGTTGGGGGCTCGGACGCTGCTCGTCGGACCCGAATGTTTCTTGAGCGCCGACGACGCGATCGCCGGTGCGACGATCGTCCGTGATCTCGATAGCGCCTTGGAGCAGTCCGACGCCGTGATTCTCCTGAGGATTCAGCGCGAACGCTTTGCAAAGATGCCGATTGACGATCGGGAGTACGTCGAACGCTATCAATTGAACGGCCGCCGCCTCGCGCGGCTGCATCCGCAGGCGATCGTCATGCATCCGGGGCCGTATAATCGCGGCATGGAGCTCGACGACACCGTGCTCGAGTTTGCCGGCTGGCGCTACGCGCGGCAGGTGCATCACGGCGTCTACATCCGCATGGCCGTGCTGGATCTGCTGGTGAACGGCTCGCGGGCGCGCGTACGCTGACGCTGATACTTCACGGATGTTGATTCGCGGGGGTCGGCTGATCGATCCGTCCGAAGGCGTCGACGCGCTGCGCGACGTCCGCATCGTGGACGGCCGCGTGGCGGAGATCGGCGAACACCTTGTGACCAGACCCGGCGACACCGTGATCGATGCCGCCAATGCCATCGTCGCACCGGGCTTCATCGACATGCACGTCCACCTGCGCGAACCTGGCTTTCCCGAGAAAGAGACGATCGCGACCGGTACGCAGGCGGCGCTGCAAGGCGGATTCACGGCCATTGCCTGCATGCCGAACACGCGCCCCCCGCTCGATTCGGTCGACGTCCTTGCGCAGTTAATGGCACTTGTCGCGCGCGACGGACGTTGCCGCGTGTATCCCGTCGGGGCGATTACGCGGGGGCGTGCCGGGACGCACAGCGTGAATTTCGACGCGCTGCGCGCTGCCGGGGCGGTCGCGTTCTCAGACGACGGCAACACGGTGATGAACGCTCGTGTCCTGCGCGACGCAGCGTTACGCGCGCGCGACGTCCCCGGCGTCTTCATTTCGCATGCCGAAGACGAAGATCTCAAAGGCGAGGCCGTGATGAACGCCGGCCCGGTCGCCGATGCGCTCGGCGTCGAGGGCGTATCGACCACGAGCGAAGACGTCATCGTGGCTCGCGATCTCCTCATTGCGCTCGACACCGGGAAGGCGTGGCACATCGCGCATCTCTCGAGCGCCCGCGCCCTCGAGCTGCTGCGTTGGTCGCGCGCGCAGGGCGGCGCCGCAACCTGCGAGGTCACGCCGCATCATCTCTTGCTTACCGACGAAGCGGTCCGCGAACGCGGCGCGGCTGCGAAAGTCAATCCGCCGCTACGCAGCGAAGCCGACGCGCGCGCGTTGCGTGACGCGGTCCGCGACGGCACGATCGACGTCTTTGCTACCGATCACGCGCCGCACACCGCGCAAGAGAAGCGCGGAGACTTGCGCGGCGCCTCGGTCGGCTTTACCGGACTTGAGATCGCACTTGGCGCTTACGCCCTCGCGTTGCCGGATCTTCCTTTGACCCGCTTCGTTGAACTGCTCTCGACGAATCCCGCGCGTATCCTCAACGTCGGGGGCGGGACGCTGCGCGTCGGAGCGCCGGCTGACGTTACGATCTTCGCCGAGCGTCCGTGGGCCGTCGATGCGTCGGCATTTGCTTCCAAAGGAAAGAGCACGCCATTCGACGGTCGCACGCTGCCGCGTCGCGCGGTCGCAACCATCGTCAACGGCGAACTTCGTTTTACGGTTTAGTTATTCGTCGCCTTCGAGGTCGCCCTTAACGTCGGGCTCACTCCCGTAGCGGCTTCCAAACTCTTTGTGCCAACGGCGCAGCAGCTCGGCACGTTGATCTGAATCGATCTCCAGTGCCGGATCGATACCCAGATCGTGAATCATCTGTTCAGCGGGCGGATCATCGTTTTCCATGGGAGCTCCTCGTAATCAGTGCCGGACCAGTGGGGTCTGCAAGATACCGTTGATAACGAATTGTACCGCGAGCGCGGCCAAAATGATGCCGAACACCCGCGTGATCACGTGAATGCCGGTGGTACCGAGCCGGTGCAGATATCGCGCCGCGCCGCGCATGCATAACCACGCGATCGCAAGCGCGGCAGCATAGGCGACTAAGACGAGCACGACGCGTGCGGGATCTCCATGTGTGAGATTGACCAACAGCAGGACGGTCGCGAGCGTGCCGGGTCCGGCGATCATCGGAATCGCCAATGGAAAGACGGCCGGATTCTCTCCCTCACGTGCGACCCGTTCTTCCTCGCTGGTCGCGCGCGCACCGGTGGGACGCGCGAAGAGCATGTCGATCGCGATAAGAAAGAGCAGGATGCCGCCCGCAATGCCAAACGCCGGCAACGTGATGCCGAGGTAATCGAGCAGCCACGGACCCACCAGGCCCATCGCGAGCATGACGACACCCGCAACGAGCACCGCCTGATCGACGATGCGATTGCGCTTCGCATGGTCGAAATGCGCGGTGGTTGCCGCCGTGATCGGAATCATGCCGATCGGGTCGATGATGGTTATCGCGGTCGCAAAGGCGGTCGCGCCGAAATGCCAGTCCATTCCCAGCGCCTTTATTCCAGGTTTGCGCGGGCCCTTCGTTTAACCGGCTTTTCTTTAGTGTGGTGCCCCATGAGTTCGGTACATAAAGTCGCGAGCGCCGGAACGCGCCGGCAAGGCGCGGGGAGGAAGCATAGCGCTTCGGCCGCCGCGACCCCACGGGCTGACGCTTTGCCGGGCCCGGCCGTCGTCACTCTTCACTCGCAAAGCACTGCTTTTGTCGCTCATCCTTCCTCGGCCGGTCTCCGGCAAAGGCGTCAGCTTTACGCATCGAACTCATGGGGCACCACACTGAAATGACCACCCCCGCCGCACTCTTTCTCGCCGACGGCTCGCGCTTCGACGGCTTCGGCTTGCGCCACCAGGGCATTGCCCTTGGCGAAGCGGTCTTTTACACCGGAATGACCGGCTATGAAGAAGCGCTGACCGACCCGTCGTACGCCGGACAGATTCTGACCTTCACCTATCCGTTGATCGGAAACTACGGCATTTCCGGGAGCGCGGCGCAGTATCCGCGCGCCTGCGTCAGTGGCACGATCATCAAAGAGATCGCGCGCCACCCCTCGCACTATTTGAGCAAGGCGGCGTTACCGGATTGGCTCAACGATCAGAAGATTCCGACGATGATCGGCGCTGATACGCGTGCCATCACGATCGCGCTGCGCGAACACGGCACCATTTGGGCAGCGCTTGCGGTCGGCGACGACGCCCTCGAACGCGCCGAGCGCGAGCTCACGACGTTCGTGCGTACGGCAAGCACGGCTGCGCTCGTTCCAAGTGTCGCCGCACGCGAACGGCACGTCGAAGGCACGCGCGGGGGTATCCGCGTGACATTGATCGACTGCGGTGTCAAGCGCGCAATTTTGCGCGAGCTTACCGCGCTTGGCAGCGAGGTGACGGTCGTACCGTATAACGCGAGCGAGGAAGAGCTGCTACAGGGCGATCCCGATGCTATTTTCATCTCACCCGGCCCCGGCGATCCGACCGATTTGCAGCAAACGATCGACACGCTGCGCGGATTGCTCGGGCGCAAACCGCTCTTCGGTGTGTGCCTAGGCCATCAACTCTTGGCGCTCGCCTGCGGCGCACAAACCTATAAACTTCCCTATGGTCATCGCGGCGGAAACCAGCCGGTCAAAGATCTCGTTCGCGATGAAGTCTTGATCACGGCGCACAATCACGGTTACGCCGTCGATGCGCGCACGATGCCATCCGATCTCGAGCCGACGATGACCAACCTCAACGACGGCACCAACGAAGGGTTCCGGCACCGCCGCTTGCCGATTGCGGCGGTTCAATTCCATCCCGAGGCCTCACCGGGACCATTCGACGCGCGCCGCCTTTTCGCCCAATGGCTATCTACGGTCGCGTCGGCGCCCTCGCGCTAGTCCTCGTCGCGTGCGCTACGCTCGCGCCGCTCCGTGCGCAGAGCTTGCAACGCTTGACGGTGACGCAACTGACTCTGGCCGCGGACACCACCACGCCGCATATCGAGGTGCCCTTTCACTTGATCGTGACGGCACACGTTCGCGAGCGCATCACCGAGCTCGATAACCTCGACTTACCGATTCTCGCCGAGTTGGAACTTCTGGGCAGCGAGCGAACGACGGTTGCATCACGTAGCGGATCGACCTATCGCGAAATAATCACCGTGGTCGCCCACCATTCGGGCCCGATCACCATCGCACCGGTGACGCTCGACGCAACCGACGCACGTAACGGCAAGAACTTCCGCTACTCGTCGAATTCGCTCACGCTGCACGTGGCCGGCCCGGGGGCGGCGATCGCAGCCGCGGGCGGCGCCTGGCAAGGGCTGCGCACGCTGCTTTCCGCGCTCGTGCGCTTGGCGCTGATACTTGCCGGGCTCGTCGGGATCGTGTTCCTGGTCGCAACGCTCGTACGTCGCCGCCCGGCCCCGCTGCCGGTCGTCACCCTTGCTGCTCCAACTCCGGTCGTGCGCGATCCGCAAACGTCGCTGCGTGAAGCGTTGACGGTACTGCAGCGCGATCGTACGCGCGCAGGCGCGATGCGCGCTCGGCACATCGTCCGCGCAATGGTCGGAGCGACCGATGCCGAAACGCTTGCCGACGTGTTACGCCGTCCGCTCGCAGCCGATCCGGAGGTTCGCAACCTGCTGCGCGCACTCGAGCGCGCGGGCTTTACGCACGATGTGGATGTACCGCCGGCGGTGGCAGCAGCCATCGCACAACTGGAGCGCATGACGCGATGAGGAACGAGGGAACCGGGCCCGCGATCGTCGGCCGCGCGCTGGAGCGCACGATTGTTGGCCAAGAGGGCGTGATCGAGGGCTTGCTGCTGGGACTATTGTGCGGCGGACACGTGCTCCTCGAGGGTCCGCCCGGCCTCGCGAAGACGCTCGCGTGCCGCAGCCTCGCCGACGCATTGCACGGTGAGTTCAAGCGCATTCAATTCACGCCCGATCTCTTGCCGAGCGACATCGTCGGTACGCGGATTTTCGATCAGCGCGAGAGCGCCTTCGCGACCGTGCGTGGACCGATCTTCGCCAACGTCGTACTCGCCGACGAGATCAACCGCGCGCCGGCAAAAGTGCAGTCCGCCTTGCTTGAAGCGATGCAAGAACGCCAGGTCACGATCGGCCCGCAAACCCATCCGCTGCCCGACCCGTTTATCGTGATGGCCACGATGAACCCGCTCGATTCCGAAGGCACGTACGCGCTCCCGGTCGCACAGCTGGATCGCTTCCTCCTCAAAGTTGACGTCGGCTATCCTTCACGTGCGCAGGAGCTTGCGATTCTCGAACGCTTCGCTATTGCCGACGCGCCGGTGATCGCGCCGGTTGCAACGCTGGACGCGGTGCGCGAATGGCGCGCCCAAGCGCACAGCATTCACATCGATGACGCGCTCAAGCGCTACATCGTCGAGCTGGTCGTCGTGACGAGAGAGGCGGCGCATCCGGCAATCGACTACGGCGCAAGCCCGCGCGCCACGCTGGCAATCGCAAACCTCGCGCGCGCCAAGGCGCTGCTCGAGCAACGTGATTACGCAGTCCCTGATGACGTGCGCAGCGTTGCGCCCCTGGCGCTGCGCCACCGTATCGGCTTCAACTTCCGCGTGGCGAACGATGGCGGCGCGACGCGCGTGCTCGAAACATTGATCGCACGCGTTCCGGTGCCATAATGGCGACGCTGACGCTACGCGATGCGTTGTTGCGCGGGAAACGGCGCCCGCGGAGTTTCGGCGCGGGGTCTCCGACCACGTATCGGGGCGACGGGTATGAGTTCGTCGAACTGCGCGCGTACGTTCCCGGCGACGACGTGCGGCGCATCGATTGGGCCGCGACGGCGCGGGCCGGCGATCTGCAGACGCGCGTGGTATTAGAAGACGTAGCGCTGACGCTTGCGGTCCTCGTCGATGACACGCCGTCGATGCAGGTCGGCCGTGAACGGACGCTTCTTGTTGCGGCGGAAGAAGCCGCTACAGCCTGGTTCGCTGCGGCGCGCAGCGGCGACCGTCTCATGCGCGTCGGGAACGATTTCGCGGGTCCCGCGCACGCGCTTCCTAGCGCGCCGTTTGAACTCGGCGGTGCGCTCGAAACAGCGCGCGCGGCACTGCGCCGCGGAACCGCACTGCTTGCAATCAGCGATTGGTATGAACTCGACGCGCGCCACGACGACCTGCTTTCACGCCTCGGCGCATGGTGCGATTGCACGGCGCTCATTGCCCGCGATCCATGGTTTGACGGACTGCCGTTGGGTGGCATGGTACGCTTCGCCGGAGCAGAAGGCGGCACACTGCGCGTCTATCTCGGCAAACGTGAACGCGCCGCGTTTCGCGATGCCGTACGCATGCGCGAAGACACCGTGATGCAGCAGTTTGCACGAGCCGGCTGGCGTACCGGCGTCCTCGAGGAACGAAACGGCGTCGCATCGCTGCACGCCGCCTTCGGCGTTCCATGACCTTCGATGCGCCGTGGGTTCTCATCGCAGGCGCGATCGCGGCGTTTGTGCTCACGCTGCTGTACCGGCGCGCCGAAGCGCGAACCGATACGCAAGCGCTTCGCTATTCGAGCCTCCCATTTCTCGAATCGGCAATCCGGCCGCGCCGCTGGCCGATCCGGCTGTTTCGCGCTGCCTGGATCGTTGCGCTCGCCGCGCTGGTCGTGGGGCTCGCGGGGCCGCATCTACGCCTGCCGGTCCCGGTTGCCGACGGCGACGTATTCATCTGCATCGACACGTCGGGCTCGATGGCGTCAACCGATGTGACGCCGACACGCGCTGCTGCAGCCACGAGCGCCGCGCGCGCCTTTATCCAGGAGGCGCCGGCCGGGGTGCGGATCGGGCTCATCACGTTTTCCGGCAACGCGGAACTGATCGCACCGCTGAGTGCCAATAAGGAAACGACGCTGGCCGCACTCGACCAGATTCCGGCGCCCAACGGTGCAACTGCGATCGGCGACGCGCTACAATTGGCCGCGGCACAGTTTCCGCCGACGGGCCACCGCGTCGTCGTGCTCATCACCGACGGCGTGAACAACACCGGCGTCGATCCCCAGCAGATGGCGGAGTATTTCGGTGCGCATCACGTGCCGGTCTACACGATCGGCATTGGAACGCCGAACGGCGATGTCATCGGCGGCGAAGAGTCCACGATCGACGAAAGTGCGCTTCAAGGCTACGCCGAAGCGAGCGGGGGTGCATACGCGCGCGCCGAGAATGCGACCCAATTGCATGACGCGCTGGTACGTCTCGGGCATGAGACGACGATCGAGCGCCGGCCCGTCGCTGCGGCGCTCGGGTTCGTTGTCAGCGGCGCCGTGTTGCTCGTGGTCACGATGTTGGCCGGTCTGGGTCTCGGGAGAATTCCGTGAGTATCGAAAGCAGTCGCGATGCCTACACCAGCCCGCCGCTGGAAGAAAGCGCGCTCGATCGCGACCCGATCTTCGTGCTGCGTGCGTGGCTCGATGACGCCTATGCGTGTGCGGAATTACGTGAGCCCAACGCCATGACCCTTGCGACCGCGGATGCGCGTGGCCGCGTGAGCGCGCGGATCGTGCTCCTGCGCGGGCTCGACGGGCGCGGGCTGCAGTTCTATACCTCGTATTTTAGCCGCAAGGCCGCCCAGCTCGAAGAAAATCCACGCGCCGCCGCGACGTTTTTCTGGGCGCCGCTGCATCGGCAAGTGCGCATCGAGGGAACGGTCGCGCAGCTCTCCGAGGACGAATCCGATAGCTACTTTGCTTCGCGGCCGCGCGGACATCAGCTCTCGGCCTGGGCATCCGAGCAGAGCGCATTTCTCGAGCGGCGCGAGATTCTCGCCGAACGTATGGCGCACTTCCAGGAGCGCTTTGCGGAGCACGACGTTCCTCGCCCGCACTCGTGGGGTGGCTACGTGCTCGCGCCGGAATACTTCGAGTTTTGGCAGGGACAGGAAAACCGTCTCCACGATCGCTTGGCATTCGAACGCGCGGGTGCGGCAAACTGGTCACTCCGACGCTTACAACCGTAGACGATTCCGCCGCCCTTCGGGCGGTCGCACATCCTGTGCTCGGAACCTTCAGCCGCATCGTGCGGCTAACTCCACCGACTTTCATCGTCCAGGATAAGCGCCCATAACCGCCAATCCACCCTTCCCAGCATGCCCCGCCGCAACATCCTGGTGATTGGCTCTGGGCCGATCGTGATCGGTCAGGCCGCCGAATTCGACTACGCCGGTGTACAAGCGTGCCGCGCATTGCGAGAGGAAGGCCACCGCGTCGTCCTCGTCAATTCGAATCCGGCGACGATTATGACCGATCCCGAGGTTGCCGATGCGGTCTATCTCGAGCCGCTGACGGTTGCCTCGGTCGAAGCGGTTATCGCGCGCGAGCGGCCGGACGCGATGCTGCCGACACTGGGCGGTCAAACCGGCCTGAATCTCGCGGTCGAATTACATGAAGCCGGCGTGCTCGACCGCTACGGCGTCGAACTGCTCGGGACGCCGGTCGACACGATCAAACTCGCCGAAGACCGCCAGCGCTTCAAGGCTAAGATGCTCGAGATCGGCGAGCCGGTCCCCGACTCCGCGATCGTGACCGAGGTCGAACAAGGCATCACCTTTGCCGCACAAGAGGGTTATCCGCTCGTCGTGCGACCCGCATACACGCTCGGCGGCACCGGCGGCGGCGTCGTCTATAACGAGAGCGAGTTGCGCGAGCGGCTCGATGCCGGGCTCAACGCGTCGCTGATCCATCAAGCGCTGCTCGAGACGTCGTTGCTGGGCTGGAAAGAAGTCGAGTACGAAGTTCTGCGCGATGGTGCTGACAATTGCATCATCGTCTGCAATATGGAGAACATCGATCCCGTCGGCGTGCACACCGGCGACTCGATCGTCGTCGCCCCCTCGCAGACGCTCTCGGATCTCGACTACCAGATGCTGCGCAGCGCCTCGCTCAACGTGATTCGCTCACTCAAGGTGCAGGGCGGCTGCAATATCCAGTTTGCATTGCACCCGACCAGCAACGAATACGCGATCATCGAGGTTAACCCGCGCGTCTCGCGCAGCTCGGCGCTCGCATCCAAAGCGACCGGCTATCCGATTGCGAAGATCTCCACGCGCATTGCGCTCGGTCAAACGCTCGACGAAATTCCGAATCCCGTTACCGGCGTGACCAAAGCCGCCTACGAGCCGACGCTGGACTACTGCGTGGTCAAGATTCCGCGCTGGCCGTTCGATAAATTCCCGCTTGCCGATACACTGCTCGGCACGCAGATGAAGTCTACCGGCGAAGCGATGGGAATCGGTCGAACGTTCCGTTCGGCCTTGATGAAAGCCGTACGCGGGCTCGACCTCAAACGCGAAACCCTAACCGGCGGTGAGTACGTAGAGTGGACCGACGGCGAACTCGAGGAGATCGTCGCGCACCCGACCGATGAGCGGCTATTTGCCGTGGCGGAACTGATTCGCCGCGCCGGTGCTGCGGGAAGAGATGCCTGCATCGAACGCATCCACGCGAATTCGGCGATCGATCCCTTCTGGCTCTATCAGTTCGCGGATATTGTAGATGAAGAGACTTTATCCGTCAAAGCTGAAGCTTTGCCGTCTAAACTCCCGGCCGCTAAAGCGGCCTCTTTCAGGATGGTTGATACCGCGGCGGCTGAGTTTCCCGCGCGCTCACCCTACTATTACCTCTCGCACGGCGAGTTAAACGAGATGCGCCCAACGCCGAACGAAGCGGTGGTGGTGGTGGGCAGCGGGCCGATCCGCATTGGGCAAGGCATCGAGTTCGACTACAGCTGCGTGCACGCCGCGTGGGCGCTGCGCGCCGCGGGCAAATCGGCCGTAATCGTCAACAATAATCCGGAGACGGTCTCTACCGACTTTGACGTTTCGGACGCGCTCGTCTTCGAGCCGCCCGGCGCCAACGAAGTTGAAGCGGCGTATCGCGCGACGCACGCAAGCGGCGTCATGCTCGCCTTCGGGGGCCAGACCGCGATCAACCTCGCCACCGAACTGGAAGCGCGCGGCGTGCGCATCATCGGGAGCGACCGCGCGAGCCTCGACATGGCCGAAGACCGTGCGCAATTCGATGCCGCGCTCTCGCGACTTGGTGTCGCGCGACCGGAAGGCAAAGCGGCAACGAGCTTCCGCGAGGCGCGCGCCTTCGCGCGCGAGCTCGGTTTTCCGGTGCTGGTGCGTCCGAGCTTCGTACTGGGTGGACGAGCCATGGAGATCATCTATAACGAAGGGCAGCTCGCCTCGTACGCAGAGTCCGCGCCGCCGATACTGCCGGGTGCCCCGCTGCTCGTCGACAAGTACTTACGCGGACTCGAAGTCGAAGTCGACGCGGTCTTCGACGGCGAGGATATTTTGATTCCAGGCATCTTCGAGCATATCGAACGTGCCGGTATTCACTCCGGCGACTCGATTAGCGTCTATCCCACGCAGACGATCGACGCGGCGATGGAGCGGCGCATCGTAGACGTCACGACGGCCATCGCTCGTGAACTGAAAATCCGTGGGTTGATCAACATTCAATTCGTCGTGCACGAAGGCGGTCTGTATATCATCGAGGCCAATCCGCGGGCGAGCCGAACGGTGCCGATCATTCAAAAGGCGACCGGCGTAAACATCGTCGCCGCGGCGACACGTATCGCACTCGGAGAACGGCTACGTGACATGGAGTACGGCATCGGCTTACAGCCGCGCACCCCGTACGTCGTCGTGAAAGTTCCGGTCTTCTCATTTTCGAAGATGCGCGGAGTGGAGACGATCTTAGGGCCTGAAATGAAATCGACCGGCGAGGTGCTCGGCATCGACGACACCTTCGCGGGCGCACTGCTCAAGGGATTCATCGGGGCGGGCGTTCGTTTACCGGGCTCGGGTGGACGCATCTTGGTGTCGATCGCCGATGAGGAGAAGGACGAGGCGATCGCGGTGATGCGCCGGTACGCCAATCTCGGGCATACGCTCATCGCCACCCCGGGAACGCGCGCGGTGCTCGAGGCAGCCGGCATTGCCTGCGAAGCAATCAATAAAATGTCCGACGGATCGCCGCACGTGCTCGATGTGATCGGGCAACGCAGCGTCGATCTCGTTATCAATGATGCCAAAGGACCGCGGGAATTGTCCGACAACTACAAGATTCGGCGCGCCGCGGTGGAAGCGAGTATTGCGTGTTTGACCAGTTTGGATACGGCTCGGGCCCTCGCGGAGGCACTCGAAAGCACGGCGGGACCGCCGCGGAGTCTGCAAGAGTATCGCAGCGAGGCAGTGACGAGCGAAGCCTCGACCTGAGCGATGAGCCGCGCGTGTTTGTGCTCGGCGGCAGTGGAAGTACGCTCGGCTTCATCAACAGCTTTCGTACCGAGGGCGGCGCCATCACGGCGCGCCTCGTTCCGCTTGCGTGGACGCCGGTCGGCGTCGTGATCGGCGAAAGCTGGCAAAATGTTGGGATCGCCTTGACCAACCTGCTCGACTGGGTCGACCGGACCTTCGCACCCGAAGATGAACGCGCATTCGTCGCGCCGATGCGCGATATCGAGTTGCTTGCGCGGGTGCAATGGCATGCGGAACTGCCTGAGGCACTCTCCGACGAAGCGGTCCTCAATATCGAAGACGTACCGGAGGAAATCGCCGACGGTCTCGCGCATCCGCCCGCGCCGATCGTGCAATGCGCCGCCTGCCGGCGCTTGTGCGTACGCGACGAATTCGTCTGGAAAGAGAAGCAGCTGTGCGCTTGGGATTTCCACGCTCAAGTTTTCGGCAAGCGCGGGCCGTGGCGCGACGGCGCGTATGAGGAGCGTCTCTTCGAGACGTTGCCCTCGTGCGCGTATGTTGCTCCGCCGATCTTGAGCGAGATGGGTGTCGACGTCGTCCTCGCAACCGGTGAGATCTCTGATGCTGTCGCGCAGCAGATGATCAACCTGCTCCTTTCGTCCGATCCCGGGCGCGCACACATGGCCGTGCGCTCAGGCGGCGGATTCAGCGTTCTTCGCGAGCAGTGACCAATCGCGCGATCGGCCGGCTGTGGGCGTTCTTCCTACTTTTATTTTTCGTTCTCGCAGCGCGTGTCGCGTGGGTGATGGTCATTGCCGGTCCGGAGATCGCAAGCAAGCCTTATAATCCCCGTCACGCATTGCTCGACGCGCGGCGCGGCAGAATCCTCGCGACCGACGGCACCCTGCTGGCGGAAACGCATGGTAATGCGCGCGTCTACCCGTTCGGTGAAGCACTCGCGCAAACCGTCGGCTACGTCTCCGCGCGATACGGCACGAGCGGCATCGAGGACGCCTACGATCGCGCGCTGACGCCGGCCGACACGACGGGAGATCCGCTGGCGCAACTCGACGAAATCCGCAGTGCTTTTTCCGGGACGAGCGCACAATCGCGCGGGGCCGATGTGGTCACCACCATCGTTCCGGCGATCGAGCGAACGCTGTGGGCGCAGCTCTCGCGACAGGCTCGTGGAGCCGGCATCGTGCTCGATCCTACGACCGGCGCCGTGCTGGCTATTGCCAGCATGCCGAGCTACGATCCCACGCACTTCGATGCCGAATTTGCGTCGCTCGCCAACGATCCCGAAAGCCCGCTGATCAATCGCGCAACCAGCGGACTCTACCCGCCGGGATCAACCTTCAAGATCTTTACCGCGGGTTCGGCACTCGAAGACGGTACGGTGACGCTGGATTCTCGCTTTGAAGATCCGGGATACTTGCAAATCGGTAACTTCACACTGCACGACAACGAGAGTGAGGCGACGGGCGATCAGGATCTCACCGGCGCTTTCGCGCTGTCGAGCAACGTCGACTTTGCGCAAATCGCGCTGAAGATGGGCACGGATGCCTTTTACGACGCCTTCGACAAATGGGGTATCGGGCAGCCGCTCGACTTTCAGCTGCCGGCCGAAACCGATCGCATCCCACCGAAGAACACGATCGTACCCGGTGAGCTGGCGCAAATGGGATTCGGACAGGGCGCGCTTCTGATGACGCCGCTGCATATGGCACTGATCACCGCCACGATCGCAAACGGCGGGTCCATGCCGCGTCCGTACATCGTGCGCCAGATCGTGCGCGACGGCAAGGTGGCAAGCGTTACGCCGGGAGAGACGCTGGCGACGCCGGTCTCGGCGCAAACTGCTGCCGACGTGGCAAAGATGATGATTGCGGTGGTGACGCGCGGCACGGGAACGACGGCAGCGATTCGCGGCGTGCAGGTTGCGGGAAAAACCGGGACAGCCACCAATCCGCACGGCGCGGCGCACTCGTGGTTCGTGTGTTTCGCGCCGGCCGATCATCCGCGCTTCGTGGTTGCCATCGTGGTTGAAAACGCGGGTTACGGCGCGGACGTTGCCGCGCCCATCGCACGCGACGTGCTCGAGACCGCGCTTGCTACACTGCCCTCAGCGCAGCCGACACCATGATCGTGCAGGAAACACCTCCGGCGCGGGAAACGATGAGTCGAACGTGATCGAGCAGCAGACTTTCAACAATCGGTACAAACTCGATCGTAAACTCGGCGAAGGCGGGATGGCTACGGTGTATGGCGGGACCGATACGGTCCTGCGCCGCCGCGTAGCGATCAAGGTGCTACGCCCGCAGTATGCGGCCGACGACGAATTCGTGCGCCGCTTTTACCAGGAAGCCGAATCGGCGGCACGCCTTTCGCATCCCAATATCGTCAACACGTACGACGTCGGCCGTGAAGGCGACACGTATTACATCGTCATGGAGCTGGTCGACGGGGCGTCGCTCGCGGAGATCATTGCCGACGGGGCGCTTCCCGAGCCGGTAGCGATCGACTACGCAGCGCAAATCTGCAACGGTCTTGCCTACGCGCATCGCTCCGGGCTTTTGCATCGCGATATCAAGCCGGCAAACATCCTCGTCACCAAAGACGACGTGGTGAAGCTATCCGACTTCGGCATCGCGCGTGCCGTCTCGCAGCAAACGATGGCGCTCACCAAGCCCGGGCTCGTCATGGGCAGCGTGTATTACATCTCGCCGGAACAGGCGCAGGGTCACGAGCTGCACGAGAGTTCCGATCTGTACAGCGTCGGCATCGTCCTCTACCAAATGCTCACCGGCTCGCTGCCCTACACCGGGGAATCCCCGGTGACGGTGGCACTCAAGCACATCGGTGATCCGGTTCCGGTGCTCGATGCAAATGTAAGCGGTGTCTCGCCGGCGCTTGCGGCAATCGTCAACAAGCTGCTGCAAAAGCGGCCCGAGAATCGCTTTCGGTCGGCGAGCGAGGTTGCGACGGCACTACGCGAAGCGCGCGAGCGCCCGAGCGTTCCCGCCTATCAAATTGCCGACGACGCACCCACGCAGATGATGCACAGCGTGCTGCCTCCCCGGCGCTCGCCGCTGCCCGATCGCAGCTACACCTCGATCAGCGAGGAAGAAGAACGGCGCTCGCGTTGGGGGACCGGACTCATCGTGACGTTGGTCCTGCTCGCGCTGATCGCCACCGGCATCGGATACGTGCTTTTCGGTCGCCCGCTCACGTTGCCGCTGGTCGCGTCGTCGGTCACGGTCGGGGACTACACCAACATGACCGATACGCAAGCGCAAGCGGCCGTCGTCAATGCCGGGCTGATCGCGCGCTTCATCAAGACGGCAAGCGACACCGTGCCGGTCAACCACGTAATCCGTCAGAATCCGTCGCCGGGATCCAAAGTAGAACGAAACGCCTTGGTCGAGCTGGCCATCAGCAATGGACTTCCGATGGTGGGTCTGCCCGACGTGCGCGGTTACAACGTCAACGACGCACAGCGCACGCTCGAGGACGATGGCTTCAAAGTCAAGCGTATCGATCGCTTCGACAATGCGCAGCAGGACAGCGTCATCGACCAAAAGCCGGACGCTCGTTCGCAAGTGCACAAGGGTGCGATGATCGCGCTCACGGTGTCGAAAGGCCCACAAACTGTCGCAGCGCCGAACTTCGTCAACATGGCCGTGAGCGATGCTCAGACCATGGCCGCCAAGCTCGGAATCAATCTCGACACCTCCCAACAAGCTGCCGACGCGAATGTCGGTAGCGGCGTGATCCTCTCGCAGGACGTGTTGCCGGGCACATCGCTGCAACGCGGCGGCACGATACATGCGACCGTGAGCACCGGACCGGCTACCAGCGGGCAAGCAATCGTCGTTCCGCCGCTGGTCGGCACGGGGTACGCATCGGCAGTATCGCAACTGCAACAGCTCGGGCTGCAACCCGCGATCACGTTTTCGACGCAATCAGACAAGAACGGAACGATCGTCAATCAGGATCCGTCGCCCGGCGCGCAGGTTTCCACCGGCAAGCGCGTGACGTTGACGCTGTCGATCAACGGTCAGATACCGGATACCGAGGGCGAAACGGTTGCGGACGCGGAGGCTACGCTCGCCGCCGACGGCTACCTCGTTGGTAAGATCCAGTACACCACGGCCGAGGGCGCGAACGGACACGTGATCCGCACCGATCCGGCCGTCGGAGAAAACCTCACGCCGGGTTCGACGGTCACGCTCATCGTCAACGGCACCGGCCCGTGAGAATTCTCGGCATCGATCCCGCGCTGCGCGTCACCGGATATGGCGCAATCGAGCGGCGCGGGCGCGGCGTCGCGCTGATCGAGGCCGGCATCGTCGCACCCGCCACGGGCGCGACACTCGAGCGCCGGCTCGCGGAATTGCACAAAGGCATTTGCGCACTGCTGGCACAAACGCGGCCCGACGTGGTGGTCATCGAAGAGCTCTACACGACGTACAAGAATCCGATGACCGCGATCCTGATGGGCCATGCACGCGGCGTCATGTGCCTCGCAAGCGCCCAAGCCGGCGTACCGGTTCAGACGCTTGGCCACGCACACGTTAAACGCGCACTCGTCGGCTCCGGGAGCGCGAGTAAGGACCAAGTAAACGCGATGGTCGCGCGCTTGCTGAACCTGCGCGTGGCTCCCAAACCGAACGACGTTTCCGACGCGCTCGCGATCGCGCTTGCGTATCTCAACATGTCCGAGCATGTTCTCGCGCATTAGCGGCACGCTGGTCGAACGTGACGGCGAGCACGTCGTCCTCGAGGCGGCCGGCTTAGGATACGAGATCACGCTCCCGCCTTGCGTCGCCGAGAAGATCACCGCCGCACCCGGTCAAGGCGTCGCGCTTGAAATCTACGCAGCGCTCAGCATTGACGGCAACAGCGCGAGGGCCACGTACTATGGGTTCACCAACGCGATCGAGCGCGCGTTTTTCGAATCCCTGATCAGCGTCGCATCGATTGGTCCCAAGACGGCCGCGCGCGCGTTTTCCGAGCCGATGTCGGCGATTGCGAACGCGATCGATCGCGGCGACCACGCCTACTTGCGCAAGCTTCCAGGGATCGGGCAGCAGAAGGCGCGCGACATCGTGGCGAAACTGCAAGGCAAAGTTGCGCGCTTCTTGCTGATCCAAGACGCGCAGCCGTCCGAGCCGGCGGCGATGCCGGACTTTGCCGATGAGGCCCTAGACGTGCTGTTGCAGCTCAAATACAAACGTTCTGAAGCCGAGGCGATGATCCGCGAAACACTCGAGAGCGATCCGCGGATCGACGACGCCGAGACGCTGCTCGCGCAAATCTATCGCCGCAAGGCAGCGGCGCCATGACCGACGGCGACGACGTTCGCAAGCCCCTCTACACCGGAGACGATCAAGCCGATCGCGTGCTTTCGCCGCAAGAGTCACTCGAGGACGAAGTCTACGGCGCCTCGCTGCGGCCGCGCTCGTTCGACGACTACGTCGGTCAGCGGCGCGTGGTCGAGAATCTGCGCATTGCAATTGAAGCGGCGCGCGGCCGAGGTGAGCCGCTGGAGCACGTGTTGCTCTACGGTCCACCCGGCCTCGGCAAGACCACGCTTGCGGGGTTGGTCGCGCGCGAACTCGGCGCGAATTTTCGGCCGACCAGCGGCCCGACGTTGGAAAAACCCAAGGATCTGGTCGGCATCCTCACGTCGTTGGAAGAAGGTGACGTGCTCTTCATCGACGAGATCCATCGTCTCGGTCGCGTCGTCGAAGAATTTCTCTATCCGGCGATGGAAGATTTCCAAATCGACTTCGTCGTCGATCGCGGAGCCTACGCCAAGACACTCAAATTGCCGCTCAAGCGCTTCACCTTGATCGGCGCGACCACGCGAGCGGGCATGCTCAGCGCGCCGCTGCGCGATCGCTTCGGCATCGTGCACCATCTCGACTACTATGAGCCCGCCGATCTGGAGCGTATCGTCACGCGTTCCGCGCAGCTGCTCGGCGCTCCGATCGACGTCGACGGGGCTCGTACCATCGCCACGCGCAGCCGCGGAACCCCGCGGGTCGCCAATCGATTGTTGCGTCGCGTGCGCGACTTCGCGGACGTCCGCGCGAGCGGCGCGGTTACCAATGAGGTTGCGAGCGAGGCGCTCCAGCGCGAGGGCGTCGACGAGCTTGGCCTCGATCGCATGGACCGAGCCTTTTTGAAAGCCCTGATCGAATCGTATCGCGGCGGTCCCGCCGGGATCGCGGCGATCGCCGCGTCGTTGAACGAGGATACGCAGACGCTCGAGGACGTGGTCGAACCCTACCTCCTCAAAGCCGGGTTTGTTGTGCGCACCGCAAGCGGACGCAAGGCCACCGCCGCGGCGTACGCGCATATGGGGTTGCTAGCACCCGCGCCGCAGGACCGGCTCTTGTGATTTCACGCGGCGCGTTTCTCGCGTTGACGCTCGCCGCGAGCGTTACGGGACGCGTGCGCGCCGGTCCCGGCAGCAGTGACGCCGATCCCGCCCTCAACGCGAACACCCAGGAACTGCGCGTGTTGCTGGGGCGAGGAACGGTTGCCGGCAGCAATGCGGACGGATTCACGTTCAACGGGCGCGCCTTTCGCGGAAACGCAACGTCGTTGGCCGACGGGACGGTCGTCAACACGCTGCCGCTCGAAGCGTATCTCTACAGTGTCGTCCCGCGCGAGATGACGCCGTCGTGGCCGGTGGCAGCGCTGCAAGCTCAGGCCGTTTGCGCACGCACCTACGTGCTGGCGCGTAGCAACCCGCAACGCGCCTACGACGTCGTACCCTCGGAACTCGATCAAGTCTACGCCGGCGTCGCCGGCGAAACGCCGGCGGGTCGCGCAGCGGTCGATTCGACGAGCGCGCAGGTGCTTCGATTTGGCGACGGCTTTGCCCGCGTGATGTACAGTTCGTGTTGCGGCGGCCACACCGAATCATCGACCGGCGCGTGGGGCGGTGCGCCGATTCCCTATTTGAGCGGAGTTGTGTGCACAACGTGCACCGGCTCGCCATACTATCGCTGGAATCGCGAACTCGATCTTGACGCGGTGGCGCAGGTGTTTTCGAGCGAACTGCAGCCGGTCGCCCCCTTGCAAGCGGTACAACAGGGAATGGCGGACGCGAGCGGCCGCGCCAGCGATTTTGTACTGCATGGTGCGCACGGCGATATTCCGATCAAAGGGGCCACGTTTCGCCTGCGCATCGGGACACGCGTCCTGCCGAGCCTCTTAATTACCGAATTCGAACCGTCCACGGAGGCACCGGAGCGTATCGCCATCGAAGGTGGTGGCTTAGGCCACGGTGTCGGGCTGTGCCAGTGGGGTGCGCGCGGCCGGGCGCTCGAGGGCGCGTCGTTTACCGACATTCTGCATTTCTATTTTCCGGGAACCGAGATCGAGCATGACTGACGGACCGGCGAATGAATCCGCCGGAGAAGGTGACGCGAACAGCGACAAACGCTACGCACTTCGCCTTCGCAAATACATCGACGTCGTCGTCGAAGACCCGCTCTCCTCGATGTTGTTTCGCGGAGCCGTCGCCGATATTTCGCCGACGGGGATGCGCATCATTGCCGATCAATACCTACCGGTCGGTACCAAGTACACGTTCACGATGAAGCGCAATCCCTTTCTTCGCCTGCGCGGCCAAGTGCGCTGGATTCGCGCGTTCCAAGCCGAGAACTATCAGGTCGGCATTCTCATTATCGATGCCACGGAAGAAGACCTCAAGCGGCTCACCAACTTCCTGGAGCTCGAACGGCAGCGTCTGACGAGCTAGTCGCGCCCGAAGCGTTGGCCTCGGCCTATCGCTTCGAACTGCCTCCCGAGCTGATCGCGCAAGCACCCGCGCCCCAGCGCGACGCCAGTCGCCTGATGGTGCTCGGCTCGCAGCGCATCGAGCACCGGATTTTCTCTGACCTTCCGTCACTGATCCGCCCAGAAGACCTGCTCGTGCTCAACCGCACGCGGGTCATTGCCGCGCGTTTGTGGGGGTCGCGTGAAGGGAGCGGCGGCAGCGTCGAAGTCCTGTTACTGCATCCCGCCGAATCGATGCGCTACGATCCGGCAGCGACACGTTGGACTGCGCTCGTGCGCCCAGGCCGGCGCCTGCGTGTGGGTTCCGTCATTCGCTTCGACGATCGTGCCCACGCGCACATCGTCGCCGAGGCAGACGAGGGCATTCGGGAACTGGAATTCACGCTCGACGAACGTTTCGAGCAGTTCTTAGAACGCGCCGGACGGTTGCCGCTGCCGCCCTACATTCACCATGATTCCGACGAAGCGCAGGCGCGCTATCAGACGGTTTTCGCACGCGACCCGGGCAGCGTTGCGGCACCGACTGCCTCGTTGCACTTCACCAATGCACTGCTGGACCGTATCGCCGCGACCGGCGCAGCCATCGCCGAAATCACGCTCGACGTGGGGCTGGGCACGTTCCGCCCGATGAAACATGAACGGCTCGATCAACATATGATGCACGCCGAGCGCTACCGGATCGAATCGTCCGCGGTCGCCGCCATTGAGCGCGCTCGCGCTCGCGGCGGCCGGGTGATCGCCGCCGGGACGACGGTCGTTCGCGCCCTCGAGGGAAATGCTGCCGCGCACGGAGGCCTCGTTGCTGAAGAGGGCACGACGTCGATCTTCATCAAACCGGGGTTTGCGTTTACGCAAGTCGACGCAATGATCACCAATTTTCACCTCCCCGAGTCGACGTTGCTGGTGCTGGTGAGCGCATTCGCGGGGCGTGAGCGCGTGCTCGCGGCATATCGGGAGGCCGTCGCGCAGCGCTATCGCTTTTTTTCCTTCGGCGACGCAATGTTCATCGAACGCCGCGAAGGATGACCGGGCCGTCTGCCCGCACAGTAACGCGGTGAGATACGTCGCGTTTGATGCACCCGGCGATCCGTCGGTGCTCCACGTCGCGCAAGGTCCGGTGCCGGAACCTCGGCCCGACGAAGTGCTCATCGAGGTTGAGGCGGCCGGCGTAAGCCGGGCCGACACGATGCAGCGCAAGGGGCTCTATCCGCCACCAAAGGGATCGTCCCCGATCCTTGGGCTCGAGGTAAGCGGCAGCATCACACAGCTCGGGTCCGGCGTCTCCAATCTCGCAATCGGCGATCGCGTCGTCGCGCTCTGCAACGGCGGCGGCTACGCCGAGTATGCGGCCGTCCCGGCCGGCCAAGTGTTGCCGTTGCCGTCGCAGTGGTCGTTTGTCGAGGGCGCAACCTTACCCGAAAACGCATTCACGGTCTACGACAACCTGCTGATCCGCGCGCGCTTACGTGAGGGTGAACTCGCGCTGATTCACGGCGGCACGAGCGGCATCGGCGTGATGGCGATCATGTTCGCTCGCGCGGTTCGCGCCCGCGCGATCACGACCGCCGGCTCCGAAGAGAAGTGCCGGGCGACGCTCGAGTTTGGGGCCGAAGCCGCGATCGATTACAAAAACGCGGACTTCGTGGAAAAGGTGATGGACTTTACCGAAAAACGCGGCGTCGATGTCGTGCTCGACATCGTCGGCGGCGAGTACATCAACCGCGACCTGCGCGCGCTTGCGACCGACGGCCGCATCACCTGTATCGCACACGCCGGCGGCACGGAATCGACGATCGATCTACGCTATCTCATCCAACGCCGCGCCAGCGTGCTGGGCTCGAGCCTGCGTCCACGGACGAGCGCTGAAAAAGCGCAAATCGCCGACGGCTTGCGCAAAAACATTTGGCCACTGCTCCCCAATCGCGATCCGATCTTTCCCGTGGTCGATTCCGTCTTCACATTCTCGCAGGCCGCAGAGGCGCACGCGCGCCTAGAGTCAAGCCAGCACGTCGGAAAAATAGTACTAGTTCCTGATGCGTAGACGTTGCGCCGAGCCTTCGCTCGGCATTAACAACGTGACGCGGTTGACGTCTATGCGTTCGTTAATGATAGATGGATTGGTGCGGGCCGGTAACCATGAACCACACCAATGGGATCGAGAGCATGGTGTTGAAGCGCGAGGCGAGGAATGCGATGCGGCGTGATTTGGCTTTCTCTTCGTCGGTGGCGGGTTTCATGCCCAGGATCTTTTGCTGATTCGGCCAGATGATCGCCCAGACGTTGATAAACATGATCGTGCCGAGCCATGCGCCGATGCCGATCGGTGCGAACTCACCCTGTAGCCCAAAGGCCGCGAGGAAACCGTTGAGGCCCGAACTCGACTGCATCGTCGAGAGCAGGCCGGCGCCGACGATCCACGTCACGACCGCCGCCCAACGGAAGAAGAATAGGGCGCGCGGCATGATGTACTTGCTGATCGGCGCGCCTTCGCCGGCGGTATTGGCTTGCTTCGCCGCCTCGGCATTGACGAAGTTGAAGTAGTAGAGCAGTCCGATCCATAGTATGCCGAACAAAACGTGGACCCAGCGCAACAATGCGCCCTCGAGTGCATCCCACATGGCGCTATGCTCCTGAGCTCGCGCGGGCCACAAGCCACTGCGCGACGTAGAAGAAGATGACGGTGAGGACGATGCCGCTGATGACGGTTCCCCACAGTGAGTCCAAGGGGTTCTTCAAGGCGATTCACCTCGCGGAGCCTTAAGAGACGCTTAAGCTCTCTGTTATTGCAAGCAAGCGCCTTGCCCCTCTCGCGCTGCCTTATTTTCGTGCAGCCATTCTCATCGAGTCCTCGTTGTAACGAGGGTAGACTAATAAGTGCATATCACGCTAGAACACGGGGTTCTGATTCAGATATGAGCGTTCAAACCGCAACCAAGAGCTACGCCCCTAAGAAATGGGATCTCTCCGGCCTGCAAGGCATCTCGGATGACACCTTGCAGATCCATTTCGGCCTGTACGAAGGCTACGTGAAAAACACCAATCTCATCGGCGAACGGCTTGCCGACATGCGCGCAAACGGCAAGAACGTTGGTGCCGATCCCGGATACGCCGAACTGGTGCGACGCCTCGGCTGGGAATTCAACGGTATGCGCCTACACGAATACTACTTCGACAACCTCGCGAAAAGCCCGAAGAACTACACCGGCGGCCGGCTCTACGATCTAGCCGGAGCGACGTTCGGTTCGTTCGACAACTGGAAGAAAGATTTGTCTGCAATCGGCGCGATGCGCGGCATCGGCTGGGCCATCACCTTCTACGACGAGACGGCGAAGGGACTTGTCAACGTCTGGATCGGCGATCACAACATCAACGAGCTTGCCGGTTGCGATCCGATCCTGGTGATGGACCTTTGGGAGCACGCGTATCTGCGTGACTACAAGCCCGCTGACAAAGGGAAATACATCGAAGCCTTCCTAGCGCACACGGACTGGAACGTCTGCGAGTCGCGTCTGCCCCGCTAGCTACGGAGGTCCGGGCTCGGCCATGATGGTGCGCGGATGCGTGTACCACACCAGGCCGGGCGGTGCGTCGCGCTGCGCGCGAACGTACTTGCGTAGCGTGTAATCGATCGCGACCTTCGCGCTGGCACGCGCTTTCGAAAAATACGCCGCAAGTGAGGCCGCCCGCTCGATATCGTCGGCGGGCGGTTCGCTGCGGTCGTCCCGTTGCAGGATCACGTGCGCGCCGGGAATGTTTTGCGCGTGAAACCACCAGTCGTTCGGGCGAGCTACGCGAAACGTGAGGTCGGCATTTTCGCTCGGAGAGCGGCCAACCATGATGCGCGAGCCGCTCGGCGTGCGCACTTCGAGCGGCGTCCGCTTACGCCGCGCGGTGCCGCCGCGCGCGCCTTTCGTACGCGAGTCGAGCTGCTTCGCGGCGGTCTCGACGTCCGCCAAGTCGGCGTCGTCGCTACGCTCGGCTTCCCAGCGAAGCTGCTCGACGGCGGCGAGCCCGACTCGCAACGAAGCTTCACGCGCATCCAAGTGACTCAGCGAGGCGCCGAGCTTTTTGTACCGCGCGAAAAGCGCACTGGCTTGCGTCTTTGCCTCCTCGCGCGCGCCTTCGTCGAGCTCGTGGAGGGTGCCGTAGACCGCTTCGCCCGCCTCGCGCAATTGCTCGCGTGCACCCGCAGCGCGCCGCTTTTCCGCGACGAGCGCGAGCTCGCGTTGGATTTTTTTCTCGCGCTCCTCGAGGCGTTTGATCAATGCCGCACGCCGGTCACCGGTGCGCCGCGCTTCGCTCGACGCATGCGTCTGTTCACGCGCACCGCGCAGGTAGTCGAGGACGCTCGCATCCGCAGCAAGTTCGACCGGCGGCTGGGACGCGCGTGCCATCAGCGGCGGCAATCCGTACGGCTGACCAGTTTCTATCGCGCGCGTCTGATTCTCCGCGAGTGAGAACTCCTTGAGCGCCGCAACGATCCGCTCCTTACGCACGAGCACGATGTTACCAAAGCGCGGAACCAGTTCGATAAATAGCTCGCTCTCGTCGCCAACCCCGAAACGCGAGCGCGTGCCGAAGGTGAAACGAAGCAGGCGATCGTCCTTACGAGCCTTGACGGCAAGCAGCGTGCTGCCGCGCAACGCGGCGCCGGCGGCACGAATGAATCCCGGTTCAACTTCGATCGGCAGCTCGTGCCCATCTTCGACCGTGACGAGCGGCGGCGTGCCGAACACGTCGATGCAAAGGGCATGCTCGCTGCCGCGAGACCAGAGGATGATGGCCGCGCGTCCGTCGGCCAAACGCCCGACGTCGCGCACGCGCGACCCGGCGAAACGCGCGTCGAGTTCGGCGGCGAGCCGCGCGATGAGCTCCGGGCTAGTGCGCAGGCTCGCCATCGCTCCTCCGCTAGGCGCGCGTTTCGAGTTGAATCTCGACGCCGCCGATCCAACCCGCGACAAGGTTGTAGACGGCGCCGACGACCAGGCCTTCGATGAAACCGATGATGAAGAGCCCAATACCGTACAAGATCGGAAACAGGATGATGCCGAGAAAGCCGATGTTCGGAAAGTAACCGCCCGGAATCGACGCGAGGGCTCCGCTGAAGATACCGAGCAGTAGTCCCAGGATGACCCCGATGACCGCGCAGATTATCCCGTACATCAGCCCGAGCTGAACGACGTTGAACGAACGTACACGCGTGGTCGTACCGATCATGATTTCCGTCCTTCCTTCCAGAGATCTCCGTTGGCAGGTCTCGTCCCAGCATAATCGCTGCGGAGGTCGTCGACCCCCTCCGGAGCTCGGCCTGACGGCCAGAACCAGGTGTCCGCCTCGTTGGGTGGGAACAGATGAGCCTTTGCGTCCAGAGGAGTTCGCGTGATCACCGGCCCGGGGCTGCTCTTCGTCGTGTCCGGCCCATCAGGAGCGGGCAAGGATACCCTGGTCGATGCTCTGATTGCGCGGATGCCGCGCCTGCGCTATTCGGTCTCGGCCACCACGCGAGACCCGCGCCCGGGCGAGCGTGAAGGCGAGCACTATTTCTTCCTGACGCGTTCCGAGTTCCAGGCGCGCGCGGCCATGGGGGCGTTCCTGGAAACTAAGGACTACAATAGCAATCTCTACGGCACACCGCGCGACTTCGTGGTCGACACCCTGACCCACGGGTACGACGTCATCATGAAGCCGGAAGTCAACGGCGCGCTCGAGGTCAAGGCCGCGTATCCCGACGCGGTGCTGATCTTCCTGGTGCCGGATCGTTTCTCGCAACTGCGCAAACGTCTCCTCGCGCGGCGCACCGAGACGAATGAAGAGATCGCCACACGGCTGGAAATCGCACATCAGGAGATGCGCTACATCCGTGACTTTGACTACATCGTCATCAACGAACAGGGAAAACCTGACCAGGCCACCGCGGATTTGCAGGCCATCGTTCAGGCCGAACGATTTCGGATTCACCGGTACAGCGACGATTCGCTTGCGGACGTCGAACAGAACTAGCTAGCAAAGGAACCAAGGAAAACCCATCGTGAGTAAAACCGTTTTTGGCGACCTCGATGCGCTGCTCAAGCACGCAGACTCGAAGTTTAGCCTCGTCAACATCGTTACGAAGCGCGCGCGCCAGCTGAACAACTGGATCCGTATCCAGCAGCTCCCGTTCTCCGACCGTCGCGAGTTCTTCGCCAGCGAACCGCTGGTAGACCAGAACGAGATCAACCCCAACAAGCCGGTCTCGATCGCGCTCGACGAGATCGCCGAGGGCCACATCCAGTACCACCGTACGAAGGAAGGCATCAAATAAGTGCCATCGTCTACGAGGCCACGGCTTGCCCCGAAGGGGCAAACGTTAAGGATTCAGCGGAGCTGAATCCATGTGTGGAATTGTAGGTTACATCGGCGAGCGCGATAGCGTTCCGATCATACTCGACTCGCTAGCGCGACTCGAGTATCGAGGGTACGACAGCGCCGGAATCGCCGTGATCGACGCCGATGGAGCGTTGACCGGAAGCAAGGCGGAAGGCAAACTTTCGCGCCTTGCCGACCGGCTGCGCAACGGCCATGCGTTACACGGCAAGGTCGGGCTCGGACACACCCGCTGGGCCACGCACGGCCGCCCGAACGATGCCAACGCCCATCCGCACATGGATTGCAGCGGCCGCATCGCGGTCGTGCACAACGGCATCATCGAAAACTACGCGGCGCTTCGCGCGAAGCTCATCGAGCTCGGCCACGTCTTTCGCAGCGAAACCGATACCGAAGTACTGGCGCATTTGATCGAGATGCACAACGACGGCGATCTCGAGGTCGCGCTTCGCAAGACACTCGCTGACGTGCGGGGCGCCTATGCGCTCGGCGTCATTTCGAGCGAGGAGCCGGGACAGCTGATCTTTGCGCGCAACGGCGCGAGTCCGCTCGTGATCGGAATCGGCGAAGGCGAGATGTACGTCGCTTCCGACACTCCGGCGATTCTGCCGTACACCCGTCGCGAAATCATTTTGCAAGAAGGCGAGATGGCGGTCGTCGATCGCACAGGCTATCGCTTGATGCGTTACGACGGCACGCCGATCGTGCGCGACGTCATCAACGTCACCTGGGATGCCGCCTCGGCCGAAAAGAGCGGCTACAAACATTTCATGCTCAAGGAGATCTTTGAGCAGCCCGACGTCATCAAAGAGACGTTGGCAGGGCGCATCGACGGCGACGCGCAGGTCGACTTGAGCGACGAGATCGGTGGCATCACGGTCGAGCGCCTCAAAGAGATTTCGAAGATCGCGATCACCGGCTGCGGGACGGCCTACCACGCCGGCATGGTCGGCATGTATCTGCTGCGCTCGTTGGTGAAGCTGCCGGTCGAGATGGAGTTGGCGAGCGAATTTCGCTACGGCGATCCGGTCATCGATTCGACGACGCTCGTCATTGCGATGTCGCAATCCGGCGAGACGGCCGACACCATCGAGGCGGTGCGCATTGCCAAGGATGCCGGAAGCTCGATTCTGGGCATCTGCAATGTCGTCGGCTCGCATCTGACGCGCATTGCCGACGGAACGCTCTATACGCGCGGCGGTCCGGAGATCGGCGTCGCAGCCACCAAGACGTACGTCTCGCAAGTGACCGCGATGACGCTCTTTGCGCTCTATCTTGCAGCCGTACGCGGGACGGTCGAGCCGCGGCGGCTGGCTGAAATCGCGGAAAATACGAAGCTGCTTCCCGCCAGTGTCGACGTCGTGCTCGATACTTCCAAACACATTCGCGAAGTTGCCCGCAAGATTCGCAAGATGCGCAGCTGTCTGTTCATCGGACGCTACATCAACTATCCGACCGCACTCGAAGGCGCGCTCAAGCTCAAAGAAATCAGCTATATCCACGCCGAAGGCTACGCCGCAGGCGAGATGAAGCACGGGCCGATCGCGCTACTCGATACCGAAACGCCGGTAATCGGGGTCATGACCGACGGTCGGGTGCGGGAAAAAATTTTTTCCAACGTGATGGAGTCGAAGGCGCGCGAAGCTCCGATCATTCTGGTCGCCAACTACGGCGATGAAGAAGCCGCACAGGTCGCCGACCACGTGTTCTGGGTGCCGAAAGTCGACGAGCTGCTCTCACCGATCGTCAACGTGATCCCGCTGCAGTTGCTCGCCTATCACATTGCCGACATCGAAGGTAAGGACGTCGATCAGCCGCGCAATTTAGCCAAGACCGTCACGGTCGAATAGGCCATACTAGCGCTATGCAAGTTGATCTCGGCAACGATCCGGTAGCGCGCCTCGCCGAACTGCTCCGCGACGCCGAGCACGCGCACGGGATCTACGAGAAAAGCCTCGGACATCCGGATGCAGATTGGCCGGATTGGTACGCGCGCCACATCTACGACCGTCTTACGGCTTGACCGTCACGGGCACGAGCTTGCGCGTCTCCATCGTCCGGAATTCGAACTCGCAGGTGCCCGGGGACGCCCGACCTATCGAGCGCGCCGTGAAGACCTCAACCGTTTCCACGGGGCCGTCACTCGCCGAACCTCTGCCGTTGCGCGTTACAAAATCTGGGCTGCCGAGAATAACGCCGAGCGGGCGGCACCTAACCTCCGAACCTAAGATAGGTTCTCGCCTTGGGCCCACGATGCGCGCGGTTACGCGCACCGACTGTCCGGACTGCACGACGACCGCCGCTGGATCGAGCAAGAGCACACCGTAATTGGCCGGCCGCTCCGCTTGCGGGAACGAAACCGACACGCTCGCGATTTTCTCGCCATACACAAACCGAAGCGAACACGGTTCTCGGCGGCCCGAAGCGGGATTGACGCGCAGGGTGAAGTCCGCCGTTTCCTCCCACTTACCGCCCGTACGATTCACGGTCCGCCCCCCGCTGTTCACGAGCAGGCCTGGACACCCGTTCTCGACCCGGCTGTTGCCGGGGCGGCCGTCGGTGAAGTACTGCACCGTGATTCGAGGTGTTTGGCCGGCATTCCACACGATCGACGTGGGCTTTACCGACAGCTCGGCCGCGCGAACGACGGCAGGGACGAGCGCGAACGCGAGGACGAGTACGGCAGGCGTCAATTTCACGATCACGGTTCCTCCGGCTTCACGATCACGTCGATCGTCGCGAAGTGCGATTCGCTCTGGAATTTAATGATGCATTTCCCCGGGTGCTGCGCACGAACGTCGACGCTCAGCGTCGTGAACTTGCCCGACTCGGATTTGTTCACGCCGGTCGCCCGGAGAATATCGCGCGGCGATCCCGCGGTGGAGAAGCAGGTCGATGGAGCAAGCACAAGATGCGAACTTGCCGCGCTCGCGCTGACTTTTCCGAAGACTTTACCGCCGATTTGGAGGACGAGCGTCGGTGGCGAGACGGAAATGACCGCCGCCTGCGCAAGCGCCGGAACGAGAACCAATGCCGCGATGAGCGGAGCAGAAAAATGCTTCATACGACTCCTCCAGACACCAGGCGGTTTGATTGAGGATAGGCGGAATGCCTGCGCGGTGCGCCAAAGAGACCCCCGTATGACGCGAAGCGACGGGCGAGCTCCCGACCAATTGCGCCCCATCACGATCGAGCCCGGTTTCCTCAAGTACGCCGAGGGCAGCGCACTTATCAGCGTCGGGAACACCCGTGTACTCTGCGCGGCAACCGTCGAGGACCGCGTTCCGCCGTGGCTCAAGGGCAAAGGCCTCGGCTGGGTGAGCGCCGAGTACGCGATGCTGCCGCGCGCCACGCAGGAGCGGACCCAGCGTGAATCGGCGAAAGGGCGCGTCGGCGGACGTACGCACGAGATTCAACGGATCATCGGGCGAGCGTTGCGCGCGGTCACCGACACGGCCAAGCTCGGCGAGCGGACCGTGTGGATCGACTGCGACGTGCTGCAAGCTGATGGCGGCACCCGCACCGCTTCGGTCACCGGCGCCTACGTCGCGCTTGCGCTCGCACTGCGTGCTATTCCCGAGTTCGCCGGAGCGAAGTGGCCGCTCACCGGGATGGTCGCGGCAATTAGCGTGGGCATCGTACACGGCATTCCGATGCTCGATCTCGCCTACGACGAGGATTCGAGCGCGCATACCGATATGAACGTCTTCATGACCGATGCCGGCAAATTCGTCGAGATCCAAGGCACGGCCGAAGCGGCGCCCTTCGATCGAGCGGAGCTCGACCGGCTCCTGACGATGGCCGAACGCGGCATTTTTGAAATCTTCCAGCGCCAGCGCGACACCCTCGGGGCCCCGGCGCGTGTCTGAGGATCGCGTCGCGGCGCTCGTCGCGCAGGTCGGGAATTTTCACATCACCGATCGCGCGATGCGCAAGGCCCAAGACGCAGCGCAGGCGGTGCTTGCCGCCGGATCGTTCGACGAACGTCAGCGCGCCGACTATTGCTCGGCCGTGCGGCGGTACTTCACGAGCTTCGAACGTGAAGCGCGCGGACATCTCCGTGATGTCGATCGGCGCCTCGAGCAGCTCAATCAAGTCCAGTTCAACTTGACGGCGGAACGTGGCGTGGCGGTCAAACGCATCGAAGCGACGCGAGCGGTGCTCGACGAACTCGACGCAGTCGCAGTGGGCATCACATGAAGGTGTTGGATCGCTTCGGCCGCGCGACGATCGGCTTCTTTGAATATGCCGGGGGGATCGTGATTCTCGGCAGCGAGTCGTTGGGATTCCTCGGACGTTTGCGCATCCGGTTTATCGAGACGATCAATCAGTGTTACTTTCTCGGCTTTCAATCGCTTTCGATCGTCATCTTGACCTCACTCTTCACCGGCATGGTCATATCGCTCGAGTCGGCCGTGCAGGCCGTGCAGTACGGCTTCGCCAGCGTGGTCGGCGGTGCCGTTGCCTACAGTTCGGTGCGCGAACTCGGTCCAATGCTCACCGCCGTTGTCGTGGCTGGACGGGCGGGAGCGGCGATCGCCGCTGAGCTCGGATCGATGGTCGTCACCGAACAAATCGACGCGCTGACCTCGATGGGTTTGGAAGTCCCGCGGTTCCTCGTGTTGCCTCGGCTCCTCGCGATGCTGGTGATGCTGCCGCTGCTCACGATTTTCGCCGACGTCGTTTCGATCGGCGGCGGGATGTGGATTGCCCAGGCCTACGCGCATATCTCGCCCGACACGTTCCTCACCTCGGCGCGCCAGGCGGTCGGTTTCGAAGACGTTGTCAAGGGTTTGATCAAATCGCTCGTGTTCGCGGCAATCATCGCGCTGGTCGGCGCGTACCAGGGACTCTCGACGCGCGGCGGCGCTGCCGGTGTCGGGGCCGCCACGACCGGTGCGGTCGTGATCTCGATCATCGCGATCTTCGTCTCGAACTTCATCCTCTCGTTTGTTCTCTTCGGCGCGCATTGACGTGCCGGAGATCATTGCGCGCTTGGACGACGTGACGCTCGCCTATGGCGACAAGGTGATCCTCAAGAATTGCAGTCTCGACGTGGTCGAAGGCGCGATCACCTGCATCATCGGACTCTCCGGCGCCGGCAAATCGACGATCCTACGGATCTTAGACGGTCTGAGCAAGCCCAACGACGGCCACGTCTACGTCCGTAACATCGACATCTGCCACATTCCCGAGCACGAGTTGAACGAAGTCCGGCGCAGCATCAGTCTTTCGTTCCAGTTCGCCGCGCTGCTCGACAGCTTGACCGTCGGCGAGAACGTCGCGCTGCCGCTGCGCGAGCACACCCATGATTCGGATGCCGACATTCGCAAGATGGTCGAAGATGCGCTCGATTCCGTCGGCCTGAGTCACACCTTCGACAGCCTGCCGAGCGAACTTTCGGGCGGCATGCTCAAGCGCGCCGGATTCGCCCGCGCGATCGTCACGCGCCCCGAACTCATCCTCTACGACGAACCGACGACCGGTCTGGATCCAATCGTCACCCACCTCATCACCGACACGATCGTACGCTTGCGTCAGAAGCTCAACGGGACGGCGGTCGTCATCTCGCACGACCTGCAATCGATCTACATGATGGCCGACTATGTGGCGATGCTCTTCGAAGGCGCCGTGATCGCCTACGGCACAGTGGATGAGATCAAACGCTCCGCCAACCCCATCGTCCAGCAATTTATCGCGGGCTCTGAAGTGGGGCCGATACCGATTTGAAAAGGCGCTTCGGCCTAGCCTCCGCCCCCCCACTGCGTGGGGCCCCCAGACCACGGCGCGCGACACGTGACGGCAAGCCGGCATTCCCCGAGGGCGCGCCCAAAGAACGTTTCCTCACTGCATAGGTCCATCGGAACCACGTCGAGCACGAGGCAATAGCATGCGACGCAGAGTAAGAAGCGGGCAATGAGTAAGCAGGCACAGGTTGGGGCGTTCGCATTGCTTGCGCTTTTGCTGTTGTTCGGCGTGTTCTACGTGATCACCGACTTTGGAACGCGGCATACGGGGTACCGGATTGGCGTACACTTTGTGTCCGCGGCGGGGCTGCACTCGGGGGCGTTGGTGTACTTTTCTGGTGTCACCGTCGGTACGGTCGATACCATTACGCTGTTGCCGGACAACACGGTCGATGTCATTCTGGCGGTCAATCGCGACGTTGGGATTCCGCTCGCGTCGCGGTTCTTGATTCAAGCGCCGCTTACCGGCGACCCGAGTTTGATCATCGTGCCGCCGCGTCCGGTGCCCGGTGCGCCCCCGCTGCCGACGATGCCGCGCGAAGTACTGCCGATCGCCGAGCAGCCGCAAGGGACGAACACGGCGACCATCGCCGATTTGCTCGAGCAAGGGCAAGGCGAAGTGGTGAAGCTCGACGCCATGCTCAGCGAGCTGGAGAAGCGCGAGCCCAAGCTACTCGATACCCTGCAATCGACCCTCACCAATGCCGATCAGTTGACGCTGGCGATGAAAAGCGATCTAGGCTCGCTCTCGAGCCAGCTGCAGACGAGCCTTGCGCAGGCGAGCGCGAACATCGTTGCGCTTACCGGAACGCTCAACGACACGACACAGCTCAACTCGAAGAAGATCAACGATATGTTGACGAACTTCGACCAAACGTCGCGCGCGCTCAACCAGTCGATGGCCTCGCTGCAGTCGCTGGCAACCGACCCAAATCTCAAGAGTAACGTGCTCGCGACGACCAAGAACATCGCCGATACCACCAAAAACATCGCCGACCTCACCAGCGACCTGCGTAAGGTCACCGGCGATCCGCAGACGCAAGCCCAAGTCAAGAACACGATTGCCAACCTCGATGCGACGATGCAGCGGGCGAATTCGCTCCTGAGCGAGTTCGGCGGGACCAGCAGCGTCTACGGCGTCGATACGAACGCGACGCCGTATCCGATCGCCAGCTTTTCGCCCGCCCCGCCGCTGCCGGGTATGCCCACGGTAGAGTCGTCTCCAGGGGCGATGCACCCCCCGGTAACGGGAGAGTCGCTGCATCTGCAGCATCGGTTGGCGGATATCGCGAGCAACCTGATCTCGATTCAACTGCGGATGAGCGAGCTGTCCACGCAGACGGTGTGCTGCCCCAATCCGCTCTATAACGCCGATCGCGGTCCGGAGAGCGACATCAACGCGGTCGTGCTTCCGAATAATTCAACGAGCTTGCTGGTCGGTGCCAACGACATCGGCTACGGCACGACCGCCAACGCTGCGCTGATCGAAAAACTCTCGCCGACGATCCGGGTCGGCGGGGGCGTGTTGTATTCGCAACTCGGCTTCTTGGGCGCGTACAACGACGGCGTGTTCGGCTTCGATACCAAGATCTACAATCCGCAGCGGCCCGAGATCGATGTCTACGGTAATCTCCATCTCGCGAAGAACTGGGAGCTTTTTATCGGCGAACGCGCAATCAATCATGCAGAGCGTCGCTTTACCTACGGCTTCCAAACCAAGATCCCATAGCGGTGACCGCGTGAGCCCGGAGCGCTTGAAGATCGGCATCATCGGCGCGGGGTCGATGGGAACCCTGTTTGGTTACCATTTGTCGCAGAACGCCGACGTAACGGTTCTCGACGCGAATCCGCAAACCAGCAGCGCGATCGCTAAACACGGTTTGCAACTCAACGACGAGAAGGCGCGCCGCGTCCACGTGGCGAGCAATGCGCGCGAACTCTTTGGATCGCAAATGCTCTTCCTGTTCGTCAAAGCCGTCGACACGCTGCGCGCGTTGCGGCCGTTTGCCGGCGAGTTGAACCCCGCGACCCCGGTGATCTCATTGCAGAACGGCGTGGGCAACGACGACGCGATCAAAACGGCGCTCGGCGGCGCCGTACCCGTGGTCCTCGGCGTCACGACCGAATCCTCGATCACTACCAGTCCGGGACGCTCGCGCAGCTCAGGAACCGGCACGACACTGATCGGTTCGGCGTCGGCGGCACCCGCCACGTCGCGCACGATCGCCGACGTCCTGACGCGGTCGGGTCTACGAGCGTCGGTCGTTTACGACATCCGCCCCCACTTGTGGGGCAAACTCGTCGCCAATGCCGCGATCAACGCGCTCTCGGCGCTGCTCGATTGCGAAACTGGTGAAATCGCCAAAAACGCGAACGCCGCGCACTTGGCAGAGTCGCTGGCGGATGAGGCTGCCGCTGTCGCGTCAGCACTGAAGATCAACCTGCCGTTCGTCAACCCGTGGCAATACGTCACCCAGGTCATCGAAGTCGGTGCAGACTCGAAGAGTTCGATGGCCTTCGATTTAGAGTCGGGACACCCGAGCGAAATCGATCACATCAACGGCGCGGTCGTTGCGTTCGGCCGGCGGACGGGCGTGCCGACGCCGTACAACGACGCGATGGTTCGCCTCGTCAAAGCGAAGGAAGCCCAACGCGCCCGGTCGGGCGCGTGAACGGCGGCTTCCTCGAACGTCTCGCCGCCATCTGCGGCACGAGCGGTCTGTTGACCGAACCCAACGCTATTGCACCGTACCTTACCGATTGGCGCGGCGTATTTGTCGGAACGGCACGCGCGGTTGTGCGTCCGCCCGACACCCGGGCCGTCGCCGCGTGCGTTCGCCTGTGTGTCGACGCCGGCGTCGCCATCGTGCCACAGGGCGGCAACACCGGTTTGGCAGCCGGCGCAACGCCGCTCGACCTCAAGGACGCGATCGTACTCAATCTCGGTCGCCTGCGCGCGATTCGCGATCTCGATCCACTCGCGTTCACCATCAGCGTCGATGCCGGCTGCGTGCTCGCCGACGTGCAGGCGGCTGCAGAAGAAGCGCGACGATTCTTTCCGCTCTCGCTTGCCGCCGAGGGCAGCGCGCAGATCGGCGGGTTGATTTCAACCAACGCAGGCGGCACGGCCGTTCTGCGCTACGGCACGATGCGCGCGCTGGTGTTGGGTCTCGAGGTCGTCTTGCCGAACGGCGACATCGCCGACGGCATGCGCGCGCTGCGTAAAGACAACGCCGGCTACGATTGGAAGCAATTCTTCATCGGGGCCGAAGGAACGCTCGGCATTATCACCGCCGCGGTGCTACGCCTCTTCCCTCGACCGGCGCACCGCGCGACGGGGCTCCTCGGCGTGCGCAGCACGCAGGACGCGGTCGCGGCGTTCAGTGACGTGCAAGAGTCGCTCGGGGAGGCGCTGGTCGGCGCAGAGCTGCTCAGCGAACGAACCGTAGCGCTGCGACTCGAACACGAACCGCAGCTGGTGCGTCCGATTGCCGCGCAGCCGTGGTATCTGCTCATCGAAGCCGCGTCAGCCCTTGCCGGCTTGCGCGAGGGCACCGAAACGGCACTGAGCCTTGCACTCGAACGGGAACATGCCGCCGACGGGGTTATTGCCGAAAGCAGCACGCAAGCACAGGCGCTCTGGGCTTGGCGCGAGACCATCACCGAACATGAACGTCGTGCGGGACGCAGCGCCAAACACGATGTCTCTGTGCCCATCTCCGCTATTCCCGCCTTTCTCGAGCGCGCTACGCGTGAGGTCGAGCAGGCCCATACCGGCGCGCGGGTCCTGGCTTTCGGACACGTTGGTGACGGCAACATCCACTTCAACGTGCTCCTGGGCGAGCAGCAATCTGGGGCAGAGATCAACCACACCGTTCATGCGATCGTCCGCGAGTTCGGCGGAAGCATTACCGCCGAGCACGGCATCGGGCGCTATCGTCGCGACGAGCTACCGCAGCAGCGCAGCCCGGTCGAGATGGCGTTGATGCGTGCGATCAAAGACGCGATCGATCCCGCCGGTATCATGAATCCCGGCGCAGTGCTGAAACCGAAGCCGCACGATGCGGCTGAAGGTTCGGAGCACGGAATGCGCGACCGCCGTTAGGCGCGGCGGGACCGTTTAAGCTTGCGGGCTGAGGCGCATGAGCCGCACCGTGCCGCGGTTACTCTCGAGATCGACACCGGGCGGTCCGCCGCCGTTCACTGGCGCATCGATCGTCTCGTTGGATCCGTGCGATCTACCGGTGAGGCCAAAGTCGGTAAAGAGCGTACCGTTGTCGGTGTGTAAGCGCGCGTGAAACGCCGCCGTTTCCGGAATGTAAACCGTCACGTCGCCGTTGCGCGCGCTGTCGCGCAGCGTGCCCGGCCAGGTCGTCTTGCCTATCGTCACTTCGATTGAGCCGTTGATCGTGCTCGCCTGCGCGACGCTGCCGACCATGATCTTGACGTCACCGTTGTCCGCGTGAACGTCGACGTTACCGCTGATATCGGTGACGTTGACGTTGCCGTGCTTCGAGTGCACGACCAGATTGACACCGTCGGGCACGCGCACGAGGAGATTGGCGAGCGCGCCGGTCGCGTCGACGATTACACCGCTCCCGTTGGGACGGATCATCGGCGCCGGCGGCAGCGTCGCGCCTTCCGGGGCGGCAGCGGCAATCGTGAATCTGTCCGACGGGTCAGATTGCGCCGGCTTAAAGGCGTTGAGTACGCCGCTTTCGATGTTCACGGTCATTGTCGAGCCCGGCTTGAGAACTCCGACCGTTGTCGCATACGGCTGCGGCAGTGACGAGCATCCGACAAAAGCAACAACCAGGAGCAGCGCGTAGAATTTCACGCTAACGTTCTTCGCTGCGGTCGCGCGGATGCGCCTCCTCGTAGCTGCGCCGCATGTGTTCGAGCGACACGTTGGTATAGATTTGCGTGGTCGAGAGACTCTCGTGCCCAAGCAGTTCCTTGATTGTCATGAGATCCGCGCCATTCTCGAGGAGATGCGTGGCAAAGGAATGGCGCATTACGTGCGGCGTCACATGCTGCGTGAGACCGGAAAGATCGGCAAATTGGCGGAAGATGACCCAGGCTTGGCGGTGCGACATGCGTGTCTTGCGCTTAGAGATAAATAGCGCTTCATCCGGCGTGCGTGGGCGCACCGCGAGATAGTTGGTAATGGCGTCGGCGGAGGCTTTATTGATAAAGACGGTGCGCTGCTTGTTGCCTTTGCCGATCACGCGCATCAAGCGCCGTTCGAGATCGACGTCGCTGATGTTGAGGCCCACCAACTCGGCGCGGCGGATGCCGCTGGCGTAGAGCAATTCCATCATCGCCAGATCACGGCGGCGCGCGAATTCGGTCTTTCCGGCGATGCGCGTGCGCAGGAGCTTGCCGACTTCACGCTCGCTCATCACGTGCGGTAAGCGCTTGGGCGCTTTGGGCGGCGGCACATCCTGCGCCGGATTGTCGCCGCGCCGGCCTTCGCGCTTTTGCAGCGAGAAGTACGAGCGCAGGGCGGCAATCTTGCGGCGCACCGAGGTTGCCGTGTACTTGCGCGGTCCCATCAGCTCCATGACGAAGCGGCGAACGTCGGACGTCGTCGTCGACGACAAGTTCGCAAACGGTGTGTTTTTGGGGTGACCGGGTTCGAGAAACTGGCCGAAGAGCTCGATATCGCGCGCGTATTCTTCCGACGTGCGCGGAGATTGTCCGCGTTCCAGGCGAAGATGGGCGGCGAACTCAGCGATGGTGGGATCGACGGGGATGTACGAGCTCACGATCCTATTCTACGGCCGCGTGCGGCGAAAAGGAAATCGGCTGCTTGAGCAATCGTGCAAGCGACCCAACGTCGAGCGCCGGCGAGAAGAAGAAGCCCTGCGCATGATCGACGCCCAGGCTGGCCAGCAGGTCGAAATGCTCCACGCTTTCCACCCCCTCGGCGGTGGTCGAAAGATCAAACGAACGGGCGAGCACCACGATGCTGCGGATAATTTCGACAGCTTTGGGATCGGTGAGCAAAGGCTGGACGAACGATCGGTCGATCTTGATGCCGGCGATGGGCAATCGTTGCAGATACGCCAGCGACGAATATCCCGTGCCGAAATCGTCCAGAACGAACTCGATCCCGAGCGCGCGTAGACGCTCGATCGTGCGGCGCGCCGCCTCGGAACTCGTCATCATCGCCGTTTCGGTGATTTCCAGCTTGAGGCGATTGGAAGGGAGGTCGTACTGGCGAATCAACGGTTCGATCATGTCGCCCATGCCCGTCCCCGGAAGCTCCGCAGCCGAGATGTTCACCGCGATCTGAGCCGTAGGGAAGAGATCGAAGATCGCTTTCGAGTGCGAGCAAACGGCGCGGAACACGAGCGTATCGATCGCCTGAATGAATCCGTGTTGCTCCGCAAAGTCGATGAAATCTCCGGCCAGCGTGACCGAGCCATCGCGACGGTTCCAGCGTGCCAACGCTTCGAAGGCGACGATCTGGCGCGTCGCGATATTCACGATGGGCTGATAGTGAGGGACGAGTTCACCGCGTTCGATCGCGCGCCGCAGATCATCTTCGAGCTGAGAATCGTCGGCAACACGCTGTCGCATCGGGGCGTCGAAGATCGCAAACTGCGCCCGGCCGCGATGCTTTGCTTCGTACATCGCGATATCAGCATCGCGCAATAACTCTTCGGGCGTTGCGTACGATGCGTCGACTGCGACCACGCCGATCGACGCTTCCGGGTAGATCGGCCGGCCGTCGACGATGATCGGCTCGCTCACGTGCGTGAGCAGAAGTGACGCTGCCTCGCCAAATGAACGCGACTCGACGGCGCCGATGACGACGAACTCGTCGCCGCCCAGACGCGCCACGAGATCCCCGCTTTCGATCAGCGATTGCAGTCGCTTACCGATGGCTCGCAGCAATTCGTCACCGGCAAGGTGCCCGAGCGTTTCATTCACGATATTGAAGCGATCGAGATCGATGAAGAAGACGGCGTGATGATCGCGGTTGCCCGCCAAAATGCTGCGGGTGTATTCCATAAAGGCCGCGCGGTTCGGAAGCCCGGTGAGCGAATCGGTAAACGCCGCTTTGCGCAGTTCATCCTCGACCGTGCGCGCAAGCGCGACCTCAGCTTCGAGATGGCGCTGCTGGGCCTGAAGAAGGTGCTCGCGCTCTTGCGCGCGCCAGCGCTGCACGAGTCCCACGCCCAAAAGCGCGCTTACCAGCCAGATGCCCAAGAGCAAACCGGCGGCCGACGAAATCTGATTGCGTTTGGCGACTTCGAGCGACGTTGCATCGGTCGAAAGATGCAGGAACGCCCACGTATACCGCAGCGGTATCCGGCGTTCCAGCCGCTTCCCCGCCGGCACGGGTGCGGTCGCGAGAAGCCGGGTGCCGCCATGACTGGACTCGATCCACGCCACGTCCCCGGGCGCGAGCGGCGACGCCATCAATGCGATGAAGGTCGGTGTGAGGGTATCGACGCTCATCACACCGACCAGCCGGCCATGAATACGGTACGCGCGCAGCGTGCTGATAAAGCTGCGGCCTTCGAGCTCATAGGGCCCCGAAAACACCATCGAGTCGTGCGCAGCGGCTCGGCGATACCATGCGAACTGCGTGTAGTCTTGACCCTTGGGCACGGTGTTTGACGCGAACAGCACCTCGTCGATGCCGCCGGGCAGCACGTGATCGTAGGGTCGGAATTCCGGCCTGCCCATGTGATCGTACACACTGACTTCACGCAGATTGGGGCTAAACGCGTAGGGTGCGTAAAACATCCCGGCGCCGTACACGCCCGGGTTACGCCGCGAGCGCAGGATCGAGAGCGTCAACTCTTCGGTAAGCGGTAGATTCCCTCGCGCGGCGCCAAGCGTCTGCGCTCCAAAGCTTGCCAGCGAAATCGCTTCGCCAAAGTAGTCGTCGATCCGAAACTCGACGCGCTGCAAGCGCACTTCCTGTGCTGCTTCAAATCCGCGCTGCTCTTGTGCCATCTGCAGGCGCGCGTTGGCCACGACCAGCATCGACGCAGCGATTGCTGCCAAACCAAGAACGACGAGCCAATACCACGGTCGCCGGAAACGGAGGGTATCGGCGCTGTTTGAAGGCGCCATATTTGCGACTATTCGAGGCGGCTTTCTACGCTCATCCACAGTCCGTACACATCACCAAATTAGTGTTTGTGGATATTAGATCGATTGTGGACGAAGGCCTGCGGGGCCGATGCGACTTCTACCTATGGATTACCTGGATGGCGCAACGAGGGTGCCGGTGATTGCGTATTGAGCGGCGAGGGCGATCCGCCGCCGCTGCGATTGCCGAGGACACCCGCCGCGGGCGCAACCGCGACGCTGATGCTAACCGGCAGCGCACCACCGCTGCTCACCACAAACGGTACCGGCGAGGGGATCGCCATCGGGCTTCCGCTGGTGTAACTCGGCGGCGAGAGCGGCGCAACAACGTCCGCGTATGGGCCGGGATACGTCCCCTGGTAGTACGCGGCGTACACGAGGCCGTTGCCGTCGACGGCGATACCTTCGTCGTCCACACCGCCGGCCTGATAGGTGTTGAGGAGCGCGCCGAGCGGCGACCAACTCCAGGCCACGCCCGAACTGGTCGAGCTTTCCCCGGCGGTCCAAATGTTCGGCGGGGTCGAGGGAGACGGTTGGACATCGATCGCGAGGGCGCTTCCGCCCCCGTACTGCGACGGCGACAGTGATGCGAGAGCATTGACCGGACTCGACGGCGATAGGCCGCCTTCGATGCTCGCCGTTTGGAAGATTTGGAGATAGCCGTCCGCCTGCACCGCGATGTAGAGATTCCCCGCGTTGTCGGCGCCGACGCCGCCCGGCTCGTAGCCGTTGAAGTCGGAGGAGAGCGTCACGACCGGATTCCCGAACGATCCGGATGCCGGCGGATCGAAGGCAAAGACCGCGTCAGCGGATGTGTCGCCAACGTAGACATTCCCCTGGCGATCGAGCGCAACCGTGTAAGGCGACTCCAGCCCTTGGGCCGCGCCCGCAGAGGCAATCGGTGCCGGATTCGTGCCCGGCGCGACCGGGAATTCCCACAGGGTTGTACCGTCGGCCACGTAGAGGTTCCCCGAGTGATCGGTGGCGACGCCCGGAGCTTGGCTGCAGCTCGCGAGCCCGCTCGAGATGGTGAGATCGGGCGAAGCGCCGTTGGTGTTGCCGTCGATATAGCCGAAAACGTTTGCCTGATCGTTCTGGCCGCCGCAGACGGCGGTGAAGACGCCACTGTGCACGAGCTGTATCGTGAGCGGATAGCTATCGACAATGTTCGTGTTTGGAACCGCGATGCTCAGCGTCACCGTGTAGCTTCCCGGCTGCACGTAGTTGCCACTCATCACCGGCGTCCACGTGATCTGATACTGTCCCGGTGTCGGCGTCGCCACCGCGACAGTAAGTGCTGCGGTATTCGACGAGCTTGCGGTGACGGTCGGTGCCCCCGGTGGAATGATCACGTTCCCATCGGCGTCGAGGAACTCGGCGACACCCGTCTGCGGCGTGCTCCCATAGATGGTGAGCTGGTTGTCTGTGCTGTTGTTACCGCTGCCGTCGACGTACCCGGTGAGCGCCTGGCCTTGCAGATACGCCGGGATTCCGCCGAGGGTTACCGCGACCGGCGTCGCGCTGCCAACCGTGATCGTTTCCGGTAGCGTTGCAAATCCCAACAGGTTTCCGGCACATGCAGTCGTCGACTGCGCGCCGGGGATACAGTTCGCACTTTGCGCGGCGTCGTACGTGGCGATCGACACGTTGTAGGTGCCGCTCGCCGAAAGCGTCGATGAAATCGAGATCGTACAGACCAGCCCGTTGCTTCCGCTGGTGCACGGCGAGGGCGATGCGGCGACATTCGCATAGTCGTTGCCGGACACGAGCGACGTGGTACCGCTCGGCGTCGTGATCTCATAGACGATCGATGCGACCGCCGCCGAGACGTATTCGGGCTTCTTCGTCCGCGCCGACGTGATTTGCGTTGTCTTCGGAATCACCATCTTTAGCGTGACCGCGGGGCGGCTCTTTGATCCTTGCGATCCACCGCTTCCCGGAATGACCCCACCGCCTCCGCGACCTCCGCCGCCGCACGCGATCAGGGCAGCACAAAGGGCACACGTCACAAAAAGAAAGCGAGTCAGACGCATGGGTGGGAACCTCCCTGTAGATGGTCTCCTTGGAGTCTCCAGCGACACGTTCAACGCTCGAACGGCACGTCCTCGAAAAGGCGATGGGCCCGTCATCGCGTAGTGCTCGGCTATGAATAAGGTACTGCAGTGTTTGGCACTTGCGGCTTATGGAAGGTAACAAGGTCCTCTGCACGGTCGGGCGTACCCTTGGGTTGCCGCTTGCGAACACGCTCCAGAAGGTGACCGCGTATTTTCGCAACGGAACCTGTAGCCTGACTCAGACGTCCTAGTCGCTTGGCGAACGTCAGCGCGCGATGACGATCGTAAGGTCCGCACGCACGTAAGCGTTGTTAAACGTAAGCGTGCATTTCTGCACATCTTGCCCGTCCCACTCGAACGCGTACTGAAAGGTCGCGGGGTTACCGAAGCGATTGATATCGCGCTCGTGCGCGACGCGAAAGCCGCGCAGAGCCGCGCAGCCGGTCCGCTGGAAGTTAGGCATCGTGTTATAACCCTCCGAGGCCACGATAAAACGGTGCCACAGGCGCGGCGTGGCGTGAATCGTGTTGCCACCCGGAAAATAGAGCCGCTTCTGCTGCGCCTGCGCCGGCGCGATCAACATTGCGATGGTTGCGATGCCGGTGGTGTCGGAGAGGACCACGTTCGCACTCGTCGTGTTTCGCACCGTGACGAGGACGCGCGGGTCGTCAATCCGTGGCGTCGGCTTCGGCGTGGGAGCCGGAGGTCGCGTCGCCCCAACGAGGGCAAGCGCAAGCGCCACAAGCAAAAGCAGCCTCTTCATACTCGTCCCTCTCGAAAACGGACGGACTTCGCCGAAACGTTCCAGCGGTAGCCTGCAGCGACCTACTATCGTTCGAAGGGGACGTCTTCGATCCAATCGCGCGTGATATAGAGCCAGAACGCCAGTCCGGCATACGGCCCATACGGCTTGAACGCGCGCACGATGGTCTTGTCCGAGGCACGCTTTTTGCCGCTGAGCTCGAGGTATTTCGGCCGCGTCGCGGAGTCGAGCACGAGCCGATGGTGGTAGCCGAGCAACTGCATGATGTGCGCGGCGGCATAGGGCCCGACGCCGGGCAACTCGCGCAGCGCTTCTTCTACCACGTCTTCCTTAGCCAGCTCGTCACGCTCGGTGTTTGGCAGCATTGCTTCGAGGTCGAGTCGTCCGGCTGCAACGTCGCGTGCGATCGTTCGCGCGTACGGCCCGCGATACCCCATTCGGGCAACGTCGGCAAACCAACGCTCCGGCGTCTTCGCGAGCAACGCTGCGTCGGGAAAGGCGCCTCCGCCACGTTCGACCAGCGCGGCGATCATACGCCGTGTCCCGGCCCACGTCGTGTTGGTCGTACAAATGGTCTTGATCGCATCTTCGAAAACCGTTGGGCTTGCGATTAATCGTCCCGCGCCGATCGCCCATGACAGTCGCGGATCGTTCTCGATCATGGCGTAGAACGGCGCGAGATTTTGGTCCAGGCGAAAGACGCGGCGCGTGATGCGTTCGGCGGTTCGTAGCTCCGCCTTGCTGGTGCGCCCGTCGAGATCAACGTCTAACTGACCGTCGGTCGAGGTGAAGCGCAATCGGCGCACGCGTTCGCCAATGCGAACGGAAAGATCGTAGAATCTTCTTCTCTTCATCGATCCGTCCCGGCGGCAAGAACGGCAAACCATGCGAAAAGATCGTGCGCGCGAACGAGATCGGCTCGCCGCCCGCGCCGATCAGCGGAATCTTCATTATTCTTAGGGGAACCGATCGCATATGAATTTCCGTCTATGGTTCTTCGTTGCTGCAGTCGCACTCTTGCCGTTGTCGGCAGCGGCGCAAGTCGTGACCCCAGTTCAATTCCAGGTGCGAGCGTAGTCCGTGCACTTGATTGTCTCGCATCCGCCCGGCTATTGCACGCGCCTCGACTACACGCACTTTGTCTGCAAGGTCGACCGCGGGAAGCTCACCCGGTTCGAAGTCGGTAAATCCGAGTATCAATGGTGCATGTTCAACGCGAGTGCAGTTCCCAACTCGGACGAAATCCAGATCCACCTTGCTGCGTTGTCGCAACTCGGCTGCCAGGTGAGGCGCACAGCGGGCGATACGTTCGAGGTCTATGAAACAAAGTAGCTACGAAACGTAGGAGACGTTGACCGCGAAGCCGGCCGCTTCTGCGCGCATAAGCACTGCGTAAACCGCATCGAGTTCGTCTTCGATCGACGAAATCTCGCGCGCGCTGACCCGAAAGCGCGAGGCGTGATTCCATAACAACGCCCGGGCGCGTTCCAGCGCCGTTCGCAAGCGTTGCGGCGTCGCTTCCAACACCGGCCAATCGAGATCGCCTTGCGCCGGCACGATACGCCAGCCCGCGCCCGAGAGCGCCGGCACTTCTTCATCTGCCTCGAACGCATGCGGAATTGCCGCCAAGACGTTAACCGCTTCCTGATCGGGCCCCGAGAGCGGCAGTTCCAGCTCCGCCAAGCGAATGATGTAGCGGAAAAACGAGGAATTGCCCACGGTATAAGCACCGGCAGCGGAAGCGACGCTGACGTGGACGAGCTCGAGGTCGGGCTGACCGTGGGGACCGCTCATGGATGCCTTATCGGGCAACGCCGAACGGAATTCCTGGCAAAGCAAAGAACCAGGCCAAAGCTTACGACGGTCGTGCGGAGGTATTGTGAAGAAACGTCTCAAGGTGGCGGTCACCGGCGCAGCGGGTCAGATCGGGTACCAGCTGATCTTCCGCATGGCCAACGGCGAAATGTTCGGTCCCCATACGGAGCTTGAATTGCACCTGCTCGAGATCGAACAGGCGCTCGGCACACTGCGCGGGACGCTGATGGAGCTCGAGGACTGCGCCTTCCCACTGCTCAAGAACGTGCAGTACGGATCGAACGCCGACGCGATGATGCGTGACGTCGATTGGGCGATTCTCGTCGGCGCGGTGCCCCGAAAAGGTGACATGCAACGCTCGGAGCTGCTGCGTGTCAACGGCAAAATCTTTAGCGAGCAGGGCCGTGCGATTGAGAACAACGCCGCCGACGACGTGCGCGTGTTCGTGGTCGGCAATCCTTGCAACACCAACTGCCTTATCGCCATGCACAACGCACCGAGTGTGCCGAAAGACCGCTTTTTTGCAATGACGACGCTCGACGAGTTGCGTGCGCGCGCCCAACTCGCCAAAAAAGCCGGCATCGACGTCTCCGAGGTCACGCAGATGATCATTTGGGGAAATCACTCGGCGACGCAGTTCCCCGATTTCGCGCACGCGAAGATCGGCGGACGGCCCGTCCCGGAAGTCATCGACGACAGGGAATGGCTCGAAGGGAAGTTCATCTCGACGGTCCAGCACCGTGGGACGCAAGTCATTCAGGCGCGCTTAGCGTCCTCGGCAGCGTCGGCCGCGCATGCGACCGTTACCGGCGTGCACCGGCTCACGCATCACACGCCCGACGACGAGGTGTACTCGGTCGCGCGATACTCCAATGGAGAGTATGGGATCGACCCCGGCTTGATCTTCTCGTTTCCTTCGCGCACGGAACACGGCGTGTCGCGGATCGTCGAAGGTTTCGAGTTCGACGAGTTCGGGCGTAAGATGCTCGAGAAGACGCAAGACGAGTTGCGCAAAGAGCGCGATGCTTGTATCGAGTTAGGCCTGATCACTATCGATGGGGCGGCCGCCAAAGCCGTTTCGTAGACCGATAGAAACCCTTAGATGGTTTGGTTTTGGAGCGCCGCTTCGCCGGCGGCCACGCTGGGAAAGCGCCGGAAGTGATCGAAGACTCCGGTAAACGTCCCCGTTCCCGTTATCACCAACGCGTGTCCCCGATACGTTTGGTCGATACGCACGACGTACCATAGACCCGTCAGCGCCTCGCCGCCGGTTTCCGTCACGGAGCCCGACGACGCGTGCGGCGGCAGAACGTAGGCGCTGTAGGTCAACTTCACGACGTGCCCGTTGCTCGTGTTGATATACATCACGCCGTTGCCATGCTGCGAGTCGTGAATCGTACTCGCGAAGCTCACCGCCTGCGTGCCGGCGGGGCAAGCCGAGCACGCTGCCTGCGGCGGTTCGAACGAGTAATCGCGCATGTACTGGCGGTCGTAGGGCTCTTTGAAGAACACTTTGCCCGCGGCCCAGTCCTTGTTCGTCTCGTCATTGCGCTGCTGGATTTGCGAAAGAGAAAACGGATGGCCGTCGCGCACGATACGATAGTAGGTGATTTTCACGAATCGGCCGTCGTGCATCAGTTGGCCGCTATCACTCTGTTCACCGTGCTTCACGACCCCGCCGTTCACCTCGGTGACGAAGTGACGTTGCATGCTGACGACGCCGCGCATCGCTGTGCTGAAGGCGGTCGAGGCGCGAAGAACGATCGACGGAACACTCGGAGCATTGGCTTGGGTATGTTGCGCGCCCGCTCCGATGAGCAATAGGGCGGCCGTTACAGCAAACAATCGCGGGCGGCTCGATATCTTCACGCCACCCTTGTACCCCTATTTTGCGAGGTCGAAGGGAATATTGAGTTGGTCCGCGAGGATATTGAGCCCCTCCCAGACCTTCTCATGCACCGGGACACCATACTGCCGGTTGTATGCCGCCTTGAGGATCTCGGGTTCTCCAGCGGTCATGATCCGCTGCGCGCCGCGCGTTACCGCGCTTTCTTTATAGTAGCGCAGCTCGACGTCCATATCTTCCTTGAACGCGGCCACGTCGCGGAATCCGTCGATACGGAACGCGCCGAACCAGTGCGAAATCGCGCCTTCTTTCGTTTCGTCGGCAAAAGGCAGCGTCGGACCGAAGAGACCGCCCGACAACACGCCGCAGAAAATGTCGGCCAGCAAGCCCAGGCCGTAGCCCTTATGGCCGCCGCCTTCCGTGCCGAAGCCGCCCAGCGGTAGCAATGCGCCCTGTAGCGCTTCGTCCGGGTCTTCCGTCATAACGCCATGCGAGTCGATCGCCCAACCCGGTTCCAACTCTTTGTGCTTGCGCTTATACACTTCGAGCTTGCCCTTGGGAACCGTCGTCGTCGCGAAATCGAGCACGAACGCCGGCTCGTTGCCGGCGGGGACTGCAAACGCAAACGGGTTGGTTCCCAATGTAACCTCACGTCCGAACGTTGCAGCCGCGTATTTGACCGAGTTCGTCGACGACATGCCGATCATATCGCGGGGAAGCGCCATCATCGCATAGTATCCGGCGATGCCGTAGTGGTTCGAGTTGCGCACGGCACCAAAGGCCGAACCATATTCTTCCGCCTTCGCGATGACCGCTTCCATCGTCATCTTCGAAACCGGATGGCCCAGGCCGTTGTCGGCGTCGTAGACGATCGACGTCTTCGTCTCGCGAACGATGCGATAATTCGGCTGCGGGTTCAAATGCCCGCTGCGAATGCGCGCGACGTAATACGATATCAAGCGCGCGACGCCGTGTGATTCGATGCCGCGCAGGTCCGCCTCGACGAGGACATCGGCGACAACTTCCGCGTGCGCGCGCGCCACGCCCGACTTCTCCAGCGCTTCGACGACGAATCGCTTCAGTTTCTCCTCGGTCGCAAGAAAGTATTTCGAGGTGGTGGTGTTATGCAAGAAGGCCCTCCGGTGTAGGCGGTGATTCGCGCAGGAGAACGTACGCCCATGCCTGCCGTTTAGTCTACCGGAAAGGTCTGAGCGACCGGCGGACAGTAGCGTGAGACCGCGATGATGGGTTACGAAGCCTGCGTTCGGTGCGGCCTTTGTCTGCCGGCGTGCCCGACGTACCTGGAAACGATGACGGAAACCTCCGGCCCGCGCGGTCGGATCAGTCTGATCAAGGCGGTCGACGAGGGTGAGCTCGATTTGCTCAGCCCGGGGTTCGTCGAGCAAATGTCGCAGTGCTTGGACTGCCGCGCCTGTCAGGCCGTCTGCCCCTCAGCCGTTCCCTACGGCCCGATGCTCGAGGAAATGCGCGCGAGAATCGAGCACGAGCGCGCTGCATCCCGACCGGTAGCAGCGCGCACGGTGCGCTACCTCCTCCTCGAGTGGCTCTTTGCCAAGCCGTCGCGCATCCGCGCCGCTGCGTCGTTGTTGCGTTTCGCGCAGCGCACCGGGCTCACGGCCCTCGCCTATCCATTCGGTTTACGCGATGCCGTCCGACTTGCGCCGCGAATCTCCGATCACTTTTTCCTAGCCGAGGATCAGCGATTTGATGTCCCGGGCGCCGCCGGAACCGCGATGCTGCACACCGGATGTGTGATGCACGTCGCATTTGCTAACGTGCACGAGGCAACGGTTCGTATGCTCAACCGCGCGCGGCTCTCGGTCGTGGTTCCTCGCGCCCAAGGTTGCTGCGGCGGTCTCGCCGTCCACGCTGGCGACCCTGAGTTCGCGCGAGAACTCGCGCGCGTCAATATTGCCGCCTTCGAGCGCAGCGGCGCCGACGTATACGTGGTCAACGCCGCCGGTTGCGGCAGCGCGCTCAAAGAATACGGCGCGTTGCTCGATGATGATCCGGCGTGGCGAGATCGCGCGCTCGCCTTTGCCGCGCGCGTTCGCGACGTCACCGAAGTGCTCGATGCTATGGAGCTTCCCGCACCGCGCGGGCGGATTGAGGCGCGGGTAACCTATCAAGAGCCCTGCCATCTCGTGCACGCGCAACGCGTGAGCGCCGCGCCGCGCCGGCTGCTGGATCGCATTCCGGGGCTCGAGCGCGTTGAGATGACCGAAAGCGCCGTCTGCTGCGGCAGCGCCGGCATCTACAATTTGACCGAGCCCGGCATGGCCGAACGGCTGCAGGCGCGCAAGGTCGGCAACATCGAAGCCACCGGCGCCACGATCGTCGCCACCGCAAATCCCGGTTGCGCCATGCAAGTCGCCGCCGGCTTACGCGCTGCCGGAATATCCGCGAGCGTCAAACATATCGTCGAGTTGTTAGATGACGCCTATGGTTCCTAACCGCGATATTCGCGCCACGCGGTGATGAGGCTATCCTTGCAACGTACGAGCGCGCAACCGCCGCTCATCTGCCACGTGCCGTCGCGATTGATGCCGAAGCGATAGCCCACTGCCGCGTGCTCGCCCTCGACGATCACGTCGTCGATATCGAACCGCCACGCCGGGCCGTCGCGAAAGAAATGGGCGAAATGCGCGAAAATCGCCTCGCGGCCGGCGATCGGTTCGCATCCCGATTCGTGATAGACGGCGTCGGGCGCAAAGAATGCTGCGGCTCGATGCGCGTCGTTGGTTTGCCAGGCGCCGACCAGCTCTTGGATGAGCTCGCGCAGCGTCACGAAGCGAACCGCGATGCATCATCGTCCCAGCGAGCGATGTGGTCGCCGGTGAGGTGCACCCCGCCGATCCAGCGATCGAGCGGTAACGTTTGCAGCCAGTCTTCGGCCCCGGCGAGAATCGAGCGCCCGCGCGCGGTCGCTTCGAACGCGCCATCTTCTCCTTCGATCAGCGGCGACGCGGCGGTTTGCAGGTCGCACAAGATTGCAGCGAAGGCAAGATCGCCAAGAAACGGCGCCTCTTCGCGTGACTGCGCGCGCCGAAACAATTCGTCCGGTGGTGCCGGTCCGATGGCAACGGCCTGCAACGCATGACGCTGCGAGCGCGAGAGTCCGTCGCCGGTCCAGGGAAACTCCTGACAGAGACGATGCAGCGCCGAACGCAGATACGGTAGACCTTGCGCATCACGCGCGGCACCGGCGAGGAGCGCGTCGGGCTCTGACGCACAGACCGCGTCCCAGGCCAAGCGCGCCTGATCGAAAAGCGCCTCGGTCGCGGTCTTGCGGCGCGGGTAGAGCGCGATCAATTCATCGGCGGTCATGCTGCCCAAGTACGCGTCGCTCTGCACCAGGCTCACGCTTCCGGCCGGGAGTTGCATCGCATCCAGTTCCACCAGTATTTGCAACAACTGCAACTGATCGTAGAGATCGTGTTCAAACCACAATACGATTTCAGAGAATTCCCGCGCGCGCCGTAGCGTAGCGTCGCGCGTCGCGAAGTCGTGCAGCAATTTGATCGGGTTGCCGAATCCGCGCGTCGCGAGATACTCCCCGCGCACTTGGCTGAGCTGCTCGAGCGTGGCGCCGGTCACCACCGGTCCTTCGTGGAGGACGTCACGCCAGGGCAGGTGGGTTCCGACCACACCGGCCTTTTTGAAAAGATACACGACCGCGTCGCCGTTGGTAATATGCAGCGTGGCGGCTTGTTGCGGACTCATCCCGAATGGAGCCGTTCATGGCGGCGTTGCAATTTCATCCCGGAGGCTATCGCGATCAGCGCGATTCGCGCGATCTGCGCTTTGCGCCCAGCCTCGAGCGCTTGCCGCGCCGGGCCGATCTCTCGCGTTTTTGCAGCGCGGTGTACCAGCAGTACCGGACCCAGACCTGCAGCGCTAACGCCCTCGCGTCCGCGCTCACCGTCTACGCAAATCAGCACGGCCAGCCGCTTCGGCCGCCGTCGCGGCTCTTTATGTACTACAATGCGCGCGTGCTCACCGGCACGGAGCGCACCGACTCCGGAACGACGATACGCACGGCGATCAAGGCGGTGGCGCGCCACGGCGTCTGCCCAGAGCGGCAATGGCCATTTCTCAAACGCGAGATCACCGCGCGTCCGCCGCGCACGTGTTACCACGACGCCATGGTCCCGCCGCTTCGCTACCGCCGGGTCGCGCAAGAACTCGATCTGCTGCGCGCCGCGCTGGCGCAAGGGCACGCATTTATCTTCGGAATCCAAGCCTATGGTCAACCCTTCACCGAGGCCGCCACCAGCGGACGGCTACGCCTTCCGCGCACGTCCGACACGCTCTGTGGCGGCCATGCGCTGATTGCAACCGGCTACGACACCGCAAAGAAGACCTTCACCGCGCGCAATTCGCTCGGCGCGCACTTCGCCGACGACGGCTTTTTTGCGATTCCGGACGCCTATTTCACCGACCCGGAACTGACCTACGATTTCTGGGTGGTCGGCGGCAACACCGGATGATGGTCGGGATACGGCGGCGGCGCATAGTGCGGTAGGGGATGCTCGCGCAGCTCTTTCATCGCTTCCGCAACGGCGGCTTCGAGTTGCGGATCGTGCCCTTCACGCACGAGCTTCGGATCCTGTTGCACTTCGATGTCCGGCGCGATCCCGTGCCCTTCGACTTCCCATTGGCCGTGCAACCCGCCGATCGCGACCCGCGGTGCCATCACGCGACCGCCGTCCATTAACGTGGGATAGCCGCCGATGCCGACGAGTCCGCCCCAGGTGCGCACGCCGACGAGCGGCCCGAGGCCGGCCTTGCGGAAGATCCACGGCATCGCGTCGCCGCCCGACCCGGCGTATTGATTGATGATCATCACCTTCGGGCCGTAGATCGCAAGCGGCGGGTCGAGATACGGCACGCCGTCGCGTCCGACGATGATGCCGCGCGGTTTGCGGCTGAGCACGTCGATCACGTAGTCCGCGATCTGCCCACCGTGGTTGTAACGCTCGTCGAGGATCACGCCCTCTTTGTTCACTTGCGCGAAGAAATAGCGGTTGAAGTTCGTGAAGCCGCCGTATGCCGTATCGGGCATGTAGACGTAGCCGAGCTTCCCGCCGCTCAAGCGATCGACTTCCTCACGGTTGTGCTCGATCCACGCGAGGTTGCGCAGCGCGCTTTCACTTGCCAGCGGAACGACGGTAACTTCGCGCGCGCCGCTGCCGTCAGGGTTGGGCCCAACGAGAATCGTCGTCTGTTTGCCGGCCGTCTCTTGGAAGTAGGCCGAGACTTCACGATCGGCGTGCACGCCTTTGCCGTTGACCGCGAGCAGATAGTCGCCGACCTTCACGTTGACGCCCGGCTGGGTGAGCGGCGCGTGCAGACCGGGGTTCCAGTTCTCGCCGGTGTAGATCTTGGCGAAACGGAAGCGATCGTGATCGACCGTGTAGTCCGCACCGAGCAGCCCGACGTTGACGTGATCGATCTTGGGCGGCGTTCCCGGATAGACCCACAAATGGCCGACCTCGAGGTAGCCGATCATCTCCTCGGTGAGATACGTGAAGTCCGAGCGCGACGCGAGTCCCGGCAGGAAGCGTGCGAAGTACTGCTGCGCGGCAGCGATGTCGAGCCCGTGGTAGTGGGGATCGTAGAACCAGTCGCGTTCGATGTGCCACGTCTCGCGAAACATCTGCGCCCACTCTTCGCGCGGTACCGAATAGACTTCAAGCCCGCTCGTGGGCAGCGTTCCCAAGCCCGGCGGCGGCGGTATCGGCAACTGCGTCGGAACAATCGCCCACGACATCGCGCCGAACCCGCGCGCGAGCAACGCCTTCTTCCCATCGGCCGAGACGACGAAAGCGCTGACGCCTTCGGCGTAGGGCGTGATCTTGCGCGAGGCGCCGTCGTAACGCAATACCGTGTACGCCGGCGGAAGCGGAAGCACGCTCGTCAATGGCGCTTCCATCAAGAAGATCGTGCCGGGGAGGCCCGATGCCAATCCAGCGTAATTCGCGCCGGGAATCGGCAGCGACACGATGCGTTGTCCGATCTCGTCGAAGTCGATCGGCGGCTTTGCTGCGGCGGCCGGCGGTGCTGCCGGTTTCGGCGTCGCACTTGCAGTAGGCTTGGTCTCGGGCTCGTCGCCGCTATTCGTCACCGGCTCTTCGTCGCTTTGCAACGAGATCGGCGACGCGTCGCTCTTGTGTAACACCGCCGCGTAGACATAGCTCGAGGTCGGATGCTCGTCGCTCTCCATGTCGAGGCCGTAGGCGGTGAAGCCCGTATTCGTGCTGGAAAGGAAATATAGATACTTCCCGCCCTTATCGAATGCCGGATTCGTCGCGTCGCTCATGCCGTCGGTAATCTGATACGCTTTGCCGTCCTGCGTGTCGTAGACGTCGATCGCGTGCAAGAACGTCAGCAGCTCTTTGTTGTACGCGACATAGCGGCTGTCGGGCGACCACACGGCGTTAAAGGAGCTGACGCCAAACGACTCGTGCGGCTGCTGCGCGATCTTCACCGGCTGCGGATGATCCTGCGCGATGTCGATGTAGTACAGCACGCCGTGCTTGTCGGCGTAAGCGATCTTCCTGCTGTTGGGTGACCACACGGGCGAATAATAGAACGTCGGGTGCGCGTCGAGGCTGATGACGCGCTCGGGTAGCAAGCCCTTCTGATCTCGCAGACGCAGCGTGTACTCGCCGCTCGCGTCGGAGAAGTACGCGATCCACTTGCCGTTGGGTGACCAGGCGGGGTCGCGCTCCATGACGCCGGGGGTCTGGGTCAGATCGCGGACCGAGCCGTTCTCGGCCGGAACGGTGAGGATGTCCCCGTGCGCTTCGAACACGGCGCGCACGCCGGTCGGCGAGATGTCAGCGTTCTGAATTTGATTCGCAACCGGCACCCAATTCGGGCGCAATTCGGGCATTTCGTCGGCAATCGTGATCGGCACTTCCCGATCGGTGCGCGACGCTGGATTATAGAGATGGATCGAATCGAACTTCGAGTAGACGATCTCGCCGTCGTTGGCGGAGGCCGAGACGATGTCGAAGCCGCGCGGATTCTCGATCAGTTGTTTGACGTCGCGCGTGCCCGGATCGTAGACGTAGAGCGTGTAGTGGCCGCCGCGATCCGAGACAAAGTAGATTTCGTTGCCGATCCACATCGGAAAGCGATCGTTCGAATTGTTGCGCGGGATCGAGGTCACCGACGAATCGGCGAGATTCGCGATCCAAATCGGCGTGGTTTGTCCGCCGCGATAGTCTTGCCAGTACCATTCCCACTGGCTGTTCGGCACGTACGCGAGATGCGTACCGTCGGGCGAGTACGATGCGGTCGTGGCGTCCGGCAGCGGCAACATCGTCGGAATCCCGCCGCCGCGCGGAATCGTGTAAAGCTGCGTGGCATCGTTCTGACTCTGGCGATGCGACGAGAAGAGGATCTTGCTGCCGTCGGTCGTCCAGCCGATGACCACGTCGGCGCCCGGATGGTAGGTCAGACGCGTCGGTTCACCGCCGTCAGCCGGCACCGTATACACGTTGGTGCTGCCGTCGTAGTTTGCACTGAACGCGATCGTCGCTCCGTCGGGTGAGAAATACGGCGCTCCCGCAAGGCCAAAGCCGGTCACAATGCGGCGCGCCGTGCCGCCGTCATGACCGACAGTCCAAATGTCGCCGCCGTAGACGAACGCGATCTGCGTGCGGCTGACGGTCGGACTTTGAAGGATTAGCGGGTTGGCGGCCACCGCGGGCGCTACTGACGCCCCCAACAGCAAACCCGCGAGCGCGAACGTACGTGCAATCGACATGCGTCGCGGATTGGGCTTGCCGGCGGTCGGTCCCTTTTGTGTCGTGATTCCGGCACCCGGCGGCCCGTTTTTCGGGTACCATGGTCGGTACTATGCCGAAAATTTTGATGGTCGTCACCGGACACTCGCAGATCGACAGCGAGCACCCAACCGGCTTATGGCTCGAAGAGTACAGCATCCCGTGGCACGCGTTTCACGACGCCGGCTTGGAGATCGTGACCGCTACGCCGCATGGCGGGCGGGCGCCGATCGACCCACGCAGCCTCGACGGCGCCGATCCCAACGATCCGGCGTGCAAAGAGCTCGAGCAAACCATGACGTTACGCGAAGCGGGCGACGCGGAAGATTATGACGCCGTCTTTATTCCCGGCGGACACGGCACGATGTTCGATCTTGCGAACTTCGACCCGCTCAAAACGCTGCTGAGCGAATTCGACGCGCAAGGCAAGATCGTTGCCGCGGTGTGTCACGGGCCCGCCGCGTTCGTCGACGCGATCCGCACCGGTGAAGCGGAAACACTTGTTGCCGGCAAACGTATTACGTGCTTCACCGACGACGAAGAGCGCGCCGTCAAACTCGACACACTGATGCCGTTCTTACTCGAGTCGAAACTGCGCGAACAAGGCGCGAACGTCGTCGATGCGCCAAACTTCACCGATCACATCGAAGTCGACGGCACGTGGATCACCGGTCAGAATCCGCAGTCGAGTGCGAGCACGGCCACAGCCGTGATCGAGGCACTAAAGACACGCGCGCGCTGATTTGTCCACAAGGCAGCAAAATCGCGGCAACGAAGCTTCGCTACGATGAGCGCGATGCAAGATCAGCAGTTCGTGCAGCTATCCGGGCAGATCGGCGATCTGTCGTCAGGTCTCGCCCAGCTCGCCGCAGCGGTGGGCGAAGGCTTCGCGCGTGTCGACGCACGGTTCGATCGAGTCGACCGACGCTTTGATGCCGTCGAAGGATCGCCTCGTCCGCGTCGACGATCGGCTCGTCTCGCTCGATACCCGCTTAGCGAAACTCGAAAAGCCCGCCACCGCTAACGCCGCTTCTTCCTTGGTGGCCGCGCCTTCACGCCGTCGTGTAATCCGGATGTCTCGACGTGCTCGACGCCCGGAGGCGACAATGTGACCTACGACTACAAAGTAGAAAGCTAGCCCATCATAAAGATGGGCTGGCTTTATTCCTGGGGTGGCTGGATTCGAACCAACGCATGGCGGATTCAAAGCCCGCTGCCTTACCGCTTGGCGACACCCCATTGCTACGGAGCCGACGCCCTCAATACTACCTCCGGACCGAGGTCCCTGTCAGGCGCGCGACCCAGGGCACGTCGAAGAGCTCGCCGCGGCCGGCCCGCCGGCTATAGCGTAGGGCCAGCAAGAGCCAGATAACCAAGAGCGCGAGGTCGATCAGCATCGCGAGCCCGTAGATCCAAAGTGTCGCCATCACGTTGCCAACGAGCACGCTGAGCACGAGCGGCCAAAACAATGCGGCAAGCCCGATTGCGCTCGACAGTAAGCCGAACCCAAGAGCTTGCCGCATGTGAAAACGGAACCAGCTCGACGCTTCCGGCCGTGGCATTAGCTGCTCGAGCAGCGCCGTCGGCCAGAAAAGGTACGCGAGCGATGCGTTGCGCGATTCGGCGACAACGCGTTCCGGCGGGGTGCTAATTTATCGCTTGGCGACCAGGTGCTTGGCGGTGATGAATCGCTTGGCACCGATGAACCGTGCCGACCAGTACGAATCCGAGAGACTCGATACCGTCACGCCGTGACTCGAGCTGGCATGCACGAACTTGCCGTTGCCGAGATAAATCCCGACGTGCGACGCACCCGCGGCGTAGGTCTGGAAGAACACGAGATCGCCTGGTTTTATTCCGCCCACGACCCGATGCCCGGCGTCGAACTGCGCGTCGGCGGTGCGGGGCAAACTAATGCCGAGCATCGCAAACACGTGTTGCACGTAGCCGGAGCAGTCAAAGCCGTTGGTACTGGTTCCACCAAAAACGTAGGGCACACCCAAAAACTTCAGTGCACTGCGCGTGAGCTGCGTCGCGAGCTTCGACGTGCGTGCAAGCACGCCGCCGGCAAACGAACGAAACTCGGCGTTCTGAGCACCGCGTTCGGCCTTGGTGGTGACGATGAGATGGGACGTCCATTCCGCGACGTCGGGACTGATTACCGTATCGCTCGAAGCCGTCGGGGTTGTCTTTGCGCGAGTGGTGGTTTCAGCACTCGCATTTGCGAACGATCCGGCCAGCAATAGGGCCAAAGCCCCAGCAGCTAACGCGTGACGCAAGAAACGCTCCTCTTTCACGACACTTGCGAGGTTAGTTGACGGGTTCGGGCGGGAAAGATCGCCCTAGGACCGACCGGTCCATTCACCCCTAATCCCGGGGAAGTCCCCCGCTCCGGCTGCCAGACCGGATTCAGTGTTCTTGTGCAGGCGTAGGGCCCACGGGCATTGCCCGCGGGATGGGCCATTTGGTTTACCGTGGGGCGGACGTCTCCTGCCGCCACTTTTCTCAGCCTTTACAAAAAGGCGGCTGCTTGCTCGATGTGCCGGGCCAAATCGCCCGCGATCCGCTCGATCGCGTCGCGGTCGTCACCCTCAGCCATAACCCGGATCAGCGGCTCGGTCCCCGAGGGCCGGATCAGCAGTCGTCCCGCGCCCGCAAGTTCGGATTCGGCCTGCGCAATCGCCTCGCGCACGGTCGCAACTTCGAGCACGTTCTTATGCGGCGTGCGAACGTTGACCAGCACTTGCGGCGCGACCACCACGTCGCGCACGAGTTCGTGCAGCGTCGCGCCGTGCTCGCGCATGAGGCCGAAGAGCGTCACCGCGGTCATCGGCCCGTCGCCGGTTGTGTTGCGGCGCAGGTCGATGATGTGCCCCGACTGCTCGCCCCCCAAGACGAAGCCCCCTGATTGCATGCGTTCGAGCACGTAGCGATCGCCGACCGCGGTGCGCACGAGCGCGATCCCGGCGCGTCCAAGCGCGCGCTCAAACCCGATGTTGCTCATCACCGTCCCGACGATCGTGTCGTGCGCCAGCACGCCGAGTGCGTGCAGCGCACATCCGATGGCAAACATCACGTGGTCGCCCGAGACGATCGCTCCCGTTTCGTCGACGAAAAGCGCACGGTCGCCGTCACCGTCAAACGCCACGCCGACCACGCTGCCGTCAGCATCGGAGGTCGCCCGCTCGACTGCGGACTGCAACGGCCCAAGGTGCGTCGCGCCGCACTCCACGTTGATTCGCGCGCCGTCATTCTCGCAATTGATCTCGATAACCTCAGCGCCCAGTTTACGCAGCGCGTACGGCGCCATCGCGTACGCGGCACCAAACGCGCCGTCGACCACCACGCGCAGTCCGCGCAGATCGGCGCCCGTACCATAGAGTTCGTCGTAGTAATACTTGCCGAGATTTTGCGCCGTGCGCGCGACGCCGACGCCGGTCCCGGTCGGACGCGGAAGATCCTCGCGCTCCATCAGCGATTCGATCTCATGCTCGAGGTCGTCGGAAAGCTTGAACCCATCGGGACCAAAGAACTTGATGCCGTTGTCCGCGATCGGATTGTGCGAGGCGCTGATCATCACGCCGGCGGCCGCGCCTTCGGCGACGGTGATGCGCGCGACCGCGGGCGTCGGAACGATTCCGACTTGCAACACGTCGCGTCCGACCGAGGTGATGCCCGCAACGATTGCCGCCTCCAGCATCGTGCCGGACAGCCGCGTATCGCGGCCCACGATCACCGGGCGATGCCCCTCGCTCTCGTGCGCTAGCGCGGTCGCGCCGGCACGGCCGATGGCAAAGGCCAGTTCGGGCGTGAGATCGTCGTTGGCGACGCCGCGCACCCCGTCGGTGCCGAAGTGCGCCCTCACGGTTTCTTGGTGCCCGTACCCTGAACGAAATCGATGCGCACGCGGATAAGGTCGGGCGAGACTTCCAGTTCGCCAACTTCGGCGCCGCCGGCGTTGACCGGGACCGGCCGCACCATTTCGTCGACGGACTGCGGTGACTGCGGCATCGCGACGTCGACGCGAATTGCGCTCACCTGCGAGAGCGCGTCCTGTGGGCCCTGAACCAAAACGTCTGCCGGCATCATCCGTGCGTTCTCCACGACGACGTTGGTTTGCTGCGCGCTCATGTAATGAAAGGCGAGCGGGAAGCTGCGCTGGTCGATTTTTTCGACCGTAAGACTGACCGATGCCGGACTGAGGCTCTGCACCACGACGTTGGGCGCGACGAGTTGCACCGGAATGTTGTAGACCCCCGCGGTCTTGTCGTACAGATCGAGCACGGCCTTGATCTCGTCGGGTTTCACCGCCGGCTCACCGCGCCGGCTCGTCACCGTCACGACCGCTTCCTTATCAGCAAAGCGCGCAATATACCCAACCGGAAGATTCGCCGTCACGATCGGAACGGAGAATTGCTGGTCGAAGCGGGCGGCAAGCACGGGATTGGCGGCGTAACGAAAATACGCCCAGCCGATGACGGCGAGCGCGAGCGAGAGAACTTTAAGTCCGAAGTTCTTTCGGATGATCTGCACGAAGGCTTTCCTTGTTGTTCTTCTGCGGCGCGAGACGCGCCCGGATCTGCGAAACGACGTCGGTGCGCGCGAAGCTGCGCCGGTCGCGCGGCGGCCGGGTCACTGCGAGCAGCACCTTGACGAGCCGCGCTTCTTCTTCCAATGGACGCGAAAGCTTCCCCTCGCGCGCAATCGAGATGGCACCCGTTTCTTCGGAAACCACGATCACGACGGCATCGGTCTGCTCGGTGAGTCCGAGCGCTGCGCGATGGCGAGTACCGATGCGGCGTTCCGCTAGGCGCGCTTCGGCCAGCGGCAAGAAGCATCCGGCCGCCTCGATCGTATTTTCGCGCACGATGGCCGCGCCGTCGTGCAGCGGCGAACGCGGCATAAAGATCGCGAGCAGCAGTTCCTCCGAAAGCTCGGCATGCAGCGCCGTACCGCTCTCGGCGAACTCTTTGAGTCCGCTCTGCTGTTCGATGACGATCAGGCCGCCGAGCTTATTGCGCGAAAGGAGAAACGCCGCGTGCGCTAGCGTCGAGATCGATTTGTCCTCGGGGCGCATCCAATCGGTCGTCTCTTCGCCGATGTGCAGCAAACCGCCGCGCCCGATCTGTTCGAGCGCGCGTCGCAGCTCGGGCTGGAAGACGACCGCCAATGCGACCGCGCCGCCCAACACCAAGAATTGGAGAATCGCACCGAGCAGATACAAGTGCAGCAAATTGGCCAACCCAAGCAGGCCGGCCAAGACGAAAAACCCGGTGATGATCTGCACCGCCCGCGTTCCGCGAATCAGCAGTAACGCGTAGTAAATCAGCACGCTCGTCGCAACGATATCGAAGACATCGGTGATCCCGATATAACTGAAGAGCGAGTTAATCCAGGACACCGTGCACCTCGAGTTGCTCTTCGAGCACGCGCGCAACGGTAATGTCGGGTGAACGCAGGCCCGTCGCGGCGATGCGCGTCCACCATTGCAATGGCAGCGGCGTGAGCAGTGCGTTGACGCGCCGCGCGCGAAAGCGCTCGATTTCGATATCGACCAGACCCAACACGACGTCAAACGCCGTCGCGTCGAGATCCCACTCGACGATCGCCGTAGCGCCGATCGGTTCGCATGAAAGCACCCCCGCCGGCCGCCCGGGGCCGCCAAGCGCGTGCAGGAGCGGAGGCAAGGCTTCGGCCAGGCTAGGAGTAATTGCAAGAGCGATGATCGGCCGATCCAACACCGCCGCCCGCGTCGCTTCGCGCAACGCGGACGCACACGCGGCGTCGGCACCTTCAACCAAGCCATACGTGCGCTCGCATGCCGGCGAATGTTCCCACGTCACGCGTGCGCCAAAGCGCTGGACAATAGCGTCCGCTTCCGCGAGTAGAGCGTCGTCGGCTTCGGGTTGGAAACGGATGCTAAAGGCTGACATGGTTGACATAGTGGGCTCGATGCTCCCCATTTGGTTAGGCGCGGCAGGCATGCAATCATTGTGATGAATGGCCCACGCCGCGCTTTAGTTGTCTCAACTGGGAAAAACGCCGCATGGATTTGCCTCGACGACGAAACGCAGCCGCGCCTGGCCCAACTGCGTCGTCAGACCGGAAAGCGCTTCATGCCGGTCCCGGGTGACGTCGTGTACGTTCGCGTACTCGAAGATGAGAAAACGGTTGTCGATCGCGTCGAACCGCGGACGTTCCACCTCGAACGCCGCACCCTCGACGGCCGTGCCAAGACGATTGCAGCCAACGTCGACACGCTCGCCACGGTGACCGCACTGGCCGATCCGGCGCCGCGATTGGTCACTTTGGACCAGTTACTCGCCTTTGCTGAACTGGAATCGATCGACGCGATGGTGGTACTTACAAAACCTGATTTGAGCGACCCGGCGGCCACCCGCGACCTCAGCGAACTGTACGCGCGCCTCGGCTATCGCACGCTCGTGCTCAACCCAAAGGCCGGCGAGAACGTCGAAGCGCTCCGCGAGGCGCTCCAGGGACGCCATGCCTTACTCTGCGGAAATTCGGGCGTGGGCAAAAGCTCAATCTTCCGGGCGCTCGGCGGCGAGGGGCACGTCGGCGAGGTCTCGCGGCATGGGATCGGGCGCCAAACGACGACCGTCGCCCGTCTGTACCGCCTCCCGAGCGGCTTCCTTATAGATAGTCCGGGCGTGAACGAGTTTGGTCTAGGGCGGATTACCCCGTCCGAACTGGTGCAGGGGTTTCGCGAGATGCGCGAACCGGCGGCCACCTGCCGCTTCACCGACTGTACGCATCTGGTCGAGCCGGGCTGCGGCGTCCAAGCCGCGGTCGCTGACGGACGCATCGCGGCCAGCCGATACACCTCCTACAAAAGTCTAGCGCAGCCACCCTAGCCAGGTTCGGCTGCGCCGAACCCATGGCGGTCGGCCTTCGGCCGATCCGCGCTCGAAGGTTGCACCGGTTCTGCCCCTCTGCTATACTGCGAGCCGTTGCCCCCGAGCAAACACGACTAGGAGTTTTCTTTTGCCGAACATCAAGGCCGCCGAAAAGTGGGTCCGCCAGAGCACGAAGCGCACGGTCGCAAATAAGGACCGTAAGACGCGCTTGAAGACAATTTTCAAAAAGGCGCTGACCGAGCGGGATCCCAAGTTCGCGAAGACGGTTGAGAGCCAATTCGACAAGGCCGCCAAGAGCGGCGTGATTCACAAGAACAAGGCCGCGCGCAAAAAGTCGCGCTTAGCCAAAGCCCTTGCGAAGACAGCCGTCGCGCCGGTCAAGGCGAAGTCGGCGAAATCGACGGCCAAAGCCGCTGCGGCCAAGACCGCTACGCGCAAAGCCGCCGCCAAGAAGTAGCGCCTGCGCGCGCGAACTCTCTACAGCGCTCCGTATGAACGGAGCGCTTTTTATTTGTATGAACGATTCGCCACAGCCCGCCGCCATCTCGGCGATCGCCGATGATCCCAAAGCCGTGTTCTTGGCGACGATGGCGCGCGAGCTCCATCGTGCCGGCGTCGCAACCGACGGGCTCGAAGAAACGCTGACCGACATTGCGGCGACGATCGGGCTGACGATGCAAGTCTTTGCGCTGCCGACGCAGATCACGATCGCGGTCGGTCCGAATTGGAACCAAAAGCTGGTGATGTTGCGGCTGCCGCCGGGACGCGTGAATCTGCGCCGCCTGACGGTGCTCAACGCGATCTACGACGATCTGCGCGCCGGCAAGATCGACTATCGCGAAGCGAGCGTCGCCGTGAATGAGGTCGACCGCCGCTGGCCCGGCCGCAACGCGGCTTGGGAGGTTCCGGCGCTCACATTGCTCGCGGTCGGCGTTGCTATACTGCTCGGCGGCGGCGCACGCGAACTCACGGTTGCGGGATGCATCGGGTTTTTCACCGGCATCGTTTCCGCGGTGGCCGAACGCGTCCCGATCGTCGCGCGCCTGTTCGAAGCGATCGCGGCGTTTGCGGCAACCCTGATCGTCGCAGCGTTTTCGCAGATCTTCGGCCCGACTAACATCTACATTTCGATCGTCGCCGGCGTCGTCGTGTTATTGCCGGGGTACTCGCTCACCCTCGCGCTGCACGAACTCGCCAACGGCGATTTAGTCGCCGGTATGGCGCGCTTGGGGCGGGTGCTCATGGTGTTGCTCGAGCTGGGGTGCGGCGCGTTCCTCGGCTTTGCGGTGATTGGTCCAGCCCTGCTGCGCACCGGTGACGTGACGCCGCACGCAGTCCCAAGCCATCTTTGGATCATTGCTGCGCTGTTGATGGCGATCGGCATCTCCATCGATCTCGACTCACGCGCGCGCGACTTCGTGTGGGTCTTCGCCTCCTGTTTCGTCGCGTTGTTTACTTCGCATCTGCTCGGCGGGACGCAGGTGCACTCGATCTCGGCCTTTATCTCGGCGTTCTTGTGCGGCATTGTCGCCAATGTCGGCGCGCGCGTCCTGCGCTTGCCGCAGGCGCTGATGCTCGTTCCGGCGTTGCTCGTACTCGTGCCCGGAAGCCTCAGTTACGAAAGCGTGCTCTTCGCCTTCCAGCACAATATTTCAAGCGCGTTCACGTTCGCGAGTAACGCGACATTTGCGGCAGTGCAGCTCGTCGCCGGACTCCTGCTCTCGCAACTCGTCTTTCCGGCAAAGGCGCTGCAGGTGCAACGCGGGCGCGAACGATAGCAACAATATATCGTTCGTAAAGACAGGATATTGGCGCCGATCCCCCGGACTATGGGCCGCATGCAAATCAACACGTCGGTACTGAACCTCCCAATGATACGCCCCTTCCGCATCACACGCGGTGTCATGACCGATTCCTCGACCGTGCTCGTCGAAGTCGAATCCGGCGGCATCACGGGCTACGGGGAAGCAGCGCCGATCGCGCGTTACGATTCCTCGGTCGATGACGTTATGGCATTTTTCCGGGATTATGAACCGGCGTCGGACGATCCGTATCGCATCGAAACGCTGCTCGAGGGCGTTCCCGAAGCGGCGCGCTGCGGACTCGACATTGCGCTCTACGACTGGATGGGCAAAGACCTCGGCAAGCCGATTTGGCAACTGCTCGGTCTCGATCCGGCCAATGCCGGTGTGACGTCGCACACGATCGGCATAGAAGATTCCACCGAACTCCTGCTCGAGCGCGTGCGCGCGCTCGCCCACGTGCCCGTGCTCAAGATCAAACTCGGCACTGGGAAAGAGATTGAAACGATCGAGGCTATTCGGACCGCGTACCGCGGCGCCATTCGGCTCGATGCCAACGAGGGCTGGACCGCCGAACAAACCGTGCAGCTGCTACGCGAACTGCACCGCTACGAGATCGAACTGTGCGAACAACCGATCCCGGCCGGTCACCCCGAACAGCTGCGCTTCATTCGCGAGCGCGTGAAGATCCCAATCGTCGCGGACGAAGATTCGGTGCTTGCGACGGATTTGCCGGCGCTCATCGGCTGCGTCGACGGCGTCAATCTCAAGCTCGCTAAAGCCGGCGGTATTCGCGCCGGGCTCACGTTTATTCACACGGCGCGTTCGCTTGGATTCAAGATCATGCTCGGCTGCATGCTCGAGACCGAAGTGCTCTGCTCGGCCGCCGCGCAGCTGACGCCACTGGTCGATTGGCCCGACATCGACGGCCCGCTCTTTCTCGCCTCGTCGCCGTTCGACGGCGTCGACATCTCGACCGGAAAGATCGTCCTTACCGACAGACCGGGAATCGGGGTTAGCGCGCGAGCGCGCGTGTAGCCTTCGGGGTCGTGCGCAACGCCTGCTCGATCGCGCGCCAGAGCGCGGTCCCGCCGTTACGCACCGGATCGTCCACCGGTAAGCCGGTCGCGCGCGACGCCTCCACGATGATCTTGCGCGCTTCTTCCGCCGTGAGTGCCGAGGTGTCCATCGCAACGGCAATCACCTTCGCTGGCTTGATGCGATGAACGAGCGCCTCGTGCGCTGCGATCAGCTCCGGTAAATTGGGAAGTGTTACATCGAAGCCGTCGATCTGCGTTTTGTTCGCGCGATGGCAGAGCACGAGCGCATCCGGAGCCGACCCGTAGAGCAAACCAAAGGTCACCGGCGCATATGCGGGGTGGTAGATACCGCCCTGCCCTTCGACGAGCAGCACGTCGGCATTCGGTGCCGCCTCGAGAACCAGCTGCTCGGCCGCACCGGTGATGAAGTCGGAGATCACACGATCGACGGCAATCCCTTTGCCGGCAATCAGAATACCGGTTTGCCCGGTTGCAAGAAACTCGATGCGCGCCCCGTCGGCCTTCGCGGCGCGCTCGACTTCGAGCATCGCCGTCATTTTGCCGACCGCGCAATCGCTGCCGATCGCAAGCACGACTTGTGCGGAGACGTCATATGCTGCACCGCTGAACAGCGGGATGTCGTCGGGTGGAATCCGCACGTCCCACAGTCGCGCGCCCGAACGATTGGCGCGTGCCACGATCTCGGGATCGTCGCGGAGAAACTCATGCAGCCCGTTGACGATTGCCAGGCCCGCATCGATTGCAGCCAGCAGCGTCGGGCGCATTGCCGGCGGTAAAAGGCCGCCTTCGGTCGCAACGCCGATCAGTAGTGCGGTCGGTGCATAGGCCATCGCCTCATCCAGCGACGCGACGATCGGCGCGCGCGAACCGAGCCACGGCAGCACCTCGTCGACGCGTTTCCCCGCGTAGGTCGAATCGATCACTACCGCGACCGCGTCGCTTCGGTAACGCAAGACGCCGTGTGCCGTCTTCCCATTCGTTCCGGTCAGCATGCCCTCGGTCAGGATGGCGTAACGCACGTCTACCTCCATTGTGCTACCGAATTGAACGGCGAAAGCATCGGACGCGCATAGCCTTGCAGGCTGGTAGGAATGACGTCGACTTCGCTCACCTGACAAATGAAATAATACGGGAGATCGTTGACAATCTGACGCTGGATGGCGGCGTAATCGGCGATTCTCGTGGCGCGATCGAACGAGGCCGCGGCGTGCTTGAGGAGCCCGTCGACGGTATGGTTGCAATAGCGCGACAGATTGAACCCGTGCGGCGAGCGCTGATCGCATTCCAGCAGCCAGGAAATGTCGGGGTCGACCTGCGCTTGATAGTCGTAAAGCGAGAGCTGATAGTGACCTTGCATGACGGGCCCCTCGTTACCGATAAATTGATTGCGTGGATACTGGCGCAGCGCGACGTCGACGCCAATCGCGTGCAGTTCCGCGGCGATCGCGGTCGCGAAGTGGTTGGTGATCGAAAGTCCGGTTGGAAACGCCAATTCGAAGTGCAACCGCTGTCCGTTCTTAACGCGAATACCGTCGCTACCGGGAATCCAGCCATCGCTTGCAAGGAGCGCGGCCGCTCGTTTGGGATCGTAGGCGATCGTATCCGCATGGGGGTCGAAGGCCCACGTGAAGAGACCACGCATCGCCGTATCGGCGTCATACACGCCCTGCGTGATCTTGCGCGTCAGGCTGCGACGGTCGATCGCAAGTGCGATCGCCTCACGAATCGCGTGATCGGAGAGCAACGGATCCTCGAGATTGAAACCGAGCGCGTAGTACCATGGCACCGGTGTCACGACCACATGATGATTTGGAATCGCGCGCAGTTGCGCGATGCGCGAAGGATCGAGCTGCATCGCCGCATCGATTTCCCCGGTCTGCAGCTCGTTGATCGCCGTCGTATCCGCTAGAATGAACGGCAGCACGAGATGTTCGATGTGCGGCTTCCCGCCGAAGTACGACGCGTTTGCATCGAACGTCAGACGATCGCCGCGATCCCAGTTCACGAAACGATAGGGGCCTTCACCGATCGGCGCTGCGTTGAAGGCTGCGGTGTTGATGTTCGGCAGCGCCGCAAGCAGGTGCGCGGGAAGCACCGGGTAGTTGCTGTCGCCGCCAAAGAAAAACCCGATGATCGGCGAGAACGCGCGTTTCAGGCGCACGACGACCGTATACGCGTCGGGCGCTTCAACTGACGAGACCAGATCGTAGCCGTAGCGTTCCGGCAAATTGTTTGCGGGGTTCATTACTGCCCGGTAGGTGAAGACGACGTCCCGCGCAGTGAACGGCGAACCGTCTTGCCAGCGAACCCCGCGGCGCAGATGGTAGGTGACGCGCTTACCATCAGTAGCTACGCCGCCGTTGGCGAGCGTCGGAACGACGCTCGCAAGATCCGGCACCGCGCGGCCATCGGCGTCATATTTCGTCAGGTTCGCGAATAAGATCTCGCTGTAGGTGTAGGCGTCAATGCCTTCGAGCAGCAGCGGATTGAGCGAGATCGGCTCTTTCTGCACGGCGAAAATGAGGGTATCGGCCCCATGGCGCTCGCGGGCGTGCTGCGTCGTACACGCGGCAAATGCGAGCGTGACCAAACACACGAGTACCGCGGCACACTGCCTCATGCGCCGTTCTACGGGGGGTCCACGAACAGCCCCTCCCGCGCCGGAGCAAAATTTTGCTCCCGGAGACAGTTTTTTGGAGGAGGCTCATAATATGGCCTTAAATGGCGAAGTTTAATTCAGGTGCCCTGCTTACCGTTATGGAGCAAGAGCGATGCGTCAATTGATCTCTCGCGCAACGACCCTCGTGCTGGCCGCAATCTTCGCGGCAGCGCCGTTGCTGGCAAACGCCGCCGGAACGACATCCGTCGTCACCGGCTCGGTGCATGCGTCGAACGGAGCCCCGCTGAGCGGCGCGCAAGTGGAACTCGTCGGCGCCACCCACCTTTCGATGATGACCGACGCGCAAGGTAACTTTAGCTTTCCCGCGGTCCCTACGGGTCTCTACTCCCTGCAGATAACGAAAGCCGGCTACAGCGCCTATCGCGACGACAACGTCGCCGCGTTCATCGGCGAGACGGTAACGGAGAACGTGACGCTCGCGCAGGCATCGTTCTCTACGCTCAAGACGATCGCGTCGGTCTCGACACACGCGCCTGGCGTCGCGCAGATCAACACGTCGAGCGCCGCCATCGTCACGATTAGCGGACAGGTGTTCGAAGATCAGGGCACGCAGCAGGTCACGCAGGTGCTCAACCAAACACCGGGCATCTTCCTCACGCCGTACAACCCCAATAACGGCAATCCGAACAACAATGCGTCGCCCGGCTCAATCCAGACCCCGCAGATTCGCGGCGCGCTTCCGTACGAAACCGAATCCCTCATCGACGGCCACCCGGTCTCGGTTGGTTCCGCGGGCACGTTCTCGCCCACCCTCGTCAACCCGTTCCTGCTCGACAACGTCGAACTCGTCAAAGGTCCGGGCTCGATGCCGGCAGAGATCAACTATGCGATCAACGGCACGGTCAACTACCGCACGCTCGATCCGACGGTGACGAACAAGTTCTCGGGATTCTTCGGCGACGATAAGTGGGGCGGCGTCTCGGTCGGCTTCAAGGGCACGGGTCAGACAAAGAACCACAAGATCGGCTACGCATTCGGCTACGTGACCGACGGCGCGCCAGGCCCGCTCCAGAATTTCCGCTTCAATGCGTCAGCGATACCGCTGTACGGCAACACCGGCTTATCGGTTGGTCCAACCGGGAACCTCTCGGTGTACAACGTGAATGCCGGAGGGGGTAACCAAGTCATCGGGGGATTGCCGCTTGGAGAAAGTGGACCGCCGGCGGCGTGGGCGCCGTATGGCCTATCGGAAACCTTTTCCGAGCCGGTCGTGGGCTGTTGTTTTCAATCGGACACCGGCTACCACTCCACCGCAGAGCTCGCCAAGATCGTCTTCAACCTTTCGAACAACACCTCGTTTAAGCTCTCGTATCTCGGCGGACAGTCCATGGTCGGCAACGGTGATGCCTCCGGAACGTACTCTACCAGCAACGTCGCCGGCACCGGACTACCGTTCATGTACTTCGCACCCTGCGGCAGCGCGGCTGGTGTAGGAAACTGCTACAACGGGCTTACCGGAGCGCCGTATACCGGAGCAACCTACAACTGCGCGTCCGGCGGCCCGGCGTGCGGTTCGGCGATTCCCTTCGATCTCAGCTCGGTCAATGGTATGGGATACACCTGGACGCAGCAGAACCTTTTCCAAGGTGAGTTCCGCACGACGCTCGGCAACACGGGAACCGTGCTCGCGCGCTACTACACGGGTTCGTTGAACGGCTATACCTCGGAGGGAGCGCCCGGGGGAAGCACGCTTGGCTACACGATGCAAACCTACGGTGCGCTTCCACTCTGTCCGGTGGGCGACACATACTATAACGTCGCGACCGGATGCAACGGCACCGGCGTTCAGCCGACGATGACGACGTTCAACGGTGGCGACGTGACCTTCTCTTCGGTCGCTCAGGGAGCATATGTTTCCTCGAACGATACGATGAACGGCGAGACCGTCGAGATTCAGGAGCTGCTGGGCAACAACACGCTGACCGCGGCCTACGATCGTTCCTCGCAGAACTCGTCAGCGCTTGAGGACGAGCCCTCCGTTGGTCTTGTCAGCAACGCGCCGGCGCCGGGTTCGAATCAGACCTTCTCAACATTATCATTGCGCGACAGCATGACGCTCGGGCCGAAAGTGCTGTTGGATTTAGGCGACTACGACATCAACAATCAGAGCCACTTTTCGCCGGACGGCGGCATAACGTGGGGAGACTCCTCACACTCATACAATGAGCCGCGCGCGGCACTGACCTGGCAGCCGAGCAACAACACGTCGGTTCGCTTCTCAACCGGCGGATCGGTCGCACCGCCATACATGGGGTTGATATCGGGAGACGCGACGCCCAGCAGCTGGAGCTATGTCATCGGCGGCGTGCCGGCGCTCGGGTTCATTTTGAACACAAATAACGGCGACCTCAGTTCGGAGACTGCCTGGAGCTACGACATCGGTATCGATCACCGCATCGCGCGGGCAACCTCGGTCTCGGCCGATCTCTACTTCACCCAACTGCACAACCTGTTTCTGCCCGAGACGGAGTTGCTGAGCACGCCAGCGGCGACGGCGGCGGGGTGCCCGGGCGCCGGTGTGTATCCGTGTTACGTCTCGAAAGAGGCGAACCTCGGCGTGGCGCGCTACGAAGGTATCGAGTTGGGGCTCAATCACGTGCCGCAGTATGGCTTCGGTTACAAAGTCCAAGCTTCGCTGCAGCGCGCCTTCACCTACAACCTGCCGCAGTACTTCTACTGTGCGAACCCGGGACCGGGCTGCACCGAAGACATCAATACCGGCGTGATACCCGAAACGAACTTTGGCGGTCAGCCGACCGGGTTGCTCCTGGGTCAAAACGGCGTCGGCAGCGGTCGCGTTCCATACGCTACCGGCTACGGCGAGGTGAACTGGAACGGAACCTTTGGTCAGTACTACAATCTCGGCCTGACGTTCTTCGGCAACAATAACCCGTTCAACGAGCCGCCGTTCTACGTGCTTGGGGCCAACGTGCGCTTCCATCTCAACGATCGCGGGACGAAGTTGCAAGTCTCCGCCGACAACATTCTCGGCGCGAATTCGCAGCCGTACCCGAGTTACTTCAACGGCATTCCGCTGCCGCTCGTCAAGGGCGCGACCGGCCCTTCGGGTCCGATCTACTACTCGCCGACGCCGGGCGGCAACTATGGCCCGACGACCATCCGCCTCATTCTCACGCAGGACTTCTAATTGCTGATTCGATTCGTCTGCGCACTGCTTGCGCTGAGCCTCTTCGGCGGCTCGGTGCAAGCAGCAACCGGCGGCGCGCCAACGGCGCCCGCGATGACCACACAAGACCTCAACGCGTTCTTCGGCGGACTGATACCGTACGCGATTCATCGCGACGACATCGCCGGCGCAGTGGTCGTCGTGGTCAAAGACGGCAAGGTCATCTTCAGTAACGGCTACGGCTATGCCGACCTTGCCAAACGCACGCCGGTCATTCCGGATAAGACCATGTTCCGGCCGGGCTCCGTCTCCAAGCTCTTTACCTGGACCGCGGTCATGCAGCTCGTGCAAGCGGGCAAGATCAACCTTGACGCCGACGTAAATACGTACATCGACTTCAAGATTCCCGAGAGGTTCGGCAAGCCGATCACGATGCGTAACCTGATGACGCACACGCCGGGCTGGGAAGATGTCGCGGGCGACCTCATTCTCCAGAAATCCAGTGAGCTCTATCCGATACGCCAATATCTGATCAAGAAAATGCCCAATGCGATCTACCCGCCGGGTACGGTGATCGCGTATTCCAATTACGGCGCAACGCTCGCCGGCTACATCGTGCAGCGCGTCTCAGGTGTTGCGTTCGATCAATACGTCGCCGACCATATCTTTAAACCACTGCGCATGGCGCACTCGACCTTCGTGCAGCCGCTGCCTGCGTCGCTTGCGCCCGACATGGCGCAGGGCTACCGTCAAGCGTCGAGCGTCAAGCCGATTCCGTTCGAAATCGTCGAAGCGGAGCCGGCGGGATCGTCGAGCGCGACCGGCACCGACATGACGCATTTCATGCTCGCCTATTTGAATGGCGGCACGTACAACGGCTACCAGCTGCTCAAGCCGGCCACGATCAGCGAAATGTGGACGCGCCAAATCGAGCCCGGCCCCGGAACGAACCTCAACGGCTTCGACCTCGGCTTCTATCAAGAGAGCCGCAACGGACAGCTCGTCGTTTCGCATGCTGGCGACCTCGAAGGATTCCACAGCGATCTCCACCTGCTCCCAAGCGATCACCTCGGCATCTTCTTCGCCTTCAATAGCGCCGGCAAAGCGGGCGGCGTCGAAACCGTACGCACGCAGCTCTTCCGCACGTTCCTCGATCGCTATTATCCATATACGGCGAAGGTCGAACCGACAGTAGCGACGGCCAAGGCCGATGCTTCGCGCGTCGCCGGCTGGTATGAGTCGAGCCGACGTGTCGATCGCGCCTTGCGCTTCATCTATCTGCTCGGTCAAGGCACGGTGGACGCGCTTCCCAACGGCACGATCACCGTCAGCATGCTCAAGGATGCCTCGGGCGCCCCGCTCCACTGGCACGAAGTTGGGCCGCTCTACTACCAGCAAGTCAACGGCCAAGCCCACTTGAAGTTCAACACCGACGCAAACGGCAACGTGATCTCGTGGACGAGCGACGACTTCATCCCGGTCGAAATGCAACTGCGCGTCAACGGCTTCAAGACCATGGGCTCGGTCAAGACGCTATTGCTCTGCACGATCGTGGTGTTCGTCCTATCGTTGCTCATCCGTCTCGGCGCGTGGATCGCGCGGCGGCGTCTGGGCCTGTCGCTCAATCTTTCACGCCGCGAGCAATGGGTCCATCTTGTCGCGCGCGTTGGTGCGGTGATGTTCATCGTCACGTTACTCAGCTGGGTGATGGTGGTTTCGAACCCGTCTGCTGCGCTCTCGGGGTCGTTTGCCGCCAAGCTGGAAGTGCTCTACACGCTCGGCCTCATTGCCCTCATCGGGTGTCTAGGCATCGTGGCGGAGACCGGCGTGCGCGTGCTCCGCGGCCCCGGCGGTTGGCTGGTGCGCGCCGGCGAGGTCGTGGTCGGTCTCGCCGCCGTCTACGCGATTTGGTTCTTCCTCTCATTCGGTCTCGTCAATTTCGTGACCAACTTCTAAACTCGAACTCGGCCCCGCCCACAGAGGACGCTTCGTAACATGATTCGCTTTTTCGGCGCGCTACTGCTCGCACTCAATCTCCTCAGCACCTCCGTTCAGGCGGCAACTACTAGCGCGCAGACAGCACCCGCAATGACTTCGCAGGATCTGGCGACGTTTTACGACGGCCTCTTTCCGTACGCGCTGCATCGCGCGGGCATTCCGGGTGGCGTCATCGTCGTCGTCAAAGATGGAAAGCTGCTCTTCGCCAAAGGTTACGGCTACGCCGACCTCAAGACGAAGCGGCCGGTCGATCCGAATACGACACTCTTCCGTCCGGGTTCAGTCTCGAAGCTCTTCACCTGGACCTCGGTGATGCAGCTCGTGCAGGCCGGCAAGATCGATCTCGACGCGGACGTGAACAAGTACATCGACTTCACGATTCCGCCGTTCGACGGCAAGCCGGTGACGATGCGCAATCTCATGACGCACTCACCGGGTTTTGAAGAGACCGTACGCGACTTGCTCGTCGACAACAAAGAGCAGGTGCTGCCGATCGACGTGTACCTCAAGCGGCGTCTACCGACCCGCATTTTCCCGCCGGGCGAAGTCATCGCGTATTCGAACTACGGCGCGACGCTCGCCGGATATATCGTGCAGCGCGTGTCGGGCGAGAAGTTCGAGGACTACGTTGCCAAGCACGTCTTCGCGCCGCTCAAGATGGTGCATTCGACCTTCGTACAGCCGCTGCCGGCGAATCTCGTTCCGCTGATGGCGACGGGCTATGTCGACGGCAAGGTCAAGTCGTTTGAATTCGTCGACACGGCGCCAGCGGGCTCATCGACCTCGACCGGCATCGACATGTCGCACTTCATGCTCGCCTATCTGAACGGCGGGACCTACGACGGGTACCAGCTGCTCAAGCCGGCGACGATCAAGGAAATGTGGACGCCCCAGGTTCCCGAGGAAAAGGGTCTGCCGGGCTTCGATCTTGGTTTCTACCAAGACGACTTCAACGGGTTGACGATCGTCGGACACGGCGGTGACACTGTTGCGTTCCACAGCGATCTGCACTTGATTCCGGCCAAGGGTGTCGGCTTCTTCGTTTCGTTCAACTCACCGGGCAAGGAAGGCGCGGTCGAAGACGTCCGCAACAATCTCTTCAAGGCATTTCTCGATCGCTACTATCCATATACGCCGCCGAAGGAATCAACCGTCTCCGATCCGCAAAAAGACGCGGCACGCGTTGCCGGCTACTACATGAGCAGCCGCCGCGTCGCACGTGCGCTCGGGTTCGTGTACGCACTGGGGCAGAGCGAAGTAACGGCGAATCCCGACGGCACGATCGAAGTTAGCGCGCTCAAAGACGCTGCCGGCAATCCGTTTAAGTGGCGCGAGGTCGGACCGCTGCGCTACCGCCAGGTCAACGGCCAATCGCACCTCGTCTTCGGCACCGATGCAGACGGGAACGTCAACTCGTGGGCCTCCGACTACGTCAACATGGTCTCAATCGAACAACGCGTTCACGGGCTTGCGACGCTCGGCGCGCTCAAGACGGGGATCATGCTCTTCGTGGGCGTCATCGTGCTCTCGCTGCTCATTCGACTCGGAGCGTGGATCGCGCGGCGCAAACTCAAGCTCTCGCTTGGACTGAGCAGAAACGTCAACATCATTCACGCGATCGCGCGGATCGGAGCCGTGGCCTTCCTCGTCGCGCTCCTCGGGTGGCCAATGCTGCTCTCGAATGAGGCGGCGATTCTCTCACCAGGCCTGCCTGCGAACCTCATGGTGCTCTACGTGATCGGCGTTATCGCGATCATCGGCGCGCTCGCGATGATCGCCGAGGCGGCGATTCGCGTAACGCGGGGGCCGGGAGGCTGGCTCGTCCGGCTCGGTGAGATTATCGTAGCGCTCGCAGGAGTGTACGGTATCTGGTTGTTCGTCCACTTGCAACTCGTGAACTTCGTCACCAACTTCTAGCGGCCGTTGCTTCACGTTCTGCTCGCCGCCGCGATCGCAACGGCATCACCGGCGGCGAACGCTTACGCGGTGCCCGGCCGGCGCATCAGCGTCGACGGGCATCGTTTGAACCTCGTCTGTGAGGGGTCGGGGCGTCCCGTCGTCGTGCTCGATGCCGGGCTCGGCGATTGGTCACCGTCGTGGATCACCATTCAACGCCCGCTCGCGTCGCGCACCACGGTCTGCGCGTACGATCGCGCGGGATACGGCTTCAGCGATCCGGCGTCTTCGCCGCGCACGTCCTTGACGATCGCGCGCGAGTTGCACGATCTCCTTCATGCGGCGAACCTGCCCGCACCATACGTGCTCGTCGGACATTCGTTTGGCGGACTCGATGTGCAGGCGTTCACCGAGCTCTATCGCCACGACGTCGCCGGTCTCGTGCTCGTCGACGGTACTGCGGCCGACGTCGCAATTCCGCCGGCGGTGCAGTCGTTGATGGACGATCAAGTCGCCGCAGTTCAAAGGTGCGCAAGAGCGCCCCGCCCGGATTGCTTCAACCTGCTGTGGGGCATCGGTTCGCAGCCGAATAACGGCGTGACGCCCGCGCTGGTTGCCGCGGTCAAACATCAAGCACACAAGCCCGCACCGTACGACGCCGTCGTCTCGGAAATGCAGAACCTAACGGAGAGTCAGCGCGAAGTTCGAACGCGGACGCGATCGTTGGGCGATCTGCCGCTGGTCGTGCTCACCGCCACCACGCACGGTGAAGACCACATGCCGCCGGCGTTACGCGCATCGCTGCTACAGTTCGAACCCCTGTGGCGCCGAGCGCACATACGCATCGCCGCGCTCTCGACGCGCGGCCGCTACGAGCTCGTGCGCAGTGACCACTACATTCAATTCGATCGTCCCGACGTCGTGATCGCTGCCGTCACCACCGTCGTGTCGGAAGCGCGCTAGTACATCCGTCCGGTCGTGATCGACACGGCGGTCGAGCGCCGGCCGGAATCATTGCGCAACAGATGCGGGTACGCCGCGGAGAACGCGCAGCAATCGCCGGTCTCCATCGGGTAGTCGACGCCGTCAACGACCAGCACGACGCTGCCTTCGACGGCGTAGACGACGTCGATGCCCTCGTGCGTCATTTCATTTCTGAATCTTGAATGCGGCTCGAGCTTCACCATGATGAAGTCCAAGTCGATACCGGGAAGATGCAGCGCTTCATAGTCGACACCGCGACCGCGCGGAACCTTCTTTCGCGTCTGCGCGGTCACGAAGTTGGGCCGCGAGAGCTGCGCCGAGTAGCCGAGAAACGAGCCCAGATCGTATTCGAAGAACTGCGCGAGCCGCGCTAGACGCCCAAGCGAGATGTCGGAATCGCCGCGTTCGACCGCGCGAATAAAGGACGCGGAAAGGCCGCTGGCCTTGGCCAAGTCCCGCACGGTGACGCCGTTACGATCGCGCAGTCGCTTGAGAATCGTGCCGACATCGGGCAGCGCGGGCGCTTTGGTCTTCGGGGCTTCCTTCGCGGGCCGTCGTGGCATACTACAACTCCGTATCGATCCGAGGCCAATAGTCGAGATCGCGCCTCTGGTACCCGATCGCGGCAAAGTCGACCGCGAGCGCGCCGGGGGCACTGACGTGAATGACTCGTTTCGCCATCGGTGCAAACTTTCCCCAAAAGTGGTGCGAGGATTTGACGACGATGAGCTTCTTATCGTCGAGCGTGATGCCGAGGCCGGTGAATGCGTTGGGCGCAAAGACCTGCGTTCGCGCCGAGACCAGCACGACGTCGATGCCGCGCGTGCGGATCCAGGCGCTGCGCCCGAGCGAAACCGGCCGCGAATCGTCCATATAGTCTTGCTCGTGCGCGTCGAGCAGGCGCATGACCTCGACCGGTGCATCGATCGGATCACCGGACGCTGTGCTGAGTTTGCCCCCAAAGCGCAGATCGAACGTCGCGCCCACACCGGCTTCGAAGCACGCGTCTACCGCGATCGGATCGTAGTAGGTGCCGGTTGCTACACGTTCGATCCCGCGTTCCAGCAGTGCGCGCAGCACGTAGGTGCTATCGCCCGGCGCGCCGCCGCCGGCATTATCGGCGACATCGGCGAGGACCACCGGGCCGCCCGGCGTGGCGAGTGCCGCGTCGAGCGCTTCGTTGAGCGGCGTCGCTTTCAGGAGCGCCTCGCGGCGCAGCGCCCAAAAGCGCTGACCGAACTCTTCGGCGGTGCGGCGCGCGAGCGCGGCGTCGCCGTCGGCAATGGCCAGCATCTTCACGCCGGCTTCCGGCACGTCGCCCCACGGAAACCCGTGGATCAAACTCAGCGAAAGAATCCCGTCACGCTCGCGGGCCGACATTTCGTCGACCAGCGCGCGCAGCGGCTGCGCGGTGGTTGGAAACATGCCGACGATGTTGCAATCGTACACGGCCATCGCCGGCCGTGTGCGGCCCTGCGCTGCATCGACACAGATGCGATAGAGATCGCGCGCGCGATCGACGATATCGGTATGCGGATATTCTTTATAGGCAACGATCGCATTGGCATTAGCGAGCATTCCCGCGGTGAGATGCGAATGGAGATCGAGCTCAGCGCCAATCACCGTGCGTTCACCCGCGATCGCGCGGGCGCGCTGCAGCACGTCGCCTTCGCAGTCGTCATAGCCGTCGGCCACCATGGCGCCATGCAGGTAGAGCAGAATCACGTCCACCGGCAGCGCGCGCCGCAGATCCTCGAGTAATTCGTCGCGCAGCCCTTCATACACCGCACGTACCGTGGGGCCGGCCGGCTGCGCGATCGCAACGATGCTCTCGATCACCGTGTTTCCATCGCGCTCGCCCGCTTCTCGCCACGCCGACATCGAGGCGACATCCGATTGCGCGCGGCTGCGATCGAAGGCTTTCGCACCGGTGGGAATCGGCGAGAACGTATTGGTTTCGGTGACCAGGGTCGCGGTGAAGATGCGCAACGGTTTATTGGGCATAGAGCAGCCGCGCAATGCGCAGCGAGATTGCTTCCGGGTCGGCGGTGGTCGCATTGGTGAGGACCACGATTTCGAGCCCGTCATCGGGAAAAACCGCGTTCATCGCGCGCGCACCGATGAGGCCGCCGTTGTGCCACACGATTCGGCGCCCTTCGTCGTGCCCGGCAACCCAGCCGAAGCCGTAACCGTCGGCGATGTTGCTCTGCGTATTTCCCGCGTGCATGCCCATGCTGATCCCGCGCGGCGGCGTCGTGGCGATCTCGACACTGCTCGGCGAGATCACCTTGCCGCCGAAGAACGCGCCGTCCCACTTCACGAGGTCTGACGCCGTCGAGGCGATCGCGCCGGCGGCGCCGCCCCACGACATGTCGTAGCGAGGAACCAGCGTATACGCGCCCTTGGCATAGTTGTAGCCGCGCGTGACGTCGGTGCCCGTTGGAATTGACCAGGTGAGATATTGCATTGACGTGAGGCCTTGCGCCGCAAAGATGTTTTGGGTGAGAAATCGCTCGTACGGCTCGCCGCTCACCTTCGCCACCAGCATCCCCGCAACCGCGTAGTTGGTGTTACTGTAGCGCCACTTCGTGCCGGGCTTGAACTGGAGGGGCAAGCCGCGCGTCAAGTTGACGTAGTCGGCGAAGGGCTCGTGGGTCATCCAGGTCCCGCCAAAAATGGCGGTGATCAACGGTTTGTTCTCGAGGTAATCGGGAAGGCCTGAGGTTTGGTCGAGGATCTCGCGTACGCTGATTTCTGACGCATGCGGCACGTTCGGGAGATAGGTGGCGAGCTTGGCATCGAGATCGATCTTGCCTTGTTGCATCAGCAGCATCACGCAGGCCGCGGTAAATTGCTTGGTGATCGAGCCGATCGGAAAGACGGTGCTCGCGGTCACCGGTAGATTCTCCGCCTGATCGCGCAGGCCGTAGCCCTTGATGAAGAGCGTCGTCCCGTTGCGTCCGACGCCGACCTCGACGCCGAGCAGATGCTGCTGTGCCATCGCGGTTTGCACGATCGCATCGATCTTTGCGACCTGCCCCGGCGAAAGCGCATCGGCGCTGGCCGCCACCGGTAGGCCGATCGAGAGAACGAGCGCCGCTATAGCGACACAAAGCCGAGCACCGAACGAAGACCCCACGGGTACCTCCACACGCAATCGAGCCGAACAATATACTGCTCCGCTCAACTAAATACTGCTCATGACCGAGGTAGTCCTATCCGAGCGTTACGAACCCTTGCGAGCCCGTTCGAAGGGTTCCAGCTCAGATCGTAACGCATTAGCGCGCCCGACCGAAGTGGCGTAAAGGGGGCGCCTCACCTGCGTCTGGCTCGCGGTGCGCACCGGACGACGAGATTCATGAAAGCGCAGCACGTCATCATGCCAACCGAGGCCGCAGAAATCTAAGACGCGACGCATCTGAGCTTCAACGTCACCCACTATTTCCTCATATTCGACATCGAGGATTGTACCGGGCGGCACAGCGTCTCCCCACTCGGCCATGAGCTCTTCGTATGCACCGTAATAACGGCCAAGTTCGGCGAGATCGTACGTAAATAGGACGTCGTCGAAAAAGTGCGCTGCGAAGCACGAGTACGCAACGTCTGAAGGATTTCGCCGCACATGGATGATCCGCGCGTTCGGCAGCGCCGCGTACATAATCGGTATGAAGCGAAAATTAAAAGGCATCTTGTCCGTAAGGCGTAGCGCATGACCCGCAAGCGCATCGGTATCTCGGACGTACGACGACCCCAGCGATTGCAGTGCGTCACGCAGCTCGCCGGCAGTGGTCCCCTTATTTAAGGGCGGCATGGAGCCAATGCCGCGTTCGAACGTCGAGAGCTCGTCGCCGGCGCAAACATCTGGGTGCGCGGCAAGCAACGCCTCGACCAGTGTTGTTCCGGATCGGGGCATTCCCGTAATGAATATGGGGCGGGTCGATGGGTCGCCGCAACCCCGCGCGGCATCAACAAACGCGCGACCAAACGTTCGAGCCAACGTCCGGAGAGACTGCAACATCGACGCTTCGTCGTAGACGATCATTTTGCGACGTAGGCGATTCGCCTCCTTGAGAATGTAGAACGCCTCTTTCACTCGACCCAGATCGTTCAATATCTTCGCGTAACCAAACAACGCCTCGACGCGAAGATCTAAAGGTAGTTGCTCCACACTGGTGGCGGCGATTTCGAGCTGGTTGATGAGCGGGCTACCCGCACCCACCGGCTCATGATCCGCCAGATGGCGTAGAAAGCGCCCATTGCGCGGCTCAAGTTCGATGGAACGGAGGGACCACTGCTTTGCCTCGTCCAAGTCGCCGCGCTCGCGCAGGACGACACCGAGATTATCTGCTGCTTCGCCGTAACCGGAATCAATCCGCAATGCGGCACGAAACGCTTCGACAGACCGATCGAGATCGCGCTCTCTGTGAAGAGCGACGCCAAGGCCGTTGTATCCAGCGGCAAAAGTCCGCATTGCTGCGATAGCTTGCTCGAACGCTCGTCGAGCACCGCGCACGTCACCTTGCGCCAACAACGCATTGCCACGCTGGTGGAACCTCAAGGCAATCTTACGTTCACTAACGTGCTGCACTCGGAAGGGCTAGACCCCGACTAGCGTAAAGTACGCTCCCACCAACGCACTTGCGACCGTAACCACGGCGGCACTCCCCGGTTCAACGAGCCTCCCTCGCATTACAAGAAGACAAAATGTTACGGACAAAGCGATGCTCACGACGACGGCCACCAGTGCCACCTGCTTTGTTATGGCAGCCTGCCTTATCATCGAGCCGATCACCGCTGGAAATCCGCTAGGCCTCGGGAGGGCCGCCCGAATGGCGCTTGAGCCGCGCACGAGTTCCAAGGCCAGCGTCCCTGCGATGAGTGTTGCGAATCCGGGAGAAGCAACCGCTGCCTGTATTGCCGTCTTACCGATAATGAGCGGTGAAGCGAGCACGCCTCTCATGCCGAGGAAAAAAACAGCCGCGTAGAGCAGCGCGGCACCCGCAACCGTTAGAAAAGCTTGCCATAGAACCATTGCCAGCGGCGCCGACGGGGGCCACGCGACGGAAGCATGTAGGATCCCGCTGGCAAATGCGGCGTGCAGTAGCAGCCTTCCAACAGTCTCTAGTGCCAGCGCCGCCGCAAATGTTGCGGCCACGCGCACGCTCTCAACCACGCTTGCAAAAATCCAAGAAAGACGCGAGTACCGTCGGGTCCTCCTTCTCGGAATTCGAGCGAAGATCGTACATCAACATCGCCATCGACTGCCCGCTGCGAAATTCCAGCCTGATCTGGCGGTAGATCCTTCCGCCCGGTAGCTCGAAGGATCGTCGAATCCACCACGCTTCACCCGCGCACGCGTGTTCCTGTGTGACGCTTGACTCGGCGAGTTTCCATCCCTTGCGAACCGGAACGTCACTCCACCGCTTCTCGACGTCGACATCACTCGTATCGACTGGCCCAGCTAAAACGGGCCAATACGTGATATCGGTTGTACGCAGCTGCCAATAGTTAGGCGGCGAAACGGTGACGCCGGGTCCTCCTAGCGGCGCCCACCCGGGCGGCGGCGTGTACAAAAGACGCGCATCTGCAAAGCATGGGGAAGGCAACGCGACGAGCGCAGCGCCGTGCAGGATTATGCTCAGAAGTGCACGTGAAAATCTCGCGGCCCCGCCACCCAAGAAGTCAGTTCGGCTTTCCACCGGGCGCTCCGCCGTGAGTGCCTGACGTTGTCCCATTGGTGCTTGTGCCCCCGTCTGCCCCGTTAGCGCCTGCGTTTTCGTCTCCAGAGATCGTCCCACTACCGGCTGAGGTAACTGTGTAGACGGAGGGCGTCCCGCTGGCGCCTCCAGTGGTCGTGCCGCTGCCACTTCCCGATGTCGTCCCGCTGTTACTCGAGCCGCCTGTGGTTCCACTGGTCGTTCCACCGTCGCTTCCAGAGGATGCACCGCCGCTTCCTCCAGACGTCGTTCCGCTGTTGCTCGAGCCGCTGACTGTTGGCTGACCGCCCAAGAACGTCGGCAACACTGGGGCCGCTTCACCGTCGGGCGGCTGAGAGTTCGAGCTGTCGGACGAGCCAGTGGGCGACGGTGCCGGTCCCGGCGGCGCGCTCCCCGCTGGCCCAACGTACTGGAAATTGCCGTCTGCGCCTTGCGCCCACTCGGAGCCGTCTGGAGTCACCGCTGTCGTGGGAAGGCCATCGGTCTCGGTGAAAACTGTGCCATTCGCCGTAGTGTAGGTTTGCGTCTCAAAGCCCAGTACCGAATTCGCACTCCAAGTGTCGCCATTAGCGAACTGAAGATTTCCATTTATATCTACGGGCGCTTCGAGCCCGATGGACTGCAAGTTCGCGTCCGGTCCGAGCGTCACAGTGCCCGTTACCGTGCTTGTGTTAAACACGACCGAGAGCGTTGAGCCCGAGCTGGCGGCAAACGCCGCTGCTGCTCCGAGGACTATTCCCTGGGGCGTGCTCGACGTTATTGGATAGTTAAACAAACCGCCAACTATCGTGCCGAAGTCGGCACCTGCGCTCGCCGCACTCCAAAAATTCGAACTGGACGTAATCGACACGATACCTAGGGGGGAACCGCCTGGTCCCGTGAGCTGCACCGTCGTCGTCGGACCGAAGACAAACTGCGCGTCGCCGGCGCTCGTTGTTGTCCCCTGTAAATAAGGGAGTGCTACATTCATATACGAGACTTGACCGCTTCCGTCCGTAGATACGTCGGTGTAGCTTCCGTTTGGGCCCGGTGTCTGAGTTATTGTGCCCGTGATCTGAGGGTTATCAGTCGAAGGACCTGCGTCCGCAGCGTAGGTTACAAAATAATACTGAGTTACTTGGCCGTTGACTGCCGTTGTCGTAAGAAGAGTATCGGTAAGAGTATTCCACATCTGACTTGTGGTTGTGGTGTTGGTGCCGTCGCTCGTAACGGTCGGTACGCCGTAGGGCTGCCAACCTGGATTTGGGGTTAATATCGGACCATTTGCTGCCGTCGATACCGCGCCCAGCTGCGACTCCGCTAGCGACATGAGCTGGCCTTGTTCGACGGCATCAATTTGCGCCGTGTTCAGTAACGAAAGCTGTGCTCCGTCAAGAGCCTCTGTTTGCGAGGCGGTTAAGATCGCGATCTGATTCGGCGCGAGCGCCGCTAGCTGCGTCGCAGCCAGCATCGACAGCTGCGTCGCTGATAGCGCCGTCAGCTGAGGTGCGCTTAGCGCTTGCATTTGCGAGGACGATAGTGCCCCAACCTGTTGAGCTGTGAACCACTCAACAGCGTCCCCAAGCCAGTCGACCTGGTTCGCCGAAAGATCCCCAACCTGGCTTTGCGACAGCGATTGCACGGCACTCTCTGAGAGTCCATCGAGCGCTGCCTCACCGAGCGTACTCGTATCGAGTGCTTGAATCTGCGGCATCGAAAGCGCATTGATCTGCGACGCGCTCAGAGCGTCTACTTGCGTCGCGGAAAGCGCCGCCAACTGCGTTGGTGACAATGCGGCAACTTGTGCGTCGGACAGAGCCGAGAACAGCGTGGGTGTTAAGGCCTGTAACTGCTGGTCATCGAGCACGGCGAGCGCCGGCGTCGTAAGGCCCGGAACACCATCCCACGTAAGCGCGCCGAATTGCGACGGCGTGAAGAGGTCGACCAGGGTTCCCAACGCCTGAACCTGCTGTGCATCCAGCTCAGCAATCTGCGTTGGTGTCAGAGCCCTGGCGCTACTACTCGACAGCCCAGCCAGCGCGGTCGCGCTGAAGCCGCCCGCGTTGAGTGCTTGTATCTGCGCGGTCGACAGCCCATTGATCTGTGCTGCGGTCAAACCTTCGACCTGGTCGCTGCCGAAATCCGCAAGCTCCTGTACCGTGTACGCGCCAACCTGCGCCGGAGTCAGGTTCTCGAAGGGGTCATTATCGAGGTTCTGCAACACGTCGTTGAGCGCTGATACCGTCGAGGACAGCATCGCGGCTTGCGCGGACGTCAGAATCGCCGAAGACGTCGTGGCCAAGAGCTGCTGCACGTTCGTCAACGCAGAGGCAGTCAGTCCCGATTGCGCCACAAGCGAACTGTTCACATCGACGACAACGCCACTCGATTCCTCGAGGGCAAGCTGCCCTGTCTGCGAATCGATGCCGATAACGCCTTCGAAAACCTGCCCATCGTATACATCGACGCTGTTCGTGAGCGGCGTCGCCGCTGCCTGACTGAGCAAATACGCAGAAAGAGCGACGTTGATCTGCCGGAGGTCCGCGTCGCCTGCGAGCTGGCCGGGCAGCGCGCTTGTCAGTACCTGCCCCGCTGCTTCCTGCTGCGCGGCGGTTACACCGTCGTCCTGCATGACTGGAGTGGCGTTGACAACGCCGTTCTGGTTGTATGCTGAGAACTCGCCGTTGGCATCGCTGAATGAGCCTAAGTAGGCGCCCTGCGCCGTGTAAACGTTCGAGCTAGCGGTAACGACCGTGCCGGCCGCGAGTGCGATGGTGCTCCCACCCAGCTCGTACTCGATCAGGGCGCACCGAACGGCAGCATCATTAGCATTCGAGAGGACCCAACCCCCGTTTGCTTCGAGAGACTGCTCGACTTGCGATAGCTGCGAAGCCGTAAAGCCGTCGGACTCTAGTATTGAATCCGCAGAGACACCGTTGATGACAAGATCGCTCGCAGCCGCGCTATAACCGAAGGAGCCAAGCTCGTTCTGCCCGGTCCCGTCGTAGACCGTCGTATCGCCGTCCTCTGGAGTGGGTGTATTTTGCATCGCGCTGGGTGTGTCGACGACGTAGCCCGCTACGTCGAGGCCAACGATCTGCCCGGATGCATTGTAAAGAACCGCATTGCCGCCGTCGGAAGCGACTGGCGTCGCGCCGTTCGCAAGCTGATGCTCGGCGGCGAATGCTTGGAAGCTTGTTTCCTGCCCCTGCGCATTCCAAGCTGAGAACGCCCCGGTACTTGGGTCCGTGCCGTACGATCCAACATAGTTACCGTTTTGATCAAACAGCGCTGTAAGCGTAGTCTGTGGGACAACCGCTCCGCCCTCATCGGTAACGATCGATGGTGCTGCCGTTCCCGGCTGCTGCGTGAGAATTTCCGGCACATCGGCGGTCGTGACGCCGCTAACGCCTTGCGCGTTCATCCGTGTCCCCTCCATGACGCAGGGTGAACGCCGATGCAAGCTACGCAAAGGCAGCGAATCAGGAACACCCACATTCCGTTGTAGAGAAAACGTTACAGCAAACGATTGACGTTGTAAACTAGGCCATAAGTCCCATGAGTAGCTTTGCTGATTTTGCTGAGGACGCAGCCGCAGCCAATCCTGAGAGGGCATTGGCTCCCGTGCCGTCCTGGAATGCGCTGATCGTTTCTTTCACCGTTCCCAGTGCCGCATTACGGTCGTCGCTATCGAGGCTAGCAAGGGCCGCGTCAAATCGAGCGGCGGCGTGCAGCTCGGCCGTCAAGGCTCCCGAAACGTAGCTAAGCCACCTCGCGTATACATCTTCATCCTGGCTCCGAATCGCGGTATGGTAACGACGAAAATCAGAACGCATAACGCGCGTAATGGTCAGCCATACGCCTGAGCGAAAGCCTTGCTTGATGAGCGCCGTAAGCAGCAGGCGAGAGAGCCGGCCGTTTCCATCCTCAAATGGATGGGTTCGAATGAGCTCAAAGTATCCCAGCGAGATTCGCTCTAGCCGCCCAAGGGCAGGATTGCGATAGATGCGGGCCAGCATCTCCTCCATCCGGCGGGTGACGTCTCCCGGAGAAGTACCCGTGACGCGCAGAGGCGCACCCGGGGCGTTTACGCGAACGGCAACCGCCGTTTTCCGAAAGGCCGTCGGATCGCCGCGACCATCTAGCGAAGCGTGCAAAGCCTGGAACGAAGCAAGGTCGATCGCTTCGAAGGATAGCGACTCCGCAGCGCTGAGCGCGGTCAGATAGTTCTTCATGTCGCTCGCCGCCTCTTCGGGAGTCCTGCCGCCGGCAACGCGGTGCGGATATTCAATGGCGAGCATGCGAAAAAGCTGCAGGCGCGAGAGATCCTCGTGCGGTTTGAACGCGTCTAGCTCGGCTTCCAGTTTGGTGATCGCATCAATAGGCATGAGCTTGCATTTTCAAGGATCCACGTTAATCGCTAGACGCGTAGCGTGCTCGGCTTGTGCCGCCGGTAGGACTTTCGACCTAATGATGGCGCGGAGGGGCTTGGGCGTGCGGGTCTTCACGGCGATGCGGAAGCGCCACTCGTTGTTGACGCGCGCGACGGGGTACGGTGCGGGCCCGAGGACTTCGCCGACGTTCCCCGCCTTCAAAATCTCCGCGTAACCATCGGCCACACTCTGCGCGGCCTTGCGGCTGCGGCCAATGACGCCGAGATACACCAAGCGCGAGAAGGGCGGATAGCGCAGTTCACGCCGCTGCGCTAGTTCGCCGCGCGCAAAACCGTCGTAGTCGTGCTTGGCAGCATAGACGATTGCCGGGTGATTGGGCGAGTAGGTCTGCACGATCGCTTCACCAACCTGCGCGCGCCCGCTCCGGCCGCAGACCTGCGCGACTAGATCGAAGGTCCGCTCCGCTGCGCGATAGTCTGGAATGTGCAGCCCGACGTCGGCGGCCACCACGCCGACCAGCGTGACGGTCGGAAAGTCCAGGCCTTTCGCGACCATCTGCGTGCCGACCAGCACGTCGCCGCGCTCGCCGAATTCGGTCAGCAGGCGCGCGTGATCGCCCACGCGCGTCGTTGTGTCGGAGTCCATGCGCACCACCCGTGCATCGGGGAAGAGTCGCGCCACTTCTTCGACCACGCGTTCGGTGCCGACGCCGAATTCACGGATCGTCTCGAGCCCACACGCGGGACATTTCTTCGGGAAGGGCATTTGAAAATCGCAGTAGTGGCAACGCAACAGCCCTTCGCTGCGATGCGCGGTGAGCGAGACATCACAGCGCGGGCACTGCGGCACGTGGCCGCAGCTGCGGCACAGCACGAAGCCGCCGCTACCGCGGCGATTCACGAAGAGCACGGTCTTCTCGCCGCGCTCGATCCGTTCGCCCAGCGCCTCGGCGAGCATCGTCGAAAAGATTCGCTTATTGCCCGATTCGAGTTCTTTCGCTAAATCGACCACGTGGACCGCCGGCATCGGCTGCGCGGTCGCGCGTTCGCGCATCGTCACTAGCTCGATCTTGCCGCGCAATGCTGCTTCGTAGCTTTCCAGCGGCGGCGTGGCGCTCCCGAGCACGAGTACACCGTGCGCGGCTCGCATGCGCTCGCGTGCCACGGCCACCGCCTGATAGCGCGGCACCGTTTCCTGCTTATACGAGGTCTCGTGGGCCTCGTCGACCACGCACAGCCGCACGTTCTGCAGCGGCGCGAAGATCGCGCTACGTGCACCGACGACCACGTCGATCTCGCCGCGCGAACAGGCCTGCCAGGCGTCGAAGCGTTCGCGCTCCGAAAGCGCGGAGTGCAGCACGGCGACACGGTCGCCGAAGCTCTCCTCGAATCGCCGCGCCGTCTGCGGCGTGAGCGAAATTTCGGGAACCAGCACGATCGCGCGCCCGCCTTCACGCACGACCCGTTTGATCGCCTCAACGTAGACGTAGGTCTTACCGCTGCCGGTTACGCCGAACAACAAGAGCTCGGCAAACGCGCGTGTATCCAGAGCGGTGCCGAGACGTTCGAGCGCCACACGCTGCTCGGCCGTTGGCGGAAAGGCCGCATCGCCGAGCGGTGCGTACGAGCGCGTTTGGGCCGGTTCGACGTCGCGCTCCTCGATTGCGCCGGCTTTGACCGCGCGCGCGATGACCGCATTGGAAAACCCCGCGAGCAACGCATCAGCGCGCGGCACGCCGGGCTGCTCGCGCACGAACGTGACGAGCGCTTGGGCCTTGCTGCCCTTGATGGCCGCATCGCCGGGATAGAGCACGCGTACGCGGTACGCCGTCGTCTTGGGCTGCACGAACCGCCGCTCGCGCCTCAGTTCGCCGCTGCGCACGATCGCTTGCACGTAGCGCAACAGCGCGCCGCGGTCTCCCGCGCGCCGAGCATCGGGATGGCGCAGCAATGTTTCCAGCGCAAAGCCGTCGCCGAGTTCTTCCCAAATCAAGCGCACCAGGCGCGCGGGCACCGACGCGTAGCGCGGCGGATTCGGCTGCGCGACGGTCCGCACGAAGCTGTCAATCGTACGTGGCAACGCGCCGGCAAGTACGACCGCCGAGAGCGCCTCACCTAGCGTGCAGAGGTAGTATTCAGCAACGAAGCGCGCAAGATGCAAGCCCTCTTCGTCAAATGCACGCGGCACCTCGAGCCGTTCGAGCACCGCTTTGCGTTTGGGATCGGGCGGCGCATCATAGGGGGCGGTGACGACATAGGCCAGCACCTGGCGGTTGCCGAGCGGCACGCGTACGACGTCGCCGATCCGCAGCTCGAACCCGTCGGCGGCATAGGTGAGCGGCAGATCGAAACGCGACGAGCGGATCGTCGCCAGCGCATCGATGACGCGCGGCACTTTTAGCCGGCGGATTCGGGCTGGCGGCGCAGTTGTGCGAGTACGGCGCGCACGATGCGTTCGGGCACTTCGACGCCGTACTCCACGTCGCCGATGGTGCGCGGGAGCACGAAACGCAGCTTGCCGGCCCGCTTCTTCTTATCGCTCTGCATTGCGGCGAGCGCGTCATCCACGCGCACCGACGTGCGCAGCGGCATGCCGAGGAGTGCGATCGTGGCCAGCACGCGGAAATGTTCCTCTTCTGAATAGCGGCCGGTTCGCAGCGCCAGCAGTCCAGCTGCGCGCAAGCCGAGCGCAACCCCGGCACCGTGCGTGATGCGATAACCACTGGCTGTTTCAAGCGCGTGGCCGAAGGTGTGCCCAAGATTGAGCAGCTGACGGATTCCCGCTTCTTGCCGATCGTCGGCGACGATCATCGTCTTGACTTTGATTGCCTCAGCCACAATCTCGAGCCACGGCCAGCGCCAAAACGCGTGCGGCGCGAGCGTCTCGATCGATTCGAACAGCTCGTGACCTTCGATGATTCCGGCTTTAACGATTTCGGCGAGGCCTTCGCGAATCTGCCGATACGGCAGCGTTTGCAGCGCGGCCGTCTGCGCGAAGACGGCGACCGGATCGGCAAACGTGCCGACGATATTTTTCCCGGCGCGGACATCGACGCCGGTCTTGCCGCCAACCGCCGCATCGACCATCGCCACCAGCGTGGTCGCGACGTGCAGGTAGGGCACGCCACGCATGTAGGTACTTGCGGAAAAGCCGAAGAGATCGCTTGCGACGCCGCCGCCAACGCCGACGATCAGCGTATCGCGCGCCGCGCCGGCAGCCAAAAGTGCGTCCTGCACCTTTTCGACGGTCGTCAGGCGCTTGCGCGCTTCGCCGAGCGGAATCGGAAGCACACCGATTGCGCCGGGGAGGCGGCCGATATCCCGCGCGAGCCGCGCGACATCAGGCTGCGCGTCGGCCAAGACGATAAAGCGCTGCGCTCGGTGCTCGAGAAACGTCGCCAACGCCGGACGCGTATCGTCACCGATGCAGATCGGATAGCGCAGATCGGTGTTGACGATAACGTCCGCGGTTAAAACTCGATCTTCTTCTTGTGCAACCACTCGACAATCGTGTCCACGACCTGAGCGGTGCTCATGCCGTCGGCTTCCACAACGAAATCCGCATGCGCGTACTGCGGCATTCGTTTGATATAGAGCGACTTGATTCGCGCAAGGGAAGGGGTGGGGCCGAGCAGCGGCCGCACGTTGCGGCTGTTGCGCAGCCGCTCGAGCACAAGCTCGGGCGATACTTTAATGAAGACGCGATAGGCGCGCTTCTTGAGCAGCTTGGCGGAAGGCTCAAAACTCAGCACGCCGCCGCCGCAGGCAACGACACCCGGTTCGCCGTCACTGACCACGTGCGCCAGCGCATCGTGCTCGTAGTTGCGAAACGCGATCTCGCCTTCGTTATAGAAAATGTCGGAGATCGGACCGTGCTGCTGGACGATCAAATCGTCGGTGTCGAAAAACGCGCACTTGAGTTTGCGCGCAAGGCGCTTACCGATGGTTGATTTTCCCGAGGCCATGAATCCGACAAGCGCGATGTGCTGCTTCAAACGCCCTCCTTGGCCGGCGTAAACAGCGTCCCTGCCGCCTCATTTGCGCGGCGCAAATTGTCGAGCGTCTCTTCGATCGAGTCGCCGCCGTACTTCTCGAGCACCGGCGCGACCAGCGCGAGACGCACCATCGCTTCTCCCACGATCCCGGCCGCGGGAACGACGCACACATCGCTGCGCACGATCGTCGCCGGCGCATCGGTCTGCTCGTGCAGATTCACCGACGGCAAGGCTTTCATCAGCGTCGGAATCGGCTTAACCGACACGCGCAACACGATCGGCTGGCCGTTGCTCATGCCGCCCTCGATCCCGCCCGCGCGATTGCTCGCGCGTACCACGCCGCCATCTTCTAAAGCAAAGTTGTCGTGAGCTTGCGAGCCGGGGCGCGCAGCGACGTCGGCGCCGAGTCCAACTTCCACCGCTTTGACGGTTTGCATGCCCATCAGTGCGCCGGCTAAGACGCCGTCGAGGCGTTGCGCCGGTTGGCGATTGCTGCCGATGCCGACCGGCACACCGTCGACGCGCACCACGAAGACCCCGCCCAACGTATCGCCCGCGGCTTTCGCCGCATCGATCGCGGCGATCATCTTCGCTTCGGTGGATTTATCGGGATTGCGCACGTCGCTCGCCTCGACGTCGTCTTGCGAAAAGGCGTCGAGCTCGGGCGACACGACGTCGCCGATGCGATGGACGTAGCTGCGCGTGGTGATGCCGAGCGCTTCGAGGAACTGCGCGCAGATTGCGCCGAGGCAGACGCGCATCGCGGTTTCGCGCGCGCTGGCCCGCTCGAGCACGTTGCGCAAATCGCGCTGGCGATACTTGAGCGCACCGGCGTAATCGGCATGGCCGGGACGCGGATTGGTCAGCGGTTTGCCGGCGCCGGTGATTGGATCCATCAGCGCGCGGACGTTTTCGTAGTCGCGATTGCGCACCAGCACCGCAATCGGCGAGCCGAGCGTTTCGCTGCCGCGCACGCCGGCCAAGAATTCGACCTCGTCGCGCTCGATTTTCATGCGGCCGCCGCGCCCGTAGCCGCCCTGACGGCGCGCCAGGGTTTCGTTGATTCGTTCGACGTCGAGGCGGAGATGCGCGGGCAGCCCGTCGAGGATACCGACGAGCGCCGGTCCGTGGGATTCGCCCGCTGTGAGGTAGCGGAACACGCCTGCTCACTTGGCGCCGCGTGCAGTCCGCGCCTGCGAAATGGGTACCATTGGGGCACTATGGCTATGCTACAAGAACTCGCCGGCCTGCGCGTCGCGATCCTGGTCGAGGACGCGTTCGAACAGGTCGAGATGACCGGACCGCGCGATGCGTTCATCGACGCGGGCGCGCAAACGGTGCTCATTTCACCGCACGGCGATACCGTGCAGGGCTGGAACAGCCACACGCCCGCCGACACGTTTGACGTAGAGATGAAGCTCTCAGAGGCGCACGCGGGCGACTTTAACGCGCTCCTGCTCCCCGGCGGCGTGATGAACGCGGACGCGCTGCGCATGAATTCGCAAGCGGTCGAATTCGTCCGCGCCTTTGCGGATGAGGCGAAACCGATCGCCGCGATCTGCCACGCGCCATGGATGCTGATCGAAGCCCGCATCGTGCGCGATCGCAATTTGACCTCGTGGCCGTCGCTGCAGACCGACGTACGCAATGCGGGCGGCAACTGGCTCGATCGCATGGTGGTGGAGGACGGCATGCTGGTCACCAGCCGCAAACCTGACGATATTCCGGCCTTCAACGTGGCCGCGATCGCGGTCTTTGCAGCGGCCCGGCCGGTCTCCGCGATGCCCCTTGAAAACTAAAAAGAAACGCGAAATGCCGCCCGATTGGGCGGCATTTCGGGACGGCAAGCGCGCTTAGCGCCTAGCGGCCTTTTTTGCGGGCTGGGCTTTTCTTGGCAGCCGTTTTACGAGCCGGCGCCTTGCGGGCGGGAGCCTTTTTCGCCGTGGATTTCTTGGCCGTCGACTTCTTCGCCGACGACTTCTTCGCGGAGCCGGAACCACGCTTGGCGGTGCCGACGGCTTCCTTTAGCGTGCGCCCGGCAATGAATTTGAGCACGCGTTTGGCCGGGACTTTGATCGGCTCGCCCGTTTTCGGGTTGCGCGCGATGCGAGCCGCGCGGTCCCGAACCTTGAACTGGCCGAAGGGGGTGAGTTGGACTTTATCGCCCGACTTGAGCACGTCGGTGATCTTCTCCAGCATCGCTTCAATCAGATCGACGACCTGGCGACGCGGGACTTCCATCTCTTCGGCGAGCTCACGAGCTAACTCGTTCTTGGTCATACTGTCCTTTCGGATTTGGGGCAGCTAATTGACCAGCGCATTATCGAAAAACCCCCTGTTTCCTTGTGGAAATCGGCTATTTTCGAGCAGGAATGACCGGGCGATTCCCATTGCCGAAACGGCCTGGAGGGTTGATGCCGCGAGCCTCCTCGTGCAATCGGCAACGTTGCCCGACGTGAGGAATTGACCACTAACGAGAATCGGTCGTAGACAGGCTAACATGGTTGCTTGCAACGTGTCGAGATGATCTCGTGATGTGAAGAGATCCCTTGTTAGGTCCGACAGTCTTTGATCGAAGTTCGGGTCGTGGCGAATTCCTAGAACATAGATCTCGCGAAAATCGTACTCGATCCGTGCGCCCGTGTTCTTCATATCATCGAGCGACGCATCTAGCTCCGGAGGACTGACGATCTCCGTAGTCTTGACTGCGACGTTGAGCGTCTTGGCCGCCGCCTCCAGGTCCGAATATGATTGACGAAACTGTTCGCCCTTTTGCTTGTCGAATTCATCCTTCCTTAACTCAGACCCGATTGTCTGGGGATCGGAGAGGCTGCTGCTAAAGAACGAACTTATTGTCCCATCGATGCTCGCAGCTGTCGCAAGTACCTGACCCAATGAATCAGCCTGCTTAGTATAGAGTGTGTCAGTAAACGTCGCGTGCACCTGCGTAAACGTTGCAACGACTGAAAGAGCGGCCGCGATTGCGGCACACCACGTTGCGACCAATATCGACCTCTCTCCCGAGGTGCCCTTCACGTCACTCATCGGTACACACCTCCTCAGCTGACGACTCTAGCACGGGTTTGATTGCTGCGCCGAGGATGAAGTGGCGGGTACTTGAGAATCGCCGCCTGGCGCTGCAGCCTTCTGCAACGTGACGTGAATCCACCATGCAGTGAACGGGATATGCGGACTCGCACGACTTATTGCATCCGCGTGCTGCGGCTTGTTCGCCCCGGTTTGCGCGTCCACAACGACGATCGAGCCCCGAGGCGCAATGCCTACAATAGCCCCGAGAGCGCCATTTTCATACGGCGCCTGCCTGATGTTCAAGTCCTTGCAGGCAGTGACGACAGCGCCGGCGCCCGGCACCGTTTCTGATGAAATCGTCTTGGACCAGCCGTCCAGCGTCGCGCCGTTGTTATGGCGGTCCTTTCCGGTCGCGTCGCCAACAAAAATCCATCCGCTTACATTGTTCAACGGTAAGGCCTCAACAAGCGATGCGTTCGCCCTCACCGTCAAATTATTGCTTTGCGTAAGTGGCGCGTCGGCCGTAGGGACGAGATTTCCATTGGAACCCGTTGCAATAGCACCCGGGCTCGGCGATGGCGCTGCGCTCTGGATCGCCGATGTCGCCGTCTTATTAATGTCCGATTTTATTGCGTTCGCTGGTAAAACGTCGCCATCGCGAGGCGACTGCACGCCATCATCAGCCTGGGCAAGGTGCGAAAGGACGATCATCGCCTGATTCTGCCCTGCGGTCTGCGCCATCTCGACGAGCACAAGCTTATGCGGAACGCTTTCTGTATCCGCATAAAGCGCCGCATACTCCACCATCGCGTGCATGCCCGTTGGGTCGCTCGTTTTGGAGGAGAGAATGGCGGCTACACTGTGAATCGCGCCGGCGAAATCTTTATCGCTCTGATACACCGTGTTGATGTTGTTAATGCGGCTAGTATTTACCGCCGTGAAGATTCCACCCACGACACCGAGAAAAGCGCCGGTTCCCGCCAAAAGCGCAATCCCATTAGCCGCTAACCACTGGGATACGTTCAAGCGCTGCGGGGGAATTTGGTTCGCCATGCTGGACCTCGCTCTTCTTCACTCTAAATTTAGGTGCTTGAAGGACAGCTGCTTCGTATGAACTCGGCGTAGCTTGGCGGCAAAATTGCATATTGCACGCGCACGACAAAGAGAGACGTCTGCGACGGAGAGGGGGCTGTGTTCTGGACGAGACTGTAGGCGACGAGTATGGATGGCGTCCACGGGCCGGGCACGATTTCCAACGACGCGGTTTCAGTACGCCCAGGCTGCGGCGCTGACTTCGCGTAGTCGTTCACGTCGCCGCCACGACCCGCGTCCGTTACGAGCAAGGTGGAACATCCGCTATCCCAGTTCGTGAACAACTTGGTGCCGAGCGAAGCCGACCGAACAATGCGCACTGAGGTCGACGTCAAAGCAGCGCTCTTTGGAAGGGCTAGGCTTCCGTCCGGGAAGAGGGTATCAGACGAGTTCTGGATGCCGCCCTCCGCAAACAGACTTTTCCATGCGGCGGCTTTCGGGAATGGTGACCAGTGTATGCCGCCGGTGCCGCTCGGAGCCGTGAATGCATAGCACGGTGGACCGCTCTTGATGAGCGTGGTGTTACAGCCCTGCGATTTCGCCGTCGTGTAGCCCGCAGTTAACTGCAGTGCTGCGACCGGCGCGGTGTTCAGCGATAACGAGAGGCCGCCATTGGGAAGCTCAACCATTCCGCCGTGCGCATCGCTCACGACGATGTTGTTGTCGCGGCCGACTTGTGATATCGCGATCTCGCCGATCTGGTAGCTGGTCTTCAGCGAGGTTGCAGTCGAAAAATAATAGTTTGCGCCATAGCTGGTCGCAACGTCTCGCGCCTCGATGCTGTCATGGAAGCGATAGCCGCTCCCTGTCAGCTCGAACGAGCCGTTTAGTGACGTCGGTCGTTTTAGATCGACGAGTAAGTACGGGCCAGATTCGCCCGTGTGCACGTCATAGACACCGTCAATGGGGTCGTAGCCCGCTCCAACCCTGCGAAAACCTGCGGCACCCGTGACGCTGGTTCGGTCCGGCTGCGCTTGCGTCACACTGGCGAGCGCGGGCGCTCGCTGAATCGATACAGCAGCATCAAACGTGTTTCCCTCCGCCGCATCCTGCGCGCCGTAGCGAAGGAGCGCGCTCAGGACGTTGCCGTCGAACAAAACCGAGCGGGCGTTCCCGAGCGGCGAAATGAATCCAAGTGAACCCTGAACGTTACCCGAATGTTGTAGTCGATTGACGATTTGGGGATACGTGCCGGTCGGCGGCGGTGGCGCTACTGAGCGGCTGGCGACGGCGTCAAAAAGTCCGCCGTAAATCTCCCCACCGTTCAACAACGGGGCTGACGAAAACGCGTGGAAAACGGAGTCGTGCGCGTAGCCGGCGGTCGCGCTCGTTCCGTAGAACGTGGCGATGCCCGCGTCTGCCAGGTCGTTTGACGTATAGAGCTTGTAGCCCGCGTCGATTGGATATGTTACAGCGGTGAAGTCAAAAGGGGTCTCATCCACACCGAGCTTTGAAAGGTCCAATCCTAGCGCATTACTACTGGTTATCGGTGACTGAAAAACAGTCGCGTTGCTCGATTGAAATGACCCGCACGATTGGCACTGGAAAGCGGTCGCGTCCGCCGCATTTATCAAGCCTTTAGTCGCCGTGTTTCGAATGCTCAGAAGCTTGCCCGAGTCGTCCGAAAACGTCGCTGTCGCAATGGTACCCGGGAAAATCGGCAGATAAGGATTCAAAACGGTGCGATGGGGGGGCACGCCGGCCGGTTGGCCGATGTCCGGACCACCGGAAATGAACGGACTCGTCTTGATCCCGCGGACGAACGTTCCCTTGATCGTTGCCGTCTCCACGATAGGGTCCGGACTGCCCAAGTAGGCGCTGTGCAGAAAGAACAATGTGGCGTCGCCCGGCGGCGCAACCGTATTTAGTACGGTCAGCGGAATGCTTAACGTTCCGCTCCAATACGGTTGCTGCGTCGTCCACGCATGGTGAGGACCCGACACCTTGCACTGATTGTGCGTCAGCACGTCGGAAGGACGCACCGAAAGCGAGGCACACTGAAAGTTCGGATCGATGATCGCCGCGAACACTCGCGTCTTAGCCGTAAAGCCACTGTGCCCAGCGAAGATTTCCATCCAAAAGGTGTCATTGCGTAGGAGCGAGTGCTGTGTCGTAACGGACGTCTGCGCGAAGCTGAATTGCGCGCTCAGTCCAGCGTCTCCGAACGTGATCGTCACGAGCAGTTTTCCGTCACGCCCGAGATCGATGACGCAGGCGGGATTCGCTAGCGCCGTCGTCGCGTTAAACTGCGTAACGATATTCCACGTTAGGCCGTCCGCCGGACAGGCGATAGGGGTTGGCGTGGCGGCTGCGCTCGGCTCGGAGTCGGCTACCTGGTTCGAGCCACGAATCATTGCAACGGCGAGCGCGACGCTCTCAAGCACCTCCGGCCTTTGCGGCTCCGGGTGCCTTTGCGATTGCCGCTCTTGCCGCGTTCGCTTCGGAACCGTCGCACGGGAGGCCGTCCACAATCCACGTTCCGTCAGAACAACAGACCTTCTGGACGCCGTCTTCACAGATCGTTGTATTTGTGGACCACTGGTTTCCGCTCTTGTCGGTGCAAGGCATACCGACTCTCCTTCTTGCGTGAAAACTAACAACCCGATCGCGTTACCCAACCAAAGGAGATGGTCGAGACATCAAAGACGCGCCGCGAAGCCTCGACAGCCTTAGCATCCAGCATTTCTTGAAAAACTTCAACCGGGCCGAATGGACCATCGACAAGGCCCAGGGAACGAGGACGCACAGTGCACTAGAAGGGTCGACCGGCACCCTTCCTCGCGGGCGGGTCAGGATAGATAACGTGCGGTGTAATGAGAAAGACAATCTCGTCGCGCTCGTGGGCGGTTTGCTTGTTCTGAAAGATCTTGCCCAGGATTGGGATGTCCGCGAGGCCCGGCACTTTCGAGATCGTTTCGCTGGACGTATCCATCATCAGGCCGCCTAGCACAATCGTTTGCGCGTCGTTTACTCTCAGCGTGGCGTCCATTTTCCTATTGGTGATGATCGGATAGCCGGTTGAAGTGATCCCTTCGATCTCACTGTACTCAGGGTGCAGTTCTGCGGTCACGACGCCATCGTCACCGATCGTCGGCGTCAGCCGTAGTTTCACCCCAACGTCGACGAACTGCACGTTCTGTCCACCGAGAACAGACGTATTGAATACGATCGGATAGGTCTCACCAACCAGCAGATCCGCTTCCTTATTATTCAGCGTTACGAGTCTTGGCGTCGCAAGAATCTGCGCCCGCCCGAGGGAGATCAGTGCATTGAGCGTCACGTTCACGGGAATTGAGGCCCCGGTGAATGCGTATGTCGTCGATCCAGGCGTTATCGTCCCCTGGAGATTCGTGCCGCCGAACTCCAACCCGAAATTACTTGTGTCATTTTGCGGCGTCACGTCAGCGACCCTGACCTCGAACATCACCTGAGGGCTCGGGCGATCGATGGTTGCAAAGAGCGAAGCTGCCGTGCCTTGCACGTTATCGTTACCATCGACGATCACTTCGTTGTGCTCGCTGTCAGCGATGTACGTCCCCTCGGCGATCAACATCTTCAATTCTTTGATCGCATCGTCGGCTTTAATGTAGCGAAGTGCGTAGGCTCGCGTTGAACTCCCAGTGCCTCCGCCCAACGCCGGTACGTCAAGCGCCGCGATCAGTCGTTGAGCTCGCGCCACGGTGTCGCCATCGCCGGTGACGACAACCGCGCTGGTTCTGCGATCCGGCACGATCACGGTGCCGTTTGGCAACGCAGGCGCAATTTCTTTCGCCACATCGTCGGCGCTCGCGTGTGCAAGTCGCAGTACCACCGTTTGCGCGCCGGTCTCCGGTTGTGTTTCGGTGTATCGCCGGTTCATCGCTTCGGCGGAACCAACAATCAGCACGTTCCCCATATGATGGACCTGAAGGCCGTTAGCACTCAGGAGCACGCTTAAGGCCTGGTCGAACGTTACGTTGTGAAGATGAATCGTAACGCGCTCAGGCTTGATTGACTCATCCGTGATAATGTTCTCTCCGGATTGAGCAGCAAGGAGCGTAATCACATCGCTGATGTCCGCGTCTTGGACGTCGATTGTGATCAGATTCTCCGCCGCGCTCAGTACCGATGTTGACAACAGCACGCAGAAGAGCACACCGATGAGCCCCCTCACTGATGCGGGACCACCAAGAGCAAATGCGATCCGTCGGAAAGCGTCAGTCCCTCAGCTGTGATGGCAGTGATTCGTAGCGCACCAAGCCTATCTCCCGGAGCGAGCACGCGAACGGTTCCGTCCTCTTCGACGAGCGCGCGCGGCGGATCACCGACAACAATAGCTCGCACGATCGGCGCAATCGGAACCGGTGCGCCCGCAATGAGACCCGTCGGTGTAGCGCCGGATTCACCCTCGATTTTTTCGCGAATCGCCTGTTCGGGAACAAACGGATCGCGGCTAAGAGCAAAGCCGGGAAATGTTAAGCGCGCCGGGCGTGCGAGTCCGGCGTCGTTGGTCTGACCGTGCGCGTCGCTCGCTACGGCAATCGATGAGCTCTGCGTGGTAAGGGGGAGCACCGCGACGCCACCGACGATCAACATCGTTGCGAGACGCATGAGCGTACGGCGGTCGGTATCATAGAGGCCCGGAAGCATGAGGCGTTTCCTCCTCGGCAAGGCCGTTGTAACGGAACACGGTTGCGTGAATCTTCGCGTGTAGCTGGGGTTTGAACGACCGATCGTCGCTATTGTCAAGCGTCATGTCGCTTAAAGCGATCAGCACATCGTGTCGCGGCAGATCCGACACAAATGCCAGCAGATCGCGAAAGTGGCCACGAGCGTCGATTTCGATGGTCGCACCTGCGAGCACGCGGTCGTCGTCACTCTTTGGCGCACTGGACGGCGCGGGTACGATCGAGCGCACGTCGATCTTAAAAGTGCGCGCCTCACGATTGAGTAACCCTAAGATCGTCGCCGTCACCGCGCTCTGCGAACCTTGCCCAGAAAGCGCACGGACATCTTCGGCCACTTGCTTCCCAAGCGCTCGGAGCTGGGCAGCATGGCGAACTTCGGCGTCGTTTTCGTTTGCTTCGTCGTAAAGCGTCTTCGCTTGAGATTGTATTGCGGCAATCGTCTGAGAGGCCGGCCACCAAACCATGCCAACCCCACCGCCGAGAAGTACTGTGGCCGCCAGCATCCACGCAATCCGGACGCCGGCGCCGATCGAGAGGCCGCCGGTGCGTTTCATCGCCGGTCCCCTACGCGCACTTCGAAGGCAACGATGGTCCCGGTACGATCGCGGTCTTCTTTGCTTGCGCGCACGAGATCGGGCGAAGCGGCACTCGAGCTCGACATGAAATCAGCCACGGTGTCGCTGAGTCCGTCAAACCCGTCGGCACGACCGTCGATTTCAAGGCCGCTATCGACGTGTGCGATGCTCGTTAGCCACGCGCGCGGGGGCACGTGATTCGCGATATCGGCGAGCCGGCTGGACAATACCGCTCCCGAGCGACGGATATCCCGCAATCGCGTATCGATTGCTAGCAGTTGCTCGACGCGGGTCTTACGCAATTTGAGATCGGCAAGCGCGACCTGGCTCGCGCGCACACGCAGTGATTGCGCTCGCAGTTCGCTGTGCGCCTGAGTCAGCAGCAACCGCTCGACGACCCACCATGCAGCGACAACGATCACCATCGTCGCGAGCGCTGCAAGCGGCGTCCGCAACGGTTCGGGAATCCGACTTGGGCGAAGATTTTCGAACATCTCCGGAGCGCTATCTCTCAGATAGTTGAAGCGTATCATGCGGCGGCACCCCACGAGGCCAGACTCGCCGCCAGGGCCCAATCCGGCGCAGCTACCCGCACCACGTCCTCGGGGTATTCCGCTGTGTGAAGAATACCCGGCACGGGCATCTCCGTGACGGCGCCCGTCGCTTCTTCCAGCGCGCGTGCGAAGTTGGGCAAGCGCGCGCCGTTTCCGGTAACGATTATTCGACCGATCGTTGCGCGCGTACGCGCGAGGTCGATCAACGATGCAATCGCGGCAACGACTTCCTCACTCGCGGTTACGCCTGCCCCGGCACATCCGAGAATGCGTTTTCGGCGCTCTGCCGTCGGCATGTCGATCGAGAGCTCGGTGGCGATTCCCCGCGTAATCGTGGAACCTCCGGCTTGCGCCATTAGCGATGTCACGCCTGCAGCCCCGAAACAGTGCGCGCTCGACCGCTCCGCGCCGACATCGACAATCGCATCGCATTCCGGGAAAAGCCTTCGCATTGCAAATGCATCGTGGTCAATCGCCACCGCTCGCAGCCCCGCAATTCGAACCGCCTGCACCCGGGAGTCGATACTCTTGGCTCGCGTTATTCCGATGGCGAACGTTCCTGCCGCGCGATCGAGTGGATGCAATCGCACGATCGAGTCCGCGTCCTCCAGGTCCCAGCCGGCGAAGCGTGCAGCCTCGAATCGCGATGCGCGTAAGCGTTCGGGCCAACTCATCTTCGGGAATCGCACGGTTCGAAGAGCGCATGCCGGCGCGCCGATGGCGAGTACGCAGCGGCGTTCTCGCGTCCCAATTTCCGCGAGCATCTCTTCGAGCACGGCCGCGACAAGCTCCGGTTCCGCAATCAGCAATGACGTTACCGCGTCGTCGGGTACATCGCGCGCGACGATCGCTCGAATCCGCACAGCGCCGTCGCGATTTGTTTCGCCGCAGGCAATTCGCGCTCGCGCGGACCCCACATCGATCCCGAGCGGGAGCATCTTCCAATCACCCATGTCCGTGCAACGACGCGAAGGCGAGGACACACAGCGTACCTAGCGCCAAACACGGCGCAAACGCGACGCGATCGCTTGCCAGAACGCGCTTCGATAGCAGAAGTGGCGCAGCCCAAAGGGCGCCGAGCACAAATGCAGATCCAATCGCGTCGATACCCAGCTCGGCGCCGCACCCCGCGCCAATGACCGCGCCGAGCTTCACATCCCCAAATCCCATGCCACCTCTCCGGGTAGCGACGTACACTGCGAACAGCGAGCCGGCACAGACGCACCCTCCAAGCGCACTCGCCGTCAGATTGTTTGTGGCGAATGCGAAGACGAGAATCGTCATGAGGCTCGCGGCGGTAACCGCGTCAAAGATCAGACCCGTTGCAAGGTCGGTTGCCGCGCAGACGATCGCAGAGGCGAACACCAGCGAAACGCCAATGGCGACCGGCGCTTCGCGTGCTTCCCCGACAACGATGATCGCAAGTGCGGCGAGCGTAAGGAACACGATACTTGGGCGGCAGAATATCACCGCCCTATTCCGTGATCGAACAAGCGCGGTAAATGTACCCAATGCCACCGCAAAAAGCCACAATGTCGCATGGGGCATCATCGCGACCCTCGCTCGAGTGCGACCCGCACCGGTATATAGTGAGGATCGATTATCCTAGCAATGAGTAGCAGCTGCGTCGCTTTGGCCGGGTTTCCGCTGAGCCTTTGATCGGCGGCAGCGAGGGCTAGCGCCTGAACGTCACTGCGTTCACGCCCGACGAGCTCGAAGTCCTCAGCCGCAAGCACATATCGCCTCAGCAACTGCAAACAGAGCGCGCGATCCATTCGCACGATAGCCTCATTAGGGCGCTTACGCAGAACGGCGCCGGCCACTCGAACCGCGTCTTCCAAGTCACTCGGCTTCCGAGAAAGAAATGCGGAAAACACGTAGCGATCCGCAGCCACGGTGTTTGCGGCGTCGAAGCGTAGGGCTAAAGCGTACTTTGCACGGGCCCGGGAATCACGCGCGAAAAGCAATGCATCACCACGCGTCACCAGCGCAGACGACATCGCCGGCCGAAGTAGCGGTGCCGCAAGCAGCAGCGCCGTCACAACCAGCAGAAGCCTTCGGAACGTGACCGCAGGTGCCATCACGCGAGAATCCCGTAGTAACACGCGAGTGCCAGTGCGAGTCCGGAGCCGATCGTCCCCATCGCACCCTCGAGCGCAAGCGGAAAGCGCAAACGGTCGCCGATCTTTAGGCCGACACCCAGCGCGACGAGCGGCGCGACGTGACCAAGCGCAAATGCAGAAGTTGCCGCGAGCGCCGCAGCGAGCGAGCCGGAAGCGGCTGCCACGCTCGCCATCATACCGACGACAGGGGCGCAACACGGCGAGAATACCAGACCCAGCGCTCCGCCGGTTAGCACTGCCGAACCCACGGACGATCTAGCGCATTGATGCGAAGAGGACTCGTGCGTCGTTAGCGCCCGCAGGCCAAAGACGAGGAAGCTCAGTGCGAGTGCGAGATACACAAATGGCGACAGCGCGAAAATGGCACCGAGCAACGAAGCCGTCGTAGCGAGCAGGCCATAGCTCAGCATGAGCCCGACGATAAAGCACGTGACGCGCATCCATCGCTGTCGCGCGTCGCTCTCTGCCACCAGCGATGCGAGCGCCAAGTATCGCGGCGCTACGCAGGGGCCGATGCTCGTCGCCAGACCCGCGATGAACGCCGACGACGCAAACGCGATCATCGGCTATTGGCTCGCAATCGCAGTGAACCCCGTTCCTGACGCATACTGAATGTGCGTCGCCGAGGTCCCACCACCGATCGCTGTTAACGTCGCGGGATCGTGTTGGCCCGGACAAATGATCGTGTAGCTTGCGGTTCCGGTGTTATAGTTCGCGACCTGGTACTGATAGAAGCCCGTCGGATCGACAGGATCGAGGGGCGTCTGGCGCAGGTACTGGCCAAGGTTCGGGTCGGTCGACGTGACGTTCGTCGCGCTAGCAACGTCAGGGTAGGCCTCGTGATCGGTCTGGTACTCCTCGAGCGCGGTAGCAATCTCTTTGAGATTCGCCTCGCAAGCAGCCGTTTGCGCTTGTGCGCGAGCGCGCATGAAATTCGGGACTAAGATTGCCACCAATATGGCGATGATCGCTACGACGATCATCATTTCGATCAGCGTGAATCCACGCTCGTCTGTACGCGACATCCGCTCTCCGTTTCCAGCCAACGCCTTCAACGGATAACAGTGCCACGCCTAAGCGCTAATGGGACGCGCGTGCGGCCGAAGCTTTTGTAGCGCCGCGCGATGCAATCGCGTAACGTGGCGGCGCGAGTAGCCTAGGCGCTTTGCAATCTCGCCTACCGGTGTATCGTTCTCGTAGATTTCGCGTAGAATCACTCGTTCCACGCTCGAGAGACGCGCAAGCTCCGCTTCGATAAGCATGCGATCGAGCTGACTGTCGATGGTGTAGGAAAGCGAAAGCTGCTCGTAGGGGCGCAACGCCTCGACCGATACCGGAACACCCTCGTCACGATAACGCAGCATTTCGCGGAATTCTTCTTCCGCGACGCCGAGGTATTGCGCTAACTCCGCGGCTTTCGGTTCACGCCCCAAGTAAGACCAGAGCTCCCGTTCCGCGGCGCCACATCGGCGATCGAGTTCACGGACGCGGCGAGGCGCGCGTACGGCCCGCTCGCTATCCCGTACGTAGTGCATCAACTCGCCGAGAACCAGCATCCACGCGTACGCCTCGAACGGCGTGCCGATACTCGGGTCAAAGCGATCGGTGGCCTTGATTAATCCTATCGCAGCGACCTGCTCGAGGTCTCCACGGTCGATGCCATCACGCATGAATTTTCTTGCCGCTCGCGAGCACAAGTACCGGTATTCCTGAATCGTACGCTCGCGCTCAGAATCGCATGCAATCATTTGATGCTCCCGATCATTGAGTAGAGAGGGATCAAAATTGAGGCTACGATCACGCCGACGAGCGCTCCAAGCCCGATAATCAAAACGGGCTCCACGACGCTTCCCAGCGCGGCCACCGCGGTTTCTACATCCAGTTCATAATAGTCAGCGATACGCAGCAACATCGCGTCCAGTGTCCCTGTCTCCTCGCCAACCCGGACCAGCTGCAGAACGAGCCCGTCAAAGAGCCCGCTCCCTTCCAGAGCTCCAGCGATCGGTGTCCCCTCACGGAGCGCCGTGCCGAGTTCTCGCGTGAAACTAGAATACACCACATTCTCCACGACGTCATGTGCCGCATCGAGGGCGTCCAGCAGCGGCACTCCAGAGCGGAGCATCGTGCCCAAGGTGCGCGAGAACCGCGCTACGACCGATTTCCGAAGAATGCCACCCAATATCGGCGTAGCGAGCACGCATCGATCGAGTCGAATGGCAATCGGTTCGGCGCGCCGCGCGGCCTGCGCAAAGGCCACGATAGCGAGCGGAACGATCCCGAGCGCGAGCCAGACTAGTGGACTTCTCAGTGTATTTCCCGCGAAGATCAGCGCCCGAGTCGACCACGGAAGCGTGACTCGCATTTCAGCAAACATCGATGCAAATGCCGGAACGGTACTCCCAACTAGAAATAGGACGAGCGACAGCGCCGCGCACGCGACGATCAGCGGGTACGCCAAGGCCGAGCGCACGCGTTTACGCACTGCCAGGTGGCGCTCGAGCAAGGCCGCCAAACGCTCTAAGATCTCATCGAGCGCGCCGCTCAACTCGCCGGCTCGAATCAACGCCACGTAGAGCCGTGGAAATTCGCGCGGCCGTCGTGACATCGCGGTCGACAGTTCGCTGCCGGACTCGATGTCGCTCAAAACCGAACCCAGGGCCTCGCGCAAACGCACGTCACGACAGCTGTCGATCACGACATCAAGCGCTCGACGGATGGGGACACCGGCGCGAATCAACGTTGCGAAAGAACGAAAGAATGCGGAACGGGCCGCACCGGATAACGGCCACGCCGTCACGATGGAGCCCACGACGCCCGTCGCGCTATCCCTCGCCGATAGCGACGTCACGAAGAGTGGGCGCCCGCGAAGATGCGCAAGTGCCTGTTCGCGGTTCTCCGCCTGCAGTGAACCTGCGACGAATCGTCCGTCACCGTTGCGGGCCGTATACGCAAAGATCGAGGCCATTGTCTCAGTTCTCGCTTGTGCGGCGCGCGGTCTCCGCGTCGATCTCATTTCCCATAGCAAGCTCGTTCAAGTGATGCTCCAGCGTCTGCATGCCCAGTTGACGGCCCGTCGTCATCGCGTTTCGAATGAGATGCGTTCTCGACTCCCGGATCATGGCGCGCACTGCATCGTTGACCAATAGCACTTCGACAGCCGCGCGCCGTCCGGAGCCGTGCTTTCGCGCGACGAGGTGCTGACACACAACGGCATTGAGGCACTGCGCGAGTTGGGATCGTACTTGCGCCTGCTCTGAACCGCTGAATGCGTCGACGATCCGCTCAATCGTTTGGACGGCGCTTCCCGTGTGCAACGTCGTCAACACCAAGTGCCCCGTTTCAGCCGCGGTTAGCGCCGCGCGCATCGCGGCGATCTCGCGCATCTCACCAAGCACGATTACGTCGGGATCGGCGCGTAGCGCGCCTAACAGTGCGGAGCTAAATGACGACGCATCTCTGCCGATTTCACGCTGGGTTATGAGACACCGACCCACCTGATAGCGATATTCGATCGGATCTTCAATTGAAATGACACGCCGCGCCGCGGTTTCGTTTAGACCGGCGACCAACGCGGCAAGCGATGTGGACTTGCCGCTTCCCGTCGGGCCGGCAAAGATAACCAGCCCACGATCGCGCTGAGCTAGCGTAGCGACGACCGGCGGCAGCTGCAACGAATCCAGCGTTGGTATCTGCTTGTTGAGCAAACGGATGGCTAGCGTACAGCCCTGCGAGCTGCGAAACCCGTGAATGCGCAGCACGAGGCGCTCATCGGTAACCCGCGCTGCGGAAACCTCGGCTCCCGATTCGAGTCGGCCAAAGGCTGGCGGTTCCAACAGGGCGCGAGCAATATCGGACGTCTCCTGCGCCGTGAGCGGAGAGCCGCTCAGGAACGCAAGCTCGCCATCAACGCGTAGCGCTGGAGCGAGCCCGGGTACCAAGTGAACGTCGGAAGCATCCCGCTGCAAGCCGACGTGCAAAACGTCGGTCAACCGTATGTTCGGGAGCGCCGTAGTCATTCGCCCTCACCCGATCCGAGAACGCGCTCTAGTTCACTGCGGCTGGTTTCGCCGCGTGCGACGAGTTGAAATCCTTCGCGTATCATCGGGTCGTATCCGGCGCGCGCTGCCAGCCCGGCGAGCTCGAGGGCGGTCTGTGAGCGCGCCACGGCTGACCGAACGTCGCTGGTCATCGGCAAGTATTCAAAGATCGCAATGCGCCCACGATAGCCCGATCCGTCGCAACGCACGCAACCCTTTGATCGACACTGCAGGCAGAGACGCCGCACGAGTCGTTGCGAGACGATGGCTGACAGTCCGGCAGCTAGCGTATGGCGATCCAGGCCAAACTCGACGAGACGTTCGATGGCGCGTGGTGCGTCGCTCGCGTGAAGTGTCGTCATGACGAGCTGACCGGATAGAGCCGCGGACATGGCGACGCCCGCCGACTCGGCGTCGCGCATCTCGCCAAGCATGATGACGTTGGGATCTTGGCGCAGAAAGGCGCGCAACGCCGACGCAAATGTTAAACCTGCCTTCGGATTTACCTGAACCTGCGCCACACCCGTCATCTGCACCTCAACGGGGTCCTCGACGGTACAGATATGTTGTCCGTCGACGTTGCGTTCGGCAAGCGAGGCATACAGCGTTGTCGTTTTTCCACTTCCGGTCGGACCACATACGACGACGAATCCGTGCGCCGCGTGTATTACGCGGCGATACCTTGCGAGCATGGCTACGCCCATCCCGAGCGCCGCGAGCCCGGGCACCTGCGCCTGCATGTCGAGCAAACGGATCACGAGCTTCTCGCCCGCGATAGTCGGCATCGACGATACGCGCGCGTCTAGGTTGCGGCCGCCGCGGTCCAAAAGGTAACGCCCGTCTTGCGGAAGTCGCCGTTCGGCAATGTCCATGGCGGCGAGGAGCTTGACTCGCGAAACTACCGGATGAAAAAGCTCCCGAGGCAGCTGCTCGATTTCGCGCAGAATGCCGTCCACGCGAAGCCGTACTCGTCCGCCGGTAAGGGTCGGCTCCAGGTGTATATCCGACGCACTAACCCGAATCGCGCTTTCGTGAAGGCGATCGACCGCGCGAATTGCCGGCGGGTCATCAACGCCGTTGTCCGCGACCTGCCGCAGCGCAAGCGCCTCCGGCGACCTGTGAGGAAATTCATCCTCGAGCAGAAACGCTCGAGGCTCCGCGTAGAGCGCCACGCCCGTAACCCCACTGACGGTAAATTACTTACCGGAGCCGCGGCAAATCGGTGTCCGGGGAAATCTTTATCGCATATTGGCAAGCCGTTTTGCAATATCGCGCCGGCGCGCTAGGCCTTAATGTCCAGATGCCGAAGATTCGGGCACTAACCCTGTATTGGCGCCGCCTCGATCTCCTTGCGCATCTGCACCCAGCCGCGGAAATTCGCGTGAAAGCCGGCGTCTGCGCTCGGCGTCGCAACGTGCTCGAAAGGACTCAGATGCCGATCGGTGCGTAGCCGTTCGCACAGCTCGATGTCCTTTTCGATGTCGCGTTTGCCGTCGTGCGTAAGGTACGACACGCGCGCGCAGCGCGCGGCGCTAACTTTCTTCAATTCCTCGATCGGCATCGAACGTTCGTCATCTTGCACTAGCGGTAGGTGCCACTCGCCAACGGCGACCGGCGCTGGTTTCGAGGCATCCATCGCTGCGCGCATGTGCTGCGCCGTGACCTGCATCTCCGGCTGCGCGTTTGACGCAAGACGGAGGCTAAAGAAATTGTACCATTCAGTAGCGCTGACGATCACCGTGTGCCACATGAACGGTTCGAGGACGCGGTTGATCACCTGCTTGTGGACGTTGTAGTCCTGCAGCGATCGCACATGTTGCACCGCACTATCGCGGGCTCGCAGCCATTCTGCCTTCGCTTCTTCTGCTTGTTGCGTGGTGAGCGTTTCGCTGGCCGACATGCCGGGCTTATTTACGCCCCATTCAACCGGCATTGCCGGATATTCAAGGACGCGTTCCAGCATTTTCTTCGTCGGTACCGCGCGTGCACTCGCGCTCGACCGTGAAAAGACGCGGTGCGTGTTAAATTCACTCAAGATGAAGCGCGGGAAGCGCACCTCGAGCGTCGTCAAACGGATACCCGCGGGGCTGACCGAGTCGGCCAGCACCCGGGCGTTAAAGCCTTGGTCCACGATGTGTGCTTAGCCGCGGTACCGCAAGAAGGCCGGCACTTCGATGTCGTCCATGTTGACCGGCGTCACCGTCTCGAGCTTGCCGCTTTCAAACGCGTGACCCACTTGCGGACGATAGCCGCGCGGTGCGCCGAAGCCCGCCGCGAGCACCGTCACCATTACTTTGCCGGTCATGTTCGGATCGATCGATGCACCGAAGATGATTTGCGCATCGGAATCCACCGCGCGGCTGATCATCTCGGCCGCCTCGTTGACTTCATACATCGCCATATCCGGGCCGCCGGTGATATTGAAGATCACGCCGCGCGCGCCTTCGATCGTGGTTTCGAGTAACGGCGACGCGATGGCTTTTTGCGCGGCGTCGGCGGCGCGGTGTTCGCCCGTGCCTTCACCGATGCCCATCATCGCACTGCCCGCGTCGCTCATGATCGTCTTCACGTCGGCGAAGTCGAGATTGATCAAGCCCGGCTGCGTGATGAGATCGCTGATGCCTTGAATGCCTTGGCGCAGCACGTCGTCGGCGTAGGCAAACGCTTCGTTGAGCGGCGTGCGCTTTTCGATCACTTGCAAAATGCGTTCGTTGGGAATCGTGATCAGCGTATCGACCTTCGATTCCAGGTCGGCGATCGAGGTTTCGGCGGTCGTCATGCGCTTGCGCCCTTCGAACGCGAACGGCTTGGTCACCACGGCAATCGTGAGCGCCCCGGAATCGCGCGCGATTTCGGCGATCACCGGTGCGGCACCGCTGCCGGTGCCACCGCCCATACCGGCGGTAATGAACACCAGATCCGAACCATCGAGAATCATCGCAAGATCTTCGCGCGAGGCTTCGGCCGCTTCGCGTCCGAGCGTCGGGTTCGCGCCTGCGCCCAGGCCGCGCGTCTGACCGCCGCCGATGTGCACGGTGTTCTCGGTGCGCGAATTGCGCAACGCCTGCACATCGGAATTGACGGCATAGAATTCGACGCCGGTAAGACCGGCCTCGATCATGCGATTGACGGCATTGCAGCCGCCGCCCCCAACGCCGATTACCTTGATCGACGCGGCATGTTCGGGTTGAAAGCGCCGTGCATCTGCCATCTGAGCTTGCTCCTCGATTAGTTGTAGTTGCTTAGGTTTTTTCACGTCAGGACCCCGCAGATTGGCGCGTTAGCGCCAAACGCCATGGATTCAGCGAAGCTGAATCTGGTCAATTCCAAAGATCCGAGAACCACTGTCGGACTTTGGTAAACATCGATCCGCCGCCGCGGCGGACGCCGTTGCTCTCTTCTAACTCGCCATTGGCGCCGAAGAGCACCAGGCCGATCGCGGTGGCGTACTGCGGTTGGCTCATCGCGTCGGTCAAACCGCTCAGCGTCGTGGGTGAGCCCACGCGCGTCGGCAAACCGAAGACGTCTTCGGCGATCGGCACCAGGCCCGGCAAGAGCGCGCCGCCGCCGGTGATCACCACTTCGCCGAGCACCAGGTCGCGCGGCACGTTTTCGATGATCTTTTGTTTGGCCATGCGCAGCGTTTCGAGCACGCGCGGCACCACAATCGCGCGCAGTTGCTGGGTGGTGAATTCTTTGTTGGTGCGGCCGTCGAGCCCGTGCACGCTAAACGTCATCTCGCCGTCCTCGGAAACGCCGGCGCCGAATTGCTTCTTCACTTCTTCAGCTTGCGCGAGCGAGGTCTTCAAGCCGAGCGAAATGTCGCTGGTAAGAATGTTGCCGCCCACCGGAACGGTCGCGGTAAAGATCGCACTGCCGAGCGAGTACACCGCGATGTCGGTCGTGCCGCCGCCGATATCGAGCAACACCACGCCGACTTGTTTTTCTTCGGCCAGCAACGTTGACGCCGAACTGGCCAACGGTTCGAACACGAGTCCCGCGGCCTCGAGCCCGGCGCGATGCACGCACTTGAGCACGTTGGTAATAAACGTCGAGCCGCCGGTAATGATGTGCGTGTCGACTTCTAAACGCCCGCCCGCCATGCCGACCGGATCTTCCACGCCTTCTTGTCCGTCGACGGTGAAATAGCGCGGCAGCGCGTGAATGATTTGACGATCGGCCGGAATGTTGATGATTTTACTTGCGTCGATCACGCGGCGCACATCGGCGTGCGACACTTCGCGATCGTCGCTCGTTGTTGCGACCACCGCGCGATTGTTGGTGCTGCGAATGTGATCGCCGGTGATGCCGACGTAGACGTCGGCGATGTGCACGCCGGCCATGCGTTCGGCGCGTTCGGTCGCCGCTTCAATCGACTTGATCGTCTCGTCGAGATCTACGACCACGCCTTTGCGCATGCCGAGAGAGGGCGCCTCACCAACGCCCACGATCTCCAAGCCGCCCGGGCCTTCCACGGCGACGACCGCACAGGTCTTGGTCGTCCCGATATCGAGCCCGCATACGGTCTCGTGCTTCATAACCACCATATATTGTGCCGGTAGCTGGCAATCCCTACTATTGCTGGTACCCGAAACCAGCGCGACCGAGAGGGCTTGGCGGCATCCGCGTCGACTCCTTGAGGAAAGGATGCGGATGGCCTGGGGATAGGCTGCTAATAATAAATACCAGCCCCGCGCCAGCCGATGAAGCTAATGATGGAACAGCGCCGCACGAGTTTAGAACGCGGGCTCATGATGGCCTTTGGCCTCGTGATCCTCGTTATGCTGTTGATGGTCCCGGTCATGCTGTGGGCCTTAACGAACATTTCCAACCAGGCCGCCGTGTTGAGTAACCGCGTGATCGCGGGCCAGCTCGCCGACGCGAAAGTCGCCCAAGATGCCGACAGCCTGCGGGCTGCCACGCTTGAAGCGGCCACCGCCGCCAACGCCACGGCCGCAGCCAAGCCGCTGGCGCTCGCGACCACGCTCGTCAAGCAATTCCCCGACGACGCGCGCAAGATGGTCGAAATCTTCTGCCCCACCAAGACCGCCGGCAAGGGCAGCGCCGACATGTCGACCTCGGCTTGCGCGGGCAACACCGACGAGATCGCCAAGCAGATCGGGTCGCTCGTCGACACGTTTAGCTCGAGCGCGAGCGCCTTCGACTTCCAAGCCCTCTCGGCCGTGAGCCTCTTGCAGGGCGGCAAGAATAAGGAAGCGCTGGCGCAGATCAATGGCCCGTCAGGCGCCGCCTACGCCAAGCAGAACGCCGACGGTCAGGCCATGCTCGACGCCCTCGTCAAGCTTGCCGACAATCGCTACCAGCGGCTGATTGCGGCGCGCAACACCAGCTACATCGCCTTGATCGGCGGCATCGTCGTCGCGCTCATCATCGTCGGCCTGATGTACGGCTGGCTGCGTTCGATCGTGCTGCGCAGCATCGGCCGGTGCGTCGAGATCTTCGAAGCTATGGGCAGCGGCGATCTTTCGCAGCGCATCAACTGGCACGGGCACGATTTACTCGGGCGCCTCGGGCAATCGATCGATCAATTCGCGGATCGCATTTCCGGCATCATCCGCCAGATTCAACGCGCGTCCTCGACGGTCCAAAACAAGTCCGAACAAAGCAGCCACCTCGCGCTGCAAGTCGACGACCGCGTGAAGGAAGAGCTGGCCGCGCTTTCGCAGGCACTCCAGTATTCCAACGATCTCGCCGGCGCCGCCGGCACGGTCGCCGATAACGCTGAAGCCGTCGCGCGCCGCGTTTCCGACATCTCGAGCGCCGTCGCCGAGATGACCGCGTCGATCCAAGAGATGGATCAGAACTTGCTCAACCTCGCCACCGTTGTCGAACAAGCGGTCGCGAACACGCAAGAAATGTCGGCCTCGATCGTGCAGGTTGCCGGCAACGCCGATCGCGTGCGTTCGGAATCGAACGTCACCGACCAGCAAGTCCGCGAAGGCCGCAACGAAGTGCTCGCGCTTTCCAAGGGCATGGGCTCGATCAGCGATACCGTCGCCGACGTCGTCACCGAAATGCAGAGCCTCGACGGCGCCTCACGCCAGATCGGCGAGATTCTCGGCCTGATCGAAGAGATCGCCGACCAAACCAACTTGCTCGCGCTCAACGCCGCGATCGAAGCGGCGCGCGCCGGCGAACACGGCCGCGGCTTCGCCGTCGTTGCCGATGAAGTCCGCAAGCTGGCCGAAAACTCTGCAAGCTCGACCAAGCAAATCGGGCAGCTCGTCGCTGACATTCAGCGCCGCACCTCGGCCGTGCTCGAGCGGACCGCGCGCGCAAACTCGCTGGTGCAGAATAATGCTGAGTCTGCGCGCAATGTGACCTCGATGATCGAGACGATCAGCACCCGCGTCACCGAAGTCGCGCAGCTGGTCAGCGAAATCAGCGTCGCTACCACCGAGCAGGCCCGTGCCTCCGAAGAACTTGCCAAGGCAAGTGAACAGATGGGCGCAATGACGCACGAAGCCGCCGCGACCATGCGCGAGCAGGCGATCACGTCCAACCAAATCTTAGAAAGCGTCTCAGAAATCGAGAACCGGACCGCGCAGGTGGCAAGGGCATCGACCGAACAACAAACGTCGATCAAGGCCCTGGGCACACGCATCGAGCAGTCGAGCGAACTCGGAGACAAGAACTCCGACGCGATTGCCACGATGGCGTCCAGTGCCGACGATGTGCAAACGCAAGCGAGCGAGTTGCGGGAAATGGTGGGGCAGTTCCAGACTGGCCAAATGGCCTTCGAGGATGGCTCTCCTTCCGGCAAGCCGGCCCTAGAAGATCCTGGGGCACTTGCGCTATCATCGTAGATTATTAGCCCCTTCTTCCTGGAGTAACCGTGCATAAGAACATCAGTATCGTCGCCCTCCTCGCGGCTGTGGCGCTCCCAGCAACCGCGCTTGCCGCAAACACCATCGACGCATCCCTCATCCCCGACGGCACCTATACCGTCAAAGTGGAAAAGCTCGTCGATAGCAAGCATATCCAGGTGACGATGGACAACGGCGCGGAAACCACCCTGCCGGCGGGACGCGACTCCGTCGACTTCGGGAAAGTCAAACCCGGCGATTCGGTCAAGCTCTCGTTGATCAAGGGCTCCGTGATGGTCTATCTCGATCTCACCAGTCACTAACCGGTTCGACACGCCGCGATGAGAAGGCGATGAGAAACACCAATCGGGCGCTCCGAAACTGAACGGGCGCCCGATTCATGTCGTTACCTCGGCGGGTAATACCACCGTCGGAGGAATGCATGAAACGCAAAGTCTACACCGCCCTCGCAACACTCGCACTCTTACTTGGTCTTTCGGTCACGTTCGCGCCGAGCGCGTTCGCACAGCAGTACGGCTACGCGCGGGTCTACACCACCTGGCAACCGGGATGGGATCGCTATGAGTACGATCGGCGCCACGTCATTCTCGGCAGCGTCGTCCACTTTCGTCCCTATCGCGTCACCGTCGAACGTCCCGACGGTAACGTCCAGACGATCGATCTCAAGAACGGCACCGTGATTCATCCGATCGGCGCAACGCCGCATCGCGGCGATCGCATCGCGATCTACGGCTACTACAGCAACGGCACATTCGTCGCCAACGGTCTGGTCTTGCGCTAGTCTTTAGCCTACTTCGCGTACACGACGACCGGTGTCGTCAGGGCCCTCAGATCGATCGCGGCGACTTTACGTTTGCCGCGATCGACTTTTTCTAGGATCGGTTTGATCAGCGCGATCTTCTGCTCGCTGCCGACACGGTCGCCCAGCATCACCGTGATGCCGTTACGCAGTTCCACGGTCACGTCGCCGAAGCGATCGTAGCGCAGCGATCGCGCGTCCAGATGCGCGGCCGCGATCGCATCCGCGTCGCCGACAAGGCCTTGCAAATCCGGATCGTCGATGAATGCGCCCACGGCCGGCACTTGCGGCAGCGCGACCGCAAACGACGGCAATGAGTCGTCTGCCCCAGGCGGTGCGCCGTCCTGCAGCACGCGTAACGCGTGGTCGATCGTCACACGTACGCCGTCATCGTCGACGAAGGCGTACGGCGTGCGCTCCGTCACCGTGATGATCAAGGTGTCGGGCGGCCGCCGATGGACCTCGGCGCGATCGATGTAGGGAATCGACTCGATTCGCGCGGCCATGGCGTCCGTATTTTGCAACCACATGTTTTTCGTCAAGCTGATTTGCGCGTGTCCGAGGATCATCTCTTTTGCAACCGTGCGGTTCCCGTCGACTTCGACGGTGTGCGGATAGAGTGCCGGCCACGACGCCAGCACGTAGCCGCCCATCGCGGCAAGTACCGCGATCACCGCGATCAGAAACCAAAACGGCCGCAGTCGCCGCGCCGGTGATGCGCGCCGGCGTCGCGCCGCTTCGCCTTTGCTCACGCGAGCACGTACCGCTCGAGCGCCTCCGCGACGCCGTCATGCTCCACGTCGCCGACGACCGCCTTCGCCACCTGGCGCAGCTCATCGGGCGCCGAGCCCATCGCGATCCCGAATGCCGCCGCTTCCAAGAGCGGCGCATCGTTCCACGAATCGCCGATCGCCGTGACGTCGGCCATCGCGACGCCGAGCCGCGCAGCCACGAATCGCAGCGCCTCGCCTTTGTCGACGCGCGGATCGAGAATCTCGACGAATTCCGGATAGCTGCGCGTCACGTACGCGTGGGCTCCCAGCCGCTCTTTAAAGAGCGCCGCCATTTCGGCGGCGCGCGGTGGATCGTCGATGGCGACCGCTTTGGTCGCTGGGCTAAAGGCAAAGGCCTCGCGCAGCGACGGCACGATGATCGGCTTCACGCCCGAGAGCTGCGCGTACAGCTCCGAAAAGTGGTTCTCTTGCTCGCAGTAGTATTCGTCGTTGCGATAGAGCTGCAAGTGCACGTTCACGTCGGCGGCAATCGCGATGATCTCGCCCACCGTCGACGGATCGAGCGGCGTATCGCGCAGCACATCGTCGGTCGTAGGATCGACGATCGCCGCGCCCTGATAACACACGACCGGCGCGTCGAAGCCAAGCTCGCGCGCGTATCCGACTGCAGCCTGGTACATCCGGCCGGTGACGATGCACCCCAGGATGCCGGTCTCGAGCATCCGTGCAATCGCCGCGCGCACGCGCGGTGTGATCACGAGATCCCGCCCAACCAGCGTCCCGTCCAGATCGAAGGCGACGAGCTTCATGCGCCGCTGCGCATCCGGGCCGTTTGCGCATGATGCGGCAGATCCTCAAAATCGCAGAGCGCGGCAAGCGGCAGCGCATCACCGAGCATCCGCTCGCGCGAATTTTCCACCACGCTGAAACTGCGCAAGAAATCCTCCAAGCGCAGGCCCGACGCAAAGCGCGCGGTGCCTGACGCGGGCAACACGTTATTCGTGCCGCTCAAATAATCCCCGGATGCAAGCGGCGTCATATCGCCCACCAGCATGGCGCCGACACGCCGCACGCGCGCAAGATACGGTTCGGAATCTCGCACTTGCAGCGCCAAAAGTTCGGGGGCGATCGCTTCGATCGTATCAAAGAGTTCGTGGCGATTTTGCGCGTGCAGCAGGTAACACGCGCCGTCGATGACGTTTGCCAGCGTGTCGCCGTGCGAAAGCGTCCGCACGTCAAAGGTGTCGAGCAACTGCGCGACCGCCTCGAGCAGCGGCCGTGACTCCGAGAGCACCGCGACCCGAGCAAATGGATCGCGCTCGGCTTGCGCGAGCAACTCACCGGCGACGTATTCGCTGTTCGCGCCGTCGTCGGCGACGACCAAGACTTCGGGCGGCCCCGAGAGGCCGTCGATACCACACACGCCGTAGATCTGGCGCTTGGCCTCGGTGACGATCGCCCCGCCCCAGCCGACGATCTTGTCGACGCGCGCGACCGATTCGGTTCCGTACGCGGCGGCAGCAATCGCGTGCGCACCGCCGACGGCGTACAGCTCGTCGACGTCGCACAAACTACAGGCATAGAGCACGGCCGGATGAACGCCGCCGCTGCCGCGTGGCGGCGAGAGGACGATCGTGCGCGAGACCCCGGCGATCTTCGCCGGCACCGCGGTCATCAGCACCGCCGACGCGGTCGCCGCGCGTCCACCGTGCACGTAGGCAGCAACCGCATCGAGCGGACGATAGCGCAGGCCATAGCGCGTGCCGTCTTCGTCGACATAGGCCAGATCGGCCGGACGCTGGCGCTCGTGAAAGCGCGCGATGCGCTCCTTGGCCAAATGCAGCGCGTCCGCGATCTCGGGCGGCACGAGCGAGCGCGCACCATCCATCATCGGAATCGGCACCCGCAGCTTTGAAAGATTGAACGCCGGGTCGTCGTAGTTGCGGGTGTAGTCGACTAGCGCTGCGTCACCGCGCGCGCGCACCGACGCCAAAATCTCCGCTACCGAGGCGATCAGTTCGCCCGACGGCGTCCAGCCGTCGCGCCGTGTCGCCGTCGCGCGCATGCGATCGGCAGCGGGAATTACGCTAAGCGTCATGTCGCACGTTTCCTCGCCCGAAGATCCGCTCGAGTTCGCTGCGCAACCGCTGGTCGTCGGCAACGGTGCGCGAAAGCCGCTGCGAGCGGCCGCGCGCGTGCATCGTCACCGGCACGGCGCCGGGCCAATCGTCGACCAGCGCCGCGAGGCGATCGATCTGATCGCGCGAGCCCACCTCCACGTGCCACTCGCGCACCGCCGCGACCGCGCCGTTCATGCGCGTGGGCACCTCGAACGTGGTGACCTCATTGGCGCTGATCGAGAGTTCGACCGGCCCTTCTTCGCCCGGTGCTCCGCCCGGGCGTTCACGAAAGCGCAGCCGGCCTTTGACGATCAGGATCTCGTCTTCGCTGAAGAGCCCTTGCACGAGCGGATACATCTTCGAAAACACCACGACATCGACGGCGCCGCTGGTATCTTCGAGCTGCGCGATCAGCATTTGCTGGCCGGATTTCGTGAGCGTGCGACGCACCGACGTGACCATGCCCGCAATCTGCACGAACGCATCGTCTTCGACGTCGCGCAAATCCTTGATCAGCGTCGCTCCGCTGCGCACGAGCAGATTCTGCACATCGGCGAGCGGATGGCCGGAGACGAAAATGCCGAGCGTCTCCTTCTCCCAGGCCAGCGTCTCGCGCGTGCTCGGTGCGGGGACGAGCGGCAGGACCGGCGTGAGCGCCGGCGCATGCTCGGAGGCGTCGCCAAAGAGCGAGACTTGGCCGAGTTCTTTCTCGCGCGTCGCGTGTGCCGCAAGATCGAGCGCGACATCGAGGGCGGCAAGCTTCTGCGCGCGGTTTCCCGGCAGCCCGTCGAGCGCACCGCATTTGACGAGCGCTTCGAAGACGCGCCGATTAACCGCTTTGGAATCGACGCGCTTGGCGAGATCGAACAGATCGGTGAACTTGCCGTCGTTTTCGCGCGTCTCGATGATACTGCGCACCGCGCCTTCGCCGACGCCCTTGATCGCCGCCAGGCCGAAGCGGATGCGATCGCCCACCACCGCAAAGTCGATCAGCGACTCGTTGACGTCGGGCGGCAGCACCGTAATGCCCATCTTCTTGGCTTCGTCGATGTACTCGACCAGCTTATCGGTCTTGTCTTTCACCGAGGTCATCAGTGCGCACAGATACTGCAGCGGATGATTGGCTTTGAGGAAGGCGGTTTGGTAGGCGATCCAACCATACGCGGCAGCGTGCGACTTGTTGAAGCCGTAGCCCGCAAACGGCTCGATGAAGGCGAAGATCTTATCGGCGAGATCGCGGTCGATATCGGATGTCGCTTTGGCGCCGTCGATGAACTTCTGCCGATAGATGGGGATCTTTTCCTTTTGCTTCTTGCCCACGACTTTGCGCAGCTCGTCGGCTTCGCCCATCGAAAAGCCGGCAATATCGCGCGCCATCTGCATCACCGATTCTTGATAGACGGCCACGCCGTACGTTTCAGCGAGAATCGGCTCGAGTTTTGGATGCAGGTATTTCGGCTTGGTGCGCCCGTGTTTGTTGCTGATGTACTGGGGAATCCACTCCATCGGCCCCGGGCGATAGAGCGCGACGAGCGCGATGACGTCTTCAAAACGCGACGGCCGCAGCTCGGTGCAGACACGCTTCATCCCGTCGGATTCAAATTGGAAGACGCCCATCGTTTCGCCGCGACTGAGCATCTCGTAGGTCTTGCGGTCGTCGTCGGCGATTTTTGCAAGGTCGAAGTTGCCGTCGACCGTGCGCCGAATCTCGGCCACCGCGCTGTTCATCACGGTGAGGTTGCGCAGGCCCAAAAAGTCCATCTTGAGCAGGCCGATCTTTTCGACCCAGATCATGTCGAACTGTGTGTTGACGCCGCCGTCGTTGAACTTCACCAGCGGCGTGTAGTCGATCAGCGGGCCGGCCGAGATCACCACGCCGGCCGCGTGCGTGCCGGCATTGCGCGCGAGCCCCTCGATGTCTCGCGCGGTGTCGAGCAGCTTGCGAATCTGCGGGCTGCCGGCCGAGGCCATCTTCAGTTCGGGAATTTGCTCGAGCGCTTGTTCGATCGAAAGGCCGCCCGGCCCCGACGGAATCATCTTCGCGACCTTATCGACGTCGGGCAACGGCACGCCGAGCGCGCGACCCGCGTCGCGAACCGCCGCGCGCGCCGCCATCGTCCCGAAGGTGACGATCTGCGCCACGCGATCTTTGCCGTACTTTTCGGTGACGTAGGCGATCACTTCGTCGCGCCGATCGACGCAAAAATCGGTGTCGATATCCGGCATCGAGATGCGCTCGGGATTGAGGAAGCGCTCGAAGAACAGATTGAATTTGAGCGGATCGAGGTCGGTGATCTTGAGGCAGTACGACGCAACCGAACCCACCGCCGAGCCGCGCCCCGGACCCACCGGAATATCGTGATCGCGCGCGTACTTGATGAAGTCCCAGACGATTAGGAAGTACGAGGCGAAGCCCATCGTGTTGATCACGTTGAGCTCGTAATCGAGCCGCGCGCGCAAGGCGGTATCGTTGGCGGCGCGTTCGGCGCCGTAGCGATCGATCAGCCCGACTTCGCAGATGTCGCGCAAATACGATTCCGCCGTCCGCTCGGGTTGCGACGGCTCGTCGGGAACCGGAAATTGCGGCAGATGGAAGATCTTCTCGGGAATCTTGATGTCGACGCGATTGGCGATCTTGACCGTGTTCTCGCATGCTTCGGGCAGATCGCTCCACAGCTCGTACATTTCTTCGGCCGACTTGACGTAGAACTGGTCGGAGTAAAACTTCATCCGGGTCGTATCGGAGACGGTTTTGCCGGTGCCGATGCACAGCAGCACGTCGTGCGCCGGCGCGTCACGCTGCTCGAGGTAATGCGAGTCGTTGGTAGCGACGATCGGCACGTTGAGCTGACGCGCCACCTTGATGAGCCCGGTGTTGATCGCTTCTTCCTCGGGCATACCGTGGCGCATCACTTCGATGTAGAAGCGGTCGCCGAAGATATCGACATACGTCTTGGCGTTTTTGACCGCGGTCTCGTAGTCGTTCTTGAGCAGCGGCGCGGCGACCATGCCCGACATACAGCCGGAGAGCACGATTAAGCCGTCGTGGTGCTTGGCCAGCAAATCCAGGTCGATCCGCGGCTTATAATAGTAGCCTTCGAGGAAGCCTTTGGAGATCAGCGCGGTCAGGTTCCGGTAGCCGATCAGGTCGGCGGCCAGGAGCGTCACGTGTGCCTCTTCACGCACCGTGCGGTCGAAGCGGCCCCGGGGTGCGATATAGGCCTCGCAGCCGATAATCGGGGTCAGGCTGGTGTCCCGGGCCGCGTAGTAGAACTCCATCGCCCCATACATCACGCCGTGGTCGGTCAGGGCCACCGCCGGGGCGCCGTCCTCGGCGGTCCGTCGGCAGAGCCGGTCGACCCGGCATGCCCCGTCCAGCAGCGAATATTCGGAGTGAACGTGAAGGTGTACGAATTGTCTCAAGTGTGCCTGACCTAAAGAATACCGCGAAGAAGACGTTACCTTAAACGATGAGCGCCAACCTGTCCGCGGGCTCCCCGGGCTCCCCCGAACTCCTTGATGAGGTCGAGCGGTTGCGCGGTCGCATTGCGATCTTGGAGGCCGAGCGGGACGAGTACGCCCAGCAGAACGCCGAACTCTTCGTTCTGCAACAGGTCTTTTCCACCATCAACTCCACCCTCGAGATCAACGACATCCTTTCGATGGTCTTGCGCGGCGTGGTTGAGGCGCTGAAGTTCAAGCGAGTGGTGCTCTTCGACGTGGGCGAAGACGATACCATCATTCGCCGGCTCGAGTGCGACGAAAACGGAACGGTCATCCACGCGATCGATCCGCGCGACTTTCGTCCCAACTCGACGCTCGCCGACGTATCGCAAGGACGCCTGCAACTGGCCTACGGTAACGGCGACGACAACGACGCACCCTTGGAGGACATCCGCGGCGCCTACTGCGTTGCACCGCTGGTCGCACGCGACGTCGTGCGCGGCATGCTCTATGCCGACGATCCGCCGGGCAACGAAATCTCCGAAAACCAGCTGCGCGTGCTGCTCGACTTTGCATCGCAAGCCGCGATTGCGGTGGAAAACGCGCGCCTCTACGAAGAAACGCGCCGGCTGCTGGAAGAGACGCAACGGCTTGCCAACACCGACAGCTTGACTGGTATTCCCAACCGCCGGGCGCTCACCGAGCTGCTGGAACGCGAACTGCACACCTCGGAACGCTACGACACGCCCTTCGCCTTCGTCATCATGGACCTCGACGACCTCAAAAAGATCAACGACTCGGGCGGCCATAGTCTGGGCGACTTGGCGCTCAAGCGCTTTGCCCAAGTCCTCAAGAAGAACGCCCGCAAGGGCGACATCATCGCCCGCTACGCCGGCGACGAGTTCGTGCTGATCATGGCGCAGAGCGACCGCGACCAGACGGGTCGCGGTGTCGAGCGCATCATGTCGGCGCTGCGCCGCAACGGCCTGGCCAGCTCAATCGGCGTTTCGATGTTCCCCAACGACGGCATCGACGGCCAATCCCTCTTTTTTGCCGCCGACGAAGCCCTCTACGCCGCCAAGCAGGCCGGCAAAAATCAGTACCGGTTTTACAGCCGGACCAAGGGCGGCGACGAGCCCGAACGATAATAGTCATGGGGTCTCCCAGAAGCCGCAGAGTATAAAGAAGTAGCAATGATCAAACACGACGTCGTCGTCATCGGCGGCGGTCTCGCAGGTATGCGCGCGGCAGTGGAAGCTGCCGAGGGCGGTGCCGACGTGGCCATCGTCTCCAAGATGCACCCGGTGCGCAGCCACTCCGGTGCAGCCCAAGGCGGTATCAATGCCGCGCTAGGCAACCGCGAAGAAGACACGCCCGAAGCGCACACCTTCGACACGGTCAAAGGTTCGGATTATCTCGCCGACCAGGACGCGACCGAAGCCATGTGCGAGGATGCGCCCAAGCAGATCATCTGGCTCGAGCATCGCGGCTGTATCTTCTCGCGCATGCCCGACGGCCGGATCGCGCAGCGTCCCTTCGGCGGCGCCGGTTCGCCGCGCACGTGTTATTCCGCCGACGTGACCGGCCTCGTGATTTTGCACACCTTGTGGGAGCAGCTCGAGCGATTCGGCGTCAAAGTCTACGAAGAATATTTCTGCACCGCGCTCTCGATCGACAACGGCATCGGCAACGGCGTCATCGCCTACAACATGCGCAACGGTGCGCTCGAACAGATCGTGGCCAAAGCGACGATCTTCGCCACCGGCGGCGCCGGACGCATGTATCTCAAGACGACCAACGGCTACGCCTCGACCGCCGACGGCATGGGCATCGCGTATAAAGCGGGCATCCCGCTGATGGACATGGAGTTCATGCAATTCCATCCCACCACGCTCAAAGAGAACGGCGTGCTGATGACCGAAGGCGCGCGCGGTGAAGGCGCCTATTTGCTCAACTCGCTGGGCGAGCGCTTCATGTTCAAGTACGCGCCAAACAAAGGCGAACTCGCATCGCGCGACGTCGTCTCGCGCGCGGAGTGGACCGAAATTCTCGAAGGCCGCGGCGTCGACGGTTGCGTGCTGCTCGACATGCGCCACCTCGGCCGCGAAAAGATTCTCGAACGCTTGCCGCAGATTCGCGAGCTCGCACTCGATGCGACCGGCAAGGACGCAATCAACGAGCCCATTCCGATTCTGCCCGGTGCGCACTACACGATGGGCGGCATCGAAACCGACAAGTGGGGCGCAACGCGCGTGCCCGGCGTCTATGCCGCCGGCGAGTGCGCCTGTGTCTCGGTCCACGGCGCCAATCGCTTGGGCGGCAACTCGCTGCTCGAGACGATCGTCTTCGGCTCACGCGCGGCCAAACACGCGGTCGACTACATCAAGCACGTCGGCGACCTGACGCCCAGCGGCAAAGCGCTGCGCGGCGAGCAAGATCGCGTGAACGCACTGCTGGCCAGCAAAGGCGGCACGCGCGCGCCGAAACTGCGCCATGCGATGAACGAAACGATGAGTGAGAACGCCTTCATCTTCCGCGACGAGCAGGGCCTGACCAAGGCCGTGCAAGATCTCGATAAGGTGCGCAAGGAGTTCGACGCCGGCGTCTACGTGATGGACAAGTCCAAGACGTTTAACACCGACCTCGTCTCGACGTTCGAAACCGACTTCCTGATCGACGTGGCCTACGCGCTCGCCAAGGGCGCGCTCGCGCGCACAGAATCGCGCGGCGCGCAGGCGCGCACCGACTATCCCGAACGCGATGACACGAACTGGCTCAAGCACACGCTGCTGTACCGCCAAGCCGACGGTTCGCCGCGGCTGGATTATTCGCGCGGCGTAACCATCACTAAGTTTGACCCGCAGGTGAGAACGTATTAAGCATGGCCAAGATCAAACTCGATCTCTTCCGCTACGACGAAGCCGTTGACGAGATTCCGCACCGCGACCTCGTCGAAGTCGAGGTTCCCGAGACGACGACCGTGCTGGATGCGCTCGAGTGGGCCAAGGCTGAAGTCGACGGCTCGATCAGCTTCCGCCGTTCGTGCCGCTCGGCGATCTGCGGTTCGTGCTCGATGAACATCAACGGCATCACCGGCCTTGCCTGCAAGACCAACTGCAAGGACGTCATCAAAGCCGACGGCACGATCTCGGTCGATCCGATGCCGAACTTTCAGCCGATGAAAGACATGGTCGTGCACATGGACCCGTTCTGGGACAAGTACGCACGGCTCAAACCGTACTTGCAGCCGGCCGACAACGATTCCGATCATCCGACCGAGCGCCGCGTGTCGCCCGAAGACATGAAGAAACTCGTCGCGGTCGCGAACTGCGTCATGTGCGCGACGTGCTACGCGCTCTGCCCGGTGGTCAGCGTCGATCCGGCGTTTGCCGGCCCCGCGGCGATCGCGTATGCGTATCGTTTTATCGAAGACGTGCGCGACTCGAAACGCGATGCGCGCATCGCACAGATTTCCGACGACTATCTGTGGCTATGCGCGCACTGCTATGCGTGCTCGTATTGCCCCAAGCACGTCGATCCGCAGGATCGCATCATCGACGTCAAGCGGGCGGCGATTAGCGACAAGGTGATGATGGACGAGCGCGGTCCGCGCCACGCGCTGACCGTGTCGAAAACGATCAAACAGACGGGCATGCTGGCCGAGACCGAGGTCGTGCTCGGCACGGTCGGACGCTTCAACGTCGTCGCGCAGATCAAAGTGCTGCCGCTCGCCCTGCGGTTGATGTCGCGCGGCAAGCTGACGCCGTTTGAGATGGCGGCCGGCGGAACCGCGCCCATGCTGGGGCTGCCTTCGATTAAGCCCATCCCCAAGGTCGACGAAGTTCGCACCATTTTCGAGTCGCTGGAGGTCCCGGTTTAACTCATGTCTACATCGATTCTCCCCGAAGATCAGGCACTCGATTCGCACAAGGCGACACGCTCGCGCGCAAGCAAACGGTACGGCTTCTTCCCCGGGTGCGTGGCCAAAGAGTCATGCAAAGAACTCTTCAACTCGACGATGCTGTTGGCCGAAAAGCTCGGCATCGAACTGATCGAACTCACCGCCGCCTCGTGCTGCGGCGCATCGGTCGTCAACGACGTCAACCGCGATATCGCGCGCGTGCTCAATGCGCGCACCTACGCGCAAGCCGAGGCACTCGGCCTCGACGACGTGATCACGATCTGCTCGACCTGCACCGGCCACATGCGCGCGGCGAATAAAGAACTGCTCGAGAACGAAGAGCAGATGGATCAAGCCAACGCCATTCTCGGCAAATTCGGCGCGAAGTACGCCGGCAACGTGACGGTTCGTCACTTGTTATGGCTGCTGATCGACGACATCGGCCTCGACAAGCTGCGCTCGATGGTCGTGCGTCCGCTCAACGGGCTCAAAGTCGCGCCGTTTTACGGCTGCCACATCATTCGCCCCGAGAGCGTCAACGGTTGGGAATCGGCGCGCAATCCGCACTCGCTCGAAGACGTAATCTCGGCGATCGGCGGCGAGCCGGTCGATTACGCCGGCAAGACGCGCTGCTGCGGCTTCCACATTCAGCTCGAGAAAGAAAACGTCGCGACCGATATGGTCGGCCAGAACATGCGGATGGCCAAAGATCATGGCGCGGAGGCGGTGATCACGCCGTGCCCGCTCTGTCATCTCGCGCTCGACGGCTATCAGCAAGACGCCGCCTCACGCTGGGGCCGCACCGATCTGCCGACGTTCCACTTACCGCAGCTCGTCGCGTTTGCGCTCGGCGTTCCCGCCGACTCATTGGGCTTGCAGAAGCACCTGATCGACCCGCGCACCATCATGGTGGAGCGGGAACTGATTAGCTAGCGGATCAGTTTGAGGCGCCGGTCCGCGAGGACGCGGACGTGCGATTCGAAGTTGCGCTCCATGCCGTGCCGGGTATGGATGCGCGTGCGCACGATGTAGTCGACGCTGCCGTCGGCGTGGCGCGTGCTCGCCAAGAAGTGCATGAGATGCCGTCCGGCGCGTTGCTCGAGCCGCCCGTGCTCGCATAGCAAATTCCCGATCGCGTGCTCGAGATTGTGCGACACATGCGGGGGAACTGCCGGCGCTTTCGCCGGCGCGCTAGACTGTTTCGTAAACCACGTACTCACGCACCCATTATCACAAGTGTGGTGCGTCTTGTGGTGTCCGCAGGGTAAAGATCGCCCCGGGTTGACCAGGACTTAACGCCCAGTAAAGAAGGGATGGCTAGCCCGCTTGGGCTAGTTAGCACCTTGCGGGGAGGTAACTACGGTCAATGTCCTGGCTCAAAACAACCGGCTTACCCAAGCCGGTCGAGGCGCATCCCACCCCCGAGGTCCAGGAGCGGATCGCGCACTTTCTGGTCACGCACCGGCGCGTTGAGCTCCGTAACGGGCACCCGCTCATGCATTTCATCGGGATGTCGCACAACCATCACGACGGCAGCGTGGATTACGCGGTGCGCTCGCACGTCAAGGGCATCGACGGCAAGAACCACCGCTTCGACTCGCACGTCCGTATCTACGCGACCGGCCACCTCAAGCTGATTCGCTAGCGCCCGCGGCCCGCAGCACCAGCGCGCGGAAGGCCGTATTCGCCGCAATCGCCGCATTTCGTCGCGCCGCCGACGGGTCGTCGGCCGGCGGGACGACCGCCCGCATCGTCGCATTGGCCTCAAAGAACAGCACATTTCCATCGTCATCGAGCGCGAAGTCGATTCCGAAGTATTCGAGATCGATGCGTTTTGCTGCCGCTTCGATCGCGCGCATGGCGCGCTCGCCAAGCGCCGCGCGCGGATCGGTCAAGAACGCTTCTTCTTCGGCAATTGCCTCGGGCGTGCGGACCTGATCGGCCGAGAAGTAATGCACTTTCCAATGTGACGAACGCGCCAGGTGCACCGGATAAAGCACGCCGCCGATCGAGAGAAAGCGATACTTACGGTACAAACCGTCGCGTCCGCGCGTGTCGAGCTGCTCGATCGCCAAGACCCGATCGCCGGGCAGCAACGCGACGGCGCGTTCGAGTTCTTCGCGATCGCGTGCCATCTCGAAGAACTCGCCGGTGTGATACCCGGGCGGGCGCACCAACACCGGAAAGCGTTGCACACGGTCGAGTTCATTGCGACCGATGTCCTCGATGTGCGGAACGATCAGTCCATCGATACCCTGCAAACGCCGCGCCATCGCCACGCGGCCCGTGCCCAGGACGCGCGACGGCATGTTGATGCCGTGCGCGTTGTTGGTTTTGAGGAGTTGCTGCGCGGCGATGAGTGCGGCCTCGCAGCGGTCCGCATCACCGATGCCGTTGAAGATCACGTCGTGCGGCGGGAGCGGATATTCCGGATCGTAGTAGTCGGTGAAGAGCTTGACGATGAGAAAGGTGCGATCGTCGAGCGGATCGTCGACGGGGATGTTGCCGCGATACGCCGAGCACAACAAGAGCACCGAGATTGGCACCGCGTCGCCGCGATAGTAGCTGACGACGACCGGCATCGCCTCAAAGCCGCGCCGGCGATGTTCCTCGGCTAGCGCATCCTCACCGAGCCGGGCAAGCACGTGACTCAGCCCTTGATGCGCGGGCGCAGAATCCGGATCGAGCTCGAGCGCGCGCTCGTAGACCTGCCGGGCTTCGTCGAAGTCGTTCGATTCGAGCAGCGCATTACCGAGATTGACCAGCGAACGCAGATCGCGCGGGTTGTGCTTGAGGGCTTCGCGGTAGGTCAGCCGCGCGGCGCTGCGATAGCCGGCGTTATAAAGCAGCGTGCCGAGGTTGCCGAGCGCGCCCACGTGCGTGCCGTCGCGCTTGATGACCGCAATATAGGCATCGCGCGCATCGTCGTTGCGGCCCAGCATATCGAGCATCGTTGCCCGCGAAAACAGCAGCGAGACATCATCGGGGCGCTCGACGAGCCGCTCTTCGATATCGCGAAGATCTTGAGAATTACCAAACGCCGGAAGCACGAAGGTCTATTACGCCCAACCAGAGGCCTTCTTCCCCCGCGCAACGCTAGGCGCTTTCTCCCGGCTCGGTATCGCCACCGGCGGGGACCTTCAGGATGTATCGTTTCACCCCTACGGCAGCCACGCAGCCCACGGCAAGCGCTAGGAGTATCACCGGTGCGCCCGCGATCGCGCTCGCAAGGATCATATACGGATTTAGCGGATACGAACTCCCATCATTAGCGGTAACCACACTTCCAACGGTGAACGCCAGGCCGGCGTAGCCATCTACAGTTATGTTGCTCGTTGACCTTAGCGCAAATGCGAACATAAGGACCATTCCAATGGGGGCTGGCCCCCACATCGCAACAGATGCAGCTGTATCGAACCAGTGCCAATGAACCATTGCCGGCGTAATAACATCGTTCGTCAGGATGCCGGCAAGGATTCCCGTAAGAAGGGCGACGGCCCCCAACCTCCACGAATTGATCCTCATTTCACATAATCACTTCACGCAAACCGCGTAGACGGCCCTCAACCCCGCCGCCCTTCGGCACGGAGGCGAACGCTGTGCCGGGGATTCCGTGCGCGCCGTCGCGCTTGATAAAGCGATATGGGCATCGCGGGCGTCGTCATCACGGCCAAGCACGTTGAGCATCAACGCCCGCGAAAACAGCAGCGACACATCATCGGGGCGCTCGACGAGCCGCTCTTCGATATCGCGAAGATCCTGAGAATTGCCGAATGCCGGAAGCACGAGGATCTATACGCCGCGATCATCGTCGGACTCTCCCGCAACAACAGCCCAAACATATCTGCGCGCGGATCGCGCCCTCTAGGATGCTGCTCGGCTCGCTTCCTCCACGCTTGTGCGGACCCTCATCAGCGCCGACGGCGTGTCAGCAAAGACCACCGCGAGACGCCGTTCGTCACGTTGGTCTCCTTCAGCTGGTGAGATTGGGTTTGACGACGCGTTCAATAGAATCGACAGCAGTAGCTGGTGGTCCCGGGAGCCGTCCGATATTGCCGATGATCTCAACATAACGAGGATAACGCTCTTTCCACTAAGCCAGGAAAGGTCCGATAAACACTCCTCAAGCGCGTCCCAGTTCCGGCCAAAGCAATCCGGGAACTCAAGAGCCCTGGAGAAGGCCTCAAATATGCGCGGCGCAGTCGGAAGACTCACCGCATCGATCAATCGACACGAATTGCCTAGCTCGCTCTCTTGCACACAGTATTGATCCGCGACACCATTATCCATGGATGAGAAACCCACTGACCGGTCAATAAACCACTCGATGTTTGGCATTTCAGCCCTCGACTCGTAGCGCCGAAAGTTCTTGCCGATCACGCCTGCTTGTCCCACCGTGTAGCAGCGTCATCGGGGACCCCCGCCGGGATCGCCGGCGCTTGTAGGAGCACCGGTGCTGTCTCCGCCACCACTTCCACCCGAGTCGCCTGACGGATCACCGCCGAAATCCGGCGTAGTGGTATTCATTTTAATGAAGCTGTCGTAGTGGTCATTTGTATAGTACCAATCATCCGACGTCAGATCGTGCACTATCCGCTCGGCTCCACGATTAACACCCGGTTGCTCGGCATTGACGTCATAATACTGGTAGCTGTGTTCCTTGGGCAGCGCCCCGCTCGTGTTGTTGTAATCCTTCGGTCCGCGTGTGTTCTTGGGTGGCTGTCCTGTACTCCTGATCGCGTCGCCTCGCTTTCTCCGGAGCAGTCAGCCGCGCGTTTAACGCTGAGGATCCCTGCGGAGACTCTTTTTGAAGGCTCCCGCAGCCTCTGCAAGTCGGAACTCCGTAATTACGCGTTGGGCGGCAGCATAAAGTGTGGTCAACGGCTGGATGGCGCGCTTAAAGTCCTCCTGACGAGCAATCGCACCGTAAATACCAGTATCGGTGAGAACGTAAAACGTTACCGATCCCGGATCCGGCAGCGGGTATTCCGTCATAGGGCGCATGCCCGCAATCGAATCATCGGCGACGCTCACGGCGACTTTCGCCGACCGCCAAAGATCCGACAACAAGGGCGAAGCATCGCGCTCTTCCTGGGACGCCGCGAGCGCACCGCCGCCTGTGCTTAGGTATAAGCTGGCCTTCCCGTCAGAGAGCGCGAGGACTGTCACGAAGTACTTCTCATAGCCGAGGTCCATAAGGAGTCCCCATGCGCCCCCCAGGCGCTGACTTGGCGGATGATTTTTGGTGCCACTAATGTGCAGCACCTTTTCGCGTAACTGACGGTACACCGGCTCAATCATAGCTGCGTCCTGCTTTTCGCTTACGAGAGTTCGGAGCGCCAGCGCGGAAGGTGCCAGTAGGCGAGCACAAAATCGGTCGCGGCGTCTTCGAAACGCCGGTGTACTTGGATCTGGGAACGCCCATGATCATACCACCCGACTTCATACACCTCACCCGCCTTTTCGATGTACGCACACGGGTCGCTCCCGCGATAGGAGCCTGCGATGTCAAAAAGCTCCGCAGCGAGGCCTGGCCGCCCGCAAACATACTCGTTGAGCTCCTCAGCATTAAAGTGAATTTGCCGAGCGAAAATCTCCCTCCTCCGTGCATCGGATCGCGCTCCCACACCGCACAACCACCAGGCAATCGCATAGGCCTGAGAGGTATCCACTGTGCACGCTGCAATCAACTCGCGCGTTACAACGAGGCGGCGCAAGGCTTTTGCTGGCCCATCGAGCCTATGAATCAAGTTGTGCATACTATTCGCGGTTACGGCGCGAGCAAAATCTGGTTCTCCTCATCGAGAGTATATCCCCAAGTGTTCATTAGGTACTGCAACTCAATCTGATAGCTATAGGTTGATACCTGCTCGTATGGCGTAGCCAAAACAAACGCGTCGCCAGCCGCCGCGTGCGCGTCCAGAAAGAATTGGTTCGCGTCCCATTGCATTCCCATTTCTCCCAGCGCGCTCCACTCACTTGCTGAAACAGAGAAAGCATCCGCACCAGATTCCTCAGCAAGCGATGTATATGCGGGGTAGCTTCCAATTACAGCAACGCTCGTTAGCGTTGGGGTGGCCAGCGTTATTCCCGAAGCTGAAGACATAGAGGCAATAAGGGCGCCGGCCTCAATCCCGATGTTCGAGGTAGCTCCGCTCGAATTATTGGTCGCGCCGACCACTACTCCCGCACCGCTGCTGCCATACCACGAAGTTCCAGAAATGATAGCCGACAGCTGGCTGGGAGTCGGCGTGGAGGTATGTAGTGAACCCTGCAGACTACAACTTGCATCGAGCCCACAGCTCACTCGGAAAGCGGTCTCCGATCGAGTTCGAACGAATGTATCATCAGGCTGCTTTATGACGTGTGAGGCAATTTCAGGCCGCAGATAATTGTGAGGTGTGGTTGGTTTTGAATCGATCGGCAAACTCCCTTGGTGTTTGCAGGTCGAGAGCTGAATGCGGTCGGACGTCGTTGTAGTCGTTGCGCCAGGCCTCGGCCGCGCGGCGGGCTTCGAAGATCGTGGTAAACGAATGCAAGTTGAGCAGTTCGTCGCGAATCTTGCCGTTGAGCGATTCGATGTTCGCGTTTTGCGTTGGCTTGCCGGGATCGATGAAGTGCGGTCGAACCCTGCGCTCAGCGCTCCAGCGCAGCATCGCCAGGCTCGTGAACTCCGGGCCGTTGTCGAAGCGAATCGTTTCAGGAAAGCCGCGCTCGAAAGCGATGTCTTCGAATTCCCTGATAACGTCGGTGCTTCCGAGCGAATACGCGATGCGCAGAGCGAGGCATTCGCGGGTGAAATCGTCGACGATGTTTAAGGTGCGAATTTTGCGGCCGTTGGCCAAGCGATCGTGCATGAAGTCGATCGACCAACGCTCGTTGGGCCGAGTGACCGCCGGCACGACGTTTCCGCGAACGTAGTTGACCTTGCGTTTGCGCCGCGGCCGCACTTGCAGGCTATTTGCGCGATAGATTCGCAAAAAGCGGTCGTAGCCGATGGCGATGTCCTCGCGTTTAAAGAGCACTTTCAGGCGCCGCCAGCCCCAGCGTGGCCGCTCGGCCGCAAGCTCGCGCATGCGCGTGGCGATCTGCTCATCGTTTGGCCGCTGCTTGCGATAGTGCAGCGTGCTTCGCGTGCAATCAACCAGCCAGCATGCCCGTCGCTGCGAAACCCCGTCGCCTTGCAAAGCCCTCACCGCTTCTTGTCGCTGCGAGGGCCCCAGCCGTTTTTTGAGACGAGATTTTTCATAGCGTCGATCTCAATCGTTTGGCGGGCAATGATGCGCTGCATCTGCGCGTTTTCGGCTTCGAGCTGCTTCAGGCGAACCAGATCGCTGGTTTCCATGCCGCTATACTTATCTCGCCAGAGCCGGATCGTATTTGCGTGCACGCCGTGTCTTCGCGCGAGCTCCGTCACCGGCGTTCCGCCATCGACCTCGCGCAGAATCGAGACGATCTGCGCCTCGGTAAAGCGACTTTTTCTCAAGAGCGAGTCTCCTTGCTGGGCTCTACGCCCGGAAACTCACAACTCCCGCAGGCCCGGATTAGGCCTCACACGTCATTTAGGCCACACTTTGCAAGCCGAACTGAGTGTTCCATAAGCGGGGTTCACTACAATTGAGCGCCGCAAACCCAACAACGTCATTCATCATTCCGATCAGGGCTGCCAGTACACTTCAATCGCCTTTGGGAAACGTTGCGCGGAGGCCGGCATTCGGCCATCAATGGGTTCGGTTGGCGATTGCTACGACAACGCGATGTGCGAAAGCTTCAACGCGATGTGCGAAAGCTTCAACGCGACGCTTGAATGTGAACTGCTCGTTAAACATCGCCTCAAGAACCAACGCGAGGCCTCACTCGCGGTTTTCGATTTCATCGAAGGTTACTACAACCCGCATCGGCGACATACGGCAATCGGCAACATCTCCCCAGCGGAGTACGAACGCCGGATGAGTCAGGCCGCCTGATGCCTAATCTGCAACTCTCCACCGTCGAGCCAGCATCACCCTTGCGCGCCGTTTTTTCGTACCCGGGGTTCGCGGCGCTCGTCCTGCTTCCGCAAGCATTCCGCGCCAATCAGCGCATAGGAAAGTGGCCTAGTGATGATGTTCAGGCCACTAGCCAACGCCAGGCCCCTTCCAATATCCCATTGCAGCACTACGAACAGGACTGGCGCGGTCAGCCAGCACTCTGATGAAAGCCTCGAAATCGCGCGGCGGCGGAGTAAGATTTCGCGCATAAAGAGCGAGGAACTCCACGAGAGCGTCGACGCCTGCAGCGCTCTCGGACGCTTTCTCCCAATATTCCAACATTCGAGGATCCATTGGCTTGCCGTCGCCGCGGTTGATATCCATAGCGCCCAGAAGGATCGCGAGCTCGTTTAGCCCCGTATCCTTGTACAGCCCCTCTAGCGTGCTATATGCCCTTAAATATTCATTGTCTGACGTACTCATTGTTGCGGCCCCTGTTTTTGCGATTGCCCTTGCCCTGGCGGTTCAGGAGCGCTTAGGCCGGTAGATTCATCGAAGGTTCTAATACTTCCCGATGGATTGATTCCTCCGTTCACAATCTTGTTGTCCCGGACCTGAGCCCATGCCTGGGATCGACTACGCCGCAGGGGAAGCCTATGCTTTCTCCGGGTCAATTACAGGAGGACCAGTGCTCAGCGCCACGCGACCCTTCCTCCGAGAAATGCCACGAAGCGAAACGCGGCGTCCCGCTACAGCTTAGGATAGCCAGCGGCGAAATGAGTCCGGCTCCGAGACCATCGGCACCTGTGTGACTGACAACCAGATGCCTCGCTCCCCTATCCACGACAATTAACAGAGTGATGTCCCCACGAAATGATCGTCGCGCGCTTCCACTCTTCGATAATACGTCAACGTCATAGCCGGTTGATCTTTTCTGAGCGATGACCGCTACAATTCCCGGCGCAGGCTGTCGCAAACGCAACAGACCCGATGTTGGCCGGATCTCGATTTTCGTGGCGTTGCAATCTCCAGTGAAATCAAATCCGAACGCGCTGCCGTTGGCAGTTCCGGTAACTTCGACGATCGACCCGGGCTGCCCAGGGACGCTGGTTACGGAGTAAGGCCCTGCAATGCCAAGACTAGATAGAATTGCGAATGCCGACTGGCTGCAGGACCCTTTGGATAGCCTTGCAGCCGAGACTGAAGAGAAGGCCGCCGCAAGGCACACTAGAGAGATCGCTACGGTCACTAACATTTTTACCATATCCAAAACCCCGATCGACCACAGCATGTGACTGGCGTAGTTGGAAGCGAGGGATGCACTCCCCTGTATGAGTAAATCCCCGGATTGCGGCGATATCCGTTGTCATTAAGTACTTCGAAGTGTAGGTGCGGCCCCGTCGCGTGGCCGCTCTCCCCAACGTAACCAATCGCCCGACCCTGGGCAACGTGATCTCCATTGTCTAGACCGGCGGCATAGCCATTCAAATGCATATAAACGGTTGAGACGTTTCCGCCTTTGACGACCGCTACGTTTCCTCCACCTGCATCACTGAACTTGAAGAAGGTGGGATGGGTCCTGAAACCGGAGCCAGGGATAACTGTGGATTTCCGCCCAACCGGGCAGTCAAGGAGATCCACCCATGCGCAAGAGCCGCTTCACCGAAGCGCAGATCGTTGCGATCGTTCGCGAGTATGATGCCGGAGCATCGGTTGGCGAACTCGCCCGCAAGCACGGCGTTCATGCCAACACGATCCGGCTTTGGAAGTCGAAATATGCCGGCATGGACGTAGCCGACGTCGTGCGGCTGAAAGAACTCGAAGCCGAAAATGCGCAGATGCACCGCATCATCGCAAAACTCACGCTCAAAGTCGACGCAATGGATAATCTGATCCGAAAAAACGGATGGGGCCTTCGCAGCGACAAGAAGCAGTGAAGGCGTTGCAAAAAGATGGGCTGAGCCAGCGCGAGGCACGCAAGATCATGCGCGCGCGCCGCCGATCGCTCAAGGAAATAATCGGGCTCAGGGCGCTCCAAGACGGACCGCTGATGAAGCGGCTTACCCAGCTCGCGCAAGAACATCCGCGCTATGGATGCAAGCGTCTTTATGTGATCTACGAGCGTGTCGCCGGGGAAAGCGATAGATTCAGACGACTCTATCGGCTTGCAAATCTGCAGATCGCTCGGAGACGCAGACGAAGCCGAGCAAAGTACGTTCGCGGTACGCCGCTGCACCGAGCCGAGCGGCCGAATGACATCTGGACGATGGACTTCGTCTCCGATCGGCTGCTTCACGGGCGCGTCTTTCGAGCGCTCACCTTGCTTGATGAAAGGAGCCGATACGCCATGGCCGTCGATCCCGCGTTTTCATATCCGAGCGCCTCGGTTGTACGAACGCTCGAGGATGCAACGCGTGAGCATGGATATCCCAAGTTCCTGCGCATAGATAACGGCCCGGAATTCATTGCTTCTGCGCTTGAAACATGGGCGTATGAACACAAAGTCGAGCTGCTTTTCATCCAGCCTGGAAAGCCTACGCAAAATGCTTTCATCGAATCGTTCAACTCTCGGGTGCGAGACGAATTGCTCGTCGCAAATCGGTTCCGAACCATCTTCGAGGCGCGCGTTGCTGCTGACGCGTGGCGCCGCGCGTACAACGCGGGCCATCCCCACAGCGCGCTCAACGGCATGACGCCCGAGGAGTTCCTCTCGCGTTATGAAACTAACTCAACCCCACAGAAATCACTGGCCGCATGACGGGACCCATCCCACGAGCATATCGAGCATCGTCGCCCGCGAAAATAGCAGCGACACATCATCGGGGCGCTCGACGAGCCGCTCTTCGATCTCGCGAAGGTCTTGAGAATTACCAAACGCCGGAAGCACCAGGGTCTATACGCCATGCCTCGTCGCCGCCCCTCATTGGGCGCGGGGGCAAATCTCGTCGAAAACCACCCCGGTGATTCTCCCAAAACCTGACAACGCACTTTCCCCCAAAGGCACGTGCTTCATAACCAGCACCGAACAGACGAACCTCATCTGCAGCCGCACCGTCTGCCGAAGAAACACTTCTAACTTTACCACCATAGGGGTACATTGAAGCTTTCCGCATCGACCACGAGAATGCGCAGGCTATCGGCGGGCGTTGGGCCATCACGGCCGCCCTGGTCATCAATCACCCTCACAGTTATCAGCTGTGAGTTCTCGGGTAACGACGGAGCCTACGCTTCGGCGCTAGGCCGAAAGGCTCTAAGCCGTTGCACGCCCTGAGTATCTGTTTAAGAGATATACCCAGGCCAGACCTGGCGGCGCTCCAAAGAGGATTGCTCGCCAACCAACGGACCCAGAGAAGTATGCAACGAGGACGACCGAAAGGGCGCACGCCACGTAGAGTACCCGAGCCATGAACGGCATTCGCTTCGGAACGAAAAACGAGAAGGCTAACGCGATGAGAGGGAAAACGGGAATGATTCCTGACATGGAGCAGAGCCTCCTCACTGTGGACCGCCGCTAGGTTTCGAGGAACTTTGGCTCGAGCCTGATGCCGCGGATTGAAGGTTGAAGGACCCTGATCCGCTTGCTGTCGTGCCCGGCCAGCTGACCACGATTCCGCCGAAGCTGCCGGCGGAAGTGTGATAACCTTCTCCGCCTACTCCGACGCCGTCGGCAACCGGAACCGTGACTGAACCGCCGGTCCGATCAGCTGACAGTGTTTCTCCAACTGTCTTTCCGGCCGATGGTACGGCAATGCCGCCGCTGACTGCTATGCTTCCGCCAAGCTTGCCGCTCGAGTTCGAGATGGGGCCAACGGTCCTTTATTATCGTACCCCCATCGCACTCTGATGCACGCAGAATTCCGATGAGACGTTCAACCTTCAGCCGGAGACGCTGCATCCAAAAGAGACCAGATAGTAATGCGATCCAAGGTACGTGATCTTGCAAAGACCGCGAGAATAGTTTGACGGGTTAGAGGGCAAAGCCGGTAGTCGCGCGGCCCCGCGCGCCAAGCTTCCTTCTGGATCATACGCGACGCCGTACCCACCTTCCAAATCCTCGTGCCAAACAAATAATTTAATCGCTGAACCTGGTTTTGGCGGCCCGTCGATCTCTTGATCATACGTCGGCTTTAGCGTCAAGAATGTAAGGATTCGATTTGCGTAACGAAGACGACCCCACGTTCTGTCGTAAACGGTGGAAACGTTGTAAAAGAGCGAGACAAGCGGAAGCAAGAGAAATAGTAGGAGCCCGAGCGCCAGGAGCGCCGAGCCCCATTGCCGACTGCGCGCCGCTCTAAGCGACCAAACCAATGCTATGATAGCCACCACTGTCGACAGCACGAACTCAAAGTCGATCGGTAGGACGTACGTCCGTAGTTCAGCTGAGACCGGCAGCAGACCAGAAAGAATCACGGCCGCCGGCGCAATCGCGGACATGCCAACCAATATCAGGTCACTGCGCTTGAAAAGAGCGCGGTTCGCGCCGCCTCCGAAAGCTCGAAGATCAGTCATCAGTTCCCCACCAACATTTTCCGAGGCGCAGCAACCTCGAGGAGGCGACCGACGTAATGCGCGGGCGCAGAATCCGGGTCGAGTTCGATCGCGCGCTCGTAAACCTGCCGTGCTTCGCCGAAGTCGTTCGATTCGAGCAGCGCGTTGCCGAGATTGACCAGCGAACGCAGATCGCGCGGGTTATGCTTGAGGGCTTCGCGATAGGGCAGCCGCGCTGCACTGCGATAGCCGGCGTTGTAAAGCAGCGTGCCAAGGTTGCCGAGTGCGCCCACGTGGGCGCCATCGCGCTTGATGACCGCGATATAGGCATCGCGCGCCTCGTCGTTGCGGCCAAGCATATCGAGCATCGTCGCCCGCGAAAACAGCAGCGAGACATCATCGGGCCGCTCGACGAGCCGCTCTTCGATATCGCGAAGATCTTGAGAGTTACCAAACGCCGGAGGCACCCGGTTTTGTTACGCCGCGTGCTGGCCAAGAAGCCCCCTCTTAGGACCGAACTACCGGGTGAGGCCTTCAAGACCGCGCTGATATATCGAAGAGGCTTTCTTGCCCTATGCATTATTCGAGTCGATAACGTGAGCGTCGCCGTCATTTTCTTCCGAATCCGGCGCCCACAGTAGGTTGTACACAAAATCATCACAAAGGCCTGTGAGCGCGGCGACGGTCGACGACCGAAGTTCGAAGCCACTTGGATAGTGATCGGGCCCAAACCAGATTCCGATTGACGCTCTGAGACCGCCCTCCCGGCGTATCTCGGCAATGATCGATTCCTTCCCCGAAAACGTTGCGAGTAACGCCAAGCAATGTTGCTCTGGACTGGTGGACTGGAGCCCCTCGGAGCTCCAAAGCCACACGCCGTTGGGTCTGACGACTCCGCGGCCCCTAGCGTAGTCGCCCTTTGCCCAAGCTTTTCTAGGAAGCGTCGCAAGGCGCGACGTTATATCCGAGGGCGAGAGGTGCCGCCCGCCAAGTCGCAGCCATGCGTAACAAGCTCTGATCCCCTCGAGCTCGCCGAAGCCTCCTCGAAATCTTAAGTCCAAATCGGGAGGGTTTGAAGAGCTCACTGCTCAGGGGCGTCCACCAGGCAGAAAGTCATAAAGGTTTCCGTACCATTCACCCGTTTCCGAGTCAAAGACATCACCACTCGCCATTATTTTTGTGAAGTGATAATTCGGTGGCAACAAATTATACTTCTTCAGCGCCTCCGTCGCCTCGTGAGCCTCCTGGCGTGTGAGGCCTAGCGCTCTTACCGTAGATTGTCGCAGCGTGTTACCGCCGGTCTGCAATACCTTCCCCGCCTGTCGCTTAAGTAACTGCCATGCATCGCTCTCCCCAGCAGCTTTTGCAGCCGCCTCCGAGAACTCTTCGGCAGCCGTATCCGCGGCTTCGTCCTCTGGACCCCCAATAGCCGCCGCAATGAACTGCATCGGGTTCTCCGGAATGCCGCTTAGCTGCTCCTGTGTCGTTTGTCCAGATGGATGGGAATGGACCGTAATAATGGTGCAAGAGGGATCGCTCGCCAATTGCTGACTCGTGGGATTTTCGGGGCAATAGCCAGATGGATCGGAGAATTCAATAGGATTGTTTCCATTCCACATATACGGTTCTTGCGACATCGGGTCATCGACGTTACCAGCGTATGCATCGGGTGTCGTCCACTGACTCATGTAAGGGTCATAGGCTCGCACACCCTGGAATACATTTATCCGATCATAGTAACCATCCAACCGCGATGCGTCGAGCGGCGCCCACATCGGATTCACATTGCTTGCCGATGCTCCGCCGTTAGCGGGCGTCTGCGACTGAACACAATTGTCGGCGGGACAATTCTTGTGGAACGGGTCGAACAGATCGGGGTTTAGCGCAGTGAAGTTTGCAGGAGCGGCTGGCGTCCCGTCGGTAAGGTGAAAGTCAGCCGAAGCGCCGCTCCAATCGCGGTCATAGACCTCGGTCCCGTAGGTCGCGTTGAATACCCCGAGTTTTTCGATGTAAATATATAGGTTGTTCTGCGTTGACGTGTTCTCTACGGAGTACAGCAGATCGCTACCATCCCAGTGGGCTGACATGCTATAGCCAGCAACCGGCGCCACACTCGATGCTAGGTGACCATCGGCCGCCCATTGGTAGGTGGGACTATCAATCCGGCCATACTGCGCAGTCCCGCAATTCGGTCGTCCGACCATGTAGCCCGAAGCATCCATTTGCTGAACGATGTGATCATCCGCATCGTAGGTGCGCGTCGCGGTGCCCGTTCCGACGCACGTGACCGCGTTATCCGTCACCTGGCGCCCTGCAGCATCGTAGGCATAGGTATGCGTTGCGGTGTACGGGTCAGGAGGGGTTTGTTGCGTGCCCGAACCACTTACGTAGGAACCTAGAAGCGCGCCCGAGCGCGCATCGATCGTACAACTATTCACCGACGAAGTCAGCGGGCTCCACGCGCATTGGGCACCGTCTGCGAAGAGCGCGACATACGTCCCTCCATACGCCTCGTCGCGCCTAGTGTAGTAGGCGTCATAGGTGATGTTGCCTTCGAGATCGTGCGTCAAACTCGTGAAAGAGTTGAAGCTGCGCGGCAGCGTCAAACTACTTAGCTGCCCAAATGAGTCATACGCGGAGCTCTTCGCTACAAGAGCCGACCCCGCGGCAGTCATCTCGCCGGTGAGCGGATCGGTCTGCGTCAATTCGCGCCCAGCGTTTGTGTATGTCCACGCGAACGTGTTCGATCCGCTACCGATTGAGCTGACGAGAGACGAGCGCGCACCGTCAGGGCGATAGCTGTACTGAAACAGCGACGCTTGATTAAAGCTTTGAGTCGGTATGCTCAGGCCGAGCGACTTACGAAGGCCATCGCCATAGTAATTATACGCGATCGCGCCCGGATCAGTTTGATTGGTCGGGTCGGTGGTAGCAATGAGTCGCCCATCCGCGTCGTAACCTCGGGTCTGAGTCCCAAGCGTCGCCGACGTCAACGAGACTTGACGCCCGTCAGGATCGTCGATGAATCGGCGCATGGGCGTCGAGTCGCTGAACGACTCCTCAGTCAAATGGCCGTCAGCATCATAGGAAAGAGTGTCCGCCTGGCCCATCGCATTACGCTTCTGGCTAAGAAACCCGAGCTCGCTGTTACCATCGTATGTCGACGTCGTCTCGGGCGTCGTTCCTGCGGCAACTTCATATTTCGCGAGTGAACGGTCGAGCGCATCAAACGTATTGCCGCGAAGATCCTGGAACGTGCAGCTCGGGAGCTGGGTCGAGCTGTTGCTCACGGTGACGCTCGTCGAACTAAGGCACTCTTGCGTCTTGTAAAGATTGCCGTAGGCTAGGAAGTTTGTGGCGCCGCCGCTGATGCTCTGCGGCTGACCCTGACTAATGTCGTAGATGTAGCGCGTCATCCACGCGAAAGCATAAGCGTCACTGGGGTCCTGCGCCTGCTTTACCTCGACAAGGCGGTCAAAGCCGTCATACCATTTTGTCGTCACGCCGGCAGTGCAGCTCGAAAGCGTTGCGCAGCCGTAATGGTGCTGCTCCGTGGACGTGTTTTCGTCGGCGTCGTAGGTGTATGAGACGCCCGCACTCGTCGCCGGCGTCACGCCAGCGCACGATTCGCTCGAATCTGCCGCATATTGGGATGCCGAGCGCCGCAGCGACACGGTGTCGTCGGCATTGTAGCACGTGTAGGATGAAACGTTGTCCGGATCGGTTCTCTCGCTGAGCCGATTGAGTACGTCGTAGGTTAGCGTCCAGGCACCGTTGCCTTTATTGTACGTCGCGAGATCCCCAAAAGAGTCATACGTGAATGTCTGGGTTGGCGTGCGAACCGTATTGTCGTTTTGTCTATAGGGCGCGCCCGTTACAGACGTTGGCAACCCGAAATCGCCGCCTTCGCTGCTGGTATTGTACGCGACCGCGCGATGGTACCCGAGCGGCGTATACGTATCAGTCAGATAACCGAACGGCTCGTTCGCGTCCGTTTCGTTCCACGTATAGACGGTATAGCCGTCACCGATGCCTGACGTCGGGCAGGTCGGCGGCGTGTTTGCTGGGTTGTACCAGCTATTTGGCGCGTTGTACACCGGATCGCAGTACGAAAGCAAATTGTTGTATGCGTCGTAGCTATAAGTGGACGTTGGGCGAAGCGCGCCGTCGTTGGTCGTGACGCTTGGGAGCGCAACAGCAATAGTGTTACCGTTTGCGTCATACGCGTAATCCGTCTCGTACGGGTTTGGCGAGCCTGAGAGCCCAAAGCCGCGCGGGTCAACCGTCGAAGTAAGGTCGTTGTTGGCGTCCCAGGTATTGGTTCGGATCAGCCAAGTGGCCTGGGAACTCCCCACATAGTCGTCGCGTTGTGTGAGACGCCCAAACGTGTCAACGAAATACTGGGTCGAGTGGCCATCCGTGTCGGTCATCCACGTCTCCCAGGTACTATTCGACGACGGAGCGGACGAGTACGTGAACGTCCGGCTATCTACGTAGTAGTAGCCATTGTTCAGATTCTGTTGAAGCGAAGTTCCCGTTCCATCGCTGGGCGCAAAGTTGGCCCAGACCCAATTCCACGCGCCCGTCGTCACGTTATTGTCGGTGACGCCGTTGATATCGGTCGATGCAAAGCTAAAGAGCGAGCAGCCGCCATCATTGGTGCCCGCCTGGACCGCAGCGACATAGCGCGGACTACAGACGTAGTAAAGCTGGTCGCTTGAGCCGTAATAGGCGTACTGCGAATACAAGCCGCCCGTTCCGTGACCGGGCTGGTCAACCTCGGTCAGATGCGTGCCGGTCGTGGTGTCGTAGTAGAAGTCGACCGTATCCCCGTCGGGCCGAACAACGTGCGCTAATTCTGCGTGGCTGCTCCCGCTGAACTTTGCGAATTCCAGCGTCAACGACTGGCCATCCGAGTGCTTGACCGCAATCGATGACAGATTATCCGAGGAACTATCGTTGCCGTTCCAGCTATAGACGAAATGCACATAGTTGTTCGCGTTGCGTCCGAAGATGTAGATGATTCGCCCGAACGAGCCCGTGTCGCTGGTGGTGTTGCAGCCGGTCGCAAAGGGCGCGTAGAAGGCGTATTGCGTGCCGGTCTTCTTGGTCCAATAAAAGCCGCAGGATCCGTCGAAGTTCAGGGATGTACCCTGCATACCGGCCGGCGGAGTGTACGATGCGCTGCCGCCCGAACCGACGCTTAATAGCGTGTAGTCATAGCGGGCGCCGTCGATGTCGTAGACGCTGACGACGTTTGCGACGCCACTCGTCGTTCCGCCGCTCGCGCCCAGATGCGCATCGAACGTGTTCGTCCAGCCGTCACCGAAGTTCGACTGCACGCTGCCGTCATCGTTGGCCGCGTCGTGCAAGCTCTGGCTGTTATACGTACGCCGGAATGCCAGATCGATGCCACGCTCGGGGATGTCAACATCGTTTGCTTGCACGAGCAGATTGCCGGTGCCGACGTTGACCATGTACTTGCCAACGCCTGGGACCAAGCCTTCTTCGTAGTCCCACCACCGGTTGATGCCCGTCGTCGGGGGCGCAGATGGCGTCGCCGTGGGGACGACCATTGGGCGCATCGTCGCACGCGCGGCCGCCATCCGCACTGCCGGTGTCGCGCGCGGCAGCGGCGTTGCCGCACGGGTGCGTTTTGCTGACGGCTGAGCGCTCCCGGATTGCGCCTGGAACTGCCACGGATACATGGGATGCTTCGGCTCGCCGGCGACGATGCGCGCATTGCCACTCATCAGTACCCGCGCTTCAGCGTGATAGTTGATGACCGCGGGATGCACCGCCATGGGCGTGTGCTTTGGCGCCGGCGACGGTGCCGGCGCATTGATCGCCTCGTAGCGGCTTTCGTGCCCGGTGAGGAGCGCAAAGATGTGCGAGCCTTCGATCGCCGAGAGTAGCGGCTGCAGGTTGGGCGTCTGAACACGGATCGGCGATGCGGCCGAGGCCGTGGTTTGCAGCGAAAATATTGCAACGAGCACGAGTGCACAAATGCGACGCATAAATCCCTCACACAAAGGCGATGTGTCGCGGCCCGTTCGCGCCCGCAAAGGTGGTGTTCCTAGCGGTCAGATACATCAGTATTGATAATCAAAAGTGATAATCAATAGTGATAATCAAAAGTGATTATCAAAAGTGATTATCATTATTGATAGGGCCATTTGGCCCATGCAGCGGCAGGTGTTGGCGGCCGGCGTCATTCAAGTGTGCGCATCGCCTCATGGGTTCATTCATTGCACGCGCGTCGGTCGTCGCGTTCCTCGCGGTTCCATCCCTAGCTGCGTTCTTGCCGGCGGCGGCTGCCGGTCCGCGCGTCGTCGTGTCGCCCACGCCGTCGCCGGTACCCGCCGTCATTCAAGTACAGGTGATGCCGGTCGATCGCGCCGCCGGCATCGTCCATCAACTCTTCCCGAAGGTACGCGTGCGTACCGATCCGGCTGCCAATGCGATCGTGGTGGTGGGGTCCCCGGACGACGTGCAGACCGTGCGCACCGTCATCTCCGGGCTCGACGTGCGCAATCCCAACCAGCCCACGCTGGAAGTCGTCCAGCTTCACACCATCAAACCGGATGCACTCGTGCATAAAGTCGCGCCGCTCTTCCCGGCCGCGTCGATCACGGTCGCCTCGAAGAACAGCGTGCTGCTCAAGGCCAAGCCGCTCGATGCAACCCAAATCAAGGCGCTGATCGCGAGCCTCGACGCGGCACCGATGGTCTCGCCGGCACCGCCGCCCGACCCGGTCGAGGCGGTCGACATCAAACTCGCGCAGCCCACCTATGTCGCACACGCCGTCGTGCGTACCGTGCCGCACGTGCGTATCAGCGTGAGCGGCTCAGCACTGCTCATCACCGGCGATCAGCAATCCGTCGCCGCCGCCAAAACGCTGGTCGCGCAACTCGACCTCCCACCCGCCGGGTCGAGCTTCACCCAGGTCTATCACCTCAAGAGCGTGGACGCCGCGTCGGTCGCCGATTTGATCCAAAAGACCTATCCCGATTCAACCGTAGTCGTCGATGCCAACCTCAACGCGATTTCCGTGCACGCGACCGCCATCGAGCAGACGCGCATCACTGACGCCATCGATCAGCTCGACGGCAAGGCGGGATCGCCCGGCATGACGGGGCAGGCCGGCTTCAGCGCCGCGGTGAGCGACGGCAATATGGCGGTCATCCAGCTCAAATCGGCGATTCCCGGCAGCGGCAGCGCGCCGTCGACCACGGCGCAAGACATCGCGACCGCGGTCACGCAAGCGCTCGGCCAAATGGCCTCCGGGCTGCACGTGACGGTCCTGCAGAACTCGACCTCGCTCATCTTGACCGGCGACCCGTCGAGCATTCGCCTCGCAAAAGAACTGATCGCGAAGCTCGACGTCGTGCCGCCGCTGGTTGAACTGGATACCGAAGTCCTCGAAATCGACGGCAGTCTGGCCAAAAACTTAGGCTTCGAACTTCCCAACGCGGTGATCAGCACGACCTTCGAAGAGATTCAGCCCACGCCTGATCCTTATGGCAATCCCGGTCGTATCAGCAAGATTCAGCCGATCACCCGCACGCCGCTGCAGCTCACCGCCGAGCTCAATTTGCTCATCCAGCACGGCGATGGCCGCGTGTTGGCCGATCCGCGCATCGTCACGCTCTCGGGCCACGACGCGAACTTTCAAGCCGGCGACACGCTCTCGATCCTCACCACCACCGGCGGCGGCGTCGGCACGGTGGTCACGACGCAACTGCAATCGTTCAATACCGGGGTCACGCTCGATATTACGCCGATCGTCAATGCTGACGGCAACATCATTGTCACCGTGCATCCGACCGTCAACAGTCTTTCCGGCGATCCCAACGGCGTCCCCGAGATCTCGACGCGCAACGCGCAGACCACCGTCACGCTACACGATAATCAGACGCTCGTCATCGGTGGCTTGATCCAATTAGAGGACACGCGTACGATCACGAGCCTTCCCGTGTTGAGCCAGATTCCGATCATTGGCGGTCTGTTCAAGAACAACGACACCAACAACACCAGCAACGAGCTGGTCATCGTGGTGACGCCGCACATCATCCGCGACGGCGAGCCGACGCCGCCGCCCGGCGCCACCATGGGGCTCCCGACGCCGCAGCCACTTCCGACGGTGCCACCGGGGATGGCGCTTCCGACGGTGCGCCCGAGCGGTATGCCGACGGCGGGGCCGCTGCCGGTGCTCAACACCCCAGTGCCGAGTTCATCGCCCGCGCCGCAGCCGACACCGTCGGCGTTTGCCGCGTCAAACGTGTTCGAATACGGGCACGCGCCAACGAACAATTTCGCGCAGCCGCAGGATGCGCCGCAAATCTTCTATGCGCGCTTCGCGCCGACGGTCATGAGCCCGTCGACCATGGTTTCCGTCGACGTCGTCACGACCTCGAATGTCACGCGGGTGCAGATCGGGACGCCGAGCGCAAGTGTCTCGCTCAGTCAGGTCGGTCCGGGCAAATGGCAAGGCAGTTTCCCCGCAAGCCAATTGGCGCTCGGGCCGGCGCAGCCCGTGCAGCAGCTCACCCTCAATGCCTATCGCAATGACGGCTTTTCGGCTACCGTGCAGATACCCGTGAGCTCCCGCTAGACAAGCTACCCGCCGGTAAGGTGGATCATTCCGCCCTCCATGGCGATCGCCACCAGCTGCGCCCGCGATCGAGCGTCCAACTTGATGAGCAGGGTACGAATATACGACTCGACGGTCGGCTTACTTCGACCGAGGCTCACCGCGATTTCCTTGCTTTGCATGCCCTGAGCAAGGCACAAAAGCACCGTCTTATCAGTGTCCGTTATTCGCATGAATCACCCGCAAAAAAGAAGGCAAGCTCCCACGGTAACCCGCTCGTGTGAGTGAGTCATTAGTCTGCGATTTCGGGACTATTTACCTTGGTCCAAACGGACCATCAGAGAACATAGCATGAAAGGTACTTTCTTTGTCCTCTCACGCCACAAACGGGGAACGGCGTTTTCCCTCGACTACGCTCGGGATGACAAGGTGTCAGCCCCGCAGCGCGATCGCGAGACCGATCGTCATGAGGAATGGAACGCTCACCGCGGCGAGCCACGGTGCGATAACGTATTCAAAAAGAGCTAACCGGTCGTAGCTCACAAAGCCGGTTCGGCGCGCAAACTCCTCGTGAAGCTCTTCGTTTACCGGGGCCACGCGCTCACCAGTGAACACAAGCACGGCATACGCCCATGCCGCGGCGGCGTATACCGTGAATATCGCTACGTGGTCAGGCCCATGCCCTTTGACGAACGCGATCAGCACGGTCGTAGCGCAAAACACGATCACCACAACGATGGACGACCACGCCAGTATCCGTGCCACACGAGATTCGTTTCGAGGCATACGACGAGGCGTCCCTCGACTACGCTGCGTTACGCTCGGGATGACAAGAGGGGGCCCGGGGTCGATGGCTAAGGCTTCCATCCCCACTTGGAGGGTCCGAAATGCAGCTCGAGCCGTACATCTTTTTTCACGGGACCTGCGAAGAAGCTCTCAATTTCTACGCCAAGTGCTTCGGCGGCGAGATCGTCCAGTTGAGCCGCATGTCCGACGCACCAGCCGAACACCAAGTCGGCGCAGACTGGAGCAACAAGGTCATGCACGCGACCTTTCTTGCCGGAGACTTGCGGTTCATGGCCTCGGATGGACGCCCCGGCACCCCGCCGCATGGCGAAGATGACATTGCGCTTTCGATCGCGACCAAAGACGTCGCCGAAGGCGAGCGCATCTTCAAAGCGCTCGCGCAAGGCGGCACGGTCGAGATGCCGTTCGAGAAGGCGTTTTGGGGTGGCCGGTTCGGACAGCTGGTCGACAAGTTCGGTATCCAGTGGATGGTTTCGGCGCACGAATGACCACGCTCGTGCACCCGGCAACGCCGAGCGAGATCGAACAATCGCTCATCGAGTTGCGCGAAGGCGCAAAGCGTTGGGTCGCGCTGCGCACCGCCGCCAAAGCCGATTTGCTCGTCAGCGTTCGGCAATGCGTCTACGATCAAGCTGCGCGGTGGGCAAACGCGGCGATTGAGGCCAAGGGGCTCACCGGCACGCCGCTCGCCGGCGAGGAATGGGTCAGCGGACCGTGGGCGCTGCTCTACGCGCTCAACCGCTATATCCGCACGATGCAGGGTCTCGCGCGCGACGGCGTACCGCGCCTCGACGCATCACGCGTGCACGAGCGCCCCGACGGTCAAGTGACGGTCGACGTCTTTCCGAACGCCTTTTACGATCGACTGCTGCTTTCGGGTGTGCGCGCACAAGTGTGGATGCAGCCCGGCGTCACGCGCGACAACCTCAAGTCGACGATGGCGGTGTGGTACAAGCAGTCCTCACCGCAACCGCGCGTCGCGCTCGTGCTCGGCGCGGGGAATATCGCGTCGATTCCCCCGCTCGACGTGCTCTACAAACTCATCGCCGACGGCGCGGTCTGCATTCTGAAGATGAACCCGATCAACGAATATCTCGGGCCGATCTTCGAAGCTGCGCTCAAACCGCTGGTCGACGGCGGCTATCTGCGTTTCGCCTACGGCGGTGCTGAAGTCGGCAAAGCGCTGTGCGCGCATCCGCTGGTCGACGAGATTCATATTACCGGCAGCGATCGCACGTTCAATGCGATCGTCGCCGACGGCGTAACCAAGCCGATTACGGCGGAGCTTGGTAATGTCAGCCCGACGATCGTCGTGCCCGGTGCATGGAGCGACGCCGACTTCCGCTTCCAAGCCGAGCACATCGTCACGCAGAAACTGCACAACGACGGCTTCAACTGCATCGCCGCGCAAGTGGTCATTTTGCCGCGCGACTGGGACGGCACCCCGAAACTCCTCGCGCAGATCGAAGCGGTGATGCGCGATGCGCTCGATCGTCCCGCCTATTATCCGGGCGCCGCGAACCGCTGCGAGCGGCTGGCGACCGGCCACGACGCGCAGCGTTACGGTAAGAGCGATGGCATCTTCACGCCGCGCACAATCGTGCGGGTCGATGCGCAGAGCGCCGATCCCAATTTCGAGATCGAAGCGTTTGCCAGCGTGCTCGCGGTGACCGCGCTGCCCGGCGATACGGCGACGTTCTTACGCGACGCGGTAATCTTCGCCAACGACAAGCTCTGGGGAACGCTCGGTGCAAACGTCGTGGTGCATCCCGCCACGATGAGCGAATACGCGAACGATTTTGACGCGGCGATTGCGGGCCTGCGCTACGGCTGCATCGCGGTCAACGCCTGGAGCGGCGTGGGCTTCTTGCTGACCGAGACGCCGTGGGGAGCGTATCCCGGGCATACGATCGGCGATGTGCGCAGCGGGATCGGCGTCGTGCACAACAGCTATCTTTTCGATCGCTCGCAGAAGAGCGTCGTCTACGCGCCGTTTGCGCCCTTCCCGCGCAGTATCGGCCGCTACGGCGCGACGCTGTTGCCGAAGCCGCCGTGGTTCGTCACCAATCGCCTTGCCGATAAGATCGGCCAAGCGTTGATCGACTTCGAGATGCGTCAAACGCCACTCTCGGCGATGAAAGTGGCGATGCTCGCGATGCAGGCCTAGTCGACGTTGAGGTCGACGTCGCCCAGCTCGGATTGCAGTTCGCGCTTTTTGCGCTTGCGGTTGTAGCGCGTGAGGGTTTCGTGCGCGCCGGCCGGCCGCAGGTTGGTCGGCGGCCCCAGGCGCGGCACCAGCTTCATCTTACGCCGCTTCTTCTTCGCCATAGCTTACATACCGTAGCACGTCAGCGCCGCGCTCGCCACGCTTCATCCGCACCACGCGGTCGAAACGCATGCGCAGCTTGTTGATGAGCACGATCGACGGCGCATTAAACGGGCTGGTGAGCGCGATCACCGACTTCGCGTGCAGCTGGCGGAATCCAAAGGTGAGCACGCCGCGCGCGGATTCGTAGCCGTAGCCCTTGCCGCGTGCTGCCGGCGCGAAGGCAAACCCGAGCTCGAGCACGTGCGCCTGCTCGGTCTTCATCAGGCCGCACGTCCCGATCAGCTCGGAGTTGGCCTTGAGCACGACCGGCCACATCGAGCAGCCATCGCGCTCCTGCGCGTCGATCATCTGCGCGATCGCCACGCGCGTTTGTTCGAGCGTCTTCGTCCCCGAAAGAATGTACTTCATCGTTTCGGGATCACCGTAGATCGTCGCCAGCGCCGCCGCATCGTCCGGCATCCACGTGCGCACGATCAGCCGCTGCGTTTCGATATAACTCACGGCGAAATGGCGCCCGCGCTTCGCAGCATCTGCAGGACGCGATCGTTGGGCAAGCCGTAGACCGTCGCGCCGCCTTGGCCGGTCATGGTCTTGGCCTCGAAGAGCGCATCGTAAATCGCGGCCTGCGTCGCTTCGGCGGTTGCGCGATAGAGCGCGTTGAGCACGTCGTCGTCGGCGATGATGCGTTTGGTGGGCGCGCTGACCTCGAAGTTCCCGGTGCGCTCGAAGACTTCGCTGGTCGAAAACCCGACGAAAAGATCGCCGCTGCCGACGTCGGAGGTCAGACCGGTGCGCCCCATGCCCAGGCCCGCGCGCAGCAGCAGCGCGCGAATTTCCCGGCTGTCCAGCGGCGCATCGGTCGCAACCACGATGATGATGCTGCCGCTCGCCATGCGGCCGTGCATATCTGCGTCCGACAGATGTTGCGGATACACCGTGCGGTATTCGTTCTTGAGCCGTTCGCCGACCGGGACGCCGACGATCGTGAGCGCGTCGCGCGAGCTGCCGGTGTTGTCGTTCACCAGCACGCCGATGGTGTAACCGCCCAGGCTCGACGGCAGTACTCGTGACGCCGAACCGATTCCCGCTTTGAACCCAAAGGCGCGCATCCCGGTCCCCGCGCCGACACTGCCGCGCGCGAACTGACCCGGCTGGGCCGCGTTGAGCAGCTTGCGCACGTCCTCGGGCCCCACGACCCGTCGCTGAATGGCGTTGAGCAGTTGGTCGTCGCACTCCGCCACCACCGGTAACGGCACGTCGTCACGGACGCCGACTTGCGGATGATGCTCGATGACCCAATCGACCACGCCGTCATAGGCCCGGCCGATGTCGAGCGTGTCGGTTAACACCACCGGTTCCTCGAGGTACCCCGCGGTCTCGATCCAGTGCGTTCCGGTCATTTCGCCGTTCCCGTTGAACGACAAGAACCCGCCGGCAACCTTATGATCCCACGGGTCGCTGTTCGGGAGCACGGCGGTCGCGCCGGTGCGGACGTCGCCGCCCTGGATCAGCGTCAGGTTGGCCACGCGGACGCCGGCGACATCAGTGATTGCATCGAGCGGCCCGGATGGGAAGAATCCAAAGTGGAAGGGTAAAACGGCGGGGGCCCGACCGACGGCCGCCAAGGCAAAGGCGAGGCAGAGGGCCGCGATAAGGGCCAGTGGAAAACGCTTTCTCATGCAGGCACGCTCATAATACCTCAAAAAGTAGATGCTTGTAGGTAACTCGCTCAAACGGACGCACGAGGGACACGACCATTCTTACAGTTCCCGAGAAACTCAAAGCCGCAAATCTCTATGAGAACCTTACGCCGCCGCAGCTCATCGAGCATGCGTTGCGACGCGGTGAAGGTGTGCTTGGCCGCGACGGACAGCTCATCGTAGATACGCGCCCCCATACCGGCCGCTCGCCCAAAGATAAAGCGTTTGTCAAAGAGCCCTCCAGCGAGCGCCACATCGATTGGGGCGATACGAATCGTCCGGTCGACGCGGCGGTCTTTGATGCGCTCTTCGAAAAAGTTGAAGCGTATCTTTCCGAACGCGACGTCTATTCGCTGGATACCTACGTCGGCGCCGACGAACGTTACCGCATCCCGATCCGCGTGTATAGTGAATTTGCGTGGCACAACCTGTTCGCGCATCATCTCTTCATTACACCCGAGAATCCGGTGCCGGGATTCAGTCCCGAGTTCACCGTTGTGGATGCCGCGCTCTTCCAAGCCGATCCCAAGCGCGACGGCGTCCCGAGTTCAACCTTTATTCTCGTCAATTTCGAGCGACGCATGATTCTGATCGGCGGCACGCGATATGCCGGCGAGATCAAGAAGTCGATCTTCACCACGATGAATTATCTGCTGCCGCTGCGCGACGTGCTGCCGATGCACTCGTCGGCCAACGAAGGCAAAGACGGCGGCGTGGCGATCTTCTTCGGCCTCTCGGGTACCGGCAAGACCACGCTCTCCTCGGATCCGCATCGCCCGCTGATCGGCGACGACGAGCACGGCTGGTCAAACGACGGCGTGTTCAATTTCGAAGGCGGCTGCTACGCAAAAGTGATTCGCCTCTCGGCGACTGCCGAGCCCGAGATTTGGGCCGCGACGCACCACTTCTCGACGGTCATCGAAAACGTCGTGTACGACGAGCGCACTCGCGAACTCAACGTCGACTCCGAAGAAAAGACCGAGAACACGCGCTCCGCGTATCCGCTCGAATTTATTCCGAATATCGTGCCGGGCAGTAAGGGCGGTCAGCCCAAGACGATCATCATGCTCACCGCCGATGCGTTCGGCGTCATGCCCCCGATCTCCAAACTCTCGCGCGATCAGGCGATGTATCACTTCCTCTCCGGCTACACTGCTAAGGTCGCCGGCACCGAGCGCGGGCTCACCGAACCGACTGCAACCTTCTCGACCTGTTTTGGCGCGCCGTTCATGGTGCACCACCCGACGGTGTATGCCAAGCTCCTCGGCGAGCGCATCGATACGCACGATGTCGAATGTTGGCTGGTCAACACCGGCTGGACTGGCGGACCGTACGGCGTCGGCAAGCGCATGTCGATCGCGCACACGCGCGCGATGGTCAACGCGGCAATCGAAGGCCGCATTCCGGCCGATTTCGAGTCCGAGCCGTTCTTCGGGTTGCATATACCCAAGCGCGTGCCCGATGTGCCCTCCGACGTGCTCAACCCGCGCAACGCGTGGGCCGACAAGAACGCCTACGATGCGCAGGCGCGCAAACTGGCGCAACTCTTCTTCGATAACTTCAAACGCTTCGAAGCGCACGCGTCGCCGGGAGTCAAAGCCGTCGCAATCAAACCGGCCACGAAGTAACATATCCCCGTGCCGGAGTTCTACGGGTTCGATCATGTCGACTGCCGCGTGCGTTCGCTTGCGGCGGTCGAATCGTTTTATGACGACCTCATGCCCGAAATCGGGTTGACGGAAAAGCGCTACGCCTATGTCGGCGCCGACGGCGAGTGGCATCGCGAATTTGAATCCTACAATGCGATCGAATATTACGAGCCCGAGCATCCCACCAAACCGCGGCGCTTTTTCGGCCTCATCGAAGATCCGCTCCACCGCAACAACGACACGCGCGTTGCGTTTCGCGTCGAATACAAGCGGATGAACGAGTTGATCGCGCTGCTCGGTAAGCTCGGCGCAAGCAACCTGGAGCTTAGTGCGGAGATGGAAAGCTATCCGGGCGTGTTCTTCGAAGATCCGGCCGGAACGAAGCTCGAACTGGTCGGTCGCGAGGTTTAAGCCGGGTCTAATTTGCTTCACAGGAAGCACTCGGCGCTGACCCAATACGATGTGGGCTATGAAGCTCCAAGTCACCCTGCTCGCCGGCCTTATGGCCGCGAGCCTCGCCCTACCGGCCGTCGCCCAACAACAAGCAGCGCCTCCGCCGGCTCAATCTCGACATGGCGATCGTATGATGCGCCGGTTCAGCGACCTCAACCTCAGCGATCAGCAGAAGTCACAGATCAAATCGTTGATGGAAAGCTATCGTCAAGCGCATCCCAAAGGCAGCGCGCCCGACCCTGATTCACGTAAGCAATTGCGCGAGCAGATCAATGCGGTGCTAACACCGGATCAACAGGCGCAGCTCAAGTCCGACGAAGCGCGGTTCCGCGCCCAGCGTCAGAACGCGACCAACAACGCTCCGCCCGCGCCGGTCGCCACGCCTAACTGATCGAATCGATCGACGTAGTAATCGGCCCGCGCGTATGAACTCGCGGGCCGGCCACGCAAGAGCCGCGGGCTTTCCATAGGAGACCAACTCGCTCATCGTGCATTTCCCGGATATGCACAATACACTGGTGACGCTTTTGCTCGGCCCCGGCGCGCTATGTAGGCAATGGCGTTTTTTCTCGCCCCATGGATGACTATATCGCGGCGCCTCCTCTATGAAGCGCGTACAGCTGCTGCAGAGCGTCTCCTTCCCGCTTATTCTAGCTGCGTGTCGCTCTGGTCGGGGCGTCGCACCTGGGCATTGCCTCGAGCTAACGCTGGCTAAACTTTTGGATGAAAGTCGCGCGCGCTGTTCGATAAGTCTCTCCTTTCCGTTCGATGATCTTACGTTTGCTAGAAATGCCACGACTTCAGTTCCCGCAGCCTCACTAGCTAAAGTCCTCATTATGCTCGCTGCGCTGGACAATGGCGCCTCTCTTCTTGCAAATCTTCGAAGGCCGGCGGCAGGCGTTCATAAACAACCCCTTGCGTCGCTTCTGGCACCCATGATCGTCGATAGCGACAACGAAGCTGCTAACGTCGTACTTCAAACGCTAGGCATCCGCGCAGTCAACACATATGCGGCGAAGCACGGGTACGGTGAGACCCGCATTTTTGGCTATTTTTCGGGGAAAGACGCCCCCAAAGGGCCGACAGGCATTGACGTCCAGTAACGACATGGAATCGATGCTCAAAAAGATCCTCGCCGGCGCGACCGCCGAGACAGCGCGCTCGGATCGCTTCGCCTACATGCTGGACCTACTCTTGCGTCAGAAAGATAAATCACTAATCGAGTCCGGTATTCCGCGAGCTATCTCAACTGGGGCAGTTGCTTTCCGCCATGACGTCTTCTGTGGCGATGATGATTAAGGCGATTGCGCACACAGAAATGACCGCGAAGACCGGCGCCTTCCAGCTCAACACTTCCCATGACTATTGGATCACCTCATCCGGAGTGCGGTTACGCAAGAAGGCCGGAATGGGTCGACCCGGTGCAACGAAAGCTTTCCCTCCTTCGGGAAGATACGTAACCTTGGCCGACCCGCTAAACGTTATCGTTTCGTCGCCTGGCGGGGTCACGAGCAGCGCATTAGGCGTTCGGCGGATCACGGAATCGCCCGGGAATGTCCCGTCGTGACCATTATCGCTCACCGTAAACGCAGGCAAATAATAAACCCGGGTGCCCGGTTTTAGCATCGCGCGAGTCTTTGCATCAATGGTCGCGCGGAATTGTTTTTCTACCGACGCTGGAATCGTCGATTGCTTCTGGGCTACCTGCTGAACCGAAACGTTTGTCCCTGCATTCGGGTTTCCAGATCCCGTGCCCGCGCAGGCGACAAGAAGCGCCGCACACAACGCTAGCAAAGTACCCCCAGCAGACCTTGGAATGCTCATCAACTTAATCCCCAACGCCCGTGTCCGGGAAAATTGCGGCCTACGCATTACGCTAGCATCCTTCCTAAGTGCCGTCAACGAAGCGCGGTTCCGCGCCCAGCGTCAGAACGCGACGAACAACGTTCCGCCCGCGCCGGTCGCCACGCCTAACTGATCGAATCGATCGACGTAGTAATCGGCCCGCGCGTATGAACTCGCGGGCCGGCCGCGTAGGATAAACACGGTTTCCATCCCCGCCGCATGCGCTGATTCAACACCCGACCACGAATCCTCGATAGCCAATGCTCGCGCCGGTTCGATCGCGAGTCGCTTCGCCGCGAGCGCGTACGGATCGGGCGCGGGTTTGCCGCGCGCCACGTCGTCGGCGGTCACCAGGACCGGCGGCAACACCAAACGCGCGCGCGCGAGCAATCCCATGGCAGCCGCGCGCGGTGCCGAGGTTACGATCGCCCAGCGGCTTGCGCCCAGCGACGCGAGCGTTTCGCGCGCACCGGGAATCGCGTCGCCCTCGTCGCTGACGAGCGTCCCGAACAGATCGAAGCAGATGGCGGCGTAGGAAAGCTCCATGCTCTGCGTGCATTTCTCCGCACATGAGCGATACTCTCGCAATCCTCGTCGGCGGCGGTCCGGCCCCCGGCATCAACGGCGTGATCGGCTCGGCCACGATCGAAGCGATCAACTCGGGCCTACGTGTGGTCGGCATCTACGACGGCTATCGCGATCTCGCCGCCGGAACGCCGGTCAAGACCACCACGCTCGGGATCGACGACGCGGCGCGCATTCAGTCCAGCGGCGGCTCCTTCTTACGCACGTCGCGTACCAATCCAGCGAAAGACGCAGCGACGCTGGATCGCACGATCCGTTCGCTCGACGCCCTCGACGTGCGCTATCTCATCTGCATCGGCGGTGACGACACGACCTTCGGTGCGGCGCGCATCGCCGAACACGCGAAGGGCCGCATCGGCGTGGCGACCGTTCCGAAGACGATCGACAACGATCTGCCGCTGCCCGACAACGCGCCCACCTTCGGCTTCGAAACCGCGCGCTCGGTCGGGGCGCAAATCATCGAAAGCTTGCTCGAAGACGCGCGCACGACGGTACGTTGGTACATCGTCGTGAGCATGGGGCGTAAATCCGGCGCGCTCGCACTCGGTATGGCCAATGCAGCGGGCGCAACGCTCGCGGTGATTCCCGAAGAATTTCCCGGCGATACGCTGGACCTTGAAGCGGTGGTCGACGTGCTCGCCGGCGCGATCGTCAAACGGCGCGCGCAGGGACGCGATTATGGTGTGGCGGTCGTTGCCGAAGGCATCATCGAGCACATCTCGGCCGACGAGCTCAAAGGTCTCGAGAACGTCGCGCGCGATGCGTACGGACACGTGCGGCTGGCTGACGTGCCGATCGGCACGCTGTTACGCGATCGCGTGCGCGAGCGCTTGAGCAAACTCGGCATCGACGCGACCGTGCTCACCAAAGACATCGGCTACGAACTGCGCTGCGCGAAGCCGGTTGCGTTCGACGTCGACTACACGCGCACGCTCGGATACGGCGCGGTACGCTACTTGCTTTCGGGCGGCAGCGGCGCGCTGATCGCGCTTTCCGGCGGTCGCGTGCAACCGGTCTCGTTGGAAAGCTTGCTCGATCCGGCGACCGGACGCATCCGCACGCGGCTGGTCGACGTGAGCGCCGAAGCCTACGCGGTCGCCCGTGATTACATGGTGCGTCTCGAGCCGTCGGATCTCGAGGAACCGCAACTTGCGCATCTGGCTGCCCAAACCACCCTATCGCCCAGCGTGTTTCGCGAGCAGTTCCTGGGTAAAAAGCATGCGTGAGCAAGCAGCGGATCCTCGTTGGGGCCGCGATTGCGCTTTGCGGCGCCGTCGCGATGATCAGTTGTGGTGGCGGTGGAAACGGTAGCGGACCGGTAACGGTTGCGTCCTCAACGACGCCGACGTCGCAACCAAGCGGCGGATCGAGTTCCGGATGCTCCGGGACAAAAGCCTCGACGTTTACCACCGGGATGACCCCAACAACGCCGGCGCTTACCGTGCCGAGCGGCCTCGTTATTCAGACGATCGCAAATGTCGGTAGCGCTCGTGAACTCGTCGGCTTACCGAACGGCGATCTGCTGGTGGGAACCGGCGGCAGCAGCGTCTACATCGTGCCGAATGCCGAAGCAAGCGGCGCGGCCGGTACGCCCAAAGTATTCGCAACGATTTCGGAGACGGTTCCGGCCAACGAACCGAGCACCGGCATCAACAACGCCGAAGGCGTCGCATTCTCGCCTTCGACGTGCACGATCTTTGTCTCGACCGAATATCACGTGTGGTCGACGCCGTATAAAGACGGTGACCTCGCGGCAGAAAATCTCCAAGCGATCGCGACCGTGCGCACCGGACCGACGGCCAATCCTGGCGACGGCGACTATCATACGTCGACCTCGGTTGCGGTCTCCGGATCGACGCTCTACGCGAGCATGGGTTCTTCGTGCAATGGTTGCACGGGAGAAACCGATCCGCAGCGCGCCGCAATTGTCTCGATGCCGCTGAGCGGTTCGTCAAGTCCCCCCGTCTTTGCGCAACACATCCGTAACGCGATCGCACTTGCGGTGGATCCCGCCACGGGTCACCTCTGGGCCGGTGGTGCGGGGCAAGACGATCTCACGTATTACCATCCGTACGAATTCATGGATGACGTGACTGCGGCTGCAGCCAGCGCCGGCGGCGTCGCCAACTATGGATGGCCGTATTGCGAAGAGAATCACGTCCTCTACAATACCGGTACGGGCGCCCCCACAAATTGCAACGCGCAAGCGCAGCCCCTCGTCGAATTTCCCGCCTATATCACGCATATCGGCGCTGCGTTCTACCCGGCTAATCAAACCGGAAGTTACCTCTTCCCGGCGACGTACAAAGGCGCGTTACTTGTCACCAGTCACGGCTCGTGGCACGGCACGAGTAGCGGCAGTAGTTGCACCTTTGCGCCCGAGGTCGACTACGTGCCGATGAACGGCGATACGCCGGTAACGGCGATGACGGCTTGGGGATCGCAAAGCCCGACGGCGCAGTATAGCGCCCTCGTTTCCGGGTTCCAAACCGGTTGCTCGAGCCGTAGCGGGCGTGCCACGGGCGTGGCCGTCGGCTCGCAGGGAAGTATCTTCGTTGCAGACGATCAAGCAAACCTGATCTATCGCATTCGTCCGTAAACCCGGACCTGCGAAGGAGGTTTGATGCTCGTTCGCCGCGTCTCATGGCTCGTTCCTTACTTACGCTAGCGGCGCTGGTTGCATTCTGCGTCCTTCGCGCATCCGCGCAAGACGCAACGCCAACGATCGCGAGCGGTTTTACCATTGAACGGATCGGCGTCGTCGACGGTGCGCGCGAGCTCGTCGCAGCACCGAATGGTGACCTCTTCATCGGGACGTCCGGCGCTGACGTCTACCTTCTTCCGAAGGCCGGTGCGGCGCATCCGGACGCGCCGCATACGTTCGCGTCGTTCGACAATCACCCGGCCGCCGGCGTCACGCTCGGGAACGGCTGGCTCTTTGTCGGTACGCAGTTCGGCGTGTACAAGATTCCATACCAAACCGGCGATCAAAAGCCGCGCGGCAGCGCAGTCAAGCTTGCGTCGGTTCGCACGTCAGGGATTGCGCGCGATCACGTCACAACGAGCGTCGCGCTCGTCGGCGACACGCTCTATGCGAGCGTCGGCTCGTCATGCAACGCCTGCGTTCCCGACCTTGACGACACGCGAGCAACGATCCAGGGCATCGACCTGCGTAGCGGTTCGATGTCGGTCGAGGCGCACAATATACGCAACGCGATCGCGCTCGCGGTAAATCCGGTGACGCATACGCTGTGGGCCGGCGTCGCCGGCGCCGACGATCTGCCGATCTACCATCCCTACGAAATCTTCGATGCCGTGACGCTCCATCCAGCGCCGGTCAACTACGGCTGGCCGGCCTGCTACGAGAACCGCAAGCGGTTCGATAAATGGCCCGGCTCGTGCGACGAGACGCCGATTCCGCGCGTTGTGTTCCCCGCGTATGAAACACCGATTGGCGCCGTGTTCTATCCTGCCGACGCGCACGGCACACACGCTTTCCCGGCGGCATATCGCGGCGGTGCGTTCGTGACGCTGCACGGCTCGTGGCACGGGCCGCAACAGGGGCTCTCCGGCTACGTTCCGCCGCGTGTGGTGTTCGTGCCGATGCACGGCGACACGCCCGATCGGCTCGTCGATTGGAACGATCCGACAAAGCAGTGGCAGTTATTCGTAGGCGGCTACCAAACCGGCGGCACGGCGGAACGCATTGGGCGCCCAACCGGCATTGCAGTCGGCCCCGATGGCTCGCTCTTCGTCGCCGACGATCAGACGGGCGCGATCTACCGCATTCGCCCGCGCTAGCTCGACGCTTCCTTAGCGCGAAGCTTCGCAATACGTTCGATAAGCGTCACGGGTACGGGTTGCGAAAGCGGAAATCGAATCGTGCCCTTTTCGATTTCATATTGTCGCAGCTCGGACTTGAATGCGGTAAGGACGGACTTCGTCGCTGCGTAGAGAGAGTAATGATCTTTCCAACCAGCGAAGTGCACAAATGTGGTACCGTGCAGCGTGTACCTTGGCATGTTGTAGGCGATCACTTCTTGCGACTCAGGCACCGCAACGCGAATCGCGTCGCGCACTTGGCGAAGCGCGGTTCGCAACGGCTCCGGCTGTGCGGCGATGTACTCATCGACCGACGTAAAGGCAACCCTCGGCACGCTAACAGCCAGCCTAGAAACGCTGAACCCTGACCATCACGTAATTCTCGTCCTGTCCCTTCAATTTGAAATTGTTCTGCTACCAATTTTCTGCGGGACGTCTTCCCGCACGGGTCCTGTTGCAGGCATCAGGCGCAAGCACCTCTGGATGCAAAAACGACGAGAGCCCGCGACATTGCTGTCGCAGGCTCATCGTTTCTATAAATCTGGCGCCGACCTACTTTCGAGGGACCCTGCGGTCCGACTATCATTGGCGCTGGCGGGCTTAACTGCCGTGTTCGGGATGGGAACGGGTGGGGCCCCGTCGCTATGGACGCCAGAAACTGGATCCCCATCCGCGATGGCGAGCCGGAGCTCCAGCCGATCGCGGGTGGGAAAGCTGTACAGAGAAGAACTTCCAAGTGCCAAACATTGAAGCGTAAGCGTAGTTTAAAATATCCGAGCGATTAGTACCGGTCAGCTCCACACCTTGCGGTGCTTCCACCCCCGGCCTATCAACGTGGTAGTCTACCACGGCTCTTCACCCTTACGGGATTGAAGTCTCATCTTAGGGTCAGTTTCGTGCTTATATGCTTTCAGCACTTATCTGATCCGAACATAGCTACCCGGCTATGCCCCTGGCGGGACAACCGGTTCACCAGCGGTTCGTTCGACTCGGTCCTCTCGTACTAGAGTCCACGCCCTTCAAACTTCCTACGCCCACAGCGGATAGGGACCGAACTGTCTCACGACGTTCTGAACCCAGATCGCGTACCGCTTTAATGGGCGAACAGCCCAACCCTTGGGACCTACTACAGCCCCAGGATGCGACGATCCGACATCGCGCGTCATTCCATCATTACTGATGGCGCAGACTATATCTTCACCCTGCCCGATTGCTCGGGCGAGGGGCCGGCGTATGATAGCGGTCATAGATTTACTCGATCGCTCGAGCAGCAACACACTATCTCACCATCTCATAGAGAGATGGATCAGTCGTTACGGGGTCATGACGGTAACTTCGTTTCCGTCAGACTTCCCACGGTATTGTCCTTGCGCCAGTCCTAGCGCATTAGGAGTTCACCGTTATAAGCCGGAACTTTAAAATGGTAATGGTGTTTCCACCATTTCACCCCTTATGTTGAGGTGCCAAACCTCCCCGTCGATGTGGACTCTTGGGGGAGATAAGCCTGTTATCCCCGGAGTAGCTTTTATCCGATAAGCGACGGCCCTTCCATTCGGAACCGCCGGATCACTTAGTCCTGCTTTCGCACCTGCTCGACTTGTCTGTCTCGCAGTCAAGCTCCCTTATGCCTATGCACTCTGTACGAACGGTTTCTGACCGTTCTGAGGGAACCTTTGAGCGCCTCCGTTACTCTTTAGGAGGCGACCGCCCCAGTCAAACTGCCCACCTGGCTATGTCCTACAACCGGATAACGGTTGTGAGTTAGAATCCCAAGACTATCAGGGTGGTATCCCAACGTTGTCTCCCCAACGACTAGCGCCGCTGGATCATCGACTCCCACCTATCCTGTACGGACAATCTCAAAACCCAAAACCAGGATACAGTAAAGCTTCACGGGGTCTTTCCGTCCTGCTGCGGGTAACCAGCATCTTCACTGGTACTGCAATTTCGCCGAGTTCCCCATTGAGACAGTGTCCAAGTCGTTACTCCATTCGTGCAGGTCGGAACTTACCCGACAAGGAATTTCGCTCACTTTTTTCCGGCACTTTCATACCGGAGTGGACTCTATCTTCATCCGATGAGAAGATCGCGGACGATCTAACTCGTTTTCGGAGCCCTGCGTATAGTCTCTGAGGATCCTCCGAATCAAAAGACTCGAAGTTTCCTGCGGATTGTCCAATCCCAAACCATTTTTACTGCCGGCGTTCTTAACGAACGTCGACGAGTAGGTTGGGCTCTAAGGATATTCCCGCATATAGCAAGGTTTTCGACCGCACATCGCTGTGCGGTGAGGCAACGTGTTTAATACACTCACCTTAGGACGGTTATAGTTACCGCCGCCGTTTACTGGGGCTTCAATTCGCAGCTTCGCTTGCGCTAACCACTCCTTTTAACCTTCCAGCACCGGGCAGGAGTCAGCCCCTATACGTCTGCTTTCGCATTCGCAGAGACCTGTGTTTTTGTTAAACAGTCGCTTGGACCTATTCTCTGCGACCACCCTCAGCTTACGTGGTAAACACTTCACCAAAGGTGGCACCCCTTCTCCCAAAGTTACGGGGTCAATTTGCCGAGTTCCTTAACAGGGATTCTCTCGTCGCCTTAGCATGCTCTGCCAGTCTACCTGTGTCGGTATACGGTACGGGCACCTATGATCCTTAATAGAGGCTTTTCTTGGCAGCGTGGAGTCAGTCACTTCGATCTCGAAAGATCTCGTATTCGCCTCTCGTCCTTGCAACGCGGATTTACCTACGTTACGGACTACCGGCTTAAACGCCCACATCCATCCGGGCGCTGACCTATCCTCCTGCGTCACCCCATCATTTCATAGACTCTGGTAGACGGTATTGCACGCTGCTCGTCTTTTCGTCCGTGTTGTCGGACGAAAATTCTTCGCGAGTATTAGCTCCCGAAGATTACGAGTCGTTGCGAACAACACTGTCTGCCAAAGTCTAAACGGTCATCGGTGGTAGCAGAATATGAACTGCTTGTGCATCGCCTACGCTTCTCAGCCTCGGCTTAGCTCCCGACTCACCCTGAGACGATTGACGTTGCTCAGGAAACCTTAGACTTCCGGCGTGCGGGGTTCTCACCCGCATTTGTCGCTACTTATACCTGCATTCGCACTTGTGGTTCGTCCACACGTCCTCACGGTCGTGCTTCAGCCTACGCCACAACGCTCCCCTACCGATTAAGTTTAATTAATCCCAAAGCTTCGGTTACATGCTTGAGCCCCGTTGAATTTTCGGCGCCCCATCACTCGACTAGTGAGCTATTACGCACTCTTTCAAGGGTGGCTGCTTCTAAGCCAACCTCCTAGTTGTCTATGCGACAAGACTTCCTTTACCACTAAGCATATATTAGGGACCTTAGCTGTTGATCTGGGCTGTTTCCCTTTTGACCATGGAGCTTATCCCCCACAGTCTGACTGCTGCATAATTCGCCAGGGTATTCGGAGTTTGATGGGGTTCGGTAATCTGGTAAGACCCCTAGCCCTGTCAGTGCTCTACCCCCCTGGGTTAACGTGCAACGCTAGTCCTCAAACTATTTCGGGGAGAACCAGCTATCTCCGAGCTCGATTGGCTTTTCACCCCTATCCACAAGTCATCCAATGTTTTTTCAACAACAACAGGTTCGGGCCTCCACGTGAGGTTAATCACGCTTCACCCTGCTCATGGATAGATCGCTCGGTTTCGGGTCTACTGCAACGGACAAATTCGCCCTATTCAGACTCGCTTTCGCTACGGCTCCGGTTCAACACCTTAACCAAGCCCGTTACAAGTAACTCGCAGGTTCATTCTTCAATAGGCACGCGATCAGCCTTGCTTGCGCATTGGCCTTTCACGGTTTGTAGGCATGCGGTTTCATGTTCTATTTCACTCCCCTCCGGGGGTTCTTTTCACCTTTCCCTCACGGTACTAGTACGCTATCGGTTTCCACAGAATATTTAGCCTTGGAGGATGGTCCCCCCAGCTTCAGACAGGGTTTCTCGTGCCCCGCCCTACTCACGAACGACTCCGCAAGACCGATTGATTTTATCTACAGGACTATCACCTTCTATGGTGCGGCTTTCCAGCCGGCTTCTACTATCGATCGGTTTGGTAACTTGCGCACAGAGATTCGGCTCTGTGATGGTCGTCGTTCAACCCCGCTCATGCAACGCCCGAACGCTTGCACATGAACGGTTTAGGCTAGTTCCCAGTTCGCTCGCCACTACTACGGGAATCTCGTTTGATGTCTTTTCCTCCGGCTACTTAGATGTTTCAGTTCACCGGGTACGCTCTCTCACGACTATTGAATTCATCGTGGAGTCCACGCCCATGACGGCGTGGGGGTTGCCCCATTCGGAAATCGCCGGATCATAGCTTCTTAGCAGCTCCCCGACGCTTATCGCAGCTTTGCACGTCCTTCATCGCCTGTGGAACCAAGGTATCCACCTGCATGCCCTTAATAATTTTCGACTACGCAAAATTGCACCAACTCATTCAGGTTAAAAATGAGTTGGCCGCTTTCATATGATTAACACATGAAAGTTCTTCTCTATACAGTTTTCAAGGATCAAGGAACGTGGCCACGATCTCTTCCGTCGTACGCACAGTTCAGGCATGTCATCCTGAGCCCGTCGAAGGACGGCGATCGAGGTTCGTTCCCTCAAAGCTGAACAGTACAGTCCATTACTGGAGACCCCCACTGAGGGAGCCGCAAAATGCTATGACCTCTGACCGTACACGCTAGACGCGTGGTAGATCCCTTGGCCGGCACGTCCCCTTGATGTAATCGCGGTCATAGTGCCGTTTTCAAATAGCTCGTCTGTGGTCGACTTAGAATGAATACGCTATCGCGTCCGTACTAACGTACGAATCGATAGCATGTTCTCCTTAGAAAGGAGGTGATCCAGCCGCACCTTCCGATACGGCTACCTTGTTACGACTTCGTCCCCCTTACCTAGCATACCTTAGACGCCTTGTTCCTTGCGGTTACACGGGCGGCTTCGGGTACACTAAACTCAGGTGACGTGACGGGCGGTGTGTACAAGGCCCGGGAACGTATTCACCGCAGCGTAGCTGATCTGCGGTTACTAGCGATTCCGACTTCATGAAGGCGAGTTGCAGCCTTCAATCCGAACTGAGCGCCGGTTTAAGAGATTAGCTTGCCCTCGCGGGTTCGCGACTCGCTGTCCGGCGCATTGTAGCACGTGTGTAGCCCTGGACGTAAGGGCCATGCTGACTTGACGTCATCCCCACCTTCCTCCGGCTTGTCACCGGCGGTCTCGTGTGAGAGATCTTGTGGACCAACACACGACAAGGGTTGCGCTCGTTGCGGGACTTAACCCAACACCTCACGGCACGAGCTGACGACAGCCATGCAGCACCTGTCTCTGTGTCCGATTGCTCGGAAACCTAATCTCTTAGATGTTCACAGGATGTCAAGCCCAGGTAAGGTTCTTCGCGTTGCGTCGAATTAAACCACATGCTCCACCGCTTGTGCGGGCCCCCGTCAATTCCTTTGAGTTTTAACCTTGCGGCCGTACTCCCCAGGCGGGACACTTATTGTGTTAACTGCGGCACAGATGGAGTCGATACCACCTACACCTAGTGTCCATCGTTTACGGCTAGGACTACCGGGGTATCTAATCCCGTTTGCTCCCCTAGCTTTCGCTCATCAGCGTCAGAACAACCCCAGATGATCGCCTTCGCCACTGGTGTTCCTCCCGATATCTACGCATTTCACCGCTACACCGGGAATTCCATCATCCTCTGATTGCCTCAAGGTAAATAGTATCCGTGCCGTTCCCTGAGTTGAGCCCAGGTCTTTCTTCACGGACTTAAATACCCGCCTACGAGCGCTTTACGCCCAATAATTCCGGACAACGCTTGCCCCCTACGTCTTACCGCGGCTGCTGGCACGTAGTTAGCCGGGGCTTCCTCCAAGGGTACCGTCAATATCGTCCCCTTCGACAGTGGTTTACGACCCGAAGGCCTTCTTCCCACACGCGGCGTCGCTCCGTCAGGGTTGCCCCCATTGCGGAAAATTCCTCACTGCTGCCTCCCGTAGGAGTCTGGACCGTGTCTCAGTTCCAGTGTGGCTGGTCGCTCTCTCAAGCCAGCTACCCATCGGAGTCTTGGTAGGCCGTTACCCCACCAACTAACTAATGGGACGCAGTCCCGTCTCTTAGCGCATTGCTGCTTTCATCGTCAAGCGATGCCGCTCGACGATCGTATGCGGTATTAGCTAACCTTTCGGCTAGTTATCCCCCACTAAAAGGAAGGTTGACTACGTGTTACTCACCCGTCTGCCACTAAGGTATTGCTACCTTCGTTCGACTTGCATGTGTTAGGCACGCCGCCAGCGTTAGTCCTGAGCCAGGATCAAACTCTCCATAAAAATTTTTATGGAGACATGATAAACATGGCTCTATATTTCGCTGTGCTTTTTCAGATGTGACTGCGAATCACATCGCTACAAATCTTGCGATTCATAACAGCTAGAATTGTACGTTCTCGCGATTCTCAAAAGACTTGACCTACTTGCATTTGCCTTACGGCGAATGCTTTTGACCTTGTCTTAGAGGTCGGAGACCCACAGACTTATTTGCTGCTGTACTGTTCAGTTTTCAAGGAGCGAACGGCCCGGGCACCGGCAACCAAAACGCGCATCTTTCGATCGCGCTTTAGATGGGGGGTGCTCCAAGCCAACCCGGCTATAGTATCGAAGCGCGTGACGCGTGTCAAGCGCGATTTCGTACTTTTTCTCCAGCGCCACGACTAAGATCGCAGCCGCCGGACCCGGACTATCAGGGTACCACATAGGACCCCGAGAAGCCAGGAGGAGTTGCGCGTTAGGGCCCGGCGCTCGCCCGCTCGCGCGCCCGCCGGCGCGCCGCTTTCGCCTGATTCCCGCAGGTGTCCATGTTGCACCAGGTGCCGCAGCCGTTCTTCGTCTTATCGTAGAAGGCGAACAAGCAAGTGTGCTTGCGGCAGGCCTTGAGCCGGGCCCACGTCCCGTCGCGCAGCGCGTCGTAGACCGCCGCTGCGAGCACGCCCCGAAGGCCCTCGGCCCCCGACCGCTCGGCCGCTTGGAGCTGGGCACCGCCGCCGTGGGCGAACCGCATCTCGAGGCGAACGCCGCCAAGCCGCTCGGCCAGAAACCGCCACGCGTCGCCTTCATCACCCTCGCCCGTATGGGCGAGGAGCGCGGATCGAAAGGCTTCGCGCAACTCGCGTAATTCGGGAAGCTCGGCCGGTGCCAGTCCCGCCGGGTCGACCCCGGCGTCGGCAAGCCACACTCGAGCGCTCGCGAGATCCGCCAACGCGTCGAGCGTCTCGGGGTGCTCGAGGTCGATCGAGTTCACGAAACTGCGGACGAGCTCGAGCGAACCCGGTGCTGTGGCATCTTTTGGCACACCGCTAGTATATCACCAGCAAAGCGAGTTGACAAGTTACTATCACCAGCGTATGCTGTTTGTTAGTTACTTCTCTGGAAAGGCACGAAGTCTCATGATCCTCCCCTCGTCGGCCCGTCGCCCGCTCGTCCGCACCACCATCGACCTCCAGCTGGAGCGGCCTGACCGCCGGACGGACGACCTCTTCCGCGGCTGGGGTGTCCATCTCACAACGAGCCGCATGCTCTAGTTACATTACTGTATGCTAGCGATTGCTTTGCTCGCGTCCGCTCTGGCGCTCATTCCCTCGCCGATTCCGGCGTCGTTCCGTCCGACGCACCTCGCGATTACCTCATCGTGGCGCGGCGACAGCTCGGACATCGATCCGGACCCGCACGAATATCTCGACATCATCTGTGATTTCCGCAGCGCCGCTTGGCGTTGCACGAACGGATGGATCGAGAACGCATGGGTTGAGCGACTGCTCGATGCAGTGCGAATTCCCGATGAACCTGGCCAACTGCGATTAGCGGGCTACAGCGACGCAACTGTTGAGCGTATCGCTCGCAAACTCCGAACCGATATACGCAACACGCCCCAATGGAACGCGGCCCAACGCCGCGCGGCCTTAAGCCTCGCGACCCCTGCGGCGGTTCGGACTATGATCGCCGAAACGTTCAATCCCAAGGGCAATGTATCCGTACGAATGCCCGCTGCTTCCGTCGTCGTTCGATTACGCGACGTCCGCAACAGCGAAGCCGTCATTAAAAGCACCGCGAACATTGAAAAGATGTTGCCGTGGCGGCTTTCGTACGACGGCCGCGCCGTCACATTTGCACACGCCGCCATCTCAACCGCCGTCGCCGCGTTCTTGTCGCCGGGAGAGGAGAATCGGCAGTTGCTCCTCGAGACTCTCGACCCGTTTGACGCGTTGCTCACGGATATTGATTTTCGCGTCATCGCCTGCATGTTCAACGAAGATCCCGGAGATAGCAAATTCTGCGCGCTTACGCGCGCAAGTACAGCGCCTTGAGATATTCTGTCTCCGGCATCGCCGGATGCACCGGATGATCGGGGGGCTGGCCGTGGCGTTCGAGAACTTGCATGCGCCGTCCGACCGTTCGCGCCGCATCGTATGCGGCACGCTGCAAACGCTCGGGTGCAAGATGATACGAGCAGGATGAACTGAGCAAGAAGCCGTCCTCGCGCAACAACCGCAGCGCGGCTTCGTGCAAGCGTTCGTACTGCCGCTCGCCCGCACCGGCGTCCTTGCGCCGCTTGATCAGCGCCGGCGGATCGAGGATGACGACCTCGAAACGGCGTCCCTCGCCGTGCAGGCCGCGCATCACCTCAAGCGCGTCGCCGACCAGGCCCTCGATCTCGCCGCCAGCCGCGCGCGCATTGTCGTCGGCGTATTCGAGCGCCAGTTCCGATTGATCGATGCAAGTTACCGTGGCCGCGCCGGCTTTCAATGCAGAAACCGCCCACGCGCCGACATACGAAAAGACGTCGAGCACGCGATCGCCCGAATGCACGTAACGCCGCAGCCGCGCGCGATTGTCGCGTTGATCGTAGAAATACCCGGTCTTCTGCCCGGCACGCAGCGGCGCGGCGATCTGCATGTCACCTTCGGTGACCACGACGCGCTCCGGAACCTCGCCGAGCGCCTGATCCAGCGGTTCGATGCCTTCGAGCGCGCGCGTCGATCCGGCATTGCGCAACAGCAGCCCCTTCGGCGCGATCACCTGCGTGAGTGCGGTGACGAACAGCTCGCGCAGAGCGAGCGCCCCCGCGGTGTTGAGCTGTGCGACGCACACGTCGCCGTAGCGATCGACGACAAACCCGGGCAGGCCATCCGACTCGCCGAAGATCAAGCGATAAAACGGCGCGGGGTAGAAATGTTGGCGCAGGGCGAGCGCGCGCTCGATGCGCGAGCGAAACCAACCGATGTCGATCGTCGCGCGCACGTCGCGGGTGAGAATCCGCGCGCAGATCAACGCATTGGGATTGACGTAGGCGATGCCGACGGGATTGCGGCCGGTATCGACCACGCGCGCGAGCTCGCCGGGCTTAAACGCCGTCAACGGCGTTTGCTCGATCGCGACCTCGTTCGAGAAGATCCAATTATGACCAAGGCGGACTCGCTTGTCCGCCTTGGCTTGGAGCCGTAGTTCACGCATCGGCGCGCGCCGCTTTACATCCTAGACCTTGCGCGACATCGTTTTCGCCTGCATAAACAGCAGCAAGTAGTCGGGGCCGCCGGCTTTACTGTCGGTGCCCGACATGTTGAAGCCGCCAAACGGGTGGACGCCGACGTACGCGCCGGTGCTCTTGCGATTGAAGTAGAGATTGCCCACGAAGAAGTCTTCCTTGGCGCGTGCGATCTTGGCTTCGTCGCTGGTGTAGAGCGAACCGGTCAGACCAAACTCGGTATTGTTCGCGATTTCCATCGCATGATCGAAATCCTTGGCCTTGATGATCGCCAGCACCGGACCGAAGATCTCTTCTTGCGCGATGCGCGCCTTCGGATCGACATCGGCGATGACGGTCGGCTCGAGGAAGTAGCCTTCGCTGCCGACGCGGCTGCCGCCCGAGATCACGCGGCCTTCCTTCTTCCCGGTCTCGATATAGTCGGAAATCGACGCGAGCGCAGCTTCGTTGACCACCGGACCCATGTAGGTCGATTGCTGTTCCGGATCGCCGACCGTGATCTTCGCGACGCGGTCTTTGAGTTTGCCAACGAATTGGTCGTAGATCGGCGCCTCGACGATCGCGCGCGAACATGCCGAACACTTCTGTCCTTGGAAGCCGAAAGCGGAGACCGCCACGCCTTCAACGGCTGCATCGAGATCGGCATCGGCAGCGACCACGATCGAATCCTTGCCGCCCATCTCGGCGACGACACGCTTGATCCACTTCTGCCCGGGCTGCGGCTTGGCCGCAAGCTCGTTGATGTGCAAGCCGACTTCCTTCGAACCGGTAAACGAGATGAAACGAATCTGCGGATGACCGACGATCAGATCGCCGATGACGCTGCCGGAGCCCGGAATGAAATTGACCACGCCCTTAGGCAAACCGATCTCGTGCAATAAATCGACGAACCACGCGGCAATGATCGCCGAATCGCTCGACGGCTTGAGCACCACCGTGTTGCCGGCGACGATCGCCGCCGCGGTCATGCCCATCATGATCGCGCCGGCGAAGTTCCACGGCGGAATCACCGCACCGACGCCGAGCGGGATGTAGACCATCTCGTTGCGCTCGCCTTCGATCGGTACCACCGGATGCGGCTGCGCGTACCGTAACGCTTCGCGCGCGTAAAATTCCAAAAAGTCGATCGCCTCGGCGATGTCGCCGTCGGCTTCGGGCCAGCTCTTGCCGACTTCGTAGACCAGCAGCGCGTCGTACTCATAGCGCCGCTCGCGCAACTTGGCCGCCGCGTCGAACAGAAACGCCGCGCGCTCTTGTGCGCTCTTTCGCTTCCACGTTTCAAAGGCGCGCGATGCGGCCGCAACCGCAGCGTTTGCTTGCTCCTTCGACGCCGAACTGGTCAGACCGACGACCACGCCCGGATGGGAGGGGTTGAGCGAGCGGATTCTGCTTTTCGGTCTCGATCCGTTCGCCGTCGATCACTAGGGGGTAGTGCCGCCCGAAGCGCTCCTTCACGCTCGCGAGCGCGGCCTTCATCGCGGCCGCGTCGGCCGGGTCGGTAAACGACTTGACGACTTCATTCTTAAAGGGTGGGATCGTGCGCGTGAGTGTGCTGGTCATGCCCCGGTTTTTCCCCGCCGCGGTCCGGGCCGCCTTGCCACTTCCGCTATAGCGGGCCCCTCTCGGAGGTGCGAGAATCGTCGTGATATGACGTACGACATCGCGATCGTGGGCGGCGGCATCGTCGGCCTGGCAACCGCGCGGGAGCTTCTGCTCCGCCATCCGCACCTCAAGCTCGTCCTGCTCGAGAAAGAGGAACTGCTCGCTACCCATCAGACCGGCCACAACAGCGGCGTGATCCACTCCGGCATCTATTACAAGCCCGGATCGCTCAAAGCCAAGCTTTGCGTTGAAGGCCGGCGCCAGCTCTGGCAGTATTGCGACAGCAAAGGCATCGAGTATCGCAGCGTCGGCAAGTTGATCGTCGCGACCGAAGAGCGCGAGTTGCCGTTACTGCAAGACCTTTTCGATCGCGGCATCCAAAACGGTATCGAAAGCCTGGAGATCGTCGACGCCGACGGCATTCGCGAACGCGAACCGCACTGCCGCGGCATCAGGGCGATCTTCTTACCGGTGACCGGCATTGTCGATTACGGCATCGTCGCACGCTCGTACGGCGACGATGTGCGCGCCATGGGCGGCGAGATCTTCACCGGACGCGAAGTGCGCGCAATCCAGCGCCGCAATGACGTCGTGCACCTCGAGACCGCGCAAGGCGACTACGATGCGCGTTACGTGATCACGTGCGGCGGACTGCAGTCCGACCGGCTAGCAAAGATGACCGGCGGAATGAGCGATCCGAAGATCGTGCCGTTCCGCGGCGACTACTTGATCCTCAAGCCCGACAAGCGGTATCTCGTCAAGGGCAACATCTATCCGGTGCCCGACCCGAACTTCCCGTTCCTCGGCGTGCACTTCACGCCGCGGATGAACGGCGACATTTGGCTTGGCCCCAACGCGGTGCTCGCCTTTGCGCGCGAGGGCTACTCGTTTACCACGATTAACCCGCGCGACTTGCTGGAAACGCTCACCTATCCGGGCTTCATCAAACTCGCCGGCAAGTATTTCAATACCGGCATGGGGGAAATGTATCGCGACGTGCTGCGCAGCGCATACGTGAAAGCCTTGCAGCGCTATATTCCCGAACTGCAAGTCTCCGACACACTGGCCGGGCCCTCGGGCGTGCGCGCGCAAGCGATGATGGCCGACGGCACGCAGGTTGACGACTTCGTGTTCGAGGGTGATGCCGGAACGATGCACGTCCGCAACGCACCGTCACCGGCCGCAACCTCCTCGCTCGCGATCGGCAAATACATTGCCGACGACGCCGACAAGCGCTTCGGCTTGGGAGCGACGGCGGCCGCCGTCTAACGTGTTCGAGTCGACGATCCGGCCCATGGAGCACGGCGACGTTGACGCCGTGCTCTTGCTTTTTGACGCGGTTGCCGCCGAGCGGCTCTGGATCGGGACTGAACCGGGCTACGATCGGCAGAAGTATCGCGACATGCTCGGCTTCTCGCTGAGCAACGGTAACGGGATGTTCGTCGCCGATCAGGCCGGCGCGATCGTCGGCGTCGTAACCGAGTACCGGCACGATCCCTACGGCCACACGATCGGCATGTTGGTCGAAGCGGACCATCGCGGCAAAGGCGTCGGCGCAGCGTTGCTCGAGCAGCTCATCGGCTGGGCGCGCGAGCGCGGTATTCCGCATCTCTCACTGTTGGTGTTTCCGCACAACGAGCGCGCGCTCGCGCTCTACCGAAAATTCGACTTCGTTGAAATCGACGCGCAGGCCGCGCAGATCGCGCGCCGGAGCGGCGAGGCCTGGGACGCGATCCTGATGCGCAAGACGCTAGCGTGACGCCGTCGGACTCGGCGGGGGCGAAGGCGACGGCGTAAACGGCGGCGCGTCGGCAAGAAATTTCTTGACGCGGTAATCGAGCTCGGCGCGGCTCATTGAGCCGGTCAGATAGCAGTAGAGGTAGCCATCCGGGGTGATAAAGAGCGAGACCGGGAAGACGGTGGTGATATCGGTAAGCTTGCCCGCTTGCAGCGCGCGCGTGAATCCGCCGGTACGATCCATCGCGATCGGATAGGTGATCGAATACTTCTTGCGATAGGCGCGAACGGCGTTGTCTTCCTCGCGATCGTTCATGCCGATCACCGCCAGTCCTTGCGGAGCGTACTGTGCGGCAACGTCCACGATCGCCGGTTGCTCGTGGTTGCACGGTCCGCACCACGTCGCAAAGATATTGAGCAGCACGGCCTGGCCGCGATACGCCATCAAGTGAAAATCAGGGCCATCCAGTACTTGCATCTTGATGTCGAGCGGATGGTCGTACGGAAGCGCCGGGCTCTTGTCGCACATGTTCCACGGATTTCCGGTCAACGTCGCGGCGGGCTGGGGCGACGGCCCGGCAACGAGCGCGGCAAGTCCGGCTTGAACGAACGTCGCGCGATCCATTACACCTCCACGGAATTTGCGGCAGCAATCAGCGGTTCAACAAACGCGCGTACGCGTTGCGCTGCCTCTTCTCCTCGTGTTCCGGCATAGGCGTCAATCAATGCGCTGCCGACGATGATCCCATCAGCGACAGCCGCAGCGGCCCGTACGTGGTCCGAATGGCTCACCCCAAATCCCGCGGCCAGCGGGGCATCGGTGATCGCGCGCAACATTTCAATTTGGGTGCGCAGTGCCTGGGTCGACGGCTGCGTCCCGGCACCGGTCACTCCCAAGCGCGAGACTACATAAATGAAGCCGGTGCTCTGCGCGGCGATCCGCCGCGCGCGCGCGGCTTTGGTCGACGGCGCAACCAGCAGCGGCATGTCGAGTCCGTTGGCCGCCAGCGTCGCGCCGAGCGCCTCTCCCTCCTCGAGCGCAATATCCGGAACGATGACGCCGCAGGCACCGGCGGCTGCGGATTCCCGCGCAAAGCGATCGATGCCGTATTGCAACACCGGATTGTAGTACGTGAAGAGGACGATCGGGGCGCCCCCGCGTTCGTGGTGATCGCGCATGAGTTCCAGCGTCGACGCGATCGTTGTGCCGGCGGCGAGCGCGCGCTGCCCGGCGGCGGCAATCGTCGGACCATCGGCGAGCGGATCGCTATACGGGATTCCAAGCTCGATCAAATCGGCGCCGGCCTGCGTCAGCGCGCGCAGAATCGCAAGCGTCGTCGCGCGATCCGGGTCGCCCGCCATCACATACGGGATGAACGCAGCGCGCCCGGCGTTGCGGGCGCGTTCGAAGATGGCCTCAAGCACGTTGGAGTCCGCGAACTTGCGCGATGTCCTTATCACCGCGGCCCGAAAGATTCACCAAGATCAAATCGTTGGGCCCGCGCTCGAGTGCAAGGCGGCGTGCGAAGGCGATGGCGTGCGCGCTCTCGAGCGCCGGAATGATGCCTTCGGCGCGCGAGAACGTAAAGAACGCTTCGAGTGCTTCGGCATCCGTTACCGGCACGTAAGTAGCACGACCGGTTTGCTTGAGATGGGCATGTTCGGGGCCAACGCCCGGATAGTCGAGTCCCGCACTGATCGAGTGCGTATCTTGTACCTGCCCCTGCGCATCTTGCAAGAGATACGAACGCGAACCGTGCAGCACGCCAATGCTGCCGGCGCCGAGCGCGGCCGCGGTTCGTCCGCTTTCGATACCTTCGCCGGCGGCTTCCACGCCCCACAAGCGCACGTCGTCGTCGAGAAACCCCGCGAAGATCCCGATCGCGTTGCTCCCGCCGCCGACACAGGCGACCACATCGCTCGGCAAGCGTCCATAGCGCTCCATACACTGCGCGCGCGCTTCGAGTCCGATGACCTTTTGGAACTCGCGCACCATATAGGGATATGGATGTGCCCCGACCACGCTGCCGATGACGTAGAACGTATCCTCCACTTGCGCGGCCCACACCCGAAACGCTTCGTTGGTCGCGTCTTTGAGCGTTTGCGTACCGCCGGTCACCGGATGGACCGTTGCACCAAGCAACGTCATAATGTAGACGTTGAGCGCTTGACGCTCGACGTCGACCGCGCCCATGTACACATCGACCGGAAATCCGAACTTCGCACCGACCGTCGCGGTCGCAACACCGTGCTGACCTGCGCCGGTCTCGGCGATCAATCGACTCTTGCCCATCCGTCGCGCAAGCAGCGCCTGGCCGACCGTGTTATTGATCTTGTGCGCACCCGTGTGATTGAGGTCCTCGCGCTTGAGCAGGAACGGTACGGCCGTCTCGGCGGCGTAGCGCTCGGCGCGATACAGCGGCGACGGACGGCCGACGAAGTCGCGCAACGCACCCTCGTATTCGGCCCAGAACGACGGATCCTCGAATGCCGTGGCGACTTCGCGCTCGAGCGTCTCGAGCGCGTCGATCAAGACTTCGGGAACGAAGCGTCCGCCGAATTCCCCAAAATACCCGCGGCCGTTAGGCTGCATCGCTCTCCCGCACCGCGGCAATGAAGCGGTGCATTTTCTGCGCGTCCTTGCGGCCGCCGGTTTCGATGCCGGTCCGCACGTCGACCCATGCCGGGCGAATCGTCCGCACGCATGCGCCGACGTTTTCGGGTGTGAGGCCACCGGCAACGGCGATCGGACGCATCCGCGCAAGTTGCGAGAGCACCGACCAATCGAATGACACGCCCGTTCCGCCCCACGTCCCCTCGACCTTTGTGTCGAAGAGCGGCAGCGCCGCATAGGCATCGCATCGCGCGTCGAGATCCTTCGGACGCTCGCCCGGCGCAATGTGAAACGTCTTGACGACCGAACCGCCGACCGAGCGCACGAATTCGGGCGACTCGTCGCCTGAGAGTTGCACCACGAGCTCCGGGAAATACCAACGTGCGCGCTCGACTTCGTCGATCGAGGGATTAACGAAAACGCCCACCGGTAAGATGCTGGTGCCGATGCGTTGGGCGATTTCAGCCGCCGCTGTCCAGTCGATGCTGCGCGGCGACGGTGCGAAGATCATACCGGCCGCGTCGGCGCCCTCGTCGATCGCGAGCGACACGTCGGCCCAACTGTTGCAGCCGCAGAACTTAATGCGCGTGGACATGCTTGAACGATGCCAGAAGTGCCGCAGGGTCGTCGGCTCGCATCAAGGCCTCGCCGATCAAAAATCCGCGCGCCCCGGCTCGGCGCAGCCGCTCGAGATCGGTGAGATCGCGCATCCCGCTCTCGCTGATCGCAAATACGTCGGGGGGCACCTGCGGAAGCACGTGTTCGCTGACCGCGAGATCGGTGATCATCGTGCGCAAGTTACGATTGTTGACGCCCACGAACTGCGCCCCGAGTCCGAGCGCCCGCTGCAAATCGCGAGCGTCGTGTACTTCCACGAGCGCGTCGAGCTCGTAGGCGTCCGCCTCGGTCATTGCCGCACGCATCTGCTCGTCGCTCAACCCTGACACGATCAACAGAATCGCGTCGGCGCCGTACGCCGCGGATTGCGCGACTTGATACGGCGTCGTCAAAAAGTCCTTACGCAGCAGTGGGAGCGCGGTTACCGCGCGTACCGGTGCGATGAAGGCGAGGTCACCCAAGAAGTGATCGTTCTCAGTCAGGATGCTGATCGCGTCGGCGCCGGCGCGCTCGTACGTCTTGGCGATCGCGACCGGATCGAAATCGCGGGCGATCAGCCCAGCCGACGGCGAAGCGCGCTTGATCTCGGCAACGATCGCGTCACCGCTGCGCGCGCGCAGCAGTTTGAGAAAATGGCGTCGCGTGGCAATGCTGGCGCGGGCGCGTTCGCGGATCGCCTCGTACGGCTCGCGCTCCATCTCCGCTTTGAGGCGCTGCGCCTTCGCCGCGTAGATCTTCTTGAGTACATCCTCAGCCATGGATTGCCAGCTCCTTCGCGCGCTCGTAGGTTCGCAGTGCCGCCCCGGACTTGAGGATCGAGCGTGCGCGCCCGAGTGCGGCCTCCATCGTCGGCTCGGCGCCGACGGTGTGCAACACGAGCGCGGCATTGAGCGCCACCACGTCTGCACGCGGCGATGCCTCGCCGCCGAGAATTGAGAGAAACGCCTCCTTGGCGGCCTCGACCGAGTGCCCGACGATCGCGGGCAACGGCGTCGCAATGCCGTACGCGGCGGGATCGAGCCTCCACCGCCGGCCACCGGATCCGTCGAAAGAATACACCGCTGTCGGTACGTCGCCAGCCACTTCATCGATGCCGTTCTCGCCATGGATGACGGCACCCCTGCGTACGCCCAGTCCTTGCAGCACCGCTGCCAGCGGTTCGAGCAGTTCCGGTCGCGCCACGCCGACGATCTGCACGCTCGCCGCCGCCGGATTGGTAAGCGGGCCGAGCACGTTGAAGATCGTCCGTACGCCCAGTTCGCGCCGAATGGGCCCGACGTTCTTCATCGCCGGATGATAACGCGGGGCGAACATAAAGGTAAAGTTCGCCTCGCGCAGCATGTGCGCGGCGCGGTCGGGAGCCAAATCGATCGGCAAGCCAGTCGCCTCGAGGACGTCGGCGCTTCCGCACGCGCTCGACGCCGCACGATTGCCATGTTTGGCGACCGGTATCCCGGCAGCCGCCGTAACCAGCGCCGCCATGGTAGAGATGTTAATGGTATTCGCACCGTCGCCGCCGGTGCCGACCACGTCGACGACCTCGGGCAATCCGTGCTCGACGTGCAAACTGCGCTCGCGCATCGCGCGCGCCGCGCCGACGATCTCGTCGACGTCTTCGCCGCGAGCAGCCAGCGCGACGAGCAAACCGCCGCTCTGGGCCGGCGTGAGTTCGCCGTCCATGATGGCGCCGAACAGTTCGGCGCTCTCGGCTTGAGAAAGACGAGCGCCGGCTATGAGCCGGCGCAATAGTCCAGGGTAGTCCGTCTTTACTTCACCAGTTCCAGTAGCGACAGTTCTGCCGCGTCACCGGGGCGGACGCGCGTTTTCGTAATGCGCGTGTATCCACCGGTCCGGCCCTTAAGTGACGGAGCGATTTGCTCGACCAGCTTTTTCACGACCGCCGGTTCGGTGAGGAACTCGGCGAGCTTGCGGCGGGCGGCGAGATCGCCGGCCATCGCAGTCGTAATCAACGACTCCACGACCTTGCTGACTTCCTTCGCCTTGGTCGAGGTCGTCTCGATCTTCTCATACTTGAAGAACGAGGTCGCCATGTTGCGCAACAGCGCCTTGCGGTGCCCGTCCGTGCGGGACAGCCGTTTGTATGCGATTTGATGCGGCATGCGTTACGTCTCGTTGCGCTTATGATAGGCGCAGCGAGAGCCCCCTCTCTGCGAGAACTTGCTTGATTTCGTCGAGCGACTTCTTGCCGAAGTTGCGCATCTTCATGATCTCGTCTTCGGTGAGATCGAGAAGCTCGGACACTTTCGAAATGCCGGCGCGCTTGAGGCAGTTGAACGACCGGACCGACAGGTTGAGGGTCTCAACCGGAATGTCCCATTCGTTCGGCGGCGCTTCGGGCAGCGGTTCCTCGCGGCTGGTGAAGCCGACGAAGAGATCGAGCTGCTCTTGCATGATCGCCGCAGAGGTCGCGAGCGCGTCATCGGGCGTGATCGAGCCGTTGGTTTCGATTTCGAGCGTCAGCCGATCGAAGTCGACGCTCTGGCCGACGCGCGTATCGTCGACCGAGAAGTTGACCTTGCGAATCGGTGAGAAGATCGAGTCGAGCGGGATCAAGCCGATCATGTGCTCGATATTGCGTTGCTTGTCGGCCATTACGTAGCCGCGCCCCTTCTCGATGCCGATTTCCATCGAGAGCTTCGCGTCTTTCGACGTGAGCGTCGCGATGTGGTAGCCCGGATCGAGGATTTCGACGTCGGCATCCGGCGCGATGTCGGCGGCGGTCACATCTTTCGATCCCGAGACCGAGAGGTTGAGTACGCGCGGTTCGTCGCTGTTGAGCTTGACCGGCAGACCCTTGAGGTTGAGCATCAGCGCGATCGTGTCTTCGACCATTCCTTGAATCGTCGAGAACTCGTGCAGCACGCCGTCAATCTTCATGTAGGTGACGGCCGCGCCCGGGATCGAGCTGAGTAGAATCCGGCGCAGCGCATTACCGAGCGTAATACCGAATCCGCGTTCGAGCGGCTCGATCACGAACTTGGCATAGTTCTCACGGCGCTCGCGAACCTCAATGGTTGCGCCGGCGGGCATTTCCAACGTGATCATAATGTGGTTTGGTGTTTCCTTTGTTGCTGCTTACGTTATCCGTCGACCCTTCGACTACGGCGCCCTGCGCCCACGCTCAGGATCGGCGATCGCACGCCTAGCAGCGGTTTGTGTTGTTGTGAATTAACGCGAATAGTATTCGACGATGAGTTGCTCGTCGACAGGTGTATCGATTTGCTCGCGCGCAGGCAGCTGCGTCACTTTGCCGCTGTTATCGGCATCGTTCCACTCGAGCCAGTCCGGTGGACGCCGCGAACGCGCGACTTCCAGATTCGCCTCGAAGACGGGCGACTTGAGGCTGCGCTCGCCGATCGTTATCACATCGCCCGGCTTGACGATATACGAGGGGATGTTGACGTTTTTGCCGTTGACGTGGAAGTGACGATGCGTAACCAGCTGGCGTGCCTGGGCACGGCTGGTAGCCAAGTTCAGGCGATAGACGACGTTATCCAGACGGCGTTCAAGCAACTGGAGGAACGTGCGTCCGGTTTGACCCGGAACTCGCGCAGCCTCTCGGAAGTAGTTCTCGAACTGCGTTTCGTGGACGCCGTAGTAGCGGCGCATCTTCTGCTTCTCGCGCAGCTGACGGCCATACTCGGAGATCTTCGACCGGTTCTTCGTGCCCGTGACCTTCTGACCCGGTGCCGTCCCGCGACGCTCAACCGCGCACTTTTTCGAGAGGCAGCGGTCGCCTTTGAGGAACAGCTTGATTTTTTCGCCGGTCTTGCTCGCGGCCGTTTCACGACGGCACAGACGGCAGACGGGACCAATGTAACGCGACATATCTTCTCTCTTCGATTACACGCGGCGGCGCTTAGGAGGGCGGCAGCCGTTATGCGGAATTGGCGTGACGTCTTTGATCATCGTGATCTCGAGGCCGGCGGCTTGTAGCGAACGAATCGCCGCTTCGCGCCCGGCGCCCGGCCCTTTGACGAACACTTCCGTGCTCTTCATGCCGTGCTCCATTGCCTTGCGTGCAGCCGACTCGGCCGCCATCTGCGCGGCGAACGGCGTTGATTTCTTCGAACCTTTAAAGCCGAGATTACCGGCTGAGGCCCACGATACGACGTTGCCGTGGGGATCGCTGATCGTGACGATCGTATTGTTGAAGGACGCGTGCACGTGGGTCACGCCCGATTGGACGTTCTTGACTTCACGCTTCTTACGTGACTTCGTTTGCTTTTTGGCAGCCAAAAAGGACTCCGATGTGTTTATCCGGTTCCCCGAACGACGGGGCTGTCGTCGCCTCGACGAGTCCACCGTGCTTCGCACGGACGCGCATCCTGCGCTTGGACATGTCGCTGCGTCCGTGCAGCGACGCCATCTATTGGAGGTCGGGAAACTCGGCGAGGGCTCCCGAAGCCGCGCGCATCTGCTGAAGAGAGAGTGCAGCTGCGCCAAGCCAGCATCTTACCGTAAGTACCCCCCAGGGGTCAACTGCTGAGGACGGGAAGCGCCTGCCATGCGTCCGACCCGCCGGGCCTTCCTTACCGCATCGGCCGGAGCGTTGGCGGCCCTGCCGGCGGTCGGCGTCGCCGGCCCGCTCGACCCCGACCACCCTGGGCGCCTCGCTCGCGGGCTCGTTCTCTCGGGCGGCGGCGCGCGAGGAGCGTATCAAGCGGGCCTGATCGACTACCTGCGACTGTCCAAACAAATCCCCGACGGCACGGCACTGGCCCCGTACAGCATCGTCGCCGGCACGTCGATCGGCGCCCTCAACGGCTACTTCGTCGCGACCGCCCAGTACGGGCTCTTACGCCAGCTCTGGTATTCGATCGCCGACGACAACGTAATCCAGCTCAAAGCCCGCTATGCCAAGGCGGCCGATCCCAACAGCGGGGTGGGCACACGTTTTGCCGCCGCGATGCGCGCAGTGCTCAGCCTGAAGAACAACGATACCGGCGTAATCGACGGCAACCACCTGCGTCAATGGCTGGTGCGATTCATCGATCCGAGGCGCCCGGTCGTCATGCCCTTCATCTTCACGGCCACCAACCTCACCACGCAATCGCCCTCGTTCTTCTATCTCGTCGACACCGCGTTAACCGCCGACGAACGCCGGCGCGCGGTCGCAGCAATTCGGATCACCGTCGGTCCTAATGCCGTCTTACGCGAAGCCACGCCCGATCTCTTGATCGATGCCTTGCGAGCGTCCGCCGCGATCCCGGTCGCCTTTGATCCGGTAGAACTTCCGGCCGCATCGGGCAACGGCACCGATCTGTACGTCGACGGCGGCGTCACGGCGAACACGCCGGTTGGTCCGGCTCGCGCGGCCGCGATGCGAATCGACGTCGTCTTGATGGACCCGCCGTTGCAAAGGACCGACTATCACAACGCGCTCGAGGTCGGATTCGGAACGTTCGGCGCAATGCAGCGCCGCATTCTCGAAGCGGACCTGCGCGCCGCGTACTTGGAAACGCTCGGCAAACGCGCGATCCAGACTGCGAATACGCCGCAAACACGTGCGCTCGCTTCGGCGCTCTACGATTCCGACATCTTTCAAATCCAGCCGATGGATGAACTGCCGGTCGGCGTGGTCGGCTTCGACGACCGCGATAACATTTACAAGACGTTCAAGATCGGTTTCGAAGACGCGCGCCGCGGCTTCGTTCCCTACACCTACGGAAGCGATTAGAATGGCCCGGGTCTATAAGACCCGGGCTCATTCTGTTCTATGTTTTAACGACGGTTTTCGCTAAAACTTGATGCCGAGACCCACGAACGGGCCGTTGGCGGAGTAGCCAACCGGAGCATTGCTCTTGTTGGTGCCGCCGGTTCCGGTCCAGCCGGCTTCGAGGAAGACCGGGCTGTGACCCAAGACGAAGTCAACACCAACGTTGTAGATCAGGATGTTGTACGCGAGATCGAACTCGTTACCCGACGGATCCGTGAACGTTCCCTTGGCGTTCGGGTAGTAATAGGCACTACCGTAGAACGAGAGGGATTGGTTGAGATCCGGGAGCTTTTCAACGCCGAATCCCCACGTGGTTTCACGCGGATAGCCGTAGTTGTTGTTGCGCCACAGATACCCGACGCCGATGTAGATGCGCGGATCCGCGACCTTTAGGCCGAGACGTACATCGAGATCGGTGTCGCGCGCTGTGAAGCCGGGGACGAACGTCGCGCCGTTCCCACCGATGACCGTGACGTTACATTCAGGATCGCCGGCACCCGCGCAATTGTGCGGATACTGGAACTGCTGCATGTTGCCTTCGATCATCCACGGGATGTTGAACGCGTCGAACTCCCACGCACCATGGAGCGCATAGTTCGCGCCGGTCCCGGTGTTGCCCGGGCTGAACTCGTTGTAGACCTTCGGCGAGAAGATGTAGTCGCCGGAGACAAAGATGTCCTTATACGGCGTTGCGACCGGTACGGGGGTCGGGGTTGGCGCAACCGTCGGCGCCATCGTCGGCGCAACCGTTGGCGGTGCGGTCGGCGGCGGCGTCGGCGGGAGATAACGAACCACGACGATTTGGCGATCGGGAACCCATTGGACGTAGGCACCCATGCCTTCTGAGATTACGCGGATCGGCACCAGCACGGTGCCTTCGTACATGATCGGCGGCACGTCCAGCGGACGCGATTCGCCGTTAATCACGACTTCGGGTTGACCGACCGTCACTTTGACTTCAGCGCCCGGCTTGCTGACGGTAACGGTTTTGCTGGCCGGATCGTAGGACACCGACGCACCCATTTGCTCGAACATCGAGCGAAGCGGAATGAGAACGGTGCCACCGCGAACGAGCGCAGCAAGAACGCGACCTTGCTTCAGCGTGTCGGGTTTAGCATAGACGTGATGGTCGTTGTATAGAATCGGTATTCTGCCGGACGGCGGAGATCCGAAGTTTGCCGCCGGCATTGCGCCTTGGTCCTGAGCAACCACAGTTTGCCCATTGTTTCCCTGTGATTGTGTGGAGGACGGCGCAGCTACCGCGGTGAGCCCGCAGAACACTGCCATGAGTGCTGCAAGGACTCCGGTGCTCAGTCGTTTCACGAAAGCCTCCTTAGGTATGATTTTTCACTTAGTCGCAGGGCAGCGTAAGCTCCCTACGATGGCTACAACGCATGCTCGCCTTTTGGGGGTTCCATGCAATCGGGGCCATAGCGCTTATTTCCCCTTGAGACTGGCGGGTAAACGCCAAATCCAGAACGCACCCATGAGCATTTCGGCCCCCGCGAGCAGCAGCGCGTCGCGCGGACCCGCCGAGTTGTGGAGCACGCCCAGTCGTGTGAGTAGCACGGTGGCTACCAGGGGGGCGAGCATTTGCGGACCGACCACCGCCAGATTCCAGAGCGCCATCGTGGTGGCGAGCGCGGCCGGCGGCAACAGTCGGCACGCGAATGCCCAGTCGGCGCAGAGAAAAATGCCCCATCCGATGCCCGCCAAGCCGATCGCCGGCGCGAGTGCTGGGGCAGTGTGAACCGCTGCCAGCAGCATCACCGAAAGCGCGACCACCCCGCCGCCGATCGTCACCACGAGGCGCTCGTCGCTACGATCCGCTGGGCGAGCGGCGACGAGCGCGCCTAACGCGCCGACGACGGTGAAGAGCAGCACGCACAGCCCGGTCGTCCGCGTCGCGTCGGCGGCGACGGACGCGACGAAGAAATAGAGATATCCCAACACCGTATAAAAGCCGAGATAGACCAGGGCTCGTGAGACGAACAGATCGATCAAGGTGCGCGTGGGTGCAAACGGCGCGGACGGCGGGAGCGGTCGCAGCGGCACGCGCCGCATGTGGGCGAGCGTGACGGCCGCTGACGCGAGCAAACCGGCTGCGAGCACCGCTCCAAGCGCGCGCGCGTTGCCGAGCACGCTCGCCAGCACCGCGCCACCCGCGTTGCCCGCACTTCCGAGCCCGGCGAGCCAGGCCGAAGCGACCCCGTAACGCGCGCTCGGCATCGTGTCCGGGATGATCGCTTGATACGGACCGATGACGAGATTGAGCGACACTTGCAGCGCAACGAACGACCACAACAGCGCGTGCACGCTGCCGCTCGCGTAAAAGACGACGACCGAGACAGCGCCGAGCAGCGCACCGCCGGCGTAAAACGCGCTACGACCGCGGCCACGCCGCCGAAGCATATCGGAGAGCGGACCAACGACGAGTTGAGTCATCGCTGCCGCGAATGCGCCGCTCGCGGAAATGACGCCAAACGTTGCGAGCGATGCATCGCCGGCCAGTTGCACGCATCGCGCCTGCAACGAGATGCCGAGCACCGCACCCCAAATCAATTGCACGCCGAACCACAGCGCGGTTACGCGCGCAGGCGAAACCGGCCTAGGCGTGCTCGAGCGCATAGGCGTAGTCGGCAGCGGTGTCGGCATCAAACGCCAGTTCCGGCGGCGCGTCGCGCAGGGCTGCTACCGGTACCGCCAGCGCGCGCCCCGCGCGTGCTTCGAGCGCGTTCACCGAAGCGCGTCCCAGCAGAAACCGCAGCAGCACGAGCGGACCGGCGATCGTCGCCATCTTCCACGGCGCTTTGCGCGCCTCGAACATCGTGGCGGCCATCGCGCGCACGCGTGCGCGCGAGCCGGCGGGAAAGTAAAAGACGCCCGCGTTGACCACGCGTTCGCCGGCCAGCGTGATCCCGAACGGCGGCGCGCCGGGAAATCGCCGCACGAACGCTGCGTGGTCGCACAGCGGCATCGACAATATCGCGGGTTCGATCCGGTCGAGAAACCAGCGCAGCGATGGTGCATCGATATACGGCATGTCGCAGGTGAGGTAGAGCAACCCGTCATCGTCGGCCCACGCATCGAGTGCGCCGAGCACGTTTGCGGTGCCTGAACCGCCGTCGGGTACCATCTTTACCGGTGCGACCGGCGCACATGCCTCGGCCACTGCGCTGTTGCCCACGACGGCGATACGCTCGACATCGCAGGCTCGCAGTGCATCGATCGTACGCGCAATCATCGTGCGGCCGCGCACCGGCGCTAGCGCCTTGAGCGTCGTCCCGGCGCGCGCGGCATATTGCCCGTCGATCGGACCGCCGGCCGTAATCACCGCGTACATTAAAAAAGGCCTGACATGGTCAGGCCCTTTTTTGTCTTTAGGTCAGGCACTACTTCTTGGTAGCGGCCTTCTTCTTGCCCGCGACCGTGCGTTTGGGACCCTTGCGCGTGCGCGCATTGGTCTTGGTCCGCTGTCCGCGAACCGGCAAACCGCGACGGTGACGCAACCCACGATAGCAGCCGATGTCCATCAGGCGTTTGATATTGCCCTGGATTTCGCGGCGAAGGTCGCCTTCGACGCGGATCTGCAGCGTGTCGATCGCATCGCGCAGTTTCTTCTCGTCATCCTCGGTGAGGTCTTTGACGCGCGTGTCCGGATTGATCCCCGTAAGGGCGAGCATCTTTGCGGCGTTGGCCGGGCCAACACCGTAGATGTACTGCAGCGCAATCTCAATGCGCTTTTCGCGCGGAAGATCGATACCAGCTAGACGAGCCATGTAATACTTTCCTCTTTAGCCCTGCACTTGCTTGTGCTTGGGATTGACGGTGCAAATCACGCGCACTTTACCTTCGCGGCGAATGATCTTACATTTCTCACAAATTTTCTTAACCGAGGGTCTGACTTTCATGTTCCTATACCTTATTTATATCTGTACGTGATTCTGCCGTGCGTTAGATCGTACGGCGAGAGCTCCACGAGTACGCGGTCGCCGGGTAGAATACGGATGAAGTTCATCCGGATTTTTCCCGACACGTGTGCTAACACACGGTGCCCGTTGGCGAGTTCCACCCGGAACATCGCGTTGGGCAAGGGCTCGACGATCGTGCCTTCAACCTCGATCGCCTCTTCTTTAGGGATCGCGGTCTTGGCCGCTTTGTCGGAGTTCCGCTTCGCCCGGGCCGGACGACCGCCACGCCGCCGAGCCATTAGCCAGCCCGTATCCTTTCCGCTTCCGGAACGTACTTCGACGCGTCGGGGTGCTCCCCAAAGCTGCGAAGCGTAAGGATCTTCGGACCGTCCTCGGTCACGGCGATCGTATGCTCGAAGTGCGCTGCGAGTTTACCATCTGCGGTGACGACTGTCCAGCCGTCCTTGAGGATCTCGACCTTGCGGTCGCCCAGGGTGATCATCGGCTCGATTGCCAGCACCAGGCCCGGCCGCAGCTCCATGCCCGTGCCGGCCTTCCCATAGTTGGGCACCTGCGGCTCCTCGTGCATCGCCGTCCCCACACCGTGGCCGGCCAGCTCGCGAACGACGCCATAGCCGTGGCTTTCGGCATGACGCTGCACGGCGGCGCCGATATCGCCGAGGTGGTTGCCGCGCTGCATTTGCTCGATACCGATCATCAGGCATTCCTGAGTCACGTCGAGCAAACGCTGCGCATCGGCCGAAATCGCGCCGATCGGAATCGTCACCGCGGAATCGCTGACGTAGCCGTCGAGCGTCGTGCCGATGTCGATCGAAAGCAAGTCGCCGTCTTGCAGAACGTAGTCGCTCGGAATGCCGTGCACGACCTCGTCGTTGACCGACGCGCAAATCGTTGCCGGATAGCCGTGATAACCTTTAAACGTGGGAATCCCGCCGCGCTGGCGGATCCCTTTTTCAGCAAGCGCATCGAGATCGCCGGTCGTCATGCCAGCCTTAGCGGTCTGCATCAACTCCGTCAGCACGGTCGCGGTGATCTTTCCGCTGCGGCGCATCGTTTCGATCTCGCGCGCCGACTTGAGGGTAACCATTCTAATGCGCGTGCTCCACGCCGATCGCATGCATCAGCGCATGGGTGACCGTTTCGACCGGCTGCGTCGCGTCGATGCGCGTAAGTCGTCGTCGCGAGCGGTAGTACTCGACCAGCGGCATCGTCTGCGTTTCGAAAACGTCGAGCCGCTTCTTGATCGTTGCGGGCGTGTCGTCCTCGCGCTGCACCAGCGGTCCGCCATCCTCGTCGCAGATGCCCGCGACCTTGGGCGGGTTGAACTTTTCGTGATAGACGCGACCGCTGCGCGGATTGGTCCAACGTCCGAGCAGCCGCTCTTCGAGCAGCGCTCGCGGAATCTCGAAATACACCGCGGTGGGCAGACCGCGACCGCTCGAATCGAGGAGCACGTCGAGTGCCTGCGCTTGCGGAACCGTTCGAGGAAAACCGTCGAACAGCACGGCTTCGCCTTCACGCAACTCGCCTTCGACCATATTGATCATTAGCTCGTCGGGCACGAGGTCGCCGCGCTGCATGTAGCCTTCGGCGGATTTCCCCAGCTCGGTTCCGTTTTCTCGATGCGTGCGCAGCAGATCGCCGGTAGAGACTTGGCGATAGCCCAGCCGTTTCTGCAGGATCTGTGCCTGGGTGCCCTTGCCGGCGCCCGGCCCACCGAGTAACACGACGTCTTGCGGCATCAGCGTTTGATGAATCCGCGGTAGTCGCGCATCGCGAGGCGCGCTTCAATCTGTGAGATCGTGTCGAGCGCTACGCCGACCACGATCAGCAGCGAGGTGGATCCGAGATAAATCGTCGTCACGTTGAGCCCGCGCTCGAGTACGTTCGGAGCAACGGCGAGGATGCCCAAGAAGATCGCCGCCGCGGTGGTCAGACGGATCAAGATCTTGTTGAGATAATCGACGGTCGGCTGGCCGGGTCGAATGCCGGGAATGAATGCGCCGGTCTTCTTCAAGTTGTCCGCTACGTCACGCGTGTTGAGCACGATCGAGCTATAGAAGAACGTGAAGATCACGACCAACAGGAAGTACGTAATGTTGTAGAGCGCGGCGCCCGGCGCAAAGTACACGCTGATGATCTCTGCGATCGCCGCCACGTTGGTCGGGAAAGCGACATGCCAGTTTAGCAGCGGCACCGTGAAGAGCGCTTGGTACGCAGGCGCGGCCGCACCGCTGTGACCCGTGAACCACCCCAGCGCCTGTTGCGGCAGCAACAGGATCGAGATCGCGAAGATGATCGAGATCACGCCGGCGTTGTTGAGGCGCAGCGGAATGTAGGTCGAACGACCCGCGAACATCTTGCGGCCGACGACGCGCCTGGCTTGCTGAACCGGCACGCGGCGCTGGCCCTGGTACATGAAGATGATGCCGATGATGATCGCGATCGTAATCAAGATGAACAGCACTAGGTTGAGCAGCGAGAGACCGCCGCTGCTGGCCGTGCTGTAGGTCTCGGCAACGTATTGCGGATAGCGCAGCACGATGCCGATGAAGATGATCAACGAAACGCCGTTTCCGATGCCCTTGTCGCTGATCTGCTCGCCCAGCCACATCAGGAAGAGCGTGCCGGCGACCAGCGCGACGATCGCGTAGAGTTGAAACCAAAGGCTGGTGTCGTAGAAGACACCCGACTGCTTCATGGCGTTGGTCATGAAGGTCGACTGCAGGATCGCAAGCGCGATCGTGAGCCAGCGCGTGTACTGACTGATCTTCTTGCGGCCTTCCTCGCCGCCTTTCTTGGCGAGCTCTTCGAGGTGCGGGAGCACGACGGTCATCAACTGCATGATGATCGACGCGTTGATGTACGGTGTGATCCCCATCGCGATGATCGAAAGGTGCTGGAGTGCGCCGCCCGAGAGGAAGCCCAACAGGTTGTAAAACGTTCCCGTCTTGAGGACCTCTTGCCAGCGCGCTTCGTTGACGTTCGGCAACTGCACGTGGATCATGAAGATGAACCACGCGAATGCGAAAAGCACGAACCCGATCCGTTTGCGGATATCGGGTACGAGCAGAGCAGCCCGGAGATTATCGAACACTAAGCGTTCTCAACAACTGCTTCGGGAAGCGAGGCGCCCGCGGCCTTGAGCGCTTCGAGCGCACTGGCCGAAAAGACGACGTCGCGAAATTTGAGGCCCTGAGGAAGCGTCTTGCCGCCCTTGCCGCCACCGAGTATCTTCACGCCGTCCAACGTCGAGCTGAGGACGCCGCGTTCTTTCAGCGATTCCGGTGAAACCTCGACGCTTACATCCCAGCCGCTGAGCTGATGCAGATTGACGACGGCGTAGCGTGAACGAAAGTGCCCGATGTCGCGCGCTTTCTGCGAGTAGCCGCGCTTGTGCGGCAAGCGCCGGGCCCACGGCGTTTGGCCGCCTTCGAATGAGGGACCCTTGCCGCCGCCTGAGCGAACGGTTTGACCTTTGCCGCCTTCGCCGCCGGTCTTCACCATGCCCGAACCGTGTCCACGACCGATCCGCTGACGTTTCGGCCACGATCCTTTTGCCGGCTTGAGCGTCCCGAGCTTCATCACTGCGCCACTCGAGGTTGCAATTGCGCCCGCACTTACGGTCGAGCTGCTCTTCGCAGCGACCGTCTTCGGAGCGGACGTCTTGGGCGCAGTTTTCTTCGCGGCGGTCGCCTTCGCGGCGGTCGCCTTCTTTGCTGGGGTCGTCTTCTTTTTGGCGGTCACTTTCGCGGCCGATTTCTTGGCGGCAGTTGCCTTCGTGCTGGACTTTGCACTAGCGCTGCCCTTTTTCGCGGTCTTCTTTTTCTCTGCCATGATTCTTTCTCTCGCCGATTAGGCGGCGAAGATGTCTTTCGCGGTTTTCCCGCGCAGTGCGGCGACCTTATCGGCCGTCTTGAGCGAACGCAGCGCCTCAATGGTTGCGAGCACGACGTTGATCGGGTTATTCGAACCAAGCGACTTGCACAGGATGTCGTGAATGCCCGCAAGCTCGAGCACCGCGCGCATCGATCCGCCGGCGATCACGCCGGTACCGGGCGCTGCCGGCTTGAGCAGAACTTTCGCCGCGCCGACTTGCATGTTCACCATGTGCGGAATGGTCTTCTCGACCATCGGCACGGTCACAAGGTTCTTCTTGGCTTGTTCGACAGCTTTGCGAATTGCTTCGGGCACCTCGCCGGCTTTGCCGATGGCAAACCCGACCTTGCCCTTACGATCGCCGACCACGACGAGCGCGCTGAAGCTAAAGCGCTTACCGCCCTTGACGACCTTCGCAACGCGATTGACGCGCACGACGGTCTCTTCGAATCCACTGTTGTCGCGTTCGCGACCACCACGATAATTCATTAGAAGTTCAGCCCCGCTTCGCGCGCCGCATCGGCGAGCGCTTGGATGCGACCGTGATATTTATATCCGCCGCGATCGAACACGACGACGGTGATGCCCGCAGCCTTTGCCTTGGCCGCGATCGCCGCGCCCACGGCTTTGGCCGCATCGAGATTGGTCTTCGAGCCCAGTGACTCGCCGACCGATTTATCGCGCGTTGACGCCGCAGCGAGGGTGTGGCCCTTCGCGTCGTCAATGAGCGTCGCGTAGATGTGATGCAGCGTGCGCTTCACCATCAGGCGCGGACAATCGTTCGAGCCGGCAAGCTTCTTGCGAAGGCGTTGATGGCGGGCGCGACGCGAGTCGTCTTTAGAAATGCGCGCCATTTACTTCTTGCCTGCCTTTCCGGCCTTACCGAGTTTCTTGCGAATGATCTCGCCCTCGTAACGAATGCCTTTGCCCTTGTACGGCTCGGGCGCGCGCAGCGAGCGGATCTCCGCAGCGACCTGACCGACTTGTTGCTTGTCAATGCCGTCCACGTGAATCTTGTTCTGTCCCTCGACCGAGAGCGTGATGCCCTTGGGCGCTTCGAACACGACCGGGTGTGAGTATCCCAGGCTCAGGTTCAACTTTTCGCCCGCCTTGGCGGCACGATAGCCGACGCCCTGAATCTCGAGACTCTTGCGGAAGCCCTTGCTCACGCCTTCAACCATGTTCGAGATCAGCGTGCGCGTCAAACCGTGCAGCGAGCGTTGCGGTTTCGTATCGCCCTTGCGCTCGACGATCACTTTTCCGTCTTCGAGCTTCACAGCGACCGCTTGCGTCAGAATCGTCTGACGCAACTCGCCTTTGGGGCCCTTGACGACCACCTCGTCCTCGCCCAACGTTACGTTGACGCCGCTGGGAACTTTGACCGGCAGTTTTCCAATTCTAGACATAACTTAAGTTCTAACTCCCATTAAAGTCACCAAACGTACGCCAGGACTTCACCGCCGACGCCGAGCTTTTTGGCTCGTTTGCCGGACATGATGCCTTGCGAGGTCGAGATGATGACCAAACCCAAACCGCCGAGCACGCGCGGAATCTCGGTCTTGGGCGTATAGACGCGCAAGCCGGGACGCGAAATGCGGCGCAGGCCGGTGATAACTTTTTCTTTCTCCGGACCGTACTTGAGACGAATGCGCAGCGTGCCTTGCGGCCCTTCGTTGACCCGCTCGAAGTCCTCGATGAACCCTTCGTCCTTGAGGATTTGCGAGATTGCAACCTTGACGCGCGATGCCGGGCAGTCGACCGTTTTGTGATTGGCCGTGTTCGCATTGCGAATGCGCGTGAGCAAATCGGCGACCGGATCGGTAATAGCAGCCATTATGTCATGCCCTCCCTACCACGACGCCTTGGTCACGCCGGGAACGACGCCTTTGTGCGCGTTCTCGCGGAAGCAGATGCGGCACATGGCAAACTTCCGCAGATAGCCGCGCGGCCGTCCACAAATCTTGCAACGATTGTGCGCGCGCACGCCGAACTTCGGCGTCCGTTGCGACTTCACGATCAAGCTGGTCTTTGCCACTAGTTCCGTCCCTTCTGCAGCGGGAGTCCCATCGCGGTGAGAAACTCCGACGCCTCTTCGTCCGACTTCGCCGTCGTGACGATCGTAATGTCCATGCCGCGCGCCTTGTCGACCTTGTCGAAGTTGATCTCCGGGAAGACCAACTGCTCGCGCAGGCCCAGATTGTAATTGCCGCGCCCATCGAACGATTTCGACGGCAGCCCGCGAAAGTCGCGGATACGTGGAAGCACGATGTTAAAGAGCTTGTCGAGGAAGATGTACATCCGGTCGCCGCGCAGGGTGACCTTCGCGCCGATGTTCATGCCCTCACGCAGCTTGAACGCTGCGATCGACTTCTTCGCCTTCGTGACGATGGGTTTCTGACCCGTGATTTGGGTGAGCTCGGCAACGGCCAGATCGAGTGCCTTGGCATTGGCGATCGCATCGCCGACGCTCATGTTCACGACGACCTTTTCGAGCTTGGGAATCTGCTCGATGTTCTTGTAACCGAACTTCTCCTGAAGCTGCTTACGCACCGAACCCTGATACTTCTCTTTGAGACGCGTTGCCACGGCTATGCTCCCTTCGCCGACTCACGAGCCGGCTCGCCGCACTTCACGCACACGCGATGGGGTACGCCATCGGCCGTCCGGCCGCGACGGAGGCGCGTCGGCGTCTTGCACTTCTCGCAGACGTACTGCAGCGCAGAGATGGGAAGCGGCGCTTCCTTCTCGATAATGCCACCGCTCTGCCCCGAACCCATATTGCCGCGCTGCTGCCCGGCCTTGGTGTGACGCTTGACGATGTTGAGTCCTTCGACGGTCGCGTGGCCGTGATCGGCCAGCACCGCTTTGACCACGCCGCGCTTACCTTTTTCTTTGCCGCGGCGAATCATCACGGTATCGCCTTTGACGATGCTTGGCTTATAAGCCATGGTTAGAGCACCTCCGGTGCGAGCGAAGCGATCTTCAAGAAGCCGCGGTCGCGCAGTTCGCGCATGACCGGACCGAAGACGCGCGTGCCGCGCGGATCGAGATTGTCTTTTTCGCCTTTGATGATCACGCAGGCGTTGTCGTCGCAGCGCACGACCGACCCATCAGGACGGCGGATCGGCGACGACGTGCGCACGATCACGGCCTTGACGACTTGTCCCTTCTTCACGGCGGCACCGGGAATGGCGCTCTTAACCGTGCCGACGACGATGTCGCCGACGTGCGCGTAGGCGTGACGGCTCCCGCCGCTGATGTGGATCACCAGCAGCTCTCGAGCCCCACTGTTGTCGGCTACCTTGAGCCGTGTCTCTTGTTGAATCATAGTCTTACTTCGCTCGCTCCACGATCTCGACCAGACGCCAACGCTTGTCACGCGAAAGCGGCCGGCATTCCATGATGCGCACGACATCGCCCACCTTGGCCTCGTTCTTCTCGTCGTGCGCTTTGAAACGCGTCGACTTGCGAACGATCTTGCCGTAGGTCGGGTGCGGAACGCGCGTCTCGGTCACGACGACGATCGTCTTGTCCATCTTGTCCGATGCGACGCGGCCTTGTTTCACGCGGCGTGCTACCACTCGAACGTTATGCTGCTCCATGCTGCTCCTCGGCCATCCGCTTTTCGGAGATGACGGTTTGGATCTGAGCGTACGCACGGCGCATCGCTTTGATCTTGCTAAAATCGGTCAGATGGCCGGTGCGAAGCGCAAAGCGCAGGTTGAAGAGCTCCGACTTCGTCTCGCGCGCCTTTTGCTGCAATTCTGCCAACGTTTGACCGCGCAGTTCGTTTAACTCACCCTTCTTCATGCCGATGCCTCCTCACGCGAAACCAGCCTCGTTTCGATCGGAAGTTTGGAAGCTGCAAGCCGCAGTGCTTCTTTCGCGACGATCGGTTCGACGCCCGAGAGCTCGAACAGGATGCGTCCGGGGCGCACGACCGCAACCCAGAACTCCGGGTTGCCTTTACCGGCACCCATGCGGACTTCGGCCGGCTTCTTCGTGACGGGTTTATCAGGGAAGACCTTGATCCACACCTTACCGCCGCGTTTAATGTGACGCGTCATCGCGATACGCGCGGCCTCGATCTGACGATTCGTCATCCAGCACGGCTCCATCGCCTGCAGACCGAATTCGCCGAACGTCAGCGTGCTGCCGCGCAGCGCGCGCCCGGTCATGCGACCGCGCTGCACTTTGCGCCACTTCACTCGTTTAGGCGTCAACATTTATTCTGCACTCCCCTCGGCCGGCGCCGCGCCGCTGTCGTACGGTGCGTTGGCCGCTTCACTAATGAGCCCGTCCTGAGCCTGTCGAAGGACGTCGTGGTCGACGACGACCGGCTCGCTCGACGGCTCTGCCGACGCGGGTGCGCCACCTTGCAACGGACGTCCGCCGCCGGGGCCGTTCGGACCACCGGGGCCGCCCGGGCCGCGTCCGCGGCCGCGGCCGCCGCGCTCGCGGCGATCGCGGAATCCACCCTGACGCTCGGCGCGATCGACCGTGTTCGTTTGACGCGGTTGGTCAGGTAGAACTTCACCGCGATAGATCCACACTTTCACACCGATACGGCCGAACGTCGTGAATGCCTCAACGTGCGCGTAATCGATGTCGGCGCGCAGCGTGTGCAACGGCACCTTGCCGTCGGCGTTGCGCTCGGTGCGGGCAATTTCCGCGCCGCCGAGACGACCCGACACTTGCACCTTGACGCCGCGCGCGCCGGCCTTCATCGTACGCATGATCGCCTGTTTCATCGCGCGGCGGAATGCAATGCGCTTCTCGAGCTGATCGACGATGTTCTGTCCCACCAGACGCGCATCGAGCTCGGGATGCTTGATCTCCATCACGTTGACTTGAACGTTCTTGCCGGTCAGTTTTTCGAGGTTCTTGCGGATCTCTTCGATGCCCACGCCGCGCTTGCCGATAATGATACCCGGCTTGGCGGTGTTGACGATCACGCGCGCTTGATTGGCGCGGCGCTCGATCTCGATCTTGCTGATCGCGGCCGAACGCATCCACTTATTGAAGAACTGACGAATCTTGACGTCTTCGTGCAGCCAGTCGATATAGTGCTTTTTCTCGAACCAACGGCTGTCCCACGTACGCGTGATGCCCAGGCGAAGGCCGACCGGATGTATTTTCTGACCCATAGGTTAGGCGGTTGCCTCCGCAGATTTTGCAGTGCGCTTAGCGGTGCGCTTTGGAGTAGTCGCGGCGCGGCGAGCGGGCGCGCGCTTGACCGAAACCGACGCGCCGCTGCGCGCTTTGCGCTTCTTCACCGGCGGCGTCTCGCTGACGACGACCGTCACGTGCGATAGACGCTTACGTTTGAAGTACGCGCGGCCCTGAGCGCGGGGATCGAGACGCTTCGTGAAGCGACCGCCCGGACCACCGTCGACCGTAATGCGCGCGATGAACAACTCGTCTGTGTTCATCGAGTGGTTGTTGCCGGCATTGGCCACGGCGCTGCGGACGAGCTTTTCGATGGGCTCGGCGGCATAAACACCGGCGAATTGCAGCATCGTGAGCGCTTCGCGCACGCTCTTGCCGCGAATCGCGTCGGCGACACGGCGCAGTTTGCGCGGCGCCATGCGCACGAACTTCAGGTGCGCGACCGCTTGCTGTTCGGTACTTGTCGAAGAACGGGTCGTCATGCCTTCACCGCCGCTTTGTCGCCACCGTGCCCGCGGAAACTGCGCGTCGGAGCGAACTCGCCGAGCTTGTGCCCGACCATGTTTTCGGTGATGTAGACCGGCACGTGCGCTCTACCGTTGTGCACGCCGATGGTATGACCGACCATCGCCGGCACGATCGTCGACGCGCGGCTCCAGGTTTTGACGACGCGCTTTTCGCGCGTCTCGTTGAGCTTTTCAACCTTCTTGAGCAGGTGATCTGCCACGAAGGGGCCCTTCTTAAGGCTGCGACCCATTACTTGGAACCTCGCTTACGAACGATCATCTTGGTCGTGCGCTTGTTACGGCGCGTCTTCTTGCCCATCGTCATCACACCCCAAGGCGTAGTCGGCGGACGTCCCGAGGTGGAACGCGCTTCACCACCGCCGTGCGGGTGATCGACCGGATTCATCGCGATACCGCGAACCGCCGGACGCTTGCCGAGATGGCGCGAACGGCCGGCCGTGCCGATGACCTGGTTTTCGTGCTCGACATTGCCGAGCTGACCGATCGTGGCACGGCACTCGATGTGAATCTTGCGCACTTCGCCCGACGGCATGCGCACTTGTGAATACTCGTTCTCTTTGGCCATGAGTTGCGCCGCAACGCCAGCCGAGCGAACCAGCTTCGCGCCTTGTCCTGGGCGCAACTCGATATTGTGGATCACGGTACCGACCGGAATGTTCTTGATCGGCAGCGCGTTGCCGGGCTTGATGTCGGCGGACGGCCCCGACTCGACCACGTCGCCGACGCGAAGGCCCAGCGGCGCAAGAATGTAGCGCTTCTCGCCATCTTTATAGTGAAGCAGCGCGATGCGCGAACTGCGGTTTGGATCGTATTCGACCGTCGCAACCTTGGCAGGAATGCCGTCCTTCGATCGCTTGAAATCGATGATGCGATACTGTTTGCGCGTGCCGCCGCCCTTATGCCGAACGGTAATGTGCCCATTGTTATTGCGGCCGGAGTGCTTCTTGCGCACTTCGATGAGCGACTTCTCCGGATCGACTTTGGAGAGATCCGAGAAATCCATCGTAGTCACGAAGCGACGGCCGGGGCTGGTCGGACGATATTTTTTTACAGGCATCTTATTGCTCGAAGTAATTGACGCCGCCCAGTTCAATCTTTTGACCGGGCTTCAAAGTGACGATGGCCTTCTTGAAGTCGCTCTGACTACCGCTAGTGCGGTTGCCGCGACGCGCGAAGTTGCGCGCTTTACCGCGCACGTTGACCGTGTTGACGCTCATGACGTTCACGCTGAAGATCGATTCGATCGCATGACGAATCTGCGTCTTGGTCGCGTGCGGATGCACGACGAACGTGTACTGCGTACCCAGCGCATTCGCCATCGATTTCTCGGTAATGCGCGGCGAGAGGATCACATCGCGTGCGTCCATTACTTGCTTTCTCCCAACGTCTCGAAGGCCGCGGTCGTGAAGATGATCCGCTCGTAGCGCAGCACGTCTTTGATGTCGAGCGCGCCCGTGTCGGTGACGGCAACCTTGCGGAGATTGCGCGCGACGCGCACGATCGCTTCGGCGCCGCTCTCGTCCTTGCCGGTGACGATCAGCGTCGACGGGCCGGTCTTGGCGCCTTTGGCGCTGCCGAAGAGCAGCTTCGCGAAGTCGGCGGTCTTGGTCAACGCAAAACCGGCTGCATCGAGCACCGTGACCGCGTCGTTTTTGAAGCGGTCGGAGAGCGCCGCAACGAAGGCGAGCTTGCGTTCCTTCTTATTAAGGTCGCTGACGTAGCTACGCGGTTGCGGTCCGAAGACCACGCCGCCGTGACGCCACTGCGGTGAACGAATGGAGCCTTGGCGCGCGCGCCCGGTTCCCTTTTGCTTCCACGGCTTGCGACCACCGCCGGCTACTTCGTCGCGCTTCTTGGTGGATGCGGTGCCGGCACGCGGGCTTGCAAGTTCGCGGTAGACCGCGCGGAAAATCGTGTGACTCTTCTCGCTGTAATCCTGGGCGAAGGCGGCCGGCGTTTGCACGTCGCGCACGACCTTCCCGGTTGCGTCGATAACGTTCGGCATCGGCTAGGCCCCCGCTTCGGCTTTATGCTTCACGCTTGCGCGTAGCACGACGAGTGCGTTCTTGGGACCTGGTACCGGACCGCGAACGAGCAACAGATTGCGCTCGGCATCCGCGCGAACGACTTCGAGATTCTGCATCGTCGTGCGATCGACACCGTAGTGGCCCGGTCGACGCGCACCTTTGGGAACGCGTCCGGCGTTGGTGTCGCCGTTCGAGGCTGGTTGGCGATGGATCATCGAGCCGTGGCTTGCGCCGCCGCCCGAAAAGTTGTGACGCTTGATGCCGCCCGAAAAGCCGTGGCCTTTCGAGATGCCTACGATGTCGACGCGATCGCCCGGTTCAAACCCGGCGACGGTAATCGTTTGTCCGACTTCGACGCCGTCGATGCCGGTGCGGAATTCGCGCACGAAGCGCGTGGCTTCGACGCCTTGTTTCTTGAAATGTCCAGCAAGGGCACGGGTAACGCGGGACTTCTTAACCGCGCCGAAGCCAAGCGCAACGGCATCATAGCCATGCGACTCTTTCGTGCGGCGTTCCACGACCGTGCAGGGACCGGCTTCGATCACCGTGACCGGCACATAGCGCCCGTCGTCGGTGAACACGCTCGTCATCCCAACCTTGCGGCCAAGGATGTTTTTCACTGTTATCCTCGTCTGGGTTCGCTTCGCGAACCTGTAGCGTTCGGGGCTTCGCCCCGATCCGCGGCCTGAGTTGCGCAAGTACACGGGCCCAAGCGTACTTAGCTATGTTTTTCCGGCACACGCAAAGAGAGCGCGGACCGGCTGGACCACAACCTCGGCACTATATCAAGGTGTCCCCCACAGCGTCAAGAGGGTTTGGCCGTCCTTTGGACGGACGCACCTCCTGTGCTCCAAACTTTCGGCCGCTTCGTGCGGCCGGCCCTATTCATTTTGGCCGCTGTTCTCGTTGCCGGATGCGTCCGGCCCGAGGGCGGTGCCCGGGACCACCTCACGATCGTTCAGACTCAGGACTTTCCGAGCCTGAATCCGATCTTTGTCAGCGGCGTCGGCGGTCAAGAGCTGGCTGCTCTTCTCTATTCCTATTTGGTGAAGTTCGACGACCGCGGCGAGCTGGTTCCCGATGCCGCCATCGCGGTCCCTACCCAAGAGAACGGCGGCATCAGCCTCGACGGGCGGACGATCGTCTACCATCTACGGCCGGGTATCCGATTCTCCGACGGCACGGCGCTGACGTCGTTCGACGTCGCGGAAACCATCGGGCACGTCGCCTTCCCCGGATCGGACGCGCCCTCGCGCGTCGCCTTCGACGATGTCGCCGCGATCTCGACGCCCGACGAGCTGACGGTCAAAGTCTACTTGCGCTCGCCTTACGCGCCGATCGTGCTCTATCTCTGCGGCCCCGGAAACGCGATCCCGATTCTTCCCGCGCGGCTGCTTCAACGGCACGCGCATCTTCACGCGACGCAGCTCGACAGTCTGCCGCTTGGAAGCGGACCCTACCAACTCGAGCATTGGGCCCGGGGCCAGCGCTTGGAACTGCGCGCCAACCCGTACTATTTCCGCGGCAAGGCGAAGATCGAACGGCTGATCATCCTGCCGGTTCCGTCCTCCACGACCGCGTTCCAAATGCTACGCACCGGCGAAGCTGATGCCTATGTCAACGCCGACGACTCACAGTTCGCCGATCTCTCTGCGCTGCCGGGCAAGCGAACCGAAGCGACGCCGATCGACGGTACCGGCGCGCTCATCTTTAATACCACGCAGATCGCGCTGCGCGACGAACGCGTGCGACGCGCATTCGCGCAAGGCCTCGATGTGCACGCGATCGTCGACAAGACGTTGCTGGGCGGCAATCGCACGCGCGATCCCGGACGCGGGTTGTTCGAATGGGCGTACGATCCGAATGCCTATGCAATGCCGGCGCACGATGCCGCCGCTGCCGCGCGGCTGCTCGATGCCGCAGGCTGGCATGCCGATGCCGACGGATTGCGCCACAAGAACGGCGTCGCGCTCGCACTGGACATCATCGTGCGCGCCGATAAACCGAGCGCCCTTGAGATGGCGACGTTGATGCAGGCGCAGGAGCGCCCGCTCGGCATTGCGATATCGATCCGCCGCTTTGCGGTCGACGCGCTGGTCGCTCCGGACGGCCCGCTTTACGGCGGCCACTATGACATCGCGATCTTTCCTTTTATTGCCGGCTTCGATCCGGATGTGCGCGATCAGTTCGCGTGTCATCGCGTTCCGCCTCACGGATTCAACAAAGCGCGGTTCTGCGACCCGGCGCTCGATCGCCTGATGCAGACTGCCGTGCTCCCGTACGCACGCGCGGCGCGCATCCCCTACTATCGCCAAATCGAGCGCGTGCTGGCCGCCGCCTTACCGATGGTGGCGATGTATCAGGCAACCTCAATCAACACGTTCCCGGCGAACATGCGCAACGAACACAGCGCGGTCAACACGCCGTTCTGGAACGTCGCTGACTGGACATTGTAGGATCGTGCGCTCGCGGCCGCAACCGGCCGCATCGATGCCCGGTTGCAACCGGCATGGCTACGAAAATCTCTGCCGCCGCGTCGGGGCAATTCACTATCGGCGGTGATCTCACGGTCAATCGGCTCGGCTTCGGTGCCATGCGCGTCACGGGCCCGGGCGTTTGGGGCGATCCACAGGATCCGGCCGGCGCCAAGGCTACGCTCAAGCGCGTGCACGAACTTGGCATCAACTTCATCGACACGGCCGACAGCTACGGCCCCGAAGTCAGCGAGAACCTCATTCATGAGGTGCTGCACCCATATAAAGGTACGGTGATCGCCACCAAGGGCGGCCTGACGCGTCAGGGGCCCGGCGAATGGTATCCCGTAGGCCGGGGCCCGTATTTGCTACAGTGCGCGCGTATGAGCTTGCGGCGGCTCGGGGTCGATCGCATCGATCTTTGGCAACTGCACCGGATCGATCCGGAAACCTCGCGCGAAGAGCAATTCGAAGCGATCGCGCAGATGCGCGCGGACGGCTACATTCGTCATGTCGGTCTCTCCGAAGTAACTGTCGCCGATATCCAAGAGGCGCAGCGCTACTTTCCCGTTGTCACCGTGCAAAACCAGTACAACTTGGTCGATCGCAAGAGTGAAGCGGTACTCGACTACTGCGAAGCGCATGGCATTGGGTTTATTCCGTGGTTTCCGCTGGCGGCAGGCGAACTCGCCAAACCCGGCTCGGTGCTCGACGTGATCGCGAAGCGGCTCGGCGCCACGCCGTCGCAAGTCGCGCTTGCGTGGACGCTCCAGCGCTCGCCGGTGATGCTACCGATTCCCGGAACCTCGCGCGTCGATCATTTGGAAGAGAACCTTGCGGCAGCCACCCTGACGCTCTCCGACGAGGAGTTCGCCGAACTCGATCGCGCCGGGAAAGTACTCAGGTAAACGCGGCGATCCCGGTGATGGCCTGACCGAGCACGAGCATGTGCACTTCGCTCGTGCCCTCATAGGTCAGCACCGATTCGAGATTGTTGGCGTGACGGATGATGGGATATTCGAGCGTGACGCCGTTGGCGCCGAGAATCGTGCGCGCCTCGCGCGCGATGACAAGCGATTCGCGCACGTTGTTCAGCTTCCCAAAACTCACCTGGGACGAGTGGAGACGGCCATCGTCTTTCATGCGTCCTAAATGTAAGGCCAGCAGCGAACCTTTCCCGAGCTCGATAAGCATGTTCGCAAGCTTTTCCTGGGTGAGTTGGAATCCGCCGATCGGACGATCGAACTGCACGCGCGTCTTCGCGTACTCGAGTGCGACTTCGTAGCAGGCGCGCGCGGCCCCCATCGAGCCCCAGATGATGCCGTAGCGGGCCTCGTTCAAACACGCGAGCGGGCCGGCGAGGCCCTGGGCAAGCGGTAGTTGGGCGTCTCCCGGCAAGCGAACGTCGTTGAGCACGAGTTCGCTCGTGATGCTGGCGCGTAGCGAGAGTTTACGATGAATGTCATGCGCGGAAAAGCCCGGCGTAGCCGTCGGCACGACGAAGCCGCGAATCCCATCGTCGGTATTGGCCCAGACGATCGCGACGTCGGCAATCGAACCGTTGGTGATCCACATCTTGGTGCCGTTGATCACCCAATCGTCGCGGTCGCGCCGTGCGAAGGTCCGCATGCCGGCTGGATTACTACCGAAGTCCGGTTCGGTCAATCCGAAACAGCCGATCTTCTGACCGTGCGCCATTCCCGGTAACCACTCGCGCTTCTGCTCGTCGCTGCCCCAGTGATGAATTGCAAACATGGCGAGCGATCCTTGCACCGAAGCGAAACTGCGGATACCGGAGTCGCCGGCTTCGAGCTCCATGCACGCCAGGCCATACGCGACCGCGCTTGCCCCCGGACAGTCGTAGCCTTCCAGATGCATGCCGAGCACGCCGAGCTTTCCGAGTTCGGCGCCGAGTTCGCGCGGCAAGATCCCGTCCTCAAACCACTGCGCTACGTTCGGCAGGACGCGCTCGCGCACAAACGAGCGAACGGTGTCGCGAACGAGCCGCTCCTCGCCGGAGAGCAGCGCATCGAGCCCGAGAAAATCGACCGCATCGGGCGGCGCGATCTTCTTCTTCGCGTGGGCAGTGGTCATCGGTTTACAACGCTCATGTCGGCGTAGCGCGCGCCGCTGGCCGCGCCGGCGGGAAAGACGTCGTCGATCGCTTGCAGCTCGGCATCGCTCAGCTTGACGTTGAGCGCACCAACGTTCTCTTCCAAATAGTTCACTCGCTTGGTTCCCGGAATCGGGATCACATCGGGCCCTTGCGCAAGCAACCACGCAAGCGCGAGCTGCGAGGCGGTGCAGCCCTTCTGCTTCGCGAGCGTTTCGATATGCCGCACGAGGTCGAGATTTTTTGCAAGGTTCTCACCCATAAAGCGCGGGCTCGAGCGCCGGAAATCATCAGGACCGAAATCATCCGGACTCTTGATCGCCCCGGTAAGAAAGCCGCGTCCAAGCGGCGAGTACGCGACGATCGTAATTCCCAACTCGCGCGCGGCAGCAAGTTGCCCGTTCTCTTCGAGGTCTCGCGACCAGAGCGACCACTCGTTTTGGAGCGCAGCGATGGAGTGCACAGCGGAGGCGCGACGCACGTTGGCTGCACTCGCCTCGGACAGCCCGAGATAGCGCACTTTGCCGGCCTTGATCAACTCCGCCATTGCCCCAACCGTCTCTTCGATCGGCGTCGACATATCGACCCGATGTTGGTAGTACAGATCGATGTGCGCGACACCGAGGCGCTTCAGCGACGCGTCGCATGCACTGCGCACGTAGTCGGCACTGCCGCTAATCGTGCGCTTCAAAGGATCGACGGCATCGCGCACGATGCCGAACTTCGTTGCGAGAAAGACCCGGTCGCGACGGTCCCGGATCGCCTTTCCGACGAGTTGCTCGTTCGTAAACGGCCCGTACATGTCGGCGGTGTCGAGCATATTCACGCCGAGCTCGAGCGCGCGGTGGATCGTGCGAATCGATTCGGCCTCGTCGCCCGCGCCGTAGAATTCCGACATCCCCATGCAGCCAAGGCCGAGCGCCCCGACTTTTGGACCGTTTTTCCCGACCGTACGCTGTTCCATATCCTCTACCGTTTTAAGACGCGTGTGATCTTATCAAAGAGCGCCTCGGTCGAGCGTTCGAACGAATCTTCGAGCCGGCGCCACAAGAGGCGCCCGTCGGTGTCGGTCAGCGTGCCCTCGACGCGATACTCAACCACGGTTTGCTTGCCTTCGGAACTCAGATAGAATCCATGCGTTCCATCGACACCGTCGTTGAGGATGCGCCACACGATGCGCTCTTCAGGTACAACCTCGGCGAGCATGGCGTGGATGCCAAGGTGCCACTCTTCGGTTCGCTCAGGAACGAGCGGGCCCGGGGAGCGCATGAACGGTTGCGATGCGAAGGGCCAAATCTGATCGCCTGAGGTCCCCATCTCTTCGAGCAGGTGGAAGATGCGGCGTTTGGTGCCGTGGAACGTCCGGGTGCGCGATTCTCGAAGTGCGATTGGCATGGCGCCTGGTTCGAGGCGTGCCAGGCTAGCTCATTGTGCGCTCGGCCAGGTGCACCGCGGTCGTCAAAACGAAGTGCGCGCCGCCGGACTCCGCTGCGCGGTCGTAGAGCCGGCGCAATTCCGCCGCCATCGACTCATAGGCCGGACCCTCGCGCGGCAAATACGACGCGGAACGCGTGCGACCGAGAAGACCATCCCAATCGACCGGTTTTTCATGGCGAAAATCCAGCACGCGCACATTCGACCAGCCACGCCGACGCAGGTCGCTGTCGACCGCGGTCGCTCGTCGCCGGCTCTCGGTGTCATCGGACATGTAGCCTCGGATGATGTCGCTGTATTCGCGCATGAACGGATCGCGCTCATCGCGCTCGTTCCAGACCGCAGCAAACCGTACGCGCTCGCGCCCGATGCGTTCCGCTTCGGCGAGGACCCGATCCGGATCGAACCAGTGGTACGCCTGGAAAGCGGTGACGACGTCGACGCTGCGAGCGGGAAGGCTGGTCGTTTCGGCCGTGCCATCGATCGCGTCGATGTCGGAGCGAGCGGGGATGGACGCACGCATTGCCGCGTTCGGTTCGATTGCAAACACGTGCGCGCCGGCGTCGGCGAGCAAGACCGATGAAATCCCGGTACCTGCGCCGAGGTCCGCCACGCGCGGTTTGGTAAAACCGTCGAGTACCGCCGCGATTGCGTCCGCCGGGTAACTAGGCCGATAGCGCGCGTAGTCTTCCGCACGCTTGCTGAACCGTATCGTCGGATCCACTTGCCGATCTCGACTAGGGCTTGGGGCCGCTGTTCCGCTCGGCGAGCTTGCCGAGATTCTGCACGACCACGATCGCGATGACCGTAATAATGATCGCGTAAATGAATTCCGCCCACACACCTGATCCGGGCTTTAAGAACACCGCAATGAGATCGGAAATAAACTTGTTCCACGCGCCGGCCGCAATGAGGCCGAACGCCACTGTCGCGAGCGACAGCATCGTTCCGAAATAGGTCGGTTTGATTTCCATGAGGTCTCCTTTAAGGCTCGACCGTCGCGGTCGGGGCGACGGCCGGCGTCGCTGACGGTTGCGGTGTTGGACGTTCCCACGCGGTACCGTCGCTATATTCGACGCGCTCGACCATTACGACGTTGATAGCGATACCCTGGTGCGGAAACGTAAACGCAAGGCAATCGTTGTATGTGCCGGGATCAAATGTGCCCAATCCTGCAGCACCAAGATTCGGCGGCCCCTGATCGACTATGCCGGTTGCAAACGAGCCGGTGCGCTCGAGCTCACCGGACCCGACGTTTTCCCGCGCCGCATCAAAGTACATGAATTTAAAGCGCACGCGTGTCGCGGTCTTTGGGCTGAGATTGGCAAAAGCCAGACATTCGTAGTTACGGTAGCCGTGCTGCAAACCCACCGGCCGCATGATCCGAATCTGCGCTGCCGGTTGCTGGATAATGAGGAAGCGGAAGGCGTAGCCCTCCGCGAGGGCGATTGCCGGGACGAGCGCAACCGCGAGAAATACTGCAATTCGCCGAAGCCGTCATTTTACGCGGAACCGCACGCACGGGTAGCCGACCGCGCAGGGGTTATTGATGATGGTAGCGCGGATATTGCCGTGCTCGTCCGCGTTCCTCCCCTGCGTGGTGACGAGCGGATGCGCGCAATTCTTCTGAGCGGTCATCTCGAAGAGCGCCTCTTCGGGTTGTTCGGAGAAGTCTGCGCGGTGGCTGCTGCTGTGCGGCCCGACGCAGTACCATGCGATGTTCTCAATCCTCGTGCCGATGATCTTTTTCACCGAGGCGCGCACCGTCACCCAGACCCACCCGTCGCTCTGGTTGGCGACGTCCACGGTCCAGTTGCCGGCCGATGCGGGCAACGACGTGAATACGACCACGATGGCTAAAAGCGCCGCAGCGCATCGTATCTTAGATCCCATGGGCGCCTCCATCTTCAATCATCGCGGTAACGGCGCTCGTGCCCGTCTCCGTCGTCTTGAACGCCGCCGCAGTAAACAGATACTGGTTCGTAGCGATCGATACCACGCTCAGCGCGGCAATCCAATCGACGCCATCTTTATTCTTTATCGCGAAGGCTTGCGTGTCACTATCGGATGCGAGCGCCGTCTTCGATTTCCAACCGGCGTTGACCATTTGCTGAGTGAGCGCTAGCATCGTGCGCAGCGCATCGCTGTCGTCGGCGCGGCCGCGCGACATGTTCGCGAATGTAAGCGCAAGACAAAGCGCAAGAATGCTAATGCGTCGTAGGCTCATAGGGGCTCTCCGGGTAGCGCGAAGCAAAACAAAAAAGGCCCGAAGCATTGCTTCGAGCCTTGCATTCGTCGGTCCCTCGACTACGGCGCTGCGCGCCTACGACAAAGGGACTATGCCTTGAGTTCGATGTCCACGCCGGCCGGCAAGTCGAGATGCATCAGGGCATCCATCGTCTTGGGCGACGCTTGGAGGATGTCGATGAGGCGTTTGTGGGTGCGCATCTCGAAGTGCTCGCGCGACTTCTTGTCGTTATTCGTCGAGCGCTGCACGCAAAAACGATTGATCTCGGTCGGCAACGGCACCGGACCGCTCACGAACGCACCGGTGCGTTTGGCGGTATCGACGATACGCTCGGCCGACTGGTCGAGAACTTTGTGATCGTACGCTTTCAGACGAATGCGAATCTTCTGCTTTGACATCTCTATCCTAAACTCAAGTTTTCAAAGGGCTGGGGGAACCAGGGGCTACTTTACCACGGAATAAGGATTTTCGTCCAGAGTGAGGCGCGGAGGGGCGACGTGGTGTAAGCACCACGAGCCCCTACGCAACGAAGCTCTGGGCGAAAAGACTACTCCGAGACGGCGGTGACGACGCCGGCGCCGACAGTCCGGCCACCCTCGCGAATGGCAAAGCGGAGGCCGGGCTCACACGCGATCGGGGTGATCAGCTCGACGTCCATCTTGATGTTGTCGCCGGGCATGACCATCTCGACGCCTTCGGGCAGTTTGATGGTGCCGGTCACGTCGGTCGTACGGAAGTAGAACTGCGGACGATAGTTCGCAAAGAACGGCGTGTGACGGCCGCCCTCTTCCTTCGAGAGGACGTAGACTTCGGCTTGGAACTTCTTGTGCGGCTTGATCGAACCGGGCTTCGAAAGCACCTGACCGCGCTCGATGTCGTTGCGGTCGATACCGCGCAGCAGCACGCCGATGTTGTCGCCGGCGATGCCCACGTCGAGCAGCTTACGGAACATTTCGATGCCGGTCACGACCGACTTGCGGGTTTCCTCTTGCAAGCCGACGATCTCGATTTCCTCACCGACCTTGACCTGGCCACGCTCGACGCGTCCCGTTCCGACCGTGCCGCGGCCGGTAATGGTGAACACGTCTTCGATCGGCATCAGGAACGGCTTGTCGATTTCGCGCACCGGATCGGGGATGTACTCATCGACCGTATCCATCAGCTTGAAGATCGGATCCGCATCCGGGTCGCCTTTTTTGCCCGACGAATTGAGCGCCTTGAGGGCTGAACCGCGGATGATCGGTGTGTCGTCGCCCGGGAACTCGTACTGCGTGAGCAGTTCGCGAATTTCCATTTCGACGAGCTCGAGCAGCTCTTCGTCGTCGACCAGGTCGACCTTGTTCAAGAAGACCACGATCCGCGGCACGCCGACTTGGCGCATGAGCAGAATGTGCTCGCGCGTTTGCGGCATGGGGCCGTCGGTCGCGGCAACGACGAGGATCGCTCCGTCCATCTGCGCCGCGCCGGTGATCATGTTCTTGATGTAGTCGGCGTGTCCGGGGCAGTCAACGTGCGCGTAGTGCCGCTTCTTGGTCTCGTACTCTTGGTGCGAGATCGCGATCGTAATACCGCGCTCTTTCTCTTCGGGCGCGTTGTCAATCTCATCGACGCCGCGCTTAGCCGCTAGACCCTCGGTTGAGAGGCAGTTCGTGATCGCCGCCGTCAACGTGGTCTTACCGTGGTCGACGTGACCGGTGGTACCGATGTTCACGTGCGGCTTGTTGCGCTCAAATTTCGCTTTAGCCATGATTCTTTCGTTCTTCCTTATTTATCCGTCGATGAGTTATTAAGCAGGTGCGCCTTTTTTGCCGGCCGACTTGGCAATGATCTCTTCAGTGACCGACTTCGGAGCCTGCTCGTAGTGAGCAAACTCCATCGTGTACGTCGCCCGGCCTTGCGTTGCAGAACGCATGTCGGTGGCGTACCCGAACATTTCTGAGAGCGGAACGTGCGCGGTAATGATCTGCGCACCGCCCGGAGCCTCTTCCGTCGCTTGGATCATGCCGCGACGGCGATTGAGGTCGCCCGTGATCGCGCCCATGTAGTCTTTGGGCGTGGTCACTTCGACTTTCATGATCGGCTCGAGCAGAACCGGACTGGCCGCGCGATTGGCTTCTTTCCAGCCCATCGATGCAGCGATCTTGAACGCCATTTCCGACGAGTCGACGTCGTGGTACGAACCGTCGAACGCCGTCACCTTGAAGTCGAGCACCGGGAATCCCGCGAGCACGCCGCTCTGCGACGACTCCGCAATGCCCTGTTGCACCGCCTTGGCGTATTCTTTTGGAACCGCGCCGCCGACGATCTTCCATTCGAACTGGAATCCCGAGCCGGGTGCGAGCGGTTCGACGCGCAGCCACACGTCGCCATATTGACCCTTGCCGCCGGACTGCCGGACGAATTTGCCCTGCTTTTCAACGGTCTTGGTAATGGCTTCTTTGTACGCAACCTGCGGCTTACCAACGTTGGCTTCGACTTTGAACTCGCGGCGCAGGCGATCGAGAATAATCTCGAGATGCAATTCGCCCATGCCGGCGATGATCGTCTGCTGCGTCTCTTCGTCGGTCCACATGCGGAACGTCGGGTCCTCTTGCGCAAGGCGCGTGAGCCCCTTGCCAAGCTGATCCTGGTCGGCCTTCGACTTAGGTTCGATGGCCTGCGAGATCACCGGTTCCGGGAACGTGATCGACTCGAGCAAGATCGTATGCTTCTCATCGCACAACGTGTCGCCGGTGCGCGTGTCGGAAAGTCCGACGGCCGCCGCGATGTCGCCCGCGCCGATCGCATCGATGTCCTCGCGATGATTCGCGTGCATCCGCAAAATGCGGCCGATACGTTCTTTGCGACCCGAACGCGCGTTGTAGACGTACGAGCCCTTCTCGAGCGTGCCCGAGTAGACGCGGAAATACGTCAAGTTGCCGTACGGGTCGGTCGCGATCTTGAACGCGAGCGCCGCGAACGGCTCGTTGTCGTCCGGCTTGCGCGTAATGTCGCCGCCGTTCTTGTCGAGGCCGACGATCGCTTTCGCTTCCAGCGGCGAGGGCAAATAGTCGACCACGGCGTCGAGCAGCGGCTGCACGCCCTTGTTCTTGAACGCCGAACCGCAGAGCATCGGCAGTACCGAACCCGCAATCGTCGCCTTGCGCAGCGCGAGCTTCATCCGATCGACCGGCAGTTCGGCACCGTTGAAGAACATCTCCAGCAGCTCGTCGTCTTGCTCGGCAATCGCCTCGACCAGTTCGTGGCGCCACTTCTCGGCCGTCGTCTTGAGTTCACCGTCGGCATCGGTCAGCGGCTCGTCGCCCATCGTGTTGCCAAGATCGTCGGTGTAGATGACCTTGTGCATCGTGAAGAGGTCGACGACGCCGAGAAACTTGTCTTCGGCACCGATCGGCACTTGGACTGGAACGGCGCGCGCACCCAAGCGCTCGCGAATCTTCGCGACCACATTGAAGAAGTCGGCGCCCATGCGGTCCATCTTGTTGACGAAGATGATGCGCGGCACTTTGTACTTGTTGGCCTGGCGCCAGACCGTCTCGGACTGCGGTTGGACGGCCGCCACCGAGTCGAACAGCGCGACGAGACCGTCGAGGACGCGCAGCGAGCGCTCCACCTCGACCGTGAAGTCCACGTGCCCAGGCGTATCGATAATATTGATCCGGTTCTCGCGCCAGGTGCAGGCGGTCGCGGCCGACGTGATCGTAATGCCGCGCTCTTGCTCCTGGACCATCCAGTCCATCGTCGCGGCGCCGTCATGCACCTCACCGATCTTGTGCACCCGTCCGGTATAGAACAGGATGCGTTCGGTGCAGGTCGTCTTGCCGGCGTCGATGTGCGCCGCGATGCCAATGTTGCGAGTCCGCTCGAGCGGATATTCTCTGGTTGCCACAGTTATTTGATCTTTAAGAAAATTGGATTACCAACGATAGTGAGCGAAGGCTTTGTTGGCCTCGGCCATTTTGTGCGTGTCTTCGCGCTTCTTGATCGTCGCGCCGGTGTTGTTCGAAGCGTCGAGCAGTTCGCCCGCGAGTTTCTCCTCGAACGAGCGTCCGCCGCGCGCGCGCGCATAGCCGATCAGCCAGCGCATTGCCATCGCCTGGCGCCGATCAGGTCTAACCTCCATCGGCACCTGATAGGTTGCACCGCCGACCCGGCGAGGACGCACTTCGACCAGCGGCATCGCGTTCGAGAGCGCCTGCTGGAAAATCTCATACGGATCGCGACCCGTGCGCTCGGCAATGAGGTCGAGCGCGCCGTAGGTGACCTGTTCGGCGGTCGACTTCTTCCCGCTGAGCATCACCTTATTGATGAAGCGCGCGAGGATCTTCGAGTTGTACTTCGGGTCGGGCAGAATCTGCCGCTTCGGAGCCGGTCCTTTACGAGGCATCTATTTCCTTACTTCTTCACGGTGCGCTTGGCGCCGTATTTCGAGCGACCTTGCTTACGGTTGGCGGTGCCGGCCGTGTCGAGCGTCCCACGAATGATGTGGTAACGCACGCCCGGGAGATCTTTCACACGGCCGCCGCGCACGAGCACCACCGAGTGCTCCTGCAGGTTGTGGCCGATGCCGGGGATGTAGGCCGTCACTTCCTCGCCGTTGGTCAGGCGGACGCGGGCCACTTTGCGCAGCGCCGAGTTCGGCTTCTTGGGCGTCACGGTCTTCACTTGCGTGCAGACGCCGCGGCGCTGGGGGTTGCCGGTCACTTCGAACTGACGGGTCGGAAGATCCGGATGGCCCGGCTTGGGCCCGGTGAGGATCACGCGGAACGCGCGGGTCTTAACCTTCTTTTCCGTCTTCGCCCGGCCCTTACGGACGAGCTGGTTAATCGTGGGCAACAGCGTCTCCCTAGCAACACACACAAAGTGGGCCGCACCTGCCGGTGGGCCTGAACTACGGCAGTATATCAGGGAGGTACAGGGCCGTCAATGCGGATTTGGGCTGGCCGCATCGGCACCCGAATCGCTGACCAGATCGAGGGCTAGGTTGCTGTCGATCTGATTGTTCGTGCCGACCATCGAATCGTGGACCGTCCGGCGTCAGCTTTCCGAAATCCATTGAGATCATGCCCGTCCGGCCCCCGGCCAGCGCGCCGCCTTCTCCGCCGGAGGTTTCCGAGAACCCGCGCCCGTCCGCGCTAAACTTGTAGACGAGAGTGCGGGCGGGGCTTGCGCACTCACCGGTATGGCGATTGCGACAGCGGCGATCGTCAGCGCCGCGTACGCGTGCTTCACGCTCTCCCTTTCAATGCGGCGGCGAACCGGTTGGTTTGGCCATCGAATCCGAGATCAGCGCTAGCGAGACGTTCATGTCTCCTTGGGCACCCGTCCGTGCCCCGGCGGTCGCAACGCGGACCGAGGTCGGCACTTCCATCGCGCTGTTGTAGAGCAGCGTTCCTGTTGTCGTGGCGCGGAAGTCGCCGTTGCGCTCCTCACGATCGACCGCGATCGTGACGATGTCACCGTCGGTTTTCGTCGCTTTGAATGTATTGAGGATAGAAACTTTGCCGGGGTTCATCTTAGGCGAGGTGTTCCACTCCCCTCGGGGATCAAGCCGCGACACGTCGTAAAAATCCCGCCCAAGATAGCTGAGCAGGACCGTCTCTTCCCTGGTCGCGTGAACATTTTGGTCGCACACGACGTCCGTCGTGAGGCCATAGAGCGCGCAGCGGATCGTCTCAAGCGGGCGCGGGGTCCGATCGATCGTCTGTGTGATGTCAACGACCAGGCCGCCGTCTTGCGTGGCGGCAGCCACCTCAACCGTGATCTCGCCGGTTCGCGAGGCGGAACCTCGGCTCGTATCGGACCCGATGCCGCCGATGGCCGACGATTTCCCACTGAAGCCGCGAGCATCGTAGCTGTATTGATACACCAGCGTGCGGATCGGCGCGTCGGCAAGCGCCGGAGCGATGATCGCCCAAAACAATGCTAGGCAAAGAGTAGACGCCCACGCAAGCTTCATCGACGGCAAGCTACGCGTGCCGGCCGCTTTCACCCTTCGGAGAGCCTATAGTTCTTTAGTACCAGCCGAGGAGCCGCGTCTCGGCACCGACCTCCGACATCACGCTTCGGACCTGTGGTTGGTCGGGACAGTCGAGTTCCGCATAAAAGATGTACTCGAATGGCCGGCCAGGCAGCGGCCGCGCGACCAACGCTCGCAGATTGAGCCCGCGCTCGGCGAAAACCCCGAGTGCCGTGTGCAGACTCCCGGGCTGGTGCGGCAAGACAAAAGCGAGCACGGCACGGCCGAGCCGGCGTCGCGCCGTGCCTTCGCGGGCAATAGCAAAGAAACGCGTGTAGTTCTCGGCTTCGTCCTGCACGGCAGCGGCGAGAATCGTGCCGCCGTATCGCTGCGCGCTGGCCGCCGGCCCGATCGCCGCGCGCCATCGATCGCCGACGCTCAGCACGTCGCGTACGGCGCCGGCGGTATCCGCAACCGGCACGACCTCGACGTCGTGAAGCGATCCAAGAAAACGCCGGCACTGTTCGAGCGCGACCGGATGCGATTCGATGCGCCGGATTTCGCTCAACTGCGCACCGGGGACGCCGATCAAGGTCTGAACGATCCGGTGAACGGTTTCGTCGACGATACGAACGTTGGGGTGTGCGTAGAGTAAATCGTAGGCGCGCGTCACCGGACCGTGGATGCTGTTCTCGCACGGAAGCAAGCCCAGCGGCAGCGTGCCGTCGTCGACGGCTTCGACCAGCGCATCGAAGGTGGGAAACCCGTGCGCGTCGATCTCGCCGAAAAGTGTGGTTGCCGCCTCCTCGCTGAAGGCGCCCAGCTCACCCTGAAAGCCGACGATCATCGAGTGCCTTTCGAAAGCGGCGCAACTCTTGTTCGAGCGCGTCGCGGTTCTCATGAAAGATCTCATCCCACATCTGCGGCGACGAGCGGCCTAGCCGCAGCAGTTCGCGCGCTGCCGGTCCGCACAACGCGTCGACGAGTTCTCCGTCGGCGGCGTTGCGCTCGTTCACGCGTTGGGTGAACGCATAGGCGATGAGTTGGGGGAGATGCGAGGTCAACGCCACGATCGCATCGTGCTCCTCCGCGTCGACCGCGACGGGATTCGCGCCGAGCGTTTGCGCAAAGGCCGCAACTTGTTCGCTGCGCCCGCTGTCTGCCGTCGGCACATAGCACCAAACACGTCCGGTAAACAGGTCGCCGCGCGCCGCTCCCGGACCACGCCGCTCGCCGCCGGCCATCGGATGTGTCGGAACGAACGCGTCGATACCGGCCGCCGCTCGCGCGACCGGCGCTTTCACCGACGCAACGTCAATGATCACCTGGTCGCTGCGCAATGTACGACGCCACAACGTCGCGATCTCTTCGAGCGTGCCGCTCACGTGCGCAGCAATTGCCACGAGGTCGCAGGTTGCATAGATCTCATCGCGCTCGGCGATGCGATCGATCGCCTGGGCATGCAACGCAGCCGTCGTCGCCGCCGGATCGCGATCGCAGCCGAGTGCCTCCCAGCCGCGCAAGCGCGCCGCAAGACCGATCGACGCGCCGATCAATCCGGTCCCGATGATGCCAAGACGCGGCACGGCTTACCTCGTGGTCGAGCGGGCGAGATCGGGGCGCAACACGACGGCTCCGTCGAGATAGACGTGCTCGATCTCGTCGATGCTGCGGGTGGTGTTTACATGCATCAGCACGCGAATCACGCGCTCGAGCGATCCGGGCACGTCGATCTCGCAAAAGTGCAGCATCGGCACGTTCGTCCAGCCCATTTCGCGCGCACCAAGCGCGGGAAACACCGCATGCAAGTCCGGCGTGAGACTAAAGAGTACCGACGCGATATCATCGATCGCGACGTCGTTGCGCTCGATCATCGCGCTCAAGAGCCGTTTGGTTGCGTCGACGATCGCCGCGCTATCGTCGCGATCAACCGTGATTGCACCGCGAATTCCGCGGACTTTACCGCCTCGCCACTCGCCTTCCGTCATACCTTGGCCTGCGGTCCCGTCTGCGCTTGCGACCAGGTATCGATCCCCGCGAGATCGTGCATGATCGCGCCGAAGTCGTCGAAGGTGAGCGCTTGTTCTTTATCGCTCTTGGCTTCGGGCGGATTCGGGTGCACCTCGATGAGCAAGCCGTGCGCGCCGACCGCTTTGGCGGCGCGGCATAGTGGCCGCACCCACCGTCTCACGCCGACGCCGTGGCTGGGATCGACCCATACCGGCAGATGCGAACGCTCGCGCAGCACCGGCACGGCCGAGAGATCGAGCGTGTTGCGCGTTGCCTGCTCGAAAGTGCGAATGCCGCGTTCGCACAGAATCACGTTTGGATTGCCTTCGGAAAGAATGTATTCGGCCGCAGCAAGCAGTTCATCGACGGTCGCGGCAAGTCCGCGCTTGAGCAGTACCGGCCGCCCGCAGCGCCCAACCGCCTTGAGCAGATCGAAGTTCTGCATGTTGCGTGCACCGATCTGGAGCACATCGATTTGTGCGGCCATCCGCTCGACTTGATCGATCGTCATCACTTCGCTCACCGTCGGCAGCCCACTCGCGCGACCCGCCTCTGCAAGCAGCGACACGCCTTCCCAGCCCAAACCTTGGAACGCGTACGGACTGGTGCGCGGTTTGAACGCGCCGCCGCGCAACATCACCGCGCCGCGCGCCGCGACCGCATGCGCCGTATCGAGAATTTGTTCGCGCGATTCCACCGAACACGGCCCAGCCACAATCGTGAACTCACCGTCGCCCACGCGCACGCCACCGATTTGCAGTGTGGTTCCCGGTGGGTTGGCTGCGCGCGCGACGCGCGGGAAGGGCGAATCGCTGATCGGTGCCGGCGGCGGGGCGATCTCGCGCACGAGCTCGACCAGCGCCTTGGGCGGATCGTCGTTGCGCCCGATCGGCTCGCCGATATGCGCGTCGTAACTACCGAGCACGGTGAGCGTCTTGCAGGCCTTCTTCAGTTCCGCAAGCGCGCCGGCAACGTTGGGGTCCTCATAATCGCCGTCGAAGTCAACATAGAACACGCGCTCGGTGCCGTGCCCGAGATACGGCTTCGATTCGAGCTTGTCGCCGTTGATGTTGTGCGCGGCGAGAATCGAAAGCACACCGGCGAGCGAACCGGTGCGCTCCTCGACGGAAAAGACGAGCGACGTCTTGCGCCGCTCGCTCTTGCCAACGGCGAGCAGCGGATTGGACGCGGACGCGTGGCGCGGCCGCACGATCAAGAAGCGCGAGTAGGTGCGCGGATCGTCGCTGCAGTGGGTGGCCAGTTCGATCAGATCGTAGATCGACGCCGCCACCGGCGACGCAAGCGCGGCGATAGCGGGATTGCCGCCGCGCGCCACCTCGCGTGCGGCGACACCGGTGTCTTCACACGGAATCGCACGAGCGTGATCGAGACCGGCTAGAAACGCGCCGCATTCGGCCAGCACGAGCGGATGCGCTAGCACTTCGCGCACGTCGCGCAGCTCCGCGCCGCGCACGCCCAGCAAACGATGATCGGTGCGCCACTGAATCTCCGCGACCGGCACTAAATCGAACTCCGCCAGCAGGTCGTAGCCTTCGCGAACGGTTCCGACGATCGCGTTTTCGATCGGGATCACGCCGGCATCCGCGCGCGACCCGGCAACCGCCGTCGCCATCTCGCGAAAACTGGGGAGACCCACGGTCGGCATCTCGATTCCGTGCTCGCGCAGATAGTGCCCCAGCACCAGCTGCGAATAGGCTCCGTCGACTCCCTGGTAGACCGCTGTCATGGTTTGCCCCTGGTTATGAGAAAAAGAACGAGTCCCCACTTCGGCGGGGACTCGTTCATGCATTTTACGCGTGTTCTCCGGCGTCTGGCCGGTCGGCTTTATGCGTGCGCGAATCCCCTTGGGCCCGAGAGGCCAAAGTAGTAATACCAATACGCAAAGCTAAAGCCGAAAGTCTGAATCACGTTGCGGCTATGCAATCACATCGCCCGGGGGGCTGTCAAGGGTGAGTTGCGAAATCGCCTGCCGCCGCTTGAACAACGTGAGGCCGAAGAGGACCAGGAACGCGTACAACAGGATCATTTCGAACCACAATCCATGCCTCGGCCCGAGCGCCAATGACCGCTCGATGACGTAGACCCCCGGCCCGACGAAACCAAGAAAGCTCAAGACAAGCGCCCCGAAACCCCGCGTGCTGTCGTCCACAACGCTTTCGGCACTGCGGTCCGCGCCGAACAGCGCGCGGTCGGCGTACCTTCCATAGATGTACGCCGTTGCCGCGGCAATGACGATCGAGCCGATGACAATGGCGCGATCGATCGTTCTTCCCTGACTGCCGGTTACAGCGACGATCGGAATCTGCAGAAGTGGAATCGCGAGGATCAAGGGGTTGATCCAACCGGGAAGCGCACGCGGTCGAAGCACCGCCTCGCGTCGCTCGCCGGAGGACGGGCGCGCGCGCATCGACCACCAGCAGATCACCGCCGCCAGAGCCGCAAACATTCCCGAGACAAGCGTGCCGATCTCGAGCAGCCCGAAGGCACCTACCAGCCCTGCCACGATCATCAACACACCGATAATGGTCAGCACGGATTGCGGCGGCTCGATCGTCACGGCTTGTCGCTTCTCCGACGCAGCCGTGATCCTCGCCACGGCTTCCTCCGGCATCGACGTCCGCGTTCGCCGCGACGCCCAGCGCGCAAAGCGGCGAATTGCCCGCACGTAGGCGCGGTAGAACGGTTGGACGGCGAAGATCGCACCCCAACAGGCAAGCTGGGCTCCCAGCGCGATGCGAAGCACGTGAGCCGCAAGTTGCAATGTGGCAAGTCCGTTCACGCGTCGAGTACCCTCCGTAACTCAGCAGCAATTTCCGTCGCACTATAACCACGGTGGCGCAACGAATCCACAAATCTCGCTGCCGCCTCCGCGAGCGCATTCGATCGCGCTCGCCGATCGGCGGCGGGCGTCTTGCTCGCAACCCGCGTTCCGCGCCGTCCCTCGCTAATCAGCCAGCCCGCATCGGCCAGATCAGTGTAGGCGCGCGCAACCGTGTTGGGGGCCACCCCGAGATCGCCGGCGAGTTGGCGTACCGTCGGCAACGGCGCGTCCGGTGCGAGGGCGCCCCGCTCGATCGCCGCCCGAATCTGCTCGAAAATCTGTTGATACGGCGGCGTTTCGATCTGCGGATCGACGGCAATCAGTGGTTCGTTCTCAGGCGCCATTGGATCTCGCGACACGTTCTAGAAAAATCCCGGCACCCGCACGCGACGCATCAATAGCGGAATCACGAACCCGCACCAGGCGGCGAACACCAAGACGATCGCTATCGTATTCAGCAGCGTGCTGGGCGTCGCGGCCCACGCCATCGCAACGAAAACCAGCGGGACGCCCATGCCGGCCGCGAACAATCCTAGCACGCGGCACCGGCGAATACGGTTGTCAACATACAACTCGATTTCTGGATTGCGGCCCGGCATAATCGATGCCATGGAATTCGACGCAATCGCGAAACCGAACGTCGCAATTGCCGCGAACGTCACGAGAATCGCCGCGACCCCGAACTGCGGCACGTCGACAAAGGCCAGCGGTGCTACGGATACGAGCGCTGCTGCGGGATACCACGGCAGCGGAACGATCGACGTCAGCGTGCGCGGCGCGAGAGCCGCGGCACGCGTCGCTCCGCGATTGCGGAGGCGCAGATATGAGATCCCCAAACTTGCCACGAAGCCGCACATGCCGAATCCGTAGCCGATGATTCCGCTAAGTGCGCCTCCGAGTACCGCGGCGCCGAGCAGGACGTTGACGATTCCCGGAACGTACCATGCGGCAAGCGGAAGCGATTCGAGCGCTTGACGGCGCGACACCGCATCGTCAAGCTCCGGCGTCTGGTCGTCGCACCGGAAATAGCGGCGTAAGTCGTTGAGTGCGTGAGCGCGGACGACCAAGAACAGCCCGTAGCCGACGAGAAACAGCCCGAAATACCAGCGATCGAACAGTATCGAGAAAGTCATTGTATCTACATACTAATACAAAGACAGGTTTTGTGTCAACCCCTTAGAACAATGGGTCAACGCTGCGCGTTGACCTGTAGCGTTCGGCCTTCGGCCGATCCGCCGACGGAATTAGACGTTGAAAGATAGACTAGGCGTTCTTGATGGGATGCGCGGCATCGCCGTGCTGCTCGTGCTCTGGTATCACATTTGGGAGATTTCGTGGTTGCCCGCGCCCGCGCCGTGGCTGCAGTTCATTCCCGAAACCGGGTTCATCGGCGTCCATCTCTTCTTCTTTCTGAGCGGGTTCGTCATCACGTTCCCGTTCGTGCGCGCGCAACTCGCGGGAGAGCCCCAGCCGACATGGGGACACTTTGCCTGGCGCCGCTTCATCAAGATCGTGCCGTCGTATGTGCTTTCGATCGTGGTCGCCTACGCCATCGGTTACGCGGTTCTCAACCGCAACGGTGCGGCGCCGTGGCAAGAGATCGTCACGCACCTGCTCTTCATCCACACCTGGTGGCAGTCGACCTACGGTTCGATTAACGGTGTGCTCTGGACGCTTGCCGTCGAAGTGGAGTTCTACCTGATTTTCCCGCTGGTGTGGTGGAGCTTCTCGCGCCGCGCTGCTCTCACGACCGTAGCAATGCTCGCGATCGCGCTGCTCTGGCGCGTGCATGCGGCGCAGTGCTGCTTCAGCCACCAAATGCCGCTCTTGGTCGAAAATCTGCCGGGCTACCTCGACATCTTCGCGTGCGGGATGTTCTCGGCGTGGATCTTTGCGCGCTTCGGACATCGCTTACGCGCGCCGGAGATTTCACCGGCCATGCCGATGGCGGCAGTCGCCGGCGTCTGGCTGCTCTGCGTGCTGCTCATCGGCATGTTCGAGCATCGCACCGACCCGCAGTGGCAGATCGCGCCGCAAATCTACACCCGCGCACTCTACGGACTGGGGTTCGGCGCAATCGCGCTCGGTTCGCTTTGCGCGCCGACATTCTTTCAGGTATTGCTCGCAAATGCGCCGCTGCGATTTCTTGCGTTGATCTCGTACAATCTGTATCTTTACCATCAATTGGTCGCGCGCGAGATGGTCATGCACCACATTCCGCCGTATACGGGCGACCCGCATTTCGATGCCGCCTGGCAGCTGCGTTACACGATCCTCGCGTTCATCGTCACGATCGTGCAAGCGGCGCTGGTGACCTATCTGATCGAACGGCCCCTGCTGCGGATACGGCCGCCGCGTCTCGTTTGGCTCGCGCGCGGGCACTCACCGTGATGTGCGCGAACGCGGCGAGAGCCTCGTCGAAGTCGTTGTAGCCGTAGCGATCATCGCGATCGCCGTCGGAGCGCTTAGCGCCGCGCTGATCGCTTCCGAACATCGCTTCGGTCCAGACCCAGTCGAAAGCGCGCTCGAGGCGACGGTCACCCGCGAGATGCGCATCGCTGTCGACGTGATGAAATACCAAGGCGCGACCTTGCCGTCAACGACCGTGCCGACGACGATTCCGCTCCCAAGCGGCTCGCCGCTTCCCGCGCATCTCTCGCTCACGAGCACGACAACAGCCGGCGGGTCGGTGACGATCGTCCTTTCGGCAAGCGACGACAACGACGCGACCAAGATCGCAACGCTGAGCCAGACGATTGCCGCGCCGGCGCCGCCGCCGAATTCGCTGGTACCGGCGGCGAGCAACGGGACCGCTCCGCAGTAGTGCTTCTGCGCACGCTGTTTTTGCTTGCGCTCCTCGCCGTGCTCGGCGAAACGATCGTGCACGGCGCAGCGTCGCTTGCGCAAGCGGCACTCCGGCAGCGCGCACTCGATGCGGCTCGCATCGCGTTCGTCAACGGAGTGCACGCCGCGCAAGCGTCGGTGCCAAGCGGTGTCGCGCCGGTGCCAATTGCAACCTGCGCCTTTGCCGACGCCAACGGCTGCGAGATCGACGTGCACACGACCATCGCGACCGCGACGCGGTCAGCGGCACCCGCATCGACAGCCTGTCCCAGCACGCCGTGCACCGTGGTTCTGCAAGGGAACAGCGCAGTTAGCGAAGCGCGAGCCTCTTTCACGATCACCAGCGTGGTCAGCGCCGCAAGCGGGGCAACCCTCGCGACGCGTAGCGGCGCCGTTTCGTTTCGCACGTTTGCTATGCAGCCGTTTGCGGCGGTCGTCGGTGGCGCTGATGCGACGCTCGGCGCGTTGCTCGATGGCGGGTTGCCGGACGATGCCGGCGCACCCAACACGCTCATCACCGTCGAGTATCAGCAAAGCGGCGGCGGCGCGGCAACACCGGGCAACGTGTGGCAGCCGCTGGTTGAGAACCCCGCGTCGACGGCGCCGGCGTGGGAACCTTAGGTTATGAATCGGCGAATCGCTTGCGCGATCTCCTCCGGCGCTTCGATCGGAAGGTTGTGCCCCGCGTCGCGCACCAGCACGAAGAGCGCGCCGTGGATTGCGCTCGTCACTTCAGGCTTCACGCGCGAAGCCGGTGCAAGCGGATCGTTGCTGCCCGCGATCGCCAGTGTCGGTACTTCAATCTCCGCGAGGCGATCGGCAAAGTCGCTCACGCGGCCCCGATCGTACCACCCGATCCAATGCTCGTACGACGCGACCAAGGCGTCGTCGACGATGCGTTCCATCGTCGCCGCGTCAACTTCGCGTTGCATCGCCGAGCGCTGAAATCGCTCGATGCGCTCGCGATGACCGTACGTCTCGAGCGTAAGCTCTCGATGGCGCGCCGAGACACGCGCCGGGTGCGCGCTTCCGGGCGCTACGAGAATCAGGCGTTCCAGATTCGTGGGTTGCTCGGCCGCAACGTATTGTGCCAGCTTTCCGCCCATCGAGTGTCCAACCAACGTCACCGGCGCGTCGATCGACGCCAAGGCCACGCGCAAATCGCTCGCATACGACTCCAGATCGTGCGCGTCACGCGGCCGGTCGGAACGGCCACAGCCGCGGAAATCGAGGAGGTGCAGGGTGAACTCGGCGGGATCGAGCCGCTCGGCGACGTCGTACCACATGCGGCGCGACGAGATCCAACCGTGCGCCAACAGGACACGGCGCGGTCCGCTGCCGCGTTGTTCGCAACACAAGCGGATCGAACCGTTTTCGAGAAAAGGCATGGACTCGCTCATCAACGCTCGAAGCTTGCGCGCAATCGTGTCGCGCCGCCTGCTCATCTACGGTGCATTGCTCTATGTCGTGCTGGCTTGGGCGCTCAATATGATCGTCGCGAAGCAAGCCATCGAGCAGATGAACCCGCTCGCCTTTACCTTCGTGCGTTTCCTCGTCATGACGCCGCTCTCGTTCTTATTGGTATGGGTGAGCGGTGGACGGATGCACATCGAACGCCGCGATATTCCCGCGTTGTTGGTTTGCGGCGCCTGCGGGTTCGGCTTCTATCAGTATCTTTGGGTAACCGGGCTCGCGCACACGACCCCGTTTGCGTCCGCACTCCTCGGCGCCACCTCTCCGATCTTTACCCTCGCGATCGTGGCGTTCGCCGGACACGAACACGTGCGCCCGGGCCGGTGGTTCGGCGTAGCAATCGCCTTGCTCGGCGTCGCGATCTTCGAAGGTGCATTTTCCGGCAACGCCGTCGTACATATCGGGGACATGCTGATTCTTGCGTCCGCGGCGGTGTTCGCCGGGTACAACGTCGTTGGTTCGCGGCTCATGGCGCGCTACAAACCGCTGGAACTTCTCGCGATCGGGTTGACGATCGGTACGATCATGCTCGTTCCCGGCGGCGCTCCGGCACTGCTCCACACCAATCTCGCCGCACTTGGATGGGACGTGTGGTGGCGCGTCATCTACGCCACGCTCTTCCCGATCCTCCTAACCTACCCGGTCTGGATCTGGGGCATCAACAAACTCGGCGCCGGTAAGGGCTCGATCATCCAGTTTCTGACGCCCGTGTTTACCGGCATTTTGAGCGTGCCGATCCTGCACGCCGCGTTTCTTCCCTATGAATTGGTTGGCGCGATCGTGTGTCTAGGCGGTATGCTCTTTGCATTCGCACTTGGACGTTCGAGCCGCCCCAGCGTTATCGAACAAGGAGAACCTGCCGCATGACCACGGTGCAACCCGACGGCTGGCCGCGACCGCGCGGCTATAGCAATGGGATGATCGCACAGGGGCGCGTTCTCGCAGTCGCGGGCCAGATCGGCTGGAACGAACGCGGCGAGTTTGTATCGGATGATCTCGTCGACCAAGCCGCGCAAGCGCTGCGTAACGTGCTCGCGATCGTGCGCGCAGCCGGCGGGTCGCCGAGCGACGTCATCCGCTTGACCTGGTACATCGTCGATAAGCGCGCCTATCTGGCGGCCGCTTCGGAGCTCGGTGCGGTCTATCGCGATCTTTTTGGATCGCACTACCCGGCGATGACGCTCGTGCAGGTCGCCGCGTTGCTCGAGGATCGCGCGAAGGTCGAAATCGAAGCGACCGCCGTCTTATCCTAGTACGTCGCCATACTCCAGCAACATCGGCTGCGACGCACCGCGAGCGAGAAACGCGATCGGGATCGCTTGCGCCGAATCTACCTGACTCGGTTGGTTCTGCGCGTGGACATGCAGATGCGCGTGGTGCGTCGTTCCCGAATTACCGCACCGTCCAATCTCGTCGCCGGTTTGAACGTTCTCACCGACGCGAACCGGAACCGAACCCTGTCGCAGGTGCGCGAGAATGACGAAGGCGCCCGTCGTTTCGATTGAGACGTAGTTGCCGAACGGACGCGCACGATTGCGCTGAACTTCGCCCGGCGGCGCATCCGGCTGCCGGTTCTCCATATGTACGATCAAACCGTCGCACGGCGCGAGGATCGGCTGGTCCCACGAATCGCCGCCTTCATGCACAAAGTCATACGCAAAGTATTGATCGCCGCGGCCGAGGTGATGATTGTGACGCGGATCAGGTCCGCCCGATTCCACGCGCCAGCGATCCGTAAACGGCGGCTGCAATACGAGCGGACGATCCGCTGCGCGCGCGAGCCAGCGCTTTGATACGCCTTGGGTATTGAACCGGCGCCAAAGCACGAGCGCGATCAGCGCCGCCAGCGAAATGCAGAGCCCCGGTATTCCAACCCTCGGCGCCCAAAGAGCGACAAAGCCGGATGCGGCGATGATCAAGACGAGGATCGTCAGACTATTCGGCAGCCGCACGTTGCCTCAATTTGAAACGCTGGACCTTGCCGGTTTGCGTGCGTGGCAATTCGTCGACGAATTCGATTTCGCGCGGCGCCTTGAATGGTGCGATCAGCGTTTTGACGTGCTCGCGCAACTCATCAGCTTTCGCTTCACTGCGGTGCTCGGCCGAGGCCATCACCACGTAGGCTTTGACGATGTGCGTGCCGTGCGCCGGATCGGGCTTGGCGACGACCGCCGCCTCGCGCACCTCCCGGTGCGCAAGCAGCGCTTGTTCCACTTCGGGCCCGGAGATGTTGTAGCCGGCGGACACGATCAAATCGTCGATTCGTGCGACATAGTAATAATAACCCTCTGCATCCACCCGATACGCGTCACCCGGATAATTCCAGCCATGATCCACGTACGCTTGCTGCCGTTCATCGTCGTCGAGATATTTGCAACCGGTCGGACCCTTCACCGCCAGCCGCCCGGCTTCACCGGCCGGAAGCGCGACCCCGGCTTCATCGTGAATCTCTGCAAGATATCCGGGCACGACGCGGCCCGTCGAGCCCGTGCGCGTCTCTTCGCGCGGGGAACCGATGAAGATGTGTAGCATTTCGGTGCTGCCGATGCCGTCGAGAATGCGCAGCTTGGTTCGCGCGAGCCACTCGTCGAACACGGGCTTCGCCAGCGTCTCGCCGGCGGAAACGCACGTATGCAAGGTCGAAACGTCGTAGCGCTCGAGCAATCCGCACATCGCGCGGTAGGCAATCGGCGCCGTAAACATCGTGGTCACGCCGAACTCGTCGATTGCGCGTAACAACTCTTCGGGCCCGGCTTTCTCGAGCAGCAGCGTCGCGGCGCCGGCATACAATGGGAAGAGCAGCGTGGCGCCGAGCCCGTAGGTAAAAGCGAGCGGCGGGCTTCCGGTGAACAGGTCGTCGGGCCGCGCCTGCAACACGTGATTCCCATACGTATCACACGTGGCGATGAGGTCGCGGTGGAAGTGCATCGCGGCTTTCGGTAAGCCGGTGGTCCCCGAAGTGAATGCGATACACGCGACTTCTTCTGCACCGGTTTCCACCGCATCGAAATGATCCGGCGCGCCGTCCATCATCGTTTCGAGCGCGTCCGGCGCATCGCTCGCGAAATCGACAACACGGATGCTCGGGTTGCCGGCGCACGCCGCATCGAGCTCTTCGCGCAAACGCGCATCGCAGAGTGCGACGCTCACGCGTGCCTTCTCGATGATGTGGCGCAATTCACCGGCCCGATAGAGGGGCATCGTGGCCACTGCGACGCCGCCGGCCTTGAGGATCGCGAGCCAACACGCCGCCAACAGCGGGGTATTCGGCGCTCGCAGAAGCACGCGCGTTCCCGGCACAATGCCGAGATCCCCAACGAGCACGTGGGCAATACGGTTGATCGCACGGTGCAAGTCGTCGTAGGTCCAATCGACGCCGCCGGGTGCGACGACCGCGCGCCGGCTCCCGCGCCGCTTTTCGAGTTGCCGGTCGACCAGATACGTGACGGCGTTCATGCGCGTCGGGTAGTGCAATCCGGCAAGATCGAAACGCAGGTCCGGCATCAGTGCGCGAGCCGGCAAATGCTCCTCGGCGAAACGATCGACATGCGCGCCGCTCACCGGCTATGCCTCCAAGCTCGCGCGCGCGATGACGAGTTTTTGAATTTCGCTCGCGCCCTCATAGATACGAAGCGCGCGGACGTCACGATAAATGCGCTCGACGATCTCACCACGCGTCACACCTCGCCCGCCAAAGAGCTGCACGGCTCGATCGGCGATGCGTCCCGCCGCTTCGGTCGCATAGAGTTTGGCAATGGCCGCTTCCCGCGTCACGCGCTTTGCGCCGTTGTCTTTCGTCCAGGCGGCGCGATAGACCAGCAGCGCGGCCGCGTCGATCTCCACGGCCATATCGGCGATCGCGGCTTGGGTGAGCTGCAGCGCCGCGAGCGGCGCGCCGAAAAGCTCGCGGGACTTCGCGTGCGTGCGCGCTTCATCGTACGCGCGCCGCGCAAATCCTACTGCAGCCGCGCCCACCGTCGCGCGAAATACATCCAGCGTCGCCATCGCAATCTTGAAGCCGTCGCCCTCCTCGCCGAGCCGATGGCTTGCCGGAACTGCGCACTCGTTGAACGTTATGGTACCGAGCGGATGCGGCGAAATCGTTTCGATACGCGGGCCGACCTCGAACCCGGTCGCGTTGGCGTCCACCACGAATGCCGCGATGCCCTTGGTGCCGCTGACGCTCGTGCGTGCAAACACGACGTAGAAATCGGCGATGCCCGCATTCGAGATCCAGGTCTTCTCACCGTTGAGGATATAACGGTCGCCGTCGCGCCGCGCCGAGGTCGTCATGGCGGCAGCGTCGGAGCCGGCCGCGCGCTCCGAAAGCGCGAAGGCCGCAATGGCTTTGCCGCTTGCGACGCTATCCACGTAGCGCGAGCGCATCGCCGGCGAACCAAAGAGGGTGATCGCACCGCTGCCCAAACCCTGCATCGCGAAGGCGAAATCACCGAGCGCCGAACGGTAGGCGAGCCGCTCGCGTGCAAGGCAAAGCGCACGCACGTCGAGCGTCGTGCACGCGCGTAGCCAGCCGCCGTCGCCGAGCGCGCGCACCCATGTGCGTACGCTTGAATCCGGGGCGACCTCGTCCTCGGAGACCGGCGTTTCGCCTAGCCAACCCTCGAGCGCTTTTGCAAATGCACGATGTTCGTCGTCGAAAAACGGCCACGCGAGCGCGCCTGCGTCCATGGGCTAGTCCCCCTCGAAGACCGGCGCGCGCCGCCGCAGAAATGCCTCGTAGGCGCGATGAAAATCGTTGCTCTCCATCAAAGCAGCTTGCGCTTGCGCCTCCGCATCGATGGCGACATCCAGCGGCATCGACCATTCGGCGTGCAACATGCGTTTGGTCATCGCGTGCGCGAGCGTCGGGCCGGCGGCAAGCGTGCGCGCCATCTCGGTTGCGCGAGCGAGCACCTGTTCCGGTGCGGCGAGCGCGTTGTAGAACCCCCACGCGTGTGCTTCATTGCCGCTCATCGCGCGGCCGGTGTAGAGTAACTCTGCGGCGCGACCGAAGCCGATGATGCGTGGCAGCATCGCGCACGCACCCATGTCGCAACCGGCCAGGCCCACGCGCACGAACAGAAACGCGACTTGCGATCGCGCCGTTCCGTAGCGCAGATCGCTCGCCATCGCGAGAATGGCGCCCGCGCCCGCGCAGACCCCATCGACCGCGGCGACGATCGGCTGCGGCGCGGCTCGCATCGCTTTGACGAGATCGCCGGTCATTTGGGTGAATTCGCGCAACTCGGCTGCCGCGCGGGTCGTCAGCGGGCCGATGATGTCGTGCACATCGCCGCCCGAGCAAAAGTTCGCGCCGGCGCCGGTAAGCACCACCGCTTTGATCGATGCATCGCCCGGCAAACCCAAAAACCAATCGCGAAGCTGCGCATAAAGTTCGAAGGTGAGCGGATTTTTGCGCTCGGGGCGCTCGAGCGTTACAACGGCGACACGATCTTCGAGCACAACGCGGGCATTGGTCATCGCCGCAAGGGTCGGCCCACGGGACGCGTAATTCCTGCCGCATGACGGTTCGGACGCGATGATCGGCGGGGCGGTCGCATTCGCCACCTTCCTGCTGCATCTTTGCACCGCGTGGCGCTATGGCTATTTTCGCGACGAACTGTACTTTATTGCATGCGGACGTCATCTCGCGTGGGGCTACGTCGATCAGCCGCCGCTCGTCGCCTTTATCGCATGGCTTGCGCAACCGGCGCACGACGGACTCATCGCGCTGCGGTTATTGCCGTGTCTTGCGGCCGCGCTCACCGCATATGTCGCCGTGCAGATCGCACGCGACCTCGGCGGCGCCCGTTTCGCGCAGTGGCTCGCCGGTATCGCCGTTGCATTCACGCCTGCCTATCTGCTGCTTGGCAACGTCCTGACGACGACTTCGTTCGAGCCGTTAGCGTGGACACTTGCGATTCGACTGGTCATCCCGAGCGTAGCGAAGCGTCGTCGAGGGACCGCCAACAGCACTTGGCTTGCTCTGGCCGCCGTTGCGATATTCGGCCTCTACGGCAAGTACTCGATGGCACTCCTGATCGTCGCGCTGCTCATCGGCTTGCTGATCACCAAAGAGCGTCGCATTCTTTCAACACCGTGGCTTGCCGTGAGCGCAACGATCGTCGCGGTTGCCATGCTTCCGAACCTATGGTGGCAGGCCGCCCACGGCTGGCCCTTCTTCGCCGTGTTGCAGGGCGACGCGGCGCATCGGCATGCGTACAACAACGGCTGGTTGCTCGAATCACAGAGTTTCGCGAGGAACGCAGCGTCGTTCGCACTCGAGCAACTCGTCTACACCAATCCCCTCGCCGTCCCGGTCTGGTTCTGCGGATTGATCGCGCCGTTCCTCGGGCCGCGCCTTCGTGAACTACGCTTTGTCGCAATCGCCTACGTGCTGCTGTTCATCGCCGCCGTCGCGCTCGAGGCCAAAGGTTATTACATCATCGGCATCTACGGCGCGCTGCTCGCAATCGGGGCTGTCGTCGTCGAACGCGCCGCGACGTGGCTGCGAAGCGTACTATTTATAGTGATGACCGCGACCGCCGTCGCGACATTGCCGCTCTCGATCCCGATTCTGCCGATCGAGGGCTTCATCGCGTATTCGCACGCGCTCGGACTCAGCGGACGTAACGGCGAGCCGCCGCATGTCATTCAACCGGTCTATGCTGAAGAGTTCGGCTGGGACCGCCTCGCGAGTGACGTCGCGAGCGTCTACAACGCGCTGCCGGCGACGACACGGCGCGACACCGCGATTTACGCCGACACCTATGCCGATGCAGGCGCGATCGACTTTTTCGGGCCGGGCTACGATCTACCGAACGCAATTAGCAGTCAGAACACCTATTGGCTCTGGGGCACGCACGGCTATGACGGAAAGAGCATGATCGCTATCGGCGCCACGCGCATCGATCTCTTACGGCCGTACTATCGTTCATGCAAACTCGTGCGTACGTCGAACGAACCGCTCAAGTGGGTTGTGGAAGGCCCCGCGCCGATCTACTTGTGCACCGGCCCGACGATGCCGCTCGATCAAATCTGGCCGCACCTCCGCTGGTACGGCGCCTGATCTCGGTTGATCGCATACCGTATGTTGGCTTCGCGCAATTGTTGCGCGGCGGTAGCAGCAAATCCGTCTCGTAGATGTCGACGAAGAACTTGACGACCAGGAAGGTGGCGATGTTCTTTTGCTAAGTTCCTCGTCGCCGAGCCCGCCCGAGCACGTGACTCAGCCTTTGATGCGCGGGCGCCGAATCGGGATCGAGTTCAATCGCGCGCTCGTAGACCTGCCGCGCTTCGCCGAAGTCGTTCGATTCGAGCAGCGCATTGCCGAGATTGACCAACGAGCGCAGATCGCGCGGGTTATGCTTGAGGGCTTCGCGGTAGGTCAGCCGCGCTACGCTGCGATAGCCGGCGTTGTAGAGGAGCGTGCCGAGGTTCCCGAACGCGCCCACATGCGTGCCGTCGCGCTTGATGACGGCAATATAAGCATCGCGCGCGTCATTGCGCCCAAGCGTATCGAGCATCGTTGCCCGCGAAAACAGCAGCGAGACATCATCGGGGCGCTCGACGAGCCGCTCTTCGATATCGCGAAGGTCTTGAGAATTGCCAAACGCCGGGAGCACGAGGCTCTATACGCCGCTCTCCATGGCGTCAGCCTCCTTCTGCGAGCGTGAGTCAGAGAGTAGCGCCTCGTTTAGGGCACTGCACCGTACCAGAGTCATTTGCGAAAAGGCGCGCAAGTGTCTCAAGGTCTAGGCTTACTTTCGCGATCGAGCCGTACGCCGACGGTACAAGAACGGGAATACACACCGCTGCGTCGGAAATGCTTACTTCCAGCACGTCCCTCCCGTCGGGGACGCCGTCGAAGTAAGCATTCGTGCCGCTCCATGAGGGCAGCCTCGGAATTGCACGGCCGGGAACGAAGAGCTCGAGGCCAATGTCCTGGTTAACGGCACGCACTGCTACACTGTGTGGCTCCCATTCTCTCAGCGAAACAATCTTATCATTGTGTAGGACGGTGAACAGCTCTCTGCGCGTCCCTTTCAATAGCGCTAGTGGAATCGGGCTTCGCATACGGCAAGTCTCGCTATTAGAACCAACCAGGTACATGCCCTCGGGCACGAGCGCGCGCGCGGTAAAGACGTCGGCTACTTCGTTCTTAAACGTGAGCGCAACGCGTTCCGAAAAATCACGATTAGGATCTCCAGTAACGTGCTGAATCGAAAGCTGCGGAACAATGCTCGAGCCACACGAAATGGCCGTGATTTCGATTATCCCGTTGTCCGGCGCTCCTGCAGCGCTCAACGTCAAGATTAATGCTACGAGGGCGAGCGACTTAGCCATCATCATGGTATGCAATTCCTACAAAGAGGCGGGATGGGTGGATACGATCCGTCGTTCCACGCCGGCAAAACGGTGCCGCCGGAAAGATACTGTTTATAGAGTGAATGCCCCACCGTTGTGTAGATCGCGCGCAGGCCAGGATTGGTCTGAAGCTCACCTATATGGCCGAACAGTTCTGAGACTCCTGTGCCGCCGGGGTGCGCGTGCCAGATACCGGCGAAGCCAGGCGCCGAGGTATCGATGCTTACGGTCGGATTGCCGCCATTCTTAGAATCGTAATAGCCATAGATGAGGTTCCCGACGCTGTACCCGGTAGCATCAGTGCCGTATAGGCCGGCGCCAACCTCAGGAACGCCCGAACGCGAGAGATCTCCGCTGCTATCGACGCTGGCGGCGGCTCCGCGGTATTTATACGCAGCAGCGTATCCTGCGTCATCAAGAGAGCCGAAGCTGTTACTGCCTCGATCGACTCAGCTCTTTTACAGCGTCCTGATCGTGCGGATCCTCAATATTTGCGTGTGCTTGCCCCCCGCCGGTCGCATCCTGTTCTGGGTCATAGAATAAATTCGCCCAGAAACCGCTTGGATCGCCGTACGAGACGGGATTGTTGCCATCCCAGATGTAGGGATGCTGCGACATGGGGTCGTGTACGTCACCCGAATATGCGTCTGGCGTGGTCCACTGGTTCATGTTGGGGTCATATGCGCGCGCTCCCTGAATGGAAAGCGTTCCGTCGAAGTAGCCATCATTGCGCGTTGCATCGAGCATCGCCGTAGGGGGCGCTGAATACTGCAACTCTCCAGACGGGCCACCAACGCTCGGCGATGGTGGAACCTGCGAAACCGAACAATTCCCGGTTTTAGCTGAGCAGCTCGTTCTGAACGGATGGATATTGTCCACGGTGAGCATTGGGAAGGCCGCCTGTGTCGTTCCCAAAGAGAAGTGGTCGTTGACCGCTGTCCCGGTCTGGTCTCGATCGTAAATCATCGTCGGCCACGCGTTGCTAGCAACTGAAGTCTGGGTGATCACTGCGAGCTTTTCGACGTAGAGCTGGATGGCTGCGCCCCCCATTGAGACGTAAAGCAGGTCGTCGCCGTCCCAGTGCGCAGAATAATTGTTCGTTATCGAGGGCGGCGTGCTGCCGGGGTAGTACGTCGTCGTCGAGAAATTCGAGAGCCGGCCGTCGGCGCCCCAAGAGTAGCTTAGGGCCTGTTGCAGACTAGCGACAGAACACGAGTTGGTCGCGCTGTAGAGGCTCGGCAGGGCTTGTTGCACGATGTGGTTGTCGGTGTCGTAGGTTCGCGTCGCGGTCTCCGGCGCCGCGCTACCGCATGTGAGGGCGTCGTTGGTTTCACGCCCTGCGCCGTCATACGTGTATGAATGCGCAGGGTTTGCCAGCCCGCTCTCACCGAGGTTCAGTTGTTGGCTCAGCATCTGCCCGCTGCGGCTATCGAACGCGCACGTCGTCGCGCCCGTGCAAGCGGAACCGTTGGCGTACTGCACCGAGTATGCCTGGCTGGTCTGGCCATTGGTTGCATTGGTTACGCCTGGAACCTCGTTCCGCGTGGTGTACTGATAGGTGCTTGTTGCTGCGCCGGTCCAGGTTGAATTGGTAATGCTGTCCTCGAGATCGTGCGCGATGCTCGTCTCCGGATTGTAGCTGCGCGGCAAGGTGAGGCCCGAGAGACGGCCGTACGAGTCGTAGGTCAGCGATTTGGCCACCAGCGGATATTGAGCGCTGGCGCCCGCCCCAATTCCCGTTAGTGGGTCTGATTGCGTGAGTTCGCGACCCGCATTGGTATATGTCCACGCGTATGTGCCATTGCCCGCGCCGATCGCGCTGACGAGGGACGAGCGCTTTCCATCGGCTCGATAGCTATACGTGAAGAGATTCGATTGATTGAAGCCCAAGCCCGGGACACTCAAACTCAGCGATGAGCGCAGACCGTCGCCGTAGTAGCTATACGAGATCGAGTCAGGATCCTGCTCGTTACTTGGGTCGGTCGAGCTGACCACGCGGCCATCGGCGTCATAGGCGCGCGTCTGCGTGCCAAGCGTGGTTGACGTCAGCGATGTCTCGCGCCCATCCGGATCGTAGACGTACGTCCGATTCGGTGTAATGCCATCGGTAAACGTCTCGCTAGCGAGATGATCGTCGCCGTCATAGGCCAGCGTATCCGCCTGACCTAGTGGGTTCGTTTTTCCGCTTAAAAGGCCATACTCGCCGCTGCCGTCGTAGGTATCAGTCGTCTCCGGCGCCGTTCCGGCTGCGACCTCATATTTTGTTAGTGAGCGATCGAGCGCGTCGAACGTGTTCCCACGCAAGTCCGTAAACGTGCACCCGCCCGTAACCGTTGGCGCGATGGGCGCGTTTACTGCCTGTGTTCTTGCCGTCAGAGGGTAATATGGGTTTTGAAGCTGGACGCTGGTGGCTTGAATACATTCTTGTGTCTTGTACAGGTTGCCGTAGGCGTAAAATCCGCTTGCGCCGCCGGTGATGCTCACCGGTTGGCCCTGCGTAATGTCGTAGATATAGCGCGTCATCCACGCAAACGCATAGGCGTCGTTCCCATCCTGCGGCTGACGAACCTCGACTAGGCGATCCTGTCCGTCGTACCACTTCGACGTTTGTCCGGTCCCGCAGCCGGAAACCGCCGTACAACCATGGTGGTGCAACTCGGTGAGTTCATTGCCGTCTTGATCATAAGTGAACGAAACGCCCGCGCTCGTGGCCGGCGTCACGCCGGCGCACGACTCGCTCGAGTCTGCCGCATATTGAGATGCCGAGCGCTGCAGCGATACGGTGTCGTCGGCATTGTAGCACGTGTAGGATGAAACGTTGTCCGGATCGGTTCGCCGACTCAGCCTATTGAGTGAGTCGTACGTCAGCGTCCAGGCGCCGTTGCCCTTGTTGTAAGTCGCGAGATCCCCAAAGGCGTCGTACGTGAATGTCTGGGAGGGCGTTCGCACGGTACCGTCGTTTTGGGTATAGCTCGTGCCCGTGACGGAGGTCGGTAGCCCGAAATCGCCACCCTCGCCGCTCGTATTGTACGCAATTGCGTGGTGGTAACCGAGCGGCGTATAGGTATCCGTCAGATATCCGAAGGGCTCGTTGGTATCGGATTCGTTCCAGGTATAGATCGTGTAGCCGTCGCCGATACCCGTGGTCGGGCAGCTTGGCGGCGTGTTTGCTGGGTTGTACCAGCTATTTGGCGCGTTGTACACCGGATCGCAGTACGAAAGCAAATTGTTGTATGCGTCGTAGCTATAAGTGGACGTTGGGCGAAGCGCGCCGTCGTTGGTCGTGACGCTTGGGAGCGCGACAGCGATAGTGTTCCCGTTTGCGTCGTACGCATAGTCCGTCTCGTACGGGTTTGGCGAGCCTGAGAGCCCAAAGCCGCGCGGGTCAACCGTCGAAGTAAGGTCGTTGCTGGCGTCCCAGGTATTGGTTCGGATCAGCCAAGTGGCCTGGGAACTCCCCACATAGTCGTCGCGTTGTGTGAGACGCCCAAACGTGTCAACGAAATACTGCGTGGAGTGGCCGTCGGTGTCGGTCATCCAGGTCTCCCACGTGCTATTCGATGAGGGAGCGGACGAGTACGTAAACGTGCGGCTGTCAACGTAGTAGTAGCCGCTGTTCAGATTCGGTTGGAGCGGTGCGCCCATGTTATCGGTAGGCGTGAAATTTGCCCAAACCCAATTCCACGCGCCCGTCGTCACGTTATTGTTGGTGACGCCGTTTATATCGGTCGACGCGAAGCTGAAAAGCGAACAGCCGCCGTCATTGGTGCCCGCCTGGACCGCAGCGACATAGCGCGGACTACAGACGTAGTACAGCTGGTCGCTTGAGCCGTAATAGGCGTACTGCGAATACAAGCCGCCCGTTCCGTGACCGGGCTGGTCCACCTCGGTGAGATGCGTGCCGGTCGTCGTGTCGTAGTAGAAGTCGACCGTGTCGCCGTCGGGCCGAACAACGTGCGCTAATTCTGCGTGGCTGCTCCCGCTGAACTTTGCGAATTCCAGCGTCAATGACTGGCCATCCGAGTGCTTGACCGCGATCGATGACAGATTATCCGACGAGCTGTCGTTGCCGTTCCAGCTATAGACGAAATGAATGTAGTTATTGGCGTTCCTTCCGAAGATGTAGATGATTCGTCCGAATGAGCCGGTGTCGCTCGTCGTGTTGCAACCGGTAGCAAAGGGCGCGTAGAAGGCGTATTGCGTGCCGGTCTTCTTGGTCCAATAAAAGCCGCACGATCCATCGAAGCCCAAGGCTGTGCCTTGCATGCCGGGCGGCGGCGCATATGACGCGCTGCCGCCGGAACCGACGCTTGCCAGCGTGTAGTCATAGCGGGCGCCATCGATGTCGTAGACGCTGACGATATTTGCGACGCCGCTGGTCGTTCCGCCGCTTGCGCCAAGATGGGCATCGAACGTGTTCGTCCAGCCGTCGCCGAAGTTCGACTGGACGCTGCCGTCATCGTTGGCCGCGTCGTGCAAGCTCTGGCTGTTGTACGTGCGCCGGAACGCCAGATCGACCCCGCGCTCGGGGATGTCAACGTCGTTTGCCTGCACGAGCAGATTGCCGGTGCCGACGTTGACCATGTACTTGCCAACGCCCGGAATCGCGCCTTCCTCGTAATCCCACCAGCGATTGATGCCGGTCGTCGGCGGGGCTGACGGCGTCGCGGTGGGCGCGACCATCGGTCGCATCGTCGCTCGCAAGGCCGTCACGCGCGCTGCCGCGGTTGCGCGCGGCAGCGGTGTTGCTGTGCGTGCGTGCCTTGCCGATGTTTGGGCATTCCCCGATTGGGCCTGAAACTGCCAAGGATACATGGGGTGCTTCGGCTCGCCGGCGACGATGCGCGCGTTGCCGCTCATCAGCACCCGCGCTTCAGCGTGATAGTTGATGACCGCGGGATGCACCGCCATGGGCGTGTGCTTTGGCGCCGGCGACGGTGCCGGCGCATTGATCGCCTCGTAGCGGCTTTCGTGACCGGTGAGGAGCGCAAAGATGTGCGACCCTTCGATCGCCGAGAGTAGCGGCTGCAGGTTGGGCGTCTGAACACGCATCGGCGCTGCGGCCGAGGCCGTGGTTTGCAGCGAAAATATCGCGACGAGAACGAGTGCACAAATGCGACGCATAAATCCCTCACACAAAGGCGATGTGTCGCGGCCCGTTCGCGTCGCCGAACGCACTGTTCCTGGCGCTCGACTACGTCAGTATTGATAATCAAAAGTGATAATCAAAAGTGATTATCAAAAGTGATTATCATTATTGATAGGGCCATTTGGCCTAGGTGAAGGCAGGTGTTGATGGCCGAGGAGTCAACTGGCGCTCGGGCCGGCGCAGCCCGTGCAGCAGCTCACCCTCCATGCCCATTGCAATGACGGCTTTTCCGCTACCGTGCAAATACCGGTGAGCGCGAGATAAAAGGTCCCTCGACTACGCTGCTTCGCAGTTACGCTCGGGATGACAAGACAAATTCTAGGCTTCCATGCCGCCGGGGATCACGAGCGACACGCCGTTCTTGTCGCTGCACATCAAGCCGAGTGAGGCTTGCGCGACCTCCTCGACGGTCGCGATGCGGCCCTCGGGGTTCATCGACGCGAGCGATTCGCGCGCCATCTCTTTTGATGCGCCGGTGAACTTCATGATTTTATCGATGGCCTGCTGCATCATGTCCGTCTCGGTGTAGCCTGGGCAGATCGTGTTGGCGGTGATGCCCACGCCGGCAAACTCGGCGGCGATGGCACGAGTAAAGCCGATAACGCCGTGTTTGCTCGCGCAGTAGGCGGACACGTAGGGAGCACCGTGCAGCCCGGCCATGCTCGCAACGTTGAGGATGCGACCCCATTTGGCCTTGAGCATGTCTTGCGCAGCATCGCGGCAGGCCAAAAACGTGCCGGTCAAATTCGTCGAGATGATGCGATCGAATAGCTCGAGCGACGTGCGCGCAAGCGGCGCGGAGTCGGCAATCCCGGAGTTGCTCACCAGAATCTCAATCGGCCCATTGACCTTGCGGCACTGCTCGAACGCCGCATTGAGCTGCGCTTCGTCCGTGACGTCGGCTTTCGCGGTAGTAAACTGCGCCGCGACGCCGGCGGGGTTCCGGCTGACGACCGATACGCGCGCACCGTTTGCCGCCAGTGCTTTCGCAATCGCTTCACCGATCCCGCGAGCGCCGCCGGTAACCAGCGCGTGTTTTCCGCGCAGGATCGAATAATCAGATGACATGCGTTGCTCCTTGTTCGCGCGCGAGCAAACGCTCGAGCTGGGACTTCCCCGGCAGATATTGCACCGGCCAAAGATTGCCTTCATAGCCGAGCTGCACCGCGGCGTGCAAGGTCCAGGCCGGGTCGGCAAGATGCGGCCGGCCAAGCGCAACCAGATCGGCGCGACCAGCGGCGATAATCGCATTGACCTGATCGGCGTCGGTGACATTGCCGACCGCCATCGTCGCGATGCCGACCTCGTTGCGAATGCGATCGGCGTACGGTGTCTGAAAGAGCCGTCCGTACACCGGAGCTGCGCGCGGATCGGTTTGGCCGGTCGAGACATCGATCAAATCGGCGCCCGCAGCCTTGAACGCGCGCGCAATTTCCACCGCGTCGTCGCCGGTGATTCCGCCTTCCATCCAATCGGTTGCGGAAATGCGGACCGACATCGGCCGGTCGGCCGGCCAGATCGCGCGCATGGCAGAGAAGACCTCGAGCGGGTACCGCAATCGGTTTTCGAGCGAACCACCATAGGCGTCGGTGCGCACGTTGCGCAGCGGGGTGATGAAACTCGAGAGCAAGTACCCGTGCGCGCAATGCAGCTCGAGCCAATCAAAACCCGCCTCGATGCCCATGCGCGTCGCGGCTTCGAACTGCGCGCGAATCGCGTCCATTTGGGCACGATCCAGTGCCGCGGGTAATTGGTGGGCAGGCGAGTACGCCAGCGCCGAGGGTCCGACAATTGGCCAGTTCTCGCGCTCGAGCGGCTCGTCCATGCCTTCCCACATCAATTTCGTCGAGCCCTTGGGGCCGGAGTGTCCCAGCTGCAGCGCAATTTTGGCACCGGAATTGTCATGCACGAAATCGACGATACGACGCCAAGCCGCCATATGCTCGGGACGGTACATGCCGCAACATCCCGGGGAGATCCGCCCCTCGCGCGAGACGCAGGTCATCTCCGTAAAAATAAGGCCCGCGCCGCCAAGTGCGCGTGCCCCGAGATGGACGAGATGAAAATCGCTAGGAAGACCGTCGACCGCGCTGTACATATCCATGGGCGATACGACAACGCGGTTGCGCAAGCTCACCTTGCGCAAACGGAACGGGCTGAACATCGGCGGGTCCGGAGTCCCCGCTCCGAGCCATGACTCGAACCGCTCGACATAGCCTGTATCGCGCAGGCGCAGGTTTTCGTGACCGAGGCGCTGACTTCGAGTAAGCAAGCTATAGGCAAACTGCGGCACCGGCAGGTTGGCGTAGCGCGCGACATTTTCGAACCATTCCGTCGAGTTGCGCGCCGCATTCTGTAATTTGAGCACCTCGACCTTACGCTGCGCCTCGTACATCGTGAGGGCGGTGGGGAGGTCCGGCTCCGACGCGAGCGCCTCTACCAAGCCGATCGCGTCCTCGAGCGCGAGCTTCGTGCCGGATCCCACCGAAAAATGGGCGGTGTGCGCTGCGTCCCCCAAGAGCACGACATTCTCGTGCCACCACCGCTCGTTGCTCACCCGCACGAAGTTGATCCAGTCGCGGCCGCGCAAGTGCGCGCTCTTCGCCATCAGCTTGTGTCCGCCAAGATACGGCGCAAACAACCGTTCGCAGAAAGCGATCGTCGCCGCCGTGTCCGCCCGGTCGAGCCCGTGTGCAAGCCAGGTCTCTTCCCGGGTCTCGACGATGAAGGTACTGGTTCGCTCGTCAAAGCGATAGGCGTGTACGGTGAACCAGCCGTGCTCGGTGCGCTCGAATAAGAACGTGAACGCATCCAGCGGTACGGTCGTGCCGAGCCACACGTAGCGACAGCGCCGGCGGTCGAGATCCGGATTGAAGACCTCAGTAAATGCTGCACGCACGCGGCTATTGACGCCGTCGCTGCCGACGAGCAGATCACACTCCGTGCGCAGCGCCGTGACATCGCCGACGTCGCTTCCAAAACGCACGTCGACACCCAACTCGATGGCGCGTTGTTGAAGAATGTGCAGTAATTGCTGCCGGGCGATACCGGCAAAACCGTGGCCACCCGAAATCACGGTCTCGCCGTCGCGATGGATTTCGATGTCGTCCCAACGGTAGAAGGCCTGCGTGATGGCGCGGTGCGTCGGTGCATCGGCGGCCGCTAAGTTCTCGAGCGTGGCATCCGAGAATACCACGCCCCAGCCGAAGGTATCGTTGGGCGCATTCCGTTCCAAAACGCTCAGCGACCACTGCGGAAAGCGTTGCTTTGCAAGAATCGCAGCGTAGAGTCCGGCGGGTCCGCCGCCAACGAAGGTAATCTTCGCTCCCGTCATAAAGGCCCAATCAATGCAGCGACGGCTTCGCTTCCTGCTTGCGGCCATACCCTTCGGCGCGCTCTCCGTCGCGGTGCCGTTCGTCAATCGCGTCGAACCGCGCATTCTCGGGTTGCCGTTTCTCCTTGCCTGGATCGCCTTTTGGGTGATTGTGACCCCCGGCTTCATTTGGTTGCTCGGCCGCAGCGAGGGTCACTGGTGAACGCGCCGATCGCGCTCGCGATCATCGCCGTAATCGTTCTTGGCACCGTGATCTTCGCGGTTGCGAGCGTGCGGCGCTTTACGATGACGCCGCAAGAGTATATCGTCGGTGGTCGCGGGTTCGGCGCCGTCTTTCTTTGGGTGTTGCTGGCAGGCGAAATCTATACGAGTTTCACCTTCTTAGGCGCGGCCGGCTGGACGTACACCTTCGGTGCACCCGCTTTCTATATCATGGCCTACGGCACGTGCGGCTACATCTTTTACTACTTTCTTTTTCCGTGGATTTGGCGGATGGGCAAGCAGCACGGGCTGCTCACCCTGCCCGATCTGATCCAGGTTCGCTATCAAAGCCGCATGCTCTCGACGCTGGTCGCAATTATCGCGGTGGTCGCGCTGATCCCGTATATCACGCTGCAGCTCTCGGCGTTGCAGATCTTCTTGACCGTCGCCGGTGGCGGCGCAATCGATCCGGTCGAGGGTGCTTGCGTCGCGTTCCTGATCATCATCGCGTTCGTCTTTGTCACAGGTCTACGCGGGACGGCGTGGGCGAGCATCATCAAAGACGCGCTCGTGATTGGCGCGTTGCTCTTCGTGGGGCTGGCGATTCCCTTGCAGTTTTTCGGCTCGCCGGCAACGCTCTTCGATCAAGTGCTGCGCGCGCACCCGGAGCACTTGGTGCTCGGCCCGTTGACCGCACCCAAAGGCTCGCTCTGGTACGTCTCGACCGTCCTGCTCACCGGTTTGGGCTTCTTCTCCGGACCGCAATCGATCGGCGCGATTTTTAGCGCCAAGGACGAGAATGTCTTGCGCCGCAACGCCATGCTCTTGCCGATCTATCAGCTGATCATGTTGCTGATCTTCTTCGCGGGGTTTTCGGCGCTCTTGATCGTCCCGGGATTGAAAGGCCCCGCGGCGGATCAATCGTTTCTCGCCGTCGTGTCGCGTTATTATCCGGCGTGGGTGCTGGGATTTGTCACCGGGACCGGCGCGCTGTGCGCCCTCGTGCCGTCGACCGCGCTGCTGCTCAGTTCGGCCAGCGTCGTGGCCAAGAATATTGCCGGCGACCTATTCAACATCGGGACCGACGATGCGGGGCGCCTGCGCGTCACGCGCATCATGGTCGTCGCGCTCGGTCTGCTCTCACTTGGCCTATGGCTCGCCTATCGCACGACCCTGGTCGATCTCTTATTGCTCACCTACAACGGCATCTCGCAGTTCATGCCGGCCTACTTATTCGGGGCGTACTGGAAGCGCACGACCACTGCCGGCGTCACCGCGGGGATCGTCGTCGGCATCGTGCTTGCCCTATCGCTCGCCGGAACGGGCACCGCACCGTTCGGCATCAATCCGGGATTCATCGGGCTGACCGCCAACGTGCTGGTGCTGATCGGCGTCTCGCTGATTTCGCAGCCGCCGCACGTACTGTCGCCCGAAGCAGTGCGCGATTAACACAATCGACACAGTTCAGCATTTCATCGTCGTACACGAGAGTCTAACGCCTTTTGGTCGCTCCGAGGACGGAATCGAAGGTTTCTTCAAAAAAATACAACGGCCCGATCAGCAGATAGACCAGATTCTCCAAAAACTTCGGTTTGGTTCCTTCAAACCGGTGACCGACTAATTGGAACACCCATCCGATGACGAGTGCTGCGAGGGCGATCTCCCACGGCAACCGGATTGCGATCTCGTAGATGATCGCGAAGAGGATGGTTGAGATCAGCGCGCCGCGAGGATCGATGGAGGCGTAGTACATCAACGTCGCGACGCTGCCTACGATCGCAAGATCGATCGGCCCCACGGCGACCAGGTGCAAGAGTCCCATCGTCCCGAGTAGGATCAGCGGAATACCGATCGCGTGACACGCGCGGTTGCGTCCGTCGGCGTGATAGGAGCCATACTCGGTAAAGAGCTCGGTCTTGGTCATTGGCGGCGCCTCTCTTGCGCGTGCGGCGTTCTGCGACTCCTTCATCCGGAGTCCCTGCCGGGGATGGCCGCGCGGCTGCAGAACCCTCGCACGATGGCAGCGACGATCACCGTTCCGCAGCGGCTCTCTGACGACGTCATCTTGATCCGCCGCGACTTGCACATGCATCCCGAGCTTGGCTTCCACGAGCACCGTACAGCCGGCATAGTTGCCGACCGTTTGCGCGCGCTTGGTTACGAAGTCCACGAGGGCATCGGGACGACTGGCGTCGTCGGACTGCTGCGCGGGGCGCGGCCGGGCCGGACAATCATGCTGCGTGCCGATATGGATGCGCTCCCAATCCTCGAGGAACGCGATCACGCCTACCGCTCGCAGGCCGATGGGACGATGCACGCGTGCGGACACGACGGACACGTCGCGATTTTACTAGGTGCGGCCGCACTGATCGCTGACCGCCGCGACGAGGTCGCGGGAACGGTCGTGCTCCTCTTTCAACCCGCTGAGGAAGGTCTCGGCGGCGCAAAAGCGATGATCGATGACGGTGTGATCGAGCGTTTCGGCATCGAACGCGCCTACGGTCTTCATCTCAATACCTTATACCCGACCGGCGTGCTGGGTTTTCGCGAAGGCCCGATGTATGCGTCGAGCGACTCGATCGAAATCGATGTTATCGGCGTCGGCGGGCACGGCGCCGCTCCGCACTACGCGGTGGATCCGATCTACACGGCCGCGAGCTTTATCACGAGCGTGCAACAAATCGTGTCGCGCATGGTCGATCCGCTCGAGCCGGCCGTCGTCACGATTGGCGCAATCAACGGCGGCACGACCCACAACGTCATCCCGCGCACGACGAGGATGCTCGGCACGGTTCGCGCGTTTACCGACGACGTGCGTAACGCGATGCCGGAGCGCATCGAGCGCGTTCTGCGCGCGTGCTGCGATGCCTCGGGCGCAACCTACGAGTACGCCTATATTTGGCGCTATCCGGTGACCGCCAACGATCCCGCACAGACGCAGTACGCGCGCGCCCTCGCCGTCGCCACCATCGGCGAGTCGCCCGTCGTCGACGTGTCGCAATTGATGGGCGCCGAAGACTTCTCGTTTTTCGCACAGCGCGTGCCGTCGTGCTTCTATACCCTGGGCTGCAGCGGCGGACCGCAAACCAGCCATCCGCACCACTCGAGCCTGTTCGACATCGACGAGAACGCCTTGCCCAACGGCGTCGCAATGATGACGGCGCTCGCACTCGACGCAGCGCGAAACGCACCTTAGTTCGCCGTGGTGACGGCGATCCCGGAGATCATGCCGGACCCTACGCCGGCGCAAATCCTCGAGATCATGACCCGCGCGGTATTTCAAGCCGGCGTAAAATGGTCGCAGATCGCGCAGCACTGGGACGCCTACCGCGAGGCGTTTGCGAATTTCGACCCGCAGCAAGTCGGCGTCTTCGATAGCATCGACGCCGAACGCATTCTCGCGCAGGACGGCGTATTGCGCGTCCCGCGCAAGGTGCAGGCGACGATCGCCAACGCGCAAGCCTTGCTCATGATAGCGCGTGAGTGCGGCAGCTTTCATGCCTATGTGGCGTCGTTTTCCGGTTACGCCGCGCTCGCCAAGGACATGAAAAAGCGATTCGCCTTTCTCGGCGATATGAACGTGTGGTACGTGCTGTTCCGCTGCGGCGAACCCGTTCCGCGCTTCGAGCCGTGGGTTGCAACGATTCCGGGCACGCACCCGCGCATGCGCGAGATGGTCGAGCACGCGCGGGCGCGGGGTATTTCTCCGGAAGTTTAGTTGCGCGGTGGCGGCGGCGGCGCTGGATTTCCTGCGCGGGGGCTTGCGTTCGGATTCGGTTGTCGCGGCGGCTGGCGCACCAGATAGAGTCCCCACGCAGCATTGTAGTTGAGGTTCGGCTGCATCACGCCGTCCCAACCCTTCGGCACGACCTCCTGTGGCGTGGCCGCGGCAATGCGTCCACAGAAGAGCAGCGAGAACACGAGCGTCGGATCGCCCGGCACAAGGCTGTACCAGGTGCCGTTCTTTGCGGCGTGCGCGGCAATTGTCCACAAATGCGGTGCCGTTCCGCTGGTAAAGTAGGCGCGCAACTCAGCCAGTGCTTCCGTCGCGGTATTCTTCAGATCGCCGGTGCACTCGGTTGCCGTGCGTACTTCGAATGGATCCTTCGGCGGTGTCGAAGGCAGCGTGTAGACGCGGAAACTCTCTTGACCGGCTTGCGGCGGCCGCCCGACCGCATAAAGTCCGACCGACGGCATGAACGTGAGCTGGGGCGCGCCGAAGAGCGTCGAGCTCGGCGTGTAGAGATTGTGCGCGGTGACTTCGTCGGGCTGCGCGATATGGAGCGTCAAGCACCCAAAGAAAACGCGCAACCCGCCGCCACCGCCGCGATTACCGCCGCGCTGACCGGGTTGCGGACTTTGCCCGGGAACAGGGCTCGGGCTTGCGGCGACGAGTTCTTCAGAGGCGAGCCGCAACGTTGGCGCCTGGGTTTGGAAGTGGGGCTGAATCGAGAGCGCATACGTGCTACCCATGCCGTGATAGGTAACCGTGGCATCGGTGATTTGCGGCGGCGGCATCGTTGTTGGATATCCCGCCGCAGTTTTTGCCGCTTCGATCTGCGCGACATAGGCCTTGAGTTCGTTCGAAAGCTGCAGTGCGGTCGCGTGGGCGTCCGCGGGACAACGCTGATCGTCCGATGAGACGTCGAGCGGATTCGCCGGTACCGTGCTCGGTAACGGCTGTGGGCGGAACCCACCGCCGCCACCGCCGCCGCGGCCGCCGCCACCAGGTGCGGGACGCGTCGTCGCGACGTGCGTATTGCCGAGCGCCCCCGGGCCGTACCGTAACGTGTACGTGACGGTATAACTGCGCGGCGTGAGCGGCCGCGCGACGTTCGGCACGATCTGCCCGCTCTGGGTGTAGAACGGCACCGCGTTCGCGTAGCTCGAGAAGATGCCGGAATACGTGCCGAAGATGTTGGCCGCCGCGATCGTCAGATTTCCCTTGCTGAACGCCACGTTGACGGCAGCATCGTATTGCGTGTACGCAGGCAGATTGTTGGGATTATTCCGCCCGTTGTACTCCGCGTCGGCGTAGTATTCGATTGCCGAGTGACGCGCCTTGTAATCGAAGATCACGCCGGCCCGCTGCAACGGAACGTTGGGCAATTGCTGCCCGGACTGCGTGATCGAGTACGGATTGTCGATCAGGGGCGAGTCGGAGATCGCTTGCGAAACGGTCGTGTTCCAGAACGGCTGCACGATCAGATTCCCGAGCGTGGCGTAACCGGTGACCTGGACGCCCTGATAGAGGCGATCGACGCCGGCGACCGGCGTGCTGAAATAGAGCTGGCTCGGACTAAACGGCGTTGCCGCGCCGCAGCCCGCCGTACTCTGAAAGATCTGTTGCACGGCTGCAACGTATGAAGGCGTAATCGTGCCGTTTGCCAGCAGGATCGTGCCGTTCACATCGGTCGGCAGCAGCGTGTTCTTCTGCATCTGACGGTAGAGGCGCACCGAGAGATCGCCACCGATCCAGCTGCGCGTATACGTGAGGTTCGTCGACGTCGAGGAGCTTGCTTCGGGCGACGCGCCCGGTGCGTTGCCGAAGGCCACGCTATTGTCACCGTCGCACGTAAAGCGAAGCGCGTCGGGGTCGCTGAGAATCGTCGAGCGCGTTTGTTGTCCGGGCGAGCCTTGCATCGTGTATGAAGCCGTGTAGGTGTCGTACTTGGTCGGGTGCCAGGTTGTCCCAAGTGACTCAAGCACGCTGCCGAACCCGCCGGTGGACTGCGTCAGACCGACTGATTCGGAAAATGTTAGATGCTCGTTGGAGTGGATCGAGTCGGTGATCTCGGCGGCGGCATACCTGCTTTGCTGCGCGTTGGTATAGTAGGGCTCGGCAGCGTCGTTGAGCGGGAACGTCTGCGAATCGCCCCACGAGCCGTAGGCCGTGATCGAGATCGTGTGCCGTTGCGCTGCCGGAAGGATCGCGTTGAGCGTGAAGCCGCGGCTATCGTTGAGCCCCGAGGAGCCGATGGGCGAGGCAGCGCCGTCGACATAGCGATCGAGTTCGTCGCTGAGCGACGTCGAGTGATTCCCGTAGATCGTCGCTTGAACGGAGGTCGCGCCGATCAAGAGATCGTCGGTCAGCGAGAACAGACTGACGCTTCCCGACGAAAAATTGTTTGGCCCGTAACCGCAGGGAATGCCGTCGTATTGGATGCGCGCGCAGACGATGTTCGTGATGTGGTCCGAGCTCAAGAACGTGCCGGTGATCGTCTGCGAATCGCCGAACTCGTAACGGAATTTCGCCGACGTGCCGAAGCTGTTCGCATCGCCGTTGTGAACGTAATCGAGACCGCTGGCGTCGGTGTAGAGCATGCCGTCCAACCAACTCGTCTTGTCGCCGCCGCAGAGGTTGAGCGCTGTAGAAAGCTTCCCGTCTGACCCGGTCTCGGCGGCTTGCCAACTGGTGTTGGCATTGGAACCAAGCATCAGCGAATCGTAGGACTCCCACGAGATCGTCGGCTGAAGCGTGCTGAAGTTCACGCCGCCGGCGAGTCCGCCGAGCTGCGGTCCATTGCGAACGCCCGCGCCGGTAAACAAACAGGTGGCATAGTTGCGCAGATTACCGGCCGAACCCGGCGCATTGAGCGGGATGCCGTCGAGCGTCAGCGCCGTCTGGCTCGCATCTTGACCGTCGAGCGAAATCGTCTGCTCCGCATCGGAGTCGTCACTGCTCGTCTGTACCGAGACGCCCGAGAGCTTATTGAGCGCATCGGCGAGGTCGCTCGAGAGTCTGCGCACCGCCGAATCCGGGCCGAATGAGCTCGAGGAAATCGCGGCGGATGAATGCGCTTCGACCGTTCCGATGACTTTCAATTGCGTCGAAAGCGCGAGCGCGACATTGACCGTGACGTAGTTGCCGTTGATGATCTCAAACGAGGCCGAGGTTACCGTCTGATAATCTCGCCGGACGATGCGGGCGCGATAGATGCCGTCCGGCACCTCGGTGAAGACGACCAAGCCCTTCTTATCAGTAAACTCGCTCGTCACGACCGGACCATCTAGGACGACACGCGCGAGCTCGATCGGCGCCTTGCTTGCCTGATCGACGACCACGATGCGAATCGAGCCCGAGTCGCTTTGCTGGGCCGATGCGCACAGTGGAGCAAAGGGCGCGAGTGTAGCGGCAAGCACGGCCGCGAGGAGGCGCTTCATTATGTGCAGTGATTCTACTGTGTGCGAGCTTGAAGGAAGCTGAGCACGATTCGGCCGGCCGTCGACCGGCCGAACGTGGTCATATCGTAATCTTCACCGTTGTACCACGGGCAGGTGCGCTTTCAATCCCGATCGAACCGCCGGCGCGTTCTACCGCGCGCTTGGCAATCGCGAGGCCCAGGCCGCTGCCGGTTAGCTCGCCGCGCTGGTCGCCGCGATAGAAGCGCTCGAAGGCATGCAAACGCTCGGACTCACTCATCCCGGGACCCTCGTCACGAACGGTGATCGTCGTGTGGCCGTTGTTTCGCACGGCACGCAAATGAATCGGCGCTTCAGGAGCATATTTCAGCGCGTTCTCCACGACATTCCACAATGCTTCTCCGAGTTCGGTACGATCCGCGACGAGGCTATCGGCGCCATCGACGCTGTAATCGATCTCACGGGTTTCGTCTAACCGGCGCGCCGCGTCACACTGACTACGCAGCAATTCAGCCAGATCGATCGCTTCGGAGCGTGGGGGCGTTTCTGAATCCAAACGCGCGAGACGCATCAATCGATCGATTAGATTGCGCATGTGCTCTTTCTCGATCGACATCGTGCCGAGAATTTGACGGGCAATCGTAGGTTCGGCAACGGCGCCGCGACGGAGCACGTCGATGTAGCCGCCGATCACCGTAAGAGGCGTACGCAACTCGTGTCCGGCATCGGCGACGAATTGGCGCATACGCTCCTCGGTCTCGCGTCGCTCGCTCATCGCTTCGGCGACGCTGGCTGCCGCGTCGTTGTAGGCCGCGGTCAGCGTACCGATCTCGTCACCGCCGGGCGCGATGAAGCGCCGCTGGGTGAAATCGCCGCGCGCGAGCGCCTTGAGCGATTCGGTCAAATCGTTGATCGGGCGCAGTGATTGATTCGCGAACAGCCGGCCGACAAGCCATGAGAGCAGCATCGCAACGATCGCCACGACGATGACGACGCGCCAGTACGGAATCAGGGAAACCCACAACAGCGCGACCGACGGTTGGAACGCGACGTAGCCGCCGTTGACGGGCGCAATGTACGACGGCTCAGGAGGCGGCAACGTTCCACTCTCGTTTGCGCGGAAGAGCAGCGAGGAGGCACCACGCGGCGGCGGAGAACCCGGCGCGCCTCCAGGCGGACCAAACAACAACCCTGTCCCGAAGCGGTTCGGCGCGTTCCCCGTCCTCGCGCCGTGGAGATGCGATGCGACGAGACGCGCGAGCAGCCGCGGATGCACGGCCTTATCCCCACCGAGGAAGTTGCCGTGGTCGTCGAACACCGCGACACTGAGGCCGATACCGCTGAGTGTATTGGCGATTTGCGGCGCCGCCGCTTTGAGCGACATGCCGTCGGCGCGATACTGATCGACGAGGGTCCGGGCCTCCTCATGCTTGGCCAGCACGATGTCCCGGTTGAAGCTGTAGAGATCGAGGACGAGGGCAATGCTCGACGCGACGATCACCACCATCACGGTGATCCCCAGGAGGACCGCGTAGAGGAGCGACAGCCGCGATACGATCGAAAGCTTCATCGCTCCAACGTTCTTCGGCAAGCCTTAACTATGCTGCGAGAGGCCGTAGCCGACGCCGCGCACCGTCCGGATAAACGAGCCGCGTTCGCCGGGGCGATCGATCTTGGCCCGTAGATAGGAGATGTAGGTCTCGACGATATTCGGCCCACCCTCAAAGTCGTGACCCCACACGATCTCGAGCAAATGATCTTTGCTAAAGACGCGGCGCGGTTCACGCATGAAGACCGAGAGCAAGTCAAACTCTCGCTGCGTCAGCTCGACGCCTTCTTTGCCGCGCACGAGCTCGCGCGTCTGCGGATTGAGCGCGAGATCGCGCCAGCGCAACACATTCTCTTCGATGAGCTGCGGCCGGCGCAGCTTGGCTTGGAGACGCGCGATCAACTCTTCGAAGACGAACGGCTTGACCAGGTAGTCATCTGCGCCGGCGGTGAGGCTCTGCACTTTGTCCTCGGTGCCGCCCTTGGCGGTCAGCATAACGATCGGCGCCTGAGTGATCTCGCGCAGCTTGGGAAGCAAGGCAATGCCGTCGATCTTGGGCATCATGATGTCGAGCACGATCACTTCAGGGTCGAAGCGCCGCACTAAATCGAGCGCGGCGAAACCGTCGGAGGCAGACTGAACGTCGTATCCCTCGCGTGAGAGCCCGAGCTCGAGCATTTCACGGATCATCCGGTCGTCATCGACCACGGCGACGCGGGCATGAAGCATTGTAGGCATCTAGGTTCACAGTAGCATTCTCGCGCTGAGAACGCCCTGAACCATGGCGGAGGTTAGGCGGCTCTTAGCGGGGAGGGCCAGCGGGTGAAGCTTTGGCCGCAGATCAAGGCGGCCTGGCGGATGCTCTCGAGCGGGTGCGCGACGACGGTGATGCGTTCGAGTCCGAGAGCGGCCGTGAGCACGTCGTCGGGCAGCCACCGCGCGAAGAGATGAACCTCAGCCGTTTGCGCGCCGTGAGCCAGGAGCCCGATGACGTCGGCCAGCGTGCAGGCGCCTTGCGACAACAGCGGATCGATCAGTTCGGCGCGGACGCGCCCCCGGTTCCAACCGGTGGCGACCGCCACGATCTTCGAGAGATCCGCCCCGTTGGTGGACTCGAAATCGAGGATGGCGGCCTGAACGCTCGCCGCGATGGCGGCATCGGTCTGCGCATGGAGGGTCGCCCCGGCGATGCTGGCGTTCGGGCCGGCGGTCAGGACCGCCCCGGAGCCGATCACGTAGTCGTTCATGCACCCAGCATCGCAGGCTGGAGTGCCAACTGTATGGCGCAACAAAAGAGGCGCCGCTTTCGCGGCGCCCCTCGCCCACCACCCGGTAAGCATTCCCCCGGCACTATGCCGAGGAAAGTTGTGTATGCGCGTGCGACACGATGGTCACGCGACGGGCGAACATGCCCAACATCGCGTCAACGACCTCGGCATCCCACTGCGAGCCGCGCCCGTCTTGCAGTATTTGCAGCGCTTGTCGCGGCGCCACCGGTTGCCGGTATGGGCGCTCGCTAATCATCGCGTGAAACGCGTCGGCAACGGCCACGACGCGCGCTTCGAACGGGATGCTCGCGCCGTACAAACCATCGGGATAGCCTGCCCCGTCGTAGCGTTCGTGATGCGAGCGGACGACGATCGCGCAGCGCTGCAGCGACGGAATCTGACTGAGGATGCGCGCACCCGCGGCGGCATGATCGCGCATAATGTCCCACTCATCCATTGCGAGCGGTGCAGGCTTGAGCAAGACGTGATCGGGCGTCGAAATCTTGCCGATGTCGTGCAGTAGGGCGCAGAGCGCGATGAATTCTGTCGTCTCGGCGTTGCAATCCATCGCCGTAGCCAAACGCCGCGCCCATTCTGCGGTCGCCTTGGAGTGGCAGCAGGTTCCATAGTCGCGCTCGGCAAGCATCGCGAGCAATGCTGTGGTGCCTTCGGCGCCCGGACGATCGTCCGCATCCTCACCATCGGTTCCGAGGGTTGCACGCTCGATTTCCGTCGCCAGGACATCCAGAAAGGCCAGCAGTCGACGCTGATCCGCTTCGTAGGCCCCGGCCGCAAGCGCGATCGTGTGCGTCGCGGCGCCGGTCAAGTCGACGACGCCGGCGCGCCCAAAACGGGTCGACTCGCGCTCCGCCCAAGCGGCCAGCCCGACCGGCTTGGCGAGCGTCAGCGAGAGGCAGAGGCGGTCGAGCAGCACCGCTAAGGTCTCCTCGATGTGCGCGCTTCCGACGAGCGACGGCATCGTCACCGAGTCGGCGGCAGTGCGCGCCAATGCGGGGATCGTTTGGCCGAGGGCCGCCCCAAGGGCCGTTAGGGTCCGTATCGCAGACATGAAAAAGAAAAGCCCGAGCCGATTCCGGCTTGACTAATTCCCGTTAGCCGGCATCGTGCAGGCGACAACCAGGGAAGCAATAACGAGGACGGTGAGCATGTATAAAAACAAGCCTTTCGAGCGGATTCGCGATCTGCTCTCACCATACGGCCCACACCGGGCCAAAGGCCCTACTGAAATTTAAGTAGAGCCGTTAACTAACCCTCGCTGAGAAGACCACTTCGGCGGGCGGCGGCGATTGCTTCGGCCCTACCGTGACAGCCGAACTTGTCGATGACGTTCTGAATGTGGGTCTGCACGGTGAACACGGAGCGCCCCATCTCTGCGGCGATCTGCTTGGGGGTAAGCCCGGCGGCCAGGTCGCGCAGCACCCGCAGTTCCGCCGGGGTGAGCGCCACGGTCGCGGGGGGCTCGTGCTCCTCTTCGAGGTGCTTGGCGACCCGCTCCACGTAGCGGGCATAGCCCCCGAAGCCGAAATGGCGCACGCCTTCGATGAGGGTCGGCAGATCGTCGGGCACATACGACGGGCTCTTCGCGGCGCGTGCCAGTTCTTCGACAGCCTTACGCATGCAGACGCCGGACTCGTGCCGGCTGCGCGGATTGCGCTTGAGCAAACGCGCGACCGAGGTATGGCGGCCGGAAACGACTTCGGCCAGCAAGAGCATTGCGACCGCGAAATCGAGGATGACGGCGCCCGTATATTCACCCGGGGGTGCCTCATCGTCGATGAGCTGTAGCGTTTGCGTCACCACGCGTCCGCTCTCTTTGGTGCGTCCGTCGAGCGCGAGTGCGAGTGCGTACGTAGCACGAGTCAATGCGTTATCCGGAAGATGGTGTTGGCGCTCGAGAATGCTGCCGAAGAGGCGATGGGCGTCGGCGTATCGGCCGCTCCAGGCGTGGCGATGCGCTTGACTCGATGCCAGGAACACGCTCTGGGCGAGTGCATCGCGCGATCCGACTTCGGCGAGTTGCTTTTCAATTTGCGCGGCGCGATCGCCGTTGCCGCGCCGCGTCTCGAGACTCAGCATGGCGGCGAGCGCATTTTGAAGATCGACGTAGTCGCCGGCGCGTGTCGCTGCGGCCGCCGCCTGCTGGGCAAACCAGAGGCTTTGCGCCGAGTCGTTTTCGGCGAACAGCGCGATGTTCGCCAGCGCAATGAACGAGCGCGCCGCGATGCTCCACAGCGCCGAGCGAGACGCGAGTTCCGCCGCTTGGGATAAGCGCTCTCGCGCATTTTCGACCTCACCGAGCGTGTCGCATGCGAGTCCGAGCCGCATCATGATGCGCGCCAACCCCTGCTCGTTTTCGATCGACGCCGCGCGGCGCTCCGCCGAAGCGACGTGTTCGCGCGCTTTGACGAGATCGCCGGAACTCGCGTAGCAACGCGAGAGCAGCGCCTCGCTCTCGACACGGATCGGTTCGGGGATCCGCTCGTCTGCTAGCAACGGTAAGAGCAGATCCATCGGATTCATACCGCGATTGGTCCGCAACACGGCGAGTCGAAGCATGAGCTGTCCGCAAAGTTCGGGTGCATCGACCGACCGCACAGAGCGCGCGATCTTTCGATCGCCATCGTCATATCGGCCGCGTGCGAGATCGAGCAAGCCCCGAAGTCCGACCACGACCGGGTTGCGTTCAAAGGCATTGCCGAGCGGTGCGGCCGTGAGGTTCTCTAGATCATCGGCGAAGCCGGCTTCGAAAAGCCGCACGCCGTGCGCGGACAGAAGGCGTAAGGCGTCGTCCGCCGCGTTCGAATCAACGTAGAGTCGCAAGGCTTGGATGATGTCGCCCGCCTGCTCGAGGATCTGGCCCAGCTTGGTGAGGCGCTCACGCTGCGCGCCGCTGCCGCGCAACTCGACTTGATAGCGCACGAAGTCGCGGAAGAGATCGTGCAGCCGGTAGCGACCGGGCTCGTACTCGTGAATGAAGGCGACGCGCGCGCGCAGGTCTTCGATGAGCGCAATCGCACGGTCGAAGCCGGCAGCGACCATGATGTCGAGATCGATTTCGGGCAGCAGCGCGGCCGTCTCGATGAAGTCCCGCTCACGATCGTCGAGGGTCTGGTACACCTGCTCGGCGAGATAGCGGTAAATCATCTCGCGCGTCATCGATGCGATGTTGCGCAGATCCACCGAACGCGTCGAGGAGCGCAGCGCGAACGTCATCGCCGTCGCCCAGCCGTCGGTGAGCTCGAGCAACTCGATCAATTCCTCGTCGCGAACACCGAGACGGAAGGCGCGCGCGGCTTCTTTGGCTTCGTCAACCGAGAACTTCAAATCGTGTTCGTCGATCGCGAGGTCGCTTTCGCCATAGGCAAGCCACGTCCCGATCGGTAGTCCGCTCGTCGCGCGCGACGCGATGATCCACTGCACCCGGCCTTTGGTGCGTTCGATCAGTGAGGTTACAAAGCGCGTGACTTCGCGATCGCCTTGCGCGATTTGCAAGTCGTCGATGGCGATGATGCCCCGGTACGAACGCAAGTGCGAGTGCATCCACATCGCGAGGTCGATCCCGGGCGAGGGTGAACCGGCATTCTTTTCATGCGCGCCGGCAAGCGTCGTGCGCGCATCCGGTGCAATCTCGGCAACCGCGTCGGCAAAACCGCGCAAAAAGCTCAACAACCCGCTGTGCTCGGCAAGCACGTCGTAACGCACGTGCGGGTCAGGCAGCGTGTCGAGGTAATGACGCAAAGCCACGGATTTGCCGTAGCCCGCGGGCGCAACGATCAGGACGACGCGCTGCATCGCCGCCGAAACGATACGATCGATCACGCGACGCCGAACGATCGGAACAAAAACCCCGCCGGTCTCGATCTTGCCGTCGGGGCGTACGGGTCGAATCATGCGCTCTTAGGCCGCCTCAATCGAGGGAGGCCTCGTACTCCTCCTCTCCCTCATAATACCCTAGCAGCAACTCCTCGACATAGAGCAGGTGGAGGTCGCGGTCCAGCTGCGAGTACGCGGCGGCATTTTCGGCCCGAAAATGGTCCCAATCCGCCTTGGAGCTCCAGACGTCCATACAGATGTAGACCCCGGTCTCATTTCTATGCCGGAAAAGGCGCGTGCGGTGATATCCCGCGTGCGTCGAGAAGAGCGCGCCCCAGGGACCGCCGGGACCGTAGGCGTGCTCGAAGGCGCGGATTTGCGCGGGATGAACGCGATAGCGGTAGAGCACCTCGATCATCGTCGACCTGCGAACTTGGCGGGAAGGGGGACGTCCCCTTTGCCGATCGTCCGGCTTATATCGTAGGCGATCAACGCCGCCACATCGTCGAGGCGCGTGGCAAGCCAGGCGCGTTGCGCCGGGCAGCTGATCTCGCCCAGTTCGAGTACGAGCGCTCCGTCGCTCGCGTCGACTTGCCGGAACGCATAATAGTCGCGCAATCCCACGGTAAAATTGTCCGGCATAAACCGAAACGGAAAGATTCCGGCATAGAGCGTGCGCCACAGCGCCGCGGCGCGCGCGTCGGTAGCATGATGATAACCGATCGATGCGCCGCTCGAACACTCCGGTACGATGCCGTCGAAGTGAATGAAGACGGCCATGTCGACCGCGTAGGTACCATCGAAATCTGCCGGTTCACGTAACACGCTGACGCCGTGTTCGCGCAACACGCGCGTCACCTCGTCGGCAACGATCGGCGTCCATTCGCGCTCGCCCGCGGCACCGAGGTTGCAGCGGTGCTGGGGAAATCGTGCACACGACGCGGGACGCCCTTCGTGACCGGCCGAGACCAGCACGTCGGCGTGGATGAGTGCCGCGAGCACGAATGCCAACATGCTAGGTGCCCATTACCAGCGCAGCGAGTGCCGCTGACGGTTCGACTTGCAATTCCGCCTTGAGGACGTCGCGATATTGGCGGTAACTGCGCAGCGCCGCGGCGCGATCGCCGGTCGCAAGGTGCGCGCGGATCGCGACCTCGCGTGCGGGCTCGTCGCACGGATCGTGGGCGATAACGTCCGCAGCATAGCCAAGCGCCGCATCTGGATCGCCGCGCTCCAACGCATCGGCCGCGAGGCGGTTTGCGATTGCAGTACGCAATTCGTCCATGCGTTTGGCCATCGATTCGAACCACTCCCAACGTTCGAGCGTACCCACCCGCTCTTCGCGCAGACGATCCCACGCGCGTCCGAGCAATGCGCGTTCGGTTTCGCGCAGCCGGTCACGCGAACGCAGCGTCACCGCGGCACGCTCGATCTCCCACAGGTCGACAAACGCATCAACGTGTAAACGATATCCCTCGGCCGCGCGGTCCACCGCGTCTTCTCGCGTGAGGTGTGCACGGAGCCGGTGCAAGCACACGCTGAGCGCGTTGCGTGCCGAGAACTCATCGAGGTCGGGCCAGAGCGTGGCCGCAAGTCGCGCCCGCGGCGTCGGCTCGCGACGCTGAGCGATCGCAGCCAGCAGCTCGAACTCGCGTCCGGAGAGACGCATCAGATTTCCGTCGATGCGCACGCGTCCGGCGAGCACTTCGAGCGCGATCGGCGCCGCCTCGCTGCGGTCACGCGTGATCTGGGCCACGAAGTTGGAGAGCATGCCGACGTTTTCGTATTGATTTGCAAATGCCGTCACCGCGTGCACGAACGCGGGCGCGTCGCAGCGAGCCGCAGCCTCTTTCGCGGTTGCGGCCGAGGCATCAAATGCCGCCGGATCGCACAACGCGAGCGCGATCGCCGCGAGCGCCTCGACGAACGGCATGTGCAACCGCCGGGCGATCTCGAGCGCCGAGCGCGCCAGTTCCGCGCGCTCGTCGTCATCGCGCGAACGCGAGAGCGCGATGAGATGGCCGAACACCACAAACTTCGGAAGATCGGCGGGGGTTGGAGCCAGGCTGCGTCCGCGCGCGGCACCGGCAAGGTAGGCAAAACCCGCAACGCCGCCGCGCGTCACCGCATGCTCGAGCTCTGACGCGACGCTGCTAAACGCGGCGCGATCCCCGGCAAACCACGCTGCAATCAAGGACTCCGCGACGTCGAATACCATGAAGTTCGGTAGCGCCGAACTCAGGGCGCGCTCGTGCGCGCGCGCTAAAAACTGCCGCTCGAGCGACCACTCTCCCCGCACTCGCGCTATATCCGCGCCAAGCGCGAGATACGTCCCCGACGCAACCACGTGCATTTGATCGATCAACGGTAACGCAGCATTGAGGTCGCTCTCGCCCAGATCGAAATTTCCGCGACGCGCGCGAAGCAAACCGCGCAGATACAGCACGTGCCCGTCGAGAATCGTCTTGGGCGGCTCCGAGAACGTAATCTGCGCGCCGAACTCCACGATCTCACCCAGCGCCTCGTCGAACCGCCCGACATAGCTCATGAGGAGAATACGAAAAACAAAGACGTAGTAGCGCTCCATTGGCGACGCATCGGGAGCGAGCGTACGCCACACGGTTTCCGCTTCGTCGAGCAGCGCCGAACTGTCAACGCAAAACATCCGCATCAAGGCGGTGACTCCCCAGAGCCGCGGATAACGCGCGACAATCGCGGGATCCAAGCTCGAGAGCACGCGCGCGTAGCGCATCGACGGCGCCGGTTCTCGAACGACTTCGTGAGCGCCGAGGGCGCGCGCTGCAGCCTGCTGGTCGCCGCGCACGAGGTGCAATTCCGCGGCGCGTTGGTAATCGCCGCGCCGTTCGTGCTCCGCTGCGACCCGCACGAGCAACGCGTCACGCCGTTCCGCGGCTCGTTCCAGCATGAACGACGCAAGCAGCGGATGCAGTTCGAACGTCCCGTCTACGCCACGCTCGACGAATGCAGCGTCCTTGGCAAATTCGCTCAATTCGTCCACGATCGCCGGATCGTCCAGTGCGGCGCGAAGGTCGTCGGCGCTGGCCCGCGGGATCGCCGCGCAAGCAAAAAGTGCGCCGAGCATGCGCCGGTCGACTCCGGACAACACTTGGTCTGCGAGGTAGTCGTGAAGTTCGTCGAAGGCGACGTCGTTGAGCCGCTCGAGCAACTGCTCGATCCGCCCCTCGCTCGCGAAACGCTTGAGAAGAAAGACCGCGACCGGCCAACCCGCCGAGACTCTGAAGATCCGCTCGATCGTCCGCTCGTCGGTGATAAAGGGTTCGAAGATCTCGCGAACGTCGCTCGCCTCGAACGCAAGGTCCGCGGCGCGCAACGTCACGATCTCGTGCGGCACCGCATAGCGAGTGAGATGAACGCGCAGGGGCTCGCGGGTGCAGATGACGACGGTGCGTCCAGCGGGCCGTACTTCGAGCATGCGCGCGAAAAACTCGGCCGCCTCAGGCGCGTCCGCAAGCCGCTCGGCGCTTTCGAAGACGATGCAGCCGTCGGCGGGCTCGCGCCAGACGTCGAGGGCGAGCGAGACGCGGTCGGCGACACTCGTGCCGCCGTCACCGAGCATCAATTCGCGCTGCGTGAGATCGCTTTCACGGTCGGGGTTCTCGCCGGCAAGCGCCGGAATCACGCGGCGCGCCAGATCGAGGTCGTCGCGGACCCCGGCACAATCGCAAACCACCCCACCGCCGCGCTGAGCAAGATACTGGCGCACGAGGGTCGATTTGCCGAAGCCGGCGGGCGCCACGATGGCGATCAGGCGCGGGTCGACGCGCGCGAGCCGCTCCAGTAACCCCGTGCGAGACACCACACCCGCCATGGTCCTGTAATCGGTTTGTAATCCCGCTGTAATTAGTCCGTAAGTCCCAGGAAAGCGGCTTATTCTATCGTGGGGGTGCCAGCCGAGCCAACGGAAAGGCAACCATGACCGTCGTTACCCCCCAAGCCTCCACGAGTGTACTCGTGGTCGGCCCAGAAGCGTCGGTCCGTACCGCGATTGCACGTCTGCTTTCTCTCGAGAGCAGCGTACGCGTGGCCGGGACCGCGCCAACGATTGCACAGGCCACTGGAATCGATGCCGACGTGGTCATCGACGAGACCCTGCTGCACGACCTGAGAAACCTTTCGATCGCCGATTTCATCGATATGGTGAAAAGCTTGCCGGCGATGGCCACCTCAGCGCTGTCGATTCGACACCTGCGTCCGCTCTCGGGTGCTCGGGATATGCGGGCGGCCCTTTCGGACCGCGAACTGCAAGTCGTCAAGCTGGTCGCCGAAGGGCTCTCGAACAAGCAGATCAGTATCCGGCTCAAGCTTTCGGACAAAACCGTGAAGAACCACATCTCGCACATCCTTGCGAAGCTGAACCTGTCAGCTCGCACGCAAGTGGCGATACACGCCCTGCGCGCCGGCTTGGTCTAGACGCAACACGATCCCACGCGAGAGATCGTAGACGAGGACGCCGTCAATCGGCGTCCTCGCTGCTTTTTGCTCGGCGGCACGGATGCGCTGCAGCATCGCGAGCCGCCGTCCATCACTCGGGAGACGACGAAACACCACTGCATAGGTTCGGCCGCGCCGGTTTCGCACGATCGCATCGAACGGTGCAACCGTCGCGCCGGCACCAACGAGGCCGCCGCGCCGCAGGGCGCGCAACCGCTTCGCCAGCCGGCTTTCGACGAAGAGGCGCAACTCGCGCACGATGCGGTTACGCTCGGCAAAGAGCAATGCCGGGCGCACGCCTCCGCCGCGCGTGACCGCCGCTTCAAAGCACACCAGTGCGCGATCGACGACCGCGCGCGGGGTCAAGGTCCCGTGGTTGAGCGCGGCGGCGATGGCCGAGCGCATCGCGCGCTCGGCTAGGCGGGGAAGTCGTTCGGCGGCAAGGAGAGCATCCATCGCACCGATCTTCGCTCGTCGTCATGCCAGGCGCATGGCACGATCGCGTCGGAAGATGTGGCCATGCAGCGCATCGACGGACGCTTCGTCTACTCCGCCAGCGATCTCAACAACGCGCTCGAGTGCGATCACCTCTCGCAACTCGAAGCGCTCGCCGCGCAGCGCGAACTGGTACGTCCGGAACCGGGTGAGACGGCAGCGCTCCTGGCGCGCAAAGGCGACGAACACGAAGCCCGGCAGCTGGCGCGCTTTCGCGCGCGCTACGGCGATGCGCTCGTCGCTTTCCCGATCGATGTCGGACGCACGCTCGTTGCGCTGGCCGATGCGCAAACGCGTACCATCGAAGCGATGGCGGCCGGCGCGCCGTTCATCTACCAAGCCACGTTTTTCGACGGAACGTTCCTCGGGCGCGCCGACTTCTTGCGCCGAGTCGAACGCCCGTGCGCACGCTGGGGCTGGAGCTACGAAGTCATCGATGCAAAGCTCGCTCTCGCGCCCAAACCGTACTATCTCGTACAACTCGCGCACTATAGCGCGCACCTCGCGGCGATTCAGGGGCGCGCGCCGCACGAGATGCACGTGCTGCTCGGCAGCGGGGCCGAGCGCGCCTTCCGCGTTGACGACTTCGCTGCGTACGAGCGGCATTTACGCGACCGTTTCCTCGCCGAGATGGAGTCGGGACCGGTCTCCAGTTATCCGCTCGAAGTGTCGCATTGCGACGTCTGCCGCTGGTTCGACCGCTGCGCGGCACAACGCAAGCGTGACGATCATCTCAGTTTGGTAGCACGCATCCGTCGCGATCAAATCCAGCGCTTCGAGCAGCACGGGATCGTGACCATGACCTCGCTTGCGCACGCAACCGATGCGCAGCGTCCGGCCGGAATGGAGCCCAAGACCTTTACCACCCTGCACGCGCAGGCGGCGTTGCAAGAGACGGGCCGGCGCGAAGGGCGCTACGTCTACGAACTTCTCGATGCGGAGCCGGGCATGGGCTTCGAGCTGTTGCCGCGTCCCGACGCGGGCGATCTCTTCTTCGACATGGAGGGCGACCCGCTCTACGCACCCGAGCGTGGCCTCGAGTACCTGTTCGGTTTTTATTGCGCCGACGACGACCGTTACGTTGCATTTTGGGCGCGTTCGCAAGCGCAAGAACGTGCCGCCTTCGAGGCGGCGATCGACTTCATTCGCGCGCGGCGCGAGCGCTTTCCCAACATGCACGTCTACCACTACGCCTCCTACGAGACGAGCGCGCTGCGCCGGCTGATGGGATTCTACGGCACGCGCGAGCGAGAACTGGACGATTTGCTGCGCAACCGCACCTTCGTCGATCTCTTTGCCGTGGTGCGTCAGACGCTGCGCATCTCACAGCCGAGCTACTCGCTAAAAAAGCTCGAGCCGTTTTACGGTTTGCAGCGCTCGACCGGCGTGCAACGCGGCGACGACTCCATCGTGATGTTCGAGAGTTGGCTCGCGGGCGGGGGCGAGGAGATTCTCACCGATATCGAGCGCTATAATGACGACGACTGCCGTTCGACTTACCTGTTGCGCGAATGGCTGCTGCAGCTGCGTACCGGCGCCGAGCGAACGCGCGCACTTCCGTTGGGCTGGCGCGAGGGCGAGGCGGCCGCGGCGCCCGACGACGGCGGGCGCAGTGAACTCGCGGCGCAACTGCTCGATGGGATCGCGGCCCCCGCGTCGCTGCGCGAACTGCGCGCGAGCGACGAGCAAACGCGTGAACGCTGGCTCCTCGGTCATCTGCTCGACTATCACGCGCGCGAAGCCAAGCCGTCCTATTGGCAATACTACGACCGTGTCGAAAACGTCGATCGCCTCATTGAGTTCGACCATGAAGCGCTCGGCGGTCTCGCGCTCGACCCGAGCGTCGCACCGTATAAAGAGGGGCCGCGCGATCGCAATCTGGTCTATGCTTACACGTTCCCAAAGCAAGTGCATAGCTTGGGCGTGGGGAACAAGCCGCATTGTCCGCACGCGCAAACGAGCGCGGGCGAAATCCTTTCCCTCGACGACGAACACGGCACGCTGCGGGTCAAGCTGAGCGGCACCATTCGTCCGAACGAGCTGCGCGCGCTGATCCCCGGCAAGCCGATCGGCACCAATCCGCAGCGTGATGCGCTCGGGCAAATTGCGCAAGCCTATCTCGACGGCACGCTGTCCCAAACCTATCCGGCCACGCGGTCGCTGTTGCTCGCGCAGCGGCCACGAACCCGAACGCCGCGCACGCACATACAGCCGGTAGCGATCGATGCCGCATCGATCGGCGCGCTGATCGCCGACCTCGACGGGAGCCACCTCGCGATTCAGGGACCGCCGGGGAGCGGAAAGAGTACGCTGGCCGGTGCGATCATCGGCGATCTGCTGGCGAGCGGTGCCCGCGTCGGCATCGTCGCGGGCGGGCACAAAGCCATCCACAATCTGCTCCACAAGATCGAAGCGCATGCGGCGCTCGGCGGCCGGCGTTTTCGTGGGCTGCAAAAATACGCCACCACGACCGAGGGTTCGCAGTATTGTTCCGACGACGCGGAGAGTTGGATCGCAACGACGTCGAGCAATGCGCCCTTTGACGGCGAACACGACTTGGCTGCCGGCACGCCGTGGCTCTTTACCCGCCCGGCAATGGCCGGACGGTACGATTACTTATTCATCGATGAGGCAGGCCAAATGAGCCTTGCGGACGCGCTCGCGTGTTCAATGGCGGCGCGCAACGTGGTACTGCTCGGCGATCCTCTGCAGCTCAAGTCGGTGTCGCAAGGCGCGCACCCACCGGGAACCGACCTCTCGATCCTCCAGCACCTGCTCGGTGCGCACGAAACGATCGATCCCCGTGAGGGGATCTTCCTCGACCACTCGTACCGGATGGCGCAGGCGATCTGCGAGTTCATCTCGCACGCGATCTACGAAGATCGCTTGCACGCGGCGCCCGCCTGCGCGCGAAACGCGATCGACGCTCCGGGTTTCACCGGAAGCGGCTTACGGTATCTTCCGGTCGCGCACGACGGCAACACGCGCGCGTCGGACGAAGAGGTCGAAGCCGTGCGCGATGCCGCACTCGCGCTGCTGCGCGGAAGCGTGCAGATCGGAGAGCATCCCCGCCGTCCCATGACCGCGCACGACCTGATCGTCGTCTCGCCCTATAACGATCAGCGCAAACGCATTCGCAAGGCGCTCGAAGCCGCGGGCATCGGCGACATCCGCGTTGGGACCGTCGATAAGTTCCAAGGCCAGGAGGCGGCGGTCGTGTTGTACTCGATGGCGACCTCTAACGGCGCGACGCTGCCGCGCGATTTGGCGTTTCTGTTCGAGCGCAATCGTCTTAATGTTGCGATTTCGCGCGCGCAGTGCATGAGCATCTTGGTCTGCTCGCCTGAACTGCTTGGCGTACGTTGCTCGACCCCCGAGCAGATGGCCCTAGTTAACCTTTTATGCGCATTTGTCGAAGGCGCCGCCGGTCGAGAAGCGAACCAAGCCCCCCATGCAACACCGGCCTAATTGGGTCACCGGCATCGCGCTGCTTGCGATACATGTCGGTGCTCTCCTTGCGCTCTTCCCGGCCTTTTTTTCGTGGTCCGGGGTCATCGTCGCGATCGTGATTTCAAACTTGACCGGCGCCTTCGGTATCACGCTGTGCTACCATCGCTCGCTGACCCATCGCGCCCTGCGCATGGTGCGGCCGCTTGAATACGCGACCGCGATTCTCGGCGCCCTGGCCTTCCAAGGCGATCCGATTAACTGGGTTGCTACCCATCGCATTCATCACGCGCACGCCGACCGGCGCGGCGACCCGCACAGCATTCGCCGCGGTCTGACGTGGGCGCACGTCTCCTGGCTGTTCCGCACCAACGAGAATTTGCCGAGCGCAGAACAAGCCAAACGCTACACGCCCGACCTGTGGCCGGATCCCGTGTACCAAGCGTTGCGTTATCTCTACGTACCGATGCAAATTGCGCTCGCCGTGCTGCTCTTCGTGCTCGGCGGCTGGTCGTGGGTTGTGTGGGGCATCTTCGCGCGTCTGGTCTTCACCTATCACGCGACGTGGCTGGTAAATTCCGCCGCGCACGCCTTCGGCTATCGGACCTACCGTACGCCGGACCGCTCGGTGAACTCGTGGGTTGTCGCCTTGATCTCGTGGGGCGAAGGATGGCATAACAATCATCACGCGTTTCCGTTCTCGGCGCGCCATGGCTTGAAGTGGTTCGAGATCGATTGCACGTGGTGGACGATCAAACTGATGGCCGCGCTGCGTCTGGTCGACAAGGTGCGCGTCCCGACGCGCGAAATGCGCGAGCGCCTCGCCGGCGCACAGAAGGATCTGCAGCGCCGCTACTTCCGGCGCATGACGCTGGAGTAATGACCGGCGACGACGTCCGGCGCTACGCGGCGCAGGGTTTCGCTGTCTTTCCTTCGTTCAAATCTTCGGCACAAATCGCCGCGCTTTGCGAGCGCGCCGCCGCGATCGTCGCTGCGTTCGACCCACGCGACGCAGCCGTCTTTTCGACGAAGGGTGATTCCGCGCGGGACGACGCCTACTTCATGGAGTCGGGCGAGCGCATCCGCTGCTTTCTCGAAGACGACGGCCAAACGGTCAACAAGATCGGGCACGCGATGCACGATCTCGACCCGGTCTTCGATACGTTTTCTCGCGACGCGCGCTTGGCGAAGATCGCCGAGCGTATCGGCTTGCGTGATCCGCGAATCTACCAATCGATGTACATCCTCAAGCAGCCGCATGTGGGTGGTGAAGTCAACTGGCATCAAGACGCGGCCTTCTTCGACACCGATCCGCCGAGCGTCACCGCTTTTTGGTTCGCCCTCGAGGACGCGACGCGCGAGAACGGCTGCATGTGGGTGCAGCCCGGCGGCCATCGCTCCCCGCTGCGCGCCCGCTTTATTTCTGATGGACGCGGCGCACGGCTCGAACCGCTCGATCCCACCCCGTGGCCGTCGCTCGAAGCGGCCGTACCGCTCGAAGTCAGCGCGGGGACGCTCGTCGTCTTCGATGGCATGCTGCCGCACTACAGCGCGCCCAACCGCTCCGCGCGGTCGCGGCATGCCTACACGCTGCACGCCGTCGACGGACACGCGCAGTATTCTCCGCGCAACTGGCTGCAGCGTACGACGCTGCCGGTTCGCGGCTTCAGCTAAAACGGAACGCGCAGACCGACGAACGCCATCAGCGACGAGGTGCGCGTCAAGAGAACGCCGGCCTGCGGCCGGCTCGTGTTGAGCGCGCCGTAATTCGTCGTCTGATTCACATAGCGCAGCCCGTAGTCGAAGCGATAGCTCCCGAGACTGCTGAGGTGATGCAACGACGCCTCGACGCGCGACCCGTAGTCGGTCGTCGTTAGTACACGCGGAGGTCCCGTCCGCAAAAGGGTGATGTCTTCTTGATTGAGGACGTGGACGTAGGGCGTGATCAGCGCGTCGGCGATGAGTGCGCCGTGCAGGTTCTCCAGCAACGCGGTGCGCACGGTGAGATGCAACCCCTCCGCGCGGGTGTGCTGCGAAACGAAGCTGCTGACCGGAGCCGGCGCCAGATTGACGACGGTATCGCCCACGCCGAGCGCGAGCCGTGAATTCGCTAGATGCGCAAGCGCATCCACATTGATGTCAGCTCCACCACGTCTGCTGCGCGCCGTAGGGATCCGCGTGCTCGTTGGGAGCGACGAATTCGCCCGAAAGTTCGTAGTGTTTCACTGCATGTGCGATCGAAAAGACGGGCACCAGATCGAAGGGCAGGATGGTCGGCGCGAACGACTCGCTCGTCGTGCGCGATCCGTTCGTGCCTAGGAAGCCGACGCCGAACGTCCAGTTTGCAGCGGTGGAGGGAGCTCCGGTTTGCGGACGCGGTGCGTTGTGCGTTCTTACGCTCGCGTGCTTCGGTTTCTGTACGTGCCAATCGATACCGACAAACGGCATGAACAGGTGGTTCCGATCGGCAAGACTATTGTCGATGCGATAGGCGGCGGTGTAGTTCAGGTAACGCACGCCGTACACGAAGTCGTACCGGTCGTGCCTGACGGTCCAACGCAGCGATCCATCGAAAAGCGAGCCGTACTCGGCCAGCGGCATCAAGTTCGCACCACTGGTTTGCTGGAGCCCTTGCAGCGAGGGGTTCACCGCGACGCTGACTTGCGCACGTTCGGGGCCGTTTTCGTAGAGTGTCGCGTTTGCGAGCACGCGCAATCCAACCACACGTGAGGACTGCGTAATCGAGCTCGGCGGATAGAGCGTGCGCTGGTTGATGACGGTCTCGCCCAACCCGAATGCGTAGGGCACGTCAGGCGGCGCGTAGAGCACTTCGCCGTTCAGATCAGCTCACGCGCGGATCCTGATTGTCGCCGAAGAGACTGCCGTTTTGTGCGAGAGGAACCGGGCCGATCGGTGGAACCGCTTCCAAACGCAGGCGCAGGTTCTTGTGCACGTGCTCGAGCTCGAACATCGGCAGCGGCAAAAATGGAACCGCCTCGGCTTGGTTCGGCTCGATGTGCGCGCCGGTGGTGCCGTTGAGCGTGATGCCGACGGTGGTGGTGTCGGCCCGTGCGAGCGCGGCGCACGCGGCGCACAGTACCATGGCGATTATCACTCGTGCGAGGATCGTCATCGCGGGCTCCCATTCGAAGAGCACCCACGACCGGCCTGTGGCCTCGCCGACATTCGGCCGATTACCAGGGTATGGCCGATATTATGCATCTGGTCACGATTGCCGCGCCGCCGGAGCGGGTGTACGAAGCGCTCACGACGACCGAAGGAATCACCAATTGGTGGACGCGAGACGCCGAGCTCGATGCCACTGCCGGAGGCACCGGCACGTTTCGTTTCCAGGATGGGAACGACGTGACCACCGTCGCCGTGAAGGAGCTCGAACCGCCGCTGCACGTGCTCTGGAAGACGACGTCGTCGTTCCGTCCCGAGTGGGAGGGCACGACGATCGTCTTCGACCTGCGCGCCGAAAAGGGGAACACGGTGCTCGCGTTCGCACACCGCGGTTTCGAAGCAGCCGACGAGCGGTATGCGGTGACGACGACGGGCTGGGGTGTGCACCTACAACATCTCAAAGAGTATCTGGAAAAATAAAAGAGCCCGCCTCATCGGCGGGCTCTTGTGTAAGCCGCACGATGCGGCTGAAGGTTCGGAGCACAGGACGTGCGACCGGCCGAAGGCCGGCCGAATCGTCTAGAGATCCTCGGGGTTGATCCCCTTGATTCTGTCATACTGCGTCTTCTTCGGCGCCGCATGCACCGCCAGATGGTCGTCATATTCGCCTTCGTACTGAACCGTTAGCGGTTCACGATTGCGCTCGTACGCGCTCATCAAGCGGCTCATACCGTCGCCGCCGCCGGCCATGACTTCCGCCAGCGCCGCGTCGTCCGCGGTCATCTGGTAGGCGTTGACGTCGACCTGTGTGCGCGGACGTCCGTCATCGTCGACGTCCTGACCCTGGGGCTCGATCTCGATGTTGCGATAGCGCGACATGCCGGTACCGGCCGGAATCAGTTTGCCGATGATCACGTTTTCCTTGAGACCCAAGAGCGGATCGTACTTGCCCTTGATCGCGGCATCGGTGAGCACGCGGGTGGTCTCTTGGAACGACGCTGCCGACAAGAACGACTCAGTCGCGAGTGACGCCTTGGTAACACCGAGCAGCACCGGATTTGCCGTTGCCGGCTCGAGGCCTTCGGCCTTGGCGCGATCGTTGGCTTCGCCGAACGCGGCTGCTTCGACCACTTGGCCGGGGAGCATCAGCGTGTCGGCGCCTTCGACGATCTTCACCTTGCGCATCATCGAGCGCACGATGACTTCGACGTGCTTGTCGTTGATGTCGACGCCTTGCGAACGATAGACCTTCTGCACTTCTTGAACCATGTAGTTCTGCAGCGCGGTCTCGCCCTTGATACGCAAGATGTCGTGCGGGTTGAGCGAGCCCTCGTTGAGCTGATCGCCCGCTTGGACCTTCTGACCTTCCTGGACCGCGAGATGCGTGCCATGCGGAATGTCATACTCGTGCTCTTCGCCGGTCTCGTCGACCACGAAGATCACGCGCTTGTTCTTGTCCTCGCCGAACTTGATCGTACCGGCAATCTCGGTGATTGTCGCTTGACCTTTAGGCTTGCGCGCTTCGAAGATTTCTTCGACACGCGGAAGACCGGTGATGATGTCTTCGGTCGCGACGCCGCCGGTGTGGAACGTGCGCAACGTGAGCTGCGTGCCCGGTTCACCGATCGATTGCGCGGCGATGATGCCGACCGCGGTACCGATGTCGGCGCGATTGCCGGTCGCAAGATCGCGGCCATAGCACATCGAGCAGACGCCGTACTTCGATTGACAGGTCAGCACCGAACGGATCTTCACCGTCGGAATGGCCGCATCGACGATGGCCTTCGCCTTCTCTTCGTCGATCTCGTCATCGCGCTTGACCACGACGGTCTTGCCATCTTTGACGTCTTCCGCGGCGCGGCGGCCGATGATCCGGTCGATCAGCGGCTCGATGATTTCCTTGCCGGCGCGGATGTCGCTGACGGTGATACCGTTTGCGGTCGCACAATCGTCTTCACGAATGATGACGTCCTGCGCCACGTCGACCAGACGGCGCGTGAGGTACCCTGAGTCGGCCGTGCGCAGCGCGGTGTCGGCGAGACCCTTACGCGCGCCGTGCGTCGAGATGAAGTACTCGAGAACCGTGAGGCCTTCTTTGAGGGATGCCTTAACCGGAATCTCGAGGATGCGTCCCGACGGGTCGGACATGAGTCCGCGCATACCACCAAGCTGCTTAACCTGAGCAATCGAACCACGCGCACCCGAGGTCGCCATCATGAAGACCGGGTTAAGCGGATTCTGCGCCGCCTGCATCGCGCTGGTGACCGCGTCACCGGCCTTCGACCAGATGTCGATCGTCTTGTTGTAACGCTCGTCGTCGGAGATGAATCCCTGATCGAAGAGACGATGCAACTCGTCGACCTCGTGCTGTGCCTTGTCCAGGATGTCGTGCTTGCTCTGCGGGACCACGATGTCGTTGATCGACACGGTCGTGCCCGACAGCGTGGCATAGTGGAAACCAAGTTCCTTGATCGCGTCGAGGAACTTCGCAGTCTCCGCGTTGCCGTACTTGCGGTAGCACTCGGTGATGAGCTTTTTGAGCGCGCCTTTATCGACGATGCGATTGACGAACTCTTTGTTCCACGAAAGCGGGAACGCGAGGTTGAAGATCACGCGTCCGATGGTCGTCTTGATCAACTCGCCTTTCCAGCGTACGTACAATCCACTCTTGCAGTAACGCGCTACCGGTCTCGTAGGCGATCACTGCTTCCTTCGAATCGTAGAACGTGGGAAGCGCACCCGGTGCGTCCTGACTCGGGGCGTTCTTCTTCTTGGCACGCGCGAAGACCGCGTCTTCTTCTGCCACCGCGGCCTTGGCCGGCCCGACGTACTCGTCACGTTGGAACGTGAGGTAATACAGGCCCAAGACCATGTCTTGCGTCGGAATCGACACCGGGTTACCATACGCCGGCAACAGGATGTTGTTCGAGCTGAGCATCAGGATGCGCGCTTCGGCTTGCGCACCGGCCGAAAGCGGCAAGTGCACGGCCATCTGGTCGCCGTCGAAGTCCGCGTTGTACGGCGTGCAGACGAGCGGATGTAGATGGATCGCTTTGCCTTCGACGAGTACCGGTTCGAACGCTTGGATGCCGAGGCGGTGGAGCGTCGGTGCGCGGTTGAGCAGCACCGGATGCTCTTTGATCACCTCTTCGAGCACGTCCCAGACTTCGGGACGCACGCGCTCGACCATACGCTTCGCGCTCTTGATGTTGTGCGCGAGCCCGCGATCGACCAGCTTCTTCATCACGAACGGCTTGAAGAGCTCGAGGGCCATCTCTTTGGGCAGACCGCACTGGTGCAGTTTGAGCGAAGGACCGACCACAATGACCGAACGGCCCGAGTAGTCGACGCGCTTGCCAAGGAGGTTCTGACGGAAGCGCCCTTGCTTACCCTTGAGAATGTCCGAGAGTGACTTGAGCGGACGATTGTTCGGCCCTGTGACCGGACGTCCGCGACGGCCGTTGTCGATCAGCGCATCGACTGCTTCTTGCAGCATGCGCTTCTCGTTCTTGATGATGATCTCGGGCGCGTTGAGCTCGAGCAACCGCTTGAGACGGTTGTTGCGATTGATCACGCGGCGATAGAGATCGTTGAGATCGCTGGTTGCAAAGCGTCCGCCGTCGAGCTGCACCATCGGGCGCAGTTCGGGCGCAATCACCGGAACAGCGGAAAGCACCATCCACTCGGGACGGTTGCCGCTGGCAATAAAGGCTTCGACGACTTCGAGGCGCTTGATCGCCTTGAGGCGCTTTTGACCCGAGGTCTCTTTGAACTCTTTGCGCAGCTCCTCTTGGAGCTTCTTGAGGTTCATGTCGCGCAGCAACTCGCGAATCGCTTCCGCGCCCATACCGGCTTTGAAGCGATTGCCGTACTTGTCGCGCGCTTCGCGATACTTCTGCTCGGAGAGCACTTCGCGCTTGGTCAGGTTGGTATCGCCCGGATCGATCACGACGTACGCGGCGAAATAGATCACCTTCTCGAGCTGTCGCGGTGACATATCGAGGAGGATGCCGATACGTGAGGGTACGCCCTTGAGATACCAAATGTGCGAAACCGGCGTCGCAAGCTCGATGTGACCCATCCGCTCGCGGCGCACTTTCGCGCGCGTGATTTCGACGCCGCAGCGATCGCAGATCATGCCTTTAAAGCGAATGCGCTTGTACTTACCGCAGTGACATTCCCAATCTTTGGTTGGGCCGAAGATCTTTTCGCAGAAGAGCCCGTCGCGTTCGGGTTTCAGCGTGCGGTAGTTGATCGTCTCCGGTTTCTTGACTTCGCCGAACGACCACGCACGGATCTGCTCAGGTGAAGCCAAGCCGATGCGCATGGCATCGAAGTTATTGACGTCAATGAGATTCAAGTTGAAGAGAGCTCCTGGTACGAGTGCCATCCGGGTCGCCTACGCAGGGTACCGCATCTCACGTTGTCGTAAGGGGTCCCACCGTCGCTCCACCGGGCGAACCGACGTACCGCCTTCGTCAAAGCGGCATCGGTCCAGGCACAGGCAGATAGTATACCACTGCCAGGAACACGACTCAAGGCCGAGGTAGTTGCGCTCCCGATGTCCCCCGCCGACGCCCGTATCCGCATCGCGCTGCGCTCGATCTTCGACGCCGCGGTTGCGGGCGCCGACCCGCGCAAGGTCTTGGCCGCCCACCTTCCCGAGCCGTCGAGCGGCCGGACGATTGTCGTGGGCGCGGGCAAATCAGCGGGGTTGATGGCGGCCGCACTGGAAGCGGCCTGGCCGAGCGTTCCTCTCGCGGGGGCGGTCGTCACCCGATACGGATATGCGGTGCCGACCAGGCGGATCCAAGTGATGGAGTCTTCGCACCCGGTTCCCGACCACAATAGCGAGCTCGCTGCCGACCAAATGTTCGCACTGGTCCGAGGACTGACGCCCGAGGATCTCGTGATCGCGCTGATGTCCGGCGGCGGCTCGGCGCTGCTCGCCAAGCCGGCGCCCGGTCTCACGCTCGCCGACAAGCAGGCTGTTTACCGGCAGTTGCTGACCTCGGGCGCGACGATCCGCGAAATGAACGCCGTGCGGACGCACGTCTCGGCAATCAAAGGCGGCCGCATCGCGCAAGCCGCCGCGCCGGCACGGGTCGTGACGCTCGGGATCAGCGATATTCCGGGCGACGATCCCCGCATTATCGCAAGCGGACCGACCCTCGCCGATGCGAGCACCGCGGCCGAGGCGCGGGCTATCGTCGAGCGATATCGCCTCAGCCTGCCTCCCGCCGTCACGGCCTTCCTTAGAGAAGCGAGCGAAACCCCAAAACCCGGCGACTTCCCTGAAGACGTCCGCCTGATTGCCACCCCCGCAGCGGCGTTACGGGCCGCGGCCGATCGCGCTCGCGAACTCGGCTTGATGCCGCTGGTCTTAGGCGAGCTCGAGGGCGAAAGCCGCGATCTCGGGATCGTGATGGCGGGCATCGCGCGCAGCGTGCGCGCGCATGGACTACCACTTGCGCCGCCGGCGGTGCTGATCTCCGGCGGCGAAACCGTGGTGACGATCGGCGACGGGCCGGCCGGCCGCGGCGGTCGCAATCTGGAGTTTTTGTTGTCTCTCGCAATCGCGCTCGACGGTGCCCCAAACATCTGGGGCATTGCCGGCGACACCGACGGCCGCGACGGCAGTGAAGATGCCGCCGGCGCGATCGTCGCTCCCGACACGCTGCTCCGTGCGCGCGAAGCACAACTCGACCCGCGTGATGTACTCAAAAGGCACGACAGCTTCACGCTCTTTGACGCGATCGGTGACGTCGTGCGCACCGGGCCCACGCTCACCAACGTCAACGCGTTGCGCGCGGTCGTCATCGCTTGATTGCATCGCCGCAGACACTCGAACCGCGAGGAGGCGCCTCCGGCACTGCCTAACCTCACCTTCGGATGCCCGCGAAACGCTCCACTCCGGCCAACGGGTCGGGCCTGGCCGCGGTAGCCCAACGCGCTGGTGTTTCACTCGCGACGGCTTCGCGCGTCCTGACGGGGAGCACGCATCGCGTCTCGCGCGACTTGCGTGAGCGCGTACTTCAAGCTGCAGAGCTTCTCGATTATGTGCCCAATGCGAGCGCCCGCAGTTTGAGTGTGGGCATGCGCAAGGTCGTCGGCGTGTTACTGCGCGACATGCTCGATTCGCAAAACTACGACTACATTCGCGCGCTCGAAGAAGTTGCCGATCGGGTGGGCTGGCTGATCATGCTGGCCAATGCCGCCCGCAGTGTCGAAAAAGAGTTTCGTTATCTGCGCGTGTTTCGTGCGGAGCGCGTCGGCGCCATTATTCTCGGTGGCACCGGACTCGACGACGACGAATACCGGGAACGCTTGAGCCGCGAACTCACCGGCTACGCCAAGCAAGGCGGTCGCGTCGTTATGAGCGCGCGTCACGGATTGCCGTTTACCGAATTCGTTCCCGACAACGTCGGCGGTGCATGCGCCGCGGTTGAACATCTGCTGGAACGCGGACACCGGCACATCGGCATCATCACAGGTCCGCACGCGATCACCGACACGGTCGATCGTCTGCTCGGCGCGAAAAAAGCCTACGAGAGCTACGACGTGCCGTGGGACGACAACTTGGTGGTCGAAGGTGATTTCCGCCGAACCAGCGGCCGAGCCGGATGCGAGCGTCTGCTCGCGCGCGAACCCGAGCTGACGGCGATTTTTGCTATGACCGACGACATGGCGTTCGGTGTATATGAGGCGGCGACGGCGCACGGATTGCGGATCCCGGCCGATCTTTCGGTGATCGGCTACAACGACGTCGCGATGGCGCGCGTGCTCTCGCCGCCGCTCACCACGGTAAGTTATCCGACGGCCGAACTTGCTCGCGGTGCGGTTGAGGCGTGCGTCGGAGACGAAGCGCTCGAACGCATGCAGGTCGTGCTTCCGAGCGAATTGATCGTGCGCAAGAGCGTGTCAGCACCCCGTTCGCGGGTATAACCTCAGCGCTATGGCCATCATTGGAATCATCGGCGCGGACGACCGCGCGGTTGCTATCGGCAGAATGATCCGCCGCACCGGACACACCGTGTGCTTCAGCGATCTCGACGACGATCGCACGTCGCAAGCGGCGGCGGAAGCACTGGGCGGCAGCGCTTTTGCGACGACACCATACCAACAAGCGGCGCATTGCGATACCCTGCTTCTAGCCACGCATTGGCAAGACGTCGACCGGGCACTCAATGCGATCGGCGATTATCAAGACGGCGTGCTCGTCGATGCGACGCGGCCGCCCGATCTTGGACGTCTATCGGGCGCGGAACTCTTGGCGCACAAACTCAACAACCGCCATGTCGTCAAGGGCTTCGTCGAACCGCCCGACGAGGACGGATTTATACGTATCGCTTCCGACGATCCGCAAGCCCGCGCCGACGTCGGTGAGTTGATCGCGAGCTGCGGACGTAGCGCACTCGACGTCGGTCCGCTCGCCAACGCGCGTACGATCGAACGCGCGGTAGCCGAACACATTTCACCGTAGCCGGCGAGCGATCACAGGCGAACGCGCAAGCGGAGTTGCACCGTGCGCCCCATCGGCCAATTTTGCGGAACGTAGCCGGCGCGGCCGTACGTCCAGGGAACCGCTTGCGTCTGCCCGTCGTTGGTCGGCACGCCGTTGCCCAGCGTATAGGGAACCGAATATCCGCCGGCGGCTTCGTACGCAGCGGCATAGAGCGGATTGCCGCCGGCATAGCCCGGCGGTCCGATCAGGTACGGGTTGCCCTGATACGACGTCGGCGCAATGTTGTTGAGCAGATTGACGACGTCGACGATCAACGTGATATGCGGTGTAACGTCGCCTTCGACGTGCAGGTTCACGAAGGTCTCGCCCGGCGAGTGTAATGAGTTCGGGAAGCCGGCTTCGGGCGTGCCAAGGTTACCGATGTAGGGGTTGTAACCGGCAACGCATGCACCGGATGCATTAGGTGCCTGGTTTAATGGGCAAACGGGATTATAGAGAAAGTAATAATTGTAGCCCGGATCGTAATAATTGTCGTTGGGGACCTGTTGCGGTTTGCCGGTGGCCGGATTGAAGATCCAGGCCATCTTACCGTTGCCGTACGGATATCCCGATTCAAACGAGAGCGTGGGCGAGACGCGCAGTTTACGATCGCGCGTGTGCCACTCATACGAGAGGTTAGCCGAGAAGTTCGGAAGATAGCTGACCGGGAAGAGGACCCCGGCGGCGACAGCGGGAGCGTTGAGATCGTTGTAGGCAAACTGCGAGGCGCTCGAAGAGTACGCGCGGATAAAATTCGTATCGAGCGTAAATCCGGCTTGACTGAGCCAGAGCTCCGCGCCGCCCGCACGCAAATTGCCGACGTTGGTTGGTACGCCGATACCGTTGGGCACGAGACCCGATTGCAATGCCGAGCGAAAGTTGTAGGGTAGGACGTCGATCAGATTCTGCTCGTTGATATTGAAGAGCGTCGCGCGAAACTGCATGCGCGTGCCGCCTTCAAGGGAGCAGGTGACGTCGTTTCCGATCTCCGGTGCAAGCTGCACAAACGGTGCGAGCAATCCGGTGCTGGGATCGACGTTGGTCGAATCCACGCGATCCGTTTCGAGGGGCAGCGGCGCCACCGTATTGCGATCGTAGGTGATGCGTGCGGCGATGTTGTTGGTAAGCTTGTACACGGCCGAGACGTGCGGATCGAGCGCACCATCGTCGTAGATCGAGCCCGAGCTCGGAACGACGTGTGTGTCGGTGAAGCGCGCGGTCGCCATGAGGTCAAGCCGCGGCGCAACGTGCCAGGTGTCGCCAACATACGCAAGATACGAAATCTGCGTCGGATTCGAGGTGATGAATTCGCCCGCCGTCGGCACGACCTGATTGAGAAACGACGTATTGGTGAGGTACTCGGCTCCGAAACGAAGATCGTGACGCTCGCCGATGATGTCCTCACCATCGTAGCCCAGACCCGTTTCACGGCTTCCCTGCGTTTCGGAAAGCGAGATGATGCCGTCAGGCCAGCCGTTTTCGTCCCAGAATGGACCGCCCGCTTGCGACCCGTACTGTGATTGGTAGAGCTGCACGCGCGAAAGCGAGTGCGCGCCGTTATGGAGCCACTGCGCCTTGAGGATGTCGTAAAAGCCGCGGATGCCCGAGGCGTAATCGACCGGCGCGTTCGGATTTATTTCGCCAGGGTAGGTCACCGGAGTGCCGCCCGCCGTTGCACCGTCGAACGCGCCGACTGTTTCACCCGCGTACGGCGATCCGTACTGGTCGTACGTCGCCTCTCCGACAATTCCTAAGATCGAGACGTCGTTATTCGAATCGATGCGGTAATGAACGTTCGATTCCATCGAGTACTCACCGCGATTTTGCAGGGCGAGGCCATACGTCGCCGCCTCCTCCGGATAGAACGAACCATTGCCGTAGAGGAAATACTGACTGCCGGTCATCGTCGCAAACGCGTAGCGCCACTTCAAGTCCGGTGTAGCGCCGAGCACTTGCAGCGTGGTCTGCTGGAATTGCGCGCCGGCGCCGACACCGCTCTCGAGCGTGACGCTTCCCGGATAGGTGCCGACCGCGGGAATTTCGTCGATGACGCCGCCGAGTGAGTTCTCGCCTTGATTCGTATAGCCCGCGAGCGTTGTCGTCGTATAGGCCACACCGGTCGTCGGAAGCTGCGCGCCAACGATGTTGCCCCCGGGTTCCGCGACCAGGCCCTGTGGAATCGCGACGGAGTCGTAGTCGAAGGTCGCGTCCGAGACCTTGCCACCGCGAAGAATGGCGTTTGCGAACGGATCGAGCACGACGCCGGGCACCGAAGCAATCGCGCCCTGCACGGTGCCTTCGATATAGGTTGAGAGGCCCGACGACGAAACCGGAGGCGAAATGGCGCGTGCTTGCGCGCCGCTCACGGTGAAAGAGTCGCTCGTGCTGCCGGTGGCAAATGCGCGACTCGTCGATTGAACGCTCGCGATCGTCGCAAGTCTTGGAACGATACGAAACGCGACGTACTGCGTCTGTCCGGGAAGCACAACGACGCCGTTCTGTTTTGCCGACTGGTACCCGGTCGCTTGCACCGAGACAACATAGACATCAGGCGCCACGCCGAGCACGCTAAACCGGCCGCGAACGTCCGACCTCGCGCTGTACATCCCGGATGGCGATGCCAGCGTGAGGCTCGCGTTTGCGACCGGGGCGCCGCTTGCCGTGACGACGCCGACGACCGTACCCGTCGTCGCTTCAGCAGCGCCGGCTTGTCCGAACCCGCTCACGAAAATAACGCTCAGCGCGAAGAGCATTCGCGCCCGTATAAAAGCCTTCATGATGCTCCTCTTGACGAAGTGGTTTTACGTCAGGATGAGCAAACGCGGGGGCGCACGTTCGCCGCAGCGGTGAACGTGCAACATTTGCGTGCAGCGCGGTACTTCATCGTCACGCCGTGCGAAGATCGTCGCGGTCTCGGGTCCAAAGGCACCGAGAATGCGATCGAAAACGACTTCGACCAGCGTTGCGCAACGCCGAACGATGGCACGCATGCCGTGCGCCACCAGCAGCGTGCAAATTGCCCCGATGCAGGCATGCGCGAGAAGGCTGAACACGACCGGGCCGCCGAGCCAAGCGGTGCCGCCAACCAGGCCGCCTCCGCTGAAGAGTTGTTCGCCGCTCTCCATGACGAAGACCACACCAAGTTGTAGGATCACCACAAACGGCATGTCGTGAATCGGCGAACGCGCGAGGAAACGCCGCGCCAAGCCGATCGGCCGTTCGCGCGCCTCGCTGCGCGATCGCACGAGGCGCCGGCATTCCCACCCGATCAAAAGCAGCGCGAGTGAGGTTCCTACGATCAGGGCCGGAATGACGCTCGAGTGGTCGTAGTCGGCGAAGCCCGGACCGAGGACACCGCTGTTGGCAATCGTCTCCACCAGTGGATCGCCGATTGCCGCGGCCAGCAGCGCCACGGCCATCAGGAATGGCAGGCGGGACCGCATATCGCTAAGGCTCGGCAACGTCGGCACCGCGCAGCGCATGAGCGGGACTTCTCCGCTTGCGCACGTTCCACTGCTTGCCGGTTCAGCTCAATCTTGCAGATGCCGGCGCGAGAGAAACGTCAACTCGGAGATGCCGGACTTATCGAGTTGTCCCAGGCCAAGCCCTTTCATACGCTCGTATTGATCGAAGGTTGCTTGCGCGAGCGGCAGGTTGAGGTCGAGCTCGTGCGCGAGCCCGAGTGCGATACCCGAATCCTTCGCGGCGTGCTCGGCCGAAAAGTACACCTCGTGTTCGTGGTTCTGCATGTCTTCACCGTCGGTCTCGAGCACGCGTGAATTCGCACCGGTCTGCGCGAAGACGTCGCGCAAGGTGGTAAGGTCGAGTCCGAGCGCGTCGCCCAGGCCCAGCCCTTCTGCAAGGCCCGCCGTGTTGATGTTCATCACCATATTGACCAGCGCTTTAACCTGCGCGGCACGTCCGGCTTCCCCGATGTAGCGCAGTGACGAACTCATCTTCGCGAACATCGGTTCGATGCGTTCGAAGACCTCGCGGCGACCGCCAACCATGAGATACAGGCTGCCGTTTCGCGCTTGGGCGATCGAACTCGCCATACACGCTTCGAGCGAATGCGCGCCGCGCGTCTCCACGCGACGCTGCACCTCGATGTGCATCGCCGGCGTCACGGTCGCGCAATTCACGAAGACCTTCCCTTTCGCGCCCTCGAGTAAGCTATCGCCGCCCTCAGCGAAGATCCGCTCCATTGCCGCATCGTCGCTCACGACGGTGACGACAACATCGGCCGCTGCCGTCACTTCAGCGAGTTCAGTATAGGCGGTCCCTTTCGTCTGCACGGCTGCGGCTTGTGCCGCTTCCGGGCGAATGTCGTAGAACGCGGTAACCGGATAGCCGACATCGGCTAGGCGCAGGGCGATGTTCGCACCCATTCGTCCCGCGCCGACAATGCCGATGGTAGGAAGGTTGCTCATACTAGCGCTGACAATGTCCCGTCCATGAACGTTGCAGCGCTCGCTGCGGTCATTGCCGTCGCGACGGCGAGCCCAACGCCCTCGCCGACACCGAGCGCGCTGCCGGTCATCGGCACGGTCCGCGTCGCGACCGGTTCACTCGAATCGATACATCAGCTCCCCGTCCCTGCGTCGGTGTTGGATCAACAGGCCATGACGAGCTTGCCGGCGGTGACCGGCGATCAGATGCTCGGCTATCTGCCGGGCTTCGATCGCGATCGTAGCAACAGCATGTTCACCAACTACGGGCAGTTACGCGTCTCATTTGCCGGCCTCGGCAACGACCGCGGCCTCGTGATCGTGGACGGCATTCCAGCGCAGGACGGTTTTGGCGGACAGGTCGATTGGGCCCAGTTTCCAGCGGCTGATTTGGTGCGCGCCGAGCTCCTGCGCGGCCCGGGCTCCGCGCTCTACGGCGGCGGCGCGATCGGCGGCGTGCTCTCGCTGCAGACGTTCGGCCCGACGAGCGCGCCGTCGGGACCGGCGCAAGGGGCGCTAAGCTTCTCCGGCGGAACGCACGCGTTCACCCAAAATTACGTCCAGGCCACCGCGCCGCTGGGCGGAAAGCTTTCCGGGTCATTTACGGCATTTTCACAGCAACTGCAGTACGACGATCTCGCGCCCGGTTATCAAACGGCGCACGATAACGAGGCGCAGTCGCAAAGCAATATGGCCTCGTTGCGCTTGCGCTACGCGCCTGACTCGCAGACGGTCTTCGAGTATGGCTATCTGGGTGCGTGGGATTACCAGCAAGAGGGACGGCCCAACTACGATTTCTGGCGCGATATGCTGCAGAACGCGTTGCGCATCGCGCACACTACCAAGCAGTCCACCTTGACCGCAAGCTATTACGTCCGTGACGGATTCGTCACCAATCGCGCCGACCAATATCCAAGCGCGCCGGGGACGCTGCTCTACACGCAGTACGTGCCGACGCACGAAAGCGGCATGCTGGTCAATTGGATCGTCGGCGACGAGCGTTCGACCTTCGCGGTACTCGGCAACGCAAAGTTCGTCGGCGGAGTCAGCGACCAGTATAACGGCGCAGGTATCTTCACCGCCTCGGGAAGCGGCGTACAAGATTCGTCTGGTCTGGCAGTCCAGGAGACATTGCGCGGCGATCGCTATGAACTCGTCGGCGGGGTGCGCGCCGACGCGATCGATTTAGTCGATGCCGCGACGCAAAAAGGTGGGGTCGTCACGACGATCGCGCCGCGCGTCGATCGCGCGCTCTCCCCGCGTGTTGCGGTTCGCTACGACATAACCAAGAAGCTGGCGTTTCGCGCATCGGCCGGCGGCGACTTTCGCGCGCCGTATCTCAACGAGCTCGTACGGGGCTATCAAATCGGCGCCGTATCGTATCTTCCGAATTCGTCCTTGGTTCCCGAACGCAGCTCGTCACTTGTCGGCGGGCTCGATTGGAACAATGCGAACAGCGAGCTGTCCGCCGATTTCACGCACGCCTACGTCAATGACGCAATTGACTTCCGCACGATCAGCGCGACGGTCCAGATGCGCAGCAACTTCTCGCACACCCAGACCGACGGGTCGACCGTCGTGTACGTGCGGCGTCTGGGGTCGTGCTCGCGCCTTACGCTGTGGGGGACACAGCAATATTCGCGTATTCTCGTCGGCACGGCAGGCGAGGTGGGAAAACAGCTCCCGTACGTGCCAAAAGCGGAGGCGAGCGCCGAGTATGATGCGCCGATCGGCGCCGTGCAAGCCGGCGCCAGCGTCAACTATTCGGGCATGACCTGGGCGGACGATCTCAACCAGCAGCCGCTCGGCAGCGCCGTAACCGCGGGCGTGCACGTCATCGTTCCGCTGCAAGCCGGGGCACGCCTTACCCTCAATGCCGACAACGTGACCGACGCCCGCTATCTCTCGAGCATCGACCGATATGCACCGCCGCAAGTCATCTCGCTTGCCCTGTCGGCACCGATCGGAGCGACGCAACCACCCGTCTGCTCGAAATAGACGGTTCCCAAAAATCTGGGCATAAATCTGGAATGAAAAACATTCGAGCAATTTCAGCCGCGCTGGTGGCGATCGCCATGCTGATGCTCGGCGTCCCGGCGACACCGGCGCAGGCGGACGGCGCGGCGAGCACGCGCAATATCATTCTCCTTGGCGGTGCAGCGGCGACGTACTTGATCATTCAACACAACCGCAAGGTTCACGAGCAGCAAGCCGAAAACGCGCAGCGCCAGGCCGCAGCCGAAGAACAGAGCAATGATTCCTGGTCAGCCTATCAGCAAGCCGAACACGCATACCAAGAAGAAGTCGCGGTAAATGCGGAGCTGCAGAAAGAGATCGCCTACCAAGACAAAGAGCTGAGCGTACACGACGACGGCGGCCCAGGGAACAGCGCGACGGTCTCCTACGGTTGGGGCAACGTATGAAACGGCTGCTCGCGATCGCGCTCACCATCGGTCTGGGCTCCTGCGGAGCGCACGATCCGCTGGCTTCAGCAAATAGCGTCACGCGCGCTGTCTACGCCGACAATCCCGCTGCGGTCGCCCCGTACTTCGACGATGCGCTGCGGCCGCAAATCTCGCGAGCCGGTGTAGGCGTAATCTCCGACAAGATGCACGCGCTCGGGACATATAACGGTCTCACGCTGCTCGGCAGCGACGCGACCAAGCACGAGTACTCGTATCGAGCAAACTTCTCGAAGGGAACGATGAACGTCGTCGTGCGCCTCGATCAAGACGGCCGTCTAGCCGCGTACCGCGTGTTTCCGTCGAGCTAGGACGATCCATGCAATAAGGGCCGGCACCCCGATGCACGGGGCAAAGACGACCAGCCACAGCAGCATCGCGACGACGGCGATCATGAGCTGACCGAGCGACGCAACGTCATCGCGCCAGGCGTTGGCGAGCTGAACGAGCGCCTGGGGCCGCACCGCCGGCGCGACCGGTTCGGCGCTCAGTTGGGTGGTGATCGTCGAGTAGCTCACGCGTTGGCGCATCGACTTGAGATCGGCCTCGAGGGTTTCGATCTGCGTGCGCACGTCGGAGAGTTGATTTTCCGCGTTGAGAATCTGGCCGACGCTTCCCGCGCGATCCATGATGCGCAAGATGTCGGATTCGGTGCGTCGCAGATTGCGCAGTTTCGCCGACGAGTCAGTAATGTCGGCGCTCAAATCTTGCGCGCTCGTCGACCGCTCGCGCACGGTACCGAGCCGTCCAAGTGCGTCGATCGTCGCATCGAAACGCGCGGTCGGAACGCGGATTTCGACGTTTCCGGCGGCCCGGGAAACGTCGAGCGAAAAGACGTCTCCATCCTCTCGCCGTGCAAGGGCACCGATCTTTGCGACCGAAGCATCGACGTCACCGACATAGATCGTCAGACTTGCAACGCGGGCGATCTGTGGCGCCGCGAGCGATTCCGCCGACGTGTTGCTGTTAGCGCCGTTAGAAGTGGTCGGCGAGCCCAATACGCTCCTGTTCATCGTGACCTTCTCGACTTCGAAGCCGAACGTCTGTGCGCGCGGAGCAAGGTGGGGTGCGGCCAAACTAGCCGCAAGCAGAACGATCGTTCCACTGAGAATCACGAGCGGGACCGGATGAGCGACACGTTGCAGCATATGCGTACAACGACGTGTCCGGCGCCGGCGTGACGGAGACTACAGAGAGCTGGCGCGGTCCATCGTCAAGAACGTGCGCGCAAAGAGTTCGGCCGGCAGCGGGTGGCCGAGCGCGTAGCCCTGCACGTACTCACAACCGGTCTCGCGCATCACTTCTAGTTGCATCATGTTTTCGACGCCCTCGGCGACGACCGTCATGCCGAGCTCGGACGCAAGACGCATCACCGTGATGGCCACGGCACGCGCTTTACTGTCGACCTCGCTCTTGGTAACAAACGAACGATCGATCTTGAGCACGCTTGCGGGAACGTCGCGCACGCGGCCGAGCGACGAACCGCCGGTTCCGAAATCATCTATCGCGCAGTGCACGCCGATCTCACGCAGGCTGCTGACCAACGCCGCAACGTCGCCGTCGTCGCTTGCCACGACGCTTTCGTTGATCTCGACGATCAGCGCGTCACCGGGCACGGCCGTGCGCTCGAGCAGATCGCGCACGCGATCGCGGCATTGACGATGCAAGATCTGGCGCGCGAACAGGTTGACCCAGACGGTGAAGTTCGGAATCTCGCGACGCCATTCTCCGGCCTGCAGTAAGCTCTGCTCCATCACGCTCCAGCCCACGTGCTCGCCAATCGAAAGCCGCTCGAGCAACTCGATAAAGCCCGACGGCGGGACGATCCCGCGCTCGGGATGGATCCAGCGCAGCAGCGCCTCCGCCCCCGCCACGCGCCAGGTGCGCGTGACCTCATCATAGCGAAAGATCGGCTGGAAGAACGGCACGAGTTCACGCCGCTCGACAGCCCGATGCAATTCGCCGACCATCGACGGTGACTCGCCGACCTGTAAGTCGGGCGAATAGACGATCGCGTGTGTCGGCGATTGCTTTGCGCGATCGAGCGCAATGTCGGCCTTGCGCAGCATTTCGTCGGGCGATCCGGTGCGAATCATGCGGACCGCACCCATCGAGACCGAAAGAAACACACGCGAGCCGTCCGCATCGAACGGGGCGTCGAAAAATTGTCGCAATTCGGTCATGATCGCGTGCGGACTGCGGTCGTCGACGACCGCGACCGCGAATTCGTCGGCGCTGACGCGCGCGATCATATATGACGTTGGAAACGTCGCGCGCATGCGGATTGCCATTTGCTGCAAGACGTGATCGGCGGCCACGCGCCCGACGCCCTGATTGAGCAGGCGCATGTCGTCAATATCCATGATGACAAGCACGACCGCCGAGTCGGCGTGGCGCGAAATCCATTCGACCAGACGCTCGCGATTGGGTAACCCGGTCAGCTCGTCGATGAAGGCGCGGCGCGAGAGGCGCGCGACCAATTCCCAGCGTTCGTCGACCAGTCCCGCCAGCAAAAAGACCATCAGTGACGACGCGAAGAGAAAGCCTTGCGTTTGCACCAGCAGCTGCGGATCGAGGCGGAGCGCGGTCTGCATCAGCGTGGCGCAAGCCCATGCCGCGATCGAAGCGAGGGCGGCGCCGCGCATGCCGTAGCGAATCGCAAGCCAGGACATCACGACGAACGAGAGATCGAGAATCGGCTCGTGGGTAAGCAGTGACAAATAGATCCCGAGCGACACTAGGACCGCGGTCGCGGCGACGAGCGCGACGATTTCAACGCGCGGCGGATCCTGATGCTCGGCCGGCGGCCGCAGCTGCTTCCAGCCGGCAAAGGTCATGATCGCGGGCACGAGCGCCATGATCGCGGTGATGTCACCGAGAACGAAGCGCGCAAGCTGCGTGGGGACGTCGCCCGGTGCAACCTTATTGATGGCCACCAAGGCGGTCGTCGCGACCGCTCCGACGATCAGCGGCGCCGCAACGCCGACGATAGCGCTAAACCACGCTACGTCGCGCAGGCTCCGCAGCGGCGGCGTAACCTGTTGACGCTCGACGACGTACCGAACGGCGAGCGCGAAGACGATGCCGACCACGAGTTGCACGAGGAGCGACGGCCATACCGCATGCATGGTGTGGTCGAAAAGTCCCCAACGCACAACGGCGCACAGTGGGATGAGCGGCCACCACTTCCATCCGAGGTACAGCAACAGCAGCACGTCGAGTGCAAGCACGGGGTAAACCGGGGATGCTCCGCCGACGGGATAGACCCACTCGGTGAACGCATCGACGAGCTGCCACAAAAGCAAAAAGCCGGCGATATACACCGCCATTTGCGGCAGTTTCGTTGAACGCGGCGCGAAGGAGCGCACGCTTGCGAATTTCATCCTTGAGGGACCCGGTTCCCTTTGGTGGTTAGGCCGAGGGCCCGGCTAAACGGCCGGGCCCTCGACTCCTTGGTATCTGGTTCGAACGAACTAGAAGTCGTCTTCCGTCGGATTCTCTTGGTAAGGCGCTTCCTCTTCCTCGTCTTCGAAGGGCTTTTCTTCCTCGTATGAATCCTCGTCTTCTTCCTCGAGTTCGTAGCCTTGCACGCCCTCTTCGACGTCCTCTTCCTCTTCGGTCTCTTCTTCCGGAGTAAAGATCTCGTCGGTCTCGGCCTCGCGCACGGGCATTGCCGGCGGCGTCGGAAGCGGCATGGTCGCGTCCAGCGGTTTGCTGTCGTCGATCTCTTCCTCTTCCTCGTCCTCCTCCAACTCAGCGACCTCGGTCGGATCGCCGGTCGCCTCTTCAATGGCCGCCGCTTCAGCCAGCACCTCGCGCGCCGCCACGGCGGTTTGCGACGGGACCGGCTGGTCGTCGCCCATCAAGAGACCGATCTCCTGACGCTCGCGTTCGCCCAAATCGTCGTCCTGCATGCGCACATCGATCTCTTCGCGGTTCTCGGTGAGCACCTTGACATCGAGCGCAAGCGACTGAAGTTCTTTTATCAGTACCTTGAACGATTCGGGAACGCCGGGCTCCATCACGTTCTCGCCCTTAACGATCGCTTCGTACGTCTTCACGCGACCCACGACGTCGTCAGATTTGACCGTTAGCAGCTCTTGCAGCGTGTAGGCCGCGCCGTACGCTTCGAGTGCCCAGACTTCCATTTCACCAAAGCGCTGACCACCGAACTGCGCCTTACCACCCAGCGGCTGCTGCGTGATCATCGAGTACGGTCCGGTCGAGCGCGCGTGGATTTTGTCGTCCACCAAGTGTGCGAGCTTGAGCATGTAGATCATGCCGACGGTGATCGGGCGCGAGAATCGCTCACCCGAACGGCCGTCACGCAGCCAGGTCTTGCCGTCGGGCGCCATGCCGGCGTCCTGCAGCCACTCAGCGATGTCTTCCGCATGTGCACCGTCGAAGACCGGCGTCGCCACGTTCATGCCGAGCATGCGCGCCGCCCAACCAAGGTGCGTTTCCATGATCTGGCCGAGGTTCATACGCGAAGGAACGCCGAGCGGATTGAGCACGATGTCCACCGGCGAACCGTCTTCCAGATACGGCATGTCTTCTTCCGGGAGCACCTTGGCGATGACGCCCTTGTTGCCGTGTCGTCCCGCCATCTTGTCGCCTTGCAGAATCTTGCGCTTCTGCGCCACATAGACGCGCACGAGGTGATTCACGCCCGGCGAGAGTTCGTCGCCGTTCTCGCGCGAGAACACCTTGACGTCGATGATCTTGCCTTTTTCGCCGTGCGGAACTTTCAAGCTCGTGTCGCGGACTTCGCGCGATTTCTCGCCGAAGATCGCGCGCAAGAGCCGCTCTTCCGCGGTTAGCTCGGTCTCGCCCTTGGGCGTAACCTTACCGACCAGAATGTCTTCCGGGCGAACTTCCGCACCGATGCGGATGATGCCGCGCTCGTCGAGGTCCTTGAGCGCATCTTCACCGACGTTGGGAATATCACGCGTGATCTCTTCGGGTCCAAGCTTCGTGTCGCGGGCTTCGCACTCGTACTCCTCGATGTGAATCGAGGTGAAGCGATCTTCTTTGACCATGCGTTCGCTGATCAGGATCGCGTCTTCGTAGTTGTAGCCTTCCCACGGCATGAACGCAACGAGCACGTTCTGACCGAGCGCAAGTTCCGCTTCGTCGGACGACGGACCATCGGCGAGCACTTGACCCGCGGAAATACGTTCGCCGAGTTTGACGATCGGGCGCTGGTTGATGCACGTACCGGCATTGCTCCGGACGAACTTGAGCAGGTCGTAGAGCTTCTCGGTCCCGTCGTCGAGCTTGAGCGTGATCCCCTTGGCGTCAACCGACACGACGGTACCGGTGGTATCGGAGACGATTAGCGAACCCGAGTCCTTGGCGGCGCGATACTCCATACCGGTGCCGACGATCGGCGCATCCGGACGGAGCAACGGCACGGCCTGACGCTGCATATTCGCACCCATCAGCGCGCGGTTGGCGTCATCGTGCTCGAGGAACGGAATCAGCGCGGTCGCGACCGAGACGATTTGCTTGGGCGAGACGTCCATCAATTGGACGCGCAGCGCCGGCTCTTCGATGTACTCTTCGGCATAGCGGCATACGACTGAGTCCGAGGTGATCAAACCCGCATCGTCGACCGGCGTGTTGGCCTGCGCGATGATGTACTCGTCTTCACGATCGGCAGTGAGATAGATGATCTCGTCGGTCACGCGGCCGTCTTGCACGACACGGTACGGCGTCTCGATGAAGCCGAACTTATTGACGCGCGCGTAGGTCGCGAGCGAACCGATCAGGCCGATGTTCGGGCCTTCCGGCGTTTCGATCGGGCAGATGCGGCCGTAGTGCGAGTGGTGGACGTCGCGAACTTCGAAGCCCGCGCGTTCGCGCGAGAGACCGCCCGGCCCGAGCGCCGAAAGACGACGCTTGTGGGTCAGTTCGGCCAGCGAGTTCGTTTGGTCCATGAACTGCGAGAGCTGCGACGAGCCAAAGAACTCTTTGATCGCGGCGACGACCGGACGGATGTTGATCAGCGCTTGCGGCGTGACGGTTTCGATGTCTTGCACCGTCATACGTTCGCGCACGACGCGCTCGAGACGCAGCAAACCGACGCGGAACTGATTCTGCAGCAGTTCGCCGACCGACCGAACGCGACGGTTGCCGAGGTGATCGATGTCGTCCTTGGCGATGATGCCGGTCGCGACTTTGATCAAACGGCGAATCACCGCGATCATGTCCGAACGGGTCAGGCACTTGACGTCGATCGACGGCTCTTCGAGCCCCGCGTACTCATTGATCTGAATCGTGGGCGTGGTAATGCGCGCCTCGACGTCGGGGTTCTCGATCCGGTAGTGGAACTTGCCGCCCAATTTGTAGCGGCCGACGCCCGCGAGGTCGTAGCGCTTCTCGTCGAAGAACAGCGACTCGAGGAGCTTCTCGGCGTTTTCCGCGTTCTCGGGCTCACCCGGACGCAGCTTCTTGTAGATTTCCTTGAGCGCGTCTTCGCGCGTCTTGATGTCTTTGTCTTTGTCGATCGAGTTCTGGATCAACGGCGAATTGTTGAAGAGCGCGAGAATAGCGTCGTCGCCCTCCCAATTCAAACCGAGATCCGGGCGCGAAAGCGCGCGAATGAAGGTTGAGACGTAGATCTTGCGGTTCTTGTCGATGCGAACGCCGATCGTACCTTCGGTCTCGTCGTTCTTGGTGCCGTTGTCGGTCTCGAACTCGATCCAGGCGCCGCGATTCGGAATGATCGTGGCATTGTACGTCGGGCGCGCGTTGGTGTCGACATCTTGGCTGTAATAGACGCCGGGCGAACGCACGAGCTGGCTCACGATCACGCGCTCGGCGCCGTTGATCATGAACGTACCCTTGTCAGTCATGAGCGGGAAATCGCCCATGAAAATTTCTTGGTCCGGGATGCCTTTGATTTCGCCCGATTCGGCCGTGATCAAGCGGACGCGCACGCGCAACGGCGCGCTGTAGGTCATATCGCGCTCGCGGCACTCTTCAATAGAATACTTCGGTTCGCCGAGCGAGTGCTCGCCGAACTCGAGGATCAGGTTGCCGGTGAAATCTTTGATAGGCGAGATCGAAGAGAATGCCTCAGCAAGCCCGTCGGTCTTGAACCAATCGAAGCTAGCCTTCTGCAACTCGATGAGATTAGGAATCTCGAGAACGTGCGGAATGCTCGCGAACGTATGACGCGAACGCTTCGGACCCGGGTCCGGAGGCTGCGCAATCGTAAATGCTCCCGCCGCCATCGGGAACGTGCTTGGCACGGCCGTCGTCGTCACGCCGGCATTCGGCGCAGGGCGTTCCGTGCGTTTCGACTTGCCCTTACTCGCCGCGGAGCTCTTCGCGGTCGCTTTCGGTGCCGTCGTTTTCGCCATTATCTTTCTCTTACTGACCTTTTGAGCTGGGCAGTGACCGGGCGGCTTGCCGCCACCCTACACAAGCAAAAGAGGCCGAGCTGGTCCCCCACGTCACAGGGTCTGACTCGGTCTTCTCTATTCTTGTGGCTTATGCGCCCCAGGGCATAGGTAAAGAGTCTAGCACTAGGCCTACTTACCGTCAAGAAGGAGTGATTTCGGATTCAATCGGGCTCCAACGCCCGGCGACGCCGTCCCTGCTCCCACCATGCCCCGCCGAGCAGCGCGAACACTGCTGCGGGCAAGATAAGCGAGCAAATGAAGGCCGCCGTCTGTAGGACGTACGGGTGAAGGTGGTGATGTCCAAGTCCGCCCATGTCGCCAAGCAGTATATCATGCGCACCAAGCTCGCGCCGGGATGTTACGGTTCGAAGAGTATTTTGCCGCTTCGTCCCGGCGTTTCGGCCGCTCGCAGCGCCTTCGCCGCGTCGCGCAGCGGATAGACGTCGCCAACCGTCAGCGGCAGCTCGCCCGCCAAAGCGAGCGCAAATACTCGCCCCATCAGTTCGGCGCGTTGCTCGGCGGATGCGCGCGTCATCCAGGTATTCATCCAGAATCCGCGCACGATTGTTTCCTTGGCGATCATGAGCCCCGGCGCAAGCTTCATCGACGCGCCGGAGAGACCGCCGAAAACGATCAGCTCGCCGAACTGCGCGAGCAACGATTGCAACTCCAGCGTCTGCGGACCGGCAACCGAGTCGACGATGCGTGCGAAGCCCGCGCCTGCGGTCAAATCGAGCGCTTTCTTCTCCCAGCCATCGTGTTCGGTGACGACGACGAACTCGGCCCCGTATTTCTTGAGTTCTTTGGCGGCATCGTCACGCCGCACGAAGTTAACGATATTGACGCCGGCTTTTTGCGCCAACTGCATCAGCAGTTTCCCAACCGAGCCGTTGGCGGCGTTTTGCGCGATCCACATGCCCGGTTGCGCGCGCAGCTCATCGAACAGGACGACGGTCGAGAGCGGCATCGCCAGCAGTTGGCAGGCGCGATCGTCGTCGATGGCATCGGGGATCGGCACGAGCGACGCGGTCGGCGCAACGACTTCGTCGGCCCACGTACCCCGCGTCATGCAGGCGAAGCGTTTGTCACCGGCGCGACCCACGCACTCGGTCCCGCCGGTCGCCGGCAGCTTCGGCTTGACGCCGTAGATCCCGCGAATGGTCGCCAGATCGTGGTTGTGGATCGGCGAGCGGAGCATGTGCAGCACAACCTCTTCGCCCTCGCGCAATGCGGGTACCGGGATGTCGGTCGGAGCGACGACTTCGGCGGGCTCACCGAAGCGCGCATACTGCAAGGCGTTCATATGCGCGCTTCTTTTGCGAATAGCCCAGCGGTTACTGCCCTACTGGTCGAGCGCGGCCATCGTCAAGTGCATCGCAATGACATCGTTGGTTGGGGCGTCGAGTTCGAGTTCCATTACACGATCATATACGAAGAGACTCGCGCCGCCCCGAAAAGGCAATGTGGGCCGAAACCGCGTATATAGTTAGCTGGGTTAATATTATTCGATGCGAAATCCGTTTGCCCACCGCGACGACGCTCCCGTCGCCCTGATCACGATAACCGTCATGCTCGGTTTGATCATGGCGATTATCGATTCGACCATCGTCAACGTCGCGCTCAACACGATCGGCGGGAACCTCGGCGCCTCGGTTGATGAAGTGTCGTGGATCGCGACTGGATACATTCTGGCAAGCGTCGTCGTCATGCCGCTCAACGGCTGGCTCACCGCCTACCTCGGGCGCAAACGATTTTATGCCGCATCTCTCGCGCTCTTCACCGTCGCCTCGCTTCTGTGCGGAACGGCGACGAACATCACGCAGCTCGTGATCTACCGCGTGATTCAGGGCATCGGCGGCGGCGCGCTCCAGCCGACTGCGCAAGCCATCATGTTCGAAACCTATCCGCCCGACAAGCGCGGCAATGCGATGGCGATCTTTGGTCTGGGCGCGATGGTCGGGCCAGCGATCGGACCGCTGCTTGGCGGCTACATCGTGGATAACGCGTCATGGCCGCTGATTTTCTATATCAACATTCCGATCGGCATCGTCGCTTTTCTTATGACAATGATGTTTATCCCGAATCCCAAGTACATCGAGCGGCCCAAAGCCGGCCTCGACTGGATGGGGCTCGGCCTCATGACCGCGGGCCTCGCGTCCTTACAATACGTGCTCGAACGCGGGGAACACGACGACTGGTACGATTCGTCGACGATTACGATCCTGACCATCGTCTCGGTAGTCGCGCTTGCGCTCTTCATTTGGAGAATGTTGCGCGAACGGCATCCGCTGGTAAACTTGCAGGTCTTTCGGCACTCCTCGTTCACGATCGGCAACATCCTGGGCATCATCAGCGGCTTCGGGCTCTTTGGTACCGCGCTGATCTTGCCACTGTTCTTTCAGACGATTTTAGGCTTTACCGCCTTCGATACGGGCCTTGCGCTCTTGCCCGGCGCACTCTCGACCGCGGTGAGCATGATCATCGTCGGGCGACTGCTCAATCGTATCGATGCGCGAGCCTCGATTGCGTTCGGATTTCTCGTCTTCGGGTTCTCGACGTGGATGCTCGGCGGACTCTCGACCGACGCGGGTTTTTGGGACGTCTTCTGGCCACGGCTAATTCAAGGCTTCGGCCTCGGATTTCTCTTCGTGCCGCTCTCCACCGTATCGCTCGGCGACATTCCGAATTCCGCGATGGCGGGCGCGACCGGCGTGTACACGCTCGTGCGTCAGATCGGCGGCAGTTTCGGCATCGCGATCTTGACGACATTGCTCGTACACCAGACCGCGGTCGCCTGGAACGTGCTAGCCTCGGGCGTAACGCAAACGCACGGCTATTCGGTAGGCGCGCTCACGTCGATGGTAGCGCAGCAATCCGCGATGATCGCCTACAACTACCTTTTCCGCGTCACGGCGATTGTGTTCGCGCTCGCTGCGCCGCTGGTACTATTCATCAAAGTGAAGCCACGCGCGGTAAGGGCTCAAGCCGGCGCGTCGCTAGCGGCCGCCGTCGATTGACAGGATTCAGCTTCGCTGAATCTGCGGCGTTCGGCCTTCGGCCGATCCGCAGTTTACTATGTCCGCTCAAGTCGTTCGAGTGCATCAAGCGCGTCGGCGCTCGACGGCGCGCGTGTGCGAAACGCTTCGATCCGGTAGGGCAGCACGCCGGCGCGGGCTTTGCTGCGCGCGCCCAGCCGCCGGTCGAGCCCGTTGCGGTAGACCATCGGTCCAACCAAGTGGATCGCATCGGGCGACGGCTCATCGTAGTATTCGGGCCAGTGCGCAAGCCAAATCCCGACCGTCGGGCGGCCCCCCATCGCAATGGCTGCGTGGAGCGGGCCCGACGCAACGCCGACGTACGCATGCGCAGCGCGGACGAGCGTTACCAACACGTGCGCAAAGGGAAGATCGAGATCGCCGAACAGATCGGTGGTCGTCGGCGTGAGGCCGCGTTCGCGCCCGATCGTGTCGCTGGTTCGCTCGTCGACGGTAATGACGCGTGCGCGGGGATCGCGCCGCCGCACCTCGCGCGCAAACGCGACGATCTCGTGCTCGGGCCAAATCTTGTCGACCTGCGTGTGACCGCCGGCCGAAAGGACGTACGCGCGCGTGCCCGGCTCGACCCATTGCCGTAAGCGCGCTTCGATTCGCGCAGCGGCGTCCGCGGGTGCGCGAAGGGCCAGCGAACTGACCAACGGCTGCGAGAGATCGATGGCCGCAAAGCGCTCGGGTGCAACGATGCGGCTCGCAAGGTAGCGAGCTTTGGTGTGCCACGGATACGGTGTGCGCCCGGTCATCTCTGGATAGCGGCAGACCAGCATGGCGTCGATGCGATGCCCGACGATCTGCGAGTGCAGCGGTTCGGGCACGTCCAATGCCGTCACGCCGTCGGGCGGGTGATCGAGATCGAGTCCGAAATGTGGCACTGCGCCGAACGCCGGTCCATTGCCCGGCACGCGGCTTCCTGAGAATAACGGAACAACGCGCTCGCCTTCGTCATACAGATGCACGAAATCGTCGCCGAAGCGGGTAAGATAGTATTCGTTCGTCGGTTCGAGCAGCGGCACGACGAACGATAGATGGACGAAGTCACCGAATCCGTGCGGCCAATAGATCAGCACGCGCTGGTTCGTCACCGAACCAAAGCGCCGGCCGTCGTCGGAATAAACGGGCAACTCGAGCATAGGCCTTGCAAGCTTTTCGGCCGTTCGCCGGAAAGTACTTGCTAATGCTCCACATCGGCGTCGATGCGTGGAATCTTCCCGGCGATCATCGTGGCATCGGCCGTTACGTTCGTTCGATCCTCAACGAATGGCGCACGTCGTTTGCCTCGCGCGTCCACGTGACACTCATCGTCCCGGAGTGGCACACGTGGACGGTCGCCGCACGCTACCGCCGCGAAGTCGAGGGATACGCGTATCCCGTCGTTTCGCGCGCGCTCCACAAGCGCGCGAAGCTCGATGTTTTGTGGTTTCCGTGGAACGGCTGCAGCTGGCTGGATTTTACCCGGCCTGCGGTCGCGACGCTGCACGACGCCACGAATTTTGTGATTCCCGGCTATGCGCCCGAGACGCAAGTGATTTTCCGCAACGCGGCGGCGCGCTGCACTGAGTTAATCACTGACTCGGTGTTCTCGGCAAACGAACTTGCCCGCGTCCTGGATGTGCCGCTGCAACGCTTTACCCCGATTCCGCTTGGCGTCGACATGCCGGCCTACCAACCGGCGCCGTTTCTCGTCACGCGCGAGCAGCCGTACGTGCTCTTCGTCGGAACGGCCGAGCAACGCAAGGGGATCGCGACGCTCGTTCGCGCGATGGAACGGGTGCAGCGTGACGATCCGGCCCTGCGTTTGATCATCGCCGGAGCACGCGGTGACGGCCTGCGCGGCGACGAAACGATCAGCATGACCGCGCTCGGTTTCGTCGACGACGATATCCTGGACCAGTTTTACCGCGGTGCCGCCGTGTTCGTCTTCCCGTCGCGCTACGAGGGTTTCGGCTTGCCGGTGCTCGAGGCCATGGCCTACGGCGTGCCGGTGATCACGACCAACGTCACCGCGATTCCCGAGGCTGCGGGCGATGCGGCACTCTACGTCCCGCTCGACGACGACGTTGCGCTCGCGCAAGCGATCGACCGCGTTCGCAGCGACGCAGCGCTCGCCGGTGGATTACGCGAGCGCGGCCTCGCGCGTGCAGCCCAGATGAGTTGGAAGAACACGGCGGGCGCAACGCTCGACGTGCTGGAGCGCGCCGCGTCATGAGCGGCGATATTCGGCTCGCCACGGGTCTCGCGATACAAGACGGGCGGGTGCTGTTGGTGGCATCGACCTATCGATCGCACGCGCAGGCGCTTTGGAATCTTCCCGGTGGACGGGTGGCAGCGGGTGAGCTGACTGGGCGACGCCGTGGTGCGCGAAGTCGCCGAAGAAACCGGGCTGCGCGCGACCGTGAGCGAGCTTGCGTACGTTAGCGAGAGTTACGACGGGTCGCGCCACGTGTTCAACGCGACGTTCGCGATCGACGTCACCGGCTCGATCACCGAACCCGCCGGCGACGATCACGTGGTCGCGGTCGAATGGGTGCCGATCGATCGTCTCGCCGAACGCATCAGCGTCGCGGTCGTGCGCGATCCGCTCGTGCACTATCTCCGCGATCGGACGCGATACTACGGCTTCGCCGACGCCGGCATTACGATCGTCTGGCCCGACGAATCTTCAATGGGTCCAACAAACTGAGGTATTGCTCGGCGCGCTCTGCCGTTTAACCCCTTCCTAACACGGGCAAACCAACGCCTGGATGGGTGCCCAAGGCCCCAGACAGAGAGGGTGCCCATGCGGATTGCGCAAGCGAAGATGCGGTCGATCCGCCCACACCGGTGCTACCGAAGGCTGTCCACGCCGCTTTCGCACATCGTGCCATGCATTTTGATCACCCTTGCGGTCGAGGTGCTCGTGATCCTGACCGCGCAGCCGCTCGAACGTCTCGTGAGTCATGTCGACGCTTCGATCGTCACCGCAGCGCACGTACCGGTCACCCTCGGAAGCGAGCAATTCCTGTGGCTTAACCTCTCGCCGCTCGAATTTACGATGCCCTCACACGACTATATCGAACTGGCCGCCTACATTCTGGTCGGCGCGGTCGCGATTGCCGTCGTCAGCATCTTTCGTCTCTTTCCGGCGCCGCTGCGATTCTTCGTCAACTTCAACTTGCTCATTGTAGCCGGCGAAGCATCGTATCTGCTGTTGGCGGGCCATCTCGGCTACGCCGGCAGCACCTTCTCCACACTGATGCTGCAGACGATGACCGCAATTTGGCTCGTCCTGCCGCTCTTTGTCGGAACGGTCACCCTCCTGTTTCCGTTCGCGATCCTCATGTCGCTCACGATCATTCTCTCGAGCGTGGTTTTTGATATCGTGCTCGCCGCATCGCGCTACGCCGCGTTCATCATCATCCTCAGCCACTCGGGGCCGATCATGATGGCCGACCTCTATCTCTCGTTCGGTCCGCTGCTCGACGTGATTCCGCTCACGGGCATCTTCGCGATTTTTCTCGGTCTGCTCGCGCGCCGTTTGCGGAACGAACCGGAGGCATGGGAATGGTTGTAGCCATCCTCCAAGGCTACGCGACATTTGTGGTGCTCGTGATGGTCGTGTACGCGGTCCGCCACTGGTACTTCACGATGAACCGGCTATGGGCACCGCAACGCCCGTACTATCAGGATCTCTATGATACGGAGTTGCCATACATCACGGTCGTGGTGCCGATGCACAATGAGGCCGCCGTCGCAACTGGCGTGATCGATGCGCTGCTGAGCTCCACGTATCCAATGGATCGCCTCGAGATACTTCCCTTTGACGATCAGTCGCACGATGACACGAGTACGATTCTGCACGATTACTTCGAACGCTATCCAAACATCGTCAAGCCGGTCTACATGCTCGGTGGTCTGCGCGGAAAACCCAACGCCCTCAACGTGGCATTGCGCCTCGCGACGCACGACATCATTCTTGTATTCGATGCCGATTACACCCCTGGCAAAGACATTCTGCGCGCGCTCACCATGGCGTTTAGCGACCCCGAGGTCGGCGCGGTCATGGGACGCGTCATTCCGCTCAATAGCGGGAAGAACTTTCTCACGCGCCTGCTCTCGCTCGAGCGTTCGGGCGGGTACCAAGTCGATCAACAAGCGCGCTACAATCTCGATCTCATTCCGCAATACGGGGGCACGGTTGGCGGATTTCGCCGCTCGATGGTCACGAACATCGGCGGCTTCGATCTGTCGACCCTGGCCGAAGACACGGATCTCACGGCACGCCTGTTCATCGAAGGGCGAAAGGTCGTGTACTCCAACGGCTCAGAGTGCTATGAAGAAGTGCCCGAGTCGTGGCCGGCGCGCTTTCGCCAACTCCGACGCTGGTCGCGCGGACACAACCGCGCATTCTTCCGCAACGTGGTCGGCGTCGTGAAATCGACCCATCTAAGCTTCTTCCAAAAGCTCGACGGCGTGCTCTTGCTCTCGGTCTATATCATTCCGCCGCTACTGCTCATCGGCTTCGTGATTAACGCGCTGCTCTTCTTTATGGGCGCGCTTCCGCTATGGTCGGTGGTCGCATTGGCATTTTTCGTCGTCGCCTTCAATTCGTTTGGAAATTTTGCGCCCGTCTACGAAATCGGCGCCGCCGAACTCATCGACGGTGCCGGGCGGCGCCTGCTCCTGCTCCCCTATCTCTATTATCTCTTCTTATTCAACTCGTGGGCGGTGACGCACGGATTGATCGATACCCTTGGTGATCTCGTGAAACAACGTTCTCCCCACTGGGACAAAACGGCGCGTTCCCGTGCTAGCAATCCTTAGCGTCGCGGCGTTTATCGCCGTCTTCGCGCTGCCGCTCGTGCCCGGGCTCTTCGAGCTTGCGCGGCCCCGCGATAATAGCGGCCTACCGATCGCGCTGAACTATACACGTAATCCGCGATTCTTCAGTCAATCGTTTCGCGCCAAGATCACCCTCCTTCGGGAGTCGCGAAGGTTCGGGCGCGCAGCGTTTCTCGGGCGGCGCAACGAGCGCGCGAAGCTCGGAACTCTGCTTACCCTTGCGCCGGAGAGCCGTACCTCGCTCGTGCAGATTGCGCGTGACCGCCTGATTTGCGGCGCGGGCGCGACGATGACCGACGGGTACGGCGCGAGGTCGGTTCTCTGCGGCGAGTCCGTCGAGGCACGAACGCTGTGTAGCGACGGCACTATCGTGCTCGGCAACGGCTGCTCGGTCGAGCGATGGGTCGATGCGGAATCCGCGCTCGACGTCGGAAGCGGCTGCTCTCTCGGTATGTCCGCAAGCAGCGGCGGCACTGTCACCCTCGGCAGCGGCGTGCGATTCGAGCGCGTCTTCGGTGAGCACGTTACCGTACGCGGTGGACGCGTCGCACCGTCGCCGGAACGCGCCAAAGACGCGATCACGTTACGCCAATGCGACATCGCGAAAGGCCCGGATGTCATCGTTCGCGGCGACGCAGTCGTCCTCGAAGGCACGGTGCTTGACGCCAGCATCAAAGCGCACGGTACGCTCTTCATTGAACGCGGCGTCCGGATTAGAGGCAATGCGGTCGCTCGCGGCGAGTTAGTGTTGCTCGACGAGAGCGTCATCGAAGGCCACGCTTTCGCGGAGCGCGGCCTTTTCCTCGGGGAGAATTCACGCATCGGCGTTCCGGGACAAGGCAAGACGGCCTATACCGCCGGGCGGGCCGTGTTGTGCGACGGTGCGACCGTGCACGGATGGATCGTCAGCGAACAAGGCGGCTGGTCGGCGTGAACCGGCGCACGCTAGCCACGGTGGTCATTCTCGCCATCGCCGTCGTCCTTGGCGCACGATTGTGGCATTTGCACAGTCTCACGACAAGCCGCGCGACGATGGTTGCGCTCATTTACGGCGCCGGCGCCGGCGACGCCGGATCGAGTGCCGCGTGGAATGAAGCGCTTCGCGAATCCGGAGTTCCGTACGAATGGATGAGCCAAGCCGATCTCGTGCTGCTCGATCCCTCGTACTTGAGCAGCCACTTCAGTACCATCGTCTTCCCGGACCACTTGGATCCGGTGGTGCTTGGCGAGATCGTTCCGGCGATGATGCGCTATGCGCGCGAGGGCGGAACGCTGCTGATCATCGACGACGCCGGAACGCGGCGCGCCAACAACACCTACTTGAAGAGCGGCGAATTCGCGCCACTACTCGGGCTCGAGTACGTGCGATACGTGCAGCTGCGCGGGGCCGCCTTTGGTGAGAGCGCGGTCCGCTTCGACGACCCGCAAACGGCGCGTGCGTGGCACGTTCCGATTGGCAAACTCGATGACGATGCGCTTTCGACGTACCACTACGGCGCGCAGCGGTATCCGGTCCCGTCGACGAAAGCGCTAGGCGGCGACCTCCGCGTCGAGGCGTCGAGCGCATTCGGCCCAGCACTCACCGAACGCGCAGTCGGCGAGGGACGGGCGTTTTATGCGGCCCTGCCGCTGGGCTACCTGCGCGCGCACAGCGACGGTTTCCCATTGCAGATGACGATTCAACGCGTGATCATCGATGCGGCATTAACGCCGCATTTGGCGGCCGCGCCGCAAGGCGAGGGTGCGATCATCGTCAACTGGCACATCGATTCCAACAGCGAATGGACCGGCATTCCGCATCTCGAGAACGCGGGCTTGCTGCGGTCCGACATCCGGTACAACTTCGACGTGACGGCCGGTCCCGATCGCGATCACCCAGGCGACCACGAGGGCTTCGATGCGTGCGGCCATGGAGCGCCCTATCTCCGCACGATCGAACGGTACGGCACCATCGGCTCGCACGGCGGCTGGCTGCACAACGGGTTTGCGTGGTCGGTCGAAGCCCACCGTATGAGCTATAACCGGATGCGGGCATTGATCGATAAGAACGACGCGTGCCTGCAGAAAATGACCGGCAAACCCATACGAGACTACGCCGCGCCTGACGGCGCGCACCCCCAACCAATGATGACGCGCGCACTCGAAGCCCTCAACATCCGGGGGTACTACTACACCGGTGACACCGGCTCGGCGGCTGAGCGCGCGCTGTACAACTCTTCCCTCGTGTCGCAAAGCACGTGGGCGTTTCCGATTCAGCCATACGGCCCGTACGCCTCGCTCGCCGAGATGCGCCGCGGCCACGTGCCGCCGGCGCAAGTCAAGGCATGGCTCGATAGCGTGATGGACGAGGCGGCTCGCGATCGCACCGTGCTGCTCTTCTACAGCCACTCGTATGACATGCAGTACGTAGCGTACGACGGCGTCTTCAACCAATTTCTCGATCGGCTTTCGCGCGCGCAACGCGATCGAACGGTCCACGCGACGGTCATGAGCGATGCCAGCGCTTTTCTCTCACGGCTGATGGGCACCACGACCGCGTTCGTGCAGGACGGCAACCGCGTCGACGTGCGCCTGCACAACGGCCAAGGCCTGCGCGACGTGGCCTTCGCGCTGCCCAAATCGTGGGTGAGGCCAGACCTGCGCTTGCCGCCGAACGTTCGGCGCGGCCGCGACGACGCTCGCTTTGATTACTTCTGGATTGCCACCGACGATCGAACGCTGGAGTGGACGTACTCGTTAACGAAGGGAGCGATAGCGTGCGATTGCAATCGCTGAGCGTCCTGCTTGTGTTCTGCGCAACGCTGTGCGCGCCGGCGCTCGCCGACGAACCGGCGGCAACCTTCTCCTTGGACGGAACCACCACCGCGCTTACGCCCGGGGCAACCTATGGGCCGTGGGATTGGATGATCGGTGCCTATCGCACGACGATCGGCGACGACAAGCCCGGGCTGCAAATCATAACGCGCAGCGATCGCGACACCGGGGCACCGACGTCGGGAACGTCATACATTCTCGACGACTACCATCAATTCTCCGAACACGCCTATGGCTATGCGTCACTCCAGCTCTCGAGCGGGCAGATCTTTCCGACGCGCGGCTTCTATGTCGAGGGCGACGCCGCGGTTGCGACGGGCGTTGCGTTCGGCACGGGCATCGGCTGGCTCGCCAATCCCGACGGTTCGTCGCAGGAATTCATGAGCATCGGGCCCACGGCGTATTTTCCGCACGGGAACGCGACGTTGCGATTTCTTCCGCTGTGGACACACGGCGACATGGGCGCATCCTCGTTTCTCGCGGCCGCCACGATTGGTGACGAAGGCCATACGTCGGCGACGCTAACGCTGCAAGACGGCGTCGAGCCCACCTACGCTGCCAACGCGGTGCTGCTCACCACCGGCCTTGCAGAGCGCGCGTTTGCGGCGGAGCTGACCACGCGGCACTTCATCACGCCGCGCTTCGGCTACGACGTTGGGCTCTCATACGCAAACGTCACCGATCGGCAAACCAACGCCTTCGTCTATGCAAGTTTCGGCTTCACCTTCGGGGTTGTCTGGGGACGCCCGGCGCCGCCGCCAAAAGTCGCGCCTTGAGCACGTCACGCCGGACGGCGTAGTTCCCACGCTTCCCGGTTTAGCACGTAGCCCAGCACGTCGACCGGGTGACCGCCGACGGTGGCACCGTGCGGAAGCACGCCGTCTTCTTCGAAGCCCGCACGAGCGAGCACGGTACGCGATGCGGCATTTTCGGGCACGCAATACGCGCGCAGCTTGCGCAAATGCAGACGCGAGAACGCTTCCGCAGCGAGCGCGCACACTGCTTCGGTTGCGATGCCGCGCCCGCGATACGACTGCACGATGCTATACCCGATTTCCGCCGACGAGCTGACGCGTTCGCCCACGCGCAATGACGCCCAGCCGACCGGCTCGCTGATGCCTTCAAAACCGATAAGCCACTCGAAGCGGCCCCACGCGCCGGGCTCGAGCCGTTGCGGCCGCGAGACAACCATGCGTCTAAACTGCACCAGATCGACCTCGGGCAAATCTTGAAACTCGCGCAGCCCCGGCTGGCGGAGCATCTGCCACAGGACCGCCGCGTTGTGCGGCGTCACCGGGACCAGCCGCAGCCGCTCGGTTAAAAGTGTGCGCATAGCCCTAGACATTTTCCCTCGCGCGCGTGATCCATGCGTAGAGGAGGGAGATCCCGATGGTTGATTTGATGGCGACGGTCACGAGCCGCCCCTCGTACTTCATGGGAACCCACACGCACGCCGAGCATGAGGAGTTCCGGGCGCAGACGGCGACCGGCCCGATCGACGTCATCGATAACGTCGACATTGCGCCGCGTGTACCGGTGAGCCCGGGCGATCAGATCGAGGTGTGCGGCGAGATGGTTCGCGATCCGGGAGCATCCGCGCCGATCGTGCATTGGACGCACCACGATCCCGCACATCGGCATCCGGACGGCTTCATTCGCTTCCGGGGGCAGGTGTACGCGTAGCATTCCCTTTGAGCGCCAGCAGTTCGGGAACGGTTACGAAGCGGTAGCCTTCACGTCGCAAGCGCTCGATGATCAGCTGCGTCGCGTCGATCTCGCTATGCCGATCGCAGGTTTTGGCGGGCAGGCGCCCGTTCGCGCACACGATGCCGCGATTGCCGTCGTGCAGCACGATGATCGCGCCGTCGTGGACGTAGGGCACGATGCGGTCGGCAATGGTTTGCGGCGGCGGTTCTTCCCAATCGTTGGCCAACGGCACCGACCACATGACCGGCGTGTAGCCGAGCCGGCGCACTTGCGCAAGCACGAGCCAGTCGCGCGCGCCAAATGGCGGCCGCATGATTCGCGAGCGCACGCCGGTAGCGCGATAGATGGCGGCGTCGGTTCGCGCCAGTGAGCTGCTCAGCGCCGCGGGACTCATCAGGATCAAATGCGTGTGCGACCAACTGTGATTGCCGATTGCATCGCCGTCACGCACTTCTCGACGAACGATCGAGGGATACGCCGCAACCGCGCGTCCGACAACGAAAAACGTGGCATGAACGTGTTCGCGCTCGAGCACGTCGAGAATGGCGGCGGTGTACGGCGGGTTCGGACCGTCGTCAAAGGTTAGCGCAACGACGCGCTGATCGGCCGGCCCACTCACGAAGGTCGAACCGAAAAGCTGATTGGTCGGGTTCTCGGAAATCTCGTAGAGCCAAAAGCCCGTCAACGCGAGCAGCGCGCACGTCAGCAGGGTTTGGAGCGCAACGCGCCTCGCAACCATTACTTCGCCGTCCCCGTCAGCACAGACGCGCGCACTTGCGCGACCTTCGCGCGAAACGTGGGCGGTCCAAAGGCGAGAAAGTCGTTGACGATTTGTTGGTAGTGCGGATCGGCGAGCTGCGTGCTCGAGAGCTTGAGCAGATCGTTGGGATTAGTCTTACGCAAATCGATCGAGTATTGACGACCGGCCGTGGTCGCCCAATAGTGCGGATCGGTGAACACGATCGTGCGATCGCCTTGCTTGAAGTCCGCCACTTGCTTCACGTAGACCGTGTAGTGCACGTTGGTGTTCCCGCGCGGCGGCTTGTCCATGAGATCCCAGACGCCGTCTTGCACGAGCTTGCCGAAGAAAAAACTTACGTCGGTGATCGCGGCGGCCCGCGGCAGGCGAATCGTGATCTGCTTCCCGTTATACGAGCGAATGCGATACGAGAACGTCGACTCGCCGTTGACGTCCTGCATGTCGTACTCTTCTTCGAAGATCGGCGGCTTGTCGTAGTGGATCAGCAGCCGGGCGTAGAGGGCGCTGGGCTGATTCTTCACCTTCTCGACGGCATTGAGGCTGGTGAACTCCGGATGCCCCGCATACAGGCGGATACCGACGACCGTCATGACGGCGACGAAAATGAAGATGGCCCACGGGACAACGGTGGTGCGGCGGAACATGACGGGCGTCTTTACGTATCTGCCGGCGCGGCTTCCTGGTCGAGCACGTCGTTCACGAGGCGGTCGGCGAGCTTGTTTTGCTTGCGCGGAACGTGTTTGATATCGACGTGTTCGAAGCGTCGCACCAGCGCTTGGGCTTGGCGGTGCAGCGGCTGCAGGTCGGCATGCTTCACGCGGTATTCGCCGCGCATCTGTTTGACGACGAGTTCCGAGTCCAGCCGCACGGCAAGCCGCCGAATGCCACGATCGGCGGCACGTTCGAGGCCGATGCACAGCGCCGTCCACTCGGCGACGTTGTTGGTGGCCGTCCCCAAAAAGCGTCCGACCTCGTCGAGCACGACGCCGTCGGCGCCCACCAGAACTGCCCCGCTGGCCGCGGGGCCGGGGTTGCCGCGGGAGCCGCCATCGGCAAAAAGGGTCGCGTCGGTGGGAAGCGCGTCAAAGAGCGTTACCATGTCGTTTCGAGTCTGTTCGGCGTTGGTATAATCCAGCCATGCGACACGTTCTTTTGCGCGGCTTCGCCGCTCTTGCGCTCCTTTCGCTGACCCTTGTTCCGAACGCGGCCTGGGCAGCGAGCACGTTCTACGGTCTCGCCGTGCACGTTTCGACCAATAATATCAAGGTACATGACCCGCGTACCGGGCAGACGCTGAGCTTTGAGATCCTGCCGAAATTCGACCAGGTTTTCTCGGGCGACGGCAAGACCACGTACCAGATGAAGGATCTTCATAACGGTCAATACGTCGGCATCATCTACGATCAGAAGGCCCTGGGCATGCGCCACGCCGACAAGATCTACATCATGAACAACGCCAACCAACGCATTAGCTCGCCGTAATCGCTTCGCTCGCACTGCTACGCTCGGCGCCGCGCTTACGCGGCGCCGAGGTTCCATATCCGGATATCGCCCAGGCGGCCCCGAACGGTAGGATGGGCCTATGAACAAGCATCACGTCCTTCTCGCTGCGGCCTTCCTTGCTGTGGCGCTGTGCACGGTACCCGCGCGCGCACAAGTTACGATGCCGAATACCCAGCCGACGGCAGCGAGCGAACAAGACATTCAGATGTTGCGCGAAAATATTCGTGCCGATCGCAAGAAGATCGTCGCCGCCAACATGAACCTCACTGCCGACGAAGCCACCAAATTCTGGCCGGTCTACGATCAGTACCAAGCCGACCTCAACAAGATCGGCGACGCGCGCTGGCAATTGATGAAAGACTACGCTGCGAGCTATCCCAACGTGTCGGCCGGTCAAGCCCAAGCCTTCATGGCGCGCTCGACCCAGGTCGATCAGCAGATGATCGCGCTGCGCGAGAAGTATGTCTCGATATTCGAAAAGGTGGTCTCGCCCAAGCAAGCTGCGTTGTGGTATCAGATCGACCGGCAGATCGACTTGGTAGTCAACATGCAGTTGGCATCGATGCTGCCGCTGGTCGATCCGACGAAATAGCTCACCGAATCGGGACGACCACGGGAACCTCGCACCCATTACGTGAACAGGCTCGAGTATGAAGAAATTCGCGCTCGGTTCGCTTCTCGCCGCGTTTTCGCTCCTGCTTGCAGTACCTGTACTGGCAGCCTCGTTCGCAGTTCACGTCACCAACAAGACTCCCGATGCTTGGGCGTGGATTACGGCCTACAGCGCGTATGCCGGAAACATCGACGGCGCGTGGTGCGTTGCGCCCGGAGAGACAAGCACGCGCACGTTCTCAAACGTAATCGGTCGCCTGCGCGTCGAAGCCACGGTCAAGAATTGCGCCCATCCGGTGATGCTCGATCGCAGCCTGACCGGAGCCGCCCATGCCTCGGCCTTTTATGCGACGCTCGAAGGCAACAACAAGAACTACGTCTGGATGGGGGAGGCACGATAAATGAAGCGCATGCTTGTCGCGGTCATCGCCGCATTTGTAATCGCCGGCTTCGCGCTTCCCGCGCGCGCGCTCGCGTTCCAAATCACAGTCATGAACAAGACGGCCGACTCATGGGTTTGGGTGACCGCGTACGAGTACGTCGGCTACGGCTACAAGATCCAAGGCGCGTGGTGCGTGGCACCCGGCGAAACCTCGGTGCGCCACTTCGGCCAGAAGATCAAAGACCTGCGCGGTGAAGTGACCCACCAAGGATGTTCGCACCCGGTGAAGGCCGACGTGCGCTACTCTGATCCAAATCTCGTCTCAAATTGGATCACGTCGATTCTCGAACGCCAACCCGACGGACGCTTCACCTGGCGCAGCAGCGCGGGAACCTAAGGGCCGCGCTGACGCGCGGCTCTCGGCCACGCCCGCTTCCACTCCGGCTGCCCGATAGAGCGCGTGCGCGCGCTGCCACAGCGGCGTCGCATCCTTCCCTTGCGCTTCGAGCGAAAGCGCATAGCCGCGAAGGGCGTTTGCTAGATCGAGATCGAGACGATCCTCCCGCGCGTTGTAGAGCGCAAGCGCACGCTCGTAATGACGATCGGCCTCGCGGTAACGCGCAAGCCCACGTAGGATATCTCCGACGTGTCGAACCGCATGGGCCTCACCTAATGTATCGCCTTCCCCTTCGAACGCCTCGGCGGCACGCTGGTATGCGCCCAGGGCGCCCTCAATATCGCCGGTGTTGCGGAGGTCGTACGCGTTGCGTTCTTGCGCCTCGGCCGTGTCCATAGCGTTACTATACTCCTGACCAGATTCGAATGGGCGCGACGCGCGACTACGCGACCATGCCGGAAATGCCGGGTGATTGCTTACCAACGCCTCTGCGTCCGCGCTGTAGGGAACATTTGCCATCCAGAACGTTAGGGATTCTACGTCATCGAGAACCGCGCCGTAGTAGCCCACTCTCCGTTCCGTCGTCTCAACTATTACATCACTGGAGCCTTCGTAAATCCAAGAGTGTTGACGCCACATTCCGTCGGCGCTCAGGGCATAGCCTGTCATTATTCTGCGCTCTGCGGGGCGCGTGAGGTGTAACATTGCGGCGTTGACGTGACATTGGCTCTCGTCGGCCTCTTCAAAGCGAACATCGTCGCCGCCAAGAAGGACAGAGCGTGAAAGAATCTTTTCAAGATCGGGTTCTTCTCGCAATACCACCGCCCATCCACCTAGAGACAATAGGCGGCGCTTCAAATCCGAAAGGTGCGAGATTGACCGGATTCGAATGGACGCGCCGCCCGCGATACGTGTCGTTGTGCGTCCCTCGACTACGCTTCGCTACGCTCGGGATGACAAGGAAGGCATCGTGCAGGTTCCAACGTTTCCCCTGTCTTACGAAAAAGATACGTGCCCTGCGAAGCAGAGCACGTATCTTTTTCGTAAGACCCTCGGGCTGACAAGATTCGAACTTGCGACCTCCTGACCCCCAGTCAGGCGCGCTAACCAAGCTGCGCCACAGCCCGATGCAGCCGGACGAACCCGCGTTCATCCGGCAGGGTCACTTACTTGCGCTTTGCGCTTTTCTTTTTGGTGGTGGATTTCTTTGCGCTGCTCGAGCGTCCGCCGCCGACGGCATCTTTGAGCGACTTACCCGCAACGAACGCAGGAACTTTGCGTGCGGCGATCTTGATCTTCTCACCCGTTTTGGGATTGCGTCCTTCGCGCGCCTTGCGGCTACGAACGACAAAGCTGCCGAACGGCGTCAACGCAACGCGGTCGCCCTTCTGCAGTGCCGTCTTGATCTCTTCGAGAATCAAGTCGACGACTTCACCGGCCTGGCGTTTCGAAATTCCGACTTCGCCGGCCACGGCATCAATCACATCGGCTTTAGTCAAACTCGCTGTCTCCTTCCAGGGAGGGGTTATACGAAGGGGCCGCCCCCGGTCCTTTAATTTTCGGCCTTTTGCGCGAGCGCGCGCAGCGCCAGCACGTAGGAAAGCGGCCCAAACCCCGAGACGCTTCCGATGCACGACGCGGCGGTGACGCTGATGCGCCGGTGCGCTTCGCGCCCGGCAATATTCGACAAGTGCACTTCGACGATCGGAATCTGCACCGACGAAATCGCATCGGCAATAGCATACGAGTAGTGCGAGAACGCGCCCGGATTGATCACGACACCGTCGTAGCTGCTGCGAGCATCGTGAATGGCGTTGATGATCTCACCCTCGCCGTTGTGCTGCACGCAATCCACGCTCACGCCGAGGTCGCGCGCCGCAGCGGCGATGAGCTCGTTGAGCTCGGCCAAGGTCAAGCTGCCGTAGATTTCGGGCTGACGTTCGCCGAGTACATTGAGATTCGGCCCGTGTATGACGAGAACGCGCATGGTGCGGTAGTTCTCAGAAGGAAAAGCCCGCGCCTTCGGCCGAGGACGCTGGATCATGCCCGATCTTATCGTCAGCGCGTCGGCTCCGCAGGCCGGTATCGCCATCGCCGCCGCCATCACCACCGACCTCGTTGCCGAGATTCGCAGCCGTCACGATCTCTCGCCGCTCGTTACGGCGGCCGTCGGCCGGCTGACGACCGGCGCGGCGCTGCTCGGCGTCGCGCTCAAGGGCAGCGAACGGATCACGCTGCAGATGTCCGGTGATGGCCCGGTGGGTTCGATCGCCGCTGACGCCTGGCTGATCGAGCCGGATGTGCTTGGTGCACGCGGCTATGCCGCCAATCCGCACGCGGATCTTCCGCTCAATGCAAAGGGCAAATTCGATGTCGCCGGCGTGATCGGCGCGGGATCGCTGCAAGTGACGAAATCCCACGACGTGGGCCAGCCCTATGTCGGCGTCGTCCCGTTCTACTCCGGCGAAGTTGCCGAAGACATCGCATCGTATCTGATCAACTCCGAACAGATTCCAAGCGTCGTCGCGCTGGGTGTGCTGGCTAATCCGAGCGGTGTGCGCGCGGCGGGCGGCGTCCTCGCGCAAGTGCTCCCTGGAGCCGACGAACGCGCGATTGCTGCCTTGGAAGAGCGCGCGCTCGCGATGCCGCCGGTGACCAAACTCATCGATGAAGGGGCCGACGCGCATGCGCTCTTGCAGGCGCTTGCCGGTCCGATCGAGCTGCGCGCGCATCGCACGCTGGAGATTCGGTTTTCGTGCACGTGCACGCGCGAGAAGGTCGAGGCCGCACTGCTCAGTATGGGGGCCGACGAACTGCGCTCACTCGCGGACGAACGCTCCGAATCGGAAGCCTCGTGCGAGTTCTGCAAGAAACGCTACGTTTTTACCGCCGACGAACTGCGCCAGCTCGCCCAACGAATCGCGTAGCTAAAACGGCAGCTCCGGTTCGAAGAGCCGCACGAGACTCTTCGGCGTGCGATACGGTTCGATGCGCTGCCAAAAGGCTTCGCGAATGAACGGGCCGTCGTTGAAGTACCACCAACCGCATTCACAACGAATCGGCGGCGCGTCTACCTGCGGATACGGATACACGCGCTTGCAGCGCTTGCAGACGAATTTTTTCTCGGCCATGATCCCTCCTATGGAACGATACGAGCGAACCGCCGCGATCCGACCGAAAGCACCGCCGGCGCGTTCGCCGTCCACGCTGCTCGCGGGTCGTCCACGACTATACCATCCACCTTCACACCATTCCCCGAGATAAGTCGCTCGGCCGCTCGGCGGCTTTCGGCGAAGCCGGCGCGCACCAGGACATCGGCAACACGCCGCGCATCGCCGCGCGCGACTTCGGGCAAGTTGTCCTGCGGAATCTCTTTGCGCTGCACGGTGCGCTCGAAATACGCACGCGCCGCTGCCGCAGCCGCTGGGCCGTGATAGCGGGCTACAATCGACTCGGCCAGCGCCTTCTTGGCGTCGATCGGATTGATCGTTCCCGCCGCGAGCGCGTCACGCAGCGCGTCGGACTGCGCTTGGCTCTCGAAGGCCGCCAGCCGCGCGTAGGTCGGCATCAGATCGTCCGGCATCGACATCAGCTTGCCGAATTGCGTTTGCGCATCTTCGGTGATACCGACGTAATTGCCGAGCGACTTGCTCATCTTCTTCTCGCCATCGAGGCCGACCAAGAGCGGAACGGTCGCACAAATCTGCGGGAGTTGGCCGTAGTCGCGCTGGAACTGACGTCCAAGTAACAGGTTGAAGAGCTGATCGGTGCCGCCCAGTTCGACATCGGCTTCGATCGCTATCGAGTCGTATGCTTGCGCCACCGGATACAGGAACTCGTGCAGCGAGATCGCGGTTCCGGCGTCGTAACGGTTGTGAAAATCGTTGCGCTCGAGCATCTGCGCAACAGTAACGTGGGAAACAAGCCGGACGATGTCCGAAAAATCCAGCTTCGCCAACCACTCGGAGTTGTAGCGGATCTTCACCCGATCGAGGTCCAGCACTTTTCCGGCCTGATCGCGATAGCTTTGCATGTTGGCTTCGATTTGTTCGCGCGAAAGCGGCGGCCGCATCGCGTTGCGGCCACTCGGATCGCCGATGCTCGCGGTGAAGTCGCCGATAATCAACGTGACTTCATGCCCGGCTTGCGCGAAACGCTGCAATTTGTCCAACACGACCATGAAGCCCAAGTGTAGATCGGGACTGGTCGGATCGATACCGAGCTTGACCCGAATCGGCCGTCCGAGTTTGAGACGCGTACGGAAATCCTCGACGGTCTCGACATGTTCGAAACCGTCGAGCAGGTACTCGACGTCGGAGCCTCGCGGGTTGACGGTCACGCGAGTTCTATTATCGTCACGCCGCCCGAGCCCTCGTCCTCTCGGCCGTAGCGGATACTCTTGACCGACGGAAGCGTGCGAAGATACTCCTGCAGGCCGCGCCCAAGCATGCCCGTGCCTTTGCCGTGAATCAATCGCAGCGGCGAATTGCCGGCGAGCACGGCCTCGTCGATCCAGCGTTCGACCAGCGGCTCGGCCTCGGTAAAACGCTTCCCGCGCACGTCGAGCTCGCTCATCGATCGCGCTGCCGCCTCAACGCTTGCCGCCGGACCGCCCTCGCGCGGTGCCGCTGTGCGCGGAGCGCCGCCCGGGCGCTTCTCGACATCGCTGCGTTGCACCACCGTTTTCATCGGGCCGATCGCGATCAGTACCGTGGTGCCGTAATCCTCGACGACGGTGCCGTCGGTATGCAACGAGCGGATGTGGACGCGCTCGTTCGGCTGGAGCGCCACGCGTTCGGCAGGACCCTGCGCGGCCGGCGTGTCGACGGCGCCGAGTTCGGCGCGCAACGCGTCGGCGCTCTTGCCGAGCAGAGCGGTGTGCGAGGCTGTCACCTTCGGCCGATGCGCCTGCGCAGCCGCGGCACGGCGCTGCAACTCCGCCATGAACTCGCGCAAGCTTTGCTGCATTCGCTCCTCGGCGCGATCGGCGAACGTGCGCCGCTCGGTTTCAAACAGCGCGCGTTCGTGCGCAAGCGTTCCGCGTTCGCGTTCAGCCGCCAAGCGCTGGGTCCGCAGCGTATCGCGTTCCGACTGCAACTCAGCGGCCCGCAGCGAGAGTTCGGCCAGTGCCGATTCGTAGTCGCGCTCGCGCGAGTCGAGCAAGGCTTGTGCGCGTTCGACCACCGGTTCGGCAATGCCAAGCGAACGCGCCAGCGGAAACGCCAGCGACTGCCCGGGCGCGCCGACATCGAGCGCAAACGTTGGCACGAAGGTGTGCGGATCGAAACGCACGCTCGCATTCGCGACGCCCGCCATACCGCTTGCAAAGAGCTTGAGTTCGGTCGCATGCGTGGTCACGACGCCGCAAGCATGGACGGTGAGCAGGCGCTCGAGCATTGCGACGGCGAGCGCCGCACCCGCGCCGGGTTCGGTGCCGCCGCCAATTTCATCGACCAACACCAGCGTGCGTTCGTCGGCGACGTCGAGCATCTCACGCATGCGCGCCAAGTGCGCAGAAAACGTTGACGCGTTGAGCGCGATCGACTGCTCGTCACCGATGTCGGCGATCACGCGCGTAAAGTGCCCGATGCGCGTGCCGTGCGCGGCCGGCACGTGCATGCCCGAATAGGTCATCGCAACAAAGAGCCCGACCATCTTGAGCGCGACGGTCTTGCCGCCCATGTTCGGTCCGCTGATGACGAGCAGCCTGGTGCCGTGATCGAGCGGAATCGTCTGCGGAACGGCCCGCTCACCGAGCAGCGGATGCCGGCCGGCTTCGACGTGCACCACAGCATCGTCGACCAGCTCGGGCTCGATCGCGTCCATCGCGCGCGCCACGTTCGCTTTGGCAACCAGCAGATCGACCTGCGCGAGCATCTCGATGTTGCGTTCGATCGCATCGGCGGCGCTGCCGACGGCGTGCGAGAGCTCTTCGAGCACGCGTTGCACTTCGCGTTCTTCCTCGAGACGCAAGGTGCGCACGCGGTTGTTGTCATCTAGCGCGGCCAGTGGTTCGACGAAAAGCGTTTGACCCGAGCCGCTGGTATCGTGCACGATGCCGGGAAACTCGCCCGAAAACTCGGCCTTGATCGGCACGACAAAACGGCCTTCGCGAATCGTGACGACGTTGTCTTGAATGGCACGCGCGTAGCGATCCGAGCGGACGATCGCGCCGACGCGGTCGCGCGCGTCGTTCTGCGCCTGCGCGAGACTCCGGCGAATGCGCCCGAGCGCGGGTGAGGCGCGATCGAGGACGGTGCCGCGCTCATCGATCGCATCGGTGAGCGAGCGCTGCAGATCGCGCAGGTTCGTGTAGGGCGCGGTGATCGCGGCCAACGCCTCGTGCTTGACCTCGCGCAGCGCATGCGCGGCGGCCGCGGCTGAAGCGAGCGCATCGCCGACGGCGCGCAGATCGCTGGACCCGAGCGTCCGCCCGACGGCCGCCGCTTCGGTGAATGCGCCGGTATCAATGGCGGCAAACACGTGGAGATCGCTGCCGGCGACCAAATCACGCACCAGCGTGGTGCGCCCCTGCTCGAGCCGCACCAGGGCGAAGTCGACCATCGGTTCGAGCTGCGCCGCCCGCGTGCGGCCGCGCTGGGTATGTGTCGCCGACACGACCCGCTCCCGCACGGTCGCGAAATCGAGCGCCGCCAGCGTGCGCTCGTCGGCGAGCATTACCCTAACTTTTGCTTCATCAGCGTGTTGACGAGCTGCGGATCGGCTTTGCCCGCGCTCGCTTTCATCACCTGACCCACGAGGAACCCCATCACGTTGGTCTTCCCGGCGCGATAGTCGCTTACGCTCTTCTCGTTCGCGGCGAGCACTTGATCGATGAATTGCTCGATCGCGGCGGGATCGCTCGTCTGGGCAAGCCCTTCGCGCTCGACGATAGCCTTGGGCGAGCCATCGCCGCTCCACATCCGTTCGAGCAAGTCTTTGGCGATCTTCGAGTTGATCGTCTTGGCTTCTACCAGCGCAATCAACTCGCCCAGATCGGCCGGCGTCACCGGCGACGCATAGACGGGCGTTCCGGTTTCATTGGCTAAACGCGAAAGATCGCCGAGCACGAAGTTCGCGGCTTGTTTCGGGTTCTCGCTCGCCGCGACCGTCGCATCGAAAAATGCAGCCAACGGCGCGTTGTCGACTAGCTGGGTTGCCGCTTTGGAATCGAGCCCGAGCTTGGCGGTGTAGCGCTCGAAACGATGCACCGGCAATTCGGGCAGCGCTTCACGCATGCGCCCGACGACACCGCGCGCAATCTCCATCGGCACCAGATCGGGATCGGGGAAATAGCGGTAGTCGTGGGCTTCTTCTTTGCTGCGCATCGAGACCGTCACGCCGCGCAGCTCATCCCAGCCCCGCGTTTCCTGAATGATGCGCTCGCCGTTCTCCAAGAGTCCGATCTGCCGTTCGATCTCGCTCTCGATCGCACGATGGACCGAGCGGAACGAGTTCATGTTCTTGATCTCGGTCTTGGTCCCGAGCTTCTCCGAACCCAACGGACGCACCGAAACGTTTGCATCGCAGCGTAGCGAGCCTTCTTCCATCTTCACATCGCTGACGCCGAGTTGCTGCAGCGTACGCCGCAGCGCTTCGAGATAACCGACGGCTTCATCTGCAGTGTGCATCTCGGGCTCGGAAACGCACTCCATCAGCGGCACGCCTGCGCGGTTGAAATCGACCAGCGAATAGGTGCTGCCGGCGATGCGCCCGTCGTCAGATCCGGCGTGCGTCGATTTGCCGGTATCCTCTTCTAAATGGATGCGGGTGAGGCGACACTCTTTGAGCGTACCGTCCTCGAGCCAGTAGCGCACGACACCGCCTTGCGTGAGCGGCATGTCGTACTGCGAGATCTGATAATCTTTGGGCATGTCCGGATAGAAGTAATTCTTCCGATCGAACTTCGAAAACTCGGGAATCGCTGAACCAAACGCAAGACCCGCCAGAATCATGTGTTCGATCGCCGCCTCATTCGCAACCGGCAACGCACCGGGCAGCGCGAGGCAGACCGGACACACCTTGGTGTTCGGCTCGCCGCCGAACTCGTTAGCACACCCGCAGAACATCTTGGTCTTCGTTTTAAGCTCGACGTGGCATTCAATGCCGATGACCGCTTCCCAATCTGCCATGCTAGAGACCTCCCGTGGGGGCGGCCGCTGTATCCAGCAATGGTCGATTCTTCATTGCATGTTTCGTTTTTTGCTCGTAGGCGTGCGCCGCGGCAAGGAGCGGACGTTCCGCGAACAGCGGCGCGCACAACTGGAGGCCCATCGGCATCGGGCGATCTCCGCCCGGCGGCGTTACCCAACCGCACGGAATCGAAAGCGCCGGCAAGCCGGCAAGTGACATCGGAATCGTGTAATAGTCCATCAGATACATGCTGTACGGATCGCTCTTGGCATTGAACTGAAACGCGGGCGAACTTGCCGCCGGACACGCGATTAGATCGCACGAAGCAAAGGCGCGTTCAAAATCCTGAGCGATGAGCGTGCGAGCCTTTTGCGCGCGCACGTAATACGCGTCGTAGTATCCGCTCGAGAGCGCGTACGTGCCGATGAGGATACGGCGCTTTACTTCGGGGCCAAAACCCGCGGCGCGCGTCCGCTCGTACATATCGTTCACGTCGGGGCCGTCGATCCGCAAGCCGTAGCGCACGCCGTCGAAGCGCGCGAGATTCGACGAGCATTCCGCCGGCGCGATCAAGTAATACGTTGCCAGGCCGTAGTCAGCGGTCGGCAGTTCGACCTCGACCAGGGTTGCGCCGAGTGCTTTGAGATCGCGATAGGCCTGGGCGTAGACCGCGTCGATGTCTGCACCCAGCGCGCTGGTTGCAAACTGCTTGACGATGCCGATGCGCACGCCCGACAGATCGGTGCGCAGATGCGCCGCGGTCGTTTCCAACGGACGGTCGATCGACGTAGAATCCATCGGATCGTGACCGCCCATCGCGTCGTACGTCAACGCACAGTCTTCAACCGTGCGCCCGAACGGCCCAATCTGATCCAGGCTCGAGGCGAACGCAATCAAGCCGTAGCGTGAAACGCGTCCGTAGGTCGGTTTGAATCCGACGAGATTGCAGAACGCCGCGGGCTCGCGAATCGAACCGCCGGTGTCGCTGCCGATGCCGATCGCCGCTTCGTACGCGGCGACCGCTGCAGCCGAACCACCGCTCGAACCGCCCGGCACGCGCGAAAGATCGTAGGGGTTGCGTGTCACACCCAACGCCGAATTTTCGCACGAGCTGCCCATCGCAAACTCGTCCATGTTCGTTTTGCCCACCGGAACGCACCCGGCATCGAGCAATCGCGCGACCGCGGTTGCCGTGTACGGCGCGACCCAACGTTCGAGAATCTTGCTCCCTGCAGTCGTGCGCGTTCCCGTCACGCACATGTTGTCTTTCACCGCCAGCGGAACCCCGGCCAGCGCGAGGCGTTCGCCGGCGGCGATCCGCGCATCGACGCGAGCGGCGGCTTGACGCGCCTGATCGTGGAGCACGGTAAGATACGAGCCGACGGTGGCGTCGACATCCTCGACGTGCGCCAGCATCGCCTCAGTGACCTCGGCGGCGGAAAGGGTACGTGCGTTGACGTCGCGCGCGATCTGCGCGGCGTTACGTTCGATCGGTGTGTTCGACACGGGGCGGTTCCTTTATTCGGCGATGATCCGAGGCACGCGGAAGAATCCGCCTTGGCGCTGCGGTGCTTGAGCCAGTACGACCTCGCGGTCGAGGCACGGCACGAGCGCATCATCGCGCTCGACGTTGCGCGACTCCACCACCTGTGCGGTAGCGGCGACGGCGGATACGTCGAGCTTTGCCAGCGAATCGACGTGTTCGAGCAGATCGCCGAGTTGCGCGCCGAACCGCTCGACCTCGTCGTCGGTTAGCGCGATGCGCGCGAGCTTGGCTACGTAGCGAACGTCAATTTTCTCGGATGACAAAGTCGGGGTACTCCGATTGGTTGTGGGCGAACTCGTCCTGCGGCCAATTCGGGGGCGAAATGTCCTCGAAGGCTTCGGCCAGCGCCGGGGATTCCTCGGCCTCGCGATACAGCGTCACCAGCGTCTCCACGTGCCCGGTCTGGGGGAACATGTCGAACGGCTGCACGATGCCGAGCCGATACCCATTGGCGGCGAGGAACTTCAAATCCCGGGCCAGCGTGGCGGGATCGCAGGAGAGGTACCAGACGAATGGGGCCTTCGCCTCGGCAATTGCGCCAAGCGTGACCTCATCGCTTCCTTTACGCGGCGGATCGAGAAAAATGATGTCCGCTTCACGCATCGACGCTCGGGCCTCGGGCGTGAGCACGACCTCTTCAACGCGGCCCGACCGGAAGCGCACCCAATTCTCGAGCCCGTTGAGCGCGGCGTTCCCCTCGGCCTCGCCAATGGCTTGCGCGTTCTCCTCGACGCCGTAGACTTGGCAGCCGTGGCGCGCGAAGAACAGCGCAAACGTTCCGGCACCGCAGTAGAGGTCGACGATACGGCGCGGGTGTTCGAGGGCCGAACGCATGAAGTCGAAGATGCGGCCCACGATCTCGACGTTGACTTGGAAAAACGATCCGGCCGAGACGCGGTAGCGCACCCCGTCGAGCACTTCTTCGATCTCCGAACGTCCGACCAGCGTGCGGTGCCGGCGCCCCATGATCGCATTCTCGCTATTGAGCTCGTAGGAATTCGTCAGACCAACTGCGCCGGGAAAGACCCGCGTCAGGGATTCGGCTGCGCGGGCGATCTCGGGTGCAAGGCGCGCGCTCGTCAACGTCACGACCGATTCGTTGCTCGAGCGCGCGTTGCGCGCGACGACGTGTTTGGTAACCGCCAAGGCGTCGGCAATCTCGGGCGCGGAGCGCGAACGATTCAGGCGGCCGATGTAGTCGCTGAGTTGCGGCGTCACGATCGGACACGTGTCGATCGGAACCACCTCGTGCGAGCGCTGCTGATAAAAGCCGATCGTCGGCGTCGCGCCGCGATGCTCGACTACGAGTGACATCTTGTTGCGATAGGCGCGCGGATAGGTCATGCCCACGGTGTCGCGCACCGTGGCGTCGGCGAATCCGCCGATACGCTGGAGCGCACCGCGGACCGTGTCGGCTTTCCAGGTCAGTTGCGCGGGATAACTCAAGTGTTGCAGCTGACAGCCGCCGCACGCGCCGAAGACCGGGCAAAAAGGCGTCGTGCGAAACGCCGACGGCGCGAGCACGCGGACAAGCGCGGCGATCGCGTAGCGGGGTTTGACCGCGGTAATGCGGACGCGCGCACGTTCTTGCGGCAGCGGTCCAAAACAAAAAACCACGATTCCGCCGGCTCGTCCGACCGCCTGACCGTTAGCCAGCAAGTCGGTGAACGCAAGGTCGTACTCGGCGCCGATTGCAACCGGCGCGGCGCTGTTACGCGCTGCTTCTCTGTTCGTCAAGCGTCTTGAGCAGGTGGTTGGCCTCGTCGATCAGCTGCTGAATGCGCTCGCTCGTGGGATCGGCCGGGCGCCGGCTCAAGAGGACGCGCACGACCGTAAAGGCCAGCGCCGCGCCGAGGCCCGCGACCCCGATCCAAATCAATGTGCGCGTAAGGTTTTGCTGGCGGCGTTCGTCGTCGGATCGATCGAATTCGGGGTGCTGGTCCATCGTGCCGATAAGGTTCGCCCCGCTGGGAGGGGCTCCCGCCCGGTCCCGGTGGAAGTCATCGCTCTCAGGCAGCATTACGATTACGCTTGCTGTAATGAACCCGGCGACCCATGATCACCGAACTCGATAACGAACGAGAACGCAGCGATGACCGCGCCACCTTGGTGTGGTCGCTTCTCGTTTCCGGCTTCGCGAATCTCATGGCGTGGATGCTGGTTGCGTGGGTCGCGGCCCTTCGGATGCACGCCATGTCGACCGTGCAAGACCGTCCGGAACCAACCTTTATGGTGACCTCGTCATCGATTAACATCGCAAAGCAAACGCACCCCGTCCCGCAGCAATCCAACCAGCAAGCCGTCGCACAGCCTCCGCCGAAGCCACAGCCGCAGCACCAACCGGCACCGCAACGCGCGATTCCACATCCGCAAGCGCAGCCCACTGAGCTTGCGCGCAACACGCCCAACGGGACGCCGCAGCCGCGCAGCGCGCCAAAAAGGCAGCAACAAGGTACGCTCGCGGAGCAACTAGCGCAACAAGAGGTTGCATTTCAACACGAGGCGCAGCAGCTCAACGCGCAGCAGGCGCCGCTCTCGATCGCGACGATCGATCCAAATCAGCGCCAATCGGCGACGCGCCAGTATCGGATAAACTTTTCCGGCAACTCGAACCTCCGAGACCGAGGCGAGGGCTACTATCGACCGTTGCGCGGTTGGCTCAGCGATCATGGAGCGCACTGCTACTACATCGAATACACCTGGCTCTATCCCAGCGGCGGCACGGAGGTTGGAGACATTCCATGGCCGTTCTGCTATCCGCCGAGCAATGACCCAGTCGCGCGCCACGTGCGGCAGATCGACATTCTCGAGCCACCGGCGGGATATCAGCTGCCTTCCGGAACGTATCTTTGGCCAATAGAAAGAGAAGTGTACGAAGCGTGGCTTCACGGAAACCCATAGTCAGCTCTTAGACGGCATGATCACCGAGCGAGACGACCTTCGAGAACGTAAGGATGACCGCACCACCTTGGTGTGGTCGCTTCTTGTTTCCGCCTTTGCGAACCTGATGGCATGGATGCTTCTCGCATGGGTCATCGCGCTTCGTACGCACGTGATCGTCACCGTGCAGCAGCAGCCGGTGGAGGTGATCACGGTGACGTCGTCCTCGCTGAATATCGCCAAGGGCGCACAGCCGGTGCGGGCGCGGTCTAAGCCGCAGCAGGCGCCGCGCCGGGCGATTCCGCAGCCGCAAGCGCAGCCGACCGAACTCGCACACATTACGCCGAACGGAACGCCGGTGCCGCGCAGTGCGCCGAAAAAGCAGCAGGCAGGATCGCTGGCCGAGCAACTGGCGCAGCAACAGGTTGCCTTCCAGCATGAGGCCGAGCAACTCAACGCGCAGAGCACGCCGCTTGCGATCGCGACGATCGACCCGAACCAAAGCACGGGGACGCATCAGCCGTTTCAAATGGAGGTCTCGGGGCTGCCGGGCGAGCCTCGGCGTGGCGAGGGCACGATCGACCCCACTCGCCAGTGGTTCGAAGGTGGCCTTGACTGCTACTACGCGCAGTATATGTACCACTATCCGGATGGCCATACCGAGGACGGGCAAATACCGTGGCAGATGTGTTTCCCGCGAAGGAGCGATCCGTTTCTGCGAGGGCGGCACAGCATGCCGATGCCGCTGCCGATGCCCGGCTATCGTCTACCCGCGGGCGTGACGCTGACGCCGCTAGAACAGGAAACCTACGATTATTATCTCTCGGTCACTCAGCAAAATCCGCATCAATGAAAGTTGTGCGAGCGTACGCCGCCGGTTACGCCTTCGTCGTCGAACGTCCAGACCGAACGCGCGAGCAGATCGATCGTTCCTTGCTCGCTTTGTAATACGCCCTCGATCACGAGCATGTTGGACATGCGGATGACGCGCCGGTAGCGCTCGTAGATATCGGGCCGCACGATCACGTTCACCAACCCGGTTTCATCCTCGAGCGTGAGAAAGACGAAGCCTTTGGCGGTGCCGGGCCGTTGCCGTGTAATGACCAATCCCCCCACGCGGCAGACGAGGTGGTTCGGCATTTCCTCCAGACGATGCGCGGGGATTACGCGCTGCTCATCGAGTTGCGCGCGGAAATGCGCGACCACTTGACCTTTGGCGGTCACGCCGGTCGACCATAGATCGAACGCTGCCTCCACTTTGGGGACGAGTGGTCGAAAGCGTACCGCCGGTTCTTCGACGTCCATCAACTTTCCGAGCTCACCGCGCGCCTCGCGCTCGTCGAGCGCGCGCAACGCCCACATCGCTTCCCGTCGCGATCCGTACCACGGCGCAAACGCGCCGGCAACCGCGAGATTTTCGATCGCCTCTTTTTCGAGCCGCGTGCGCTGCGCAAAGGCGAGCAAATCGACAAACGGTCCATTCGCAAGCGCCGCTTCGAGCCGCTCCTTCTGTGCGCTGCCCAAGCCGCGCACGAGATGGAATCCCAGACGCAGCGCGCCGTCGGCTTCGACGTGGGACCAATATTCGCTCGCATTGACCTCCACCGGCTTGACCACGACGCGATGACGGCGCGCGTCGTTGACCAATACTTCGGTCGAATAAAATCCCATCGGCTGCACGTTGAGGATTGCCGCTGCGAAAATCGCCGGATGGTGGCACTTCACATACGCCGACGCGTAGGCCAGCAAGGCGAAGCTCGCGGCATGCGATTCCGGGAAGCCATAATCGGCGAAGCCTTCGAGCATCCCGAAGAGCTGCTCGGCCGCGGCTCGGTCGATGCCGTTGGCCATCATACCGTCCACGAGTTTCGGATAGATCGCCTGCATGCGCTCGTGCGAGCGTTTGTGGCCCATCGCGCGGCGCAGCACATCGGCTTCACCCGGCGTAAACCCGCCCGCCTCAATCGCCATGCGCATCCCTTGCTCTTGAAAAAGCGGCACGCCCATCGTGCGTTCGAGCACCGGCTTCAGCTTCGGATGCGGATAGGTCACCGGCTCGAGTCCGGCGCGCCGGCGTAAGAACGGATGCACCATCTGTCCCTGAATGGGCCCGGGTCGAATAATGGCGACCTGCATGACGATGTCATAAAAGCAGCGCGGCTTCATCCGCGGGAGCATCGACATCTGCGCGCGCGACTCGATTTGAAACACACCAACGGTATCGGCTTTGCAAATCATGTCATAGGTCGCCCGGTCGTCCACCGGAATCGTATGCAGGGCGAGTGGCTGTCCCTTTGTCATCAGGGTGCGCTTGTGGATGGAAAAGGCCTCGCGCAGCAACGAGAGCATGCCTAGGCCAAGGAGGTCGATTTTTATCAGGCCGAGGTCTTGCAGATCGTCTTTGTCCCATTGGATGATGGTGCGGTCGCGCATCGTCGCCCATTCGATCGGGGCGACACGAATCAGCGGATCGCGCGTGATCACCATGCCGCCCGAGTGAATGCCCATGTGACGCGGGAAGCCGTCGATACGGCAGCAGAATTCTTCGAGGCGCTGCGCGCGCTCGCCGAACTGCGCGGCGGCGTCAGGCAGCGATTCGCGCGCATCGTACTCCTTGGCGAGTTCGTCGGTTTGGTCGACGGTAAAGCCCAGCGCTTTGGCGACATCGCGCAGCACCGAGCGCGTGCGATAGCAAATGACTTCGGCTGCCATCGCCGCGTTGCTGCGACCGTAGCGTTCGTAGACGTATTGAATGACCTGCTCGCGGTCCTGGTGAGCGAAGTCGATATCGATGTCGGGAATCTCTTGGCGTTCTTCCGACATGAACCGCTCGAAGAGCAGATCCATGCCGATCGGATCGACCGCGGTAATGCCGAGTGCATAGCACACCGCGGAGTTCGCCGCCGAGCCGCGCCCTTGGCAGAGCACGCCGAGCCGATTTGCCGCTTGCACGATATCCCAAACGATCAAAAAGTACCCGGCAAGATCCATTTTGGCGATGATGCCGAGCTCATACTCCAGCTGACGCTCGATCTTCGACGTGAACGGCGTGCCATAGCGATCGGCTGCGCCGCGATACGTCAGTTCACGTAGATAGCTCTGGCGCGTCGAGCCGTCGGGTACGGGAAAGAGCGGGAATTGTCCGGTCAGCCGTTCGAGACGAAACCGGCATCGCTCCACGATCCCGAGGCTCGCGTCGACGGCTTGCGGATACGCGCTAAAGATGGCGCGCATCGCCGCGGCAGATTTGAGATGATATTCGGCATTGGGACGCAGACGATGTTGCGCGCGCGCCGCATCCAGCGTTACTGTTTCTTTGACGCATGCGAGAATATCGGCAAGTTGCGCATCCTCGCGCTGCGCGTAGACGACGCCGTTGGTTGCGACATACGCGACGCGCATCGCCCTTGCGAGTCGCACCAGCGCGTCATTGCGTTCGGCGTCGGCCGGTGTGAGGTGATGCTGGAGCTCGAGGTAGCAACGATCGCGGAACAACGCGTGCAACGTATCGATGCGTTGCGGATCGGGCACCGCGCTGAGCGCGACCAGACCGTCGCTGCGGCCGTCGAGATCCGCGAGTTGCAACCGTGCATCGCCTTTGCTGCCGCGCAGTTGCGCGATCGAAATCAGCTCGCACAAATTGGCATAGCCGCGTTCGTCTTCGATCAACAGCACGAGGCGCGTGGCATCGTCGAGCGTGAGCTCGCTGCCGATGATCGCCGCGATGCCCGCGCGGCGCGCGGTACCGGCAAAGCGTACGGCGCCATAGAGCCCGTCGCGATCGGTGAGCGCGATTGCTGAGAGCTCGAGCTCGACTGCGCGAGCTACCAGCGTTTCGGGATGTGAGGCGCCTTCGAGAAACGTGAAATTCGAGTACGCGTGGAGCTCGGCGTATCGGACTTTATCCGTCAAAGCTAAAGCTTTGCCGGTCTAAAGTCACTCCGACACCTAATCATACGAGCCGCGCAGATACCAGCGCTCGCCTTGACGGTAGATGCGATGGATCTCACCGGTATCGAGTTGCACGTCGTATTCGTCGCGCGCAACCGGTGCGGCAAACCAGCCTTCTTCGATGCGCCACGGACCGGCGCAACGCTGCACCGCACGCTCGTCGACCGTTGCCGGCTCGCCTCGCCGCAGACGCACGTCGATCTCAGTCACGGCGAGCAATCGCAACTGGGGTACGAGCCGGGGTTGTAAGAATTGCGCTTCGCTGAATCCTTTACGTTCGGCCTTCGGCCGATCCGCCGGAAGCGTGAACGGTACATAAGCAAAACGCTCTTCGAGCGGATGCGCGGCACGCGTCTGCGCGCGACGCACCGGCTCGCCGAGCATCGCTTCGAGCCGAGCCAAGGTGACCGCGACGTTTGCCCGATCGATCTCGTCGCCGGTAAGCAGCGGCACCGCTTCACCACCCTCTTCTAACCCCAATGCGCGTACGCGCAAACCACAAATCGGCGCAGCAAAACGTGCGCCCTCGAGTTTAGCGCGCACGACGTCGAGCATCGCGCGCTCTTGCGAGGTCGCCGCGGCAAGCGGCACGTCGATGTGCGCGGTATCGGCATCTTCGAGTTCGATATCGACGTGCAGCGCGCTCGCGCGCTTGCCGCAACGCTCGAGATCGCTGCAAACCCGGCCAATCAAGACGCGCAGGGCGAAGATGACGGCCGCCTCGCTCTGCGCCGAACCTTCACCGAACATCGCTGCCTCGATCGTGATCGCGTGACCGCGCGGTGTAAACGGCGAGCGATCGATCCCCCGCGCCGCATCGTGCCAACGGGCGGCCTGCGGACCAAAGCGGCGCACGAACGGCCCGTGCGGTAACGCCGCGAGCGCGTCGAGCGTCGTCACCCCGAGCAAATGCAAGCGTTCGACGATATCGGCGTCGAGTTCAAGCGCGTCGAGCGGCATGGCTGCAAGCGCTTGCGCTTCGCGGCCTGTTTCGATCAACGTGCCGTTACCATGCCAAGCGGCGGCAAAAGCACAAAAGCGATTGGGGCCCGCGCCGATGCATGGCGAAAACGTATAGGGAATGAGCGCGGCACGAATGCGGCGGCTCCAGGCGGCAAAATCGCCGTCTGCCCCCTGCATGTCGAGCAACGCGACGCCGGCGCGCACGTCCTCGATCAGCGGCGTTACTGCATCGAGCGCATCGAGGATTTCTTGCCATACGGCGTCGCTCGAAAGATCAGAAGCTCGGACGCATACGATCATTGCTCGCTCCTTAGAAGTCCATTGACGCCAAACGGAGTTAAAGAATTTCTGAATTTGTGTTTACGCAGCTCGGCTTGCAATTCGAAGCCGCAAAAGACGCCCCAGAGTCCCCGTGTGCCATGCATAACGGCCCGCTCGATGCGACATGACAGGCAGACGGTCGCGACCGCGGAGAGCTCGGCAACGGTCCGCGAGGCGAGCACGACGAGCACCGCGCCGGCTTTCTGCGCAAGACCGGCGAGGCGTGCCCATACGGCAGCGCGCAGCGCCGTCGCAGCCATAACCACCACCCGCGCCGTGCGCGTACGCAACAGCAGATCGGCGGCGCGAGCTATGCCCACCGGTGTCGTGGCCGGAACGATCAATAGCCGATCCAGCCGCACGCCGGCAGCCTCCAGGGAGGGCGGATAGAGTTCGCTGCAATCGATGACCGCGCCGAGCCCGCTGCGCGTCGCCTGGGCGAGCAATGCGGCGGCAATGCTGCGGCAGCCGGCGCTCCCACTGCCCTCGAGGGTGATCAGCGACCCACATGGGATCCCCCCGCCCAGCAAGGCGTCGACAGCGGGAATCGTGGTCGGGAAGAGCCGCTCCCGCCCGGCACGCGGGGCGGGAGCCACGACCGCCAAGAGGGCTTTGAGTGCTTGAAAATCGGTGCGCGCCGGTAGCATGGGCTCCCATCCTAATCGAACATATGTTCGCTAGTCAAGAGGGTCAGCAGAGCTGACCCGTCGCGTTCGGCCTTCGGCCGATCCGCCCGCGGGGGACGCTTGCGAGGTGCGCGCGTAAGGAACGCTGATGCCGCCGGATGATCGCATTGCGGAATGGGCCATCGGACTCGTCAAAGCGGACGTGCGTGCTTTCAAGCGGGCCCGGGCGCGCTTTTTGCGTCAGCCCAGCGCGAAACGCCTGCACGATCTGCGCACGACCGCGCGCCGCCTGCGGTTGTTGCATGAAGACCTGCGCGAAGCCATCCCGCCGTTTTCGCTCAAACGCTTGCGCCGCCTGATTGATTTGACGGGTGAAGCGCGCGATGCGGCGGTCATGCGTGAAGCGTTGCGGGAGGCGCTCGACGTGCGCGAACGCCGAGCCGCACGCGGCCTCTTGCACGCGTTGCGCCGGCGCGAACGCATAGCACTCAAACGTATTGCCCACGCGTTGGAAAACGTGCGGTTCTCACACCCATGAAGGCGAGGCGTATCGATCTCTCCGATGCCTGTGGCGTCGACGACGCGATGCGCCGCATCGCCATCGTGCGTTTTGCCGAGGTGCTCACGCTCGTTCCGGCGCTTCGGCACGGCCGCAGCCGCGATCTGCACGATCTGCGCATTGCCTGCAAACGCTTGCGCTATGCGCTCGAAAGCTTCACTCCACGCGAACCTGCGCTGCTCGAAGCCGCAAGCCGCCTAAGTCAGCTCCAAGACGCGCTCGGCGATCTGCACGATCGCGATCTGCTGCTGCTTGCGATGCCGAAGAAGCTTCACGTGAGTGCACAGCGCGTACGGATGCAGCGCGACGACGCGCTGGCGCGCGCACGCGCGCTCTGGCGCGACGCATTCGCGCCGTACGGCCCGTTCGAAGGATTGATGCGCTTTACCGGACTGGGCTTTGCAGAGAGCATGGGCAACTAAAAGTACGCGCAGCCTACTTCGGGTTGCCCAATTGAGCGCCGCAGATTTTCGACGCGTTGACGACCGCTTGCGCTAGCGGGGCTTCGGATTTTTGGCTCTGATTCTGGGTCCACTCGAGACCCTCTTTGAGCTTGCCGATCTGATTGTAACCGACCGCAAGTCCGGGAATTTGCGTCGGATCGAACTCGTATTGATTCGGCTGTAGGCCGGCTTGTAAGACGAGATCGTCGAACGCTTGCGGCGTCTGCGACGTCGGTGCTGCAGCGCCGGCCTGAAGCGTTTGCGGAGGTTGATTCATCGCCGGCAGCGCGCCTTGCCCGGACGAGCTGTTGCTGCTCTGACCGGTAATAGCGTGCATATACCCGAAGCCCTCGTGCTGCATCGAACCGAGTTGCTGCGTCTCGACAAAGCCGTTGATAATGTCGAGCGAGGCTTGCTGCGACGCCAGCGTCTTGAGCATCTTGGTCTTCAGGTCGATCAGGCGCTGGTCGTCCTCGTTATGCGCGGTCCGCGGAAAAATCGACGGATCTTCGAGCAGCTTCTGGATCGCCAGCGTGTTTTGGACCAGCGGCGTCACCAGGCTGTTCAACCGGTACACCGACATGTCTTTCCCCGAATCGCTGCCGGCGGCGCTCAACTTGATGTAGTCGCCGAAGAGCGGCGGGCTTTTAGCGATCGTCGCGTCGTTTTGCATCATCATCGCGAGCGCCGGACGGACGGTCGTGGCGAGTGCGCTGCAAAGCGGGCTACTCACCGAGTGGTAAATCTGCGGCAGATTCGGCGGCGTAGGCGAAGGCGCGGGGGCAGCCGCAGCCGGACCGGCGATGAGTGCGGCAAGAACGACAGCAAGCAGGGGAGTACGCATCAGGGCCATCTACGACGAGAACGCACGACGAAGCCTGCTATGACAAGCAAGCCTGGGTCATCCGCGGGATGTTTAGCTCGCAGCGCTTACGGCTTCGCCGACCTGCTCCAGCGCCTGTTTTTCTTCGCCGGAAATGACCATGGTGAGGTCGAGCATGATGATCAACCGCTCGTCCATCTTCCCAACGCCCTGAATGTACTCAGTGCCGACGCCGGCGATCATCTCGGGCGCGTCTTCGACATTTTCGATCGGAATATTGAGCACTTCGCTCACCGAGTCCACCACGATCCCAACGCGTTTGTTGCCGATCTCGGTGACGATGATGCGCGTACTCTTGGTTGCGTCGATGCGCTTCATGCCGAACCGCGTGCGCAGATCGATGATCGGAATCAACTGACCGCGCAGGTTAATAACGCCCTCCATGAATTTGGGCGCGCGCGGCACGTGCGTGATCTCGACCATGCGAATGATTTCTTGCACTTGCGAGATGTCCACGCCGTACTCTTCGCTGCCAAGGCGGAACGAAACAACCTGGACGACCTCGCCCGAGAACTGCTGCTTCTTCTCTTCTCTACCGTCTGCCATTGTGTGGTCCTTACACCCCGGAGAATTCCGCGCGAGCAACTTTTCCACCAGCGTAGGCTTCGCCAACCAGCGAGTGCACGTCGATGATCAGCGAGATCGACCCGTTGCCCAGAATCGTCGCGCCCGAGATACCGGCGATCCGGCCGACGACGTCGGAGAGCGGCTTGATGACGATCTCTTGCTCGCCTTCAAACGAATCGACCACCAACCCGACTTGGCGCCCTTGCAGGCCCACGATGACGATCATCACTTTGTCGGGGTCGCGCTGACCGCCTAGTTCGAAGAACTCGGCAATCCGCACCAGCGGCACGACCTGACCGCGCAGGGTGATCACTTCGTTGCCGTGCACCGTTCGCACGTCGACCATCTCTACACGCTGCGACTCGATGACCGAATCGAGCGGAATCGCATACAACTCTTCGCCGACACGGACCAGCAGCGCCTGGATGATGGCCAACGTCAAGGGTAATTTGATCGTAAAGCGGGTGCCCTCTCCGGGCGACGTATCGACGTCGAAGACGCCTTTGAGGCGGCTAATGTTGCGCTTGACCACGTCCATGCCGACACCGCGGCCCGACACGTCGGAGACGACATCGGCGGTCGAGAACCCGGGGGTGAAGATCAATTCGATGATTTCACGGTCGCTCAAGCGGTCGTCAGCCGAGATCAGGCCCTGCTTGATACCGCGTGCGCGAACTTTGTCCAGATTGATACCGCCGCCATCGTCTGAGACTTCGATGATGATCTGGTTGCCTTCGTGATAGGCGTTGAGCGCAATCGTGCCGACCCGCGGCTTGCCGAGTTTCTCACGTTCGTCAGGCGCCTCGATGCCGTGATCGACGTTGTTGCGCAGTAAGTGCATGAGCGGCTCGCCGACTTCGTCGACGATCGTCTTGTCGAGGTCGGTTTCGGCGCCCGAGATCACCAGTTGCACTTCTTTGCCGCGCGCCTTGGCAACGTCACGCACCAGGCGCGGAAAGCGGTCAAACACCTGACCGATCGGCACCATGCGCACCTTCATGATCGACTCTTGAATCTCGTTGGTCGTTCGCGCGAGCAGCGCAGCCGAATCGGCGAGATCTTTGGCGAGCGGCGCGATAATGCCCGAGGAAGCACCACCGGCGTTGCTGGCTTTGTCGGCCATCAACCGCTCGAGCGTGTTGGCGATATCTGAAATGCGCGTGCGATTGATCACCAGTTCGCCGACCAAATTGAGCAATGAGTCCAACCGCTCGATGTCGACACGTATCGTCTGATGGATTGACGAACGCTTCTGCTCGGCGTTGGGCGATGCGCCGGCTGCGGCGGCAGGGGCCTTGCTGACCGGTGTTTCGACCTTCGCCGCGACCGGTTCCGGGACGGGTGGGGCTGCCGCGACGGGCGGCGCCGGTGCCTCGGGCTGCGGTTGCGATGCGGCCACGCTCTCGGTTGCCGCCGCGGTCGCGCTCTTTTGCGCTTGCGCCTCGTCCAAGAGACGCTGCACTTCGGCTTCGAATGCCTCTGCGTCGGAAGGACCCGCCGCGGATTGTTCGGCGGCGTGCGCCGCTTCGAAGGATTGCTCCGGCCCGGTTCGTCCCTCGATAACCTGCGCGGTCTGTTCGTAGATCGAGGTGAACTTGTCGAGCTTTTGGATGTACTCTTCGACGCCGGTAGGCGACGCCTGATCGCTGATCGCTGCTGCGACCAGCTCGGTCAGCAGGTCACGACCCGAAAATAGAATGTCGACGACGCTCTCGGAGAGCGGCATACGATCCTTGCGCAGCAAGTCGCACAGATTTTCCAACTTGTGCGCTAGACCCTGAATGTCGGTAAACCCGAGCATGCCCGCACTACCTTTGACGGTGTGCAGCGCGCGAAAGAGCGAGGCGATGATCTCGGGGTCGGTCTCCCCGGTTTGGACGAACTCTTCGAGCTTGAGCAAATCCGCGTCGATTTGCTGAAGCAATTCTTCAGCCTCGTCGCGGAAATATGAGATGAACTCTTCTCGATTAAAGAGTTCGTCTGACATGATTTACTCTACGCCAAAGACCGAGAGGAGCGGTCCGAGCGATCCCGTTTCCGGGATGAGGATGAACTGCCCGGCGACTTCTTTTTCTTTGTCGAGGAAGCTCGACTCGATGAGGAAGACGTCTTGGTCGGGCAGGATCGACATCAGCGTACGGAATGCCGCCTGCACCGTGCCGTACGAAAGCGTCGGCACCGAGGGCAGCAGGTTCGAACCGGTCAGCTGAATGATCGCCGTCAAGTACGAGCCGGCGATGATATTGCCGAGTTCCTTGAGCGTCGAGTCGGCGATCGAATCGAAGATTTGGATGTCGCCGATCACGCGGTGCAGGAACTGGCTCACGAAATCGAGCGCCTGTTCGCGATCGAAGAGCACGACCATCTGACCCGGCGCTTCGCCACGCACGTACATGTGCAGCGCAGCCACCGTGCGGTTCTCGTGTCCGACACGCGACGCGAGGTCGCGGAATTTAATGACGTCGATGCGCGGCTCGGAAAGATTGATCTTCGTATTGAGCAACTGCGAGAGCGCGGTGGCCGCGTGGCCCGCGCCGATATTACCGACCTCTTTAAGCGCGTCTTTTTGGAGGTCGTTGAGTTGCATGCCGCCGCCGCTCATGAGAGCACCTTTTGAATGGTCTCTAGAATCTTGGGCGGCTGGAAGGGCTTGGTTATGAACGACTTCGCGCCGGCTTGAATCGCCTCGACGACCAGCGCCTGCTGGCCCATCGACGTGCACATGATGATCTTGGCGTTGGGATCGTTGGCGACGATTTGCTTGACCGCGGTGATGCCGTCCATCTCGGGCATAACCATGTCCATCGTCACGAGGTCCGGCTGAAGTTGTTTGTACTTCTCGACCGCCTCAACACCGTTCTGAGCCTCTCCAACGACTTCAAAGCCGTTTTTGGAAAGGATCCCTTTGATCATCATCCGCATGACGACGGCATCGTCGACGATGAGGACTCTCTTGCTCATCCAATGCTCCCAAGACGAAGTGCAAAAACACGACTCGATCCTTTGAACTCAATCGGCCAAAGGATAGGGGTACTTTATAGATAGGTCAGGCCAATCCCCGGCTGCGCAGTTCGGCCTGACGACGGTTGATGAAATCGATGATCGCCTGATCTTCATCGGGCCGGAGCCCCTGAAAGCGTAGCCCGTGGGAGAATTTTCCCGAACTTTTGATCTTCTCGTGGCGCATGACTTCCCCGAGCAGGGTCATGGCGGGGGCCTCGGGCTTGAGCTTCATGCGGACCTCGACCGTCGTATGGGGCTTGAGCTCCCGGTCGATAATCAGCGAACAGCCGCCGCGGCTGATGTCCCGGATCGTCGCCTTGGCGAACTCCCCGGTTCCCACTCCGCCGGGCGCAAAGCGCCACTCCCCGGTAACAATCGCGTCCAGCCGCACACTCTGGCGCTTCTGCGAGCCGCTCGCCGCCGCGATCAGGATCAGCCGGCGCGGCGGATCGAATTGGGTGCTCGACGAGGTCACTGCCGCAACCTTGGTCTCCATCCGGTACCGCCCCGCGGCCGCCGTGTAGATGAGGATCGCCGTTTCGCCAACCCGGCCGAGCGCGTCGCGGGTCACGACACCCTTGGCCCCGACCCGTTCCACGGTGACCGAGCGGGCCGGACGCCCGCCGACCAGGGCGTCGACGAAGGAGTGCAGTTGAGGTAATTTGCTCGGGGGTACGCCGCCCCCCCGGCCGCCAAAAATCGATTTGAACATCAGCTTTTCGCTTCCGCGGTTTCCTCGGTCGCGGTGATCTGGCCAATCGACTCAACCCGAAGCCCAGGCGCAATCTCCGAATAGGATAAGACGACCAACTGTGGTGCCGCGCGTTCGGTAAGCCGCTTGAGCGCCAAACGTACGGAGGGAGAGCACAAAACGATCGGCTGTAAACCGGCGTTTTGCGCCACGGCTATCTGCCGCGTCAATGACGTGTAGATCCGTGAAACGGTATTCGGGTCGAGCAACGCAAACGCATCCTCGCCGCGACGAACGGCTTCCGAAAGAAGCGACTCGAGACGCGGATCGACAGTGATGACTGAGAGCAGACCGTTCTCAGCGTACTCGGCCGAAATGTGGCGCGCCAGTGCCGCACGGACCTTTTCGGTCAGGAAGTCGACGTCTTTACTCACGCGCGCGGCATCAGCTAGGGTCTCAAGGATCATTACCAGGTTGCGAATTGGAATGCGCTCGCGTAGTAGATTCTGTAATACGCGTTGGACCTCGCCGACGGTGAGCAGTCCCGGAACCAGCTCGTCGACAACCACCGGATAGTGCGATTTGATGTTGTCGAGCAGCGCCGATGTCTCTTGACGGCCGAGTAAGTCGGGTGAATGTGCCTTGATCAACTCGGTGAGATGGGTTGCGATCACGCTGGTCGGATCGATGACCGTATAACCCGCCATCTCCGCCTCGCTGCGAGCGTTCTCCGCAATCCACAGCGCCGGCAATCCAAACGCGGGCTCGGTGGTTGGAATGCCGTCGATCGGCGCGGTAGCCGTGCCCGGATTCATCGCAAGGAGCCGGCTCACCATCACTTCGGCCTGCGCAACTTCTAAACCGTAAATCTTAACCAGATAACTGTTGGGGCGTAGTTGCAAATTATCGCGCACGCGAATCGGCGGAACCGCGATACCGAGATCGCGCGCGGCGTGCCGCCGGATCAGCGTGATGCGCTCGAGCAGATCGCCGCCCTGATTGACATCGACGAGCGGAATGAGCCCGAATCCGATTTCCAGCTCCATCGGATCGTACGAGAGCAGCGGTACGACGCTCTCGGCGGCGCCCTTGGCCGCGGGTTGCGCACCGGGCGCGCCGGGCGCCCCGGCTTTGGCCTGCGCGACCTTGCGCTCCGCCGCGGCTTCGGCTGCCCCCTCGCGGCGCGCGAAATAGATAATGAAGAGAACCCCTGAAATGAGGAGCAGCAGCCAGCGATCGAGTCCGGCAAGGCCAAAGAGCGCGGTGATGATTGCCGCGATCAGCAGCGCGCGCGGCTGCGCCGTCAACTGTTTGACGATGTCGGTGCCGAAATCGGTTTCGGCTGCGGCACGCGTCACGATGATACCGGTCGCGGTCGAAATGAGCAGGGCCGGAACCTGCGTGACGATCCCTTCACCGACCGTCAACAGCGTGAACTTTTGCAGCGATTCGATAATCGTCAAATGCTGTTGCGCGACACCGACGATGAAGCCGCCGACCGTGTTGATCGCAACGATGATCACGGCCGCTATCGCGTCGCCGCGGACGAACTTGCTGGCGCCGTCCATCGCGCCGTAAAAGTCGGCCGACCGCTGAATATCGCGACGGCGCTGACGCGCCTCGGCCTCGGTGATCAACCCCGCGTTGAGGTCGGCATCGATAGCCAACTGCTTACCGGGCATCGCGTCCAACGTAAAGCGAGCCGCAACTTCGGCGACGCGCCCGGCACCGTTGGTGATCACGACGAATTGAATGATGATCAAGATCAGGAAGATCACGAAGCCGACGGCGTAATTGCCGCCGACGACGATCTGTCCGAAAAAGTTGATGACTTCACCAGCATAGCCGTGCAGCAGAATGGCACGCGTGGCGGTGATGTTCAGTGAAAGCCGGAACAGCGTGACGATGAGCAGCATCGTTGGGAACGCGGAAAACGCCAACGCGTTCTCGGTGTACAATGCGGTCGCGATAATGACTAACGCGATCGTAATGTTGAACGCGAGCAGAATATCGAGGAGAAACGGCGGGATCGGGACGATCATCAGCACGACGAGCATCACCGACGCGCCTGCGATGAGGATCGGCGTGAAGCTCGCGAGTCGTTGCAGCGTGGTCTGATTCGTCGCCGGCGCCTGCGTTGCCATTAAGCGATGATCTTTCTCTTTAGCTTGTAGACGAACGCGATGACCTGTGCGACCGCGGCGTAGAGGTTCGGCGGGATCGGCTGCCCGAGTTCAACTCTTTCGTAGAGGGTACGCGCAAGCGGCGGATTCTCCATGAGCGGAATGTTGTGCTCGAGCGCGATATCGCGGATCCGCTTGGCGACGAGATCGGCGCCTTTTGCAATGACGACCGGCGCGTCCATCTGGATCTCGTCCCATTCCAATGCAATGGCATAGTGCGTCGGATTGGTCACAACGACCGTGGCGCGCGGGACGGCCTGCATCATGCGGCGCCGGGCAAAATCACGCTGGCGACGCTTGAGCGCCGCTTTGGCTTCCGGATTTCCCTCCGACTGCTTCCACTCGTCCTTGACCTCTTGTTTGGTCATCTTGAGGTTCTCTTCCAACTGCCAGCGCTCGTACGCATAATCCAACAACCCGATGACCACCAAGAATAATCCGAACTTCCACGCCACGGTAAAGATGACGTCGAACGTGAGATTGATGACGCCGGAAGGATCGGTCTGACCGACTTGCGCGAAGATGCCCATGTTCGACGAAAGCGTCGAGTAGATGATGAGGACGACGGCAGAAAGCTTGATCAACTGCTTCGCGAGATTGATAAAGATTCGCTTCGAGAAAATGTTCTTGAAGCCGTTGATCGGATTGAGCTTCGAGAACGACCACTTGAACGGGACGGTCGTTAGCACGAAACCGAATTGCATGAGATTTGCGCCGATGCCGGCGAAGACGGCGATACCGAAGACGATCAGCACGACCCAGCCGATGCCGCCTGAGGCCTGCACGAAGAGCGACAACATCGATTGGTACGTGGGATCGTGCTGCTGGGCAATACGCGAAAAATACGCCGCAGCTTCACCGGTCAGGCCGTTCATCATCGGCGCGAAAAGTGCGTGCAGGGTGAGAACCACCGAGAGGAAGATCACGGCGCCAGCCAGGTCCGTACTACGAGGGACCTGACCGCGTTCGCGTGCTTCATGGCGGCGTTTCGGTGTGGCCTTTTCGGTTTGTTCCGGTTTAGCCATCGAGTTCGGTCGCGAGCATGCTCATAGAAGTTTTCGGCGAGCTTCCGGGCAAGCTGAGGACGGTTCCATTGGGCTACGCCCAAGCGCTCATCCTGAGCTTGGAACCTTCACCCACTTCCTGTGGGCTTGCTTAGGTGTCGTGAGCGGGAACGTTGTAGTAGCCTGCCAATAAGGGAGGCTGACTCAAACGAACACCAGGAGAGCAACTTGAAACATACGCTGGTCTTGGCCGGCGCGGTGGCTGCCGCGCTCGTGCTGGGCGGCTGCGGCCATACCACCCCGATCACGAGCGGAACGGCGACGCCGGCCCCGGCCTATTCGCCTAACGTGAGCAGCGAGTACCCCATTCCGACCGCCAACTCGCAGCCGGCCGGCATCACCAAGACCCAGAGCGCCCTATGGTTCACGGAGGAGGCCGGTAATAAGATCGGGATCCTGAGCCAGTCCGCGGTCATCACCGACTATCCGCTGCCGGAGAGTGGATCCAAACCGCTGTCAATCGTCGTCGGCCAAGACGGCAACCTCTGGCTGACCGAGTTCGGCGGTGGCCGAATCGCCCAGTTCAACGTTTCCTACCTCAGCTTCGTCGAATGCACGCTGCCGCCTCAGACCGCAGCCCAGCCAACGCCCTGGGGCATCGCGGCCGGCCCCGACGGCAACCTGTGGGTGACCGATCCCGCCAGTAACGGGATCTGGCGCATTCAGCCGGGCTGCGGCAGCTTTGCCTTCTATCCGCTTGCGACCGCGAATGCGAACCCGGAGTCGATCGCGGTCGGTCCAAACGGTGCGCTGTGGTTTGTCGAAACCAACGCCAATCAAATCGGCGAGATCTATCCGAGCGCCGCGGCCGGGAGCAGTCCCGTCGAGTATGGCGTCACAACCCCGGCGTCAGGTCTCGGCGTGATCGTTTCGGGCGCCGACAACGCGCTGTGGTTCACCGAGACCAAAGCCGACAAACTCGGACGGATGTTGACCACCGGACAGGTCAGTTCGGAAACCCCGCTGACCGGTGTCAGCGCGCCCTACGGATTAGCCTTGGGACCTGACGGCAACTTCTACATCGGCGATCAGACCAAGAGCACGATCGTTCAGTTCATCACCAGCACGAACACCATCAACGTCTATCCCACCAAGACCGCCAACGCCGGCCCGTTCTGGTTGACGATCGGCCCCGATAACGAAGTTTATTTCACCGAGCAAACCGCCAACCAGATCGGTCAGTTCCTCTACTTCAATCCTTGATCTCGCGGGGTTGCGTTTACTCCGGGAGACACTCGAAAAGCCCCATCCGTGGGGCTTTTCTGTTTCGCTACTTTTTGCGCAAAACGACGTTTTGAAGTTGCCCTCCGGGCAAGGCGCAAAAAGTTAGAGACTCCCGTCGCAAACGCGACCCCGCTAAATCCTAAGCCTGAAGCTTCGTTAGCGAGACGAGCGATGACGCGGGCGGCGATGCGACGGCCGCGCGAGCGGGTTGTCCGAGCGGCGAGCACCCTGACATTCATTGTGCGAGACGCGAGGATCTAAGCGAGTGCGGTTGTCGCATCGCCGCCGCACCATCGCGCGACGGGCGCTACGGAGGCTTCAATCCGCGCAAAACCGAGTCGATTTGGACGGAGACGTCCGAGAAGACTTCCGGGCCGACGCTCCCGAGCAGCGGAAGCGAAATCGCCATCATCGTCAGTCCAACCGTGACTTGTATCGGCAACCCGATGATGAACACGTTCATCTGCGGCGCAACGCGTGCCATGAGCGCCAACGCCACGTTGGTGAGGAAGAGCGCGACGACGACCGGCGCAGCAATTTTGAACACGATCAGGAACGATTGCCCAAAGAACAGCGTGAGATTCCCGGCCACGCTCGGATCGAGATTGATGTACGGAAGCGGCAGCAGGTTGAACGATCCGGCCACGCCCTGGATCAAAAAGTAGTGCGAATTGGTCGCCAGGTACACCAGTGTCGCGAGCGTGAGCTCGCAGCTCACCGATGATGGTGATGTTCTGTTGGGTCTGCGGGTTGATGACGTTCGCGATCGCAAAGCCGATCTGAATGTCGATCAACTCACCGGCAAACTGTATCCCGGTGAAGAGCAGCGAGGCCACAAATCCCACGATCACGCCGATCAGCACCTGCGCCGAGCCGCCGGCGATGAGCTCGAAAGCGCCGCCGGTCAAGTGCGGCGCCGGCTCGACGCGAAAGATGATGAACGCAATGAGTCCGCTCAAACCCAAACGCACCTGCATCGGCACTTGTCGAGACGAAAACACCGGAAAGAGAAAGAACATCGAGCTGATTCTTATGAAGATCAGCAAGAACGTCTCGAATTGTTGCGGCGTCAGCCCAAAGAGATGCACGGCGGCGCCTTACTTCGCGAACGTCGAGATGCTCGAGAACATACGCGCGGCGAAATCGGTGAGCAGCGCGAGAATGAACGGCGCAAAAAAGAGCAGCGCGAGCGCCGACACGACGATCTTCGGAATGAAGGCCAGCGTCGGCTCCTGGATCTGCGTCACGGCCTGAAAGATCGAGATCGTCAAGCCGACGATCATGCTGAGGATCAACACCGGTGCGGCCGCGAGCAGGGCAACCAAGATCGCCTGCTGTCCGATCGCGATGACGTCGCCGTAGCTCACTGGTGAAAGCTCTGGAAGAGCGCGCTGATGACCAGATCCCAACCGTCGACGAGTATGAAGATCAACACCTTGAACGGCAGCGAGATAATGATCGGCGGAATCATCATCATGCCCATCGATAGCAGGATGCTGGCCGTGACCATGTCCACGATAATGAACGGAATATAGATCGCGAAGCCGATTTCAAACGCCGTCTTGAGCTCGGACAGCACGAACGCCGGCACCAGCAAATACGTCGGCACGTCCTTTTGCGCCGCCGGCCGCGGCTCTTTGGAGATCGAATAGAACAGTTGGATGTCCTTTTCGCGCGTCTGCCTGAACATGAATGTGCGCAGCGGCGCAGCGGCACGATCCAGCGCAACCGGTTGACTGATCTTCTTCTGAAGGTATGGTTGGACGGCGTTGTCGTTGATCTGATGGATTACCGGGTTCATAACGAAAAACGTCAAGAGCAACGCGAGCCCGACTAACACCTGATTTGGCGGCGTCTGCTGGGTGCCCATTGCAGTGCGGACAAAGGACAGCACGACGATGATGCGGGTGAACGAGGTCGTCATCACCAGCAACGTCGGCGCGAGCGTGAGCACGGTGAGCAACAAGAGGATCTGCAGCGCGCCGACGACCTGCTGCGGATTGTTGGTCTGACCCATGCTGAGATTAATGTTGGGTATCGGCACGCTCGGTGCAGTCGGAGCATTCGGCGCGCTCTGTGCAAGCGCGAGCGACGGAAGCACCCACAGCAGAATGAAAGCGAGGGCCGCGGAGATCAGAAACGGCGCGTGACGCATCCACACGCGCGCCAGAACGTCGCGAATGCGGTTACGGCTTGCCACGAAGTGACTTCACCAAATCCGCAATCGACCGCTGCGTGGTACGAAGAAGCGCGCGCTGCGTGTCGAGCCACGCTTCAACCTCTTCCGCCGGCAACTCGACGATCGAGGTCACGTGGCCTTGCCCGCCGCCGATCAGATAGTAGCGTGCGCCTACTTTAATGACGTGCAGCGCCGAATGCTGCGAGAGCACGGTCGACTCGAGTACGGTCACGAGCCGCCGATCCGCTGAAACCAGAATCCGGCCGCGAGCCAAGCCACGCACGACTGCATAAAGGCCGCCGAGCAAAAGCGCGACGACCACAAGTGCAAACGCGTAACTGAGCCAGAAGCTCCCGGACATTAGGCGACGCTACGAACTCGTCTGCGGATTGAGTTCACTGATCTTCACCGCGTACTTATCATCGACGACGACGACTTCACCGCGCGCGATCAGGATGTTGTTCACGTAGAGGTCGATCGGCTCGGCCGCAAGCTTATCCAGCTCGAACACGCTCCCAGACTGCAGCGACACCACTTCGCGCAGCGGCATAACGGTCTTGCCGAGTACGGCGCTGATCTGCAGCGGAACGTCATGGACGAGATCGAGATTGGCTTGACCTGGTTGCGCGGTGCGAACGGGCGTCGGCGGCATCTTCGTGTAGGCGACGTTCTGCGCGTCGGCCGCCGCAGGCGCCTGACGCTTTGGCTTCGACGCCGTTGCCGCAACCGGATCGGCCTCGCGCGCTTTACCCGCTTCGCTCGTCGCCGCGGAGCCCAAGCCCAGCTTAGAGAGCGTAATTGCCGCAAAGTCCACACTGAGCCGCGGATGCAGGTTGTTGCCGACGTCGATCTTGCCGCTATACGAGACAAACGGCGGCGGCGGCAGCAGCGTCGCATCGGTACACATCGACGCATGCGCGCCTTCGCTCGAGGTGCCAAGCTGCTTGGCGAGCTCTTCGACCATTGCGGTCGCGATTTGCGAAACGGTTTCGGAGGCGATGGAAAGCTGCATCGGGCCCATCTCGGTGACATCGTCGCCGCCGCCCAGCATCACCCCGACGATTTGCTGCATATCCGCGGTCGGAAAGCGGACGACCAGCTGCGCCCCGAGCGAGGGGATCGTCGCGAGAGACACGAGTTCGTCGCCGTCCGTCCGGATCGAGCCGTCGTGATCGTCGCGCGTTGCGGCATCGACTTTCGCGGGCTGCTCCACCAACCGGCCGAGTACCGTGCCGGCCGCGGCCAGCATCGAGTCGGCAAGCTGTTGTGTATCGGCCATACGCTATTCGTCCTCGCTCGTCAGAACGTGTGATACTTGCATCGTCAGCTGATCTTTGTTGATCCCCGGAAAGACCTGAAATTTCTCTTTCTCGTTGACCTTCGCCGACAGCGGCTCGTTGGTCAACTTATCGAACACCACGATGTCCCCTTCTTGCAACGCGACGAGGTCGCGCAGCGAGACCGTCGTTCGTCCTAGCTCCACTTCGACCTCGACCGCAGCGCGCTCGACGTTTCGTGTCAGCTGCGCGATATCTTCTTCGGTCATGCCGCGGCCAGCGATGACCGTCGGCGACCATTGAAACTCGGTCAGCTGCTGCCCGATCGACTGCAGCACAAGATAAGGAAGGCAGAAATTCATCACGCCGGCCATGTCGCCGATCTTCAGTTCCATCGAAATATAGGCGACGATCTGGTCGAGCGGAATGATGCGCGGGATGAATTGCGGATTCGAATCGAGCGCTTCGATCTTCAGCGAAAGCGTCAAGAGGTAGTTCCACGACTCGCGATAGCTGTTGAGCATGCGCGCCATGAACCGCTGCATCAGCGTGCGTTCGATGTCGGTGAGGTCGCGCAGCTTGTTCGGGAACCAACCCGGGCCGCCGAGCAAGCGATCGATGATCGAGAAGACCAAGTTCAGATCGACTTGCACGATGCCGCTGCCGGGAAGTGGATCCATCGAAAAGATGCCCAGGATCGACGGGATGCCGATCGAGGCGATGAAGTCGCCGTAGCTGATTTGTTCGATCGACACGATCGTCGCTTCGACGCGGGTGCGCAGATAGACCGAAAGTGAGTTGTTGAGCAGCCGGGTGAAGTTCTCGTGCAGCGTACGCAGCGTCTGCAGCTGATTGTTGGTGAACTTATCTAGCCGTTTGTTGAAACGGAAATCAAACGACTTGACTCTGCGTCCGTCGATAGCTTCCTTCGCCGGCGCGCCTTCGCCAGAAAGTTGATTGATAAGGGCATCAATCTCTTCTTGTGAAAGACTTGACATGCGTTCTGCTTATGGACCTTTCCCGGTGCTGCCCGGCGCGGCATTGCCGCTCAAGAGCACGATGTCAACGCGGCGGTTTTCTTGTTTCTGTTCGTCCGTGGCGTTACTGTTGCGCGGATGGTACTCACCATAGGCGGTCGCGCTCAAACGAGTTGGGGCAACGCCGTCATGCTCGCTGAGGTAGCGAGCAACGTTGACCGCGCGCTTCCCGGAAAGTTCCCAGTTTGTCGGAAACTGATAGGTCGAGATCGGCACGTTATCGGTATAGCCTTCGATTGCCAGCGCATTGCCGTTGCGCTTGAGCAGTGGCGCGATGCCATCGAGAATCTTGAGCGTCGCCGGGCGGATCTCGGCGCTGCCGCTATCGTAGAACGACTTATCGGAGAGCAACGTCACGACCAAGCCGCGTGCTTCGGAATGCACTTGTACCTGCTGCTCGAGGTGATTCTCTTTGACGTATTTCTCGAGCTCTTTTTGGATCGCGGGGATACTCGAGCTCGCTTCAAACGACTGCTCGCCATTGGCGCCGCCGTTTGGTGGCTGATTGACGGTCCAGACATTGTTGAAGCCGGCAGACACTGATTTAGCAAAGGTCTGGACTTTCACGCGGCTGATGGTCGACATTGCGAATAGAATGATAAACAGCGCCAACATGAGGGTGATCATGTCGGCGTAGGTCAGCAGCCAGCGCATCATACCGGCCGTCTCGAGCTTTTCCTCGGACTTCTTGCGCGGCCGGTTTGATTCGGCCGCCCGGGCGGCGCTCTTGATCGGTTGTGCCATCAGTGGTTACGTGGAGCCCCTTATGCTGACGAAGCAGAGTAGCCGGCTTCGCCCTGGATCGCGCCACCTTCTTCGACGTCGCTCTCGCGCTCGCGCGGATCGATGAAAGCTAGCAGCTTCTCTTCCAGCAGCCGCGGATTGTCACCAGCCTGGATCGCGAGAATTCCCTCGATCATGATCTCGCGCATCAGTAGGAGTTGACCGTTACGCTCTTTGATCTTGGTCGCGATCGGCAGCCACAGCAAATTCGCGAACATGATGCCGAAGAACGTCGCCACGAACGCCTCTGCCGTTGCGACGCCGATCGTACCGGCGACGTTGGTGCTGTTGCCCATCTCGCCGAGACCCTTGAGCATGCCGATCAGACCGAGCACCGTACCGATGATGCCGAGAGTCGGCGAGTAGCCGCCCAAGTTCATGAAGACTTGCTCGGCTTTTGCACCGTGCTCTTGCGTGCTGCTAACTTCGGTCTCCAATACCTTGCGGATGATCTCGGTGTCGCGGCCGTCGATCACCAGTTGGATCCCCTTGCGCATGAAGTCGTCGTCGAGCGCGGCAGCTTCATTTTCGAGTGCAAGCAGCCCCTCGCGACGCGCCTTTTCGGCGAACGACACCAGCGTCGAGATCACGTCGCGTTCGTGATAGTCGACGGTGACGAACGCGGTCTTAAAGCCGCCGAAGAATCCGCGTATGAACGTACGCATCGGGAACGAGGTCAGCGTCGCGCCCAGCGTTCCGCCGATGATCAGCACGAACGCCTCCCACCGGCCGAAGATCACATGGGCATCGGTCCCGCCGATCCAACCGGCGAGGACGATCACGCCAAAGCCTAAGAATAGGCCCAATATCGTTGCTATATCCAAGGTTCCGCTCTCCGCAGGGTAGCCCAGCGCCTTTACCGGGTATCGGCTGGGCGAATCCCAATATCAAGTGGCCGCTTCGTACGGCTAGGGCCCGCTTGTTCGTTTAAGCCGGGCCGTGAATTCGCCTCTTGAAGTCGACGATCTTCTGCTGGATCTCGAGCATCCGGTCGCGGACCACCAGCCGGTTGCCGGAGGTCAGCGTGACCACCGTGTCAGGCGTCTCTTCGATCTGTTCGATAAGGTCGCTATTGACCATCACGGGATGGCCGTTGAGCCGGGTCAGTGCAATCATGCAGATCTCCTAGGCGGGACGTATTGGGGGCGGCGAGCGTGCTGGCCTCGCCGTCCCCTCAGTCCCTCGTACTACCGTGACTTTAGCGGGCAAAGCTTCAGCTTTGCCCCGATAACGTCGGTTAGTTCTCGCTAGCCTGGAGGTGCGTGATGGTGATGAGGTTCTGGTCCGCCGTCTGGATGCCGCGTGAGTTGGCCTCAAAGGCGCGCTGGGCGACGATGAGGTTGGTGAACTCGTTGGCAAGGTTCACGTTGGACTCTTCGAGCGATCCGGCCACAATCGAACCGTAGCGCCCGGTGTTGGCTGTCCCAAGCTGCGCCAGACCTGACGCGGCTGTCTGCGCGAACTGGTTGCCACCCATCCGCTCGAGGCCGTCCTCGTTTTGGAAGGTGGCGATGGCGAGCTGGGCCAGCGCCTTCGTCTGGCCGTTCGTAAACGATCCGGTAATCGTTCCGTCGTCACCTACCGTAATGTTCGACAACGTACCGGCCGAGTAGCCGTTCTGACTGACCACCGTGGCCTGCGAACTACTATTGAGGCTGGTGTTGTCGAAGAAGCCCAACGCAATCGCGCCCGGTGTGGCGGTATTGGTGGGCGCCTGAGCAGCGTTACCGGCGCTCGGACCCCACTGGGTGATGTTGAGCTGGTTGCCCTGATCCGTGCTTGCAGTCTCGCCGGCGAGATGAAGCTCGCCCCCTGCCGCCGCTCCGAGCGCAAGTCCCGGCGCGACCTCTTCGATCGAGGACGTATTGATGTACTGTCCGTTCTGATCGAAGTACGCGTAGCCGATAGTGCCCGAAGACGACGTCCCGATTGTGGCCGGGCTTACGCCGGCTCCCGTGAGCGTCCTTCCCTGGATCGTCTGGAACTGCGTGCCGTCGGTGAAACTAACGCTGATTTGCCATTCCGTGGCGGGTTGCACGGCGACACCGGCCGCGTTTTCGACCGTGCTCGGCAAGCCGTTCGCGGCAGCAGCCACCGTCAACGTATCAGTTGCGCCCGCCGAGGGAGAGCCGAGCGTAAACGTCACGCCGTTGACCGTCTGGGTTGTCCCGCCGGTGAACGTCTGGGTGCTGTTGTTGTCGGCGTCGGTCACCGTCCAGGTGTTGCCGGCGCCGGCCGCGATGGTGAGCGTATCGTTCGTGCTGGTAGCCGGCGCGACCGAGACGTTCGTGATGTTCGGATTGGCGCCGGCCACGGCAACGGTTGCCGCAACGGCGCTGGGGGCGATCGGCGTGTAGGTGATCGTCGCTTCGTGCGAGCCGCCGAGCGAATCGTAGAGCGTCGTCGAGACGGTCACGGCCGCGCCCGGATTCGCCGATGCACCGACCGCCTGTTGGAATGCCTGCGACCAATTGGTTTGATCGAGATTACCGCCCAAGGCGACGTCGAAGACGTCGTCATTGGTAGCCGGGCCGGTCTTCACGCCTTGACCGGTTGCCGTCGCTTCTTCTTGCAAGCCGACCGGAATCGTGATCGCACCGGGCGTCCCGTTGGGCGTTACGACGCCGGCACTGTTGGCCATGTAACCCATGACCGCGTTACCGTTTGCCGGATCGTAGAACAGTCCGTTGGAGTTGATTGAAAACGCGCCGTCGCGCGTGTAGGTCGGTGATCCCGAGCCGTTCGCGTTGTTTTCGATGAAGAATCCATCGCCGTTGAGCGCGAGATCGGTGTTGATGCCGGTCGTTTCCAGACCGCCTTGGCCGAATTCGGTGTCAACGGTATTGACCTTGACGCCGAGCCCTTGATCTTGAGGATTGACACCGCCGTTGGTGCTGGTGGGACCCGACGGCGAGCCGATCTGCTGATAAAACTGATCGGCGAAAGTCATCCGTTGGGCTTTGAAGCCCACGGTCGCCGTATTGGCGATGTTGTTGGAGATCATGTCGATCCAGCTCTGGTATGCATCCAGGCCGGAGATCCCCGTATAGAGTGAATCGAAAGCCATGCTTGACCTCTATGGCGGATTCCGCGATGCTTCAGTTGATCCACATCGCGGCCGGAGCTCCGCAAGCGGTCCGCTCCGGGTGTTGTGTTATATGATTGCGGCCGAGTCGATGTTGGTGAAGACGTTTTCTTTCATCGAATCGGAATCGACCGCGGTAATGACGGTACGGTTCTTGATGCTCACGACCATCGCGACGTCGCGCACGATAAAGAGCGAGTTTTTCGCTCCCTTCGCCGCGGCTTTGTCGGCCATCGCGTTCATCTTCGTCACGTCATCCGACGTGAGGCTGATGTTGCGCGACTGCAAACGTTGCATCGCGTGAGCCGAGAACTTGAGCGGTTCGGACGACGACGGTGACGTCGACGGTTGCTGTTGCGTGACGTTGTCGAGGACCGAACGGAAACTCGGCGACGAGGTCGGTGGAATCTCGACGGGTTGACCGACCGGACGCGCCGCCGGACCGGGGAGGATCCCCGGCTGTTGGACGCGGCTGATGTCGTTCGGATCCACGTCGTTATTGCCCCGAACTATTCGAGCCGGTTACCGTTGATGCGCTTCCGATGCCAACGATTTGGCTGGTCGAGAAGAGCAACGGATTGCCGCTACTATCTGAGATGGTTTGACCGGATGCGTTGGTCATGGTGAAGTACGGCGTGCCGTTTTGCACGTCGATCGACGAGACGATGCCGGTAACCGTCGAGGAATTCGAACTTCCGCTCGTGCTCGTATTGACGGTCGCAGCCTGGCCGATGAGCGAAGCAGCTTGTAACACGCTGAAATTGCTCTGAAACGAAGCAAAGTCTTGTGTCAATTGCTGCTGATACTGCAGCTCGGACATTTGGGCGAGCTGGGTTACCGATTCGGTCGCGTCCTGCGGCTGCGTCGGATTTTGATTTTGCAATTCCGTCGTCAGCAGTTGCAAGAACGAGTTCGGCCCCAGATCGTTGTCCGTCGTTGTTGCCGAGTTATTGGCACCGGCGTTGACCGTAGTCGTTCCGACGCCTGTTGTGGGTTCCATGTGTCCTCCTACGCGAGGGAGTTGAATAGCTCGAGATTTGAACCGCCTAAGAGCGACGGTCCCAGACTCGAAGCTTCGGTAGTTTCGGCCGTGGTGTTACCGCTCAGTTCATGAACGACGTACCGCCGTCCGAAACCGGCGGTGCGATCCTTGCTTTGGTCTTGGCCCGCATCACCGCCCGAAACGTCCACCGAAAAACCCGAGAGGGTCAGTCCGGCTTCGTTGAGCGAGCGCGCGAGTTCCTGATGGTTGGCAACGAGCGCACTGCGAACGTCGGCGCTTTGTGCGACGACGGTGGCATTGACTTGGTTTCCGGTTACGCTCAAACGCATCGTCACTTGGCCCAGGTTCTCCGGCTGCAGCTGCAGACGAATCTCCGAGGTCCCTTGCGCGACGGTGCGCATGGTCATGCCCCTGACCATTTGCTCGATGACCGCGTTGGCGTCGACCGTTGAGCTGGTGCCGCTCGATTGCAGTGCATTCTGCACTTGCGAACTGAGTGAGGCAGCGGGCGCAACTACACTCGCTACAGTGCCCGTGGGCGACTGCTGCGTGAGGTCTTGACCGAACGTGTGTCCCGAGTTGGTGCTGGTCGACGTATCGCCCGAGGAAGAACTCGCGACAACCATACCGCCGTCCGCCTCACCGAGGAGCGCAGCGAATCGTGCTGCGAGCGCCGATGGCGTAAGCGACGTGGTTGCGCTGGGCACAAGCGCCGAAGCGCCGGTGCTCGTATCACCGGAAGAACCGGCTGCGCTGCTCGAGCCGTTGAGTTGCGCGTCGACGCCGGCCGCGCGCACGAGCATTCGTGCGAGCAAGTCGGGCGCGTTCGACATCGCGATCTGTGGCTGTTGCGGTGCAACCGCGTTTGCGGTTGATTGCGTCAGCAGTCCCGTGCTCAGCGTCGTCGTCGGGCTCGATGGCACGGCGGGCGCCGCTAGCAGTTGCTGCGGAGTTGCGAGTTGGACTGGGGCGTAGGACGGCTTCGCGGTTGGGGCGGGCGTCGGCGATGGCCGCGTGCTGAGCGCTGCGACCACCGAAGAGAGCAGGGAACTGACCAGCGACGAGACGTCGAGCGTGCTCGATGTGCCGTTGGTTTGCTGCTGGGCCGGGAGTTCTTTCGCCGAGATGGCGTCCAAGAGGTTCCCCGAGAGTTCGTTCTGCTGCCCGTTTCCGTTTTGCGCGTCCCTCGCGATCGTCTCGACTACATTTTGTAATCGTGCTGCGAGGGCTGCCGCTTGTTCGGCGGCGGTCCCAGGTGGCGCGTTACTTGGTGGAGAGAGCGCGTTCGCGATCGTTTGCGTAACGGAGTCTTTGAGTCGATCGAGTTCGCTTGCGGTAAGTTTTCCGGCAAGCTGTTGGGCTACCGAAGAACCGACGCTTTGAGCGAGTTGATCGACGATCGTTGCCATCGGTGTTCCGTTTTGCAACAGTGACGTGAGTTGCGCGAGGATGTTCGCATTCGCCGTAGACGGCGAAGACGAAGCGCTGCTCGCATTTGCAAGTGTAGCTCCGAACAACGACGCCCAATGTGCGCCTTTGCCTTTGCCTCCCGCGTGCACTGCGCCGGTGGCCGCTTGTATTAGATTGGCCGGAAGCACCGATGCGATAGAAAGTATGCTTATCTCATTCACCTCCTTTCTCGTATTTGGCCCCAAAGTCAAAACGGAGAGCATGGCCAGGGATGCCCTCATTTAGGTATTCGGCCCCAACCCCGCCATCTTTAGGACGCTTCCGAGCATGGCGGCGCCGTGCTCGCTGAGGACCGATTCGGGGTGAAATTGCACCGCCGCGACCGGGAGGGTCCGATGGGCAATGCCCTGGACGACGCCGTCGGGGCTACGAGCACTGACCGCGAGGGCAGCGGGCAGGCTGGCGGGCTCGAGGCACAGCGAGTGGTAGCGGGTCGCGGTCAGCGGCGTCGGGAGCCCGGCAAAGACGCCGGTACCGTCGTGTTCGATCCGGCTGGTCTTGCCGTGCATGAGGGACGGGGCATGGGTCACGGTCGCCCCGAGTGCTTCGCCGATCGCTTGCAGCCCGAGACAGACCCCGAAAACCGGCATCCCGCGCTCGATCGCGCTACGCACGACCTTCATCATCCGCGGCTGCTCCGACGGATTGCCCGGTCCCGGGCCAATGACCAACAAGCGGTAGGCGTCGAGCAGGCCCGGCACGAGGCGCTCGTCATCGTTGAGGATCACATCGGGCGCCGCGCCGACCGACGCCAGCAGATGGACCACGTTGTAGGTGAAGCTGTCGTAGTTATCGACGAAGAGGACGTCGGCACTCATTCCCCCACTCCCAACATCTCGCGCGCGATGCGCGTCTTGTGCAAGACCTCGTCATACTCAAATTCCGGGTCGCTGTCGGCGACGATGCCGGCCGAGGCTTGCCAGTAGACCTTGCCGTTTTGTACGTGCAGGCTACGCAGCGTGATGCACGAGTCGAAATCGCCGCCGTACGACCAGCGGCCCACGCTACCCGCGTAAAAGCCGCGCGTCACCGGCTCAAGCTCGTCGATCAACTGCATCGCGCGCACTTTTGGCGTGCCCGTCACCGTACCGGCCGGAAATCCGGCGCGGAAGAGATCGAGACCATCGCATTCCGATCGCAGCGTGCCGACCAAGTCCGAGACGATGTGCATCACGTGACTGTAGCGCTCGATTTGCAGCAGCTCATCGACGGCGACCGAACCGTACTCGCAGACCATCCCGAGATCGTTGCGTCCGAGATCGACCAGCATCACGTGCTCGGCGCGTTCCTTTTCGTTCTCGAGCAGCTCGCAGGCGATCCGCGCATCTTCTTCATCGCTCGTGCCGCGCGAACGCGTGCCGGCGAGGGGACGAATGCGCGCGCGGTCGCCTTCCAGGCGGACGAGAAACTCCGGGCTGGCCCCGAGAATCGTGCCGAACGGGCCATCGACATAGAACATATATGGCGACGGATTGCGCCGGCGCAGGGCTCGATAAAGATCGAACGGTTCGCCCTCGAGCGTCGCGCTAAACCGGATGCCCAGCTGCAACTGGTACACGTCGCCGTCGTAGATGTGGCGCTTTACTCGTTCCGCGAGACGCAGATACGTGGCGCGGCTCATCGACGCGGTCACCGCACCGGTCGCACGCACTGGGGCCAACAGTTGCGGCGCTTGTGAAAGCAGACGCGCGATGTAGCCGTCGAGCCTCGCATCGATGTCCGTCTCGCGCTCGCCGCAGCCCCAAAAGACGAGCGAGTGAGTGAGATGATCGAAGATCAGCCACGTCGCCGGCACGGCGACGTAGGCAGCCGGCATCGCGGGTGCGTCTTGCAGACGCGGCGGCAAGTGTGCGAACGGCCGCGCCGCGTCATACGCGAATGCAACAAGCGCGCCGCCCCAGCCGCTGGGATCTTCGACCGGACGATAACGCTCGACGAAGCTGCGGATGCGATCGAGCATATCGCTCGTCGCCTCGAACGATTCGGCAGCCAGGTAATCGAGCCCGATGAATGAGTAGCGCGAGATCTTGCCGCCGTGCTCGACGCTTTCGAGCAGGCACGATGCGCCCGGCGATGCCAGCGCGAGATACGCGCCGATCGGCGAAAGGACGTCGGCTGGAAGCGTGCGCGTGCGGACGATCACGAGGCCGCGCGGTTACGTTTTAAGTCCGGGATTCTCCTGCGTCAATTGCGCGGCGAACGCCGGAGGAACCGCGTCGAGAATTGCGCCTGCGTCATCGGGCGACATCAACGCCAGCACTTGTGCGACGTATGGCACCGGCAATCGCTCGACAACCTTCGCCGCGTTCTCGGGCTCCATGTTGGCCCACACCTGAGCGGTGCGACGCATCTCCGTCGTCGCGTTTGAGGGAGGGTCGGTTCCGGCATTGGCACTTCCGGATGCGGGTTGCGAACCCGCTGCCGCTGACGAAGCCGCGTTGGGCGCAGGCCTCGGCGCGTTGCGCGACGATGCCGCTTGGGTCTGCAACTGGCTCATTTGCGCGTTGAGCGACGAGATCTGCTTGTCTTTCGCGGCGCTCTGCGACTGCAGGTCGGTGATCTGCGATTGCAGCTGTGCGATCTGACGATTGCGATCGGTCAGGAGTTGGTTCTGAGCGGCAAAATGAAACGGCGCGGCAACCGTTGTGAAGCGCGCTCCGAGATTTTGCCAGAGCGGCGAGAGCGGACCGCCGGTCACGACGTTGCGCGACGGCGGCCACGCAATCGCGAAGGCGACCAGCGCGATTGCGACGACCGGCAAAATCAGCCGCCTCCACGGGAACGGCTTGCGCCGCCGGCGAGTGACGATCACGGCGTACCTCCTATTTGAGCGCGCCCATATCGGCGGGCGTTGCCATCGTCGAGTTCCTTCTGTTCGACGCGCTGCTCCTCGAGCGCGTGCGCGTCTTTACGACGCTCCTTGAGCTTCTCCACGACCTTCTTCTCTTTGCTGGCGGTGAGTAGCTCGGTGCGCGCGCGGTCGAGCGCGACGCGTCGTTCGGCTACGATCCGAATCTGCGCCACGATACAACGATCGAGGAATTGCAAATGCGCGTAAATGCACTGCAGCTCCCGCGTTTCGAGCTTCTTATGGCCTTCGCGCAGCATCGTCGAGTGATCGCGAAACTCTTCGTTGAGGCGGGCGAGTTCGCGCTCGGCATCGTCGACCGCGCGCTTACGCACGGCAACGACGAGCTGTTTCTCGTCTTCGATACGCTTGCGATGATCGAGCACCGGTTGCAGGGCGAAGGCAAACCGCTTCACGTCGCACTCATCATTTTCGCCAGCGTCTGCTCGTACGAACTGGTCTCATAGATGCCTTGACGCAAGAAATGCCGGACACCCTCGATCTTCGAGAGCGCGAGATCGACGCGTGGGTTGCTGCCCGGAACGTAGGCGCCGATGTTGATCAAATCTTCGGCGTCTTTATAGGTCGCGAGCACGTCGCGAATCGCCGAGGCGGCCGAATACTGATTCGCGTCGGAAACGTCAGGCATCACGCGGCTGATGCTCTGCAAGACGTCGATCGCCGGATAGTGGTTCGCGGATGCGAGTTGGCGCGAGAGCACGATGTGCCCGTCGAGAATCGAGCGCACGGCGTCGGCAACCGGTTCGTTCATGTCGTCACCGTCGACGAGTACGGAAAAGAGCCCGGTGATCGTTCCGCGCTGCGAGGTTCCGGCGCGCTCGAGCAGCTTGGGCAAGAGCGCGAAGACCGACGGCGTGTAACCGCGTGTCGTCGTTGGTTCTCCGATAGCCAGCCCGACCTCGCGCTGCGCCATCGCAAAGCGGGTGACCGAATCCATCATGAACATCACGTCGAGTCCCTGATCGCGGAAGTATTCCGCGATGGTCATCGCCACGAATGCCGCTTTGATGCGCACGAGTGCCGGCTGATCGCTCGTTGAAACGACGACGACGCTTCTGCGTAGGCCTTCCTCGCCAAGATCGCGCTCGATAAAATCGCGGACTTCTTTGCCGCGTTCGCCAACCAGCGCAATGACGTTCACGTCGGCGGCGGTGTTACGCGCGATCATGCCCAGAATCGTCGATTTTCCGACGCCCGACCCGGCGAAGATCCCGACGCGTTGGCCCTTGCCGCACGTGAGCATGCCGTCGATGGCGCGAATACCGAGGGGAAGCGGTTCGGTAACGCGGCGGCGTGAGAGCGGCGGCGGCGGCGCGGCAGTGACGACTGCACGATTCTCGGCGACGATCGTGCCCTTACCGTCGATCGGCCGGCCGAGTCCCCCGAGCACGCGCCCGAGCAGATGATCGGTGACGCCGATTTCGAGCGGCGCGCCGTGTGCGACGACGTCGCTTCCCGCGCCGATACCCATCAACTCGCCGAGCGGCATGATGAGCACTTTGTTGTCGCGGAAGCCCACGACTTCGGCGAGCACCGGCTCGGCCGTGCGCTTATAGGAAATCGAACAGGTTTCGCCCACCGCCATATTCGGACCGAGGCTCTCGATCACCACGCCGATCACCTGGCGTACCTTGCCGTACTGCCGTACCAAGTCCGCGCCTTGCAGCGAGTCGAGATACGGTTGGGCGGAAAAGGTGTAGGTGTCGGTAGCCATGGCGGTTAGCTAGCTTGGGCGGGCGAGTGCAAGAGATCCGCCGTTTCGCCGAGCGCGATCTCGTCATCACTTAAAATCGCGCGGCGGGCTTCGCGAAGTTGGGTCCCGATCTTCGAATCGATCGTGCCCGCGTCGGTTTCGACGACCACGCCACCGCGGTCCACGCGCTGATCTTCGACAATGCGCAAATGTTCGACGTCGCCGGCGGCGACGATTTGGTCGCGATGCGCGCGGATGGCCTCGAGGTCGACCGGATTGACCCGCAGCGTGACGACTTCACGGCTCACCAGACGCGTCAGCGCCTGACGCACGTTCTCGACGATCACGCTCTGATTGGTCTGCAGCTCGCCATGGACGACCCGTTCGGCAATCGCCATTGCAAGTCGCACCAGCTCGGGCTCAGCCGCCGCAATTGCCGCACCGCGCGCCGCGCGAATGCTTTCGATGAGCTCCCGCATCGTCGTAATCACCGGCGCGAGCTCGTCCTCGGCCGCGGTCTTTCCGGCGGCATAACCTTGTTCGCGTCCGGCTGCGCTGGCGTCTTTCTCCATCTGCACGATCTGCTCGCGTGCGCGCGCCATGAGTTCCAGTGCTTTGCTCTCGGCTTGGTGAATCAGCGACTCCGCGTCGGCTGCAGCGTGATCGACGATCGCTTCGGCGTCGGCGCGCAATCGATCCCAGTCGACGCGCGGCTCGGCCGTGGGCAACGTAATCCGCTCGGTGTGACCGTTCGAAGACGGCGTAACAAAATTTGCGGCGAAGCCTTGATCGGCTTCACCGGTTTGAACGGATTCGACAGGTGAGTCAGCGTGCGGAACTTCAACGACGTATGCGGCGTCGGAGAAGCGCGCCTTCTTTACGATTTTACCCACGGCGCTAGACTAGGCGCTCGTCTTTCGCTCCGCGCGCAATGACGATTTGCCCGTTCTCCTCGAGCGTACGGATGACATCGACGATCTGTTGCTGAGCCTTGCCGACGTCGCGCATACGCGTGGGACCGAGCAACTCGATCTCCTCCTTGAGCATCGCCGACGCACGCGAGGACATGTTCTTATAGACACGCACCAGCAGGTCTTCGTTGGCCACCTTGAGTGCGAGCGCGAGATCCTTGCCGTCGACTTCCTTGAGGACGCGCTGGATCGAACGATCGTCGAGATTGATGATGTCTTCGAAGACGAAGAGAAGGTTCTTGACTTCTTGAGCGAGTTCGGGATCGCGCTTGGCGAGACCGTCGAGAATGTTTTTCTCGGTTTCGCGGTCGACGAAATTCATCACGTTCGCGAGCGACTGCACGCCGCCGGCCTTCGCGAAGTCCGCGCCGCTGACCAGCAGGCGTCGTCCGAGCAGCTCGTCGAGCTGTTCGAGCACTTCAGGTGCCGTCTTTTGCAGGATCGCAATGCGCATCGCAACTTCGGCTTGAAGATCGGGCGGCAGCGCTGAGAGAACCGCGCCGGCCTGTTCGGGCTGCATGTATACGAGAATCAGCGCGATCGTCTGCGGATGTTCGTCTTGGATAAACTGCAGCAGCTGCGCAGGTTCGGTCTTCTTGATCAGCTCCAGCGGATTGCCGTGCTTGAGCGCCGCAAAGAGCCGCGAGGTCATATCGTCGGCTTGGCCCGCACCGAAGCTGCGCTCGAGGATCTCCTTGGCGTACTCGATACCGCCTTCGTTGATGTACTTGAGCGCGATCGCGCGCTGATATGCCTCTTGAATGACGGCGTCGCGCTTTTCGATCGGGACGGTCGTGATCTTGGCGATCTCGAGCACGATCCGTTCGACTTCGTCCTGGCGCAAGAACTTGAAGATCGTCGCCGAGAGTTCGAGTCCCAGCGTGATCAACAGGATCGCGGCTTTTTCCGGGCCCGAAATCTCGATCTGCGGATGTTCGGGCAGACCGGTGAGCGGTGGCGGCTCAGGTATCGGCCCGAAGCCCGACAGATTGACGATAGGTGACTCCATTATGAAGGCGCCCCGCTCTGAGCTACGCGCCCCCCACTGCGTGGGGCCCCCGGGCCACGGCGCGCGACAGATTGCATGTGAGCGATTCTCTCCCCTCGGGCGCGCTTAATCATATTCACTCCGCTAGCCAGAGCTTAACGAGTTTGGCAATGGAGTCGGGGTTCTCTTGCGCCACGGTCGTGACGTATTCGATCATCTGCTCGCGTGTGAGATCGGCCGCCGATCGTATCGGTGCGGCGATGCCCGGTGCGCCTTCGAGAATCGGATGCTCTTCGAACGGCGGCAACTCTTCGGCAAGCGACGTGTCGAAGGACGGCAGCTCGGTTGCCGGTGCGAAGCGTCCGCGCCGCGCACGCATTGCGACAAGACCGATTGCGGCGAGCAAGGCTGCGCCGCCGACCGCGATCAGCGCCCAGAGCGGAACGCCGAGGACGGTCGTTGTGGCAGACGGTGCCGCGCCGGCATTGACCACCGACGGATTGAACGGAATCGCTTCAACGGAAACTTGGTCGCCCTGCGCGACGTTGAGATCGGCGGCGGCGATGACGGTGTTACGAATCTGCTGGACGTTGGCCGGCGTCAGTTGATACGGCTGCGCGTTGGCCGCGACCGGAACGCCCGGCGCATTGGCGGCTTGCGCGGACGAGTCCACCAACACGGCAACGCTGGTTTGCAACACTTTGCCGGGCGCGTCGATGTGATTGATGTTTTGCTCGGTGATGTCGTAATTGGTCGTCGACTTGGTGCGATTGTAGCGGCCGTTGGCCTGTTGGGTTTGCGCTTGATACGTGCCGATGTTGCTGGTAGTTCCGGGCACGCCGGCGGCCGGATTACGAACCGGCTGCGTGCCGACATAGGATTCACGTTCAGACTGCGCCGAGAGCACCGTGCCTTGCGGCGCGTAGACTTTGCTCACCGTCGAATTCGCATCGAAATCCATCTTGGTCGAAACACGCGCGACGGCGTGTTTGGGACCCAACGTCGAATCGAGCATCGATTGAATGCTGGTCTGCAGTGCCGACTCGTAACGCTCTTTGGCGAGCAATTGCTCCTGCGTCATCTTGAGCGCGTCGGCCGAGGTATCGCCCGAGCCGGTGCCGGTGGGTCCGGCGCCGGGGAGTAAAATCTGTCCGTCTTGATTGACGATCGTGACATCTTGCGGCTTGAGTCCATCGACGGCGCTGGCAACGAGCATCGTGATGCCCTTGACTTGGTCGGCGTCGAGACTTTGGCCGGGTTTGGTCTTGATCGCGATCGAGGCCGTCGTCGGCTCTTGTGTAGCGGTGTAGAGCGACTGGTCCGGGGAGGCGATATTGACCCGCGAAGATTCAACCGGATCGAGACCGTCGATCGTGCGCTCGAGTTCACCCTCGACCGCGCGCGTCTTGTCGATCTTCTCGGTGAACTCGGTCATGCCGAAGTTCGTACGGTCGAAGAGCTCGTAGCCGGTCGAGCCGCCCTTCATGAGCCCCGACCCGGCGATTGCTACCCGCTCGTCGCTGACATCCGGCTCCGGGACGTAAACCGTCTTACCGTCGGCCGAGAGATGATAAGGAACCTTATCATCTTTTAAATGTTGTGTAACGGTGGCCGCATCATCGGCGGAGAGGTTCGAAAACAGCGTTGCGTACTGTTGTCCCCGGCCCACATAGAGCCAGGTGAGACCGAGCAGTCCTACGAGGACGACAGCAATGCCGGTGACGGCAATAGTGCGCGTCTGACGGTTCTGATTCTGCCAAATTGCCGATAAACGCCCGGCAATTTCGGACCAAAGCGAGCTTAGACGCTCCACGCCTATATGTACCTAATTCTCCGAGCCAACCATGGCATGCAACACCGAACGTCCTTGTTCGGCGCGGGAGAAGCCCAACGTTTGCATCAGGCTACTATCACGTGTATCGGTCGCGGTGCTATCCCCTTTAGCGCTACCGGACCAGTTCGCTGCGTTCGCGGCCGACAGAGACCAGTTCGACCGGTGTCGCTAGTACCTCTTCTATACGGGCGATGTAGCGCTGGGCTGCTTGCGGCAGCGAGGCCTTCGTCCGCAAGCCGCCAATCGGCTCGTCCCAGCCCTCCATCTCCTCGACCACCAGCTCGAGTTCGGGCGATCCCGCGGCAGAGAAATCGACGGCCTGCCCGCGCACGCGGTAGCCGGTCACGAGGCCGATGCGCGCGAACCCGCACAGCACGTCGAGCTTGGTCAACGCGAGAGCGTTGAGCCCGTTGAGCCGTACGGCGTAGCGTCCGGCGACGGCGTCGAACCACCCGCAACGCCGTGGCCGCCCGGTCACCGTGCCAAACTCGCCACCAGCCCGGCGCAAGCGCTCCCCCCGTTCGTCGAGCAGTTCCGATGGAAACGGCCCGGCCCCCACGCGCGTGCAATAGGCCTTGACCACACCAATCACGCGGCCGACCGCGCCCGGCCCGATCCCGAGGCCAATACATGCGCCGCCGGCAATGGTGTGAGAGCTGGTCACGTACGGATACGTCCCGTACCCTACATCTAACAGTGAACCTTGCGCGCCTTCAATTAACACGCGCTTATCGCGTTCGAACTTTTCGTGAATGTAGTCGACGCCGTCGACGATATGGGGCGCCAGACGCTGCGCCGCGTCCAGCGTCGCGCCGACAAGGTCCTCCTCGCTCGGGACGTTCTCTCCTTCGAGCGACGCGGCGTGGTGCAGCAAGTTCAGACGAATCTTCTCGGCCAACGACTCACGGCGCGCGAATTCTCCAAAGGTGATGCCGATGCGCCCCGCCTTGTCGACATACGCCGGTCCGATGCCGCGCCCGGTGGTGCCGATAGCGGCGGCACCGCGCGCGCGTTCGTTGGCGCGATCGCGCGCCGCGTGATACGGAAGCACGACGTGCGCGCGGTCGGAGATTCTTACTCGGGAAATGTCGACGCCGATTGCTGCTAACCGATCGAGTTCCTCGAGCAATCCGACCGGATTAATGACCGTACCGCCGCCGACGAACAACTCGACGTGCGGATTGAGCACACCCGACGGTACAATACGCAGCGCGATGTCGACGTCGCCGACCTTGATCTGGTGTCCGGCGTTGTCGCCGCCCCCAAAACGCGCGACGACGTCGTAGTCCTGCGCATACAGGTCGACGACGCGCCCTTTCCCCTCGTCACCCCACTGGATGCCGACGATGATGTCTGCTTTGGTCATAATCGCGCTCTATTCGGAGCGGAATTCTAAATCGCTTGTGTCGCCCATCGGGATTTCCCGCGCGCCTTGGAACTGCGTCATCACGAATTCCGAGAAGAGCGCGTTGGGCCAACCGAAGTCTTCGCGAGTGAAACGTTTGGGGTCATCCGGATCGAACGACTCATGCAACAGATGATCGCCGGGGTCGCTCGCGAGCAATTGCGAGAGCACGTCTTGCTTTTCGACGTCGGTCGTTGCCGTGAGCCCTTGCATGATCAGCGCCAGCGGCCAAATCCAGTGATCGGGTGTATGGAAACTGCCGATACCGCGCGCGACTTGCCCCTGATAGAATGACGGGTTGTCGCCCGAGAGCAAGAAGTGGCGCGTGTTTTCGTAGTAGCGATCGCTCGGCGTAGTGTAACCGATGTACGGCGCCGACAGCAAGCTTGGAACGTTCGCGTCGTCGGTGAGAATCGCATGTCCGAGACCGTCGACTTCGTAGGCATAGATGTAACCGTATTTCGGCACCAGCACGAGGCCGTAGGTTTGAATCCCGCGCTGCACTTCATCGCGTAGCGAGGTCGCCTCGTTCGCTTTGACGACGTTGTGATAGACGGTACGTTCGATCTCGGCCATATCGCCGAGCGCCACCACCGCGAACATTTCCGACGGAATCAGAAAGTTGTAGTAGCAGGCGTCGTCGGACGGACGAAACCCCGTCCAAATCATTCCGGTGTAGCCGACCGGGCGTCCTTTCCCGTCTTCGGCAAGTTCTTTGTGCGTGTAGCGCGAGTCGCGTGGATGATCTTGTTCGCGCTGCATCGTGGCGAGCGCCGCATCGAGCGCCTTTGCATAATCCGGCGTGAAGATCGACGCATCGCCGGTCGTCTTCCAATAGCTCCACGAGAGCGCGATCGGATACGCCAGCGAATCGAGCTCGAACTTCTGTTCCCACACCCGATAGTCCAGCGTGAACGCGTTCGCGTAGGGATCGACCTGCATGTACTTCACCATGCGTGCGATGATCGCACGCAAGAGCGAGCGCGTGTCGGGATCGTCCTTGGCAAAAAAGAGATACGGACGGGCTTGGGCGCTAGCATCGCGCAGCCACTCAGCCGGAATATCGCCAGTTTTGATGTACGCCGTGCCGTCAGGTGCGTACTCGGCGAGCTTGCCCGTGTCGAGCAATGCCGCCCGGAACATCTCGGCAAGGTGCGCGTTGGGACTATTGTAGTCGGCAGCGGCGCGGGCGATCGACTGCAACTCCAGGGAGTTGGCAGGCAGCGGCACCGTCGCGGCAAGGGCAGCACAGGTCAGCGCACAGGCGCGCATCCAGCGTTCAATCACGGCCACGATCCATGGGCATAGAGCGCCTGCAGTTCTCGGTAGCGTCCGCGATAGTCGAGCCCGTACCCCACGACGTAGACGTCGGGAATCTCAAAACCGCGGTACTTGACTTCAATATCGGCAATTCTCCGCGCCGGCCGGTCGAGCAGGGTGCACACCGCCAGTGAAGCAGGCGAGCGGGCCGTGAGCGACTTGAAAACATACTGTAGGGTCATTCCCGTATCAATGGTGTCGTCGACCAGGATAACGTGCCGGCCCTCAATGGAAGCTGAGGTGTCCTTTAGGAAGCGGATGCCCTCGACGCTGCTGAACTTGGTTACCGCGATCGCGTCGTACTCACACGGAATCGTAATGGCTCGGGTCAGGTCGGCGAGAAAAGTCGCGGCCGCGTTGAGGACCCCAATGAGCACCGGGATGCGTCCTTCGTAGTCCCGCGAGATCTCGGCGCCGAGCTCACGCACGCGAGCCGCGATGGTCGGTGCGTCGAAGAGGACGTCGCCGATCATGCGGCGGGGCGCAGACGCGCGAAGAGCCGCTCGACATCGCGACGCGTGAAGAGCTTCACGCGTACGCGGGGGTGATGTTGCGCCATCAAACGCAACTTGCGGTTCTTCCGCGTGTTCAGGGCGGGCTTCGCAACCGTCATTTCGATATACAGATCGTAATCCGGAAGGTAGAAATCGGGCGTAAAAAAAGCGACAGGTCTGCCGCTAGCGTTCCAACCGATCGGGAATGAACGAGGTTCATATTCCCAGGCGATTCGATAAAAATCGAAGAGCCCGGCCAGAGCCGATTCGCTCTCGTGGGCAAAAATAATCCGTGACATCGCCACGGACCGACTCCTACGACACCGTCGCCCGAAATTCCGCTTTGACGGCGGGAAGACGAATGAGAAATCTGGCGCCGCCGAGCGGCGAATCCCCGGCGCTCACGCTGCCGCCCGCACGCTCGACAATGGTGCGCACGATGCACAGCCCGATGCCCGCGCCGCGTGCCGCGTCGCTTGCACCGCCGCGCGTGCGGTGCTCGAAGATACGGTCGCGCTCCGCCCGAGCAACACCCGGACCATCGTCGTCGACGATTGCATGGACATAGGGATCCTGGCGTTGGACGCACACCCGAATGCGGCCGCCTCGGCTCCCATACTTGAGGGCGTTCTCGATAACGTTAAGCAAAACGTGCATGCAAGCGTCGCCGTCGATCCGAGCAGCCGCTTCGCCGTCGTGTCGAGCCTCGATCGTCACCCCGGCTTCACGCGCGATCGGCGCCAAAGCTTCGATTGCGGCGTGCGACGCGGCCACAAGATCGGTCACGCCGGCAGCCGGCAGCGGCGAGAGGTCGAGCAGCGAGAAGTCGAGCATCCCGTCGACGAGGCGTCCCAGGCGCAACGCCTCGTTGCGCGCGACCTCGAGAAACCGCCGTGACGTGGCGGCATCGAGGTCGTCGTCGAGCAGCGTCTCGATATAGCCGCGAATCGATGTGAGCGGCGTGCGCAGTTCGTGGCCCACCGTCGCCAGAAATTCGTACCGCTCGCGTTCGCGTGCGCCGCGCTCCAGCGCGCGTTCGATCGTCGCTTCGAAGGCGTCGACTTCGGCACGCGTGGTCATCCGCCACCATCCGGTTTCCATCCGCCGTCCGGTCACGAGCGACATCGTGGCGGCGATGCGCTCGAGCGCGGAACGCGCATCAAGCGTCAACGCACCCGTACCGTCGCGCGCGGGCGTCAACATCGCAATCACGAACCAGTCGCTGCCCGGCTCGTGCGCAAGACGATCGCCTTCGCGCACGATCCGCTCCGAGGCCCCGGCAAAGGCTGCGACCGTTTCACGCTCGAGCCGGCGTGCGGCACGACGACCGTCGCGCCAGGCAAGCCGCGCGACCTCAGGAAGACGCAGCACGAGTAGCGGCACGTCGCGTCCTTGCTCGAGTACCGCGAGGAGACGCGGCAGCAGCGCAGCCAAGGCGTCGACCCGGCGCCGCGGTAGATTATTCACGGCCGAACGAACTTGTAGCCGTACCCGTGAATCGTCTGCACGATCGGCGGGAGCCCCGCGTCCTCTTCGATCTTCGCACGCAGGCGCCGAACGTGGACGTCGACGGTTCGCTCGTCGCCGTCGAAATCGAAGCCCCACACGCGCTCGAGCACCCGTTCGCGTGAAAGCGCAACGCCCACATTCACCGCAAGCTCGAGCAGCAGCGCGAATTCGCGCGGTTTGAGTCGAACGTCGATACCGTCGACGCGAGCCTCGCGCGCCGCCTCATCGATCTCCAAGCGCCCGAAGGTCAAACTCACCGGCGCGGCATCCAAGGTACGACCGGCCCGCCGCAAGACGGCGCGCACCCGTGCCACGACTTCGCGCGGAGAAAACGGCTTACAGATGTAGTCGTCGGCGCCGAGCTCGAACCCGACCACGCGATCGATCTCATCGTTACGCGCGGTGAGCATGACGATCGGCACGGGGCGCTCTTCGCGCCGCAATGTCCGCACGACGTCGAAGCCGTCGACGCCGGGCAGACCAATATCCAGAATCACCAGGTCGGCGGCGTGACGCGCGCGGCGTAACGCGGCATGGCCGTCGCCAACCGGAACGACGCTGTAGCCTTCGCGCGCTAAATGATGTGCGAGCAGATCGCGTATTGCGCTATCGTCTTCGGCAACGACGATCGTGGGGGCCGCCATATGGACGAGAGTGCCCAGGCGGCTTAGTCCAAGGACACCGTTCCCGCCGCGTGCTCCCGGAGGACGGCGTAGATCGTCGAGGCGGCAAAGCCCAATCGCTCGAGCCGCCGCGCCGCCGACGGATAACTCGACGCCGTGCGGCGCAGCACCGCATCGAGCGCTCGCCCGCAACGCGCACGCTCATCTTCCTCGAGTGCATCCACCGCCGCACAGGCGTCGTCGCGGTCGATGCCCGCTCGAATGAGTTCACCCACGAGGCGCACATCGCCGAGCGCTTTGCGCTTGCGCTCGACGTAGAGCTGCGCGAAGAGACGATCGTCGAGGAAGCGCTCAGCTTTGCAACGAGCGACGACACCGGTGATGGTGTCGTCGTCGTAGCCTTTGCGTGCCAAGCGTTGCCAGAGTTGCGCCTGCGTCAGTCTCCGCCGCGCAAGCATGCCCAACGCGCACGCGTACGCGTTTGTCATCTACTCCTCGGTTGAAACCGCCACGACGGCGCCGCTGCTGTGACCGTTCTTCGAAACCGCATTGGTGAGCGCTTCCCGAATCTTCACTTCGATCTCGCTCGCCATATCAAGATGTTCCTCGAGGAACGCTTTGGCATTCTCGCGACCCTGGCCGATACGTTGATCGCCGTAGGTGTACCACGAGCCGCTCTTGCCGACGATGTTCTGTTCGAGCGCGACATCGAGAATCGAACCCATCTTGGAGATGCCGCGACCATAGGTGATGTCGAATTCCGCTTGCCGGAACGGGGGCGCCACCTTATTCTTGACGACCTTGGCGCGCGTGCGCGAGCCGACGACGTCTTGTCCAACTTTGATCTGTTCGAGCTTGCGCACATCGACGCGGATCGACGCATAGAACTTGAGCGCGCGACCGCCCGAGGTCGTCTCGGGACTTCCGAACATTACGCCGACCTTCTCGCGCAACTGGTTGATGAAGATCATGACGGCCTTGCTGCGCGAGATCGCGGCGGTAAGTTTGCGCAGCGCCTGCGACATCAAGCGCGCCTGCAGGCCGACGTGTGCGTCGCCCATATCGCCCTCGAGTTCGGCCTTGGTAACCAGCGCGGCGACCGAGTCGACCACGATCACGTCGACCGCATTGCTGCGAGTGAGCATCTCGGCGATTTCGAGCGCCTGTTCACCGGTATCGGGCTGGGAGACCAACAAATTGTCGAGGTCGACGCCCAATGCAGCCGCGTAATTGGGATCGAGTGCGTGCTCGACGTCGATGAAGGCCGCGGTGCCGCCGCTCTTTTGCGCTTCCGCGATGGCGTGCAGCGCGAGCGTCGTCTTACCGCTCGATTCCGGCCCGTAGATCTCGACGATGCGCCCGCGCGGATATCCGCCGACCCCAAGCGCGAGATCGAGGGCGATCGAGCCGCTCGGCACGACTTCGAACGCCATGCGCTCTTGAAAGTCGCCCATCTTCATGATCGAGCCCTTACCGAATTGCCGTTCGATCTGAGCGAGGGCGTTGCCCAGGGCGATCGCTCGTTCGTCTTGCGCTGCCATTGTGCGGTTCTCTCCTCTACTTGTTGCGTTCATATACCATCACGCTGTCATGCCGTGGTGACAAGTGTATGGCCTTAAGCTCTCACGGAATCCGGCGCATCGTCAAAAAGTGCCTGGGTGAATTCGGCCGCGACGAAGGGACGCAGCGCATCTGCGCTTTCGCCCAGGCCGATGAATTTGATCGGAATCTCCAGTGTATCGACGATCGCGACGAGCACGCCGCCCTTCGCCGTCGAATCGAGTTTGGTGACCACGACGCCCGTCAATTGCGTCGTTTCGTTGAAGATCCGCGCTTGCGAGATCGCGTTCTGACCGGTGGTGCCGTCGAGCACGAGCAGCGTTTCGTCGGGGGGCCGCCCGAGCTCGCGTTCGATCACGCGCCGAACTTTCTTCAACTCTTCCATAAGGTTGGCTTTGGTTTGCAGCCGTCCGGCGGTATCGACCAAGATCACGTCGGCGTTGCGCGCTTTCCCGGCTTTGATACCGTCGAAGATGACCGATGCCGGATCGGCGCCTTCCGCGCCGCGCACGATGTCGCTTTTCGAGCGATCGGCCCAAATTGCGAGCTGTTCGGCGGCGGCGGCCCGAAACGTATCGCCTGCGACCAAGAGCACGCGCTTGCCCTTGGCGTGCAAGAGCGTTGCGAGTTTACCGATGGTGGTGGTTTTACCGCTGCCGTTCACACCGACCACCAGAACGACACTCGGCGCGTCGGCGCTGAGCCGGAGTTCGGCGTTCGGGAGGGTTAAGAAGCGCTCGACGTCGCGATGAAACCGCGCGACGGCTTGATCGGTCGTCGCCCAGGCTTCCTGCTTGGCAACGGTTTTGAGGCCCTCGATAATCTTCGCTGTCGTCGGCACGCCGAAGTCGCCCATGATGAGCAACTCCTCGAGATCTTCCCAAAACTGCGGGGTGAGCGGCTTGCGCGCGCGGCCGAGGTTTTCCACCGCAGCGAAGGTGTCGCGCGCCTTGCCCAGCGATGCCCGGAGACGTTGAAACCGAGCTCACGGACCCTCCCCTTCCCTAGGCAAGCAGCGAACTCCTGTTCGTATTTGTCCCACAAAGGTGAAGCTTTGTGGGGCCAAATACCCGTGGCTCACTTCGTTCGTTCACGGTAGACAATTTCGCCGTTGCGGATCGTCATGCGGACCTTGGCGAGGTCGGTTGGATCGACGACGGCGAGGTCTGCCACGTAGCCCGGAGCGATGCGGCCGCGATCGGTGTCACCAAAGAACTCGGCCGGTACACTCGTCATCGAAGCAAGGATCTCGCCGGTTGTCATGCCGGCGCGCTGCATCAGGGCGTATTCGTCGCTGGGATCGGCATCGACGGCGCCATAGTCGGTTCCGAAGATCACGATCCCGCCGGCGTCACGCCAGGCGCGTAGCTGTTCGACCGCCGTCGCGACCATCGACTGCGCGAGCGACAAGCGATCGTGTCGCATCAGATGCTTCCAGAGCGCAAGCGTTGGAATCAAGGCGGTGCGGTGTTCGCGCGCGACTTGCAAGATATCGTCGGTCCAGGGGCCGCCGCGCGGCACCGTGTGTGCCAGAACGTCGACGCCGGCGGACAATGCGGCTCGCACATCCTCGGCCGTATTGGGATGCACGAAGACCTTCTTCCCCGCGCGATGCGCTGCGTCGACAATCGCACGCAGCACCTCGCGTTCCATCACCGCATGTCCGGAATTCGACGAGAGAAAGACTTTGATCGCGTCGGGGGCGCGGTCGAGCAGCGCGCCTACGGCATGCGCGGCCGCACCCGCATCCGCGACTTCCGGAAGCGGTGTCGGCATCACGCCCACGACGGCCATCACGATCGGCGGCGGCAAGGCACCCGGTGGAACGAGTCCTTCACCGGTCAAGCGAATACGCGGTCCGGCAACCTCGCCGCGTTCGATGCGCGCGCGCAGCGCTCGCGTGTTCTCCCACTCCGACGAAAGATCGAACACGCCGGTGAAGCCGTAGCGAGTGAAGTCCTCGAGCTGCGCTGTCGAGCTCGGCAGCCGGCGTTGCGTCGGCTTGCGACCACTTGCGTTCGAAACAGTGCACGTGCGCGTTGAAGAGTCCGGGAACGATCGTTGCGCCCGAACAATCGATCCTCTCCGCGCCAACCGGAACCTCGAACGGGGAACGATCGCTCACCGCGACGATGCGATCGCCCTCGACTAATACGTTACCATTCGTGGCGCCGGTCAGCAGCCGAGGCGCCGGCATTAGGCGACTGGGTCCAGACCCGTAATCGTCGAGGCTTCCATCTTCACCCACTGCGGCGCGCCGCCGTCGACTCGCACCGGATACTCGAAGGTGACATTGGGCTTGCCGATTTGATCGCGCATGATATCAGCCAGCCGTCCCTCGATGAAGACGCGCCGCCCGGTGCCAAACGGCGCCCGGCCGGGAATAAAATGAATCTCGAACACCGCCGCGGAGGGCGTAAACGCATGCACCGTCGCGCTATAGCAGTCACGCGCCGCCATTTTGAGCGCCGCGACGATTTGCGAAAAGAGCGTGTCATCCACGCGTACGCGGCGCTCGTCGAAACACCGCTCGCGATCGATCACGTAGCGCGTGCCGCCGACGCCGTCAATGAAGTCCACCGTAAATTCGCGCCCGGAGAGGTGCATCTCCAATGTGCCGCCCATCTTCGTCGAGCGCACTTCCCGAATCCAATCCTTGTGGTCGCGCATTGTCTTGGAGAGCAGCTGCTTCTTCCACACGGTCAGCCGACGCGATCCCGGAACGCAGCATCGACGCGATACACGTAGGCAAGCACTTCGGCGACCACCGCGTAGAGCTCGCGTGGAATCGAGTCGCTCACGTTCAAACGCGCGAGTGCTTCGACCAGCCCCGCATCTTCATACAGTGGAATGCCGCGCTCTTTGGCGATTCGGACGATCGTTTCGGCCGTGATGCCGCGTCCCACCGCCACCACCTCCGGCGGTTCCGATGCGAGCGGATCCCACTTCAGGGCCGCGGCGGCGGGCCGCTTGAACACCGATTTGCGAAAATCGAAAAAGCGACTCACGCGCGCGTGTCCCAGAAAGATTTTCGTTGTGGCGGATCCGACGGCGAAACTGCCGGCTCCGCGGCGTTCGTACCTGCCGGCGGCGCGATGCCGGCACCGATCGCGCTGATCCGATAGTGCAAGCTTTCCAAACGCTGGCGTAAATCGCCGAGCGTCGAGCGAAAACGGTCGGCGGCAAGGTTCGCCTGCGTCTTGACGTCAACGCTCACCGCGCGGCCGACGGTTTTTACGTCGATAGCTACCGTTCCGAGCGACTTCGTATCGAGCACGAAGGCAATGTGGAAATTGTCGCCGCTCATAGCGTTCTTGCCGTTGGGAGCATCACGCGAAATTCGCAGGTGAACCGGTTCGCCGCCCTCGTAGAAATACGCCGGCAGCGGAATGCTGATGGTGCGCGGATCGGTGCTCTGCGCCGAGAGCACGTTGAGCTGCAGCGCGGTCGTCGCAGTCAATGCCTCGCGCAACGCACCCGCGAGTTGCGGCGAATCGCCCCGGCCCGACGTGGCAATCATCGCGAGAATCGCCGACTTCACGTCGTAGTCCATCGCCACAACACGTTCGGCGGCTTGCGCCGCGGCGCTCACTGCCGCGGCCGTCGCCGGTGGCGCGGCGGTTTGCGGCGCTCCCGGAAGCGCCGGTTGTCCCGGGAGGTTTTCGGGCAATTCGGTTTGCGCGAGTGCATTCCACACGCTTACGCTTTGCACGATCTTCGCTTCTGCGCCGTCGAGCACGTCCGACACAAACGTGGCGATCTGTTCCGGCAGCGCGCGCGTGTTGCGCATATCGAGACGCCCCGCGAATGCCAGCATCGAACGCAAGACTCCCGCATCCTCCGGCGCAAGTTTACCGAGCAAGCTTTCGAGACGCACGTACGTCGTGGTGACGTTTTGCGTTGCCGTTGCGATCATTCGCGCGGCTGCGAGCGTCAGCGGCGTAACCGGCACATTGAGACGGATAAGCAGCGACGCTTCCGGACTTGCCGGCACGGCCGGGGACGGCGCCGCCGGCGCGCCTTGCGCCGGCGCGGCGGCAGCCTCGTTGATGATCGGCGGTGCGACCGGGAAGCGCGATGGGACCGGTGCAGCGTTCGCGCTGGCCGGCGGTGCTGGGGCGCTGCGCGCGGCGGTTTGCGATGACGACGCGGATGATGCCGGCGCGCTCGGCGCTCCCGGCGGACTTGCACGATTGGCTGCGATACGCGCCTCGACGTCATTGTTGGCGATGGCCTCTTCGATTTGCGCCGCGAGCGCGCGCGCGTTTGCCGCAAGATTCGGACGCACGGAAGCGGCGACAAACACTTCGCGCGGCGGCGCGACGTTTGCCGGCGGCGCGGCGTTTGCCGGCGGCGCGGGCGTCGATGCGGGTGTTGCTGACGAAGCGGGAGCAGCTACCGGCGGCAGTATGGTGCTCGACGCGGGGGTGCGCGGCGCAGCGGTTGTGGACGGAGCCGGCGCGGCTGCGGGTGGTACGGGTGTCGCGGTGGGCGGGATGATTTGTGTCGTCAGGACCGCGCTTTGCGGCCCGTCGGCCGGCGGCGGCGTAAGCTCAACGTCGACCGTTGGAATCGGATTGTCCGGATCGACCGTCCCCAGGTTCCGTACGGTGACGGTCGAGTTGGTGAAACTGGTGACTTGGAGCAGGAGCGTTTCACCCGGATTGATACCCGGGGGAATTTGCGCGGCGACCGTTTGCCCAAGAAAGGAGAGCAAATCCGTTCCGCCCTGGGGCGGAAGCACGGTGGCGGCAATGACGTCACCGACACTGATTTGGGCTTGGAGAGCGGCGACATCGGCGCCGAGGTTGAGGATGGCCTCGTCCATTGCCGCCTGCGCATTTGCTACCGCTTGAGCAGCAAGTGCGGCGAGAGGATCGAGACCCGACATCGTCGTGCGCCTCTACGCAGTGAAGTCGATGAAATGCTCGCCTTCGCCGGCAAGTCCGAGCGGGGACTCCGGCGCTTCGTCCTCGGAGTGCGGCCGGCGCTCGTGCGGAGTGTAACCACCGCCGTTGCCGCCGCCGTCGGGATTGGTGCGCAGCGAGGTGCGTTCGGCGTGCTCGGCCTGCTTGACCGTTTCTTCGCGCTTCTGCACTTGGTCGGCAAACGTGGCCTGAGCCGCCGCCTGCGCGTTTTGGGGGGCCTGTTGGGCCGCGCTAACCTGGGCCGCGTTTTGCGGGGCGGCCAGGTATGCCAGTTGCAGGTCCGCGGGACGGATCGCCATGCTCGGTTATTTCCCCTCGCAGCGTCCGTTCTACTTTATTTTCAACGCCCTCGGGGTTCGGCGCGGGCTTTCGCAAGTATTTTTGCTTGATGGTGGGATCGTCTTCGCGGTACCCGAGATCCGCACGCAGCTCGCGGAGGCGCTGGCGCAGATGGATGACGGCTTGGGCGTGGATCTGCGAGACTCGCGATTCCGACACGCCTAGGGCGCCCTTGATCTCTTTGAGGGTCTGGCCTTCGAAGTAGTAGAGCGTGATGACCGTCCGCTCTTGGGGCGGCAGGTTTTCGACCGCGCGAACCAGCTCGGCATGCACTTCGCGCGATTCGACTTCGCTCATCACGTCGTTGTCGTCGTCGCGCAGCGTGTCGACCAGCGGAATCTCGTACCCCTTTTCATTGGGGAGGAACTCCTCGAGCGACAGGACCGCCGTGCCGCGCACGCGCTGGATCAGCTGATCGAGTTCTTTCTTGGAGAGGCCGAGGCGCTGCCCAACCTCGGCTTCGCTCGGGGCGCGGCCAAGTTCGACTTCGAGTTCTTGGTAGGTGCGCTCGAGTTCGCGAGCACGCTGGCGAACGGCGCGCGGGACCCAATCGAGCGATCGCAGGGCATCAAGAATCGCCCCGTTGATACGGGTGATTGCGTAGGTTTCGAACTTCACTCCACGCCCATCGTCGTATTTTTCGATGGCATCGATCAAACCCAAGATCCCGTCGTTGATAAGATCGTTGATCTCAACGTTCGGCGGGAGATTGACAGAAATTCGACCGGCCACGTATTTGACTAAGTGCAAATACTTATGAACGATCTCTTCTCGCGAGAGTTCGACGCCGCCGATAACGTAGCTGCGTGGACTACGGTTCAGCTTCATGCAACCCCGTGGATGCACTCACGCATCCGGTCGTTCGTATTCAGAGTCCTCAACCGCCCTCCTACTGCGTTCTGCATGTAACCGGTTAAGACTTTGCCACGCCCGCAAGTCCTACCAGGATCGGCGAAATCTCGTCGAGCGGAGCTTCCTTGTCCACAAGGCCCTCTTTGGCAGCGGCGCGCGGCATCCCGTAGACGACGCACGTGGCTTCGTCCTGCCCGACAACGTAACCGCCGCGTTCTTTAAGCTTACGTAAACCTCGCACGCCGTCTTGGCCCATTCCGGTGAGAATGACCCCGATGGCGGTGCGGCCATAGGCGTCGGCAACTTGCGCCGTCATGTGATCGACACTCGGCACGTGTACGGAGGTCCCGTCGTCGTCCACCAGGCGCACTTCGGTTTCGCCCCCACTGCGGCGCCGTAATTCTGCCTGCTTTCCGCTCGGCACGACCAACGCGGTGCCGGCTTCCAGGATCATGCCGTTGAGTGCCTCGTGCACGGCGAGCTTGCTCGATGCGTTCAAGCGATCCGCAAGCGGGCGGGTGAAGCCCATCGGCATGTGCTGCACGATCAAGATCGGTAGCGGAAAATTCCCAGGAAGCATCGGGATGACATGCGACAACGCGACCGGACCGCCGGTGGACGTGCCGATCGCCACCACTTCATATTGCGACGTCAGGCGCGAGCGGAAGACCGCCGGCTGCGGCGGCGGGGGCGCGAGAATCCGCGCCGCTTGCTCGATCGGCGGCGGAGCATGCACGATCGGCTGGGCGGGCTGGGCCCCGCGGCGCGAAACGGCGCGAATCTTTGCAACCAGGTCGCGCGCGACGTCGGTGATATTGACATATGCGGCATCGGGCTTGGCGATGAAATCGACCGCGCCGAGTTCGAGCGCGCGGAAGGTCGTCTCCGCACCGTCCCGGGTGAGCGAACTGCACATGATGATCGGAATCCGATGGTCCGCAACGATCTGACGGACCGCCTCGAGACCGCCCATGCCGGGCATCTCGACGTCCATCGTGATCACATCAGGATTCATCTGCAGCGCCTTGGAGATCGCTTCCTCGCCGCTGCGCGCGGTCGCGATCACATTCATATCCGGCTCGTGTTCGAGCATGGTCGTGATCGCCCGGCGCATGAACGCCGAGTCGTCGACAACCAATACGTTAATCTGTCCCACAGGGTCCCATCACTTCCGTCGGTAGTAAATCGCTTTCGGTGTCACGACGGGCTCGTAACAGTCGGTCACCCGCATGATCGATTCGGCATGTCCGAGGAAGAGAAATCCTCCCGGACGCAACGCTTTCGCAAATGCCTCCACCACGCGCTTCTGCGTGGGTTTTTCGAAGTAGATCAAGACGTTACGGCAGAGGATCGCATCAAACGTGCCCATTGTAGCGACGGCATGCTCGTCCATGAGGTTGAGGCGAGAGAATTCCACCATGTGCTTGATCTCGTCGTTGACGAAAAAACCGCCTTCAAAGGGGCGGAAGTACTTCTGGACCATTTCGGGAGGCGTCGCCCGAAACGACAGTTCTCGATAGAAGCCGGTGGCGGCGCGTTCGAGTGCTCGTGGAGAAAGGTCGGTAGCTCGCAAGTGCACGCTCGACGCGGTGATCCGGTGCGTCTGCAGCAGCATCATTGCAATCGTGTACGGTTCCTCGCCGGTCGACGATGCCGACGACCACACCCGCAGCGGCGTGCCGGCTCGTTGTGACTCCTCGAGGACGTCGGTCACCAGCACCTCGAGCTGCGCGCGCTCGCGAAAGAAATATGTTTCGTTGTTCGAGAGTACCGAAGCCAGCTCGCTCCACTCGGCCTCACGGTCCGGTGACGCCGTAAGAAAGCGATGGTACCCGGCAAAATCGGCGACGCGGCATTTGAGCAACCGCGTCTGCAAGCGGCTCTGCAACAAGAATTGCTTCGTGTCGTCGTAATAAATACCAAAACGCTCGCGAATCAGATCGCGCAGCGCCGTAAATTCGTGTTCCGATATTACAATAGTCGACACGCAATCGTATCCGTACGAATCCTTCGTTCGCCGTCTACGCGAACGATGCCCGCGTCGCGAAGCGCAACGCGTGCAGTAAGAGGACGATCCGGTCGAGCCGCGAGCGCTCGTGATCCTCTTTTTGCAGCGCATCGGCAAATCGTACACTCGACGCAAGCTGATCGAAGAGGAGCCCGTAGCGCGCGGGACGGGCCTCGAGATAGCGCATAAGGCGGACCCGATGTTCCAGACGCCGCTGGAATCGCGCACGAAGTTGCTGCGCGTACTGCTGCGCCGCGCGGTGCGGCGCGTTGCGATGCTCTCGCACCGCCGCCGCCGCAAGCCGGCCGCTCATGGCCGCCTCGAAGATGCCCTCGCCGTTGGTGGCGTCGACCAGCCCCGCGGCCGTTCCACCCAGCATGGCGCCCGACGCGGCGAGCGACGTACGCGGCCAGCCACCGTAGAGCAAATGGCCCTCTTCCTTTACATGCGTCACGTTGGCCGCGGGATATAGACGGGCGCGCGTGCGCACAGTGAACGCATCGAGCTCTTCGCGCAGGCGCTTGCCGTCGAGCTTCCCCACCAAGCCGAGCCCGATCGCCAAGTGATCGCGCTTGGGGAACATCCAGGCCACGATCTGGCGCCCGTCGTGCGCCGCATAGTAATGAAGCTCGAGCGTGCAGTATGCCTGCGCGAGCGCTGGGCGGTCGAGGTAGACACGATATTGGAGCGTGGTCATCAGCCCGTCGTTCCAGCGCGGATCGGCAAAGGTATCGTCGAACCGCGCCGTCGCACCCTGCGCGAAAAACACACTGCGGGCACGAATGCGCCGCCGTTGGCCTGAGCGCACATCGGCATACTCGATGGTCGTCCGATTCCCGTTATGTTCGCAGGAGCGCCACAGGGACTGCGTGCGTATCGTCGCGCCCTCGCGCTGCGCGCGGCGCGCGATCTCGCCGTCGAGCTCTTCGCGCGTCGTCGTGTGGCCGGGGCCAAAGAAGATTTCGTATTCGCGCCCGTTGCCGTCAAAGAGGGCAAGGCGCGGCGTGTCGCAGTGAATGAGCTCGCGCGGAAGATCGAACGTCGTACAGAAGCCCGGACGCAAACCTGCCGCGCAGACGCGCTTTGCGCCGACGACCGCATCCTTCTCGAGCACGATCGATTCGATGCCCGCGCGCGCGGCTTCGCGAGCCGCTGTTGCACCAGCCGGCCCGGCTCCGATCACGAGAAACTCGGTCTCCTCCACCATGTCGAGGTCCTTGGTGGAGGCGGAGAGAACACCCTGCGCCGTCATGAGCCTTCCGGATCCCCGTAATTATTTACTATTGCCGCTCGGGGCGCGCCAGCCCGACGAAATCAACGTCGTGGTCGAGATTCCGGAAGGATCGCGAAATAAGTACGAGTACGACAAAGCGCTCGACATCTTTCGCCTGGATCGCGCGTTGCATTCGGCGGTGTATTATCCCGGCGACTATGGCTTTGCGCCGCAGACGCTTGCGCTCGACGGCGATCCGCTCGACGTGCTCGTGCTTGCGATCGAACCGACGTTTCCGGGCTGCCTCGTGGCGGCGCGTCCCATTGGTCTGCTCGAGATGGTCGACGGCGATAAACAGGACGACAAGATTCTGGCCGTGCCGGTCGGCGAGCCATTGTTCGACGAAGTCCACAACTACACGCAGATCTTTCCGCACCAGCTGCGCAAGATTTCGCACTTCTTCGAAACCTACAAAGCGCTCGAAGGGAAACAGACGCGCGTCGGCTCATGGCGCGATGCGGCGTCGGCGCGCCGCGAGATCACGGACTCCTACCAGCGCTTCGCCGCGAAAGACTAGGAGAAGGACTAGGCGGGTCACCGCAGTACCGCCCCTAGGTTAAGCGGCGCCCCTGGGGCGCCGCACTGCTGCTTCCTCAAGGAACCTACATGACGGCACAATATGCAATTTGGGCCGGGCTAATCGGTGGTGCGCTGGCGGTGCTGTATGGCATCGTGCTCACTTTCTGGGTGCTCGGTCAACCGGACGGCAACGCCCGTATGAAAGAGATCGCTGCGGCGATCCAAGAGGGCGCCATGGCCTTCCTCAAACGCCAGTACGGAACGATCGCCATCGTCGCGGTCATCCTGGCGATCCTCATCTTCCTCGCTCCACCGCTGGGATGGGAAGCCGCCCTCGGCTTCTTGATCGGCGCCGTTCTCTCGGGCGCGGCCGGCTTCATCGGCATGATCGTCTCGGTTCGCGCGAACGTGCGCACCGCCGAAGCAGCTCGACACGGCCTTGGTCCCGCGCTCAACGTCGCGTTCCGCGGCGGTACGGTGACGGGCATGCTCGTCGTCGGGCTCGGGTTGCTCGCCGTATCCGGCTACTTTTCGTTCCTGCAAAACATCAACGCGGGTGACACTACCAAAACGCTCGGCGCGATGGTCGGTCTGGCGTTTGGGTGTTCGCTGATCTCGGTCTTCGCGCGTTTGGGCGGCGGCATTTACACCAAAGCCGCCGACGTCGGCGCCGACCTCGTCGGCAAGGTGGAAGCTGGGATTCCCGAAGACGATCCGCGCAATCCCGCGGTGATCGCCGACAACGTCGGCGACAACGTCGGCGACTGCGCCGGCATGGCTGCCGACCTCTTCGAAACATACTGCGTGACGACGGTCGCGGCGATGCTGCTCGGCAATCTGCTCTTCGGCGACAAACTGCCCGGCGCCACGACGTTTCCGCTCGTGCTCGGTGCGGTCTCGATTCTCGCGTCGATCATCGGCTCGTGGGTCGTTGGTCTTGGAAAAGTCTCGAAAACGCGCATCATGGGCTCACTCTACAACGGCATGATCGTTGCCGGCGTCCTCGCGCTCATCGGCTTCTGGTTCGTGACGCAACGGGAGTTTGCCGGTTCGGACCTCAATCCGCTCAACATCTTCTGGTGCGAAGTGGTGGGCGTGGTAATCACCGGCCTCATCACCGTCATCACCGAGTACTACACCGGCACGCAGTTTGCGCCGGTGCGTAGCATCGCGCAAGCGTCGGTGACGGGCCACGCAACCAACATCATTGCCGGTCTCGCCGTCTCGATGCAAGGCACCGCGCTGCCCGCGATCGTGATCGTGCTCGGCATCTTGGTGAGCTACGGCCTGGCCGGCATCTACGGCGTCGGTATTGCGGTAATGGCAATGCTATCGCTCGCCGGCATCGTGGTCGCAATCGACTCGTTCGGTCCGATCACCGATAACGCCGGCGGCATCGCCGAGATGGCCGAAATGCCCGAGGACGTGCGCAATGTCACCGATCCGCTCGATGCCGTCGGTAACACCACCAAAGCCGTGACCAAGGGCTATGCGATCGGTTCGGCTGCATTAGCGGCCGTCGTGCTCTTCGCGTCGTTCTTGCAAGAGCTGATCAAAGCCAAGTGCGGTGCAAACGGCGGCGGCGCCGATTGTGCGTCGATGGTGACGAATCTCTTCGCCATCGGCAATCCCTACGTACTCTCGGGACTCTTCCTCGGCGGGTTGCTGCCGTATCTGTTCGGATCGCTTTCAATGCAAGCGGTCGGGCGCGCCGCCGGAGCCGTGGTCGAAGAAGTCCGCCGTCAGTTCCGCGAGATCCCCGGCATCATGGACGGCACGGCGAAACCCAACTACGCGACGACGGTGAGCATCGTAACCGCGGCAGCGCTCAAAGAGATGATCGTTCCGGCGCTCATACCGGTCGGCGTGCCGATCATCGTCGTGTTGCTCGCCGTGTTCAACATCCTCAAAGGCGACACGGCAGCGCAGTTGATGGGCGGCATTCTCGTCGGCTCGATCGTCACCGGGCTCTTCCTCGCGATCTCGATGACCACCGGCGGCGGCGCGTGGGACAACGCCAAGAAGTACATCGAAGACGGACATCTCGGCGGCAAAGGCTCGATCGCGCATCAGGCTGCCGTCACCGGTGACACGGTCGGCGATCCGTACAAAGACACCGCCGGCCCGGCGATTAATCCGATGATCAAGGTGCTCAACATCGTCGCGCTCTTGCTCGTCGGTTTCCTCGTGCATTAAACGGCACTTGTCATCCCGAGCGCAGCGAACGCAGTGAGCGTAGTCGAGGGACAGAATCTGTCCCTCGATTTTTTTACCACAAGCTGCCGTCGGCGACCAAGATATATAGAATCGGGCCAAGACCCCAGACGATGCTGACAATGAACCAGATGACTTTCTTGCCGCCCGACATGTCGCTGCGCCCGGCCAGATTGATCCACATCAAGATCATCGCGATCGGGTGCAGAATGATCGAGAGTAGAATTTCGAATAGGAGCTTCATCTTCTCACCTTATTCCGCAACCGGCATTTCGGCAACCAGGCCCTCTTCCAGCGCCGCCGCGCGGTCGATCGGTTCCCTTACGTCGTCGCTCGGACTCGTCGCTCTCCACGCCACGGCCGCAGCAACCACGAGCATCGCGCCGGCGAGGTACCACGCCACCTGCGGCGCCTGCCACGCGTGCAGCGAGCTGATTGAATAGGCGAACGTTGCGGTGAAAATCGTCGGACCGAGCAGCGTACCCAAACTGCGCAGCATACTGATTGCCCCCTGCAGTTCGCCCTGCTCGTTTTTCCCCACGCGCCGCGTCATTAACGCCTGCGATGCCGAACCGGCAATCATCCAGAGCATGTTGATCGGAATGGCAATCCAAAAAAGCAGTTCGCTCCCGCCATACATGCAGAAGCCGGCGGCGCCAAAAAGCAGGCCCAGCAGCACGGCGCGGCGCTCACCGATGCGATTGACGACCGGCTGAATCACGAAGGCTGAAATCAAAACCGTAAAGACGCCGACGACCGCGAGTGATAGCCCGATCGTGCTCGACTTCCACGCAAACACGAGCATCGTGTAGAGTACAAAGAGCTGCGGGAGCGCGTCGTGCGCAACGTAGCCAATTAAGTTCGAGACCGCGAGACCCGAGAGCTCGGCGTGGCGTCGCAGCATCTTGAGCGAGCCGAGCGGATTTGCGCGCTTCCACGAAAACGCATTGCGGTTCTCCGGCGCAAGCGACTCGGGCAGCACGAAGAAACCGTAGAGAAAATTAAGCAGACTCAACGCGCCGGCGACCCAAAACGGCACGCGCAGGCCGTAGCTGCCGAGTATGCCACCAATAACCGGGCCGACAACGAAGCCGACGCCGAATGCGGCGCTGATCATGCCGTAGGCTCCCGCGCGTTTGTCCTCGGGCGTGACGTCAGCGATGTAGGCGCTTGCGGCGCTGATGCTTGCGGTCGTTGCACCCGAAAGGATACGGCCAAGAAAAAGCCAGCCTAGCGTCGGCGCAAGTGCGAGAATCGCATAGTCGAACGCCGTGCCGAGGTTCGAGAGCAGCACCACCGGGCGCCGGCCGACCCGATCCGAGAGCGTGCCCAGGATCGGCGAAACGAAAAATTGCATCGCCGCGAAGATCGTCGACATCGCCCCGGCGAGCAGTGCTGCGCTCGCGTAATTTCCGTGCGTAAAACTCAGGACCAGCGGATTGAACACCGGAATGATGATCCCGAGCGCGACCATATCCAAAAGCACGGTCACGAAGATAAAGAGCAGCGCCGGTTTTCGCATGCAGCTGATTACTCCAAAACTCGATGACGCTTACGGTTCGGTCAGCCAGTTAGCAGCTTTGAACCACAGGTCCATAGCTGCGTTCACGCGCGCTCGCTCCTCGGTCGCGCAAAAGTCCATCATCGCGCCGCGATACACCGCGAGGGTCAGCGTTGCAAACGCTTCGGCCCGGTCGTTGGGGACGCCACGACGTTCGAGCGCCTCTTTGAGCAGGCCGAGCCAGTCGTTGATCCCGTGCAAGAAGTCGCCGTAGTGTTCGTCGTGAAGCGCCAGACCGTACGCTTCAAAAAATAGGCGCGATTCGCTTGCGGTATCCCGATAGAAATCCCACATCGCGCGCCGGAACTCGTCGGCGGACATCGAGGAGCCCAGGCTAGCAAACTTGGTACGCAACTGAATACGGTTGCGCGAGATCAGCGCGGCGATCAGATCTTCCTTCGTTGGGAAGAAGTCGTGCAGTGTATCGCTGGGCAGACCGAGTGCAACCGATGCGTTCTCCAGCGTGAGTGCGCAGAGACCGACCTCATCGACATACGAACGCAGCCGATCCAAAAGGCCGTCGCGTTCGCGCAGCTCGGCCGTCGGATCCATCAACCAGTCGCCGGTGTCGCGCGATCGAGTTGCTCGTATTTGCGGTAGACGGCATAGTACGTTGCGCCGATGATGCCGATCGCAAAAAAGATCAGGCCGTCGCTGACGACGTTGCCGAGGGCACTCGTCGGCGGCAGCACGAGCCGAACGGCGAAGCGTCCGCCGAAGGCGGCGAGATAGATGAGCGCGGTAGCCCACGAGGCCCCAAGACGCATCACGCCATGACGGTCTGTCGCGCTGACCTGCGTGTGATGACCGCGCAGTAGGCCGAGCGGGACGCCGATTATGAGTCCAAGGACAGCGGCGACAACGATCTCCCACGGCGCCGGATGAAACATGACCGCGCTTCCGTATATCGCGAAGGCTGCCAATACCATCAAGAGGCCGACGAAGATCCACATGCGCGCCACGCTGATTCGCTGCGGCCGCGACACGCGAAAGAGAATCCAAGCGATGAGTACCGCGTAGATGATCGCCTGCGTGGCGGTTAGGCTACCGGGTTGACCAGACAATGAGACCTCCATCCGTGCGAAAGAAAAAGGTGGGGCGCAAGCGCTCCCACCTTTGACGATGGTGATCGGATCGACTACTTGATCTCGACCTTGGCGCCGGCTTCCTCGAGCTTCTTCTTGATGCTCTCGGCTTCGTCTTTGGTGACGCCTTCTTTGACGGCCTTCGGAGCGCTTTCCACAAACGACTTCGCCTCGGTGAGGCCCAAGCTGGTGAGTTCGCGCACGGCCTTGATGACCTTGATCTTCTCCGGTCCCGCTTCGGACAGGATCACGTCGAATTCGGTCTTCTCCGGGGCCGGCGCCGCAGCTGCGGCGGCGGGACCCGCGACGACTGCCGCCGGGGCGGCGGCGGACACGCCGTACTTCTCTTCGAGCTGCTTGACGAGGTCCGCGAGCTCGAGCACGGTGAGTTTGTCGATTTGATCGATGAGTTCGGCAACTGCCATGATAGATGAATCTCCTTAAACGTTCGAACCCGCGGCTTCTTTTTGCTCGCGGATGGAATTGAGTACGCGGACCAGACCGCTCTGATTGCCCGAGAGCACGGTGACGAGACCGCGCAACGGGTTTGCGAGCGTTCCAACGAGTTTGGCGATGAGCTCGATCTTGGGCGGCAGCGAGGCGAGGACGTGCACTTGCTTGGCATCGACGAGTTTACCGTCGATGTACGCGGCCTTGATGCCCAACTTCTTGCTGTCGTCTGCGAACTGTTTGATCGCCTTGGCAGGCGCGACCGGATCGGTGCCTGCAAAAACGATGCCGGTCGGACCGGCCAGATACGCGTCCAACTGCTTAGCGATCTCTTCGCCGGCAGCGATCTTGAAGAGCGTATTCTTGACGACGGCATATGTACTGCCGTCCTTGCGCAGCTCGCCGCGAAGTTTCGTGATCTCTTCGACAGTGAGGCCTTGGAAGTCAGTCAAGAACAAGTTCTGCGAATCGGCGAGCCGATCGCGCAACTCTTGAACCGCGGTTTCTTTGCGTGCGGTTGGCATTGACGTTGTTGCTGCTTTCTTTTTAAAGGGCATCGCACTATCGCGCGATGCCTGGCGCTTCGCCTCGCTACCGGGACTTCGCACCGGAAACTCAGCTGCGCGCCCCCACGCTGACTTCGCAGCATGGGCCCCCGAGTAACTAAAAAGCGCTCCATCCGTCCGGAGGGCGCTTGAAGAAAGCCGACAACGCCTGCGCGCTGCTGGAGATCCTTGTATCGCACCTCGGTAGGGGGGTTTGGCCTTCGTCCAAACCCGGACGGCGCTTCGCGCTCGTCCAGGATGTCCGCGAGCCTATTCCGATTAACTGCTTGATGCAGCCCTACGGTCTTCGGAGCCAAGGGGTAGACTATCACACCGCGCCCTCCGGGCGCAACCGGAGGGACCCATGCACCCGGCCGACCCCGCCGCCGCGCTCGCTCGCCTGCTCGAAGGAAACCGCCGTTTCGCCGAGGGCCGGCCACAGGCGGCCGCCGCGTCCGCGCGGCGGATCGAACTCGCCGACGCGCAGCAGCCCTTTGCGGTCATCCTCGGCTGCTCCGACTCGAGGGTGCCGGTCGAGACGATCTTCGATCAGGGACCGGGAAATCTGTTCGTGATCCGCGTTGCCGGCAACATCGTCACCACCGAAGGCTTGGGATCGATCGAATATGCGGTCGAGATCTTGGGCAGCTCGCTCGTGGTGGTTCTCGGTCATTCGAATTGCGGCGCCGTGCGGGCGGCGATGTCGTTCGTGGAGTCAGGCACCGCGTTCCCCGGTCACATTCAGGTGCTGGCTGCGGCAATCGCTCCGATTGCCGCCGATACGCGCTCGACGGCCGGCGAATGGTGGCCGGCGGCGGTCGCGTGCAATGCGCGCGCGGCGCACCGGACGATGTTGCGACGATCGCCCCTTTTACGCGTCGCGGCGACGCGCGGAAGGTTGCGCGTCGCCGCTATGCTCTACGATCTCCACTCGGGGATCGTCGACGTTCTCGACTAGGCTACCGCTGACGGCGGTCCTCCCGCCTTGCGGTCCTCACTGATCCGCAATGGGCGCAGGACGCCTATTGCGAGCAATGCCGCCACGATGTTGAAGACGGCCGCCACTGAAAGCGCGAGCGTCCAACTTCCCGTCGCCGCCGTGAGTACGCTGGCGAACGGTACGATGAGCGAGCCGGTGCCTTTCGCGGTGTAGAGCATGCCGTAATTCGTCGTAGCATACTTCTGCCCGAACTGGTCGCGCGTCGTCGCCGGGAAGATGCTGAAGATCTCACCCCACGCGAAGAACACGATGCCGGAGAGCAACACGAACGCCACCGGCGAATGGCCGAACTGCATGAGCGCGAAGATCCCGATCCCTTCCAACAGGAAGGCGATAAACAACGTCAGCTCGCGTCCGATATTGTCGGAGACCCATCCGAGGAAGGGACGTGTGAAGCCGTTTACCAGGTTGTTGAGCGCGAGCGTGTAGGTAAGCGTTGCGCCGGTGATGCCAAGGATCGTTACCGGCGCCTTAGCAATACCGAAGTCGGTCGCGATCGGTCCGAGCTGCGCGACAGCCATGAGTCCGCCGGCCGCGACCAGCGTGAACATCACGTACATCACCCAGAAGATCGGTGAACGTAACGTCTCGGCCGGCGTATAGTCGCGATTGCCTTGCAACACCTTGATCGGACGCGATTCTTTGACCGTCGTCGCCGGCGGCTTCACCAGAAACAACGCCGCGATGATGACAACTGCGCCTTGAAGCACGCCGAAGACCAGGAACGTTTGTTCCCAGCCGCTCGTCTTAACCATGTTCGAGAGAGGAATGATCGTCAGCGCCGCGCCCGCGCCGAATCCCCCCGCCGTCAACCCTGCCGCGAGCCCCCGCTTTCCGGCAAACCACTTCAACGCGTTGCCTACGCAGGTGCCATACACGATACCGGCACCGATACCGGCGAGAATGCCGCCGGCATAAAGCATCTCGAGCGAGGTCGCAAAAGAATTGACGACCCAGCCAAGCGCGGCGAACACGCCGCCGACAATTACCATGAGACGCGGACCATACCGGTCAACGAGCGCCGCCTCGAACGGAACAAGCCATGTTTCGACCAGGACGAACAAGGTGAACGAAACTTGGATCGCGGCCTTCGTCCATCCCATCGACACACTGATCGGATTGACGAAGACCGTCCAGCCATACTGCAGATTGGCAATCATCGCCATGCAGACGATGCCGGTGACGAGTTGCACCCACGGATTTCGGAGAACGCTGGTTTGCGGCGCTCCCGCGCTAGACGGAGCAGACTGAGCGGCCATTAGAACACCCTTTCTGACGTTGCAACCGAGAAATAGCTGCGTGTATTAGCGACGGAGACTAACCCAAATCGTCTTCTTATCTGTGTAGTTATCCAGAGCGGTCTCTCCAAGGTCGCGACCCATACCCGAGTCGCCTCCCAAACCGCCCCATGGCAGACGCGTATCGCTCTGCCCGTAGGTATTGACCCACACGGTCCCGGCGCGTAAGCGCTGCGCCATCACGTGTGCGCGTACGACGTCCTTCGTCCACACTCCGGCAGCAAGGCTGAAGTCCGAGTCGTTTGCGATTCGAACTGCATCGTCTTCATCCTTGAAGCGGATGACGGCGGCCACCGGACCGAAGATCTCTTCGCGCGCGATCTTCATCGAGTTGTCGACATCGGTAAAGACCGTCGGCTCTAGGAAGAAGCCCTTCGTACCGACGCGGTCGCCGCCTGATTTAAGGGTTGCGCCCTCGCTCTTGCCGGCCTCGATGTAGTCCATGATCGTGTTCATCTGCTTCTGCGAGATGACCGGGCCCATGTAGGTTTTCTCGTCGAGCGGATCGCCGATCTTGAGGCCTTTCGAACGCGCCACCATTCGCTCGCAGAACTCGTCGTAGACGCTCTCTTGCACGAGGATGCGCGAGCCGGCCGAGCAGACTTGACCGCTGTTGAAGAAAATACCAGCCGACGAGCCTTTGACCGCCGCGTCGATATCGGCATCCTCAAAGATGAGGTTGGGCGATTTGCCGCCGAGCTCGAGCGTTAAGCGCGTCACGAACGGGGCCGCATTTTCCATGATCAACTTGCCGACGGCCGGCGAGCCGGTAAACGAAATCTTGTCGACGTCGGGATTCTTCACGATCGACATACCGGCCGTCGATCCCGGGCCCGGTACGATGTTGAGGACGCCCGGCGGCACACCGGCCTCAAGGGCGAGCTCGCCGAGCAGCAATGCCGTCAGCGGCGTCTCGGTCGCGGGCTTCATCACGATCGTGCATCCGCACGCGAGTGCCGGCGCGATCTTCCACATCGAATTCATCAGCGGGAAGTTCCACGGTACGATGGCGCCGACGACGCCGACCGGAACACGCGCAATGTAGGTTAGCGCGTCGGGTCGCACCGGAACGACGTCGCCGGTGATCTTATCGGGCCAGCCCGCATAATATTCGATGCAATCGAGCATCGCCGGAAAGTCCTGACGCCGGACCGAACTGATCGGTTTGCCGCCGTCAAGCGATTCGAGCATGACGACATCGTCTTGGCGGGCTCGAATCAGTTCGGCAAAGCGATTCATGATACGCGCGCGTTCCGACGCCCGCATCGTGCCCCACGGCCCGTGCTCGAGCGCCGCGCGCGCCGCCTTTACCGCCAGTGCCGTATCTTCGGCGTCGGCGGATGCGACATTCGCGATCACCTCTTCGGTTGCCGGATTGCGTGTTTCAAAAGTCTTGCCAGAGCGGGCGTCGACCCATTTGCCGTCGATAAGCAACTTGGTCTGCGGGATACGAATCGACGGGCGCGGTGTTGCGGCAATTGCCATGATCAGATAACCCCTTCCGCGCGCAGGCTCTCGACCCGCGCAGCATCATAGCCCATGAGTTCTTTCAAGAGTTCTTCGTTGTGCTCGCCCAGCAGCGGGGCCCGGCGGTAGTCGACCGGCGAATCGGAAAGCACCAGCGGACAGCCGACGGTGAAGTAGCTTCCACGCTGCGGATGTTCGACTTCGGCAATCATCCCGCGCGCCCGTAGTGACTCGTCTTCGAGCAGCTCCTTCATTGCGAGGACCGGACCACACGGAATGTCGAGCGCGTTGCAGCGTTCGAGCACCTCGTACTTGCCGTACTTCTGCGTCCACGTTTCAATGATGCCGAACACATCGTCGAGAATCGGAACGCGTGCTTCCGGCGTTGCATATTTCGGATCGGTTATCAACTCCGGGTGCCCCATCTCTTTGCAGAGCGGCTCCCAGACCTGCGGCTGGATAATGAGATAGACGTAGTCATTCGGACCGCCGGGCGCGCAGCGCAGCGCCGAACCCGGATGACCGCCGCCCGATGCGTTGCCCGAGCGCGGCACGACGCCGTTGAAGGTTTGGTTCGGATACTCGCGCAGCGGACCGCGCTCCAAACGTTGCTGGTCGCGCATTTTCACGCGGCAAAGGTTGAGCACGGAATCCTGCATCGTGCAAACGACGCGCTGTCCCTCGCCGGTATGCACGTCACGCTGATAGAGTGCGGCAAGGATCGCCGCAACCGAATGAATGCCGGTCCCCGAGTCGCCGATCTGCGCCCCGGTCACGAGCGGCGGACCATCTTCCATTCCAGTGGTGCTCATCGATCCGCCCATTGCCTGCGCGACCGGTTCGTAGGCTTTGGCGTCGGCGTACTGGCCTGGCCCGAAACCTTTGATCGAGGCGTAGATCATCTGCGGATTCAGTTCGTGGATTTTCTCCCACGGAAAACCCTGGCGGTCGAGCACGCCGGGACCAAAGTTCTCGACCAGCACATCGCACTCACGGATGAGCTTGGTGAAGATCTCTTTGCCTTGCGGTGTTTTCGTATTGAGCGTCAACGATCGCTTGTTACCGTTGAGCATCGCAAAATACAAACTGTCCGCGTCGGGCACGTCGCGCAGTTGCTGACGAGTGATATCGCCGCGTCCGGGCAGCTCGACTTTGATCACGTCGGCGCCGAGCCAGGCGAGAATTTGGGTGCACGACGGTCCGGACTGGACATGCGTCATGTCCAATATGCGAACGCCGTCGAGTGCTTTCTTTGTTTCTTGCGCTATCATTTGTACATCGTTTGGTTTTCGGTACCGGGCGCGTAGGCATCGGGGTCGAGCCATACGTTGATAATCGCGCACGTCCCGGCTTTACGCGCGCGCTCCAGCGCGGGGCGAATCTGCTCCGGCTCGCGGACGGCTTCGCCGTAAAAGCCCAGCATGTCGGCGAACTTCTCGAAGTCGACGTCCCCGAGGTAGTTACCGACATCACCGCGCTCCTTGCCGTATTTTTGGATCTGACCGCAGCGAATCTGATTCATATAGCTGTTGTTACCGACAATCGCGATGTACGGCAAACCGAAACGCACCGCGGTCTGCATGTCGAACCCGGTCATTGCGAATGAGCCGTCACCGAACAGCGCGACGACTTCGCGCGACGGATGCGCGAGCTTCGCAGCCATCGCGAAGCCGGTGCCCACGCCGAGTGTCCCGAGCGGACCCGGATCCATCCACAGTCCTGGCCCCTTCGGCCGGACGACGTTCCCGGCAAACGTGACGACGTCACCACCGTCGCCGACGAAGATCGAGTTGTCGGTGAGGAAGTTATCGATCTCGTAAGCGAGACGATAGGGATGAATCGGTCGAGCGTCGCTGCGTAGTTTCGGCAGACGTGCTGCGACGGCGGCATCTTCCTTTTCGCGTAATCCTGCGACCCACGCGCCGCGCGCAGCCGCGGCAGCCTTGTTCCCGCCGGCGGCCTGTGTCACCGCCGCGAGGATCACGCCGACGTCCCCGACGAGGCCCAAATCGACGTCGCGGTTGCGCCCGACGGTCGCATATGACATGTCGATTTGCACCACGGTCTTGGCTTTGAGGCTCTTGCCGTACCGCAAGCGAAAATCGAACGGCGTACCGACGACCACGATCACGTCGGCAGCTTCGAACGCGTCGCGACGCGTCAACTGGAAGTTGAGCGGATGATCCGGCGGGAGCGTGCCGCGACCGGCACCGTTCATAAACGCCGGTATGTTGAGCCGCTCGACGAACTCGCGCGCGCTCTCGGTGGCACGGCACGTCCAGACTTGCTGTCCGAGCAGCACACACGGCTTGGTCGCCTTCGAGAGAATGTCGGCCAGCCGCTGAATATCGTTCGGATCGCCGAGGCTCTTGGTCGATGCGCGGTACTGGCCGGCTTGCGGGATCACGGCCCGATCGGGCTCGATTTCATGATCGAGTACCGTGCGCGGAATCTCGAGGTAGACCGGACCGAACGAACCGTTGAACGCTTCGCGAGCGGCCATCGACACGAAATCCGCAACGCGCAACGTGGTGGGCACGCTGGTTGCGAACTTCGTGATCGGTCGCAACATCTCGACGTGCGGCAGATCCTGCAGTCCACCCATGCGATGTTGCGCAAGCCCGGCTTGTCCACCGATCAAAAGCATTGGGCTTTCCGCTCGAAAAGCGTTCGCCACGCCGGTGATCGCATTGGTCGTCCCCGGGCCGGCGGTCACGACCGCGCACCCCAGGTTCCCGGTCATGCGCGCGTAGCCATCGGCAGCGTGCGCCGCGACCTGTTCGTGACGGACGTCGATGATCTTGATCCCTTCGTCGATGCACCCGTCGTAGATGTCGATGATATGGCCGCCGCATAGCGTGAAGATCGTATCGACGCCTTCCGAGCGCAGCGCTTTGGCGACCAGATGTCCGCCAGAGAGCTTCTTCACCGGTGTGGAGACGTCGACCGCAGTAGTTTCACCGGGAGCCGAAAGTGTTTGCGCCATGGACGGGACCCTTTCAAAACGATAGATGATTAAATATCGTGAACGTGTGCCGCGACGTGTGCGGCCAAGCCTAAAGCATGCTCGCGCACCAATCGCTCGGCGAGCTCGCCGTCACGCGCTTCGAGCGCTTCGATGATCTGCATGTGATCGACCATCGATCGTTCGAAGCGATGGTCTTCGGCGATCGTGCGGTGCCGGATCGAGCGAACGTGAATCATCAGCCCTTCGGCCATACGCGAGAGCGTGACCGAACGAGCCAGGTCAATGATGCGCGCGTGGAAGGCCAGGTTGGCGTCGGAATATTCATCGAGCTTTGCCGCCAACGCACCGTTCTCGAAGGTTGCAAAGATCGCGCGCAGCGAGGCGATCTCGTCATCGGCGGCATGTTGCGTGATCAATCGCGCAGCCATGCTCTCGAGCGCCGCCCAAACGTGAATGATCTCGACGAGTTCATCACGGTTCTTGCGTAGGATGAAGTAGCCGCGCCGCGGGACGCTTTCGACGAGGCCCTCGTGTTCGAGCCGAGCCAGCGCATCGCGAATCGGCGTGCGGCTTACGCCCAGGCGTTTCGCGAGATCGCGTTCGTCCAAGCGAAGGTCCTGGTCGGCGCGCTCGTAGATGTTCATTTCGAGCAGGGCGGCGCGCAGCGCGGCATACGCGCGTTGCGCGAAGCTCGCTTCGGATTCGAGCCTGACCAAACCCAACGCCATTGCCACGCCCTCCTGGGGAAAGGTGGGATATGGTATCTGGTATACCAGCCCCTTCTCGGCCCCCCAAGCGAGTTCGGTCGGCCTACAGCTGTTCGAGTTCGTCGAGGGTCTTGGGCCAGTCGCCTTTGAGCAGCCGAGAGAGGCTGCGGTCGGCAAGCAGCTTCCCGCCGGTCTGGCAGACGGCGCAATAGTTCGTCTCATTGTCGGCATAGCGAATGCGCGAAACGTTCCGTCCGCACCGGGGACACGGTTTGCCGTAACGGCCGTGAACCGCAAAGTCGGGCCGGAAGGCGGTGACATGTTCGGGGAAGGCAACTTCGGCCTCGGCGCGCAGCCGCTCGATCCAGGTTTGCAGCGTCTCGCGAGTCGCGGCATATAAGCGTTCCCATTGAGTTGGCGTCAATTTCTGCGTCAGCGCGATCGGCGAAAGCGCGGCGGCGTGCAAGATTTCGTCGGAATACGCGTTCCCGATACCGTCGACGACGCGGGGATCGGTCAGGGCACGTTTGAGCGTGCGATTTTCTTTCGAGAGCGCCGTGCGAAACTGGTCGAGGCTGGCGGCGAACACGTCGATGCCGCCCGGATCGAGTGCGCGCAGGCCCCCTTCGCTGCGAACAACGTAGAGCGAGGCGCGACGCTTTGAGCCGGCTTCAGTGAGCACGAGCGCGCCATCGGGGAAATCGAACGCCGTCAAACTATTGCGGCCCGCCAGCGTCGCATTTGGTGGTCGCCAATGCAAGCGGCCCGCAATCATTAAATGCAGCACGAGCCAAAGGTCGTTTTCCAACCCGATTGCGATCCGTTTGCCGATCCGGCGCAACTGGCGCACGCGCTGACCGTCGGCTGCGGCCAGCGGCGGGTCCACGGTGCGCAGCACAAATGGTTTTGCGATGCGCACCCGCTCGAGCGTCACCCCCACGATTCGCGATTGGAGCGCATGCATGTACGCGCTAATGTCGGGCAGCTCAGGCACGGCGGGCAAAGGCTGCGGCCGATTGCGCGCCGGTATCGTCGAGCGCAATCACACGCAGGCGCGGAAATGCGGCGCGAGTTAGGTCGGTGAGGACGTGCCCGGGGATTGTTTCGATCATCGTTGTGACGCCCATCTCCACCAGCAGCGTCGTGGCGTCGTGCCACCGTACTTCGTGTGCGACGCCGGCGGCGAGATCGTGGCGTAAGGCGCGTGCGTCGCGAATCACCCGCGGACCGACACTGCCGACATACGTGATCTGCGGATCGCGAATCTCGATCTGCGCAAGCACTTCTTCGAGGCGCGCTTGCACCGGCGCGAGCAACGGACAGTGCGACGGCACGGCAACGTCGAGCCGATCGGCACGGCGCGCTCCCGCGTCAGCACCCGCTTCGAGCGCGGTACCGACGGCCACGCTCTCGCCGGCAATCACGCATTGCGTCGGGGCGTTGACGTTGGCAACATAGACCGGTGCATCGTCACGGGCGACCCGCTGCACGATATCACGCACGGCGCGCTCGGGGAGTCCGGCGATCACGCCCATGCCATATCCCGATGGGAAGAGTTGCTCCATCGTGCGCGCGCGCTCCGCCACGGCATAGAGCGCATCGGCAAAGCCCATCGCGTGAGCGATTACGGCTGCTGCGAAGCCCCCGACCGAATGACCGGCGACCGCATCGGGCGCAACGCCGTGCGCCTCGAGCGACCGCGCCGACGCAACCCCGGCGATCAGCAATCCGAGCTGCACGTTCACCGTCGACGCAAGCGACACCACGTCGTCGCGCGCGCGTGTATCATAACCAAGAACAGCGTCGGCTTCGTCAAACACCGGGTCCGCAAACGGATCGCTTGCGATGCGCGCAAACATATCCGGATACTGCGATCCCTGCCCGGGAAAGAGCAACGCTAACACGAGTGCGCTGCGCTCACGCCCACGAGCCGCGCTCGATCGAATCGAGGAACAGCGTCGCGGCGAGCAGATCGGCTGCGCCGCCGGGCGACGCACGGAGCGCGAGCAGCGACGATTCCAGCGCCTCGAACGCGCGCATGCCTCGCTCCACGCCGATGCCGCCGGCCTCGATCACCGTTGCTGCACCGGATTGCGCGGCGTGTAATGCCGGTTCACCGCCGCGATGTAAGACGCAGGTATCGTCGAGGGTGCGCATGATGTGCAGTAAGGCGTCGATACGCGCAATCGCCTCGCTCGCGCCGCGTTCACGTGCGGCCCGCAGCGCCGGCAGCGCCACACGGACGACGTGCGGGAATCCCGCCTCCGCTTCGCCGGTCGCACCGCGCACGCCGTAGCGCGTTCGCGCGCGAGCGCCGTGCGAAACGAGCACACCGCGTTCGGCATCGGGCAACCGCGCCAGCGTCGACGCCGTGTGCGCGAGCGCGATCGGATCGCGCGACTCGGTCATGGCGTGCGCAGCGACGAGGAGTCCGAGCGACCAAATCGCGCCGCGGTGGGTATTGACGCCGCCGCTCGCACGGAGCATCGCGTCTTCCGCTTCGCGGCCGATCGCGCCGAGCCGCTCGCGCAACGCAGTATCGGGTTGCGCGCCGCGTGCGGCGGCATCGACGGCGCCGAACGCCGGGCCCAACGACTGCGCCGAGCCGAGCAGCAAATCGAGCGAGAGATCGTCGTGCGCACCGCTGCCGCGCCGATCGACCAGAGCGGGCTTCGGCGTCAGTTCCGCTTCCGCACGCAGCGCTTGCACTGCCGCGTGCGCGGGAGAAAATGCCGGTAAGATCCGCGGGCCGCCGGGCGTCTTGACCAATAAATCGCCGCCGCGAACAGCTTCGACCAGCGCCGCACCATAATCGTCGGCGAACGCGATCTCGACGTCGACGCGCACCGGTAAGGCCGCGATCGCGCGCGCGAGCGACGGGAGCGCCGCGTCGCCCGGCTGACTGCGCACCAGCACGTCGAGGTCGCTCTGCTCGTGCAGCGCGGCAACGCCGGTCGCAAGTTCGAAGCCGGCGGCACCGATCGGTCCGATGGCCAGTCCCCGCCGCTGCGCTTCGCGCAGCACGACGTTCAACGCATCAAAGGCGCCGTGGTGCCGGGCCGGTACGCAATCGTTCAACATCTCCGGCGTCAGGCGCTCGGAGATCTCGTCGGCTTGTACGACCGTTGCGAAGCGTTCTTCGCGCCGCGCGCCGCGGATGCCGACGGCAACGCCGCCGGTAACGTGCGCACGCCGCACCGCGGCCCAGGGCGCGCGTTGCAGACTCTGTGCGATCCATGCCGGCGCGTGCGATCCGATACGCGCCACCGCGCGCGGCGTTAGTCGAACGAGATCGTGTGGACGCAGGCGATCATGCATCCCACTGCGCCTGCAGTGCGCTGCGCACGCGACGCGCGAGCGCACGCGTCGCTAACGCGGCCGGAGCATTCAAGCGATCGACCGGATTGCGACGGCCGAGCTCGGGCGTTCGCAAAACCTCGGCCAGCGTGCGCACCACCTCGTCGACCTCGGCATCACTTGGCGCATCGGGATCGCCTACCGCAAAGATGCGATCGATCGCGCCAAACGTCGCAAAGGTCCGAATGTCGCGCGCCGTCGCGGGAATCTCTTTGGCCACGCGCACCAAATCGTCGCGCTCCATCCGCGTCACGCGAGCCACAGCAGCCTCCGACATCACGTGGATTTCAATATCGCCGACATCGAGTGCGCCGATCCATCCTCCTTGCAGCCCGTGCGCCAAAAATGCGCCCGAGATCGCTTTCCCGACAACCAGCGTAAGCACCGGATGGCCGCCGCGCCGGGCGCGGATGTATGCGCCGGTCGAAGCGGCAAGCGCGCGCTGCAATCCGACCGCTTCTTCACGCGTGCCGAACGCCTGTCCGGGCACGTCGACGATCGCGAGAATTGCGCTGCCCGCGGGGGTGCCCGTCACGGCCGCTGCGACACCGAAGCCTTCGTCGATGCCCATCTCACCGTTACGGGCCCGCGCGAAGCGCCCGTTTAGATCGGGGACGACGGTAATCGCGCGCACCGCGTGTCCGTCGATCGATGTGTCGGCTGCCAAAACCGATGGCGGCAGCCCGCCCATCGGCTTTGCGCCGCCCGTCAACCGTTCGAGCCATACTCGTCCGCGTACGCTCGCACTCACGGCTCGATCTCCATCGCGCGCAAGAACGCAACGAGATCGAGTCGCGGATCGGGGAACGGCTGCGCAACGAGCGGGCGCAGTTCACGCGGCGCTTCAAACGCGCGCTCGACCGCTGCGCGAATGGCGGGGACGTCGTCACTCACCAATTCGCTTGCAAACCCTTGCGCAAAGCGTTGCCGTCCGCCGGTGACGCGCCAAATGAGCGGGCGATCCGATGAATCCATCTCGTCGATCCCCGATTCGGTTTCGACGACGTCGGGGCCATTGAGCCCCACGCGCGCGCCTTCGCTGACGATGATCTCGCTGCACAGCGCGGTCGAGAGCGAAAGGCCGCCGTAGACGCCGACGCGCCCAGCGATCACCGCAACGACCGGCATTAATTCGCGTAGCGCGACGATCGCGTCGCAGATTTCCGACACGGCGAGAATGCCTAAGTTGGCTTCCTGCAATCGGATACCGCCGGTATCGAGCGCAAGCACCACGCGCGTCGGCGTGCCGCGTTCCGCGTCGCGCCGCGCGAGTTCCAGCGCGCCGGCAATTTTCGATCCGCCGATCTCGCCGATCGAGCCGCCGAGAAAACGGCCGTCGGTGGCTACGACGCAAGCTCGCACGCCGCCGATCGTTCCGCGTGCAACCACCGTACCGTCGTCTGACTGCGGCACGACGCCCTGCGCGGCGAGATAGGGCGACGCGATTCGTTCAAATGGTCCGAGCAGCTCGCGAAAGCTTTGCGCGTCGAGCAACGCCCGCGCGCGCTCGCGCGCTCCGCGTTCGGCGAACGACTCCGTCAAAAGCAGCGCGGTCATTGTGCGCTCTCCAAGGCTTGCTCCAGGCGCAGCGCAACAACCGCCGGCGTTGCGCCGAAATCATTGATCTCGATCGCGACCGCAACCGGATTGCGCGCAAAGAATCGGCCGAGCACCGCTTGCCACGTTCCGTCGAATCCGCTCACACTCGTGCGCACGACGACGGCCGAACGCCGATCGCTCGACGGCTCGAGGAGAATTTCGCAGTTTCCCGAGGCCACGACGCCGACGTGCGAACGATGGTCGACGGATTGCGTGGCGGGAAACTCGTACGTCAGCGTCTCGATCATCACCAACTCCTAAAGCGCTTGGGCGGATCGTAAAGGCCGCCCGACCATTCGACCAGATCGCGCACGGAACGCGCCGCAAGCAAGGTGCGATTTGCCTCGTTACGACGAACGCCGAGATCTTCGGGAAACGCCACCACGCCGGAAGCGCGCAGCGCTTGCGTTCGCTGCTCGTCGGCGCCGAGACCGATTTTTGTTACGCCCGCAATCGCTGCAAGCGCCGCGCGCCGCTCGTCGATATCGCGCGCGCGATAGAGATACGCGATGCCCTCTTCTGTAACAACGTGCGTCACGTCGTCGCCGTAGATCATAACGGGCGCGATCGGCAATCCCGCAGCTCGTCCGAGCTCGATCGCATCGAGTCGCTCGACGAACGTGGGAATCCCGCTCTCTTGAAAGGTCTCAACGAGTTGCACCACAATCTTACGCCCGCGCCGCACTTCTTCATCTGACGACGTCATCTCGAGCCAGGGAACACTCGTATGCCGGCGGCCGCGCGGGTCGCTGCCGAGATTCGGCGCACCGCCGAATCCGGCGATTCGACCGAGCGTGGCGGTCGAGGAATTCGCGTCGCGATCGATCTGCAGGGTGGAGCCGATGAAGAGGTCGGTAGCATAGAGGCCCGCGGCTTGGCAAAACGCGCGATTGGAGCGCAGCGATCCGTCACGGCCGGTGAAGAACACGTCAGGACGCGCCGCGACATAGCGCTCCATACCCAGCTCGCCGCCATAACAATGAACGCTGCGCACCCAACCACTTTCGATGGCGGGAATGAGGGTCGGGTGCGGATTGAGCACCCAATGCGTGCAAACCTCACCGCGCAAACCCAGGCGCTCGCCGTACGTGGGCAAGATCAGCTCGATGGCGGCGGTGTCAAACCCGATGCCGTGATTGAGGCTTCGCACGCGGTGGCGTTCGTAGATGCCGCGCACGACGAGCATTGCCATGAGCACCTGCACGTCGTCGATTAGCTCGGGGTCGCGTGTGAAGAGCGGCTCGATCTCGTAGGGCCGATCGGCGACGACGACCAGATCGACCCAATCACCCGGAATGTCCACGCGGGTGCAGCGATCGACGAGACGGTTGACCTGCGCGATGACGATTCCGTCGCGAAACGCGGTCGCCTCGGCGATCGTCGGTGTTTCTTCGGTGTTTGGACCGGTATAGAGATTCCCGTCGGCATCCGCTTCGTCGGCGGCGATGAGCGCGATGTCGGGTGTCAGGTCAACGAAGTAGCGGGCGAAGAGCTCGAGATAGGTATGAATTGCGCCCACGCGCACGCGTCCGTCAGCCACCTGCTGCGCAAGCCGCAGCGATTGCGGTCCGGAATACGAAAAATCAACCTGCGATGCAATGCCGCGCTCGAACAGCGCGATGTGCTCGGGCCGGCCGATGACCGAAATGAGCAGGTGCAGATCGTGGGTACGCTGCGGATCGAGCGTCGCAAGCGTGCGCGAAAGAAAGTCGGCTTGTTTCTGATTGTTGCCCTCGAGGCAGACCCGGTCGCCCGGTTCGATCAACTCTTGCAAGACTGCGGTTGCGTCGCCTGTGGCAAAGCGTCCATCGCGGACGAGGCCGGAGATGCGCGCCAAGCGCTCGTGCTTGCGCCGCCGGCGCGTGTTCCAGGCCAAATTCACCCGAGGGAAGTTGGCCGCGCTGGTTACGAAGTCTTCGTCAAAAAGTGATGCTGGAGATCCTTGCGGGATCCGCCAATCAGCAGCGCGCTCTCAAGGCCGGCTACCTGAAAGACTCGCCGAACGCGAGCTCCGAGCGGGATGACGATCCCGAAACGGGCCGGCCACGCATTGCACGCGCCGACAAGGACCCGCAAGATCGTCGAATCGAGATACGTGCATTCCGAGAGGTCGAGCACGACCGGCAGTCCGGCTTCAAACAGCTTCTCAAGCGCCGAGCTGAACTGCGGAACTACCGCGAGGTCGAGCTCTCCGCTCGCGCAAAGAATTTCCGCCCACGGCGAGGACTCGTGAATAAATATGGCGGTGCCGCCTTCACCCATGTCTAGCACGTCGTTCACCACATCCTTAGGCTAATGAATGTTCAGACTCAAAACAACTTGGTGTTCAGCCGTACGGTAAGGTTGCTAGCGCGAGGCAAACTTGCGCGCTGCAGCCATCATTTCTCCCTGGATTTCGGCCAGGGACTCATCGCGCAGCATCGTGACCGGAACGCGATCGCCGAGATGCGGATTGCTGCCGTGGAACCAGGCCCGGACGACGTCCGGATCCTTGGTGACCGCGATCATCCCGGCGAGTTGCAGCGCGAAGCGCAACACGTTGGGACGTTGCGGCGCTCGGCCCGTTGTCCACTGGGAAACGGCCCGCGTCTCAGCCACCCCGCCGATGATCGCCACGGTCGTCGCTCCAAGCAGACTGACGAGCTCATGGACGACCTCCTCGATGGGCAACGCCATCGCCCGCTCGTGCGCGTGGGGGGCCGACCGCTCGCCTCGGCCACTCATGGAATATTGACCAGAATACTGACCAAGATCACTCATTTATCGCCCTTCGTCACCTACTGAATCACGAGACAAATCACAACTCATATATAGGGCAAGAAAGCACACCAGTCAACCTCCGATTTGCTGGAGGTCAAGAAAAAAGACCCCGCGCATCGGCGCGAGGTCCTAGGACGAGGCTTTCCGAGGTCTACGCGGTGGCCTTGACCCGGTTGGGATCGACCTTGACGCCGGGGCCCATCGTGCTGGTGAGCGTGACGCTTCGCAGGTAGGTCCCCTTGGCGGCAGCCGGTTTGGCCCGCACGATCGCATCGAGCAGCGCGCTGACGTTCTCAACCAACTGCGCCTCATCGAACTGCGCCTTGCCGACGATCGTGTGGATGATCGCGGCCTTGTCGAGCCGGTATTCAACCTTACCGGCTTTGATGTCGCGAATCGCGCCGGCGATATTCGCCGAGACCGTACCGGCCTTCGGGTTGGGCATCTTCTGCGCGAGGATGCGTCCGAGTTCCTTACCGACCTGTGCCATCATGTCGGGCGTCGCAACCGCCACGTCAAACTCGGTGAAGCCCGCTTTGAGTTTGTCGATCAGATCCTGATCGCCGACGATGTCGGCGCCGGCTTCCTGCGCGGCCTTTGCATTGTCGCCCTTGGCGAATGCAATGACGCGCACGACTCGGCCTGTGCCGTGCGGCAGGAGCACCGTGCCGCGCACGTTCTGATCGCTCTTCTTCGGGTCGACGCCGAGACGGATGTGAATCTCGACCGTTTCGTTGAACTTCGCGTTGGCGTTCTTCTTCACGAAGCCGATCGCTTCGGCGGGCGTGTAGAGCGCCTTCTTGTCGAAATTGGCTTCGAGGTTCCTGTAACGCTTACCGTGATGTTGCGGCATTACTCCACCTCCACGCCCATCGAGCGTGCCGTTCCGGCAATGATTTTCTTAGCCGCCTCGATATCGTTGGCGTTGATGTCGGGCATCTTCACCTTGGCGATGTCCTCGAGTTGCTTTTGGGTCAGTTTGCCGACCTTGTTGCGATTGGGCTCTTTCGAACCCGACTCGATCTTGAGCGCCTGTTTGATGAGGAACGATGCCGGCGGCGTTTTGGTGATGAACGTAAACGTGCGGTCTTCGTACACGGTGATCTCGACCGGAATGATCATGCCCGCCTGCGATGCCGTACGTTCATTGTACTGTTTGCAGAAATCCATGATATTCAGCGAGTAGGGTCCGAGTGCCGGACCGATCGGCGGCGCAGGCGTTGCCTTGCCGGCCGGAATCTGTAGGCCAATCTTGCCTACGACCTTCTTTGCCACGAGTTATGTCCTTTGATAGTACGAATCGGTTTCGCCCGCATTCGAACTCGGACACATTCGTCGCGCACCATCGTGGTGCGCTCCTATCGACTGCCTCGCGCTCCCGCCATCGTGGCTCCGCGCTCGGTCAGACGGTCCTCGTTCGAAGCGGCCCAAACCGCTTCTTCCCCTCAGCAATCTCGCGGGCCGGGGTCGTTCCCACGAGAAACCATCAGATTCTAGCCGCCAAGCCAACTAAAGTAAAGCGACTGGGTTGTTAGACTTTCTCGACTTGGAAGAATTCCAGTTCGACGGGGGTTTCGCGTCCGAAGATCGAGATGAGCGCGCGGAGGCGTTCTTTTTCGGGCTGAATTTCGTCGACCACACCGGTGAAGTCGAAGAACGGGCCCGAGGTGACTTTGACGCGATCGCCCTTAGCGAAGTCGATCTTGAGCTTGGGCGCTTCAATGCCCATCTGCTTGAGAATCGTTTTGACTTCTTTTTCTTGCAGCGGCACGGGCTTCTCGCCCGGGCCGGGACTGCCGACGAAACCGGTCACACCTTGGGTGTTACGCACGACGTACCACGACTGGTCGTCCATGATCATCTCAACCAAGACATAGCCGGGGAAAACTTTTTTCGGCGTAATCTTGCGCTTGCCGTCTTTGAACTCGACTTCGTCTTCCATCGGCACGAGCACGCGAAAGATCTTCTCGGCCATGTTCATCGAGTGAATACGGCGCTCGAGGTTCGCTTTGACCTTATTCTCGTAACCTGAGTACGTGTGAATGACGAACCAGTTGCGGTTGTCTTTCTTCGCCGGCGCCGGGGTTTCGGCTGCGCCTTCCTCATCGGCAGCCTCGGCTTCATCGATGATGTCGTCCTCGAGGGGCGCACCGATAGCAAGCTCTGCCTGCGGCTCGGCGATCGTTTCGACCGTCCCCGTTTCGAGCGTCACTGTTTCCAGCGTCGCCGTTTCGTCATTTTGGTATTCGCGTTCGATATCGGACATCATGATTAAATAGCGTGCAGCCGCAGCAGGTCAAAGAGTCGAGTAAAAAGATTATCGAGGCCCCACGTGATCAAGCCGACGCCGATCACCAACCCCAGGGTAAGAATGGTCGCCGAGACCCACTCATTTCGCGTAGGCCACGTGACGCGGCGCAGCTCGGTGAACACGCCACGCACGAAATCCCCGCCGGCCTGCTGTTGGCGGCTCGATGCGGGCGCCGTGTTTTTTTTCTCGTTCACCAAACTTCTTTCGCTCCTGGGGGATAAACTTGGCAGGGCGGACAGGACTCGAACCTGCAACCGGCGATTTTGGAGACCGCTACTCTACCAATTGAGCTACCGCCCTATATGGGTCGCGTGCTTACTTCGTCTCGCGGTGTGCACGGTGGCAGCGGCACCAGCGGCAATACTTGCTCAGCTCGAGCCGGTCGGTCGTCTTCTGCTTATTTTTCTGCGTATTGTAGTTGCGACGCTTGCACTCAGTGCACGCCATCACGACCATCACACGATTTTCTTTTTTTGCCATCTCAGTTTACCACGCGACATGAAATAAACGGCCCGGAGGACCGTTCTAGCCTAGAGACTGTAGCATAACCCCGCCCCGGGGCGCAACCACCGGGGCGGGGCTCGCCAAGCCTGCGCTCGGGCGGAATTGAACCGCCAACCTCGGCCTTAGGAGTGCCTTGCTCTATCCAATTGAGCTACGAGCGCCCATCCCTCGCGGCCCGCGTTGTCGACTGCGACCTCGTGTGCTCCTACGCACACGCCGGCCGCACTCTCCTAGCGGGCCATCGAGGGCTGACGGTATCTAGACCAGGGGAGGGGGATTGCCCTCTTCGCGCCAGGCAACGAAGCGGTCGACCAGCACCGGATCGAACTGCGTGCCGGCACAGCGCTGCAGCTCGGCCAGCGCCGCGTCTTCGGTGATACCGCGATGGTAGGGCCGATCGGCGACCATCGCCGAGAAGGCATCCAGGATCGAGATCGCCCGCGCCAACGGATGAATCTCTTCGCCCGCCAGACGGCCCGGGTAGCCGCCGCCGTCCCAGCGCTCGTGGTGTGCTCCCACGATTTCCGCGACCTCGCGGTAGCCCGTGTGCTGCATCAGGACGTGGCGACCATATTCGGCGTGACGCATCACCGCTTCGTACTCCGCAGGGCTCAACCGGCCAGGCTTGCTCAGCATGCGATCGGCGATGAGCAGCTTGCCGACGTCGTGGAGCAAACTCGCTTGCAAGAGTTTGGCCAGCGTCGCGTGATCGAGATCGAGGTTATGTTCCGACCAGAGCTTGGCCATCGTGTTGACCTGCAAGAGGTGCACGCGTGTGAATGGATCCCGATCGAGCAGACTTTCGACAATCGGCTCGAGGCCGTCGAACGAACCGTGAATCGTGTAGGCATCGATCTCGTCGGTCCCAACGGCCAATCCGCCAAGTTTGCGGCTCAATCGCGTCCGATGCTCGCATAACGCAACGACATCCGTCCGCGCGCCGGCATCGAGCGGCGCGATAGCGTAGCCGCACGCTATTGTGATCGGCAGCGTTTGATCGCGTGCAACGTAGGCGAGTTCGTTGAGTTTGGTCACGACGCGCGCGACCCGATGCGCGACGAGATCGCTCGCACCGTCGCGCATGATCACCATAAAGATGTCGCCCCCGAAGCGGCCGACGCTAATGGTGTCATCGGCGATTTCGAACTCACGCAAGATCTCGGCGATCCAACGCAGCACCTCGTCGCCTTCGGCGTAACCGTAGAGCTCGTTGAACTGCGCGAAGTTCACCACGTCGAACATGATCGCGATCACCGGTTGCGTCGACGTCGCCTCGGCAAGGCCCCGATCGAGTTCGCGCGAGATACGCGAACGACTCGCGAGGCCGGTGAGCGTATCGTATTCAGCCGTTCGCTGCAGGGCTTGGTACATGCGCTGGTTCTGGACCGCCACTCCGAGGTAATGGCCGATCGCTGCGATGGTTTCCACCTCTTGATTCGTGTAGGCGTCTTCGTGAACGCTCTGCACCGAGAGGCAACCTAGCAATGTGCCGCCGGCGCGCATCGGCACGAAGATCGCCGAGTTCGTGTCGTCGGTCCACGGTCGATCCGGATTGATCGGGTACGTCCCGTGCGGCGCCCAGACGTCACGGCGATTACCCCAGATGACTTCACCGCTGCCGATCACTGCGCGAGCGCGCGAGCGCTCCGTCAATTCGATGTGCGGATAGCGTCGAATCTCGCCGTGATCGTAAATGTATTCGATCGTGTGGTTGCCGTCGGGTTGCGCCAGCGCGATGAAGACGACCGCGGAATCAATGGACGTCGGGAGCATGGTCGTCAGGCGCTCGAACAACTCGCCCAATGAAAGATCGGTCGACAAAAGCGACGCTGCCTGCGCTAAGAGCAGACGATCGTTACCGCCCTCCGGGCGTTTTCCAACCAGATGATCCTTCATACTGGGCTCCTGCGCGGGATTCAGGCTCAAGGTTCGTCTGCCGTGCCGCGAAACCCCGCGCATGGACGACGATCTTCTCGCCGCTCAAGTTGCCCGCTTACTTGCAGACGAGACCGACCTGATCGCAAATGCGGCGAACGTCGCGGCGTTTATCTACAGCGACAGTCCCGGGGTCGCGCGATTCAGCGCTGCCGAGCGCGTAGGGATCAAACGGCTCGTTCAGACTTTCTTGAAATCCAGCGAAAGGGAGTTGATGCAGTAGCGCGTCCCGCGCGGTCCCGGGCCATCGTCGAAAACGTGTCCCAAATGCGAATCGCAACGCGCGCAACGCACTTCGGTGCGGCGCATACCGTGACTGACGTCGTCCAAGAGCCGCACATTTTCTTGTTCGTGCGGATGGGTAAAGGACGGCCAGCCGCAGTGAGAGTCGAACTTCTCGGATGTTTTGAAGAGTTCGGCCCCGCAGGCGCCGCAGAGGAACGTTCCGTCATCGCGCATGTTGAGTAGCTCGCCGGTGAAGGGGCGTTCGGTGCCCGCTTCGCGCAGGATCGCGTAACGCTGCGGTCCGAGTTCCTCGCGCCACTCCTGCTCGGTCTTAACAACGGGTGGGGTGATGTCGTGTTTCATTGCACAATAAAGAACGCCGCTCGAGGGGTCCGCGGATGCGCCAAAAGGCATAAGGAGCGCCCAGTTGCTTGCGCGAACCTGATCCGCCCGGAGGAATCGCCCATGCGCTTGATCACCCGAGCCGACCTCGACGGCCTCACGTCGGCCATCCTGCTCCAAGAAGTCGAACCGATCGATGAAGTCGACTTTGCCCATCCCAAGGACGTGCAGGATGGCAAGTTCGCCCTCTCCGCCAACGACATTCTTGCAAATCTCCCCTACGACGAACGGGCGGCGCTGTGGTTCGATCACCACGTGAGCCAGTCGGACGCGGCGTGGAACCCGCAAATGCGCGGCGAGTTCGGCGTAGCTCCCAGTGCGGCGCGCGTGATCGCGGATCACTACAAGTCGGACCGCTTCGGCCGCTTTTCCGAATTGATGGAGGCAACCGATCGGCTTGACTCGGCGCAACTCACCCGCGACGACATCGTCGATCCGAAGGGGTGGATTCTGGTCGGTTACACGCTGGATCCGCGCAGCGGCCTTGGCGCCTTCAAAGACTATTTCCGGCACCTGATGGGGTTGGCGAAAGCACAGACGGTCGAGCAGATTCTTCAAGATCCCGAAGTACGCAAGCAAGTCGATCGGCTCAAAGCCGAGGAACCGGCCTTCCGCGAGCATCTTAAAGCTACGTCGCGGCAAGACGGCAACGTCGTGATTACCGACGTGCGCGGTCTCAAGAATCTTCCCAGCGGCAACCGCTTCCTGATCTACGAACTGTTCCCGACGGCGAACGTGTCGGTGCGCGTCGCCGACGGCCGCAACGGCGAATTCGTCTCGATTCAGGTCGGACACAATATTCTCAAACGCGACTGTAAGACAAGCGTTGGCGATATGCTCGCGGACTTCGGCGGCGGCGGCCACGTCGGCGCCGGAACGTGTCAGCCCGTACCGGCTGACGTCGACCGCGTGCTCGGCGAAATCGTCGAGAATCTCAAGCGCAACGGCTGAGCCAGCAATCGTCGCACACAGCAATACAAAACGGCCTCGCGAGTTGCGAGGCCGTTTTTTCAATGCTGGAGCCGTTGGCGGGGATTGAACCCGCGGTCTCCTCGTTACCAACGAGGTGCTTTACCGCTAAGCTACAACGGCAATTCGCTTGCCAACGGTACTACGTCCGAAGCGCCTGCACCTACTACATTCTTCGGTGCCCCGGGAAGCCCAAAGGCGTCGGCCCAGTTGATGCGCTTCGATTGCCCGTTTCTCGTACGTTCGATCCGAAGACTCCCGTGCGTTCCCACCCTGATAGCCGGGACCAGAAAGCATCGATCGACCTGCGGGCAGTAAACGCCAAAGAGCTCGACGTCGCCGGCATACGAACGCGATGACACTCCGCCGCGGTGCGAATGGGAGCTGTAACCGTTGAATTCAATCGCGCCGTTGCGAAGACGTCCCGCCTTGATCTGAACGCGAGCAAATTCGCCGTCCTCGCCCACGATCACAACGTCATACCTGGCGAAATCACCATAAGGGATTACCAAACGGTAGCCGCTTTTTGCCAACGCTGCCGTCACCATGAGCTCGGATATCGTCCCGATCTTCTTTGTGTTTCGCTTCACGTATGAAGCGTAGCGACGCCAATGACCACCAGGTTGGCACTGTTTGGAGCGGGCGGCGAGAATCGAACTCGCGCTATCTGCTTGGAAGGCAGAGGCACTACCACTATGCAACGCCCGCGAAACACAAAAGACGGGATGGTGGGCCGGGCTGGATTTGAACCAGCGTATCGCTTTCGCGAGCCGAATTTACAGTCCGGTGCCATTAACCACTCGACCACCGACCCACGGAGATCCCGGCACGGCTAACGACGGTACGATACCATGGGCGCCGGCTCCTCGCAACCCGACATCTATCGGAAGATCAGAGCGGCGCGTTGTACTTAAGGAAGCTGCGCTCGGGCTGCCAGCCCTCACGCTCGTACACGTGCTGCGCTCGCTCGTTATCCACGGCGGTCTCGAGGAACATCGCTGCCGCCCCGGTCTCGCGCGCGTACGCAACTGCGGCACGGATGAGCGCACGGCCGACGCCGCGCATGCGGTGCGACGGATCGACGAAGAGATCCTCGAGAATCAGCACCGGGGCCAACCGGACCGTGCTCCACGATTCAAAGATCTGCACGAAGGCGACTGCGCGACCAGCGTCGCTCGCGAAGAACAGCGTGCTCGTTTCGTCGCGCAGATGCTTGCCGAGGAACCGCCGCTCGCCGGCGTCATCGGGCGCCTGCCGGTAGAACACGCGATAGGCGCGTACCAATGGCAAAAGCGTCTCGACGTCGTCTGCACTTGCGCGACGCACGGTGATATCCATGCGCGTAAAACTATCGCTCACAGGGGCAGCCTTCCCTCCGACTAATGAACCTGCCTATGTCCAAGACCTACGACGCAATCGTTATCGGCGGTGGTCATAACGGCCTGGTAGCCGCATGCTATTTGGCGCGCGCGAAGCGCCGAGTGCTCGTGCTCGAACGCCGCCACCTGGTCGGCGGCGCGTGCGTGACCGAGGAGACGTTTCCCGGATTCAAAGTTTCGACGGCAGCCTACGTCAATAGCCTCTTTCGTCCCGAGATCGTGCGCGATCTCGATCTGAAGCGCTACGGCTTCGAAGCAATCGAGCGCGATCCGGCCTCGTTTTCCCCGTTTCTCGACGGACGCTACCTCATGCTCGGCCGCGGTACGTCGCGCGATGCCGAAGAGATCGCGAAGTTCAGCCGGCACGACGCACAGGCATACCCGAAATACGAAGCGATGCTTCAACGTGTCGCTGCCGTCATCGAACCGACGCTCACGCAAATTCCACCCGATGTCTTACATCCAAAGCTGAGTGACCTCGTCCATCTGGGTGCAATAGCACGCGCGTTGCAAAAAATGGGCCCGGATATGAACGAGGCGATCGAGATGCTCAGCGGCGCAGCGCGCCCGATTTTGGATCGATGGTTCGAAAGCGAAGAACTCAAAGGAACGCTTGCAACCGACGCGATCATCGGCGCGTTCATGGCGCCGTCGATGCCAGGTACCGCCTACGTGCTCTTTCATCACGTCATGGGAGAAACCAACGGCAAGCGCGGCGTGTGGGCATACATGCGCGGTGGTATGGGCGGGTTGACGCAAGCGCTGGCTCGCGCCGCGACCGATCTCGGCGTGGAGATCAAGATGAATGCCGAGGTCGTGAAGATCCTCACCAATCGCGGCGCGGCGACGGGCGTGGCGTTGCGCAGCGGTGAGGAATACCGCGCGAAGCAGATTGCAAGCGGCGTCGATATGCACCTGACATTCGAGCGATTTCTCGACCCGGCGACGCTGCCGCCGGCGTTTCGCGACGCGGTTGGGCGCATCGCCTACGACTCGGCCTCGGTCAAGATCAACGTGGCGCTCGAGCGCCTTCCGAGCTTCTCGGCGTTACCGGGGCACGATCCCGGGCCGCAACATCACGGGACCGTGCACTTCTGTCCCGATCAAGATTTCATCGAACGCGCCTACGACCACGCCAAGTACGGCCATACGTCGAAAGAGCCGGTAGTTGAATGTTGCCTGCCGTCGTCGCTCGATTCGACGATCGCGCCGCCGGGCAAGCACTTGATGTCGATGTTCGTGCAGTACGCGCCGTACAAGCTCAAAGACGGTCCCTGGACGCAAGCGATCAAGGATGAGTTTGCCGATCGCTGCTTTGCGGTCGTCGAACGCTACGCCCCGGGCTTCACGGCCTCGGTCATCGACCGTCAGATTCTTAGTCCGGTCGACATCGAAGAGACCTTCGGTTTGACCGGCGGGAACATTTTCCAAGGGACGATGCCGCTGCACAACCTCTACGCGTTACGTCCCGTTCCGGGTTATGCAACCTACAAGACGCCGATCAGGCATCTCTATATGTGCGGGGCGGCGGCGCATCCTGGAGGCGGCGTGATGGGCGCACCGGGCTGGAATGCCGCGCGCGCGATGCTACGCGGCTAAGGGGGTCACCATGCGATCGATGCTTCGAACGATCGTGCTCGACGACGGCGCTACCACGACGTTGGAACGCTGGGGCGATAGTGGACCGGTCATGCTCTGCGTTCATGGCATGACCAGCTCGCGCAAGGCGTGGCATCGGCTCGCGCAACATTTCGCGGATCGGTATCAAGTGACGGCGTACGATCAACGCGGGCACGGGGACAGCGTTGCCATACCCGGACCGATGACGCTCGAACGCGGCGTGCAAGATCTGCGCGATGTTGCCGCGGTGGCCGGCGCAGACATTCTTGTCGGCCACTCGTGGGGCGGCGCGTGCGTCGTGCGCGGAGGGCAGATGCTTGATGCAAGTGCCGTCGTCGCAATCGATCCGATGATCGTTCAGGTCGCCGACGACTGGTATGCCGAGTTCATCGATGAGCTGGAAGAGACGTTTACCTATCAGGGCGATGCACGCGACGAGCGCATCCGCGTTGATTACTCCGATTGGCATCCGGCTGACGTTGACGGCAAGGTCCACGCCGTGCACAGCATGACGACCGCGCCGATCGCCGGCTTGCGCGATCAGAATCAAAGCGGCTGGGATTTACGCGGCGACATCGCCACCTATCCGAAGCCGCTGCTCATGGTGATGGCCGGCCCCGACGGTTCGATCGTGCCGGTCCCGGTGACGGAGGAAATCGCCGCGCATCATGCGCCGGACGTGCAGATCGTCACGCTCGAAGATCTAGGGCACAACTTGCATCGCGCAGATTTCGAGCGCTTCGCAAAGACGATGGAGCGATTCTTGTCTGGGCTCGTTTGAGCAAGATAGAAGAACAGGAGCGGAGGCCGGACCGTGGAAACGAGGGCCGTCACGCCGGAGTCCCATAGCGGTCGATTGGGCGGGTTTTGTAAATCCGAGACGTAAGTCCACGTCGGTTCGAATCCGACCTCCGGCTCCGCTCGTTATAGGAACACATGCAACCGGTCAATCCTAAATGGCTCGAAAGCGGACTCGTGCTCGTGTGCGAACGCTGTTTCAAAGAACGCATCCCCGAGGAAGCGCCGGACGTTGCAGAGCGTCTCGGCGATTTCAATTTGCGCGACTGGTTGAAAGCCGAGCTCAAGGAAAATGGTGAATGGGGCCCCATTCGTGTTATTTCCACCACCTGTATGGACGTCTGCGCCAAAGGCAAGGTAACGGTTTGCCTCGACCCCAAGAACGGTGATCCGGCAAACGTTATCATCGTCGATCCGATCGAAGACCGCGAGAATCTTTACGCCACAATCGTGGAATCGATGGGGCGAGGGGCCCGATCCCAGTAAACCCTCAGGCTTCCCCTACCGAACACCTATAAAGCAATTCTTGGACCTCGGGTGTGTCCCACTACTTCCGCTCTTATGGGCAGGGGGCTATTTTCGTGGGATTCTTTGCACGTGTCGGGCACGTCGCAGTCATAGGCGCGTTCTTGCTTTCGCTGGTCTCATCTCTTCCTTCGACGGCGAGCGCGGATGCAGCGATCCGCATCGGCGGATCGACCAACGATACCCCGGCACTCAAGCAGATCGCGGGCGCTTTTTCGAGCTCGCACGCGGGCGCATCGTTCTCGATCGTCGGGAGCAGCTCGGGCGAGGGAATCGCCGCACTTCGGGATCACGCGATTGATATCGCCTGCTCCGACGTTGCGGTCAACGACCCGGCGTTCAACGACACGAAGATCGGCGTCGTCGGCTTCGTTTTCGTCGTAGGCAACGGGGCCGGGATAACCAATCTCAGCCGCGCCCAAGTCCAAGGCATCTACGCGGGACAATTTACCAATTGGAAGCAGCTGGGCGGAAATGATCTCGCGATCGTGCCTTTTAGCCGGCCCATCGGCGTCGGTACGCGCTTCATCTTCGAGATGACTGTTGCAAAGACGTTGATTCCAATGAAGATTCTTCCCGATGCAACGGCGGTTGTGAACGCCGTGGCCGAGACACCCGGCGGCATCGGCTACAGTTCGACGAACTATGTCGGCACCCACCAAAACCTCGTGGTGAGCTACGACGGCGTCGCACCGACCGATGCCAACGTTCTCAACCACAGCTACAAGTTCGCAACCGACGAACACGCCTACACGTTAGGCGATGCCTCGCCCGACGCAAAGGCGTTCTTAGCGTTCGTCCCAACGCAAGCCGCGATCCTCAAATCCTTCGGCATCCTTGTAGCGACCGATCCACCGGCGACCAGCGCGTTGCGGGTTGAAGGTACGCTCAATCAAACGGCCGCGTTGCAAAAGGCGGCCGCGGCATATCAGGCAGCACATCCGGATCACGCGATCGCCGTGAAGGGGACGAATTCCGGCCAAGGCATTGCAGCGCTAAAGATGGGCTCGATCGACGTCGCGGCCTCGGACATTGCCGTCGATCCGGCCGATTTCCCGGACTTCGTCGATGCGACGATCGGCGTGATGGGCGTCGCTGTCCTCGCCGGCCCGCACACGGGCTTAAAGAGCGTCACCCGTGCACAACTCATCGGCATGTACTCCGGAACAATCACCAACTGGAAGCAGATCGGCGGTGAAGATCAGCCGGTGGTAGCGTTTGGGCGCGCGATCGGTACCGGAACGCGCTTACTCTTCGAGACGAAGGTCGCGAAGGTCGAGATTCCAACCCAGGATCCGGTCAATCCGGTCGAACTCGTCCACGACGTCGCAACCACACCGGGTGCTATTGGTTACATTGCTACGCAGTTCGTCGCCGATCACCCCGACCTGATACTCGAGTACGGCGGCGTAGCGCCGACGCCCGAAAACATTCGCAATCACGCCTACGCATTCTCGACCGACGAGCATCTCTACACGCGCAAAGACGGGCCCGCCGTTGCGCGCGATTTCGTAACCTTCGTTACCACTCAACGGGCCGCGCTCGCGGCCTCGGGGATTTACTAATGGCCCCGGAACTCCGCCAAGCAGGGCTTAATCTGCTTAATACTCGTATTACTTGCGGAACGTCCGCAAAGGAGCTTTCGACATGAGAACGCCTCGCTTGCTTGGCCCGATAACGGCCCTGATTCTTCCCCTGGCTTTGCTGCTTCCGGCGGGAGCTGCTCAGAACATTAACGTGGGTGGGACCACCAATCTTGCCCCGCTCGTGACCAAGGCGGCTGCCGAGTACCAGAGCGCTCATCCCGGAGTTACGATCGCGGTGAAGGGGAACAGCTCGGGTGCTGGGATCGCGGCCCTTAAAGACCGCTCGGTCGACGTCGCGATGTCCGACGTGGCGGTCCCGGATACCGATTTCGCCGACACGGTGCTCGGCGTGGTCGGATTTGCATTCGTCGCCAATCCCGATGCCGGCGTGAAAAATCTCACGCGCGAACAGCTCATCGACATTTTTGCCGGCAAGATTACCAATTGGAAAGCCGTCGGCGGAAATGACCGCAAGATCGTGTTGATCGGGCGTCAGATCGGAACCGGCACCCGATTCGTCTTCGAAGACAAAGTCGCGAAGACGCTGATTCCGATTACGATCGAGGACAATGCCACTCAGGTGGTCGACGCAGTATCAAAGACGTCGGGCTCGCTCGGATACCTCGCCAGCGGCTTCATCGGCGGTCATGAGAACATGCTCGTCACCTATGAGGGCGTGGCGCCCACGCCTGCGAACATCCGCAGCCACGCCTACGCGTTTTCGACCGACGAGCACCTCTACACGCTGAAGACAGCACCGGCCGACGTTTCGGCGTTCGTCCAATACGTGAAGGGCGACTCCGCGCTACTCAAAGCCAACGGCGTCTTTTAGAACGGCCCAGCCGTAAAAATGAAGAGGCTCCCGAAATCGGGAGCCTCTTCATTTTGTATTCGCGATCCTATTGAAACTCGAACTCCGCGAGGTTTTTCTCTATCTTTCGCTTGACGCGCTGGAGCGCGTTGTCGATTGATTTCACGTGGCGCCCGAGATCGCGCGCCATCTCTTGATAGCTCTTTCCTTCGAGGTAGGATTCGAGCACCTGAGATTCGAGCTCCGAGAGATTCTGCCGAATGCGCTGACGGATGTCGTCGGAGACTTCCTGCGTGACCACGAGTTCTTCGGGATCAGAAGTCTTCTGCGAAGCCATCACGTCGAGCAGCGTTCGTTCGCTATCCTCGTCGTAGATCGGCTTATTCAGCGAAATATATTGATTAAGCGGGATGTGTTTCTGACGAGTCGCGGTTTTGATCGCCGTGATGATCTGCCGGGTGATGCAGAGTTCAGCGAATGCGCGGAAGCTCGAGAGTTTGTCGGCCTTAAAATCGCGCACGGCTTTGTAGAGGCCGATCATACCTTCTTGTATGATGTCCTCGCGGTCCGCACCGATTAAGAAGTAGCTCTTGGCCTTAATTCTCACGAAATTCTTGTACTTGTTGAGCAGGTATTCCATCGCCAGGTTGTCGCCCGATTTTGCGATGGCAACGAGATCTTCGTCTACTCTCTCGCTGTATTCCAAACCATCCGTCGCGGGATGGGTCATAGCCATAGTCATTTTGCCTTCGTTGGTCGATGCACCGCAAAACGCGGGCCGGAGCCTCATCGGGCGCGGCACATCCACGTGATTATAGGAGGGGGTCCTCCTCCCGTCAATGGCTTCTCTGGCGGATAGCCTCATAAAGTAGCACTCCGGCTGCCACCGAGGCATTGAGGGACTCCGTTTGCCCTCGCATCGGGACGCTGACCAGGTAATCGCACTCTCGTCTGACCAGAGGGGCAAGGCCGGCGCCCTCGGCTCCGATCACCAGTGCCAGGTCGCGGTCGAAATCCGCCTCGCCCATTGCGACCGTTCCCTCGCCCGCCGCGGCCCCGGCAATCCAGACGCCGGCCTTCTTCAGCGTGCGAATCGCATCGTTAACGTTCGCGACGCGAACCACCGGCAGATACGCGGCCGCGCCCGCAGCCGCTTTACGCACCGTTGCATTCACGCCGGCCGAACGCCGCTCGGGCAAAATCACCGCGTCGGCTCCCGCACATTCTGCCGTTCGGATAATCGCGCCGACGTTGTGCGGATCGGTCAGATGGTCGAGAATCACGAACAGCGCATGCCCGGTCTTCTTCGATCCGAGCACGTCGCCCAGACTCGCGTAATCAAACGGCGGTGCGATGGCGACAACGCCTTGATGCGTCTTGAAGGGCAATTGCGCAAAGAATGGTCGCCCCTCGAATCGCACCGGTACGTTTTGGTCCTTGGCTTGCGCGACGATCTTGCGCAGCAGCGGGTCGCGCTTGCGGTCTTCCGAAACATGAATTGTGCGAAGTGCTTCGCCCGCCGTGAGCGCTTCCTCGACGACGTGAATACCATACATCACGTCGTCGAAATCGAGCCGCGCCTTCCGCGGCGGTCCGCCGCGCGGCGACTTTACTCGGCCACGGTCCATGTTGTTCCGTCTTTAGAGTCTTTGATGGCGACGCCGCATGCGGCAAGTGCATCGCGCAACCGGTCAGACGCCGCCCAGTCCCTTTCGGCGCGGGCTTTACTGCGCGCCGCGATCACCGCAGCGATCGCCTCTTCGGCTGTCGCGCCGTTGAGCGACGGTTCACCGTCGAGCCGCGCACGCAGTTGCTCGAGAAAATCCGGCGGCAGCGAACGCTGCGGTTCGTGCAGCCAGCTTTCGTTTGGCTCGATGCCGAGCAGCCACAGCGTGCGCTCGAACTCCGCACGGCCGCCGGGCATTGGGCTCCACTGCAAGAGTTCGGCAATCGCGACCGACGTGTTCATGTCCTCATCGAGGGCCGCTTCGATCCGAGCGATCAACCCACTCGAGTCAGCCGGTGCCTCCGCAAGCGCGACGACGCTGCGATAGGTCTTTTTCAGGCGTTCGAGCGTGACGTAGGACGCGGCCAGTGACTCGTCGGTGAAGTTCATCACCTTGCTATAACCGGTCGTCAGAAAAGCGAGGCGTATCGCCTGCGGGTCGTGACGATCGAGCAAATCGACGAGCGGCTCGAAGTTGCCGAGCGACTTCGACATCTTTCGTCCCTCGAAATTGAGCAATCCGCCGTGAACCCAAAAGTTCGCCATCGGCGGGTGCGGCATTAGCGGCTCGCTTTGCGCGATCTCGTTCTCGTGGTGCGGGAAAATCGAGATCTGCACCGCCGCCGTGAATGTCGAAGCCGGCGCCGGCGGCATCGAGCAGCGCGCGCGACATCGCCGAGCATTCGATGTGCCAACCGGGTCGACCGTCGCCGTAGGGTTGGAACGGCCACTTCGGCTCGCCCGGCTTGGCGAATTTCCACAACGCGAAATCGAGCGGGTCTTCCTTAAACTCGTCGACCTCGATACGTGCTCCGGCCTCCAATTCGTCGATATTGCGATTGCTGAGTCTTCCATAGCGCGGGAAACTGCTGACGCGATAATAGATACCGTCGTCGACGACGTACGCGTTCCCAAGTTGGATCAATTCGCGAATCATCGTTTGAATCTGCGAGATGTACGCGGTCGCATACGGCTCCTCGTCGGGCTCCATCACCCCGAGCCGGCGCATCGATCGGTGAAACTCGTCATAGTAGCCGCGCACGATCGCACGCCAATCCTCACCGGTCTCGCGCGCGCGGTTGATGCTGCGATCGTCGATATCGGTGACGTTCTGCACGTAGGTGACGCGGAAGCCCTTATGGACGAGAAAGCGACGCAACAGATCGAAGAACAAAAACGAACGGGCGTGGCCCAGATGCGCTTGCGCCGAGGGCGTGAGCCCGCAAACGTACACGCGAACGTCATCGTCGCGTAACGGCGTGAAGGTTTCGAGCGAACGCGTTCGGGTGTTGTAGAGCTTTAGATGACCCACGACCAGGTCTCTTCGCCGTTATCGCGTTCGACCTGTTCTACCCGCGCCTCGAGTTCCACCAGCCGGCGCAGCAAATGATTGATGGCGTCGGCGTTAGGGTCGGGCATCTCGACCTGCGGACGGTCGGGCACGACCCGCACGGGCTTGCCGTCCTGCGCGACGACGTGCGCGGGGATTCCCACCACCGTCGCATTGGCCGGCACATCGCGCACCACCACCGAACCGCTGCCGACTCGCGCGTTATCGCCGACGACGATCGCACCGAGAATCACGGCGCTCGCGCCGACGGTCACGTTCTTTCCAAGCGTCGGGTGGCGCTTCGTATGGGCCAAACTCGTACCCCCGAGCGTCACGCCCTGGTAGATCGTGCAGCCGTCGCCGACTTCCGCGGTCTCGCCGATCACGACCCCCATGCCGTGATCGATGAAGATGCGCTGCCCGATGGTCGCAGCCGGATGAATCTCGATGCCGGTAAGAAACCGCGCGACGTGCGAGAGCCAGCGCGAGAGATGCGGCATCCCCCACTGCCATAACCGATGGTTCACGCGATAGGCGGTGAGCGCGTGAAAGCCAGGATAGGAAAACACGACGTCGATCCAGCCGCGAGCAGCGGGATCGCGCTCGAGCGGGGCACGCATGTCACTGAGTAGCGTTTGAAGCGGTCCGGCCATCGTTACTAGTCTAACGGCTTCTGCGCGTCGATGGTTTCGAAGGGTTTCCCGTCGGGCCCGAACTTGATCGGCTCGAGGCCGCGCCCGTGTAAAAGGCGCGAGCTGACCGCACCGATCCGAATGAGCATCCGGTCGTGCCCGAGCAGCGGAAAGAGCAGCTCGAGTCGCGGCCCGTCCTTCTGTCCGGTGAGCGCCATGCGTACGGCGGCAAACGCATCGTCCGCGCTGATACCGAACTCGTCGGCAATGGCCGGTATGTCGTGTGCCAGCGGCAACCCGCGCAACTCCGGCTGGTGATCGATGTACTGGCCGACCGAGTCAAGGAAAAAGAGCACCGCGCGCGTGCGCAAGCGTTCAAGTTCGAGCGCGGGAATGATGCACGATTCGGCGCGCAGATCGGCGATGTGGGTAAATGCGTCGTCGACGCGCGCGAGCCGATCGCCGTAGGCTTCCAGAAACGTATCGATCCAGCGCAGCGCAGCATCGGGTGCAGGGTCCTCCAAAAAGCCCCAACGTTGCATTGCGGTCAAGAGCTGCGCGCGTGTGACGTCGCTCATCGTTCGATCGACGCAACCGCAAACGCGGCGATACCGCTGCCGTCGCCGGTGTAGCCCATGCCTTCGCTCGTTTTTGCCTTGACGCTCACGCATTCGAGAGGCAGATCCAAGCGCGTTGCCAGATGCTCGCGCATAGCCCCAATATACGGCGCGAGTTTGGGGCGCTCGACGACGATCGTCGCATCCAGATTGACAATATGATAGCCGGCCGCACGAACACGGGCCGCACACGCTTCCAGCAACACGATCGAGTCGGCGTCTTTCCATTGTGGATCGCTGTCGGGAAAGTGTCCGCCCAAGTCGCCCAATGCGGCCGCGCCCAGCAATGCATCCGAGATTGCGTGCGCGAGCACGTCGGCATCCGAGTGACCGAGCGCCCCGCGGTCGTGCGGAACGATGATGCCCCCGAGCACCAACCGGCGCCCCTCGACCAGTCGATGCGCGTCGAAGCCGTGGCCAACGCGCGTCATGGAAGAGAAGCTCCAAGGAGCGCCTGTGCACGAGCGACATCGCCGGGATGCGTCACCTTGAAGTTCTCCACGCTGGCAGGAACGATAATCACGTCGATTCCAATTGCTTCCAGCAGCGCGACGTCATCGGTCGCCTGGAGCGACCGTGCCGTTGCCGCGTCATGTGCGCGCAATAGTTCCTCGCGCATCGCAAACTGTGGCGTCTGGGCGGCCCACAGTTGTTTGCGCTCGAGCGTGCGTTCGACCAGCATCGTGTCGGGATCGACAACCTTGATCGTATCGACCACCGGCGCCGCCAACACCGCCGCACGTCCCGATTGCACGTGACGCATGCCGGCGCGCACGTCCGGTGCTTGCACGAGCGGCCGAGCGCCGTCGTGAACCAGCACGGCATCGCAAGAGTCCGGCAGCGCACGCAAACCGCGCAGCACGCTCTCTTGGCGCGTTGCGCCGCCAGTGACGACCGCGACGTCGCGACCCGGCGCGGTAGCGCTCGTCATCTCCTTGACCTCGTCGAGCCATTCACTTTCCGTCACGACGACGATGGCGTCGATTTCGGGCATCGCAGTGAATGTCTTGAAAGACCACGCGAGCATCGGACGGCCGGCGATTTCGATCAGCTGCTTGGGCCGGCCGAAGCGCGTACCGCGTCCGGCCGCAACGATCACGGCACCCCAGTTCATCGTGGCGCCGGGGCTGCGGCCTTGGGACGCGCGAAAATCATTCGGCCCGCAACGGTCTGCAGCACGCTGGTTACCACCACGTCGGTGCTCGATCCAACCAATCGTTTTCCTTGCTCGATCACGATCATCGTGCCGTCATCGAGATAGGCGACGCCTTGATGCGGTTCTTTGCCCTCGCGTATAACGTGCACGTGCAGCTCTTCACCGGGCAATACCACCGGTTTGACGGCGTTGGCCAACTCATTGATGTTCAACACCTCGACGCCTTCGACTTGCGCGACACGATTGAGGTTGTAGTCGTTGGTCAGCAGGCGTCCCTGCAACTCGCGCGCCAGGCGTACAAGCTTAGCGTCGACGTTGCCGGGCGGAAGGTCGTCGTAATCGCGTTCGTTGATTACGATTGCATGCAGCTCTTGCAACTTTGTCAATGCCTCGAGTCCGCGCCGGCCGCGGGTACGGCGCTGCGGGTCTTCAGAGTCAGCGATCGCTTGAAGCTCACGCAGCACGAAGCGCGGCACGATCAACGGGCTTTCGATAAAGCCGCTCTGCACGATCTCGACGATCCGGCCGTCGACGATAACCGAGGTATCGACGACCTTCGCGCTGCCTTGCATGCCGCTGTCCTTTGCCACCAGCGGTACAAAACGTGTCTTCGCACCGACCCGAGCGCCAAGGTATGCAAAGAAAATCGTGACGATCAAATACAACAAGATCGCCAGATAGCTCCCGGCGCGGCCGGTGATCGAAATGAACTCGAACAGGATGCTCTTGATGAGCAACGCCGTACCTAGACCAACGAGCAGGCCGATTGCGCCGCCGGCAAGTTCGGCCGGGGCTAGACGCTCGATGGCGCGCTCGACGAGGTTGAGCTCGTCTTCGAAGAACGACTGCGCGAGCGGAGCGAGCAGAACGCCGATGACCGCACACACCACGGGTGAAAGGATGAGCATCGTCCACTGCAGCGCTTCGCTTGCAAAGTGCAGTGACAAGACGTTGACGTAGAGTTCACGACCGAGCAAGAAGCCCGTGATAAAAAAGACGATGGCGAAGATCGTGCGGAGCACCGCCGTCGAGAGATTGCCCGTACTCATTGGCTTCATTCGAATGTGACAAACGCTCCGCAAACGTCGTTGGCGAGAAAGCGTCCCCGCCTCGTCAGTACGATGCGATCGTCGCGGCGCTCCAGCAGCCCATCGCTTTCGTACCGTGCGACGACGGGAGCGTACCGCTCGGCAACGTCAACGCCGTAGCGCTCTTTGAACTCCTGCAGCGCAACCCCTTGCGCGGTGCGTAATGCAATCATCACTGCCTCGCCGACGGCCTTGATTCCGGTGAGCCGCTCGGCCTCGCCCGGAATCGGACCGCCCGCGCCCGCCGCAGCCAGGTACACGTCGAGTTCGCGCGTATGCACGCGGCGCTCGCCGCCGCGGTACGACGCGGCGCTGACGCCAAATCCCAGATATTCCCCATTTCGCCAGTACTGCTCGTTGTGCGCGCAGCGATGGCCTGGGCGCGCGAAATTGCTGATCTCGTAGTGTTCGTACCCGGCCCGTTCCAGGCGATCGATCGCCATACCGTAGAGCTCGGCTTCGAGATCGTCGCCGGAAAATGCACCGGGCTCACGCTCGTGCCAGCGTTCAAACGGTGTCCCCGCTTCAATCGTCAATCCGTAGGTGGAAATGTGATCGACGCCGAGAGCGATCGCGGTATCAAGCGAGCGCGACCAACTCGCGGGCGTTTGTCCCGGAATGGCAAAGATCAGATCGATCGATACCGACGCAATTCCGGCTGCGCGCGCGAGCGCCACGACCTCCTCGACTTGTTGCGGCGTGTGTTTGCGGCCAAGTGTGGCAATCTCGGGCTCGACAAACGATTGCACGCCGATCGAGAGCCGGTTGATGCCGCTGGCGACGTAGCGTGCGAAATCGCCCTCGCGGACTAACTCGGGGTTGACTTCGATCGAGATCTCGTGCGCGGCGCCCGGACTCGGGAAGTGCTCGCGCAGCAGCCGCGTAAGCGTGCCGATCTCGTCGGCGTCATATGCGTTTGGCGTCCCGCCGCCGTAAAAGATCGTCGCTGCCGGCTCGCTGCGCGCGGCGAGGATCTCGCCTTGCAGGGCCTGCATGTACGCCGATGCGCGCGTGCGTCGCACCGGCCACTTCGCAAAATCGCAATACGGACAGATGTACGGACAGAACGGCAGATGGACGTAGATTCCGAGTTGCATCAGCGCTTTAGGGAACGATGGCGAAAATACCGATTGCGCCGGGTCCCATGTGCGCCGCGACAGTTAGCGAGCCCTCATGCACGAGTTCTTGCGCCGGCGGATGTCCGAGCTTGGTCTCGAACGTTTTGCGCGCCTTCGCCAACACGTCGGGCGTCTCGATGTGACCGAACGCGATCCGTGCATTCGGCGAGCGATCGATGCTGCGCACGACCGCGTCGATCATGATATCGACGGTCTTGTCGAACGAGAAGCTCTGCCCCGCCGGCCCGATCGCACCTTGCTCGTTCATCTTGAGCACGAGACTGACATTGAGCATCGATCCCAGCGCAACGACGGCTTTGGGCAACCGGCCGCTGCGCCCCAACACGGTCAGATCGGGGACGGCAAAGTACACCGCGTACTTGAGTCCTCGCGGATCGACCTTCTTCGCAATATCGGCAATCGTCGCACCCTTTTCGGCGAGTTCCTTTGCGTAGGTCACGAGCAAAGCCTCCATGCCCGATGCACCGCGCGAATCGACGACGACCACTTTGCTCCCGAACTCCTTGGCGGCGTTGCATGCGCGCGCGTAGTTCTCAGAAATTTGCGATGAGAGCGGAATCACCACCGCATCGTCGCCGGTGGCGACGATGCGCGCGAAGGTCTCGCGAAATTCTTGCTCCGTCGCCGGCTCCGTTTTCGGAATCTCGCCTGCGTTCATCCGAGAAAAAAAGGTCTTGCGATCGATGTCGATGCCGTCGCGATAGCGCTCTTCACCGAATAGGATCCAGACCGGCACGATTTCGATGCCGAGCCCGGCCGCCTCGCTGCGCGAGAGATCGCATCCGCTATCGGTTACGATCGTGGTTGCCATCCATGTCCCCCTTATGTGTCTTGCGCAACGCAGATACCGACGGCGCCCGGGCCGGCATGCGTTGCGATCACCGGACCCGCCTCGAGGACGTCCAGCAGGCGCGGCTGCACACCGTCGAGGCGCGCGCGCAACTGCTCCATGACTCCCTCCGCCAACGGCGGCGCGTCGGTGTGCATTATTAAAAACCGTGCTTTAGTGACATCGGTGACGGCTGCCAAAGCCAGGTCAACCATCGTCGATTGCGCGCGCGAGAACGTGCGCACCTGCGCTTCTGCAGAAACTTGACCATCCTTGAGAACGATCACTGGGACGATCTTCATAAGCGTACCAAGCACCTGTTGCGCTTTACCGATTCGTCCGGTGCGCTGCAGATGTGAGAGATCCGAAATGCACGCATACAATCGCTGCACGGCGCGTTCGCGATCGAGCGCGGCAAGCAGGTCCTCCCAGCCAATGCCTTGCGCGACCAATTCTTTCGCGTGCATCGCCATGATGCCGAGCCCGCCGGCGGCGCTCTCCGAATCGTAGACCACGACTTTCCCGTCAGGGAATTGTGCCGCCGCGGCTTTTGCCGCGTTGATCGTACCGGAGAGATACGACGAGATCGTCAGACAGAGCACGTCGTGACCCGCTTCCACCAGCGGACGAAACGCCTCTTCGAACATTTGCGGCGTCGGTTGCGACGTCGTCGGCAGCACCTTTTCGCTCGAGAGCTTCGCGAAGAACTCGCGGCGGCTCAAATCGAGATAGTCACGGTAGCTGCGATCGCCGAAGACGACGAAGAGCGGAACGATGGTAATCCCCAGTGCTGCCGCGCGTTGCGGGTCGATGTCCGAGGTGCTATCGGTGACGACGGCTATTGACAACTAGGCGCTTTCCACCGAACTAGCTTCACGCGTGAGGTGCGGCGTCACGAGTTCACCGATACGGCCGACGACGTCGTGATCGACTTCAGTAATCGCGGTGAGAATTGCACCCTTGATGCCTCGGCGCGAGACGCGTCCGTGCGTGTAGATGCAGTTTCCGCGCACGCCAAGCAGCGGGGCACCGCCATAGGTTTCGTAGTCGAACCGCCGGCCGAGGCGGCGCAGTGACGGCGCAAGCAAGGCCGTGCCGAGCAAGTTCATGACATTGCGACGTAACAGCGTGTCCTTGATCACCTCGCGCATCGCGGAGACCATGCCTTCTGCCGTCTTTAGCAAGACGTTGCCCACAAAGCCGTCGGTAACCACCACGTCGGCCACGTTGTGGAACATGTCTTTGCCTTCGATGTTGCCGATGAAATTGATCGGCGCTCGTTCGAGCAACGCCGACGCTTCGAGCACGAGCGAATTGCCTTTGCTGCGTTCTTCACCAATCGAGAGCAGCGCGACTTTTGGGCGCTCCAAACCCAACACTGCCGATGCGTAGGCGGACCCCATGATCCCGAACTGTTCGAGCCACTCGGCGCGGCAGTCGACGTTTGCGCCCGAGTCGAGCAACACGGTGCGTCCGTTGATCGCCGGCCACACGGTCGCAATGGCCGGGCGCGCTATCCCTTCGATCGTACGAAGCTTGATCAGCGCAATCGCCAAAAACGCGCCGCTGTTGCCGGCCGAGACAACCGCGTCGGCCTCGCCGGCTTTGATGGCCCCGATCGCCATGCCGAGCGAGGTGCGGTCGGCGCTGCGCAGCGCCTGGGACGCATGCTGGTCCATCGGCACGCACTCGGGTGAATGCACGACGGAAATTCGCTCGGCACCCTTCCCGCGCAACAGCGCGCGTACGCGCGCTTCGTCGCCGTACAGGGTTAGCGACGCGCCGGGGTACTCGTTCGCCGCGAGCAGTGCTCCGGCGACGACCTCTTCGGGCGCGTGATCGCCGCCCATGGCGTCGATCGCGATACGTGGCTTATTCATCGAGTGAAATCCAGTACTCCGCGTTTTTCATGCCGCCGTAGTAGTATTCGACATCGGTATTCGCGTAGGCGACACTCAGCTCTTCGCCCAGACGTTGGGCATCCTTCTCCCGCTGTGCGCCGCCGTAGTAGAGCGTCACGAGGCCCCCACCGGCGGCCCCCATCTCACGCAGCACCTCGACCGCGGTCTCGGTCAGGGTCGGGGCGGCGATCAACCGGCCGTCGAACGCCCCCGCCGGCTTCCCCCGCTCGACCGCAACGCCGCTTACCGTCGAGTCCTTCCCAGCTAGGAAGAGCTGCGCACCATGGGCGCCGCGTGCCGCCGCCATAATCGCAGCGTCGCTCGGTACGTGCTCGCCCGCCGAACGCAGCGCAAATAGTCCCGCAATACCTTCGACGATGTCGCCCGTCGGCAACACGTGTATGCGTTTGCCGGTCATTCCCACTCAGCTCATTGGCGGCAAGCGCGACGTTCTTGTCGTTGACGAAAAGATAGACGTCGTCGCCAAGGGTCTTGTTCACTGCGAGCAACAAGTCGCGAACGCTCGGATTGCGCTCGCCGTTGACCGTGACTTCGGCGCCGAGCTCGCGGACAATGCGTTCGAAACCCGGACCGGGTACGACTGCAACTACCGAGCGCGCAACCGGCGGCGGCTCAACCACGAGCAGTTGATGCTGGCGCTCCATGTTGTCGACTTTGACACGGGTGAGACGCCCATGCCGCGCGGCCATGTCCTGCACGCGATCGGGATTGTCGGTGTGAATGTGCACTTTGATCGTCGGCGGAGCTCCGATAACCAGCAGCGATTCACCGCGCGGCTCGAGAAGATGGCGCAGTTCGTTCGCGCTACACGTCGCATCTTGCAACAAAAATTCGGTGCAAAACTTGTTGTCGCCGACGGCTTGCGCAGCGGTGAAGACGCGTTGCTTCAATGGGCGTCGCGGAAAGGCCGTCGTGCGCGTGCGCGACTCCGGAAGAAACCGCAGAATGCCTTCCATAAAATAGACGAAGCCCGCACCACCGGAATCGACGACGCCGGCCTCCTTGAGCACCGGCAGTTGCTCCGGCGTACGGTCGAGCGCCTCATTCGCCGCGCGTACGATCCCGGTTCCGAGGCGATAGAAATCGCGCTCGTGCAGCGCGAGCCGGTAGGCAGCTTCGGCGGCGGCGTCCGCGACCGAGAGAATCGTGCCCTCGACCGGACGAAGGAGTGCCTGGCGCGCTGCGGCCACCGCCTCGCGCATTGCCGTGGCGAGCACAAAGGTGTCGATCTCGCTGCGGTGACGCACGTGGTGGGCGAAGCCGCGAAGCATCTGCGAAATGATCACCCCCGAATTCCCGCGCGCTCCCATCAGGCTGCCTTGGGCAGCGGCCGCAGCGACCTCAGCCAGATTGCTGCCGCGAACCTTGCCGGCTTCGAGCATGGCCGAGCGGACGGTCAGGTACATGTTCGTGCCGGTGTCCCCGTCGGGGACCGGGAACACGTTGAGATCGTTGAGGACCCCTCGGTACTTCTTAAGAAAGTAGGTCCCGGCCGCGAGGAGCTTGGCATAGCCTCGGCCATCGAGGCTGGTGACGTCCACGGAGGAGCGGTCTGCGAGCCCCCGCCACCGGAATCCTTGTCAAGCCCCAGGGCCCATGGTATCATCCGTAAGTTCGTCCCGTAGGTGGGACAAGAGAAAGGACCCGACCCCGATGGCGAAGCGCTGCGAAGTGTGCTCCAAAGGCCCGATGGCCGGCAATAATGTGAGCCACGCGATGAACAAGACCCGACGCCGCTGGCTGCCCAATTTGCAGTCGGTGAAGGTCAATATTGGCGGCACCCATCGGACGGCGAGAGTCTGTGCGAAGTGCCTGCGCTCGAAAAAGGTCACTCGCGCGGTCTGACGCGCTGAGCTGAACTGGACTGAACTTCCCTCGGAAGACGTTCAAAAAGCCGCATCCTGCGGCTTTTTTACTTCGCCAGTTTTTGCACAGAACGAAGTTTGGAAGTTGCCATCCTGGCAAGGTGCAAAAACTTGGAGACTTCCGAGGAAAGCTCAGTCCAGTTCGCTGGAGCTAGTCAGCCGTGGCTCGTTCCAATGCGGCAAGGTCTTGGAGGAGCTTTGTGATGTCTTGGGGTTCCAACGTGATCATGTATTCGAGGCGAGCGTGGGACGCTTCGATGCTTTTCAGGCCTACGGCGCAGAGAACTGGTCCTCGGCGGCTGGGTGCGAATGAGATTTCGAAGAGGCCGCCGGCGAAGGCGAAGCTGCCCGCAGGGCCGTTGCCCGAGTTGATTTGCGCGAGGTAGTTGCCTAGCGCGCGCAGTTCGTCGACGCGGATCGAGACTGGAAACGTCGCGTCGACCGGCGGTGCTACGGCGCGAACGAAACAGTCGAGCAGATCCATGCCTTCGGGCTCGACCACCTCGGGATGGACGTAGCCCGCGACTTGGATTTCCGCGCGCGGATCGCTTTCTCCAATGCGAACGGTGTGTGACGTCATCCGTAGATGATTTTATGTTTGGGCGGCGCGAATTTCAGGCGGGGTCCATCGGCAGCCGTCGTCTTGATCGCTTCGGTGTCGACGTTGGAGCGTTCGCAAAAGCGCATCGTGCGATCGTCATCGACCTGATAGCCCATCGGGTTCCATTTCGCGAGCGCGGCGATTGGATCGACGCTCGCGCCGGCGTAGTTGGTCGTATTCGCAACGGCTCGCGAGGTAAGCGCGGTACCGAGCAGCGCCGACGCAAACGGCGATCCGCCAAGCGCCATAAACGCCGCCACCGATGCTGCGAACACGTCGCCCGCGCCGTGCGCTGGATAGCGCGGGAAAAACGGGCCGTCGATGCGGTGGTAGTAGTAGCCGTTCGTGAATAGACTGGTCGTGCGGTGTTTCTCCGGATCGCGCGAGAACGAGGTAATGATCACCGCCTCGGGACCAAGATCGAAAACGCCGTTGAGGTAGGCGTGCTCGGTGAGCGTACGATCGCCGTTGCCGAGGAGGACTTCGGCTTCGAAACGATTCGGCGTCACGACTTGCGCAAGCGGCACCAGCTGGTCGCGAATCGCGCGCGCCGTTTCTTCGGAAACGAACAAGCCCTTCTTGTATTCACCGATCACCGGATCGAGCAATACGACGCCCTTGTATTCGTGTAACGCCGAGGCGACCACGTCGACGTGCATCGGCTTGGGCAAGAACCCGATATGCAAGATCGCCGGCCGCGCTCGAATCACGAAATCGACGTCGCGGCGAAATTGATTGACGTCGGCGATGGTGCTGGTACGTCCGGCGACGCTGCTCGGGGCGCTGGAGAACATCGACGGCGCGTGGACGAGACGGGCACCAAGCGCATTCGCGATCGCAAACGCTGCTTGATTGCCGAGAAAACCCATCCCGACGCTGTTCTGAATACTGCCGATGAGCGGAAACGATTGAACGTCGTCGTCGAACAAAGTTGCTTCCCTAGTGACGTGTGACGCCCGGAAGTTCAGCGATGTCGCGGGCACCACGGGAGTGACCGGCGAGGCGCGAGGAGGGAGCATAGCGGTCGCTGCTCCCGTGCTGCCCGCGACCCGCAGGGCTGACGGTTTTCGAGCGATGAACTTCGTCGCTCTTCGCTCGCAAAGCGCTGCTTTTGTCGCTCATGGCTTCTTGTCCCTCATCTCGAAAACCGTCAGCATCGCAGTACATCCGGGCGTCACACGTCACTTTGCGAGAAGTGATCCCAGCCGGTTTGGGCAATCGGCTCTTCTCGCCCCTGGTTCACCATGACCACGCGCTCGTCCGCCCGCGCCGCACCGAGCCGCTCCAGCGGATGCCCGAAACGCGCATGGAAGCGCCGCGAGAGGTGCTCGAAGGCGCGAGCATCGACCGCAACCAGCAGTTCGAAGTCCTCGCCGCCGGCCAAGGCGTAGGCCATCGGATTCATGCCGAGCGCACCGGCGGCCGCCGCCGCCGCATCGGCAACCGGAACCCGCTCGATGCGCGCGCCCACGCCGCTCGCGCGCGCCATGCGCGCGAGATCGGTCGAAAGGCCGTCGGAACAATCCATCATCGCGTGGACGTGCGTGCTTGCTCCAAGCCAGCGCCCCGCTGCCACGCGCGGTTGCGGGGTACGATGCGCCGCTAGTGCCGCTGCCGCAAGCCGGTCGTCAAGCTGCACGGCCCCGCGCGCGACGTCAAGCCCCGCGCGGCTTGCACCGAGCGCACCGGTCACCGCAAAGACGTCACCCGGCCGCGCACCGCTGCGCGTCTTGCAATTGCTTGCTCGGACTTCACCGATGACCGTGATCGCGATCGTCAATACCGGCGCGCGGGTCAGATCGCCGCCAGCGATATCCAAGCCGAACGCGCGCGCACACCGCGCGATTCCGCCGTAGCACTCGAGCAGCGCATCTGACGCCCACTCGGGCGAGACACCAAGCGACACGGTGCCTAAGCGCGGACGCGCTGCCATGGCGGCAAGATCGCTGAGATTTGCCGCCATCGCTCGCCAACCGATTTGGTCGGGGGTCATCCAGGCGCGCGAAAAGTGCACGTCCTCGATCGACGCATCGCTCGAAATCACGCTGCGGCGGGAACGCGATGGCTGCCAGACGGCAGCGTCGTCACCGATCCCGACCAGCACATGCGACGTGGCGCCGGTCAGCGCGGCAATCGCCGCTACCAGCTCGTCTTCATTCATTCATTCGCCGATAAGGCGGCGCATGACGCGCACGGTCGCCGCCGGATCGGTCGTTCCGAAGATACTCGACCCCATGACGACCGCATTCGCACCCGCGTCTACCACACCGCGAATGTTCTCCGTGCCGACACCGCCGTCGACCTCGAGGATGCACGGCGGATTGCGTTTGGCGATGAGCTCGCGTGCCTCGCGCAGCTTCTCGAACGAGCGTGGAATGAAGCGCTGGCCGCCGAAGCCCGGATTGACGCTCATAATGAGCACGAGGTCGCAATCCTCGATGATGTCTTGAAGCATCGCGACCGGCGTCTGCGGACATAGCGCGATGCCGGCCTTCGCCCCGAGCGAGCGAACGTGCGCGAGCAACCGCTGTGCGTGGTTCGTCGCCTCATAGTGAAAGGTGATGATGTCGGCGCCGGCTGCGCGAAAATCTTCCACATAGCGTTCCGGTTCGACAATCATCAAATGCGCGTCGAACGTCAGCTTCGAGAGCTTGCGCAAGTCGCCGATGATCTTCGGACCCCAGGTAATGTTCGGAACAAACCGGCCGTCCATCACGTCGAGATGGAGGTAATCGGCACCGCCCGCCTCGACCGCGGCGATCTGATCGGCGATGTGCGCGAAATCCGCCGACAGCAGCGACGGCGCAATCCGTACCACTATGGACCTCCAGGTGAGGGAGAGGGCGTCGGTTTCTCGTCGTAGATACGGGCCGGTTCGTCGCCCAGCCGCGTCTCGCCCACTAGGGCGTTGTTGACGAAGAGCGACACGACCGACGTGCCGACCGCGGTGACCGTGAAATCCAGCTTTTGCCCCGGCTGTGCGAAGGCGCGGTAGGCATCGTATTCGCCGGTTGCATCTCGCACGCGCAGTACGACCGCGACGGATTGATCGGCTTGCGCGTCGCCCGTGATAGGAATCGACGCCAGCACGTGCACCTGACGAATGACGTACCCGGACTCGTTGGGTCCGGCGCTGACCTGTAGCGAGATCGGTTCGAACGACGAGATCTTCGTATTCGGCGGAATCGACTGGCGCGCGACGATACCATGCTTGGGCCCGTCTTTACCAAGCGGCGTCCACACCACTTGTCCGACCTTCACGCCGCTCTTGCTCGCAAGATCGCGCGCGTCGTCGATCGTGAGGCCAGTGAACGTGGGTACGCGCACGATCGACGCGCCGCCTTTGCTCACCACCAAATTGACGCTCTCACCTTCGATCACGTTGACCAGTGGCTGCGGATCCTGATCGACGACGTGGCCGCCGGGAACGAGATCGTTCTTCACGTAGCTCACGGTGCCGAGCGCGAGCTTGGCGCGCGAGAGGTCGAGCTGCACTTCACGCATCGACTGATAACGCAGGTCGGGCATCACGCGGGTCACGATACCGTCGCTGATCACGAAATCGACTTGACGACCGGCGCGCACCGTGGTGCCGGCGTCGGGACGCTGGCTCATCACCACGCCCCTGGGATAGCGGTCGCTGGTTGCGTGATCGACGACGACAGCGGAGAGATGCATCGCCACCGCGGCCGCGCTGGCATCCGTGGACGCTTGGCCGATGAACGACGGGACGGTTATCGTGTCGGCGGGCGGTAGTAAGAACTCGTAGATGTCATGACCGAACCACACCAGGACGCCGACGAATGCGGCGAACACAATGGGAAAGATCCAATCATGCGGGATGTATTGCTGGACGAGTTCTTTCCACTCGCGCGTCCGATTCAGGTGAGCGCCTCCAGCGCTGCCTCATTTACGTCGAGGTTATTGAAGACGTGTTGCACGTCTTCGTGATCCTCGAGCAGGTCCAAGAACGCGAGCGCAGCAGCCAGCTCGCTTCCCTCGGGCGCAACCGTTTGTTTAGCACGCATGCCGAGATAGACATCGACGAGTTTGAGCCCAGCGGCTCGCAGCGCCTCGCGCGTGGCGCCTAGCTGCGCCGGCTCGGTATAGATGTACGCGCGATGCACATCGTAATCCACGTCGACGACGCCGTCGACGAGCACCGCTTCGGTCAGCGCATCCTCGGATTTGCCTTGCGGATCGACTTCAACGACCCCGACGCTCTCGAACATCCAGCCGACCGTGCCCGTTTCGCCCAATTGGCCTCCGTGCTTGGTAAACATGAAGCGAAGCTCGCCCGCGGTGCGATTGCGATTGTCGGTCGCGGCATCAATCACGACCGCCATACCGTGCGGGCCGTAGCCCTCATACCGCAGCTCCTCAATCTCTTTTTCGCCCGCGCCGCTCGCACGCGCAATTGCGCGCTTGACGTTATCGGAGGGCATGTTGTGTTCGCGCGCCTTCTCGACCGCGATCTTGAGCCGGTGATTGGACTCGGGATCCGGCGAGCCTGATTTTGCGGACAGGGTGATCTCGCGGCTGAGCCGCGTGAAGAGCGCGCCGCGCTGCGCGTCGGTCTTACCTTTATCGAGCTTGATGTTCTGCCACTTACGACCCATACGACTGCCTTCTTTTCGTTATCCCGGACCAACAATCCATGTTTTGAACCACATCCGCCAATCCCATTGTTCCCACGAGATGGGGACCGCAGCGAGAATCGGATAGAAGAACACGAACGCGCCTGCGATCAGTAGTACGGCTGCAATCGTAGCGCCGAGCGCTATGGAGCGGCTGGTCCGGTCACCGCGCTGCTGGGCCCATGCCCACAGCTGTTGCAGCACGATAGCATTGCACAAACAGATCAGCGGGATATCGACGTAAAAGTGGTAGGCAAAGGTGATACGCGGGGACTTCATCCACGGCAACCACTGCAAGAGATACGTGATGACGATGAGCGCGTAGGCTTTATTCTTACGTACCCACGCAAGCACCGCGACGATAGGCACGGCAATGAGCCCGAGCCACATCAAGATCGGGTTGGGTATCGAAGTGATCTCCTCGACGCAGCAGCCCTTCGGATCGTTCTTGTCGGCACGGCCATCGTGGTAGTAGTACGCGATCGGCACGTAGTCGAGCGGCCACTCCCAGAACTTCGAGGAATAGGGGTGCGTCGCCACCAGTTTGTCGTGATACTCGAACATCGTGTACTGACGGTTTACGACGTCATTGAAGTTGTGAATCTCGTTGGGGTCGGGCGATTGACGCACGAGGTCCGGCACCCAGGCCAGCGCGTAGACCGTTGCGCTGATGAAAAGGATCGTCGCCAATGCGCCGTCGAGACGGAAGCCGCGCGGATTGCCCCAGAGCGCCGGCTTTTTCGCGGCGACATAGCGCTGCAGCCAGACGCAGATCAGCACCACGAAGCTCACGCCGAAGCCCATGACGCCGTACCACTTCGAACTGACCAGCAGCCCGAGAGCGATCGTGAAGACCACCAGCCAGAGTGTCGCGGACGATCCGCGCTCGCGGCGATCGTCGGCGCGAATCTCATTTTGCGCATAGGTCGCGCTGCCATCGGGCGTATCGTAGGTCACGCTCGGATCGGCGCGATAGCTCAGCGTGAAATCCTCGCCCGAATAGACCAATGCGCCGGCACGATTGGCCGATTTGTTGCCGACGCTAATACGCGGCTTTCCGCTCGTGCCTTGGATGCTGCCCCCGTCGGGTGCGTACAGCGAGCGGTTCGGTCCTTCAACCAGAGCGTACGAACCGTCGGGGAATGTATATTCCTGCGCGCCGTCGGCGAACCAACCGCGAAAGAGCCAATAGCGCAGCGCGAGGTACACGCCGAGCGCGACGTACAGCGCCACGACGATGCTCGAGGGTGGGTCGAGATGTGACGCCGGCTTCACCGCAAAGGTCCAGATCAAATCCCACACCCCGACGACAATCCAGCCGGCGACGAGCGACGCGCCGGCCGCAGCCGCGTAAGCCCACGCCGGAATCACCGTATGCGCGCGCGACTCGACCTGCGATGCAATCCAGAACCGATAGAACGCGTACACCGCGCCGAGCGAGAAGACGACGACGAAACCTTCGGGCGTACCGATACGCGACTGCACGAAGTGCATGCCGTCGCACAACAAGAAGAACGCCGCGATCGAGGCGAAGAGCGTCGAGCCGGTCACGCGCTTCGCAAACGCGTAGAGCAGCATGATGACGATCGCGCCGAAGACGACATCGAGAAAACGCCAGCCCCACGAGGTGTCGCCGTGACCGAGTCCGCCGAACAGCAGTACCGAGAGCGTCACCAGCAGCTTGGTAAGCGGCGGGTGGGTATTCTCGTAGATCCGCATGTTCTTGAGGTACTCTTCCGCCGCGCGCGCGAAGTAGATCTCATCGAAGATCTTGTCCTTGGGATACCAATACCGGAAGAACGAGAGTAAAAAGCTGACGACTCCGAGCGCGCTCATCGCGACGTAGTCGAGGGTGGTCATGATCGACAGGCCTTCGCGCGGCGTGAAGTAGTCGCGCACACGCTTGAACCACGGTTTGGTCTCGGTTTCCTCGTCTTCGCTTTCCGCCGCTGCACCGGCCGCCTTCGGGGCGCGGGCAGGAACGCTCGCGGCGTCCGGCGCCGAGCCGAGATAGGCGTAGCCGAGCGCAAAGAACGTGCCGACCGCAATGCTCGCGTAGAACGAATTCAGCGGGCCCCACAGATCGCGCGAGTCGATTCCGGGCGTATGATTGGTGACCACCGAGAGAAACTGCAGCGCATAGATCTGATTCGCGAAGAGCACGATGGTCAGGACGATCGCGCCCCACAAGTAGCGCCGGGCAACCGGAATGCACGCCACGCAAAAGAGCACGGCGTCGAAGCTGTAGCGCTCGTGCATGCGGGTGGAAAGGATGAAGAACGCTAGCAGAGCGATCGCGCAGGCTTCCATGAACGCCGCCGCCGTACGCTCTTGCAGGTAACGCCACACGACGAGCCCGAGGGAAGCTATGACGAGGGTAATACCCCATACGTACTGCGGCAGCTGGAGCGGACCCCAACTTGGGATCAGCATGTTGTCTTTGGTCCACATCGGGTGAAAGATTGCCCAAAGGTTAAACGCGTTGACCGTGTTGTAGTCGTACACGCTCGAGCCGAATTCGTACCGCTGCAACAGCCACTGCAGCGCCGCGATCGGATTGGCGGTTGGGTGGAACGGCAGCACCAAGAGAATCGAAAATACGAAGGCCGCGAGGATGCCGGCAGCGGTAGCGTAGAGGCGGTCGCGGCGGCGTGCGGTGTCGGCAAAGGCAAACGCAAGGAACAGGACGATCAGCACCGCAGCCTGCGGCTTGATCAGCAGCGAGTAGGCCAGGCTGACCCAGGCTGCCGGAATCGCCCACGAAAACGTTCCGATCGGCGTATCGTCGCTCTTTAAAAGAAGATACGCGCCAAGGAGAGCAAAGCCGCCGGCGACCGAGTCGATCTGCCCCCAGTCGGCCGAGTTCATGATCGTCGCGGGATTGAGCAAATAGACCGCGGCCGCGCCCAGTGCAATGGCCGGAGCGGCGAAGCGCCGGCCGATGGTGTAAATCAGCCAGCCGACGCCGAGGTCGGCCAGCACCGCGGGCAACTTGACCGCGACACGCAACAGGTTGTACTGCGGATCCATCGCCCGGAACGGTGCCCACAGGTGCCCAAAGATTGCGAGAATGTAGAAATAGCCGGGCGGATAATCGGCGAAAGTCGTCTTGGCGTAGAAGTGCGACAACCCGTTGTCGAGCAGTGAGATCGTCCAGGCCACGAAGGTCGTGACGTCGGTCGCGAATCCGGTCGACCCGATGAACAGCAAACGCAAGCCAAGGCTCCCGAGGAGCAGCAGTGGCAGTGCGTACGGGAGCGTGCGCTCCCAGACGGACGTTTGGACGTTCGTCCTGGCGTTCACGGTAAGACGGGCCTCCGGTCAGCCGACAGGTTCGGCGAGCGTTTCGAGCAGATAATCGCGCAACGTACGATTGGGATGGCGTTCCACGACGGCCATAGGTTCTGCAACGGCACGCATCGCCGCCTCTCGGGCCCCAAGTTCTTCGAGTGCCTCGACCACCCGCGCGACCTCGGTGCTATCGAGCGCGCGTTGCGACCGGTACGCGGCCGCGACGACCTCACGGGCGGGTGACGGCGGCCGGGCGAGCGCCCAGGCGACCGGAAAACTCCACTTGCGCCGCAACAGGTCCCCGGCGACCGCCTTTCCCGTGCGGTCGGCCGACGCCCAGATTCCGAGCAAGTCGTCGCGCACCTGGAACGCCATCCCGTAGGCGCGCCCGACCTTTGCGTAGCCCTCGACGCGCTGCGCGTCTGCTCCGGCACAGCACGCGCCGAGCGCGCACGCGGCTTCGAACAGCGCGGCGGTCTTACACGCGATCATCACGTCGTAATCGGCGAGGTCGACGTGCGGTTCACTTTCGAACTGTAGATCCAACGATTGTCCGTCGCACATCGTGCGGTGCGCGCCGTGCAGTCGTTCGATCACGTCGAGCGCGCGCGTCGGACCAAGGAGCGTCTTTGCGCGCATCAGCGTCAGAAAGCTGAGCGCACACATCGCATCGCCGGTATTGACCGCCTGGGCGATCCCGTAGACGCTCCACAGCGTGCGGCGACCGTGGCGAAATTCATCCCGGTCTTCGATGTCATCGTGTACCAGCGAGTAGTTGTGCAAGAGTTCGACCGCGGCAGCAGCATCAAGCGCGTTCTCGATTGGACCGCCCTCGGATTCGCAAATGCGCATCAGCATCGTCGGGCGCAGACGCTTGCCGCGCCGCGCCGGCCCGTGCGGCGGATAACCAAAGTGGTAGGCGAGCATATCCGCAATCGCAGCCGATCCGCCGTACTCGCGGACACACTCGCTGAGGTGGGCTTCGAAACGCTCAGACGGGTTGACGAGTGAGCTCCTCCATGCGCGCCTGCACTTGATCGACCAGCCATCCCGGTGTCGACGCGCCGGACATCAGGCCGGCGACCTGAACGCCGTCGAACCACTCGGGCCGCAGCTCCTCGGGACCCTCGATATGGTGCGAGCGCGCGCCGTGCGTTTCGGAAAGCTCGGCAAGGTGCTTGGTATTAGCCGACGTCTTGCCGCCGACCACGACCATCACCTCGACCTCGTCGGCCAGACGCAGCGCCTCACTCTGCCGATTGTTCGTATCCGTGCAGATCGTGTTGACCGCGCGCACTTCGTAATACTTCTCGCTCAGCGCTTTGACGATATCGCTGAAGCGCTCGCGCGAGTAGGTCGATTGCACGACGACGCCCATGCGGCTCCCCCGCGGTAATTTGGCAACATCTGCCACCGTTTCGATGCACCACGCGCCCGGCACGTGACTAAGCGTGCCTTTGACCTCGGGATGATGGGGATCGCCGATCACGATGATCTTGTAACCTTCGGCCTTGAGCTTCTCCGCCTGGACGTGAATCTTGGTCACCATCGGGCAGGTCGCATCGATAATTTCGAGGCCCTTGGTCTGCGCTTTTTCGAAAACTTCAACCGGAAGGCCGTGCGCGCGCACAAACAGTGCGCCGCTCTCGACCTCGTCGACACTCGCCGCATTGCGCAAGCCGCTTGCTTCGAGCGTTGCGACGGTTTGCGGATTATGCACGACGTGACCGAGCGTGGTCACATCGCTGCGCTGCGCAATCGCCTCTTCGGCTTTCTTCACCGTGATTGCGACGCCGAAGCAGAATCCCTGAACCTTAGCCTTGCGAATTTCCATCGATGCTTTCCCGTAAGGCCCAAATAGCGCCCATTACGTCATCGGTGAACTTCGCCAAATCCTCGCGGGTTGCTTTCCGGTCTGCCGGCAACGACATCGGTTTACCGAATACGACTTTGATCTGACCCAGCCGGCCGGCGTAGGCACTGCCGACGATGCAGGCGGGCACGACCGGGGCGTTGGCGAGCGACGCCAACAGCGCGACGCCGGTTTGCGGTTCCTTGTCGCCGTGGACGTTGCGGCCGCCTTCGGGAAAGATGCCCACGCAGCCGCCCTCGCGCAGGATCTCGACGGAGCGCTTGATCGCCGCTCTGGCACTGCCCCGACGGTCGACCGGATACGCGCCGACCGCGGTAATGAGCGGACCGAGAACGGGCATCTCAAACAGCTCTTTTTTTGCCATATAGCTAATCCGGCGCGGGCAACATGCGCCTAACAGCGGCGGGTCGAGATTGGAAATGTGGTTGCAGGCGACGATGAGGGACCCGCGCATCGGCACGTTTTTCTTCCCATATGCGCGCAGGCGCCAGAACACTCCGAACGTGCGAATCAGTCCCTTGGCGAGTCCGTAGAGGCTCACCGCGCGCGCTCGACGAGACCGGCAATCTCGTTCACCACGTCGTCGACCCCGATCGAGCTCGAATCGACGACATGCGCATCCGGGGCGGGGGCCAGCGGCGAAACCGGGCGCTCGCGATCGAGCCGGTCGCGTTCCTCGATCTCCTGCGCGAGCTGGTGCTCGCTAATATTGTCGCCGGCCGCGAGGAGTTGCGCGCGCCGTCGCTCGACACGCGCCTGCACCGACGCGGTGAGAAAAATCTTCACTTGCGCAAAGGGCAGGACAACGGTTCCGATGTCACGTCCGGCCATGACGACCGGGCCCCCCGCGGAAATCTCGCGCTGACTGCGCACCATCGCTTCGCGCACGCGCGCGTGCGCCGCGATCGTCGAGACGATCGCCGTGACCTGATTCGATTGCAATGTCGCTTCGTCGAGTTCCGCGCCGGCGGCGACGATGCGAAACCCAAGCGGCGCGTCGGCATCGAGCGTGACCGTGACGTTGGCAGCAGTCCATAGGCGCACCAGCGCGCTCTCATTGTCGGCGTCGATGCCGCTGCGCAATGCAAGAAACGCGAGCGCGCGATACATCGCCCCGGTATCCAAATACAAAATGCCCAACGCTTGCGCGAGCCGGAACGCGACCGTCGTTTTTCCCGAGGCAGCGGGGCCGTCGATCGCGATCTGCAGGTGAGACGGGACGCTCATGGTCGCCCCGCCGATTCGCCGAGGGGTCGCTTTACACCCGGCGCCTAACATCACTAACGGTGCCAAAAACACGGTCGGTCTTCTTTTGTAACGCGTGCGGCTTCGAATCGACGCGATGGCTCGGCCGTTGCCCGCAATGCGAAGCCTGGAACTCCTTCGACGAGCGTCCCTTCGCCGTGCCCGCGCGTGCGGCTAAAGCGGTCGCGAGCGCACGCGGCGCGGCGCCTGTGGCGATCGAATTGGGCGCGATCGATAGCGCAAAGATTGCGCGACTGCACAGCGGCATGGGCGAATTCGACGGCGTCCTCGGCGGAGGGATCGTCCCGGGTAGCGTCACGCTGATCGGTGGACCGCCGGGTGCCGGTAAATCCACGCTGCTCCTACAAATCGCCGGTCGCCTCTGCAAGAACGGTCGCGTCGTCTACGTGTGCGGTGAAGAGTCGGCCGCGCAAGTCAAGCTCCGCGCGGAGCGGCTCGGCATCGATGCGCCGTTGCTTGTGCACGCCGAAACAAACCTGCGCGCCGTGCTCGATGCGCTCGAGCGCACCGACCCGGTCGCCCTGATCGTCGATTCGATTCAAACCGTGTGGTTGCCCGACGCCGAATCCTATGCCGGAAGTGTGACCCAGATTCGCGATTGCACGCAGGCCTTGATGGAGTTCTCCAAACGAACCGGCTGTGCGACGTTCATCGTTGGGCACGTTACCAAAGACGGCGCGATCGCCGGTCCGCGCCTGCTCGAGCACCTGGTCGACACCGTGCTCTACTTTGAGGGAGAGACCACCGGCGAATACCGCATTCTGCGTGCCTACAAAAACCGTTTTGGTTCGATCGACGAGATCTGCGTCTTCGCCATGCACGACCGCGGCCTCAACGAAGTGCACAATCCGTCGGAATTATTTCTCGCCGGTCGCGAAGAGCGCCCGAGCGGCTCGTGTGTCGTGGCGTCGATCGTCGGATCGCGTCCGGTTCTCGTGGAGGTGCAGGCGCTGGTCGGTGAGAGCAGTTACGGCACGCCCCGGCGGCTGGCCAACAATCTCGACCAAGGGCGGCTCGCGATGATCCTTGCCGTGCTCGAACGCCGCGTCGGCATGCATCTCGGTACGCACGACGTGTATGCATCGGTTGCCGGCGGTTTACGAGTGAACGAGCCGGCGGTGGATTTAGGCATGGCGCTCGCAATCGCATCGTCGTTTCGCGACCGGCCCTTGCCGCCCCACAGCGCGGCGTTCGGCGAACTCGGGCTCTCCGGCGAATTGCGCAGCGTGAACGCGAGCGCGCGACGCGAGGCCGAGGCCCGTAAATTAGGCTATCGCACGATCTTCTCGCCGGAGCAGTATCGCGACGTCGCCTCGGCGATCGCCGCAGCGCTTTCGTAGGATGGCGCTATTTGAAATCGTCCCGAACCTCTCGGAGGGACGCAACGAGAACACGATCGATGCAGCGGTCGACGCGGTGCACGCCGCCGGCGCACGGGTACTCCATCGCACGAGCGATCCGGTGCATCATCGCAGCGTGCTAACGATCGCCGGTGACGGCGAGCGCGTGCTCGATGCGGCGGTGGCGTTAGCCGGTATCGCGGTAGAGCGCATCGATCTGCGCGCGCATCGGGGCGTACACCCGCGCATCGGCGCACTCGACGTCCTGCCGTTCGTGCCGCTGCGCAGTGCATCGCTATCCGACGCAGCCGCGCTGGCGCATGAAGCCGGGGCGCGCATCTGGGACCGCTATCGCGTACCTTCCTTTTTTTATGGTGCCGCCGCACGGGCACCGCAGCGTGCATTGCTCGCCGACGTTCGTGCCGGTGAGTTCGAGGGGCTCGAGGCACGCTTCGCGCGGCTGCCCCCCGACGTAGGGGAGATTCCCAGGCACGAGCGCGCCGGCGCGATTGCAATCGGGGCGCGGAACCTCCTCGTGGCGTTCAACGTTGAGCTCGAGACGGGCGACCTGACTCTTGCCAAAGCAATCGCGCGAACGGTGCGCGAACGATCGGGTGGACTGCGCGGATTGCGCGCGCTTGGCTTACGCTTGAGCGAGGGGGTGGTGCAAGTCTCGCTCAATGTCACAGACGTTGACGCGACGCCGCTTTACCGTATCGTCGAGTTAATCGCGGGCCTGGCCGCCAAGAACGACGTCGCGATCCGCCGAAGTGAACTGATTGGTCTGATTCCGCGGGCCGCGGTGGAAACATCGGCCCGCTACTATTTGGGGACAGTGTGAAACAACTCGCCATCCTGATTGCTTGCGTCCTGGTCATGCTCGCGGGCTCAAGCGTTCGCGCGCAGCAAACCGGTGGCCCCGGTGATGCCGGCATCTACACGACGACGCTGCCGAACGGCTTGCGAGTGGTGGTCGTCGAGGATCACGCGGCGCCGGTCGTGCAAACGTCGGTCTGGTATCACTTTGGCTCGCTCGACGAGACCAAAGGCAAAACCGGGCTCGCGCACGCGACCGAACACATGATGTTTCGCGGTACAACTGATATGAGTGCCGGTGGTCTCGATGACATCGTCGCGCGGCTCGGTGCGCAGATGAACGGTCAAACCAGCTACGATTACACGCAGTTCTATTTCATGATGCCCGCCGACAAAGTGAACGTCGCCTTGCAGATCGAGGCCGATCGCATGCAGCACGCGGCGATGCGTCAAGCCGACTGGAACATCGAGCGCGGCGCCGTGCTCAACGAACTCGAGGGCGACGATAGCTCGCCGTTCTTCAATCTGTTGTCGAAGGTGCGGGCTGCCGCGTATCCGGGTGAGCCCAACGGACGCACTCCGACCGGCTTCATCACCGACGTCGAGCACGCTAACGCCGCCGATATTGCCAAGTACTATCACGAGTGGTACGCACCGAACAACGCGACGCTCGTCGTCGCCGGCGATGTTGATCACAGCACGATTTTTGCGCAGGCACAGCGCTACTTCGGCGCGATTCCGCGCAAGACGCTCCCGCCGCGTACCGAGATACACCCGACGCCGGTTACCCACACGGTGACAGTGGTATCGGATTTACCGTTCCCGTTTGGTATCGTCGATCTCGCCTACGCGGTTCCCGGCGATACCGAACCCGGCGAGCCGGCGATCAGCACGCTCACGGCGTTGATCGAAAATCAACTCTCGCCGTTCTACGCCGCGCTCGTGCAAACCAACGTCGCGCTCGCGCTGCAATCCGAAGAGGACACGCAACTCAAGGGCGGCCTGCTGCACGTCTACATCGTCCTGAATCCCGGCCATACCGCCGACGAAGCCGAACGCATCTTCCAAGACACGATGACCAAAACGCTTGCGACCGGCTTTTCGCCCGATCTCGTTGAGGCGGCAAAACGTTTGACGATTGCCGAGCGCTTGTACAACGCTGACTCCGTCGACGGGCTCGGTGACTTGGCGGGCTATACCTACGGCATCGTGGGCGAGCGCCTCAGCGACGAAGACAATCGCCTTGCAGCGTTGAGCGGCGAATCGCTGCTTGCCATTGCGAAGCAATACCTGAGCCGCCCAACCGTGATCGGACGCCTGGATCCAAACGCGAAACCGCCGCCCAAGAATTCCGACAAGAGCGGTGCTGCAATCACCGACGACTTCTCGAAGCGCGTGCCCAACGGTCCGATCATCGAACCGGCGGCCCTCAAAGAAGCGGTGCGCACGCCGACGAGCGCCCGCAGCACCCTCAATCCGACAGGCTTCACGTTGCCCAACGGTATTCGCGTACTGGTGCAGCCGAAACCAGATCGATCAACCTTCGTTCTGAGCGGAAGCATCGCCGGCTCGGCCGGGTTCGCGCCGGCCGGGAAGGAAGGCATCAGCGATCTCGCCTCGACGCTAGCCGATTACGGCAGCGCGCAATATCCGTTCGCACAGCGGCGCAAAGACATCGATATGATGGGCGCGGTCGTGCAAAACGGGCAGAGTTTCAACGCCCGCGGTCTGGCGAGCGACTTCTCAAAGATCGTGGCGATTCTCGCCGACGGCGAGATGCACCCGACCTTCGCTGAGCCGTGGTTCACGCTCGAACGCGAACAACTCGCCAACAGCCTGCAATCGACGTCGTCGATTTCAGGCGTGATGATCGATCGCGCGTACCTCCGCCTGCTGGCGGCGCCCGGCGATCCGTCGCTGCGCCACGCAAGTCAGCTCAGCGTGAGCGGCCTTACTCAAGCGGATCTGCTGCAGTATACGAACACCTATTGGCGTCCTGACCTAACCACGATCGCGGTCGTCGGTGACGTGACCCCGGACCAAGTGCGCAGCGCGTTGCAGAGTGCCTTCGCCGGCTGGAACGCAACCGGGTTGAAGCCCGATGCGCACGCGGTGGCCTTTCCGGCCGCGCATTCGGGCCACGACTATGTCGGCACCGATGCGAGCCAGGTCTACGTGCGCATGGGACAGCCGGCGGTTGGTCGCAACAGTCCCGACTACGACGCGTTGCTCGTGCTCAACCAGATTCTCGGCGCAGGCGGTGCATTCGAATCGCGCTTGTGGCAAGAGCTGCGGCAAAAGCGCGGCCTGGTGTACAGCGTGGCGAGTTCGGTCGAGGCGGGGCCCGATCGCGGCGATTTCCGGATCGAACTGAACGCTTCGCCGGGCCGCGTGGTCGAAGCGGTCGACTTTGTGCGCACCGAGTTGCGCACGCTGCAAACCCAGCCGGTCACGCAGACCGAGCTCGACGATGCGAAGCTGCGACTGGTGAGCGACGCGCTGATCGATGAAGCGTCGGCCGACGGTCAAGTGCAGCAACTCCTCGATATCGGCACGAACGATCTTCCGCTCGACTACTACCGCACGCTCAACGAACGCTTCGCGAACATCACCGCAGCCGACGTCGAGCAGGTGGCAAAGAAGTACCTCGACCCCTCCCAACTGGTCGAGATTTACGCCGGTCCGGCAGGTTCGTGGTCGGGATCCTACTAGTGCGCCTTGTCGGATAAACCACAGCACGTTACACTTAGGTCCATGACTGCGACACTGCCCACGTACGACGCCCTGTATTTGCTGATCGCGGGCGAGCGCATCGGCTCCGATGCGCGCAAAACGCGTCCGGTGATCAATCCGGCGACCGGCGCGACGCTGGCCGACCTGCCGATCGCAACCGACGAAGATTTGCGCCATGCGCTCGACGCAGCGGCGAAAGCCTTTGCGAAGTGGCGCGCGGTTAGCGCCTACGACCGCGCGCTGATCCTGCATCGCGCTGCGGCGTTGTTGCGCGAACGCACCGATGCGATTGCGCGCACGATGACGCTCGAACAGGGCAAGGTCTTGATCGAAGCGCGGGCCGAGATCGGCGCTGCGGCCGACATTTTCGATTGGGCTGCCGAAGAGGGGCGCCGCGCGTACGGCCGCGTTGTGCCGTCGCGCCAACCGGCGACAGTCCGGCAAATCACGATGCGCGATCCGGTCGGCGTGGTCGCGGCATTTACGCCGTGGAATTTCCCGGCGCTCACACCGGCGCGCAAACTTGCCGGCGCGCTCGGCGCCGGATGCGCAATCATCATCAAACCGGCGGAGGAAACGCCGGGCACCGCGCTGGCGCTCATGCAAGCGCTGCTCGATGCGGGACTCCCCGAGGATGCCGCGCAAATGGTCTTCGGCGACCCCGCGCATATCTCGTCGACGCTCATCGCTTCGCCGATCGTGCGCAAGATTTCGTTCACCGGCTCGACGGCAGTCGGCAAACAGTTGGCCGTGCTCGCGGCGCGAGGCGTCAAGCGCGCGACGCTCGAGCTTGGTGGACACGCGCCGGTCATCATTACCGCCAAAGCCGATCTCAACCGCGCCGTAAAACTGTCGGCTGGGTTCAAGTACCGCAATGCCGGACAAGTCTGCGTTTCGCCGTCGCGCTTTCTGGTCCAAGAGAGCATCTACGACGCGTTTGTTTCGGGCTTTGTCAGCGCGGCATCAAATCTGCGCGTTGCAAACGGACTCGAAGAGGGCGCGCAGATGGGTTCGCTTGCCAACGAGCGGCGCCGCGAATCGATCCACGGGATGGTCGAAGATGCGGTAACACGCGGCGCCAAACTGCAGACCGGTGGTACGCCTTACGATACGCCCGGCTTCTTCTACCCGCCGACCGTGCTCACCGGGATTCCCGCCGGCGCGCGTATCCTCAGCGAAGAACCGTTCGGACCGGTGGCCGCGATCAACACCTTTCGCGAGATCGGCGACGCAATCGCCGAAGCAAACCGTTTACCGTACGGACTTGCCGCTTATTGCTTCACGCAGGACGTCTCCGAACACATTACGCTGACCAACGGCATCGAGGCCGGGATGATCGGCGTCAATCACTTCGGCGTGTCGTTTGCCGAGATTCCGTTTGGCGGCGTGAAGGAATCTGGTTACGGATCCGAAGGCGGCACCGAGGGTCTCGACTCCTATCTGGTGACCAAATCGGTTACGACGACGTAGCGCGACGCGTTTAGACCTTACACTGATCGACGACGTCGAGTATGGTTGCGTCGAGCTGGTTCTCGGCCTGCGCCGTCGCTAGTTGATTCTGTTCGACGCCCTCGTAAAAGCGAAAAATTGGGTCGTTGGCGAGTTCACCGGTCGCCTTCCGCGAAATCGCCGGATCGATATCGGCGGTCGGATCCTTCGGGGCGAAGGTAACGGCGCGTTCCGAGCCGGCGAGGACATCTTGAAAGCTCACGTCCTGATCGTTATGGCTCAGGATGATGGGTCTGCTGCCGTGGCTCTCATTGAGGACGCCCTGCGTGTTATCACCGTGCGCGATGAGATCTTGCAACGCAAATGTCTGCGCGAGTCCGTAGATGGCGTTGAGATTTTGCCGTTGCCGATCCGCGACGGCTTGTAGTTGCGCCGTTAACTCCGGCGTAAGCCGCGGATCGGCGAGCAGACCGTCGATCAGCTGCAGGTTGTGCACGATCATCGCCGGGTTGTCGTCGTTATGTATATCAGCCGGTTCGAAGTTCTGGTGAATCTGCATCTGATCGAAATGATGGCCGGCGATGCTGTTGTTGACCCACGCCCTGCCGAAGTCCACCAGTACCGGCTTGGTCGCTGCGATGATCCGGTCATTGCTCTGCAAACCCGAAATCACCGAAAACACGGTGCCCGTTAGCGCGTCGCAGAGCGGCGACGATTTGACGGTGATGATCGGTCTTGAGCGGGGTTGCGCTGGGCAACGGCGTGACCTGCGCGACCAGCGCGCCTAGCAGCAGAGGCAGCATCGCGCCTCCTCTCAGAACCTATTATACGTACTCCTTGACGTAGGCCGCAATGCGCTTGATGCCTTCACGCACTTGATCAAGCGGGGCAACCCAGCTTAGGCGCAACCAGCCTTCGAACGCATCGCCGAACGCGACCCCAGGAATGGCGAGCACGTTACGTTCCTCAATCAACTGTATCGCGGCATCGTAGGACTTCACACCTTGGGGAAGACGCGCGCATGCGTAGAAGCTGCCTTCGGGCCGAATGAAACGCATTCGGCTCGCCTCGAGCGCCTCGACGACACCCGCCCACTGCGCGCGATACCACGATACGTGCTCGTTGATGCCGCCCAGCTGGCCGAAGATGTGCAGCGCAACCTGCTGCGCGAAGGTATCGGTGCACGAGGTCAACCAGGCGTGCGTCTTGATCGCATTATCGACGAAGCCTTCCGGCCCGATAATCCATCCTAGCCGCAGCCCGGTCAGCGCGTTGCTCTTGCTCACCGAGTTCGTGACGATGGTATACGGATAGCGTTCGGCGAGAAACGCCTCGTCTTCAACGAACGTCTGCTCGCGGTAGATCTCGTCATGGATCAGCCAAACCGGCTCGCCCGCGCGCGACTCGAGCGCGCTTACCAGTTTCTCCGCCTCTGCGCCGTGCAGCACGCGGCCGGTCGGGTTATTGGGCGAACAAATCACGATCGCGCGCGTGCGCTCACCGATACCGGCGAGGACGCGCTCGGCATCGATCGCGAAATCGTCGGCTTCGCTCATCGTCACGCCGCGCGCCGCGATGCCTTCGAGGCGCGCCATCTTGCCGTACGATGGAAACGTCGGCTCGACGATCAACAATTCATCGGTCGCCGGATCGAGCAACGTCTTGATCGTCACGTACATCGCTTCTTGCGAGCCGGTCGTCACGCACACGTTGGTTGCGTCGTGCCTGCCCGGGTAGTCGTAGTGGCGCGCGATCGCTTCGCGCAATGTCGCGTCGCCCGCATTGGCGGTATAGCGAATGCCATGCTCCTCGATGTAGCGCATCGCGTACGCAAAATGCTCGGGATTGGGCCGCAGCGACGGCTCGCCCAGGCCGAGATCGATCGTGCCGTCGCGGCGCTTCGCGGCGACCTTACGGATGAGCGACGTCTCGATCTCGAGAACGCGTGGATTCACACCGCGACCTCGAAATCGCGGAGCGCGGCGTTAAGCGAAGTCTTCCGATCGGTCGCTTCGCTTCGCGTTCCGATGATCAGCACGCACGGCACGCCGTATTCGCCGGCCGGGAATCGTTTGGGAATCGTCCCCGGAATCGCGATTGCGCGGGCTGGAATGCGTCCCTTCGTCGTTGTTGCGGCCGCACTACGCACGTCGACGATCGGCGTGCTCGCGGTGAGCACGACGCCGGCGCCGAGCACCGCTTCACGGTCGACGCGCACGCCCTCGACCACGATGCAGCGCGAACCAACGAAGGCGCCGTCTTCGATGATGACCGGGGCGGCCTGCGGCGGCTCGAGCACGCCGCCGATCCCGACGCCGCCCGAGAGATGCACGCCTTTTCCGATCTGCGCGCACGATCCGACCGTGGCCCACGTATCGACCATCGTGCCTTCGTCGACGTAGGCGCCGATATTGACGAAGCCGGGCATCAAGATCGCACCGCGCCCGAGGAAGCTACCATACCGCGCAACACCGGGCGGGACGCAGCGCACGCCGAGCGCCTTGTAGTTTCGTTTGACCGGCAACTTGTCGAAAAATTCGAGGCCGCGCGCGTCGCCGATCGACGCGACCTTGCGTCGCGCAAAGTACAGCAGGATTGCCTGCTTGATCCACGCGTGCACGACCCAGTCGTCGCCGCTCGGTTCGGCAACGCGCAAGCGTCCGCGATCCAGCGCCGCGATGACGTCGTCGATCGCGCGGCCGGCACGGCCGCGTATGTCGCCGTCACCCGCGACGAGCGCTTCAACCTGCATTCGCAGTTTGTCGGTTTTCATGCCGGGCGAATGTTACGCCCCGGCGAAGCAGCTTTCATGCTCGCTTACCGACTCTTTGAAGACGGACCGCGTATGGTCGACGACGCGCCGGTCCCCGAACCGCGCGAAGGCCAGGTGCTGATCAAGGTTGCCGGCTCCGGCGCGTGCCACTCCGATCTGCACGTGATCGCAGCGACCGCCGCGGGTAACTGCTTCTTCAAGCCGCCGTACACGCTGGGGCACGAGAGCACCGGGTGGGTCGAAGCCGTGGGCGCCGGCGTGCAACGCGTGCAACCCGGCGACAAGGTCGCGGTATATTGCGCGCTCGGTTGCGGAAAGTGCCGCACGTGTCTCGCCGGCTTCGAGAGTTACTGCATGCGCATGCGTCCGGTGAACGCCTTGGGCCTCGGCGCCGACGGCGGCATGGCGGAATACATGCTCGTGCCGGCGGAACGCTACCTCATTCCGCTCGGCGATCTGGACCCGGTTGAAGCGGCGCCGCTCACCGACGCGGGCATGACGCCGTACCATGCGATCAATCGCTCGCGCGCACTGTTGACGCCCGACGCAACGGTCGTCGTCATGGGGATCGGCGGACTCGGCCACCTCGCACTGCAGATTCTCCGTTCGACATCCGCGGTACGCGTGATCGCGATCGACGTCGCCGAAGATAAACTCGCGCTCGCAAAGGAACTCGGTGCCGACGCAACCGTGCGCGCCGGTGAAAATGCGCTGAAGGAAACGATCGAACTGCTCCACGGCGAGCAAGCCGACGTCGTGTTAGACTTCGTCGGCGTGCAGTCGACGATCGACCTCGGCCGCAAGCTGGTTCGTCCCGGCGGCGATTTCACGATCGTCGGGCTCGGCGGCGGCACGATGAGCTGACGGACAAGGGCGGATCGCCGTAGGTGCGCGCGTCTTCACGCCCTACTTCGGCGGCATGGGCGAGATGCGCGAGTTGATTGCGCTCGCCGCGCGCGGCGGCATCGCCGCGCATGTTACCCGCTATCCGCTCGAGCGCGTCGCAGAGGCCTACCAGGCGCTCCACGAAGGCGCAATCGAGGGTCGCGCGGTTATCTGTCCGTCGAACTAGGCGCCGGGGTCGGCGTTACGCTCGGCGTCGGGCAGACCGGTAAGCCGCCCGGGTGCACGCTGGTGTCCGGGACAACCTTCACCGTGAGATCCACGTTGGTTTAACCTCGACGTCGTTGCCGACGATGTAACGCGTGGCAAAGAACGCCAGCGCCTTGCGATTCTGACCTTCGAAGTCTTGTTCGGTCGGATCGAGGGCAATCTGCGTTCCGTCAGGCGTCGTGATCGTATCGAACCGCAGATGGAGATCGCTTTCATGGCCGTTGATGCCGTGCTTACCGGCCAGCGTGACGGTGCCGCTTCCGATCGTACAAGCGGGAACGACGACGACGCCGTTTTCAACGACGTCTTTTGCAACGACGAATGAAAATTTCTGTCCGGTGGTTGCATCGTGTGAACTGAGCATTGAGACGAGGTGGACGGGGATCACCGTCTTCGCATTGAGCGTGACGGCGGGTGCCGGGCTCGCGGCCTGCGCGATCACCGACGCAAATGACATGAGTATAGTAGCTAGGTAAAAGAGCATGGCAACTCGCTGCGTGCCTGCATTGTGCGGTTTGCGGTTCCTTCAGGGATGATCCGGCGTTAACGATCCATGGGCCAGGCGACCCAAGCGCCAATTCACGATTCGCGGGTAAGATATGGATACGGGAGCGCGAATTACTCGCTCCCGCCTCTTCGCTAGCGAACCAGAAGGAGCAAGTCGTGCCGAACGCACCCGCCGACGAGCAACGTATCAATACCATTCGGTTTCTGGCAGTCGACGCCGTCCAGAAGGCCAATTCCGGCCATCCCGGGATGCCGCTGGGGGCCGCGGCTATGGCATACACGCTCTGGACCCGGCACCTGAAATTCAATCCGAAGGATCCACACTGGTTCGATCGCGACCGGTTCATCCTCTCGGCCGGACACGGCTCAATGCTGCTCTACGCCCTGCTCTACCTGACCGGCTACGATCTCTCGCTCGACGATCTCAAAGCCTTCCGTCAACTCGGCAGCAAGACGCCCGGCCACCCGGAGGCCAACCATACGCCGGGTGTCGAGGCCACCACCGGACCGTTGGGCCAGGGCCTTGGCAATTCGGTGGGCTTCGCGATCGCTGAAGCGCATCTCGGCGCCGTCTACAATACCCCAAGCGCGAAGATCGTCGATCATTTCACCTACGTCATCGTCGGCGACGGCGACTTGATGGAAGGCGTGAGTCAAGAAGCAATCTCGCTCGCCGGTCACTTGCAGCTCGGTAGGCTGATCGTCCTCTACGATGACAACCGCGTGTCGCTCGCCGGACCGACCGACGTCACCTACACCGATGACGTGTGTGCGCGCTTCGATGCGAGCGGCTGGCACACACAACGCGTTGACGTCGGTCATTCCAACGACGTGGCAACAATCGATCAAGCGATCGGGGTGGCGAAGGGTGTCACCGATCGTCCATCGTTGATCGCGGTGCGGACCCACATCGGCTTCGGATCACCGCTGCAAGACACGTTCAAAGCCCACGGCGAACCGCTTGGCCCCGATAACGTCAAGAAGACGAAACAAGAATTGGGCTGGCCGCTCGAACCGGACTTCTACGTGCCCGAAGAGTCGCTGAAGTTTTTCCGCGAATGCGGTGCGAAGGGAGCAGCGCTGGAAGCGGATTGGCAGAAGCGCTACGACGCCTGGAAATCCGCCAATCCGGCGCTGGGGGCACAGCTCGATCGCGTGCTCGCCGGCAAACTTCCGGCCACCCTGCCGTGGCCGGTTTTCAACGCCGAGAACGGTTCGATCGCGACGCGCGATGCCGGTGGTACGGTCATGAACGCGATCGCGAACGATCTGCCCGAACTCGTCGGCGGCTCCGCCGACCTGGATCCCTCGACCAAGACCTACCTTAAAGAGTGCGGTGATTTCCAGCCGAACAATTACGCCGGCCGCAACATTCACTACGGCGTGCGCGAGCATGGCATGGCGGCCGCGACCAACGGCATCGCGCTGCACGGCGGCCTGATGCCGTTTTGCGCCACCTTCTTCAACTTCGTCGACTATTTGAAACCGTCGCTGCGCCTGGCGGCATTGACCAAGATTCATGCGATCTACGTCTTCACGCACGACTCGGTCTTCCTCGGCGAAGATGGCCCGACACACCAGCCGATCGAACAACTGGCGATGCTGCGCGCAACGCCGAACCTTCGCGTCGTGCGCCCGGCTGATTCCCTCGAAACGGTGGAGGCGTGGAAACTCGCTATCGATCCGACGAGCGGCACTCCGTGGGTCTTGGTGCTCACGCGGCAGAAGCTGCCGTTCCTCGGCGATCGCGACGCGCACGTCGGACGCGGGGCCTACATCCTTTCCGATAGCTCCGGCACGCCGGATCTCATACTTATCGCGACCGGCTCTGAGGTTTCGCTCGCCGTTGACGCAAAGAAACTTCTCGAAGCGCGTGGCGTGCATACGCGCGTCGTCTCGATGCCGTGTTGGGAGCTCTTCGAACTGCAACCGCAGTCCTACCGCGACGAAATCTTGCCGCCCAACGTCACCGCGCGCATGTCAATCGAGGCCGGCTCGACGTTCGGATGGGCGCAGTGGGTCGGCGACCGCGGCGTTACGTATGGGATCGATCGCTTCGGCGAATCGGCACCGATGGCGGCGATCGCCAAGAGCCTGGGCTTCACTCCGGAACGCGTCGCGCAAGTCGCCCTCGACTCGTTCGCGCTCGCATCTCGCTAACTTCGCTCATCATCTGTAGGAGAGTCACGTGAGTAACCAACTGCAACAACTTCTCGAGGCCGGCCAAAGCGTATGGCTCGATAACCTGCGCCGCGGCATGTTCGCCTCGGGCGAACTGCAGCGCCTGATCGATCAGGGGCTGCGCGGGATGACGAGCAACCCAACGATCTTCGAGAAAGCGATCGGCACCGGTGACGACTACGACGAACAGCTGCGGACGCTGATCGGCGAAGAAACCAGCGCCGACGCGCTCTTCTGGGATCTGGCAATCGCCGACATCCAGCAGGCGTGCGACGCATTCCGCCCACTCTATGATTCGTGCGGCGCAAACGATGGCTACGTAAGCCTCGAGGTTTCGCCGCTCCTCGCGCACGATACGCAAGGCACGATCGCAAATGCCAAACAGCTTTGGCAGCGCGTCAACCGGCCCAACCTGATGGTCAAGATTCCCGGCACGAACGAAGGCGTTCCCGCTATCGAAGAATGCATCTACGCCGGGATCAACATCAACGTCACGCTGATCTTCTCGATCGAGATGTACGAGAAAACGGCCAATGCCTACATCGCCGGACTACGGCGGCGCGTCGCCGAGGGCAAACCAATCGATCGGATTCGTTCGGTCAACTCGGTCTTCGTCAGCCGCATCGATTCGGCGGTCGATCGACTGTTGCAGGCGAAAATCGCCAAAGGTGAGACGGCGCTCCAGTCGCTGCTCGGCAAGGCCGGCGTCGCCAACCTCAAGCTCACCTATGCGAAGTTCAACGAGCTCTTCGAAGGCGCGGATTTCGCGAGCGTGCGTCAAGCCGGCGGCGCGGTACAGCGTCCGCTGTGGGCGAGCACCTCGGTAAAAAATCCGGCGTACCCCGATCTGATGTACGTCGAGACGGTCGTTGGACCGCACACGGTCAATACGATGCCGCCCAACACGCTCGACGCGCTGCTCGATCACGGCACGATTACGCCGGACACGGTCGAGAGCGGACTCGATGAGGCGCGCGGGGTGATGCGTGCGCTGCAAGATGCAAAGATTCTCGTTCTTCGACGTCACGCACGAGTTGCAGGTCGAGGGCGTCTCGCTCTTCTCGGATTCCTTCGCCGCGCTAATGGGCGCGATCGTCTACAAGCAAAAACAACTCGCCGACGGGACCGAACGCGTGGCGATCTCGGGCCCACCAACCGACGCGCTGGACAAGCTCGCGAAGGAAGACTTCCTCAAGAAACTCTGGGCCAAGGATCCATCGCTGTGGACGACTGATCCCGAGGCTGCGGACATCATCAAACACGCCCTTGGGTGGCTGGACATTCCGCAGCATCTGATGGAGCACGTCCCGGACCTCGAGACCTTCGGCACCGAGATTGCGCGCGAATTCGACTACGTTGTCGTGCTCGGTATGGGCGGCAGTTCGCTTGCGCCCGATGTCCTGAGCGAAACGCTCGGTGAGTTGTCCGGCGGTCCGATCGAGGACGTGCCGTGGCCGGAATTGCTCGTGCTCGACTCCACCGATCCGACGCAGATCGCCGAACTCGACCAAAAGCTGGCGCTGGATCGCACGCTATTCATCGTCTCGAGCAAGAGCGGAACGACCACTGAGCCTAATGCCTTTTTTGCGTACTACTACGAGAAGGCGGCAAAGCTCGTCGGCACGAGCAACGCCGGCAAGCAGTTCATTGCCGTGACGGATCCCGGCACGCAAATGGTCGAGGTGGCGAAGGGGCACAACTTCCGCCGCATCTTCGAAAACGATCCCAATATCGGTGGCCGCTACTCCGCGCTGTCGTTCTTCGGCATGGTGCCGGCGGCGCTCGCCGGTTACGACGTGCGTCTCATTCTCGATCGCGCGCTCGGCGCAATGCACGCGAACGACAAGACCGTCGATCCGCGCATCGCGACCGGCGTGCGCTTCGGAGCCGCGATCGGCGGCTGGGCCGTGGCCGGCCGCGACAAGCTCACGATCGTGACGCATCCCGACGTGTCGGCCTTCGGTGCCTGGGCGGAACAACTCATCGCCGAATCGACCGGCAAGCACGGCAAGGGTATTGTGCCGATCGAGGGCGAGGCGCTCGGCACCCCGCACGACTACGGCAACGATCGCGTCTTCGTCTATGTCGGGTCGAATCTTCCCGATCCCAAGCCCGGCGTGAAAGAGATGCTGCAGGCACTAGAAGACGCGGGACATCCGGTCATTCGCCTTGCGATGAATGACGAATACGATCTCGGCGAGCAGTTCTATCTGTGGGAAATTGCGACCGCTGCGGCGGGTAGCATCCTCGGGATCAACGCGTTCGATCAGCCCAACGTCCAAGAATCGAAAGACAACACGAAGAAGCTGCTCGCGCAGTTCGAAGCCACCGGCTCGATCGACGAACCGAAGGTCGACGTCGAAGGCACCGCCTTCGATATCACGTACCTCTCCGGCAGCAAAGACTTCGCTGCCACGCAGCGCAACGTCGGCGCCTTGGCCGCAGTCTTCAAACAACTCAAGCCCAGCGATTACGTCGCGATCTGCGCGTACATTGCGCGCAATCCGGCGCACATCGAAACGCTGGACAAACTGCGTTTGATGATTCGCAATGCAAGTGACGTCGCGACCACGGTGGGCTTCGGACCGCGCTTCCTGCATTCGACCGGACAACTGCATAAAGGCGGTCCCGACACGGCCGTGATGCTGCAGATCGTCGGCGATGAGCCCGCCGATCCGCCGATTCCCGGCATGAAGGTCGGCTTCCGTACGCTGCTCGCTGCGCAGGCGCTTGGCGACTGGCAATCACTCGATAGCCGCAAGCGGCGCGGCCTTCGCGTCCATCTCAAAGGCGACATCGATTCCGCACTCAAGGCGCTCGTTGCAGCGGTCGACGACGCACTTTCAGCACGCGCTTAAGGAGCATTGCATGCAAATCGGGATGGTTGGACTGGGCAAGATGGGCGCAAATATGACGACGCGCTTGATCCAAGGCGGACACCAGGTCGTCGTGTACGATCGCAGCGCGGACGCGGTGGCGCAAGCCGCAGCCGGCGGCGCGACGCGGTCGACTGGGCTCAAGGATTCTTTGCGGTAAGCTCGGCTCGCCGAAGATCGTCTGGATCATGGTTCCCTCGGGCAAGCCGACCGACGACACAATCGACGAGTTGTGCGCCATCTTGGGCAAGGGCGATATCATCATCGACGGCGGCAACACCAATTGGAAGGACGGGCTGGCTGCGTACGACCGCTGTAAAACCAAAGGCGTGTCGCTGGTCGACGCCGGTACGAGCGGCGGCATCTGGGGCCTCAAAGAAGGCTACTCGCTGATGGTCGGCGGCGACGATGCTGCGGTCAAGGCGTGCGAGCCGATCTTCAAGACACTCGCGCCGCCGAACGGTTACGCGCACGTGGGTCGGGCCGGTGCCGGACATTTCTCGAAGATGGTGCACAACGGCGTCGAGTACGGCATGATGCAAGCCTACGGCGAAGGCTTTGAGATCCTCGAAACCTCGCCATTTGATTTCGATCTGGAACAAGTCGCGACCGTTTGGTGCTACGGCAGCGTCGTGCGTTCGTGGCTGCTCGAACTTGCAGTACTAGCGTTCAAAGCCGATCCGGGACTCAAAGACATTCGCGGGTACGTCGACGACACCGGCGAAGGACGCTGGACGGTTCAAGCAGCGATCGATCAAAACGTTCCCGCGCCCGTCATCACGCTCTCGCTCATGGCGCGCTTCGTTTCCCGTCAAGAAGAGTCGTTCAGCGCCAAGGTCATCGCAGCGCTGCGCAATCAGTTCGGCGGCCACGCCGTCAAGACTGAGACGCATGCCTGAAGCAGTCGCGACCGTCTCGGTCGACGGTCAGTCCGAAAATCCGCTGCGAGCGGGCTTACATACCGAACGCATCAGCGACCCGTGCAGCATCGTCTTCTTCGGCGCGAGCGGCGACCTGTTCAAGCGCATGCTCTTGCCGGCGGTGTACTCGCTGCGTCTGCACGGCACGCTTCCCAACGACTTCGCCATCGTGGGAGTCTCGCGCGCCGAGTACACCGACGACAGCTTCCGGAACTATTGCAAAGAGCAACTCGAGCAGTTTGCTCCCGCTGACCACAAGCCGCAAGGCGCCATCTGGGATGATTTCGCGAAACGCCTGAGCTACGTCTCGGGCGAATTCGACGATCATAAAACCTACGGCGAGTTGGCCAAACGCCTCGCGAACAACGACAAGGAGCTCGGAACCAGAGGGAACCGCCTGTTTTACCTCTCGACCCCACCCTCGGTCTTTCCGACGATCATCGAATTCTTACGTGAAGCCGACCTCAACCAGCAACAGGAAGGCTGGGGCCGCATCGTCATCGAGAAGCCGTTCGGCACCGATCTCGAGTCGGCGCGCGCCCTGCAGGCGGAGGTCGATAAAGTCTTTCGCGAGAGCGACGTCTATCGCATCGATCACTACCTGGGCAAAGAGCCGGTGCAAGACATCATGGCGCTGCGCTTTGCCAACACGATCTTCGAGCCGGTCTGGAACCGCAACTACGTGCAATCGGTGCAGATCACGGCGTCCGAGCAGCTGGGCGTCGAGCTGCGCGGCGGCTACTACGACCACGCCGGTACGCTGCGCGACATGATTCAGAATCACGTGATGAACTTGCTTGCGCTCGTGGCCATGGAGCCGCCCTCGAGTTCCGATGCAGACGCGATTCGCAACGAGAAGTTTAAAGTGCTGGAGTCAATCGAGCCGCCGGAGCTCTCGAAGGTGGTCGAGATGTCGGCGCGCGGCCAGTACGGCGCCGGAACAATCAACGGGAAGCCCGTTATCGGCTACCGCCAAGAGCCCGACGTCGATCCGCAATCGAACACCGAGACCTTCGCCGCGGTTCGCTTGACGGTCGAGAACTGGCGCTGGGCAGGGGTGCCGTTCTACTTGCGCTCGGGCAAACGACTGGCGAAGAAGCTGTCCGAAATCGCGGTGACCTTCAAACCGATTCCACATCGCATCTACGGCGAGCGAACCGACACGATCGAGCCCAACGTGCTGGTAATGAAGATCCAGCCCGACGAGGGCGTCGCGATGCGTTTCTCCGCCAAGGTCCCCGGCATGAAGAATCACATCCGCAGCGTCTTCATGGACTTCAACTACGGCACGGGTTTCGGCGTACAGTCACCGCCCGCGTACGAGCGGCTGATCGGCGACGCCATGCGCGGCGATCAGACGCTTTTCACGCGCTGGGATGCGGTCGAACGCGCGTGGGAGATCGTCACACCGGTGCTCGACGTGTGGCAGAACACAAAAGATTTCACATTCCCGAACTATCCGGCAGGATCGCAGGGTCCGCCATCGGCCTTTGCGCTCTTCCACGATTGGCGCCAATTGTGAGTCTCGACGTCCATCCGCTCGTCGACGAACTCGCCAAAGCGCGGCGCGAACCGGGCGCGATGAAGGCCGCGACGATGACCTTCGTGATCTTCTTCGGCGCGGGCGAGGGCGCCGACTGGGTTCGCGGCCGCGCGCACGCGCTCGCCGAAAAGCATCCCTCGCGCGTCGTTATCTTCGACGCCAACAAACCCGAGGACGAGCGCATCATTGAACCGGCACAGGCGCGGGGCGAATGGGTCGAGATCGGCGTGCGCGACGCCGCGCCCGCGGAACTCGACGCGGCGCTGACCATGCTCGAACTTCCCGAAGCGCCGGTCGTGCTGCTGTGGATCGCCGAAGCGCTCTCCGCGGACGAGCGGTTCTTGGCGTTGGCGCGTCGCGCCGATACAACGATCTGCAGTACCTCGGTTGCGCGCACCGACGAGCGCCCGTTGCGCGACCTGGCCAGCTTCGTCGAAGCGCATCCCGAGATTCTTGATTCAAGACGTCGCGTACTTGCGGCTGGCGGCGTGGCAAGAATTGATTGCCGAATTCTTTGACGAACCCGAATGCCGGAACGAGTTGGCGATGTTACGGCGCGTCGAAGTGACCGCCGGATCCGACGCCGAGATGTACTACTTGCTCGGGTGGCTCGCAAGCCGGCTTGATTGGACGCCGGCCGGGGCCGACACATTTACGACGCAGAGCGGCAGCGTGCACGTCGCGATGGTGCACGACGGACCGCCGCGCCGCCTAACGCGCGTCGTCCTCGCTTCAGAGAAGGCGACCTTCAGTGCGAGCGTGCACCCCGAAGATCAAGGCGCGATTTGCCTCGATGTGACCGGCTCGACGGCGTGTCCATCACGTTGCACGCCGTTGCACACCGTCGATCTCGCCTCGCTCGTTGAGCGGGCGATTCTCACTCGTGCGCGCGACCAGGTCTTCGCCGAGTCGCTCAACATGGCGAAGCACATCATCGAAAGGCATGTAGCATGACGCGGCGTGAACTGGGGACGCTTTACATCTACGAGAGCCCGGCCGACGTTGCCAAGTCACTCGCCGATCTCATCGTCGACCACGGCTCCAGTGCGATCGACGGACACGGACGCTTCGTCATAGCCTTGGCGGGGGGGACCACCCCAAAGGCCACGTACGCGCTGCTTGCCAAACCGCCATATGCAACGGCGATCGACTGGAACGCGGTCGAGATTTTTTTTGGCGACGAACGCTGCGTTCCGCCCGACCACGAGCAATCGAATTACAAGATGGCATTCGAGGCGTTCATCAAGCCGCTGAACATTCCCGAAACGCACGTTCATCGCATGCACGGTGAAGATGATCCGCAGCGCGCGGCGTTCGACTATCGCGCGGTGCTCGTCGAGGTGCTGGGCGAAACGCCGTCCTTCGATATGGTGATGCTCGGCATGGGCCCCGATGGGCATACCGCCTCGCTGTTCCCCGGTGAAGATCCGCTCACCGACGACCAGCAACGCGTACGCGCAGTGTATTCGATATCCCAATCGCAATGGCGCATTACGCTCACGCCGAGCGTACTTAACAGTTCCGCCACCGTGTGTTTTGCTGTGACCGGTAGGGATAAAGCAACGACACTTGCGTCGGTGCGCGAGGGCCCCTACGATCCCACGAAATATCCGGCGCAGATCATAGCGCCGCCGGATGGTGAGCTCATCTGGCTCGCCGACAAAGCCGCGGCCGGAGAATAGCGCCCTTTACGTCGCGTGCCGTTGCGCGTGCGCTTTCGGCGGATCGTAGGTGAGATTCGCCTTATCCCATCCGGCGGCATCGAAACAGTGCGCGTAGATCGCGTCGATAAAAGTTCGCAGCGTCGCGTGCGGATCGGCTGAAGTCCGCACGTCGTCGTAAGGCAGCACCCACTCGCGCAATTGCGTCGACCACGAGGCACCCGCCGGGTGCACCGGCAAGGACGGCGCGCCGTTTGGCTCCGGATAGATGTAGCCGTAGAAAAACGGCGCGGTCTTCTCGTCGCCGAGATACAGGCCCGCGCTCATCAGCTCGGCGTCGAGGTCGTACTTGAGCAGGTAGCCGCGATTGGCCGGCGGCGCAACGCGCTTGCCGTTAAAGAGCATCAGGTTGACGTCAAAAGCACCCCACCAGACTTGCACGCCCGAGCGCCCGAAGAACGGGCTGCGCCAGCGGTCGAAGATTCCGGCAACGGCTGTGTAGGTTTGGAACCAGCGCAGCGCTGCGGCCGGATCGTAGGCACGCACGCGCCGATCAGCCGGCAGCGGCGTGGTATCGGGTATCTCTTGCGGCACCGGGGAGACGTAACACTCAACATTGAGCTCCGCAAGAGCGACCGTGAGCTCGGCGTACACCTCGGCAACGGTACGAGGCGGAAGAAACGAAATCGCACGCGTGCGGCCGTCGCTCCGCGAGTATCCGGATGACCGAATCAAAAATATCCAACACGCATTCGATGGACGCGTCCGAGCACGGGATCGTCCCGGTGGTTAGCCCGCGCGGAGACACGTAGAGCGCGGTAAACATCCAGTTCGGTTGCGGCGGTGAGAGCGCAAGCCGAATCTTGCCGAGCAGCTGCGAGTTCAAGTGCAAGGTCTGCTTCGTGGGCGCCCAGCCCGACGCGTCGAGGGCCTGCCACGGATCGTCGCTAGTGCTCATCGGGGTCGACGTTTCTAGCGAGAGCGGGAGTTGAGGCGATTCAACTCTCGCCCGTATAGCACGGCCATGCGTTCCGAGAGCTTCCGATACGTCAGGCTCGAGACGCGGCGGTGACGGTTCGACTTCTTGACGAAGATCATGGTTTGAGTGCTCCTTCTCCCAGCGTGTCGAGCGAAACACCGTTTTGGCGGAGAATTGAACCGTCGACGCGCTGCAGTTCGACGACGGCCTTGTTCAGATCGGTCTGCGCCTGCAGTTCGAGCCCTTGGTTCTGCACGAACTCCACTTGACGCTGATTGATCAGGAACGTCGTCGACTCGCCATTGAGGAACTTGCGCTCTTCACTGGCCAAGACCTCGGCTGCAGATTCACGCGCTTCGCGCGCGGCAAAGAGGCGCGCGAGCGCGGCCTGGTAGTTCTGCACGGCGTTGCGGACCTCGTACTGAATGCGCTCGGCCGTGCCGAGTTTTTGGACGGCAGCGATGCGCGCTTGCTCGTTGGCGACACCGAGCGCGCCTTTAGCGGTGTTGTTGCCGATCGGCAACGAGACCTGAATGCCGGCCGAGTAGGTTGAGAAGCGCGAGGAATTCGCGAACGCTTGACCCCACGTGCCGTCATAGTACGGCGGCGGCGTAGCTGTTCCGAACACTCCGCCGAGCGGCGGCAGGGCATTGCCCGCGAAGCCGTTGCCGTTGTAGGTGAGTTGGAGGTCGGCCTGCGGCAGCTCTTGGTTCTTGGCATACGCGCGGTTCACATCGGCCTGCTTTTGTGCATCGATCGCCTGCCGGACTTCCGGGCGATTCTGCATTGCCGCAGCAAGCAGCGACTCCACCGACGGCGTCTGCGGGAGCGAGAGGACTGCTGAGGTCGGCACGAGATTCGCGCGCCAGATCGGATCGCCCGGATCGGTGACGATCAAGCTCTTGAGTTGATTCTGCAGTTCCGAGACCGTCTGCAGCGCGGAAAACACGTTTTGCTGATAGACGGCGACCTGCGTCGAGGACTCGACCGCATCGATGGGGGCCGCAGCTCCGCGCTTGGCCTGACGGACGTTACTCTGTTGCTGCAACACAGTCTGATGCAGGGCGTCCTCTTGGATTGCGACGTTGCGCCACGCCGCAAGCAGATCCCAATAGGCGTCTTCCACGTTCGAGATCGTCGTCGAAACGGTCGCAAGCGTGGAAGCTTGCGTCGCGTCGTTGTTGACAATCGACAGCTCGATCTGGCGCTTGTCGTCGTTCATCAAGAAATTCTTGAGTAACGGCTGCGTGATCGAGATGTTGAACGAGCCATAGTAGTACGGATTGAACGAGTTGATGTAGGTGCTGTCATTGACCTTCGTCTGCGAGACGTTGATGTTGTACTGCGTTCCGGTCTCTAACTGCCCTTGGACGCCGGCCTGCTGCGTCTGATAATTTTGCACGTACGGCTCGAAATCGGTGCCCCCCGAGAAAAAGGCGTTGAGCGCCGGGTTCGTGTCGTGCTTCACCGAGGGCTCGACAAAGAAGTGTACGTCGTTGGCACCCTTCGCCTCTTGCACCTGATAAGTCGCGACGCGCGTGTTCGCGGCGGCAACCGAGAGATCGGGATTCTTGAGTAACGCCATACCGATCGCACTGTCGAGCGAGATACCGACGAACGGCTGCTGTGTCACACCGACGATGTCGGCGTTGGTCGGCGGAACGTCCGGCGCTCTATAGCCCGGCGCGACGGTCGGCACCGCCGGCGTGACGGGTGTCGGCACCGGAGTGGGAATCGCCGCCGCAGGCGGCAGCGTGGGCGCGGCGCCGGCAGCAAACGGAGCCGCCGCGATGATTGCGCCGAGTGCGAGTGAGTAGAGAATGCGAGTCTTCACGGAACGCTCCTATTCGACCGCGACGTGTCCGCCGAGTCGCGGTTTATTAAGCAGTAGTACGAGCGGCGCAAGAGCGATCGTTATAATCGCCGTCCAACGCGAGGTATCCGCGTAGGAAAGCACCTGAGCTTGCCCTTCGACCAATCCTTCGAGTGTATTCAGGGCTGACGTCGAGTGCTCGCCGCCATTTTGTTGCAAGTAGATTGCCGTCGGCTGGGCGTGCAGGTTGACATTGGCGGCAAGTTCGGTTTGATGCGCCGTCGTGCCGCGCACGAGCAATGTGACAAGGACGGCTGTTGCGATGCTGCCGCCGACCTGACGCGAAAGGTTGAAGAACGCCGAGGTCGAGGGAACCTCGCGATCGGGCACGCCGCCGATCACGGCGATCGAGAGCGGCACGAATATCTGAGAAAGCCCGATGCCGCTGACGATCAGCGCGAGGATGAAGGTGCTGAACTGCGAGTTTGGTGTGGTGACGCCGGCAAGAATCCAATTCGATACACCCAGGAGCACGAAGCCGATCGCGGTCGAGAGGCGTACGTCGATCGTGCCGCGGCTCGCGAGCATTGCGGTGATGGGCGTGAAGAGCATGACCGCGCCCGCGCGCACCAGGATCGTCAATCCCGAGAGTGTGGCGGTGAATCCGAGCGAGTTTTGTAAATACTGCGGGAGGACGAGAATCGACCCGTACAGGCTCACGCCTAGGACCGCGCCGAGGATGCTCCCGGCGGCGACTTGTCGCAAGCGCAGCACGTGCAGATCGACCACCGGTATTCCCGAGCGCAGCGTCCACCAGATGAAGCTGCCGATCCCGGCCACAGCGAGTGCGGTAAATAGCCGAATGTTCGGATCGTCGAACCAATCGTATTGCTGCCCCTGGTCGAGCACGTACTGCATTGCGCCCAGGCCGATCGCGAGCAGCGCGAGGCCGATCCAGTCGAGCTTCATCGCGCGCGGCTTGACCGGGTTGCGCAAATAGTTCCAAATCAGCGTCGCGGCAACGATGCCGACCGGCAAATTGATGAAGAACGCCCAGCGCCAGGTCAAGTTGTCAGTGATCCATCCGCCGAGCACGGGGCCAAGCGCCGGACCGACGATAACGCCCATCGCGAAAATGCCCTGTGCTTGACCTTGTTGTTGCAGCGTATAGGTGTCGCGCAGAATTGCCTGCGATGTCGAGATCAATCCGCCGCCGCCAAGTCCCTGGATCACGCGCCAGAACACCAGCGAGTTGAAGTTCGGTGCCAGGCCGCACATGAGGGAGGCGATCGTGAAGATAATGATCGACGCGACGAAGTACTGCCGCCGCCCGAAGCGCGCGGCGAGCCACGGCGTGATCGGAATCACCACTACGTTAGCGATAATATAGCCCGTCACGATCCACGCACCCTGATCGACGGGCACGCCGAAGTTGCCTTGAATGTTCGGCAGTGCCACGTTCACGATCGTGGTGTCGATGATCTCGAGCAGTGTGGCGGCGATTACCGCGACGCTCACGATGGCCCTACGTAGGCCGTGCTCGACTACGTTTCTCGGTTCCATCATCGTTTTGCGCTTTCGGCTATCGAACTTTCACGTAGGTTTCGACGCTCATACCCGGTCGCAACGGCATGTCGCTACGTTGGTTGTCGATCGAGATGCGCACTGGAATACGCTGCGTAACCTTCACGAAGTTGCCGGTAGCATTCTGCGCCGGCACCAACGCGTAGGTGTTTTGGGAAGCCGGATTGATCGAGACCACGTGCCCCTGGAAGGTCACGCCGTGATAGGCATCCACGTGGATGTCGACCGGTTGCCCGACCTTCATGTCGCCCATCTGCGTCTCTTTATAGTTGGCCGTGATGTAGATCTGGCCGGGACCATCCGGGATCAGCGTCAGAATCGTCAAACCGGCCGCAACCGTCTGACCGACTTCAGCGCTCTTCTCACCGACGAAACCGTCGATCGACGAGTAGATATGGGTGAAGCTCAGATTTTTCTTGGCGATCGCGAGCTGTGCCGCGGCCGCTTCGACTTGACTGGGGTCGGATGACTGCGCGAGTTTGCCCTGCGCGCTCGTCTCGCCGCCCTGCGCCGCGGCTACCGAAGCCTGCGCGGCCGAGACCTTTTGCTGTGACGCGTCGAGATTGGCTTGCGCGACGTTGATCTGATCGCGCGCACTGCGAAGCTGCGCCGACGCCGATGCCAGCGCCGCGCGTTGCGCGTCGAGTTCTTGACGAGCCACGTCGCCCGTGCTTACCAGCGAGAGCGTGCGATTGTAGTCGGCGCTCGCGCGATCGTACGCTGCCTGCGCGGCCGGAAGCTGGGCTTGCGCCGAACGCAGCTGTGCTTGCGCTTGCGCGACGCCGGATTGCGCTACCGGCACTTGCGCCGACGCATCCGCGGTGTTCGCCACCGCTTGCGCGACGCCACCTTGGCCTTGCACCGTGGTCGTGCGCTGATTGGCGACCGCGAGATCGTACTGCGCCTGTGCGTTGCGCACCTGATCGCGTTCGACGGCATCGTCAAGGACGATCAAGAGTTGGCCCTTGCGAACCTCTTGGTTGGTATCGACCAGGATCGAATCGATACGCTCGTTGATCTTGCTCGTCACCGCCACCGCATCCGCGTCGACGCGTGCGTCATCGGTCCCCTCGTGGACGCGCGCGTAGAGGAAATACTTCACACCCCAAATGATGAGAAGGATCGCGACGATGGCGCCGAGGACGCCAAAGATGATGCGCTTGCGAGGACCGGTGCGCTCCTCGATTGCCGTCGGTTCGCTCGATCCGTTCGGGTGCGTTTGGCCTTGGCCAGCTTGCTGTGCCTCGCGCGTGTCCATTTACTTGCTCCTTACGCCGTTGAGAAAGACGTCGATGATGTAAGAAAGTGCATACTCCGAATCCGAGTACATCCGGCTATCGGGAAACTTCCCGCGCGCCATCACGCGCGCGAAGATCATACCCATGAAAAACTCAGCCAGGTCCACCGGGTTGCCGCGCAGGCTCCCGCCGGCAACCTTTTTTTCCATGAACTCAACCACGGCGGAGCGGACCGCGGTCTGCGGCCTCCAGGTTTCGCGCGCGAAGACGCTGTTCTCGTAGTCGGTCTCGACCAGGGACCAGCGGATCATGTCGCTCATCGACTCCATGTGGTCGTTCATCGAGCGCGCGATCGCGAGCAACTGAGCCTCGATTGGCCCCTCCAGCGTGGCGATCAAATCGCGCAACTGGCCGTCCGGGCACGAGCGCTTGGCGACCGCGATGATCAGCGCGTCCTTGTTGCCGAAATGGCGGAACAACGTCGCTTCGTTGACGCCCGCGACATCAGCGATCTCGCGCGTGGTGGCGCCACGCTTGCCCTTGCGTTTGATGACGTCACGTGCGGCGAGAACGATGCGATCGCGTGTCTCTTCGGGGGTAGCTTTGTCGGTGTGCTTCTGTGCTTCAATCATAATTATTTTGTAAACACCGCGTCGTTCACGGCGACGTTGGTTTGATAGGAATCGTAGGTCGAATCGCCGGTAAACCCGATGCGGCGGCGCCCTTCGAAGTGCTGGCGTACGACAACGCTGAAACCGTCTTGCGTGGCGTAGTACTGCTTCATCACGATCGCATCACCGTTCGTGTAGTGCCAATCCATCTCGACGAGTTCGTAGGTATCCGGATCGACGTAGACCGTCGTGTCCTTGATCTGATCGCTGTAGATCTTCTTCGTCAGCACGAGCACGATCATTGGATGGCCGTCGAGCGGCTGAATGCCGGCGAGCTTGATGTTCGAGTCTTTTTCCCATCCGGTCGGGTCGCCGACGTCGGTGGAGAGTTTTTGAATGTCTTTGAGCGAGCCGGCGCACAAACCGGATATCGGATTGAGCACCACCGCGAAGCTGCCGGGACGCTTGTAGTAGGCCGTGCCGTCCGTGCGCAGGCGGCACAGCGGAATCGACGGGCGAGCGTTAACGTGGACGTGCGCCGTGTATGACTCCAGGCCGGCGTTACGCGCGAGCATGCGGGCGATGACCTCCGGCGCATCAGCCGGGACCGGCAACGCGGAAGGCCCCGCGCTCTGCGCCGCGCTGACAGCGGTCGAAGCGAACGCCAAAAGGGCCGTGAGTCCTAAACCGCGCAACCTCACGCCGCGAGCCCTACCATCGGGAAGAGCCGGTCCAACGCCATCACCGAGAGGGAGCGAATCAACTCGGGCCGCGTTACTTTGAGCGCGACCTCACCGCCGACTTCCCGTGAACGGCGCAAAAGCAGAATAAGCCCGCGGACGCCGTCGGTATCGAGACGCGTTAGAGCGTCGAGATCGAGCACGACCCGGGGCGCGCCTTCTTCGAAGGCGGCGAGCGTTTCGCGGGTGATGCGGTCGAGCGCATCGGGGCGGTACGCGATGGTGGGCGGGGTATACATGCTGTTCCTGTACTTATAATCCTAGAGAGGTGCAAGTACGTACTTGCATGCATCTAAGTTACCATACAGAAACGCCGCATGCAAGTACCCGCACGCATGACTTTATCGGTCAAAGCTAAAGCTTTGCCCGCTAAAGTCGCGCGGCTTCGCTCGCGCTAGCTGGGAAACGGCCGCCGAAGTTAGGTCGCAGCCGGGCTCGGCTGGGCGCCCTCCATTGTGCCGCCATGATGATGGCGGTACTTTCCGGACGCCTTATGATAGCCCGCGGCTAGGGCGGCCGACGGGCACATATACTGACCGTGCCGCGTCCGCCCGTACAGCGGATCCGACGGATCGTGATAGGTGTGCGAGCGCTGGTTGACCCAGACCGGCTGCACGGCACCGCAGTTGAGGCCGGGCGGAATGGCTGCCTGCGTCTGCATCGACATGCCGCCCGGCGATGCGGCGTTCATCGCGCCGGATGTGCTCATCGCACCGGCGCTCGCGGAGGTGTCCGCGCTGCTCGAGCTTTGATTGTTGCCGCCGCCGCAAGCGGTCAGGGCCCCGATCAGGAGCGCGCCGACGATTTGGTTACGCAATGACACGATTCGCAATCTCCTTCAGTTTCACGCGCGCATGTTGCGCTATGGCTGATGGTTCCCCGGTATAGACACGAGCTCCGTTCACAAACGCGGCTTGCACCCATGCATCCTGCGCACGGTAAACAACCGCTTGCACCTCAGGCGTCCATGGGTCGATCGCCGACGCGTCGAGCACGACGTAATCGGCCGCATTGCCCGCAATAAGGTCACCGGTTGACAATCCAAGCGCGAGCGCGCCTTGCGCCGTACCAAGGTCGAACGCGACTCGTGCGCCGAACGCGGCGCCATCGAGGCGCGCGATCTTCTGCAGGAGTGTGGCCGCCCGCATTTCGTCGATGAGCGACGGTTTCACGTCGGCATCGGTTCCAAGTCCCATGATGACGCCGAGCGCCTGCAATCCGCTCGCATCGCAAATCCCGTCCCCGAGATACTGATTGGTCATGGGATTATGAATGACGCGCGCGTCGCGTTCGGCAAGCAGCCGCTTCTCTTCTTCCGTAATGTGAATGGCGTGAATCGCAACGGTCCGCCGGTTGAGGGCACCTAACTCGTCCAACACCGCGATCGGCGATGCGCCGTACTTCTCGAAGGTCTGCTCGCCTTCGTAGGCTGCTTCGGCCACGTGAATGTGCAGCGTGCAGTCGTACGAGCTCGCAAACTCCGCGGCAGCGCGGATCATCGCCGGCGATGCTGCGTGCAGCGAATGCGGAGCAACACAAACATTGGCCCAAGGATAGCGTTCCAGCAATTCCAGCGTTCGCGCCTGCGCAACGTCTGTGCTTTCGCGAAATTGCACCGGCGCGTACTCGGCATCCATCCAGGTGCGCGCGAAGACCAATCGAATGCCGGTCTCCTGCGCGGCGGCGATCGCCGCCTCGGCGTGCGCGTTGCCGGGCCCGTTGAGATAAAAGAACTCGGCAACGGTGGTAATGCCCGCAGCGAGCATTTCACTAAACGCAGCAACGAACGTCCAATACACGTCGTCCGGCGTGAGCTGCGGCACCACCCGGTAGAGCGCCTCGCTGCGCCAGCGTGCAAAGCTCCAATCGTCGGCCCAGCCGCGCAGCAGGATCTGATACGCGTGACTGTGCCCGTTGACGAAGCCCGGCACGACCAAGCGATCCTCGGGGAATGAACGGGCCGCCAGGTCGCCGGCGTGATCGCGAATTACCGCGTGATCCCCGGCGTATTCGATCGTACCGCCGCGGACGACGAAAGCGTAGTCGCGACGCAATTCGCCGCCGACAAGCGCGCGCGCGCAGCGAACGAACTCCGATACCGCGGCCTTCACCTCGCGCTCCTCATGCGATCAGCATCCCGCGATGCATGACCGCTTCGGCGAGGTTACCGCCGAACTGCCAGCCGAATTCATCGGGCGAATCGATGCGGAGCGCGACGAAATCCGCGATTGCGCCCGGCCGCAGCACGCCCGCGCCGCTGCGTAGCGACCGCGCCGCCGCGCGCGTCACACCATAGAGCGCTTCCGCCGCCGTCATATTGAAAAGCGCGCGCCCGAAGTAGGCCACCGTTTGCAGGTTGAAGCACGGCGACGTGCCGGGGTTGTAATCGCTTGCGAGCGCGACCTGGCCGCCGCGCGCGAGCAAGTCACGCACCGGCGCCTTATTTGCCAGACCAAGGTACGCTATCGTCGCCGGGCAGGCGACGGTGACGATGCCGGCATCGGCGATCGCCCGCGCATCATCGGGGCGAATGCAGTTGCAATGGTCGACCGCATCGACACCGACCTCGACCGCCATCGCTGCCGCACCACCGTAGGCCATTTCATCGCAGTGAACGCGCAGACGCATTCCGGCCTGCGCGCAGGCCTGCAGATAGCGCCGCGTCGCCTCCGGCGAGAAGAATCCCGGTTCGCAAAATGCGTCGGCGTAGACTGCGCCGTGCGCCATCGCCGTCGGAATCACCTGATCGATCAGGTAATCGATGAAGGCCTCCTCGCGAGTGAATTCCGGCGGCAGCGCGTGCGCGCCTAGAAAGGTCGCGATTAGGTGCGGAATGCTGCGATCATCGCGGTGTTGCGCGATCAGGTCGAGCAGCGCGTCCTCGCCCGGCTTGTGCAGTGCATAGCCGGTCTTGGTTTCGAGCGTCGTGGTCCCGTGTTCGAGCATCATCGCCAAGCGCGGAGCAACGACGTCGTCGTAGAATCGCCGCGTATCGAGCAACGCTTCTCGGGTGCGTTCGACCGTGTACAGCATGCCGAGGGCGGGCTTCTCGCCGCGTAGCCGCGCAGCAAAATCAGGTTCGCGGTCGCCGGCAAAGAGCGGATGTGCGTGCGCGTCGACAAAGCCGGGCACGATCACGCAGTCGCCAAGGTCGAGTTCTTCGACGTCACCGCGCAGCATTCGTTCGACCGCTGCGCGCGGTCCGACGGCCACCACGCGCTCGCCGTCGATCAACACGGCTCCGTCAGCGATGCGTCCCAAATCGTCAAAAGTGACGCCGTTTTGTGCAGCGTCACCCGTACATGGAACGATCGTCTTGGCGCGAACGATCGTCAGCACGTTAATGCGATCGCTAGAGACGCCAATCGATGCCGCCTTCGTCGGCCGTTTGAATCGCGAGTTCGTAGCCCGCATCGGCGTGACGCACCACCCCCATGCCGCAATCGGTGGTCAGCACGCATTGCAGCCGTTCTTGCGCGTCTTGCGAACCGTCGGCAACGACAACCATGCCGGCGTGCAAACTATAGCCGATGCCGACGCCGCCGCCGTGATGAAAGCTGACCCAGTGCGCACCCGCTGCGGTGTTGAGCAGCGCGTTGAGGATCGGCCAATCGGCGATCGCATCGCTGCCGTCCTTCATCGCTTCGGTCTCGCGATACGGCGACGCAACGCTGCCGGTATCGAGGTGATCGCGGCCGATCACGATCGGCGCTTTGATCTCGCCGGAACGCACCAGTTCGTTGAAACGCACGCCGGCTTTGGCGCGATCGCCGTAACCGAGCCAACAGATGCGCGCCGGTAAGCCTTGGAATGCGATGCGCTCCTGCGCGAGCTGGATCCACCGCTGCAGGCCGGCGTCATTGGGAAAGAGCGCGAGCAGTTCCCGGTCGAGGCGATGGATGTCACTCGGATCGCCGGAAAGCGCTACAAATCGAAATGGACCGGAGCCTTTGCAAAACAGCGGCCGGATGAATGCAGGCACGAACCCAGGGAAATCAAAGGCACGCGCAAACCCGGCGCGCTGCGCCTGCGCGCGTAAATTGTTGCCGTAATCGAAGACCACGGCCCCCGCATCGAGAAAGTGCACCATCGCGTCGACGTGCTTTCCGCAACTCTCGAGTGCGCGGCGCTCGTATTCTTCCGGCGCGGTTGCACGAAGCGCTGCTGCTTCGCTGAGCGTTACGCCTTCGGGCACATAGCCGTCGATCAGATCGTGCGCGGAGGTTTGATCGGTGACCGCGTCCGGACGAAAGCCAAGATTGTACAGCTCCCAAAATTCGGTGGCCGCGTTACCTTCGTAACCGACGGAAATCGCTTCACCGCTCGCACGGGCGCGTTCGACTTCGCGCAGTGCCGCGTCGCGCGAATCAGCGACAACGTCGAGGTAGCGCAAATCGCGTCGCCGCTCCAAACGCGATCGATCGACATCGACCAGCAACGCGATCCCTTGGTTCATCGTGATCGCCAGCGGCTGCGCGCCGCCCATCCCGCCGACCCCGGCGGTCAAACACACGCGGCCTTTGAGCGTGCCGCCGAAGTGCTGTCGTGCAAGCTCGGCAAACGTCTCGTACGTGCCTTGGACGATGCCTTGCGTGCCGATGTAAATCCACGAACCGGCCGTCATTTGCCCGTACATCGTGAGGCCTTGCGCTTCGAGTTCGCGGAAGATCTTCCAATCCGCCCACTTCGGAACGAGGTTCGAATTGGCCAACAACACGCGCGGCGCGCGGTCATGCGTTTTCCAGACCGCAACCGGCTTGCCGCTCTGCACGATCATCGTCTCGTCATTTTTCAAACGCGTGAGCGTGCGCACCATCGCATCGAATGCGGCCCACGATCGCGCGGCCTTCCCGTTGCCGCCGTACACGACCAAATCATCGGGCCGCTCGGCGACGTCGGGATCGAGATTGTTGCTGAGCATGCGCAGCGCAGCTTCTTGCGGCCAGCCCTGCGCAGTTAACTGTGAGCCACGTGCAGCTCGAACAACGCGCGGACCTGAAATCGTCGTCGCCATGCCAAGGAAGTTTCCGGCCGATTTTCCCTCAGCCTCTTGACCGTTGCCGATATATCGAGTAGCTTACTAGTAAGCACGGCGACTATTCGAAAGGACCTCCACTATGGATTACGCCATCCTGGCAACCCTCTGGAACGGGCCGGCGACGCTTCCCGAGCTCGTCGGTGCTGTGTGCGACCGGACCGGACGCCCGGTTAGCCCATCCCTCGTCGATAGCTATCTACGGCTATTCGAGCGGTTTGGCTTCATCGAAGGCCCCGGCGGTGATTCACCTTACACGCTCGCGGAGCGCGGCTCGCTTTATTTAGCGTACGCCGCGACCGCATAGGACAATGTTTATGGACTTTCATTTTGGACACGGACGCGAAGGCTTCGAAGGTCACTTCGGTATGGGCCGGCGCGGACGGCATCGCGGCGGCTGGGGCGGTGGCTTCGGCGGCGGTCGCGGACGCGGCGATCTCAAGTATGAGATCCTCGAAGCACTGCTCGAGGGCCCGCGTCACGGCTACGACATCATGCTGATGATCGAAAGCAAACGCGGACTGCGCCCGAGCCCGGGTTCGATCTATCCGGCGCTGCAGATGCTCGAGGACGGCGACTTCGTTCGCAGCTCCGAACGCGACGGCAAGCGCACGTACGAGATTACCGATAAGGGCCGCGAGCTCTACGCGACACGCGAGCAATCTCAGGAAGAGATGCCGTGGAGCAATCCGGCCTTCTACGCGACCGTGGCCGACGCAATGCGGCAAGTACACGGCATCAAAGATGCCGTCAAGCAGATCGCCAAGAGCGGCAACCTCGAACTCTACAAGAAGGCCATCGCAGTGCTCGATAAGGCCCGGCGCGAGCTCTTACACATCCTCGCGGATCACGTCTAAGCGGAGCGCTTACGCCAAATGAGCGGGGAATGCGTCGGGCGGGCAGAAAAAATCCTCGTCGCTACGCGGCAGAAGGATGGATCAGGATATGTTCCAACGCCTTTCCCTCGTGTTCTTTGCAACGCTTGCGATCGCGCTTTTGCCGCGGCTTGCCGTTCCCAGCTCGTACCCGAGCATCGAGGTGCTGAACCGGTCCGATCACTGTGCTTGGGTCACCTTTTACCACAAGGGTTTCATGGACATCAATTGGACGATGCAAAAGAACCAATGGTGGCCTGGCTTCCTTGGGCCGAATTGGCATACCGGATTTGCCAGCACCAACTCGTGGCGAATGAAAGTACTCGTCGAGATCATGCCAGGTATTGATCATTGCGGCGGCAACCGCATCGGCGCCATCGATTTCGTCACCGACGTACCGGCCGATAGAGTGTATCTGCGACACACAAACGGCCGTTGGACCCTGACTCGATAAGCACGCATCAGATCCCGCGCGTTAGGCCCAAAGGCAGCCGGCTCAGCGATTTCTCAATCATTGCTTAGAAACTTCTGGCAGTGCCAGAGCCCGAAGCTGCAGACTCCATTTTCCTTCACTGTGGGTGGCGTACGGCGGGAACATGGATATGGTCCCTGTTCCGGTCGCGACCCGACGTGATGGCTTTCTACGAACCGCTCAATGAAGCGCTTGCATGCTCAACGCTGCGCGACATTGCGGTGATGCGCCCGGGCGCCACCGACTCGAGACATCCCGACCCGGAACGCCCGTACTTCGAGGAATTTGCCCCGCTGATTCCAACCCGAGGACGCGGCGTCAACGGGTATCCGGCCGGCATCGCTTACGATCATTTTCTCGCCGGCACGCAGACGAATCTCCCGGGCCTCGCGAGCTATCTCGACTCGCTCGTGCGCTTCGCGCACGCCAACGGAAAGATCGCGGTAATGAAGCATTGCCGCACGCTTGGACGACTTGCGTGGATGCGCAAGCACTTTCCGAACGCGCGTCACATTGCGGTCGTACGCTCGCCGTGGGGTCAGTGGCTCTCAGGGTGGCGCATATACAAGGCTTCCGGTAACGCGTACTTCGTTACCAAGCCCTTGGAGATACTTGCGCTGCATCACGATCAGCCGCTCTTCGCGCGTGCGCTGAAGGCGTTACGCCTCTCACCCGAACTTTTGAACGGCGCCCTGAAGAGTGCCACGAGAAAGCGCTTAAGCTGGGGCGTTTCTACGACGGAACCAGGCATGTTCTATCGAGCCTTCCTCGCTTTTTGGACCAGCATGACCTACAGTACACTGTTGAACGTTGAAGACGTCATCGATTCGGATCGGCTGGGCGAGTCGCCGGCCTATCGTCGTGAAACCGAGCAGATGATTCAACTCCGTAGCGGCTTGGCGATCGACCTTAGTAATGCGCATCCTCTCCCCGCGTTCGGGCCGGTGGATGGAATATCGGGTGCGGATATCGAGCATTGGCATACCGAAGCAGTCTCGGCGCTGTCGTCGTTTGCCGAGCATGATCGTACGATTTCAGAGACGCATCATTCTGCCGCTTCCGCGTTTATCGGGGCGAAGCTGGCCGCCGATCTACCGGATCTGACCGTCGGACACATCGCCGTCGTCGCACGCAAGCCAAGGACCGCGCCGCGGCCAATCGCCTGGATCCGGTTCTGGTTCTGCATTGCTGCAGCGGCCATCGCGGTCGCGATCGCCAATCCTTTGGTCGAAGGCGCCTCGAATGCCGGCTGGTTTGGGCACGCCTCGTACACCGACCACTCGAATCTCGACGTGCTGCCCACCCTCGCTCTGGGCGCGTTTCTGGTGGTCCTCTATTTGGTGCTGCGCGTGCGCCGCGATCTGTTGCGGGCTTCCGACGATGCGCTGCACACGAACATCAGCCGTTTGCTCGTGCCGATCTTCGGATTGCAACTCGCGCTGTTGGCGGCCATGGAGACGCTCGAGCAAATCATCGTTGCCGGCCACTCACTCGGCAGGACGATCTGGCTCGGCGGCCCGATCTGGTTCAGCCTCAGCGTCCACGCGGCCGTTTGCGTCGCCGTTAGTTTCGGTTTGGCGAAGGTGCTGCGTGCTTGGACCAGCACCACCGTGCGCATCATCCAGCACATGCGCGCGTAAATCGAACCTTCGCCTATACGGGCGGCGGATTGAGTTTCGTTTTCGTGTACTGATGCCAGTACGGATACGGCGGCGTGCGTTTGCTAGCCGCGTCGAGAACGGCGATCTGCTCTTTCGTCAACGTCCAGCCGACCGCGCCGAGATTAGCGCGGAGCTGCTCTTCGTTACGCGCGCCGATGATAACGTTGCACACGGTCGGACGCGCTAATAGCCAGTTGATCGCAATTTGCGGAATCGACTTTCCGGTTTCGCGCGCGACGCTATCCAGCGCGTCGACGACGGTATAGAGATACTCGTCGTCGACCGGCGGTCCGTCATCAGCGGTCGCGTGCAACCGGCTCGTTTGGGGAAGCGGCGCGCCGCGCCGAAGCTTACCGGTGAGCCGTCCCCATCCAAGCGGGCTCCATACCACCGTACCGACACCCTGATCCAGTGCGAGCGGCATCAGTTCCCACTCGAAGTCGCGCGCGATCAGCGAGTAGAGCGCCTGATGCGCGACGTAGCGCGGAAGGTTGTAACGCTCGGCGATGGCCAGCGCCTTCATCAGGTGCCAGCCGGAGTAGTTGGAGACGCCGACGTAGCGAATCTTTCCCGCGCGCACGAAGTCGTCGAGCGTCGAGAGCGTTTCTTCAATCGGCGCGTAGGCGTCGAAATTATGGAGTTGAAAGAGGTCGATCCGGTCGGTCTGCAGCCGTCGCAGCGAAGCCTCGATCGCCGTCGTCAGGTGTTGACGCGAGGATCCGGCGTCGTTGGGCGCATCGCTCATCGGCGATGTGGCCTTGGTGGAGATCAAGACCGTATCGCGCCGGCCTTTGATGGCTTTGCCGAGGATCTCTTCGGCGAGACCGCGTGAGTAAATGTCGGCTGAATCGAACATGGTGAGACCGCCGTCAAGACAGATGTCGACGAGGCGTTTTGCTTCGGACACGTCGGTCGATCCCCACGCGCCGAAGAACTCACCTCGTCCGCCGAAGGTTCCCGTGCCAAAGCTCAAGACCGGCACCTGCAGCCCGGACTTCCCTAGATAGCGATACTCCATACCTCTTAGAGTAGCGCTTCCACCGTAATCGGCAACTCGCGCACGCGAACGCCGGTCGCGTGATAGACCGCATTGGCCACCGCCGCCGCGCACCCGCACATGGCGACTTCGCCCATGCCGCGCACGCCGGCCGGATTGACGCGTTCGTCGTCGTCCTCAACGGCAATCACCTCAGGGTTGGGGATGTCGGCGTTGGTAGGTACCAGGTAGTCCGCCAAGGTGGCATTCATGATCCGTCCGGTGCGCAGGTCGAAGCGCGTCTTTTCGTAGAGCGCCATACTGATGCCCCAAACGACTGAGCCGACGAGTTGACTCCCCGCCGTCTTGGAATTGAGGACGCGTCCGACGTCGTAGGCGCCGACGAAACGTGTCACGCGAATATGCAACAGGTCAGGATCGACTACGACCTCGGCGAAGTGGGCGCCGAACGCTTGTTGCGCGTACCGTTCTTCTTCTGTTTCGTCAACCTTGGCGTTGATGTCGATAGTGATCCCTTCAGCGGGAACCTTGCCCCCGAGCGACGCTAAGCGGTCGCGCAGTGCCTGCGCGGCAAGGACCGTGGCCGAGCCGACGCTTGCCGCGGTTTGCGAGCCGGCCGCGAGCGGGGCCGTCGGCAAATTCGTATCGCCCCACTCGAAGCGCACGCGATCGGCTGAGATGCCGAGCACCGCGGCCGCAAGTTGCGGATACACGGTCGGCGAGCCGGTTCCTTGTTCAATCGTGCCGACCGCCAGCACGACGCTGCCGTCGGGGTGCATGGTGATGCGCGCGTTGGAGTCGCCGCGGTGCGTTCCACGCGACGCAGTGGCCATGCCCCATCCTACCAGCATGCCGTTGCGCTGCATCGAGCGTGGCGGCGCGGTCCGCTTCGACCAACCGAATCGCTCCGCCGCTTGTGCGTAGCACTCGCGTAACTTCTTGCTCGTGTACTCTTTGCCGTTGTTTGGATTGACTTCGGAATAGTTGCGCAAACGCAGCGCGAGCGGGTCGATCGCGAGCGCGTAGGCAAGTTCGTCCATCGCCGATTCGACCGCGAAGCCGCCGGTGGACTCACCTGGAGCGCGTTGATACGTCGGCTTACTGATCGAAAGCCGCCGCAGCTCTTGATGCATTGTGTAGTGCGGCACCGCGTAGAGATCTCGACTGAACACCGTGCACGGCTCGACGAAGTCGTCCGAAAGGCTGGTCTCGTTGCGCGAGTCGTGCAGCATCGCGACCAGCGTACCGTCAGCCGAGGCGCCAGCCGAGAAGTGCTGTTCGGTTTGCGGTCGATGACCCACCCAGCCGAACATCTGCGGGCGGGTGACCAGGAGTTTAACCGGCTTGCCCGTCACGCGCGCAGCCATTGCCGCGAGCGGAACGTGCGACCACGCTGTGCCTTTGCTGCCGAACGCGCCGCCGACAAATGGCGCGATGACGCGAATCTTCGACGGATCGATTTTGAACACGCCCGCCAGGCGCGTCCGCACGCCGAAGGCCCACTGCGTCGAATCATAGACGGTCAGCGTGTCACCATCCCATGCGGCCACGGTCCCGTGCGTTTCCATCGGATTGTGATGTTCGGTCGGCGTCCGGTAGAGCTGCGCGATCTTCGTATGCGCACCGTCGAGCGCCGGTTCGGCCGAACCGCGTGCGTGCGACGTCGGCTGATTCCCGAGCATCTGCTTGGGCTCGACGACGTCACCCGCATCGAGATCCATCTGCGGCGCGCGTGTCTCATATGCAACGCGCACCAGATCGGCCCCGTGCATCGCTTGCTCGAACGTGCGCGCGACGACCACCGCCACCGGCTGGCGATCGAACTCGACCGCGTCGCTCTGCAACAGGAACAACTTGCTGTCCTGCGCGCCGACCTTGTTCTCGTCAACAACCGGAGCATTGCGGTGGGTCATCACCAGCACCACGCCTTCCGCGCTGCGCGCCTTGTCGTCGTCGATCGACACGATGCGTCCGTAGGCAATCGTACTAGGAACCACGACCGCGTGCAGCATGCCGGGCAACTCACGATCGCAGGTATATTTCGCCGCGCCGGTGACTTTGTCGGGGCCGTCCACGCGGCTGCGCGGCGCACCGATGACCGGAATGCTCATGCGCTCACCATCTCGAGCGCCCGCACCACGACGCGTTTGGCGAGTGGAATCTTAAAGTCGTTCTGCCCCCAGCCGCGCGCGCCGTGTAGGGCCGCCTCCGCGGCGCGCTCGTAACTTGCGCGGGTCGCAGGTGCACCGGCCAGGAGCGTTTCGGCCTCACGCGCACGCCAGGGAACCGTGGCTACGCCGCCCAGCGCGATGCGCGCAGCGCGTATCGTGCCGCCCTGTACATCCAACGCTACCGCGGCCGAGGCCAGCGCAAATTCGTATTGCGCGCGGTCGCGGGCTTTGACATACGTTGAATGCGCGCCGTAGGCAAGCGCTGGAACAGCGAGGCCGACAATCAGCTCTCCCGGCGCGAGAGCGTTTTCGAGCTGCGGCGTCGTCCCGGGCCGGCGATAGAATTCCGTGAGCGCAAGCGTGCGCGTGCCGCTGCCGTGCGCGATATGCACCACCGCGTCGAGCGCGGTGAAAGCTACCGCAACGTCGGACGCGTGCGTCGCGATACAGCGATCGCTTGTTCCAAGTACCGCTTGCATGCGGTTGACGCCGCCGATGGCGCCGCAGCCGCTGCCGGGATTGCGTTTGTTGCACGGCGTTGCGGTATCGCGAAAATACGGACAGCGCGTGCGCTGCAAGACGTTTCCGCCGATCGACGCCATGTTGCGCAACTGTGGGGAAGCGCTCTCCTCCAGCGCAATCGCAATCAGCGGAAATGCCGGCCGAACGAGCGGGTGCGCGGCGACGTCGCTCATGCGGGCGAGCGCGCCGATAAACAGCTCGTTCCCGCGCTGCTCGATCGCGCGCAAGGGCAACGCGTTGATGTCGATCAGGATCGGCGGATGCTCGACGTCGTCCTTCATCAAGTCGAGAATGTTCGTGCCGCCCGCAATGAATTTCGCGTGTGGAGTGCGGTGCAGCGCCGTCAATGCGGAAGCGATCGTATCGGCGCGCGCGAAAGCAAATGGATTCATGCGGGCTTACCGGCTTCGAGAATCGCATCGACGATGTGCGGATAGCATCCGCAGCGACAGATATTGCCGCTCATCTGCGTGCGCACGGTCTCCTCGCTGAGGGTATGACCTTCGGCCAACATCGCGACCGCCGAGACGATTTGGCCCGGCGTGCAGAATCCGCACTGGAATCCATCATGCTCGATGAATGCGGATTGCACGGGATGCAGCGTCTCGCCGCGCGCGATTCCCTCGATCGTCGTGATCGCGTCAGCTTCATGCATCATCGCGAGCGTCAGACACGAATCGATGCGCCGCCCGTTGACCATGACCGTGCATGCCCCGCACGTTCCTTGGTCGCAGCCTTTCTTGGTCCCGGTGAGCCCCGCGTAGTCGCGAATCGCATCGAGCAGCGTGACACGCGGCTCGATCGTCAGCGTGCGCGGCACGCCGTTGACTGTCAGGGTGACAGCCGTCGCTTGCGGGCCCTTCATCGCAAGGCCCGGCGCTTGCGCAACGCCGGCGCCCGCCAGTGGGACGCTCATCGCAGACACCCCCGCGGAAACAATAAACGAGCGACGACTCAGCCGGTCGGATTTTTCATCAGACACGCTGGCATTCTTCCCCGATTTGGGGCCGGCTCACCGTTACGGCAAGTCGGAGGGGTCGTCCACGTCCGCGTACGGCCAGCTCTCCTCGATGGCCACGGTGCGCCGAGTCAGCTCGGCATGGTCGCGCAATGTGGCAATCGGCTCATTGTCACCCAGACGCGCGATCAGCGCGCGGGCGCGGGGCGAAAAATAAACCGGATGACCGGGCGTTCCGTCAGCGCGTACCGGATAGACGATGTCGAGCGCATCGGCCAGCGCTGCGATGTCGGCCACGTGGTGAGGCTCGATCAACAACAAATCGGCGGGGAGCACGAGAATCGGACGTTCGGTGTCGATTGCAGCGTTGGCCAGACGGAGCGAGTGCGCCATGCCGCGTTCGGGCTCGGGGTTGAGAACCGCACGCGCGTGGAGTTTTTCGGCGAGCGGCAGCGTCGCCTCGCTGCAGACCACCACCGTATCGAACGTTCCGGCAGCGCGGATCGCGCGCTCGAAGAGCGTGTCGTGCTCTTCGAGCTGGTGGAGCAGTTTTTGCGATCCGAATCGCTTGGACTGGCCCGCTGCGAGGATGACGACCGTGAGCAATGCTAGAGACGCTCGCCGATCGCGCCTTGCGCCGCATTGACCAACGCGCCGCTTGCGATCAGCTCGCGCGCCGCTTGAATATCGGGGGCCGGCACGCGATCGGCCGTCCACGGCGCGATCCGTTCGCGCGCACAATCGTAGGCGGCTTGGGTACCGGCGCCCGAGCGCAATGGCCGGCGAAAATCTGTCGCGGCCAGCGCGCCGAGCAACTCGCAACCCAGTGCACCCTCGACGTTGTCGAGCACGCGAACCAGGTTGTTGGCTGACGTCATACCCATGCTCACGTGATCTTCTTGCCCAGCCGACGTGGGAATCGAATCGACGCTCGATGGCCAAGCTAAGCCTTTGTCATCGTTCACTAGTGCCGCGGCGGTGTATTGCACGATCATCAGTCCCGATTGCAGGCCAGAGCGGCCGGTCAGGAAGAGCGGTAAACCGCGGTCTTCGGCGTTGAGCAGGAGGTACAGGCGACGCTCGCCGATCGACGCCAGTTCGCCGATCGCGATTTTGAGAAAGTCGATGGCCAGTGCGATGGGTTCGCCGTGAAAGTTTCCACCTGAAAGAAACTCGCCGTCCTCAGGAAAGACCAGCGGATTGTCGGTAACGGAGTTCGCTTCGATCTGCGTAACACCGCGCGCGTACGCGATTGCGTCGCGCACTGCGCCGTGCACGACCGGAATGCAGCGAAACGAATACGGATCTTGCACGCGTCCGCATTCGCGATGCGAGAGCATGATCTCGGACCCGGCAAGCAGCACGCGCAAGTTGGCGGCGACGCGCGCTTGGCCGGGATGCGGGCGCAAATCGTTCAAACGCCGGTCGAACACCCGATCGGTCCCCAAAAACGCTTCGAGCGACATCGCTCCGATCACGTCGGCAGCTGCGGCCAGTTGCTGCGCGCGCAAGATGCCGAGCGCCGCAATACCGGTCATCACCTGCGTGCCGTTGATCAGCGCGAGCCCTTCTTTTGGACCGAGCGTAACTGGACGCAAGCCCGCGCGCTCGAGCGCAACCGCGCTCGGAAGCCGCTGCCCCCGCAAGACCGCCTCGCCCTCACCAATTAACGTCAGCGTCATGTGCGCGAGCGGCGCGAGATCACCACTTGCACCGACTGAACCTTGGCAGGGCACAACCGGGGTCACGCCGCGATTGAGCAGCTCCGCCAAGAGATCCAACGTTTCGGACTTCACGCCGGAGTGGCCGGCGGCAAGCGAATTCACGCGCAAGACCCCCGCCGCGCGCACCAGGCGTGCGTCGAGCGGTGCGCCGGTTCCCGACGCGTGCGACCGCACCAAATTTAACTGCAAGGCGGCGGCATCTGCCGGATCGATCTGCACGTTGGCCAAGCGTCCGAAACCGGTGGTCACGCCGTAAATGGCATGCCCGCTTGCAAAACGTTCGTCGACAAAGGCACGCGCGCGCGCAACGCGTTCGCGCGCAGCGGGGGCGATGCTGACCGGCGCTCCGTCGGCAACCGCCTCGATCGCTTCGAGGCTTAAGTGACGACCGTCGAGCTCGACGGGCTGTTGATAGAGCGTTTGTGACATGGATGAAACCTGTTTCCAAGTGGATAACTCCACGCCTGCCGTGCATAACCGCAAAAAACTTGTGGATAGCGTGTGAGCGAGCGCGCGGGCTTACTTGAAGCGCCCCTTGGCACGGTGCTACCATCTCCTCACTTCGAATTTATCGAAGGGCGACGCACGTATCGGCCGCGATCGGAAGCAATGCGCGTGATGGCTGCGCTGGTAGCCATCCGCCGCGACGATCGAACCGCCGTTGACGTCAGTCGGACTCTCCCACCCGGGAGCCCGATAGGCGACCTCGGTGCGCGAATACGTCGAAAGACGCCGGCTACATGCCGGCGCCTTTTGTTTCGCCTGGAAGTCCCGGTTTGAACCGACTCGTCAATTCAAACCAACACTTCTGAAACACTATCTCGGTTTTTGTACTTCTCGGCGATTTCTTTGGTGAGTGCGGCCACGCGGTTGCGCACGTCAGGTGGCCCGACGATCTCAGCTTGTGCACCCCAGCCGAGTACCCAGCGCGCGAGTTCGTCGGCGTCGCTGACGCGATATTCGATCTCAACGCTCCCGTCGTCGAGCCGTTCGATCTGACGTTCGGCAATGACACGCGCGGCGATCGCCGCCTTGGCGACGCGCGAAGCAAAGCGCACGCGGACCGGCATCGCTGCTGCGCCGTGCATCACGCCGCTGATCGAATCGGCGGCAAACGCGTCGACGTCGAAATCGTGCGGCTTGGTGAACGTGCGAGCGCTGACGTGCACATCGCTGACATTGTCGATGGCGAAGACGCGCTTATCGCGACGCGCATGATCGTAGGCGACGCAATAGATGCGGCCCGAACTGACGATAAAACCGTAGGGATCGACTTCGCGCGTGCTGCGATTGCTCTCTTTGTCCTGATAGACGAACTGCACGACGCGCGACGAACGCTCCGCCGCGGCAAAAAGGCTGAAGGCGCGCTCGCCCTGCTCGTCGAGCTGAATCTCCGCCAGACGAAATGCGACCGGTGACGGTGCGTCGACGCGTGCGCGCACTGCACTGCGCGTCGAGCCAAGCAGCTTATCGGTAATCTCGTCGATCGATGCGCCGATCGCACCGCCGATCGAGGCGCCGAACGAGCGCAGTGCGACCAGACCGAATAGCTCGCCGTTGGAAAGGTCGAGGCGGCGCAAGCTGTAGCCCTCGGCGAAGCGATAGGCGTTGGTGGCGCGGTCGAAATACCAGGGGAACCCAGCGTCGGCCAGGACGGCGAGGTAGCGGCGCAAGCTGCGGGTGCTGGGGCGCTTCGTGCCTTCGGCGATCCGGTCTTTGAGGTTCTCAAAGGAGTGACGCCCCTCGTCGATGGCCGAGAGGAGCCGGACCAGGAGCACGATCTTGGGTTCGGTTGTGCGTTCCACTGATTTCATACTCTAGCGCAGATTCTCGCCCAGTGGTGTGCCAGCTGGAGGGCCTTGTGCTCAAAATTCGATCAATTCATTAGGTGCTCGCGGTCGTGCTAAAATCGAGCCTATGCTCGATCTGGTGGTCCCCGCCTCGGTGGCGCTCGACCTTGGCGCCATCGGCCGCTTCGCGGCGGCTCGCGGCTGGGTGCCCGCGACCAGCGGAAACTTCTCGTGCCGCATCGATGCGGCACATGCAGCCGTTACCCGCTCGGGGATCGACAAGGGCAATATCCGCCCTGAGGACATCATCGCCGTGCCGCTGACGGGAACACTCCCGGCCGGCGTTTCGGCTGAGACACCCTTGCACGTCGCGCGCTACCGGCACGACCCCGGCATCGGCGCGATCGTTCACGTCCACACTGTCGCTGCCACGGTTCTTTCGCGCCTTGACGCCAGGCTGGGCTACGTCGAGCTCGAGGGCTTCGAGATGCACAAGAGCCTACGCGGCGTCACCACCCACGAAGGCGCAATTCGCCTGCCGATCTTTGCCAACGATCAGGATACGGGCCGCTTGGCCGAGCGTATCGAAGCCGTGATCGGCGACGAGCCACCGGTGCCCGGATACCTTCTGGCCGGACACGGTGTCTATACCTGGGGTGCTACCATGGCGGATGCACAGCGCCACTTGGAGGGGCTAGAGTTCTTGCTCCAATGTTCATTAGAGGAACGGAGATTACGCCGATGACGACCACCTTGACGACCACGCTTCGCGTCTACGATGAAAAGCATCCCGAAACGCTCTTGATCGACACGAGCGACGGCGAGCGCATCGCCGATGAGCTGCGCGCGATCGGCGTACGCTTCGAACGCTGGGCGGCCGACGCACAACTGCCCAAGGGCGCCGATCAACAGACGGTGATCGACGCGTACCGCAGCTCCATCGACAAACTCGTGGCCGAGTGCGGCTATGGGACGATGGACGTCGTTCGACTCGAGCGCGGCACGCCCAACACCGAACCGATGCGCAAGAAATTCCTCGACGAGCATCAGCACTCCGAAGACGAAGTACGCTTCTTCGTCGAGGGTCGAGGCGCGTTTTATCTGCACGTCAACGGCCGCGTCTATCAAACCGTGTGCGTAAAAGGTGATCTGATCAGTGTCCCGGCCGGAACCAAACACTGGTTCGACATGGGCTCGGATCCCGAGTTCACGGCGATTCGCCTGTTCAACAATCAAGAGGGCTGGGTCGCGAACTTTACCGGCGACGCGATCGCAAGCGGCTTCCCCAAACTCGATTAGATGCGCTATCGCGCCCGCGCGGCGCTGATCGACATCGAAGGCACGCTCGGCTCGATCGCGTTCGTGCGCGACGTGCTCTTTCCGTTTGCCTCGGCTCACATGGACGCGTTCGTGCGCGAGCACGAACAGGATGCGATGGTGCGCGAGATCCTCGATCAAACGGCCGACGAAGCGGGGGTGCCGCGCGAGGACCTCAGCGGACTGCTCGACGTATTGCACGATTGGGCCGATCGCGACGTCAAGATCACGCCGCTCAAACAACTGCAGGGACTGATCTGGGTCGAAGGCTACGCCTCGAGCGGCATCCGCGGCCATCTCTATTCCGATGCAATCGACGCGCTGCGCCGGTTTCACGACGGCGGCGTTGCGTTGTACATCTACTCGTCGGGGTCGGTACCGGCGCAGAAGCTGCTCTTCGGGAACAGCGTGGCGGGAGATTTGCTCCCGCTCTTCTCGGGCTTCTTCGATACGACGATCGGCGGGAAGCGCGAAGCGGCGTCGTACGAGCGCATCCTCGACGCGATCGGCGTCCCGCCGAACGAGGCGATTTTCTTCTCCGACAGCGAAGCCGAACTCGACGCCGCGCAAGACGCCGGCGTGCAAACCGTGCAGTTGGCGCGTCCCGAGGACGGGACCGTCCCAACCACGCGCCACGCCTGCGTCGAATCGTTCGACGAGATCGAGGTAACCAGATGAGCAAGCGCTACTACGAAGACTTTAACGTCGGCGACATGCGCGAGACGGGGCGCTACCGCATCGGCGAAGAGGAAGCGCTGGCGTTCGCGCGCGCCTACGATCCGCAACCCTTCCACCTCGACCCAGAGGCCGCCGAATCGAGCTTTTTCAAAAAGCTCGTCATCAGCGGCTGGCTCACCGCGGCGATTTCTATGCGGTTGCTGGTCGACGCGCGCTCCGGCGAGGATAGCCCGCTGATCGGTACCGGTATTGATGAACTGCGTTGGACGTTTCCCGTGGTTCCCGGCGACGAGTTGCACGTTCGCAGCGAAGTTATCGAAAAGGCGCCGTGGCCCGGCGGCAAGCCGCGCGGGACCGTGCGCTTCCGCAACGAGACGCTCAATCAGGATGACGTGGTGGTGATGACGTTCATTGCCAACGGGATCGCACCGACGCGCGGCTAGCCGGCGCTTGCGTCGCGCTCCGCCGCCAATAACGCATCGATGGTCTTGACCGCCTGCTCGAAGCGATCGTCGTACGTGCCGCGTAGCACGGTGAACGGAAGCGCGCGCTGCGTGAACAGCTCCACCAGGCGCTCGTACATCCAGTAGCGTTTATGCTCGCCGTCGCGGATGGCGTCGGCAACAAACGGCACGTCGGGATACGGAATCAGGTAGAGCGCGATGCGCGAGGGCGGCAACGGCCAGCGCGTCGGCACGCGATCGAGGTAGCGTTCGGACCACACCGTCGTCGCGAGCGCGTCAGTGTCGCAAACCAACACCGGATCGGCGCGCCGCGCTGCATCGTCCTCGCGCCGCTGCTGCTCGAACGCGATGTGAATGAACTCGTCGTCGACCCACTGCCCTTGCAATCCGTTGCGCAGCTTCTCAAGCGAATACTCGCGGCCGTATTCCCCCACCCACACCGTGCGATAATGGTCGGCAAGCCGCGCGCACAGCGTGCTTTTGCCGGTCGATTCCGATCCGACGACGCAGACGCGCGGCACGTAGTAGGCGCGCACCGGCGCTTCTAGCCAGTCGAGCATCGCGGCCGGCGCACGGCGAATCATCGTGCCGGTAACCGGCACGAGCGCGCGTTCACGATCGACGTCGAAATGCCGGGCCCCGAGCGCGGCCGCGACCATCTCGCCGTAATCTTCGGAGGTAAAGAACACGTTGACCGGTTCGTCGAGAAAGGCGCGCACGCGATTGGCTTCGTGCGCCGCATCTTCGGGGGTGAGGCGCGCGTAATTGTGCGTCGGAAAGACGCGCACGTCAACGCCGGGATGGATCTCGCGCAGCCAACCGGCGCGCACATCGGCCGGCACGTTTTGCCCCTCGTGGTCGAAGAGCAACACGATCAAACGATCGCACCGCGCGCGCGCCGTGTCGATCAACAAGGCGTGCCCGCGGTGCGGGGGATCGAATTTTCCGGCCACGAGGCCGGTGATCATGCGTGGGCTGGTTCGCTCGGCTCCGTCGGAAGTTCGATCGACGGAATCTTCGAGAATGCCAGCTTTTCGGGATCGGTCGCATCGACGTCGGCCAGGACGTGGTCGCCGGCAACGAACGTGCCCCTCAGCATCTCCTCGGCTAGCTCATCCTCGACGTTGCGCTGAATTGCGCGACGCAGCGGACGCGCACCGAACTGCGGATCCCAGCCCTTCTTCGCCAGCAGCGCCTTGGCGGCGTCGGTGACTTTGAGATACATGTCTTGCGCGCGAACTTCGCGTAAGACTTTCTCGAGTTCGAGACCGACGATTTCCTCGATCTGCTCGCGACTGAGCTGATGGAAGACCACGACTTCGTCGACGCGGTTGAGAAACTCCGGACGGAAGGTGTGCTTGATTTCCTCGAGCACTTTGCTCTTCATCCGGTCGTAGCCCTTAGTTGCGTCTTCCTCGGTGCCTTTTTGCGGACGGAAACCGATGTCGGTTGTCGTCTGCATACCCGCGGCGCCGACGTTTGAGGTCATGATGATCACGGTGTTTTTGAAGTCAACCTGACGGCCTTGCGAATCGGTCAGGCGCCCGTCGTCGAGCACTTGCAGCAGCAAGTTGAAGACGTCGGGGTGCGCTTTCTCGATTTCGTCGAGTAACACGACCGCATACGGACGGCGGCGCACGGCTTCGGTGAGCTGTCCGCCTTCTTCATAGCCAACGTATCCGGGAGGCGCACCGACCAAGCGCGAGACCGAATATTTCTCCATGTACTCCGACATGTCGATGCGGATCATCGACTCTTCGTCGTCGAACATGAACTCCGCGAGCGAACGCGCGACTTCGGTTTTGCCGACGCCGGTCGGGCCGAGGAACAGGAACGAGCCGATCGGGCGATTCGGGTTCTTGAGACCCGCACGCGAACGCCGGATGGCGCGCGTGATCACGTTGATCGCTTCCTCTTGACCGACGATGCGCTCGTGAAGCTTGGCGCCCATGTTGAGCAGCTTCTCGGTCTCGGCTTGCGCGAGGCGGCTTACCGGGATCTTCGTCCACGCCGAAACGATCTCAGCAACGTTTTCGCTGGTGACTTGAAGCGGCTTGTCGGCGTTGCGCGCCTTCTTCTCTTGCCACTCCGCTTCGAGCCGCGACTTCTCAAGACGCAGTTTCTCCTCGCGATCGCGAATCGAGGCGGCCTTCTCGAACTCTTGGTTCTTGACGACCGATTCTTTCTCGGCGATCACGCGGCGCAGTTGCGCATCGACCTCGCGCACTTCGGGCGGCGGCAGCGTCGCCTGTAAGCGCACGCGCGAGCTCGCCTCGTCGATTAAGTCCACCGCTTTGTCGGGGAGGAAGCGATCGGTGATGTAGCGGTCCGAAAGCTTGGCCGCGGCGGCCAGCGCGTCGTCGGTGATTTGCACCTTGTGATGCGCTTCATAGCGATCGCGCAGACCCATGAGAATCTCGACCGTCTCTTCGACCGACGGCTCGCCGACCATGACCGGCTGGAAGCGGCGCTCGAGCGCCGAGTCCTTCTCGATGTGCTTGCGAAATTCGTTGAGCGTCGTTGCGCCGATGCACTGCAGCTCGCCGCGCGCGAGCGCCGGCTTAATGATGTTGCTGGCATCGATCGCGCCTTCGGCAGCGCCCGCGCCGACCAGGGTGTGCAATTCGTCGATGAACAGAATGATCTCACCGGCTGCGCCGCGGATCTCGTCCATCACACGCTTCATGCGCTCTTCGAATTCACCCCGGTACTTGGTACCGGCCACGAGCCCGGCAAGATCGAGCGTGATGACACGCTTATCGCGAAGGGGGTCGGGAATGTCGCCCTTGATCACCCGTTGCGCGAGGCCCTCGGCGATTGCGGTCTTGCCGACGCCGGGTTCACCGATGAGCGCCGGGTTGTTCTTCGTGCGGCGCGAGAGAATTTGAATGACGCGTTCGATCTCGTTACTGCGTCCGATGACCGGATCGAGTTTGTTCTCGCGAGCGAGCTGGGTGAGGTCGCGGCCGTACGCATCGAGCGTCGGCGTCTTGCTCTTGCCCTTGGGCGCGGGCGGTTGACCTTCGGCTCCGAGCAGCGACGTGGTTTGCACGCGCACCTTGGCCGGATCGACGCCGAGATTGGTCAGCACGCGCGCCGCCACGCCTTCACCCTCGCGGATGAGGCCGAGGAGCAGGTGCTCGGTGCCGATATAATTGTGATTGAGTTGGCGGGCTTCTTCGAAGGCGAGCTCGATCACGCGCTTGGCGCGTGGCGTAAAGACCATCTCTTGCTGGACGGTCTGACCACCGCGACCGACGATCGCTTCGACCTCTTGCCGGACTTTGGCGAGATTGACGCCAAGCGACTCGAGAACTTTTGCCGCAAGGCTTTCGCCTTCCGAGATGATACCGAGCAAAATGTGCTCGGTACCGATGTAGTTGTTCCCCAAGCGCTGCGCTTCTTCTTGAGCCAGCACGATGCTACGTCTGGCGCGCTCGGTGAACGGTTCCCACATTGACATGGCTTGGCTCTTTCCTCCGGAGACAACGACCCTCGCGCCCCGCGCGAGTATTGTACTCTAACGCTACCCACGTCTGGTGGGTTTCGTGACGCTCTTTACGCTCTTCTATCGGCCGGTACGCCGCCGCATCGCTCAGGGCCTCGGGTGGGTTAAGATGGTGCTATGCCAACCAGCGAACAAATCCGCACCGCCTTGGCCGAGGTCAAGGACCCCGAGCTCAACCTCGGCATCCTCGAACTCGGGCTCGTCTACGACGTAAGCGTCGAAGGGGATGCCGGGGAGCACGCGACCGTGGTCATGACCCTGACCTCACCGATGTGCCCGGTGGGACCCATGTTCAAGAAGTCGGTCGAGGACCACGTCCTCGCGGTCGAGGGCGTGAAGTCGGCGACGGTCGACATCACCTTCTCGCCGCCGTGGGACCCGGCGACCATGGCCTCCGACGACGTAAAGGCCGCCCTCGGGATTTGGTAGGCCTCACCCCGGCTTCGCTTCATCCAGGTGGCCCTGGAGAGCGCGCCACCTCTTTCGCAGGTCGGGGAGACGCCGCAGGCCCTCCGCCAGTTCCAGCTTGCTCGTTAGCAGTTCGATGAAGACGAGTAGGTAGGTTACGATGGCCTCCAACGATATATTTGGGTTCGGCTCCCGGCCATCGAATTGCACGCCCTGCTCCGTCATGATCCCACCAGATCCAGCGAATGCCGCGTGCGCGGTCTGACTCGATAGGCGATAGTGAAACGTATAGAACTGCGTAAGCTGCTCACTCTTTCCTGAGCCCAATATTTCGCCAAGGGTTGGTTCTTTGTATCGCACGGCGTCCGGGTACCGCTTTGCCATGCTTTCGCATGTCGCGTTCAATTCCGTATAGCGCTGCGAAGATTTGTCAGGTCAGCGCGTTCTCCGCGCAATGGCGGATTGTCAGGAATCCCAAGTTCCTTTTTTGCCTCCGCCGCCAGTGCATTCTTCTCTTCTTGAGTCAGCCGCGCAACGGCATCACGGTCAATCCGACCGCTGTCACGCGAGGCATCTGAAATACTCATGATGTTCCTTTTCATCCGAAAACCAGGCCGCGATTATGCGACGGCGCGTTCCGCGCCATGTATAGATCACCGTGATGAGATCATAGTCGACATACCCAACGCATCTGCACCGCTCTTCGCCATATTCTCGACCATCGTCGAAGTCATCGATGTGGTGCGGATCACTAAAGATCCGCGACGCAAATTGGAAGTCAAAGCGTTGAATCCTGAAATTGCGGTCGCTTTTCGCAGGTCCCATTCGACGTCGTCATCGCGATAATCCACAAGCGAGCGTTCATGGCGAGGCGAGGAGCCGGAAAGTACGCTTTAAGCGTATACTCTAATCGGGTATGGCCCGTAAAGGCGGCGAGACGGCTTGTCGGGGCACCCTACGGGGCGAGGCCGATGATGGCAAACGTCCCGGTGCCGTGGGCGATCAGCTTGCCGTCGGCGCTGAGCACCCGGCCCTCGGCCGTCGCCAGGTTCGCGCCGACGTGAACGGCGTTGGCTTCGGCGGTAATCCGCCGCCCGTCCGGTAGCGCCGGCCGAACCATGTGGACGTGCAGATCGACGGTCGTGGCCATGCGGTCTTGCGGCACGCGCGTCTGCACCGCGAGGGTGAGTACGGTGTCGAGCAGTGTCGAGGTGAACCCGCCATGGACGACGCCGGCCGGATTGGCCGTCCACTCGTGTGCCGGAACCGAGAACGTAACGCGTCCGGGCTCAGCGGTCTCAAAGACGAAGCCAAAGGCGCTCGCGAGCGGCGGAGGCGGCGCCTGACCCGTGATGATGTTGCGCATCCACTCGAGGTGCGGCTTGCCCGCCATTGCCCGCGCCACGTCGCGCGGATCAGTCCACGTGAACGTGTAATTGCGCAGCGTGTCCATCGCGTTCTCCTTGTAAGCTGAGTGCGTCGCGAACGATCGGCCACATCGACGGGCCATTGGTCGACCGGAAAAATCCCATGTGCCCGACCCCGCTCGATCCGCGCGCCTGCGGATCCACGGTGCGAATCTGCGGCGTCGTCCCGGTGAACGCCGACGCCAGACCCTCGATCGCGGCCCGCGGCGCCCAGCGATCGTCGGTCAATTCGAGCATGACGAGGTCGCCGTGGTAGTTAGCGCCGTTGCGCAGCGAGAGCAACGAGCGATCGTCAAGAAAGTAGCGCGGCCGCAAGACCCATTTGCGCCATTCACGCGCGACACCCGACGCGAGGTCTTCGCCGAAGCCCATTCGCGAGCCGGGCGAATACCCGAAGAACGCCGTCGCAACCGGCACAACAAACTTCATCAGCGCATAAATGCGGCAGTTGTCGGGAAACGCGCAGTTGCCCCAGTAGCCCAAGAACGAAGCGATCGTGACCGCACGCGAGATCTCATGATTGTTCGGTGCGAGGAGCAAGGCATGACCGCCGTACGAGTGCCCAACCAGATATAACGGAAGTGCGGAATAGCGCGCGCGCAACCAAGCGATCACGCCGGGCGCATCGAGCTCGCCCCAGTCGCGCATGCGTGCGCGTGAGCGGCGCAGCACGGCCGGCGCTTCGCCCGAGCTGCGATAATCGTAGGTCACGACCGCGGTGCCGCAGTTCGCGAGGTACGAAGCAAAGGCGCTGTAGTAGCCGCGCGGAACAGCGGTCGCGCCGCTCATGACGATCGCTGCGGTTGGCGGCTGCTCACCTTCGAACAGCGTCGTGCGCAGCAACGTGCCGTCAAGCGCCGGAATCTCCAGATCGCGCTTCATCCCAGGCTTCGCTCGTCCAGCCAGCCGCGCAGCGCCGCGCACGTATTGCGAGAATGGGTGCGCGAGCGCAGTCCACGCGCAAGTAAGACCGCGCCTTCGAGTGAGGCCACCACAAAATCGCTCGCTTGGTCCACGTCGGTCCGCGGATCGAGCTCGCCGCCCACAATCGCGCGCTCCAGATTGCGACGCACGACGCCGCGCATCGCAGTAAACGCCTTCGAAACGCGCTCACGCAAGAACGGCAGCGCATCGTCGGCTTCGATGCAGACATTGATGACCGGGCAGCCGCCCTCGATCACCGGGCGTTCGCAATAGCGCTCGAAGGCGTCGATGTAGGCCCGCACACGCCCAAGGCCGGGTTGCTCCCCCGCGAGCGCTTTGCTGAAGTATGCGGCGACTTGCGCGTAGGCAAAGTCGAAGGTCTCGACCGCGAGTTCTTCCTTGCTGGCAAAGTGGTTGTAGAGACCGCCCTTCTCCAGCGCTGTCGCTTCGAGGATGTCGGCAATCGACGTTCCCGCAAACCCGCGCCGATTGAAGAGCGGAGCCGCCGACGCGAGGATCGCCAGACGCCGTTTCGAACCCTTCATAAAACAGACCGTTCGGTCTGTAACCATTGCGATCCTTGGGAGCGTTCCAACAGGAAATGCAGTCACACGAGCAACTGGTTGAGTACGGCGCGCGCCGCTGGCTAATCGTCGTCGGGGTCATGTCCGCGACACTGCTGCAAGTCCTCGATGCAACGATCGTCAACGTCGCGCTCCCGACGATCCAGGGCAATCTCGGCGCAAACTTTGACGACGGCGCGTGGATCGTCACCGGCTACATCATTGCCGCGGTCATCGTCATTCCGCTCACGCCGTGGCTGCAGCAACTGCTCGGCCGGCGCAATTACTACGTCGGTGCGATCATCGGTTTCACGATTACTTCCGTGTTGTGTGGAACCGCAACCTCGCTCAGTCAATTGATCGTCTACCGCGTCTTGCAAGGGCTTTGCGGCGGCGGCCTGATCGCTACCGGCCAAGCGATCATGCGCGATACGTTTCCCCCAAAGCAACTTGGCCTCAGCCAAGCATTGACCGCCGTCGGCGCCGTGGTCGGTCCGTCGATCGGCCCGACGCTCGGCGGCATCTTGACCGACTCGCTCTCGTGGAATTGGATCTTCTACGTCAACATCGTTCCGGGCATCATCTCGGCGCTGCTCTGCGTGATGCTGCTGCGCGATCCACCCAAACGTCCGGGTGGCAATGCGTTCGACGGTGTGGGCCTTGCGCTGCTCGCGACCGGCCTCGGTTGCCTGCAATACGTACTCGATGAGGGCGAGCGCTACGACTGGCTGAGCGATCACAACATCTTGCTCACCGCAATTATAGCAGTCGCGTCGCTTGCAACGTTCATCTATTGGGAGCTCCGCGTGGTCAAGAACCCGATCGTCGATATCGGAATCTTTGCCCGCAAACCCGTCGTTGCCGCCGGTTCTGCACTCGCGATGCTGCTCGCCTTCTCGCTCTTTGGCGGCGTGATCCTCGCGCCGCAATTTCAGCAGCTCTTGCTCAACTTCACGGCCACGCTCTCCGGACTTTCAATCCTCAGCCGCGCGCTCGGCATCATGGTCATGACCTTCTTGACCCTGTTCCTGATGAATCGTTTTAAGATTCGCCCGCAGATCTTTCTTGCGCTCGGCTTCATCATCGTCGCGATCGCGAACTTCCAGACCGCGCACGTCCTGACCACCGATAGCGTCTTCCAAACCTTTCTGTTCCCGCTGATCTTCGGCGGCATCGGCTTCGGCATGATCTTCGTTCCACTGTCGGTTACCGTGCTCAGTTCGGTGCAAGGTTTCGACACCCAAAAGGCCACGTCGCTGATGAATCTGTGCCAACAACTCGGCGGTTCGATCTCCACCGCCGTGATGGTGACGTTACTGGACCGCCGCGGCGCCTTTCATCAAGATCATCTCGCCGCGTCAGTGACGCTTGCGAGCCCTGCGGTACAGCATGCGCTGCAGGCGCACGCGCCGCTGTCCGCGGTTGCGGGGCTGGTTTCGCAGCAGGCGGCCACGATGGCGTTCGCCGATGCCTTCTACTTCTTGGGCGTCGTGACGCTCGTGTTCTTGCCGCTCGTGCTTCTGCTGCGTCCACCCAAGGCTGCCGTCGCCGTGCCCGCAGGGCATGCGATTGCAATCGAATAATGCGGCTTGGGTGAGGACGCACGACGAGAAATATCGCGAGTTAGCCCGGAAGCGCGAGCTTTCGCACGCGCCGGCCGGCACCGAAGCGATCGAAAAGCAGCATGCGCGCGGCAAACGGACCGCGCGCGAGCGTATCGACGCGCTCGTTGACGAAGGTTCTTTTACCGAACTGGACCAGTTCGTCACCAATCGCTTCGGCTTAGAAGAAAAGGAGTTTCTCGGCGACGGCGTGGTAACCGGCCGGGCCACGATCGACGGCCGTCAGGTCTTCCTCTTCTCGCAGGATTTCACCGTACTCGGCGGGTCGCTCGGTGAAGCCTTTGCCGAGAAGATCTGCAAAGTCATGGACCTGGCGTTGCGCACCGGCTCGCCGATGATCGGCATCAACGATTCGGGCGGCGCGCGTATTCAGGAGGGCGTCGTCTCGCTCGGCGGCTACGCCGAAATCTTCTGGCGCAACGTTCAGGCGAGCGGCGTGATTCCGCAGCTAAGCCTCATCGCCGGGCCGTGCGCCGGCGGCGCGGTGTACTCGCCCGCCATCACCGACTTCATTCTAATGACCGAGAAGATCTCGCAAATGTTCATCACCGGACCCGAGATCATCAAGACGGTCACGGGCGAAGACGTCACTTTCGAACAGTTGGGCGGCGCGATGACCCACGCAACGCGCAGCGGCGTTGCGCACGTGGTCGCGACCGACGAAGACGATCTTGCGGCACAGACCAGGACGCTCTTTTCCTACATTCCGCAGAACAATCTCGACGATCCGCCGCGCTATGCGTGCGACGACGATCCGGCCCGCGAGAATATGGCGCTCGACGACATCGTGCCCGACGCGCCCAACAAGCCGTACGATATGCACGAGGTGATCCAAGGCGTACTCGACTACGGTGACTTCTTCGAAATCCAACCGCTCTACGCGCTGAACATCATCTGCGGATTCGGCCGCATTGACGGCCAAAGCGTTGGGATCGTCGCCAATCAGCCGAACGTGCTGGCCGGCGTGCTCGACATCTCGTCGTCGATCAAAGCCGCGCGCTTCGTACGTTTTTGCGATGCCTTCAACATTCCGTTGGTCACGTTCGTCGATGTGCCGGGCTTTTTGCCGGGCACGGGCCAAGAATACGGCGGCATCATTTTGCACGGCGCCAAACTGCTCTACGCCTTCGCCGAAGCGACGGTCCCGAAGATCACGATCATCACGCGTAAAGCCTACGGCGGCGCGTACGACGTCATGTCCTCCAAGCACATCGGCGCCGACGTCAATCTCGCATGGCCGACGGCCGAGATCGCGGTGATGGGGGCGGAAGGCGCCGTGAAAGTGATCAACCGACGCGAGATCGCGGCCGCCAAGGACAAAGACGCGAAGACGAAGCAACTGATCGACGAATACACGGAGCGGTTTGCCAATCCGTACATTGCCGCCCAGCGCGGCTACGTGGATGACGTGATCGAGGCACACCGCACGCGTGGCGCGATCGCGACCGCCCTACGAATGCTCGAGAACAAGCGCGTCGAACGACCGAAACGTAAGCACGGGAACATTCCGCTGTAGGTACCATCAAGGAGCCAGTATGACCACGCGTAAGGACTTTCTCGTGGCGGGAACGCTCGCCGCAACGATTCCCGCGACCGCACTGGCCGATGCCCCTGCGGCCCTGCACCCCAAAGCCCCGAAGCTCGACTTCGATCTCGAGGCGTTTAACGCGCTGCTCGACGGCGCTCAAGCACACAAGAACCTCTTCACCGCCGTGCAAATCGAAGGCGGCGAGGTGCTTTTAGCGATGCGCAATACGCTGGGCGGCTACCGTGACGTCGGTGTCGATTGGAGCGATGTGCTTCCGGTCGCCGTGCTTTATCATGGCTTCGCGATTTTCTTGGCGTTCGACGATCTCGTATGGAACCGGTACGTGATTCCGTTCTCCGAAAAGCTCAAACACGGAAACGGCGCCGCGCAGATCGCATCGGTTCGTGAATTCGGCCCGAGCGGCAACCCGTTACTGCGCGAGCAAGGCGGCGACGGAGACATCTCGATTCGTTCGCTGGTGGCCGACGCGGGTGCGCGGTTCTTCGTCTGCAACAACGCTGCACTGGGCACGGCGTCGATGGTCGCCAAAGCGTTAGGCAAACCGTTTGACGCGGTCTATAGTGACTTCGCGCACCATCTCGTCCCAAATGCGACGCTGGTTCCCGCAGGCGTGTGGGCGATCCACGCGATTCAAGAGCAGCGTTTCACGCTGCTGCAGACGTCGCTCGCCCCGCCGAAAGGTTAGGCCGACGGTATGCGACAGATTTTGATCGTGCTTCTGCTGGCGGCAACGCTGGCGGCGGAGCCGACGCCGGCTTACGTCGACGCCGTCGTTCAAAAGACGATGGCGAGCACGGGCATGCCGGCGGTGTCGCTAGCAATCGTGCGACACGGAAAAATCGTCTACGAAAAGGCGTACGGCTACCGGTCACTAGACCCAAAACTGGCGGCGACCACCGCAACGACATTTCCGATCGGCTCGGTCAGCAAACAGTTCTTGGCGGCAACAATGGTGGCGATGGCGCGCGAGGGGAAGCTCTCGCTCGACGATCGGCTCGCAAAATATGAGCCCGGTTACACCGACGCTTCGCAGATCACGATCGCGCAACTGCTCGCACATGAAGCCGGAATCCGCGACTATTTTCCGCTCGACTATCCGACGCTCGAATCGTTTCACCCCATTACCATGCAGGCGCTCGCGGATCGCTACGGGCACCTTCCGCTCGACTTCGCACCGGGAACGCGCTGGCAATACAGCAACAGCGGCTACACCATTGCGGGCCTCATCGCTCAACGCGTTGCGGGCGGAGCACTTTTTGATGTCTATCGCCGCCGATTCTTCGAACCGCTGAGCATGACGTCGGCGCATTGGATCGACGGCGGCTTCGGCCCGACCGATGCCCTTGGCTATACATCCTATTTCTTTGGACCGTACGAAGTAGCGCCCACGATGCCCGCCGCTTGGCTCAACGCCGCGGGCAGCCTTTCGATGACGGCACACGATCTGGCGCTATGGACGATCGCGCTCATGGAGCACAATGTCGTCCCGGCCGCCGATACGGCGGTCCTGTGGCAACCGCGGCTGCTCGCCGACAAAGAGAACCCCGGGTACGGCCTGGGATTCTCGCTCGGGGCGTTCAACGGCCACTTTCAGGTCGCGCACGGCGGCGAGATCCTGGGGTACCAATCGTTCGAAGCGCTCTATCCGGACGATGATACGTCAATCATCGTGTTCGCCAATGCGACCCCAAGCGATGTCAGCTCAACCGTTGGGCGGGCGATCGCGGAAGAAATTTACGGGAGCGCTGCGGCTGATGCCGGCCTCGCCGATGCGGCCGCCTTGACGCGAACGTGGCTTGCGAACCTTGCGCAGGGCCAGATCGATCGGTCGACGCTCACAGCCGACTTCAACGCATTCATGACGCCGCAGCGCATTGCGGAGGCGGTCACGTCGCTCGCCCCACTCGGAACGCCGCAGGTCGAGAACACGCGCTCGGCACTGCGCGGAGGATTGATCGTCAACGTCCTGACCGTTACCTTTAAGACCAAGTCGATGCGCGCGATCCTGTATCGGACGCCCGACGGCAAAATTGCGGAGCTCTTCCTTCTCTAAAAAACGCTACGGTGCGCTGCCCAAGTTCTCGATGCCGTAATGTTTGAATTGCGGCCAGAGCTGTGGCAGCGGCGGGTGCATCCCGCGGCAGAGGACGATCGGCCGATCCACTTCGTACGGCATTGCATAGGGTGAATCGCCGAAATGCGCGACGATGCGCGCCGAGTCGCAGAAGGTTGCCCACTGCGCCGGATCGACGTTGATCGCGATCACCACCGAGCCGTCGTAGCCGTGCGTTCCCCACAAGTAGTAGTTATTGTTTCCACTGATGGCGGGCGGAAGATCGTGGCCGTAGACGTCGACCGCGGCCGCTTCGCCGTAGTTCGATCCGAAGATCGCCGCTTTCTGGCGATCGGCCGGCGACAGCGTCGCGTAGACAGCCTCGACCGACCGTGCGACGTCGCGCCAGCCGAACTCGTCGGCGAGATTCTGTGGAATCGGCGCGCCGATGCCCGCGCGTTCCATCGGTTTCATCGATGTATGCGCGTACCGCTCCTTGAGCTGTTCGGGCGGAAGGATCGGCAGCACAAACGGCAGCGCGAGCGCCGCGTTTGCGTAGGCGAGAACCGCCCAGATGCCGACCAGCACCCGCGGCAGCATCGTGCAGGCCGCCGCACCGAGCGCGAAAATCGTCGGATAGGCGCCCGCGTAGTAATACGCCTTGCCGTGCGTCACGTAGATTAGCACGCCCATCGCGACAAAAGTGACGGCCAGAAAGCGAAACGGTCGCAGGCGCTGCGAGACAAAGGGCGCGATAATGCCGGTCAGCCACAATGGCGCAAGCAGAAAATTGGCAATGAATGTCTGGGTCAGCACAAACCCGATCGGGCTACCGATGAGATTTCCGCTGCTATCGTTGCGCACGAGTTCGAGGAACGGGAATCCATGAGCCGCTTGCCAGATCGCGTTAGGCAACGCGAGAACCGCAGCGATGCCGATGCCGATCCAGAGATCGCGCGAGCGAAAGATCGAACGCGGGCCGAAGAGCGCAATCCCGAGCGCTAGCCCGATCACCCATAAGAGGATCGTATACTTCGTTTCAAAGGCAAGTCCGCCGACGAGCCCTGCCCACCAATACATCCGCGGCTCGTTGCGCAGAAATCCACGCGTGATGAGGTAAGCAAGAAGCGTGAAATCGAACGGTTCGAACGTCCCGGTGGACAGCCAGCTGAACATCGCGGTTACCAGCGCCGAGCTTCCGGCGGCGACCGCGGCCAGCCACGCTCCGCGCGTGCTCGCGCCGAGTAATTGCGCGAAGATCACGGTAAGCGGAACCAGCGCAATCGCGGTCAGGACCGCGGGCAAGCGTTCCAGCCACACGTTGACGCCGCCGACCTGCATCAGCGCGGCAAGTAAGGGGACGAGCGGTGGTTGATCGACATAGCCGAACGCCGGATGGCGTCCGCAGACGATAAAATACAGCTCGTTGCGGAAGAGATCGTACTTCCCGGCCACCGAGATGTGGACCAAGGCGACGACCACTACCATAACCCCGATCGCCCAGCGCGCGCCCTTCGTCATATATTACGGATTGAGCGGACGGGTCGGCTTGAACTCGATGAATTGATACTCGGCGATGCCTTCGCGCACGAACGGATCCTCGGCCATCATCGCCTCGGCTTGCTCGCGGGTCAGGTCGTGGGTGACGATCACGCCGCCGGTGCGCGGATTCTGCGGACCCGACGCGAGCAGATGGTGCGCCTCGTAATGGCGCTCCAAAAAGGCGCGATGGTCGGCCAGGTGACGATCGACCTCGTCGAGGGGTTTGAGGTAGCGCGAAAGCAACACAAACATGCCGCTACCGGTTCGCGCGAGAGGACGAGGGCCCTTGCGCTGGTATGTAACCCGGCGTGAAGCTACTCGACGGAAAGCGCGCCCTGATCACGGGCGTGGCCAATCGCTGGTCGATCGCGACCGGCATCGCGCGCAAGATGCACGAGCACGGCGCAACCCTCGCGTTTACCTATCAGGGTGAACGCGTTCGCGACGAAGTCGAAAAACTCGCGGCGGAGCTCGGCGGCGGCCCGGTGCTCGAATGTGACGTCGCGAGCGAGGCTTCGCTGGAAGCGATGCGCGACGAACTCGGCAAGCGGTTCGGGAAGCTCGACGCGCTCGTGCACTCGATCGCCTTCGCCGATAAAGACGACCTGCGCGGTACGGTCTACGACACCTCGCGCAAGGGCTTCGCCCTTTCCCTCGACGTGTCGGCCTACTCGCTCATCGCGCTCGTTTCCACCCTGCGCGACGCCTTCAACGACAACGCCTCGATCATGGCGATGACCTATTTGGGCGCGACGCAAATCGTCCCGAACTACAACTTGATGGGTATCGCGAAAGCGGCACTCGAGGCATCGGTACGCTATCTCGCCTACGATTTGGGCTCGCGCGGCATTCGCGTCAACGCGATCTCCGCCGGGCCGATCAAGACCGCCAGCATGCGACAAGTCGCGGGCGCTACCAAGATGCTCGACGTCGTCCCCCAAGTCGCGCCGCTGCGCCGCAACGTCTCGGCCGAAGACGTCGGCAATACCGCGGTCTATCTGGCTTCGGATCTTTCCAGCGCCGTCACCGCCGACGTGCACTTCGTCGACGCCGGATATCATACGGTTGGGATGTACCCGCCCGACTTTCACGCGTGATCTCAGACGACGAACTCGCGGCGATTGCCGCTGCACTCGCCACACTAAGCAAATCGCCGGACGATGTCGCGACACCGCAGACGTCGCGTTGGAAAGTCGCCGCACGCGAACCGGATTTCGAAATCGAAGATTATCGTGTTCACTAAGATCCTCATTGCCAACCGCGGCGAGATCGCGGTGCGCGTGATCCGCACGGCGCGCGAGATGTCGATCGCAACCGTCGCCGTCTACTCAGAAGCCGATCGAGACGGCATGCACGTCCGCATGGCCGATGAAGCGTATCTCATTGGACCGGCCGCACCATCTGCGAGCTACCTCAACATCGATGCGATTCTCGAGGTCGCAAAACGCTCCGGGGCGCAAGCGATTCATCCCGGCTATGGTTTCCTCGCCGAGAATAGCGCGTTTGCGCGACGCGTCGTCGCGGCGGGCTTGGTGTGGATCGGGCCGCACGCCGATGCCATCGACGCGATGGGCGATAAGCTGCGCGCGCGGCAAGCCATGGCGAAGGCCGGGGTGCCGTTCGTTCCCGGCGGTACCGAAGCGCTCGCCGACGTCGCCGCTGCGCGTGAAGCGGCCAAGGCATACGGACTTCCGCTCGCGCTCAAAGCCTCGGGCGGCGGCGGCGGCAAAGGCCTCAAGGTCGCGCACACGCTCGATGAAATCGAGTCAGCATTTACCACCGCCAAGCGCGAAGCCGAAGCCTATTTCAAAAACGGGACGATCTACGCCGAGCGCTATCTCGAAAACCCGAAACACGTTGAATTGCAAGTGCTGGCCGACAAGCACGGCAACGTCGTGCACGTCGGCGAGCGGGACTGCTCGCTGCAGCGCCGGCATCAAAAGCTGTGGGAAGAGGCGCCGGCCCAGATCTCGCTCAAAGTGCGGCGTGCGATGCGCGAGGCCGGCGTGCGCGCGGTGCAAGCCATCGGGTATGACTCGGTCGGCACGATCGAGTGTCTCGTCCAAGGCGACGAGTTTTTCTTCCTCGAGATGAACACGCGGATTCAAGTCGAGCACACCGTGAGCGAAGAAATCTCGGGCCTCGACTTGATTCGCGAACAGATTCGGGTCGCCGCGGGCGAAGAGCTAGGCTTCAATCAGGACGACGTCGCGTTCCGCGGTTTCGCGATCGAAGGACGCGTCAACGCCGAGGACCCGGCCGACAACTTCCGCCCGGCGCCGGGCACGATCGGCGCCTATCGCGAACCCGGCGGCCTCGGGGTGCGCGTCGATTCTGCGGCCTATCCGGGCTACACCATTTCGCCCGACTACGACTCGATGATCGCGAAGCTGATCGTCTGGGCACCAACGCGTGCGCAAGCAATCGCGCGCCTTAAGCGCGCGATCGATGAATATGAGGTCCAAGGTATTCCGACCACACTTCCATTACTACGCGCGCTCTGCGATGAGCCGACTGTCAAAGATGCGACGTACGGGACAGCCACGCTTGAAGATTTTGCGGCTTCGGCGTTTGCGGCTTCGGGGTCTGCGGCCCCCTCCTCCGCCTCGCTTAGTATGGTTACGCTCGGCTCCGGAGGGGGCGCGCAACCCGCTCCGCCGCAAGACCTACGCGTTGAGGTCAATGACAGACTTTATCGCGTGCGTGTATTTGACTTACCGGAGCGAGGCGTGTCGCCGGCGCGTAACGGGTCAGCGCAGCGCGTCCCGCCGCGGGTGGGCGGAAAGAAGAAACAGGCCGGGTCGGCGAGCGGGAACGATGTCGTCTCGCCGATGCACGGGGTCGTGGTCGAAATGAAGGTTGCGCGCGGTGATGCAATTGCTGACGGTCAGGTGGTGGCGATCGTCGAGGCGATGAAGATGATGAACGAGATTCGCGCGCATAAAGCCGGCACGGCAAGCGTGGTCCACGCCAAGGCGGGTGATACAGTCGAGTCGCTAGCGCCGCTCGTCACGATAGGGTAGCGCTATTTTGCGTGCAATGTGCCGGCAAGTATCCAAATGCTGAGAATCGTGCCGGCGTAAAAGACGACCGTTAAGATCGCCAACGTACCCAGCGGACTGGCCTTGCTTATCGTGTCGACGACCTTCCCCAGGGCCTCGATGATTGGGGTAGGATCGACAAGCGACTGATCCCGGGCTCTGGCCGGATCCAGCCGTCGACTGCTCACGAGTTGCACAATCGTGATCGTCACCGACAGCCCGAGCGTTGCCGCAAAGGCGATCCAGGTGAGCCAGATCGAGTTCAGGCACCAGGTGCTGATCGTTTGCATGCGGCGTTCCCTCCTCTACGGATCCTTGGTGTATGTGGCCACGTACCCGTTCTGAACGAGCGTGAGACCCATTACCTTTCCGCCTGGGTCGCGTTGAAAGGTAATCTGCGCATCGACGATTTTATAAAAGAACGCGTCGTTGGCGGAGGGATATATTTCGTACGGCTCCTGGTCGGAAAGTTTGGCAAACGTGTGTCCGTTTACCACGGTGATCGTGAGCGGTATGCCCTTTGCGTGGTACGTCCCAACGTGAGACTGGAGCGCGGCGCTATCCGGTGTCACGACCGGCGGGTAGTCCGGCGCGAGCGTATCGGCAAGCGGCTTGCCGTCGGCGCCGAGACGGTAGGCGGGGATGTGGTTGCCATTCTGGGTGAGGATCAATCCGACCACGTTGCCGCCCTGCCGGACAAACTCGATGTACGCGATCACGGCCTTATAATAGAAGTGATCCGGCCGCGACGCATAGATTCCAGCGCTGGGTTGGCCGACGATTTTCGCTTGCAGCTGCGCGCCCGAGCGCGTGATCACGTAGGTCAACTGGTCGGCATCGTTCGTATACATCCCGACGTACTCGTCGAGTTGCGCGGCGGAGAGCTTCAGACTCGCTTGCGGAGGCGTCACCGGATACGTTGTATCGAGGATGTGGGCCGCCAAGTCGGCAACGAGTGGCCCATTGCTCAAGAGCACGACGCCGCGCTTCCGGTCGCCCGTCATCATGACCTCGGCGTGGTATCCCGCGGTATCACCGCCGTGATCGATGAATCCGCTCGTGTCGTTGATCCACCATACGAGACCGATGTGGTGACCCGGAAACGTCGAGCGAGGCTCCTGCGCAAAGAGCATCGTCTTCGCAAGCGGACCGTGTCCCATCGCCGCGTCGAGATACTTCGCCATGTCGGAGATGTCGGAACGAATGCCGCCGGCCCCGACCACCGGTTCGCCAAACTCCCACGACGGAACCACTCTGCCGTCGACGTCATGTCCCGCGACGAAGCGTGCACGCTCCTGCGCATCCAAGGCGATTGCCGATCCGTTCATATGCAGCGGATTCCAGACGCGCGAGCGCACCATCGCTTCGTAGCTTGCGTTGTTGGCACGCGCGAGCGCAAAGCCCAGCAGACCGACGCCGAGGTTAGAGTACTCGAACGTCGCACCCGGCGCGCGGGTAAGTTTGTACGAATTCAAAAACGCATACAACAGGTCGGGCGTGTAGTTTGCATAGGGATTCGGATCGGCGGCAGGCAGATTCGCCGGGATTCTCGGCAGCCCGGAGTGTTGGGTCGCGAGGTCGAGCAGCGTGATCTCCTGACCCTCGTACGTCGGCACGTGCACCGACGACGGCAGATACTTTTGCACCGGGTCGCTCAACTTGACTTGCCCCGCGAGCACCATCTCGGCTAGTGCCGTCGCAGTAAAGGTCTTCGTGACCGATCCAATCTCGAAGAGTGTCCACTCGTCGAGTGGGCGCTGCGTTCCGCTCTCGCCCGCCGTGTAGAACGTAACTTTTCGGTCGTCGATCACCGCGGCGACGATGCCGGTTCCCGGAATCTCCGATGCGCGAGCATCAAGCACCCGTTGAATCTCGCCAGGGTCTGCCGGCGCTGCACCTCCCGCGACACTCAGTGATGCACTCAGGCCGAAGAATGCCGCAAGGACAAAGCGCGCTCTTTTCATCGAGGCCGGAATATCGGGCTGGGTGAAGGCAATCCTCTCGCGAAGGATGGTCGGTATGGCACGGGAGTTCAACGGCAGCGGCATTCCGCTCGAACCGCACTATGACGAGGTCGAGGGCGGCGAGCATGATCTGGGTGAGCCCGGCGCCTTTCCGTACGGTCGCGGCATCCGCGCCGACATGTATCGCGGCCGCCTGTGGACGATGCGTCAGTACGCCGGTTTTGCAACCGCAGCCGAATCGAATGCGCGCTATCGCTATTTGCTCGAACGCGGGACCACCGGCCTTTCGGTGGCGTTCGATCTGCCGACCCAGCTCGGCTACGATTCCGACGCAGCCTTAGCGCGCGGCGAGGTCGGCAAAGTCGGCGTTGCGATCGACTCGATCGCGGATATGGAGACGCTCCTCGACGGCATTCCGCTTGACCAGGTCACGGTTTCGATGACCATCAACGCACCAGCATCCATTTTGCTTGCGATGCTGCTCGCCGTTGCTCGCCGGCGCGGGATCCCGTTCGACACATTGGGCGGCACGATTCAAAACGACGTCCTCAAAGAGTATGTCGCGCGCGGCACCTACATCTATCCGCCCGGACCCTCGATGCGGCTGGTTACCGACGTTATGTCATACTGCGCGCGCGAAGTGCCGCAGTGGAACACGATCTCGATTTCCGGCTATCACATTCGAGAGGCGGGCTCGACCGCCGTCGAAGAGATCGCCTTCACCCTCTCCAACGCGAAGGCATACCTGCGAGCTGCGCGCGAAGCCGGCATCGATCTCGACGTTGTCGCACCGCGCATCTCCTTCTTCTGGAACGCGCACAACGACTTCTTCGAGGAAATCGCAAAGTTCCGCGCCGCGCGCTACCTGTGGGCGCACATCACGCGCGACGAGTTCGGCTGCCGCGATCCACGTTCGCAAACCCTGCGCTTTCATACGCAGACCGGCGGCTCGACGCTCACCGCGCAGGAGCCCGACAACAACGTCGTGCGCGTGACCCTGCAGGCGATGGCAGCGGTGTTGGGCGGCACCCAATCGCTGCATACCAACGGCAAGGACGAAGCCTTGGCGCTGCCGACCGCCGAGAGTGCGAAGGTCGCGCTGCGCACGCAACAGATCATCGGCTACGAATCCGGCGTGGCCGACGTGGTCGACCCGATGGCCGGCTCCTACTACGTCGAATCGCTGACCAATGCGTTGATCGAGCGCGCCCAAGCGCTGATCGCCGAGGTCGATGAGCTTGGCGGCAGCATCGCCGCCATCGAGAGCGGCTGGATGCAATCGCGCATCGCCGACTCCGCCTATGAAGCTCAGCAGCAGATCGAACGCGGCCAAAGCGTCGTCGTCGGCGTCAACAAATTTGTCGAAGCCTCGGCGAGCGAGACGACGATTCCGTTACTCCGCATCGACGAGTCAATCGAGCGCGAACAGATCGCGCGTCTTCGCGCATTTCGTGCTGCGCGCGACGCATCGCGCGTCGAGGCGCGGCTCGACGACGTTCGGCGTGCCGCCGGCGGCCGCGACAACTTGATGCCGCATTTCGTCGAAGCCGTCGATGCCGGCGCGTCCCTGGGCGAGATTCTGCGACGTGCTGCGCGGCGTCTTCGGCGTCTATCATGCCAAAGAGGTCGTCGCGTGAAGATCGATCACATCGCGATCGTGGTCAAGGATTTGGATGCGGCGATTGCCCTGTACACGCAGATGCTCGGGTTTCATCCGGTCTATCGCGAAACGATCGCCGATCAAGGTGTCGAGGCCGTGGGTCTTGCGGCCGGCGACTCGGTGATCGAACTCTTGCTGCCGCTCGATCCCGATTCAGCAATCGCCCGCTTTCGCGGCGACGCCGATACGAAGCTGCACCATACCGCCTATCGTGTCGACGACATCGAAACGGCGCTCGCCGACTTTAAAGCCAAGGGCGTACGCTTAATCGACGAACGTCCGCGCCAAGGTGCGCACGGCAATCGCATCGCTTTTCTCCATCCGAAATCGACCGGCGGCGTGCTGATCGAACTCTGCCAGCCCGGCTAAACGCGCGGCCGGCTATGGGTTCGGCGCGAGCCGTACGTCGATATCCGTTTCGAAGGTGCGATCCCACGGCATCGTGATCGACATTGCTGCGACGTGCAGCTGCGGGTACAACTGCGCCAGCGTCGCTTGCGCTTCGTACCAGAGCAGTGCGCGGTTCCGTTGTGCCGTTGCTGCGGCCACGGCGGGTGCCAACAAGGTGTGATCGGTCACGCCTTGCGCTGCAAGCCAATCGTTGAGCGCGGGCCGCACGTCATCGTGAAAGTCGACGTCATCGACAAACCGTAAAAACGTGAACGTCCGGTGTGCCAGCGCATCATAAGAATGCATGCGTCGTCCGGCACCGGCCGCAATCGTCTCGGCGAGCGCGGTTCCGCTGGTATTCGCGTCGGTATTCCACGACGCGTACGCGTCGAGCCGACTCGCCAGACCCGAGCTCAGCAGCGCTCCGGCAAATGCCTTCTGCTCATCGTAGTTAGCCTCGAACGAAAGGTCGACCACGGCGACCGAACGCCCCGCATCGAGATCGGCGCGTATCGCACCCAAGAACGCATCGTCGAGTGCGGCACCAGTAGCCGGCAGGTGGACGTAGAGCTGGATATCCGGCGTTGCGTCGTCGCGCACTCCGCCGCACAGCGCTATGAGCTGGTCGATCGTCTCGCCGATCGGCGCGAATTCGAGCGGATCTTGATACGCCGCTCCGGCCGGCGTCGAATAGTGCACCGCAACGCGCGGCATCCAGTGCGCATCACGCGCGAGCGCATGCGCGACGAGCGCCATCCCAAGCTCGTCGGCACCTGGTTCGATCGACGCGCGTGGGCCGAGATCGCTCGCCGCCAAGTAGTGCTGCAGCGCCTGCACTTCGGGAACGTGCAACCCGAAAGGCTTGGCATCATCCTGGCCGAGCACGAGTCGATCGATGGACCCCGTACGGGCGCGATCGATCAGCAACCGGTCGACGCCGTAGTTGCGCGCGCGCGTTTGCAGATAGGCGTTGAGCACCGGCTGCCCGATCAATCCGCGTAACCGCGCGGCGTCGCTTTCCTCCGACGGGTCAGGCGGATCGTGCAGATTCGCATACTCTTGTAAATACGACCACGTCGGATACGCCGCAAAGTATGGCGTACCGGCCGGAACGCCGGTCGGCGCGAGGCGCATGATCGTACCGAAAACGCCGATCCACGCAGCGCCGTAGCGCTTCTTGAGCGCGTCGATCTCGCCTAACCGCACGTAGGCGTCGGCATACGTCGGTCCCGGAACGCGCGAGGGCACCAGGCCGCCGTAGGCGAGCATGTCGCTCGAAAGCACGTAGGCTTGCGCGCGCGGCGCGCTCGCGTTGAGCCACGCGATGATGCCGTCGGGATCGCCGGGCTCGAGATCGTTGCCGAGCAGCGTGCGCGGCGGCGCAACGACCGGTCGTCCCGCAATCTCGCCGAGCATGATCGGTAAGTTCAGTGTCACCGAACGATCGTCCATCGGCACGAAGACAAGGGCTGCCAGCAGCCCGAGCGCTTTTAGAGCAAGGATCGCAGCGACTCCGATTGCAGCAAGGTGCGCGCCTGCGCCGCGTCCATGTCGCGCGCGATCATCACGACCGCGACTTTCACGCTGCCCTCGGCGGCATCGAGCGCGGCACGCACGCGAGCATCGCCGGCGCCGGTGAGATCACGGACGAGCCGTTCGGCGCGACCGCGCAGTTTATCGTTGGTTGCGACGACGTCGACCATGAGATTGTCGTGCACTTTGCCCAAACGCACCATGATCGCCGTCGAGAGCGTATTGAGCGTGATTTTCTGTGCCGTTCCCGCCTTGAGACGGGTCGATCCGCTCAGCGCTTCGGCGCCCGTCGGCAGCACGATCGCAAGCTCGGCCGCCGCGACCAACGCCGACGCGTCGCTGCTGGTGATCGCCACGGTGAGCGCGCCGATCGCGCGCGCGTGCTCGAGCGCAGCCACGACGTACCGCGCGCCGCCGCTAGCAGAAATGCCGACCACGGCATCACCGGATGCGACATGACCCTTCATCGCCGCTTCACCGGCGCGCGCATCGTCTTCGGCGCCTTCGATGGCGGTACGAAGTGCAGAGTCTCCGCCGGCGATGTGCGCGCATACCAGAATCCGGCGGCGTGCCGAAGGTCGGCGGCATCTCCGACGCATCGAGCACCGCTAAACGCCCGCTGGTTCCGGAGCCGATGTAGTGGAGGCGCCCGCCCGCGCGAAGCCGTGTAACGACGCCTTCAACCGCCCGCGCAAGCGTTGACGTTTGCGTCCGCACGGCGGCAGCGGCTTGCGCTTGATCGCGCACCAACAGGTCGACGAGTTCTTGCGTTTCGAGCAAGTCGAGGCCGGAACTCTCCGCTTGACGCCCTTCGGTCGGCGGAAGCCCGCTCAAGGTGTGAGTCTCCGCGCGAGTTCAAGAGCGCCATAGACGGGCGCCGGGCCTGATTTGATCGGCGCCAACAGCGGCAGATCGGCGAGGAGGCGCGTTTCGACAAGATACGTGAGCAGTGAATTCTCGGCAAAGAGGCCGCCGGCGAAGGACAGCGGCAGCTCACGCGCGCCCGCGTCCGCGCGATGGGTCAACGATTTGAGGAGATCGACGAGTTCGTGCGCCGCCGTCTGCACGATCTTCGCGGCCAGTCGCTCGCCGGCGCTCGCGCGGTCGAGCACAAGCGGCGCAACCGAAGCAACGATCGGCACCGGTTCGCCATCGCCGTACACACGTCCGAGGAGCGTTTGGGCGTCGCTAACTTGCAATCGCGCCTGGATCGCATCGAAGAGTTCGGCGTACGGAACACGGCCATCGTACCAGCGCAGCATTGCCGTCAGCGCCGCGCGCCCAATCGAAAATCCCGATCCTTCATCCCCGAGCAGATAGCCGTAGCCGCCGGCGCGATACGCCGCGCCGCCGACCTGTGCGTATGCGATCGAACCGGTGCCGGCAATGAGCACCACGCCGTCCCCATCCGGTACCGCGGCGCGCAGCGCGATTTCCGCGTCATCGCGCACGGCGATCGCGCCGTTTGGAAAATAGTTGCGCAATGCCGCTTCAAGCGCGCTTGCAACGACCCGATCGCCGGCACCCGCCGCACCGACCACCAGCGCATCGAACATCTCGCCGCGCAGCGCGCTGCGAACGGTAACGGCGATGCGCTCGGCGGCGCCTTGTATCCCCGCCGTTCGCGCGTTGGCGGCGTCACCGTGCTGCACGATTGTCTCGCCGTTTCTCGCGACCACACACGCAATTGACGTGCCGCCCGCGTCGATTCCTACGATGATCGGCATTCGTTCTCTACCTCCATCATCAATCGATGCAGCGCGAACGGCGCGAGTGCTCCCAACGGCACCGCGTGCGATGCACCGGTCACGCGCGGCACGTTTGCCGCGCGCTCGCGCAGCGTCTCATAGCCAAGCACGGCGAAGGCAATCGCCTCTTTCGCATCCCCGTGCAAACCGACGGCTTCGCTGCGTTCCACTCGCGCTTGCGGGAGATAGGCGGCAATGCTGCGCAACAACGCCCGGTTCTGCGCACCGCCCCCGCTGCAGAGGATGCGGGCGCCGCTCATGTCGAGCGCGGCGACCGCGCCAGCGACGGTCCGCGCGGTCAGTTCGGTCAGGGTTGCACAACCGTCTTCGAGCGACAGACGTTCGAGCACGTGGCGGTGCGCGAGCAAAAATTGGGCACCGAACTGCTCGCGACCGGTGGACTTCGGCGGACTCTGCGCAAAGTACGGATCGTTCAGCATCGCCCCAAGTGCGGTTTCATCCGGTGTGCCTGCTGCCGCAAGTTTTCCGTCCTGGTCGAAGCGCCGCTCGCCGCCGCTTCGCATCTGCACGAACGCGTCGATCAGCATCACACCGGGACCGCTATCGAAGGCGAGCACGTCGTGCGGCGAACACCCGTGCGGGAGCGCGGTGAGATTCGCGATGCCGCCGATGTTGAGCGCAACGCGGTCCTCCCGCGGATCGGCGAGCAAGATCACGTCGGCATACGGCACGAGGGGCGCACCCGAACCGCCCACGACGCAATCGGCGCTGCGAAAATCGTAGCAGACCGTAGCGCGTAGCGCCTCACGAATGACGAATGGGTCGCCGATCTGCATCGTGAGGTGCGCTGCGCCGTCGTGGAAGATCGTCTGGCCGTGCGACGCGATGTAATCGACCGCAAGCGCACCGCAAGCACTTCGCGCGGCACGAGCAAAGGCGCTGCCGAGGCCGCGATGCAGATCGGCGATCGCCGGCGCGGTCGCAACGTGTGGCGGGAGCGCCGCGCGCAGCCGCCGCTCGAGATCGTCCCCAAACGGGACGGTCACGAAGTTGAGCAGATCGATTGCATACCCCTCATTGCGGGGAACGATCCGCACGAGCGCTGCATCGATGCCATCGAGTGATGTCCCGCTCATCAACCCCACCGCGTTCATGGAGCGAATGTTTCGATAACGGCATCGTAAAACGCCGCTCGCAGCGGGCGGGAATCTTCGCGCCCGAAGTAGACGGCATTCGTGAGCAGCACCGCCTGCAGATCGCGATCCGGATCGGCCCACACGCACGTGCCGGTGAAGCCGGTATGGCCGAAGCTGCGCGGTCCGAACTTCGCGCCGCACGAATTTTCATCGGTCGTCTTGAGTGCCCAGCCCAAACCGCGGCGCAGTACCGGATCGTCAGCGGCGCAGGCGATCGCTTCGCGCGCGAGCGCCGGCGGCACCACGCCGACCGCGCGACCGCGGGCCGCGCCGAGGTAGATATCGGTCAGGTGGGCGACGTCGGCAGCGCTTCCAAAAAGCCCGGCGTGTCCGCCGACGCCGTGCATGAGATGGGCCTTCTCGTCGTGTACGCTGCCCTGCACGCGGCCGCGCCATGCATCCTCTTCGGTTGCCGGAATTGCGGCGCGTTCGCGGGCCGGCGGAGTGAAGGTCGCGCCGCTTGGCATCGCTGCAGCCAGTGCGGCCGGCAATGCCCGCCCCGACATGCGTTCGATCGCGACGCCGAGCGCGATCAGGCCGAGATCGCTATAGATCACACTCTCACCGGGCTGCGCCACGAGCGGAAGACGGAGCGCGAAATCGGTGACGCGCTCATCGAGCAGCGAACGATAGTCCGCGCCGGAATGCATGCCCGACGTATGGGAGAGCAGCATGCCCATCGTGATCGGCGCGTGCTCGTCGTCGCGCCACTCCGGGAGCGCGCCGGTCAAGGGTGCGTCGAGGGCGGCAGTGCCGCGCGCGACCAGATCGAGCGCGACCGTCGTAACGAATAACTTGGTCAGGGACGCAAGATCAAAGCGCGTGTCGACATAGATCGGCTGTCCTTGGGCGTCGCGACGCGTGCGTCCGACCGCGCGCTCGTACAGCAATTGGCCGCCGCGCTCGACCCGAGCGACTGCGGCCGTGAAACGCTGATCGAGGGCGCCCGCGAGCACGTCGTCGATCGCCGCACTGCGTTCAAGGGATTGCAACGGGAAGCACTCCGCGACAGGCCGCACCGAGAAAGATGACGTCGGACAGCCCCGCGAGGCTGAACCGATCGTTGCCGTAGCACGCGAGCACGTGACGTGCCGCCGTAAAGAGCGGCACGTCGTAGGGTTCGGCGGTCGAAACGATCATCGCGTCGGCTGCGTGCGCGCTGATCGCTGCAATCGCGGCCGCCTGCCGAGGATAGAGATGCGCGCGATAGCTCAGCACGAGCGGACGGCGATTCGATTGCTGCACCGCATCAAGCATCGCCGCGACCGCGTCGTCGTCGGGATCGAGCGCGACGTTGCGCTCCTCGAGCAACGGCGCGTGCGCTGCCAGCGACGCTTCGCCGAAAACGACCGCGATATCCGCTAGCGCATCAGCCCGCGGAACGCCCCGCACGAGGGTCACCGCCTCGCGCGCGATCCGCCGGCCGATCCCAGGATGCGGCGCGAGGGCATCGAGCTCGAGCGGCCCAACGGCTCGTCCCCGCAGGTGCATCACGCGGTCGTAGGCTTGTTGAAGACGCGCGCGCGGCACCTCGCCGCGATCGACCGCGGCCGCCAACGCCTGCGCGGCTTCGAACGCCAGATCCGGATCGTGGCTTACGAGCGCGCAGTCCGCACCGGCGGCGATCGCTTCGGTGACACCGCGCACCGTGCCCACACCGCGCGCAATCGCATCCATCTGCATGCAATCGGTAAAGCAGACGCCGTTGAAGCTCCAGGCGTCACGCAAGATGCCGGTGAGAAAGGCGCGGGACAGCGAAGCCGGGCGTTCGCCGTCGATCGCCGGCACCGCAACGTGCGCCGCCATGATGGCCGCGTCGTCGCGCGCGCAGGCAGCGAACGGTGCGAGATCGCGCAGACGTAGCGTTGCCGCGTCGACGTCGAGCCGCGCCGGACCAAGGTGCGTGTCGAACGCCGTCGCGCCGTGTCCGGGAAAGTGCTTGAAGGTCGGCATGATGCCGCCGAAACTCAGTCCGCGCCCGACCGCGCCGCCGAGTTGCGTCACCAGTTCCACCGCCGTTCCGAAGGCGCGGTTGCCGATCACGGTGTTGCCGGCATCGAGCGCCAGGTCCAGCACGGGCGCAAAATCGAGCGTGCAGCCAATGCGGCGGAGATCGTGCGCGAGCGCTTCGCCGACGTCGAATGCGGCTTGCATATCGCCGAGCGCGCCGAGCGCCATCATCGGCGGAATCGGTTCGGCACCTTCGCGAAGGCGCATGATGCGACCGCCCTCTTGATCGATCGCGATGATCGGCGGCGGCTGCGCCTCCGCCCGTAAGGTTTCAATAAGCACCCGCGTCTGTGCGGCGTCTTCGATATTGCGTCCGAAGAGAATGTAGCCCGCGAACGGCGCGCGCAGCAGCGCCGCAAGTTCCACGGCGGTCGGACGAGCAGGCGAGAACCCCGTCACGATGACGCCGCTCGCCAGGTCGAGCGTATTCAAATGCGAATCGTTTGCGCGACGAGCCGCCCACCGACCTCGTAGACCGAGACGTCGATATGCTGACCACGGTGCAAATCGGCGAACGTCGCATAGCCGCCGCTCTTATAAATTGTCGTTGCAGGCATGACGGCGATGATCTGCTCGCGCGAGCCGTTGCGTATCACGAAGGTCGCGCCGGGGTAGTCGACCGACTCGACCTGCCCACGAATCTCTGCCGCGGGATGCGAGGATCGACCGGTTTCGAGCGATCGATAGAGGTTCGGCGACGGCGAGGGCGTTTGCGCGAGCAAGGGCGTCACGGCGCCGAACACGAGCACGAGTGCGACAATGACAAGCGCGAGCATCTGCTGATACGCGGCCCGTGCCGCGGCCGCTCCCTCGCCGCCGGTGCGTACCGCTTGGGCGTGGTCGCGTAAGGCGACGACGCTAGCGTCATCGGCGCGCTTTCCCGCCAGGACCAAGCGTAAAGCGACCAGGGTTAGATCCGGCGTCCGCGCACCGAGCATCCGCATGCCCTCATAGAACGGCGCAGCAGCCGGCACCGAGCTGCGCTGTGCGAGCAGTTTCTCGATGAGCTCGGCTTTACGCCCGGTGCCGGTGAGAAGATACTCATCGATCGACTCGAAATGCATAACCATGCTCTTCGCCAAGCGGCTCGCCGTGCTTTTCGCGCTGGGCCTAGCGACGTTGGGATCGGCCGCGCCGCGAGATACGCTCGCGACGGTGCTCACCCGTATGCGCGAGCAAAGCGGCACGGTGTGGAGCGCGCACCTCACCTCGGTCTCACACCTCACCGATAACGGGGCAACCGTCGATCTCAAGACCGAGGCGCAAGGTTTACGCTTTGCGACCTACCGCTGCAACGGTGGAATCTGCGCCGGCACCTACTTCGACGGCGCGCGCCTCTTCTCGATCAACATCAACGGTACCACCCTGCCCGAGTCCGACGGTGCCGATCCGCTCCTTCGCGCCGAACGCACGGTTGCGTCGCTGACGTTCCTCGATCCGGATTTCACCGCCCACGGCGGTCACATCTTCGACGACGGCACGACGATGATTTCGGGCACGCCCTACCGCACCTTGCTGGTCGCCAATAGCGACGCGGTGCCGATGTACGTCTACGTCGATCCCAAGACGTGGTCCGTGAAATACATGCGCGACGTCAACGGCGACGTGACGCTCGAATACCGCGAGTACGCTCCCGTCGGTAGCCGCTATCAACTCCCCTACTCGGTATATCGCAACGGTGCGCTGTTCGAACGGTACGAGCGTCGCGACACGCTCGCTAGCGCGTTCGAGACGCCGCACGGACCGCTGCCCTCCTTCTCGTCGACGCCGGCTGCCGTAGCCACCGATCCCGATCGCGCGACGCCGATTTTTGCCTGCACCCTCGGCGGCATCGTCACCAAATGTCTGCTCGACAGCGGCAACTCGGGCCTTTCGGTGAGCTTGACGCTGGCCGAACAGTTGCACGCGCCGATCGTCGGATCGTTTCAAGTGAGCGGTTTGGGCGACTACGCGACCCAAGTCGTGCGTGCCGGTGAACTGCACGTCGGCGTGATGACGCTCCCGGGCGCGAACTACGTTGTGCTCAACGACATCGATCGCTTCGGCTACCAGGTGGTACTCGGCGCCGACGTCTTAGCCGCGACCACGGTCGAGCTGGACACGTCGGAACATCGCATCGTCTTCGGCGCGTCGACACTGCAAGGCGGCTTCAGCGTGCCGATCGCCTTCGACAACTTCGTGCCGGTCCTCGACGTACGCCTCGGCACGCTACCGGCCTCACTCGCGTTCGATACCGGCGACGAATCGAACATCAACCTGGCATACGATTTTTATCAGGCCCACCGCAGCGAGTTGTTTCCCGCGACCAGCGAACGCGCCGTCGGCGGCGTGGGCGGGTCGAGCGTCGAGCTGCTGGGCACGATTCCACTGGTGCAGATCGGCGGCTATTCGATCGAGCAATCAACGATCGGCGCCACCCAGAATCTAGCGGGCACCGCGTTCGGACACTTCGGCGCCGGACTGCTCTCGCGCTTCAATGTGACGATCGACTATGCCGCGGGCGAACTGCATTTCGTCCCGCTCGCGCAATCTTCACCGCCGGCGAATCCATAGGTGCGCGCTATGAATCCGCGAGCGCCGCGCAACCTGCTCATCGCCGCGATGGGCTGCATTATCGTTGCGTCGGTTCTTCTGCTTCTCCATAAAGGCGACGACTCGCCCGGGTTGATTCTTGCAGCGATGCTGTGCGACGTCGCCGCCGTCGCATTCCTGATCGCCTGGGTCCTTGTACGCCGACGACTAAAAATGTAGTAGCAGATTCAGGGCGCTGCCCTTCTGCCTGGCCGTGCCGGGAGCTCAGCTCGCCGAACTACTGATAGCCTTTTTCAATTATCGGAAGCAGATCGTTGGCCACTCGCCAACGTGTCGCCAAGAACTGCACCATGGTGTACGCGAACTCGCGCCGGATTAGCGGTGTTGGTCCGGGACTGGCCGTCGGATCTTCATAGCGAAGTAGGTTTTCTTCCGACCTTCGCGCATGCTTTGCCGCTCCAGCATGCGTTCGGTAGCCTTTTTATCTTGCAAGTCGTCCGCTCTGGGTAGTTCCTTTTACCTACAGCTTGCGGCAGGGGCGCAATTCAGTGAAGCGAAGCAGCGAGGTGCGTTGAGCCGACGTGACCTTACTCGTTTGAATTTCAAGAGGTGTTGAAATGAGAAAGGGATTTTTGGCTTCATTCCTGGTGCTTGCGCTAGTATTGCCGTCGTGCAGCAGCGGTGTGGGAACATCAGTGGCTCCCCTTGGAGGGGATGTCAAGCCGGCGAGCTGCCCGCTCCTCGCAGCGGCGCCCAATGATGGCTGCGGCGGTGAGGGCGCTGGGCCCACTAACTTCAGCTTTACTACGGGCGGCTACATTAGCCGCGCCGCCGACAGTGCAACGGTGCCGGATACGGCAAGCGGTTCGGCGACTACGGCGGCCGGAGCCGCGGTAGCAACTTTCAACGGCGTGGCATCGCCGTCGACCGGTATCACCACGGCGTCGGTGAGTATGCCCTCGGTGTCATCGTCGCCGATTCAGCTGCGATACCTCGACGCGAATTACATCGGCTACGGCACGACCGCATTGCCCACTGGCGGCACGATCACCGTTACGCAAACGGGTGCCGTGAGCGCAACGCAAACCGATGCGCAGGGCAACGTCTGGACGATCACGGGCGCGCTGCTCTCCGACAATCAAACCGTCGCTGTGACATTCAGCTCAGCGGCCGGCACGTTCACGGCGGACCTTGATAGCGCGGCGTGGACGCCGCAAGCTCTCGCCGACGCGTTCCCGTCGATGGCCCAACGCACAGTCGGCCATCGTGACGCCTCAACCGCCGGTACGATCGCCGTCGTAGCGGGATGCGTTGCGGCCGGCGCTGGCCTCGTCGCCGCGGTCGCATTCGTCATTCCCGGCGGCCAGGGCATTGCGGCGGTGGCGGGGATCGTAGCCGCGGGGGCGGCGTGCGTTTCCGCGGGTGCCGCAGCGTGGGATTACTTCTATCCATCGACGCCAGCATCGCCGTCGCCGACGACGAAGCCTAACTAATGCATGCGCCTCAGCTCTTCGTCATCGGCGTCGTCTGCTTCGTAGTCCTCGTAATCAACCTAATGCTGCGCTCGCCCTGGAAGTGGGTGGGCGTTGGGCTCTCGACGATCGCCTTGCTGACGATCATCGCCGTCTCGATTCTAAGGCACGTGCACCAACCGTCGTAGGGTCTACCGCCGTTTGTTGGCTTGGAGATCGCTGACCGCGTCGAGCGCGTCCTGCGGCGGCGCAGGCTCGCCCAAGAAAAAGCCTTGCACTTCGTAGGCACCGATGTTGCGGATCTGTTCGAGTGTCACCCGCGATTCTATCCCCTCGGCAATCGACGTCAGCCCGAGATTTTCCGCGAGAATCACGATGGCCTTGACGATCGCTTCGTCTTGCGAGCCGGGCAGCATGTCGCGCAAAAAGCTGCGGTCGATCTTCAGCACGTCGATGGGGAAGCGGCGCAGATAGCTCAGCGACGTGTAGCCCGTGCCGAAATCGTCGACCGAGAGGCGCACGCCCAGCGCCTTGAGTTCGTGTAACAACGCGATCCCGCCGGAAATGTCGTGCATGACCGAGCTCTCGGTCAACTCCAGCTCCAGCCGCGCCGGCGCGATGCGCGATTCGCGCAGCGTGCGCGCAATCATATCGCGAAGGCCGGCCCGTTCGAATTGACGCGCCGAAATGTTGACGCATACACGCGGGACGTCCATACCTTGCCCGTCCCACACCTTGAGCTGCCGGCAAACTTCACGCAGCACGAACATTCCGAGCTCGTCGATCGCGCCCGACTCCTCCGCGAGATGAATGAAGTGCTCGGGCGGAAGCAAGCCCAACTGGGGATGCTGCCAGCGCACCAACGCCTCGAGGCCGGTGAAGGAAAGATCGGACGCGCGGAAGATCGGCTGATAGTAGAGTACGTACTGCGCCGCCGTGGCCGCGCCACGCAGGTCGCGTTTGAGCGAAAGCCGCTCCGCCGACGAAGCCATCATACTTGGAACGAAGACGCGGAATCCGTGGCCGCCGGCAGCTTTGGCCGCCTGCATCGCGGCCTCCGACGATCGAATCAGGGTTTGCGTGTCGGCGCCGTCTTCGGGAAACGCCGCCAACCCGGAGCTGGCGTTGACATACACGTCGATGTCGCCGATGACAAACGGCGCCTCGAACGTAGCGTGCAAACGTTCGAGAAAAGAACGCCCGGCCGACGGCTCGGCCGTATCGACGAGTAAGATCACGAATTGATCCTCGCCGACTCGCGAAACGGTGGCACTGGCATCCACCAGACGACGGATGCGGCCGGCGATCATGCGCAACGTCTCGTCGCCGTGGACCGATCCGTAAAGTTCGTTGACCTCGCGAAATGCGTCGAGATCGGTCGTAATGACCATCAACCCGTTGCGGTGACGTTGTGCCATCGCGATCGCTTGCGTGAGCCGGTCTTCGAGTAACGCGCGATTGGGCAGATCGGTCAGCGGATCGTACTGCGCAAAGTAGGCGATACGCTGTTCGGCAATCTTGCGTTCGGTGATATCGAATGCGACGGCGATCGTACCGACGATGCGGCTATCGACGTCCCGCAGCGGCTCGACGTGTCCCCGGAAGGTCTTCCCGCCCCAAATCATTTCATACTCGGCGGCGCCCCCTTGCAACGCTTGCAGATGTGCATGGCGAATCGGGAAGCGGGACTCGTCGGCGAGCAGCGCCGAGCCGGCAACGTGCGTGCCGATCAGCGCATCGGGATCATCGGGAACCTGCGAGAGCTGCGCGCCCTCGACGCTGGTGACGGTCAAACTCGTATCGCACGAGATCACGAGCGCCGGCAGTTGTTCGAAGAGCAGCCGCAAACGCGTTTCACGTTCGCGCAGCTGCACTTCCATCAGCGCACGGGCCCGGCGCAGTTCGGCATCGCGCAAGGCTCGCTCCGCTGCGGGCCCGAGCCGCTTGAGATTGTTCTTAAAGATGTAGTCATAGGCGCCGAGACGGATCGTTTCGACCGCGGCCTCCTCCCCGATCGCACCCGAAACGACCAGGCACGGGATATCCGCGTTGTGGGCGCGGAGCATGTCGAGCATTGCGTGCGCGCTGAAGCGCGGCATCGAGTAATCGCAAAGGATCAGGTCCCACGTGCGCGCGTCGAGTGCGTCTCGCGCGGTATGCGGCTCGTCGACGCGCGAACTTTCGACGGTAAAACCGTGTCGCTCGAGCGCGAGAACGTTGAGTGCGGCGTCGTCGGACGAATCGTCGACGCACAGGACCCGCAGCGTCACTACATTCCTCCCCCTCCCGCCGTTGGGGGAGGCTCGTTGAGAACGAGCCAGTACAAACCGACTTGGCGAACGGCTTCGACAAACTCGTTGAAATCGACCGGCTTGCGCACGTAGCTATTGACTCCCAACCGGTACCCTTGGATGAGATCTTCCTCTTGTTTGCTCGAGGTAAGGATGACGGTGGGAAGCAGACGCGTCGCTTCGCTCGCGCGAATGCGCTGCAGCACTTCGAGCCCGCTGACCTTTGGCAGATTCAAATCGAGCAAGATCAGTGCCGGATAACCGTTCGCGCGCTTCTCGCCGAAAAGGAACTCGCACGCCAGCGCGCCGTCTCGCATGATCACCACCTCGTTGGCGATGTGATTTTTTTCAAATGCGCGGCGCGTGAGGTCGATGTCGTCGGAATTATCCTCAATCAAGAGGATATACGGCCTGCTCATAGCGTGAAGTAAAACGCGGCACCTTGGCCGACGGCGCCTTCTGCGCGGATAGTTCCGCCGTGACGGTGGATGATTCTCGCGACGGTCGCTAGGCCGATTCCGGTCCCCTCGTATTCGTCGGCCGAATGCAGGCGCGCGAATGCGCCGAAGAGTTTGCTGGCGTATGACATATCGAACCCGGCTCCATTGTCACGAACGTAAAATTCGCCTTCGCTGTTTTTCCCGACCCAAACCTGCGGATGCTCCGTGTGCCGTGTAAATTTCCAGGCATTACCTAGCAGGTTGGCTACTACGATTTGGATCAGGTGCGGCTCGCCGGATGCCTCGAGGCCGGGCTGAATCGTGACCTCAACCACGCGTCGCGGATCACTTTCGCCCAGGTCGGCCGCCACCGCAGCCGCAAGCGCACTCAAATCGACCGGCACGTGGGCCATCGGGGCGCGTGCTACCTTGGCGAGTTCCAGCAACGCGTCGATGAGGTCAGCCATACGCTGCGCGGCGCGGCGAACGCGGTCCAGATAACCTTGCGCACGCCCATCGAGGCTGTCGCCGTAATCCTCGAGGAACGCTTGCGAAAAGCCGTCGATCGCGCGCAGCGGCGCGCGCAAATCGTGTGAGACCGAATACGAGAACGATTCGAGCTCCTTATTCGCGATCTCCAACTGCTTGGTACGCTCGTCGACGCGGCGTTCGAGCTCGGCGTTAAGTTCGAGCACGCGCTCCTGTTCGGTCCTGCGCGCTGTGATGTCTCGCACGTAGCCGGCCACGCCCCCGCCGAATGGGTAGAGACGGATCTCGTTCCAGCGGCCGCGGTAGAAATGCTCGAACGTGAGCGCCCGCCGCTCGCGCAGCGCGTCTTTGAAGAAATTCAGCACCCGGCTGTCTTCGGAATCGAAGCGGGCGGTGTAGGCACTTAGCGGCGTCCCCACGATCGCGGCTGCACTCGGTCCCCAAAACTCCGCCATGCGATGGTTGACGTAGCTGATGTGAAGGTCACCGTCGACCGCGACGAAGGCATCGTGCATACTTTCGAGCACTTCGGACATCAACCGGTTGGATTCCACGGCCGAGGAGAATTCGGCAATCGATTGCGAGAGCGATTGTACGAATCGCACGTCGCCGACGGAGAACGTACGCGTCCGAAGATGATAGGTTACGATCGCCCCTTGCGGCGCGTGCACCGTGCCGATCAACGTTGCAACGCACGAGAGCACGCCGCACCCTTCGAGCGCCCGCAACGAACGCGCGCGCGGGTCAATCCGCAAGTCGGAGCAGACAAACGGCTCACCGGTTCGCACGACGTACGCCAGATGTTCGAGCGGAGGAGCGGCCGGATCGACGACGGCGCCCAATTCCCAACCCATGCTGTGTACCACGGAAAACGCACCGCTTGAACGATCGAATTGATAGAGATCGATGACGTTTGCGTCGAGGATCTCGCGCAGCAGTTCGATTGCGTCGAGCAAGGTTTGATCGTACGTGGCGCCGGCGAGCGCCGCGCGTCCGAAGTCGATCAACGCTTGCTGACGCCGTGTGGTTCGTTCGACCTCACGCTGGGCCTCGATGCGCGAGGTGACGTCCCGAAAGTACACTGATAGGCCGTCGGGTGAGGGGTACGCCTTGACTTCGAACCACAGCTCGGCCGTCTCGGAATATTCGACGAACTGCACGGGCCGCTGATCGCGCATCGCGCGATGGTATTCCCGCTCGAAGAGGCGTCCGCGCGCTTTGGGAAACACGTCGAGCCAAAACTCGCCGAGGATGTCTTGCCGGGCATGCAACAGCTTACGCGCCTGGGCATTCATGTATGAGATGCGCCACTGCGCGTCGAGGGCGAAGAATCCGTCGGTGATGCGCTCGAGCACCAGTGACAGATCAGGCCGGAGTGCTGCGTCGGCCATGGGCGATGCTTCTTCTGCGCTACTCCCAACCCGCCTGCGCGAACGCCGCGACGACCGACTCGACCGCCCCGGGACGGTCGCGCTGCGGCGCATGACCGCAGTCGTCGAGTTCGATGCGATCGGCACGCACGCGCAAGCCGCGTTGGATAGCATCGAGCTGTGCCATCGTGCCGTATTCATCGTCGCGGCCTTGTAGCATGATCACCGGCGCGGTAATAGACGGAAGATACTCCTCGATATTCCAGTCACGAAACGACCCGTCGAGCCAAATGTCATTCCATCCGAAGAACGTCCGGTCGACGTCGCGATGATGACGCGCCAGCCGTTCGCGCAGTGGACCTGCGCGATAGGTTTGCGCAATCGCGGCGATGCCTTCGAGCGAACGGTCTTCGACGAACACGTGTGGGGCGAGAAGCACCATGCCGCGTACCCGTTCCGGATAGGTCCCGCCGAAGATCAGCGCGATCGAAGCGCCATCGCTATGACCAAGGAGCAGCGCGCGTTCGACCCGCGCACGATCGAGCAGGGCCGGTAGGACGATGAGCCCCTCGTCGTGCATGTAGCGCGCGTTTCGCGGGCCTTCGAGCAGCGACGAGAAGCCGTTCCCGTGACGCGAATAAGCCAGGATGCCGCAACCCGTCCGCGCATGCAAGCGCTGCGGAAGGTCGCGCCACAGCCCGATTGAGCCGAGACCCTCGTGAAGCATCACCAGGGTTGGCGCATCGGCGGAGCCGGGCAGGCGCAGGACGTCGAGCGATTTTCCCGCAACCTCGAAGCGTTCGGTCGGCACGTCTTTATTCTCAGGAATGGCGGCGCCTGCGACGATGATAGGTAGGTAGATGCTGAACGACCTGATCACCTTTTTCACCGGGGCTCCGCAGAACCGGCGAAAATACGTGCGCCGCGCCGGCCCGTTCCCGGCGTGGGTAGCGATCGGGGCGCAATGGACGAATTGCGCGTGCTTGGATATTTCCGGAAGTGGCCTGGGCGTCGTCTCGCCGGCCGCGATTCCCGAGGAAGCGAACTTCCGCGTTCAGCTGGAAGGCAAGAACATCGTCATCCGCGCGAAGCGCGTCTGGCAGCAGCCGGGCACCGCGCAGGGTAAGCCCGCCTGGCGCTATGGTTTGACCTTTACCGGCATCAGTGCCGACGACTGGGATGCGGTGATCCGCTTTTCCAACAACGATCAGGTCGCGGTCGACAACAAGGCGCAAAAAGAGCTGGAGCTCGTGCGCCTCAAGGCCGACGACGTCGCGCGGCTCATTCCGAAGAAGCTCCAAGACACGATGCTGTCGATGCTCGTGCAAAAAGGCCGTCTCGCGCCGATCGACGACAAGACACCGCTCGTGCAGTACGCCTATGGCGGCGTCGTCAAACGCAACGGTAAAGCCTTGCACCGCCTTTCGATTCATTCGCGCGTGCGCGATCCGGCAACAAACGAAGTAAAAGCGTACGACACGCGCTTCATGTTCGACGATCAGGGCGGCAACGTCGCGATGGACGAGTAGCGCAACAGCATCACACGCATCGCGTCGAGCACCGCGTCGACGGCCGGCCGGCGATACGCCCACATCGGAACGTCCGGCGGATACCGTACCGCCATCGTCGCATTCGTTTCAAATACGACGACCTTGCCGTCGGCATCGAGCGTGAAGTCGATTCCCGCATAGTGCAGCTGTTCGCGCTCGATAATGCGACGTAGCGCGTTCCACGCGCGCTCCCCGATCACTGCCTGCGGATCGCGCAGAAACGCCGCCTCGCGCTCTCGATACTCCGGCTCGGCGGCCATCTGAGCGCTGAAGTAATGCACTTTCCAATCGCGCGAGATCGCGAGATGCAACGGATAGATCCGCCCGTCCACCGCCATGACCCGGTACTTTGCGTATCCGCCGCGCGCATCGCGTACGTCGAGAAACTCGATAGCAAACAGCGAATCGCCCGGAATCTGCTCGAGTACGCGCTCGATTTGTTCGGGGCTTTCGGCGCGCTCGAAATGCTCGCCCGCGTGATAGCCCGGCGCGCGCAGTAATAGCGGTGTTGCGAGATCTCGCGCTTGGCTGCGGATTATCAGGTCGATCTTGGGCACGCGCACGTCCGTGAGACCGGCGAGTCGTTTTGCCTGCTCGCGGCGACCGGTATCCGCGATTGCTCGCGGTTCGTTGAGTACGCGCTTTTGCGTATGCGACAAAAGTTCGTACGCCCTCTCGAGCGCGTACGCGGAACTATCGGCGTCGCCGATTGCATTGAAGACCACGTCGTGCTCCGGCAACGGCGCATCGACCGGGTGCAATTCGACCGCGAGTTTGGTGACGGCGAAGATACGATCGTCAAAGAGCCGGTCGGTGACGATATTGCCGGCGCCGAGGGTAATCGGTACCAGCACGCGCACCGGCGCCCCCGATCCCCGGTAGGGCATGGTCGCGATCGAGTCGCCTTGCGCCGCCATACCGCACTGCGTCTTGGCAACGGCGAGTCCGCGCCGTGCCTCCGGATTATTGGGGCTTAGACGCAGCGCCGATTCATACGACCGGAGCGCCACCGCCGGCTCGCCGCGCAGAATATAGAAGTAGCCGGCGTTCGTGTGCGAGAGCGAACTGCGCGGAAAGCGACGCACGGCCTCGAGAGCCAAGCCGAACGCATCGGCCGAGTTCCCGGCACGGTGTAGGCGTTCGACCTCGCGGGCTAGATCCTCAGGTGTGGATTTCAATGCGATTTATGATACCAAGCAGATGGTCGGCCCGCCTTCCAGGGAGCGGCACAGGTTCGCGCGCAATGTGACCGGATGAAACGAAACGCTTGGTGGAATCTCCTCTTACTCATTCCGTTTGTAGCGACGCTGTTTCCTCAGCTTTATAACAAGCTCGATCCGCCGCTCTTCGGGATGCCGTTCTTCTATTGGTATCAATTAGCATGGACGATCGGCTCGGGCATCCTGCTCGCGATCTACATCACCATCATGCGCGGAGGAGAGTCGAATGCCCGCTAGTTCGATCATCCTCATCGTTCTCGTGCTCGCCGTCACCGTGCTCGGCTTTGCCGCGGCCCGCTGGCGCCCGGCCGGCTCACTTGCAAACATGGATGAGTGGGCGCTCGGCGGCCGCAGCTTCGGCACGATCATCTCGTGGTTCCTGATCGGCGGCGATCTCTACACCGCCTACACGTTTATTGCCGTTCCGGCGCTCGCTTATGCCGCAGGACCAGTAGCATTTTTCGCCTTGCCGTACACGATCGTCGCGTATCCCTTCGGGATTCTGGTGCTCACGCGATTCTGGAGTGTGGCGAGCAACCGCGGCTACATTACGGCTGCGGACTTCGTACGAGACCGCTTCGGCGATCGGTGGCTCGAACTCGCGATGGCGGTGACCGGCGTCATCGCCGTGCTCCCGTACATCGCCTTACAGCTCGTGGGCATGAAAGTCGTTTTTCTGCAGCTCGGCGGCGTCTTCGCAGCCGGCGGCGGAACGCTTGCACTCGCAATCGCATTTGTGTTGCTTGCCGCCTATACCTATACCAGCGGTTTGCGCGCACCGGCACTCATTGCGTTCATCAAGGACACGTTGATCTACCTGACGATCATCTGCGCGGTCATCGCGATCACGCACATGTTCGGCGGATGGGCCGGCATCTTCGACGCGGCCGGCAAAGCGCTCGCGGCCAAACCCAAGCCGGCCACGTTGCTCCTCCCGCCGCCGTCGTACTTCGCGTATGGAACGCTGGCGCTCGGATCGGCGCTCGCGCTCTTCATCTATCCCCACTCGATCACATCGATGCTCGCAGCGAAGAGCCGGACGGTCGTGCGGCGTAACATGGCGCTGTTGCCGATCTACTCCCTGATGCTCGGTTTCCTCGCGCTGCTCGGCTATGCCGGACTCGCGGCCGGCATCAAAACCACGAATCCGCAACAAGTCGTCCCGATGCTCTTTGCGCAGATCTTCCCCGACTGGTTTGCCGGCGTCGCGTACGCAGCGATCGTGATCGGCGCGCTGGTTCCGGCGGCGATCATGGCGATCGGCGGCGCGAACCTCTTTGCCAGCAATATCTTCCGGCAGTTCTCGGCGCAACGTGACGCGCTCGAGACGAGGACGGCGAAGATTCTCACGCTGGTGATTTGTCTCTTCGCGCTGCTCTTCGTCATCTTCATCACGCCGCAGTACGCAATCGGTTTTCAGTTCCTCGGCGGCGCCTGGATCCTGCAGACGTTTCCGGCGTTCGTCATCGGACTCTTCACGCGCTGGTTCAATCCAAAGGCGCTCTTGCTGGGTTGGGCCGTCGGCATCATCGCCGGCACCTACATGGCCATTCAAACGAACTTCACCGCCGCATTTCCGTTGCATCTCTTCGGCGGGACGCTCGTGGGCTACGGACCGTTCTATGCGCTCTTGCTCAACTTGATCGTATCGATCGTTGCGACGCCGCTCTTTAACGCGGCGGGCAGCACAGCAGCCGGCAGCGACGCGACGCGCGCCGCAGACTACGCGTAGATGTCGATGTTCCGTCCGACGCCGATCGCGCGAAAGTAGCGCACGACGTCGGGCGGATCTTGCGGCAGACGCGTGAAGCCGGCGCCCTTGCGCGCATTCACTGCCTGCAAGACCTGCCGGTATTGATCCAGTGCCCAGGCAACCGAAATGGTCACCGCATTTAAGGCCATCCCTTAGGTCTTCGGCAGGATGAAGACGATCCCCACCAGCATGATCACCGCGCCGCTGAGGACCTCGCCGTAGCGTTCGAGCGGTCCAAGGTGGAGGCGTTCGAGCGCGGAGCGCGAGATCGTGCACAGGGCCACGTACGTCGCGATCGTACTCACCGCGAAGCACAGCGACATCAACGCGATGAGGCCCGCACCGAATTTCGCGGCCGCGAAGAACACCGGAATGCCCTCCACCATCGGGGATGATCCGAGGATCAGCATCAGCGAGGTCCGCGCTCCAGCTGAATGGCGTTCGGGTTCGTCATGGTCGTCGCCGGGATGAGTACGCAACTCGCGGCAGGCGCCGATCGCGATCCAGGCTCCGAAGGCGATCAACGCCACGCTCGAGAGGATCGAAACGAGATTGCCGAAGCGCGCCGCGAACGCGACGCCGGCGCCCCATACGAGAAGACCGATTGCAAGCGTCGAAAGCGTATGCCCGAGCCCTGCACCAAAGGCAGCGCGTGCGGTTTGCGCGCGCGTCCAATGACGGGTGCGCGCAAGCAACGTGATCGGAACCCAGTGATCGGGCACGAGCGTGTGCAAGACGCCGACGGCAATTACCGCGAGCACGAGAAGCAGCGCCTGCTGCGACATCACTTCAGATAGGTGCGCACGAGGCTGGTAAGGTCATCGGCGAATCGCTCGCGATCGGCAGCCTTGATCGAGCGCGGATCGAGCACATGCTGGCGCACGTGGTCCTCGAGCACCTCGGACATCAGGCCGTTCATCGCACCGCGCGCCGCCACGATCCGCTGGAGGACCTCGCCGCACTCCGCCTGGGCCTCGAGCGCCCGAACGACCGCCTCCATCTGTCCCACGATGCGTCGCACGCGAGCGAGCAGTTTGTCTTTTTTTCGGATTGTGTGGCTCATGCCGCTGGATTAGCGGGGCTCACTCAATACCCTACCTGGGTATATTATCCCGGCGTCAGGATCCGGTACCTGCGGCAAAGGCGCTTGACGACCGTCCCCTTGGCGTGCAATACTGCTGCGACCCCCTCCGCGCGAATCTTTCGGTGTTAGCGATCGAATTGCGCACACCTGAAAGACGTTTTATCATTTCAAATTTCGAACAGCTCGGCTTGAAGCCTGAGCTTTTGCGCGCCCTGCGCGACCTTCATTTCACCGAACCGACCCCGATTCAGAAGCTCGCGATCCCGCCGGCACTGGAAGGCCGCGACGTCCTCGCGAGTGCCCAGACCGGCAGCGGCAAAACGGCCGCCTTCGGACTTCCGATTCTCAATCGGCTCATGGACCAGCCGCGCGGCAAGACCCAGGCATTGATCCTGGCTCCGACCCGCGAACTCGCAGAACAAATCGCCGAGCATCTCACCGCGCTCGCCCGTCACACGACGGTTCGCGTAGCCGCGGTGTACGGCGGCGTCGGCTTCGGCCAGCAACTCGCCGCCTTCAAACGCGGAACCGAGATCATCGTCGCGACGCCCGGACGATTTATGGATCATATGCGCAGCGGCAACGCGCGCCTCAGCCACGTCACCACCGTCGTGCTCGACGAAGCCGATCGCATGCTGGACATGGGTTTTCTGCCGTCAGTACGGCGCATTCTCGAAAAGATTCCGGCGCAGCGCCAGACGCTCTTCTTCTCCGCAACGCTGCCTCCGGCGATCTCGGCACTCGTGCGCGACATGCTCAAGGATCCGGCGCGCGTCGAGCTCACGGCCGTTCATGCGCCGATCGAACTACTCACCCAGCGGCTCTACGCCGTCCCCCAGGAACATAAGACCGATCTGTTCCTTGAACTGCTCAAAGACAACAACATCTACACTGCCATTGCGTTTACGCGCACGAAGCACCGCGCCAATCGCCTCGCCGCCGCGCTCGCCAAGAGCAACATCCCGACCGACGTGATTCACGGAGACCGCACGCAAGCGCAGCGAACGCGCGCGCTCGAGAACCTCAAGAAGGGCAAGTGCCGCGTGCTCGTGGCAACCGACATTGCGGCGCGCGGCATCGACGTCGCCAAACTCGGACACGTTGTGAACTTCGACGTGCCGCTGGTTGCCGAAGACTATGTGCATCGCATCGGCCGCACCGCGCGGGCGAAAACCGCCGGCGACGCGATCACCTTTGTCGCTTCGGACGAAGAGCCGCTGATTCGAAAGATCGAGTACATCATCGGCCGCCCGCTGGCGCGCGAGATCAACCCGCTCTTTCCCGAAGTGCCGGCCGTCGCGCCCAAGCCGCGCGTCGTCTACCAGTCGCGCCGCCGCCGCCGCTAAGCGCTTAGGATCCGCCCGCGGTCGGACCGAAGCGTTCGGTTTTGATTCGGTCCGCGTCGTGTCCGGCGGCAATCAGCAGATTCGCCGCCGCTTCGACGAACGGCGTCGGTCCGCAGACGTAGCACGACGGTCGCAGCGCCGGCGCGAACGCGGCCTCCATAACTGTGGTCGCGTCGATGCGCTGCGGTGCTCGCGGCCAGCCGTCGGGGACGCTTCGCGTATACGCGAACATGATCCCGAAATTGGCGTCGTCGTTGACGCGCCGCTCGAGTTCGTTTTCATAGATGATCGCTTGTGGCGAACGGACGGAATAGAGCAATCGAAACGGGGCGGCACTACCTGCTTGCGCGCGCGTGCGAATCATGGCCATCAGCGGCACGATGCCCGAGCCGCCGGCAATCAGTTGCACGGGCTCGGTTTGCGCCGGACGCCAGACGAACCATCCGCCGATCGGTCCGCGAATCTCGAGCGGATCGCCGGGAGCGGCCGTTTCGGCGAGATAGGGCGAGACTTCGCCGTCCGCGAGCTCTTCGATCGTCAGTTCGAGACGCTTTTCTTGCGCGGCGCTCGCGATGGAATACGAGCGCACCGCGCTATAGCCGTCGGGCGCGGTAAGCCGGACGTCGACGTGCTGTCCCGCGTCGTGACCGGGCCAATCGGGAACGTCGAGTACGAGCGTGAGTGCGGTCGCGGTTTCGCGTCGCCGTTCGACCAGCGTGCCGACACGCCAGACTAATCCCCCGTGTATCGCTGTTCCCGCCACGGGTCGCCATACATGTTATAGCCGAGCCGCTCCCAGAAACCCGGCTCGTCGTTCGGCATGAGCGTCAGGCCGTTTAGCCATTTCGCGCTCTTCCAAAAGTAGAGATGCGGAACCAGCAGCCGCGCGGGTCCGCCGTGTTCGGGCTCGAGTTCTTTGCCGCCGTAACGAAACGCCACCCACGCTTTTCCATTGCGGAGATCGGCGAGTGGCACGTTCGTCGTATAGCCGCCATAGGAATGGGCCATGGCGTACATCGCAGTGCTTTGCACGCCGTCGAGCAGCGTGTCGATCGCCACGCCCTCCCACATCGTGTCGAACTTCGACCAGCGCGTCACACAGTGAATGTCGGTGGTGATTGCCACGGTGGGCAGCGCGCGAAACGCTTGCCAATTCCAGCGTCGCGCCACCGCGCCGTCTTCCGTCGTCACCGTGAATTCCCAGCCGTCGAGCGGAATGCGCGGCGTCGGCGTGGCGGAAAGCACGGGAAAGTCCTGGGTCAGATATTGCCCCGGCGGAAGCTTCGACGTCTCGGCGGAGCGGCGGCCGGTAAAGCCGCGCGAGACGACCTTCTCATCGCTCATATCGCGTGGTGTTTGCCGCCGTCATGCACGGTTCTTTTCGGTGAGACCCATGGTCGTGTGCCACATCATTGGCCGCGACCGGCCGCCCTGTCCATTAGCAAGAGCACCTGTTTATCGTCGCTGCGCCCAGTATATTGCTCGGCGCGAAAAAAGATGACCGGCGTTCTAGGACTTTATGTTGCGCCCAGGAAGCTTTCTCGAAAAACCAGTTTCCCGGGGCATCGTATTATGATGAAGACGCGCCCAACAACACCACTGAGGTGTCGCGCAACATTGCCGATTCACTCGGTTTCCCGGCTGACCAATCTCTCCGTCGACACGATTCGCGCTTGGGAGAAACGCTACGGCGCAGTAAAGCCGGCGCGCGCTGCAGGCGGCCAGCGATTGTTCTCACCTGACGACGTCGCGCGGCTCGTGTTGCTCAAAGCCGCGGTTGAAGGAGGCGAGTCGATCTCGCATATCGCGTTGCTGAGCGACGCGGAGCTGCAGGTTGCCGTACGTGCCGAACATGTGAACGGCGATACCGACGACACCGCAATCGAGCGGCTTTTGCGTCGAGTACGCGCGATGGATGCGCGAGGATTGTCACACGATCTATGCACCGTAGCGCTCACGCGAAGTGCGGTCGAGTTCGCGGACGACGTGATCGCGCCGGTAATGAGCGAGATCACGATCGGTGCACGCGACGGCGACGCGGCCGCGGCACAACATCTGCTGTTGTGCGAATCGCTGCGTTTTGTTGCCGCCATTCTGTTTGGGAAGTACGAGCAGCCGTCGGCGGCTGCGGTGATGATCTTCGTCACGCTTCCGGGCGAAAAACATTCGACGCCGCCGTTGCTCGCCGCACTCGCGGCGAGCGAATTCGGCTATCATGGCATTTTCGCGGGAACGGAGATTTCGACCCATCAAATCGTGCAACTCTCGCGCGCACTCTCCGCGTGTGGCGTGGGCATTTATGCCGGCATTGAGAGTCATGACGCGGCGCGCCTGATCGCTCAGATCGCACACGCGATGCCGTCCACAGCGCTCTTCGTTGGCGGTCCCGGCCTGCGCGCGATCAAGGGGCTGCACCCGACGCAATCCCTGCGTGAATTTGCGGCAGCGTTGGCCCGGGGTGCAGCAGCCAAGGCTCGTCCGCGCGCGGCGGTAAGCGTCTAGAGCGCTATGGTGGGCAGCCCTGCTGCTGCCACGCCTTGAACGTTGCGCACATCTGGGCGCTCCAACGCTCGCCCGCACTCGGCGGCGGCATCGTTCCCGAACTCACCGCGCCGTAGATCGCATCCGCGTGCGTCTTCACGCTGCTCGCATCGGATAAATCCAGTCCGAACGGCTTCATGTGCGCCACGTCCAAGTCGGTAAACATCGGCCGGATGTCTTTCGCGAAACTCAAAGTAACCACATTGCTCATCGAAAGCTCCTTTCGCTCTAGTCCAGACGCACGCGAAACGCGAGGCTGATGCGCGGCCCGACTGCATCGTTCGTTTTTGGAATGCCGTGGTCGTAGGTCCGTTGGGTTTGGTACGACATCACGAGGAGACTTCCCGGTTCGAGATCGAGATCGAAGATGCGGCGCGGCTTGGTCTTGCTGCGTATCGTCATGCGCCGTGACGCACCGAGTGAGACGAGAGCGATCGGTTCGCCCGCAATAAGTTCCGAGAGATGGTCGTTATGCGGTGCGACGCTATCGTGACCATCGCGATAGAGATTCATACCGACGGTCGTGAACCGCGTACCTGAAAGCTGCTCGACGATCGGCACGATGTCGGCGAGGGACTGCGGCAATTCTCCGTCGATCGGCATTCGGGCGACGAGCCGCGGCACATCGACCTCGCGATCGTACATCATGCGCCGCTCGCTGCGCCACGGAGCCGCCTCATGCAAGTCCGCAAAAACCCGCGTAGCTTGCTCCGGCGTCAGCGCGGCAGGATAGTAAACGATCGATCCGCTCTCGTCGTCGACGATGACGCGCGCGTCGTTCTCGAAGAAGCCGAGCTGCCGTGACACACTAGAGCGGGAGCGTTACGCTCACCCGCGATCGGGGCCGTGGCAGAATCTGAATGACGCCGCCGAGACGTTCGATGATCTCAAATCCACGCCCACGGAGCGAAGCGGGATCGCGCTTGGCCGGGCGTGCGATGTCCATTCCTGAATCGAGCACTTCCAGAACGAGCCGATTCTTGTGCGGACGCAGATGAATGTCGACGGGGATCTTCCCATGCTCGCACGCGTTGGCAATGAGCTCGCCGAAAATCATGACGGCCGTTTGCACATCGGCTTCGCTGTGACCGGCATCGCGCAACGCTTGGGCGAACGCGTGGCGGGAGCTCGCCACGGCTTTCCCGTCCGCGTGCGTGATCCGGCAAGTCCACGGCTGCATCATCAATTAGCCGACCGGGGCCGGCGGCGGCGCCGACACGAGGAGTGCGCGGAGCGAGCGCCCGACAATCGGAAGGGCGCGAACGGCCTCGCTCGCCTTCGCACGTTCGCCATCATGAGAGGTTTCCCCGAAACTCACAGTGAGAATCGCGACGTCATCGCTCGGCGGCGTCCCTCGCAGGATCTCGTCGAGTAATGCGGCGGCCGGGTCGGATGCACCGGCCGGAATCTTCTTGAGGGCTTCTACGATGCGTTGTTCCCCGAGATCCCAATCGCGGCTATATTCAACCAAGCCGTCGGTAAACAATGTTAGAAGCGATCCAGGCGTTACCAGCACAGACGCAACGCCGAAATTGGGACTCTCCAAGGCGCCGAGCGGCGGTCCGGTTGCGCCGAATTTCTCCAGCTGGCCGTCTTGGGACCGGACAATAGCCGGCGGATGTCCTGCATTGGCGAGGCGGATCACACCTTGCGCGAGATCGATCACGCCGCAGATCGCGGTCACGATCGTTGCATCTTGCATCAGCAAGATCTCATTGGCGCGCGCTAGTACGACCGATGGGTCGGGCTCGTCGACGCCGATGGTGAGCACCGCCTGACGAACGCGACTCATGATCACCGCTGCTTCGATGCCGTGACCGGTAACGTCGCCTATCGAGAAGAGAATGCGACCATCGGCCACTTCGAACGCATCGTACCAGTCGCCGCCGACACGCGATTCGCCGCCCGCGGGTACGTAGACCGCATGCAGTTCGGCATGCGCAACGTTGGGAAGATGCTTCTGCAGGAACGCTTCTTGCAACGCGTCGGCGATCCGCTTCTCTTCCAAATACGCCATGCGTTGCAGCGAAATTTCGTTGGCCAGGCGCTGTTGCGTGCTCGAAAGCCATCCGAGCAACGCGGCTAAAATCACGCCGAGCAGGATCGCACCGACGAGTATTTCATCGACAAGGCGCGACGTCGAGGCTTCCGCCTGCTCAGCCGTGAGGTTTAACTGCAACAGCAGCCGCGATTGGGTTGCGCGAAAGCGATCGACGAGGTCCTTTCCGTGAATTTGCAATGCAAGACCGTCACCGCTTCCGCTACGGATCAACGGAATCGCAACGACTTGGCGCCAGTACCGGTTTATCGCCGCCTCTTCGCGGACCGGCGCGTCGTCGATGCCTAGGCGGCGCAAACGCATCGCGAGCGCCTGCGCGGTGGGATCGAAACTGCTCAATGCCTCCCGGTATGGTTGCAGAAAAGCGGACATATGCGTGTCCACGTAGCCGCGGACACCCGACTCCTCGTCGACCTGAAGCCGCAAGAGACGTGCAAGGTCTACCTGTGCCAGACGAAGATTGCTTTGAAACGACGCGTTTCGATCCAGCGCCACGCGAATCGATAGGGCCGCGACGACAAAGACGACGAGCACGGCCGCAGCCGAGAGGTAACCTAACAGCGCACTGAGCCGGCCGGCCAGCTTCACAGCTGTGCTTTTGCCTCTTCGACCGTTGTTGCCAATGGGAAGACGTGCTGCAAACCTGCGACCTCGATGAGGCGCCGCACGGCCGGGCTCACGACCAGACACATGGCGGCGTGACCTTTTCGCGCCCGCCCTCGCTGTAAGTACAAAATCTCCGCCATGGCGCTTGAGTCCATGTAGGTAACGCCGGAAAGATCGACGATCGGGGCTTCCACGTCGGTCAGCGGTGCAAGGCCGCCTCGGAAAGCATCCCGACCGGTGAAATCGATCTCGCCGGTGAATGCGGCTATCCGAAATCGCTTATCGTTCACGCGCCGACAAATTTAGCGCCTCACTCCGATTTTCCGCTATTGCCGCACGATATTGCCGGGCAGGTCCACGAACGCGCAGCGCGGTAGAGCCTGGCATGCACGCAGTAATGCTCGGGTTGCTCTTAGCCGTCACCTGGAGCGCCGATCCGGTTCACTCCTCGGCAAACTTCACCGTGACGCATCTGGGCATATCCCACGTCAACGGAATTATTCCGATCAAGAGCGCCACGATCGACGTGCCCGACGGAAGCAACATCCCAAGCAGCGCGGACGCGATCTTCGATCCGAGCGCGGTCGATACACGCAACAACGACCGCGACTCCGACCTGCGCTCGCCGCATTTCTTTGACGCCGCGACCTACCCGGCGATGAGTTTCAAGAGCACCAAGATCACTGCGGCCGACGCGACACACTTCACGATGACCGGGGACCTGACGATGCACGGACAGACGCACCCGGTTACGCTCGATGCGCAGTATCTCGGCCGCGCGACGACCCCAAACGGTCAGCAGCGCATCGCGTATGAAGCAAAAGTGACGGTCGACCGCACAGTGTGGGGCATGACCTACGGAAATCCGTTCGCTGCGAACTCCGTTGACATCGTCCTCGACATTGAGGCCGTGAAGCGCCCGTGACCTCAACCGACATTGCAAAGGCAGAGTGACCTATGTCAAAACTCCGATATGGCGACCATGTCATGATAGACAACCTCGGCATACGCGGTGAAGTCATTGAAGTCGACACGCGCTCCGTCGCCGTTCGCTATAAAAAGGATGATGGCGAACTGATCGAGCATCGCTTTCGACCCGAAGACGTCACCTACGTGCCCAAACCCCAGCGCGAATAAAAACGCCGGCGCATCGCGCCGGCGTCCTTGGGGCTCCTCAGAGCAGTTGCAGTCTCACCTCGCGAGATCGTAGCGGTCCGCATTCATAACTTTCGTCCACGCAGCGACAAAGTCGTCGACGAATTTGCGTCCCGCGTCTGCGCTTCCGTAGACTTCGGCTACCGCACGCAATTCGGAATTTGAGCCGAAGATGAGATCGACGCGCGTGCCCGTGAAGTCGGCGGCGCCGGTCTTGCGGTTGTGCCGCTGATACACGGTCTGGTCGGTCTGATCCCTTGACGGTGCTTCCCAGTCCCCGCTCATGTCGAGCAGATTTACGAAGAAGTCGTTGGTGAGCGCTCCCGCTCGTTTGGTGAAGGCGCCGTGCTTCGAACCATCGGCGTTCGTATCGAGCATGCGCATACCGCCGACCAAGACGGTCATCTCGGGCGCCGTCAAATTCAAGAGTTGCGCCTTGTCCACCAACATCATCTCCGAAGGAATGCCGACGTGCTCCTTGACGTAATTGCGGAAACCGTCGGCCACCGGCTCTAATACGGCAAACGATTCCACGTCGGTTTGCGCTTGCGACGCATCGGTGCGTCCCGGTGCAAACGGGACAGTAACGTCGATGCCGGCCTTTTTTGCGGCCTGCTCGACGCCAACGCCGCCCGCCAGCACAATCAGATCGGCGAGCGAGACCTTTTTGCCGCCGGATTGCGCGCTGTTGAACTTGGTTGCGATGCCTTCGAGCGCCTTGAGCACCGTCGCTAGTTGCTCGGGCTTGTTGACTTTCCACTGCTTTTGCGGCTCGAGCCGAATGCGCGCGCCGTTAGCGCCACCGCGTTTGTCGGAGACGCGGAAGGTGGACGCTGAAGCCCACGCAGTCGAAACGAGTTGCGACACCGAGAGCCCGGAGTCAGCGATTTGCTTTTTGAGAGCATCGACATCTTTTGCGTCGACCAGCGGATGATCGACGGGTGGCACCGGATCTTGCCAAATGAGCACTTCCTTCGGCACTTCCGGTCCGAGGTAGCGTGCACGCGGCCCCATGTCGCGATGCGTCAACTTGAACCACGCGCGCGCGAACGCATCCGCGAATTGGTCGGGATGCTCGTAGAACCGGCGCGAGATTTTTTCGTAGGCGGGATCGAACCGCAACGCAAGATCGGTCGTCAGCATCGTGGGCTTGTGATGCTTCTTGGGATCGTGCGCATCGGGAACCGGGGCTGCGCCGTTCTTGGCGATCCACTGTTTAGCGCCCGCCGGACTCTTGGTCAACTCCCATTCATTGCTAAACAACGACTGGAAGAAGTTGTTGCTCCATTTGGTCGGTGTCGTCGTCCACGTCACTTCGGGACCGCCGCCGATCGTGTGCTCGCTGTGGCCCTTCCCGAACGCGTTCTTCCAGCCGAGACCCTGCGCCGTGATGTCGGCGCCTTCGGGATCGTGTCCGACGTGCGAGGGATCACCCGCGCCGTGGGTCTTGCCGAAGGTGTGGCCACCCGCGATAAGCGCGACGGTCTCTTCGTCGTTCATCGCCATTCGAGCGAACGTCTCACGAATGTCGACCGCGGACTTGAGCGGATCGGGATTGCCGTTGGGCCCTTCGGGATTGACATAGATCAAGCCCATTTGTACCGCAGCCAGCGGGTTCTCGAGTATCCGTTCTCCCGCGTAGCGCTCGTCGGCAAGCCACGTATCCTCTGCGCCCCAGTACACCGACTCGTCCGGCTCCCATACGTCGGGTCGTCCGCCGGCGAAACCGAACGTTTTGAAGCCCATCGACTCGAGCGCAACGTTGCCGGTGAGAATCAGTAGATCGGCCCACGAAATCCGCTTTCCGTATTTTTGCTTGATCGGCCAGAGCAAACGCCGGGCCTTATCGAGATTCACGTTGTCCGGCCAACTGTTGAGCGGCGCGAAGCGTTGTTGTCCGCCGCCCGCACCGCCGCGTCCATCGGAGACACGATACGTGCCGGCGCTGTGCCACGCCATGCGGATAAAGAGCGGCCCGTAGTTACCGAAATCCGCCGGCCACCACTCTTGCGAATCGGTCATCAGCGCGCGCAGATCGTTCTTCACCGCAGCGAGATCGAGCTTTGCAAATTCTTTGGCGTAATCAAAGTTCTCGCCCATCGGATCGGCTTGCGGCGAATGCTGGCGCAGAATTCCCAGGCGAAGCTGTTCGGGCCACCAGTCACGGTTCGATCGGTGGACGCGGGGCTTTCCGTGAGGGACCGGACACGTGCTTTGAGACAAGACTCCATCTCCTTGTGTGCGAGGAAAGGGCGCGCAACGGCCGAGCCGCGCCAGCGCCACCCACCTATGCTAATCGACGAGATCGATTAGTCAAAGCCAATAGAAGTAATACTTTCCATCGTCGCGGCCTATAAAAAGCCTTCGCCGGCCCGATAGCGTGCGAACGCGCTAGCGCAGCAGGGACTCTGGAGGCGACGAAAAGTCCGTTTGCGAACGCCCAGCCATGCAGCGTTCGGAGCTCAGCACTTCACCTGCCAAAGTGCGCAGTGAGCGCTGGCCGCTTTTGCAACGGCTGGCGTTTCGCTTTTTCGTGCTCTATTTCGGGCTGTTTTGCCTTCTGAACCAGCCCCTTCCCGTGCTCCTACCGATGCTCAAGCTCGAGTACGCCTATATGTACCCGCCGTTTCGGCAGATCATCTTCTGGACCGGCGCGCACGTCTTTCATGCCACTCTTCCACTCGTTTACAACGGCAGCGGAAGCGGTGACAAAGTCTTCGACTGGGTCTTTGTCTTCTTGCTTCTCATTGCGAGCGTGACCGGAACCACGCTGTGGTCGATTCTCGATCGCAAGCGCGAGAACTATACGAAGGCGTATGGTTGGTTTCGGCTCTTCATTCGGTTCATGCTCGCCGGTCAGTTGCTCGTCTACGGCTTTTCAAAGTTGATTCCCGAGCAGATGCCCTACCCAAGCCTTGCCCGATTGGTAGAGCCATTCGGAAACCTGTCTCCGATGACCGTGCTCTGGGCATCGATCGGTTCGAGCCAGGCATATGAAATCTTCGCGGGGTCTATGGAGACGCTCGCGGGGCTACTCTTGATCTTTCCGCGCACGACGATGTTCGGTGCGCTGGTCGCCGTGGCGGACATGACGCAAGTGTTCACGCTCAATATGACCTATGACGTCCCTGTGAAGATCCTCTCATTTCATCTGCTGCTTTTTGCGCTGTTTCTCCTCGCCCCGGATGCGCTGCGTGTCGTCAACTTCTTGGTGCTCAACCGCTCGGTGCCGAGCGCGAATCTCTTTCCACTCTTTGTTTCCCCGCGCGCGAACCGCATCGCGCTCATCGTGCAGGGCCTTTTTGGGGCCTATCTCATCATATCGTTTGCCTACCTCGGCTGGACGGGTTGGTTCCAATACGGCGGCGGAAGACCCAAATCCGCACTGTACGGCATTTGGAACGTCCAAACGATGACGGTCGGCCGCAAATCCTCCGTGTTGGCTGTAACCGATCCAACCGCATGGCGACGCGTCATTTTTGACCATCCGGAGTTCGTGCTATTCCAGCGCATGGATGATTCGTTTCAGGCGTTCGGCACGATTTTCGATCTCAAGAAACACAGCATCTCACTAACAAAATTCGACGACAAGAAATGGCGAGCGAGGCTCCACTTTCGTCAGGTGGGTGCCAACCACTTGATCATCGACGGCAACATCGACAAGCGGGAGATACACTTGGCATTAGCGTCTGTGGACCGCAAGAACTTCGTGCTGGTAAGCCGCGGCTTTCACTGGGTTCAGGACTATCCGTTCAGCCCTTAGCGCATGCGTTGTCGGTGCCGGACCGAACGGTCTTGCGGCAGCCATCGTGCTCGCGCAGGCGGGGCTGCACGTGAGCGTGATGGAAGCGCAGGCGATTCCGGGCGGTGCGGCGCGGACGCTGGAACTGACGCTTCCGGGATTTCGCCACGATTTCGGCTCGGCAGTCCACCCGCTCGCAGTCGGATCGCCGTTTTTTTCGTCGCTCCGGCTGGAGCGCCATGACTTGCAATGGATATACTCTCCACTTGCCGTGGCGCATCCGCTCGATGACGGCAGCGCGGTGACGCTCGGTCGCGGTATCGAAAGCGGCACGGAGTCCCTGGGGGTGGACCGCAGCGCCTGGAACGCGCTCGTCGACGACTTTGCAACACACTGGGACACGTTTGCGCGAGATGTTCTACGCCCAATACCATCGGTTCCCAGCGCGCCGCTGCGAATGGCGCGCTTTGGAACGCTTGCCGTCCAGTCGGCGCGAAGCATCGCGCACCGTTTTCGCAGCGAGCGAACGCGAGCGTTGTTTGCGGGCATGGCGGCGCACTCGTTCCTGAGTCTCGACGAACCTTTGAGTGCGGCAATTGGTCTGGTCATGGCAATATCGGCAAGCGCCGTGGGCTGGCCCATTCCGCGCGGTGGAGCGCAGTCGATAACGAGCGCGTTATGCAACATCCTCGAATCGCTTGGAGGGACCGTGCGCGTCTCCTCACCGGTCGCAAGCCTCGACGAGCTTGCGAACTTCGATATGCTGCTGTGTGACATTACGCCCCGTCAACTCAGCGAAATCGCCGCTACGCGTCTCTCGCCAAGTTATTTGCGGCAGTTGCGGAGATTTCGGTATGGTGCGGGTGTATTCAAGGTGGATTACGCGCTGCGCGCGCCTATTCCGTGGACCGCTACGGATTGCTCCCGAGCGGCGACCGTGCACATCGGCGGGACGTTTGACGAAATTGCGGCGTCGGAGGCTGCGGTGCGTAATGGACGACACGCCGCACGTCCGTTCGTGCTCTTGACTCAACCGAGCCTCTTCGACGATTCACGCGCCCCAACGGGGAAGCACACTGCTTGGGCATATTGCCACGTGCCCAATGGTTCTGCGCAGAGCGCGCTCCAGAGCATCGAAGATCAGATCGAGCGTTTTGCTCCCGGCTTTCGTGAGTGCGTGATAGCACGTCATGCGCTCGGACCGAGCGATTTGGAGCGCATGGATGCAAATCTTGTCGGCGGCGATATCGGCGGCGGCGTGGTGGACGTACGACAGTTTCTGTTCCGGCCAACGTGGCGCAGCTATGCGACATCCGCGAAGAACATTTACATCTGTTCGGCCTCAACGCCACCCGGCGGCGGCGTACACGGCATGTGCGGCTATCACGCGTCGACGATGGCGCTAGCTCGTCGCTGAATCGCGGGTCGGGTGGCGACAAAACAGAAATGCCGCTCGTAGGTGCCGGCAACGTGCGCTGTACCAGGCTAGCGAAGTGAAACGGACTCCGCGAGCGCATCGTCGACTGAGCCATGTATCGGCCAAAGATGGTCGAAGCCGGTGATTCCAAAAACCTTGCGCACCATTGAATTTGTAATGACGAAACGGCAGAGCGGTAGATGCTCGCCGCGTCGCTCCCTGCGCAGCCGGCTGAAAGTGTTAAGGCAGCTGGAATCCATGTAGGTAACCGCGGACAAGTCGATCACGACGTTCGCCGTGTCCAATGCAGGTCGAAGCTTTCTGTCCAGTTCTCTCTGGCGGCTCATATCGTATTCGCCGGAAAGCGCTATAATCAGCGGCTCGGTTGGCATCATTTCCTCCCGCTAAGTAACGATCCAAAAGCGAACGCAGTTCCCGACATTCCCTTCCCGGGGGGCCGGGTGGCGGCTTTTTTTGGGCCCTGGTCGCGGCGCGCTAATCGACGCTGTGTTGGTCTTCGCTTCGCGGTGGGTCATTCACCCAACCTCGTTTGCCGCGGCGTGGAATCTCTTCTTGACGGGGATCGCCGTTGTGGTTGTCGCGTTCACCGCTTCTGCGGCGCACGGCAACCTTCGTCGGAATATCTGGTCAGCGGTCAACGTTAGCGCCGGCACCTGGCTCATCATTTCGGTTTACGTCATCGCGAACGATTCGGCGATGACTTGGCCCCAAATATGCCTCGGCATCATGGTCGTAACAACGGCTTTCACTTCGCTGTCAAACGAGCGATTATACACGAGGCGCGTCCGCCTGCAGAACCAAGATCAGAGCGCGCAGCGGGGCTTAAAAAGGCCGAGGGCTCAAAGCTAAAACTCCCAGAGCATCGCGCGCGTCCAGCCCCCGCTCGTTCCTTGCAATTTCACAGGAGCGGCCACGAAAAGCCGCTTTCGTTCGTCCATGACCTCGTCGGGAAAGTACAATTCTTCCACGATGAATTTGCCATTGCCGAGCATCACCTTGTGCGCTGGAACCGCTTTGCTCGGGTCCTTATATCCGCCCAAGCTCACCGCGTCGATGCCCACGCCCTTCACACCTCGATCGACGAGATATTGCGCCGCCTCGCCGCCAAGGTAGACATACTTCGTGAGAAACTCCGCCGTGTTGGCACGTTTGTGTCCCCAGCCGGTATTGAGCAGCACGATGTCACCCTCGGCGATGCGGTCGGCAAAGCGCTCGACATCAGCGCGCTCAATCGCGGAACCCGGCGTTTTGCTGCGCAGATCGAGAATCGTTGCGGGGCCAACATAGGTGTCGAGCGGCACCTCGTCGATCGTTTTCCCGTTTTCGAAAAAGTGGAATGGTGCGTCGCAATGCGTTCCGGTGTGCGTGCTGATCTCGACGATCTCTTTATTGACGCCCTGCACCGCCAACATATAGAACAGCCGAACCTGGGCCGGTCGAGGGTTCTCGTCCGGATACTGCGGGCAATTCGTGAATACCGGTTGACTCAGATCGTAGATGCGCTTTGGATTCACGCCATGCTCTCGTTCCAGAGCCGCACGAAGGCGGCTACGTTGCAATCGATCACCTCGTCGAGATCGGCGCGCCAGATCGAGTCCGGCAGCGATTCGTCCGAGAATATCTCCAGCACGAACGGTCCAACGTAGCCCGCGTCTCGGCAGGCTCGCATGATCGCGGAGTTCGGGATCGTACCGTCGCCCAGGCTCATGCGATCGGCTCTCGAGCGCGGCTGGTGCCAGTCGCTCACTTGCACCAAGAAGATACGATCGCCGGATGCGCGGATGACCTCGTACAGGTTCGGCGTTTGGAAAATGTTCCACGTATCGAGACAGATGCCCAGGGCGGGGTGATCGACACGCTGGACCAGCTCCAACGCTTGGTCTAAACCCCACAATGCCGTGTCGGTGTTGAAAAGCACCGGGTTGAGCGGCTCGTAGGCCACGCGCACGCCGTATTCGGCGGCAAACGAGGCCAAATCGGCAAGCGCGGTGACGGCCTTGTCATACACCATGCGGCTGTTCCCGCCTGGTGCCGCTCCGGTTATGACGACGAAGGGAACCTGCGCCGGCACGTGCGGCGCAATCCGCTCGATGGCCGCCTTCATGTGCCGAATTCGATCGTCAGGATCCGACGGAGATGGAGCCAAGCTATCCGGAAAGAGCGAGTGCACCGTCGACTGCACCGAACTCACCGTCAACGCCGATCGCTCGATGCTTCGAAGCTGCGGACGGTAATCGTCCCGGTTGAGTTTGAATTCGCAAACTTCGATCGTGTCGACGCCGTGCGCCGCATACCGCTCCACGTCACGCTCGAAGGACCACGGCCACGTCGTAAATTCACTGATCCCGAAGCGATTGAGTTGGTCGCTCACAATCAGATCTCTTGCCGAAGCTCGATAACGCAGAAACCTTTGCCGCCGAGTTCGACGGCTATGCCGCGTCGAAGCGCCGCGCCATTTAACTCTTTGCCGTTTACCCAGGCTCTCCGCAGGCTGTTGAAAGCCCGAACGGAATACGCGCCGCTTAGCGGCAGGTCCAGCGTAACGGCTGTCGCCACCGTGTGTGCACTCGTATTGCCGACGAACACGACGACATCATCGCCCTTCCGAAGCGCAATGCTCGCAACCGCGTCGCCTATCGTATGTACGAAGTTCGACACGTCGGTTTCGTATTCGATGCTCGTCATCGAGCGATCGAACTGAAAATTCCCATACATTTGTAGTTCGGGAAGCCTCGCGGCGAACCAGGTAAGTTTTCTGCCGCGAAAGGGCAAGTTCGACACGCCCATCCATTGCCACTCAGGTGCGAGGCGCGGATTGACGGTTGGCGTTCCGGTGGAAATATCCAACCCCGCCGCACCTTCGATCGCGGCCCATAAATAGCGCGGCGGAAACCACGGCGAGAGCATCATGCCTTGATTGACCAATGTTTCGCCGTGAAGCCATTCCGAGAACTGACCCGGAACCGTGTTATTGCGGCGCGGATCGCTCGAATAATGTTGAAAGCTGGCAGCGAGCGAATGCGCCATGAGCGCGGGGTTGAATCGGGCGGCGGCAACGGCGTACCAAAAGCTTACGCCTACCCACACACCGCCGAGCAGTCCGTATCCATGAGTTGGCCCATAGTTCACCGCCGTCCGCGGCACGGTGCGAATCCCGGCGGCCGTCCAGAAATCTTCGTTGCTCAAGCGGGCAATGATCCTCGCGGCGATCTCATCGTCGGCGACACCAAACATTACCGGGAAGACCATATCGGCGGTGCAGTCGCTGCGCTTGGATCCGTCAAGGGCAATGTTCAGGTAGTAGAGCTTCGTCACCGGATCCAACAGATGCTCGTTGATCGCCTGACGCAGTGTTTCTGCGGCCTTTTTGAAGGCGGCAGCTTCATCGTGTTTTTTGAGGGCACGCGCCATGTGCGAAACGGTTTGCAGCGCCGCATAGCACTCGGAGTTCACCTCGGTCGTCGCACCGGATAGGCGGTAGTTCGCGATGACGTTGCGCCAGCCGACGATTCCCCAGTCGGAGGTGCCCTTGGCCGTGCACCACACCAAGCCTTGATCGTTGCGCTGCGAGAGGATATAGCGCGCTGCCTTGGTGGCGAACGGGTACACGTGCTTCAGGAACGCCATGTCACCGCAGACGTTGTAATGGTGCCACATTGCCAAGATCAACAACGGAGTGTTGTCGTTGATGTTTAGCTTGTAGTCGGCGGTCTTGCCGGTACGAATATCGTAGTATTCCACGACCATGCCGCTCTTCTCGAGGTGCTCTGCGTACCAAAGCAGCGATTCGCGGCAGAACTCCGGCGTGATGTAGTCGGCGCCGTAGGCGAACCATGCGGTGTCGCGCCCCACGCTATTATTCGAGCGTGTCGGATCGTTCACAAAACACCAGCCGGTCGGCGCAAGCGACTGCGTTCGCAACATGTTCGCTTTCGCCCAGAGCACCCCACGGTTCACGTCCTCGTCCGGACAAATGACGACCGCTCGGTTGAGGATCTCATTATAGAAGGCGCGCGTTCGCTTCAGCGCCGCATCCGCGGGCGGACACTTTGCGTAGGTCCGCTGGGCCCCGGCTCTTCCATGGTTCGAAAAGGACAGAATCAAGTGAAAACGAGCGAACTCGCCGGGCTCGAGCAGATGCGAGAAGTGCAGCGCGGCCATCGGATCGCCGTCCGAGTCAACCGTGGTATCGCTCAACATACCCGGGGACGCGGGACTATTCTCGCGACCATTCCCGGCCATCACTTCGTAGCTTGTCGGCTCGACGTCGGAGCCGATTATCCGCGCCAGCGCTTCATTCTCTTGGTTCCAGGCTATTATCGCTCGATGCTTGCTGCTGTATGCACTAGCGATGCCGCGTGGCGTGTTGCCGCGCAGCTGCGCAAACGCGTAGGTGCTGATCTCCACCGCACTCGGGGTGTCGTTGAACAGCTCGATATGATAGTACCCGGCGGGCGGGTCGACGTTCTTGCCGGCAGGCTTTCCGCTCAAGACGAACAGGTCTTCATGTACGCGAACGCCGTTGGAAAGATGGAAGAGATGCTCCTGATGTTCGGGATGAATTCGGAACGTACCGGGCATCGGGGAAAGTGGGGTTCCGGTGCGATCGTCCCAGTGGTTGAGCAGGACGGTTCCGAACATCTCGAGTCCGATATCGGCGGAATAGAGCTTTTCGATCGCCCCCGTCGCTTTGATGATCATCGTCGCTTTGGGTGACCCGAGGGTGCTGCCCGCAGCCATCTGGGTATCGGAGACGTCGTAGCGCGAAATTTTATCGTTGACGCCGGGGTCGTGAGTGACCACGGGCATCGGCTAAAGACTTCCGGCGTGCTTGGTCATGCCGCCGTCGATCACGTACGAGGCGCCCGTAATATACGCGCCCGCTTCGGATGCAAGGAAAACACACAGCCCGGCAATTTCTTCAGGCTTTGCCATCCGCCGCAACGGAATCTCGGAAAGAAGATCGGCATACTCTTTGCGATCGCGTTTGAGATTCGCATCCATCGGCGTATCCACGGCACCCGGACACACGTCGTTTACGGTGATTCCGTGTTCGGCGAGTTCGAGCGCGATGGTTCGCATCAACATGCGCACGCCTCCCTTAGACGCGCAATACGGCGCGTTCGTCGGCATCGCGAGTTCCTCGTGGATAGAGGAGATATTGATGATCCGGCCTCCGCGCTTTTGCTTGACCATCTGGCGGCCAACGGCTTGCGAACAGATCCACGCGCCGCTCAGGTTGATCGCGATGACTTTGTTCCACAAGTCGAGCGGGGTTTCCAGAAACGGCTCCTTGTGCTCGATTCCGGCATTGTTGATCAAAATGTCGATCCCGCCGAAATGCTTGATCGCTTTTCCGGTCAGTGCTGCGACTTCGTCTTCCTTGCTGATGTCGGCGGCCACGGCGAACGCTTTGCCGCCGAAGTTTTCGATCTCGTCAACGACCTCGGCCGCGGGCTGCTCGTTCCCGAAGTAATCCACGATCACGCTCGCGCCTTCGCGGGCAAGCGCGAGCGAGATCGCTTTACCGATTCCGCTTGCCCCGCCGGTCACGATCGCGACCTTAGCGTCGAGTTGCACGGGCGTGCTCCGGTGTTTCCGCGGCGCGGGAGAACGACGGAAACACCAATCCCAGAGTCCAGTCGAGCGCGACACGGGTCTTACGGCTTAGTCCGGGGACGCGCCCCAAATAGTAGGTTCGCCACAGCAACCATGCCGCGAAGCCTGTCACCATCGCTCCTCCGGGAAGCTCGGCGACGGCTTCGCGATCGCCGAGGGACGCCATCTGCCCAAGCTCCTCGTATAAGAAATTCGCCGTCGATCGACCGCGTATCCGCGCAATGATATTGCGCGCCAGCACCGGGCCTTCGCGCACGGCGACTTGCGCGAGCGGTGCGTAGGTCCCGCCCTTTGGGCGCGGGACGGCGGCGCAATCTCCCAGCGCCCACACGTGCGGAGTCCCAACCACCGCGAAGTCGGCGCCGGTCTCGATTGCACCATGCTCGGTCGTCCTTAACCCGACCGCGTCCGCCAACGGTGACGGCTTTTCACCGGCCGCCCAAATGACCGTTCCGCTCGCGATGCGTTCTCCGCTTTTCAGCTCCACGCCGCGGCCGTCGATCGCGCTCACCTCTTGGTTTAATCGTAATCTCGCGCCGCGCTGGCTCAACGTTGCTGCCGCGTACTTTCCGAATTTGCCGGGCAAATGGCCGAGCAATCTTGCACCGGACTCTAACACGGCCACTTCCACCGCCGAAGGATCGATGCTCGGATAATATTCTAACGTCGAGTGCAGAAAGGCCAGGATCTCACCGGCGAGCTCGACCCCGGTGAAGTCACCGCCGACGATGACGAATCGCAGAAGGCGATCGCGTGCGGCTAAGTCACTCGTCGTAGCTGCGGCCTCCAGGGCGCCGACCACCCTGCTACGCACAATCTGCGCGTCTTCGATCGTCTTGAAGGGCAGCGCGAACTTCTCGACGCCCGGTACGCCCATGGTCGAAGCGGTGGCACCCACCGCAAGCACCAACTCGTCGTACTCGAGGAGCTTGGAATCGTGCGTGAGCGGGTGCCGCACGGTAACGGTTCGACTCGACACGTCGATACCGATCGCTTCTCCCAGCTCAAAACGCGACGATCCGCCGGCATTGCGCCCGTCGTGCGCGGAGCGCAACGGCTGCATAATGTCTTGCGCGTCGATTGAGCCGGTAGCGACCTCGGGAAGCATCGGCGTAAAGAGCATGAAGTTTTGCCGGCTTACCAGGGTAACGGCGACCTCACTCTTGCCGGCGCGTTCGAGTTCGCGAGCGGTGGCGACACCCGCGAATCCGCCACCGATGATTACCACGCGCGTTCCGGCCATCAGCGTCGCCTTCCGAACAGAAACGCCGCCAGCGTCGCGGTACCGGCGAGCGCGACTATCGCGAGTGTGCCGTGCACGGCGGCTCGCGCCGATTCGGCGCGGACGTCCGGCATGAAGCGAAGTTCGGGCAACGGATCGTGCAGATCTTTGCCACGATCGTCGAGCGCCATCTTCAAGACCTGAGCCGGATGCAGCGCTTGACGATCCGTCGTTTGGGAGATCTGCTCGCGACAACTGAATCCGTCGGCCACGATGATCGTACGCGGATCGGCAGCGCGAACTTTCGGCAGCAGCGCTCGCTCGCCGATAGTCATCGACACGTCGTAATGCTTGGCGTCGAATCCGAATGGTCCCGCCATGCCGCAGCATCCCGTGTCCGGCATCTCGTAGTCGAGTTCGAGCGCGTCGAACAATTTGCTCTCGCCGGACCGATCGAGGATCGCTTTGTGATGGCAGTGCTCTTGGACGAGCGCTTTGCGATGTAATCGCGGCGGCGCGTACCCCTGCGCTTTTTTCGCGAGAAATTCGGTCAACAGAAAGGTTTGCTCTTTGAGTCGCTTCGCATCTTCATCCGGTCCGAGAAGATTGGTCATCTCGTCGCGAAACACGGAAACGCAACTGGGCTCGAGTCCGACAATGCATATCCCATCGCGAATCTGCGGACGAAGCGACTCCAATATCTCTTGAAGCATGGTCTTGGCAAGATCGAGCATGCCGTAATCGTACAGCGGACGGCCGCAGCATAATTGCGCCCTGGGAACGATTACCTGGAAGCCGGCGTCTTCCAGAACCTCCACCGCAGCCTGAGCGGTGGTCGTGTGAAAGTGATTGTTCCAGGTGTCGGGCCATAGCATCACCTGCTCTTTGCCGACGTTGCGCAGCGGTCGTTGTGCGAACCATGCGCGAAACGTTTGCGGCGCGAAGAGCGGAATCGCGCGCGCGGGTGCCATCGAGACCACCATCTTGGCGATGTCGCGCAACCCCGGGGCGTGCGTCAAGGCATTCACTAGGCGGGGCGCGAGCGACGCCAGTCGCGCCCACCAGTAGATCAAGCCGAATGCGTAGGCGGAGATGGGACGCTGCTTGTGCTCGAAATAGTGCGAAAGAAACTCGGCCTTGTAGGTCGCCATGTCGACGTTGACCGGACACTCGCCCTTGCAGCCTTTACAGGATAAGCATAGGTCGAGTGCATCCTTGACGCCTTCGTCTTGCCAGCCGCGGTCGATCGGATTGCCCTCGAGCATCTCGAAAAGCAGCCGCGCGCGGCCGCGTGTCGAGTAGGCTTCTTCTTTGGTCGCCATATAGCTCGGACACATCGTGCCGCCGTCGTGCTTGCGGCACTTGCCGGTTCCGACGCACCGGTTCGCAGCGAACGCAAAGCTGCCGTGATCGTCCTCAAACTTGAAATGGGTCTTCGGTTCCCATGGTTCGTACTCGGTGCCCCAACGCAGGTTTTGATCGAGCTTGTAGGGATGCACGGCCTTGCCGGGGTTCATCTTATGCTGCGGATCCCAAATCGACTTGAATTCCCAGAACGCTTGCACGAGGTCGTCGCCGTACATGATGGGCAACAACTCTCCACGCGCTTGACCGTCACCGTGCTCACCGGACAGCGAGCCGCCGTGCTCAACGCAGATATGTGCCATCTTCGTGACGAACTCGCGATACTTCGCGATCCCGGCCACAGTGAATAGATCGAAGTTGATGCTTACGTGAACGCAGCCTTGTCCGAAGTGCCCGTAGATCGAGCCTTTGTAGCCGTACTCGTCGAGCATCGCTTGAAACTTCCGAATATAATCGCCGAGGCGTTTGGGATCGACCGCGGAGTCCTCCCAGCCCGGATAGTAGTCGGCTTGATTCGGAATCTTTGAGGTCGCGCCGAGCGCGTTATCGCGAAACCGCCAAAACCGCTCCTGTTCTTGGTGATCGTCAAAGAAGTTTACCGAGGGTGGATTTGGTTGTCTTTTGATCGCTTCGATCAGACCGTGCGCGCGATCGGACGCCTCCTGCTTCGAATCGCCGCCGAATTCGCAGATGAGCCAGCCGTCACCCGGCGGAAACATGGCGCGGCCCCGCTCCGATTCGCCTTTGAGTTCCATGTAACGGAACATCGAGGCCGCCATGCCTTCGAGCGCGATCGGCCCATGCGTATCGCAAAACGGAACATGATCGGCAGCCGCAGCGAGATCCGGAAAACCCAAAATGGCGATGGCGCGATGCGGCGGGCTGTGAACCAAGCGAACCGTCGCCTCGACGACGGTGATGCAGGTGCTTTCAGTGCCGACTAGCGCGCGTGCGACGTTAAAGCCGTTCTCCGGCAGTAGTTCGTTGAGCGGAAAACCCGAAACGCGTCGCGGAATATTCGGAAATATCTCGCGAATCTTGTCGGCATACTTATCGCGCAGGTCTCGCAGCGACGCATAGATTTCGCCCTTGCGACCGCCGGCGGCGATGATGCGCTCGAGCTCCGCATCCGAGGTTCGGCCGACGCGCATCCGCAGGCCGTCGTAGGTGAGGATTTCTAATTCCTCGACGTTTTCTTCCGTTTTGCCGGCCATTTGCGCGTGCATGCCGCACGAGTTGTTGCCGATCATCCCGCCGAACGTGTTGCGATTGTGCGTTGCCGGATCGGGCCCGAACGTGAGATGACGTTCCTCGGCCTTGTTGCGTAGATCGTCGTTGACGCAGCCGGGCTGAACGCGCGCGGTCTTTGCCGCCCAGTCGATCTCGACAATCTCGTTCATATACTTGCTGAAGTCCATCACGACTGCGGCGTTACAACCCTCACCGGCGAGGCTCGTGCCGCCGCCGCGTGAAAACACGGGCGCTCCGAATTTGCGGCACGCCGCGAGCGTTCGCTCGACGTCCTCCGCGTCTTTCGGAATGACGAGACCGATCGGAACCTGCCGATAATTCGACGCATCGGTGGCATACATCGCACGTGTACTTGTGTCGAATCGAACTTCGCCGCGCACACTGGCGCGTAATTCGGCTTCCAACCCCGCAACGTCGACGTCGGCGCTGTTGATCGATCCGGGCCGCTCGGTACGATGTGGATGCACGCCATTACGGCTCGTATGCGTTGCCTCGACGGCTTCCAGTATTCGGATCATGACAGTCTTCCTTAGAGGAGGTAGCGCTCGGCATCCGCGCAGCGCAGCTCGAGCCCGATGCCCGGCCGATCCGGATCGGCGGAAAGTCGCCCGTTCACCGGCTCGGAAGCGCCGTCGAATAGCATCCGCTCGATGCGATAGTGGTCGTAAAAATATTCGATATGGCGCAGCTGCTTGCAGGCCAACGCGGCGTGCAGATGCAGATGCGGTGCGCAATGGGTCGAGAGTGGAGTCATCGTGCTTTGGGCAAGGCCGTCGACCGCGAGCAGGCCGGAGAATCCACCGCAACGCGTGGCATCGGCCTGCAACACGTCCAGCATTTGCGCATCGATCATGCGCGCGAACTCATAGAGTCCGTAGCCGTACTCGCCGTCGGAAATCTCCATTCCGGGCGGTACCCGCTCGCGCACGTGACGCGTGCCGACATAGTCCTCGCGAAAGACCGGTTCCTCGAACCACGTCACACGTTGCTCGGCAAGATGCCGCGCCTGATCGATCGCCTGCTGTACCGCATAGGCGCCGTTGGCATCGACAAAGAGTTCGGCATCGTCGCCGATGGCGCGACGAGCGGCGGCCACGCGTTCGACATCTGCGACCGGATCGCGTCCGATCTTCATTTTGACGCGCGGGATGCCACTGTCCACCCAGCCCGCGACCTGCGCGCATAGTTGTTCCTTCGAATACGCGGTAAAACCACCGCTCCCGTACACGGGCACACTCGCGCGGACCGTTCCCAGGAGCGCGCACGTCGGCACGTTCAGGATCTTACCTTTGAGATCCCACAACGCAACGTCGACCGCGGAAATCGCCATCGACGTCATGCCGTCGTGACCGAGATTACGTGTTTTCCCGTACATGTCGTTCCAGCGCGCGCCGATTTGAAGCGCGTCGGCTCCGACGATCGTTTCACGTAGCAGCGAATCGATAAGTTTGGCGGTGCCGATGTCGGCGTAGGTAAAACCGATGCCGGTCTGTCCGCCGGCGTGAACCTCCACATAGACCAGCGTGGTCGCATCCCATTCCAGCGTCCCGTCGGATTCCGGCGTCGCCGTTGGAATCTTGTACGCTCGCACATCGAGCGAGTCGATTCGCGCTTGCGCTCCTACCAATACTGCTGAAGCCACGCCTACTTGTCCGCGCGGTGTGGAAGAAATCCGGCTATAACCTCTTTGATCGATTGCTTGATCACGCCGCCTTCGTCGGGATCGCCCTTCGCCATGGCCGAAAATAGGTTATGCGCTTGTTCCAACGTGATATGCGGCGGCAATTGCGTGACATTCGGATCGACGACCGCGTCGAAAACGACCGGTCGATCCGAGGCCAGTGCCCGATCCCACGCGCCCCCGATATCCTCGCTTCGTTCGACACGAATGCCGCACAGGCCGAGCGACGCCCCGTATTGCGCGTAGTTGAACTTCGGGAGCTCTTGTGAGGCTTCGAATTTCGGATCGCCGGATTCGATGCGCATCTCCCAGGTCACTTGGTTGAGATCCGAGTTGTTGAGGACGACGATGATCAACCGCGGGTCGGACCATGTTTTCCAATATTTCTTGACGGTCAGCAACTCCGCGCTGCCGTTCATTTGCATTGCGCCGTCGCCGGCGCACGCGATAACGACTCGGTCCGGATAGGCGAACTTCGCGGCAATCGCATACGGTACGGCCGAGCCCATTGTCGCCAGACTTCCCGAAAGAGAGGATTTCATGCCGCGCCGCATCTGAATGTTGCGCGCAAACCAATTCGTCGGCGTGCCCGCGTCGCCAGTGAGAATCGCCTTCTCCGGCAGCCGTTTGTTCAATTCCCAGAACACGAGCTGCGGATTGATCAAATCGCCCTTGACGTGACAGCGTGCCTCTTCCTCGGAGTGCCAGCCTTTCTGACCCTTCTCGATTCTGTCGCGCCAAGCGTTGTCGGCTTTTGGTTTGAGCAGTGGTAAGAGCGCTGCGAGCGTATCGCGGCTGTCCCCGATCAAATTGACTTCCGTCGGAAAACGCAGCCCGACGTTGCGTGGATCGATGTCGATCTGCACGGCGCGCGCACGGCCCGGCTTTGGCAAGAACTCCGAATACGGATAGCAGGTCCCAACCATCAAGAGCGTGTCGCAGTCGTTCATCATATCGTAGCTCGGGCGCGTTCCGAGTAAGCCAAGTGTGCCCGTCACGTACGGCAAGTCGTCGGGGACGACGTATTTTCCGAGCAATGCTTTTGCGATGCCCGCCCCCAGGCGATCGGCAACGGCGATGACCTCGTCCGTCGCGTTGGCCGCACCTTGGCCTACCATCAATGCGACGCGCGTGCCGGCGTTCAGAATATCTGCGGCTCGCTGCAGATCTTGCTGGGCGGGGATGACGACGGGAGCGCTGTATCCCACACTACTGCTCATCATGTTGTGCGCATGTGGAGGCTCGGGAACCGCCGCCATTTCTTGCACGTCTTTCGGGACGATCACGCAGGTAACGGCGCGCATGCCTTTTGCTGTGCGCACGGCGCGGTCCACGACATGACGCATCGCTGCCGGGTTGGAAACCGTGTAGACGTATTCCGTTACGTCTTGTAACAGAACTTGCAGATCGACTTCTTGTTGGTACGAGCCGCCTAACGCCGACGTCGCGGCCTGACCGACGATAGCGACTACCGGCATGTGATCCATTTTCGCGTCGTAAAGACCGTTGAGCAAATGAATCCCGCCCGGGCCGGACGTTGCCAAGCAGATGCCGGTCTCGCCGGTAAACTTGGCGTGCGCGCACGCCATAAATGCCGCCATCTCTTCATGGCGGACTTGGATGAACTTAAGCTTGTCGCCGATGCGATCGAACGCGCCCATGATCCCATTGATCCCGTCGCCCGGGTAGCCGTAAATGCGGTAGAAGCCCCAATCGACGAGACGTGCGAGGAGAAAATCGCTTGTATTCATAGTGGTTTCAAAGTCTTACCCTTGCGGGGAGCGCGCAAACAAAATAACTTGCGTTAAGCGTGTCCTTCACTAAAGAACCTTGGGTATAGTGAAATACACGAGACGAGCGGCCGGACTGGCTGTTCGAAGAGGTATATCCCCTCCCCGGGGGGTAGGGGTATGCGTGCCTAAGAAAAGACCTGCGGCGGTCCCGCTAGCAGCCGACCGAAAGGCCGACATCGCGCGACGCCTCAAGACGGCACGTGGTCACCTTGAAGGCGTCCTCGGCATGATCGAGGATGATGCCTCCTGCATCGATTTGCTGATGCAACTGTTCGCGGTCCGTTCCGCACTCAATCAGGTCAGTCACATCATCGTGCAACACCATCTCGATCGCTGTTTCATGGAATTGGTTCGCTCGGGCGACGAGAAGCGGGCTGTTGCGGAGCTGTTGAGCACGCTCGAGTACGATCAGCGCGCTCAGTGATCGACGCCTAGGATGATCAAGTTCGAACCTGGCGACGGGCGCTACGTCGTCCGCATCGGCAAAATCTCCATCTCGCAAAGTGCGTTCATGATCCTCGCTGCGGTCGCGGTGGGTCTAGGCGGCGGCTTTGGCGCCGTTGCGTTCCGCGCGCTCATCTCAGGGGCAACTTGGCTCGCGTTCGGGGTCATCGGAGCGTTTCTAACACAACACATTGGTCCGGTGGGCGTCGTGCTTCAACTTGCACTCGGCGGAGCGATCGCAGCATTGGTCGCGTCGCGCTTTGCTCCAGAAGCCAAGGGGCACGGCGTACCGGAAGTGATGGAAGCCGTAGCATTACGAGGCGGCGTCATGCGTCCGCGGGTCATCGCAATCAAGGCGCTGGCCTCGGCAACGTGCATAGGCTTCGGCGGAAGTTGCGGGCGCGAAGGCCCTATTGTGCAGATCGGCTCCGCCATCGGTTCCGTTCTTGGGCAGATTGCGCGCGCGCCCGCTCCGATCGTGCGGACGCTCGTCGCCTGCGGCGCCGCAGCCGGCATTTCGGCAACCTTCAACGCCCCAATCGGGGGCGTGTTCTTCGCAGCCGAGGTCATTCTGGGGGAGTTCGCGCCGCGATCGTTCGCGGCGATCGTTGTTGCATCGGTCATCTCTGCCGTGATCGGGCGTGCATTCTTAGGAGATCATCCGTCGTTTTCCGCAGCCGGCTTCGCGCTCGTGACTCCGTGGGAATTAGCGCTCTATGCGTTGCTGGGGATGCTTGCAGCGCTGTGGGCGACGGGATTTGTCAACCTTCTGTACGCGAGCGAGGATGCGTTCGAACGGCTGCGCATGCCACCGTGGTCGAAGGGAGCCGTCGGCTTCGCGGCCGTCGGCGTCATTGGCATCTGGTTTCCGCAGGTCTTCGGCGTCGGTTATAGCGCGATTCAGCAGGTTTTCTACTCGCACGTTCAGCCGGGACATGCACTGTTGCTCGCGACGCTCAAGCCGGTCGCAACGTCGCTGACGCTTGGATCGGGCGGTTCCGGCGGCGTTTTTGCACCCTCGCTGTTTATGGGTGCCTTCTTAGGCGATGGGTTCGGCGCGCTTGCACATCATGCGTTTCCGTCATGGACGGGTCCAGCCGCCGCCTACGGTTTAGTCGGGATGGCCGCGGTGTTCGCGGCCGCAGCGGAAGCACCGATCACCGCGATCATGATCGTTTTCGAAATGTCCAGCGACTACACGATCATTCTGCCGCTCATGGTCGCCGTCGTTATCGCCACGCTGCTGGGGCGCAGGCTGCTCGGCGCGACGATCTACGAGCGCAAGCTGCTTCGGCGCGGCATTGATTGGCAACGCATTCGCAATCCGCAGGTGTTCGCGCGAATCTCCGTTTCGCAGGTTGGAAGGACACCACCATTCGTTGCGCAGGCTGGGCAGACCGTTCGATCTCTTGCATTAGAAGAGACGCCCTCGATGGAGTTGACGCTGCCGGTCTGCGAAGGCGATCGGTTCGTCGGTATCGTGAACCTTTCAGATGTCTCGCATGCGATGGCCAACGGAAAGGGAGCTCAGGCCATCGAGACGATCATGCTCCCCGCGCAAGATGTTCTTGCGCAAACCGATACGCTCGAGCGTGCTGCGACACTCATGGCGGATCCTCGCGCGCCGCTCCTGCCCGTCATCGTAGACGATGTGTTGGTCGGCGTCGTTACGCGTCGCGACCTTCTAAGTGCGTACCGCAGCGTGGTAGCCATCTAGATGTCGGTATTGCAGTGCTTTGGCGAGAATATCTGGATCGTTGACGGTCCGCCGGTCTCGGTACTCGGGCGGATCACGCTGCCAACGCGGATGACCCTAGTCAAACTGCGAGATGATTCGGTATGGATCAATTCTCCGGTCGAGCTGTCGCCGGACCTGCTCAAGCAAATCAGGGACATCGGCCCGGTTCGCTACCTCGTGGCTCCGACGCTGATGCACCTCTGGCGCCTGGAATCATGGAATGCATTCCCAGACGCGCAACTTTGGGGCCCTCCGGAAGCACGACGTGCACGGCTTCCCCGTGCATTCGCGGGGCGGCTCGACGACGTCGCACCCGCGGAGTGGGCTGGGGATATCGAACAAGTCGTGTTTCGAGGTAACCTGTTCCTCGACGAAGTCGAGTTTCTTCACAAGCCGTCGCGGACGCTAATGATCACCGACTTCATCCAAAATTATCCGGCGGTAAAGGGCCATACATTCGGCAACGTCGCAAAAGCGTTAGCTGGAGTGCTCGACGGCGGGGTGCCGCTCGATATACGTTGGTCGTTCACCGACCGGAGCAAGGCGCGAGCGTCTTTAGCGAGATTGCTATCTTGGGATTTCGACAAAGCCATCGTCGCCCATGGGCACTGCGTGGAACACGATGCTAAACCATTTGTCGAAGCCGCTTTTCGATGGCTGTCGGGATGATGTCGCAGAGGACGATCTGCCTGGACACTGCGGTTGCTGCGGCCGCGGGAGTATCGTTCTTCGGGGGTCTTGCGCTTGCGCTCTTATTTCTAAACCGTGGAATTCGCGCGCAATGACAATAAGATCGCGTAGCCGCAAACGAAGCGTCGATGTCGTGCGTTTCTGGTGACATGAGGCGTTTCACGGCAGTCTTTCTCGTATGCTCGCTGCTGCTCGGTGCCTCGGCGCAACCGCAGAAGCCGCAATCGGCCTTCGATATTCTGGGAGCAAGTGTCAACGTCCAGATCGCTCGCGCCGGTACCACTCTAAAGGCGACACAAGTGCCGTATCTCGACCCGGGCGACGTGATCGAGATCTCGTTCCCGAAGGGCGTGCAGTTCAGCCGTTCGCCTCGCTGGCACCTCGTCGTGGCAAACATGTACAACGATTACCTGCAGCATCCGCCAACGTTTGCGATTCCCGACGCTGACTTGAGCCATGCGAAAGCCGGGGCAATCTGGAACGCCATTGTGCAGCCGGACGCGACTCCACTCATTTTCCTTGTACCCGAGGACGGCAGCCGCTACGGACATGGCATTCCCGACGCGCGCGCCGCCATAACCGAGTTGTCCAACCGCGCATTGCTGCTGCGCACGGCGGATCTTTCCGCCAGCGCAGAAGCCAAAGCTTCGACGATGAACGCGTTTCTTAAATCGCTCGCTTCGATTCAGCCAGAGGAATTGCCCGACGGCCGAGCGCGCGTCGCGTCGACGACGGAGGCCCTCTTCGGGTCGGATCTCGGTGACTCCGCGTGTTTCGCGACAACAGCCTCCCAGAGCACGCAATACGCGTGCGCAGCACAAGCCGTCGCCGCGGGATATGGGAATACACCAAAGGCGGCGGTTGGGAGCGTAATCGGTAATGATCTCCCGATCGGCATGGAAACGTACGGAATGCTCCTCGGCACGCTGTACGAATTACTCGCGAAGCGCCGCGTCGCCGCGCACTACATATTCGTTCCTGGTACGATGAAACCGGGAACAGAAGACACGCACGTTTATGTGAATGAACAGCCCGAATACGATGCAGCGGCGAGCAAACCATCGACAATCGTGTACTTTACTGTTGGTTCGCGGGGGACGAGCCCGAAGCTGCCGTCATACGGCAATGTTCCGAAAGTACCGGTATGTCTCGCGAGCCGCACACTGGAGTTTAACGTTACATTTTCTGGGCTGCCGATCTACTTTCGGTCACACACTGTCACGTTGAAGACGCCGTCTAGCACGTTCGACCTTTCGGCGACCTACGATCCGCTGCTCGGATATCGCGCGGATCTTTCGGCGGAGGAATTCGCGCGGCTTGCCGGTGGCGGCACAGCGGCACTTGCGAGCGATTGGGGCTTTGACGCGCTCGACGCGGCACCGATCGCAATAGTCGAACCGCATATCGCGCCGTGGACGTTGCAGAACAGCGCCGGCGTGTATGTGGTCGAGGGCGACAAGCACTCCGCGTTGACCTTCACGGATGGCGGCGCGAAGCAAGGCGGTTGCGTCGAGTCGGTCACGGTGCGCGACGGGTTGGGACGCTCGATTCCCGTTTCAAAGCTCGATCGCACGAGCGACAGCGTTACCGCAACGCTTGACGCGTCGAATGCCGGCGGCGCGACCGGGAATGTCGTGATTCACGATGCAGGCGGGAGCGCAATGACGCCGATCGCATTTCCCGTGTTCCCTGCACTTCCGTCGATTACGAGTGCAATCGCCTTTTTACCGAAGGGAGTTCTCGTCCTCAAAGGCACGGGCTTGAAGTACATCGATACCGTGACCCTCGAGGGCACGGGCATCACTTTCGGATCGGGAACGCCGCACGACGACGGCTCGTGGGTCTTTGCGGCGCAAGACGCGACGTCGTTCAAGTCATCGTGGGAGCACGAGACGATGGCAATCTCGTTCACTTTGCAACCACCCGACTCACGCACGGACGCGGTCGAGGCGGACGTCGAATATGCACCGTCGCAATCGCCGTCGCCGGCCGCGTCGCCGATGCCGTCGCCCAGGGCGCGTGTAGAGACGCTGTAGGACGACACTGCGTGCAAAAAAGACAAAACCCCCGCTTTCACGAGGGTTTTGCGCTGAAATGGCTCCGGATGCTGGACTCGAATGGGTTTGCCGCCGCGACATCCTGTCGCTGCAAACCCCCCACGCGCATCCTGCGCCGTGCCAGCTTCGCTGGTTCTCGTCCGGCGCGCGAGTGATGAAAAGAACGAGCCCCCATTACTGGGAGCTCGTTCTTTTCATGGCTCCGGATGCTGGACTCGAACCAGCGACCTAATGATTAACAGTCATCCGCTCTACCAGCTGAGCTAATCCGGACCAGAGGGTACTGCGGGATTCTACTGGATACGGCTACCCAGACGCAAGCGGACTTCCCTCTCCCGGATTCAAGCTCGTGCTAAGAACGTGCGACGCTGCTCGAAACGGGATGCGGATGCGCAACGACGGTGGCGATGATCTTGAGCGGAGCGGGCGCGATCGCGGCTCCGAGTGCCTCGGTGCCTGCGAAAGTGACCAGAACGGCGGCGGCAAGACTGACGAGGAAGCGGCCCAGCATTATCGGTACTCCTAAGAATTTAGTTGATATCGCTACGATACTCCGGCCGGCCAGAACTGTCAACTAAAGAATTAATTAGAGCTAGTTGTAGCCGTGGGCAAGGAGGGTGGCGAGCAGTGGGATGCAGCCAAGTACCCCAACCTCAAGGACCAGCACGGCCCACGTCCGCCGGTAGGCACCCTCCGGCACGACCAAGGTTCCCGAACTCGGCAGCCGGAGGTAATGGATCGTCGGCGCGATCGAGAGCAGCCCCAGCGCGAGAAAGAGCCCCATCTTCGTCCAGAAAAACGGATTGTGGAGATAAAACGCCGCGCCTTTGAGGCCCAAGGTCACGCGCAGAACGCCGCTCACGATCACCAAACCCGCGGCGACGCCAAAGAGGATGTCGATGCGCCGAAGCAGCGCGATTCGTGCGGCGTCCATCTCGCGACGGTAGAGCACCAGCTCTGAAATCAACGTGCCCACCAGCGTGAAGATGCACAGGAAATGCAACCACGCGAGGAGCGCGTCGAACAACACCTAGTGGTTGCCGTTTGGTGAGTTCGGCGCTTGGCGACGGATCGTGACGGTTTGATTGAGCGTGATCTGTACATCCGAGCCCGGCGGCAACGTGAAGTTCGACTTCCCATTCACGCCGTAGAGCAAGCCGCCGGCTGCACCGACGACGCCGCCACCGCCGGTGTGGAAGATGGTCTTACCGATTGCGTTGCCGAGGAGCATGCCGCCGAGCGTCGTGAGCGCAACCTTGAGGCCGTTCTTCTGCTCTTGCTTGCGCTGATCCGCAGTCATCGTGGCCGAGATGTCGACCGTGCTGCCGTCGGCCAAGCGAAGGTAATCGAATTGCAGGCCGATCGATGGTTTGCGGCCTTGACCGGCCGGCGTCACGCTCGTCACTTCGCCCGCGATGATCGCGCCCTGAAAGGCGGGGTTGCCGCTGGGATACGGCGGAACGACGTCCATCACAAAGCGGTCGCCGACGTGTGCTTTCCCCGTGTCGATCGTGCTGCGCATGCGCGCGTTGATTTGAGCTCCCTGATACAGCGTCAACTGTTCCTGAGCGGACGTGACGATCGTCGAGCCGACAAATGCAGCGAGCAGGCTGAGCGCCATCAAGCCATTTCGAAATCTCATAGCTACTCCTTTTCACCTCCGAACGCGAGAACCCCGCGGGTAAGTTCCGCGGGGCTCGTTTCTAAGGTGTTTGTAAGTCGCTTGCGAGTTGGAGCGTCACCGGCGTGCCTGCTTGCACGACGATCGGTTTGCGCCGATCCGGCGCGTACGCGAACCCTCCGGTCTGCGCGGTCGTCGACGGCGCGATTTGACCGTGGAGATTGAGATTCATCGACCATACCATTGTCGATTGATTCGGTGGCCCAACCGTATTTGGAAGACTCACCGTCCCGGGTGGCGGCAGCGGTGCGCCTGGCCCCGTGGCCGTCCGCTGCACGACGTTGCGCGAGACGACGAATGCGCGAATCGGCACGCGTGCCCCGCTCGTGAAGACGATGTTGTCGAACAAGAACGCGATCTCCGCGCGCTCGAGCCCATGCGGTTGGTAGACGTGCGTCACGTGCCCATGAATAACCGCTCCGGCAAGCTGCGGAAACGCGGGATCGTTCACCCGCAGTTTAAACGTGTCGCCCGCCGACGCCGTGCTCGAATTCACGGCGGTTTCCATGACACACGCAATCCGCGTGCCCGCCTTGAGCGTCGTCGGTTGCTGGAGGGTTGTGACCGCGAGCACCAAAGCCGCGAGCCCCGCCAAAATGTTCATTGTGCGAAGTTCGGCACGCGCAAGGCCTCACCCGTAAAACCGGTCGCGCTGCGCAAGGCATCGACCCGGTCGAGGCGCTCCCACGGCAAATCGAGATCCGGACGACCGAAGTGCCCGTAGGCAGCGGTCTGCTTGTAGATCGGACGACGCAGATTGAGGTAGTGAATGATTGCCGCCGGACGCAAGTCGAAAACTTGCGTAATCGCCTTGGCGATCTGCTCCTCAGGGATCTTTGCGGTGCCGAAGGTCTCGACGAATACGCTCATCGGTTCGGCCACACCGATCGCATAAGCGACTTGCACTTCGCAGCGATCGGCAAGCCCGGCCGCCACGACATTCTTTGCAACCCAGCGCGCAGCGTACGCCGCCGAACGATCGACCTTGGTCGGGTCCTTGCCGGAAAACGCGCCGCCGCCATGACGAGCCATGCCGCCGTAAGTGTCGGCGATGATCTTGCGACCGGTGAGACCGGCGTCGCCCTTGGGACCGCCAATCACGAAACGGCCGGTCGGATTGACGTAGATGCGCGTATGCTTATCGAACATTGCGCGCGGAATGACGTGTTTGATCACCTTGTCGGTAACTTCGTTGCGAATCACTTCGAGCGAAATGTCCGGATCGTGCTGGGTCGAGATAACGACCGCGTCGACACGCACCGGCCGATCGCCGTCGTACTCCACCGTGACCTGCGATTTACCGTCCGGGCGCAAGTACGGGATGTCGCCGTTCTTGCGGACCGCGGCCAGATGACGAGTCAGATTGTGGGCGAGCACGATCGGCAGCGGCATGAGCTCTGCCGTCTCACGGCACGCGTAACCGAACATCATTCCTTGGTCGCCGGCGCCGGTCTGCTCGAACTCGTCATCGCGACCGCCCTTGGCTTCGAGCGACCGGTCGACGCCCATCGCAATGTCGGGCGATTGCTCGTCGATCGAGACGCTCACGCCACACGTCTCGGCGTCGAAGCCAACCGCCGATTTGGTATAACCGATCTCGGCGATCGTTTCACGCACGATGCGTGGAATGTCGATGTAGGTCTTGGTCGTCACTTCGCCGGCGATGTGAATCTGGCCGGTGATTGCGAACGTCTCGACCGCGACGCGCGAGTACGGATCTGCTTTGAGCAGCGCGTCGAGCACGGCATCGGAGATCTGGTCGGCGAGCTTGTCGGGATGGCCTTCGGTCACCGACTCAGAGGTAAAGAGTCTACGATAGTCGCTCACTACTAGGTTCCCTCCGACCAGGACGCCATGTACTTCACTTGCTCGGGCGTCAATATATCGATCTCCACGTTCATCGACGACAGCTTGAGTTTGGCGACTTCTTCGTCGATCTCGACCGGAACGTCGTAGACATGTTTCTTCATGCTCGCGTGGTCTTTCGCCAAATGTGCGGCCGCCATCGCTTGGTTTGCAAACGACATATCCATCACCGCCGCCGGGTGGCCTTCGCCTGCGGCAAGATTCACCAGACGCCCATCGGCAAGAATACAAACCTTCCGCCCGTCGTGGAATTCGTACTGTTCGACGAATGCACGTGGTACCGTCACGCCCTTCGCGAGGCGCTTGATGCCTTCGAGATCAAGCTCGTCGTTGAAGTGGCCCGAGTTGCAGACGATCGCGCCATCTTTCATGAGTTTGAAATGGCTCTCGGCGATCACGTGATAGTTGCCGGTGACGGTGACGAAAATGTCGCCGATCTTGGCAGCGTCGTTTATCGGCATCACTTGATAGCCGTCCATCACCGCTTCAATCGCCTTACGCGGATCGATTTCGGTGACGATGACGTGCGCACCCATGCCGGCCGCACGCGACGCAACACCGCGGCCGCACCAGCCGTAACCCACGACAACGACGTTCCGCCCGGCAAGCAGCACGTTCGTCGCACGAATGATGCCGTCGAGCGTCGACTGTCCCGTGCCGTAGCGATTGTCGAACATGTGCTTGGTCAGCGCGTTGTTGACCGCGATGACCGGATACGGCAGCACGCCGTCCTTCTCCATCGCCTTGAGGCGAATCACGCCAGTCGTCGTCTCTTCGCAGCCGCCGATCATATCTTTGAGCAAATGATTGTGCTTGGTGTAAATCTGCGTTACGAGATCGCAACCATCGTCCATCGACATCTGCGGCTTGGTCGCAATCACCGATTCGATGTGCGAATAGTAGGTCGCATTGTTTTCGCCTTTGATCGCGTAGGTCGGAATGCCGTACTCGCAAAGCGCGGCGGCAACATCGTCCTGGGTGGAAAGCGGGTTGCTCGCGCACAGCGCGATCTCCGCGCCGCCGGCTTGTAGCGCCAGCATCAGGTTCGCGGTTTCGGTCGTCACGTGCAGGCACGCGCCGATCCGCACGCCCCGCAGCGGCTTTTCGATCTCGAAACGGTCGCGAATTTGGGCAAGCACCGGCATGTACGCGCCGGCCCACGCAATGCGCGAGCGGCCGGCCTCTGCCAAGCTGCGGTCTTTGACATCACCAGCAAGCTTTTCCGTGACGGGCACGATGGAACTCCTCAGGGGCGGAAAGTAGGAAGCGCCGCACAATGGCGCCTGAAGGGGGAGCTTTTCGAGCCCGGCGGGGAAAGCCCCCGGCGTGGAAACGCTCTCCGAATACTTATCGCAGCTTGCCAGCGAATGGCCAACCCCCGGCGGGGGTAGCGCTGCGACGATGGTCGCAGCCGCCGGCGCGTCGCTGGTCGCGATGGTTGGACGAATCTGCTCGGCCAACCCGAAGTACGCGGCACAGCGCGACCTTGCCCTTGAGCTCGTCGCCCAAGCCGATGCGTTGCGCGACGAGTTTCTACGCTCTCGCGAGCGCGACGAAGCCGCCTTCGATCGGGTGGTTGCGGCAACAGCTATGCCAAAGGCGACGGATTCCGAAAAGCATGCGCGCCGCGCGGCACTCGAACTCGCGCTCGCCCACGCCGCAGCCGAACCGCTCGCCGTTGCGCAAAACGCACTCGACCTGTTGCGTTTTACGCAGAGCGCGCTCGATCTCAATAACGCCAACCTCATCAGCGACATCGGCTGCGCGGGCGAATTTGCTCACGCCGCACTCATGGCGTGCGCGTACAACGTGCGCATCAATCACAAGTTCATGCGCGACATCGCCGCCATCGAAGCCCAACGTCACGCGCTCGAACGGTACGAACGTGAAGGCGCCGCACTGCTCGCGCGTGTGCGCCGCGCCGTCAACGCCGGACTGATGCCCAAGGCCTAATCGCCGCGGTTAATGCGCGGCGCTAGTTGCAGCCTTGAGATTCGCCTCCGCGCTGGTTGCGTCGGTGCTGAGCTTGTCGAACACCGTGTACTCCGCCGCGGTTGGGCGCACGTAACCGATATCGATCTCGGCGTTGAGGTATGCGAGGAAGTTGCGCAGCCGCGACTCGTACAGCAGCGAGCCTTCGTCAGCCTGCGGATGCACGATGTCGACGACCGCAGCGATTGCCGCATCGAGTTTGGCTGCGGCCGCGCTGCCGGGCGCAACGTTCGCGCGCGCGGCAATCGCCGCATTGACCGCTGCGTCGAGCCGATCGAGTGCAGCGTGGATCTGCAAACCGAGATCGCGGCGCGCTGCCAGATCCGCGGCCGTCGCGCTCGCACGAGGATCGAGCGCGAGGACGAAGGGTTGCGAGCTCTGCGCGCCGCCGTAGTCGAGTGTCACCGTATAGTTTCCCGGCACGATCTGTGGGCCGAGAAGTGAATCGTCGAGGCCGCCGCCCGAACCGGAGGGCTCGAAGCCTGTGACTTCGATGGCATCAGGGTAGCGAAGATCCCACTGAAATGCGTTCATCCCGGGCGTGATGCCGGTGAGACGCGCGTACGCGCGCGCTTTATCTTCGGTTGGGTGGTAGCGCTCGCTCGGGGGCTCGGGCGCTCCCGCGCGCTTCCGGTGAAGCGCGAACGACCGCACCACGTTGCCCGACGCATCTTTGAACGTGAGCGTCGCCGGCGTGTTGCCGTCGTAGGAGTTCGGTATGTAGAAGATCACCGTTGCGCCGAACGGTGGATTCTCGCCGTTACCCGCCGCGTTCGCATTGCCGCCGAAGAAGCCACCGCCATAGACGTGGGTGAGCCAGGCGCGCTGCGGGGCGTAGAGCACGGCGCCGTTCGCACTTGCCGGCGCTGGATTGGCGAGCTGCTCGAGCAGCGTCAAATTGTCGAGCACCCACATCGAGCGGCCATGCGTCGCGATGACCACTTTGCCTTCGCGCGCATCGAGCGCGATGTCACGTACCTGCACGTTGGGAAGGTTGAGTGTAAGCGGCTGCCAGTGCGCTGCAGCGTCAAAGCTCACATAGACCGTGCTCTTTGTAGTTAGGAAGAAAAGATTCGGGGCGTTGGGATCTTGACGCACCGTGTACACGTACTCGTCCTGCGGAATACCATCGGCGAAAGGCGTCCACGTCTTGCCGAAATCCGTCGTCCGCAAGACGTACGGACGGAAATCGTCCCACTGATAACTCGATGCCGTCAGATAGGCGGTGCCCTTGTCGGTGTGCGACGGTTCGATCGAGGTGATCTCCGTCCACTTCGGCAGTTCGGGCGGTGTGATGTCGGTCCAACTCGCGCCGTGATTCATCGTCACATGCACGAGGCCGTCAGCCGAGCCGGCCCATAGCTCATCCCCGTCAAGCGGAGAGACGGCGAGTGCCGAGACATACGGAAAGATCTCGGCGCTGGACGCGTCAACGTCGATCGGACCGCCGCTCGGGCCTTCCGTCGCGGGATCGTTGCGCGTGAGATCAGGACTAATCTTCTTCCACGTCTGCCCGTCGTCGGTGCTGCTCAGCACGTATTGCGCACCGACGAGCAGCTCTTTTGGATTGACCGGCGAGAAGAAAATCGGGTGCGTCCACGCGAGGCGATACTCGAGTTCCGCCGAGCTTGCACCTTCGCGATAGAGCGGGTACGGACTGACGCTTTTGTACTGGTCGTCGGCGGGATCGTACCGTTCCATGATGCTGAAGTAACCGCTGCCGTAATCGACGCTCGTCTTGCCGGGCTCCGGTGCGATGAACGTGCTCTCTCCTAGCGCGGTACGTCGCCAATCGCTGGTGAGGATCGAACCATTTGCCGAAGCGCTCGGCCCTTCGAACGATCCTTCGTCTTGCTGGGCGCCATAGACATTGAACGGGAATGCATCGTCGAGCGCAACGCGGTAAAACTGCGCCGTGAGTTGATTGTGCTCGCTGCTCCAGGTCGCTCCGCCGTCGGTGGAAACCGTCGCTCCGCCGTCGTTGGCCTCCAGGATGATCTTCGAATTCTTCGGATCGATCCAGACCGTATGGTTGTCACCGTGCGGCGGCCGAAGCAGACTGAAGTTCTTGCCGCCGTTGTGCGAAACGAAAAAGCGCGCATTGGGAACGTAGATCGTATTTGGATCGTTCGGATCGGCGTAGATCGCCATATAGTAGAAGGCTCGCTGCCGCATCTCCATGCTGTTGTTCACGAGCTTCCAGTGCGCACCGCCGTCATCCGAGCGAAAGACGCCGCCGTCTTTTGCCTGGACGATTGCATAGACGACCTTGGGATCGCTCGCGGCGATGCTCACGCCGATGCGGCCGAGTATGCCGGTCGCAAAGCCCGGATTGGTGGAGATCTTCCTCCAGTGCGCGCCGCCGTCGATCGTCTTATAGAGACCGCTGCCGGGACCGCCGCTGACGAGCAGCCCAGGATTGCGCTGCGCTTGCCACATTGCGGCATAAAGCGTCTTTGGGTGCGAAACATCCATGACCAGATCGCCGGCGCCGGTATTTTCGTCGATATAGAGCACCTTGCTCCAATGCGCGCCGCCGTCGATCGACTTGAAGATGCCGCGCTCGGGATTCTTCGCAAACACGTGACCCATCGACGCGGCATAGAGGACGTTCGGATCGTGCGGATCGACGACGATCTTGGCGATCGTGTGCGTATCTTTGAGTCCGGTGTAGTGCCACGTCTTGCCCGCGTCGGTCGTCTTGTAGATGCCGTTGCCGGTGACGAACGTGTTGCGAATGTCGGCCTCGCCGGTGCCGGCATAAATGATCTTGGGATTCCGACGGTGCGACGGCGAGGGCGCCGATGCTGTTGGAGGCGTTGAGTTCGCCGTCGGTGATATTCGTCCAGGTGAGACCGTAGTTGGTCGAGCGCCACACGCCGCCGTCGACACCGCCGAAGTAAAACGTAAAAGGCTCGCCGGGTACGGCATCGATCGCCACGGATCGTCCGCCGATGCCGGGACCGATGTTGCGCCAGCGTAGCGCGCCCAGAACCGTTTGGGTCGTCGGGGCAGAAGATTGCGCGCCCGCGGGCAGCGCGGCGATCGCAATCAGCGATGCGATCAATGCAAAAGAAATGCGTCTCGACATAAGAGGCATTTTGACACGCGCCTGGTGGCGCCTCTACCCGGAAATTGAGTTACATTACTAAATCGAGAAACGGCGCGATATCGTCGCGGTCGACGTCCATCCCGACGCCGCGCGTATGGTAGCGAATGTCGTGAAAATCGGCGCCGGCCGTCATGACGAGCCCGTAGCGCTGCGCGAGGTCGCGAAACATTCGCACGTCGTCAGCGTCGTGGCGGGGATAGAACACCTCGAGACCCTGCAGTCCGACCGGCGCAAGCTCGTCGATCAAGATGCGATCCTTCAGCCGCCCCGGATGTGCCAAAACTGCGACACCGCCGGAGGCGCGGATCCGCTCGATGGCCTCGTGTGGCGTGATGTGCAGCGACGGAACGTAGCCCGGCATACCGCTGCGCAGCAAATTGCGAAAAGCCCAATCGATGTCCGGCACCATGCCCTTGGCGATGAGCGCTTTCGCGACATGCGGCCGGCCGATAGCTTTGGCGTCGGGCGCCTCGCGCAGTACCTCGCTGAGGGTGATGCCGTAGCCGGCACGCTGGAGCTGGTCGACCATCCGTTGCGCACGAACGCGGCGCGCGTCGCGGTTGTGCTCGATCATCGTCAACAATTCCGGGGAATCGGCGGGCATGCCGTAGCCGAGCAAATGCACTTCGTTGCCGCGATACGTCGTGTTGATTTCGACGCCGGTGACCACTCGCGAATCCGGCGGCGGCTTGAACTTACCGTAAGCGCTCATCGTGTCGTGATCGCTGATCGAAAAGACCTCGACTTTGCGCTCGGCCATGAAATCGGCGAGCGCCTGCGGGTTGAGCGTGCCGTCGCTTTCGGACGTGTGGCTGTGAAAATCGACGATCACGCGATGCCGCGCAGAAAGACGCGCTTGATCTCGGTGGCACGTCCGCTGCCACGGTCGACGCGCACGACTGCAGCGCAAAATTGTTTGGTGCCGCTCTTCTGCACGCTGAATCGCTCCGATAGCCCGGTAAGAAAGCGATCGAGCACGGCCGTCTGTTCCATCCCGATAACGCCGTCGGTCGGTCCGGTCATGCCGAGATCGGTAATGTACGCGGTCCCGCCCGGTAAAATTTGCTCGTCGGCCGTTTGCACGTGGGTATGCGTGCCGTAGATAGCGGAAGCGCGGCCGTCTAGGAAGCGCGCGAGCGCGACTTTCTCTGAGGTTGCTTCGGCGTGCACATCGACGATCACGACCGGTGTGGCCGCGCGCAACTCGTCGATCAGCACGTCGGCACAGCGAAATGGATCGTCGACCGTCGGCATAAAGGTGCGGCCCATGATGTTGAGCACGCCAACGGTCGTGCCGTCGGCAACGAACGTGCCGTGCCCCTTGCCCGGAAGTCCCGGCGGATAGTTGGCCGGCCGCACCACCCGGTCGCTCGCGTCCAAGTACGTCTTGAAGTCACGCTTATCGAAGATGTGATTGCCGCTGGTTATGAAGTCGACGCCGGTTTCAAAGAGCTCGTCAGCCGTCTGCGCCGTCAAACCAAAACCCCCCGCGACGTTTTCGCCGTTAGCGATGCAGGCGTGAATCTGATACTGGTCGCGCACCAGCGCGAGGCAGCGCTTGAGCGTGTCGCGGCCAGGCGAGCCAACCACGTCACCGATCAGTAGGAGATTGAGCGTTTCTAGCGGCGAGACGAGGCCTTTGCTTTCCGTTGCGATTTCAAGAAGTAAACCAGCACGCGAGCCTCTTCGCGAAAGCCGACCAGACTCTTGGATTGCGCCGGATCGCGCAACGCCTCGATTGCGTAGAGCGCGGCTTCGTCCTGGGCTGCCGGATCCGCATCGAGGTGGTCTTCCGGCAGCGGGTTGCGCACGAGCGCGTCGGGATACCGCGCCCGCAAAAGGGCGACGAGCAGTTCGAGCTCTTCCTTTGAGAAGCTCTCGGTGTCGCGGGTAACGTGTACGAACGTGGTGGAACGGTCACCCTCGCACTCAACCCGCAGCGCACGGACCTCGTCCTTCGCGAGCAACAAGTAGCCGTGGATATGGTCGTCGATCGCATCCGCCAATGCCGCTTGCCCGCGTTTATCGAGACGAGCGCGCAGCGCAAAGGTCAACCGCACGCTGCCCTCGGCCGGCATCGAGCGAATCGAAGCCAATTCGGGGAAGCGCACCAACAGCGCACACACCAGGCTGACGGTATCAGCGTTCTCTAAGGGAAGACGGCTATTCATGATCGGGCCCACCTGATACGACACGGCCTCCAGGCACACCCTGCGGCCCACGTAGAATGGTAACAATCGTGAGACTCCGGCAGTTTCCGGGGGTCGCACTCTTGGGGTTGCTTGCCTCGCTTGCCGCACACGCGGCCAGTTACGGGAGCAACCACGAGGCCGGCGGCGCCTACCATACAACGCTGGAACTCCTCGCCCTCGCCGGCGTAGGAGCCTTTGTCGCGTCCCTGGCGGCCTTGGCCTGGCTGGGCATCCGGCGCCGCTCGGACGGCTCGGTGCTGGCGGCGTCGCTGCGCCCGCTCATCCCGCCGGTCGCTGCACTGTCGGTCAGCGCGAGCCTGTGGTTCGCGGCAATCGAAAGCCTCGAACCCGACCATCTCTGGCATGCTTCCCTCATCGTTGTGGCGGTGTTCCTGATCGTCGCCAGCGTGCTGATCAATCTGGCAAGCCGCGCGCTCGTGCGCGCGATTGCCACGATTGCGATAGCCATCGCCCGCGTGCCGTTCGCGCGCCGGCCGGTCTGCTATCGCCGCCGTTTTGCTTCGTGCTCCTCTGCGCGCCGGACGCTCTTCGTCTACCGGCGCTTCGCTCGGCCCCCGCCGAGCCTGATGCTACTCCCCATTTAGCATCACTCTCTTTCAAGAGGAGTTCCCATGTCTCGTTGGATCGCGACGGCCATCGTCGCGTGCATGCTTCTTTCCACAGCACCGGCATTTGCAGCCGTAATGGGCTTCGTGCGCGGCGTCATCACTGAATCAGGCGTGCCGGTCGCCGGCGCGTCAATCACCCTTACGGGTGAAGGCTCGAAATTCGCGACCACGACGAATGCGCGCGGCGAATACTCGTTTGCGGCCGTACCGTTCGGGCGCTATCTTCTCATCGCGCATCACGGCGGCGCCGAAGATCATTCGGCCGAGGTCGACGTCGCAAGCGACTCGGTCGCGACCGTCAACATCGATCTGCTCAAGACGATCGTGGTCACCGCCGTCACCGCGAATGCCGGCGCCGGCGGCACGCCGGTGGCGGTCACCACGATCGATCGCGCGCAGATCGACGCCTCGCCGGATCGCAATAGCCTCAACAAACTGATCACGACGGTTCCCGGCGCTGTCTCGTTCTCGTATAACGAACCGGTGGTCAACGGCTTCCACGGTGTCACCTACGAGATCGACGGCGCCCCGCTTCCGCTCGCCACGACGTCGAACTTCGCCGAGATCGTCGATCCGCAAGACATCGACTCGCTCGAGATCTACACCGGTGCGATTCCGGCCGAATTCGGCGGCGACCGCATGGGTGCCGTCGTCAATATCATCACCGATCGCTTCGAAAACATCCCCGAGGGCACGTACGGCACATTTACCGGCGGGGCCGGCAATCAATCGCAGGCGCTCGGCCAGCTCGATATGGTCTCGCGTTTCGGCAACAACGAAGTCTTCCTGAACCTCAACACGGCGAGCACGGCTAACGGCATCGAGGCACCGACGTACGTTCCGATCCACGATGAGAGTTCCGCCAGCGACGAATTCTTGCGCTGGGTTTCCAAAATCAACGATCGCGCCACGTTGGCCTTTGACTTCTCGAATCAGCTTTCGCAGTTCCAGATTCCAATCAATACCGATCCCAACAATATCAACGACCCCATCTACGCAATTCCCGGAACTGATGACACGCAGCTCGAGTACGACCGCTTCGCCAACCTCAACTTCACGCAGATCTCGAAAGACGGCAACGGCGTATTTCAGCTGATCCCCTGGTTCCGCTCGACGCGTGTCGACTACGACGGTGATCTCGCCGCCGACGTGCAGGGCATGGGCCCAAACTTCGGATGCGCGAACTACCCCGATTGTGGATCCGACGTCCCGCCGGATCCGGACTTAATCAATAACGTTGGTTTGGCGCAAACAACCTACGCGAACTACCTCGGCCTACGCGTCTCGCAGTTACGTTCGAGCAAGAACCACACGTGGAAAATCGGTCTCGACGCGAACCGCGAGAATTCTTCGGGTTCACAAACCTACGCGTGCTACTACGTCGCATGCGCGTTGCCGAGCGGGGGGGTGACGCCGCCCGTCGCATCGCCGTATTTTGCTTCTTCCTCCGCGCAAGCGCAAGCCGGTTCGCAGATCGGTATCTACGCCCAAGACAAATGGGAAGCAAGCAAAAACGTCGTCTTCGACTACGGCCTTCGTTACGATCACTCGACCGGCTACACGAGCGGATACATGATCGAGCCGCGCTTCGGGGTCAATGTCTCCGACGGCGGCCGCAACGTGTTCCACCTATTCTACGGCCGTTACTATGCGGCACCACTCCTTGAAGATGTGCGCCAAGCGTGCGTTATCTTCGCAGCGCAAAACGGTTGCTCGACGACGACGCCACCCTACGATCTGCAGCCCGAGATGGATAGCTACTATGAGATCGGCATGCAGCACACGTTCAGCGGCAACTTAACCGGCTGGGCCAACCTCTACGAGAAGAACGTCGTCAATGTCCTCGACACGACACAGCTGCTGAACACGCCGCTGTTCGCGGTCTACAACAATGCGATCGGCCATGCTCAAGGGCTCGAGATTCGTCTCCAGGATCGCCAACGCAACGGCAACGACTGGTTCTTCACCTCGACCGTCTCTGAGTCGCTGGCAGGCGGCATCTCCGGTTCGACCTTCTTGTTCCCGCCAAACATCAACCAAGGCTTGCCGATCTCTTCACCGGCGCAGCTCAGCATCGAAGACCACTCGCAGCTGGTCGATTCGACGGCCGGCTACACCGCGCACTTCGGCGCGGATCGCGCGTGGTTTACGACGCTGCAGGCCGACTACGGCAGCGGATTCCCGGTCCAGTTCGAAGACGCGAACGTCAACCTCAGCGGCACGCTACCGGCGCACACTACGTTCGACCTGAGCGCAGGACGCATCGTCAACGCGGGCAAGGGCCCCGATTCACGCGGACTCGGTGTAACGTTCGATGTCCAGAACATCTTGAATCACCAGTATGTGATCAAGATCGCGAACGGTTTCAACACGACGCAAATCGCCAACTCCCGCACGTTCCTGTTCAAATTGACCGAACCGTTCTAGACGCTACTTTGTCATCCCGAGCGTAGCACATGGAACGCGAAGCGTTCCACAGCTATGCTCGAGGTGACAAGGAAAGCTATGGGTTAAATCGCACGCCCATGCTAAACGTGCGAGGGGAAGCGTAGTGATTGCCTTGCGCGTTCAAGAGCGTCACATAGTAGCGGTCGTTTAGAAGATTCTCAACGTCGAAGGTCAGCGCCGTCTTCGGACCGATCGCAAAGCCTTTCTCCGCACTGAACGTGGTATGCGGCGTCTGGGAGCAGAACAGAATTTGCGACGGGCACACCGCCGACGATAATCCGCTGCCGTACTCCTCATCCATCGAGTACCATCCGCCGCGCTTGTCGCGTAGCAGCACACCGCTGTTGACGGTCCATATCTGCTCGTGGTCCGCCGGCGTGAAGCCGCTCGGCTGACCGTAGCACGGCGCGAGAAGCTGCGTTTCGCATCCGGCGTTCAGAGAGAGCAGGTGGGCGAAGGCCACATATGCCCGCCCGCCGCGCGGAAGCGGCTGCGTGTAGTTGAGCCCTTCTTGCGATATGCGCCCCAGCGTGTAGTTGATGTCCTGGTGCAGCGCCGTCACCCCGACCTGCGTATCGTCGATGAGGTCGTTGGCGTTTTTCTGCCAGACGCGGAAGCCCAGATCGCCGCTGCCGACCGGGATGTGACCACCGAGCTCGAGATCCGAGTCGCGCTCGGGTTTGAGATCGAATTGCGCCGCCGACTGCGTGAGACAGTCAGAGAGAGGCGCACCTGTAGGCAGGTTACACTGCAACGGAATGTTGAGCAGATACGCCGCCTGGGGGCCGACGTTCTCGAACGAGGGCGGCTCAAAGAACCGGCCGATGTAGGCATAGACGCTCGCCCGGGTTCCGTAGAAGCGTGTAAGCTTCAGGCGCGGGCTGGTTGAACCAAAGCCCTGGAAGAACGTCGCCGATTTGATGGTGAAGAAATCGTAGCGCATGCCGTAGTCCGCTTCCCACAACGGCGAGATGCGCCAGCTATCCTGCGCATACGACGTGTAGGTATTGCCGACGTTCGGCGTGTCGTCGATGACCGTCGCCGGGGCGTCGGGCGTCCCCGGTGTGAGCAGCGGTGCAAGGAAGTTACCGGGTTGCAGCGTGACCGCGTAATACTTGTCGACGAGCGTACCATCGTAGGTCGCGCCGGCTTGGAATGTGTGGTTTCCGTAGATCCGGGTGAAGTCGCTTTGCATGATATAGTCGAACGCGGTGCGATTGTCGTTCAGCGAAACGGCACACGTTGTGGGCAGATAGTTCGGATTTGGATTCATGGCGCAATCCGCCGGCGTGCCGCCGTTGCCGTAGGGCGGCGGCGTGACATTGATCGCTTCGCCGTAGGCAAAGTCGCCCGGTGCATCGCCGAAATCCTGGATGTTCGACGATTTGAACGCCGGCCCGAAGTTCCACGCGCCGACGTCACCGATCGCATGGTGGAACTGCATCGAGAGGAACACGTCTTCTTGGTTCTCGTTGTCGTCGGTATTGGCCGGTTCGCCAAAGTCGACATCGTTCGGGATCTGGAACGTCGCCGTGCTGTGAATGAACGTCACGTTCGTGTAGTTATCTCCGCTGCCGGGGAGTGTGAAGCGCGCGAACTGATTCACCGAGCTGGCTTGGTTGTGCGGCGAGTCGAAATCGGGCGGATCCAGACCGCGGTTCGTCGTCATGCCGCTGAACGCGATGTCATAACCGCCGCCGCCTGCCAGCGGCGAGTGGAAGCCGATCGTCGAGTTAACGGTTCCGTACGATCCATAGGAGGCATTGCCGTCGAAGCCCGCCGGCCCTGTTCCCGCGCGCGTCGAGATATTGAAGACCGAACCGAATTTCAGTCCGTACTGCGCGGGATACGCGCCCTCGATGAGAGAGACGTACGACACGTCGTTTAGGTTGATCTCGCCGCCGATGTCGCGATTGAGTTCTTCGGGCAGCATGACGCCGTCGAGTTGGAAGTCGATGACGCCATGATCGCCGTTCATATGCACGACACCGTTCGCACCGCGCGCGGCTCCCGGCATTTGCACCATCATCTCCGGGAAGCTGTTGTTGTAGGGCATCTCGGTGATCGTCGTGCCGTTGAGGACGACGTCGCCGCCACTACCGCGCACGGTGCTTGCAGAACGAACGGCGACCTCAGCGATCGACTTGAGGGTTCCGAGCGGAATCGTTATCGCGGCTCCGCCAATGGTCAAATCGACGCGCGCCTCTCCAGCCGCATCTCCGTATGAGGCGGAAAGCAGATACGATCCAAGTGTGAGCGGCGGAAAACGAAAGTGACCGCCGGCGTCGCTTTTGGTGCGTAAGGTCCGGTTGTTTCCGGACGCCGTAACCGCCGCGCCCGCAACGGGCTTACCGTTCTCCGTAACCGTTCCCGAAATAAAGGCACTTGGGTTGCCCGCTAACGACGGTGCAGCACACCATAGCGCGAAGGAAGTAAAAAGGAGAGCCGCGCTGAGAATGCGCCGCAGCGAGCGAATCATTATGTCCTTGTCGTGGGGGTGGGCCAGTTGTATTATAAATGAGAATAACTTATCATTATCAAATAGTCAACAACGAGGACTACGAGTGAATCCCAACAGCCGAAAAACCAAACAACGCGACGCGATGACCGCCGTGTTCGAACGCGCCGACCGGCCCCTGAGCGTGGGCGAGCTCTTGGAGGCGGCTTCGAAGCGGATCGAGGGCCTGGGCGTGGCGACCGTCTATCGCACGGTCAACGCGCTCCTCGAAGATGGCTGGATCGAGGCGGTCGAGATCCCCGGCGAAGCGGTTCGCTATGAGCGCTCAGACAAGGGCCACCACCATCATTTCCAGTGCGACAAGTGCGAGCGCGTCTTCGATATCGCCGGCTGCGTCGATAGCCTCCGCAAGCTGGTGCCGCCGAAATTCCGGGTGAAAGATCACGCCGTGACTTTCTACGGGACCTGCGCCGCCTGCACGGGGTAGGAGCCTCCTTTTCACCGAACGCGGAGGACTCTCAGTTTTCTCCAGGTGAATACGCGGCTTCGCATGCACCACTTCTCAGCCCGACCCATCGTCGTCACGGGTGCCGCCGGACTTATCGGCAGCGCGCTTATCTGGGCGCTCAACCGGCGTGGCGTCGACGACATCATCGCGGTCGATCGTTTAGACGAATCTGAGAAATGGCGGCACTTGGTGCCGCTCCGTTTTGTCGATTACGTCGACGCGGACGATTTTGCCGACGCGATCGGCGAGCACCCCGACGTGTTCGGAAATGTCGGCACCGTCTTTCACCTCGGCGCCTGTTCCTCGACCACCGAGCGCGACGCGGACTATCTCATGCGCAACAATTACGAGTACACGAAGGTGCTCGCGCATTGGGCGGTTGGGCGCGATACGCGCTTCGTCTACGCGTCGTCCGCGGCGACCTACGGCGCGCTCGAAGACGACCATTCCGATGAGATGGACCTGCGCGCACTGCGCCCGCTCAACATGTATGCCTACTCCAAGCAGCTTTTCGATCTGTATGCGCAGCGCTGCGGAATGAGCGAGCAGATCGTTGGCCTGAAATACTTTAACGTGTTCGGGCCCAACGAAGACCACAAGGGCGACATGCGCAGCGTCGTCTGCAAGGCGTTCGAACAAATCCGCGCCGGTGGAAGCGTGAAGCTCTTCAAGAGCTACCGGCCCGAATTCCGCGACGGCGAGCAGCGACGCGACTTTATCTATGTGAAAGATGCCGTCGAGATGACGTTGGCGGTCGGTCTAGGCGACGTAAGCGGTCTCATCAACATCGGCTCGGGGTTGGCGCAGACCTGGCTCGATCTCGTGCGTCCGATCTTTGCCGCACTCGCACTTCCCGAGCGCATCGAATTCATCGAGATGCCGGAACTTTTGCAGCCCAAGTATCAGTATTCTACCCAGGCACGGATCGAGCGGTTGCGCGCGAGCGGTTACAACGCACCGATCACGTCACTTGCCGATGCCGTGCAGGATTACGTGTCAAATTATCTCCAGCCGGGCCGCGTGCTCGACCCGGCCCTGCCCGAAGCTCTCACCGTCCGATAACGAGGTTCGATGCCAAACTCCCGTTCCGATCGCCGCCGTCAATCCCGCAGCGGTTCAGCTCCACCGCCCAAACGCGACCCGATGATCATGGTGTATATCAGCGCGGCCGTGCTGGTGGTCGTCATCATCGCGATCTTCGGGATCATGAACTGGATGCAGCAGCGCCAAATCAGCGAAGCGTACGCGACGCCGACACCCGCACCGTCGAGTGCGGCTGCATCGAAACCGATACAGCTGACCGACGGCGAGACGCTCGGCAAGCCGACGTTCAAGCTGTATAAGGGCAAACTACCCGACACGCCCGCAGGCGGCCAAGGCCAGCCAATCGACGGGATGACGTGTGGCGGCATGGAGTACGACACACTCCACACGCACACGCATCTTTCCATCTTCTATCATGGGACGCAGGTCGCGGTTCCAATGCTCGTCGGCGCAGCCCCCGTTCCGCCGCAGGGTTGTCTCTATTGGACCCACACGCACTCGATGGACGGGATCATTCACGTCGAGTCGCCGGTGCTCGCGCCGCAAGGCAGTCCAGGATTTCAGCTTGGGATGTTCTTCGACGTTTGGGGACAGCCGTTGACACGCGACGACGTCGCTGGTCTCAGAGGGCCGGTCATCGCCTACGTGAACGGCACGCTCTACGACGGCGATTTGCGCCAGATTCCGCTGCGCTCGCACCAGCAGATCGTGTTGGAAGTCGGCACTCCGACGGTGCCCCCGCCCACCTACATCTTCCCGCCGAACGACTAGCCTTTATCGCCTATTTGAGCACGGCGTTCAACGCGGCGGCGAGTTCCTTATACGGGACCTCGCCGCTGTTCAAATAGGCAATCGTCTTGCTGCGATCGATGATCGCGATCGTCGGGTAGCCACCCTTCAGATATAACTTCGCAACGGTCAGGTTTGGATCGTAGGCGGCGATCGGATACTTCACCTTAAAGCGAATCTGAAAGTTCAAGACGTCGAACTGCGATTCGGGTGAGGCACCGTCCATGCCGGTATCGCTGCCGGGAACGGCAAGGAATGCCACCCGTGAGCCGTACACCGCGTACAGTTGGTTGATCACCGCCGTTTCACGCTGGCAATGCGGACACCAGGTCGCGAAGATTTCGAGAAACACCGGTTTGTCGACCGTGGCCAAATCAAACGGCCCCGCCGTCGTCGGCAATGAGAATTCCGGCGCCTTTGCACCCATTTGCGCGGCGGCATTAACCGGTGCGCTCGAGGCGTTTTGCAATTGCGACTGATGGAGTTTGACGTAGACGATGCCGGCGCCGATCAGCACGACGATGACGACGAGGGAGAGGATCGCAAGCATGCGTTGATTCATCGAGGACGTAATCTCCGGTCGAGGGCGAGAGCGCCGGGCGCTCTGACGGCGATAAAAGCAGCGACGGCAGCCAAGGCGAGATCGAACGCAACGTGCGGCCAATCCGCGACCGCCGTGTCGCCGGGGCCAAAGCAGCCGCAGTTCGCGGGAATGCCGCGCAGTACTGCAGAGGCGATCGCGGCGGCGTAGATCACGAATTGCACGGCCGCGATCCAGGCGGCCACGCGTGTAAAGAGCCCAGCGACAAGATAGAGACCGAGCAGTACTTCAAAATAGGGCAGAACGACGGCCAACGGCGCGACCAGTTCCGGCGGCAGCAAGCGGAAGCCCGCGATCGCGGATGCGAGGTCGAGCGGATGGCCGATCTTGAGGGCGCCGGCCCAGACCAGGAGCACCCCAAGCAGCCAACGGGCTACCGTAACGACCATCAATCCATACCTTTCCGGCAGAGGGCGGCGCCCAAATTAGGCTAACCTAACAAACAGCATGGCCACGCTCGAGTCGTCCGTTTCGGCCGCCCCACCGCGCCGGTCCGTCTGGCAGCTGATTCTGCGCTTTTTGGCCGTTACCGGTCCGGGCCTGATCGTCGCCTTTGCCGATACCGAAGCCGGAAGCGTCACCACGGCCGCGACCTCGGGTGCTCAGTTCGGTTACAAACTGATTCTGCTGCAATTGCTCTTGATCGTGCCGCTTTTCGTCGTGCAAGAGATGACGGTTCGGCTGGGCACGGTAACCGGCAAGGGTCATGCGCGTTTGATTCGCGAGTTCTACGGCCTCGGCTGGGCATGGGTCTCGCTCGGCACGATGCTGGTCACCAACATCGCCGCGCTGGTAACGGAATTCGCCGGTATCGCCGGTGCCGCATTGATCTTCGGCTTGCCGGCCGCGCCGCTCGTAATCGTCGCCGCGCTCTTGCTCATCGTCGTCATCTTCACGGCTTCCTACAAGCGCGCCGAGATGTTCGCCTTCGCGCTGTGCCTCGTTGAATTGCTGTTCATTCCGGCGGCATTTGCCGCGCATCCGCCGGTGCATGCGATTGTGATGCAAGGCATCTTCGGCAGCCAGCCGCTCACCGACTACAGTTACCTGCTACTGATCGCTTCGAACATCGGCGCCGTCATCATGCCTTGGATGATCTTCTATCAACAGAGCGCCGTCGTCGACAAAGGGCTGACGCTCAAGGACTTGGGCTTTGCGCGTTTCGATACGGCGCTTGGGGCCGTGCTCACGCAAGGGATCATGTGCGCGATCATCATTACGACCGCCGCGACGCTCTTCGTACATCATATTCCGGTGAGCGATGCTGCCCATGCGGCGCTGGCATTCCAGCCGCTGGTCGGCCGGTTTGCCGGCGTGACGTTCGGCGTCGGATTGATCGGCGCGTCGATGTTGGGCGCCTTCGTCGTGTCGCTTGCGACGGCATGGGCATTCGGCGAAGCCTTCGGCTGGCGCTGCTCGCTCAACGACGGCCTGCGCGCCAAGCGCTTTAGCGCGCTCTATGTCGGCTGCGTCGCCATCGCCGCGGGCATCGTGTTGATTCCGAATCTACCCTTGATCCAAATGACGGTATACGTCGAAGCATTCAACGGCTTCGTGCTGCCCATCGTACTGGGATTCTTGCTCTTCCTCGTCAACGACAAACGCGTCATCGGCGACCGCCGCAACACGTTGCTGGGCAATGCGATCACCTTCTCGCTCTCGGCGGTGATCGTGGTTCTCGGCGTCTGGATGACGATTACCACGATTCTGCACCCCGGAAGCTAACGATGAACTTCCGATTCGCGCTCCTGCTCACGAGTGCGCTGCTCGCCGGTTGCGCGCAGGCCGTGGTGCAGCACTTCGACGGCGTCGCATTGCCGCCGGCGCCTGCGCCGAATTTTACGCTTACCAGTGACACCGGCGCACCGTGGACGCTTGCCGCGCAACGCGGTAAGATCGTTGCGCTCTTCTTCGGCTTCACGCACTGCACGGACACCTGCCCCGCGACGCTGGCAAAGCTCACCGCCGTTCTCCACGCCGACCATGCAGCCGGCGCGGAGATCGCCTTTGTGACGATCGATCCGGCGCGCGATACGCCGGTGGTGATGCACGCCTACATTGCGCGCTTTAGCGGCGCGAAGATCGTCGGCCTCACCGGAACGCCGGCCCAGATCGCCGCCGTCGAGCGCGACTACCACGTGTGGTCGAAGCCGCTGCCGGATCCCTCGGGCGGCACGAACTATGATGAGGCGCATAGCGCCTTCACCTTCCTGATCGATCGCAACGGCAACTGGCGCGTGATTCACAGCGACGACGACGCGCAGCGCGACTACGCCGCCGACGTACGGACACTCTTACAATCATGATAGCGCTGCTTTTCGCCGCCGTGCTGCCGTTTCACGGTGTCGTCCTCTCACTGCTTCCCGACGGCCGCGCCGTGGTGCGTAGCGAGGCAATGCCGCTCACGATGCCGGCGCAGACTCGGGTCTATCGTCTTGCGCCCAATATTGCACTGCGAACCGGAACCGGGATTGACGGATTTTTGGATCGCTCCACGCAACCGTGGACGCTGCGCGATCCCGTGCCGGCGGCAGCCTTTGTCGCGGGACTCCCCAGCCCCGGACGCGTGGTTCCGGTCGATGCGGGCAAACCGCTGCCCGCTGCGCTGCTGGTGAATCAGGACGAACGGCTCGTGCAGTTGCGCGACGCGTTCCGCGGTAAGACGATGCTGCTCTCGTTCATCTTCACGCGCTGTCCGGACACGGACGTCTGTATTGCGATCAGCAGCAAGTACGCGCAATTGCAGCGCGATTTAGATCCGTCGCACTTTGCGCTGGTCGAGATCACACTCGATCCGCCGTACGATACGCCGGCCGTCCTGCGCGCCTACCGCAAGCAATTCGGCGGCGATCCGGCGATCTGGACGCTGCTGACCGGCACCGGCTCGACGATCGAGCGCGTGCTCGACGAGTTCGGGATTTCGTCGCTGCAGACCGACAGCGACACGTACATTCACAGCGACAAGCTGGTCGTGGTGACGCCGCAAGGACGCGTCGCCTACGTCGTCAACACCGCGGGTTGGGATCCGCGCGGCGTTGCAGCCGAAGCGCGCGCGGTCGAAGGGATGGCCAGCAACCCCTTCGAGCGCTTCAAGCTTTCGCTCATCGCAAGCGTTGTGGCTCTGTGCGGGGGCAGCCAATTCGCGGGCATTGTCACGTTGGAAATCGCGCTCTTCTTTCTAATCGCGATCGTGGTGACGATCTCGCTTTGGATCGTCGGGCGGGTGTTGTGGTCAAAGACTGCGTAAAGCCCGACCATGGCCGCACCGCGCAAGCCGTTCGACCCGCCGAGTCCCCAGCACACCGCGTTCCTCGAGCGGGCCATCAACGAGTACGGCAGAGCGACCTATAACTACGCCCTGCGCTTGAGCCACAATGAAGCCGACGCGCGCGACCTGACCCAGGAAGCCTTCATCCGGGTCTACCGCGCCTGGCGCAGCTTCCAGCCAGGCACCTCCTTCCTCTCGTGGATCTACCGGATCGTCACGAATCTCCACCGGGATGAACTTCGGCGCCGTAAAGGGCGTTATCAGGAGGAGATCCCCGAGGACAATGCCCCGCAGCAGTTCAAAGGCGCCCGTCCGCTGGCCACCGAGCCGATCGAAGAACTGGTCGACCGGCAGCTCAGCGAAACGATGTCGAAGGCGCTCGCGGGCTTATCGCTCGAGCAGCGACAGGTGCTGATCCTCGCGGACGTTGAGGAATATAGCTATCAGGAGATTGCCGATATTGTCGGCTGCTCGATCGGGACGGTGCGCTCGCGGCTGCATCGCGCACGCCATCAACTGCGCCGCCTAATTGAGTCACAACCAAAATCATCATGAAATCGCATCCGAGCCAAGAACAACTCATCGACTACCTGCACGGCGAACTCGCTCCCGGCGAAGACGCGGCGTTCTTGCTGCATCTCGAAGGCTGCGATGATTGCCGCGGGCGATACGAAGACGAGGCTCGTCTTACCGAGTCACTGCGCAGCTTTGCCCGCGCGACCGAACGCGAGCTTCCCCCCGGCGTCCGCGCCGTCATCTGGAGCGCCATTGAGTCGTCGCACCGTGAACCCGGCTGGGCGCAACGGTTGGCAGCTTGGCTTCGTCCAGTGGTCGCCATTCCCGTGGCCGCGACCCTGGTGGTCGCCGCATTCGTAGGTTACGACTCGGTTGCGCACCGCAGCGCCGCCCCCACGATCGACGCCGCCTATTATCTCGACGATCACGCCGCGCTCACCAGCGCCGTGCCGTTCAACGAAGGGAACACCGTTCCGGCCGCGCTCTTCACGACTGAGAACGCGGATGGCGCGCAATAGCGGACTGCTCTTCCTAGCGGCGGTGTTGATGGGCGGGACGCCTGCGCCGCCGCAGCCCACCGATTTGTTGCGCGATGCAATGAACGCGCCCGAGCGAGTCTCCTATGTCGGCGAAGTGCAAGTACTGCGCATCGGCGCGGAACGATCCGATGCCACGATCTATCGCATCGAGCACCGCGCGCCGGATATGACACGGCGGTGGTACGTAGCGCCGCAAGACCTGTACGGCGATTCGGTCATTACCCGCGGATCTACGACCTATTCGATCGACGTGAAGCGCGAGCGCCTCGTGGTTTCACAAGATGAGGACGCCGACGAGCAAATCGCTGCGCGCAGCAACTTCGGCATACTGATGGCCAACTACAATGCCGTCTATGCGCCGGACGAGACGGTATCGGGCCGCGCAGTGCACGTCGTGCTGCTCAACAACAAGTACACGGGACAGACGACGATGCGCGTCCACATCGACGCGCAGACGCATCTGGTCCTCGAGCGCCAGCAGTATGGGAGCAACGGATCCTTGATCGCGCAAACGCGGATAGAGCAGATCCGCTACACCAACGCTATTCCAACGGCAATCTTCGAGCTTCCCGCGGGATTGAATCGCGTCAACGGAGCGGCGCGCGGGCAAGAATCCACCGACATCACGCACGTCATTTCGAGCGCCGGCTTTACCGCCCAAGTGCCGAAATATCTGCCGGAGGGCTTCAGCCCGATTGCCGGCGACGTCGTCTCGATCAAGGACGTACCGACTCTGCATTTGATCTATTCCGACGGAATTCGCACGGTCTCGCTTTTTCAGAATGAGAAAAACGCGGCGGCTGACCTGTCGCGCTACCATGCGATCGCGACCACGATCGCGGATCATCCGGCGCGCTATGTCGAGGAAGGTCCAACGACTTTAGTTGCATGGTCGGACGGCAACCGCCATTTTGCGTTGGTCGGCGATCTCAGCCTTACGGAGCTAGAAAAGATCGGTGCGAGTGTGCTACCCTAAGCGAGTGCCTGAACGCGATTTATCAACGCTTCTTATCACGATGAAGCCCGCGCTAGACCCACGTGAGTGGGTCTTTTGCTGTGTTGACCGATCGTTTCCACTCGAGAGTGCGCGTCCGTTGCTGACATTTCGCGAGAGCGAAGGCATCACCATCGTGATCGAGCAGCACGTGGCCGAGGAACACCGACTGGAGTATGCATTTCTTGCACGGCGGATCACGCTGCGCGTAGAATCCGATCTCGAATCGGTTGGATTTACCGCCGCGGTGACTGCAGCGCTGGCCAAGCACACGATTGCAGCCAACGTCGTGAGTGGGTTCTACCACGATCACCTCTTCGTGCCGACCGACCGCGGCGAGGAAGCGTTGCGGGTGCTGGAGGAGCTTAGCGCCGAAAGCGCTCGTCGAGTGCTCTAAGCAACTCACGCTGCGCGGCCGGGATAGCCTGCGCAGACGCGTCGTTATCGCGCGTGTCGGCGCGATTCGTGACGTCGATCACTTGCGCAATCGATTCGGTGAGCGCATCGATGTCGTAGCCGCCTTCCAACACGTAAGCCACGCGGCCGCCGCAGTACTGCTGCGCGGTGCGATTGATCGCTCGCGCCAGCGCCGATGCCGCACTGACGTCGACGCCGAGATCGCCGACCGGATCGCCGGCAACGTAGTCAAAGCCGGCGCTCGCAACGATGAGATCGGGCCAAACGAATGCGGCGGCGCGCGCAAGCAGATGTTCCCAAATCGCGACGAACGCTTCGGTTGCGATTCCGGATGCCGGGAGCGGAATGTTGATGAGAGCGTCGTCGCCGATCGCCGCGCTCTCGTAGCCCGTGCCCGGATACGCCGGCGATGCGTGCGTGGAGACATAACTCAAGCCCGCGCCGACGGCGTCCTGCGTGCCGTTGCCGTGGTGATAGTCGAAGTCGATCAACAGCACGCGTCCGCCGGCACGCGCCTGATACGCTCGGGCGGCAATGGCGGCATTGTTGAACACGCAAAAGCCCATGCCGCGAGCTGATTCGGCGTGATGTCCCGGCGGGCGAACGAGTGCGAAGGCCGGCGTCCCGTTCTCCACCGTCGCTTCGACGGCTGCAATTGCACCGCCGGCTGCTCGACGCGCCACGTCGAGCGTGCGCGCATCGACGACAACGTCTCCGGTCGAAAGGTACCGCGGACCGTTGAGGTCGCCGATCTCGCGTTTGACGAGTTCGACGTAACGAGGCTCGTGCACGCGCTCGATCTCGTCGTCGGCGGCATCAAGCGGATGACGGAGGTCGCCGGCAAGTCCGCGCTGCGTTAAACGCGCAGCGACCACCTCCACGCGGTCGGGTGATTCGGGGTGCCCGAGATCGCGGAGATGGTCGCCGTAGAGCGCGTCGTAGACGAGCTTCAAGTGGTAATCACGGCTTTTTCTTCGGCGTTGCCGCAGGCGTCGGCTTGCTCAGATCCGCAATCCATCCTTGGACCTGCGAATACTGTTTGGTGCCCTTCTGCATCATCGCCAGCAAACGCCGATAGGCATTAATAGCCTTGGTGCGCTGCTTGGAGTCCTCATAGCACTTCGCGGCAAGCAAGAGATACGACGGATTCTGTTCAAGCCAGCCCTTCGCGTTGCTGTCGATCACGTCGAAGATCTGCGCAGCTTCCTTGTAGTTTTTGAGAGCGTAGTCGGCGTCGGCAATGCAGCTCAGCGTTTGCGGCGTACGCTGGAGTTGGAACGCTTTGCTGCACGCGTCCTTCTGACTATTATAATCGTGGAGATGCGCGTAGGCGGCGCCGAGCGCCTGAAATGCCTGCGGATCCGGCTGAATGGCAACCGCCTGTTTGAGAAACCCGATCGCATCCGAGTAGCGTTGCTGCGCGAGCGCTGCTTGCGCCAAGCGGCTCAACGCATCGAGATCCCCATTGTCGATCGCGAGCGCCATTTGCCACTCAGCCTTGGCTTTGTCGAGGTTCTTTTGCCCGGCAAAATAGTCGCCGTATGCCACGTAGATTTGCGGCACCTTTGGATACTGCGCGATGCCTTGCAGAAAGATGCTTTCGGCCTGAGAGTTCTTTTTCTCCCCGACGAAGTAGATGGCTTTTTGAATGAGGATCTGGACTTTCGCTGCGTCGTCCGGCGCTGCGACGATCGCATCGTCAAAGGCTGCAGACGCCTGATCGTCGATGTGTTGACGCGCGTAGAGTTGGGCTTTGAAGACCAGCGCCTGCACGTTCTTGGGGTCGAGCGCGATGGCTTTTGCGTTCCACTGGAGCGCCATTGGAATGTTGTCTTGCTGCGCGTAGGTCTGGGCGATCTGCATCAGCGGATCGGGATTCTTCGGATCCTTCGTTGCTGCGAGTTTGAACTGCGCTCGCGCATCGTCGAACTTCTGTTCTGCCGCGTAGACCGAACCGAGCATCGAGTACGACGTCGCATCGCCCTTGTTGAGCACGAGGCTCCGGTTAGCTATCCGCTCCGCATCGGTGAAACGATTAGCTTTGAGATACAGCGAGACTAACTGCTCGAGCACGCCGATGTTGCTCGGATCGAGGTTCTCGGCTTGCTCCAAGTCGCTGATCGCGACATCACTATGTCCGAGTGCATCCATCGCGTAGCCGTCGAGATAGTAGACTTGCGCGGTCTTATCACCCATCTGCAGCAGGTGCTGGGTCAACTGCGCCGAGAGATCGGGCCGGTTGATCCCGAGGAACTGTGCCGCAAGCAGCGTCATCGTGTCTTGATCGTTGGGATTGGCCTTGAGCTTGGCTTGCAGCTTCGGAATCGCAACCGACGGCGGCTCCGGCGATGCCGTGGGCAGTGCCGACGGCGACGGAGACGGCGAGGGCGATGCGGCGCTCTTACTACCGAAGAGTGATGCCTGGGCGTTGGGCTGCGTGACGGCGAACGCCGCGCCAAGCGCGACGAGCATCGTGAGCAGAAGAGTGAAGCGTTTCAACGTGTTCGAGATCCTTAGCTTATGATTTGGCGGCTTGCACGAGTTTTGTCAGTTCCGGCACGATGGCGAACGCATCGCCAACGACCACCAGATCCGAAAACTCGGCGATCGGCGATTGTCCATCCTTATTGATGGCGACAATCGTACCCGAAGAACGCATGCCGACCTTGTGTTGTATCGCGCCCGAGATTCCGACCGCGATATAGAGCGATGGACTGACGGTCTTGCCCGTCTGCCCGATTTGGAGGCTATACGGAACCCAACCCGCATCGGCCGCCGCGCGTGACGCACCTACCGCACCGCCGAGGGCCGACGCCAGCGGTTTGAGCAACGTGTCGAACGGCTCGGGGCCGCCGAGTCCGCGTCCGCCCGCTACGACAACGGGTGCTTCCTCCAGCGCGAGTTCCCCGGAACCCTCTTCGACGTCTTTCTCGATGACTACCGCGTAGCTCTTGCCGGCCGGTTTTTCGATTGCTTGCACGGCTGCTCCGCTGCCGCCGGGTTGTGCCGCAAAGGCATTCGGGCGAATTGTCACCACGCCGTAATCTCCGGCGAGGAGTTCGCAGTTGGTGATCGCCGCGCCGCCCATCTTCGGCATCACAGCGACAACCTTACCGCCCTCGAGCGTAAAGTCAACCGCATCGGCGCAAACGCCCGCGTTTAGCCGCGCTACGAGGCGGCCCGCAACATCCTTGCCTGTCAGCGTATTGGCGACCAGCACGAGCGAGGGTCCGATCGTCTTGGCGGCGGCCTCGAGATAGTCGATGACCGGATCGAGCAGATACGTATCGACGTCGGCGTCATCGTTAATGTAGATTGCGTCGAGCGGATAGGCTTTGAGCGATTCGGCAAGCTGTGACGACCCGGCACCGACGACGAGAGCGTGCGCCTTACCGCCGAATTGATCGGCGAGTTTCCGCGCCTGCGTCGCCATTTCGAAGGTGACCTTCGGCGTTTGGCCGCCTTTGTGTTGAACGAAGACCAATACATTTTTCATCGGCTGCTACACCAGCTTCCGCTCTTTGAGGAAATCGAAGACTGCTTTCGCGCCGGACGCGCCGTCGGCGGCTTCGATCACTTGGCCTTTGCCACGAACCGGCGGCGGAGCAAACGAGAGCAGCTGCGTCTTCGAACCGCCTTGACCCACCGCGTGCGATAGTCCAAGGTCGGCGACGCTCATCGCGGCGATCGTCTTTTTCTTCGCGCCCATGATGCCTTTGAGCGATGCGTAGCGCGGTTCACCGAACGTCAGTGCAGTCGTCAGCACGCACGGGAGCGGTGCGACGACGTCTTGATAGCCGGTATCGGTCTCGCGTTCGATCTTCAATCTCCCGTCGGTGATTTCGGCCTTGCGCGCGTTGGTGACGAGCGGCGCCTGCAGATATTCGGCTAGCGCACCGGGTGTTGCACCGGTCGAGCCGTCGTCGGAGAGACCTCCGACAATCAAGAGATCGAAGCCAACCTTTTTAAGCGCGTGCGAAATCGCGTACGAGGAGGCCCACACATCGCTGCCCTCGAGTCCGGCGTCGCTGAGTAGCACCGCGTCATCGGCACCCATCGCGAGTGCTTTTCGCAGTGTCTCTTTGAGCGACTCGGGGGCCATGCTAAAGACCGTGACGGTCGTATCACCGCCGGCCTTCTCTTTTAATTGCAAAGCCGCTTCAAGCGCATATTCGTCGTATGGATTGAGCACCGTCTCAACGCCGGTGCGAACCAATCGCTTCGTGCCGTTGTCGATCCGCTTTTCGGCATTCGGATCCGGCACAAGCTTGACCGTAACCACGATCTTCACGTGGAGAACTCGACCTCCTCAGGTACGTGGGGGAGAACCCGGCGCTGTTAGGGCTGCTTAGAGCTGAATCCTCTGATCGACCACCAATGCGGTCCCCCGCATCGTCGGCGGAGGACCGCCTGGTTCGGAGGGTAGCCCGGTCAGGCCGTAGCGCCGAAGCTGAATGAGGAGCTGCTGGCCGTTTGAGAAATCCCACTCGCCCCCGAGAAACGTCGCGCCGTAGATGCCTAAGACTGGGGTCGTCGACCAGTACCCGTTGGCGCTGTAGCGCGCGTACCCGAGCGCCGCGACCATCTTTTTGCTCCAGTGATGCTGGAAGCTCGTGACGACTTGTGGATAGTTCGCGCTCACGAGATCGATCGAGTCGATTGCCGGCCGATACGAGCGATCCCAGACCGAGTCGAGGACGAGATCGTTGGTTTGCCAATGCCAGGCCGTATAAAGGCCGACTTGGCGCTGCCAACCCAGGGTCGCGTCGCCGTCGAACTGCGGCAGGAAATATCCGTCGACCCAGCCTTCCTGCGAAGCGTTGGTAAGCGTGTTCGGTTCGATTTGGCGCCACACATAGGCATCGGCGTGCAGCTCAAAGCGTCCATGCGCGTAATCCGCATGCGCGCGATAGCCTTCGCGATTGATCCCGATGGTGGTATTGTCCACCGCTTCATAGGTCGACTTCAGCCACTGCCCGGGCCACGACCACGCGACGCTCCACACGTTTTCGGGGACGCCGTAGGGCAAGATGACGTCGGCGTAGCGTGGATCGAAGCGGTAGTATTCGACGCCGGCATCGGTGTTCGCATTAAAGTGACGCGTGAACGCAACATGTTCGTAGCTTCCCGGGGATTGCGTACCGGGCTGTGCGGCAAGACCGTCGTGATACCATCCCTCGCCCAATTCGATCGACACGTCGTCGCCGTGAAATGGATGGAAGAAACCGCGTATGCCGGCGATCGTTTGCACTTGGCCGGAAAGGACGCTTGAAAAAAGCCGCCCTTGTGGACCCGGATAGAGCGTTTGATCGGCACCGAAGAACGTGGTCGTGAGAATTGAATTGCCCGACGTTGCGATGTTGACGACTTGCGCCGAGAAGCGGCCGCCGTCACCGCGATCGAGCACGTACGACCCCATCGCCAAACGCGCCTGCGTCCCTTGCAACACCGGCAACAGCGCGTCGGTCAGTTCGACCGTCGACTGCCCATGCGTCGAAACGAGATCGGCGCCGAGCAGCGGGAGTGATTGCGGCGACGCGTTCCAAGCGTCGATGTTGGGCATGCCGGGGCCGAGAGTTTCGGCTGTTTGCACGCCGATCGACGGATTGGCGTTGGTCACCGCCGGCGGTGCGAAGACGAAGCGATCGGTCTGCGTGAGATTGAAGTACCCGCCGCTGATTTTCCACGCGCCGTCGTTGCTTGCTAGCGACGCAGCGTAGGGCACGACCGCCTGCGCGGATTCGCCTTCAATGCCATTCCCGCCGCTCTGCGGGAAGTTGATCCCGTAGTTGACCGGCGAGTGACCTTCATGCGGATCGAGCGGACCCAGCCACGGTTCGCTCCAGTACATGAGGTTGTTCAAATCGCCGCCATAGGCGCCGACAAGCACCTGTACGTCGAGCGTGACGCTGCGCGTGCGATCGTTTCCGTCGACGAGATATTGAAGCATCCCCGCATTGCCCGGCGTTTCCGCTGCGCTCGAAAACCAGTCGTAGGGCGACATGGGCGAAAGCGGCAAGCCGGCTTGGAATGCGGGCGCTTCGGGCGGAGCGAGGCCGGGACCGCTCGCGCCCTGCGATACGAAGACATTGGCACCGTGCACGTGCAGCGAAAAGCCCGGTGTCGGTGAGGGCGACGGTGACGCAGACGGCGCCGGGGTTGTTTGCGCGTGAACGACGGTCGGCAGGCCGGCGGCGAGCAACAGGACGATCAGCGTGCGCAAAGCACGACCCGCGGTCAGCGTCACGACAGGCTTCTTCCATCGCCCCCTCATTGCGCCCCCCATTGCGGAAAGATTGTCTGCAGCGTCGAGATGACGGTCAGCAGTGCAACGACAACGACGGTTCCCCACGCGATCACATTAAATGCGGGACCATTGGTCCATGCACCCATGATCCGCTTGTTGTTGATGAGTAATAGCATCAAGACCAGGACCACGGGTAAGAGCACGCCATTGAGGACCTGCGAGTAGAAGATGATTGCCAGGAGCGGCGCGTTGGGAATGATGACGACACCCGCGCCGACGACAATCAGCGCCAGATAGAGCGAGTAGAAAACCTTGGCGGTGGAAAAACGGTGATCGACGCCTCGCTCGAAGCCAAATGCTTCGCAGACGTAGTAGGCTGTGGAGAGCGGCAGGATCGAGGCCGTGAAGATCGCGGCGTTGAGCAGGCCAATCGCAAACAGCAATGCTGCAAATTTTCCGGCCAACGGTTGGAGCGCGACCGCCACGTCGCTCGGATCGTTGATCGCAATCTGCGCGGCGGCCGGCACGTGCAGATTGTGGATGAAAATCGTGGCGGCGCAGGCCACAATGATGAAAAACGCGATCACATCGGTTAGCACCGCACCGGACACGACATCCAGACGCGACATCGGATATTCGTCTTCACGAATGCCTTTATCCACGACCGCGGCCTGAATGTAGAATTGCATCCAGGGTGAGATCGTCGTCCCGATGACCGCGATGATCATTAGGAAGTACGCCTTCGATGAAGAGAAATGCGGGAAGATCGTCTGCTCCGCAATCGCGCGCCAGTCCGGGTGCAGTAGAACGGCGCTCACCGCGTAGGTAAGATAGACCGCGCAGAACGCGAAGAATACGCGCTCGACGATCTTATAATTTCCGCGCGTAACGGTAAAAAATACTAACGCTGCAGCGGCGACTACCATGATGACCTTGAGCAGGCCGGCGCTGACAACGTGAATGAAGCCGGCGAAGACGGGCGCGACTGAGGCAACGCCGGCGAACTCCGTCGCGGTGTTTCCGATGTCGCAGATGACGAACATCAACAGCACCCAAAAGGTAACCTTGACGCCAAAATTCTCTCGGATCAAATCCGAGAGCCCCTTGCCCGTGATCGCGCCCATCCTCGCGCACATCTCTTGTGTCACGATTAGCGCGATTGTCACCGGGACGAGCAGCCACAAGAGCGTATAGCCGAACTGCGCCCCGGCCTGCGAATACGTGAGGATTCCGCCAACGTCGTTGTCGGCGTTGGCCGTGATGATCCCCGGCCCTACCACGGACAGGAACATCACGATCCGCCGCGCGGCTCCTACTGCATTAGCCAAGGCGAATTCCTCATGACACGATCTCCTTCGTCGGCGTGATTCATCACCGCATCGATGGCACGACGCGGTCAAAAGATGGGCTCATCGCGAGCCAGGGGTACGAACATCGACTCGGGCCGTCGTCCATTGCGGAATCTCACCTCCTCTCAGGTTTCGCTCCACTGCGTGGAGCCGCACATCGTGTGCTCGAAACGTTCCAGCCGCATCCTGCGCCTGCATAAATAAAAAACCATCGTGATTCTCGTCACGACGGTTGCTGAAATAGCACGGAACATTGCTCCGGCTTCCCCTCAACGTCGAGCTTTAGCACTGCACGCCGTAGAGGAACGTTCGTCATCCCTCAGCCGCATTAGGTACCGCCTTGATTCGACGGTGCCTGGTAACCCATTGGGGTCTCTCGACCTTTCCGGGCAGCGGCTTATTCTCGTGCAGACGCCTCACCTAACGAGGAATCCTTACTAAGAGTACACCCCGCTGTCAATCCCAGCCGCACGATGCGGCTAGAGACGGGGCAGCAGCAACAACCACGGGCTCAACGTGCGGGCATCGTCGAAGCGATTCGCACGGAGCGTATCGTCATGCGCTGCGGCCGGCGCAGCGCGGAAAATCAATGCGAGCAGTGCTTTCATAATGCACACCTCCCGCCTGTATCATCGGCCAGAACCGGGAGAATTCGGTCAAAATCGGCCGCATCGAAACCGAAACGTTACATCATTAATTTGCGCCCGCGAAGGTATTCGTTTGGGACAAATGGCTCACCGCCGAGCTGGTCGGCCGCATCCCACACCCAGCGCGGATTACGAATAAAGCCCCGGGCAAGCGCGACAAAGTCCGCCTGTCCGGTGCCGATGATCTCTTCGGCCTGGGCCGGCTGCGTGATCGCACCAACCGAAAACGTCGTCATCCCGGTGGCTTTCTTGATTGCTTCGGAGAACGGCACTTGATAGCCGGGCCCTAGCGTGATCTTCTGATCCGGAGAATTGCCGCCGCTCGAAACGTCAACGAAATCGCACCCGCGCTGTTGCAATTCCTTGACGAACGCAATCGACTGCTCCACATCCCAACCGCCCGGCACCCAGTCGCTGGCAGAGATACGAACTCCGAGTGGCTGTTCTTGCGGCCACGCCGCGCGCACCGCCTCGAAGAGTTCCAGCGGAAAACGCACGCGGTTTTCCAGCGAGCCGCCGTATTCGTCGGTGCGATGATTCGAAAGCGGCGAGAGAAATTCGTGTGCGAGATAGCCGTGCGCGAAGTGCAATTCGATCACGTCGACGCCGAGGCGCTGCGCGCGCTTCGTCGCGGCGACAAAGTCACCACGAATCTTCTGCAATCCTTCGACATTGAGCGCTTGCGGCGACGGCCAATCGGAATAGGGTATCGCTGACGGCGCAACGGTTTGATACGCGTGCTCGCCGCTCGCGGGACCGCCGCCGTTCCACGGCGGCACGGTCGAGCCTTTGCGTCCCGCGTGGGCGAGCTGCACGCCGATCCTACTGCGCGCCCACGTGCGGATGAAGGCGACGACCCGCGCCATGGCAGCTTCGTTCGCATCCGAATACAGACCCAGATCCGCATCGGTGATCCGCCCTTCGGGGCTGACGTGCGTCGCCTCGAAGAAGACCAGCCCCGGCCCGCAGAGCGCGAATTGGCCAAGATTGACGACGTGCCAATCATTGGCGTTGCCGTCGGTCGAGGAATACTGGCACATCGGCGAGACCACGATCCGATTCTCGAAGGTCGTCTCGCGCAAGGTCATGGGAGAGAATAGCTTGCTCACGAAATCCTCGTACACATTGATTTCCCTAGAGGTTGCGCCCAAATGACCTATCGCCCCCCGCACGTCCGCGCCGACGACCGTGCTCCGCTGCTCGCGCTGATTGCCGCCCACCCGCTGGCGACGTTTATCACCGTCGTCGAGGGAGGACCGGTCGTAACCTACGTGCCGATGCTCGCGCGAGAGGCCGACGGCGTACTCTACCTCGAGGGGCACATCGCGCGCGCCAATAATCAATGGCGCGGCGGCGACGGCGGCGGCGTCGCGCTGTTCCGTGTCGCCGAACACTACGTCTCACCAACCTGGTACGCGACCAAACGCATCAACGGCCGGGTTGTGCCGACGTTTGACTACGTTGCGATCGAGGCACGCGGAGCGGTGCACTTCACTGAGGACACGCAGTGGCTGCGGGAATTCGTCGCGCGCTTGACCGTATCGCAGGAAGCGCGCGTCGGCGCGGGCTGGACGATCGACCAAGCACCGGCCGACTATATGGAATCGCAGCTCAAGGCGATCGTGGGTCTGCAGATGCGCGTCGACTCGCTGCTCGGCCTCTTCAAACTCAATCGCCACCATCCGGCTGAAAATGTCGCCGGCGTGATCAAAGGTTTGGAGATGCTCGACAATCCCGACGCCAATGCGATTGCGGCATACATGCGCGTTGATCTCGACGCCCGCACCGAATGATCGCTACGTTCCCGCTGCTGACCCGATTCGAAAGACGTATTTCGCGATGAGACGGTAGAGCTGGACGTTGGCCGCCGGCGAACCGTAGTTGATGTAAATGTCGCCATTGTTCGTGCGGGTGTGAAACCCGACGGCGAGGTTGTTACCCGGTTCCGCGACGAAGCCGCCCAAGCCGTTGATGCCGCGAAGTCCGATCGAGACATTGGTCGTCGCGTTGATGTTGTATCCGAGCGAAACGCGGCGCAGCCACTGCGACGACAATATCCCGGTCGCAAGGTCGCGTTCGTAGGTGCCGTCATACTCGAGGCCGAGCGTTATTTTCGAGCCAAGCGGGCGCGATGTCGTCGACGTGTAGTAGTGAATCCAATTTCCGCCGAAGCTGCCCCAGTTTGCGCTCACGTCGACCGGGGTCGGGCTCCCGTCGCGATAGCCGACCGGTACCGACATCAAGTTATACGGCACATCGGTACCTTGGAGGTAACACGGAAATCCGGTGAACGAGGATGTTCCGGCGACGGGGTTTTGGTTCGATAGCGTACAGTTCGCGGGTGTGTAGGGAATGGAATATTGGCGCAACATGCTGACCGTTGGACCGATACCGTCGAACGAGAAGAGATTGCGAAAGGCCGCGTTCAGATAGACCCCGGAATCCGCTTCGTGGATCGCGCCGCTTTCATCGTGGTAGCGATCGCCCACCATCATGAAATACCAACTCTTCACGCCGGGCGCAGTGCCGTTGAACGCCACGAACCCTTGAATGCCGCGGATGTCCGAGTTTTCGGTGTAGCCGTCGATCGGGTTGTAGTTCGGGCTGATGTCAACGTACCCGAGGTTGACCTCATAGTTGTTTTGGTGTTCATCGATGAAGCCGTTGAGCGAATGCGCGGTTCCCTGCGGCACCCAGGATCCGTGCTCGATCGCGTAGTTGAATTGGTAGACGAATTTGGTGTGCAGATTTCGGCCCTTGAAACCCGCCTCCACCGTATCATCGTCGCCGTTGATGCTGTGGTGTGCGAACACCCCGTCCACGTAATACTGGAATGCCTGATTTTGGAGCGCGTGTTTCCAGCCGAACGCCTGGTCGTCGAACGTCTCTCCCGTTTCCGCGTTGTAGCCGCGAAAGGTGAGCACCCCGAAGCTTTGCAGACCGTACACGCCCTCGATCTTCGCTCCGCTGTCGAACGGTCCGATGCTCGGTGAATAGAACACTTCGTTCGGATAGCTGATGTAATTCGAGTAGCCGTTGGGGTTGGGATCGAGATATTGCGCGCCTTGTGCGAAGAACGGACGGTACTCGACGAGCTGCCGTTCGAACTCTTGGGGTGCGATCGTCTGCTGATCGATCTCGACGTTCGAGAAATCGGGATTGAGCGTGCCCACCAGATTGATCGTTGACGTAACCGGAAGGCTCAGATCGGCACCATAGTAGCGTGTCGGTTGCGGGAAAAACGTCCCATTGGCTTGCTCGTACTCGGAGCGGTCCGCGCCGCTGCTCGACAGTCCGAAGACTTCGAGCCTCGGCTGTGGACGCGCGGAGCTGCTCTTCGCAAGCGCGACGGTGACGCTCGGCCAGTAGCGCAGATCGTTGAACGACGGCCAGTTCCCCGCGCCGGCGTCTTGCATGAGGCCATCGAACGCCCACGTGTAGTGCTCCGCCGTCGCGGCGACGCCGCGAAAGAACCCGATTCGCCAAGCGTTCGAGCCGCCGTGAATTCGCATCGACGAGAGCGGGATGATCATGACGGCGCGCCATTCGCCGCCCTGCGCTGCCCCGGCAGCTCTCCAGTCGGGACGATAGCGGACATTTTCGGTCGCCTGCTGATAGCGCACGCCGCGCGGCGTCGTCTCGAAAAGATAGGCCTGCGAACCCGCCCCGCTGGTGTCGATGCCGACCGCAACGAAATCGTCGGTTCCGAAGCCGACGTCGTTACTCGTTTGGGTGGCGACGATCGGCGCCTTTTGGGGCGCGACGAACGCAATGTAGAGGTTCTTGTCGTCGTACAAAAAGTATGCGGTCGTGACGTCGGGGGCGTTACCGCGCGTGGTCACGTCCTTCCAGGGTGTATCGCCGGGTACTTTGCCGAGTTGCCAGGCCGGGTCGGTAAGGCTCGGATCCAGCGGCAGCGGATGGGGAGCCCTGGCCGCCGGGAATGAAAAGGTCGAGGGTACGGCTCCCGGCGCACGCGTAGCGAGACCCGCAAACGCAAGCATAGTACTGCAGAGTGCAATGAGAAGCGCTCGCATCGTGGGTTGAGCATGGTGCCTGGGGGTCCGACGCGTCCTCAATCGTGAATCAAAGTTTTCTCTGCACGACCAACTACGGGCGACAACGCAGCTCCCGGTTGTGTTTCGCGGCTTGCATCACGTCGCGCAACGCGGCGAGGGCCGAGGCTTGTAAGGCGCCGGCTTGCACGCCCGCGTCGAGGGTTCTTTGGTTGATGAGCCCGGCGGTCGCAATGTCGCGTTGCATGGCCGAGAGCGCCTGCGAACTACTGCGGTCAAGCTTGAGCGCTGCGGCGTAGGTCTCGCCGGCCGTCCTCTTGACCCGCGCGTTCTCCGTAACGAGCGCGGCGTTATCACGACGCAGCGCATCTTGCGCCTGCACCGCGTCCGTTGCCTTGCGTTCCAGTTGCAAACGGTTCACCGTATCGTAGCCGATCGCCAAGAGGCTCCCGGCAACGATAATCAGACTCAGGACCCAAGCCGGAAACCGGCTTTGGCTCGGGTCGCCGCCATAGGCGGCAAGAATGCCGGCAGCCGCCGCGATCGCGATGCCGCCGACCGTAAGAAGGAAGCTGCCGCCATAAAGGACGCCCACGCTGGAGTATGCGTAGAGCGCGAGATACACACCCGGGGCGCCGATCACCATGGCAAGCGCGCCGATTGCAATAAGTAGGATGGCTCCGTGCTTTGACATCGACGGCTCCGGCAACGAGAAAGCGAGAATTCATGGGACGGGCGGGAATCGAACCCGCATGCTCTTTTACGAGCGGCAAATTTTCGCACCACTATAGCTTTCGCCACCGCTTTTCCGCGTTTGTGGTCCGGACTGTGCCTTGACCATGCTGGTTCGCTTCGTGAACCGGTTTAGGCCGCGCCCTTCCAGTCTCTACACCTTCAAAGATTCGCGCCGGAGCGCGAATCCTGCTTGGCTCGGCGTTGTCACGGCGCGCGCGCCAGAGAGTTCACCGACTTTGAGCGCATCCCGCAGGGCGTTTCCGATCCTGCGGCTCAGGGGTTATTCCAAGTCTGCTGTGTCTGCCAGTTCCACCACCGTCCCAGGCGGTTTGCTACTGTTGATAGTGTTCGACGGTGTCAGCCGAGCGCATGTGCACGACATCGGGATCTTGACCGAATTCTTCACGCGCGCGGCGTTGACGTAAGAGATCGAAGTAGCGATCGAGCTGCACTTGGACCTCTTCCAAACGCAGACGATCCTGGGCCGTTAGCTTCCCGCTGTCACCGTGTTCCCGCAACCGGTGCTCTTCCTCTACTAGGGACTCAATGTGCTGGTGTATAGCCTGATCGTCCATGCGCATTCCATCCGGGGTCGTGCCCCGCTCGTCCTGCCCGGTCCACCTGTTGCAGCAAATAGCCGAGCAGCAGGTCGGCGGTCGTCGCGGTCGCGCGGTCGTGACCGATCAGGTCGAGGACCGTTTCGAGTACGATGATGCCCGCGGGCAGAATGTCGGCGCGCTGCGGCTTCATCCCGGCCAGCGCTTTACGTTCCTTGAGCGGCAGCGCGCACAAACGGACGAGCGCGCGTTGCAAATCGCTGCGCGAAAGTTCGTATTGGTCGATCTTTGTCCGTTTACTGCGAATGAGTGATGCCACCGTGGTTGCCGAACCCCCCACAAACGCAACATGTCCAACCTTCGGAAAGTCGGCAATCGGCGCCAGCGCGTTTCGCGCGATCTCGCGTGCCTCCTCGATCGTGTCGAGATCGACAACGCCGTCGTTTCCGCCGAGCAGCGGTAGCATTTCGGTTAATCGAACCGCGCCGATTTCGCACGACACCGTGCGATCGGGCAGCGGCCCGTTGCCGGTGGCGTACTCCGAACTGCCGCCGCCGACATCGACCACACCCAATTCTTCGTTGTGCAATGGGCCGAACGCGGTAATTGCACCGCGATAGGACGCCACCGCTTCTTCGTGGCCGGAGAGGATCTGGACGGGGACACCCAGCAGCGTTTGCATACGCGCCGTGAAGACGTCGCTATTTTCAGCGCGGCGCACGGCGCTGGTCGCAATCGCGAAGAGCCGCACGTAATGTCCGCGTACGGCGCGCAGGTGCGACGTAACCGCGTCCAATGTGCGCTGCATCGGCTCGTCGCCGAGCGTCCCGCCGTCCTTGAGGCCTTCGCCGATGCGCGTGCCGATCGACCGCGCGAGCACAACGTGCGGGACCGGCGCCGCGATATCGGCTAGCGCGACGCGGGTGGAATTGGAGCCGATCGAGATAACCGCGTAGTGTTTACTCAAACTGAGCGGCGCGTTTCTTTTTGCGTAAGAAATGCCGCTCGTGGGCGGGAACGCCGTCGCCGTCGTTTTCCCAGTCTGCCGTGCTTTCCAGATATCGCGCGATTTGCGCGTCGAGTTGGGGTTCGTCGATGCGCGGCACGATCGTTACCATCGGGCGCCGTGAGCCCGGGTGCAAGACAAAGGCGACGGCTTCCCGCGCCGACATGCCGCGATCGTACTCGACGCGATGCGCCTCCACATCGCCCGCGGGTGCGCTTGCAAGCTCGCCGCTCTCCAACCGAACGATGGCGCCGTAGGCATTGACGTTGATGACGAAGCCGTAGACGCGTTCGTTCACGGGGTCGGTGACGACGGGGGCGAGGGCAGCGGGCGTACGAACACGATGGCTTCGTTCGGCCGCACGAGGCGCAAGCGGTCGTGAATCTCGGGTACCGCGCCCTCGGGGTCTTCGAGCCGGCGCAGTTGGCGCAGCTGCCATTCGCGCCGCGCCTGCAGTTGCGTGATGTCGTTTTGGGTTGTCGAGAGTTCGTGCGCGAGTGCAACGTTGGCGTCGACCACCCGGGCGAATTGAACCGCAACCAGGGTGAAGACCAAAAGGGCAACGGTCGCGGCGCCGAGCCGTCCGAGAAAACGCCAGATTAATGAAGCGCGCGTCCGGCGCTTCACCGTCCCGGTGTTCCGTTGTCCCCCTGGCGCTCTGTTTGCCATGCGCCTATCCGACGATACTTCCGATAACGAGCCTCTCGTAATTCTTGCGGCGATATCCGCGCGAGCCGTTCCACTGCCGCCGACACCGCCCCGAGTACGTTGGCCACGACGGTCGCGGCATCACGATGCGCGCCACCGAGCGGTTCGGCAACGATCTCATCGATAATACCAAACTGCTGCAAATCTGCCGAGGTGAGCTTCAGCCGCGATGCGGCTTCTTCCGCTTTTCCCGCATCGCCCCAAAGAATCGCGGCGCACCCCTCCGGCGATGCTACCGAGTAAACGGCATGCTCGAGCATAATCACGTGATCGGCGATGCCGAGCGCGAGCGCGCCTCCCGAGCCGCCCTCGCCGATGATCGAGGCGACGATCGGCACGCGCGCCTCGGTGAACTCATACAGACACATCGCGATCGCTTCGGATTGCGCGTGCTCTTCCGAAGAAATGCCCGGGTCGGCGCCCTTGGTATCGATGAAGGTGACGATTGGGAGACCCAAACGCGAGGCCGTGTGTGCTAGACGCTGGACCTTGCGATAGCCTTCCGGCGTGACCATCCCGAAGTTGCGGCGCAGGTTTTCCTTTGTATCGCGACCCCGTTGCTGAGCGATCGCCATCACCGCCCGGCCGCGCAAGAGCGCAAAGCCGGCGACGACGGCCGGATCGTCGCGAAACTCGCGATCGCCGTGCAGTTCGTCGAAGCGCTCGAACTGTGAGATGAAGTCCAGGCTCGTGGGGCGGCTGGGGTGCCGCGCCATATTGACCTTCTCCCACGGCGTGAGCTTGCCGAAGAGCTCGTGTTGCAGCGACTCGTACTTTTGCTCCAGCGCAGCGATCTCGGCCGAGAAATCAACCGGCTGGTTGACGTTGGCATTACGCAAGTCGGCAATGCGCCGTTCGACCTCGAGCAGCCCGCGCTCGCGTTCGACGATGACGTTTCCGTTCATCGAATGTGGCCCGCAGCGTACTGGAGGAGGCGCACGAGCGTCGTCTTGAGATCGTGCCGATTGACCACCATGTCGATCTGGCCCCGCTCGAGCAAGAACTCGGCGGTTTGAAACTGATCCGGCAGCTTCTGACGAATCGTCTGCTCGATCACGCGTCGTCCGGCGAAACCGATCATCGCTTTGGGCTCTGCCATGATCACGTCGGACTCAAACGCAAACGACGCCGAGACGCCGCCGGTCGTCGGATCGGTGAGCACCGTGACGAAAAAGTTGCCGTCGTCCTTGAAGCGCGCAACCGCCGCCGTGGTCTTGGCCATCTGCATCAATGCAAACATGCCCTCTTCCATGCGCGCACCGCCCGAGGCGGTGACGATAATGCACGGGATCTTACGCTTGCGCGCCTCTTCGAGCAACAGCGTGATGCGTTCGCCGACGACGGTTCCCATCGTACCGCCGCGAAAATGAAAGTCCATCACCCCGAGCGCGACTTGGAACCCGTCGATCGAGCCGACGCCGCAGACCACGCCTTCGGAGATGCCGCTCTTCTCCCGATCGCCGGCGAGTTTGACCGGATACGTCTTCTTGTCCACCCAGCCGAGCGGATCGCCGGATAGAATCTCGTTCCCGATCTCGGTGAAGTCACCGTCGATGAGCAGGTTGATGCGATCGTACGCATTCATCCGGAAATGGTGCCCGCATTTGGTACATACGTCGTAGTTCGCGGAGAGATCGCGGCGATAGAGCACTTCGCCGCACTCCGGACACTTCGTCCACAGCGCTGCATCGCGCGTATCGGCGTTCTTTCCACGGCGGCGCAGCAGCCAGTCCGGAATCGACACGGTTTTAGTTGCGACCCGGAAAGAGCCGCGCCGCATAGAGCTTGCGCAGCTGCTTGAGATAGTTGAAGATTTCGTTCTGGTTCAATTTTGACTCGCCGACGATCCGATCGGTGAAGACGTACGGAATCTCGGTCGCGCGTCCATAGTGCCCTTTCGCGATCACTTCGAGGCCAATCTTGAAGCCGATCGGATCGAGGTGCACGCCGTCGAGTGCTTCGCGTTTGACCAGAAAATAGCCGCTGGTAAGATCCTTTACGCGCGTCAGTGGCGCGGCAAGCGCACATGCAACACGCGAGGTGATGATTCGGCGCTTGGGCCAGTTCACAATACCGCCGCCTTTGACGTAACGGCTACCGATTGCCAGGCCGTACTCGCCTGATTCGAGCGCCGCAACCATGATCGGCAGAATATTGATGTCGTGGCTGAAATCCGCGTCCATCGCGCCGAGCGCTTGCGACTGCGGTCGAGCGAACGCCCAACCATCGATGACGCCGCTCGAGAGACCGAGCTTGCCCGGTCGATGCAGGCACCGAACCGGCAGTTCTCCGGCGAGGCGATCGACGATGGCGCCGGTTCCGTCAGGCGAGTTGTCATCAACGACGATGATCTCACCGTCGAGTCCGTTTGCTTCGAAGACATTGGTGACCGCGCGAAGCAAACGCTCGATGCCGCCGGCTTCGTTGTAGGTTGGAACCACGATGGAAAAGGGGAGCTTGGCCATAGTCTAGCCCGAGCCCATACGACGAGGTGACGCTGGTTCCCGCTTACGAGGCGGAGGTTGCTACGCCCTTGCCTGCGCGTTTTGACGCGTACATCGCCTGGTCGGCCCGTTCGAGCAATTCTTCTGCGGTTTTTGCGTCGTGCGGGTAGGCCGCGATGCCGACGCTGGCGCCGACGGAAACCGAGCGGCCGTCGAAAATCGCGCGCTCCGATGCGGCCTGAATCAAACGCTCGCCCAAGCGCAGCGCCTCACCATCGACGGAAGCCGCACCGCTTTGCAATGCGAGGAACTCATCGCCGCCCACGCGCGCCAGGATATCGCCTTCGCGCAGCACGGCGCGCAGCCGTGCGGCGGTAATCGCTAAGAAATCGTCACCCACTGCGTGGCCGAATTCGTCGTTAACAGCCTTGAAGCCATCGAGGTCGATGAAATAAGCCACGATAAGCTCGCCGCTGCGTTCGGCGCGAGCAATCGCGAGGCGCAATTGATCCATCGCATAGCGGCGGTTCGGCAAACGTGTGACTGCGTCCACGTACGCGATCTCTTCAAGTTCGTCTTCGCGCCGCTCGCGTGCAAGCGATGCACCGATCATCGCGGCAACGACGCGAACGAAATCTAAGTCTGCCTCTTCGAACGGCCGGCGCCGCTCTTTGCGCGACATAAAGCCGAGCGCACCAACCGGTACCCCGTCGGCAAAGGCGGTGGTGATGATCATCGCGCCCCAGCCGAAGCGAGCCTGCGCCGGATCTTCTTCCCACTCGTTGCTCTCGTAGTTCCAGAACGAGATCATCTTGCTCGTTCCGAAGATGTGGCGCGTGTAGGACTCGGCAAAGGGAAACGAATAGCCGGCCTGCAGCTCATCGCCAACCGAGTGAATGATCTTCACTTCGTCATCGTAGACGCGCGACACGGCGGCGCCTTGCATTTCCAGCGCCCGCACCGCGAACTGCAGCGTCTCGCTGATCTGCCGGTCGACCGAGCTTGCATGCACCGAGGCGATTCGCGAGAGCGAGCGCAACCGCTCGCGCTGTACGCCCTCGCGAAACTCGAGCTCTCGCTCGTGCGTGACGTCGCGCGCGATCACATAGACGCCCTCCAACGCGCCGCCGGCGCGCATCGGCACCGTATCGACGCGCACCATCACCGCCGCACCGGTCTTCGCACGCAGCGCCGCATCGAAGCGCAGCGACGTCTCCGAAAAGAGCGGGGTTGCGAGGCCCGCATGCTCGATCGCGTCCTGCGCCGGCGCCAGCGTGTCGATCGGTGCGCCGATCAATTCGTCGGCGCGGTAGAGCGTCAGCCGCTCGAGCTCCGCGTTCGCGCGAACGATCCGGCTGTCCGCGTCGATGAGGGCTACCGCATCGGGATGGAAATCGAACATTGAGCTGAGACGCTCGTGGCTCTCTTCAAGTCGCTCGACCATCCGTGCCCAGCGCCCCTCGGCCGGCCGGGCCACACGATAGTAAATGAAGACGACGAGGCCGATTGCGATCAGGCCGATGACGATGGCGGAAAGCCGGACCGCCGAGCGCCGCCTGCGCGCACTTGCTTCGTAGGCATTGGTCTTGGCATTGAAAAGATCGAAAAGCGCTAGCGAATCTGCCCGGTTTGGGCGTGCCAAGAATCGTTGCAGTAGGGCGGTTTCGTCCGGTTTTAGGTCCCCGAAATTCGCCTGCGACGCGCTCAGGATCGCGATACTACGGTGAAGATCCGCCTCGTCATGGATCGTGGCATCGTAGAGAATGCGAATCGTATAGCCCCGGCGCAGACCGCTGGCGTTCATCGAGCGTGAGGGCGGAAGCGTGGTAACCGTGAGCACGATGAGGACAATGGCCTGTAAGACCAGGACACCGATGACCGCTAGCGCGCTCACCGCGCCCGCGCGGCGCAGGCGGCCTACGCTTTCGCGTTCATTCATCTACTACCGTTATCGTCAATCGGCGCGACCCTCTACAATCGCAGCTCGTATCCCAGGATCGCTACGACGGCCAGCGCGGCGGTTTCGGTGCGCAGGATGCGCGAACCCAATGAGACGAGATGCGCGCCCGCTGCCTTCGCCGACTCGGCCTCGGCGTGCGAGAAACCCCCTTCGGGACCGACCACCACGAGAATCCGCGCAGCGTCGCCCACGATGGCGGGCAGCGCCTCGCGCAGCGGCTGCGGCTCGGCAACCTCCCATGGAAAAATGACCGCGTCGTACTCCGAAAATTGCAGGCACAGCTGCGCGAACGGTAACGGTTCGGTCACCGCGAGAAGATCGTTGCGACCGCTTTGCTGCGCCGCACTGTGTGCGAGACGACGCCAACGTTCGAGCTTCGCCGGTCCGACATTGGCTACGATCGTGCGTTCGCTGCGCAGCGGGATCAGCGCGCGCACGCCGAGTTCCCCGAGCTTCTCGACGACGAAGTCCATCTTCTGACCTTTGGGAATGCCTTGCGCCACGTCGATAACGACCCTCGGGGCCGGCGTTTCACGTGGCTCACCTAACCGTGCCTGGAGCGCGCCCGCTTTTGACTCGAGCGTTGCAGCGAAGATCGAGCCGTGCGAGTCGACAACCTCGATGACGTCGCCGTCACGCAGGCGCAACACATTGACGATCTTATGCGCATCGCTGCCGTAGATCGCGACGACTTCTCCGGCGCGATGCGCGTCACGAACGAAAAACCGTCGCGCAGGCATTACAGCGCCTGATTCACTCCGGCCGGAATGCGTCCTTCACTCGGTCCAAGAAGCTCTTCTCCTCGATCGAGTCACCGCCCGCGCGCGCGTACTCTTCGAGCAATTCGCGCTGACGCTTGTTGAGCTTCGTCGGCACGACGACGTGCACGGTGACGTGATGATCGCCGCGTTGCGACCCGCGAACCGACGGCATGCCGTGTCCGCGTAAGCGCAGGGTCGTTCCGCTCTGCGTGCCGGGGGGAATACCGAGCTGCAATGGTCCTTCGAGCGACGGAACGTCGATCGTCGTGCCCAAAGCCGCAAGTGGAAAACTAATCGGAACGTCGATGAACGTTTCGAGACCGTCACGCCGGAAGAGCGGATGCGGCGCGACACTCAGATAGACGTAAAGATCGCCTCCGGGACCGCCGCGAATACCGGCTTCGCCGTTGCCGGCAATGCGAATACGCGAACCGTCATCGACGCCCGCGGGAACACGCACGGTGAGTTTGCGTTCCACCTCACGCCGCCCGCGCCCACTGCAGTCCGCACACGGCTGAGTGATGAGGTGTCCTTCGCCACCGCACGTCGTGCAGGTTGTTTGCGTGACGAATTGTCCAAGCGGCGTCTGACGCACGGTGCGCATGACGCCGGTCCCGTGACAGCGTTCGCATCCGGCCACCAGCGAGCCCGGTTGCGCGCCCGAGCCTTTGCACGTATCGCACTGCGCGAGATGCGAGAATTGAATCTCTTTGGTCGTGCCGGTGAACGCTTCGTCAAGCGTAATCTCGAGATCGTAGCGTAGGTCCGAGCCGCGTTGCGGACCGCTGCGGCGCGGTTGTGCCTGCGCACGCGCTTCACCGAAGAACATGTCGAAGATGTCGCCGAAGCCGTTCGGCCCGAATCCTGAAAAGCCGAAGTCCGAACCGGTTTGCGGTCCGCTGACCGTACCGAAGCGATCGTATTGCGCGCGCTTCTGCGGATCTGAAAGCACCTCGTAGGCTTCGTTGATCTCTTTGAAGAGATGCTCCGCACCGGCCTTATCGTGGGCGACGTCGGGGTGATGGCGACGGGCGAGGCCGCGATACGCGCGCTTGATGTCATCCGGCGACGCATCTCGCGCAACGCCGAGAACTTCGTAATAATCCTTGGTGGGCATTCTACTCTATATCGGAAAGGCGTTCGGAAAGGGTATCGGCAGTTCCCGAGGCGAGGGCCACCAGACGGGCGTAGGGCATGCGGCGCGGACCGAGGATCGAGAGCATCCCGACCGCATTTGGCCCGACGCGATACGGCACGGTGACCACCGAGAGATCCGCCAGTTCGTCGCTGCCGAATTCGGCGCCGATCTTCACGCTGGCCGCATCGGTCCCGATCGAATCGGCAACCATGTCGTACAGCGTCTTTTGCTCTTCGACGATGCGCAAGATCGAACGCAGTTTGCGCAGATCTTGAAATTCGGGTTGATCGAGGAGGTTTTGCGCCCCGGCAGCCGCGATCGACGGCGCTTGGGCGCTGCGCGCGCTGCGCAACGCGGCGAGCACCGCGCCGCGCAATTCGTCCGAGAGTCCAAGCTCCTCGACTGCTCCTTGGACGTCGCGATCCGCGATATCACGCATCAAGCGATTGCCCAGGCGCGCGTTGAGCGCATTGGAGAGACGCGTGAGCGCATCGGCTTCGAGATCACTGGTGACTTCGAAGAGCGTCTGCGCCGCAACACCCAGCGACGTCACCACGATGGCGACGCCGGTGCGCGGAGAGAGCCAAATCAGCTGAATGTGCCGGAAGGTCTGCGTGTCCGGCTGCGGCTTGGTGACAAACGCGAGATTGTTCGAGAGGCGGCCGAGTAATCGCGTCGCGCTTTCGATGACTTCGTCGAGCTCGCGGCTAGCCTCGCGCAGATCGTCGCGAATGCGCCGGCGATCTTCGGTGGCGAGCGTTTCGGGCTGCATCAGCTCATCGACATAGGTGCGATAGCCGGCATCGGATGGCACGCGCCCCGCCGAGGTATGCGGCTGAACCAAGTAACCGCCCGCTTCCAACTCCGCCATTTCGTTGCGCACCGTGGCCGAACTCACGCCGAGATTGTACTTTTGCGTGAGCGTGTTTGAGCCCACCGGCTCGGCCGTCGCGATGTATTCGTAGACGACCGTTGCCAGGATGTAGGCCTTGCGCTTGTCGAGGCCGCCCTCACTCTTCATTGCGGGCTATCTTAGCACTCCAGGGACCGGAGTGCCAACTGCCGGGGTCGCAAGGGCCCCCTCGATCGCCGTGCGGAGCTCGTCCCATGACAGCCCGCCCCGCGAGATGTAGTACACGTTCCCAGCCGGATCGAGGACCACGGTGAGCGGAATCGGCGGCGTCGAGTACGCCTTGGAAATCGAACCATCGAGATCTTCAAGCACCGGCAGCGCTTTATCCATGTTCCACAGGCGCAAGTAACTCGCGGCGACGTCGGGCGGTTCGGACGAGATCGTCAGCAAGTCGATCTTGGAACCGAAAAGATCAGCAGCGTGGACGAAATACTTCAACTCGTCGGTGCACGGCGGGCACCAGGTTGCCCAGAAATTCAAGACGACGACCTTGCCGCGTAGATCGTATAAGTGCTTCGTCCCCTTAGCAGAGGGAATGCTGAAATCGGGCGGCGGCGCATGCTCGTGTACGTGCGCCAGAGCCGTCGTGACGGCGAGCACGAACGCGGCAACCATTTGCATAAGTTTTTCGGCAGGCATTTGCGATGACCCCCGGTGAACTCGGGGCCATGAGCACGCAAGCAATCGAGGCTCTCTTTGAAGAGAGCCGCCGCTTCCCACCGCCGTCAGACTTCACGGCGCAAGCGAACGCCCAACCCGGGATCTACGAAGAAGCCGAAAAAGATTACCAGGCGTTTTGGGCGGGCTGGGCCCGCAAGCTCGAATGGATGAAGCCGTTCACCAAGACGCTTGAGTGGAAAGAGCCGTTTGCCAAGTGGTTTTATGACGGCGAACTCAACGTGTCGGTCAACTGTTTGGATCGCCACGTCAAGGCCGGCAAAGGCGACAAGATCGCCTACTATTATGAAGGCGAGCCCGGCGATCGCTGGACCATTACGTACAAGCAATTACTTGACGACGTGTGTAAGTTTGCGAACGGCCTTCGCAAGCTCGGCATTAAGAAGGGCGACCGCGTCGCCATCTACATGCCGATGATTCCCGAGCTTCCGGTCGCGATGTTGGCCTGTACACGCATCGGCGCCGCACATTCGGTAATCTTCGGCGGATTCTCGCCCGACTCAATTACCGACCGCGTCAACGACTCGGAATGCGTCGCGATCATCACCGCCGATTACGGCTGGCGCCGCGGCACCAAGCTACCACTGAAGAAAAATTGCGACATCGCGATGGAAAAGACGCCCAGCGTGAAGCATTGCCTGGTCGCCAAACGCGTCGGCGATGACGTCTTTATGCACGAGGGTCGCGATCTTTGGTTCGACGAGGTGACTGCCGGACAATCGACGACCTGCGAGCCGGAGCGCATGAACGCCGAAGATCTGTTGTTCTTGCTGTATACGAGCGGCACGACCGCCAAACCCAAAGGCATCAAACACACGACCGGCGGCTATCTCACGCAAGCCATCGCCACGCACAAACTGATCTTCGATCTCAAAGAAGATAAGGACGTGTACTGGTGCGGCGCCGATATCGGTTGGGTGACCGGTCACACCTACATTGTCTACGGACCGCTCGCCAATGGCGCGACCAGCGTGATCTACGAAGGCACGCCCGACTTCCCTGACAAGGATCGGCTGTGGTCAATCATCGAGCGCTACAAGGTCACGATTTTCTACACCGCGCCAACCGCGATCCGAACGTTCATGAAGTGGGGTACCGAGTACCCGGAAAAACACGACCTCTCGTCACTGCGCTTGTTGGGTTCGGTCGGTGAACCGATCAATCCGGAAGCGTGGATTTGGTATCGCGAGTGGATCGGCAGCAATCGCACCCCCGTGTGCGATACCTGGTGGATGACGGAAACCGGCGGCATCATGATCACACCGCTTCCCGGAATCACCACGCTGTTGCCGGGCTCAGCGACGCGACCGTTCCCGGGCATTCAAGCCGATGTCGTCGACGAAAAGGGCAACTCGGTTCCGCTCGGCGGCGGCGGGTACGCGGTCATTACTCGGCCTTGGCCGGGCATGACGCGCGGCATCTGGGGCGACGACGAACGCTACAAACAAACGTACTGGTCGAAGTTTCCCGGCAAGTTCTTGGCCGGCGACGGATGCAAACGCGACAAGGACGGGAACTTCTGGTTCATGGGCCGCATCGACGACGTGATGAACGTCAGCGGGCATCGCATTTCGACAACCGAGATCGAGAGCGCGCTGGTCGATCATCCCAAGGTCGCTGAAGCGGCAGTCTGCGGCAAGTCCGACGACGTGACCGGACAAGCGATCTACGCCTTCGTTTCGCTCAAGCCTGGAAACACCGGCACGCCGGCGTTTGCCGATGAGTTGCGCGATCACGTGGCGGAAAAGCTCGGCAAGTTCACGCGACCCAAGTACATCACGTTCACGCAGGAACTACCCAAGACGCGTAGCGGCAAGATCATGCGCCGCCTGTTACGCGATATCGCCGAAGGACGTACCCTCGGCGACACCACGACGCTTGCCGATTCGACAATCGTTGCCGAACTGCAAGACCGCGCGAAGACCGAGACGCGCGAAGACTAACAGGATTCAGCTTCGCTGAATCTGTGGCGTTGCTACGGCTTCATCGTTGACTTGGGTTTTGGTGATGGGTTCGCCTTAGGCGAGCCCATCATCATGTGGGTACTTTTCATCGACGAGCTCTTCATCGACGACGAGTTCTTCATCGACGACGAGCTCTTCATCGACGACGAGCTCTTCATTGACGATGAGCTCTTCATCGAGTGCATTGCGGCCGGCTTGGCCGAGGGCGAGGCTGACGCCATGGCGGCGGCAAGAAGTATGTTTAGCATACCTCAATTACGCCTCGCCGCCGCGGATGGATGACTGTTAGGGCGTCTGGTTTGCGGCGCTGGGAACGACTTTCCCAGAGAGGATGTCCCGCACGGGGATTTGTGGATAACCGAAGCCGGCGTTGATGCTATCCTCCCACGCAAGGGCGGTCAAATTGCGCAGCTCGGCAGCGCCATGCGCGAGTTGCTGATCGGTAAATGCGACCGCCTTTGGCGTGCCGTTGGCAAAGTCGTTCGACGCGTAGAGCGCGTAGAGCTCGATCGACGGTCTTCGAGGTGTCCGTCAGATACCGCCCGACCATCGCCGCAATCTCCTCCTGCGAGAGCAGATGCGTCGGCGCTTGCAGCGGGTAGGGCGGCATGAGCGCGCGCACAGCGTCGATTTTCGCATAATGGTTGACGAATTGCGACTCGAAGAACGAATGAATGTGGTTGGTCGTGTAATTGTTGGGATTGGGATAGTTGCCCCAGCCGTTGAAGTGGATCGTGATGTGGAGCGGTTGGCTCCCGTCGCCCACGAAGTGGCCCCAATCACCGATGTCGCGCAAGGTCAGCGTCTCGCGCAGCGCGCGATCCTGGGCATATTCATCGCGAACCGGTTGGCTGCCCGCGTGCACGGCGAGGTAGTCGTCGACGCGCCAAATCGCAAAATCTTTCCGCACGCGCTCGAAGCCGTCGATGATTGAGTACGGAATGTAGCCCATGCGATAGAGATCCGTGTTTGCGCCCGCGAGCGCATGCGCGTATGCCGCCATATCCTTGGGCAGCGCATCGAGCCGCACGACGCCCGCGACGGTACCATCGTCACCGATGTCGAGATAGTGGCCCGGATCGTTGTCATCGTCCCACGATTGCCCGGCATCCTTGATACGGTCTTCTTCCGGACCAAGGGTGGCGATTTCAGCGATCGCGTCTGCCGAGCGCACAAACGGCGGCATGGATGCCGGAAAGCCTTGCGCGGCAAGGCGATTGATCATCGTGTGCCCCGTGGCGCCCCAGGCGAATACAGCGACGGGAACAAGCGCAGCGGCAAGTGCAATCGCGAGCGCCGTAAACATCGAACGGTTTTTCAAGCAAAGAACTCCGTTAGTTCATCGAGGTGGGTGATGCGGCGTGCCGGCGGCAGCGCGCGCAGAATCGTTTGACCGTAGCGAGTCGAGGCTGCGCGCCCGTCGAGCAGCGCAACGACGCCCGTGTCGGTGGTACTGCGAATCAAACGCCCGAAGCCCTGCTTGAGTCGCACGATCGCCGCGGGAATCATATACTCCTCAAATCCGTCCATTCCGCGCGACTCTAAATCGCGGACACGCGCGGCGACGAGCGGATCCGCGGGCGAGGGAAACGGCAAGCGATCGATGATCACGCACGACAACGCATCGCCGACGACGTCGATGCCTTCCCAGAATGTGCCGGTCGCGAAAAGTACGGCGTTCGGCGTGGTGCGAAACCACTGCAAGAGATACGCGCGTGGCAGCTCGCCTTGCAGCTTAACCGGAAAGGGCAGCCGCTCGCGCAACAAAGCGTACACCTCGCGCAGCCGCGCGTACGAGGTGAAGAGCACAAACGCGCGGCCACGGCAACGATCCAGACATTCCTCGACAATCGGCGCCGCTTTTCGAGCAAAATCGTTCGCCTTGGGATTGAGGTCGGGCGGCGCGAGATAGAGCCGCGCCTGACGCGCGTAGTCGAACGGCGACGGCGCGATCACTTCCTGAGCGTCGCTTACTCCGAGCGATCGTTTAAGGAAGTCGAAGCTGCCGTCGATGGAGATCGTCGCGCTCGTGAGCACCACGCTCGAGGTGCGGTCGAAGAGCGTGGCGCGTAAGAACTCGGCGACGTCGAACGGCGCGCTGTTGACCTCATAGCGACCGTCGCGATCGCCGCGCTCGACCCAGGCGATCGCCTCATCGGCCGGCAACTGCGCGCGATCGATCGCCCCTTGATGCGCCAAAATCGCCCGCATCGCCAAATCGCGCCGGCGTTCGGCCTCGGCATCGTTTTCCACCCGCTTCTTCAGCGCCGAATGCCAGTTGGCATAGAGCCAATTCTCGAGCTTGTAGAGCGTCGCGCGCAGCGCTTCGAGCGCGGGCCACGCATCTTCATTGGCGCCGAGCGGATAGCGATCGCCCGGGACCCGAGCAAGTGTCGACTCGAGCGCGCGCATGCCGTCGTCAAAATCGCCGTCGAACGAGGCCGGCAACGTATAGGTGCGATGCAGCTTGCGCAACATACGCCCGAGCGTGCCGCGCGAGATCGTGGCGGTCAGCGCATCGGTTGCCCAGCGCTCGCACTGATGTGCCTCGTCGAGAATCGCCACGTCGTAGGGCGGCAAGAGGCCGCCGCCGACGGCGAGATCGAGAAAGAACAGCGCGTGATTGACCACGACGACGTCGGCATACTTGGCCTCGTCGCGCTTCTTGAAGAAGAAACAATCACGAAAGTGCTCGCAGAATTCGCCGGTACAATCATCGGCATCGGCATCGAGCGACTCCCACTCGTCGCCCGGCGGCACAAATGGCAATTCGGCGCGATCACCAGTCGGCGTGCGCGCCGCCCACGTCCAGATCTCTTCCATCGTGCGCGACGAGGCGATCAATCGCTCTGCGCGCATGCGTTCGTACTTCTGCTTGCAGAGGTAGTGATTGCGGCCCTTGAGGAGCGAGACGCGCATCGGCACGCCAAGTGCGCGTTCTACCAGCGGAATATCTTTGCGCACGAGCTGCTCTTGCAGCGCGATCGTTCCGGTCGAGAGCACGATCTTCTTTCCGCTGCGCACCGCCGGCACGAGGTAGGCGAGCGATTTACCGACGCCGGTACCGGCTTCGACGATCGTATGCATGCCTTCGAGAATGCCGCGCTCGATCGATTGCGCCATCTGCACTTGCCCAGAACGCGCTTCGAACCCGGGCAGGGCGCGCGCGATCGGTCCGCCCGGTGCGAAAAGCTCCTCGGTGGTGAGGCTATTCATTGATGCGGAGGTTCAGGCGTCTGATATTCGGTTTCGTAGTGCGCGCCGGTCCGAGCGTCGACGACCACCGGCGCGACGCGACGCGGCGGCGTGTAAATCACGAGCGTCAGCAAGAAGCCCGCAACCAGTCCGGCGACGTGCGCTTCCCACGCAATGCCCGGCACGGCAAACGTGATGATGAGATTGAGCACGAGGATCCCGATGTTGGCGCGGATCAGCTGCATGCCGGGCGGTCCGAGTTTGAAGCCGATCGCAAAGAGCGCACCGAAGAGCCCGAAGATCGCGCCGCTCGCGCCGAGGGTTGGAACCAGCGCGTTGGCCGCTGGACTCAAATAGATCACGCCCAGTCCCGAGGCAATCAGCGAGACGAAATAGATCAGCGCCATTCGCGTGGAGCCGGCGGCGGCTTCGATAAATCGCCCGAGATACCAGAGCGAGATCATGTTGACGCCGATATGCAACAAACCGCCGTGCAAGAACGCCGACGTGATGATGCGCCACCATTCATGATTGACCAGAACGTCGGCCGGCGCCAAAGCACCCAACGCGAGCACGCGATCTTCATTGCCGCCGCCCATCAGGCTCAGCATCCCTGGACCCGCGACCACGATCTCCCATACAAAGCCGAGCACGTTGACAAACACGAGCAGACGCGTGATCATGCGGCGAGCACCGTGACCAATCCGGCGAGCTCAAGCGAGATCGCGTGGCGTTTGCCGTTCACCGCGATCGTGAGCGGACCGCCGAGCGGCGCCTTCTGCACGAGCGTGATCTCGACGCCCGGACGCAAACCGATCTCGGCCAGATAGCGCAAAATTTCCGGAAATTCTTCGGTGACGCTTTCGACGCGGCCGCGTGTCCCCTCGGGCACCTGCGCGAGCGGTTCGCCGGTGCGCACCGGATTACTCAGATCACTGGGCGGAATGGGTTGACCATGCGGACAGGTTGTCGGATCCTTCAGCAGCGTCATGAGCCGCGCTTCGACATTGGCGGAGATGGCATGCTCGAGCATGCACGCCTCGTCGTGCACTTGATCCCATGGCATGCCGAGCACATCGGTCAGGAGGCGCTCGGCGAGGCGATGCCGCCGCAACACGCGTACGCCGACCGCCAATCCCTTGTCGGTCAGTTTGACTTCGCCGCGCGACACGTGCTCGAGGTACCCGTCTTTCGCCAGCTTCTTGAGCATGCCGGAGACGGATGCGGGCGCGACACCAAGCGACGACGCGAGCCCGGAGGTCGTGACCCCGGGACCCTCGCGTTCGAGGCGATAGACCGCTTCGAGATACTCCTCGACCGATTCGGCAAAATGACTATGACCGGACATGGCTCGCTAGCACTTCGCGGCGCAGCGCCGACTTCGCTGCCGGGGGCAAAAACGACGCGTCGGCGGCGTTGGCAATGAAGCGGCGCAGCGTCTCAATTCCGGTGCGTTGCGCGACCAGCGCGTACTCCTGCGAAATCGAGGCCCCGAAGATCGCCGGATCGTCGGCATCGATGGTCACGCGCACGCCGCTTGCGTCGAGCTCGATGCAGCGGATGCTCGAGATCGCTTGGCACAACGCCGGTCCGCGCATTCGAGGTCGGCGAAATCTCGAGCGCGATGCCGCGATCGCGCAGACGCGCGACGACCGCTGGGTCTTCGATCGCCCGTACGCCGTGGCCGATGCGCTCGGCGCCGATGTCGATCGCGGCGGCGACGCTTTGCGCGCCGGCCGCTTCACCCGCATGCGCGACCGTGTGCAGTCCGCTTGCGCGCGCAAACGCGAAGACGTCGGCGAAGAGCTCGGCCGGAAAGCGGGCTTCGTCGCCGCCGAGCCCGATGCCGATCACGCCCTCGCCCGCCAGCGTAGCCGCGAGCTGCGCGGTGCGCATCGCCGAGTCCGCGCCGAAGTTGCGCGTCACGTCGACGATGAGCGAGAGGTCGACGCCGTGCGCGCGCGCGGCACGCAACTCGGCGAAAATCGTTCGGATCGTCGCCGCAACATCGAGGTCACGATGGAAGAACGCCCAGACCGACGGCGAGATGAAGAGTTCGCCGTGCACGACGTTTTGCGCGAGCGCATCGGCCACGAACTCCCGTGCTAGGCGCGCGTAGTCGTCGGGCGAGGCAAGCGCTCGGCTTACGGCCGCAAAGATCAGCAAGAACTCGGGAAACGTCGTGAATTCGTAGACCTGCGCGGGATCGGTCGGCCCCGAAACCTCGGCCTGACCGGGCTGATAGCGCGTCGAGAGGCCGTAGCGCCGGGTTAAATCGACAAAAGTCTGCGCCCGAAGACAGCCTTCGAGGTGGCAATGGAGATGAATCTTTGGTAGACTTGCGACGGCCGGCTGGATCGATTCCATGCCTTCCGATGGTTCGGAAGGAAAGGCGTTCGACCCGCCGTATCAAACGCAGTCCATCGCGGGGTGGAGCAGTCCGGTAGCTCGTCGGGCTCATAACCCGAAGGTCGCAAGTTCAAATCTTGCCCCCGCAACCTGTGCAGGTCCAATGACGGAAACGTTGTTGGACCTGTTTTTATTTCTCGGCGTAGGTGTTGGTCCACGCTGGTGCAGTAATTGGACCAACGCGCGCTAGTTGTTGGACCAGTGCCTAGCTATCGCGCGCTTTTTCGATCTTCAGATGGTCGTAGCCGTCACGACTCGTGCGCTATCCTCATATAACATGCCGAGGGTCCGGCCCTCACTCGTTCGCCCACGCCAAGCTCATCCAGCTGTCGGCGCACGCTGTTATTGGGCCTGTTTACGCTCTTACACTAAGAGCGACACCCGACCACGACGCCAGTCAAGCTGCCATGATGCGAGACGCTGGTAGTTACTGTGCTGTTTGGGATTTCATGATCGTTCTTTTCCGTACAGAAAATGACCGCGAATTGGCCCGGGCGCACGCCATACGAGCCAAAATAGGCCGTAACATCGAGCCGTCGGCTCTCGCGCCAACGATCGCGGAGGCGACTGCAACGACCACAAGGAGCGCCACCATCGAAAGAGTGCGAATAATGTGTCTCATCCAGAAGTGTGTTCCGCGCAGCAGAGGAGCAACCCGCGGATCTGTCTCCCTTCAAGCCGCGCAGCCGCGTCAGGTTGCCGCAGCGAGGGTACTCAAGCGACGCTGCAGCAACGCGTTTTCTTCGCGGATTGCGTCAGTTTCAATTGCGGCAATTGCGATTGCAATCGCTCCGGCGATATGGGCAACGGCTTCGTCGATATCGGGTGGAATCGCCTCTCCGCTCGCGCGATTGCCAATGCAGAGAACGCCAACTAGGCGACCGGCGAGTATCATTGGATAAGCACGCACGCCAGGGAATGCTGTCGCTAGATCGTGCAGATCCAGAGGCTCTCGATGCGCCCGCATATCGGCGCACGCGGCGTCGTTCTCCTCGATCTCTGCGGTAGCCTCAAGCCCTGACGATCCGGCTTTCGCGAGGGCGCCGTTCGCCGCCAAATAGACGGCGGTCCCATCCACAAGTGCATACTGGCGGACCGTGTCCAAGGTGTCGCGGATGAGCGGCTTCGTTGACGTATAAAACTGCGCCGTCGTCGCATACCGCACCAGAGCCAATTCCTGCGCATGCCTCGTGCGGAACAAGATATTGTCTACTGCACGGTCGACCCGAGTATGCACGACCCGCGCGCTGACGACCACCACGAGGACGATGATAAAATCTACAACCGCACTTTCTACCCGCGTCAACGCCAGCAGGTACCGTTCGGCGAAGAATTCGAGCGCCGCGAACATCAGAATTAAGATCGCCGAGGTCAGCGCGTACACCACCGTGCGATTCAGTACGAACTCGATATCGAAGACACGGTGTTTGAGTATGGCATACGTCACCGCAATCGGAATCAGGTCGATCGATATCGTGGTGTAAATCAGAAATACGGCAAATGGTATTCTTCCGAGCGAAAAGGCGATCATGGTTATGGCATAGCCTACGCCGCCGATCATGATAGCTGCAAAAACGATGCCGACGCGGGCGCGATCTTCCGATTTCGCAAGACGCAGCGAAACCACCGACGCGCAAAGAAGCACGAGAGCCCACAAGCCGCACATGACGGCATAAGCAATTTGGGATCGTTCGGCGATGACGTCGAGCAAGAATCCGGCAACGACGATTGCATCGACCACGCGAATTGCGCGGAGCCTCTCCGGCGAAGGCTCGGTACCGGGCAGGCGAATCGCAAACGACGCGAGCACCAAGACCGGGAAAATATTGCACAGGTCGCGCAAGATCCAGCCGATGACGGCGAAGACGGGCGCAGGCACCCAGAAGAGCTGTGCGGCAAAACTGGACCAGCTCAAGCCGCCGCCGCCGAGGAACAGGATCAAGGCGAAAAGCATTGCGCTCGGACGACGGTATCCAAGATACCCCACAAGAAAAAACGCGAGCGCCGCTGAAAGCGCCACAAAGATTCGCTGCGAAAGGTCGGTAACGCGCGGAACCGTTTCTCGAACGGCGATCAATTGGATTCCCGACGGCGTCTCCAATGGGACGCGCACGATCGCGTCTTTCGCACCATAGCGCAGCCGTATGCGGTCCACCCAGGGGATCACATCGAGTCGAATGTGCGCCCCCGGCACGATACCGAGCGCTTGCATTTCCGCGCTCGCTCTCGTGACCGTCGCCGCTCGCCACAAGCCGGGATTGTCTAGTTCAAATGCCGGATGATAGGCGTCTGGTCCAATGGATACGGCTAGAACCATGGCAAGCCACGTTAGCGCAAAGGCGGGCAGCAGAACACGCGCCGCCCTCTGAGAAGACTCGCTCATGCGGATACGTTCGTCACGTATCGCGCCTGCACCGCCCTCGGGCCGCCCCAGGCAATTGAACCCCCGTAACCAATAGGCGAGGCGCCGTCATCTCGACGGCGCCTCGTGTTCTAATTAGCAGTGCACGTGGTCCCGTGGCATGCGTACTCTTCCGTCCGATAGCCGCTGTTCTTGTTGCCCTTCAAATAGAACCAGACAATGGCATTGAATGGCCGGCTCAAGTCCTTCCGCAGCGGATGCGAGCAGCCCGAGCTACTCGTAAATTCGAAGCGAAGGCTCGTTGTACGAAAGTAATCCTTGGTCATTTGCTGACCCGGTCCGATGCAAAATGCCGAACCAGAATGATCGTTACTCTTGTCGTACGGCGTGATCCAGACCCAAGTGTCGGTTTGGTTGGTGAACGTCGTGCGATGGGGGTAATTGTTGCCGTATGCCGGTGTCGAAACCAGACCGGCAAGTAAAATGAGGACGCCGGCTAAAATAGAAACGGCGGTTTTCACGAAAGCTCCTTCCATGTAGCAGCCCAGTGCCTGGGCGCTTAGCTGCCTTCCCAACGGGGCGCTGAGCTCCTAGCCCGACAACGGAAATGTTGTTGGACCTGTTTTTTGCCGCTAAGCGCGAGTCAGTAACATTGGCGGCTACCGTGACAGGCATACCTCCTCACGTGAAAGCCGGTCTTGTGGCTGCCGGTGATGTCAAACCCAACGATGCCACTGAAATCTTGCCACAGGTCTGCATAGCGCGGGTGTGCGCAATTGGTGGTCGTCATCTCGAACCGAAGCTTCTCGAGGCGATTACCTCCGCTTCGCCGCCAACTGCCGTCGCGCGTTTGGCCTGGAGCGACGCAAAAGGCCGGTGGCCCGATGTCACCGTTACTGTTGTAGAACGTCACCCAAACCCACGAATCACTGGCGTTCTTGATGACCGTCCCACGCATTTGAAACGCCCAGATTGCCGACGTGGAAGCGATGATCGCCACCAGCGCGATGGATAGAACTTTGAGAAATGCTTTCAACAAAGTACAGCCCTCCATAAAGTGGAATTCTTGTAGAAGCGCCGCGCTACCTAAGCGGCGAGAGATGCTTTGGTTCGTACAGGCCGAGTTTGTCGCCACTAGGAAGCTCGAGTGTCGTCACCAAACCCCAGCCACGGTCGGCGACCGGTGTCAGTTTGATTCCCTTTTTCTCGAGCTGCTGTACCGTCGCGCCGATATCGTCGCAGATAAGCCACAGTTCGTGTTCGGGGTCGCCTTCCGTCTCGTGCACGGCGAGTTCCGTCGGGGGTGCGGCGAAGAAGAGCCGACCGTTTCCGGCGTCGACGCACTCCAGGTCGAGCACGTCCTTGAGAAAGCCGTACATCTCCTTAGAGTGCTTGGTATAGAAGATCGCGTGGATGCCGGTGATCACCCCGTAGGTTTGCGAGGTTGGCTACCTAATACCCTAGCATCGCCGGAGGAAAGCACATGAAGCGTATGAAGCCGCTCTTTTTCGCACTGGTATTCGCACTGCTGCCCATTCGTTCGCTGGCGGCCGACGCGGTGACGCAGCACACGCTCACGATGGACGGCCACGCGATTCATTACACCGCGCGCGCCGGCACGATTACGCTCTACGACGAGAAGCGCCAGCCGATCGACACGATGTTCTACACTGCCTACACGCAAGACGGCGTGGATCCGGGAAAACGTCCGGTGACCTTCTTCTATAATGGCGGTCCCGGGGGATCGAGCGTCTGGCAACGCATGGCGGCATTCGGCCCGGTCCGCGTGATCGGCGGGAAGCCCGGTGAAACCCCGAGTGCGCCGTATACCGTGGTCGACAATCAATACTCGTTGCTCGATAAGACCGACGAAGTCTATGTCGACGCGCCGGCGACTGGATTTAGCCGCATGCTCGCCGCCGGCAAAGGCTCGCAGGTCTTCGGCATCGATGAGGACGCCGCCGCGTTTGCGCAGTTCATCCGCAGCTATCTCTCGGACTTCAACCGGTGGAACTCGCCGAAGTATCTTTTCGGTGAGAGCTACGGCACGGTCCGGTCTGCTGCTGTCGCACGGTTACTCGAAAACGGCTTCGGGCAAGCCATTCAGCTCAACGGCGTCGTGCTAATGTCGAATGCCCTGAATCTCGATGTGCTCTGGGACGATGAAAACGTCGGCGGCAACGACTGGCCGTTCGTCCTTTTTCTTCCGACCGAAGCGGCGACCGCGTGGTACTACCATCTGGTGCCGAATCGCCCGGCCGATCTGCCAACGTTCTTGGCGACCGTCGAGCACTTTGCACTCGGCGAATATCTGACAACGCTTGCGCAAGGCGACAACGTCGCGCCCGCGACACGCGAGGATACGATTCATAAGCTCGCCGCGTATACCGGCCTTTCCGAAACGGTGATTCGCGAAGCGAACCTGCGCATCGCTCCCAACGACTTCCGCAGCGATTTGCTCCGGTCGCAAGGGAAGGTCGTGGGCTACATGGATACGCGCTACTCCGGCTACGACGTGGTCGGCAACCGCCAATCGCCGATGTGGGACAACTCCGATCTCGCGACCACGCCGGCGGTCGTTGCCGTCTTTAACGATTACGTCCGCAATCAACTCGGCTATCACACCCCGCTCGAGTATCGTTCGCTCTACAACGTCTTGGCCGGATGGAACTGGAAGCACGAGACCGATCTTGGCGGCGACGCCGCGCTGATCAAACCGCCGAACACGATCGTCGACCTCGCCGAAGCAATGGTCGAGAATCCGAGCATGCGCGTCTTCGCGGCGATGGGCTACTACGACATGTCGACACCGTACTTCCAACAGAACTACGACTTCGCGCACCTGCATCTTCCGGGCGACCTACGCCCCAACCTCACGATCGAACGCTACGAGTCGGGGCACATGATCTACATCGACCCGACCAGCCTTGCGAAACTCAAAGCCGATCTCGACCGCTGGTACGACGGCCACTGATGTTCGCGACGGCCCTCGCGCTTGCGGTGACACTCGAGACGCAGCTCATCGCCCAAATCCAAGCGCGGCTCGACGCGATCACGAGTGGGGAGCGGGCCGTGTGGGCGCGCGACCTCGACCCATCGGCAATCCTGATGGACGAGGAAGGACACGTTTCAACCAAGGCGCAGTTCCTCGCCGGCCTCAACCCGCTGCCCAAAGGCTCGACGGGCAGCTTACGTGTGACGCGACCGCGCTTCACCCGCGACGACGACGTCGCGGTGATCGCGTTCATCGCCGATGAGCACGAAACGATCTACGGCCAACATTTCCAAGCGCAATTCGGCATGGTCGACACCTATCACCGGGTTGGCGGTCGCTGGCTGCTACTCTCCGACACGTCGGCGGGCGCGAAGGATCGCCGGCGCTACCGATGCGCGCGATCGCGGATGAGCCTAATGCCTTCTTTCGCGAGGGCCGCCCCGGAACGTTGCTCTTTGTTGCCGATAGCCGCGGACGAATTGTCAAACTCATCGACCGTCGGTATTACAATCGCGACATGATCTACGAACGCACGCACGCGAACTCCGGCAGCGGATCAAAGCCATGATGAGCGAGGCTGCGACGTGTCCGCTTTGTGATGGGCCCAACGCCTGCGGAATGGAGGCCGGCGAGCCGTCATGCTGGTGCTTTACTGCGACGATCTCGCCCGAGGTGCTCGCGCGCGTCCCAGAGGAAGCACAAGGCACTCGATGCGTCTGCGCCTCCTGCGGCGAACGGAAGTACACGTAAGGAGTTGGCTATAACGCAAGCTCTTCGATCGTGTCGACGCGGTCGGGATAGAAGGCCAGATAGTCTTTGATCGGCGCAACCGCATCGTACGGCGCTTCATAGGTCCAAATGGCGTTCTTGCTGCGCTCTCCGCCGTTTGGAATGCTGAAGTACGAGGCCTCGCCTTTGTACGGACAGTAACTCTCGTGATCGGTTCGCTCAAGGAGCGACATATCGACGTCCTCGCGCGGCACGTACTGTACCGCCGGGTAGTCGCTCTCGCGGAGCGTGAGCGCTGCTCGTGAGTCGGCGATGGTCTTGCCCCCAACAATCACGCGTACGCGCGACACGCTCGGCTCGATTGCAATCGGATGCTCGGCATTTGGAATTTTCATCGTTTTCATAGTGCGGTTTTTCCCCCATTGACGTCGAGGATCTGCCCGGTGATGAACGACGCCTTGTCGGATGCGAGATAAAGTATCGCGTCCGCGATCTCGTCGGGCGTCGCGGCACGTTTGAACGGAACCGACCCGATCAGCGCGGCCTTGCGCTCGGGGCTGCCGGTAAAGCGCGTCAGCATTTCGGTATCGACGGGTCCCGGCGCGACGGCGTTCACGCGAACGCCAAACGGCGCCGCTTCCAGTGCCGCCGCTTTGGTCAGGCCTTCGACGGCATGTTTGCTCGCCGTATACACCGACGCGCCCGCCGCGCCGCGATGACCGACCGTCGACGAGAGGTTGATAATGCTCCCCGCGCCTTGCGGTTCCATCACGCGTAGTTCGTGTTTGAGGCTGAGTAGCGTACCCAGCACATTGGCATCGAACGTCGCGGTGTAGTTTTCCACCGTTTGACCCGTGATCGGACCCGTCTGCCCTTCGCTTCCGGCGCTGTTGACGGCGGCATCGAGCCGGCCAAAGCGTTTCACAACGGCATCAACGAACGCGCGCATGTCGCCATCGCTGCGAACGTCGACACGAAAAAACTCTGCCTCGGTCCCGAGGGCGCGCAGCTCGTCCGCGAGGGCATTGCCGACATCGTCGCGGCGGCCCGAAACGGCGACATGCGCGCCGTCACGCGCAAAGGCTAGGGCAGTCGCGCGACCGATCCCGCTCAGCGCGCCGGTAATGAGGACGACCTGTGGTTCCATACCGCCCTGAAACCGCACAAAGCCGCGGTTGGCTGCAGCGGGCCGAACATGACGTAGTTCTACGGACGCCCGACAAGACCGCCGAGCGCTACGGTGAGTGCATGGATATGCTCATCGCGCTCGCCTCCTACGCCGGCTGCATCCTCCTCAGCCTGGTGATCGCCGACTTCGTCACCGGGCTCATGCATTGGGCCGAGGACACCTGGCTCAAGCCCGGCGCCTCTCCCGTTCTCGACCGCTACATCGTCAACGACAACATCGAGCATCATCGTGTGCCCGGCAAGATTCGCTCTGGGAGCTGACTGGGAAACTAACCGCGTTTGCATCGCACTCGCGGTCATCGTCACCTCGATCCTTGCGCTGTGCCACGTCCACCTGTGGGAACCGTATCTCGTGGTGGCGCTGCTCTCGCACTCGAATCAAGTGCATCGTTGGGCGCTCAGCTCGCGGCCGCCGCGTCCGGTGCGGGTGCTTCAACGCACCGGCTTGTTGCAATCGACGGCACATCACGCCGAACATCACAAGCGTCACTATGCCTCGCGCTTCTGCACGCTGACCGCCTTTCTCAATCCCGTCCTGGATCGCATCCGCTTCTGGCGCGCACTGGAGAACATCGCCGTCGCCTTCGGCGCCACGGTGCAACGCGCAACGCCGGCGCGCGGAGGCTACTGAAATGAATCGGCGTCTTCTGTATACACTCGCCATCGGTATCCCTGCCGCGATCCTGATTGCCATCCTTGGTTTCTACGCCTACGTTTTCTTCTGGCTGATGTGCTGCTCGGGACTGTAAGATGTGCGCCTTTAGGGCACGACGACCTGGGCACGCGCGAAGCGCTCGTCCCAGCGGATGCGACCGGTGAGCTGCATCGCGACAAACAGGGTGATGATTGCACCAATCGTGATCGTCAAACCACTCCACCCCTCATTGAACAATGCATATGAAAACAGCACGAGATAGATCAACTGCACGATCCCCGCCTCAAATGCGGCGAAGCGTAGCCCTACAACCAGTCGCAGGTACGAGATCGTCAAGAACATCGAGACCACCGAGCAGATGACGAACGCGGCCATCAGCGGCATCCGATCGACCAGATACGCGAGCAATAAGTGGAATGCGAAGAACGCGCTGGCGAGGAAAAAGTAGTTCATGGGGTGCAGGTCAACTCCGCGAAGCGTGGTGATCAACAGCATCACGAAGATGTAAAACAGCAGGGAGACCGGCGCCCAAAACGTGATGCGCTGCGCGAGCGGACCGGGCTGTAGCGGATACGGCACCGTCATACCGATACCGTTTCCGGTCACAAGGGTCGCGTATTTCCACTGCAGACGCCATCCGGCACCATTAGAGACCTCACTCGTGGGAAGCAGCGTCTTCGGCGGAAAGTCGATCGCCTTGAAGTTCGTGTTCATCGTCAAGTTGAAGTCGTGCACCGATTCGACGTCATCTTTGAACTGATACGTCCACGATTCCATCCCGCGCGCACGATAGTTGATTTGAATCACGGTCTGGGCGCCCGGCGCCAAGTCGAAATGGACGATGCCGTCGAGCGCGATCGCATTGTCAATTTGCCGATCACCGATTTTGTAAATCAAATCCGAATAGCTCCCATCCGATGTCGGAAGCGAAACCTTCACGTACAAGTGCGGCCTATGGGTGGTATTGCGCACGACATATTGTGCGGCAAACGTCACGTCATAAAGGTTGTACCAGAGCAGCCCCTTACGTCGCTGGGTCAGGTTCAGCGCGACATTGATCCGGCTGCGATCGATCGCGATGGGGGTACCAGCGATCTTCGGCCCGTTGTCAGAGAAAATTCGCGGTGCTCGCTGCGTCTGCGACGATCCCCACTGCGTACTAAGCTGCGCCTGTTGGGAGCTATCCGAGTCGATCGTGCGCTGCGCGAGCGTCGCGCCCAAGATCATCCAGGCTAGGCCTGCGCCGCAAAAGATTACCCCAATGGCAACGAGCCGTGTGACCACCTGACGTCCCTCCGCAAGCATTTCAGTAAATAACTTTGCAATGCAAAGCTATTTACTTTGTACCACAGAGTTTATGCCAGGGCAATACAGTCGATCTCGAGATCGAAATCCATCGGCCAGTCGCCGACCGGCACGAAGGTTCGCGCCGGCGGATCGGCCGGAAAGAAGCGCGCGTAGACCTCGTTGATGGCCCCGTAGTGGTCGCCGCTGGCATAGATGCGCAGCATGCAGACCCGCTCGAGCGACGAGCCGGCGGTCTCCAGGACATGCTTGAGATTGAGCAGGCAGCGCTCCGTCTGGGCAGCGATGCTGTCCCGGACGAAAATCCCGAGGGCTGGGTCGATCGGGGGTGTGCCCGAGACGAAGATCATCCCATTCGCCCGTACCGCCGCTGAGATAGGGATCCGCCGGGCACGGCTGACCTCGGAGATGCCGGGGACCTCGATGACCTCCCGTTGCATTGGTGGGTCCTTTCTGGTATAAAGCAACAACACTATGTCAGTATTTCAGGCCCACGTTCATCACCACCATCATCACGGACTCGCGAGTCGCGTGCGATGACTGTTTGACGTAAGCCTGTACAAGAGTTTCAGGAAGAGGTCGCGGTCCGCCCGCGGCCTCTTCTCTTTTCTTTTGTGTTCGAGTCGAAAGGATGCTCCGTGGAAACCCAAACCATCGCCCCGCCGACAGTCGTGCTGATCCCGAAAAATCGTGGTCTGGCTGCGATGGCCGAGTACGCGCTTCGCTCGAACACCCCACGCGGCGCTTTCGAACGAACTTTCGTGCGCGGCGAAGACGTGCCGCTAATCGCTAGCGAAGTGGCGCGCGGCGGACGGCCGGTGCTCGCACTTACCGGCGAGGATCTGCTCGAAGAATGGCTCGCGAGCGGACGCGAGCTCGACCGGCGCATCGTGCGACGATCGATCGCGTGGAACGACCCGCAAGCACGCTACGGCAAACCCACACTCGCGCTGATCGGACCACGCGGCATTGCGCTTCCCCAAAGCGGCGCGCTGCGCGTCGCCGTCTGCGCGAAGTACGAAAACCTCGCTCGACGATATCTGCGCACTCTCGAACAGCCGGATTTGCGGATCGAACCGATCGCCATCGCCGGCACCGTCGAAGCCGCGATTCTGCACGACATCGCGGATTTCATGATCGACATCGTCGTGTCGGGGAAGACGATCGACGACTTGGGGCTTGAGGTCCGCTCGATCGTCTTGAAGAGCGACCTCGCGCTATTGGAGTTCGCACAATGAGCGCGCGACTGCGTCGGGCCGTGGACCTCGTTCCGGAGTACGATCCGCGCGATCTCTCCGATGACGGCATTACGATTCGCCTCCACCGCAACGAGGGCGCGCTCCCGCCGCCGGACTTCGTGCTCGATGCGATCCGTTCGGTCGATGCTGACACCCTGCGTACCTATCCCACCGCCTTGCAGCGCGACGTGAACGCGCGTCTCGCGGCCCGTTTTGCCTGCGAAACCGCGAACGTCGTCGTCGCCAACGGCGCCGACGAGATTCTCGCCGCCTGTGCCCGCGTCACGCTCGATCCCGGCGATGTCGCGCTCACGCTGACGCCGACATTCGGGATGTATGCGCGCGTCGTCGCACTGGCCGGCGCGCAACTGCGGCGCGTGCCCTACGCGACGCGCTGGCGCTTCGAGCCGCTCGCGCTGATCGAGGCCGCGGACGAACGCACGCGCCTGGTTATTCTGGGCCACCCGAACAATCCGACCACCGACCTGCTGCGCATCGGCGACCTGACCGCGGTCGCGGGCGCGTTGCCCGATGCGTTGATCGTCGTCGACGAAGTCTACCTAGCGTTTTCGGATCGCTCGCTAGCGCGCGAAGCCGCCATTTTGGAAAACGTCGCGATCGTCGGGTCCTTCTCGAAGTGCGCGTCGCTGGCTGGAGCCCGCTTGGGCTATGCGCTCGCCAGCGCCCCGATCGCCGGCGCGCTGCGCCGATCGCTTGGACCGTATCCCACCGGCGCGTTGAGCCTGGTTGCCGCGCAAGCCTACTTGCGCGATCCGGCGCGTACACGCAGTTTCGAAACACAGCTCGAAGCGCAGGTCACGCGCAGCCTCGATGCGTTTGAAAGCGCCTTCGCGCCATTCGCGCGCGAGATTTGGCGCGGACCGGCAAACTTCTTGCTGATCGACTGCGGCGCCGGCGCGCAGCCGATCGCACGGGCGCTGCTCGCGCGCGGCATTGCGGTGCGGACGTTCGACGACCCAATGCTGGCCGGCATGCTGCGCATCTCGGCGACCAACGACGACGCAACCGGCACGGTCGTCGCGGCCCTGCGCGCGATCGCGAGTGAGGTGACCAGCCTTGCGTAGCGCGACACGGCTTCGTCAAACCACCGAGACCAGCGTGCGCGTCGCCCTCACCCTCGACGGTGAGCCGACGGTGCGCATCGAGACCGGAATCGTCATGCTCGATCACCTGCTCGCGCAATTCGCCTTTCACGCGCGCGCCGGCCTCGAGATCGAAGCTCGCTCGCTCGATGCGATTCGGCACCACGTGATCGAGGATGTCGCGATCGTGCTGGGCGGCGTTCTCGACGAGGCGCTCGGCAATCGATCGCAGATCACGCGCTACGGCGAGGTCACGCTGCCGATGGACGACGCCCTGGTGCGCGTTGCCCTCGATCTCGGCGGACGCATCTACGCGCGCACTGCGCTCGATTTGCGCGTCGAGCGCATCGAAGATCTCGAGACGGTCATGATCCCGCACGTGATCGGCAGCTTTGCTGCCAACGCGCGCGCGACGATTCATGTCGACCGGCTCGCCGGTGACGATCCGCATCACCTTGCGGAGGCTGCGTTCAAGGCGCTCGGCCGCGCGTGCGCCCAAGCCTGGTCGCTCGACCCGCGCTTCGACGGCGTGGCGTCGACCAAAGGCGTGATGGCGTGAGCGGTATGATCGGCATCGTCGCGCTGGGCGCGGCGAACCGGCGCAGCATCGAGGCTGCACTCGCACGCGCGGGCGCCGCAACGCGCTTCATCGAGAAGCCGAGCGAAGTCGGGCCGTGCGACGCCCTGGTGCTTCCCGGCGTGGCGAACTTCGGCTACGTTGCGGAGGAGCTCGATCGTACCGAGCTGCGTCCCGCGCTGATCGAGGCGATCCGCTTCGGCATTCCGCTGCTCGGCATTTGCGTCGGTTTTCAACTGCTGTTCGAGGGCAGCGACGAAGCGCCGCGCGCCCGCGGACTCGGCATTTTTTCGGGAACCGTGCGTCGTCTGCGGACCCCTCGCGTACCGCACATGGGTTGGAATCTGGTCGAACCGCGTGGCGGCATTGCGCGCGGCTGGGCCTATTTTGCCAACGCATTTGCGCCCGATGCGTCGGTACCTGACGCGCTCGCGACAACGCAGGACGGCGACGACACGTTTGCAAGCGCGGCCATGCGCGGCAATGTGCTCGGATTGCAGTTTCACCCCGAACGCAGCGGGGCGTATGGCGCCGCGCTGATCGCGTCATTCGTGCAATCCACGGCGATCACGTATGCTGGCTAAGCGCATCATCGCCTGCCTCGACGTGCGCGACGGACGCGTGGTCAAAGGGCGGCAGTTTGCCGCGCTTCGTGATGCCGGCGATCCCGTGCGCCGCGCCCTGCGCTACCGCGACGAAGGCATCGACGAGATCGTCGTGCTCGACGTCTCGGCCACGCTCGAGTCGCGTCTGGCAAACCGGCGTACGATCGAAGCAATCGCCGCGACGCTCGACGTGCCGCTCACCGTCGGCGGCGGCGTTCGCGCGATCGACGACGTCGCGCGCCTCCTCGACGCCGGTGCTGACAAAGTTGCGATCAACAGCGCGGCGCTGGAACGGCCCGAATTGCTCAGCGAGGCCGCGGCGCGGTTTGGTTCGCAATGCATCGTGATTTCGGTCGATGCGCGGCGCGCCGGTGACGGCTACACCATTGCGACGCATAGCGCGAGCCGGCCACATCAGCTCGATCCGGTCGCGTGGTCGCGCGAGGCGGTCGAACGCGGTGCCGGCGAAGTTTTGCTTACGTCGATCGATCGCGACGGCGGTCGCGAAGGTTTCGACCTCACCTTGGTCCGCGCGGTGCGCGACGCCGTCGGCGTTCCCGTGGTCGCGTCCGGCGGCGCGTCAACGCCGCAGAGCTTTGCCGATGTGCTGCTCGCCGGGGCCGATGCGGCATTGGGCGCGTCGATTTTTCACGACGGCGATGCAACCGCGCGCGACGTGAAAGCTTCCTGCAGCGCGAGCGGCATCGTGGTCCGCCCGTGATCGTCGCCAGCATCGACCTGCGCGGCGGCAAAGCCGTGCAACTGCGACAGGGACGCGATCTCGTGCTCGAGTGCGATGACGTCGTCGATTTGGCAACCCGTTTCGGCCGGCTCGGCGAGATTGCGGTGATCGATCTCGACGCAGCGTTGGGCGAAGGCGACAATACCGAGTTGATTCTGCGCCTCTGCCGACTCGCGCGCTGCCGCGTGGGCGGCGGTATACGCGACGTGGATCGCGCGAATCGCTACCTGCGCGGCGGTGCCGCCTCGGTGATCATCGGAACCGCTGCCAGTGAAGATTTTCTTTCGCAACTCCCGCGCGAACGCGTGCTGGTGGCCTTGGACACGCGCGACGGCCGAGTCGCGGTCGACGGCTGGCGCAGCACCACCGGCGAGAGCCCCTTCGCGCGCGCCGAGCGCTTACAGAAGTATTGCGCCGGCTTCCTTTACACCGACATCGAACGCGAAGGTCTGCTCGGCGGGATCGACCTCGAAACCGCGGCGCAACTGCGCGAGCAGGTCGATGGATCGCTCACGCTGGCCGGCGGCGTCACCGCGATCGAGGAAATCGTCGAGTTAGATCGTCTCGACATCGATGCCCAAGTCGGCATGGCGCTCTACACCGGCAGCATTGACCCGGTCGAAGCCTTCGTGGCGACCATCGACTTTACGCGCGGAGGCGGGCTCGTTCCCACGGTCGTGTGTGACGCCGGCGATCGCGGCATCCGGATGTTGGCGTATTCCAACGCAGAATCGCTCGGAATCGCGCTGCGCGAAGGCATCGGCGCGTATTGGAGCCGGCGCCGCGCGAAGCTATGGCGCAAGGGCGAGACGTCGGGCGCGACGCAACGGCTCGTACGGGTCGAGGTCGATTGCGATCGCGACGCCTTGGCGTTCTATGTCGATCAATCCGGCGCGACGTGCCACACCGGCGCCGAGCGCTGCTTCAGCACCCCACCGTTTTCATGGAGCACGCTGCTTACGCGGATCGAACGGCGCGCGCAGAGCGGCGACGAACGCTCGTACACCCGCAAATTGCTCGCCGACCCGTCGCTGCTGCGCGCCAAACTCTTAGAAGAAGCCGAAGAAGTCGCCGACGCCGTCACGCACGACGAAGTGGCGTGGGAATGCGCCGATCTTCTGTACTTCCTCTCGGTGCGAATGGAGCAAGCCGGCATTCGCATCGACGACGTCATGGCACAACTCGCGAGTCGCGCCCTATGATCGAACGCTCCATCGAAGAGGCGCTTGCGCGAACCGCCTCAGCCGAACTCGATGTCCGTCCGATTCTCGATGCCGTGCAAGCGCACGGCGATGCGGCGTTACGCGACTACGCACAACGCTTCGGTGATCCGCCCCCGCGCCAAGTTCCGCGCGACGAAATTCTCGCTGCCTACAATGAGACGAGCGAGGCGCTGCAAGCCGCGCTTGCCGGTGCGGCGCAACGCATCGAGCGTTTCGCGCAGGCGCAACGCGACGCGATCGTCGACGTGACGATTCGCGAAGGAAATCTGGAGCTCGGACACCGGGTTATGCCGATCGAACGTGTCGGAATCTACGTTCCCGCCGGACGTCATCCGCTGCCGTCCTCGCTGCTGATGGGAGCGATCCCGGCGCGCGTGGCGGGTGTTCGCGAACGTGTGGTGTGCACGCCGCGCGCGGAGCGCGAAGTTTTGGCCGCCGCCCACGTCGCCGGCATCGAGCGTGTCTTCGAAGCCGGTGGCGCGCAGGCCATCGCTGCGCTCGCCTATGGAACGCAGACGATTCCGCGCGTCGATCTTATCGTCGGTCCCGGCAACGCCTACGTCACGGCGGCAAAGCGCGCGGTGTTCGGCACGAGTGGCATCGATGCGCTCGCCGGGCCGTCGGAGATCGCGATCGTCGCGTCCGCTGACGCCCATGCCGATCTCGTCGCCGCCGATCTGCTGGCACAAGCCGAACACGACGACGACGCGCGCGCACTGCTCATCACCGACGACCGGGCTTTCGCGCGCGCCGTCGGCGAACGCGCTGAGGCGCGGCTCGCGCGACTCGAAACCGCCGAGACCGCGCGCCGGTCGCTCGCGCGACGCGGTGGATTCGTTGTGCTAGCCCTCGAGGACGTGCCGGCGTTCTGCAATCGCCTCGCGCCCGAGCATCTGTCGCTGCAAGGAGGCCACGCACAAGCGCTGGCGTCGCAATGCACGGCCTACGGCACACTATTCATCGGTGAGAGCGCTGCCGAAGTCTTCGGGGACTACGGTAGCGGTCCCAATCACGTGCTGCCCACGAACGGCACTGCGCGCTTTTCATCAGGTCTCTCGGTGATGAATTTCCTCACGCTACGTACCTACGAACGGTCGCTTGGGAAAAGCGATCGCCGCATCGCGAACGATGCGGCGATTCTGGCACAAGCGGAGGGCCTTGCGGCTCACCGCGATGCCGCGTTAGCGCGGATGTCCTGACGGATGAGGCGCCGGGTGCGCCGGAGCGGGTGCTGCGTGCGCGGGTGCCGGATGTGCTGCAGGTTGCGGATGGTAGGCTGCAGGCGGCCGCGGTGCCGGAGCAGCGTGCCGTACCGGTGCCGCCGGCGCGGCGTGATGAACCGGAGCCGGTGCAGCGTGATGCACGGGAGCCGGAGCCGCGTGGTGTACCGGCGCTGCATGTGCAGGTGCGGCGTGCTGTACGGGCGCTACGTGTGCCGGAGCAGCATGTGCCGGAGCAGCATGCGCGGGTGCGGCGTGTGCCGGAGCAGCATGTGCCGGAGCAGCATGTGCCGGAGCAGCATGTGCCGGTGCAGCATGTGCCGGTGCAGCGTGCGCAGGAGCAGCATGTGCCGGTGCTGCATGCGCCGCTGCCGCGTGGGCAGGAGCCGCATGTGCGGGAGCAGCGTGCGCAGCCGCGGCGTGATAGGCCGGCGGCGCGTGCGATGCGCTAAACGGACGTGAAACCGCTGCAGCGGACGAGGCAATACGTCCATGATTGGTGTTGTAGCGGTAGGTCGGATCGCTCTTCGCGTAGTTCGCGTGTTGCGTTTGCGCCGCGGTCATGCCCGAACGCCGTTCGGAATATGCCCGTTGTTGAGTCGCGGTCGGACGCGCGGCAACGCCGTGCGGTCCGCCGTTGTAGGCGACGCCCGCTCCGCGCCAACTCTGATATTGGCCGCGATTGCTGTACGTGTAACCGCGGACGGAGCCGGGGTTGCTCACCGCGGTATTGTAGTAGAAGTTGTTACCCTGCCACCGGCCGCCGGCGTACCCGTTGCCGTAGTAACCGTAGCCGTAGTTGATGCCGCCGTAGAAACCGATGGTCGGTCCCCAGTAGCCGGCGTTCCAGGCGTACACACCGTCGTTCCAGCCCCAATAGCCAGGGGTCCAATACAGCCCGACCGACGGTGCTACCACCCACGTGCCGGGCACCCAATAGTAGCCGTCAACCGGATCCCAGGCCCAATAGCCGGGTTGCCAAATCATGTTCGGCCCCGGGCAAGGCGGCTGCACGTAATACGGAATCGCCGGCGGCCCGATGGCCACCGAGATGCCGAGCGAAACCTGCGCGCTCGCCGGAGCGGGAGTCGTGCCGATAAGCAGCACGCAGGCGACCGCCAGCGTGCCGAGGACGTTAATAAGACGAGTCATTGTTTTGTGCGTACCTCTTCATCGAGCCCAAGCTCTATACCCGATAACGATGCCCGCACTCAAGGTGGTCCCAAACTCATCAGACCTTCATTTTTTCCCCTCGTAGAAGCAGCGGGCGCACATCGGCCGGTACTCGACGTCGCCCTCGATCGCGACTTGCGCGCCGGCAAACAAGCGCTCGCCGTTGACGAAGCGCGGGTTCATGGTGGCTTTGCGCCCGCACGCGCAGACGTTCTTGAGCTCTTCGACGCTATCTGCGAGCGTGAGCAAGTAGGCGGAACCAGGGAAGGGCTCGCCGAGAAAATCGCTGCGGATCCCATAGCAAATGACCGGAATTCCGAGCAAGTGCGCTCCACGGTGCAATTGGCGCACCTGAGCCGGCGTCAGAAACTGGGCTTCGTCGATCAGCACGCAGGCGATATCCCGCATCTCGGACATGGCCGTAAAAAAATCGAACGCCTCATCGTAGGTCTGGGCTTCGCGCTGCGGGCCGATGCGCGACGCGATGATTCCCTGCCCGAACCGGCGATCGATCGCCGCCGTGAACAGGACCACCGCTCGGCCATGCTCTTGATAGTTGTGCCCGACTTGAATCAACGCCGTCGACTTCCCGGCATTCATGGCGGAGTAGCGGAAATATAACTTCGCCACTTAGCGCAACGTTTCGAATGCCGCGAGCGCGCGATCCATTTCGTCTTTGGTCAGTGCTGCCGAGAGCTGCGTGCGGATGCGCGCGGTTCCCTCGGGGACAACCGGGAAGCCGAAGCCGGTTACGAACACGCCTCTCCGCAGCAGCTTGTCGCTCATCGCAATCGCGGTCGCGGTTTCGCCGACGATGATCGGCACGATTGCACTCGGACCGTCGAGCGGTTTGAAACCGAGACGGGTCAAACCCTCGCGAAAGTAGGCAACATTCGTTCGCAGGCGATCGACGAGTTCGGGATGCGCATCGAGATAGTCGATTGCCGCAAGCGAACTGCACGCCACGGTGGCGGGTAGCGCATTGGAAAACAACTGCGGGCGTGAGCGCTGGATCAAGATATCGACGAGCGCGTGACTGCCCGCAACGAACCCGCCGGCGGCGCCACCGAGCGCTTTGCCGAGCGTCCCGGTGATGATGTCCACATCGCCGGTGAGCCCGAAATGTTCGATCGTTCCACGGCCGGTCTTCCCCATCACGCCGGTGCCGTGCGAATCGTCGACCACGCTAACCGCGCCGTACTTCTTACACAAGGCCACGATCTCAGGAAGTTTCGCGAGCGAACCTTCCATCGAGAACACGCCGTCGGTAACGACCAATATCGGCGCGCATCCTTGGGCGGCTTTGAGCTTGGCTTCGAGGTCGGCCATGTCGCTATGTTTGTAGACCGCGCGCTTGGATTTGCCGGCAAGCCGCACGCCGTCGATGATCGAGGCATGGTTGAGCTCGTCGGAAATGATCGCCGAACCTTCGCCGCACACCGTTGCGAACAAGCCGGTGTTGGCATTCCAGCACGAAACGTAGGTCAACGACGCCGGCGTACCAAGAAATGTCGCTATCCGTTCTTCGAGCGTTCGGTGAATATCGAACGTTCCGCAAATGAAGCGGACGGACGCCGTGCCGGCTCCATACTTGCGAAGGCCCTCGATGCCGGCTTCGATGACCTCGGCCTGATCGGAGAGGCCGAGGTAGTTGTTGCTCGAGAGCACGATCACGTCGCCGGCTTCTTCCATGTGCACTTCAGGCGCCATCGGCGTGGTTAAATGCCGCAGATGCTTGTAGGTGCCCGCCCCTTTGAGCGCATCGAGTTCGCTCTGCAGCTGCGTGTCAAATGCCGAATTCACTTTGCAATATCCCCTTTGACGTCGAACACGATCTTGGCCGCCTGGCCGTTACGCATCAATTCGAAAGCGCGATCGAACTCGCGCATGGGCAGCACGTGCGTGATGATCGGGCGAAGATCGATGCGACCGCTCTTGACCAGCGCCTGCGTCTGATACCACGTTTCGAACATCTTACGACCGTTGATGCCGAGCACGGTGAGGCCTTTGAAGATGATCCGCTCCGCAAGGTTGAGATTGACACTGTCGCCCGGGATGCCCAGCAGTGCAGCGGTGCCGCCATTGCGCACCATCTGCAATCCCTGATCGATGGCGCTGCCGCTGCCCGACATCTCGAGCAAAACTTCGACGCCGTCGCCGTTCGTGCGACGCTTGATCTCGTCAACTAAGCCCGGCGTACGCGCATCGAAGGTTTCGTCGGCGCCCAGGCGTTTGGCCAACTCGAGTTTGGAAGGATTGACGTCAATGGCATACACCGATGCTGCGCCGGCGGCGCGCGCGACTGGAATCGCCATGAGACCAATCGATCCGACACCGGTGATGACGACGCTCTTGCCGCTCACGCCCGCCGACATCACGGTGTGAACCGCGTTACCGAGCGGATCGAACACCGCGGCAAACTCGTCGGGGATCGCGGGGTCGAGTTTCCATACGTTGTATTCGGGCATCGCGATGAATTCCGCGAATGCCCCGTCGCAATCGACGCCGATGATCTTCACATTCTCGCAGATGTGCGCCTGACCGGTACGGCAAAGCACGCAGGTGAGATCGGCGATATGACCCTCCGCCGACACCCGGTCGCCCACCGAGACCGCACGTACGGCGTCACCGACCGCTTCGACCGTACCCATGAATTCGTGACCGATGAGCACCGGCGGGTGAATCCGCGCTTGTGCCCAGTGATCCCATGCGTAAATGTGGTGGTCGGTACCGCAGACGCCCGCCTTCTCGACGCGGATCAGGACGTCGGTGGGTCCGATCGTGGGGATCGGCGCGTCGATGAGCGTGAACCCCGGTTCGGGCCGCAGTTTCGCCAATGCTTTCATCGTGGATGCCATGTCGGCCACCCTCATTATACGAAAACGGGGCCCGCGCCTTGCGCGAGCCCCGTCCTCTTGGTGTCTAGCCGAACCGTCTAAAAGTCGTATTCGGCTTGGTACCGTCCGTACTTGAAGAGACCGGCGATGGGTTGTCCCGGAGGGGCGAAGTTCGTCGCCGAGCGGCTGAACTGGCGGACGCGGAACGAGAAACCCTTGTAGGGTCCCGACTTCGGTACTTTGCTAAAGAAGTACTGAACGTCGAAGTCGGTGCTGTTGGTGGACGTCGCGTAGCCGGGGTTCGAGTAGTCGTACCACTCTTGCGCTACGCTCGCGACAAACTGCTTGTCGTCCGACGTGAACGTGGCGCCGATCTTGAACGAGCTGCCCGGACTACGACGGTCGACCATGCCCTGCGTGCCGCCGGTCGTAAACAGCGGATCCGCTGCGTACGAATCGGTGTATGGGCTGGCGATACCGCCGTAGTAGATATTCGCGACGCCGCCACCGAGGTTCGTACATTGCGCCGTACCGGCGCTGCCGCCCGGCAGGAAGTACGGGAACGTGGCTTCCTTGTAGGAAGACGTCGGTGTGATTTGATGCGTATTCGCGTTACACGCGTAGCCGGCCGGCAGCGTGATCGTATCGGTGCGAACCGGAATCGAATCGAAACCGGCGGCGAAGAGCACGTTGTTCAGCGGATAGAAACCGGCTTGCAGACCGAACACCGAGGCGTCGACTTTGCCAAGGAGATCGCTCGAGGGTGCGCTCTCATCGCCGGCTTGCAGTGCGAGATACGGCCGGAGCTTGCTCGGGCCTAACGGCATCTTCGCATCGAGCCACCAGAGGTTGGCGATGTTGTTGAAGCCGTAGTAGTAGAGGTTGGCCGTGAGCGGCAGCGACGCCGGACCCACGTAACCGAGGCGGCCGTAGGTGAAGCCGTTGTTGTTGAGCGGCGTTTCCGTCGGATCGTACACCGTGGTCGGCAGCGCGTTTGCGCCCGAGTACGTGTAGCCGCCAGGATTGACGACCGTCAGCAGCGTGCCGTGATCGAAGTTGGAGCACGTGCGGCACTCCCACTGCCAATAATCGGCCGCTTCGATGGTCCAGCTCGGGGTGAGCTTGTACGACAGGTCGGCGCCTTGGAATGCGATCGGTTTCAAGCGCGAGTCGGCCGCTTGCGCCCACGGCGTGGTGATCACTTGATCGCCGCCCTTGAAGTACAGACCGTTGGCGTGATATGCAGCGTACGCTTCGTACAGCGTGCTCATCTCGTATTCCGGAAGCGTCGTGTCGGGATTGAGGCCCGGCGGAACGCTCTTCGTACCGCACGGACCCGGCAACGCCGAGCTGGCCAACGCCGGATTCGAACATTGATTAAACGGGTTCGCATACATATACGAACCGCCGACATAGAAGCCGGAGCCTTGGAACGCGTAGTCGGCATGTAAGCCGATCGCATTGTTCTCCGACGCCTGGTTGGCTTTACCGCCCGGGCCGCTTGGGACACCGTAGCCGTTGTATGCGTTTTGACGCGTAAAGTCGTAGGCGCGAACGTAGCCGCGATACGTAAATGGATTCGGCGAAGCCGTCGGAGCAGGCGAAGCCTGCGCGATCAACTTGGGCGCTGGTGTTGCCGTTGTTTCCGCCAGCGCAAAAGTCGTTGCTCCCAAAACCATCGCCGCCACGGTCAGTCCGACGCGCGCGAGTTTGGTTAACACGTAAAAAATACTCCCTATCAAAAGAGTGGAACGGGTAACGGCCCCATGCTACCTGGACAAAATTAAGGCCCATTTAACATGGGCTTAAGTGCCTCGCCGGGACCCATCCGTATATATCGGCCGGAGTTGCCGTAAATCACACGCGCCTTTTCGTCCGGTCTAGGAAGCCGGTGACGACGACCGGGCGGAAAGGCGTTGTGATTTAGCCGTAGCGGCCGGTGATGTAGTCTTCAGTGCGCTTATCCCGAGGCTTGGTGAAAATCGTCGAAGTCGCTTCGGATTCGATGAGTTCGCCCATGAGGAAAAACGTCGTGAAGTCGCTGATACGCGCGGCCTGCTGCATCGAGTGGGTGACGATGACGACCGTGTATTCTTTTTTCAGCTCCTCGATCAGGTCTTCGATTTTGCTCGTCGCAATCGGATCGAGCGCTGATGCCGGTTCGTCCATCAGAATCACTTCCGGATCGACGGCGAGGCATCGCGCGATGCATAGACGTTGCTGTTGGCCGCCGGAAAGGTCGAGCGCAGAACGATCGAGACGATCTTTGACCTCGTCCCACAGCGCTGCGCCGCGCAGGCCCTTTTCGCAAATCTCCATCAGCGTCTTGCGATTGCGCTCGCCATGGATCTTTGGGCCGTACACCACGTTTTCGAAAATCGTCTTGGGAAATGGATTTGGGCGTTGAAACACCATTCCGATGCGATGACGAACCGTGACCGGGTCGATGTTGCTCGCGTAGATATCCTCGCCGTCGAGTAACACGTGCCCGGTAACGCGCGCGTCGGGCGTGAGATCGTGCATCCGGTTGAGCGCACGAATGAACGTCGACTTCCCGCAACCCGACGGGCCGATCAGCGCCTGTACGCAATGCTCGGGAACGCTCAGGTTCGCGTTCTTGATCGCGTGAAAGTTCCCATAATAAACATCGACGTCGCGCGCTTCAAGCTTGGTGGAAACCGGTGCGCTCGTCAAATCCGGATTTGTGGCGATCATGCGCGTTGTATGTTCGTCCAGACTGGGGTGCGACACTCCTTAACTACTGATTAAGGCGTATTAAGACAAACGCCCTCGGCAACGGTCGCCGCGGGCGTAACTTCGGGAAACACGTCGACGTACCACTCTCGGACGTCATGCAGCGTGAGACTGCCACAGTACTCGTCGAGAAACGCTAGGACCTGGCGGCGCATCGTGCGCTCGTCCACCTCGGGACACTTCGAACGCGACATGGTTCTACGGTAGGGCACGCAGATTAGGCGGCCCTTATCGTGTCTTTAAGACCGAGGGCCGACGCGCATGATCGGCAGGCGCACCGTGAAAAGCGTCCCGCTCCCGAGCATCGACTCGGTCGCGACCGTTCCCCCGTGCGCATCGATGATGCCCTTGACGATCGCAAGCCCCAGCCCCGCTCCGCCGCTCTCGCGCGTACGCGAGCGATCGACGACGTAGAAGCGCTCGAAGATATGCGGGATGTCGCGGTACGGAATGCCTACCCCGGTATCGCGCACTCGCATGATCGCGTCGTTGCCATTCGCATCGAGCTCGAGCGTCACGTTTCCGCCTGACGGCGTATGCCGAATTGCATTGTCGATCAGATTGACGAAGACTTGTGAGAGGCGATCGGGATCGGCTTCCACCGAAACCGGCCGCATTGCGCGCAACTCGAGCCGTACGCCCTTGTTCACCGCCTGCGGCTCGAACGACGACACGATCGCATGCGCGACCTCCTCGAGGTCGATCTCGCGCAAATTCAAGCTCAGCTGTCCCGATTCGGCTCGGGCCTGCTCGAGCAGCTGCTGCACGAGCGACGCGAGCCGATCGACCTGTGTAAGCACCTGCGGGAGGAACAGATCGGCCGCCTCGTCGTCAGGTGATTCGATGACCGTTTCGAGCATCAACTTGATCGACGAGAGCGGCGTGCGCAGCTCGTGCGAGATGTTGGTGAGAAATTCCCGGCTCGCGAGCAGCAGACGCGCAACGTCGGTTTGATCGTCGGCAAAGACTGCCACCCCGCCGCTGTCGCCTTCCCCGATTGGATAGATCGATACGCCGTAGGTGCGGCGCTGCGTGGCACTGGCAACCGTGATCGGTGCCACCGACGCTTCGCCAATCAGCGCCTCGTCGATGCGGCGTTCCAGCTCGACGTTGGGAATCGAGGTGATGACGTGCGACCCGATCGCGCGGTTTGGGTCAAAGTCGAAGATCGTTCCCGCCGCCGGATTGGCAAAACGGATGCGCGCGTGACGATCGACGAACACGACGCCGAGCGGTAGTGCCGCGACCAGCCGCGCAAAATCGGCTTGTATCTGCGAGTGCTGATCGGTATGGTCCGGTTCGAGCGGAATCGGCTCGGGCGTACGGCGTCCGCGCGCCAACAGAAATCCTATCAGCGTCCCGATGACGAGCGCTGCTGCGATCAGCAGAACGACGCTGAGCACGGCTCTACGACTTGAACATGTAGCCGCGCGAACGCACCGTAATGATGTGGCGCGGATTGCGCGAATCTTCTTCGATCTTCTCGCGAAGCCAGCGAATATGCACGCTGACCGTCTGCTGCTCGCCTTCGAAGTCGTAGCCCCAAACCTTGTCGAGTAACGTCTGACGCGTGACGACGCGCCCGTTGTTCTCCATCAAAACGCGCAGCAGCGCAAATTCCTTCGGTGCGAGCGCGACATCTTTGCCGCGTACGGTCAGCTGCTGACGAGAAGGATCGAGCACGATTTGGCCGAGCGAGATCGCTTCTTCGTGTCCGCCCTGAATCGGCGTTTGCCGGCGCAACCGAGCCTTGACGCGCGCGAGAAACTCGTGGAGGGCGAAGGGCTTGGTGACGTAATCATCGGCACCGAGTTCGAGCGCGAGCACCTTGTCGATCTCTTGGTCCTTGGCCGTGAGCATAATGATCGGCACGGATGAGAACTTGCGAATTTCTTTGCATGCCTCGACACCGTCGAGCACGGGAAGCATGATATCAAGCACCACGAGATCGGGCGACTCGCGTTGCGCCATAGCGACAGCGCTGCGCCCGTCGCTCGCCGTCACCACCGTGTAGCCGCTGCGCTCCAGGTTGAAGCGCAGTGTCTGCAAGATCGCGGACTCGTCATCAACGACCAGAATCTTCTTGTTGAAGTCCGGACTCTTGACGAACGTTCCACGCGATGGCTTAGTCTCCAGCGGTCCGTTCATACGATTTGGCGATCGCGCTGTAATCGAGCGCGCCGTCTCCTTCTGCCGAACAGGCAGTGTACAGTTGGTAGGCTAGTCCCGTGAGCGGCATCGCGTACTTGGTGGCGCGCGCCGCGTCGAGGGCCGCCGCGACGTCTTTCCGCAGCAGATCCATGGCAAAGCCACCGGTGAAGGTTCCGCTTAGCCACGTCTTCGGCAGCCATTGGTCAAGCAGGTAGTTGGAACCCGTCGCCGTTGCAAGAACTTTTCGAACCTGATCCAAATCCGCCCCCGCCCGGCGAGCGAAGACCAAGGCCTCCGCGTTCGCGATCATCACGCTGGCAATGATCACCTGGTTGACCAGTTTGACCGTCTCGCCCATTCCGATGCCGCCGAGCAATGTTGGGGTACCCATTGCCTTGAGCACCGGTTCAACCCGCTCGAACACCGCCGGCTTCGCGCCGACCATGATCGTGAGCGTGCCTGAAGCCGCTCGCGTGGGACCACCGCTCACGGGTGCATCCACGAAATCAACGCCCGAGCCCGCCAACCGCTCGCCAAAGCGCTGTGAGGCGATCGGCGAAATCGTCGACATGTCGATCGCGACGCTGCGGGACTTCAGCCCCTTGGCCGCACCGTTCTCGCCGAAGAGCACTTCTTCAACTTGGGGCGCATCGGGGACACAGGTGATGAGGATGGTGCTCGCCGCTGCTACTGCGGGTGGATCGGCCACCGCTTTTGCTCCGTCGGCCACGAGACGCTCGAGCGGCTCACGGTTGCGATGAGCGGCGATCGTAACGGGGAATCCGGCCTTGAGCAGCGAGCGAACCATCGGTTCGCCCATCGCACCGAGACCGAGAAAGCCTAGCGAAGGACGTGCATCCACCACCGCCGCGTAGTTTTACAGGCGCGGCCTCGCTCCTGGCCGAAGCGCCTGCCATGAGCATAGCAACTCCCGCCGTCCGTCGCCCGACGTTCGATCAACTCAATCTTTCAACGGGCAAACGCGCACGTCTCCATCACTTGATGTACGAGCACGGGCCGGCCAACGGAACGTTGATGATTTTGCCGATCGATCAAGGTCTGGAGCACGGACCGATCGATTTCTTCGACAATCCCGACTCGATCGATACCGATTGGATCTATCGTCTCGCGGTAGAGGGCAACTTCTCCGGCATTGCGCTGCATATCGGCCTCGCCGAGAAGTATCACAAGCACTACGCCGGCCGCGTACCGCTGGTGCTCAAAATCAACGGCAAGACGAACATCCCGCCCGATGACGAGGCCTTCTCCTCGCTGACTTCATCGGTTGAAGATGCCGTCCGCCTCGGTGCCGATGCGGTGGGCTACACGCTCTTCGTCGGCAGTCCGTCGCAAGACGTCGACATCGCGCAGTGCAACGAGGTCCGCCGCGAGTGCGAACGCAACGGCATGCCGCTGATCATCTGGGCGTATCCGCGCGGCTCCGCGATGAAAGCCAAGGGCGGCATCGACTCGCTCTACGCCGTCGACTATGCTGCGCGTGTCGCTTGCGAGATGGGCTGCGACATCGTCAAACTCAACGAGCCGAAGTGGGACCCCGCGACCGCCGACAAACTCCCCAAACCGTACAACACGCTGCAATTCACCGACGTCGAAGGTCTGCGCAAAGTCGTGAAATCCGCGGGCCGCACATTGGTATTAGTTTCCGGCGGCAGCAAAATGGGCGACGAAGATACCATCAACAAAGCCCACGCCGCCATGACCGCCGGCTGCGTCGGTCTCATCTTCGGCAGAAATATGTGGCAGCGCAACTGGGACCAAGCCCTCACGATGAGCGCGCGCATGCACGACCTCATGAAGTCATACGGCCAAGAAGAGTAGACGATTGATGGGGCAGGCCTGCGACGTTTGGCCGAACGGGTTAGCCGAAGCGGCGAGGACCCTGACATTAACTGTCCGAGACGCGAGGCGTTAAGAGAGGTCGAATGTCGCAGGTCCTGACCCAAAAATCGGCTACGATGTTGGCGGTATGACGGAATCCCAGGCGAGCATCGCGAGCGAAGAGTCCATTGAGGCCAGAGTCAACCGGGCGATCGATAAGGTGCGGCCGTTGATTCAGCGCGACGGGGGCGAAGTGTGGCTCATCCGGGTTGATGGGTCGACGGCTTATGTCCAGATGCTCGGCGCCTGTGGGGGATGCCCCGCCTCCAATGTGACGCTCAAAGGCGCGATCGAGGCCGCCGTGACGGCCGACGTCCCCGAGATCACGGAAGTCCTACAGGTTTAGGCCAGCTCGTCGTCGAGCTCGGCACTCATTTGCCTCTTAGCAAACATCGGACCTCGCTTCCTCGATCTGACCTGAACCTGTAGGACTTCTACGTAGCGCAATGGCTGCAGTAGTAGCTGACGGCGCCGCCGTGGACTTGCGGCACCATGTGTTCGCGCGAGCCCCGGCGTCCACAGTTTGTGCACGAATATGTCGCGCCGATCGCCGGGACGGTCGCAGCTTCGTGGCGTTTGGCCAGCCAGACCGCGAGGTAGATGACGATACCGAGCACGAGCGGAGCCCATGCAAAAAAGTCCCGGAGCGCGTCTTGCGAAACCACTGGATTCATAACGGATTCCCTTCATTCGCACGACCGCCGCAAGAGCCCTCGGAGGCGGGACAGAAGCTCAAACAATGAACCGAGAGGGGTCGCTACGCGAAGGGCTCATCGCCCATCTCGAGCGCACGCGTGTCCTGCGCGATCCGCACATCGCGGCTGCACTGCGCGCCGTCGACCGCCATTGCTTCGTCCCCACGACCGTTCTCGAAGAGGCCTATGAAGATAAAGCGCTCGCGATCAAGGAACGCGACGGATCCGTTATCTCCTCGATCTCCCAGCCCTCGATGATCGTACACATGCTGGCGCTGCTCGACGTTCACGCGGGCGATCGCGTCCTCGAGATCGGCACCGGCAGCGGCTACAACGCGGCGCTGCTTGCCCAACTTGCCGGCGCGGGGAATGTGGTCAGCGTCGAAATCGAGCGCGACTTGATCGAGAGCGCGCGCGCCGCGCTCGACGAGCAGGGCCTTGCGCAAGTGATGCTCGTCCACGCCGGAGATCTTGCGCGCGTACATCGTCTGTTCGACCGCATCATCGTAACCGCGCGGTCCCACGACATCGATCCCGACTGGTGGCGCCTGCTCGTGCCCGGGGGACGCATCGTGGTCCCACTCGACATTGGCTACGGCGGCGAGCGCGCAATCGGTTTTGTGCGTGAAGGCGATCGCTTGCACAGCATCGGCTCCTACGCGTGCGCGTTTGTCGAACTGCGTGGCGAAAAGGACGAGAGCGATCCGGCGATGTTCTTTCGAACACGCGGTGCGCGCTACGATCGGGAACCTGGGGCAAACACGCCGCTCGACGTTGTTGCAGTCGAGCGGCTCAACGCCGATGCGTCGCTACTGGAAGGGGCGGATGCGGTGGTCGCTCGCCCTCACACCTTGTTCGCAGTCACGCGGGCTTTTTGAAATAGTCCGCATTGATCGCAACGAAGTTCTGCCACTTTTCCGGAATGTCGGAGTCGGCGAAGATCGCCTCAACCGGGCACGCCGAAACGCAGGCTCCGCAGTCGATGCAGACTTCGGGATCGATGAAGAGCATATCGTCGCTGTCGCCGCCATGGATGCAGTCGACCGGGCAGACGTCAACGCACGATTTGTCCTTGGTTCCGATGCACGGCTCGGTGATGATATACGCCATAACAGGCAGATATTTGGCAACCACCGGAGCCGGTGCCTGCTATACGGCCGAGCGCCTTCCGGAGAGCGCGCGCATGATCCAGAGCAGTACCACCGCGCCGATGATTGCGCAGACGAAGCTGCCGAGATTGAAGCCGGTTATGCCGGCATGGCCGAAGAGCGAGAAGATCCAGCCGCCGAGAAGGGCTCCGACAATTCCTACAACCAGGTCACCGAGAATGCCGCCGGGACCCTCGCCCGGAACGATCCAGCGCGCTACGAAGCCGACGATGATACCGAAGACGATCCAGAGTAAAATGCCCATTGCTTGTCTCCCTTGTGCTTCACAGGTTCCCCCGAGCACTCATTACGAAACCCTACTGGACCTCGTTAGGAACAATATGAAGAAGACGATCGCCCTGGTTGCCATGCTGCTGGTTGCAACGATCTCCGCAGCTCCCGCCGCAACCGTTACGCATATCACGGTCAGCGGAGAAGGCACGGTCGCCGTGGTACCCGACCAAGCCACGGTACGCGCATCGGTCGCTACCAACGCCGAAAATGCCGAGGATGCGGTTTCGCAAAATAATGTCATCTACGCGCGTCTCGTCGACGCCACAGTCGCCACCGGGGTTGCGCGCGACGATATTACGCTTGCGTATTACAACATCAACTACATCCCGCGCCCGAAGCCCGCGCCGGGTGAGGTTGCGCCGACGGGACAGTTCGGCTATATCGTTTCCCGCTCGTTCGATGTAAAGGTGCGCAACGTCGGCAAAAGCGGAGCCGTCGTCGATGCCTTGACCAAAGCCGGTGTGACCAACGTCGAGAGCGTCAACTTCGGCTTAGCGGATTCGTCGCACGCGCGCGGCATTGCCACGACCAAGGCGATGACCGACGCGCGCGAAAAAGCCGGGGAGATCGCGAGCGCTGCCGGGCTTCGTATTGTCGGGATCGAGGAGATCTCAAATGGCGGCGCTGTTCGCTTCCCGGCTCCGATGATGAAGACGATGGCGATGAGCGCCGCCGCGCCCACCGTGTTTGACAGCGGCAACGTCAACGTGACCACCGATTTGACCGTCGTTTTCCTCGCCCAGCCGTTATGATCCGAAACGTCTTGGGGCCTGGAGAGTACAGGAAGGCATGAACACCACCTGCGAGTCTTGCGGCCGCCGGCCGTCCACGTCGATCGTCGGACGGCGAGCGCTCTGCACCGCCTGCGCGCAGCGCAGTGCGGCGACCGGCGCGTTGCCGTATCTTGGCGCGGCGCTGGCCGCGGCCGGACTCATTGCCGGCGGCGCAATGCTGATCGAAAACCGCGACGAGATCTCGCGCCGGTTCTCGATCACCGGCGGCACGCCGACGCTGCAATCTTTCTCGCGCGACCTTACCGAATTGGCCCGCGCCGGCAAACTCGATCCGGTCGTCGGGCGCGAGGACGAAATCGAACGGTTGGTTTCGATTCTGGCGCGGCGCAGCAAAAACAATCCCGTGCTCGTCGGCGAACCGGGCGTCGGCAAGACTGCCATCGTCGAGGGACTCGCGCAGCGCATCGTTGCCGGCAACGTGCCGACGTCGCTGCGCAATAAGCGCGTGCTCGCACTTTCGCTTGGGCCATTGGTTGCCGGAACAAAGTATCGCGGTGAATTCGAAGGCCGCGTGAAACGCATTCTCGACGAGGTCAAACGCAGCGCGCGCGACGTCGTGCTCTTCATCGACGAGCTGCACACCCTGGTCGGCGCCGGCGCAGCCGAAGGTGCCCTCGACCTCTCTTCGATGATCAAGCCCGAGCTTGCCCGCGGCGATCTGCAGTGTATCGGCGCTACCACGTTTGACGAGTACCGCAAGTACATCGAGTCGGACGCAGCGCTCGAGCGCCGCTTTCAGCCGGTCATGGTCGACGAGCCGACGATCGACGCGACGATCGCGATTCTGCGCGGGTTACGCGCGAAGTACGCCGAGCATCATAAGGTGACGATCACTGCTGAAGCGATCGACGCGGCCGCGAATCTGTCCGCGCGCTACATCGCCGATCGTTTTTTGCCTGACAAGGCGATCGATTTAATGGACGAGGCCGCTGCCAATGTCGCGCTCACCAACCGGGGCGCCGTCGATCATCCCGCGGTGACGGCGGAACACGTCGCGGCGGTCGTCACCAAATGGACCGGCATTCCGCAGCAGACGCTCTCCGAGTCGCAAGCCAACGCCTTGCTCGAACTCGAGGATACGCTGGGGCGGCGGGTAATCGGACAGGCGCACGCGATCGCCAAGGTCTCCGAGGCAATTCGCCGCGCTCGTGCCGGCTTACACGATCCGCGCAAGCCGCTGGGCAGTTTTCTGTTTGCGGGGCCAAGCGGCGTCGGTAAGACCGAACTCGCCAAAGCGCTCGCGGCAGCGCTCTTCGGCACGGAGGAAGCGCTGGTGCGCATCGACCTCTCGGAATTCACCGAGGCACACACCGTGTCGCGCTTACTCGGCGCGCCACCAGGATATTCCGGTCATGACGAGCCCGGACAATTGACCGAGCCGGTGCGGCGCCGTCCGTATTGCGTAATTCTCTTTGACGAACTCGAGAAGGCGCACCCCGACGTCGCCAACGTGCTGCTCCAGATTCTCGACGACGGCCGTGTGACCGATGCGAAGGGACGCACGATCGATTTCCGTCACGCGTTGATCGTGCTCACGACGAATCTCGAGGACGACCAAGTGGCCGACTATCTGCGGCCGGAATTTCTCAATCGCATCGACGACCGCGTGCGCTTCAACGAGTTGCAGCTCGCCGACATCGAGGCGATCGTCGAGATCCATGTCGACGCGCTCGTGCAACGGATGGGTGCTCGCAACCTGCACTTGCGCTTGAGTGACGATGCCAAGGCCTATTTAGCTAAGGTCTCGATCGGCGCCGGGAGCGGAGCGCGCTACGTCCAACGCACCGTCTCGCACTACATCTCGACACCGCTCTCGACCGCGATCCTACGCGGCGAACTCCGCGACGGCGGCACGGCGACCGTCACCCTCGACGGCGACTCGCTCGTCGTACGGGCGGCGTAGTCCCCACATTGTCATCCCGAACCTATCGCCCTTGTCATCCCGAGCGTAGCGAAGCGTAGTCGAGGGATGACAAGTGGCGATTATAGAATTGATTTGATGTCGGCGTTGAGCTGGGCGCTCGAAAGCTGGCCGACTTCAATTCTGCGAATGACGCCGTTTTTGTCGATGAACACGCCGACGGGCATGCCGTTGATCGAATAGAGATCGCTCAATGTGCCGGTATCGACCACGGCCGGGTACGTGAGCTGGTGTTGGTCGACGAACTGCTTGGCTTTCTGCGCATTTTCTTCCACGTCGACGCCGATCACTTGCAGCCCCTGCGGCGCATATTCTTTATAGGCCGCGTTAACTTCGGGCGCTTCGTCGTTGCACGGCGGACACCACGTGGCAAAGAAGTCCATGAAGACCGGCTTGCCGCGCAGCTGCGCCATCGACAACGAGCCGCCGCTGACCAGCGGGTCCTTCCAGTCGGGCGCGGTTTGACCGATGCGCGCCGTTGATCCCACCCCGCCGTTGGTGCAGGCCGCAAGCAGCAGTACCGCCGCGGCAACCATTAATCGTTTAGCCATAACTCGGATACGCCACCGCCTCCAAATCGTTTCGCATTTGCGCCACGAACTCGTCGACCGATGCGAACAGGCGCTGTTCGCGCAGATATCGCAGGTCGCGCAGAGCCAGCTCGTGGCCATAGATCGTTTCGTGAAAGTCGCGCAGCCACGCTTCAATCGTTCGCCGTTGTCCGCCAAACTGTGGATTCGTGCCGACCGATACCAGCGCAGCGTGATCGCGTCCATCGTGACGCGCGACCGCCGCGTAGACGCCATCCTTCGGCAATAACTTGTTCGGCACGTGAATGTTTGCAGTCGGGAAATCCAAGTCGTGCCCACGCCCGAAGCCCACTTCCACCATGCCCCGCAGTTCGTAGCTGTGACCCAACAGGTAATCGGCCAGTTCGAGATTGCCTTCGGCGATCAGCGCGCGAATCCGCGTACTCGAGATGCGCTCACCGTCGTGGGCAACGTTCTCGAGCGCCGCAAACGGGAGGTTGCGCTCGGCAAAGTAGGCGGCCATCAGTGCCGCATCCCCGGCTCGCTTGTGGCCGAAGCGAAAGGTGGCGCCGACCGCCGCGCCCGCAACACCCATCGCCGTAAGCTTCTTGAGAAATGCCTGCGGCGTGAGCTTCGCGATCGACTCGTCGAACGGGATGAGGAAGCACTCCTCAAACCCGGCTTGCGCGAACAGATCGACGCGTTCGGCGGTCGTCGTAATCATCGGCGGCTGCGTTCCCGGGCGCAGAAATTCGGCCGGATGATTCGCAAAGGTCAGTACCCCAACGCGAAACCCCGGTTTGCGCATCCGCCGAGCGGCCTTGGCAATCTCTTGATGTCCGCGATGCATCCCATCAAAGAACCCAATCGCTAGAACGAGCGGCCGATCATTCTCGCGAAAGAGCTGGTGATGGATTTTCACACGAATACCTTGCGCGGCGCCAAGAGCGCGCCGTGTGCCTCGCCGACTCCAACCAGTGTGCGTGAGTGATCGCGAACGAAGACACGCGACGCCGGCGCGCCCTGGGGAAGCGGGACGACGCGGCCGGCGCGAAAATCGGCCGAGCCGCGCAGATCGAGGACGATCGTCGGGAAAGGAATGATGTGCTCCGGCGGCGTGACGCTGCCTTGCGGATCATTGGCAATTTCTTCGAGCGTCCGCGATTCATAGAGCACGAACGGACCCGAGGCCTCGCGCACTAGTGCACCCATATGGGCGGGAACACCGATTGCCGCGCCGAGATCTTCACACAGCGTGCGCACGTAGGTGCCTTCGCTGCATGCAACGTGAATGCGCGCCTTATTCGGTGCTTCGCTGCCAAGCAGCGAGAGCCCATATAACGTGACGCCGCGCGCTTTACGCTCGACCGATTTCCCTTCGCGCGCGAGCTCGTAGAGCCGCTTGCCTTCGTGGTGCAGCGCGGAAAACATCGGTGGAACCTGCGTCAGCTTGCCGATGAAGCGCGGAAGCACATCTTCGAGCTTGCGCTCCCAGTGCTCGGGCACATCGCCCTGCGCCACCGTTTCTCCGAGCGCATCCTGCGTTGTGGTGGATCGGCCGAGGACGAGCAACGCCGTGTAGGCTTTGCGCTGATCTTCGAGCAGCGGAATGAGTCGCGTTGCTTTTCCGATTGCGACCGGCAGCACGCCGGCGGCTTGGGGGTCGAGCGTGCCTAAGTGGCCGGCTGCGATTTTGCGGTCGCGACCGTAGACGCCGTAGATTCGCTTAACGCGCGCAACGATCTGCGCTGAGGTGTAACCCGCGGGTTTGAAGACGTTGACGAAGCCGATTACCACAACGCCAAAGTCTTTACAATCCTTCGGCCGTGAGCGCCGCGTCGACGGCGGCGTACGCCTCGTTCAACGAGCCGTGCAGTGTCAGTCCCGACGCGCGGAAATGGCCACCGCCGCCGAGGCGTGCGGCCGCTGCTTGCACGTTCACGCGTCCGCTCGAGCGAAGGCTTACGCGGATTTCACCGTCGTACGCCTTGAATAGCGCCGCGACTTCCACGCCCTCTTGCCCACGAAGGACGTTGACGATGTCCTCGGTGTCTTCGCCATCGGCACCAGTTTGCTTGAGCATCGCGTCATCCACGTGCGAGTAACAGTATTTCCCGTCGTGCGCAAATTGCATCTCGTCGATAATCCGGCCGAGCAGCCGCGTCGCGGCCACGCGCTTGTTGCCGAAGATCTCCTCGGTAATTTGCTCTTTGTCGGCGCCGGCGAGCATCAGCTCCGCGGCAAGCTCGAGTGTCTCGGACGTCGTGTTCGAATGCATGAAGCCGCCCGTGTCGGTCATGATCGTCGTCAGAATACAGGTTGCGATCTTGGCGTCGATCGGCGTATCCATCTCGCGGAAGAGCCGCATCACCGCCGTACCGGTCGAGGTCTCGCTCGGGATCACATAGTTCAGCGCACCGAAATGCGCGTTGCCGAGATGATGATCGATATCGAGCATATTCACGCGATCGACCTTGGGCAAAAATTCTCCGGCGCGCGCTGCGTCGCTCATGTCGCCGAAGACGTAGAGCGTATCCGGCGGGAAATCAGCCGGAATCTCGCGCGACACGAACTCTGCATCAGGAAGAAAGCGCAGGTTGCGCGGAACCGGGTCCTGATTGAAGTAGGCAACCCGCTTGCCCAGACGTTTAAGCGCAAGGCCAAGCGCCAAACCGGCACCCAGTGTGTCGCCGTCGGGTTTGACGTGACTGACCATCACAAAAGCGGGCCGCCGCCGCAGTTCGGCAACGACCTCCGCTTCGGTCGAAGAACGTAGCTGGTTTTCGATCATTCACTCTACCTCCGGAACCTGGTGCCGCTCCGCGTCCTCACGCAGGGTCTTCGCCAAGGCAATCGCTCGTTCAGTGGAGCGATCCTCGACGAAGATGAGCTGCGGGGTGTGGCGCAGATCGATGCGATGTCCGAGTTCACCGCGCAAAAAGCGCGCGGCTGAGTTCAGGGCATCGAGTGATTGACGCGCTTGGTGGCGATCGCCGATCACGGAAACGAAGACCTTGCAGTGCCGCAAATCGTCAGTCACCTCGACATGCATGACGGTCACGAAGCCCAAGCGCGGGTCCTTCAACTCTTGCGTGATCAGTGTGCCGAGGATGCGCTGGATCTCGTGGTCGATACGGGCTAATCGTTGCGACTTCACGCGGTGACCAGCTCCGCGGCCACCTGTTCCGTCATGTAGGCCTCGATCACGTCGCCGACCTTGAGATCCTGGAACCGCGCGACTTGGATACCGCACTCGAAGCCTTCCGCTACTTCGCGCACGTCATCTTTGAAGCGCCGCAGACTCTCGAGTTCGCCGCTGAACACGACCACCGAGTCGCGCAAGACGCGAACCTTCGAGCCGCGCGTAATCTTGCCGTCTTTGACGTAGCAACCGACGATCGTGCCGACCTTGCTGACCTTGAAGACCTCGCGGACTTCGGCATGACCCAGCGTAACTTCACGTTCCACCGGCGCGAGCATGCCGGTCATTGCCTTGCGCAGATCGTCTTCAATCTCGTAGATGACCTGGTAGAAGCGTAAGTCGACGCCTTCATTCTCGGCCAAACGTTTCGCCGTTTCATCCGGGCGAATGTTGAAGCCGATCAGCACCGCGCTCGACGCACTCGCAAGGTTGACGTCGTTGGGCGAGATCGCTCCGACGCCGCCATGGATCACGCGCACGTCGACGTCGCCGGTGGAGAGGCCCTCCATCCGCGAGCGCAACGCTTCGAGCGAGCCTTGTCCGTCGGCTTTGATGATGAGGTTGAGCGTCTTCTTGCCTTCGGCCGGCATCTGCATGAACGTCTCGAGCGAAACGCGCTGCGAACTCGATCCTGCGATACGCACGTCGCGTCGGCGCACCGCACGCTTCTCGGCGGTCTCGCGCGCCACGCGCTCGTCGCTAACGACCATCAGTGTGTCGCCGGCGGCGGGAACGTCTTGCAGGCCCATCACCTCGACCGGAATCGACGGTCCGGCCTTCTTCACTTGCTTGCCCTTGTCGTCGATCAGCGCGCGTACCTTACCAAATGTGCCACCGACAACGACGATGTCGCCGACGCGCAACGTGCCGTTTTGCACCAGCACGGTTGCGACCGCACCGCGGCCGCGCGATAGCTGCGATTCGATCACGACACCGGTAGCACGGCGGTTCTTATTTGCCTTAAGTTCTTTGATGTCGGCTTCGAGCAGCACGGTATCGAGCAGCGCGTCGATGCCGGTGCCGGCTTTCGCCGAGACCGGAACCATTTCGATCGTGCCGCCCCAGTCGACCGACTGCAGTCCCTCCTCGGCCAGCTGCTGCTTCACGCGGTCGGGCTGCGCATCGGGCTTATCCATCTTATTGACCGCAACGACGATCGGAACGTTCGCCGCCTTGACGTGCGCGATCGCTTCTTTCGTCTGCGGCATGACGCCGTCGTCGGCGGCGACCACGAGGATCGCAACGTCGGTGACCTTGGCGCCACGCGCACGCATCGCGGTAAACGCTTCGTGACCCGGCGTATCGATGAACGTAATCTTGCGATCGTTGCGCTCGACCGTGTATGCGCCGATTTTTTGCGTGATACCGCCGGCTTCGCCCGCGGCGACATTGGCGCTGCGGATCCTGTCGAGAAGCGACGTCTTGCCGTGGTCGACGTGACCGAGCACGGTAACCACCGGCGGCCGCGCGGTCATCATTTCGGGTTTGTCTTCTTCTTGCTCGACCGTCACTTCTTCGCCGGCCTCTTTGACGACCGCATTGAAGCCGAACTTCTTCGCAACCGAGATCGCGACGTCGCTTGGAATGTTCTGATTGATCGTCGCCATCGTACCGGTCTTGATCAGTTCGGTAATGACGTCTTTGACCGGAATGATCATCGACGTCGCTAGTTCCTGAACGGTGAGCAAGTCGGGAATCTCGATTGTTTCGAGCGCGCGCGCGGGTGTCGGAGGCGAAGCTTCGACGCCGCCTTTCTTCTTACGCTGACGCTCTTTTTCGAGCAGCAGTTCTTTTTCGCGATCCTTTTTCGCCGCGGCCTTGTCTTCGTGGCTGCGCGGACGGTCGCCGGGGCGACCGCTCGATGGCGCCGGCGCATCGGTTGCGCTCGGCGCTACACCTGGACGCGGTCCAGCCGGACGCGCACCCGGAGCGAGCGGACGAAACGGACCATTTCCCGTAGGCCGGCGTTGGCCGGGCGGGTTGAGCGGACCATTCCCGCGCGGCGCGGGCGCGACGGGGCCTTTGCCTCCCTGGCCGGGCAGCGCCTGACCGGGGCGCGGTGCAACGCCGGGACGACCGGGGACGCCGGTAGACGGTCCCGGTGATGCCGAGGCCGAGGTCGTCGGTGCCGGTGCACGGCGAACGATCGAATCTTGTCCGTGAGGAACGGGCTGCAGACGCGGAATCGGCGCATCGGTTGCAGCCGGGCGCGGTGCGGCCGGCGCCGGCGGTGCGCTTGGTTCGGCAATGGCGGCCGCGGGCGAAGCGGGCACGTCCGGAACCTCGGCGACTTCGGGCGGCTTGGCCGCAGGGGCCTTGGGTGCACGCGGTGTCGAGCTTGGCGAGACCGGGCGCAAACGCGGAACCGGTGCATCTTCGACCGGCGCTGCAACAGCAGCAGCTGCTTTCGCAGGCGCTGAGCGGGGAGCCGTTTCTTTGGTGGCAGGGGTGGCCTTGGGCGCAGCAGGCGCCGCAGCCTTCGGCGCGGGCGCCGGTTTGAGCACGCTACGAACGAGATCTGCGATGTTCTCGGGAACGACGCTCAGCTGATTTTTGGCTTCAAAGACGCCGCCCAAGCGCTCGTTGAAGAGCGCGATCAGCTCTTTGGATGTGAGCCCCACCTCTTTGGCGAGCTCGAAAATGCGTACCTTACTACCAGTCGTTGCTGCTGCCATGTATCCCCACGTGGTCCCCACGTGGGGTACCACAGCCTTAAGTCACCAAAAATCCGTCCCGAAGCCACATCATGTGACTAAACGAGAGCATGGTCGTTATCGAACATCACAAGTTTCTGTCCATCGAACTACTTATTAAACCACATTCTGCCGCCGCAGATGCAAGCCCCGGGTATCGGCGGTTCTTTGCCGCCCGTTTTGCGCACTCCGCCGAGCACAGATAGGCGCCGCGCCCGGGTTGCCGCCTGCCCCCGGCGGGGTCAGCTTCCCAGCCGCCCGGCTGCCGGACGAACCGGGTAAGCGTGGCCTGCGGGAGGGCCTGTCGGCACCCCACGCAGGTGCGAACCGGCAGGTGCTTCGCGCTATTCGCCAAGCCGTTCGCGGCGGAACTCTTCGAGCTTACGGATCAACTCTTCGTCGACCGAAGCCGCCTCCGGCTCTTCCTCGTCGCCGGCTTCCACCACGACGGCGGTCTCGGCAACGACGTCCTCGCCGCCCGCCCGCTCGGCGCGTTCGGCCAAGTAGCGCTCGCGCGCTTCATCGGCTTCGGCTTCGCTTGCGATGTCCAAACGCCAGCCGGTAAGCCGCGCGGCAAGCCGCACATTTTGCCCGTCGCGTCCGATCGCTAGCGAGAGCTGATAATCCGGCACAACGACCAGCGCAACGCCATCGTCTTCGAAGAGCTCGACGCTGATCACTTTCGCCGGCGCCAGCGCGTTCATGATGAACGCTTGCGGATCGGTATCGTAGCGAATCACGTCGATTTTCTCGCCGCGCAGATTATCCGACACGTTTGCGATGCGGCTCGACTTGGGACCGAGGCACGCGCCGATCGGATCGACTTCGGCGCGCAGGCTGCGCACCGCGACCTTCGAGCGGCTGCCCCCTTCGCGCGCGATCGCCATGATCTCGACGATCCCATCGGCGATCTCGGGAACTTCGAGCTCGAGCAAACGCTGCACGAGACCCTCGGCCGCGCGCGAGAGCACGACCTGCGGACCTTTCGGCGACTTGCGCACGTCGACGACGTATGCACGAATGAAGTCATTGATGCGGAACGTCTCACCCGCCACTTGCTCGGAGAGCGGCAGAATTGCTTCGTCGCGGCCCTCAAGCAAGACGTACATGTTCCGCTGCTCGTAGCGCTGGACCGTACCGGTCACCAAGTCGTTGAGTTTACGCGCGTACTTGTTGTACACGGTGTCACGCTCGGCTTCACGGATCCGCTGCACGATGACTTGCTTGGCCGTCTGCGCCGCGATACGCCCAAATTCTTTGGGCGTGACCTCTTCGTCGTAGAAATCTCCCGGCTGGTATGGGCCGCCGGCCTTCTTCATCGAGATCTCGAGCTTGGGATCTTCGACGTTCTCAGCGACCGTGCGGCGGTGATAGACGCGATACTCGCCGGTCTGTCGATCCACCATGACGATGGCGTTCGCCTCGCTGCCATAGTGCCGCTTGTACGCGGTGAGTAATGCCGCTTCTAATGCCTCGAGCAACATCTCGAATGGAATGTTGCGTTCTTTCGAGATGAACTGAAGGACGTCGATGAGTTTTTCGTCAGCCGCTGATTCTGCCATGTGCTTTCCGTTCACGTTTGGCGCGTTGGAGATCCGCGCGCGGATCGTATTCCAAATTCGCCGATTTGATCGTCGCAATCGGGAGCGGCAATTCGCCGTTCTCCGTTGCCAATATTACCGTTTCGCCGCGCAGCCCAACCAGGATACCGCGATGCGTCTTGCCGCCGGCGATTTGGAGCGAGGTCACGATCCGCGCGCGCTTGCCGGAAAAGCGCTCGTAGTCGCTTGGCCGAATCAACGGCCGTTCAAGTCCCGCCGACTCGACCTCGAGCGAGTACGGCAGATCGATCGCTTCGAGCGCGCGATTGATACGCGCTGCGATGCGCTCGCAGGTGGCCAGGTCGACGCCGCCATCTTTGTCGATGGTGACGGTTAGGGCAGTCATCGCGCGACGCGAACGCGCCGCGTGGGTTACGATCTCGACACCCGACGATACTCGTTCGTGCGCGATCGCATCGATCTCTCGCTCGAATAAGTCCGTAAGTTCCGACACCGCTGCTCTCCCCAACAAAGAAGCGCGGGACCTGCCCACGCTTTTTCGATCAAACCATCGACTATAGTACCGAAAATGACGACGGGCCGCAAGCCCACGTGGCTTCCGGCCCCCCGTTTTAGAACGTCCTATGCGAACTGTGCGCGGTAGCCGGATACGTCCAGCTTGCGTCGGCGCTGTGTCGCGCCGCGGTTAGTGCGCGTGTTCGCGAGCCAAATGGCCCGGCGGATCCTGCGGCTCCAAACCGCCCCTCCTGTGGATTCCGGCTGCGCCGGAATCTGTAGCGTTTTGCGAGCTTTCGCTCGCAAATCCGCAGATTTTCAGCATCTAGCGTTGATGCTGCCTACATTCTAGTCCGATAAAAGTCGCACAACAAGCGGGAATCGCGGGGACTACGGCGACGAAGGGGACGGGCGAGTGAACGGCACCAACGCGCGCTCGGTGCACGACGTCGTGGCGTGCTCTTCGACGATCGGCGGTCCGACGGCACTGACGCCGCGTGAGCCGCCGATAGGAACCGAAATGAGGTTGGGACCGTTTGGCGCGGGACCTGTGGCGTGCGGATACCGGACGAGCCAACCCTCGCAGATGAGCGCGGGCCCCACGCGGTGCGTGCTTGTTACCCACATCTTATCAAGCGCGTCATCGCCCGCGCCTTTCTCTTGAAAGGTAAACTTCGTTATCGCCACGATCTCGGGCGGCGGCGTGGGATCCATCGACGCATTGAGGCTGACGTGAAAGCTCGTCCCGCTTTGCGTCGGATTGACCGTGTTGTGGGGGATCATCTTCCCGAGCAAATCGTTCAAGTTGTTGTGAATGCCGGCGATGCCGCTGCTGCCTCCGGACGATCCGCCTGGCGACGGCTTTGGTGACGGCGGTACAGTGATCGGCCGCTGCGGTCCTGGCTTCGGCGGACCGTTTCCCGGGCGCGGCCCCGGCGAGCCTTCGCTCTTGGGTCCGGGCGAGGGCGCGATGCCGTTGGTCGTTGCCGTTTTCGCGCCTTGGGTCGGACTCGGGCTTGGGACACCGACATTATTGGCCGGCGCCGCGCTCGGGCGATTCACCGGTTGCGGCGAGGCACTCGGGGCGACGGTGGCTTTGACCGCTGCAACCGCGACGGCGGTGGGTGCAACCGTCGGCGCAACCGTCGGCGCCGGGGTCGCCGGTTTTGCAGTCGGCGCGGCGGTTGGCGCAGGTGGACGTGGCGTCGGCTTCGCGGTCGGCACAATCGAAGGCACGGGGCTTGGTGCGGCCGTTGGCGGGACCTTCACCGCAATAGCTTGCATCGCGACCGACGGCATCGCGGTCGGAACGGCCGGCATTTGATTTTGCGGCTGCGGTTCGTAGATCGGCGTCGTCGGCTGCGGATTGGGCTGCACGGATGCTTGCGGCGCCGGCGTCGGGTTGGGCGGCGCGGTCGGCGCGAATTTCGAAAGTTCGTGCTGCTGCGGCGGCTGCGGCTGACGTTTTGGCTGCACCAGCGGGGCATGCTGCAAAACCGGCGCAACACGCGGTACATTCGGAACGGGCGCGGCTTGTTGCGCGGGCGCGGGAACTTGCGCTACTGCGGACGCGCGCTGTTCCAGGGTAACGAGTGTTCCGCCCGATACCGACTCGCTCGCGCCTTCCTGTGATGAGCTCGCTGCCAACGAGAAGAGCAGTGCGGCGAGAAGCGCATGCACGATAAGCGACGCGAGGTAGCTCCCCGCGAGTCGCTCGCGCCGGCGTGGGTCACGCGGATCGCGTTTGAGCATGCGCCGGGATTATGCGCTTAACCGAGCGCAGGAGCCTGCAAGCGTGCCCGCGCATTTGCTCGCTTTCATGGAACAGCTCTTGCAGAAACGCACGAAGATCGTTGCCACCATCGGACCTGCGTCACGCGATCCTCACGTGATGCGATCGCTCTTCGTGTCCGGTGCCAACGTCATCCGCCTCAATTTTTCGCACGGCACGCCGGACCATCACGCCGAAGTCATTGACACCGCGCGGCGCATCGCGCACGAACTCGATATTCACATCGCGATTTTGCAAGATCTTCCCGGCCCCAAGGTTCGCACCGGAAAATTGCGCGACGGATTGGCCACCGTGCGTCTCGAGCGCGGGAAGCCCTTCGTCCTCACCACCAAAGACGTCGAAGGCGACGACACGCACATTAGCGTGCAATATAAGGATCTGCCTAACGACGTCGCGGTCGGCAATCGTATCTATCTGCAAGACGGCCAGATTACGTTGCGCATCAACGGAAAGACCGCGACCGACATCGATACGACGATTGAATTCGGCGGCGAGCTGCGCTCGACGCAGGGTATCAATTATCCCGACGGCACGCTGAACATTCCGTCGGTCACCGATCGCGATTTCGAGTTTCTGGCCTTTGGCCTCGAGCAGCACGTGGATTACGTTGCGGTTTCCTTTGTGCGCTCGGCCGACGACATCGCGCGCGTAAAGGAGTTCATGGCGCAGCGCGCCCACGATGTCCCGGTCATCGCCAAGATCGAAAAACATGAAGCGCTTGAGGATCTCGACAACATCGTCGACGCGGCCGACGGCATCATGGTAGCGCGCGGCGATCTCGGGATCGAGATTCCGCTCGAACAGGTGCCGCTCGTGCAAAAGGCGATCATCGCCAAGTGCAATCGCGCGAGCAAGCCGGTGATCACCGCGACGCAGATGCTCGAATCGATGACCTTTAGCTCGAAGCCCACCCGCGCGGAAGTCGCCGACGTCGCAAACGCGATCCTCGACGGCACGGATGCGGTAATGCTCTCCGGCGAAACCGCGCGCGGACAGTTTCCGACCGAAGCCGTACGCACCATGGCCGATATCGCTCGCGAGGTCGAGAAGAATTATCCGCACGTTATGCTGCGCGAGCGGCGCCTCGCCGGCATGAGTCCGACGATTTCTACGTCGATCGCCGAAGCGGCTACGCGCGCCGCCGACGAGCTGTCCATTCCGTTCATCGCGACCGGCACGACCACCGGCAATACCGCACACCATATCGCCGCGTTCCGGCCGCGCGCGCGGATCATCGCGCTGACACCGTCGCGTGTGGTCGCGCAGCAACTCGCGCTGTTATGGGGCACCGAGGCGTTGATGATCGAGCCCTACAACTCGTTCGACGTGCTGCTCTACATGACCGAACAACGCATGACCCAGGCCGGCATCGTGCGCTCGAAGGACTTGATTGCATTCACTACCGGCATGCCGGTAGGAGCGGGAGGCACCAACCTCCTGAAGATTCATGAAATCCCTTAAGCGCTCGCACTTCATCGCCGGCCTCGCCGGCGCGGCGGCATTGCCCTACGTCGAATGGGTTCGTCCGGCGCTGGCGCAGGCCGCACCGGCCAAACTCTCCGATATCGAGCACTTCGTCATCTTGATGCAAGAGAATCGCTCGTTCGATCACTACTTCGGCATGCTCTCGGGCGTGCGCGGATACAGCGATCCGGGCGCGGGAATGCTGCTCAACGGCAACACCGTATTCCATCAACCCGACGGTGCGCGTCGCGACGGCTACGTGCTGCCGTTTCATCTCGATACCAAGACGACCGATGCGCAACGTCTACACGATCTCAGTCACGCGTGGGGTGCGTTGCACGCATCGTGGAATGCCGGCCGTCTCGACGGCTTTGTGAGCGCGCACCGCGCGACCAACGGCGCGAGCGGACCGCTGACCATGGGCTACTACACGCGCGACGACCTTCCGTTCTACTACGCGCTCGCCGATGCGTTTACGATCTGCGACGGGTATCACTGCTCGGTGATGGGTCCGACCTACCCGAATCGTTACTACTGGATGAGCGCTACCAACGATCCTGGCGGCATGCACGGCGGCCCGGCGATCAAGAATTCGGCGCAGCGCTTCACCTGGGAGACGTATCCCGAGCGGCTGGATCGGGCCGGCGTTTCTTGGCGCATCTATCACGACGATCCCGAGCCCGGCGAACCGGTCGGCCTCAACGTGATCATGAACTTTGCGGCGTTTCAGGATGCGCGGCTGCGTCCCACGTCGTCGCTCTACGAATACGCGGTCAAAACCCGCGCCGTCGACGCGCTGCTCAATGACCTGCGGACCGGAAATCTTCCCCAAGTAAGTTGGATCATTCCGCCCTACACGTGTTGCGAGCATCCCGATGAGTTGCCGGCCGCCGGCGAAAACTACGTGCGCCAAATCGTCGAAGCGTTGACATCGAATCCGACAACGTGGGCCAAGACCGCATTCATCATCGTCTATGACGAAAACGACGGACTCTTCGACCACGTGCCGCCGCCAATACCGCCGCTCAAAACGCCGGATGAGTGGGTGCAAGGGCTACCGATCGGCCTTGGTTTCCGCGTTCCCGCGTTGATCGTCTCGCCATTTACGCGCGGCGGCTACGTCTGCGGCGAAACCTTCGATCACACCTCAACGCTGCGTCTGCTCGAGACGCGCTTCGGCGTTGAAGTCCCGAACCTGTCCGCGTGGCGGCGCGAAACCTGCGGCGACATGACGCGCGCCTTCGGATTCGGCGAAGTTGCCGATACCAGCGTTCCGCAGCTTCCGCAGACCGCACAGATGCTGCTCGACGTGGAAAAAGAGATTCTCACGCTCCCGCGCCCTGACGTTCCGAGCGTGCAAACGATGCCGCAACAAGAACCCGGCACGCGTAAGCGCCGCATTTAGCTCCGTCGAGGGAAGCGCGTCACTGGTCTGTGCCTCCCTCGACTATGCTCAGTACGTTGGCTACGCTCGGGATGACAAGAGTTCGAGAGGCGAAGCGGCTTCGGCGACGACGAGTTGGTCCATCGTGCATTGACGCGGTTTCTTATCGGTACGCCAACGCAGAATCTTCGTGCCGTGGCGGAACCGTTCGCCGGAGACGTGATCGTAGCGCACCTCGACGACCAGTTTGGGCGCGACCGGAAACCACGGCTCTTCGGTTTGTTTCCAGCGGCTCGGCCCGCCGGGCGCGGACCCGGTAAAGCCCGGCGGCTTCTCGAGCGGCTGCAGGCGATCGAGCAACGGGCCGCGTTCGTTCGCGCGAAAGCCCGAGGTGAAGCCGACATGATTGAGCTTTCCGGCATCGTCGTAGAGACCGAGCAGTAGCGAGCCGATGCCGTTGCGTTCCTTGTTGAGCCGATAGCCGCCGACGACGCAATCGGCCGTGCGCAAGTGCTTGACCTTCACGCCGGCGTCGCGCGCCCCCGACGCGTAGCTGCGGTCACGGCGCTTGGCGACGACGCCGTCGAGCGCGTTGCCGACGTGGGCGAACCATGCATCGACCTGCGTCCGGTCGATCGTCGCAGGGGAGAGCGCAATCGGCTCACCGCGCAAATAGCGTTTTGCAAATGCTTCGAGCGCTGAGCGCCGCTGCGCGAGCGGCTCGGCGGTCAGATCGCGGCCGTCCGCGTCGACCAAGAGGTCGAAAACGACGTACCGCGCCGGCGTTTCCTTGGCCAGACGGTTCACCCGGCTGGCAGCCGGATGAATCCGCTGCAACAGCGTGTCGAACGACAGCGCCTCGCCGATCTGCACCATCAACTCGCCGTCGACGACAAAACGGTGCGCGCCAAGCGCGCGCAGTTGCTCGACGATCTCGGGAAAGTACCGCGCCAACGGCTCGCCGGCTTTTGACTGCAGATAGATCTCGTCACCGTCGCGAAACGCGACACAGCGAAAGCCGTCCCATTTTGGCTCGTACTGCCACTGCGGCCCATCGGGAATGCGCTCGACCTGCACCAACTCCATCGGCTCGTACGGCGGCCGAATCGGTAGCGTCATGCCGATGTTTCCGCGTGCAAAAGCGGAGCCAAGTCGAAGCGTCCTCGCTTTGCAACCAGCGGCTTCCATAAATCGCCAAGCGTCGCGATGCGCTCCCGAACATTGTCGAGACGAAAGTCCTCGATCTCGATTCCGGCTTCGACTTCTTCCCACGTCACCGGTGTCGAGACCGTCGCCCGTTCGGTGGGACGGACCGAGTAGACCGACGCGAGCGTCGAACCCCATCGGTTTTGATTGTAGTCGACCAGTACGCGACCTGAAGGCCGCTTTTCTTTGCGATACTCCGCAGTCATGAGCTCGGGCTCGTGATGTGCGATCGCCACCGCAAATTCTTTGGCAAAGGTCCACACTTGTTTCTGCAACGGACCGCGGGCGATCGGGACGTAGACGTGCATGCCTTTGGACCCCGACGTTTTCGCGTACGCCGGCATGCCGAGCGCCGCGAGACCATCGCGAACGAGGAGTGCCGTTTCGCGGACGCGCGAAAACGGCGCGCTGCCGGGATCGAGATCGAAGTGCACGTACGTCGGCCGGTTGATGTCGTCACACGGCGCGTACCATTGATTGAGGTCGATGCAGCCGAGATTTACAATCCACAAAAGCGAGGCGAGATCGTCGGCCATCGGGAAATCGATTACGTTGCCGGAGCGGTGCTCGATCCGGCACGTGTGCAGCCACTCGGGATGGGGCTGGGGCACACGCTTCATGAAAAAGAACTCGCCGGCGGCACCATGCGGATAGCGCTTCATCACCATGGCGCGTTCCGCAATGTGCGGCAACAGCACCTCCGAGACGTCGGCGTAGTATTGCAATAGATCGCCTTTGGTCACGCCGACGGCCGGGAAGAACACCTTCGGAAGGTTGGTAAGTGTGACGCGATTGCGGCCGGCTGCGATCGTGGCATCGTCGCGGTCGCGCGGTATTGTCATCGCGCGCGCAGGAGCATCCGCGCATGCTCGAGCGCGACCTCGTGCGATTCTCCCGAGAGCATCCGCGCAAGCTCGGCGGCACGCGCCTCCTCGCCCGAGATCTCCCGCACCGAGATCGTCGTCGAATCGCGCGCTTCGAGCTTTTCGAGCACGTAGTGGCGATCCGACCACGTCGCGAGTTGCGCGAGGTGGGTCACGCAAACCACTTGACCTTCGCTTGCCAGCCGTCCGATTCGCGCTCCGACCGCCGTGGCCGTCACCCCGCCGATGCCGGTGTCGATTTCATCGAAGATCAGCGGGGTGCGCTCGCGCGCGCCTGCTAGACTCACGATGAGCGCGAGCAGGACGCGGGACAGTTCACCGCCCGACGCTGCGCGCGCTAGCGGACGGAGCGGCTCGCCCGCGTTCGCTGCAAAGACAAATTCGATCGGTTCAAACGACACGTCGAACCGCGCAGAGCCAAGCGCCAGCGCACCAAGCTCACGCTCCATCGCGGTCCGTAGCCGGGCAGCTGCCTCCTCGCGAATGGCGCGCAAGCGTGCTTCATCCGCCACAAGCGCTGTCTCCGCCTCGCGCACATTTGCCGCAACCTCCGCCGCACGTTCGTTGCGCAACTCGAACGCCTCGACGGTCCGGCGCGCTTCGACGGCAGCTGCCAGCACCGCCTCGATCGTCCCGCCATGCTTGCGCTTGAGCCGATCGAGCACGTCGAGCCGAGCGTTGATCGCCTCGAGCTCACTTGCATTGAATTCCGTGGCATCGAGTTCGCGGGCGAGTTGCGTGGCGAGCTCGGTCGTTTCGCTTTGCAGCGCGGCGGCGCCGTCGGCCATGGCCCGCAGATCTGCCGAGATGTCGGCGATGCCGCGCAACGCGCTCGCAGCGACGCCGAGCGCGCCGGTCGCGCTTGCATCCTCGCCGCCGAGTGCATCGTGCGCGCTGCGCAGCGCGGCGACAATCCGCTCGACGTTGTCCAAATAGCGGCGCCGCTCGGTCAGCCGCTCATCCTCGCCCAGCTCCGGCACGGCGCCTTCGATCTCTTCTGCGACGTAGCGTGCATCGGCGTAACGCTCTTGCGCGCGGCGCTCATCGCCTTCGAGTGCGCGCAGTTCGCGCGCGTAGGCTTCGACGCACTCGCGTGACGCCGCGGCAGCGTCGCGCGCGGCGATGGCCGGCGGACCTCCGAAGCGATCGAGCAGTTCGACGTGATACGCCGGCGCAAGCAATCGTTGTGCATCGTGCTGCCCCACGATCTCCGCGATCTCGGCGCCGATCTCGCGAACGAAACCGGCGGTCGTCGCGCGGCCGTTGAGACGCACGCTCGATTTGCCGGCGTCGCTCATCTCGCGCACGATCGTCGCCTCCTCGCCGGAATCGAGCTCATAGCCTTCGGCGGTCAGGCGCTCTCGCAATGCATCGCCGGGATCGAAGGCCAGCGTCACCGCAGCACGCGCGACGCCGCGCCGAACGACATCGGCGCTGGCGCGTTCGCCCAATACAAAGCCGAGCGCGCCCAGAATCATTGTCTTCCCCGATCCGGTCTCACCGGTAAAGATCGTCGCGCCCGAACTAAACTCGATCGCGCCGCGAGCGATCAAGCCGTAGTTCTCGATCTCGAGCCGCGTCAGCACGCAAGAACCTTACCGATTGACCGCTCGAATGGAAACACCCCAGCGCAATTTTTCTTCGAGCCGCTCGAAGAAACGTAGCGGGGAGAGACGCGCGAAGCGTACGCTCTTGGGATTCCGCCGCACGTTGACCATCGTGTTCGGCCCGATCTCCGCCAGCACGTCGCCGTCACACTCGAGGTGCGCATGCGCAACCTCGGAATCGCAGCTGACGCCGATCTCCGAGGTTGCCGGAACGATCAGCGGCCGTGAAAAGAGCGTGTGCGGCAGCAACGGCGAGATGCCGAAGGCATCGACGCGCGGTGAAATGATCGAGCCGCCGGCCGAGAGGAAATAGGCGGTTGAGCCGGTCGCCGTGGCGACGCAGATACCGTCGGCCGGAATGTCGGCAATGTGCTCGTTGTCCAGACTGAGACCGAACGGCACGACGCGTGACACGTCGCCTTTGCGCACCACGACGTCGTTGAGCGCAAAGTACGTACGCCCGCCGTACACGGCTTCGAGCGCGGTGCGTTCATCGATGAGTAGCCCTGCGTCGACGAGCTGGGGTAACTGCGCGATCCGCGGATCGCTGTCGTCGAGTTCGGTCAAGAACCCCAAGCGCCCGGTGTTGATGCCCAGCAGTGGCGCACCGATCGCGGTGGCAACACGCGCCGCGCGCAGCAGGGTACCATCACCGCCGACGGTGATGAAGAGCATCGCATCTTCGGCCTGCGCGCCGTTGGTCGCGAGTTCCGCCACACCCTGTTGGCCCTTCCATGTCGCAATCTCGTAGCCGTGCGTGCGAAAACTCGAAGCGATCTGAGCTGCCAGCGCACGGGCCGTATCGCGCGCTACGTCCACGTAGAGTGCAATGAGCTTGCGGCCGACAGCGAGCTTGATCACGCTTGAGGGCCTTCGCCGACGACGCGGTCGATCCGCTCGTCGTCGATCGGCGCGGTGCCGGCGCGCAGCTCGGCAAGAAATTCGCGATTTCCAGCGGGTCCCAGCAGCGGCGATGCGATCAGTGCGGCCATCGGCAGGCCCAGGGCTGCGGCCGCGTCGCGTACTTCGCGCAGCACGGCGCGATGCACGACCGGGTCACGCACGACACCGCCGCTACCTACGCGCTCGCGCCCGGCTTCGAACTGCGGTTTCACGAGCGCTACGACGAGGCCATTCGGCGCAAGATAGCCGACGGCGCGCGCCAGGATGGTGCGCAGCGAAATGAACGACGTGTCGATCACGACGAGGTCGAAGGGCGAGGCAAACGCATCGTCGGGCAGATGACGAAAATTCGTCCGTTCGATGACCGTCACGCGCGGATCGTTGCGCAAACGCCAGTCGAGCTGCCCGTAACCGACGTCGACCGCAGTAACGTGGGCGACATTGCGCTGCAGCAAACAGTCGGTGAAGCCACCGGTCGACGCACCCACGTCGAGCGCACGAAGCCCGCGCACATGGATCGCAAAGGCGTCGAGCGCCGCCTCGAGCTTCTCGCCGCCCCGGCTGACGAAGCGCCGTGGCGCTTCGACCGTAATCTCCGCGTCGGGGCGGACGCGCTGGCCGGCTTTGGCGGCAGGCTCGCCGCCGACTTTAACGCGGCCTTCCATGATCAAGCTGCGCGCCTGCGAGCGTGTTACGCCCGTTTGCGCCGCGACAGCTTCATCCAGCCGCATTCATCCCGCGCTCGACTGCGCGTCACCCATTGCGACGTCGATCTGTTCCTGCGAACTCTTGAGCAATGCCTCGCACTCGGCGGCAAGGGTCTTGCCTTCCTTGAAAAGCTTGACCGCGTCGTCGAGCGACGGGTCCCCGCCTTCGAGTGTTTTGACGATCGCTTCCAGACGCGCGAGCTTCGCGTCGAAATCACCTGGTTCACTCATCGCTGCGGCCTTCGACACGGCCCGTAAGCGTTCCGCGCTGCAGGCGCGCTTCGATCAGGCTCCCGATCGGCACCGAGCGCGCATCGCGCACCAGCGAACCGTCGTGAAAAATCATGGCAAAACCGCGTTCGAGCGGACGTTGCGGGTCGTGCAAATCCAGCAGCGTGTTGAGCACCTGGGTGCGGCCGAGCAATGGAACGGTGTAGCCGCGCGCAAGGGCTCGCAGCCGGCCTTGCAGCTCGGCGACGCGGCGCTCGCGTGCCGTCAGACGCGCCACCGGCGTCTGCGCCGTGAGCCGGCGCTCGATCATCAGCAGCCGCTGGCGCTTGTGCTCCACGAATTCACGGGCGATGCGGATCAGCGCCACGCTCGCGTAGTCGTAGCGCTGCGCGCGCGCGCGCTGCTTCTCTTTCAACGCCCGGTTGAGCCGCTCGTTGAGCGCTTCCAAGCGCCGCGCGTAGGCGTCACGGATTTCGCCAAAGTACTGCGCGCCGTTTGACGGCGTCTCGGCCACGCGATCGGCGGCCGCGTCGGCCAAGTGGAGATTCGCCGTATGGGCAATCGCGGTAAGCACCGGATGCTTGGCGCGCACGATCGCGCGCACGACCGGCTCTTCATTGAAGGCGAAGAGATCCTCATAGCTTCCGCCGCCGCGTGCGAGCACGATGACGTCGACCGGCAGCGACGACGCGCGATCGATGGCGTCGGCAATATCGATCGCTGCCCCGACGCCTTGCACGCGCGTTTCGATGAAGTCGATCGCGATGTGCGGTGCGCGCTTGGCCATCGTCGTCAGAAAATCTTCGGCTCCGTGACCACGCGCTGAAACCAGCGCTACGCGCTGCGGAAAACTCGGCATGGGTCGCTTCCGAGCAGCGTCAAAGAGCCCTTCGGCGAGAAGGCGCTTACGCAACGCTTCTACGCGTGCATAGAGTTTGCCGATGCCCGTTAATTCGAGGGCGATGACCGAAAGTTGATAGGCGCTGCGCGCCGTATAGGCGCCAAAGTCGCCGGAAACAATGACTTCGTCGCCATTGTTGAACGCGGGCAGTTTGGCTACCGCATTCGACCAGACGACGCAATTGAGAACGTCATTGCCTTCTTTGAGGTCGAAGTACAGGCGCCCGTTCTTATTCGATAATCCGGAGACCTCGCCGCGCACGGCAACGCCGCGCAGCGCTTTGCTCTCCCCGATCAAGCGCGCGATGTAGGCAACGACCCGGCTCACGCCCTCGACGCGGCGTGGTGCCTCGACGCTCATGGCGATTTGCGCCGCGGCGGTGTGGCCGTCGGCGCGGCTGACGGTGAATCAAGCTTGATGTAGTGCGTGCCGTCCCCGACGCTGTTCGGCGGAGGCGTTGCAGCCGCGCTCGACGGCGGATCGGTTGCTGCCGGCACATCGGTAGCATTGGGATCCTGCGCGGTATCGATGCGCGTGCCGCAGCCGCCCGATGTCGGCTGCGTGCTGATCAGATAATACTCGTAGCCGCGCGAACACCCAGCGAGCCGCACGACCTGATCGGCCGGCATCGTGAAGTCGTGTTTGGCGACGCCGGCCAGCGCCTGTTTCATGAAGTGCGCCCACGTCATTGCCGGAACGCCGCCGCCGTAGGCTTCGGTCATCCGCGTATAGTCGTCGTTGCCGAACCAGACCGCCGTGACGAGATCGGGGGTGAATCCGACGAACCACGCATCACGGAAGTCCGAGGTCGTGCCGGTTTTCCCGGCCGCCGGGCGCCCGATGATCGCATTTGGATACCCGGTACCGTGATTGATCACGTCTTCGAGCATCGTGGTGATGATGAACGCGGTACCGGCGCTCACCACTTCGTTCGCCTGCGGATACTGGTCGTCGAGCACGGGATTACCGAGTGAATCCTTGACCAGACGAATCGCCGAAGGATCGATATGAATTCCTTGATTTGCAATCGTCGCATAACCGGTCGCTTGATCGAGCGGGGTCACGACCGACGATCCGAGCGCAAGGGAGAGATTCGGTTCGAGCTGCGCCGTCACACCCATGCGATGCGCGTAGTCGATGATTTTGTCCAGGCCGATGCGATCGGCGAGCTTCACGGCGACGATGTTGCGCGAGAGCTCGAGCGCGGTGCGCAGCGTGATGTCCCCCATGAAACGATCGTCGTCGTCACTCGGCGTCCACATCGTGCCGTCACCCATCGGGTAACTCACCGGCGAATCGTCGATGATCGTGTTCGCCGGCATTCCTGAATCGATCGCGGCCGTGTACACGTACAGCTTGAACGACGAGCCCGGCTGGCGGCGCGCTTGCCATGCGCGATTGAACTGATTGTCGAGCGAGAAGCCTTTGCCGCCGACCATCGCGACGATCTCGCCGGTCGAGGGCCGGATCGAGACGAGCGCGGCTTCGCCGGCATGAATGCCCCAACTCTTCGCGCGCTGCAAACCCCAATCGATCGACTCTTGTGCTTCTTGTTGGATGCGCGGGTCGAGCGCGGTGTACACTTGCAGGCCGCCTTCTTCCACCGCCTGTTTCCCGAAGAGCTTCTCGAGTTGCTCGATTACATACGTCGTGTAGTAGGGATACAGGTAACCTTGCAGCCCGGGCGCGCGCTCCTTGGCCAAACCGAGCGGCGCACTCGCCGCGTTATCAGCTTGGGTTTGCGTGACGTAGCCGCTTTCGACCATGCGATCGAGCACGTGGCGCTGACGATCGCGCGCGAGGCTCAGATTCACGAACGGCGAGTAGTCCGAGGGTGCCGCAATCACGCCGGCGATCATCGCCGCCTGGGCAAGATCGAGGTTCTCGACGCTCTCGCCGAAGTACGTGTGCGCTGCCGCATCGACGCCGTACGCGCCCGAACCCAGATAGACGATGTTCAGGTACCGCTCGAGAATCTCGTCTTTGGTATAGTAGCGCTCGATTTCGATGGCGAGGAGCGCTTCCTGGATCTTACGCGAGATCGACACTTGGTCGTTGAGGAAGAGCTTGCGCGCGAGCTGCTGCGTGATCGTCGATGCGCCCTGGAACTCTTGGTGCGTGAGGTCGGCAAAACCGGCGCGCACGATGCCGCCGAAGTCAACGCCGTGGTGGTAGTAGAAGTTGTGATCTTCATTGGCGATCACCGCTTCCTGCACGACCACCGGGATGCGCGAGAGCGGCACGTAGGTGCGGTTCTCTTTAAAAACTGATGCCAGCAGCGTACCGTCGCGCGCGAAGATTCGCGTCGAACTCTCCGGCTGATAGTCGGCAAGGCGACTGATGTCGGGCAGATTGCGCGAATACGCGGCCACCATCCCCGCGATGAGGCCCGCGATAAAGAGCACGGCCAGCAGTGCGCAAATCAGGAAACCGCGCAGCCAACTCTTCTGCGAGCCGGGCGGCCCTTTACGCTTGCGACGTTTCTTTCGCGATAGCATTCAATACGCCGTTGACAAACCGATTGGAATCCTCGGTTGAGAATTTTTTTGCGAGCTCGACCGCTTCATTGATGACGACTGCGCGCGGAATGAGCGGACGGTGGCAGAGTTCAAACGTACCCATCTCCAAAAGCAAACGATCGATCGTCGGCAAACGTTCGATTGTCCATCCCTCCAAGAGCGGCGCCAGCAAGAGGTCGGTCTCGGCAGCGTGATCCAGCGTTCCGATCACCAGATCTTTCACGAACGCCCGATACTCGGTCTCTTCACCCTCGCCGACCATCTCGGTGAGCGCATCGCCGGGTTCGCGATGGCCGACCGCGATTGCATAGAGCGCCTGTAGAGCAGCCTCACGCCCTTGTCTACGTGACGGCATGGGCGAGCATCCTTGGCAGGAAGCCGATGTCGTAGCGGCCCTCACGGAACTCCGCCGTTGCGAGAATCTCCAAGCAGTAGCCGATCGTCGTACTGACCCCTTCGATCACGGTTTCGCGCAACGCGCGGTCCATGCGGGCGATCGCCGCTTCGCGCGACGCGCCGAACGCGATCACCTTCGCGATCATCGAGTCGTAGTACGGCGGCACAACGGCACCGGAAAAGACATGCGTATCGACCCGCACGCCTGGTCCGCCGGGGAAGACGACTTTCGTCAGCGTACCGGCCTGCGGCGCGAAGTTGTTGTACGGGTCTTCGGCGTTGATGCGGCACTCGATCGCGTGGCCGCGCAGTTGCAGATCGTGCTGCGCGTAGCCGAGCGGCTCCCCAGCGGCAATGCGAATCTGCTCCTTGACCAAGTCGACGCTATACACCATTTCGGTCACCGGATGCTCGACTTGGATGCGCGTGTTCATCTCCATGAAGTACACGTCGTGGCCGCTGACCAAGAATTCGAGCGTCCCGGCGTTGCTGTAGCGCACGTGTTTGCAGGCGCGCACGGCCATGTCCAGCAACGCGGAGCGCACGGAATTGGAGAGGTGCGGCGCCGGCGATTCTTCGATCAGCTTTTGATGGGAAGGTTTTTGCACCGAGCAATCGCGCTCGCCGAACGTCACCACGTTGCCGAACCCGTCGCCGAGCACTTGCACTTCGATGTGGCGCGGATCGATGATCAGCTTTTCCATATAGACGCGCCCGTCTTTGAAGCTCGCCTCGGCTTCGGCGGTTGCGCTTGCGTACGCGCGCTCCATATCGTGCGAGTTCTCGACCGCCCGCATCCCCTTACCACCGCCGCCGGCGGTCGCTTTGAGCAGCACCGGATAGCCGATCTTCTTGGCAGCGCGCAACGCCTCATCGACCGATTCGAGGATGTCGGTGCCGGGGGTGGTTGCCACGCCGGCTTCCCGCATCACGCGTTTTGCCGTCGCCTTGTCGCCCATCGCCGCAATCACTTCGGGCTTAGGTCCGATAAACGTCAGCCCGTGGTCGGCGCAGATCTGCGCGAAGCGCGCATTCTCGGCCAGAAAGCCGTAGCCCGGATGGATCGCGTCGCAGCCGGTGATCAACGCCGTCGAAATGATGTTCGGAATATTGAGGTAGGAACGCGGCACGGGACCCGGCCCGACGCAAAACGCCTCATCGGCTTGACGCACGTGCAACGACTCGCGATCCGCTTCCGAGAAGATCGCGACGGTGCGCACGCCCAACTCTTGGCAGGCGCGATTGATGCGCAGCGCGATCTCGCCGCGATTTGCAATGAGAACCTTGGTGAAAATGGTCTTATCCTCGGTCGATTTCGAAGAGCACCGCTCCATATTCGACGGGCTCGCCGTCGCTACGTTTGATTGTCACGATCCTACCCGGGCCGCGACTTCGCACGGGATTACGGATGCCTAGCGCCTCAATGAAAGCGAGCTCGCGGTCGCTCTCGAGTAGATCGCCTTCGGCCGGCGCCGGGCGGCTCAAATGGAAAATCCCCACCAAGTCCGCGCGGATTCTGGTCGGCTCGAACTGCGTGCGACTCGAGTGCCCCCAGATCGTGCGGCATATCCGGAATCAAATCCGGATGTAAGGACCGCCGCCCGAGTTCGATCTCTTCGCCCTCGCGCTCAATCCGGAGCCGCAAGAGATCGGTTCCCGCAAGGAGCTCGGCGAGGGCTCGGACGCGCCGGGCGACCGGGGAGGCTGGGTACTCGTCGGACATCGGCGCTAGGCTTTCGCCCTGCCGGGCACTCCCTCCGGCTCTGGCGCAATTTGCAATTTGGGCCGATGATATAAGGGATGGCCACATTGGTCCTCTATCCGCATGATCTGGACCTCGGAGAACTGTCCCTTTTACTGGGGAATGTCGGCGTTTCGGTCCACGCGGTCGACTTCAAGCAGTTGCGCGAACGCGGCGGTCTCAAAACCCTGGGGGCCCCGCCGGCAACGGCGATCGTGGTATTGCCGCCGCAGCATTCCGCGCTGGCGTGGATTGCCGACGATCCTGAGGTCGTTGCGATCATGCATCCCCCCGTGAGCGGCGCCGCGCTGCTGGCATCATTGCGCACCGCCGCCAAGGTCGAGACGGCGCGCACGATGACACGCACCGCGCGGGAGGGCGAAGAGCTGCTCGAGATCGGGCGCGCGCTCTCGTCGGAACGTGATCTGCCGACGCTGCAACGTTTGATCGTGCGCAAAGCGCGCGAGTTAACCGGTTCCGACGCCGGAAGTCTGTTCGTCATCGAGGAGCACGACGATCAGAAGCGCTTGCGCTTTGCGGTCGCGCAAACCGGTCCGAAGGACGACGGCGTATTGATGAACGCGCTCTTGCCGCTCTCGACGACCTCGATCGTCGGCTATGTCGCGGTCACCGGCGACCCATTGCGCATCGAGGATGCGTACGGGATTCCCGAGTCGTCGCCGTATCAGTTCAACCGTGGCTTCGACGATAAGAACAACTACCGCACCAAGTCGATCCTGTGCGTGCCGATGCGCAATCTGCACGGCGACGTGATCGGTGCGATTCAGCTGATCAACCACAAGCCGAGCTTCCATACCGAGCTCGAGTCGCCGGCGCACACCGAAGAGATCGTTCGTCCTTACGACCAGCACGACGAGCGATTGCTGACCGCACTCGCTTCGCAAGCCGCGGTCGCGATGGAGAACGCGCGCCTGGTCGACGCGATTCAAAATCTGTTCGAGCGTTTCGTCCACGCGTCGGTCAAGGCGATTGAAGTCCGCGACAAGTCGACGCAAGGCCACTCGGAGCGTGTCGCCGCGCTAACCGTCGCGCAAGCCGAAGCCATCAACACGATCGACTCCGGTCCGCTTGCCGGTTTGCACTTCACGGTCGAGCAGATCCGCGAAGTGCGCTACGCCTCGCTCTTGCACGACTTCGGCAAGGTCGCGGTGCCCGAATACATCTTCGCGAAGGCCAAGAAGCTGCCCGACGGACGGCTCGATACCGTTCGTCTGCGCTTCTTGCTTGCACTCGAACAGGCACGCAACAAAGATGACAAAGAGCTGCTGCGCGAACTGCTAGCCAAAGTCGAAGGCGCGAACGAACCCAACGTGGTGGCCGACGCCGGCGACGAGACGCTGCTGCGCGCGATGGAGCGCCGCTATCGCGACGTCGACGGTCCGCGTCCGTTGCTCGATCAGGCCGAGTACGACTACCTGACGATTCCGCGCGGTTCGCTCTCTGACGACGAACGCAATCGGATGCAAGAGCACGTCACGCAATCGTTTCTGTTCTTGCGGGAAATTCCGTGGCAGGAAACGCCGTGGCGCGACGTCGCCGATTTGGCCTACGGACACCACGAGCATCTCGACGGCACCGGCTATCCGCGCAAACTCAAAGGCGAAGCGATTAAGCCGCAAGTGCGCATGATGACGATCAGCGACGTTTTCGACGCGCTGACTGCGTCGGATCGGCCGTATAAGAAAGGCATGTCGGCCGAGCGCGCGCTCGACATCCTCGCCAAGGAATTTGCGCAACGAGGCAAGGTCGATCCGCTGCTACTCGACGTCTTTATTCACAAGCGGCTCTACGAAGTCACGAACCGCGAAGACAATAACCCGCTAATCAAGCACGTCTCGTAAGCATGCGCTCCTGGTGTGGATCGCCCTCACGCTGTTTCTCGGCGCGTGCAGTTCCGCGTCGTACACACCCGCGCCGGCACCCAGCGTCTTCTTCGCACCGCTCGCCGTGCCCACACCGCAGTTTCCAGCCGGGATCACGCTTCCAACCGGCATCGTCGCCAACTACATCACCGCGACCGATGTTGAGACCAGCGGTGCGACGTTGGGCGCACTTTACAACCAAAGCACCGGCGTCTGGACGGCCATTGCGTATCCGTCGGCGGCTTCAACCGCCGCGTACGGCCCCGCGGTTACTTCATCGGGGTATCGCGTGGTCGGCAGTTACAAACTGCCGGGAGCGATCGCCGACAGCGCCTTCTCCTACGATTCGGCGTCGAACACATACACGCCGATTACGCCGCCGGCGAGCTTCTGCGCGCCGAACCTGTGCAACGAAGCGATCGCGCACAGCAGCTACGGGATGACGCTCTTCGATATCGTCGGGAACTGCGACAGTGTCACCGCCGCACCGACGCCGCTCTCGTATCCGCTCACCGCGCACGCGTTTCTATACATTCCCGCCACCGGCACGTATTCGCTGATCGACATGCCCAACGCCATTAGCACCACGGCCTACGGGATTTGGATCGACACCGACACCGCCGTTGCCGGCGGGTTCACCGACGTGAAGGGCACGCACGGTTACGTTCGCGGTTTGGTGAGCGGCACGATCGTCACGTACGACTATCCCGGCGCAGGCATCACCCACTTCGAAGGCATCACCGGTGCGGGCGGCGCGGGGAACTACAATCTCGCCGGCAACTACAGCAGCGCGGCACCGGGTGCGACCGTCTATGGCTTCTGGCTTCCGGTCCGTAACTGGACGTTCGGTTCGCCGATTGTACTCGGCGCGGTCAGCGCAAATTCGGTCTATCAGAACACTGTGATCGGCGTCATGCCTGCGGGCACGTCGAGCACCGGTTATATCGCTACCGTTCCCTAGGGAGGTAGCTGCCTAGGGTCCCATGGCCACGACGCCCGCCCGTTCGTCGTCGTCGAGCGCATCGAGCAGCGCGCGGTAGTGCGGCGCGATCTCGGCCAGCGGCACCAGCGCGAACGCGCGCTCGCACAGCCGCGGATGCGGGACGACCAAATCACCGTCCTCGATCTCTTGGTCGCCATACAGCAAGATATCGAAGTCGATCCGTCGCGGGCCCCAGCGCTCGCCGGTGTCGTCGCGCCCTAGTTCACTTTCGAGCCATTTGAGCCCATGAAGCAACGGCCGCGGCTGCAGCTTCGTATCGAGCCCGACCACGGCGTTGACGAACTCCGGCTGATCGGTCTTCCCCCACGGCGCCGTGCGATAGAGCGACGAAACGGCGCTCACGTCACCAAGCGCGCGCAGCGCGTCGATCGCTCCGCGAACCTGGCGCTCGGGTTCATCGAGATTCGAGCCGATGCCGATGTAGGCGCGGGTCATGGCCACGGTTCGCGCTGCCGGACGAGGCGCACCGACGGCGTCGCGCCGTCGAGCAGCCCAGGTTTTGCAATCGAAATGTCGGCAACCACGATGCGCTCGTCGTTCGCGACGGCATCGAGGATCACGCTCGCCAAGCGCTCCAGCAGCGCATACGAGTGTGTTTGGACGATCTCGACGATGCGCCGGTGTATCTCGGCGTAGTTGATCGTATCCCGCAGATCGTCGCTTTCGGCGGCGCGGGAAAGATCGAGTTGCAGCACGAGATCGACACGGAATGGCTGCGCTGTCGCGCGTTCGCGTTCGTGCACGCCGTGCCGCCCCTGCACCACGATATCGTGGAGAACTATCCGGTCCATCCGCGCGGCCTCCAGTCACGTACGATGGCATCCGAAACGCTGATCACGTCACGGTTTTGGGCCACGTCGTGCACGCGGACGATGTCGATGCCGGCCGCGATGCCGAGCGCCGTGGTCGCCGCCGTACCGTAAATACGTTCGTGCGCCTCGCGTCCGGTCAACTTGCCGATCGTCGATTTTCGCGACGTACCAAGCAGCGTGGGGAAGCCCAACTCGCAAATGCGGTCGAGGCTTCGGAGCAGGCGAATGTTATGGTTCGGCGACTTGCCGAATCCGATGCCCGGATCGAGCATGATCCGTTCGGGCCCGATCCCGGCGAGCAGCGCGCGCTCGGCACAATCGCGCAAGAAACCGGTGACCGCATCGACCACCTCTTCCTTATAATTTGTGCCTTGCTGATTGTGCATCACCGCGACCGGCATATCGAGGTCGGCCGCGGCGATGAGCAGTTCGTCGGGCGCACCCCAGACCGAGTTGACGATGTCGGCGCCGGCCGCGTGGGCCGCACGGGTGACCGAGGGCTTGTAGGTGTCGACGGAGATCACGGCGTCGCGCAGGCGTTCGCGCACGCCGGCGATCACCGGCACGACCCGAGCCAACTCGGTTGCGTCGTCGATTGGTTCGTGTCCGGGGCGCGTCGACTCGCCGCCGATGTCGAGCATGTCGGCCCCGGCATTCCACTGCTGCACCGCATAGTCGATCGCCGCGTCGATCTGCGTGCGCCCGTCGCCCGAGAACGAATCCGGCGTCACGTTGACGATCGCCATGAGGTACGTGCGCTCACCCCACACAAAGCTGCGCCCACGAAGGCGCATCACGCCGCGACCAGCCACCATTCCCGCAGGGTGGCAACCAAGAACGTCGAGCCCGTTACGACGATCACATCATTCGCCGCCGCACTGCGGCGCGCGATCGAAAGCGCTTCGACCGGATCGCCGACGCAGCGCCCCCAGGCACCGATCGACTCGGCGATACGCAACAGGCGCATCGGCTTCGTGGCTTCGCGCCCGGCAATTTCAAACGAGGTGAACACAAAATTCGAGGGCAACGTCGAGAAGGTACGCAAGATCTCCGCTGCGTCCTTGCTCGCGCCGATGGCGACCACAAACGTGAAGTGCCGGTCTTCGTACCGCTCGCGCAGCGATCGCACCAGCTGATCGGCCTTCTCGACGTTGTGAGCAATATCAAAGACCAGCGTCGGATGCCCGGGATACACTTCCATACGCCCGGGGATCAGCAGATCGGCGAGCGCGGCTTCGATCGCTTCGCGGCTCGGCCGTAGTGGCTCCGGTAAGGATTCCATCGTCACGATCGCTGTCGCCGCATTGCGGCGCTGAAAGCCGCCGAGCATGCGGGTAACGATCGAATAGCGCGCGCGGGGGGTCACGACGTCGAAGCCCTGCGCTTCACGTTCGATCCTCACGTTGTCGATCGGAATCGCTTCCGAGCGCGCGTCCACGAGCGGCGCGCCGGCCTTGCGCGCTTCGTCGGCGATCACGCCAAAGGCCGCTTCGTCTTCGGCCGCAACGACGAGCGGAATGCCGGACTTGGCGATGCCGGCCTTCTCGCGCGCAATGCCTTCGATCGAATCGCCCAGGACATCGGTGTGATCCAGTCCGACCGACGTGATCGTCGCAACGACCGGAACGATCACGTTGGTTCCGTCGAGGCGGCCGCCGAGACCCACTTCGACCACCGCGATGTCGACGTTCTCTTGCGCGAAGTAGAGCAACGTGAGGCCAAGCAGTGTTTCGTAGTAGGTCGGGCGCCCGTGGGCTTGCGCCGTGCGCTCGATTGCGGGCATCATCTCCTCGAGCAACGCAGCGAAGCGTTCCTCGCTTACCGCGACGCCGTCGATCCGCGCGCGTTCCGTCATCGAACGCAGATGCGGCTTGGTGTGCAGGCCCGTACGTTTTCCGCTGCGCGCAAGGGCTGCGGCGATCATCGTTGACGTGGATCCTTTGCCGCTCGTGCCCCCGACCTGCACGGTCGGATAACGCGTCTGCGGATCGCCCAGTTCATGCATGAACGCGCGCATCCGTTCGAGCCGGTACGGCATCCGCCTCGATACGGTCTCGTTGATCGTCGCGAGCAAATAGGTTTGCGCCGCCTCAAAGTCCATCATGTTACTCTACCCGCCGCCTACCCGTCCGTGACGCGATCGGCGAGCAATTCGAGCGCGTGCGGCAAGACCGGGACGATCACCGCCAGCGATTCGGCCACCGCCTTGGGACTGCCCGGAAGATTTACGATCAAGGTGCGATGCCGAACGCCGGCGACCGCGCGCGAAAGCATCGCCGTACGCACCAGCGGGACGCTCGCTGCCCGAATGGCTTCCGTAATACCGGGCACGTCGTAATCGAGTACGGCCGAGGTTGCCTGCGGCGTGCGATCGCGCGGTCCAAGCCCCGTTCCACCGCTGGTCAAGATCAGCGCGGCGCGTCCGCTGTCGGCAAGATCGATCAACTCGGCCTGCAGCGCACCGGGATCGTCGGGCAAGATCAGCTCGCGTACGATCTCGTACGCGTCGCCAAGTTGCTCGCGCATCACCGGAAGGCATCCATCCGCGCGGCTTCCCTGCGCCGCACGATCCGAGAGCACGATTAAGGCCGTTGCGAAACCCACTCGCCGCTCTTTCCGCCGCTCTTCGAAAGCAGCCGCACGCTTTCGACCACGATACCTTTGTCGACGGCTTTGGTCATGTCATAGATGGTGAGCGCCGCAATGCTGGCTGCGATCATCGCTTCCATCTCCACGCCGGTCTGCGCCGACGTGGCCGCGCTTGCCTCGACGCGCAGCAGCTGGTCGTCGTCCCACGAGAACGTGACCTCGACGTGCGCCAGGGGCAACGGATGCGCGAGCGGTATCAGCCTGCCGGTCTGTTTTGCAGCCATGATGCCCGCAAGTTGTGCGGCCACGAACGCGTCGCCCTTCGGCAGCGTAGCGTCGCGTAGTGCTTGGGCGGCCTGCGGACTCATGCGCACCAGTGCCTGTGCTCGCGCGGTGCGCGCGGTCACGGGTTTGGTGGAAACATCGACCATGGAAATGCCGCCGTCGGCCAGGATATGTGAGGGTTTCTGCACGGTTATATGTAAACGCCTTAGGGAATGACGCTATTCCAGGACACCAGCGGCGATCCTCGGGCGGCTCGCGCGTTCGTGGCCGATGTGCTTGCGTGGTTTGGCGCGGTCGGCGATGCCGCAATGGGAAACGAGCCGGGCTTCGCGGTTCGCAAAGCCTCGCTCGCAGTTGCGCTCGCACAGACGGCCGCGCTCCCGGAATCCGACTGGCATGCACTCTACTATGCCGGCCTGCTGCACGCCATCGGTGCGCTCGACAATCCGGCGTACCGCAAGGGCGAAGAGCTCTCCGAGCGCATCGCGCGGATGGAGAGTTGGGATGCGCCGGCACAGGGTGCGCAGATCTGCGAAATGATCGGTGCGTTGCCGCCCGAGACCGCCGACAACGTGCGTTGGCAACACGAGGCATGGGACGGCACCGGGTATCCCGACTTGCTGCGCTGGACCGGCATTCCTCGCCCGGCGCAATTTCTCGGTATGGCCGACCGTTTTATCCGCGCTAATGATCCCGAGGAGACGCTAAGCCACATCGGGTTGGAAAGCGGCCGCGCGTTCAATCCCGAAACCGTGCGCACGTTCACGCGGTGGTTTCATTTAAGTGGCGGCGAGATCGAGCTGGTCGTGCCGCCGGTGGACGCGCTGCGCGAGGTGGGGTCGGGCGCGCAGGTGTTGCTGGAGCGCTTCGCCGACCGTGTCGATGAGCACAACGCCGTCGACGGGCGCTGGCGGCGCGTCGCCCGTATCGCGATGGGTTCGGCCGTAGCACTTGGACTCGGAAACGAAGAGCGGCGGGACCTCGCACTTGCGTGCCGGATCTTTGGAGCCGGCGAGATCACCGATAAAACCATCGAGGACGAAGCCTTCGATCCGCTTGCGCGCCTAGGTGTCGAACACCGCGCGCGCAACGCGACTGCGGCAGCCGAGCTTGCATCGCCGTACGCGACCTTGCGTGAGGCCTCGCGCATTGTCGGCGCGCGCGGCGAATGGTTCGACGGGACGGGCAAACCGCACGGACGAGCGCGCACCGAGATTCTAAGCGCCTCCGGCATCTTGGCCGGAGCGATTGCCTACGACCGGCTCGATCGCGGCGAACGTATCGACACCGCGGCCGGCACACAATTCGACCCGGCGGTCGTTCGCGCGATCATGGAGGCGGCAAAGCTGCGCGCATGATTGAACTTCCCGAACGCACGCGTCGCATTTCGCCCTCGCGTCTGCACGAGATCCTCCTCGAGCACGATTGCAAGAGTTTGGTCGATCCCTTCATGGGTCTGCCGACACATCTGAACTATTTGAAACGGCACGGCATCGCGGTGCACGGCGGCGATTTGCTCGAATGGTTCGTGCGTGTCGGCGAAGGCTTGATCGTCAACGATCTCACCTATCTTCGCGATGCCGAAGTCGCAGAGATCGTCGAGATGTTACCCGGGCGCATCTATTCGCTCGATCTCTTCAAAGCGTGGGAAGGTGTCTTTTTTAGCGAAGAGCAGTGCATGTATCTTGGGGTCTGGCACGACAACGTGCGCAACTTGCGCAGCGACCAGCAAACCGGCCTTGCGATCCTTGGATTGTGGCGCGCATTTTGCTACTGGATGCAGAAGACGCAATCGCCCGACGACATGCAAGATACTCCGCCAAGCGAACTTGCGTGGTCCTACATCCGTCAGACCGAGCAGTGGGTCACTTCGAACATGCGGCGCAATACTGTGCGACAGGGTGATGTACTTGCAACGATGGGCGCACGCGCGGCCGACGCGCTGTTCCTAGCGCCTCCGCCGCGGAACTCCTTCCGCAGCGCCGACGCACGCATCTGGATGTGGGAAGCGTGGTGGCAGGGCAATCCGTACTTCACCATCGAGCACGCGTATCGCGACTCGCTGCTGGGCGCTCGTGCGGCCGACGCGCCGTCCTACGCACGCGCGATTGCAACCATTCTTTCGAATGCCGATCCGTATCCGGTCGTGATTCTCCAAACCACCGAGCAACGGATCGCCGACCTCGAACCGCTGGTGCGTAGCGCGCGCCCGAACGTCACGACGATCGCCCCGCACCCCTACGAGATCTATCTCGTGGCCACCAGGTAACAGACTTTGTCGGTCAAAGCTGAAGCTTTGCCCGCTAAAGTCACGCGGCTACGCTCGCGCTTATCTTACTGAAGACGTTTGAAATCTGTACCAGATCAGGCAGAGAAGCGCAAGCACCCAGCACACGACGAGGTGCGAGATGTGATGGGCATGCTCGGTACCCGATTTGGTCAGAAAGTTAATCGTGCCGAGGCCGTATAGCGCGCCCAACACGAAAAAGACGAGCGCCAGGAGTAAGGCGAGTACTTTCACGATAAGAGCCCTCGTTTGCTCAAGATGAAGCAGCATACGCCTACGATCAGGCAATACCAGCCGAACGGGCGTAGATCGTTCGACTTGAAGTAGCGCATCAGGAACGCCACCGAAAGATATGCGGCGACCGCGGCAACGAGTCCGCCGAGGACGGCTTGCAGCAGTACGACGTGGGCTCCGGGCGCGACGAGGTAGCGCAGTTCGAGCAGCGCGGCTGCAAAAATCACCGGCGTCGCCAACAGGAACGAAAATTCAGCCGCGTCCTCGTGGTTGAGATCGCACAACAGTCCGGCCACCATCGACGCACCCGAACGCGAAATGCCCGGAAGCAGTGCGAAGCTCTGCGCGAAACCGATCAGCACGCTCTGGAAAAAGCTCAGCTGCTCGATCGAATGGCTTCGCTCGCGCAGTTGCCGTCGCTTCAGTCCCTCGCCCGCGAACATCACGAGCCCGTTGAGCGCGAGAAACAGTGCGGCCGGAGCCGGCGAACCAAAGAGCGCGCGGACCGGATCTTCAAACAACACGCCGAGGACGCCCACGGGGATCGTTCCGACGACCAGGAGCCAGCCAACCCGTTCGTCGCGGTCGTCCGATAGCCGGCCGCGGATCACGCTCGCGACCATCGCACCTACAATCGCCGACCAGCGCGCACGATAGTACGCAATCAGCGCAAGTGCGGTCCCCAAATGCAACACGACGACAAACGCGAGAAAGGTGGGGTTAGCGCGATCGATGTTCGTCCAGTGCAAGAGCGCCGGCACCAAGATCGTATGCCCGAGGCTCGAAACCGGAAAGAGCTCGCTGACACCTTGAAGCAGCGCGAGAATCAGCGCTTGGAGATCGGTCACGGAGCAGTCAGGTACGCCGCAATGGGAAGGATTGCCTACGTGAGCAGCCTAAGGCGCCTGGGCAGTGGATCAGCACGAAGATGCCCGTGCCATAGAGCCGCAAGAGCGTCAGTTCGCTCGTGTTGGCGACTCGTTGCTGGTCTCGTACAGCATCGGCGACGACTTCGCGCCCGAATTTACCGAGACGTACGATATCGCGCTCGGCGGGATGGCCATGCTCACCAACGCCGAGTTGGGTCGCGAAGAACCGATCAACGTCCAGATCGAGCTGCGCGGCGACTCCGAACCGGTCCTGCGCGTTCGCGGCGTCGTGCGCTGGTCACGCTACGATCCGTTGCTGCAGCGCTATCGCACCGGCATCGCCTTTCTCGAAGTCGACGACAAGACCCGATCTCACCTGCAGCGCTATATCGACACGCTGCATCTCCTGCGCGACATGGGGATGCTCTAGCGCGAACGAAGCCTGCAGAGTCTACCACGGGAAGAATTTGACTGAGAACGTGTAGTCACTGGCGATCGCCTTGCAGGCGTGCGTGGCCGGTGAATATTGCGCGGCGCGTGCGATCGAGACTGCGACCTGATCCAGGGCTGAGCTGCCGCTCGAACCCGCGATCGTCGCACTTTCGATACCGCCTTGGGGATTGACGACAAGCCGAACCTGCGCAATCCCGTTCGCCTGTTCGGCGCGGGCAGCGGGCGGAATTTCCGGCGGAGGCGGCGATGCAATCAGCTGCACCGGTGTATCGTTGGTCGCGCAATTCGGCGTCGGCGTTGCCGCGGGTGTGGGCGACTCGGGTGATGCCGTACCAAAGACCGCTTTGCCTTCGGTGAGCGTTGAATTCGAATTTACCGCCGTGGCCTTTGCAACATGCACCGGCGCGCGGTGCTGCGGCGGCGGTGCCGGCGTGCGCGGCGGCGGCGGCGGAATGTGCGCGATGCGGGTGCGATGCAGGTGCTCGATGCGCACGATCTGCACCTCGTCGCTCTGCGGCGCAAACGGCCAGCGAATGATTCCGGTCAGAATCAGGTGCAACAGCAGCGATAAAGCAAACGCGACGATCAAAAACCGTCGCGTTGCCTTGCTATCCATTGGGTCCGGGTTCTTTAGTTCGGATCGAAGTCCGCTTTAAAGATGTACGAGCCCGTCGTCGGTACGCAATTGACGAGTTTGGGCGAGTATTGCGACTGCCGCGCGGCGCGCAGCGCCGCCTGGTCGATCGCCATGTTGCCCGACTTCTGGCTGACCGTCGCGTCGACCAGTGCACCGGACGGACCGATCGTGACCTCGACCAACACGATAACCGGCCCGAGTCCCAGGTCGCGCGCCGAGTCCGGATAGTCGGGTGACATCGGATTGGTCACCGTCGCTTCCTGATTCGGATTCGCGCAAGCCGGCTTGGCCGTCGCAGCCGGTGTAGCCTGGGCGGGCGGACCGGTGCCAACGCCCTGCGGCACACCGCTCTCGCTTCCTGTCTTGACGTTGTACTGCTGCTCGCTGGTCGTCGTGCTCTTGTCGTTGCTGGTCTTGGGCACGTTGACTTTGAGCCGCGTCTGCGGCTGCACGTGGTGCGGCGGCGGGGTCGCCTGTGGCGGCGGCGTCGGCGTCGGCGGCGGCGTCGGCGTCGGCGGCGGCGGCGTCGGCACGCGGACTTGGACCTTCTTGGTCTCGCTTATCTTCTCGACTTCATCGTTTTCGTGGTGCGTCTTGAGGTTCGGATAGAACGGCGCAAAGATCAGGTTGACCAGAATCGACAACAAAAACGCCAGGCCCAGGTAATTCCGGATCCGGTCGCCGGTGGTTATATAGGTTTTTTCCTTCGCCATCCGTTACGAACTCTGCCCCTGCGGAGTGCCTTCGATATGGTTAGCCAAGCCGAAGTCGATCAAGCCGGACGACTTGGCGGCGTCCATCACTTGCAAGATGGTCCCATAGTTGGAACGCGGATCAGCCTTGATGATCACGCTGCGGAAATGATGTCCGGTATCTTCCTGAAGTGTCTCGAACGCGTCGTGTGCTTGCGAGATCAACACCGTGTTAGATCCGATTTGGATGTTGTTTTTTTCGTCGATGATGACGACGATCTGCGACGGCTGCACCTTGTCCTTGTTACGGGCGTCGGGCAGCTTCGGCTCTTTCGTTACGGAGGCTAGAATGATGAAGATAATGAGGAGCACCAACAACACGTCCGTAAACGGCGTGATGTTGATGGTCGACATCACATCATCTTCTCCCCCACCTGTCGAAACGGCCACGAGTCTTGTTTAAACCTCCACCTAGGATGTGACGAAACCGACGTCTTCGAGCCCAGCTTCCTTCGCAGCATCCAGAATCCGAATGATGATGCCATATGGCGCCTTGGCATCCGCCGTGATCGACACGTGTTTGTGGGGGCGCTTGATGGCCGTGATGATCATCACGCGATAGATCCCCTGCGCATCGGTCCGCTGGTCGTCGACGTAGATCACGCCCTTATCATTGACGACGACTTGGATGTCATTCTTCGGAGTATTCTGCGTGTTGCTGTTGGGATTGTGATTCGGAAGCTCTTTTTCGAAGCCCGGCGGCGTCACGAGCGCAGCCAAGATCATGAAGATGATGAGCAGCACCAAGAGCACGTCGGTGAACGGCGTGATGTTAATCTCCGCCATGACGTCGGACTCTTGCTGTGCTGAGAGCAGTGACACGGTGATGCCCCGAGCTTACTTCGAGCCGGACGACGGCTGATAAAGTTCGGTTGGAATCGGCGCGCCGGTGTTGTGGAAGTGCAGCATCTCAGCGAGCTGATTTGCAGCAACGATCATTTCTTGGTTGTACGCCTTGATACGCGACTTGAAGTAGTTGAAGAAGATCACGGCCACGATCGCGACAACGAGGCCGGCGAACGTCGTGATCAAAGCTTCGGAAACGCCGCCGGCGACGACCGCAGGTGTGGAGTTCCCCTTCAACGCGATATCTTGGAACGCGCGGATGATACCGAGCACGGTGCCCGAGAGGCCGATGAACGGCGCGATAACCGCGATCGTACCGATGACGCCGAGGAAGCGCTCGAGCGAATTGAGGTGCTCCATGAGCGCAATCGAGAGCGCATCGGTGATGTCGGCGCGATTCTTTTCACCGCGACGAAGACCGAACTCGAGAATGCGCGGAAGCATGCCCTTGTTGGCTTGGCAAATCTTGATTGCACCGTCGAGATCATCGGCCGCGATCTTAGCGCCGATCTGGCGCAGGAGCCCCTTGGTATCGCTGTGCTGCGACGCAAAGAAGATCAGCCGCTCGATCACGATAGCGACTACGACGATCGACGCGATGAGCAGCATCCACATAACGGGGCCGCCCTTGTCCATCACGCTTAAAAATCCGTCAAACACGAGTTTCGAAACCCTCCCGGGTGTTCATGTAAAGTGCACTAGACAATGGGAAAGATGGGCGGTACGCCGCCCCGTGAGGGCGGACCATTGGCCCACCCCCCTGGAAAGTCCTGGTAACTCCTGGTGCTGTCAGTAACGAGCATGCCAGCCCCTCTGAACGTTTTTTTATTGAGGAATGTTCTTAATCTGGGTTTCGATCTGTAAGGCGAGCCCCTCGTTGCCGGCGGCCTTCGCAAGTTCGTCCGACTTCTTTAGGTAGGTGAGCGCCTGCGTCTTGTCGTCGGCCTTCTTGCTCGTGCTGTAGATACCCACATACGCAATCCCAAGCGCATAGTTTGCTTGCGGATCCTGCGGTCCGCCTGTGACCGCCTTGGTCGCGTAGTCCTTTGCCTTCACATAGTCAGGCTTGTCCATTTTCATGATTGCAAACGCGGCAAAGGTATTGGCCGTGACGGCGTCCGGCGCGCTTCCCGCCGAAGCGGCCAGATCGAAGTCCTTGAGCGCCGTCGCATAGTCGCTCGTCTGCATCGCGTCGCTGCCGGCCTGCAGGTAGTGCTGCGCCATGGCTTTCGCCGGCCCAGGACCGGAGGGATCGAGCGACTTCATCTCTGCGACAATCGTCGCCGCACCCGCCTGATCGTTGTTCGCAAGGTAGGCTTGGAGCAACTCCTGATCGATGTTGAGCTTGGCAGACTTGGCTTTTGGATCGTCGCCCAACTGATCGTGTACGGCTTTGAGCGTGGCGAGCGCGTCGGCGTATTGCTTGTTGGCGAGCTGCGCTACCCCGAGCGAAAAGTGCGAGGTCGCGTCGGGCGAGAGCGTGACCGCCTTGCGGGACCAATCTAGCGACTCCGAGGGATTCGACTGCGAGACCCGCACCGCGCCCGTCGCGAACGCTTGCGCCGCAATCGGCTGGAAGGGCTTCTTGATGTCGGTGACACGGCTGAAGGTGGTGGCAGAGTCGACGAAATCGTTGTCATAGAACTGCGCGATGCCGAGCAACTGCAGGACCGCCGGGTTCCCCGGCGAGGAGAGCAGCGCCGCGTTGGCTCGAGCAATCGCGTCCTTATACTTGCCCGCGCGCACGAGCGAATCGATCGCGCTGGTATCGACGCCGCCGGACTGACTCGAGATCGCCTGCTCTTCTTCCGACTGGACGACAGCTTTGCCGTTGAACTTGAGCTGATAGTCGTAAAACGACGGGACCGGCGTCGGACCGCGATGCGCAGGCGTGTAGCTTGCGGTTTGCGCAAGATCGAGCGCGGCCGCATTGTCGCCGGGATTGCTCGAGTGCAGCACGCCAATGACTTTGTGCGAGCCATCCGCATTCACTTGCACTTTGACTTCAACCGTGCCCGACCCGGCGATATTGTGGGTCGTCGTCCCTTGCTTGCTGACTTTGGCGGGTGTGAACTGATTTGCATATTGGGCCAGCACCGGCGTGGCGGTGGCCGAAATTGCGAACGCGCACAGACCGGCGCCGATTCGAGAGATTCGATTCATGGGGTACCTCGACTACGTGGAGCTATGCTTCCCATCCTGGGAAACAACGCGCCGGAGCGCAGAAAGTTCCTTCGGCGTCAGCGCTCGCGTGTGGCCGATCGGCAGATCGCCGAGCGCGATTGGCCCGAAGCGCAAGCGCACGAGCGCCTGTACCGGGTGCCCAACCGCGTCGAACATGCGGCGAACTTGCCGGTTACGGCCTTCGTGAATGGTGATGTCGATGACCGAGGCGCCGGTGCGTACGGACACGACGCGGAGCTTCGCACCTGCTGCCAGCTCGCCGCCGTCGAGCAATACGCCGTCGTTCAAGCGTTTGACCTCTTCGCTCGAAAGCCGTCCAGCAATGGTAGCTCGATAGGTCTTCTCCACACCGTAGCGCGGATGCAGCAGACGGTTCGCGAGTTCGCCGTCGTTGGTCATCAGCAACACGCCTGCAGTGTCGTAGTCGAGCCGGCCGACAGGAACCACGCGCGGCGCTCGCTTGGGTAGAAGCTCGGCGATTGTGCGGCGCCCTTGCGGATCGCGCAAGGTCGTGAGCACACCGGGCGGCTTGTGCACGACCAGATATGCCTTGTCGGCAATCGGCGTTATCGGCGTTCCGCTCACGTCGACCTTATCGCCGGGAGCGACCATCGTTCCAAGTTCGCGCACGACCTTGCCGTTGATGCGCACCTTGCCGTAGGCGATCAGCTCATCGGCGCGCCGGCGCGACGCAATGCCGGCTTGAGCAATATACTTATTGAGACGCGTACCGTCAGTCATCGCGACGCAGCCCTTCATCGGCCCGCAGCCGGTCTCTCACCATCTGTGCGGCATCTTCTTCGCTCAGCGAACGTCCGCGCCATAATAGCGAGCGCACGCCGAACTGCGAGATCGAGTTCTTTGGAATTAGAAACGCAAAGACCGCTACACAGACGACGGCAAAAGCAATAAGTATAATCACGATTCAACCCAGCGTGAGCGAGCGCAGCGAGCCACGACGACTTTAGACCGGCAAAGCTTCAGCTTTGACGGATAAAGTCACCTAGTATTTGCCGTTGCCGTTGTTTTCGTCATACCCGCGCGACATCGAGAGCGCCTCTTTGGTGACCGACTGCAAGAACTCGTCGTTCGTGCGCGTCTGCGCCATCTTGTCGAGTATGATCTCGGTTATGTCGCCGGTGTTGAGCACCGACGTTGCGCGACGAAGCATCCAGATCTTGCGCATCTCTTCGGTCGTTAGCAGCAACTCTTCGTGACGCGTGCCCGAGCGTTTGATGTCGATCGCCGGGAAGACGCGTGACTCAGCAAGCTTACGCGTGAGGTTGAGCTCCATGTTGCCGGTGCCTTTGAACTCTTCGAAGATCACGTCGTCCATCTTGGATCCGGTTTCGATGAGCGCCGTAGCAATGATCGTGAGCGATCCGCCTTCCTCGATTTTGCGTGCCGCACCAAAGAACCGTTTCGGTTTGTGCAATGACGCTGTGTCGAGACCGCCGGATAGCGTACGACCGGAGCTTGCCACGACTTGGTTGTACGCGCGAGCCAGACGCGTGATTGAGTCGAGCAGAATCACGACGTCTTTGCCGAGCTCGACCAAACGCTTCGCGCGCTCCATCGTAAGTTCGGCGACGGCCGTGTGATTCTCGGGATGTTCGTCGAACGTCGAGGCGACGACTTCGCCGTCGACGGTACGCTGCATGTCGGTCACTTCTTCCGGCCGCTCGTCCACGAGTAACGCAATGATGTGCGCGTCGGGATGATTGATCGAAATCGAGTTCGCGATGTTCTTGAGCAGCGTCGTCTTACCGGCTTTCGGCGGTGAGACGATCAGCGCGCGCTGACCTTTACCGATCGGACAGAACAGATCGATGACGCGGGTCGACAGTTGCGTCGAGCGTACCTCGAGCTTGAACCGCTCGTTCGGGTAGATCGGCGTGCCCTTTTCGTACAGGCGCCGGCCCTTGATGGCTTCGGGATCGAGATCGTTGACGCGATCGACGCGAATGAGGCCGTAGTACTTCTCGCTCTCTTTGGGGCGGCGCACTTGGCCTTCGACCATGTCGCCGCGCCGTAATTCGAAGCGGCGAATCTGCGACTGACTGACATAGATGTCGTCGTTGCCGATTACGTAGCCGCCGCGGCGCAAGAAGCCGTAGCCCTCGGGAAGGATGTCGAGGATCCCGCTTGCCATCTCGATGCCCGAACGCTGCAGCTGCGCGGCGATGATGGCGGCGATGATCTCGTCCTTTTTCATGGTCGTCGGATTGCCGAGCGCGATTTCATTCTGCTCGGCGATCTCGACCAGTTCAGCCTTCTTCTTGTCTTCGAGATCGGCTGCGGTCAAAAGCGGCGGCCCAGCTTCCGCTTGGGGAAACTGGTCGTTACCGTGGGGAAATTGTTGATAGTTATTGTGTCGTCGGCGGGAGCGGCGGCGGCGTCCACCACCTTGCTGCGGCCGTCCACTTTCTTGGGGGCGATGTTCCGTTTGCAGAGGAGTGTTCTCTCTCGTAGAGTCGTACGCATGAACAACGCGACGCTATCACGGGCGAGGCTGCCTCGCGAGCGTCGGGTCATGAAATACGGGGGAATTAAACGTGGTCACTATAGCACACGTGCCTCACGGCGACAAGCTTTTGGGGCCGCTTAGGTACGGGCTGCCGCGCTCGTAGAAGCGCAAGAGGCGGTGCGCAGCGAGACTGATGCCGATCCGCCGGCTTGCGCGGACGGCACCCGCCGGCCGGTCGGGAGGCAGTAGTAGCAGCTCGGGCCCGGTCAGAAGATCGCTTCCGTCGAGACGCCGGTCGATGTCGAGCGCTTGGGCCAGCCGCGCCGGCCCGCGGCAGAGCACTCGGAGATCGTCGACTCCGCGCCGCCTTTCCATGAGCGCAATACCCTCGTCCGGTTCCAGTGCGCGGATGAGCACGGCGGCGCCATGGCCGCGCGATTCACTCGTGACGTTGAAGCACCAATGTTGACCGTAGATACCGTAGACGTACGCGTGAAACGGCGGCCCGAACATCGCGACATTGCGCGCGGAGATTCCGCGATAGGCATGCGATGCGGGATCGACCAGCGGAAGATAGGCCTCGGTCTCGACAATGCGGCCGCCGGCGGATCCCTGCGGACTCTTCCGGACGAGGCGCCACCCGATCAGCGCGCGCGCAAGCTCCCTTGTTTCTCCTGGAAGCGCCGGTGACTTACGCCGCGGTATGCAACACCAATTCGGCGCGAGCGCGCGCCTCGAGATCGGGATCGCCACCGGCGTTCAATATGTAGGCCGCGAACCGATTGAGCGCGCAGCGTAACCGCACGTACGGCAGCACCAGTGGCGGCGGCACGTCACGGTGGGCATTGCAATCCGCAACGAGGTCGGGGTCGGCAAGTCCGAACGATGCACGCTCGATGCCGCGTTCGCGCAGCATCGTCGCCACCGCGGTTAGCGCGGCGTACCCGATCTCGCGACCGCTGAGACCCTCAAAACGCTGGACGCGGAAGGCGACTCGCACAAGCCGCTCTCCCGTCCGCGTCGTCAGGCGCGCGTAGGCGACTCCCGCTCCGAGCCGGTCGGCGGCGTACCCGAGCTGTGTCTGAACCATGCTTCTATGATACCGAACGTACGTTCGATCCGTCAACAGCAGGGTCCGGTCCCCCTCGGGGATCGCGCATCCCGCGCTTCGGACCTCGAACCCCATCCAGGGGTTGGGTCGGCTCCAAAAGCGACAGATAGACATCGATCATTGCGTCGACTTGGTGCACGGCGGAAAACCGAAGGGAGGCGGCTTTGGCTCGCGTTCGAACGCCGGCGTCCGGCCAACGCGGAAGCTCGCGCAGCGCGCCCGCGAAGCCGTCCCGATCGGGGGCGACGATACGCGCCGCACCGCCGAGCACCTCGCGGTTGGACTGCGTGTCCGCGGCGATCACGAAGGCTCCCGCTGCGAGCGCTTCGGCCTGCACCAAGCCCTGCGTTTCGCTCGTGCTCGGAAAGACGAACGCATCGGCGCTCGCATAGAGGTCGGGCAACTCGTCGCGCGCGACCTCGCCGAGAAAAACGACGCGATCGCCGACGCCGAGTTCGATCGCCAAACGCTCGAGCTCGTCGCGCTGCGGACCGTCGCCCGCAATAACCAACACGCACGCCGGATCGTTTGCGTCGGCTAGGGCGCGCAACACCACGTCGACATTTTTCTCGCGCGCGAGTCGCGAGACGAACAGCACCAGCCGGCCGTCGGGACGAACGCCGAGCCGGCGGCGCAAAGGTTCGTCGCGGCGACCGGCGCCGAAGCGCTCGACGTCGATGCCGGTCGGGACGACCTCGATGCGTCCCTCGACGCCCAGGTCCCGTAGATGATGCGCGACTGCCGGCGTCGGGACGACCACCGCATCGACGAGATTACAGAAGGTGCGCGTCAACTGGGCTGCCGCAAACCGCGTCGCCTTCGGCTCGAACGGCACGTAGTGCGCGTAGGCTTCCAGCTGGGTGTGGTACGTGTAGACGATCGGCATGCCGTATCGTCGCGCGTAGCGCAGGCCGGCCCAACCGGTGACGAAGAGCGAGTGGACGTGGATGAGGCCCAGGCGCTTGATGATGTTGTTGACGTTTCGCCGCCCGACGAGCGGAAGCGTCAACCGATACGGTGTCGCGGTCGGCAATGGGAGCGATGGCAGACGAAAAACGTCGCCGTCGCTTCGCGTTCCACCCGGCATGCTGGGCGCAAAGCAATACACCTCGTGCCCGCGCGCGCGCAACCCTCCGGCGAGCGTGTCGACGGACGTGACGACACCGTTGACCACCGGCCGGTAGATCTCGGTGAAGAAGCCGACGCGCAGATGCATGCGGGGTAATTCGGCGGGTGGGCAAAGTCTGCTCTAAAAAAGGATGGTCCTGCCGCCATTCCGACTTTAGGCATATTCCGAGCTCGAAACGGGCATGCTATAGTGCCGGGGTCAGTCGCCCGTCCAACAGGCGACCTCCGCGCGGATCTCCATTGCCGGCTCCCCTTTGCGAGCCTTGATCCGCCACCAACGGCGTTTTCTCTAACTATCAGGGACCTGTCCCCAATCTTGTTTGGGGCGCTATCGCCGATTTTTTACCTACTGTTGGTCTAGCTTGCGGGTATTCGTTCGCCACTGCGGGTTGCGGTGTGCCGATGCCGGGGCTGGGACAGAAAGGACCTCGGGTTGATAGGACGCGGCCCCCTGCGGCGCAGCCACGTGCTGGCCGTCAGCGTCTTGACCGCCGGCATCGTATGGGCCGGATTTCTCACCTACCCGTCGCCGGCGTATGCCGGTAACGCGGCGGTTGCAAACAGCGTCGCCCACACGGTGATTTTCACCGCCCAAGGATCGACGACCGAGCAGCCGACTAACGCGACAACGGTTGGTGCATTCTTGCGCGAGCACGCGATCAGCATCGGTGCGAACGACTACATCTCGCCGTCGCTCGACACACCGCTGTCCGACCGCATGTCGATCGAATATCGGCCTGCGGTACCGGTTGCAATCGTCGCCGGTAAGCGCCGCAATATCGTTATCTCGAGTGCGCCGAACGTGGCTGCATTGCTGCAGTCGCAAAACGTTCGCCTCGGCAGATACGACAGCGTTACACCAGCGCTCGATGCGCCCGTTCCTCCTGACGGCATCGTGCGTATCAATCACTTCTTGACCTGGCAACGCATCGAACATCGGTTGATTGCGGTATCCACGATTCGCCACGTCAACGTCGCGTTGCAGCCCGGCGTTTCGAGGATCTTGTCCAAGGGTCAGGTTGGCATGGTCGACGTACTCGTAGCGTTCACGCAAGCCGAAAACGGAAATGTCAAAGCCCGTGTCATCGGCTCGCGTACCGTGCGCAAAGCGCGTTCGCGCGTGGTTGACGTCGGTGCGGCCGAAGCCATGCAAATGGTTGCAACCGCGTACACGCCGTATTGCGCCGGCTGCAGCGGCATCACGGCCACCGGCCGTCCCGCCGGTCACGGCATCGTTGCCGTCGATCCGCGGGTCATCCCGCTCGGCACGCGCCTGTACATTCCCGGATATGGCTACGCGATCGCCGGTGACACCGGCGGCGCGATCGTTGGCTATCGCATCGATCTCGGTTACACTTCGTATCGTGATGCTATGCAATTCGGGCGCCGGGCGGTAACGGTATACCGTCTGAAGTAAACCCACGCGCGCTTCTGGGCGCGTGGGGCGCACGCCCGAAAAAGAAATTCGGGCAAAACTTTTTGATGGACGGCGCGTCGGCGCGGCGTATCGCGCGCCTGGCGACCGAGGATGCGCCCGCCGCCGGCGCGCGCTTGATCGAAATCGGTGCGGGCACCGGCGCATTGACCGTGGCACTCCTCGAGGCCGGCGCCGCGGTGACCGCGCTCGAGATCGATCCCGACTTAGTGAGCATTCTCGCCAATCGTCCCGACCTTGCACCCGCTACCGTGGTGCTTGCCGATGCGATGACCTACGACTACCGCGCGTATGCACGCGCCGGCCCGTGGCGGGTTGCCGGTAATCTTCCCTACAATGTCGCGACGCCGCTGCTATTGCAGTTGGTCGAAATGGAGGACGGTCCCGACAGCATCGTCGCGATGGTTCAAAAGGACGTTGCCAACCGAATCGGCGCGAAGCCGGGAACGCCCGCGTACGGCAGCCTGTCGCTTGCGGTGCAGTACGCAATGCACGTCGAGCGCGCATTCACGCTCGGACCGCGCGCATTTTATCCCGCGCCGAAGGTCGACTCGACCGTGTTGCGGTTGGTCCGGCGCAGCGAACCAGCCGTGCGTCCGCGCGATCTCGAACTCTTCCGGAAGGTCGTGCGCGGCGCATTCGCGTACCGGCGCAAGACGCTTGCAAACAGCTTAGCGCTTGCGCTGCACCTCGAACGGGATGCGGTCGCGAGCGCAATAGCGGCTAGCGATCTTCCGCCGGAGTCACGTGGTGAACAACTCGACCTCAAAGCGCTTTGTCGACTGGCCGACGTCCTGGCCGAGCGGTAGCTTTCGCGCGCTGCCCACGGTGCTGTTACTGCTCGTGGTGGTAGCGCCGCTTGTCGGCTACGGCATCTGGCAGGGTATTGTCTTACAGTCTTCGCCCATCAATCCCGATGCTTTCGGTAACCCGGTGTTGGTCATCTGGGTGCTAGCCTTGACACTGGTAGTCGAAGGCTTGCTCGCCGGCATCTTGATCTCGCTGCTGCCCTGGGCGTCGCGTCTGTCGCTGCGCGAACTTGGCTATCGTGCGCTGCGTGCGCGCGACCTGCTTTTCGCTTTCCTTGGTTCGATCGTAATGGCCGTCGTTGCGAACGGCGGCGCATCGATCATTCAGACACTCTTCCATACGACGCAAGATCAACAGTCCGTGGCGATGCTAAAGCAGCTGCACGATCCGCGGCTGTTGGTCGCATTCACGCTCTTTGCCTGTGTATTCGCACCGTTCATGGAAGAGACGATCTTCCGCGTCTTTCTCTTCAACGCGACGCGCCGCTACCTCGGCTTCTGGACCGGCGCGATCGTGAGCGGGTTGTGCTTCGGCCTCGCGCACGGCGATCCGGTTGCGGCGCTCCCGCTCGCGCTCGGCGGAGTAGTGCTCGCGTTCGTCTACTACCGCACGCACAATGCGTTTGCATCGATGATCACGCACGGGCTCTTCAACTCGTACACGATCCTTGCGTTGGTAATCACGCCCCAACTCGTGAAATGATACGCATAGCCGTCGACGCCTGGAATCTCGTCGACGATCGCCGCGGCATGGGACGCTACGTGCGCCGTGTCCTGACCGACTGGCAAAGCGAGCGCGATCTCGAAGTGACGCTGCTGGTGCGCAAGGCCGGACATGCGGCCCTTCTGACGCGGGAATTTCCCTATCACGTGCGCACGGATGTTCTCGGGTCGTACGATACCGCGTGGTATCCCTGGAACGCGATGCGATTTACGCTCCGCGGCGCGCGCCGCGTGGCCCTCTTTCACGACGCGTTCGCCTTCACGTACGCGCATCCGAACTGGGTCGCGCGCTATCGTGAGCAAGCGCCTATTCGCCGCGCGCTTGCGCGAGCCGACGACCGTTCGGCGAACTCGGCCTGGACGGCGCGGGAATTCGCCCGGCTCTTCGGTGTCGACGCCGCGTCATTTACGATCGCCCATCCGGTGCCCGATCCGTGGTGGCAGCCGGTAGAGCCCAAGGAACATACGCCCTTCATCCTCGCGGTCGCCGGGCCGGAGGAACGCAAAAACATTCCGACGCTGCGCAATGCGTTCGCACGCGCATTTCCATCTCGCGACTGCTCGCTCTTGATCGCCGGCAATTCGCCCTACGCCAACATTCATCCCGACGACACCGAGCTGCGCGCACTCTACAGTGGCGCGCTCGCGGTCGCCGTACCCTCGAGCGCCGAGGGCTACGGGCTGATGGCGGTCGAGGCGATGGCCTGCGGCGCGCCGGTGATTGCCAGCGACGCCTCGGCGCTTCCTGAAGCCTGCAACGGCGCGGCCAAACTCGTGCCGCCCTTCGACGTCAATGCGTGGGCGCTTGCGCTGCGCGAGATTGCTGACGACGCGCGCTTACGCGCGATAATGCGCGAACAGTCGCTTGCGCGCGCCGCGCAGATCGATCGCACCGAGCCGGCGCGGCTTACGCTTGCGTTGCTGCGACGATCGCTCGAAAGCGCTCGATAAACCGCTGCGGTGAAAAGCCCTCGGCATGCGCGCGCAGGCGCCGCTCATCGTAACGGCGCGGATCGAACGTGCGCAAGACGTCCGCGAGCGCCGATGGATTCGGCTCGTCGAAGAACGCTCCGGTCTCTCCCTCGATCACCGTCTCGCGCGCACCGCCGCGGCGATAGGCAATCGTTGGACGCCCCGCGGCTGCAGCCTCGATGGGCACGAGCCCCAGATCTTCTTCTCCGGGAATGATTGCAGCGATCGCGTTGCCCATGAGCGCGTTGATCGTCGCGTCGTCGACGAAACCGAGCAGCGTCGTCGTGCTCGCGCGGGCTCGCTCGCGCAGCTGCGCCATGGCCGGCCCGTCGCCGGCGACAAGCAGTTTCACCCCGGCGAGTTGCGCCGCATCGATCGCGAGATCGATCCGTTTATACGGTAAAAGCCGCGACGCTATAAAGAAATAATCCCCGCTGCCGCTGCCGATCGTGAAGCGGTCGATATCAGCAGGTGAATGCAGCACGTCCGCGTCGCGATGATAGAAATCGCGCACGCGCGCCTGCACCGTCGCGCTATTGGCGACATAGCGTGTCGGGCGCTGCGCCGCTTTGAGATCCCAGCGCACCAATGAATCGATCATCGGTCGCATCAGCCAGCTCGGGGTTCGCTCACCCGCAAGAGCCTCGACGTACGGTTCGTAGTCGAAGAGAAACCGGCTGACCGTGTGAATGAAGCATACGTGTACGGCATCCTCGCGGATGCGCACGCCTTTCGCCCACGCGCTTGTCGAACTGACGACGAGGTCGTATTCGCGAAGATCGAAGGCTTCGAAGGCGCGCGGATACAGCGGCGCGAGATAGCGAAAGTTGCGATTCGCGCCAGGGATGCGCGCCAACATCGAGACGCGCACGCGCTCGCGCGGAATGAGGTCCCCGACCGCGCGCTCGTCGTAGAGCGCGGTAAAGATCGGTGCCTCGGGCCACGCTCGCGCGATGTGAGCGAAGACTCGCTCCGCGCCTCCGCGCTGGTTGAGGTAATCGTGGACCAGCGCGACCTTGATAGGCCTAAGAATCCTCTCGCGGCAAAACCAGCGCGATCGTCGGATTGCTCAAGTATTCACGCGCGACGCGCTGGAGATCCGCCGCGCTCGTTTGTGAGATCGCATCGAGCGTACGCGAGAGATAATCGGGCTGTTGGCCGTTCTCGTCGTAGATGACGGCGAGCCAGGCCCGCGCTTCGAGCGTGTTCGTGCTGCTGATGAAGTCGCCCGACGCGATGGCCTTGAAGTCGTCGATCGACCCCTCGAGTTTCGTCGAAGCAAGAATGCTTGCGATCGAGAGGGCCGTCGAGAACGAGCGATTGGGGTTGCCGATGCCGCCGTTGACGTAGAGCACCAAGTCGGGCTGCGCGTTCTCGTATTGATACACCGCACCGACCGCGCGCGACGCATAGGTCTCCGACACAACGCCCGGCACGTCCGCCATATCGGCTAGCGTGCGCTGCATGAACGACGCAAGCACCAGCATCGGCCCGAAATCTTTGCTCCCGACGAGCGGAGCGGAATATTGTGCGATGAGCCACGGCGCGGAGATGTCGCGTTGGGCGACCAGCTGCCGCGACGCACCCGAAAGCTTCGGCAGCTTTACGCTGATCGCGGTCGTGCTGCCGTCGGGCAGCGTCTGACCGAACGCGGCGAGCGTTCCGGCTGAGAGCGCCTCGATCCGCCCGGCGGCGCTGACATACGATCCACCGCGCAGATAATATGTAGCGTAAAATGCTTTGACGTCATCGGGTCCGAGCTGCGCCAGCGCGGCCGGGAGGCCAAACTCCGGGAGACCGGCGTTGGCGGAGCTCGCCATCGTCGAGTTGAGCATATCCAGACCGACTTGCAAGGCGACTTGCTGATTTTCCGCGATGCGTGCGGTCAGCTTTTCGCGCGCCGTGCGCACGGTCGCTGCCGTGAATGCCGGCGCCGAAATGCCGGTCCGCGCGAGGGCGAGCACTTTGCCGGCATCTTCCGGCAAGGCTTCGATCTCGAATCGCACGTCGTGCGGATCCACCGTAAATCCAATCGAACCGCCGGCTGCCGCAATCGCATCGCTGAGCGCCACACCGTTGATCGGCGTGCTGATGATTGTTTGCGCCGTCAGCGCGGCGAGCCCGTTCTGGACGAGCGCTTGGCGGTCGAGCCCGGCGCGTACGACGTAGACAACGTGAAGCAGAGGCGCGGCTGCATCCTGTTGCGTGATCAGCGTTACACCGTCGCCGCGCGTCACGACGGGAACGTCGCCGGCCGCCTGCGCGAGCGCAGGTGCGGCAGCGATAAACAAAAACGCGGCGATGGCCGCGATGCGGAGCTTCACGAGGTCGGTTCCTTCGAGGCCGTGGTGATCAGACGCACGACGACCGGATGTGCGAGATACTTCTTGACGATCGACGCGACGTATTGCGGATCGAGCGAACGCGCCGCCTTCCAATACGTGCTCGCGGCATCGCTCGGCGCGTAGGCGCCATTGCCCTCGGACGAGTACCAGCCAAGATTGTCGGCTTGTTCCGTCGGCGATTGCGAGTCAGCCGCGAGATGATACAAAAACGCCTCACGCGCCGCCGCAAACGAGGCCGCATCGAGCGGCTGCTGCAGGTTCGCGACCGCGGTAAGAACCTTCGTTTCGGTCGGGGCGGGTTTGCTGCCGCCGATCGTGACCAGCATGACACCTGGATCGTGCAACGTGATGAACTGGCCGTTGACGTACGCGTCGCCGGTGGGATCGAGCGCCTTGTTCACCAGGCCCGTCTCATCGCGGAACAAATAATCGGCAACGAAATCAAGCGCGGTTGCGGCGCGCTCGTCGGCGATCGGCGGGCCCGTCCAGGCGAGACCTTCTCCCGTTACCGCGCCGGTAATGGTCTTATCTGCCGGGGCTGCGGCGGTTGCCGATACGATCGGCCCGTCGGCCGCGCCCGGCGCTCCCGCCGTCACCGCATCGAACAACGACGTATCGACGTTTCCGGCGAGCGCAAATGTCGCGTTCGCCGAACGGAATGCGCGCTTCGCGAAAGCGTTGACTTGCGCCAGCGTGATGCCTTTGAAATCACTGAGATCGCCCGGAATCGGCGCAAAGTGCGCCGGGCCGCCCGAAAAGATCTGCGCGAAGAGCGCATCATGCAAAAGATCGTCGGGCGAATAGTGTTGCTGCGCCGATAGCACCGCAACATCGGTGCGCCCAATCTTCAACGCCTGATCGTCGATGGCTGGCGCGAAATACGCGGCGCTCATCGCCGCGATTACGCGGCGCGCGGCGCTTGCCGGCACGCTCGCGCTGATGTCGACTAAATCGGGATACACGTTGATCGCGAGCCGGCCGCCCAAGCCGCGAACCAGCGTCACGAGCGACTTCCCGCTTTCGAGCGGCGCCGCGGCGGCTGCCGTTGCGGCCAGACGCGCGATACCGGGTGCGGCTTCGTCGTAGCCGGAGGCGGGGGCGCGGAACCACAGGTCAAGCGCCGCCGACGCAAGCGTCGGATCGCGGTCGATCGTGTACGCGCCGCCGTGCGGAAGCGCACCGGTCGAGGGCTCGCCGGCTCCAAATGCGGCAAGTGGCGCCAGCATTGCTGCCAGCGCCACTGCGGCGAGAGCGGAACGGCGCATTAGGCCGGCTCCGGGCGTATCGTTGGTGGAATGCGCGAAGGCTTTTCCCGCTGCGGCTCCTCACTGGAGGGCCGGTCGGGTTCGGCGTCGGCGATGACGGCGGGACCGCCCTTGTCGTTGCGATCGTAGGGTTTGCCGTCCAGAATCGCGCGGACTTCTTCCGCGTCGACGGTCTCGTATTCGAGCAGCGATCTGACCATGCGTTCGACTTTATCCCAGTTTTCTGTGAGCATCGTGCGACCGCGCTCGTAACAGCTCTCGATGATCCGGCGAACCTCGGCGTCGATCTTGCTCGCCACCTCTTCGGAGTAGTTGCGCTCCTCGCCGAAGTCGCGTCCCAGGAACACCTGGTGATTACCGCGGCCGAACTGGATTGGACCCAGCTCGCTCATGCCGTACTGCGTCACCATCCGGCGCGCAAGCTCGGTGGCTTTCTGGAAGTCGTTGCTCGCGCCGGTGGTAACGTCGCCGAATTGAATCTCTTCGGAGAGACGTCCGCCCAGTGCCATCGTAATCTGCGCGAGAATCTCTTCACGCGTCATCTGATGGCGATCGTCCTCGGGCAGCGACCACGTGATGCCGAGCGCCATGCCGCGCGGGATGATCGTCACCTTGTGAACCGGATCGGCCTTGTCCAGCATGCCGCCGAGAATCGCGTGACCCGACTCGTGGTAGGCGGTGTTCTCTTTTTCTTTGGCGCTCATCACCGTCGACTTCCGTTCCGGCCCGACCATCACGCGATCGATGGCCTCATCGCAGTCGTTCATCTCGATGATGTTCTTGTTTTTACGCGCTGCCAGCAGCGCTGCTTCGTTGAGTAAGTTCTCGAGATCCGCGCCGGAGAATCCGGGGGTACGCTTGGCGAGCACCTCGAGTGAGACTTCCTTTGAAAGCGGTTTGTTGCGGGCGTGCACTTCGAGGATTTTTTCGCGTCCACGAAAGTCCGCTCGGTCGACAACGATTTGCCGATCGAAACGGCCCGGGCGCAACAAGGCCGGATCGAGCACGTCGGGGCGATTGGTCGCCGCGATCAAAATCACGCCGGTGTTCTGATCGAAGCCATCCATCTCGACGAGCAGTTGGTTTAGCGTCTGTTCGCGCTCGTCGTGTCCGCCGCCGAGGCCCGCGCCGCGCTGCCTGCCGACCGCATCGATTTCATCGATGAAGACGATGCAGGGTGCCGATTTCTTGGCTTGGTCGAAGAGATCGCGCACGCGTGAGGCGCCGACGCCGACGAACATCTCGACGAAGTCGGAACCCGAGATTGAAAAGAACGGTACGCCGGCTTCGCCCGCGATTGCGCGCGCGAGCAGCGTCTTGCCGGAGCCCGGGGGGCCGAGCAGCAGCACGCCCTTAGGAATGCGCGCACCCAGGGCCTGATATTTCTTGGGGTACTTGAGGAAATCGACGATCTCGCCAAGCTCCTCTTTGGCTTCGTCAACCCCCGCGACGTCGGCGAAGGTGACCTTCGGGCGATTCTCGCTCATCATCTTCGCCCGCGAGCGGCCGAACGAGAGCGCCTGGCTCCCACCGCTCTGCGCTTGACGAAGTATAAAGAAGAACAAGGCCGCAATCAGCAGCAAGGGCGCGATGCTTACCAGGCTCGAAACCAGACCGCTATTGGTCGGCTGTTCGAAACCGTACTGACCGGTCTTGATGTGCTTGGAGAGCTGCTGCGAGAACGAGCTGTCCGTGTTCGGCAGCGTGACTGTGTACTTGGTCCCGTCGGCGAGTTCTCCGGACGCTTCGAGCCCAACGGCCTGGAACGAGCGTACGTCGTTCGCTTCGAGCTTCTGATAGAACACACCGTACTCGAGGCGCGTTATGCCCTCGCCCGGCTGCATGAGCTTCTCCACGACGAAGAAGACGATCAGCACGGCGGCGACGATGAGGAGGATGGAACGAAGGTGTTTGCTCACGTAATTTTTTGCTTTCAATTTCTCAACGGTGCACTCCGCGCACCGTTTGGCGCTTCGGTTCGCTTTCGTGACCTTCAGCCACGAAAACTCACCTGCGCGCCCCCATCCCGACTTCGCGGGACGGGACCCCGATAGTCAACAGTCCCTCCCATAAACAGCTTGGACGTGCCTATCGTTTCCTTAATCGGTACTGGTCTCACACAGGCTTAACCGTCGGTAAAGACCTCGGGTCGAAGCTGCGCCAAGTACGGCAGGTTCCGAAACAGTTCCTGGTAGTCGAGGCCGTAACCTACGACGAATTCGTTGGGCGCCTGCAGCCCCACGTACTCGACCGGGACCTCGACCAACCGGTGATACGGCTTGTCGAAGAGGACGCAGGCGCGCAGGCACGCCGGGTTTCGCTCCCCCAGTAACGCTCGCAGATACTGCAGTGTGAGGCCGTTGTCGATGATGTCCTCGACGATCACGACGTTGCGGCCGCTCACAGGATCGCCGAGATCCTTGAGAAGCCGGACTTCCCCGGACGAACGCGCCGCGTTGCCGTAACTCGAGACGCAGATGTAGTCGACGCTGATATCGCTGGGCCCGTCGGGCACGACCGAAATGGCACGCGCGAGATCGGCTGCGACATAAAGCGCACCCTTGAGGACGCCGACAAGGGTCAGCGGCAACCGGGAGTGGTCCTGCGCGATCGCCGTGGCCAGCCGCTCGATTGCTGCGGCAATTTCAGCGGCAGAAAACAGTTCGCGCGCGATCGCGCTATCGTAGCTGTTTGCGATGTTGATCACGACATCTCGCCGCTTCGTACGATTGCGCCCCGGTCGATTCGCAATTCCACGCCCTTCTTCATATGAAAGCGGCCGGATGCGCCGCGCTCGATCGCCCGCACCGCTGCTTCGACATGTTCGAAATCAACATCTCGCAGATCTTCTTGCGCTGCCAACACGGCGCGGACCTCGCGGCGCAGGTCGGCGCGCTGCGTTGCGGAGCGTTCGTGTGCCAGCACCTCGGCGGTTCGCGCCACCGCCGCATCGAGCCCGGGAAAGAGCGGTCGCAGTTCGGCCAGCGCTGCGCGCAAGGCGTTGCGGCGTAATCCGCGATCGGCGTTGCTCGGGTCGACCGCGTACGGGAGCGCGTGCAAGTGACACATGCGGCGCAGGTCGTCGGCGGCGACGCGCAACAGCGGACGTGCGAGATCGAGGCCGTTGCCGAGGGGACGCCGCGCGCGCATACCCGCCAATCCTTCGGGTCCGGCTCCGCGCAGGAGTGCCAGCAACACCGTCTCGCTCTGGTCCTCTTGATGGTGGGCGGTAGCCACCACGTTGGCTCCGCGTTCGCTCGCGACCGCCGCGAGCGCCGCGTAGCGCGCGTCGCGCAGGGCCGCCTCATCGCGAGGACCGTCGTCGAGCGCGACCACGTGAGCCGGCACGCCGAACGACGCCGCGACGCGCAAGACCACGCATTCATCCTGCCACGCCGATTCACGCGTGCCGTGATTCACGTACGCGAGCGTCAGCTCGAGATCCATCGGCTTGCGCACCGACGCGAGCACGTGCACGAGCGCAACCGAATCGGCGCCGCCGCTGCACGCTACCGCGATGCGGTCGCCGCGCCGGATCACGCCGTCGCGCTCGACGCTTTGCTCGATCGACGCCTGCGGCTTAGCTCCGCGCATGGCGGGCAATTTCTCGTTCGACTTCGCGCTTGGCAACATCGGCGCGTTTGTCCCAGAGCTTCTTGCCGCGCGCGACGCCGAGCTGCACTTTGACTTTGCCGCGCGTAAAGTATATCCGCAGCGGCACAATCGTCAGACCTTTCTCCTTCACCCGCGATTGCAAATCCGCGATCTGGTCTTTGTGCAACAGGAGTTTGCGCGGGCGGTTCGGGTCGACGTTGGAAAAGCTGCCCTGTTTATACGGTGGGATGTGCACGCTCATCAGCCACGCCTCGCCGTCGCGAAAGCGCGCGTATGCTTCGCTTATACTCACGCCACCGGCTCGAATCGACTTCACCTCGGTCCCGGTCAGTGCGAGTCCGGCTTCGAGCGAATCGAGAATGTGGTATTCGTGACGCGCTCGGCGGTTATCGATCGCCGGCTCATTGTGCTTCTTGGCTTGCTCTTTGACGGCGATGCGAGACTGTTTGGACTTAGCCATTACTCCGACCGGCGACCAACTCGATAATCATCGACCGCGTCGAGCGGGCCCATCGAGACGAATTTGCCTTCGCCGTCGGCCAGCAGCATGCCGGACGCATCGCACAGTTTCGCCTCGAGCCCGACCACGTTGCGGCGCTGCCAGGCGACCCTGCCGCTAAGTGTGACCGGCGTGCCGATCGGCACGGGCTTGCGAAAGCGCACGTTGATGCTGGCGGTGACGCCGCGGTGACCGGCGGCGCCGGCCGCGTGCGCCATTGCTTCATCTAAGAGGGCCATTGCGATGCCGCCGTGGGCCACCGATTGCCAGCCTTGAAATTCCGCCGCCAGCGTAGTTTCCGCGCGGACGCCGTCGCCTTCGGGCTCGAAGCGCAGGCGCAAGCCGATCGGGTTCTCCGGGCCGCAGGCAAAGCAGTAGCCGTCATCGATCGGCACGCTCACCGGCCCGACTCCAATCGCATCGCCAGATACTCGGGAAGATGCGCCTCGTGAATCTTCTCTTGCACTTCTTGAATCGGATAGGGATATCGCACCCACTCAACCGTGCGTTTCTGCGGTTCATAAAACACGAACGACGCTTCAGGATTGAGGTCGCGCGGTTGCCCGATGCTGCCGACGTCGACGATGTAGCGCCGGCCCTCTTCGAACTCGAGCACGCCGCCCTGCTGCATGTGCCGATGACCGACGGTGCCGTCGGGCTCTTGCGCCCAGTATTCGGCGATGTGGGTGTGACCGATGAAAACCAGCGGCGCATCGGTCAGCGCAAACGCCTTGGCCGCCGTGCGTTTGTCCAAAATATACTCGAAGTAGTTGACCGGTGCGCCATGCACCATCAAGAACTCCGGATAGCGAATCTCGTACGACAAACCGTTGAGCCAAGCGCGGCTTTCGTCGCTGAGTACGCGCTGCGTCCAGGCGATCGCGGCGCGCGCCGCATCATTGAAATACTCGACCCCGAAGTTTTCGAGCGCTGCCAAATCGTGATTGCCCAGCACAGCGTGCCGCAGCCGCGTTCGCAACAGTGCGATGCACTCGTTGGGGTTCGGTCCGTAGCCTACGATATCGCCGAGGCACAGCACCTCATCGGATGGATCCATCAACGAAAACGCGCGCTCGAGCGATTCGATGTTGCCGTGCACATCGGAAATGATCGCGTATCTCATGCGTGCAGGCTCGGTACCGCGCTCACGACCTCGCGGAAGGCCGCGGCGAATGCTTCACGCATCGGCGGGGTTCCCGCGCTGACCCGCACGTATCGGTCGAGCGGCGGCAGGCCGGGCTTACGGATCCACACGCCGTGGTCTCGCAACAGCGCGTTCATCACCGCCGTCGCGCGCGAGGGATCTCCGAGGTCGATGCACACGAAGTTTGTGAATGACTCGATCGAGTCGAGCCCAAGCTCGCGCCCAAGCGCGTAGTACGCGTCGCGCGCTTGCGCGACCGACTCGACGACGTGGCGGCGGAACGGCTCGTCGCTCAATGAGGAGAGCGCGCCGATCTGCGCGTTGCGGTTGACGCCGTAGTGCAATCGAATCTTTTGCAGAATACCGATGACCCGTTCGGTCGTAATCGCGTAGCCGATGCGCGCGCCGGCAAGCCCGTAGGCCTTCGAAAAGGTCCGCGTACGAATGAGCCGATCCTCGACGTGCATCGGCAGCAACGACGATTCGTCAACGAAATCGGCGTAGGCTTCGTCGAGAAGGAAGACCGTGTCGTGCGGAATCGCCTCGAAGAACCGCACCATGTCATTCCGGTCGACGAAGGTACCGCTCGGATTATCGGGATTGGCGAGATAGACCAGCGCGGCGCGTGCGCGCGTCGCGACGGCGACGAGTTCGTCGAGATCGAGCCTCCCGTCGGCGCGATAGTGCGCGTACACGAGCCGGCCGCCGTAGCCGTTGACGTGATAGTTGAGCGTCGGATACGAGCCGCGGGTGGTGAGCGCTGCAGCACCGGGCGCGACGAACGCGCGCACGGCCAAACCCATGAGATCGTCAATGCCCGCGCCGACGAGCACTTCTTCGACGCGACAGCCGTGCTTTCGCGCCAGCGCTTCGCGCAGTTCGTACGATTCGGGATCGCCGTACCACGCCAGCCGTTCGAGTTCTGCGGCCATTGCCGAAACGGCGCGCGGCGACGGACCGAAGGCACTTTCGTTCGCGCCAAGACGCACGAGCGAACTTCGGCCGGTTTCGCGCATGAGTTCTTCGGGACCGATGAACGGCGTCATGGGTTCGATCGCCTCAACCAGGGGCGCAGGGCGGATCACCGGCGTTTCTTTACCTCCAAACAATTAGATGAAGCGGTGTACCGTAACACGCGACCCCATCTCCAAGTCTTCGGCTTCTTCAGGGACGACTATGTATCCATCGGCTTGGGCCGTAAGGCTCACCAGCGACGAACGCACCGGCAAGGGCCACGCCGACGAGCCCTCGCCGTCCTCTTCGAGCCGGACCGGAATGAACCAGGTCCAACCCCGCCGCGATCGCGCCGAGGCCCCGAGGCGAGCCTGGACGGTCGACACCGAGGGCGGGGCTCCGGCCAAGGCGGCAATGATCGGCCGGATCACCGCCTCGAGGATGACCAGCGCCGAGGTCGGGTTTCCGGGCAGCCCGATGACCGGCTTCGAGCCGACCGCGGCCAGGACCGTAGGCTTCCCGGGCTTCACCCGCAGCCCATGCACGATCACGCCCGGCGGCCCGAGGGCCGCGATCGCGGCGGGGGTGCGGTCTAATTCGCCGACGGACGAACCGCCGGTGACGATTGCCGCGTCCGCCTCGGCAAGCGCTTTGCGCAGCGCGCGCTCGAGCGCACCGGGAACGTCGGCGACGGTCGCACCATGAAAGGGCTGCGCGCCCATACCTTGTAATGCGCCCGCGATCGCGTGACGATTCGAATCGCGCACTTGGCCCGGACCGGGATGCATGGCGGGCGGGACGAGCTCGTCGCCGCTCGAGATCACCGCGATCCGCGGACGCGGAAAGACCGGTACGGCGGTGATCCCAAGGGTTGCGAGCACGCCCATCTGCGGACCGCCAATACGCGTGCCCGGCTCGAGCACCGGCGTGCCGGCACGCATGTCGCCGGCGCGCGGGTTCACGTTCGTCCCGGCATCGAGTGCCGCTCCAACCGCAACGTTTTGGCCTGAAAGCTGCACGTCTTCGATCGGCACGACCGCGTCGGCGCCGTCGGGAACCACGCCGCCGGTTGGAATGCGAACGGTCTGGCCGGACTGCAATTGCGCGCCCCAAGGCCGCCCCATTGCGATCTCTCCAATCACCGAAAAGGTCCCCGGTGCACGTGCCGCGTCGATTGCAAAGCCGTCCATCGCCGAACGCGGAACGCTCGGATAGTCGGCGTCGGCCACGATGCGTTCGGCCAAAATCCGGCCGCACGCATCCTCGAGCCGGACGCGTTCGAAAGCGCGAGGCGCCACCGCCACGCGGGCCAGGAACGTCGCAACCGCCTGCGCGGGCGACAAAAGATTTTCTTCGATGAAGACGAAGCCGCGCTGTTCCATGCTCGATATTGCTCTTGTTCGACGCGATCCGGATCGTGTTCGTAATTCGGCACGACGCCGTGGGATCGACGCCTCGTTCGTGGACGAGGTTCTGCGTCTCGATGCGCAGTACCGCTCCGCGCTCGCCGATACCGAGCGGCTCAAGGCTGAGAAGAATCTCCTTTCGGCGCAGATCGGCAAAGCAGCCGATAAGGCGGCCGCCGCGCGCGACTTGCGACCGCAGCTCGATGCGCTCTCGGCCTCGATCGCAGGCTACGACGAGCAGGCTAAAGCGCTGGCCCCCGACGCGCCCGGATCGCCGCTGCGCGCGCTACTCGAAAACACACCCAACGTGCTCGATGACTCGGTACCTGACGGAAGCGGCAGCGACGAAAACGTCCTGGTACGTTCGTGGGGCACGCCGCGCGCGTTCACCTTCGAGCCGAAGCCGCATTACGAACTTGGCGAGGCCCTGGGTATTCTCGATTTCGAACGCGCCGCCAAACTCTCCGGCAGCCGTTTCTGCATCCTGCGAGGCAAGGGCGCACAATTGCAACGCGCGCTCGCGCGCTTTTTTCTCGACCGCGCGGCGAGCGCCGGCTATGAAGAAATCGCGCCGCCGGTGCTGGTGACGCGCGAAACGATGTGGAGCACGGGACAGCTCACCAAATTTTCCGACGCGATGTTTTCGGATCCCGAGGCCGGCCTCTTCATGATTCCGACGGCTGAAGTGCCGCTGACCGCGTTGCACGGTGACGAAATCCTCGAGGCAACAGCGCTTCCGATCAAACTCACCGCCCATACGCCGTGCTTTCGCAAGGAAGCCGGCGCCGCGGGCAAAGATACGCGCGGCCTCATTCGTCAGCACGAGTTCGAGAAAGTCGAGTTGGTCTGGCTTACCGCGCCGGAGGCCTCGTCCGATGCGCTCGGTCGGCTGACCGCCGACGCCGAAGCGCTTCTGCAAGAACTCGGACTTCCGCATCGCACGATGCTGCTCTGCGCCGGCGATGCCGGATTCAACAGCGCCAAAACCTACGATCTCGAAGTGTGGCTGCCGAGTGCAAACGCGTATCGCGAGATCAGCTCGTGTTCGAACTGCACCGACTTTCAAGCGCGGCGCGCGTCGATTCGCATGCGCCGCGACCCCAAAGCCAAACCCGAATACGTCCACACGCTCAACGGATCGGCGCTTGCAATCGGACGCACGCTGCTCGCGATCTTGGAGAATAACCAGCAGGCCGACGGGTCGATCGTGATTCCGCGCGCGCTAGTCCCCTACACCGGCTTCGACCGCATCAGCTAAACTTGTCATCCCGAGCGTAGCGAACGAAGTGAGCGAAGTCGAGGGACCGCCAGCGCGATAGCTTCGGACTGCTTTCGAGCGAAGGCTCGAAGTTTTGCGCCATTCGCAGGATGCGAACTTCAATTGGTCGTGGCGCAAAACTCGCGCAGCAGGAGCGGCATAGGATGTGCCGCGACGAGCGTCTTCGCAAGGAGGCAGTCCGAAGCCATGAGCGTGGGCGGTCCCTCGACTTCGGCGCTTCGCGCCTACGCTCGGGACGACAAGGCTTCGGCGAGCGCGTCGACGGAGCGCGAACTCGGAGGGGGGTCAATGCCGGCGCGGTATTGCGCTTCGATGTGCACGGACGTCGTCGCGCCGTTATTCTCAAGGCTCGCGCGCACGCGCTCGGCATTGACCAATCCGAAGCCGGCTTCGATCACGTGGGTGACGCGATCGTCCAAATACACGTTCGCGCCGAGGGTGCGCAGGAATGCGTCGAGCACGCGCTCGTGAGCGGCATCAATCCCCAGCGGCACCCTCACCTCGCGATGCGGCCGCAGGCCGATTTTCGGGGGTTGCCGCTTTCGCAAGCCGACAGATTCGAGCAGATCGCGAAAAAATGAACTCACCGCGCCATGATCCAAGCGACGACGAGACCGAGCGCGCACAGCGCGCCCAGCGCCGACGCCGGAACCACCGCCGCGCGGCGCCGCGCAAAGGCAACCGTGTAGACCGCTTTGAGCAAGTTGTTCGACGACGCAGCGATGACGATCGCAATCGCCGAGATCGCAATGCCGATGGTTGCGCCGCCGAGCGCAGCGGTGACGAGCTCACCGCTGCTCGGAAGGACGTAACGCTGCAGCAAATAGCTAACGTAGGAAAGCGCCGACACAGCAACGACCGCGAGCCACACGTTAAACGGCGTAATGCCCGTGTACGGGATCGGCGACGCGCCGTACAGGAGCGGTAACACGACACCGACCAGCAAGAGAAACTGACCGAGCGTGACCGCTTCTTGTTTGGGCACGCGGGCAACCAGCGCATGCAGCCATTCACGCGAGCCCATGAGCAGCACCGTGCCCACGATGAGTGCGAACGCAATCCAGAGCTGCTGTGTCAGCGCAATCGGGCCAAGCACGTAGGCAATCAAGACGCAGGTCGGAACGATCAAGGGCCCATCAGCCGGCTCGCGCACGCCGTCGAGCACGGCGCGAATGTAGAGAAAGACCCAGGCACCGAGCACGAAAAGGCCCGCGATAAACGCGAGCGCAAAGTGCGGCTCGATCAGGTATAGCGCCGCACCCGCAAGCGAGATGAGTGGAAACGTGCGTATGCCACCGGGCACCGGCGTCCGTTCACCGCCGAAGAATTCCTCGAACGCAAATCCGAAAAAGAGCGAAAGGCCGAGGAGAACGGCGTAATTCACATGCCGCGCCAGATTTCGCGCACGGTCGTGCTGCGATCGACGCTCTCGACATCACGGTACGTCGCCCCGGCAAAATCCATTGACGGATTGGTGACGCCGTACCAAAAACGTTCGTTCTTGAAGTGGTGCCAGAGGTGGTACTTCTTCACATATCGCCCAAACGGCGTTACCGGATTGAACGGAATATGCGCTATGTAGTGGACCCACTCGTAGTAGAACAGCGCGCATACGCTTCCGAATGCAAGCGAGACCGCGAGAGCCGGACTGCGCACGACGGCAAGGAAGACGCCGTAGTAGACAACGACGGTCGGCACGACGAACCACCACGGCAAAAAGAGCAGATCGATTTGCGGCGGATCGATATGATGATCGTAGTGAAGTTTATGTTGGAGCGTGAGCACGAACGGAATCTTGGACGGCTGTGCGTGAAAAAGAAACCGGTGCGTCGTGTACTCCGAGACAAAAAAGACCGCCGCGCCGATCAACGCTCCTACGAGCGAGAAAGGCACGGCGCCGAAAACGAAGGCAACCACCGCTGCCACGATCCCCAGCGCCAAAATGGCGTTGCTCCCGTGGCGGAAGAACGTTCGGATCATCCAGCGTCTTTAATCATATCCAGCAATCCCTGACGATCGAGATAGCGGATATGGCCGCGCTCGCGCTTGAGCAGTTCACGCTGCTCCAACTCCGCGATTGCTCGTGCCGCGACCTCCTTGACCGTTCCGGCCGCCGCCGCGATCTGCGCCTGCGTGAGGTTCGGAAGCGGTGCGCGCGCCGGACTGAGCCCGCGTTCAGGCATGGCGTAAGGCACGAGGACGTGCGCGACGCGCGCGATGATCGGCATCGTGGCCTGGGTCGCCAGCGCCTGCATGTGATCGCGGCGGCGTTGCGCGTTCACGCGTCCGATCGCCAGCAGAACGTGCGGATTGCGTTCGGCGACTTCAAGGAGCGTGCGCCGCGGCAGGCGCAGATAACGCGCGACCTTCGAGAGCGCGACCACCCGGCCACACGAGGGCGCTTCATCGAAGAGCTCGAGTTCGCCGATGAGCTCGTACGGGAACATCTCAAGAAAGATGCGCGGCCGTCCATTTCCATTGCCGGTTGTCAGTGCGAGCACACCTTCGAAAACGATCCCCAAAAACGGCCACTCGGTGTTCTCGGTGACGATCGTCTGACCGCGCCGAATCGTATGCAAGCTCGCCTGTCCGGTCAGTTCGATCCGGGCATTTTCTTCCAGTGTCGAAAAGACGCCGGCCCGCCGGAGGACGCCATCGGGCGACGGCGCATCGCTTTCGGCCGCGACGCGCGTCAGCCGAACCGCCCACTCACGCTCGCCGACACGCCGGTGATCGAAAAGCACTTCGTGTGGTCGAATCTGCTCGACACGATAAGCGAGTCCGCGGGGCTCGTTGTCGGTTAGAACCGTGAACGTGCCGCCCAGGGGCAGGCGATCGAAGATTTCAGCTATTTTTTCGGGTCTCTCCCAGACGGGAAGAGCACGCACATCGAGACGCGTTACATCCATTTGCAAGCGGTTTCTCTTTAACGGGTGGAAGTACTGCCTGGTTGCGGCGACGGCAGCGCGGCGCGTGGGGCCAAGGCGACCGGAACGCGCAGCGCTTTCCATGCGTGCTCCGGCCGAGCGGATAGCTTATCCATATGCTTGAGGAACAACGCAAGCGTCCAAATTTGGTCGTCGGCGAGCGTCCGCGTGAACGCGGGCATCCCCGTCATGCGTATGCCGTGCTTGATCTTCCAAAAGGTTTCCCCGTCCTTGTCGTCTTCGACGCCGTGCTCCGCGAGTTGCGGCGCATGTTGATACAGTCCGATTGCAATCGACGATGGCCCTTCGCCCGGGACACCATGACACACCGAGCAATTCTCGCCGTACAACTTGATAGCGGCCAGATAATTGACGTCGGTCGGCGCGATGGGGTTGGCCTGCGCGGGCATTTCGCGTTTGATCGTCGCATCCAGCGAACGCGACGCGGCCCAACGTTCCATACGAGAGGGCTTGGCATCGGCATTGGCGGGGATCAACAGCCCCTGCGTGATGCCGACGTACGCGACGAGCAGCCCGGCCACAATGGTCGCCGAGACGCCGAAGATGAATCCTTTTACCACCGCCCCTCCTTTTGGGACGGTATGGATTCGCAGGTGAAGGCACAGTTCCCCGACGAGCAGTCGCCGGACGGGCGCTTCGTGCGCCAGGAAGATCGCTTTCGCGGTTGGGTTTCAGCTGACGGACACACCGGCTTTCCTGCCGTTGCCGGCCGCTATCAGCTTTTCGTTTCGCTTGCCTGCCCGTGGGCGCACCGCACGATCATCATGCGTAAGCTCAAGCGGCTGGAAGCGGCAATTCCGATGACCGTCGTCGACCCGATTCGCGACCAGCGCGGATGGCGTTACGGCACGCATTTCCTCAGTGAGCTCTACCTGCTCAGCGATCCGACGTATCGCGGTCGCATTACCGTACCGGTGTTGTGGGACATGCAAACCAAGCGCATCGTCAGCAACTCAGACGACGACATCTTGCGCATGTTCGAAACGGAATTCAACGCGATCGGCGATCCCGAGCCCGATTTCTACCCGCGCGAATATCGCACCGAGATCGACGCGCTCAACGAAGAGATCTTCCGCGAGCTCAACGACGGCGTCTATCAAGCCGGTTTTGCGACGAGTCAAACCGCCTACGAAGAAGCTGCCTATCGCGTCTTCGCGATGCTGGATCGCTTGGAGGAGCGGCTTGCGACGCGGCGCTTTTTATTCGGCAAGAAGCCGGTCGAGACCGATTGGCGCGCGTTCGTTACGCTGATTCGTTTCGATCCGGTTTACTACGGCCACTTCAAGTGCAACTTGCGGCGCATCGTCGATTACCCGAATCTCTACGGGTACCTACGCGATCTCTATCAATATCCGGGCGTGGCGCAAACCGTCGATTTCGATCACATCAAGCGGCATTATTATTCCACGCACGACGACATCAATCCGACACGAATCGTGCCGATTGGCCCGCTTCAGTATCTCGAAATGCCGTCCGGACGCGAGAATCTCTAACCGATCGTCGAGATCCGCGGCGCCGATGCCGTCGACGTTAAAGCTCTTGAAGCGGCTGCGCCCTCCCTGGATCAACCGAACGTGCGATGGTGCAATCCCGAGCGCCGTCGCAATCGCTTTGACGCAGGCATCATTCGCGGCGCCCTCGATAGCCTTCTCGCGAACCCGAAGCACCAGCTCCGAGCCTTCGCGCGAGAATCCCGGTTTGGCGGAGCCGGGCTTGACCGTGCAGACGCAAAATCATCGCCGCCGCTAACGCTGCGCGAGGCGCGCGATGACGACACCGAGCGCCGCCCCACCGATTCCAAGGACGACCGACGACGCCATATAGATGAAGGCAGGGATCATCCCTTCGCCCAGCAGCGTGATCGCATCGAGCGAAAACGTCGAGAACGTCGTATAACCGCCCAGCACACCGGTCGCCAAGAGAATCCGGAGCAGCGGCGTCATGCCGAGCGCGCGCGTCGCCCCCAGTTCCGCGACGATGCCGATGCACAAGCTTCCGGTCACGTTGATGAAGAGCGTGCCGTACGGAAAACCCGGACCGAACTTTTGAAGAAAGAGTTGCCCAATGGCGTAGCGCAAGACGCCGCCGATCGCGGCGCCGACCGCGACCGCCACAACCGCACGCCATTCGATCATCAGTCGGCTCTCGAGATTCGCATCAGCTCGAGCTTTTCGAGCGTAATCAAGCCCTCGCTGATCATGGAGCGCAAGGTTGGAAGAAACGCCAGAACCTTTGCCTCTTCCTCGATCACTTCGATAAGGATCGGCAGGTTGGTCGACTGATCAAACGTGCGTGCGGCATGCACGGTTCGGTTGACGCCGAACCCTTCGATGCCTTTGAGCACGGTTGCGCCGGTGAATCCGGCAGTCTTGAACGCTTCGACGATCGCCATGTAGAGCGGCTGCCCTTCAAAGCGATCATCTTCGTCGACGAAGATGCGCAGCAGTTTTCCCGTGGTTGACTCCGGCACGTTGGGCGTATTTCCTTGACGGCTTTCGCGTTTTCGCTGCTCCGCGATTCATGCAGGGTGGGGGATATCCTCTACAAGTGCCCGCCGCGCGTATGGGCACCCTCAGGCGAGACAGGATAGGCACCTGTCCATGCGAACGTCTTCAGTCAATAGGCGATGGAGCACCGCCTTGGACCGCCGCTTCGCGGCTGATGGCTCCTGTTCGAACAGTGATCGAATGAGGAGCAAGGCCATGAACAATGCGGACCCATATCGCGTGCGCGTTTCGGCGGCCGTCCTTCGGCCGGGTGACGAATTGCTTGTCGTACGCGAGTCGCGTTTGGCTCTCGCCGTCGTCAATCTTCCGGGCGGGGCACCACAGTTAGGCGAAACATTAGAGACCGCGGTCGTTCGCGAGGTGCTCGAAGAAACCGGATACGAAGTCTTCCCAGCCGAGATTGCATTCGTCGCCGAACGGCGAGACGATCCCTATTCCCCGTCGGTCCTCGAGATTTGCTTCTATGCGCGGATCGTTTCGCAAACGCGGCGTGATCCGGTGGCCGGCGACGGCGTGCAGACCGCTCAATGGCTTCCCTTGGACCATCCGGACGTGAGACGCCACATGCCCCACACGAGTCTTTTCGCGATGACCAGGCGCGGACGCTACATCAACCAGGCCACATGCGCCAGGGCGCCCAGACGCGAGGGAGTCGAGGCACATGAGTAACGCGAACCGCACGCCGGACGACCAGCATGCCGAGATGGCAAAACGGTTGCACGCAGCCGAGCAGGCGCTGACCGAGAGGGGCGAGCGACTCTACGAATTGCAACAGCATTACTCTTCCGAGCACTTCGCGCTTCAGGAGAGCCTTCGCAATCTGAAGATCGAACGTATGCGTAACGCGGGAGCGTATGCGCAGCTCGAGTGGACGATGGGACGCGCTCGCTCGCTGCAAGCGAGAATCGCCGACCTCAAGAATCGTCTCCGCCGGTATGAGCCGGTCGAAGACGACGATTTTGATAACGCGCCCATTGTGGTCGAACATAACGCTGCGCCGGACGACGACTGAACGACACGGGATCGATGACGTTTCACAGCATCCTGTTCCGTGATGCCGGTGATGAGCCGGACGGCGATCCCTGCCGGCCGCCGTTCTTTGTCGATCTCAACCTCGATCAGATCGTTGACGCTGCCGTCTCCTGCCGGGAACAGTACGATCTAAAACCGTTCTTCTACGCCCCTCTCAAGAGCATCGATGCGATAGACTACCGGCACGAGGTGATGCGCGACGTCGAGAAAGCGAGCGTATACGAACGTATCGCGTCGTTCGCCGCAACGATGAGTACGATTCGCCAATGGCTCGCAACGGCGAAAGCATCGTCGTATAAGCACGAGTGCGACCGCTGGCTGCTCGACGCCGCCCGGCTCTACTGCGACGCGGTGCGGCGGCTCGCGGACGGGCTCGGTCACTCCGACGTTGAGTCACGTGGATTGCTGGCATTGAAAGGTACACTTTCCAAGTACTTGAACTCGGACGTGTTCCGCTCGCTCGCAAACGACGCGGCGTCGCTCCTCTCGAAGCTCGAGCTGATCGATTACCGCGTGCTGGTCGGAAGTGCCAGCGTAAGCGTGCGCGAGGCGAATCACGAGGACGATCTGGTGGCGACCGTCCAGGCGACGTTCGAACGCTTTCGCGAAGGTGCGACCAAGAGCTATTTACTCAAATTTCCACAGCGAACGTCGCTGAACCATATCGAGGCGAAGATCCTCGACTTCGTGGCGCTGCTTCATCCGGCCGTATTCTCCGAACTGGGGCGATTCGGCGATGCCAATGGCAGTTTCATCGACGAGACGATCCGACGGTTTGACCGCGAAGTCCAGTTTTACGTCGCGAGCGTCGACTATCGACGTGGTTTTGAACGCGCGGGATTGCCGATGTGCTATCCGCGGGTAGACGCGGACGACAAAGCGGTGTTCGTCGAGGACGGCTTCGATCTCGCGCTGGCGCGGCGGCTCATGGAAGTCGATGCTCCGGTCGTGCGCAACGATTTCTACCTCAATGGACCAGAGCGCGTTCTTGTCGTTTCCGGTCCGAACCAGGGAGGGAAGACGACGTTTGCGCGCACGTTCGGGCAAGTACACTATCTCGCCGCGCTCGGTTGTTGCGTAGCGGGAAAGAGTGCCGGCACGTTTCTGTTCGACGCGATCTTCACGCATTTCGAACGCGAGGAAGACCCGGGCGCGTTGCGCGGCAAGCTCGAAGACGACGTCATTCGCATCCATGAGATTCTCGAACACAGCACTCCCAACAGCATCATTATCCTCAACGAAATCTTCGCCTCGACGACAGCGCACGATGCAAGCGTACTCGCACGGCGGATCATGGAAAAGATCCTTGAACTCGACGCTTTGAGCGTCTGCGTTACGTTCATCGACGAGCTGGCCTCGTTGAGTCAGAAGACGGTAAGCACGGTCAGCATGGTAGACGCAGAGAAGCCCGACCTGCGCACGTACCGGTTGGCGCGGCGACCGGCGGATGGTCTTGCGTATGCGGTTTCGCTTGCCGAAAAATACTCCCTCACTTACGACCGGCTCAAAAGCCGCTTGACGAAACGCGAACACGCGTGAAGACGTTCCTCATGCATCGCGACCGCGACGTCGACATCCAAGAGCCGCTGCCTTCGAACACAGACGACCTCGTCGGAGACCTCGGACTGGAAAAGCTGTTTGCAGCTATGGTTGGCACCGATCGCTTTCTTCCGGATGTCGTACGACGATCAGTACTATGCGGGCTGCGCGATGTCGATGCCATTCGCTACCGCCAGAGCGTTCTGCGCGATTGTCTTGCGAATCCCAACATCGCTGAGGCGATCTATGCATTGGCATGCGAAGCGATCAAGAACGAGGGCCAATACTTTTGGGGACTGCGGACGCAACATGCCGACACGATCCTGCGTCGGGCAAGCGACCTCGTGCAGATGTTCCTCGGGATCCTCAAGCAGTTGCGGACCATTGCCGAGCGGCATGAGCAGGACTTTGCGTCCGAAGGCTTCGTCCAGTTCTTTTCGATGCTGCGGAGCGGGCTCGACGACGAATATCTGGAGCGCGCTCGCGACCAACTACGACGTGTGGAGTTTCGCGGCGGCATCCTGATGAGCGCTCGGCTTGGACGGGGAAACCGCGGCGAAGGTTACGTGCTTCGCGACTACGAGCCTCGACTGGCGCGCTGGTTCAGACGGCTCTTTCCGATAAGGGAGCCCGGCTATACCTATCGGCTGCACCCGCGCGACGAAAACGGGGCGCGAGCGATGTCGGAGCTTGGAGACCGCGGGGTCAATCTCGTTGCCGACGCGCTGGCCCAGTCGGCAGACCATATCCTTGCCTTTTTCACAACGCTTCGCTATGAATTAGGCTTTTACGTCGCCTGCATCAATCTGCACAAAGAACTTACGTCCAAAAACGAGCCGGTCTGCTTTCCCCTACTCTCCGAAGCCGGCATCGGTCACTTTACCGGTTTATACGACGTGTGTCTGTCGCTCTCGATGCGGCAGCGCGTCGTCGGGAACGACTGCGATGCCGACGGCAACTCGATGATCCTTGTCACCGGAGCTAATCAGGGCGGGAAGTCCACGTTCTTGCGAAGTGTCGGATTGTCGCAACTGATGATGGAGTGCGGCATGTTCGTGCCGGCCGTATCGTTTAACGGGAGTCCATGCAACGGGCTTTTTACCCACTACAAGCGCGAGGAAGACATGGAGATGAAAAGCGGCAAATTCGACGAGGAACTTCGCCGCATGAGCGAAGTTGCCGAGCGTTTGAGGCCGGGCGCGCTTGTATTGTTCAACGAGTCGTTTGCCGCTACGAACGACCGCGAAGGGTCGGAGATCGCTCGCCAGATCGCGCAAGCGCTGGTGGACTCGGGGATCCGTGTCTGCTTCGTTACGCACCTCTACGAGTTCGCCCATCGTATTTGGGAAGAGCGCGCTTCGCAGACGCGTTTCCTGCGCGCGGAACGCGGGCAAAATGGACAACGCACGTTTAGACTCGTCGAAGGTGAGCCGTTGCCGACGAGCTACGCGCAGGACGTCTACCGGCGAGTGTTTGAGTGAAACGGCTACGAAAAGGCCGCAACGATTGCGTCGAGGACCTGCTCGTCGCGTTGCATCCGTTCCAGATGCGCGCATAGCTGCGAATCGTCTCCCGCCTCGCCCGCACTATCGAACGCGTCGTCGACAAAACCGCGGGCCGCCATGAGCCGCCTACGCACGAACCCGACGTTGGCGAGCCGCCACTCAAGCAGATAACGCACCGCTGCCGAACGCACGCGCCCCTTGGAACGGTCGAGAAGCCGGTTCGCTTGTGACGCAAACCGCTTACGCAAAGCGCGGGTGCGCAACGCGCCCGGAAGCGCTGCGATGAGGCCGCCCGTTACGATCTCCAGGCCCGTGGTGGGCACCGGACCGCCCATCCGCGTCGCTGCTTCGCGTGCACCGAATTCAATGTGGTTCGGGTCGTCGTCCTCGGTCATCGGCAGTCCGAGTGCCTTGCTGCCGGCTTGCGCGAAGCACTTCTCCAAATCGGCCAATACGCGCAGCGTCGACGCCATCCGTTTGTCGACACGACGGTCGAGTGCCGACGAAACCTGAGCGGACCAGCCTGTCTCACATTCCGCTATGCGAACATGAAGTGCAGCTTCTCCCGGCCCCGCACCAAGCGTCACGAAGCGATGGGCCTCTGCCGAAACCTCGGAGACGCCGCTCTCCACGAGCGTGTCGAGCAACGTGTCTACTGAGACGAGCTCTTCAGTTGGGAACTGCTCGATGGCCCGAACCAGGTCGGCGCCGCGCTCTTCAATTTCGCCGGCCAGCGCGGAGAAGCGGTCGCGGGCGCGTTCGCGCTCGGTCGCCGGAAGTTTCGCCGCGGCTCGCCGAAGTTCTAGGGCGCGCCGGATGCGCGAAACCGCACGGTGAACGCGACGTGCGCGGGAACTCCGTGCAAGGGCACCACCGCTTGCGACGACGGCGCGCACAATCGCCTCGCGCAACAACGCGACCCGTTCGTCGGGCCGCGTCGCGTCGACAGCAAAGAGAGCAACATTTTGTTGCATCGCTTCGTCTAGCGTGCGGCGCGTAAATTCGAGAATCTCTGCCTCCGAACCGCGGACGAGATCGATCTTTGCGATCACTACGAATACCCGCTCGGCCCGATCCCGGATATCGCGAAGAAACGACAGCTCCTCATTCGTGATCGGCGGCTCCGGGCCGGTGACGAACAGTGCGAGATCGACGTGTTCGCTCGCCTCGCGCGCGGTCTGTGTATTATGAGTAAGCGTCGAACCGATTCCGGGCGTATCGATGAACGCCAAGTCGCGCAGCAGCGGCAACGGTAACGCAACATCTACGTGCGCTACGCCGAGACGATTGTTCGGATTGCGATCCTCGGTTACGTAGGCCGCGAGATTCGCAATCGCCGTTTGCTGGGTTTGGCCATCGAGAAAGTGCACCGCGAGCCCGCGTTCGCCGAAGACGATGCGCGTTGTCACGCCCGTAAGGGGCAGGCGCCCCGTCGGCAACGCGTCTTCGCCGAGGAGCGCGTTCAACAGGGTGCTCTTGCCTCGCTTGAATTGGCCTAACACGGCGACGGCGGCGGTTTGGTTCGTCGCTTGATCGACGATGAATGCTACGTCGCTCCGTAAGCGGAGGTCGCCGTAGACGTTCGTCAGCGCGATGAGGTCGTCCAGTTCTTTGCTGTGCTCCGATCTCGACCCGAGCATCACGAGGATCCGATCTCCCGCTTGCAAAGAGCTAGATCGATGCGCGTCTTGATGACCGCGAGACGATTGAAGCCGCGCGCCAGAACGCGATCGAGGGCCGCCTTCACGCCCGTACTGATCTCATCGCGGATGCAAGCGTGCAGGTCGACAACCCAGCCGTCGATCTCCGATGGTCGCTCGGGCGGGTCGGGAGCCCGAAGTCCATCGATATCGATGCGTCCGACGGAGAACATTCGCGGCAGGGGCCGCTTCGCTGCAACAAGATGGGTCGCGACGATGGCATCCGTGATTGGAGCCTCGGCCTTCGCGAGTTCATCAGCGTACATTTTGAAGCGCGCACGCGCGCGCAGTCCGACATTGGCGCACACCGTCTCGGCGGAGGTAACGCCGATACGCTCGAAGGTTTCGCGGCGTAGATTCGCGGCAAGGTCTGCGTCCGGAATCGGGCCGATGCCGGCCAAGGCATCGTGTGCATCGCGTCTCGCGACGGCCAAGGGCCGCTCAAAGAACCGTTCGAGCTTCGCAACGTCGTCCGCGCATCCGGCGATCAATCTGGCGCGCGCGGTCCGCTCGACACCTCGCAGCGTCGCGAACAGGCTTTGTATCTGTGATGAGTGGGGCATCCAAAAAGCTCCCGACCTTCAACAAATCTAGTCAGGAGCCATCAGCCGATGCCGGCGGTTTCGCGGGGAGCTCCATCCCCGTCGCCGATAGATTCTCAGGCCGTCAAGAACGCCCCTTCGATCGGGAAGGTGCTTGTTTGGAGGCGTCAGAAGGATGCCCAAACATACCACGCCAGCGATGGAGCTCGCTTACCGCCCTTGCGGGCTGATGGCTCCTACTCACTACTTTTTAGTATGGGAGTTCGCTTTTTGTGGTAGCGCCTGTCGATCTCCGACGCCATAGGTAACGATCGATGACGCAGTCGGTCGCCCTCAACATCGTCCAACTCTCCTTTGTTCTGCTCCTCTCGCCGTTGTTTGCGGGCATTCTTGCGCGCTGCAAGGAGCTCGTGCAATCGAAGCGCGGGCCGAGCATTTTTCAGCCGTACCGCGATCTGCGCAAATTGTTCGGCAAAGATGAACGCGTCTCCGAGGATAGCAGCTGGATCTTCCGCGCAGCTCCGTATTTCGTCTTCATCGTGCCCCTCATCGTCACGCTGCTGATTCCCGTCCTTACGGATTTTCCGCTGTTCTTCGCGTTCGCCGGCGACATGGTGGGTGCCGGTTTCATCCTTGCGATTTCCGGGATGTTCTTCACGCTCGCGGCAATTGACGGCGGAAATCCCTACGGTGCGATGGGTGCAAGCCGCACGCGTATGGTTGGCTTCCTGGCCGAGCCGGTCATCATCATCGTTCTCTTCACCGTGTCGTTCGTCGCGAATTCGACGATCCCGTACATCGTGCAGCAACACTGGGTGCATCCCATCGCGAATTTCTTCGCGCCCTCGCACGTGTTGCTGCTCATCGCCTTTTTCATGGTGCTGCTCGCCGAAACGGGACGGCTGCCGGTGGATAACCCCAGCGGTCACTTCGAGCTCGCGATGATCGATGAGTCGAAGGCCCTTGAGTTCTCGGGCCGCTCGGCGGCGCTGATCAAGTACGGCGGCTACATGAAGTTCGTCGTTCTCTCGATCGTGTTTCTCAACGTCTTGACGACGCCGTGGGGGCTTGCGATTGACGGCACTCCGGCGCACATCGCGCTGGCAATCGTTCTCGTGGCGATCAAGATTCTGCTGCTCCTTGTCGTCATCGTTGGGGTGGAGTCGTCGTACGCGAAGCTGAGGCTCTTCCGTATTTCGGAGTTCCTGGCGGCCGCATTCGTGGTCTCCGTCACGGCGATGATCACCGAGATGTTGCACCTATGACGTTGCTGATCGAACTCAACTCGCTCGTGCTTGGGCTCTTCATCATCAGCACGATCGCGATGACGGTGACGCGTCAAATCGGCGCTTGCATGCAGATATTCATCGTTCAGTCGCTGCTGCTCGCGGCCTCGGCGTTTCTCCTCGGTGCCGTTCCGTTCTCGTGGCACTTGTTCACGCTCGGTTGCGTCACGGTGGCGTCGAAGGCCATCATCATACCGTGGCTACTGCGCGTGATGGTACCGGGAGAAATCAACCGGCGGCGCGAGCTATCGCAGGCACTCGACGTTCCGACGACGCTGCTTCTCGCCCTCGGTCTGACATTCGCCGGGTACGCGTTCGCTCAGCATCTTGTGCACGCGGCTCCGAATCTCTCGCCGGCCAACATTTCGATGGGCTTTGCCGCCCTGCTCGTGGGATTGCTCGTGCTCGCGGTACGAACCGAAGCGGTACCACAACTGCTGGGTCTTCTCGCCATGGAGAACGCTGCTTTCCTGGCCGGAATTGCCATTGCACCGGATTTCCCACTCATTGCGGAACTCGCCATCGCATTCGACGTTCCGCTACTTGCGTTCATCGTAGCGCTCCTGGCCCGGATCGCGTACCGCAGGTTGGGAACAACCGAAGTCGGCGGGCTCGCGTCGCTGAAGGAACGTCCATGACGCTGCTTGCCATTCCGGCAATCGCGCTCCTAGCTGCGTTGTGGTGTGCGATACCGCGCAGCGGTCGCACCGCGCCGCCCGTCACTTTGATCGCTGCGGTCGTGGTATTTGCGCTGTCGCTGCGCGTGCTCGGGATGCTGCGTTTCGGGGCGACGCTCAGCGTCGCGCGCGGCTGGGTCGAAGCCGATTCATTGGGGGCTTTTCTGCTCGTACTGATTGCGTTCGTCTATCTGACGGCTTCGCTCTATTCATGGGGCTATATGAGTGCGGAGGAAAACTCAGATCGCCGGGTGCGCCTCTACCACGCGAACTTCAATCTGTTTGCGTTTTCGATGCTCTGTATACCGCTCGTGAGCGAACTCGGCCTCGTCTGGATCTTCGTCGAACTGACGACGCTGCTCTCGGTGTTGCTCGTGAGCTACGCCCTCACGCCCCAGGCCGTAGAGGCCGCGTGGAAGTACATGATTCTCACGCTGCTCGGAGCAACCACCGCCGTCCTCGGTATACTTGTGCTGTTCTGGGCGCTTCACACGACCGGCAGCACCGATTTCACCTGGTCCGGTTTGAGGACCGCGGCACCGAACATGTCGCACGCATTGCTTGGCGCGGCCTTCGTGCTGTTGCTCGTCGGATACGGCGCGAAAATTGGTCTGGTCCCGCTGCACACGTGGCTTCCCGATGCGCATAGCCAGGCCCCTTCACCGGTCTGCGCGATGCTCTCCGGCATCGAAACCAGCGCGGTGCTCTACGTGTTGCTGCGCCTTCGCAGTGTGTTCGCGGGTGACACCTCGCTGCACGTCGGAACCTGGTTCGCCGTCGTCGGATTGATTTCGGTCGGGGTGGCGGCGCTCCTCATCGTCCAGGCACACGACTATAAGCGGCTATTCGCGTTTTCGACCGTCGAGCACATGGGGATCATGCTAGTCGCGGCGAGCATACTCACGCCGTTGGGAGACACGGCGACGCTGTGGCAAATGCTCGCGCACGCGGTTACGAAGTCGTTCTGTTTCTATGCTGCCGGCATTGCGCTCATCGTTACGGGTTCACGCGACATCGCTGACGTCCGCGGATTGCTCGGGATGAGCCGCGTCGCCAGTGCGGGACTGCTGGTCGGCGGTCTGGCGATCGGCGGCGCTCCTCCCATGGCCGTTTTCCCGAGCGAGCTTGCGATTCTGCGCGCGGCATTGCAGACGCACGGTTACATCGTGGCGGCACTCCTCGTGCTGTTCATCGTTATCGCCTTCTTCGGGGTGATGTGGCACGTGACGTCGATGCTTTCCGGCAAACCCAGCATCGCGACCCGACGGCGTGTGCCGACGACCTGCACGCTTGCTCTTGGGCTCGCTGCTATTCCCGTTTTCGTGCTCGGCGTGTGGATCCCGACCGGTCTCTCGCAGGCGCTCGAAAGCGCCGCGCGAGTCTTGGGAGCATGAGCCTGATGCTGACCGAATTCGCGGAACTCATGCGCTCCATTTGGCCGTCGATCGAATGGCGCGTTGTCGATGAAACGATCTATGCGGACGTCAACGCCCGCAACCTCCGTGCGCTGGTAAAGCTCTTCCGCGCGCAGATGTGGCGGATCGGGACCATCGTCGCGCGAGAGAACGGTCGCGGATTGGACGTGCGCTACCTTCTCTACGCAACGCGGCATCCAGGATGGGCGGAGCTGCGTATCGCCGTTGATCCGGTCGAGCGGGAGCTTCCGAGCCTTACCAACGTCACCATTGCGTCCGACTGGTTCGAACGCGAAATCGAAGATCTCTTTTCGATACGTTTCCTCGAACATCCGCGCCTTGGCGACTTCGTGCTGCACGACGATCAGTGGGCTGAGAACCTCGGGCTGATGCGCCCGCAGGTGGTGTCTGCCGATGACATGCCCCTGACGCGGCGCGAGTGGCATCCCAAACGCGTCCTCGAAGAAGAGGGAGCTTTCGTAATGACGGTCGGGCCTGTCTACTCGGGCGAAGCAGAATCGGCGCTGTTTCTTCTCGAAACCGTCGGCGAAGACGTGGTGCGCGCCGTTCCGCGGCTGTTCTTCAAGTACCGCGCCATCGAGAAGATCGCCGAAGGCCGCACCATGCCGGACGTGCTTCTGCTTGCGGAGCGTTGCAACGGAACGTCCGCCATCGGCAACGGCCTCGCCTACTGTCACGCGGTAGAACGCGCGCTCGGCGTCTCGGTTCCCGCACGCGCGTCGTACCTGCGCGCCTTTTTGGCCGAGTTGGAACGGCTGCGTCACCACATGACGTCGATCCGTGAGATATGCGCCTCCACCGCACTGACGGTCGCTGAAAGCCAGGCGATCTGCATCGAAGAGCAACTTCTGCGCATCAGCGGCTCACTCGCCGGACACCGCTACCTCTTCGGCACGTTGGCTGTGGGCGGAGTGATGCGAGACTACGATCCGAGTTCGCTGCGAGCGGCCCTCGCCGCAGCGGAAGCGCTCGAGAAAAAGGTCGAGTCGCTCCGGGCAGCGTTGGAGGCGTCGAGCAGTTTCCTCGACCGGATCGAGCAGGTCGGCATCGTTTCGGAGAACGCCGCGCACACGTTCGAAATCGTCGGGCCGTTTGCACGCGCGAGCGGCGTTGCGTTGGACATGCGACGAGTGCAGCCATACGGCGCGTACCGAAACATTCGGTTCGATGTGCCGATTGAGAAGGACGGCGACGGCTATGCACGGTTGCGTGTGCTTTTCGCGGAGATGACGCAGTCGCTGCGGATCATGCGAGCGCTTTTGGAAGGTCTCCCCAACGGCCCGGTGTTCGGGGAGGTGCGAGTGCGCGAGGGCGGCGCCGTCGGCTGGAGCGAGGCGCCGCGCGGCGCCTCGGTGCATTGGGTCGAGTTGGACGGCGACGGAGTCATCACGCGGTACCGGTTGACGCCACCGTCGTTTAGAAACTGGCACGGCTTCCACGTCGCGACGGAAGACTTCGCGTTCCAGGATTTCCCGATCGTGCTCGCTACGCTCGACCTTTCCGTCGCGGAGAACGACCGATGAAGAACTGGTTCCTGCGCGGGCTGCTTGCGGGCATTCGAACCGAACCGATGCCTGGCGGCGGCGACGTTGCAGCGTCGCTCTCGCCCGGTTTGCCGAAAACCACGATCCATAACACGAAGGAACGAGCGGTCGCGCTGGCAGCGGCGTGTCCCACCGGTGCGATCGAAGCGGCCGCGGCGATCGCGCGCGTCAACGAGGATTGCTGCGTTCACTGCATGCGGTGCAAAGGCGCAGACGGACAGAACTGGCGACACGACGTGACCTGGGCGCACCCACCGGATCGCGATGCGCGCGAACCGCTGGGCGGTGGCTTTAGGCGTTCGCTGTACGTACGAATCGTTGACGCCGGCGATTGCGGTTCGTGTCTGAACGAACTGGCACAGATGAACGGCCCATCCTACAATCTCCATCGGTTCGGCATCTTCATCACGCCGACGCCACGTCAGGCGGACGTGCTGCTCGTCGTCGGACCCGCGACGCGCCAGATGCACGACGCGCTGCGTGGAGCTTACGAAGCCATGCCGGAACCGAAGCGCGTGGTCGCTGTCGGGGCGTGCGCCGCAAGCGGCGGCGTGTTCGGCCCGTCACTCATGTCGTCCGGAGGCATCGCCGAGGTCATTCCGGTCGACCTCGTCGTTCCCGGGTGTCCGCCGCCGCCACTCGCAATCGTCGATGCGTTGCGCTTAGTCTGCGGCCAGGTCTCGCGTCCATGACCGCGCTCGTCGTGACGGTCGCGGCAATTGCGCTATGTCCTCTCGGCGCGATCGTCGCAGTCGTGCTCGGGGAACGATACTCGTCGCGTGTCCTTGCGCTAACGTGCTGTACGGCCGCTACACTATCGTTCATCGGGGGCGCAATCTGTCTGGCCGCCGGCCCGAGCGGCGACGTCGCGTTGTGGACGCTGCCGATCGTTGGTTCGATCACGATTGGCTCGACGACGCTCGGCGCATGGTTTGAGTGCGTAGCGTCGCTCGTGTACGTGCCGACGTCGCTCTTCACCGTTCGTTATCTTGAGCGATACGCCGGGGACTACTCGCTGCGCAGTTTCACGGTGTGGTATTGCATCCTGCTTGCCGGGATCATCGGGCTATTCGTCTGCCGTGACGTCACGTCGTTCTTCATCGTTTGGGAGATCATCGCGATCGCAAGCGCGTTCCTCGTTGCATTCGAGTGGCGTCGTGCCGTCAACGCCCGCGCGGCATTCGTTATGCTCGGGATGAGCGAAGCGGGTACTATGGCCGCGCTTCTTGGCGTATTGCTCGCACGCGGCGGCTCGCTCTCGTTTGCAGCGCCGGCAGAACCGTTGAGTGCCCCCTTGTCGTGGTGCGTGTTTCTGCTTGCCTTCTTCGGATTCGGGGTGAAGGCGGGGCTCCTGCCCATCAACTCTTGGCTGCCCCGCGCGCATCCGCTCGCACCAGGAAACGTGTCGGCGCTGCTTTCGGGCGTGATACTCAATGTGGGCGTCTACGGAATTGTGCTGGTCGACATGGTCCTCGCGCCGTCGCGCATTCCGGCCCAGGGCCTGGTCGTCATGATCGTCGGCGCTGCATCGGCACTGGTCGGCATACTCTACGCCACGATCGAGGACGATCTCAAAGCGATGCTTGCCTACAGTTCGATCGAGAACATCGGGATTGCGCTGACCGGGTTCGGCGCGGCCTTCGTGTTCGCCGCCGAACATCAACCGTTCTTGGCAGGGATCGGCTTTGCTGCCGGGATGTATCATCTCGCGAATCACTCCGCTTACAAGGGACTGCTCTTTTTGGGGGCCGCGACGGTCGACGCCAAGCTCGGTACACGGTCCATGAATGCACTCGGCGGAATCATTCGCGTCCTGCCGATGACGACGGCACTGTTCTGCGTCGGCGTGTTCGCGATATCGGCCATACCGCCACTCAACGGCTTCGTCAGCGAATGGATGACGTTTCAGGCATTGCTCCGCAGCGCTGAGCTCAATCCCCTGACATTCCGCGTGATCTTTGCCCTCTGCGGCGCGACGCTCGCGCTCACTGCAGCGCTCACGGTGACCTGCTTTGTGAAGGCGTTCGGTATGTCGTTTCTCGGGGTGCAGCGCACGCCACGTCCGAAAGCCGCGGAGGCTTCGCGCAGCATGCTGCTCGGCATGGGGCTGCTCGCGCTCGAGTGCGTGCTGCTGGGCGTCTTGCCTACCTATGTTTTGCCGGTCATCGGCAGGGCATCAGCCACGGCGTTGGGTTCGGACGTCGTCACCGGCACGCTCGTTCCGCCGTTCTTCAAGCCCGACGCCCCGCCGAATCCGCTACCGGCGGACTTCGTTGCGACGTTCCATGCTCTTGGTGCACAGATCGGGGCGTGGCTTCCGGGACGAGGGCTTGTCGTGATGCTGCGCGGCGGCGAAGCGAATCCGGTGGTCTTCGCAATGTCGACCACCTACTTGTGCGCGATCATCATCGTCTTGTTGCTCGTCACTTACGGCGTGGTTCGATTTATGACGCGCGCCCGGCGTGTTGAGCGATCGAAGGTGTGGGCAGGCGGCCAAAAGATCTTGTCGCCGGAGATGACGTACACGGCAACCGGCTTCTCGAATCCCGTCCGCGTCATCTTCGATGCAATCTTCAACCCCACCGAGATTGAAAATCGGCGCGAAACGATTCACGAGCATTTTCGCGCTGCCATTCTTCGAGAGCGCGAGGATGTGTTTCTCGCCGACCGGCTGCTCAGCGCGCCGATCGCCACGGCAGTTCGCCGAGCCGCATCGTTTTTCGCTAAGATGCATCACGGACGGCTTTCGGCCTACGTCGGCTACGCGCTCGGAACGCTGCTCGTAGCGCTCGCGGTTGTAGCGATGATGAACTAACGAGCTTCGCTTCCGGACGCTGGTTTCTCGGCCGGCGTCCGCTTCGGCCTGGAGAGGCGCAGGTACTGCGCGGCCTCGATCGTGAGCAGTCCCTCGCCCATCATCGTCTCGAGCTCGCCGATCAGCGGTTCGAGCACCGCCCAATCGTCGACGACTTCGATCAGGATCGGCAAATTCGGCAGCCACGAGAACACTTTGGCCATGTGCACCTCACCGTGACCGCCGAAGCCTTCGATCCCGCGAAAGACGGTCGCGCCCGCGACGCCACGCTTCCTTAAGAACTCCACGATCGCCGTGTAGGTCGGCTGCAGTCCACGCCGGTCGGCTTCATCGACGAAGATTCGCAGCAACTTGCCGTCTCGAAAGTTCTCGGCGGTTTGCATGATACATGCCCCCGCTCTCGCGAGCAAAGATTCTAAGGAGAGGGTGGGTTTCGAACCCACGGAACGCTTTCACGTCCTGCGGTTTTCAAGACCGCTGCATTAAACCACTCTGCCACCTCTCCGCGGCACAGGCCCTATTGGTGACCGCCGGGTGCTGACCCTGGCGGCGTCCTGGACCGGGCCGCCTGTCGTTCACTTCTCGGGACTACCATCGAGGAACGCTAAAAGGGAGTGTACACAACCATGCCTGCGAAGAAACCCAATATTCTGATACTCTGGGGCGACGATATCGGCATCTGGAATATCAGCAAATTCAGTAACGGGATGATGGGCTACCGGACCCCCAACATCGACCGCGTCGCGAACGAAGGCGGCCTGTTCACCGACTACTATTCACAGCAGAGCTGCACCGCCGGTCGCGCCTGCTTCATCGCCGGACAGAACCCGATCCGCACCGGCCTCACCAAGGTCGGCATGCCCGGCGCAAATGTTGGCCTTCAGAAAGAAGACCCGACCATCGCGGAAGCCCTCAAGCCGCTTGGCTACGCCACCGGCCAGTTCGGCAAGAATCACCTCGGCGATCGCAACGAGTACTTGCCGACGGTCCACGGCTTCGATGAATTCTTCGGCAACCTGTACCACCTCAATGCCGAGGAAGAACCCGAACTGCCCGACTATCCGAAAGATCCCAAGTTTAAAGCAATGTTTGGGCCGCGCGGCGTGTTGCATTGTGTAGCGACCGACAAGGACGACACAACCGTCGATCCGCGCTTCGGGAAAGTCGGCAAGCAGACAATCGTTGACACTGGGCCGCTCACCAAGAAGCGCATGGAGACGATCGACGAGGAGGTCACTTCGGCGGCACTCGCGTGGATGGAAAAGCAGGCCAAGGCCGACCAACCCTTCTTCCTGTGGTACAACTCGACGGCGATGCATTTCCGCACGCACGTCGCCGAAAAGAATCTCGGCAAGAGCGGACAGGATCCGTACAGCGATCGCATGGTCGTGCACGACGAGCAGATCGGCATGATGCTCGACAAGCTCAAGGAGCTCGGCATTGAGGACAACACGATCGTCATGTACTCGACCGACAACGGCCCGGAAAACGACACCTGGCCCGACGGTGCGACAACGCCGTTCCGCGGTCAGAAGGACTCAAACTGGGAAGGCGGTTGGCGCGTACCGTGCTTCATACGCTGGCCCGGGACGATCAAGCCCGGATCGGTGTACACCGGGATCGTCTCACATATCGACATGTTCCCGACATTGCTCGCCGCCGCCGGCAATCCCGACATCACCGAGCAACTGCTTAAGGGCACCACGATCAACGGCCAGAAGTACAATGTCCACCTCGATGGCTACAACATGATCCCATATTTTAGCGGTCAGGCAAAAGAGAGCCCGCGTAACTGGATCATGTACTTCAGCGACGACGGAGAGGTCATCGCGTGCCGCGTTGGAGACTACAAATTCAATCTATCGCTCCAACGTGCAAACCAGATGTCACAGTGGGCTGAGCCGTTCGTGAAACTGCGGCTTCCGCACATCATGAATATGCGACGTGATCCGTTCGAACGGTCCGATTTCAATTCGAATACGTATTGGGATTGGATGGTCGACCATGCACCGCAGCTCTACCTCATGCAAGCGGTGGTCGCGCAACAAGTCGAAGACTTCGTCAAGTTCCCACCGCGCCAGAAGCCCGCATCGTTCAATCTGGATTCGGTGATGGAATCGATTAAGACACCCCACGGCTAGCATGAGCGAAGCACTCATGCACGACGAAGTGAGTGCGTTCTACGAGATGCATCCGTACCCGCCGGCGGTAGACGACCTAGTCGCCTACCGCCGGTTTTGGGACGATTCGCGGCGCCGCGCCGATGCGCATCTCTTTTGGCCCGGCGAGCCATATCGCGACGACCGGAGCATCCTCGTGGCCGGCTGCGGAACGGTCCAAGCTGCGCATTACGCGCTACGCTGGCCGCGCGCCAACGTCGTCGGTATCGACGTCAGCGCGAACAGTATTGCGTCCACGCGCGATTTGAAGCGTGCGCACGCACTCGAGAATCTCGAGGTCTATCAACTCCCAATCGAACGCGCACGCGAACTCGGGCGAACGTTCGAGCACGTCGTCTGTACCGGCGTGGTGCATCACCTCGCCGATCCCGGCGCCGGTCTTCGCGCGCTGCACGAGGTACTCGAGCCAAACGGCGCGTTGCATCTCATGGTGTATGCACCGTACGGCCGCGCGGGCGTGTACATGCTGCAAGACTATTGCCGCCGGCTCGGCGTCACCGCGAGCGAAGGCGACATCCACGACCTCGCTGCCAGCCTCAAGGCGCTCCCGCCGGACCATCCGATCGTGACACTGCTGCGCAATTCACCCGATTTTGCGGACATGGCGGGGATGGCCGACGCGTTGCTGCACCCCCGCGATCGCGCGTACTCGGTGCCGCAACTGTTCGAATTTCTCGAGCACGCTAATCTTTCGTTCGGGCGCTGGATTCGCCAAGCGCCGTATCTACCGCAGTGCGGCGCACTCGCATCGACGCCGCACGCATCGCGGCTCGCGGGCCTCCCGCCGCGCGAACAATATGCCGCTATCGAACTGTTCCGCGGAACGATGGTGCGCCACACAGTCGCTGCCTATCGCAGCGATGACGGAACGAACCATCGCGTCGACTTCGAAGGCGACGATTGGCGCAACTACGTCCCGATTCGGCTGCCCGAAGCCACCACCGTACGCGAACGGCTGCCCGCGGGCGCCGCCGCCGTGCTGATCAACCGTAGCCACACCTATACCGACCTGTATCTGCCGATCGACGCGGCGCAGGATCAATGGCTGAGCGCGATCGACGGCGACCGCACGATCGCGCAGATCTGCGGCGAGAAGGGTGACTCCGGTTCGGCTCGCGCCTTCTTCGAGCGGCTCTGGCAGTGGGACCAGGTCGTGTTTGATGCCTCCGGGAAGCCTCGCGCATGAGCGCACTTTCGACCTCACCAGCCACCGTTCGCGGCCGCGTTTCGCCCGAAGAATGGGACCAGCGAGTCGCGCTCGCCGCGGCGTATCGGCTCGTCGCCTATTTCCACTGGGATGATCTGATCTTCACGCATCTGTCGGCGCGCGTCCCCGGTCCCGACCACCACTTCCTGATCAATCCGTACGGCATGATGTTCGACGAGATCACCGCGTCGAGCTTGATCAAAGTCGACCTCGCCGGCAACAAAGTCATGGAGTCGCCCTACGAGATCAATCCGGCCGGCTTCACGATCCATAGCGCGATTCATGAAGCGCGCGACGACGCAAAGGCCATTTTCCACGTACACAGCCTCAACGGGATTGCCGTCTCGGCGCAAGAACACGGCGTGCTGCCGATATCGCAGCAGTCGATCTTCGTGCTCTCCTCGCTCGCCTATCACGACTACGAAGGCGTCGCGTTGCGCGACGACGAGAAGCCGCGCTTGGTGGCCGATCTCGGCAGCAAGAATTATCTCATGCTGCGCAATCACGGCCTCTTGACGGTCGCCGAAAATATCCCCGAAGCGTTTCTGGCGCTGTACGTCTTCGAAAATACTTGCAACATCCAGGTGCGCGCGCAAAGCTGCGGCGACAAGCTCATCACGGTCGATCCACGGATCATCGCCGGCGCGCAAGCGCAAGCCAAACAAGTGACGCGCGGCGCGGGCGGCGCGCTCGCGTGGCCCGGGTTACTACGCAAACTCAATCGTCTGGATCCCTCGTACGCCGAATAATCGCTGAATCATCAAGGAGGGCCCATGAACTACGATCGCCGCGCATTTCTACTGCAGACGGGCGCCGGTCTCACCCTTGCCGCAACCGGCGCCGCGAGCGCCGCACCGGCTTCGGCACCGTCACACGATGCAAGCAGCGCACTTGCCGCCCTCATGGCGGGCAACGCGCGCTTCGTTGCCGACAAGGCTGCGTGCCCGCCGCTGACTGCGCGGCGGCTCGAACTTGCCGAAGGCCAAAGTCCTTTTGCCATCATCGTGAGCTGCTCGGATTCGCGCGTTCCGGTCGAAACGATCTTCGATCAAATTCCCGGCAATATCTTCGGCATTCGCGTCGCCGGGAATTTCATCGAACGCGCCGGTCTGGGTTCGATTGAATATGCGGTGGCCGTGCTCAAGTCGCCGCTTATTTTCGTTCTCGGTCACAGCGAGTGCGGCGCGGTGAAAGCGTCGCTCGCCTTCGTTAAGAATCCGGCCGAGACGCAGCCGGGATCGATTCAATACCTCGTCACCAGCATCGCGCCTGGAATCAAAGGCAGCACCTCATCGCTCAACGCTGCAATTGCAGCGAACGTGCATGCCGGCATGCAGAACGTTCACGCGCAGTCAAAGATCGTCGCAAGTGCGGTTTCAGCGGGCAACGCCCGCATCGTCGGCGGCGTCTATGACCTCCACTCGGGCCACGTAACCCTCGTCTCGTAGCTTCTCTAGCATAGGAGTGAAAGCAATGGCACTACGTGCATCCTTCGGGTTTGCCGCCGCTGCGATCTTCGCACTTTCCGCCTGCGGCGGCGGCGGCACGTCCTCGAACTCAATTCCGACAACCCTCCAGCAAACGAGTCAGGCGAACCCCGTAACCGGCGCCGGAACGCAATCCTACGCGTTTCCAAACACGGCCCCGGCCGGCGTGCGCATCTACGTTCATCTTCCGTTGCGAAACAGTACCCAACTCGATCAGCTGATCCAACAACAGAGCACCAAAGACTCGCCGCAGTATCATCAGTGGCTAACGCCGGCGCAATTCCGCGCGTCGTACGGACCGACGGCGAGCAGCCTCGCGACGGTCGCTGCCACACTGAGCGCGCAAGGCTTCAAGACCGCGATCACCTCGCAAGGCGTCGTCGCCGACGCGCCGCAAGCTACGGTCGAGCGCGTGTTCAACGTGCACCTGACCAACCGCGCAGCCGCGCTTTCTCGCGGGACGCCGGTCACGCTGCTCAAAGCCGACAAGGCGCCGACCGTACCCACGGCGCTCGCGAGTGTCGGCGCACAAGTCGCGGCCTTTGCGCCGTTACCCGCGATGAAGCCCGATTTCATGAAGGCTAGCGCCGTTACGTTTGCGGACAACCGCTACAGCAACGTCGGGCCGTACTGGTTCGACGATCTCAAACAGGCATATCAGTATCCGTCGTACCGTACTGCGAAGGGCAATGGGCGCACGATCGGCATCGTGGCCGCATGCGACTACCTCGATAGCGACGTGTCGCTGTACTTCGGCCACGAGAATCTCACCCCGCCCCACGTCGAGCGCCGTCCGGTCGACGGCGGCAGCCCGGCCTTCGACATCGACAACGGCGACTGCGACGAGGTCTCCCTCGACGTGCAGCAATCCGGCGGCTCCGCACCGGGCGCGACGATCCTGGTGTACGAGGCGCCCGATGCATCGATCGCGCCCTCGTTCCTCGACATGTACGCGGCGATCGTCGAAGACAACAAGGCCGACGTCGTCAGCACGTCGTTCGGGCTGTGTGAGCTATACTTCTCGGCAGCGTACAACGGCGGTGAGGACTTCACGTATCTGTTCGGCACGTTCCACGATCTCTATCGTCAGGGGAACGCGCAAGGCATCACGTTCGTGCAGTCATCCGGCGACAACGGTGCGCTCGGGTGCACCGACGTCACCGGCGCGATTGCAACGCGCGGCGTCAATTGGGCGGCCAACGATACCGATGTCACCGGTGTCGGTGGAACGAACCTCGTAACGAGCTACAACGCCAACTCGCTGCGCTCCGCATACGTTGCCGAGAACGCGTTCGACGATCTGTTCTCGCCGAGCTCAGGCGAACCGGCCGGCGAAGTGTGGGGATCGGGCGGCGGAAAGAGCGTATACTTCCAAAAGCCGATCTATCAGTATCTCGTGAACACCGGCGCCGCAACGCGCACCGTCCCTGACGTTGCGATGCACATGGGCGGCTGCCCAGAGGGCGCCGTCACACCCTGCGCGGCGGATCGCAGTTCGGACGTTACCGCGCTGGGCGGAGCGTTCTATCTGCTCATTGGAACCAGCGCCTCGTCTCCTGAATTCGCCGGACTGCAGGCGGTTCAAGATGAGCTCCTCGGGAGCCGCACCGGAAACGTCAACTACCTGCTCTACGCGCTCGCCGCGCTGGGCACGGTCGGGAACGGACCGGTCTTCCACAACAACATCCCGGGGAACAACGGCTATCCGTCGACGCGCGGATACAACTACGTAGTCGGCAACGGCACGCCATACGGCGCGCAGTACGACTTCGATCCCTTCGGCCCAGAAGCGGGCAATCCACAAACACCGAGCAATCCGTAAATCGCAAGTGGGGCTGTCCTTGACAGCCCCACCGCTTTTCCGTCCTGGATACTGCGCTGTGATTGCCCAGCAGCCTTGCTATCATGCGCCCTGTGGATCCCGCACGAAGGGCGCGTTTCGGAACCGCTAATCTCGATGCTGCTGCCGTGGAAGCCTATCTCTACGGTTTTCCGCTGCTCATCATGCGCGCGGCGGCTCGGCACGCGACCGATGCGGTTGGCTTCAACCGGTTCCTCCATCGCTTCGATCTCGCAGAAACGTGGATGCGCGGCATCGTGCTCCCGAACCGCGATCTGGTCTTTTCGATCGCGTGGCTTGACCTGCGCGTCGCCCCGGTCGTACTCACCTCGCTGCAAACCGACAGCTACTACGTCATGTCGCTGATCGACGCATGGACCAACGTCTTTGCAACACTCGGTACGCGGGCAACTGGAAATGCCGAGCGCCGCTACCTGATCAGCGGTCCGCAGTGGGCCGGCGCCGTTCCGGCGTCGTGCACTCATATCGAGTCGCCGACGAACCTGGCGTGCATCGTGGCCCAAACGTCGTTCGACGATATCTCACTGGGTACACATGACCTTGCCTCACTCGACGACCGCTATCACCTCGAAGCGCTAGGCGACGGCGCCCCTCGCCTCGATCCGGCATCGGTACTTCGGGATGTCGACGGGCTTTGCGCCGGAGAAGCGTTCGCGCGCATCCGCGAGTTCATGCTCGACAATCCGCCTGCGCGCGCCGACGCGGGCGCTGTCGATGCGCTTGAAGCGCTCGCGGGCTACGAGCGCGACGACGCCGTGGCGGGCGCCGTGACACAGGCGCGTGGAATGATCGACGAAATGCCCGACGGGGGCGAGCCGAGCGGATGGACGATCAGCACCGATGCCGGCAACTTCGGCACCGATTACCTGCGCCGTGCGCGCGCGGCGCGTTACGACTTTCTCGCCGGCACCGTCGAGGACGTACTCTGCGCGCAAACACGCGTCGATTCGCAGCACGAACCGTTGCGCGGTGACCGGCAGTACGTGGTGCACTTCGATCCGTGGGACGAGCCGCCGGCGCGCGCCTTCTGGTCGCTTTGCGCGCTCGACGATGAACAGCGCATCATGGCGAATGGCTCGGGACGCCGCGTACTCGACAGCCGGCAGATGCTGACGCGCCGGCCGAATCGCTCCCTCGACCTCTACGTTACGCGCAATGAACCCGACGACACGCGCAATTGGCTGCCATGCCCCTCGACCGCATTTACCTTGGCACTTCGTCTATACTGGCCCTCGCCGGCGGCCTTGAGCGGCGTCTGGACGCCGCCGCCGGTCGCAGCTCTCTAACGTGGGAACGCAAGCCACCAAGCGCCAATAAGGCACCTCAACAGAGGCGCGAGGCCTTAACGGACCATGTCGAGGGGGTGGCGTGGAAAGTTCCAATGCGGAGTTTTCGCGTGCGTACGACGCGCACGCGGCCGAAGCGTTGCGCCGGCTCGATAACGTTGCCGCCACGCTCGCAAAACCACTGATCGCGCAATTCTACGAGAGTCTCGCGCGCTCGAGCCCGATTGCCGAAGTTCTTGCGCGCCTTACGCCCGATGAATTTGCGCGTCTTGAGGCGAGCCAAGTCGAGTATCTTGCGATGCTCGTCAATTCGAAATTGACTTTTTCGAGCCATCAAGCGCAGGCGCGGCGTGCCGGTCGCATTCATGCCCTCGTCGGCGTCGACATTCAGTGGCTGGTCGAAGCGCTCGTGATCTTTCAAAGCGGCATCCAACGCTATCTGCTCGACAACGTCGCGGCTGAAGCGCGCGAGCCGATCGAACGGGCGCTCTCGCTACGCGTTCTGGTCGACTTGCACGAGCAGGTCGCGGGATACCGCCAGGTGAGCCGCGATCTCACCACCACGATGGGCGAGATCGATCGAGTGGTAATTTCCGCATCCAACCTGTCCGATCTCGTGCATGCCATTCTTTCAACACTCGCCGGATTGCCCGGCGACGTCTCGGGGTACTTCGGACGCGCTGACGACGAAGGCGATCTGCAAATCGAGGCAACCTTCGGCGTCGCCGATGAATATCTGCGCGCGATGGCGACGGGCCGCATTCCGGCGATTACCACCGAACCAAACGTTCCTTCAGGGCAAGGCCCTGGTGGCCGAGCGTGGCGCAGCGGCCACATCATCATTTCGGATGCGTGGCAGCTCGAGCCGGGCCGCAAACCCTGGCTTACCGTAGGCGCGGAACTCGGATTCCGCTCGAGCGCAGCCATACCGCTGGTTGACGAAAACGGGCGCACCGTCGCGATGCTCGGACTCTACAGCCGCTATCCGGGCTTCTTCTCGACCGATCACATCTCGCGTTTTCTCAATCACATCCGTCACGTGCTCGGTCACGCGGTGATCGAGCGTATCGCTGCACCGGTCATCTCGATGAGCGATCGTCACGAGTATCGTCGCATGCTCGAGCGGCATCGCGTGAAGTTGCATTATCAACCGATCATCGACCTTCGCGACGGAACGCTGGCAAAGGTCGAAGCGCTGGCGCGCATGCAAGGCAATGAGCCCGAACCGATTATGCCGGCGCGATTTCTTCCGGCGCTGGGCGACGCCGAATTGCTCGCGCTCTTCGAGCAAGTCGTTCGCCAAGCGTGCCGCGACTGTCACGATCTCGAGCGCGACGGGCTGCGCACGCGCATCGCAATCAATATTCCGGCCGAAGCACTTGGCGACACGCGCTATCTCAACGTCCTCTTCGGCGCGATCGCCGAGCATGAATTGCCCCCCGATCGGCTCGCGCTCGAAGTGCTGGAAACGCAGACCGGCGCCGGCGACGCGGTGCGCCATCGGCATTTCATTTCACGTCTGCGCGAAGCCGGGATCGCGATCGAGCAAGACGATCTCGGCGCGGGGCACAGTTCGCTGGTTCGGCTCGATCAGTATCCGTTCGACGCGGTGAAGGTCGATCAGGAATTGGTGAGCGGCGCATTGCGCAATCCGCAACGCGCGCTCGAGTTCATTCTCTACCTCACCCGTCTAGCGCACGCGCTCGAAACGCCCGTCACCGTCGAGGGCCTGGAGAACGTCGGGATCCTCGAGGCCGCCGCCGTTCTCGGCGCCGATTGCGGCCAAGGCCATGCGATCGCCATGCCGATGCCGGTAGCGCAACTGCGCGATTGGCATCGCAGCTACGTGTATCCGGTGAATCCACACGCGCCGGGCACGGCGCTCGGTGTCATGGCCGGCTATCTGCTCTGGGATATCGAGCGAGCGCACCGTGTCGCCGAGCACTTCATCAATTCCAACGAACTGCACGGCAGCGATATCGACCGCCTTCGCCGGCACGAGGCGACGACCGCGCCGCAGATCATTGCGACGCTACGCGACTACTGGCTAGAGAGAAACTAGCGCGCCAGGAACTTCGTAAAGGCGGCGCGCGCCTCGTCGGATTGGAGCGCCGCCCCGAAGGCAGCTGTTTCATCGCTCACCGCACGGTCGACCAGATCGGCGAAGCGCGCTTTGAGCAAACGTTTCGTACTCGCAGTTGCCCCGGGTGGTAGCTCCGCGAGCGCGCCACACATCGTCGTAACTGCACCGTCAACGTCGGCGTCGTCGGTGACGTGCGTCGCCAAGCCGATCCGGTGGGCTTCATCTGCGCCGAATTGCTCGCCCGAAAGCATCAACCACGATGCGCGCGTGCGTCCGGCGATGAGCGGAAAGATCACGCTCGAGCCGGCCTCGGGAACCAGGCCGAGCCGTGCGAACGGCAGCGCAAAGCGCGCCGATCGTCCCGCGACAACCGCATCGCAGTGCATCAGCATCGTCGTTCCAAAGCCGATCGCCACGCCTTTGACGCCGGCAAGCAGCGGCTTCGGAAACGCGATCAGCGCCCGAATGAGTTTGATGACCGGCAGCTCCTCACCGTGGTTCTGTGCGCCCGCGGCGAGAAAATCTCCGAGATCGTTTCCCGCGGTGAACACTTCGCCGCCAAAGATGCCGACTGCGCGAATCGCGTCGTCGCGTGCGGCATCATTGAGACCGTCGAGCAACGCCTGATACATCGCGACCGTGATCGCGTTCTTCTTCTCGGGCCGGTTGAAACGGATCGACGCGATCGCGCCGTCCTTACTATAGAGTATTTGTTCGCTCATCGTTATCTATTCGGGAGTGGAAGTAAGTTGGTCTTGGAGCGCGCGATCGAAGCATCCGGCACAAAGAAGTCCGGCATCAATGGGCCGCTCGGATCGTACGCGTACGATGAAAAATCGGTAACGCCTTCGGCCAGCAATACTTCCTCGTCTATGAAGAAGTTGCCGGTACAGGTCATGGCCGGACGATTGAGAATGGCAGCTGCCGCGTCGGCGACGACCTCTGGCTTGCGCGAGACCTTCGCCAAACTATCGCCGCCGAGTATATTGCGTACCGCAGCGGTATCGATCGTCGTCAGCGGCCAAAGCGAATTGACGGCGATCCCCTCGTCCGCAAGTTCGGCCGACATGCCGAGCGTACACATCGACATGCCGAACTTCGCCATCGTGTAGGCGACGTGGTTCTTAAACCAGCGCGCCTGCATGTCGAGCGGTGGCGCGAGATTGAGAATGTGCGGATTTTCGGCGCGGGCGAGATGCGGAATCGCCGCTTTGGAACAAACGAATGTTCCGCGCGCATTGATCTGCTGCATAAGATCGTAGCGCTTCATGTCGGTCTTCGTGGTCGGCGTCAGTGAAATCGCGCTCGCATTGTTGATGCAGGCATCGATGCCGCCGAAGCGCTCGACCGTCTTGGCCACAGCGTCCTGCACTTGTTCTTCGAAGCGAATATCGCACGCGAGCGGAAGCGCTTTCCCGCCGGCGGCCTCGATTTCGGCCGCGGCGGTGAAGATCGTGCCCGGCAACTTGGGATTCGGATCGACGGTCTTGGCCGCGATCGCGATGTTCGCACCGTCGCGCGCGGCGCGCAACGCGATGGCTAAACCGATGCCGCGACTCGCGCCGCTGATGAAGAGTGTTTTTCCTTTAAGCGACAAGGTCTTACTCAGAGCTCCTCAAAGGATCCGTGCACTATGGCTCATGCCGAAGTGACGCTTTCCACGCCGGTCGGCGCAGTACTGCAGGTTCGAGCCGCGGGCGGCCGAATCGTAGCCTGCGCCTTCCACGCCCGCATGCGCCCCAGCACCGCTCTGCCGCGCGATCCGCTTTTGCGCGAGGCACGCGCGCAACTCCAGGCCTATTTCCGCAAGCGGCTGCGCCGCTTCGATCTTCCGCTTGCACTCGACGGCACACCGTTTCAATGCGCGGTCTGGCAACTGGTTGCAAGCCTCGAGGTCGGCGAACTGATTTCATACGCTGACGTTGCACGCGCCATCGGCGCGCCGCTCGCGCATCGCGGTGTCGCCGCAGCGATGAAGCGGACGCCGTACGATCTGCTGATTCCCGCGCACCGCGTAATCGGTGCCGACGGCCGCGTCAAAGGCGCCGGCCCCAATTCTCTGCGACGTCGATTACTAGCGTTCGAGGGGATCACCTTGTCATCCCGAGCGTAGCGAAGCGTAGTCGAGGGGAGCGCCACGCGGCTTCCGCCCGCGAAGACGCTCCTCGCGGCGCGTCCTGCGCCGCTCCTGCTGCGCGAGTTTTGCGCCACGTCCAAATGAAGTTCGCATCCTGCGAATGGCGCAAAACTTCGAGCCTTCGCTTAGCGTAAGCCGCGTGCCGCTCCCCTCGACTACGCTTCGCTACGCTCGGGATGACAAAGGTTCACTAAATCTTCGTGCGCCATTCAATAATTGGACCAATGCCGACGTTGCGATCGGCGGGTTCGCCGGTGAGCGGGTACATGGCGGTAAAGTTTAGCGTGCGTACGCCGATCAGCCATTGCGAACGGTTACGGGTGTAGCCGAATTCGAGCGATGCATCGACTTCAGACGCGCGTTCCGGCCGGATCGAATTGGGCGCGCCGTCAAGAAAAACGTAGACGTCCGAGCCGGTCAGGTACGGCGTGGCGCCCACAAACGCTTCGAGGAAGTGCGCGGTGCCGAACGGATGGTTAAAACGTAGCGTGTAACGCACGCCGGCCAAACGGGACGACACCTCCTGTGCTTGCGCCGGAAGCGGCGTGCGCTGATTGTAGATCGTTTCACCCAGTCCGAGCCAGAGTTGCCCGCGCGCCGCAATCGCGTACTCGGCATCGCCATTGAAGATCCCCAGCGCCGGCGTTGCTTGCCCATACGTCACCGAAGGGCGCACACCGGGAATGCTGACGACCGGAATGCCTTCGAGGTGTACCGCAAATCTCGGGCCGCCGACATGGAGTTCGAGCAACGGACCCGCACCGATGCCGTACTCGGTGCCGGCAACGTCGCGGTGCTCGCCGACGAGCGCAAGTCCCTGGATCCCGATGTACGAATAATCCGGCGTCGCGCCCATCGCGCAGAACGCCAACAGCGCCGCGAGCGCGCGGCCCGACCGATTAATTTTTTGCGGCATCGACCAGCACCACGCCGCGTTGTCCGGAATCGCGCAACGCGCGTGCTGCGGCCAAGGCCGCTCCAATTGGTTGGGATGGATCGAGCGCTTGGCTGACGGTGAACCCGGTGCGCGCCTTGGCTTGCTGGTCGATGGGGTCACGGAAGCTTTGCGGTAACATCGAGTACTTATCGATCAGACTCAGCACTGGTCCAGCTTTGGCTTCAAACGTGACCGGATCGAGCACCACGACGACGAGGCCGCGCGTCTTGGTGCCGACCTGGTGTGAAAAGACTTGGAATTGCAAGCCCATCGCTTGCGCGCGCCGATGCGCCGCGTCGGTCGCGCTTCCGCTCGCGGCGACGGTGAAGCCGGCTGGAGGATTCACGCTCACGTCGTGCAGCCAGCCTTCCAGCGTGTCGAGCGTCGCGCTCGATTCGGCGATCACTTCACGTCCTGACACTGACGCGCCCGAGCCGGTGGAACCGTGCCAATCGCGCGCGGCCAGCACCGTGCTTCCGCTGTAGAGAGGAAAGTCGATCGGATTGGTTGCCTGGGGAGCGGGTGCCGCCGAGGACGATGACGTCGACTGCGCGGATTGCGAACAGGCGGCGATGCACAGGAGAAGCGCGAGCGCGCCAAAGGCTCGTTTCATGCACGCCGCTTCGAGGAGAAGCTGCCCGAGCCCCGTATCCGGAGTGGTATGAGTTTCGAAGAATTTTGGCCGCGCTACCTGCAGGCGCATAGCGATCCGCGTACGCGCGCGTGTCACGTCGCAGGCACGATAGCCGGCACGGCGCTCGTGCTCGGCGCGATTACACTGCGCAAGCCGTGGCTCGCCGGTATCGGTCTGGTCGCCGGATACGGTTCGGCGTGGTTCTCGCACGCATTCATCGAGCACAACAAACCCGAGACCTTCCGCGCGCCCGTTGCATCGCTGCGTGGGGACTTCGTGATGGCCTGGCATGTGCTGCGCGGATCGATCGACGGTGAGATCGCGCGCGCGCAGGGAGCGCACGTAGCATGAAGCGGTTCGTCTTTGCGCTCGTCTCCACCCTGATACTTGCCGTTGCGCCGGCCGGCGCCATGAACCCGCATTCGCCGGTGTTCCTCGAAGGCGACGCCGCGTCGGGCATCACCGTGCAAGCCGGAGAAGACTTCTTCATCGCGCTTTCGTCGAATACGTCGACCGGCTACAGCTGGGGACAAACGCTTCCGGGCGGCGACCTGATCGTTGCCTACGAAGGCAACGTTCGCCAGCCGGCGCCACAAGCGGTTCCCGGTGCGCCCGGCCAGCAGATCTTCATCTACCATGCTAATCGCACCGGCACGGCGACGATCGTCCTCACCTACACGCAGCCGTTTGCGCCCGACGCGCCGCCGGCAAAGACGTTGACCTATACCGTCACCGTACAGTAGCGTGGACGACCGTCTCACCTACAGCTCGTACCTGAAGGTCGAGGACCTGCTCGATCTTCAGCGCCGGCTCTCGCGCCCCGAGCATCACGACGAGATGCTCTTTATCATCATCCATCAGGTCTACGAGCTGTGGTTCAAACAATTATTGCACGAACTCGACGCGACCATCGAAGCGCTAGACCGTGACGAACTGCTGCGCGTTTCGAAATACTTCCGCCGCATACACACCATTCAACGTTTGCTCGAATCCCAGGTCGACATACTCGAAACGATGACGCCACAAGAATTCAACACCTTCCGCGATAACCTCAATCCGGCTAGCGGGTTCCAATCGATTCAATTCCGCGAGATCGAATTTCTCAGCGGCGTGCGCCGCACCGAGACGCTCGCGCACATCCAAATGGACGACGCGCAGCGGGCGCGATTGCACGCCCGTCTCGAAGCGCCGTCGCTCTACGACCACGTCAAAGCGCTGCTCAAGCGGCGCGGATTTGCATCCGAGGCCGGCGCGCCGCTGATCGAGACCCTGCGCGCCATCTACACGGATGCCGAACACCACTACGACCTGTACCTGCTGCTCGAGGATCTGATCGAATTCGACGAGCGCTTCTTGCTCTGGCGCGGACGCCACGTGCGCATGGTCGAGCGCATGATCGGCCAGCGCACCGGCACCGGCGGTTCCTCGGGCGCGAAGTACTTGCAAGGCACGTTGGACTACCGCTTCTTCCCCGAACTGTGGGAAGTGCGTTCGTATCTTGGCAAAGGTGCCTACGTATGAGGACTGCGGCCACGGCAGCACTGCACCGCGAGCAGTTTCCGATTCTCGCCAATGCCACGTACCTCGCCAGCCACTCGATGGGCGCGGCACCGCTCGGCGCGAAAGCGGCGCTCGACGCGTATTGGGAAGAATGGGCCGCAAACGGGCCCGAGGCGTGGGAAGCGTGGCTGCCGCGTATCGGTGAGATCGCGGACGGCATCGGCAGCCTGATCGGCGCCGCGCCGGGCAGCGTCTTCTTGGGACCAAACGTGTCGGTGCTGCAAGCGGCGCTTGCCACCTGCTTCGATTTTACTCAAGATCGCAACGAGGTGGTGTACGAGGCGCTGCAGTTTCCGTCGCTCACCTACGTGTGGCGAGCATGGGAACGCTACGGTGCGCGCGTGCGCGTGGTCGACTCGCCCGACGGCCGCACGATCCCGACACAACGGATCATCGAGGCGATCACCAAGCGTACCGCGATCGCGGTGCTTTCGCACGCCTACTACGTTTCGGGCGCGATTGCCGACGTACGCGCGATTGCCGCGCACTGCCGCAAGCTCGGCGCGATCCTCTGCGTCGATGCCTATCAAACGACCGGCGTCTATCCCTACGACGTACGCGAATGGGATCTGGATATCGTCACCGGCGGTTCACACAAATGGCTGCTCGGCGGTTCGGGCTGCGGCTGGATCTACCTCAAACCGTCGCTACGCGAACACATGCGTCCCGCGGTCACCGGCTGGATGGCGCATGCGCAGCCGTTCAATTTCGAAGACGCGCCGATCCGCTACGCCGGCTCGATGTATCGTTTCGGAAACGGCACGCCGACGATTCCCGGCTACGTCGTAGCGCAACCGGGGCACAAGCTGATTGCCGAGGTCGGCATTGCGCGCATCCGTGAACACAACGTGCGCCTGACCACGATGATCGCGGAGATGGCGCAGCAGCGCGGGTTACGCATCAACACGCCGCTCGAACCGCGTCAGCGCACCGGCTGGATCGGGATCGACTTCGATGGTGCCGACCGCGTTTGCCGCGAGTTGACCGCGCGACGCGTCTTCATCGACTATCGGCCCGGATGCGGCCTGCGCGTCAGCCCGCATTTCTATACGACCGACGACGAGATCGAACACTTCTTCAACGAGTTGGATGCCGTTCGACGACGATGACCGACGCGCAATCCATGATCGTCGATCACACCAAGATAGGCGCCGCGCTGCGGCGCCTATCGCTGCCTCTTGCCGCGCAAATGCTCGGCGATCAGCTGCTCGGCGTCGTCGACACGATTGCGATCGGCTATATCGGCACCGGCGCCCTGGCCGGCGTCACTGCGGCGACTACCGTCTTCTTCACGTTGATCATGCTGCTCAACGGCCTGTGGAGCGGTCTCGGGATCATCGCCGCGCAACGCATCGGCGCGCACGACGTCGACGGCTTCGCGCGCACCGTCCGCGCCGGCTTTGTGGTGCCGGCGGTCGCGGCGATCGCGCTGACCGTTGCGAGCCTCTTCGGCGCGCAACCGCTGCTGCACGCAATGCTCGGCAATCTTCCAAGCGTGCACGCAAGCGCGCTGTATTTGATCCTACGCTGCGCCTCGCTCATTCCGATCAACATCTCCGCGACGCTCATCGTCGGGTTAGGAGCCGCGGGAAACCGCAAGCTCGGCGTCTATCTGCTCGGCGTCATCAATCTCATTCACATTCCGCTGCTTGCCATGCTCGCGCTCGGGTGGCTCACCCATCGCCCCTTCGGTATCGCCGGCGCCGGCATCTCGACGCTCGCGTCGGAAACGATCGCCGCGCTGTTCGCGCTGATCTACGTCGCGCGCAAACCGGTCTACCGCGTCTTCGCGCAGCGCGGCGTCGATCTTGCGCTCGCGCTGCGTTGCGCGTGGCTCGGATTACCCGAAAGCGTCTTCGGTTTCGCGATTGTCGCGCCCGACGTTGCTGTCGTCGCGATGCTCGCGCCGCTCGGTTCAACGTTGGTCGCAGCGTTTCGCGCGCTCAACGTCGTCTCCGATCTCACCTTCGTGGTGCCCGGACCCCTGCAGAGCGCGACGCAAACAGTGATCGGTCAGCGCATCGGCGCGCGCGACCCGCTCGGTGCGCAAGCGTTTCTGCACCGCGCGCTGCGGACCACGCTGCTCGTAACCACGATTGCGGGCGCCGTCGTCGCGATCTTTTCTTGGCCGCTGGCGTTTCTCTTTACCATGAACGCGGCGGTCGCATCGGTCGCGGCGCTGCCGCTCGCGCTGCACATGGTGACGATGCCGATCAAAGGCTGGGCGATGGTGGCGCTCGCGCCGATTCGCGCCGCCGGCGACACGCAATTCTCGATGGCCGTCGGCCTGGCGTGCGGAGCGCTCGTGCTGCCGATCGCGTGGTTCTGTATCGAACGTCTGCACATCGGACTCTTTGCCGTGCCGATCGCGTGGATCATCGCGTGGAGCGTCCGCGCTGCCCTCACCGCGATCAAATTGCGTTACGCCGCCGGCGCCTGGGCCTCGACCTCGATCGATGCGCGTCCATAGCCGCCGAACGCCGCAACCAGCATTACGACCAGGTTCAGTGCGATATCCCAGCCGTAGATCGGTGCGACACCGAACAGCGTATTCGTAATCGGGATTAGGCCGAGCAGCACCACGATCAGGTAAACCCACGTCACGATGCGGCAATAGCCGACCGCCCGCTTGAAGCGCAGGCTCGCGACGACGCCCCAGATGCCGAGGAAGAGCTCGAAGAGATCGTTCGCGACATTGACCGGGAAGATCCCGAACAGCACGCGATACGCGGTATCGAGCGTGACGACCGGCGCGCCGGGCGGCGCCGTCGGTGCGATCCACGGAACGAAGCCGGCAACGCCGGCGATGAGCAAGACGAACCCGAGGATGCGAGCGACCAGCCGTGCGTTCATGGCGCGTGCTTATCTTCGCCCGCGAGGACGCCCTGCAATTCGCGATGGATTCGGCCGTTGGTCGCAAGGATGCTGCGTGCATCGAGCTGCGCCGCAGCGCCGTCGACGCGTGTGACGTTTCCGCCGGCTTCGCGGACCAACAGGGTGCCTGCCGCGACATCCCACGGATGCAGATCGAACTCCCAAAATCCGTCGAATCGTCCACCCGCGACAAATGCCAGATCGAGCGCCGCCGAACCGTCGCGGCGTACCGCTTGCGCGCGTTCGGACGCGCGCGCAAAGTATGGTGCGTTGCGCGAGTAATCGGCCGGATGAAACCCGGTGCAGACCATCGCATCACCGACGCGGTCGATCGTCGACACCGCAATCGCCGCATCGCCGAGACGCGCACCGCCTCCGCGCTCGGCGGCATAGCATTCGTCGAGCGCCGGCGCGTAGACGACACCGGCAAGCAACTCGCCGGCGCGTTCGTAGGCGATCGATACGCAATACAACGGATATCCATGTGCGTAGTTGGTCGTGCCGTCGAGCGGATCGATAATCCAGCGTTCGTCGCTCGTGCCGGCGCTGCTGCCGCTCTCCTCGGCTAAAATCGCAGCGTTCGGGAAGTCGCTGCGCAGGAGCGCGATCACCACACGTTCGCTCGCGCGATCCGCGGCGGTCACGATGTCGGCGCGACGGCCTTTTTCTTGGATCTCGAGCGGGCGGTGCGCATACTCTAACAAAACAGCAGCGCCCTCGCGTGCAGCAGAGAGCGCCGTTGTTAATGGATCGGGTGCGCGCACGCGGTCGCTAGTTAAACAACGTGTAAACGGCGTCGGTGGAATAGATGCCATCGGTGGTCGACGCCGGAACCGTGACCGTGAGGTCGACGCAATAGGTCGTTATTGCGGTGCCACTGGCTAAGCCGGACCATACGCTGCCGTCAGTGGCATATACGATGTATGGGGTCGGCTTGGGTTGCGGCGTCGCCGCGAGCTTATAGGTGTTGTTGGCAAGGGCGGTGCCTGGGAGTGTTGCGCCGCCGCCCGATGTTAAATCGGTCGCTACGCCCTCCTCCAAGGACCAGGCCGTGGACATGTTGACGGAGACGGTCAAAGAGCACAACGGCTGAACCGTTACGGTCTGGCCGGGCGCAGCCGTCATCGACACGTTCGGCACGTTGCTGACAAGAATCGTTCCTTTAGGATTGGGCGTCACTTCAGCCTGCACCAGCACCGAGTGCTGCGCCTGCGCGACGAGCGTCGAATCGCCTTCGAAGTGGATTCCCTCCGCGCTAAACGCGCGCTGCATTGAAGGCGCCGCGCGACGCAGCGCTGATGCGATCGACGGCGCGCCGGCTTGCGCCGGAGCCTGATGCGGAGCGTATCCGACGATCGGCGTTCCAATAACGTCCACCGAGATGTTCAAAGCGATCTGCATCTGCTGCGATTGGATCGTGGCCTTAACCGGTTGCGCCAGCACGAGCGCCAGCATCATGAAGCCCGCGGCGATCAGAAAAATTTGAAGACGCTTCATTCGCCAACCACCGTGTAGACGATCCAGAGGTAGAAGTTGCCGCCGGCGCCGGCCGCCACGTTGGGCACTTTGAACTGATAGTCGTAGTAAAAGTCGTTGTTTGGTGAAATGCTCTGTGCCACCGGAGCCGGGTAAATCGCGTACGTGATCGTGGGCCCGACGCCGGCAACGTCGGCGGTACTGCCCGAGACGGCACCGATCGTCTGTGCGAAGGGCAGGCCTGGCGTGAAGCCGGTATTGGAGTCCGAGGTTGCGCCGCTATTAAGGTAGTACAGATACTGTCCCGGATAGGTCTGGCTGTTACTGTTATTCGTGAGCGCGATGGCCGCTTCGCCGTAGACCAAGAAGCCGGATGGATCGTTGGTCGTAACGTGGATGTGCGCCGCGTATTTGTAGAGGTACGTGTCGCCGCCGATCGTCGTGCCGAAGTCGACCGTTGCCGGGGCGCCGGGACCGTGCGTCGGCGCCGGCTGCGTGCCGAAGGTCGCCAACACCGCGCCATAACCGGTGTAGTAATTCGGCGTCAGCGAGAAGTTGATGACTGGCATCTGGTGCCATTCGACCCTAGCATTGCCGGTCGCGGTTACCGCATCGGCTGGAGACAAGACGACTATCAGCGCCATTGCGGCGAAGATCGCCCCCATCAATCCCAGAAGATACCGTTTCATCGCTGTGTCCAACACGCTCCCTGTGTTTTGCCTTTGTTTACGGCCGGCTAGTGAACGTCGAAATTGATCTCGCCGCCGGTTTCCGTTTTTCCGCCGTAGTCGATGGTGGCGATCGCCTGATACGTGCCAGGCTCGAGCGGTTTGCCGGCGAGTTCGATCATTCGCACTCCGCCGCGCTCGACGAGCATGTTGTCAGGCATCGGCACCTGATATAAGACCGATCCACCCTTTTGCACGGTCACCTGACCGCGCAGGTATTCGTGAGCGTTGCCGTCGTTTTTGAAGAGCACTCGGTAGACTTGTCGACCGGGAGCCTTCGCACTCGTCATCTTGGTAATCGCGCCGTTGACTTGCACCGTGTTCGGCACGGTGATGTAGAACTTCGACGCGACCCGAGCCGAGAACGCGACGCCGCCTTGGCGCCGCTCCGGCCTGGTTTGGAAGAACACGACGCCGGCGTACTCTCCCGTGAGTTTGTCGTCAGACGGCATCGCGATCGTGAGTTGCACTTGCTGCGACGTCCCCGGAGGGATGTCAAACTCGCGCGGCCGGATCGATGCCCAGCGAAGTAACGAGTACTCGCTGGCTCCGAGCTTTTCGAACTCGTAGTTACCGCTCTGCGAAAGCGAGAAGTCCGATAACGACGCCAGGATATGGACCGAGCTTGTCGTGGTGTTGGAAACCGTTACCGGCACGTTGTAGGTAGTTCCGAGCGGGATCGAGGCTTCGAATTTTCCGGGAGTTACCGTGATACCGAGTTCGATGGTGTCCCCAGTTGCCGTCATCGCCCCAAAAAGGACGAGGAGAGCCACGAGTAACGAGGTCAGTCGATTCAACTGCTGCATATCCCGTTTCCCTTCGCCGCGGAAACCACCGTGGTCCCGCGACGAAGGGCGCTCTTCCTCTATCCTAGTTGCTCGTCAGGGTGTAGGTCAGGGTCACCGTCTGGGCGCCGCTCTGCATGGCGGGTCCCATGTTGAGTTGGAGGTCCGAATTGAGGTCCGAACCCGTCGTCGACTTGGTCAGCGCCAGGATATTGACGGGAGCCGCGGTCGGGACGAGGGTGCCGCTCGAGCACGCGGTCGTGCTGCTCATTGCGACGGCGGCCACGCGGGCCGAGGCGGTCCAGGCCGTGTTACCGGTGGTGCTCCACACGCCGTTGGGCAGGATGCAGAGCAACGAGCCGTTGGTGGCCGTGTCGTAGGCCGAGGGGACGCCGGCGGTGGCCTGCACGGTCACGTTGGCGCCGAGGCTGTCGTTGGTGACGACCCAGGCGTCGATCGCGTTGACTTCGAGGCAGTTGGTGTAGTCGGTGCCGTCTGCAACGACGTCACCGAAGTTGACGGTGCCGGCCACGTTAGCGCCGTTACCGCCGTTGCCGTCGTAGCTTGCGTTGGCTACGTCGGTCGTGCCGTTGCAACCGCTGGTCGTGCTGCCGTTGCCGTTCCAGTAGATGTCGGTTGACGCCGGGGTCGTGTGCGTCTTCGAGGCTGTGGTCTGCGTGAACATCGTGAGGGTCGCCGTGATGGCGTAGTTCCATTCGACGTTGACGGTTCCGGTCTGCGTCACGGCCAAAGCCGGAGCTGAGGTTGAGAGAAGAGCGCCCAGGGTTACGAGCGCTGCAAGGCGTTTAATGTTCATTATCCTTTCACCATGCGCGAGAGTGCCATCCTTGGCGGGTATTGGTAGGTACATAGAACTTATCGGCAGCCTCAAGCCCCTGGTTAGTAGCAGTCCGTGCAGGGGGCGTTAAGAAATGCCACGCCTGAAGGTAAAGATGCCTCGGAGGCCCGTTTTTCGCGCATAAGAAGAGGCGCAACGGGTACCCGAAGCGCCTCAAATGCGACAAAACCCGCGTCTTTAACCACTAGTTGCCGATGAGCGTGTAGGTGATCGTCACCTGGTGGCCGGACACGTCGGCGCCGTTAATGACCTCGAAATTCTGCAGCACGTCGAAGTCCGAGTTGGCCGTGTAGTTGCCGCAAGCCAATGTCGTGACGGCGGAGGTGGGGCTGAAGTACGTGCCCACGCCGGTCCCATAGATTAGACCGGTGGTCGAGTTCGTTTCGTCTACCGAGGTCGAGAGTTCGGTGGTGGCGTTGGCACTGGCCGCAACCTGCAGCTGCCACGTGTTGGCTACCGTGCCGGCACCAGCCGGGCAGGTAGCGGCCACCGTTGAGCCTTCGTAGACCACCGTCGCGCGAACCACATCGCCGCCGGTGATCGTGGTGCCGGCTCCGAACTCTCCAAAGTTCACGGTCTCGCCCGAGAACGTGCACTGCGCGGGGTTACAGACCACGTTGGGATGCGAGTTCCCCGGGCCTGGGTTCGAGGGGTCAACGCTGATCGCGAGACCCAACGAGAAGGCTACTGATACCTCATCCGAACCGGTCCACGCAAGCCCAGCGGTTGCGCCGTCGACCGTCGACGGGAAGAGATAGCTGTCGCTTTCGGTACTCGGCGTGTCCGCCACGAATTCCACCGCGATATTGTCGGTTGGAGCGAATCCGGTACAGCCGCTGACCTGGATCTGACCCGGCGTGCTGCCGGATGTCGGATCAAACGTGTTCGCAACGTTGATGGCACAGCCGGCCGGGATACCCGTCGTCTTAAACAGGCCGCCGCTGATGGTCCCGAGGACCACGTACTGCGTCACCGGGGCCCCGACGAGATTCCAATCGCCCGAGCTTGTTGCCAGGCCGTTGACATCGAATGCGGGCAACGCAATGTCGACCGTCCCGATGTCGGTACCGGTCGCGCTGGTGTTGGTCACTTCGTAGATAAAGCAGTTCGGCGACTTCGAGACCTGCGCGACCGTGTTCGTGCTGACGTTCGACGTCGTATCGCAGCTCGCATCAGTTGCGCCTTGCTGCACGGAGTAGAACTTCGCGCTGGCCGTCTTCGCCGATGACGTCACCGTGACGGTCTTCGGCGCGGACCAGCCGCCGCCGTTTGCGCCGTGCGCATACAAGTAGAACGTCTGCGTGCCGGTCGTCGTATTGGTGAGCGTGAAGTTGATCGTCAACGTGCCCCCGGCAGCGACTGCGTCTTGCTCTTGCGCCGCGGTACACGCGGCCCCAAGCGCGGTTTGCGCCGTCGTCGGATTCGTTGGCCCCGTCGGCGGCTGCGGCGGACCCGCCGTCGTGTGGTTGGTGTACTGATTGGTACACACGCCGAACCAGAACTCCGAGTCGTTGCCGGCAATGTCGTAGCCCGTGCCGGAGAGGTTTGCCCAGCCGGCCGAGCCGGTACCGGAGAAGCTCGGCGCACTGAGGTTCCAGGCGTTGCTGGTGACTTCTTCAAGCACGATCGCATCGACCGGATCCGGATTGGCATCGGCGGCGGTCGTGGTGTTGGTATACACAAGCGAATAACTCGTGGTCGTCGCGCCCGGCGAAACCGTCGACGGATCGAACTGGGCTGCCATCAGGTTGCTGTTGAGCGAGAAACCTTGGATCGAAAGAGCATCTACTGGGCTGCCGGCAACCGCGCCGCCAACGACTGCGGTTTCGGTGTTTCCGTCCGCGGGCAACGTCGTCCACGTCAACTCTTGCGTCGACCAGGATTCGACTTGCAGCTCTTGTGCGATGTATGACGCTTGGGAAGCTGGCACGTCGAGCCAAATCTGTCCCTGGTTGCCGACGCCGACGCCGATGTCGGCTCGGTTACCGGTACCGTTATACGTGCCACCGGCCGGATTGAAACACAGTGCATTCGTTCCGAGCGTATTCCAACACGCGTTGTTGCCGGTCGACGAAATCGTGTAGTAGCCTTGGGTCGCGCCGCCGCCCGCAGGCGTCTTGGGTTCACTCGGATCGACCGTGATCTCGGCGGCGTCGATATTTGTCGGGAACGTGATCGCGATTTCACCGAGTCCCTGGCCACTTGCTGCGGCGCCGCACGACGGCGCAGGTACTCCGGTTCCGTTGCACGCGCTCAGGTTGATCACCAAAATGTCTTCACGCCCGGTTGCGATTGCAAACGGCGTACTGTTCTGGTACTCACCCTGCGCGAATTGGGCAGGATAGAAGTGCGTGTTGATCCACGGAACCGTGGGCGGGTTGGTGGCTTCCGCTACGGCGTTACGCGACGTGTTCCCCGGGAACGTCGCCGACCCGATGTAATGGGCGTTCGACGTACCGATGAGAGCGGAGCCCGAACTGCCGTAGTACACCGGCGTCCAGGCGGGCGACGTAGCGCCGGTGCTCGACCACGCGAGACCGTCGGCGGGGAGAATCGACGTCACGGTATCGCACGGAATGTCGTAGCATGGCCAACCCGTTGCACCGCCTTGCCCATAGAACGTCATCCCCGCAACGGTGATCGACTGGCCCGGAAGCAGCGTGACGTTGCCGGACGGCACGAACTTCAGTACGCACTGCGAGTTGAGGCCCGGATTCGTTGGCGTGGCCGTACTGCAATAATCGGTCAGCGTCCAACTATTGCCGCTGCTGTCCGTCACGGTTTTCGCGCAGCCCGTCGTGTTGTACGTGCCGGTGCAGCCGGTAATTGCGACGGTCACACCGTCGCCCGTTGTGTTACTTGGCGGCACAAAGCCGCCCGCATTGGTCAGCGTCGCTCCCGGGCCGGTCGTGTATTCGATACCCTTGATCGGGTCGGGTGCGTTGGGATAGTTGAAATTCGCCGTGTTGGTGAAAATCATGCTGGCGGCTTGGTTATAGACGCCCGCCGCGCAGCAGCCAAACGTGAGCGTGTTCGTGTCGACACCGCCAATGACGAACTGCGTCCGCATGCTGTATCCCATGATCTGGAATGCCTGCGACGCCTCGACAACACCCGTACCCGTATTGTAGAGCTGCATCGTCCAGATATTGTTGGGATATGTACCGGGCGGATTCAACGTGGGACTTGCGGCCGAAAACGTAAACGTGCTGGTCGCCGTGCAGGTCGCCGACGTGTTACTCGTCAGCGTACACGTGCCCGGGATCGCGTTGGTCGTTGCGACAAAGACGACTTGTCCGTCCGGATCGCTCGCGGTCATGCGGTACGCACCACCGACTTGGTTGGGAACGTTTGCGAGGATTCCGCCGGTCGACTGATCGTTCGCGCTGTCCCACGCAAAGATCGTCGCGGTTGAAATCGTCGGTGCAGCGGGCGACGGCGCGGGCGCCGGCGTCCCGTAGAGCAAGAATCCATACTGTTGGAACCCGGTCAACGAAACTTGCACTTGACCGAGTGTTTGACCGGCAGTCTTGTCGTACACGACAACCGAGTACGTGCCGGCGGGATAGCTCTCACTCAGTGACCACGTTAATGACAACTGCCCACTGGGCGCTGCGATACCGGGGGAGTTCGCGGGATTACAGATCAGCGAATTCGGCGCACCGCTTGGATACGGACTCGGTGACGCGGGCGCCGGGGTGGAATTGGGCGTGACGTAGACGCAGAACGAGTTTACCGACGTCGACATGACGTACACGACGTACGTGTCGTTCGTCGAAACGTCCGGAAGATAGATATATGCGGCTGAACTCGTGTTGACGTTGTACTGATACGACGCCTGCGTGTGATACGGATCTTGATAGACACCGATGCTGAACGACTGCCCTGCGTTGACGTAAACGATCGAGACGATGACTTGCGCCGTCGTGTCGTAGACAAAAAATGCGTACGTGCCCGCTGTACTCAGCGTCGTCGTGTGCGCCGTCGCCGCGTTGTATGCATACGGGCCGGCACTCACCAACGTCGCAGTCGTCGCGGTCGGCGGTACGTAGTAATCCTCGTATTGGTCGCTGGTGCTCCAGTCGCCGTTATTGGTCGCTTCCCACGTGAGCGAACAGCCGATGGAGTACAGAGCGCCGGTCGACCCGCAGTTTGCCGCAGCGGTAAGGTCGATCGTTGCGCCGGTAGCGGCCAAGGGGTGGTAACGGCCGCCCTTCATCGTTGCCTTCGGCGTCGCCGTATTCACGCCGGACTTCAGCGGAAGCGCCGGCAAACACGAAAGGGGCACCTTCTCGCCCGACTTGAGCTTCTTAAGATTAAGCCCCGGACACTGGCCAGGCAGGGCGCGCCGTGCGCCACCCGTCGTCGGCATCGGAACTGCGCTCGCGAGCGGCCGTGCCGTCGCAACTGCAGGCAGAGGCTTGGGGCTAAGACGGGCTCCGGCGCCGTTAACGCCGGCAAACGCTACGGTCGCGATCGCCATCGACGCTACGACGGCTCCCGCCGCAGCTACCAAACGGCGAAGGCGCGGTGCGTTCCGATCCATCTAGGACGCCCCGTTCAAGCGCAAGTCCACGCGAGAGAGGGTTTCACGTTGCGATGTCCTTGTCACCATGCGCGAAGGGTGCCATCCGTTGCCGAGCGAGGAAGCGAGTTACAACAGTTCTATCGGTATCGCTCCCTTGGGAGTTAATAACAGTCCGTGTAGGGGAAGTAAAGTTAGCACTTTTTGGAACGTAAAGACTCGTCCACTCACGGGTTTCCCTAGCACTGTCTGCGTACCGTCCTCCCACGCGATCTTGTCGCCGGCGTGGACGTCGACCAGGAACCGCGCCCGGACGGTCGCGGTCTGCCCAACGGCGCTGTTGTGCGACAAAAACTGCACGATGACCAGCGGTAACTTTGGATCCACGGTGAGTGTCGCGTTCGGAGATACCGGAGTCCCCCCAACGCTACCGTCAATCGGAAATTGACCCGCCGCCGTGTGGTCAGGAACCTCAACCTCGCCAAGCCACTTCGCGACCTCCTTATCGTATGCGAGCGCGACATGCTTACCAAACGCCGTCGCCGAGACGTCCTTGGCGTCGGCCGGCGCACTGATCGTGACCGTGGTCGTCCCGCGTGGCGGCAGCCGCGTCTCGCTCAAACGCATCGTCGGTACGGTCGGTGCCGACCCGGCTCCACCGGAGACCAGCGAGAAGACGACCTTCTTCTCAAACCGGCCGACCGAGAATTGGAGCCCGCGGTAGTGCTCGCCCGGTCCGAGATGTACCGTCACGCTGTCGGGCGCGGCGCCAAGGCCCGCTTTGATCGTTTCGGGATCGACGGAGATCGTGTAGTCGCCGCCCGGGAGGTTATCGATGATAAAGCTTCCGTCGTCTTCATCGATCGCGGCATGCTCGCCGGGCTCGGCAACGACATAGGCGTTGAGGACGCCGATCCCCGCTTGCTGGTCCATATCCTTCGCGTATAAAATCGTCCCCGCAATCGAGCCCAGCAGTTCTGCATGGAAATCGAGCGTCGCATATCTTCCGTCGCTGACGGAGACTTTACGGACGAGATCCTCTGACGCAAAGTCGGCGCTAGCCGGAATCGACTGCGGAATCACCGTGACCACGTGTTGCCCAGCGCCTAATCCGCCGAAGCCGAAGGCCCCGCTCTGATCGGTTTGAGCGTAGGTCCCGCCGTCGACGCGCAATTGAACGTTTGAGAGCGGTATCGGATTCCCGTTGGGATCGGTCCCATAGACGTGGCCGAGAATACCGCCGAACGTGCCGATGGTAAACGACACCGTTGCCGCCTGACCGCCTTGTACGGTGATTGTCTGCACCGGATTGCTCGCCGTGAACCCCGGAGGAATCGACGAATTGTCGATCGTGACCTGATGCTGGCCCGGCGAAATAAAGGCGAACTGGAACCCGCCGCTCACATCGGTACGCTGGATGTATTTGTTGTCGAGCGTAACCATGACGTTGCCGACGCCTCCGCCCGAATTTCCAAAAGTTGCGAAGTTTGAATTCGCCCCCGACCCCGTTGCATTGGAACCTGCAAGCGTAACCTTCCCGGAGATCGTCGCGGGAAGCCGCGGATCGACGCGTCCGCTGATGCTCGTGTTGCCATAGGTAAACGGCGCGGTCAACGCGATCGCAAACACGCGACTACGTCCATCCGACGCCGGATTGAGCCGATCGTGCAATGTTTGATATCCAAGCGACGTCGTGATTGAGATTACCGGTGAGATGCGCCGCGTCAAATTGACGAGCGGCGTACGCTGAATCGCGTCGCTCGTGCTCGACGTCGTTCGCGTAATCGTCTCCCCGATCTGCACCGTCGTCTTCTTCCACTGCTGTGCGATGTCGAAAGAAAACCCTTTTTGCAGCCCGGCGGTCGGGGTTGGCACGCCGAAGGGAGTTGCGGTTGCATCCGGGGATGGTAATGCGACCGAAAGCTGCGTCGACTTTTGAACTTGCCCGGTGAGTCCGACGCTGAGCGTGTGCGTGATCGGACGGCGCAGACTTGCCAAGACGGATTGCGTTTCACTGGTCGAGCCATCGTCGACCGAGTGCTGAAACTGTCCACCGATGAGCACGGACGTATGTAGGACCTGCGTTGCCAACGATACGGTGCCCAAATTCGACCACAGCTCTTCGCCCTCGCTGTTCGCGTCCTGACGCGTGAATGTGTACGACAATCCGCCGAACTTTGGCGTCGGCGAATAGCTGATGGTCTCAACCCGTTGCTCCGTCACGCCGAAGATCGCGTCGCCGGTCTTCTCGTAGTTGGCGTCCACGAAGACCGGCACACGCGATGAGTGACACGTGAAATCGGCGTACCGATCGCTGTAGATCTCGCCGGCGCTAAACGAAACGAATTGATCCGGAACACCGCGTAGCGTAGTCGAACAGTCGCCGCTATTTCCGAGGTCGTCCAAACGTACTTGCGCGGCAATTCCGTGAGGCGACCCGTCTCCGCCGGATCGCGACTGCCAGGCGCCTTCTGCGATCAGACTTAAATTACGCGCCGCCGTCGCAGCGCCGAATTCGAACATCTTCATTTTCCCGAGCAGCGGGCCGTCGGCGTAGGTGAATCCACTCTCGTAGAGTGTCCGCCCGCGAACCTGCTGATCGAGCACGCCCAAGAGCTTGTCGGTCTCCTGGGCGGGACCGAGCGCAGGCCCTTCGTAGAAGGTCGCCTGGCCATAGCGCTGCGGCACTATTAATGAGAAACCGCGCAAGATCGTGCCAAGTTGAAGCTGCCCGAGCGCGAGCAACTGCTGCGCGCCATAGCCCAACGAATACTTCGGGGTCGAGTACAGGAATTGGGGGACGCCCGCGATGGACTGACCGTTCGCCGAGAAGCCAAACGGAATTTTCAGGTCGGTCATCGTGGTCGCAGTTCGGCGGGACACGTCGGCCGTGAAGCCTGCCCCGACATCGGATTCGTTCTGTGCGCTGGTCTGGGCTTGTTGGAATGGGAAGGGTCCTGGGGTCGGCGTCCCGTTCGGGCCCGGGGTCGGCGAGAAGAACCCGGTCTGGCCGAACGAGGTGCTGGTGGAGGTCTCTCCGAGCGAGAGGCTTCCGCTAACGTTGAACATGAGGGGGCCGCCGCGCTGCTCGATCTTCGCCTTCGGGGTCGGAATCGGCGTTGGGCTAGGGGCGGCACTCGCCACCCCGCTTGCCGCTTTGGCCGCGTCCATGGCCGCCTGCACTGCCCGCCCCAGGGGTGCCAAAATCTCGGCATCCGCCCGGCTGCCGCCCGCGGCGACGCCGGTCGCGGCCAACATTAACACGCAACCGAATATCTGAAGAAGGCGACCCATGGTTCTCCTTGAGTTTCGGAAAACCAAGCCGCCCCTCTTAACCTTCCTTATGGCGCTTGGCCCAAACTTTTCGGCCCTCTCTGCCGATAGGAGTAATACAGGGAAGTTTCAGGGAGGAAACGACTCCGTTCATGGATGTGCTGGGGGGCCGCGATTTCGTTCTTCGGAACGGCTCGCAAGCCCAAAAATTACACGGACGATTAGCGTGCGCGAAAGACGGAGTCTCTCGTGCAGTTTTCGCTTGTGTGCCCAGCACCGGTTCTCCATCCGCTTCCGTCACGGCCGCCTCCGCGTCGAACAGCATCGAGCGTCAGCACATCCGCTCGATCGGTTTCGCACGTCCACGCGGCCGTTGCCGATTTGCGGTTCATCGCAGGCTCAATAGGATGGGAGCACGCGCATGAACGTCCAAATCGGAGCGGGTGATGTCCTGCTGAACCTCGACCGCAATCAACAGGCGTTCGAAAAGACGGTTCAGCAACTCTCATCGGGTCTACGCATCAACAGCGCAGCCGATGACCCCAGCGGCAATTCGATCGCGACCAATCTCACGTCAAAGGTTGGCGGCCTCCAGCAAGCCGTCAACAACGTGCAGAACGGCATCAATGCGCTCAACGTTGCCAACGGTGCGCTCGCATCGGTTCAAAACATCCTGGTGCGCATCAACAGCCTTCTCGTCGAATCCAACAGCGACATCAACTCGGCACAGGATCTTCAAGATATCCAAACCGAGATCGATTCGCTGTTGACCGAGATCAACACGATCAGTGAGAAGACCAACTTCAATGGATTGACGCTCCTGAATGGCGCATACGATACGTCGGAAGGCGCGAATCCGTCCATCATGCAGGTCCCATCGCCGTTCGGGGGATCCCCGGATGTCGTCAATGCGACCGGTATCACCAACAGCCCCGGCAATTCGGGTCCGCTGATCCAATTCGCCTCGATACCCAACCTCGGCGGCTTCAACGTTCCCGCCTTCGTCGTGTTTACCGTCGTGTCCGAGGGCAATAATGTCGTCGATCCGGACACCGGTACGATCCCATTTCCCGGCGCGGGCGTGTTGATACAAACCGACGTGTACAGTACGGATGATCCGGGATCGTCAGCTAATCCGCTCTTTACCGACCTTTCGGCGTATCCGGCCGGTAACGGCCCGAATCCCTTCGGCACACTCGCCCTTTTTGCGGGCGGTGGCGCGAATATACTGAACTACGCATTTAACAACATCACGCAGCAAGACGTTGGCGCGTCTCAGGCCTTCGTTATAACCGGGGCGGTCGCACCAGCCGGTGGCACGGCACTCTCGATCAACGACGGTGGTGACGAGGGACAGACCGTCGGATTCAGTCTCCCATCGTGTAATACTAATGCTCTCGGTATTTCTGACATCACATGCCTGTTGCCGCAGCAGACGACGATCGTTCCCGGATCGAGTGGTACGGCGACGTCGGTTGGCACCGACGGAAGCAACAACATTCCCGCGTCGTACTCGCAGTTACAAGTGCAGAGCGCTTTGACGACGATTACCACCAATGAGGCGCAGATCGGCGCGCAAATCATCGCGATGAACGACGACAACAGTGTAGACAACACGACGATCGTCAACCTTCAAGCATCCGTCAGCGATATTACGGACCTCAATGTCGGACAAGCCACCACGCAGTACACGCAAGAACAGATTCTGACCAGCGTCGGCACCGAGGTGCTTTCGCAGATCCAGAGCAACGGCAAGATCATGACCGCGCTCCTCATCCAGGCGCTCATCGCGTAGTAAGGCCGGCCACCGCCCGGACGGGTTGACCCGCAACCTATACTTAAACGTGATGGCGTTTACCGAGGGGTTCATCTCCGAACTCGTCGGCCGGCGGGCAACGGTCAACGAGATTCCGATCGGCCGGGTCAGCGACTTTCTGGTCAATAAGCCCGATGACGTGTTCCCACGTATCGACGGCCTAGTGATCAAAACGTCGCAAGGCTTACGTTTTGCACCCATCGAGACCGTCACGAGCATCGATCCCGACGGACAAACCGTCGAGCTTTCGATGACCCCCAAGGAGCCTGCCCCGCCCGAAGAGAGCGCGCTCTTCCTGATTGCCGACCTCTTCGATAAGCAGATCGTCGATGTCGATGGCCGGAAGGTCGTGCGTATCAACGACCTCGAGATCGCCCGCGCGGGCGACGCCCTGCGCGTGGTCGCCGCCGACGTCGGCGTCGCCGGCCTGCTGCGCCGGCTCGGACTCAAGTCCTTCGGCAAGCGCTTCACCCCCGGCATTTACCGTAGGATTCCGCGCTCGATGATCGCGTGGGACTCGGTGGCGCCGATCCGCGATGCCAATCCGACCCAAGTCAATCTCTCGGTGACCGAAAGCAAACTTGCGCGTCTGCATCCCTCCGAGCTGGCCGAGATCATCAGTGACCTCTCGGCACACGAGGCGGCTGCGGTCGTCAGCCAGCTCGACGACGAAACCGCCGCCGACGCGTTCGAACATCTCGACGCGGATACGCAGCGCTCGCTGATCGAAGACATCGGCACGGAGCGCGCCGCCGACATCATCGAGGAGATGGACGCCGACGATGCCGCCGATTTGCTCTCCGAACTCGACGAAGAGCAGCAGCACGAGCTGCTTTCCGAAATGAGCGAGTACACTGCAGCCGAATTGCGCGCGCTGGTCCAGTATGCCGAAGACAGCGCGGGCGGCCTGATGACCACCGATTACACCTGGATCTATCCGCACCGCACCGCCGAAGCGACCATTCGCAAGATCCGCGAGATCGCGCCGACCTCGGAGTTCATCTATTACCTCTACGTCGTCGACAAGGAAGACACACTGCTCGGCGCGCTCTCGCTGCGTACGCTGCTCTTGGCCGATCCCGCGGCAGCGATCGAGTCAATCATGGATACCGACCTCGTCGCGATTCATCCCGACATGTCGTCGGAGGACGTTGCCGCGACGATCGCGCGCTACGATCTCCTCGCGATCCCGGTGGTCGACGATCGGGGAAAGATGCTCGGGATCGTAACCGTCGACGACGCGATCGATGCGATCATGCCCGAAGACATGGCGCGCAAACTGCCCAAGTTTACCGCCCATCGCCGATCGCATCATCCGAATGCAGGAATCGCCGGTTAGCGACGCAGCTCCCTTGGAGCTGCCGCGCCGCCGCGCACCCTGGCGCTCGTTGCTGCTGCTCTTTGCCGTGCTGGGCCCCGGCTTCGTGACGGCGTCCGCCGGCAACGATGTCGGCGGTATCGCCACGTACTCGTCGGCGGGCGCACAATTCGGCTACGACATCCTATGGCTGATGATTCCGCTCGCGGTTGCGCTGATCGTTGTACAAGAGATGTCCGCGCGTATGGGATGCGTCACCGGGAAGGGCCTAGCGGCGCTGATCCGCGAGGGCTTCGGCGTTCGTATCTCGGTCTTCGCGATGCTGGTGCTCTTCCTGATCAATACGCTGATCACGTCGACCGAATTTGCCGGCATCGCGGCGGCGTCTGAACACTTCGGCATCTCACGCTATATCGGCGTGCCGCTCGCACTGCTGGCGGTCTTCTTCTTCGTCCTGCGTTTCAACAGCAAAATCGTTGAGCGTGTCTTTGTCATTTTCTCGCTGATCTACGTCACGTACATCGTCTCCGCCGTGTTGGCGCACCCCGACTGGCACCGCGTAGTGACCGGAACGTTCATCCCGCATCTCGAATTCCATCAAGCGGGCTGGCTCGCGATGGTGGTAACCGTCATCGGCACAACGATCTCGCCGTACATGCAATTCTTCTTACAATCGCAGGTCGTTGAGAAAGGCTCGCGCACCGAGGATCTGACCTTTACGCGCATCGATGTGACCAACGGATCCGTGCTCGCCATCGCGCTAGCCGGCTTCATGATCATCGCGAACGCGGCAACGATCTTCATCGCGAATGAGCACGGCGCCAAGCTCAATCCCCAAACGGCCATGGATTTTGCCGTCGCGCTCAAGCCGCTCGCCGGAGAAGCAGCCGCACTCATCTTCGCAATCGGCATTCTCAACGCCGGGCTTTTTACCGCGACGGTGTTACCGCTCTCGACCAGTTACATCGTCTGCGAAGCGCTCGGTTTCGAGGCCGCGATCGATCGACGCTTCTCCGAAGCGCCGGTCTTTTTCATTCTCTTTGCAGCGGGCTTGCTACTAGGAGCCGGCTTCGTACTGATTCCCGGCCTTCCGCTCCTGCAATTCATTCTATTCGCGCAGCTGTTGCAGGGCGTATTGCTCCCCTTCGAACTGGTGCTCATGCTGATCATCATCAATCGCAAATCGGTGATGGGCGAGTACACCAACGGCCCATTGGCCAATACGATTGCGTGGACCACGGCCGTGGTCATCGGCCTGCTCTCACTCGTCTATGTCGCGGGGCAGTTTATTCCGCAGCTTCTCGGGTCATGATGCGCGGCTTGGTCAGCGTGCGCCGTGCTGTCTCCGCATCGGCGAAGGCCCAACGGTTGCGGCCTTCCTTCTTGGCGCGGTAAAGCGCGCGGTCGGACGCCTCCATCAGCGTCTCGATGGTCGAGCCATCGCTCGGATAGAGCGCGATGCCGATGCTCAAGCGTACTTTGTGCGGCACCCCGTCGACCACGACCGGCTCCTGCATGGCAACGTTGAGTTTGCGCGCCAGATCGGCGGCATCACTCGGTCCGTCGACGATCGGTTGTAAGATGACGAATTCGTCGCCGCCGAAACGAGAAATCGTATCGGATTCCCGCGTTGCCAGCCGCAAGCGATGCGCGACTTCTTGCAGCGCTGCGTCACCGACCGCGTGGCCATACTTGTCGTTGACGGCCTTGAAGTGGTCGACGTCGAGGTACATGACGGCGAAACCGCGACCGTAGCGGCGCGCGGTCGCGATCGTCTGTTCGATGCGATCGTTGAAGAGCACGCGATTGGGCAGCCCGGTGAGCGCGTCGTTGAACGCCATCTGCTCGATGCGCTCTTTCTGCGCGGCGCGTTCGAGCGCGGCCGAGACGAAGAGTCCGATGAGTTGCACCAGGTCGCGTTCGCTCGGATCGATGGTCTCGTCGCGCGGCGCGCGGCCCGCGAAAACCAGCGCACCGTAGAACTCGCTGAACACCGTGAGCGGCACGCCGAAGTACGAGCGCCACGGCGTCGTCACGCGAATCGGATCGTCGCGATGTTGTGGCGCGTCCATGTCGGGGACGAAACACGGGCCGCGGCGTTCCATGACGTGGTGCGCAAACGATGCCCGCGTCGGATAGATCGTTCCCTTGGTGATCAGCGCCTCGCCCGACGCGTTGCGCAATAGCACGCGGTCGCGTTGGTACTGGGCGACGTAGCCGATGTCCCAACCGAACATCTCGACACCAAGTGCCAGCGCTTCGTCGATCTGCACTTCGTGCGATTCATGGCCGGAGGCGGCCACCATTACCAGACGCCGCAAGCGCTCGCTCTGCGCAGCGATGGCGCGCTCGGCGGCGCGCTGCGCAGCGACGTTCTTGAAAATCGCGTAGGCGCCGGTGATTTCCCCGGAGACGTGGAGGGGCACGAGCTTGAGCTGCACGTCGAGCCGGTTGCCGAGTCGATCGAGCAGCAGCAAGTCGGCTTCGACCGCTTCGCCACGCATCGCGGCGCGCAATAGCTCTTGCGCCGGTTCACGCCGTTCGGGCGCGATCAATTCCGTCCACGGTTTGCCGACCACGCGCTCACCGAAGAATCCGGTCTCGCCTTCGAGCGCCACGTTGACGCGCGAGATCGCACCGGAGCTTTTGAGCTCCATGATGCCGTCGGGGTGGTATTCGAAGAGCGAGCGAAACTTCTCTTGATTGATCGTGAGCGAGAGTTCCGCCGAGCGCAGCGCCACGATGTCGCGCGCTTGCACGAAGACGCCGACGACCTCGCTGCCGAAGCGAGCCGGGAAGGTGTAGCATTCGACCGGGATCACGCTGCCGTCGCGATGTCGCGCGGTGGTATCGAAGTGGTCGGTACCGCCCGCGAGCGCGGTCTTCATCGCCAGGTCGATGCGAGAAAGGTCGGCATCTTCGCTGACGTGGCGGTGGTACGGCGATCCGATGAACTGCTCGGGGTTATATCCGGTCAGTGTCTGCGCGGCTTCGTTGGCGGCAATGGTATGCCCGGTCTTGTCGTACAACACGACCGCATCGGGCGTATCCTGATACATCGAGGCTACGGCCTCGCGCAGAACTTTAGGATCCATCTCCAAGAAGTATCGGCGTATTCGCCGAACAAGCGGCCGATGACCCCCGACCGGATTGTCGAGTTTGCGGAAGATTTTGCCCGCATCGCGGCGGCCGGTGGCGGCGCGAAAGCGCTTGCCGCCCACCTTTCCGATGCCGCCGGGGTCGGGGTGCTGGTGGAGGACGCCGAGTGGCGCCACGTCGCGACCGCCGGAAAGGGCAGCCTCCCGGCCACCGCCCGGGGTCTGAAGAACGGCCGGGCGCACACGGTACCGATTGCCGCGGGCTCGATTGCGCTCGGCTATCTGTCGGTCTTCCCGGGCACGGGCGGAATCGACGAGGACCTCACCTGGGTGGTCCGTTTGGCGGCCGCCGCGATTGCGCTCGAGCTTTCGCGCGAAGCCGACGGCGGCCGGAGCCGGCGCCGGACATTTTGGGAGCGCCTGATCGCAGGCGCCTATCACGAATTCAGTTCGGCGCGCGAAGACGCCGCCGCCCGCGGTATTGCACTCGCGGCGCACTACGTCTGCGTGGCGCTCGAAGCTGAAGCGGGAACGGACGAAGATCACGCGCCGGCGCTGGCCGACCTGCGCAGCCTCGCCGCGGATACGTTTCGTTCCGGTGAAGCCGACGTCGGCATCATCGAACGCGGCGTCACGCTGATCGTCCTGATGCCGGCAGCACGCGAAGTCGATGCGGAAAACGCTAAGACCGCCGCGCTGCTCCTCCCCAAGAGCGCGGCCAAACGCAAACCCGGATTGCGTCTCACCGGCGGCGTGTCAACCAGCACCGTTGCGCTCGAGACGCAGCGCGGCGTTGCCGCGGCCGAAGCGGCACTCGCCATCGCGCGCCGGATCTATGGCGTTGGCCGCGTCGCTTCGTATGACGAGCTGGGCGCGTACCCGTTGCTCTATCGCGGCGCAAGTGCCGAGCATTTAGCGCAGCTGGCGCAGAGCGTGCTCGCTCCGCTGCGCGCCTATGATGAGAAACACCAAACCGAACTCGAGCGCACGCTCGCGCTCTACTTTGCAACCGGACAGAACGTGAAGACGACCGCTTCCGAACTCAACGTTCATCGCCACACCGTATTCTATCGTCTGCGTCAGATCACCGACATCTGCGGCCGCTCGCTCGAGAGCGCGCACGATCAACTCACTCTTCGTCTAGCGATTGCGATTGATGCACTCCACAACCAACACTAAGCGCGACGTAATCAAAGCGGCCAAAGAGCGCAACGTGCGCTTCGTGCGCCTCGTCTTCGCCGATATTTTCGGCGTGAGCAAGAACGTGTCGATTCCGGCGAGCGAACTCGAAGCCGCGCTCGACGGACGCGTCACCTTCGACGGAGGCTCGATCGACGGCTTCGTGCGCGGCGAAGAGCTCGACATGGTGCTGCGCCCCGATCCGACAACGTTTGCCGTTTACCCGTGGTCGAATCCCGACGGTGCCGAGGCGCGCCTGCTCTGCGACATTGCGATGCCCGATGGCGCGCCGTTCGAGGGCTGTCCGCGCACCACGCTTACGCGCGCGGTCGAGAGCGCAAGATCGGCGCTGCCCGGATTGACGATCGGTCTCGAAGTCGAGTTCTACCTCTTCGAGGGCGGCACGAAAACCTCGGACGTCGGCAGCTACTTCGATTTCTCGGCCAACGACCGCGGGGAGGACGCGCGCAGTGCAATCGTTGCGGCGCTGCAGAACATGGGCATCAGCGTTGCGTCGGCGCATCACGAAATCGGTGCGGGACAGCACGAAATCGATCTCGCGTTCGTCGACCCGCTGGCCGCCGCGGACAACGTGCTCACGCTGCGCACCATCGCCAAACACGTAGCGGCCGGATTCGGCTTGGATGCAACCTTCATGCCCAAGCCGCTCGAAGAGCGCGCCGGAAGCGGGCTGCATGTCGAATTGCTGTTGGGAGAAGGTGCCGACGAAGAGACGATGCTCTACGTCGTCGGCGGTCTCCTCGAACACGCCGCCGCGACGACGGCCATCTGCAATCCGACGGTCAACTCATACAAACGATTGGTGGCTGCGTGGGACGCACCGATCTATACGGTCTGGTCAGAGCGCAGCGTCAACGCGCTCGTGCGCGTCCCGCCCGCGAGCCGGCCGCGCCACATCGAAATGCGTAGTCCCGACCCCGCCTGCAATCCCTACCTCGCGCTTGCGGTGTTGCTGGGCGCAGCGACCGATGGCATCTCGCGCAGCGTGCTGCCGGGAAGCGCGCTCGCCGGTTCAACCTACGATTTGGGCGAACGCGAACGGCACGAGCTTGGTATCGGCACGCTGCCGAAGTCGCTTCGCCAAGCGATCACCGAGCTCGACAAAGATGCAGTCGTGCGCGCGGCGCTCGGCGACCATTTATATCACGCATTCCGCGACGCCAAATTAGCTGAATACGAAAGCTACCGCAAAGCTGTACATCCTTGGGAGCATAAGGCGTACTTAAAACTGTACTAGGCGCCTTTACTTTCGCGCTATGCAATCGATCTCTACACGCGCACCACGAGGCAAGCCGGCAACCGCAACAGTGGATCTGGCAGGTTTGCTCGCGTCGAAGTATTTTCCGTAGACGGCGTTGACCGCGGCGAAGTCGTCCATGTCGATCAAGAAAATCGTCGTTTTCACGACGTCGCCGTAGTCATAGCCGGCGGCGTCGAGCACGGCGCCGAGGTTCTTCATGACCTGCTCGGCTTGCGCGTCAGCGTCGCCCTCGACGAGCGTGCCGCTGGCCGGATCGAGCGCAATCTGACCCGAGCAATATAAGGTCTTGCCGCAGCGAACGGCTTGGCTATACGGACCAATCGGCGCGGGTGCGGCCTGGCTGACCACGCTTTGATGCGACATCAGGCCGACACTTCTTCGCGAGTCATCGTGCCTTTGAATTTCATCGGCTCTTCTTCCAAACCAAAATTGGCAGCGTACAGGGCTTCGATCTTTTCGAGCTCATCCGGCGTCAGCGGCGGTGACTCGGCGGCCAGCGCAAACTCGCGCAGCTGCTGCGAATCGTAGATGTTCGGCAACACCGTCATCACGCGCGGCTCGTGGAGCAGCCATAGAAGTGCCGCCTGACCGAGCGTGCGCCCCGGCCGCTCGAGAAAGCGCAGCTGCTCGACCTTCTTGATACCGTTGACGAGCCACGAGCGGGGACGATGACGACGGTGATCGTTCTCGGGGAACACCGTGTCTTCCGTGTAGTGCCCCTCGAGCATGCCGCTCGCATGTGGGACGCGGATCATGAACCCGGTGCCGGCGCTCGCGTCGTTCGCTGCGTCGATCTGCGGCCGGCCCGGATACTGCTCGAGAATATTCCAGATCACTTGCAGCGTCGCGACATTGTGCGCTTTGATCGCGTCGACACCTTCGTATAAGAACCCGATGGCCGGGCCAAGCGCGATCCCGTACATGCGAATCTTGCCGGCCGCCTTGAGCTCTTCGAGCATCGCCCACATCGTCTCGTCGTGCACGTGGTCCATCTTCGCATTGTGAAGTTGGTAAATGTCGATGTAGTCGGTCTGCAGGCGCCGCAGTGATTCATCCAACGCTTTGCGGATGAACGCCGGTGAGACGTCTTGCGGCAACTCCATTTGTCCGCGCCGCTCACCAGTGTTCGCGGAAATGTCGTAGCCGAACTTCGTTGCGATCACGATCTGGTCGCGTCGATCGGAAAACGCTTTCGCCAGTTGTTCTTCGCTACGGCCGTTGCCATACGTATCCGCTGCATCGTAGAGCGTGATGCCGAGATCGTGCGCTTCGTGCAGCATGCGTACCGCTTCATCGTCGGTCTTCTCGCCCCACCACCCGGTCGACGTGGTCCACATACCAAATCCCACCTCACTCACGGTGACGTCGGAATTGGGGTACGTGCGGTACTTCATGCGTTTCGGGGCTCCTGTAAAATTGGCGTCGGCTAGCGGGCTTCTCTGGTGCCTGGCGCCAACCCTCACCATTGTGGTCGGTGAGCGCACTTTCGAGGAAGACTTTGCACGGGTTGGGCGCTGGATCGAAGACTATCTCAGCGAGCCTGGCCGCTTTCCCGTCTTACCACGGGTCACGCCCGGCCAGATCGCCGCCGCCCTTCCCGACCATGCGCCGGAAGAGGGCGAGCCGTTCGAGCGGATCATGGCGGATTTCGAGCGGATCATCGTTCCGGGAATCACGCATTGGAATCATCCGCGCTTCTTCGCCTATTTTGCAACGAGCGCCGCACCGGCAGCAATTGCCGCAGAAGCGCTCGTCGCCGCACTCGATGTCAAGGTCATGCTGTGGCGCACCTCCCCGTCGGCCGCGGAGCTCGAATCGGTGGTTATGCGCTGGCTCGGCCGCTTAATCCACGTGCCGGATACCTGGACCGGGGTCATCTACGACACCGCCTCGGTCGCGGGATTCACCGCACTTGCCGCTGCGCGCGAAGCACTCGGCTTGGACATTCGCGAAACCGGGATGAGCGGGCGCAACCTGCCGGTGCTCCGCGTGTACGCAACCGCGCACACGCATTCGCACATTGAAAAAGCGGCGATTGCACTGGGTATCGGACGGAGCAACGTGGTCGCGGTCGCCTGTGACGACGCCTACCGGATGGATCCGCAGGCGCTCGCGCGCGCGATTGCCGACGATCGCGCAGCCGGCCGGCTACCGCTCGCGATTGTGGCAACGGTCGGCACGACCTCGACGACGTCGATCGATCCGGTTCCGGCAATCGCCGAGATCGCGCGGCGCGAGCGGGTGTGGCTGCACGTCGACGCGGCTTACGCCGGAGTCGCCGCGATGCTTCCGGAATTCGCTTATCTGATGGACGGCGTGGAACGCGCCGACTCGCTGGTGGTCAACCCTCACAAATGGCTCTTCATTCCAATGGATCTTTCGGTGTTGTTTTTACGCGATGAAGCCACGGTACGGCGGGCCTTCAGTTTAGTGCCCGAATATCTCACGAGCGCCGACGGCGACGTGCGCAACTATATGGACTACGGGATTCAGCTCGGGCGACGTTTCCGAGCGCTAAAACTTTGGTTCCTGCTGCGCCATTTAGGCGCAGAGCAGATCCGAACTCGCCTGCGCGGACACATCGCGTTGGCGCAGCACTTCGCGCAGTGGGTCGACGAGACGCCGGCGTGGGAAACGATGGCACCGCATCCGCTCTCGCTGGTTTGCTTCCGCTACCATCCGCGGGGCGTCGACGACGACGAGGCGCTCGAGCGGATCAACGCGCAGCTGCTCGACGCCGTCAACGCGACCGGCGAGATGTTCATCTCGCACACCAAAATCGACCGCCGCTACGTGCTGCGGCTCGCCATCGGCAACCTGCGCACCACGCGACGTGATGTCGAAGCCGCCTGGTCGATACTGCAGCGCGAAGCCGCGAGGATCGCAGCGTGACGCAGCTTCGGGTTCTGGTCGTCGGCAGCGACGTTGCCGAAGGATTGCGCACGTTACCGGAAGGCGACGCGCTGCAACTCGAAACCGCGGTATCAATCGATGAGGTGCTTGCGAACCCGCACTCGGTCGATGTCGTCGTGATCGACCGGCGCCGCATCGACCCCGGCAGCGAGGGAGCCGCCAAGCTCGCGAAAGCGATTGCGCCGGTGCCGCTCGTGGTCGTCGGCGATGACGAGTCGGTCGCGCGAACGATCTTCGCGGCTGCGGACCGGGCGTGGCTTCGCGCTTCACTTGCGGCCGCTTTGGATGAACTGGAATCCCAACGCAATGCCGTCATGCAGATCAGTCAGCTCAAGCACGATCTGGTCGCGACGATGGCGCACGACATCAAGGGTCCACTCACCTCGATCATCGGCTTTGCAGAACTGCTGGAAGAGGGTTTTCTCGAAGGCGACGACGCAACCGACGCCGCGCGAACGATCCGCACCAATGCGCAGCGGCTAGCTGCGCTCGCCAACGACATCCTCGCGCTCTCGCGCGTCGAGCACGGCGAACTCGAACTCGCCGACGACCGCGTCGACGTCGTCGACGTGTTGCGTGCAGCGATCGAATCGCTGGCAGCCGAGCGCGAGATCGTCAGCGAATTTGGGCTCCCAAGCGCGTTCGTGCGGGGCGACACCGATCGCCTGCGCCAAGTCTTCGACAACCTCTTACGTAACGCGATCAAATATTCTCCCGGCGGTGGGCCGGTGCGCGTAGCACTGACCGAAAGCGGCGCCGGATTCGCGATCGTCGTTGAGGATCGCGGTATCGGTATTCCGGCTGACGAGATCCCCAAGCTCTTCAATCGCTTCGCACGCGCGTCGAACGCGCGCAAGGCGAAAATTGCCGGTACCGGCGTCGGACTCTTCATCGTCAAGACGATCGTCGAGCGCCACGGCGGTAACGTCGCGCTGGCGAGCACACTCGGATCGGGCAGCACGTTTAGCGTCACGCTGCCGGCGATCGAACGTACGCAAGACGAAGGTCCCGGCCGCGTAGCGATCGTGACGAAGGACGGACGGCTCTCGCGCTTCACGGCCTTCGAATTGCGCGCGCGCGGATTCCGCGTGCGCGAAGTAAACGCGATGGCCGACGCGGCAGCCGGCGCACGGTCGGGCGACGTGATCGTGGTCGACGCACAAACGGCGGGACCGCAAGAAACGCGTGAGGCGCTCGGTCAGATCGCGGCGCGGATCATCGGCGTCGGCGCAACCAACGCGAGCGGCTGGGATGCCACGCTTCCCAAACCGTTCCTGGTGAGCGACTTACTCTCGGCGGTCAAGCCCTAGTGTCGTCTAGGGCGTGGATGCCGCCGACGGCCGCGTGGCACTGAGCACACTCACTTGCTTCGTGGCGATCCCTACCGCCGTCGGGTCGCTGCCCTTTTCACCCAGTACATATTGCGAGAGCGCATCCGAACGATCGCCTTGCGCTTCATAGGCGTCGCCGAGGAGCACGTGCAGCCGTCCATCGTCGTAAACCGACGCGATGCCCTTGATCAGCACGGCTTGGGCGAGCACGTAAAGTTGATGCCGCTCGTAGTCTAACGCCAGATCGATATAGGCTTCGCGCAGGTAGGGGTAGAGCTCGATCGCCTTGGCATACTCCGCAACCGCCTGCTGCCAATTGTCTTGGGCGTCCGCCATGTACCCGTAATTCACAAACGTCTCCGCCCGCTCGGGGGCGTCCCTGAAGGCTTTGTCGAGTGCAACCCTCGCCTTACCGAGATTCTGCGCTTCCAAATACGTCGCACCGAGATTGTTTTGGCATTGATAGGACTGTGGATCGATGCCCAGACATTGATCGAACATCCTGACCGCCTCGTCGTAGCGGTGCAGCTCGAGCAGTGCGAGTCCGACGCCGTTGAGCGCCGTTAGGTCGGTCGGGTCTTGATCGAGTGCGCGATCGTAGTACACCTCGGCTTGCGTCGGTTGATGGATCGCATAGAACACTTGGCCAAGCTCGCCCTGGAGCCCCGGATCGTTGGGATAGTCACGCGCCATCTTCTCGACGGTGATCTCGTACTTGTCGAGGTCACCTTTGCGCACGTGCAGCGCGACCAGATCGTCGACCGAATCCGTTCCCGGCAGTGCGGCGTTAAACTGCGCGATCGCGTCGTCGACCCGATTCTCTTCGGCGTACACCGTCCCCAGACGATTGTGCGTCTCTTTATCGCCGGGCGCGAACTTTAAAATTTCCTCATAGACAAATTCCGCGCGATCGATTTGTCCGGTACGGAAATACAAGTCGCCGAGAAATCGGCGCGGTTCGACTTCACCTGGATGAATGACGACATACAATGAGAGGTGGTGGATTGCGCCGGCCATATCGCCCGCCGCAATGAGCTCGCGCGTTGCCCGAATGGCGCCCTTGGGATCGGAGGGAAAGCCGTTGAGCGTGTTCTCATCGATGGTTGGATCGACGTAAACGTTCGGATGGTCGGCCGCCCGGGCGAGCGCCGGCACATTCACGACAACAGCTACCGCCATGATTAGCGCAGCCATGCTTGCCAAGACGCGGTGGTTCATGCCCAGCCCTCCCAGGCCCAGACTTCCATTCTACTTGATTCGACGCGCTACGCGCGCCGGTTGTGACGACTCTATCCCCGCTCATCTCGAGAATTCTCAGCCAGGCGCTCGAGGAGCGCCGCGAATTCGGCTCGCTCCTGCGGCGAAAAGCCGCGCAAAGCCTGCTCGGTCTGCGCGTCGACGATCTCGTCGAGCAGCGGACGCAACTCGGTGCCGCGCTTGGTAAGGTAGATCCGGACCGAGCGGGCGTCCGCGGGGTGCGCGCGACGCTGGACCAACCCATCGCGCAGCATACGCTGGACGGTGCGCGTGACGGTCGGCATTTCGACGTCGAGGCGGTCGGCGATCTCGCGCGGCGTCAGGCCATCTTCATCCCAGAGGTGCCGCAGCACCTGATATTGCCCCAGGCGCAGGCCGGCATTCTGCAACGCACGATCCACGCGGGCGCGGATCGTACGAACCGCATTGCCTAGCGCGCGAATGACGTCGCCGTGTGCGCTCATCGCACGAGCGGCAGCACGTTACTCGGGGTGAAGGGATAAAACGTCATGAGCAACACCAGCACGAAGCATGCGACGGCGCTGATCCAGGCAAGCGGTGCGAACGGGCGGACGTCGTGGGTATGGCCGTGTCCTTCGGGCGTGTACATGGCGAAGATCACCTTGGCATACGCGTACAGCGAGATGGCGGTCCCGACGATCAACACGACGCCGAGCCACGCGTAGCCCGCATTGACGCTGGTTGATAGAATCAAAATCTTTCCGAGAAAACCGGCGGTCGGCGGTAAGCCGGCCATTGCCAGCAAGAAGAACGTCATCAGCGCCGCGACAATCGGCCGCCGGTGGCCGAGCCCGCGATAATTTGCCAGCGTCGATCCTTGTTCTGCATCGTTTGATAGCAAACTCGCGACCGCAAACGCACCCAAGTTCATAAACGTATATGCCGCGATGTAGTAGATCGCGTACCGCAAACCCAGCGGCGTTCCACCGGCTAGCGCGGTGAGGATATAACCGACCTGCGCGATGCCCGAATAGGCGATGAGCCGCTTGAGGTCGCGCTGCGCCAGCATCCCGACGTTTCCGGCGATCATAGAAATTGCCGCGACGATCCACACCGGAAGCAGCAAACGTCGATCCACGCCGGGCGGCAACGCCGCATAGATGAAACGCGCGAAGACAGCGAGGGTCGCAGCTTTCGTCGCCACGCTCATGAACGCGGTCACCGGCAGCGGCGCACCTTCGTACACGTCGGGTGACCAGGTGTGGAACGGAACGAGACTCAGCTTGAACGCGATGCCGATCAAGAACATGCCCGAACCGAGCCACAGTAGCGGATTGCTCACGAGCGCCGGCGACACGAGATCGGCCAGCGCAACGCTGCCGCTCGCGCCGAAGAGCAGCGCCATCCCGAATAGCAGGAAGCCCGACGCGGTCGAGCTGAGTATCAAATACTTCAGCGCGGCTTCGCGTGCCGTGCGGCGATCGGCGAGCCCGCACAAACAGTAGAGTGCAAGCGATAGCAATTCGAGCCCGAGAAAGATCGTCATCAAGTTGCCGGCCCCAGCCATCAGCATCGCCCCGCACGTGGACCACAGCAGGAGCGCCACCGCGCCGGGAATTCGCTCCTTCTCCCCGGTCGTGCCGTAGAGCAGGATCGAGCCGAACGCACAGATGAGGATGATCTCCTCGAAGACGACACTGAACCCGCCGACGATAAACGCGCCGCCAAAGGCGGCGTAATCGTGGTGGTAGGCGCCGCCACAATCGACGGCCGCCACGACCAATCCCACCAGCGCGATGCCGATTGCTACGTAGCGATTGGCGTTCTTGGGTGCAAGCAGATCGGCGAGTAAGACCACGAGCGCCGTCACCGCAACGATCGTCAGCGGGGCAACCGAGGCCCAATCCGCACCGGTAAACGAGATCGTCATCGGCCCGTTCCTTGCGCTGCCGGCGCGGCTACGCCGTACAGCGTTGGATCAAAAGTGGTAAGCGCGTGCGGATTGACGCCGATGAGCACCAGCGCAAGCACGAGTGGAGCGAGCGCGATGCCCTCGGTCCACGAAGAATCCGCGCGGACCGGCAAGTCGGCGATTTCCGGACCGTTCATGATCCCTTGATAGAGCCGGATCATATATGCCGACGCGAGCACGATCGGAATCAGCGCGAGGATCACGACCCAGGTCCAGCCGACCTGAAACACCCCGGTCAGGATGATGATCTCTCCGACGAAACCGGCGAGTCCGGGCAACCCCAGTGCAGCAAGCGTTGCGATGCACAAGGCTCCGGCCAGCCGCGGACTCTTCGCTCCAAGACCACCGAGCCGGGTAAGCGAACGTGTCTCCTCACGCGATTCGACGTACCCCAAGACGAGGAACAAGGCCGCCGAGAAAAGTCCGTGCGCGACGATGTAGATCACCGCGCCCTGCAGGGCGATGGGATTGAACGACACGATAGCAATGACGATGAGCCCGAGGTGGGACAGCGAGGAATAGGCGACGACGCGTTTAGCATCGCTCTGGACGAGCGCCGTGAACGCGCCGTAGAGCAGCGAGATCACGCCGAGCACGATGAAGAGCGTCGTGGCCGCGCGCAAAGAGTCCGGCATGAACGCCATGCCGATCACGATCAGCCCATACAGGCCCGCTTTGGATTGCACCGCGCTCACCACCGCGACCATCGGCGCCGGCGTGTCGGCATACGTAAGCGGCATCCAGGTGTGCAGCGGCCATACCGGCGTCTTCACGAAGAACGCAAAGGCAAAACCGGCGAAGATCCACGGCGCCCACGAACCGATCACGTGCACGCCTTCGCGACCGATCACGTCGGTCGAACCGTAGATGACGCCGAATGCGGCGGTCGCCAGCAGCAACGTCAAGCCGCCGGCAAAGTTGTAGAGAAAGTAGCGCCACGCGGTTGCATGATGTTGTCCCCAGCCCATCAGCACGAAGAACACCGGCAGCAGCATCAAGTCCCAGAAGAGTGCGAAGACCAGCAGATCGCGCGCCAGGAACAATCCGAGCATCGTGCCTTCGAGCAACAGCAACTGCGCAACGAATTCACGCGTCCGCGGCATGTTGGTCGCGAGCACCGCGCAGAAGGTGCAGACGGTGAGCAGTAGCACGAGCCAAATCGAAATGCCGGTTGCCCCGAAATGAAACGCCGATTCGAACGGCCGCGAAAGCCAACGGAAACTGAATTCCGAACCACCGCTCCACACCAGCAGCGCGGCCACGAACGTCGCGGCGGACACGATGGCTCCCGTCGCCTTCGCCGCGATCGGGTTTTCACCGCGCACCATCAACATCACCAGGCCGGCGACGATGGGCACGAGCACGAGCAGCAGGGCCAACACTAGCGCGCACCTCCGGCGACGATCGCGTAGTAGACGACGAAGCACGCCGCCCCGAAAACGAGGATGAAGGCGTACGCGCGCACGAGTCCGGTCTGGAACGAGCGCGTCAGCGTGCCGAGCCACTGCGCCGAGATCGCGGTCTCGCGCACTGCGCCGTCGATCACATGCGGATCGAGATAGCGGCCGAAAAACCGGCCGACCATCTCCGACGTCCGCACGAACAAAAGATCGAGCGCCGCATCAAAATAGAACGCGTTGGTGAGAATCGCAGGCATATGCACGGATTCGTTGCGCAGGCGCACGACCGCGTTGCTCTGCGCATTCGCGGTCGCGTAGCGCAGGTACGCGATGCCGATGCCCGCCAGAACGACGGCGAAGGTGATCAATGCGGTCAGACCTTCGCTGATCGGCGTCGTCGCCAGCACCGGATGCGGGAACTGCTCGGCGAAAAACCGTGCCCACGGAGAGTTCTCGCCGCCGAACATGATCCAGCCGATCAGCACCGAGAACGGAATCAAGATCGCGACCGGAACGATCATGAACCACTCGGCGTTCGCCGAGTGCGCTTCGTGCTGCTCTTCGGTGGCGGCATGCGACGTGCCGGCCAACTCGGGATGCCGCATGCCGAGATCGGACGGATCGACATTGCCACGGTACGAGCCCAAGAACGTTACGAAGAGGAGACGGCACATATAGTAGGCCGTGATTCCGGCGGTGACGATGCCCAGCGCGTAGAGCCACGGATACCCGTGCGCGAGCGCGCCGTAGATCACTTGATCTTTACTGAAGAATCCGCTGAATCCGGGAATCCCGCAAATCGCGAGCACGCCGGTCGCGATCGCAATCGCCGCAAACGGCAGCCGCTTGAGCAGACCGCCCATTCGGCGCACATCCTGTTCGTCGTGTAAGGCGTGAATGACGAGACCCGACGCTAAGAAGAGCTGCGCTTTGAAAAATGCGTGCGTGAAGAAGTGCGCCACGCCGCCTTCATAGGCACCGATACCGACACCCATGATCATGTAACCGATCTGCGACATCGTCGAATAGGCGAGTATACGCTTGATGTCCCATTGCGCGCACCCAAGGATCGCGCCGACGAGCGCGGTAAGGCCACCGATCGTGCCGACCAGCACCTGTGCATCGCTGTTCTGGCTCCACAGCGGCGCGCAGCGCGCAACGAGATAGACGCCGGCGGTCACCATCGTTGCCGCATGGATCAGCGCGGAGACCGGCGTCGGGCCTTCCATCGCGTCGGGAAGCCAGGTGTGCAGTGGAATCTGCGCAGACTTCGCCGCTGCACCGATGAAGAGCCCTAGGCAGATGACGAAGAGCCACGGCGTCGCGTACGAGCCCGCATAGGCAAACGCATCGCCGAACGAAATCGAGTGCACCGCCGCAAAGATGGCGAAGATCGCAAACATGATCCCGACATCGCCCACGACATTGATGACGAACGCCTTGCGCGCGGCGGCCACGGCCGTCGGTTTGAAAAACCAAAACCCGATCAGAAAGTACGATGCCAAGCCGACGAGGCCCCAACCGACGAGCAAGCCGACAAAATTGTCGGAGAGCACCAGCGTGAGCATCGCAAAGACAAAGAAATTCATGTAGGCAAAGAAGCGCGCGAAGGCGCGATCGCCGTCCATGTAGCCGATTGAATAGACGTGGATCAAAAACCCGACGCCGGTGATGATCAGCGTCCACAGCAGGGAGAGCGGATCCATCAGCAAGCCGAAGTCGAAACCGGGAATCCAACTGAGCAGCGCCTGATGCGCACCGACCAGATCGACGCCGCCGCTCGAGAGATGCTGGGTTGCATCACGCCAGAGCCACAACGTCGCAATGAACGGCGCGCCGATCATCGCCGCGCCGAGCGGACCGGCAGAGCGCCGCAGCTGCGGGCCGAACGCCCACATCACGATCGCACCGGCGAGCGGCAACAGCCAGAGCGCAATCAGCATCGGATAGTATCCGTCAACTCCCATGACGTGATGGATCTGCATGCAGTGACCCTCGACTACCCTTTCAACAGCGCGACTTCGTCGACGTCGACGGTCCGGGAACTACGGAACACCGTTACCACGATGGCCAGGCCGATCGCGGCCTCGGCGGCGGCAACGGTGATAACGAGAAACACGAAAATGTGCCCGGCGTTATTGAGCCAGGCGCGTGCGAACGCCGCAAAGAGCAGGTTCGCCGCATTGAACATCAATTCGATCGACATCAGCATGATCAACGGGTTGCGGCGCGTCACGACGCCGGCGACGCCGATGAAGAAAATCACCGCCGCGAGCGCGATATAGTTGGCCAGCGGCACGGTCATCGGGTTCATTGATTGCCCTCCCGCAAGATCGCCTCACGCATCTCGCGCTTGACGTCGGCCTCACGCTTCTTCGTTGCGAGATACGGCGTCTGATCGCCGGCCAGTAACACGACGCCGATCACGGCTACCATCAGAATCAGTGCCGTGATCTCAAACGGCAGCAAGTACGTCGTGAAGAGCGCGGTGCCGAAATCGCCAACCGAACCAAAAACGTTGGGCGAGCCGACTGGACCAAAAGGCGAGCCGCCCACCGGCGCCGCCACCGGCGCAACGGCCGAATGCGCGAGCGCCCAGGTGAGGAATCCTAGTGCGATCAGCCCAAGCGCGACGGCCGGGTAGACGATCTTAGGCAAGCGATCGGGTCCCACGGAAAACGGCGCGACGCCGCTCGAGAGCAGCGCGATGACGAAGAGAAAGAGAATCAAGATCGCGCCCGAGTACACGATGATCTGGATCACCGCCAAGAACTCGGCGTTGAGCGTCAGGTACATGATCGCAAGCATGAGGAAATTCGCCAGCAGGGCGACGACGCTATAGATCGGCCTCGTCGCCGTGACGCACCAAATCGCCGAGACGAGCATCAGGATTGCAAGCGCCCAGAACGTGATCATCCCGCGAGTCCCCGTCGCTGCGTCTTGAGAATAATGCCGCGATGGGTTGCCTCATAACCGGCGGTGATGTCGACGGTCGATTTCACGTCGGCCACGCGGCCCAAATCGGCCGGGATGCCGTTCGGCCGTTCGTCGGGTGCGACGCCGACGCCGGCGTCGGCCGGAACCAGCAGACGATCCTTGCTGTAGATCAATGCCCCGCGCCGGTAATCGGACATCTCGAAGCGCGGCGTGAGCACGATTGCGTCGGTCGGGCACGCCTCTTCGCACATGCCGCAGAAGATACAGCGCAGTTCGTCGATCTCGTAGCGTGCCGCGTAGCGCTCAGCCGGCGAGACACGGTTCTCCGGCGAGTTCTCCGCGCCGATCACCGTAATGGCATTCGCCGGACAGGCGCTCGAGCACAACTCGCAGCCGATGCAGCGTTCCTTGCCGTCTTCATACCGGCGCAATTCGTGCAAGCCGTGAAAGCGCGGCGCATGCTGCTTCTTCACGGTCGGATATTCGATCGTCGGGCGCTTGGCGAACATGAACTTGAATGTGATGCCAAGCCCTCGCAGGATCGCCCCGACGTTGTATAACTGCTTACGCATATTAGTTTTGAAGGCGCTCCGGCCTAGCCTCCGCGCCCCCCACCTTGTGGGGCCCCCGGACCGTAGGGGGCATTAAACGTATTGCCATGCTGAACTCTCCCCTAGGGCCCCCTTAATGAACGTTCTGCTGTTAGCCATGAAACGCTACCACGATCGCGGTCACGATCAAGTTGAGCGTGGCGATCGGCAAGAGCACCTTCCAGCCAAATGCCATCAGGCGGTCGTAGCGAAAGCGCGGCAGCGTCGCGCGCAACCACATATAGAAGAACATGAACGCGCCGACCTTGATGATGAACCAGACGACACCGGGAATCGGCAGCGATCCCAGACCCACCGGTGCGTTCCATCCACCGAGGAACAGGAGCGAGGCGATGCACGACACCGTCAGCATGTTCACGTACTCGGCAATGAAGAACAGACCGAACCGCAAGCCCGAATATTCGGTGTGAAACCCCGCCACGAGTTCGGTCTCGGCTTCGACCAGATCGAACGGCACGCGGTTCGTTTCGGCGACCGCGGTTATCACGTAAATCACGAAACCGACGAGCTGCGGCCCGATGAACCACCAGGTATACTGCGCTTTGACGATGCCGTCGAGCGACGTCGTTCCCGCCAAGATCAGGACGCCGATGAGTGAAAGTGACATGCCCAGTTCGTAGCTGATCATCTGCGCCGTCGAGCGCACGCTGCCGAGCAGCGGATATTTTGAGCCCGAGGCCCAACCGCCGAGCGAGATGCCGTAGACACCGAGTGACGTGATCGCGAGCAGGAACAGAATGCCGGCGTTGACGTCGCCGATGGCCCACGGCGAACCCGACGCAGCGGCGCCGAATGGAATGATCGCGTACACTGAAAACGCGGTCAGCAGCGAGATGAACGGCGCCAGCCGGTAGATCAGCGGATCGGCGGTTTTTGGGGTGAGATCTTCCTTGAGAATCAGCTTCGCCGCATCCGCCGCCGGTTGCATCAGCCCCCACGGGCCAACCCGATTCGGACCCGGACGCAACTGCATCCAGCCCAGCACTTTGCGCTCGGCGAGCATGGAATACGCAAACGTCGTCACGACGACGAGCAACAGGATCGCGGACTTGATGAGAATCACGACCCAATCCGGTACCGTCGCCATCGCGCTCATGCTTCCACCGTTTCGCGCAGCATGGCAGCGACGCGCGGATCATGCGCGGCGGTCCCGCCGCCGTCCCATAACGTACGCGGCTGCAGAGCGCTTGTGCCGTCGCGGCGCGCGGTCCCGCTGTGGTAGAGCGCATCGCCGAATGCACCGCTAAACGCGCTTTGCGAGCGTGCGATGACCGCAGCGTCGAGTTCTTCGATCGTCGGCAGCGTGAGATCGAACTGCTGCGCAAGACCGATGAGCATTTCCAAATCCGAAAGTGGACCGACCGGCGCGTCGAGCGAGGCGTTCACGGGCAGCAGGGCGCCGGTGAGGTTGATCGTCGTGCCGGTCTTCTCGAATGCGCCCTTGGCGGGCAGCACGAGTTGCGCCAATTGCGCCGTCTCGGTCATGAACAGTTCGCTCACCATGACGAAGCTCGCTGCATTGAGCGCCGCGCGCGCGGCGTCGGGATCGGCGGCGTTGCGCACCGGGTTGACGCCGAAGAGTGAGAGCGCGCCAAACTTTCCGGCGCGCGTCGCATCGAACATCAAGGCCGCATCCATGCCGCCGTCGATCGGCAGCATGCCCATCGCTTCGGCACCCCGCGCGTTCGGCTGCTCGCTTGCGATGTAGGTCACGGCGTTGCGGCCGTTTGCCGCGTCGGCGAGTGCCTTTCCCAGTTCCAAATCGACGCCGTCCCACACGATGGCAATGCGCGCATTCGCCGGAATCTTGCCGATCGTCGCCGCAGCATCGCCGCTCGTCACGTGATACATCTGCGCACCCGCGCGCTTGGCTTTGATCGCTCGCAGCCACATGACCGGCGCGAGTTCTGCCGGCGACGATTCGCCCGCAACAACAATGGCGTTGGCGCCTTCGAGCGCCGCGTAGTCGCCGCCGCTTTTTCCCGGCGAGGCCTGTTGCTGGCGGCCGCCGCGCCAATCGAGATTGCGTACGCCAATCGCGCGGAACACGTGCTGTAAGAGGTACGCTTCTTCGTTGAGGAGACGGCCGCCGCCGATCGCTCCGGCACTCTTGCCCGCGTGGCGAAGTTCGCGCGCCCAAATGGTGAACGCGTCGTCCCAGCCGATCTGCATGAATGTGCCGCCCTTGCGATAGAGCGGCTGCGTGATCCGTTCGGGTGAGGAATAGAACCCGATGTTGTAGCGACCGCGATCGCAGAGCCAGCCGTCGGAGTAACGATCGTCGTGCTCCACCAGCATCGTGCGCAGCACGTCACCGTAGCGCACGTCCGAGAACTGCTGGCAGCCGGCCGGACACTGCGTGCAGGTCGTCTGCGTGCGGTTGAGGTCCCATGGACGCGACTTGAATCGATAGGTCTTTGAGGTGAGCGCGCCGACCGGACAAATCTCCGTGACGTTACCGGTGAAGTGATGCTGGTACGGAGCATCGGTCGCGGTCGCGATGATATCGTTATGGCCGCGATCCTTGACGATCAACTGCCGCTCGTCGGCGATGATGTCATCGAAGCGCACGCAGCGCTGGCACACGACGCAGCGCTCTTCGTCGAGTACGATCGTCGGTCCGAGATCGACACCCTTTGGTTTGCTCTGCTTCGGATCGGCCACATCGGAACTGCCGCGGCCGTAGGCCATCGCGTAGTCCTGCAGATCGCATTCGCCGCCTTTGTCGCAAATCGGGCAATCGAGCGGATGATTTACCAACAACAATTCGAGGATCACGCCGCGGCCCGCGTCGACTTTCTCGTTGCTCGTGTGCACGACCATGCCGTCGGCCACCGGCGTGTTGCACGCGATCTGCAGCTTGGGCATACCTTCGATCTCGACCAAACAGACGCGACAGAGCCCGGCCGGACCGAGCTTCGGGTGATAGCAATAGACGGGAATCTCTTGCTTGACCGTCTTCGCGGCTTCGACAAGCAGCGTGCCCTTTGGGACTTCCACCGGCACGCCGTCGATGGTAAGTTTAACCGTTTGCGTTCCGTCGCTCACGCTGGAAGCTCCTCGCGAATTAGTCGCGCTTCGAACTGATCTTGGAATCGATTGACGACCGAGAGTAAGAACGGCTCAATCGAATCGCCGAGCGCGCAGAGATTCAAGCCGGTGATCGTGTGACCGATTCGCTTGATCATTTCGAGATCGCTTGGCAGACCGCGGCCTTCGACAAAGCGGTGCAGCACACGTTCGAGCCAGTGGCCGCCTTCGCGGCACGGCGTGCATTGCCCGCACGATTCGTGCGTGTAGAATCGAATCAGGTTGAATGCGGCTTTGACGAAGTCGGTCGTGTTGTCGAAGACGGTAAAGGCGCCGGATCCCAACATCGACCCGGCTTTGGTCATCGATTCGTAGTCGTATGGATAGTCGAGATGTTCTTCGAAGATCGCCGCGGATGAGCCGCCGCCCGGCTGCACGGCCATGAGCGAGCGCCCCGGATACAACCCGCCGCCGATTTCGATCAATTCGCGCACCGTCGTGCCGAGCGGGACTTCGTAATTGCCGGGCTTTTGCACGTGTCCTGAAATCGAGACGATTTTGTAGCCCTTGCTGCGCTCGGTTCCCACCGCGGCGAACCACTCCGGCCCGCGTTCGAGAATCGGCACGAGATACGCCAGCGTTTCGACGTTGTTGACGACGGTCGGCGCACCGTAAAGTCCGGCGATCGCGGGAAACGGCGGCTTCAATCGGGGTTCACCGCGCTTGCCTTCCAGCGAGTTGAGCAGCCCGGTCTCTTCGCCGCAGATGTAGGCCCCGGCACCGCGATGCACCGTCAGTTCGAGATCGTAGCCGGTGCCGAAAAGATTCTTGCCGACCAAACCCGCCGCGCGCGCTTCTTCCAGCGCTTTCATGAAGATGGCGTGGCCGCGCTTGAACTCGCCCCGAATATAAATGAACGCGTGGTGACAGCTGATGCCGTAGGCGCCGAGCAGAATGCCCTCGAGCACCAAGTGCGGCGTCTCTTCGAGCAGCATGTGATCTTTGAACGTCCCGGGCTCGGCCTCGTCACAGTTGCACACGAGATAGCGCGGAAAGACGTCTTTCGGGAGAAAGCTCCACTTGCGACCGGTTGGGAACCCGGCGCCGCCGCGGCCGCGCAATCCGGATTTATCACACGCCTCGAACACATCGTTCGGCGTAAGCTCGCGCACCGCGCGCTCCCACTGTTTGTAACCGCCGCGTTCGCGATACACATTGATATCGCGCAGATCGGCTTCGCCGATACCGGCCGTCAGCACTTTAGTGACCGGCACGCAGGACGCCCCCTTCTTCTTCGACGATCTCCGCGACGCCGCTCGCATCGCGCACCAGACGCTCGCGCGAACGGCCGGTGAACGAGCTGTCCTTGAGCACGATTCGATCGAGCATGATGATGCCGCTCGGATCGCCGACGCCGCCGGCATTGTTCGGATCGCTCGAGGTCAGCGTACCCGGCGATTTTCCGCCGGTGCCGACCTCCGTGTCTTGTTTGACCTTCCATGAGCGGCCCGGTTTCTCACTCTGCACCAGCGGCTTCACCGCATACGTGCCCGCGCGCATCGACGCGAGCATATCGTCGATCATCGACGGGGTGAGATCGTAAGCAAATTCCAAATTGACCTGCATGCATGTCGCGCGATTGCAGGCTGCCAAACATTCCACTTCTTCGTACGAGAACAGCCCGTCTTCGGTCGTCTCGAGATGCCCGACACCGAGCCGCTCGCGCATATATGCCATGATCGATTCGGCGCCGCGCAACTCGCACATCAGTCCGCGGCAGACCTGCAGCATATACTTGCCGACCGGCTTGCGGAAGAATAGCGAATAGAACGAGACGGTCGACTCGACCTCGGCTGCGGTGATTCCGAGCAGATCGGAGGCGAATTGCATCGCGTCCTGCGAGACGTAGCCTTGCGCGTCCTGAAAGAGATGCATGATCGGCAATAGCGCCGAGCGCGGCCGCTCGTATTGGACGACGAGCGCCTCACACTGCGGCTTCAACTTCGCCGCCAACGCGCCAAAGTCAAACGTACTCACTCGCGCATGCCCCCTTGCTGCTTGCGCTCGTTCGGTGTTTGCCGAGCGAAAGCTCGAAGTTTTGCGCCATTCGCAGGATGCGAACTTCCTTTGGAAGTGGCGCAAAACTCGCGCAGCAGGAGCGTCACACGAGGTGACGCGAGGAGCGGTTTCGCGGGCAAACGCCGAGCGAGCGATCGCGAACGAGCAGACGCGCGAAGCATCAACGATCAACCTCACCAAACACTGGATCCAACGAGCCGATCATCACGACCAGGTCGGCGATCAAGTTGCCCGGCGCCATGCCTTTGAGCGCTTGTAAGTTGTAGAGGCTCGGCGGCCGCGTACGCACGCGATACGGCTTATTCTCGCCGTTGCTCACCAAGTAGTAGCCGAGTTCGCCGCGTGGGCCCTCGACCGACTGATACACGTCGCCCGGCGGAACGCGAAACCCCTCGCTGACGATCTTGAAGTGATGGATGAGTGCCTCCATCGAAAGCGCAATCGTCTCCTTGGGTACCGGAAAGATCTTGGGATCGTCGATTGCATAGGGCCCTGGTGTACGCAGTTTCTCCAGCGCCTGTTCGACGATGCGCATCGACTGTTCCATCTCGTCGAGGCGCACGAGAAAGCGCGCGTATGCATCCCCTTCGGTCCGGGTCGGCACATCGAATTGATACTGCTCGTAACCGGAATACGGGAACGCCTTGCGCACGTCGTAGGCAATCCCGCTGCCGCGCAGCGCCGGACCGGTCACGCCCCACTGGATTGCGTCTTCGGGACTAAGGAACCCGACGTCGATGGTGCGGTCTTGGAAAATCGGGTTGGCTTGCAGAAGCCCGCGCAGGTCTTTGATGCGCCCCGGGAACTTTGCGATCAGCGCTTCGATTTTTTCAAGATACCCGGCCGGCAGGTCGCCGTTGACGCCACCGACGCGCAGGTAGTTGGGATGCATGCGTGCGCCGCCGGTCGCTTCGGAAAGATCGAGGATGTTCTCGCGCAGATCAAAGCAGTAGAAAAAGACCGAGATAGCGCCGAGGTCGATCGCATGCGTGCCCAGCCACACGCAGTGCGACGCGATGCGCGTCAACTCGGCGGCCATCACGCGAATGTGCTTCGCGCGCTCGGGCATGCGATCGGTGATGCCCAACAGCTTCTCGACGCCGAGGACGTAGCAGAGCGCATTTGACGACGGGGCGAGATAGTCCATACGCTCGGCGTTGGTTTGCCCGTGCGACCAGAACAGGTTCTCCATGTTCTTTTCGATGCCGGTGTGCAGGTAGCCGATTTCGCAATCCGCCTTGACCACCGATTCGCCTTCGATCTCGAGCATGATCTGCAGCACGCCGTGCGTCGACGGGTGTTGCGGACCCATCGAGAGCACCATCGAGTTGCCTTCGCGCGAAACGATCTCCGGCGTGAGCGGCGTCGCCGATAAGCTACTCATGTGGATTCACCTGCGGTGAATCCTTCGCGTTCGGCCTTCGGCCGATCCGCTTCTCTAGCAGTCTTTATCTGCTCTTGCAGCGCTTCCAACGTGCGGCCCGTCGGGGGGATGCCGGCTTGCACGTTGCTCTTGAGCGCAAAGGCCGGACGCGGCGAACGCTCGCGCGCCGGCCCGCGCAGCGGATAATCCTTACGCAGCGGATGGCCCTCCCAGTCGTGGGGCATCTGAATGCGGCGCAGATCCGGATGCCCGTCGAAGACGATGCCGAACAGGTCGAAGACCTCGCGCTCGGCCCAATCCGCGGCCTTCCACAGATCGCTTGAGGTTGGGAGATGCTCGCCATCGTTGATTTCGCAGCGCACGCGCAGGCGCGCCGGCGTCCCGACCTGCGCCAGCGTTGCCGCCGCAACCGGCATCTTCAATAGATGATAGACGACGTCAAAGCGCGGTGAGCGTTCCAGATAGTCCACCGTGCCGAGGTCGAGCAGCATCGTGTAGCCCTCGTTGCGTAACGCCTCGAGCCGCGCATGCAGTGCCTGCGGCGTGACGACCTCGATCGCCGCATCGTCGATGGCCGGACGCACGCCGGGCGGATCGATCGCGGTTCCCGCAATCGGCGGTGTTTGTGTGCTAGGCACGAGTGCTCCTTAGGCCCGGGCTAAGATGCCGCCCCGGCCTCCTTCGCGGATTTGTTGTTGGATCAGGTTGACGGCGTACAACAAGCCGTCAGGAGTCGGGGGACAGCCTGGAACGTAGACATCGACCGGAATGATCGTATCGACGCCCTGCACGATCGCGTAGTTATCGAAGACGCCGCCGGAACTGGCACAGGCACCCATCGAGATCACCCACTTCGGATCGGCCATTTGATCGAAGAGCCGTTTGACGACCGGAGCCATCTTTTGCGCCACCCGGCCCGAGACGATCATCAGATCGGCCTGGCGCGGTGAGCTGCGAAAGACTTCCGACCCCAAGCGCGCGATATCGTACTCAGACGAGGTTACGCTCATCATCTCGATTGCGCAGCAGGCCAGCCCCATCGTGAGCGGCCACACCGACGAACTCTGCGCCCAGCGAGCCACATCGTCGAGGCGCGCGAGGAGGAATTGGCCCGGCCCTATCTCCACGCGAAGCCTCCCTTCTTCCATACATAGGCGTAGCCGATCGCGAGCACGATCACGAAGACGATCATTTCAAACAGACCGAACTGGCGCAATGCGTGCATCTTCACCGCCCACGGATAGAATGAAGCCGCCTCGACGTCAAAGATGACAAAGAGCATCGCCGTTAAGTAAAAACGCACCGGAAAGCGGCCGGTAACCGCCGAGGTCGGCTCGACCCCGCACTCGTAGGCCTCTTGCTTCTGCGGGTTGGGCTTGGACTTCCCGAGCAGGCCGGGTAAGAAGGTAAAGAGCAACGCGGCGGCAAGCGCGACGCACAGGTAGATCGCAACCGGTCCATACGGATTCATGGCTTGTGATTTTTTTCACAAGCTCCGCCAATTGCCTCCATTTGGCTTGACTGAGCTCAGCCAATGGACCTGGGGGAACCCCGCCGAAGGCTCCGGCGTTCATGCAAGCGTAGAGGAGGCAGGATGCGTAATCTGGTTCTCGGTTTGGTCCTCTTGCTCGCCATGGGCGACAGTTGCAACAACGGCGTCGTCGGCGTGCAGGACTACGGCAGTGTCACCGGTCGCGTGCTCGACGCGACCACGAACCGTCCCATCGCCAATGCTATCGTGTCGGTCGGTTCGCTCTTCGTCGTGACCGCCGATGCGCAGGGTGCATTTACGCTGCCGCACGTACCGATCGGCCTACAAAATGTTACCGCGCGTATGCCGGGCTTCACCACCGACGCAACCACGCTGCGCGTTCGGAAAGATGCGACCGCACAAGCCGGTTATCTTCGCCTCGTACCGCTAGCCAAGCCCGACGCGGTGCCGACGCTGCCGCCGCCGCCGACACCGACGCCGGAAGCGAGCGTCATCCCGACCTACGTGCCGCCGGGCTACTCACCGTCTCCGTCACAATCGCCGACGCCGGCGGCGAGTGCTTCAATGCAACCGCAGTCCAGCTAGGTCCAAGTCGTACTCGATCGATTGGTAGATATCGTCGGGAATCGCGCCGCCGCTACGTAGTCGTGCGATCTCGCGCCGTTCCGCGTCGAGCGCGGCGAGTTCAAGACGACGGTCGGCTTCGCGATCGTCCTGCGCGTCCAACGCGCCGCCGTCATCATCGAGATGTCCTTGCAGATGCTTGATGCGCCGCTGATACTCGCTGAGCAAGCGACCCAGCGCTTCGGACTCGCCGGGCGTCGTGAGCGTCGGCTCGATCGACTGTAAGTAGTCCAGGCCGCCTTGCAGCGCTTGGAGACGAATCGTCATTTCTTGCGCCTGGCGTTTGCTCGTTTCGCTGATGCCGAGCCAGTCGATCAATGGTCCAAGCGTCAGTCCGTGCAGCAGCAACGTCACGACGATCACGCACAGCGTGATAAAGATGATCTCGGAACGACCACCGAGCGGCGTACCCTTCGCGTCGCGAAACGGCAGTGCCAGCGCCGCCGCGAGGGAGACAATCCCGCGCATGCCGCTCCAATCGATAACGAGCACCTGTTGCCACGACGGGATCGGATCGCGTTTTGCAACCCCGGGAATCAAGCGCCGCAGCCGCCCAACGGGATAGACCCAGGCAAAACGCACCGCAATGACCGCCACGCTCACGATCGCGGCCAACCAAAGATACGTGCCGAGCGACGGCCCGAGCGATCGCACGATGCGCGGCAGGATGATTCCGATCTGCAGAAACACGACGCCGTTGAGCAGGAGCAGCATCACGCTCCACACCGAACTTGCAATAACGCGCTGTTCCGGCGTGAAAATCGCTTGCGAGCGACGACTGGCGTAGATGCCGGCAGCAACCGCGGCAAGCACGCCGGAGACGCCGAGTGCATCGGCCGGTAGATAGGCGGCGTAGGGCGCCAAGAGCGAGACGACGATCGCAACGCCCGGGTCGTCAACGTCAAAGCGTGTCAGCAAGTTGACCAAGAACTCGAGAACCACGCCGACGAGAAGCCCGAAAACGATCCCGAAGACGACGTTGAGAACGAACGCGATCGAGGCGTGTAACAAGGAGAAGGTGCCCGAGACCGCGGCTGCGACCGCAAAGCGATACAAGACCAGCGCGGTGCCGTCGTTGACGAGCCCTTCCCCAGTGACGATTGACACGATGCGCCGCGGCACCGCCATGCGTTCGAAGATCGCCTCGGCGGCGACAGCATCCGGGGGCGAGACGATTGCGCCCAGAACAAACGCGGTCGCCCAATCGAATCCGGCGAGTTCGTGCGCGAGCACCGCGACGACGATCGTCGTGAAGATGACGAGGCCAACCGCCAAGGTTGAAATTGCGCCGAAGTTGCGTTTGAACTCGAACCAGTCCGTCGTCCACCCGCCCGAAAAGAGCAGCGGAGGCAGCACGACTAAGAAGAGCAGCTGCGGGTTCAATTCGCGCTGAGGCATTCCCGGTACGAGTGCGAACGCAAGACCGATCACGACGAATGCGATCGGATACGGAATGCGCAAGCGCCGCGCCACGATCGCCGAAACGATCACACCACCGAAGAGCGCGACGAGCAAGAGCGCTTGACTCACCGGAGAGTGCCCTAAATCGTCGAGCCGAGCGCGCGCAGATCGAGCGCGAACCCGCACACCACGAGAAAGACCGCGTCGGCGCCGGCGGCGAGGCGCTGCTTCATGCGGCCCAGGACGTCGCGAAACAGTCGCGCCGATGCCGCAACCGGCACGATATCCCAGCCCACTTCTTCAGCGACCACGACGACCTGCGCCCGCGATTCCAACATCACGTGCGCGAGGTCGGCGGCTTCCGTGTCCATCTGCGTTTCGAATGCCGCGAAATCGCGTTCGAGCGCGTCGATGTTGGTGGCGATCCGCGCCGCGAGCCAGGTGCCGAGTGCATCGACCACGATGCACTGCTCCGGCAAACCCGCGCGAAAGAGCGCACTTAAGGCCTCGGGTCCAAGCGAAGCGCTTTCGATCAATTCCCACGTTGCCGGACGATCGTGAATGTGCCGCGTCAGGCGCGAATCCCACTCGCCATCGTTTCCATCGCGCATGGCGGTGGCGACGTAGCTGACCCGGCGGCCCGACCGCTGCGCGATCTCGACCACGTAGCGGCTCTTGCCCGATCGCACGGGCCCGGTCACGAGCGTCACGCCCATGGGCAAGCCTTCTCCGCGCCGTCATTGAATCACTCGCAGATGCCGCTACGCATTGCGCTGGTCGCCCTCGGGGTGCTGTTGATCGTCGCCAGCCTCAACGACGTCTTTCAGTCGGTTATTGTCCCGCGTGCGGTCGGGCGCCGGCTGCGGCCGAGCTATTACCAGGCGCGTATCCTCTGGATGATGTGGCCACGCGTAGCCCGCCGCATCTATCCGAACAACGAAGAACGACGCGAGGACTTTCTGGCCGCCTTTGCACCGTTCAACCTCGTCGGCAATTTGATGACGTGGTCGCTGCTGCTGTTGCTCGGTTACGGCGCGATTTTCTTCGCACTGCGCGAACAGGTACACCCGGCCCTGGGCTCGTTCGGTGAAGCGTTCTATTTTGCCGGAACGTCGTTTTTTACGATCGGTTTCGGGGACTTCGTCGGGAACACCGGGCTGACGCGCCTTGCCTCGCTTGCTGCAGGAGCGTCGGGTTTCGGGATCATCTCCACGACTACCGCCTATCTCTTCGCGGTCTTCGGCGCGTTTCAGAACCGCGAACAGTTCGTGGTGACGGTCGGTGCGCGCGCCGGCGCGCCGCCGAGCGGTGTCGGGCTGCTCACCATCGCCGCGCACGCCGGCGTCACCAAAGATTTGCCTGTGCTGATGCGCAGCGCCGAAGCATGGTGCGCAATGCTGATGGAGACGCATCTCGCCTATCCGATCTTGGCGTACTTTCGCTCCAGTCACGACTACGAGTCCTGGGTCGGCACGCTGGGAACGATGCTCGATACGGCGGTGCTGATGATGACGACGGTCCAGTGCGACGGTGGCGAAGCGCGCATTCTGTACAACATCGGGCGCCACGCGACGCACGACCTGTCGACGTATTTTCGTCTTTATGGTGACGATCGCGACCCGGGCATCACCCGCGAGCAATTCGACGATGCGTGCATGCGGCTCGAATCAGCCGGCCTCTCGCTCCACGACCGCGATCGCGCGTGGGAGCATTTCGCCGACCTCCGGCGCGGCTATGCGAGCCATCTCAACGCGCTGGCGGGATTCTTTGAGGTTCCGACGCTACATTGGGTCGGACCGCACTCGCTCGTCGAGAGCGAACACATCCGCGAACAAATGCCGGCGGAGATTCTCGAAAAGATCGACAAACCTCAGAACCCGTGATCGCGATCGATCTTGTGCAAAAAGTGCAGCACATCGCCGAGCGGCACGGCAAACCCGATCGAGCGTTCGTCGTCGAAGCGTGAATCGGCAAGGCCGATGATCTGGCCGCTGTCGATAAAGAAGATCGGACCGCCGCTCTCGCCCGGCACGATCGGCAGCGTTACCTCGAGAGCGTCGTTGCGAATCGAAGACAGCCGTCCCGTGTTCAGCGAGGTCGCAAGCCCCAGTTGCTCGTCCTGGAACTCGTCGGGAATGGGATAGCCCAGTAAGCCGACATCGCGTCCGATCTCGTCGTGCAAGTCGGACGCGTTGCCCAGATGGACGCCCGGGAGATTCGCGCGTGGCGTGCGTACGAGCGCCACGTCGGTATCGTTGTTGACCGCAACCACGCGGGCCGGGACCTTGGTACGATTTCCAACGGTCGCGTGGAGATCCCAAGCGCCGTCGACCACGTGTGCAACGGTGAGAATATCGCTGCCCCACGCGCCGCTTGCAATCACCAGCCCCGTGCCGTATGCGTCGTCATAACCGTCGCTCTTCTTCTCGGGCGGTACGCGCATCGTGAGTAGCACGACCGACGGCTTAATGGTGCGCACCAACGCGACGAAGCGGTCGTCGGGATAATCGGGCGCGCACGACGACAACGCCAGCACACACAGCGCAGCGAGAATCAGGCGCATTGAGCGATCGCATTTCGTAGCGCGTCGAGTCCCGCGCCGGTGAAGGCGGAAACCGAGATCGATCCGTTGTGATGCGCGCCGGCGGCCGCGTCGATTTTGTTGAAGACGAGGATGCGCGGCTTGGCGTCGAGCTCAAGGTCGTGCAGTTGCGCATCGACCGCCGCCTGTTGGCGCGGCCAATCCGGATTCGAGGCATCGAGCACATGGACCAACAGATCGGCCTCGCGCAGTTCTTCCAGCGTGGCGCGGAAAGCGTTGACAAGATCTTTGGGCAAATCGGTGATGAATCCGACCGTATCGACGACGCGCACGTATCGTTCCGGACCGAGGTACACGCGCCGCACGGTGGGGTCGAGCGTCGCGAACGGTTGATCGGCGACCAAGACGTCGCTGCGAGCGAGCGCATTGAGCAGCGATGACTTGCCGACGTTGGTGTAGCCGACCAACGCGACGAGCGGCTCGTGGCGCGGCGCGCTTCGCCGCGTCGTGCGTTGCCGCCGAACCTCGTCGAGTTGCCGGCGCAGCACGCTGATGCGGGTTTGGATGCGGCGGCGATCGACCTCGAGCTTGGTTTCGCCGGGCCCGCGGGTGCCGATACCACCGCCTAAGCGTGACAGAATCCGCGCCGACGCCGATCAAGTTCGACTGGCGATAGCGCAACTGCGCAAGCTCGACCTGCAGTTTGCCTTCGCGGCTTCGCGCATGACGCGCGAACACGTCGAGGATGAGCATCGTGCGATCGGCGATCGGCACCGGGATGACTTTCTCGAGGTTCTTGCGCTGGCGCGGTCGCAGATCGTTGAGCACAAGGACTAACTTCACGTCGAGCTCGTTGACCAGATCCGCGATCTCGCGTGCTTTGCCGCTGCCGACCAGCGTCGCCGGGTCGAGACGATCGCGCCGCTGCACGAGGCGCGCGACGATCTCCGCGCCGGCGGCGCGCGCCAGCGCTTCGAGTTCGATCAGTTCGGGTTCGAGTGGTCGTGCGGGGTCGTCGGTGTCGACAGCGACGACAATCGTTCGATCAGCCAGCGGAGTCCCTCGTTGTAATGTGGTCCCGGGCGAAAGAGTGCGTTCTCCACGCGCGGATCGCTGATGGCGAACACGTGTCCTTCGCGCACGGCGCGCAAGCTCCGCCACGGTTCGCGCGTTTGTACGGCGGTAATATCCGTGTCTTCGCCGGCGACGATGACATCGGGCTGTGCCCGTATCAAGGCCTCGTCACTGTATTCGCCCCACGGCGAGGGCAGATCGGCCGCCGCATCGCGGCCGCCGGCCAGCTCGATCAATCGCCCGATGTACGACGACGTCCCGACGGTCCAAATCGGGCCGGTCCCAAGGGCAATAAACACCGACGGCTGATAGGCGCGATGCGCGACGGTCGCGCTAAGCCGCGCGGTTTCGCGTTTGAGCGCGCGGATTTCGTCTTGCGCTTCGGCGACATGCCCGGTCAGTTGCCCGAGTGTTTGCAGATCGGTGAAGATATCGTCGTAGCTGTCGGCGTGGATGGACACCACGTGAATTCCGGCGCGCTGGAGCGGAGCAACCAAGCGCATTTGCGACGGGGTAGCCGCAACGACGTCGGGGTGCAACGCGATGATTCGTTCGGTATCGACGCTGGTGAAATCCGCCACGACCATCTTCGACGACGCGTTGGGCACGTCGCCCGAAAACTTCGAAATGCCCACCAGTTGCGCGCACGCGCCGATCGCGCAAACGTCCTCAGCAAATGAGGGCAGCAGCGTCACGATACGCAGCGCCAGCACCACGTGCAAAAGCAGCATAGGCCAACCCCTTCGCGGCAGGTGATGAGGCGCGCCTCTTTAAACCGGCGCCTTGAGGTTTGCGCGCGGGAAGCCGGTGAGATGCCGGCACGGTCGCGCCACTGTATGCGGGGAGCCGTTTCGCCGCCACTGCTCAGAAGCGAGTGGGAAGGCCCGAGACATCGCTACGATCCGCAAGTCAGGATATCGCCGCAAGCCCTTTGCATCACCCGTTCCTCGCGAAAAGGAAGGCTTGCCATGTTCGCATTTACCGCGCTGCGCGTGCTCGCAGCTGCTACGGTTGCTTTCTCCCCATCACCCAGTCCCTCGCCCTCGGCGCTGCCGCAGATCGCGCACGTCGTCACGTCGGATCGCACCGATGAAACACTGCGCAACAGCGTGCGCACGACCTACGTCGTGAGCGCGGCCGACATCGCGCGCAACGGATATCGCACCGTCGCCGATGCGCTCGCCAACGTGCCCGGCGTCGAGATCGCGGCGTACGGCCCGATCGGCACGCAAGTTGACTACGGCATTCGCGGAACGAGTTCCGCACAGGTGCTGGTGCTCGTCGACGGACAGCCCGCGCCCGGTGGCCTCGCCAATTCGGTTGGATTGGGAACGCTTTCCACCGCCGGCGTCGCGCGCATCGAAGTCGTCGAGGGCGGCGGCTCGACGCTCTACGGCACCGGCGCGATCGGTGGAATCATCAACGTTATCACCGACGGCGCAACGCCGGCTACGGCGACGCTCCGCTACGGCACATTCGACGATACCGAATTGCATGCGCAAGGCGCCGGTTTCACCTTCGATCGCATCGTCGCAACCGAAGGGTATGGGCTCCCTGCGTACATGGACTACCCGACCGTGCGCAACAGCCCCTATCAAGGCACGACGGCGCGCTACGGCTTCGACCACGCGCTGGGCGCGCTCGACGTGTCGCTACGCACCTCGCTCGAGAGCGACAACGTCGGCGTGGATGGGCCGTTTCCGGATTTCTCTTCCACCAGCTACGAGGACGACGTCAACGAAGACGGCGTGCTGGCGCTCTCGCTGCACCGGGCGCAGTCTAATGCCAGCCTTGCGTTTGACGCGGCTCGTCAACAAATCGTGTTCGATTGCAACATCGCTATCGATGCAAACTGCTTCCAAAACACGGCATCACTCGACACCGAGGTGCGGTCCGGTGTGAGCCTGCGTGACGTAATAAACGGCAGCAATGAGCGCACGATCTACGGCGTCGACCTGTCACGCGGCGTCGTCCGCGGCGACGACGGCGACGGAGACATCAGCGCGAATGCCTTAGCGCAAAGCGCTGCCTACGTGCAACAGACCTGGATCGGCGCGCACGACGAGTTCTATGCCGGGTTGCGCGGCGAACGCGACGGCACGCTCGGCGGCGAGTTCTCGCCCTCGGTCGGTGCGCGCTTGAATCTCTCGAGCGCGCTCACGCTGCGGGCCAACGCCGCAACCGCTTTTCGTGCCCCCAACGCGAGCGAACTCTACTTTCCGTTTTATGGTAATCCCGATCTGGTTCCCGAACGCGCGAAAGTCGGCGATCTGACGCTCGCCGACGATCGCGTGCTCGGTGGCGTGGCGCTCGGATGGTTCGACAACTATACACGCGAGCTGATCGTGGCCGATCCCGCAAACAACTACGCACCCGAGAACGTGGGTCATGCGCACATCGAGGGCTTGACGTTCGATGCGCGCACGCAGCCGCTGCACGGCATCAGCGCCACCCTCAACGCGACCGATCTCTATCTCGCGCAGGACCTCGACGCGCAGACGCGCCTGCCGGACGACCCGGTGTTCAGCGTCAATCTCGGACTGGTCTATCGCGACGGCTCGCGCGGCTGGCTCAGCGAAGCCGGAATCAGCGAGCGCGCCGTCGGGGCGCGCGGCGCCGTCGATCCCACCCAACCGTTGTTTTATCAGCCGGCGGCGTACAGCGATTTAACGGCCTACACGAGCTTTCGCCTCGCCCCGAAGATGCTGCTGACATTACGCGGATACAATCTCGGGAACGAACGCTATGCCGAAGTCAGCGGGTACCCGATGCCCGGGCGCACGTTTGCCGTCGAGTTGACTGCCAAATAGTATGAAGGCGTTACGCCTGCCGGCGATCCTTGTGTTCACGCTGATCGCGTGCGGCGTAAGTCTGCTCGCCGGCGGCAGCGCCGTCGCTCCGAATAGCATTCTCGGGGCGCTGTTGCACCCGCATACGCACGACGACGTCACGACCATCGTCTGGCAGCTGCGAATGCCGCGCGTCGTCATCGCGGCAGTCGTCGGAGCGGCGCTCGCCATCGGCGGTGCGCTGCTCCAAGGCATGCTGCGCAATCCGCTGGTCGATCCGTATCTTACCGGCGTGAGCGCAGGCGCCGCGGCGGCGATCGCACTGGCGGTGCTCGCCGGCGTCTCCACCCCGCTGCTCCCCGGACTCGGCTTCGTCATCGGTCTTCTGAGCGCAGTGCTCGTAGCGGCGCTTGCGCGGCGCGGGAGCGGACTCGATTCCAACCGTTTGATTCTGGCCGGCATCTCGGTGTCGGCACTCTTTTCCGCGGTCATTACCTTCGCGATCGTGCGCTCGAGTTCGATCGATGCGGCGCAATCGATTCTGGCGTGGCTTGCGGGTTCGATCGCCGGACGCGGCTGGCATGACTTGCTCTTTGCGCTTCCGTACCTCGCGGTTGGCCTCGTGCTCGCACTGCTGGCAGTCCCGGCGCTCGACGCGATGCGCGTCGGCGACGTACGGGCACGCGCTGTCGGTGTCAACGTCGATCGCGCACAGTGGACTATCCTAGCCTCGACCTCCCTGCTGGCCGCCGCCGGCGTGGCACTTGCCGGGATGGTCGGTTTCATCGGACTGATCGTGCCGCACGTCGCGCGACGGATCGTTGGATCGAGCGCGCGCGTGCTTCTTCCCGCCTCCGCGCTGTGCGGTGCCGCGCTGTGCGCGCTTGCCGATGCCGTCGCGCGCAGCGTCGTCGCGCCCTCCGAACTGCCGATCGGCGTACTCTTGGCGTTCATCGGGGTACCAGCGTTCCTCTACCTCTATCTACACCAGGAGCGCCCGGCGTGATTGCGCTCGATTCGGTAGCGATCGGCATCGCGCAGCGCACGCTCGTGCGCGATATCGACGCACGCATCGAGCCGGGTGAATTCGTTGCGGTCCTCGGTCCCAACGGCGTCGGCAAGACGACCTTGATGCGAGCAATTTGCGGCATGCGGCCGGTACTGCACGGCACGATCGCGCTCGACGGCACACCGCTGCGCGCGCTTTCGCCGAGCGAGCGTGCGCGAGCAATCGCCTTTGTCACCAGCGACGACGCGATGATCGAAACGCTACGCGTGCGCGAGGTCGTCGGCATCGGCCGGTACGCGCATCATCCCTGGTGGGAGTGGAGCGAAAACGCCGGCGACGACGCGGCGATCGAACGAGCGCTACACGCCGTCCATCTCGAAGCGGAGGCACAGCGGCTCTTTACCACCCTTTCGAGTGGTGAACGGCAGCGCGTGTGGATCGCGATGGGCCTCGCGCAGGACACGCCGGTGTTACTCCTGGATGAACCGACGAGCCATCTCGACGTGCGCGTGGCGCACGAAATTCTCGCCCTCTTGCGCGCGCTTGCACGCGATGGACGCACCGTGGTCTGCGTGCTCCACGATCTCAACGACGCGGCGGCCTACGCCGACCGGCTGATGCTCCTTGGCTGCGAGCGCATGCTCGCGTTCGACGTCGCGGATCGCGTGCTCGCGCCCGCGCTTATCGAGCGCGCTTACGGAATCGCGGTTTCTCGGGTGGAGACCCCGGAGGGCCCGCGGGTTTTCGCTGCGGTTCGTCCCTGATTTGCCGGATCGCCGAGCCGATGACCCAGCCGCGCTGACCGCGCAGCGGCCCGGCCGTGATCACGATGCCGATCGCGTCGTCGGGTTCGGGAACGTATTTCGATTGGACGAAGTCTGAAACGCAGCTTTCCACCATCGCGCGGGTTCCCGGCCGAACCAGCGTCGCGTGTGGTAATAGCGCGCGCATTTGGTCGAAGGTGCCGCCCTCGTAGTCACGGAGGCGGAAGCGCGAATCCCAGACGAAGACGTCGGGATCGTCGGTCGTACCGTAGAGCACCACGCGATCTTTGGCGTGCACGCGACAATCCGCAAGCGCCGGCTGCGGCGCGAGCAAGAACAGGAGCAACACGAGCGCGCTGGAGAGCTCCCTAGTTCGCATCGGAGCCTCCCGGTTCGTGCACGCGAATCGCTAAGACGGCGAGGTCGTCACGCGTGCGATTGCCTTCGATGGCTTTGACTTTGGCGACGAGTTCGTCGGCGAGCAGCTGCGGCTGCGGATTGCTCGCGGCGATCAACGCCATCGCGCCGGTTTCTTGCAGCTGCTCGCCGGCGCGATTGCGCGCTTCGGTGAGCCCATCGGTTACCAAGACGACGATATCGCCGTCCTCGAGGTAGAGCGTCTTGGTCTCGAACGGCTCCTCCATGACGCCGAGCACCGGGCCGGTGACGGCGAGTTGCTGCACGTCGTCGGCGCGGCGCACGAACGCCGAATCGTGGCCGGCGCTGGCATAACGAAACTGCAACGTCTGTGTATCCAGTACGCCAACGAACATCGACACGAACAGATACGGATTCTCCACCGTCTGCGCAAACGCGGTGTTGAATTCCGCCAGCATCGCTCCGGGATCGCGACGGCGTAAGGCGATGCCGCGAATCGTGAATTTGATGAACGCGGTCAAAACGGCTGCGTCGACGCCCTTGCCGCTGACGTCGGCAATAAACGCCATAGCGAGCGTATCGGAAAGGCGATAGACGTCGAAGACGTCGCCGCCGACGGCGAGGTGGCTGCTGGCCGAGAGGTAGGCACTGCCCACTTCGCAGTTGGGCAACGGCACGTGTTCGCTGCGGAACGCGCGCTGCAGAATCTCAGTCGTCGTTCGCTCTTCTTCGAGCTCGCTGACCAGCCGCGAGCGAAAGCCGTTGAAGAGGATCGCGAGCAAGCCGAAGAGCGCGAGAAAGAACGTACGCGTCCAGGTGTCGCGATCGATCTGCTCCTGAGTAGAGCGCGCCAGCTCGTCATTGCGTTGCGCGAGCGCGTTGCGGATGAAGTTGGCGGTCCGGTTCTCGTAGTCCGAGAACGCTTTGTTCTCTTTATCGATCTCGGCAACGTCGAGGCCCGGCGACGCGAGCAGTGGTTGTGCGATCTTCCGACGCCAATTGGTCTGCAGCGAAACGTAGTCTTCCAGCGTGCGTGCCGCGGGGTTGAGTTGCTGCTGAGTCAGAACCGATGCGACGGCTGCCACCTTCGCATCGAACGCCTGTGCCGTCGATGAGTATTGCTGCGCATAGAACGGATCGCGTGTCAGGACGTACCCGCGAACCGAACTCTCCTCGTCGATTTGCAGCCGCAACAGTTCTTCGAGGGCGAGCTGCGCTTGGACGATGCGCGATTGTGCGTCGAAGGTCTGCGCGATGTGGGCGCGTGTAGCAAAGGCACCCTGAACCGCAATGATCAGCACCAGGGCCAAAAAGGCGGTCCACACGAGGGCCCCAGGCACGCGCAGGAACGACGTCCGGGATTTCACCGTGTGGCAAAACCGCCGGAGGGTGGGATCATTGGACGTTCCGAAATCACTTCAGTCATGCAAATGCAGCTTGTCCCGGGTCTTTTCAAGTCGTACGACGTTCGCGGAATTTATCCGTCAGAGCTCAACGACGATGTCGCTTATCGCATCGGGCGCACGTTCGTGCCGCTCATCGGTGCCCGGCGAATCGTGGTGGGACGCGATATGCGCCCCACCGGAGAGCCACTTTTCACCGCATTTGCACGCGGCGCAACCGAAGCCGGCGCGGACGTGACCTCGATCGGGATGGTTTCGACCGATGCGCTCTATTTCGCGGTCGGCCGGTACGGTTTTGACGGTGGCGTGATGATCACCGCATCGCACAATCCCGCGCAATATAACGGCATGAAATTTACGCGCGCGCAGGCCGAAGCGATCTCGCTCGACACAGGGCTCTCCCAGATTCGCGACGCCGTCGTCGCAGGCAACCTGCCGCCCGCCGCGGCCACGCCCGGATCGATCACCGAGCGCGACATCCTCGACGAATTCGCCGAGCATTGCCTTTCCTTCATCGATCGCACGGCCGTAAAGCCGTTCAAAATCGCCATCGACGCGGGCAACGGAATGGCGGGCGAGACCGTGCCGCACGTGTTCAAGCATCTCCCCTGTGAGGTCGTGCCGCTCTATTTCGAACTCGACGGCACCTTTCCGAATCACCCGGCTAGTCCGATCGAACCAGAAAATATGGTCGACCTGCAGGCGCTCGTTCGTACGTCCGGCGCCGATCTCGGCGTCGCGTTCGACGGTGATGCCGACCGCATGTTCATCGTCGACGAGAAGGGCGATTTGATCGACGGCAGCACGGTTACCGCGCTGGTTGCGCTCAATACACTCAAAAAGCACCCCGGCGCGAGGATTCTGTATAACTTGATTTGCTCGCGCAGCGTGCCCGAACTCGTCAAGAAAGCCGGCGGGATTCCGATCCGCTCGCAAGTCGGCCATTCCATCATCAAGAAGACGATGCGCGAGCAAGACATCATGTTCGGCGGCGAGCATTCCGGACATTTCTATTTCAAGGACAACTGGTACGCCGACTCGGGCATGATCGCGCTGATGCAGTGCCTCGAGGTGTTCAGTGAAGCCGGGAAGCCGGTGAGCGAAGTGATCGCGCCGATCGACACGCGTTTCCGGTCTGGTGAGATCAACAGCCGCGTCAGAGACATTCCCGCGAAGCTGCAAGAACTGCAAGATCACTATAAAGACGCGCAGATCGATCATCTCGACGGCGTGACGATCAGCTTTCCGAATTGGTGGCTGAACGTGCGTCCGTCGAACACCGAGCCGCTCCTGCGTCTCAACGTCGAGGGCGATACAAAGGCACTCATGGAGCAGCACCGCGACGACGTTCTGACGATAATCCGCAGAGGATAAAGTCCGTGTCTAGAGTCGACACCGATGCGATGCTTCGCTACGAGCAGACGCGCGACGATCTCGTCGCGCGATTGTTCGCAATCGAGGAATCGATCGGCGAGGGTCGACGTGCGTCCATCGCCCAGGTACGTTCGCGGCTGCAGCGCGCGAAGTTCGTGCTTGCGGTGGTCGGTGAGTTCTCGAGCGGAAAGTCGTTTCTGCTCAACGCACTGCTCGGCAAAGTGCGCTACGAAGAGACCCCCACCGGAAAGCAACTGGTCGGGCTCCTGGCGGTTGATATCAATCCGTCGACGGCAACGATCACCGAACTCGAGGCCGGCAAAGCCGATGAAGCGACGGCGATCTTCGAAGACGGGCGCCGCGAGCGCATTCCGCTCGACCACCTCAACCGATTCGTCGCGTTTGGCAGAGAAGAGCGCGACGCGCCGACGCGCGTTGTGGTCAAAACCAATTCCCCGTTTCTCGAGCGCGGCTTCGTCGTCGCCGACACGCCGGGACTCGCCTCGATCAACCCGGCGCACCGCCGGGCGACGCTGCAGTTTTTGCCCACCGCCGACGCGGTGCTCTACCTGATCGACACCCAGCAACCATTCACCGAAGGGGACGCGTCGTTTCTCGGGATCATCCGTCAGCACATCGACTCGATCTTCATCGTGCAGACCAAGATCGATCTGTGGCAACAGCCGCAAAGTGACGGGCGTCCGGCATGGGAGCACGCCTACGAGCGCATCGCATCGCTTGCAGCCGTGCACGCGCCCGGCACGTACGTCTACGCTCTCTCCGCGCGCGAATACGTCGACGGCGAGCTCGAGCACGATCCGGCGAAGGTCGAGGAGAGCCGGTTTCCGAGGTTTCTCGCCGCGCTCGACGCGTCGTTGATCCGCCGCACCGGTCGCGCGCGCCTCATGCGCGCCCGCGATCGCGCTGCTGCCGCGGTCGCCGACGAAAGCTCGCAGATCGAGCACGGTCTGGCGATGCTCGCACTCGACCGTGCGGCACTCGACGCACGGCGCGCCCAGGTGTTGCCGGCGCTCCAAACACTCGACGACAGCGCACGAACGCAGCGCGAGGAGCTAGTGCAAGCGGGTCTCGCGAAGCGTACCTCGATGAACGCGCGCGGCAGCGAGTTGAGTGTCGACCTCGAGCGCGCGCTCTTACAGGCCGTCGATACCGCCGACATCAGCCGCGTGCGCGATCGCGAGCGCCTTCATATCATCGTGGATCGCGTCGTCGCTACCGTCGTGGCGGAGTTTGCCGATCAGGCCGCGCGCACGGTGAGCGACGCGCTTGACGCCGCAGTGGGGCGTGCCGAGGCGATCGTTCCCCTGCGTTTCGCCCAAAACGATGCGGCCGCCCGCGCCTTCGGCGCCGAGCCGGGCACGAGTTTGTGGAGCGGCAGCGTACGCACGGCGATTGCGGCAACGATCGTGCTGGAAGCGATCGGCGGTCCGGCTATCGGACTCGTGCACGACATCGCCACGCGTTTCGCCGCCGCGCAATCCGGCAGTTACATGAAGCGCGAGCTGCTCGCCGATTTGCGCTCCGAGATCTTTCCGCGCTTTGCAACCGACGTGCTGGCCTTCACCGACCGCGTCGGCGCGCGCTTGCAGCATATCTACGACGAGCTCGCGCAAGCTATTGCAAGCGCGCTGCTCGAACGGCGAGACGCCGAACTTGGCAGCATCGATCGCTCGCTTGCGGCGCATCGCGAAGAACGCGTCGAAACCACGCGCGAGCAGCTCGAAACACGACGTGCAGCGCTCGTCAATGAAATCGACGCGGTGCGCGTGCTGGTCGACGCCTTCATGGAACACGACGAGGAAATCGCTCCGGCTGACCCCGGCTCCGAAATCGTGCGCCGTTCGCACGTCGAGGCCTCGTTCGATCCCGGCAGCTACGATCGCGGCTTGCGCCCGTCGCGCTGGCGCGTCGCGGTTCTCGGTGCACTGCGGCGCGGCAAAACGAGTCTGATCAATGCGCTTGCCGGCAAGACCGTGCTTACCGATGACATAGCCGGGAGTGCTCGATTCCCAATTCACGTCCGATATGGCGAGCACGATGCGGCCTTCACGCTGGGTGACGATGCGCAGTGGCATGCGATACCGTTCGAGACCGCAACGCAAGCGGCGGTCAACGCGCCGGTGCTCGTACTCGTGCCGTGGTCGCTTCCGCCGGAGCTCGTGCTCGTGCACGCGCCGGCCTTTGACTCCGGCGATCCGGAAGCCGAGGACGTCAACGTCGTTGTCGCTTCGCACGCCAGTGAAGTGCTCTGTCTGTTCTCGCGGCAGCTTTCCGATCGAGAGCTGGCGCTCTACGAGCGGATCGCCGACTTTAACACGCCGATGCTATTCGCACACACGATTGCCGACAACGAAGCGCCCAGCGAACGGCGTCACGTCGTGGAGCTGGCGCAAGCCTATTTGCGCGAGCGGAACATCCCGGCCGATCGCATCTTTGTCGTTTCGGCGCATGAGTACGGCGAAGCGCGGCGTGAACGGCGAGCGCCGGCCGGCTGGAACGAGACCGAAGCCTTGCGCGCGACGCTCGAAGCGCACGCTGAGAGCCACATGGCCCGGCTCGAGCGCTTGGCGCGCGCCGCGGCGCAAACGCCGGTAGCTGCGGGCGCGGTTGCGCCAAGCGCAGCGCGAGCGCCGGGCTTCTTCGCACGTATGTTCGGCAAGGGGCGCTGACCAAACCCGTGTCGAACCGAGTTCAACCGGTTATGAGCACCACGCTAGGACCGGCGTTTCTCGCGATCGGCGACGGAACGTCGACGGTCGGCCGCATTGCCATCGAAAACGGGCGCATCGCAGCGATTCTTCCCGCCGACGGTCCTTCAGACTATCTCCTGCCGGAAGGCAGCAGCATTGCACCGGGCCTCATTGACGTCCATACGAACGGCGCCGGCGATATGCTTTTCAACCGGGATCAAGGCAATGCCGTGCCGGTGGCGGCGAGCGAATACGCGCGCATGGGCGCGACCGGATTTGTCGCCAGCGTCATGACGGCACCATTCGAATCGATGTTACACATCGCTTCCGAAATCGTCGACGCGGCGCACGATCTCGAAGAAGACGATCCGCACGGTGCGCGTTGCCTGGGCGTGCATTTCGAAGGTCCCTTTCTCAATCCGAAGTTTCGCGGCGTGCATCGCGGCGAGTGGCTGTTGCCGGCCTCGGCGGCGCGCGCGAAGGAAATGGTCGACGCGTGCAAAGGCGCGTGTTTACTGGTCACGATGGCGCCCGAGATTGAGGGAGCCGCGGATGCGATGCGCGTCTTTTTGCAGAACGGCGTGGTCTGCTCCGCCGGCCACACCAGTTCGCGCTACGGCGACGGCCTGCTCGCGATCGGTCTAGGATTTCGTTCCCTTACCCACGCATTTAACGGCATGCCGCCGCTGATCCATCGCGATCCGTCGATCCTTGCCGCCTTCATCCAAGATCGTCGCACGATGGTCCAGGTGATCAGCGACGGATACCACGTCGCGCCGGTGATGGTCGACATCCTCTATCGCACGGTTGGCGACCGCGTCGTGCTCGCGAGCGACTTGATGCCGTTGCCGGATCCGACCTACCACATCGTCGGCGGCGTGATGCGCTCGAACGACGGAACGATCGCCGGGAGCGCCTTGCGCATCGATCAAGCGGTACGCAACTTCATGAGCTACGCGGATATCTCGTTTACCGAGGCCGTCATGGCTGCAACCCACGCGCCGGCGAAGCTGATCGGCCTCGAAGCGGAGATGGGCCGCATCGCGCCCGGGATGCGTGCCGACCTCTCGTTCTGGGACGCGGACTACGGCATTATCGGCACGATGGTCGGGGGCACCGTCGTCCACGGCCTGCACACGGGAACGAAAACGCTCGCATCATGATCGCTCGCGTAACGGCGCTCCTCGAGGCGATATTCGGGGAGTCGTTCCGCCGCGATTTCGACGTGCGCCTATGGGACGGGACGACCCTCCCCAGCACGACCGGGCGACGCGACTTCACCTTCATCGTCAACACCCCGAGCGCGCTGCGCGGTGCGTTTACCCCGCCGCTCGAGCGATACGCGGGCGCCGCATTCATTTCGGGCGTCCTCGACGTCGAGGGCGATCTTCCCGAAGCGATCGCGCGGATCAATGCGGCGAGCAATTCGCACTCGGCGCTGGGGAAGACCCGCATCGCGCTCGGCCTCTTGCGCCTTCCGCGCGATGCGCGCGCGGAACCGGTGGGCGCGCAACTGCACGGCAAGCGACACTCGCGCGAACGCGACCGTGCCGCAATCTCGTACCATTACGACCATCCGGTCGCGTTTTATCGCGCCTTTCTCGATGCCGACATGGTCTATTCGTGCGCCTACTACGACGACGGCATCAACGATCTCGATCGCGCGCAGCAAGCGAAACTCAATTACGTACTCGACAAGCTCCGCCTCGAACCCGGCATGTCATTCCTCGATATCGGCTGCGGCTGGGGATCGCTGGTTATCGCGGCTGCCAAGCGCGGTGCGCAGGCGCTCGGCGTCACGCTTAGCCGCGTGCAGTACGACGAAGCGAACCGGCGCATCGAAGAACTCAGCCTCGGCGATCGCGCGAAAGTCGAATTCCGCGACTACCGCGATTTACGCGACCTGACGTTTGACCGCATCGCAAGCGTCGGCATGGTCGAGCACGTCGGCCGCACGATGCTGCCGACCTACTACGCCTGCGCGTACAACGCGCTTCGGCCGAGCGGCCTGTTTCTCAATCACGGCATTGCCGAGCAAAGCCCCGGACGTAAACCGCCGCCCAATCCGTTCATCGAGCGCTGGGTCTTTCCCGACGGCGATTTGGTCTCCATCGGCGATACGTTGGCAATCGCCGAACGTAACGGCTTCGAAGTGCGCGACGTCGAGAATCTCCGCGAGCACTACGCACGCACGTTGCGCGCCTGGGTCGCCAATCTCGAACGCAACCGCGAAGAAGCGCTCGCGCAGGCCGGCGAAGCAGCGTACCGCGTCTGGCGCCTCTACATGGCCGGCAGCGCGGTGTCGTTCGACCAGGCGTCGATCGGGGTCTATCAGTCGCTCCTCGCGCGCCCCGATGCGAACGGCAAGGTTACGATTCCGGCGACCCGCCGGGATTTATACACTCCCTTGTCATCCCGAGCGTAGCGGAGTCGAGGAAGCACCTTGTACCCTTGCTAAGAAGGCTCGAAGTTTTGCGCCATTCGCAGGATGCGAACTTCCTTTGGACGTGGCGCAACTCGCGCAGCAGGAGCGGCACAGGATGTGCCGCGAGGAGCGTTTTCGTAAGCAAGGGTGCGAGGTGCTTCCCTCGACTTCGCTTCGCTACGCTCGGGATGACAACGAGCGCTCCAGATATGCCGAACGCAACATTGTGAACGCTGCGTAGGCGACGATGGCGATGACGAGCCATTTCACGGCTTCGAGCGGCATGGATTTTACGATGTAGGCGGCGATGATCACGCCGGGAATGCCGCCGATCGTGAGGCCGATTGCGGCTTTGAATGCGTAGGCGTCGAACTTCACGAAGCGAACGCTCGCGATCGGCATCAGGAATGCGCACGAGCCCATCATGATCGGAAACGCACCGCGCGGGTTCATGCCGAGCAAACTAATCATAATGATCGCCGGCGCGTACAGGCCGATACCGATCGTCATGAGTGCACCCAAGCAGAAATTGATCACGACGCCGGTGACGAGCAGCCATCCAGTGAGCCCGAGCGCATCGCCGCCGGCGGGAAGTATCTTGAGATTCTGCATGAGGAAGATGACGGCCGCAACCGCGAGCGCGCCGCCCATGCCGATCTGCACGTTGCGGCGCGGCCAACGCGCAACCATCCCGGCGCCGAGCCAAGCGCCGACGACCGAAGCGGCAATGAGCAGCACGAGGGTGACCGGATCGACGCCGATGACCGTGATGTAGATCAACGCCTCGGTAATCGTGGGCAACGCGTGTCCGACGTTGAGCGTGCCGGGGATTTTTTCATCCGGCGCCATCTTAAAGAATTTAAAGAGCGAGGTCGTCGGCGCGAACGAGCCGATCCCGAGCGTATCGAAAAAGTTCGTCACGAACCCGACGGCAGCGCCCAGGAACGTCGGCCACGTGAACTCGCGGCGGCGCACCACCTCCACGCCCCAGAATATGGCAAAGGCGATGCCGATAATCCACAGCAGGGCAAGAAGAATCGCGATGATGCTCATGGGTCAGCGCCGTTCGTGATGGGCCGCCTAACGTACTGCTGCGGCGTTGAAATACGAAGCACGCGGGTGGTGCATCACGATCGCGGCCGTCGACTGCTCCGGAACGATTTGAAATGCCTCGGTCAGCTGCACGCCGATTCGGTTTTGCGCATCGAGCACCCCGAAGGCGATCGCGTGCTGCGAGAGATCCGGACAGGCGCCATAACCCCACGAGTAGCGCTTACCGCGCTCGTGCGGCAGTCGCAGTTCGGTGCGAATGCGGCGGTGCGTCCACTCGGCGAGCGCTTCGGCCGATTGCACGGTAAAGCCGTGCAGAAAATACGACTCACTGTAATCTCCGCGCGCCTGCAGCGCCTCGGTCAATTCGGACGCCCGCGTGCCCACGGTCACGACTTGCAGCGCCACGACATCGATGCCGCGCCCGTCTTGCGGCTCGCGCAGATAGTCGGTCAAGCAGAGGTGATCGCCGCCGGCTTGCCGCGCAAAGGTGAAGCGCGCGATCTCACGTGCGGCATCGTCGGGGTCGTAGAGCACCACATCGTTGCCGACACCTGCCGCCGCATAGTAGCCGTACGCGACCTTGGGCAAGAGCAATCCGCCGGCTTCGGCGTCTTGACGATAGCGGTGCAAGCGGGGCTCGAATTCGTCGCGCAGCAGCGCGTCGAACGCGTCGCCCTTGGTGTTGCTTGCACCCCACGACAGCCGGTAGAGGCTTTTGAGATCGAAGCATCGCCACAGCTCGCGCAGATCGACGTCGTCGATCGTGGCAGCACCGAAGAAGGGCGGCACCGGAATATCGACGTGTTCGCTCTTGACCGCCGAGATCGACGGCGCACTCGGCATGGGCGGCGTCGCATTGCGCATCCGGTCGCGCTGGGCGAAGGCTTCCGAACGCATGCGTTCGACAAACTTCTCCCGCCCGTTCCCGTCGCTGGTGAGGCGATCCATGATCTCGAGCCCCTCGAAGGCATCCTTTGCGTAGAACAGTCCGGGTGCAAAGAAGCGCTCTCCCTCGTCAAGCAGCGAAATACGTCGCCCGAAATCTCGATTGATCGCGGCACCGCCGACGATCACCGGGAAATGCAGCCCGCGCGTATCTTGCTCTTGCACGCAGATCGGCATCTGCTTGCTGGTCGAGACCAGCAGCGCGGAAAGACCGATCGCATCGGCTTTGACCTCGACCGCTTTCTCGAGAATCGTATTCATCGGGACTTGTTTGCCGAGATCGTGCACCGTGTAGCCGTTGTTGGTCAGAATCGTATTGACGAGATTCTTGCCGATGTCGTGCACGTCGCCAAAGACGGTCGCGAGCACGACCGTTCCTTTGGTCGTGCCTTCCTTCTTCTCCAAGAACTGTTCGAGGTGCGCGACCGCCTTCTTCATCACTTCTGCGGACTGCAGCACGAACGGTAAAATCAACTCGCCCGAGCCGAATTTGTCGCCGACCTCTTTCATCGCGGGTAGCAGGATTTCGTTGAGCACGGCGACCGGGTCGCGTTCTTCGAGCGCGGCATCGATTTTTGCCTCAATACCGTCCTTGCGCCGTCGCAGGATCGCATTGTGAATCTGCTGCGCGACCGGAAGCTCGGCATCGCTATCGACTTGCTCGTTCGCCGACGTTGAGGCCGTTGTGCTTTCGAAGTGCTCGATCAGCCGTTGCAACGCATCCGGACGGCGATTGAAAACGAGATCGTCGCACATCTCGCGCACGTCGGGCTCGACTTCGGCGTACGGTGTAATCTCTTTCGCGTGCACCAGCGCCGCATCCAATCCGGCCTCGACGCAATGATGCAGGAACACCGAGTTAAGCGCCGCGCGCGCGGCCGGTTTCAATCCGAACGAGACGTTCGAGACGCCGAGCGAGGTCAGCACGCCGGGCAACTCGCGTTTGATCAGACGAATGCCTTCGATCGTTTCGATGGCGGAATTCGCGAACTCGGGGTCACCGGTCGACAGCGTGAACGTCAGGTCGTCGAAGATCAGCGCGCCGGGCGGCAAGCCGTATTCGTCGACGACGATGCCGTAGATGCGCTGCGCGACCTCGAGCTTGCGCGCTGCGGTCTTCGCCATCCCGGCCTCGTCGATCGTCAGCGCCACCACCGCAGCGCCATGCTCTTTGGCCAGCGGCAACACGATGTCCATCTTGGCGCGGCCGGCTTCGAGATGCACCGAGTTGAGAATGGCTCGCCCCGGATAATTTTCCAGAGCGACTTGCATGACTTTCGGCTCGGTCGAGTCGATCATCACCGGCGCCTCGACCGACTGCGCCAAGCGCCGCACGAGTTCACGCATTTGCACATCTTCGTCGGTGCGTTCGGTCAACGCGCAGCAGACGTCGAGCACGTGCGCGCCGCCCTCCACCTGCTCGCGCGCGACGAGCATGATCTCGTCGTAGTTGTCGTCGAGCAGAAGGCGCTTAATCTTGCGCGAGCCCTGCGAATTTATGCGTTCGCCGACGATCAGCGGCCGCGGCTCCTGGTTGAGTGGAACTGCCGTCATTGCGGAGGCTACGTCTTGCGGGACGGGGTCGGGCCGCTCACTTTTTATGGTTACGTTCGCGGCCCGACTCCGTGCCCGCGCCGTAGCCTCCTCAGTGATGGCGTTCTTAAGTGCGGTGATGTGCTCCGGAGTGGAGCCGCAGCAGCCGCCAACAATGTTGACGCCGAACTCGCGTACGAAATCGCTGAGCTCTTTGGCGAGTTCGTCGGGGGTTTCAGGGTAGATCGTTTCGCCTTTTGGCCCCATGAGTGGGAGACCCGCATTGGGAATGACGCTCACGTAGCAGCGCGAGTTTTCGGCGAGATAGCGCAGAGCATCGCGCATTTGCGACGGGCCGGTCGAGCAGTTGAGCCCGATGACGTCGATCGGCAGCGCGTCGAGCGTCGCGGTGATCGCGCGAATGTCGGTACCGAGCAGCATACGTCCTTCGGTAATTAACGTCGGCTGCGCTTGGATCGGTACGCGACGTAGGCCGCGATCGAACTCGCGCGTGATGCCGGCGATCGCGGCTTTGAGCTCGAGCAAGTCTTGCATCGTCTCGAGCAGCAGCAGATCGGCGCCGCCGTCGACCAGCGCGCGCGCCTGTTCGCCGTAGATGTCGGCGAGCTGCTCGAAGGTGATTTTCGAGAGGGTGGGATCCGACGATGAGATTAGCATGCCGGTCGGCCCCATCGAGCCGGCGACGAAACGCGGCCGATCCGGCGTCGCGATCGCGTCGCACGCCTCGCGGGCAAGTTGGGCGGCGCGCACGTTGATCTCATAGGTCTTCTCGCCAAGCCCAAACTCGTCGAGTTTGAGCCGCGAGGCGGTAAACGAGTCGGTCTCGACCACGTCGGCGCCGGCTTCGAGATAGGCGGTATGGATCGCGCGAATCGCTTCGGGACGCGTCAGAACGAGCGCTTCGTAGCAACCCAAATACCGCTCGCCGCCGAAATCCTCGGCGGACAGTTCAAGCGCCATGAGCTGTGTGCCCATGGCGCCGTCGTAAATCAAAACCCGCTCTTGCAGCAGGCGCAGGTAGTCACGCAATTTGTTGTTTACGTACTCGCTTGTTCGACGGCGAAGTTCGAGTTCGCCCTAGGCGAACTCTCGGGATACCGCACGGATCGTTCCGACGGCATGCCCTGCCCGATTATACACGATTGGTTCGGTAAAGGCGGCCAAGTCGGTCGCTTGCGCGACCGGGCTGCCGAGGCCCCGCAGGAAGGCCATGGTTGCCGGCCCCCGCGCGCGTGCCGTGCCGTCGAGCACTTTGCTGACCAAGCCGAGGCCCTGCGGTATCAGCGTCAGCCCGTGGACGCCCTCCGCGCCGGACTTACACGCAATCGCCCCCGCCCCGGCCGTCATGACTCGCGAATCGAACTGTCCCGTGCCCGAAACGTACTCGGGATGCGAGACCATCGCGTCTCGGACGACCAGCAACGCCTGCGCATCGCGAGCAGCCAGATTCGTCAATGATCCGAAGCGCGCGAAAGCCATCGCGGCTTTGCGCAATCCCGTCGCGTAAACGGGGATGCCGCAACCGTCGATGCCGAGCGGCCAGGTCGCCGGATCGTCATCGGACAGACGCGCGCAAAACGCGAGGATATGCTGTTGCGCCGGATTGTTGACGTCCATGTAGGTTGCAACGTCGCTGCCCAGGACCCGGCATAAGGCGAGAATACCGGCATGCTTGCCCGAGCAGTTGTTGTTTATCGCGGTCGGCGTGTGACCGTGACGCAGCATCTCGTGCGCGACGGCCTCGTCGTAGGGCAGGTGCGCGCCGCATTGCAGCGCCGATTCGTCGAGGCCGATCTTGCGCAAGATCGAACGTACTGCCGCGATGTGAAACGGTTCGCCGACGTGCGAAGCACTCATTACGGCGATCTCACGCATGTCGAGTTCGAAGCGTTCCCGGACGCCCGCTTCGATCGCAGCCGCAGCAATAAACGGCTTCGCGGTGGAACGCAGAAAGACCGGCGATTCGATATCGCCGGTCTCAAGAATCACGTCACCGCGCGCAGTTGCAGCGCAGGCGGCGACGTGGTGAACGGACTCCACCAGATCGCCGCGCGTGACCTCAACGCGCATCAAGAAACGAGTGCGGGTTCGACCACGACCGCTTCTTGATCTGCGAACACCGGATTACTGAGATAGCGCTCGCCGGTATCGCACCCGATCGTAACGATCGTCTTGCCCGCCGACTCGGGCCGCGCCGCGACTTGGAGCGCCGCCCAGACGTTCGCGCCGGAAGAAATGCCGACCAACATGCCCTCTTCGCGAGCGAGCCGGCGCGTCGTCGCGACTGCATCGGCATCCGTCACCCGAATCACTTCGTCATACACGTGCGTGTCGAGCACTTTCGGAATGAAGCCCGTGCCGGTGCCTTGGATCTTGTGCGGACCGGGTGAACCGCCGGAAAGAACCGGCGACGCATCGGGTTCGCCGGCGATCACTTTGACCCCAGACTTGCGTTCTTTGAGCACTTCACCCACACCGGTTATCGTGCCGCCGGTGCCGACCATCGAGACGAAGATGTCGACCGCCCCATCGGTATCGCGCCAAATTTCTTCGGCCGTCGTGCGGCGGTGAATCTCGGGATTGGCCGGATTCTCGAACTGCTGCGGCATGAAATACTTGTTTGCCTCAGCCGCGTAGATCTCGAGCGCCTTGGCGATCGCGCCCTTCATCCCGTCGGCGCCCGGCGTGAGGATGACTTGCGCGCCGTAGGCTTTGAGCAGATTGCGCCGCTCGATGGTCATCGTATCCGGCATCACGAGAATGCACTGATAGCCTTTTGCGGCCGCCACAAAGGCGAGCGCGATACCGGTGTTGCCGCTCGTCGGCTCGAGAATCTTCATGCCCGGAAGCAAGCGGCCATCGCGCTCGGCCGCCTCGATCATCGAGACGCCGATACGATCCTTGACCGAGCCTGCCGGGTTGAAGGACTCCATTTTGACGAGCACCGTGCCGCCGAGTCCCTTGTTGAGGCGCGGGATCTTCACCAGCGGCGTGTTGCCGAACGTGTCGGCCAGATTCTCATAGATTCGTGCCATAGTCTCTCCTTTAACCGCGCAGCACGCAGTACTGTTGCGTGCCTGAAGTGAATCCCGCCGCCTCGAACGAACGTTCGGTTTGTGTTCTCCCTGTCCCAGAAATCGCTCTACGTCGAGCCGCTCGATTTGTGGATCGACAGCCTGCGCTCGCAGGAGCGCTGCTACGTTTCACACGGGCACAGCGATCACGCGCGTGAACACCGCACGCTGGTGACGACGCCGAATACGGCGCGCATCTGCCGCGCCCGATTTGCGCGGCGGCAAGAACGAGCGCCGGTCACCTTCGAAGAACACGCCTTCAATGAGCCGTGGGAGGAACGCCATCACCGCCTGACCCTCTTTTCGGCCGGTCACGTGCTCGGCAGCGCGCAATTGATGATCGAAGGCGAACGCGGAAGCTTCGTCTACACCGGCGACTTCAAGCTGCGTGACTCGCTGACCGTCGAGCCGCCCGAGGTCAAACGTTGCGACGTCGTACTGATGGAGTGCACCTACGGTCGGCCGCACTACGTGTTTCCACCTCACGACGAAGTCGCGGCGCAGATGATTGCGTTCGCGCGTGAAACGCTGGAGGGCGACGCGGTTGCGGTGTTCTTTGCCTATTCACTCGGCAAGGCGCAGGAGGCAATGGCCATTCTTGGCGGCGCCGGGCTGCCGCTGACCGTGCACGGCGCGATCGATACGCTGGCACAGGTCTACGCTGCCTGCGATGTGGCACTCCCGCCGTATGTGCGCTACAACGCGGAGAACTTCGACACGCACAGCGTGCTGATTTGGCCGCCGGGCGGAAAGGCGTTGCCGAAGGCGCTGCGCAACAAGCCGGTACGCACGGCCGTGCTGACCGGCTGGTCACTCGATCGCGGCGCGCTCTTTCGTTATGGAACGGAGCGCGGCTTCGCGCTCTCAGACCACGCCGACTATCCCGCGCTGCTGCAATACGTGGAACGCGCTCAGCCGCGCAAGGTACTCCTCAATCACGGCTGGCGTGACTTCGTTTACCGTCTGCGAGCGCTCGGCGTCGATGCCGAGTATATGGAGGACCATGCGCAACTCTCGCTTTTTTAGTCTTCTCCTTGCCCTCGGCTTCGCCGCGCAAATGGTTCCCGCGCAAGCGCAGACGGCCTCGCCGCCACCGACGATCGACGATGCGATCGCCGCGATTCGCGCCTTCGCTCCACAAGCGCTCAAAGATCAGGGAGCGCCGGGCATGTCGGTCGCGATCACCGATCGCACGCACACGATCGCAATCGTCACGGCCGGCATGGCGGACGTCGCGAGCAAAACACCGGTCAGCGCCGACACGCGTTTTCCGATCGGCTCGATTTCGAAATCGATGACCGTCCTGGCGCTACTGCAACTGCACGATCGCGGCTTGGTCGACCTCAATGCGCGCGTGCAGCAGTATTTGCCGTCGTGGTCAATCCACTCGAACGGCGCGCCGATTCTCGTGCACCAGTTGCTCTCGCACACGGCCGGCGTGCCCGACGACTATTCGCTCGAACAATATGGCTTTGCCCTGGCCGCGCTGCGCAACGCGCACACCCTCTTTCCGCCCGGCACGGCATGGTCGTACTCCAACGACGGCTTGGCCACCGTCGGCGCGATCGTCGCCGCCGTTTCGCACGCGAGCTGGCAATCGAATATCGACAACCACGTCTTCGCACCGATCGGCATGACGCGCAGTTCTGCGATCTTCGACAATCGCGAGCTTGCCGACACGGCGACCGGCTATCAATTCCTGGATGCCGACTACGTTGCGTCACCGCCCTATCCGCCGCTCGTTGCCTCGCCGAATCAAGACTTCGTGGATCCGGCCGGTTCGGTGATTTCAACGCCGGAGGACATGGCGCAGTACATTCGCTTGTATCTCAACGGCGGCAAGACCGCCGGCGGCACGCAGTTGATCGCCCCGGCATCGTTCGATGCGATGACCAACGCCGACCACTTCAACAACGGTTCACCGGATGTCGCCAAAGGCGTGGAATTGGCCGAGTGGCCGGCCTTCTATCACGAGTACGGCTACGGACTCTCGGTCTTTCACACCGACGGGGATCATCTCGTCGGTCACACCGGCGGCATCTCCGGGTACACGGCGTGCTTCCAAGCCAACCTTACGCGCGGCTTCGGCGTCATCGCGCTTTCCAATCTGGTTGAGGCGCCGCTCCACCCATGCGCGATCGTGAAGTACGCAATGGAAGTGTTGCGTGCGCAAAGTCTGGGACACGCGCTTCCGGCCCCGCCGTCGGGACCGCCGATCGCTGCGCCGAAAGTCGTCGCGAGCGACTACGCCGGCAGCTATCGCTCGAATAACGGCGGCAACGTAGAAATTCAGAACGCCGGCGGAACGCTGTCGTTGCTCGACGCCGGTCGCACCTATAAACTCATCGCGCGCGATCACGACATCTTCTGGACCGACGATCCGCGCTTTACGATCTACTACGTCGCCTTCGAACGAAACAAAGGCAAGACGGTCGATAGCTTCACCAATGCCGGCGCGTATTACGTCAACGCGCGCCACACCGGGCCGACGACGTTCACCTATCCCGCCGCCTGGGACCGTTTGACGGGACGTTACGAAACGTCGAGCTTCGGGGGCGCGGTGATGCGTATCGTCATCGTCAAGGGCCACCTCACGGTTGACGGCATCAGTCCGTTGCGTGGCCTTCCGAACGGCGCGTTTGCGCTCGGATCGTCGGTGATTCGCTTCGACACGCCCTTCGAGGGCAAGATGCAGCGGCTGTGGCTCGACGGCGCGGATCTGTATCGAATCGAGCTACCGTAGGGCCTCGAAGTCGTCGAGGGAAATATCGGCCGACATTCTTGCCGCCCCGCTCGCGTTTTGCACGTGCATGATGAGATGCGCGCTGGTGACGACATAGTATGAAGCGGCCGATTGAAAACGAAGCTCGGCCCGTCCCTGCGCGTCCATCGCGTCACCAGCGTCAATCGACTCTTCAAAATCGAGTGCGCAGAAGAGTTGCGTTCGCTCGTCGATGATCGTGCCCACCAGCGGGTGCATGTCGGGATCGCGTACGGGAACGACCCGCTGCTGCCATCCAGGGTCACCGTTTGGGCACGTTCCCCTTCGTTCGCTGACGACGCGGTAAGCGGCCGCCGGCGCGGCGGCGACAACGGCGATCGTCGGCAACGTAACGTCGAACGTTGACGACGGTGGTGACGGCCGTCGCACCAGGAGGCTGCGATGCTGCATCCAGCCAAACGCCGAGCTCCAGGTGGGATCGAGGATCGGCGAAGGTACACTCGCCGACGTCAGATAGAGTTCGACCTCGTCCGGCGCGGCCGGGCTGAACACTCCACCGGGAAAGAATATGACTTTCGCGCTGGTTGCGCTTACCGTGCCGCCGTCGGTGCGGATCTGTGCCTGATAGCGCAGCGTGGGAGGCGCAGGCAACGCGTTCATTCGCGCGATCGTCGCGCGAAAACGCGCGGTTGCCGCGTCCAAGTCCTCCGCGTTCGATAGCGTCGGCGCGTTCGCAACGGCGCAGCCGGCCGCGAGCACGGCAAGCGCTAGTCGACGCCGATATCCCAGAGCAGCCCGAGATCTTTCTTGGCGAAGGTCTTGAACGAGATCAAGGTTTCGGTGTTTTCGATACCCTCGAGCGCGGCGACGTGCTCGGTCACCAGATCGTTGAGGTCCTCGTGCGCCCGGACGCGAGCGATCGCGACGATGTCGAACGGGCCTGCAACCGAGTAGACTTCGGCAATGCCGTCGATCGCGAGCAGATCGTCGGCAATCGAGCGCAGATGCGTGCGGGAGACGTTCATCAGGATGAAGGCCGTTACCATGAGAAACTAGGTTCCATGATCGCCTTTGCCCGCACCTGCGCAGCGGTCGCCGCTACCACTGGGAAGCTCGGCAAGGTCGCAATCCTCGCGGCATACCTGCGCGCGCTGGACGAGGAGAACCTCGCAGCGGCCGCGCGCTTCTTCACCGGCAACGTCTTTGCGGCGCGCGAGCAGAAACAGCTCTCGGTCGGCGGACGCACGATCGTCGAGGCCGCTACGCACGTCTGGGGGGTTACCGGTGCGCAGCTTCGCGCCGGCTATCGTGAGCACGGTGACCTCGGCGATGCGCTTGGGCCGCTCGTTCGCGAACCGGCGAATCTCGGGCTCTTTCGCGACGACGGCCTCACCCCGGTGTCGCTCGCCGCGATCTTCGACGAGATCGCCGCCGCGTCTGGACGCTCGGCCGGAAAGCGTCGCCTGCACCTGTGCGAACGCATCTTGGGCGCGTGCACGGAGCCGCTCGAAGCCACCTATGTCATCAAGATCATGACGGGCGACTTGCGAATCGGCCTGCGCGAAGGCCTCGTGCTCGACGCGGTCGCTGCCGCGTTCGACCAGGAGCCGCCGCGCATTCGGCGCGCCGTTATGGTCGCGGGCGACGTCGGTGCGGTAGCGCTCGCTGCAAAGCACGGCACGCTCGATACGTTACGCATTGCGCTGGGCTCACCGATCGGCTTCATGCTTGCATCGCCGATTCCGTACGGAGAAGCGTATGCCGATCTCGCCGGCCATACCTGGTTCGCCGAGGACAAGTACGACGGGATTCGCGCGCAGGCACACGTAGACGGTGACGCAATCGCGCTCTTCTCGCGCACACTCAACGACGTTACCCGTTCCTATCCGGAAATCGCTGCTGCACTTCGCGATCAGCCGCAGCGACTGATGCTCGACGGCGAGATCATCGCCTCGCGCGACGGGAAGGCGCTGCCGTTTCGCACGCTGCAAGCGCGCCTGCAGCGCAAGGAGATCGATGCGCAACTGCTCGCCGACGTTCCGCTGCAGTACGTCGTCTTCGACGCGATGGCCATCGGTGACGAGTTCCTCCTCGACGTTCCACTGCACGAGCGTCGCGAACGGCTTGCGGCGGCCGTGCGCGAAAGCGCCCACCTGCGTGTCGCACCGTTCGAGCGCATCGAGGCCGATGCGAGCGCCCGGCTGATCAACGCGCGCTTCGACGCTGCGCGTACGCGCGGGCACGAAGGCGCGATGTTCAAGCGGGCCGATTCGCCCTACGCGCCGGGCCGGCGCGGGAAGTGGTGGCTCAAGCTCAAGCGCGAGCTTTCAACGCTCGACGTCGTGGTGGTCGGCGTGGAGTGGGGGCACGGCAAACGCGCCAAAGTGCTCTCCGACTACACCTTCGCGGTCCGCGGCCCCGGCGGTGAACTACTGACGATCGGCAAGGCGTATTCGGGTCTAACCGACGCGGAAATCGCCACGTTGACCCCGTGGTTTCTCGAGCATCGCATCGATGGACACTATGGTCACGCCTTTGCGGTCGAGCCGCGCATCGTGCTCGAAGTCGCCTTCGATATCGTTCAGAAGAGTTCGCTGCATCAAAGCGGCTACGCGCTGCGTTTTCCGCGCATCGTGCGCATCCGTGACGACAAACCGGTTGACGAGATCGACACGCTTGCCAACGTCGACGCGATTTATGCGGCGATGCTAGAGCGCGAACGCGGCGACTAGCGGAGAAGACGCTTCAGCGGCGGTTGCGCTGCTCGCGAATCCGGCGGGCAACCTCCTCGGGCGTAGGGCCGCCTTTCGTTTCGCGCTCGCCGGTCAGCGAGCGATGCAGCTGCGCGCCGCCGACGACCGCGAGCAACACGATCGCGACGCCGGCGTACCACAGGCGGCCGGGCACCGGAAACGCCGAGACACTCGCCACAATGACCGCGGCCAGCGCGGTCAGCGTTTCCCAACGATGCATTTATTTGTTCTCGAAGCGGGCGACGCGCTTTTCGGTGTACGCGCCGATGCCCTCTTTGGCGTCGTCGCTTTTGAAGAGCTGCGCTTGAAGCTCGCGCTCGAGCGCGAGTGCGTCTTGCAAGGGAAGCTCGGCGCCGGTCTGCACGCTGCGTTTGATGAACCCAACCGCCATCGGCGCTTTATTCGGCGTCGTGAATTGCCGCGCATAGTCGGTAATTTGCGTGCGAAACGCCTCGGCGGAGCCTTCGTAGACGTCGCTGACGATGCCCCAATCCTGCGCCTGTTCGTAGCTGAAGGTTTTGCCGAGCGTCATCAATTCGATGGCGCGGGCTTTGCCGACGAGTCGCGCCAGGCGCTGGGTTCCACCGGTTCCCGGAAGCACGCCGAGCGAGACCTCGGGTAAGCCGATCTTGCCCGAGTCCTTGCGCGCGATGCGAATGTCGGCGGCCATCGCGATCTCCATACCGCCGCCAACGCAATGCCCGTTGAGCGCGGCAATGACCAGCTTCGGCGTTTGTTCGAGGCGGTTGAGCGTCTCGTTCGCGTGCAGGCAGAAATGATATTTGAATTGCGGGCTGACCGCCCCCAGCATAGCGACGTTGGCGCCGGCCGAGAAGAACTTCTCGCCCTTGCCGGTGATCACGATGACTTCGATCTCGTCATCGAAGCGCGCATCGAGAATCGCGTCGTCGAGCTGTCGCATCATCTCGTGTGTGTAGGTGTTGGCCGGTGGATCGTCCATCTCGACGAATCCAATGTGCCCGTCCTTCCACGTGTTGATGACGCGCTTGCCCGCAAACGATCGCGCTTCGCGTCCGAAGGGCGTGGCGCCGGCCTTGCCGTTGGTGGTCGTCATGCCTGTTTGCCTTTCGTGGCGATCCATGCCGGATCTTTGAAAAATTCCTTGAGCGCGATTTCATCGGCCTCGCTCGGCAGAACGCTGGGCGCATAGGCGTTCCACTCCTCCGCGGTAAGCTCGCGGCCGTCGACGGCGTAGTGTTTGTCCGCGAAGGCCCCGATCCGCCGGTTGAAGCGCATGTCCGGCACGTAGAGTTTGGTCTCGCTCACATTGACCTCGTTGACGCGATCGACCGTCGACTGTACCTCGGCATAGAACTGCTCGCGAGCGCGTTCGTTGAGGTGCCCCTTATCGACGCCGTCGCCCGCCTTGTCCTCGTCGACGCGCCCTTTGATGCCCCACGCGTACGCCCACTGCGCCGATCCGGAATGATCGGTGCCGAACAAATCGAGCGAGCCGGAGATCCATTTGTTGTAGTACTTCTGCTGGATATGCACCGGGATGACGCCCGCGCTCGCGATGCGGCGCAAGCCCGTGATGCCGATGCCCATGTGAAACGACTCCTCGCGCAGCATGGGCCCCACCGACGACGCAAGCGGTGCGAAGCTCGAGTGCGAGAGCATCGTCAGCTGAAACTTTCCGTCGCGATCCATGAAGTTGGTGTACGCGAAGAAGTCGAGCCAATGCGTTACGTCGTCATTGAATGCCTTGAGCAAACGGTTACGCTTACCGTACGCGCGGCGTTCGAGCAGTTTCTGTGCCTCGATCTTGCCCTCGCTGCCGAAATGATGCACCAGCAGATGACACATCTGATAGCCGTGGCGGGTCTCTTCGAGCATGATGCGCACGAGCGAGGCCAGATCGTATTCCGACGGCGCATTGTTGACCAAAAAACGCTGCTGCTCGTTTGAAGCGAACTCAGTATCACCCTGGTACACGATCATGTTCAATACGGCATCGCGCATGCGCTGATCGGGAACCTCGCGCACGCGTTCCCAGCGGCGTTCGCCCTTGAAGTCACCGAAGTAGATCTCCGGCGTCGGCAGTTCGCCGTACTTTGGCTCGAGTGTATAGCCGGGCATGTAGCGCTCGACGAGCTCGTGGTCGAGTCCGATCTCCTTCTGCCAGTCTTTGAGGAGGTCGACCCAGTCGTCAAAAGTGGAGATTCGCATAGTACGGATTCTCCGCGTTCTGGTGAGGTTCGCCAAGGGCAAGGCAACCAAGCCTCTTCCTGAGCGATACGGGCAAGGCGGGCGCGGAAGAGGCGTCGAAGCTCGGGCGCCATGCCCAAACGGATCCTTTTGATTGCGTTCGCCGTCACGGCGATCGCCCTCGCAGCGTGCAACACGGGATACAATCCCGAAGACCTCTACGGAACACCGGCGCCGACCGCCACGACCGCAACCGCGACGCCTAATCCCGTCGCGAGTACGGCGATCGTTACGGTCTACGTGTCGAGTTCGCCGCTGCCGAATCAGACGGTCAATTTGTCGAAGGACGTCAACGGACAGGCCGGGGCGCTGATCACGTCACAAGTGACGAATTCGAGCGGCACGACGACGTTTAACAATCTCACGCCGGCGACGAACTATTGCTTCACGACGAGTTACACGGCGCCCGGCGGACTTGCACAGAACGGTTCACAGTGCAATTTCCTCTGGTTCGACGGGGTCGTCTTCAACTTCAGTAATTAGTCTTCGTCTTCGTGCAAGTGAAGATGGCAGCCGTCTTCCGCATCGGAGAGCACGTCGCGCGCTTCGCTGAGTACGTTACCGGAAAGCGGCTCAGGCGACGGCGCAACCGAACCCTCTGCGGCTAAAAAGTCGGCTTCGCTCCAATCTTCCCACGTCTCGAGCGGTTCGCCGTCAACGTCGGCGGGGAAGCGCACGCAAAATCCTTGCTCGATGTGCACGCCCACGACCATAACGCGCGTGCCGCGCGGGAAGTAGGTCCCGTCCTTCCATAAGGTCCCGTAGGTTGTGTCGTAGTGCTGGCCGACTCTCAGTTGCTCGATCGCGGTCTCTCCTTATCCGAGCAAAAAGTTCATGGCGTCGGGGCTCGCTTCCTCGATTGGCTCGGCTCCGGCATTCTGTGGCGAATCGAGTACCCAGAGCGAGCGGTGCGGCGCGAACTCTTCACCCTCGGCAGCGGCGAGGCGTTTGAGGATCCGCGCAATACGTTTACCCCCGATCTGCTCGCCCCACGCAATCGGACCGCGCGGATAGTTCACGCCATACTGCATCGCGTTGTCGATATCATCAGGCGAGGCCACGTCCTCCGCTACGGCGATCATCGCTTCGTTGACGATCGAGCCGACGACACGTCCAAGAAACAAGCCGGGCTGATCGCCCACCAGCACGGCAGGCTTGCCGATTGCTGCGAAGAGTTCTTGCGCGAGCGTCAGCGCGTCGTCGCCGGTTGCATCGGCGTCGACGACTTCTATTGCCTGCTGCTCGTCGATCGCGCCGAGCACACCGTAACCGAGCACGCGTTGCGGATAGCGCAAACGCGACGCAAGCGCGGCGAGATCCGTGGCATACGCGTCGACGAAGATCATCGTCGACGGCTCGAGATGACGATCGAGTTCGATCACGATCTCGGCGCGATCGTCGAAGCCGGTGCCGACATCGACAACCAGCGTCACTTCGGGGTCGAGTTGATCGAGGAATTCGTCGTTTTCGACCCGTTGCACGCGTTCCGTCCGCGTCTCGAACGCTCGCGCAAAAGCCTCTGCGGGCTCGCCGAATCCGATGACGGCGACGAATTCTTCGAGCTTGTCTTCCTCCGCTCCGGGATCGACGGCAAGATCGACCCGCGCGTAGCGGCCGTCTTCATACGTGTAGAATCCGGATCCGGTTTTTCGGCCGAGGCGCCCCTCCGCGACGAGTTCGCGCTGCATCGGTTGCGGCGCAAAGCGCTCGACCTCCAGCGCCTCGTAGACCGATTCGCTGACCGCGAGATTGACGTCGAGTCCGATCAGGTCCATCAACTCGAACGGTCCCATGCGAAATCCGACGCTGCGCGCCAACGCATCGAGTTCTTCGATCGCGCCGACCCGCCGCGCGAGCGCGCGCATCGCTTGCAGATAATAGGGGCGTGCCACGCGGTTGACGATGAAACCCGGCGTATCGGCGCAGGTGACGCCGATCTTTCCGATACGCTCGACGAACCCGCGCCCGCGTTCCAGCGCTTCCGGCGACGTCTGCTCGGCTTCGACGATCTCGACCAGCTTCATCGCCGACGGTGGATTAAAAAAATGTAATCCGAGGACGCGCTGCGGATTGGTGCACGCCTGCGCGAGGCTGCTGATGGAAAGGGACGAGGTATTGCTCGCGAGCAGCGCCTGCGGGTCGAGCGCCGCATCGAGCGCGGCAAAGACCGAACGCTTGAGATCGAGACGCTCGGGTACCGCCTCGATCGCGATGGTCGCTTCGCTGCGCTCGGGAATGCGGTCGCCGAGGACGACACGCGCGACCAGGCTTTCGTCGCCGGCGCGCGCCGCGTCGCGACGGATCCGCGCGATCGCGCGTTCACGCGACGCTCCATCGGGATCGATCAACTCAACCGCGTATCCGGCCCGGGCCGCAACGTAGGCGATCCCCGCGCCCATCGCCCCGCCACCGACGACCAAAATGAGATCTTGCACGAGTGGTGTACTTCGCGAGGACATGGAAAAACCGCTTTGGCGAGTCCGGTCATCGACCTACCTGATCGAATCCGAGCATCTGCGCATTCGCAGCGATGAGATCGAGCTGCCCAACGGCGTCGTGCTTCCGAACTACTACGTGCGTGAGTCGCTCGGCTTCGTGATGATCTTCGCGCTCACGCCCGCGCGCGAGGTCGTCCTGGTTCGCCAGTACCGCTACGGCATCGACGAGGTGATCGTCGAGCTTCCGGCCGGAAGTATCGATCGCGGCGAGGATCCGCTCGTCTGCGCGAAGCGTGAGCTTGCCGAAGAGACGGGTTACACGGCTACGCGATGGGAGCAGTTCTCGGTCGTGCCGGCCGAGCCGGTGCGCTCGAACAGCTACCTGCATGCGTTTTTCGCTTTTGACGCCACGCCGACGCAGGCGCAACAACTCGATACGACCGAAGCGATCGAGCCGTTTACCGTGCCGCTCGAGGCAATTCGGCCAATGCTGCGCGCCGACGAATTCGGCGCACTGTCATGTGTTGCGGTCGCCTACGGTGCGCTCGACCGTTTGGGCGTGTAGAGGGGAGCGCGCTCCGTCATCGCGTGTCTTTGCGGTAGTCCCCAGAATGCCAGAACATAGTCGGCCGCGGCGGCCGCTTCATCAGTATGTCGCACAACGTCCTTGCGCGCTCCGTCAAAATAGCCAACTTCGTACGTACCGTCGTCAAGAAGCACGACGTATGCGCTTTCGCCAGCACGTGTGTCGAGGGACCGCGCTATCACGCGCTCCCGATTCTCGCGTGATTTTTTTAAAAACCCTATAAGATCGTCATACTGAAACGTAAAACGCTCGGCAAACCAGGACCGCGACGGGACCCCGTTCGACTCGCCCGGCACGTTCGCGCCAAGAATCTTTGCGGCCTCGAGCGGATACACAGAAGTCGCCGCTTCCAGTTGCTTCTCTATCGAATATTTGCTCATCGCTGTTGGGCGCGTCGAAGCCCTTAATTCTTTGCCGTTACGCTATCGGTGGCGAGCGTTGCGGTGATGTCGATGATCGAGTTGGTGTATTGCCCAGCGCCGGTCTGCCTGCGGATGGTGTCGTACTCTTTCAACTCGGTGGCGACGTTCTTCGACATGTCGTAGGTGTAGGTATCCGTGCCGTGAAGCGTGTTGCCCTGGACGCCGCCGGTTTTCTGATCGGCATCCTCGGTGATCGGGACCAAGGTGCCCGTCGGGACGCCTGCGGTAAAGTCGAGTGAAATTCCGGCCGCATCGCTGCCTTCATGCCAGTGATGCTTCGCATCGAGCGCCGACGGATCGAAGAATCTCGGCGACAGCGTGCGCAGCACAGCCATTTCCTCCGGATTGACCTGACTCGTGCCGCACACCGTATTGGTCGTCGGATACACGACGCACGACACCGCATTGAGGGTGCGATTCGTCCGCTGCGCGTGCTCGTCAACCTTAACGACGAGTCCTCCGTCCGGTTCAACGCCGAAGACGTCGATGTCGATCGTTCCGGTATCTGAGGTCAAGGACGCATACGAGGTGTTGCCCGACCCATAATTGTCCCCCGGCACGGGGCCGCCGGTGAGTTTTATCGACGCGTCGGTGTCGTGACTGTCATCTTGGACACCCACGCTGAAATTGTAAACGAGATGCCGCTGGACGGTTTGCTGCTGGGCGGACGCCGGTAGAGCAAGAGCAGCCAACCCGACGGCAGCCGCGACTCGAACGATCGCCTGCTTCATGAAACCTGCCCCTCCATATGTGGGTACGTTTAGTCGAGAGTGCCACCCGCTTCCCGTCATGAGGCCAACCATGCGTACGATGCTCCCAACCTTCTTACGATTGACCGTCATCATCGCCATCGCGCTGGTCGTGATCGCCCTGCTCGGCTGGGCGCTCCACCTGATCGTCATTGCCGCCATTGTCGCGGCCGTGATCGTCGGCGCACTCTTCCTCTATAACATGGTGCGGCGGCGCACCGGCGTCCCGGTCATCCGGCGTTAGCTCTTGCCCGATCCGCTATCCGACACCAGCGTCGCGGTCGTGTCGAAGGTGACGGTCGAGTAAGCCCCCGCGCCATTCTGTTGGCGAATCGTCTGATATTCGGTGAGCGAGGTTGGGACGAGCTTCGTGAGGTCGTAGGCGTATTTGGCGTTCGAGTTTACCGAACTTCCGTTGGTGTATTTCTCGACGCGCTCCGCATCGATCGTGACGGTCGGGCCCCCGGCCGACGGCCCTGCCCGAAAGTCGATCGTCACCCCGGCCGCGGGGTTGCTGACCTGCCAATGACGATTGGCATCGAGCGCACCGGGATCGAAGAACTTCGGCGAGAGCGTCCGGAGCACCGAGACGGCCTCAGGGTGAACGTCGGCAGCGCCGCACATAACGTTGGTGTTCGGATAGACCACGCAGGTGCTGGCTGCGCTACCGCGATTCGAACGAACCGACGTTTCCGAGACGTCGACGACGAGGCCCCCGTCGGCCTCGACCCCCTTGACGTCGACGCTGATCTGCCCCTTATCCGAGTCGCCGGCGGCCATGTCGTTGTAGCCGTAGCCTGGGACATTCCCGCCTTGGGTTTCCTGAGCGGCACTGGTTTGACTGGTGTTGCTGGTCTGGACCCCGACCGTGAAGTCATAGACGAGGTGGCGCTCGGTCGAGGCCGTCTGCGCGAGGCCGGTCCCGGCGCCGCTGAAAAAGACGATGCCGAGCACGGCTGCTGAGAGAGTCGTTCGAAGCATGGCTGGCGTTCCACCGTACCTTATAAGGAGGACAGTAATGGAGGGTGGATTCGACGCACCCCCAACGGCGATCATCCGCCGAAGCTAAGCAAGCAAGCGTTCAATTGCTCGGGCCTCTCCAGCATCGGAACGTGCCCGGAACCCTCGATCGTAACCAAGCGGCCGTCGGCAAAGGCGGCCGCCGTTCGTTGCGCTTCTCCGGCCGGCATGCCCGGGTCTTCAGCGCCGCTCACCACCAAAACCGGCAGTTGCAAATCGCCCGCAATATCTTGTGCGCCATCGCGCAAAGCCATACCGCGTAACATCGATGCAAGTCCGCGAGGATCGTTCTTTTCCGCAATTTTCGTGAATTTTTCGATGATTTCCGGATGTTCGCGACGCGTTGTCGCGCCGAGCGTTGCATCGCGCATCTCCGCAATGATGCGCGCATTCGAACCGCTGCGTTCGGCGTCGTCGGCGAGTTCGAATCGATGCGCTGCGCGCTCCGGCGTGTCGGCGGTGATGCGCGAAGAGACGAGCGCGAGCCGATCCAGACGCTCGACGTACATGCGCGCGAACGCGAGCGCGACGTAGCCGCCGAGTGAGTGACCGACCAGTGTCGCGCGCTCGACGCCGAGCGCGTCGAGCACCGCCGCGACATCGCCCGCGAGCGACTCCATCAAGTACGGACCATCGACCACACTCGACTCGCCCATGCCGCGCAGGTCCATCGCGACCACGCGAAAGTTCCGCGACAGCGCGCGCAGCTGCGCGTGCCAAATCCGACGCGAGAGTGGGAATCCGTGGAGCAGAACGACTGCGTCACCATCGCCCGCGACCTCGATGTCGATGCGCGCGTCACTATTCAAAACTTGCATTGCTGCCGAGAATACTGTATAAGGTAGGCAACTACCCTTGGCTACATCGCGTAGCCAAAGAAAGGATGACTCCACGCACATGGCAGTCAAACGTAAGAGAAAAGCGGCCGCGAAGAAAGCTGCGCCGAAGCGCAAAGCGGCCCGTAAGACCACCCGTAAGAAAGCGGCAGGCCGCAAGAAGACGACCCGCAAGAAGGCTTCTCGCAAGAAGAAGGCTACTCGCAAGAAAGCCACTCGGAAGAAAGCCAGCCGCAAAAAAGGTACTCGCAAGAAGGCCGCTCGTAAGGCGTCCGCTCGCAAGACCACCCGCCGCAAGACGCGCCGGAAGAAAGCCGCTCCCGCAGCAGCATAACTTCCCGGCTCTTTTTATGGGCATTTGCGAGTCGTTCACAAACGGCTCGCTTTTTTTCTTTACACGGTCCGAATAATTGGGTTGCACGCGTAGACGGCGACGGTGCAGATCAGGCAGATCGCGCCCGCCAGCGCGAACGCCAGATGCAGACCGATCACCGACGCGATCGCCCCGAGTACGAGCGATCCGGCCGGCACAACGCCGATCGCGACCATCGTGTAGACGGCGATCGCACGGCCCCGGACCGCATCGGGCGCAAGCGTCTGGATCAGCGTGTTCGTGGCGCCGAGAAACGCCAGCGTACCGACGCCGATGACAGCGAACACCGGCAACGACGGGAGTACCGCGTGGATTCCGGCGAGCGCGATCAGACCGAGCGACGTGAGCGCGCCGGCAAGAAGCCACTGCGTCGAACGCGGCTCGCGTCCGGCCAGCGCCGCCGTGACCAGCGCACCGCCAAAGCCGCCGATACCCGCGGCTGCGACGGCCCACCCCAATGCGCGCGCATCGCCGCCGAGTGTGTTGACGACGTAGGCCGGAATCAATTGTGAATACGGGCGCGCAAAAACCGCCATGACCACAAAACCTACGACAATCCAGCGCAGGATCGGATGGCCGGCTAAGAAGGCGATGCCCCCGTGCATCGCCGCGAATATCGGCTCACGGTGCGCGGTCGGCGGAGGCGAGGGTCGCATCATTGCAACGGCCACGACGACCGCCATCGTAGCAACGGCATTTACGTAGAACGAGCCGGCCACGCCAACCCACACGATCAGCACGCCGGCGATTGCCGGGCCGATGACGGCCGGCGCATTGAACGCGACCGAGTTCAGCCCGATCGCATTGCCGAGGAAGGCGCGATCGACGAGCAGCGGCATCCAGCTCTGGCGGACCGGTGAGTCAAAAGCGTTGACCGCCGCGTTGCACGCTGCGATGACGATCAGCCACGCGAGATTCAGTCGCCCGAACGTCGACAGCAACGCCAGTGCTAATGCCGCAAGTGCCATCGTGGTGTTGGTCACCAGCAGCACGCGGCGGCGTGGAAGTGTATCGGCGACGACGCCGGCAAGCGGCGAGAGCAGCAAGACGGGAATCGCGCGCGCGGCGCCGAGGAAACCCAGATCGAGCGCGGCGCGATGCGCCGATCCGGCGAGCTGCGCGACCAAGTAGCCTTGCGCCGTGAATTGCATCCAACTGCCAAGATTGGAAACGAGCAGCCCGAACCAGAGCAGACGGTAATCGCGAAAACGCAGTGCAGCGAGAATGCCCGCGTTAGCGAGCATGCACCGCAGCAACGATCAGCGCAGCCGAGCCTTCATTGCCGAATGTCGCTGTGTCGATCGCCAGATCAACGATTTCGGGCGAACCAATTTCGACGTTGTACCAATCCCGCAGATGCGCTTTACGCGCGCGGTCGATGCGATCGACTTCCGCCGCGGCGGCCTTACGATCCAGGTTGCGCTCGGTTACGACGCGTTCGATCCGCCACTCGCGCGGAGCGTACATGAACACGCGCACGACGTCGGGGCGCCGCCCGAGAATCGCACCCGCGCCGCGGCCGACGATGACCACGTTGCCGCGGGTCGCAAACTCGCGCACCGCCTCCTGCACTTCGCGCACGTATTCCTCATCGAACGTCTGTCCAAAGCCGCTCACCGCGACCTCCGGCGTCGCGAGCTCCAGGCTCGAAAGCAGCCGCGCCCCGAGCGATCGGCCGGTTTCGTCGGCAGCCTCCGCCTGTACGGGCGAAATCTGCATGCGCTTGGCCACGACGACCGGCAACTGGCCATCGATCAGCTCAAAATCTAACTCCGCCGCGACGCGCGTCGCGACCGCGACTGCGCCGCTTCCGTACAGGTTGGAGATCGTGACGATCACGACGAAGTACGTACGCGATGCCCATCATCGAAACCCGCGACCTTCGCAAGGTCTTTCGCAGCGTGAAGCGCGTGCCCGGCCCCCTGGGCGCCTTGCGTACGCTGCTCTCGCGCACCTATGAGGACCGCGTCGCGGTCGGCGGCGTGACGATGTCGCTCGAACCCGGCGAGCTGGTGGGGTACATCGGGCCCAATGGTGCCGGCAAGTCGACGACGATCAAGATGCTGACCGGCATTCTGGTCCCGACCTCGGGCGAGGTCCGAGTCGCGGGCGTCGTTCCGTATGAATCGCGCAGTGTGAACGCCCGGAACATCGGCGTCGTCTTCGGTCAGCGCAGTCAGCTCTATTGGGATCTGCCGCTGATCGAGTCGTTTGAACTGCTGCGCGCCATCTACAGCATTCCGCCCGCGACATACCGCCGCAATCTCGACGAATTCATCGCGCTCTTGGCGATGGACGAGTTTCTGCGCACGCCGGTTCGCCAACTTTCCCTTGGCCAGCGCATGCGGGGCGACTTTGCGGCGGCTATGCTGCACGATCCGAAGATCGTCTACCTCGATGAGCCGACGATCGGCCTTGACGTCGTGGCAAAAGAGGCGATCCGCGAGTTTATCGCACGCATCAACGCCGAGCGCGGCACGACGATCATTCTCACCACCCACGATCTCGCCGACGTCGAGCGCCTGTGCCGCCGTATCGTGCTCATCGACCACGGGCTGCTGATCTACGACGGTGACGTCGAGCGGATCAAGGGCGAGTACGGACGCTATCGAACCCTGGTCGTGCGCTTCGAGCACCCTACGCCCGCGCCGCACCTCGACGGAGCCGAGCTGGAAAGCAGCGACGCGCTCACCGCGCGCTTCCGGTTCGACCGCAATCTCGAACGGGCGGATTCTGCTGATCCGTCAGGCAAGTGAACGGTACAGCCTCGAAGACGTCACGCTCGAGGAACCCGACCTGGAATCGATCATCCGCCGCATCTACGTCGAAGGATACGATGCGCGCGCACAGGAGACCGTACTATGATACTTTCGAGCGGAACGAAGAAACCGAAAATCCATCCGAACGCCTATGTGGCGCCGACCGCGACGATCAGCGGCGACGTGACCGTCGGCGCCGGCTGCGCGGTCTTGCACGGTGCGATCATCACCGCCGAGGGCGCGCCGGTAACGATCGGCGCCGACACGGTGATCATGGAGAACGCCGTCGTCAAGGCCAGCGGCGGCAGTGCAACGCAGTTTGCGGCTACCGTCGGGGACCGTTGCATCATCGGCCCGCATGCCTACGTGGTCGGCGCAACGATCGAGGGCGGCTGCATGATCGGAAGCGGCGCGGTCGTCTATAACGGCGTGACGCTCAAGGCACATACACGCGTCGCTGACGGCGAGACGCGCTTGCCGTCGGGAGACTTCATCGAAGCCGTCTTCAACGTCGAGCGGAGCCCTGACGCCGCAGCCAAGGCCGCCTTGACCTATGCGCAGTTCCTTCGCAAGACGCACGCGCAGGATGCGGTACTCGACTCGCACGCCAATAAGGCGCCGGCACGGCGCAGCGCGGGCGAAGAGCCGCCTAAGCAGCAGACGACTGAGGTCGATACCGTCGTGGACGCGATGATGCTCGAACTTCAAGAGATGGAGTTGAAGCGTCAGGAGGCGATGAAGAAAAAGCCCAAGCGATGACGAGTAAGGAATGAATCTCGAGCCCTACATCGAGTTTGCAAAAAAGGCGTTCGCGCGCGAATCAACCTATCGGCTCGAGGTTTTGACCGAGGTTGGATCGCTGGTGTTGCGCGTGTACTTGCTGCGCTCGCTTTGGACGGCGCTTTACTCGCAGAACGCAATACCGCTCAATCTGCCGCTGCATAGCATGATTACCTATGCGACGATCGCGCTGCTGATGTCGTTGATTCTCGAGGTCGACGGCACCCGGTTGATTCGCGAGAAGTTGCGCGAAGGCACGATCGCAACCGACCTGATGAAGCCGATCAGTATCCCGCTCTACTTCTTTTCCGACGGCGTCGGTCAGACCGTGCTGCACGCGATCTTGGTGATCCCGTCGCTGCTCTTTGCGCTGCTGCTGGTGCACATCGACGTAGCGCCGCCCGCGACATTGGCGGTTTTTGCGCTCTCGTTCTTACTCGGCTACTGCGTAAATTTCTTCATCAATTTCTTGATGAACTCGGTCGCCTTCTGGACGCTCGAGACGTTCGCGATTCAGCTCATCGTGCGCTGGGTTTCGGACTTGCTCTCGGGGCAAATCATCCCGCTGACGTTCTTTCCCGGCATCTTCGGTACGATCGTCTTCGCGTTGCCGTTTGCGGCGGTCTATTCAACGCCGCTGCTGATCTACGTCGGCGTAATAACGCCGGCGCAGTGGGCGCTCGCACTCGGCGTGCAAGGCGCGTGGCTTCTGCTCTTTAGTGGACTCTCAGCCGTCGTGTGGCAGGCTGCCGCGCGCCGGATCGTGATCCAAGGTGGATAACCGTTTATTTTTATTCGATGCCCGGGACGTCCCAGAGGACGACTTCGCCGTGGCCTTTGACCCCCAGACGCGGCACGTCGTACAGGCGAACCGCATCGCCCTTGGAGAGCACCTCACCGTTGGCCTCGATTTTGCCGTCGGCGACGAAGAGAAAGCCGTAGCGATGCGGCTCGAACTCATAGACCACGGTCGCATCGTCGATGCGTGAGACCGCCAGCGTCGCGTTTTGCGTGATCCGGATCGGCGCGTCGACCGCGGGATCGCCGCTGACCACGCGCAGCCACGTGTTCGTGCGCTCTTCGGGCGTGAAGTCCATCTGTCCGTAGGTGGGCGCCTCGCCGGTCTTTCCCGGGATGACCCACATCTGGACGAAGTGCAACGGTTCGACCGGATCGGCGTTGTATTCGCTGTGACGAACGCCGGTGCCGGCGCTCATAAATTGCACGCCGCCAGGCCCAACGATGCCTTCGTTCCCCATCGAATCTTTGTGCGCGAGCCGTCCGCTCAGCACGTAGGTGACGATCTCCATGTCGCGATGCGGATGTGTAGGAAATCCGGCGCCGCCCGCAACGGTATCGTCATTGAAGACGCGCAGCGCGCCCCAATTCTCGTTGTTTGGATCGTAGAAGTCGGCAAAGCTAAACGAATGATATGTCTTAAGCCAACCATGATCGAAAAATGCGCGATCCTTTGAAGGCTGAATCGCGAAGGCGGGGGCGATGAGCGTTTTCATTGTGTCACCCTCAATCCGTCTGGGGGGAGGGAAGGTTGCGTAGACGGCCCAGCAAGAGATGATAATAGAGCATACCCCGAACAGGCCCCAGTATCTCTAGAACGCTGTCAAGATTAAGTTCGGAGTCCCCAGAAAGAAGTGCGGCGCTGCGGGCGACGCCCGAATCACGCAGCGGAAAGATGTCGAGACGGCCGAAGCCGCGAAGCAGGACGACAGCAGCGCTCCACGGACCGATTCCGCGCAGCTGCGTGAGTTTTTCGGACGCTTCGAGCGTGGATAGCGCTTCGATCTCTTCGTGGCGTACGTCGCCGCGTGTAAGCGCATCGGCAACCGCGCGCAAATGCATCACCTTGTTTGTTGATAAGCCCGCGGCGCGCAACGTTGTGTCGTCCGCCGCGAGAAGTGTTGCAGGCGAAGGAAACGGCATCAACGCGACACCGCCCACATCGACCGGCGTTCCAATTGCGGTGATGAGGCGGCGCATGATCGATGCGGCCGCGTGAATGCTGATCTGTTGAAAGACGATCGCGTGCACGCAGGCCTCCCACAGCGAGGCGTAGCGCGGCGGCTTGACACCGCGAAACGCCCGCTCCAAGGGCGCGATCCACGGTACGCGCGCCGCGTTGAGCGTCCACGGCCGCAAATCGACCGCGGTGCCGAGGGTTCGTGCCACGAGGGCAAGCGTGCCCTCGCTCGGGGTGCCGGTGCTTTCAACGCACAGCGTCGTCTCGTCGAGCTGCGTCACGCGTACGGCCACGATGTCCCCGCCAACGTCGAAGGCGCGGTAATAGGCGCCGTCGGGCGTCACGACGTCGACCGTGTTGGTCGCGAGCCGGCGCAGCGCGTCGGCCGTGAGATCGAGCCGAAACGGCGCGCGCACGGGGAGACGTTCGCGATTTGGGAATACTGTCTTCAATGCTTGCCGCCTACGCCCAATATTGGCGCGTGAACGTCCTGACGATGCTCGAGTACCGAGCGAATTTCATCATGTGGTTTGTGTTCACGATCGTCTACCACGGCGTTGCGCTTGCCGCTCTGTACGTTACGATGCAACAGTTCCCGTCGATGAACGGCTGGGACTTTCGTCAAATGTTCTTCCTCTACGCGCTTTGGATGACCGCTCACGAACTCCACAACGTCCTCTTCTTTAACGTCGTTGCAGTCCCGGACTACGTGCGGGAGGGGCGCTTCGACCGGTTCCTGGTCCGCCCGCTCGACACGCTATTTCAGGTGCTTACCGTTCCTGCTCAGATCTCGCCGGACGGGATCGTCATCGCGATCGCCACCCTCGCCGTCGCTACGGCAACCGCCCACGTCCAAATCGATTGGGTCTTTATCGCCTTCGTGCCGCTGGTGATCGTGGGCGGTTCCCTGATCGATCTCGGAATCTCGCTCGTCGTGGCGACGATTTCGTTCTGGTTCGTGCGCGTCGACACGCTGCGCTGGGTCGTGATGTCGCTCGAGCAAGACTTCACCCGCTATCCGATCAGCATTTACACCCGCGGCGTGCAGATCGTGCTCGCCTTCCTCCTTCCGTTTGCATTCATGAACTACTATCCGGCCACGTACTTCCTGCAGAAAGCCGATACCGGATTGCACCTCAACCCCGCGGTCGGTTTGCTGACCCCCGCGATCGGAATTGCGTGGGTCTCGATCGCCTATCTTTTCTGGAAGACCGGACTGCGCCACTATCAAGGAACCGGCTCGTGAATCGCGCCGCGTTTCTCGTGGGGACCGGCGCGTTTGCGGCCTATCCGCTCGCGGCGCCAGCTTCTTCGTACGCGCGCGTTGCAGCAATCGCGCATCAGGTACCCGGTGTTGTCGGTGTCTATTGCCGCACGCTGGCGCATGGGCCGCCCTCGTTCGCATTCAACGAGCATGTCATCTTTCCGACCGCGTCGACGATCAAGGCGCTGATCATGACCACCGCCTTCGTTGAGGAGGAACGGCATCCGGGAACACTCGCGCAGCACATAACGACGCACCGCAGCGACCTCATCGGTGGATCCGACTTCATGTCGCAACAGCCGGACGGTGCACGCTTTACCGCGCGCGAGCTGATCGTCCCGATGATCACCCTGAGCGACAACACGGCGAGCAACTATCTCATGAGCTTCCTCGGAATCCCGGCGATCAATGCCGTGGGCGCGCACCTGGGAATGTCGCGGACGCGGCTCGCGCGGCACTTTCTCGATTTCTCCGCGATCGTGCACCATAATGACAACGTCACCACGCCGGCCGACATGGCGAAGCTGCTCTATGCGATCGCCAACGGCGCACGCGAGGGCACGGCGACGATTTGCTCGCCCGAGCACTGCAAAGCGATGATTGATATCATGCTGCACCAGACCGATCGCGACAAGATCCCGGCCGGTTTGCCGCGCGGCGTTCCGGTCGCAAACAAAACCGGCGAACTCGACGGCAGCCGCAGCGATATCGCGATCGTCGAGCCGTTCGGTGACTCGCCGTACATCTTGATCGTGTACAGCAAGTGGCTCCAGGAATATCCACCGGTCTACCAAGCCTTCCATCGCCTCGCACGCCTTTCGTACGGCGTGGCCGGACGAGGCGACACGTAGTTCCGCAGATCCCCGGTAAATTGGACGAAGGAGGCAGCCACTAAACTGCTAAGAGGTTAGGACGCCGGCCGCTTTGTGACCGGTGCGGAGGCCGTCGCATGCCGCGTTGGGTCGGGATCGTTCTCGTAAGCACGCTGCTTGCCGCTTGTAGTGGGGGCGGTTCAAGCGTGCTCCCGAAGAGCTCATCGGGCACCCCGGCAAAAGCCCGCGTGCAGGTTTCAATTACGATGCGCGTCCCTGGCGCCGCAAGCGCGCGCAACGCGGTGCTCCGGCGGCGGTTCACGATCGCGCAGAATACTGCCGGTGCGCTCGTAAGCGTCTACGTGGCGGGCAACGACACCGGGACGCCGCTCGCAACGACTGCGGCAAACATCGAGCCGTCAACATCTCCTGGATCGACGTGTTCCGCTTCCGATGCCTACGGTAATCGCTCGTGTACGTTCGATATTTCGGCGCCGGTCGGCACCGACGACTTCGCGATCACCACGTGGGATCAAGCACCGACCGGTAACGCAATTCCGCCCGCCGCGAACGAGTTAGGATGGGGTATCGACCCAGCTGTATCGATCGTCGCAGGTAGCGCCGCAAGCGTGAGCGCGACGCTTTCAAGCGTGCTGGCATCCGTATCGCTCGATCTTACGCCCACGGCCTTGCATCAAATCATTCCTACCACCGGAACGATCGGCGTGTACGCGCTCGACGCCGACAACGATGTGATCGTCAGCAACGGCTTCGTCGATCCCAACGGCAACCCGATCACGCTGAGCTTGAATCTCAGCAACAATTTGAACGGCGCGCTCTATCTGTCCACGAGCAGCATCAGCGCCCCGAGTGCGACCGGCGTGCAGTATTACTACGCGCCGGGCAACGGCGTGCTCAGCACCTCGGAAAATCAGACGGTCAACTTCTCGGTAAATTCATCGTACGGTCCGGTTACCACCAGCGGCGCGGCACTTAGCGCACTCTATCCAAGTTTCGTGTCGATCAATGACCTCAATCTCAACGTCAATAACACGCATCACGGCGGCATCGTCTTCGACACGAACAACGGCGTCGATTACACGACGCCGAACAACTATGGCGGCATTTCGTACTATAACGGGACTGGTGGGAGCTTCACCAGCAGCTATAGCGCGCAAGCAACGGCGCCGATTCTTGGCAGCATCGTGAGCGTCACCGGGGCGTTCGTCGCGATCGCCGGCAATCAAGAACAGACATTCTCCCAACCACCGGTGAGCACGATCGGCCCCGGGCCCAATTCCACCTTGATGCCTGTGCCCAACGGCAGTGCGGTCGCCTTCGACATCAACACTGGAGGCATCTGGTACACGAGCGGCTCGTCGGCGATCTTCTACCCGCTTTTTAGCGGATCCCCAATCCGGTTTCGCTCGGCGTCAATGCCGCGGCCGGCGTTGCGGTGGATTCGTCATCGAACGTGTGGATTGTCGACAACGTCAACGACCGCATCATCGAGTATCCCGGCAATAACAACCCGTTGCAACCGGGCGGCGCACCGTGGGACGTCCTTGTCAACAGCAACGGCGTCTTCGTCACTGACCACGGCCCCAACCCGGCGATCGTTCAGCTCAACAGCAGCGGCAACATCGTCAACACGATCTCGGTGCCCGATGGCGCAGTCCCCTGGTATATGATGGCGGACAACGCGCAGCCCGGCATTGTCTGGTTCGACTATCTGCAAAACGGACAGATCGGGATCGGGCGCATGGACACCAACGTGAACCCGGCGACGTTCGTGATGGTGACCGATCTCAACGGACCGTACGGCTCGCAAGCCGGCGCAATCGGCGCCGCTTCGAACGGCCTGGTGTATATGGTGTTCGATAACACGTCGACCCTCGTGCAGGTGCAGCGATGAAGAAAGCCCTCTGGGTCGCTACATTGCTTCTCGCAGCGTGCGGAGGAGGCGGCAGCGTGACGCCGAGCGCGCCGCAGCCGAATCCCTCGCCAAACATCAAAATGCAGAGCGTGTCGATTTCCTTGATCGTACCGGTCAACAGCGGCACAAGCGGCACACACCGGCCCGCCTACATCTCCGCCTCAGCGCTCGGCGCGGGCATCGTGGTGACGCAAGGTGCGACGACGGTCAATGCGACGCTGGATTCTCTCATCCGGTTCGAGTGCATGCACGGGGAACGGCAGTTCGCGTACGTGCACGACGACGGTCACCGTGCCGACCGGCAGCGACGTCTTCACCGTGACGATTTACAATCAGGCGCCGGTGAACAATACGATTCCCGCAGGCGCGGCGATCCTTGGCGTCGGCTCGAGCACGGTCGACGTCGTGGCCGGCTCGACGACAAGCGTGCCGGTCTTTGTGGGCGGCGAGATCGCGCATTTGGGCGCGACGATCCCGTCGGGTTCGTTGCCGGCAAACGGCCAGCCGCAGAGCGCCGTGCTTGTCATCGCGCCGACCGACTTCGGCGACAACCCGATCACGGCCGGAGCCAACGATCCCTATGCCAATCCGATCACGGTCGCCGTAACCGAGAGCGGCGGTAGCGGCTACGCGAGCCTTTCGCTCAACGGCGGTGCGGCGAGCAGTAGCGTACTCGTCACGAAGTCGACGGATTCCGTCACGCTGAATTACACGGGCGGCGGCGTACCGGGCTATTCCTTCACGATCACGCTGAGCGCCAGCGGCGTCGCTTCCCAATCGTCGACGATTGCGCCGTTGATCGCCTCGGTCAACGGCACGACGGTTGCATCGGTTTCGCTCAACGGCAGCGCGGTTGGTGCCGTGCAGCTCGGACTCGGCGAAGCGGGCAGCTCGCGCACGTACACGGCGAGCCTCACGAGTTGCACGAACATTGCAACGATCGGCGCGCTCAGCGGCAGCGGCGGATCGGCGACGCTCCCGGTAACCGGCGGCAGCGCGCCGAGTGCGAGCGGATGCACGCTCACGATCACCGACTCGGGCAGCGTCGCACTTGTCCTGCCGGTTACGAACACCCCGGTTACGCACAGCGTCACGATCAACGGCACACAGATCACCGAGTTCGGCGGCTGGAGCGGTCCCTACGGCATGGCGGTAGGACCCGACGGCAACATCTGGCTTACCGACGTTGGAACCGACACCGTCAACTCGTTCAATCCCTCGAACGGCGCGGGCGTCTTCAACCTCTTTATTTCCGGCAGCAGCCTTGTCGATATCGTCGCGGGAGCCGACGGCGCGATGTGGGCCACCGACGCCAACCTCGAGGGCGTCGACCGCGTGACGACGACGAACACCCTCACGCAGTATCCGCTACCATCGGGCGGCACACCGCACGGCATTACGAGCGATAGCAGCGGTCAGCTGTGGGTTGCGAGCGCCGGTCCGAACAGCATTTGGACACTCAGCGCCGGCGGTGCATTCAACCCAATCAGCATAACGCCGAGCGGACAACCGTCATCGATCGCGGTGGGACCCGACGGCGCGATTTGGTTCACGGAACAGACATGGATCGGGCGCTATAATCCGGCCGACGCAAGCTTCACGGAAACGGTGGTGCCGAATTCGGGTGGAGCGCAATACATTACGGCGGGACCCGATAGCGCGATGTGGTTCACTGGGAGCTCGGCTGGCGGAGGGTTCGTCGCACGCATTCCAATGCACGATGACGGACCGTTCACCCCGACAGCCTACGCAACCACGGGAACAAGTCCGATGGGTATTGCCGCGGGTGCCGACAACGCGATGTGGTTCGTCGACAACGTTGCCAACACCGTGAGCGAGATCTCATTGACGTCGCACGCGATTACCAATTTCACGCTTCCGACATCCAATGCAGCACCCCAAGAGATCGTGCGCGGCCCCGATGGCAGTCTATGGCTGACGGAGTATGGCGCCAACCAAGTCGCCCACGTAATCCCATAGGCCAGACCTATGGCTTATCTTCCACCGTGACCAGGTTCATCTTGTCGCCCTTGCGGATCGCATCGAGCGTTTCAAAGCCCTCGGTCATTTGCCCGAAGACCGTGTAGTTGTTGTCGAGAAAGCGCGCATCGGCGAGACAAATGTAGAATTGCGAGCCGGCTGAATCGGGCGAGGACGAGCGAGCCATCGCTACCGTGCCGCGCACGTGCGGTTGCTTGTTGAATTCCGCCTTGAGACGATAGCCCGGGCCGCCCGTACCGTCGCCATCGGGATCGCCGCCTTGAATAACAAACCCCGGCTCGACGCGGTGAAAGGCAAGTCCATCGTAAAAGCCTTCTTCCGCTAGCTTCATGAAAGCAGCCGTGTGCACGGGTGCATCGTCGGGGAAAAATGTAAAGACAATGTCACCTTTGTCGGTGGCGATACGCACCTGCGATTCGCGTGCGCGCGCGGCATTTGCCTTGACTTCGTCGGTTGTCGGAGCAGCATTCGGCATAACGCTCTCTTGCACTGCGCCTGTTTCGTGCCCTTTGGCTTGCGGAAGAATCCTATTGGTATGCCCGATAAACCCACCCTCCGCATACGGATTCCCGCTGACGCGCGCCACGCACATACGGTCCGCGGCGCCTTTATGGCCTTTGCTGCGCTCCACGGCGTCAAGGAAGCCGACCGGGCTGCGCTGCTTTTCGGCGTCGGCGAGGCATTGGCGAATGCGATCGAGCACGGCACTCCGGAGGGCGACATCGAAGTCACGATCGAGATCGACGACGACCGCATCTTGGCGCGCATCGTAGACGACGGCCGGGGTTTCGGCACCATGCCGTCGCGCTTCACGCCGCTGCCCGACAGTTACGAGGAACGCGGACGCGGCATTCCGATCATGCAGCGCCTGGTGGATCACTGCGCCGTGGAAAGCCTGCCGGGAACGGGGACCGTCGTCACCCTCGGGCGGTTCCGGCGAGATGCTGCGCCCACCGATCAGGAACGCGTGAGCACTCCGTAAAACCAGGCTCGCATGAGCCTTCATGCCTGTCTTGCTGCTCTGGTCGCGACGGTACTCTCGTACACCGCGCCGAGCCCCGCTCCACTCGATCCGCAGATCGGCGCAATGGTCGCGCAGGTTCGGGCCGAGCATCTTCGCGCCACCGATACGAAGCTCGTCGGCTTCTTTACGCGAAACGACTTCTCCGAGACGAGTTCGACCGCCACGCACGGGGTCTTCGGCGCGCGCGACTGGATTCGCGCACAGTTCGAGGAGATCGCCAAGACCAGCGGCGGGCGCATGACCGTCGCGCTCGACGATTACCTGCAGCCGAAAACCGACCGCACGCCGCGCGCCGTCAGCGAGTCGAGCATCATCGCGACGCTGCACGGCGACGAACCGGGACTCGTGTACATCATGTCAAGCCACTACGACGATTGCAACGGCGACTGCACGAACGGCACGCGCGAAGCGCCGGGCGCCGATGACAACGGTTCAGGCACCTCGGCCGTCCTCGAAGCTGCGCGAATCATGGCGTCGCATCACTTTCGCGGCACGATCATTTTTGCGGTGTTCGACGGCGAAGAGCTCGGCTTGTGGGGATCGCAGCACTACGCCGACGAGCTCAAGGCCAAGGGCGTTGCCGTCGCAGCGAATTTGAACAACGACATCATCGGAAATTCGACCGGCGGAAACGGGGTCCACGAGCCCGGCGTCATTCGCGTCTTCAGCCAGGCGTTGCCCGCCGAGGCAAAGCTCCGGGCGGTAAACTTGGTGGGTTCGGAAAACGATTCGCCGTCGCGCGAACTGGCGCGGTTCATCGGCGAGGTCGTACCGCAATACGTCGATGCACTCGCGGTGCGCCAGATTTGGCGCGCGGATCGTTTCCTACGCGGCGGCGATCAAGAATCGTTTCAAGCCGACGGCTATCCGGCGATCCGTTTCGTAGAGGCAAACGAAAACTTCACGCACCAGCATCAAGACGTGCGCGTCGAAAACGGCGTGCAATACGGCGATCTTTTGCAATACATCGACTTCGACTACATGGCCAAAGCGACGCAGGCGAACATTGCCGCGCTGGCGGCGCTCGCGCTCGGCCCGCAAGCGCCGCCCGAGGCGCAGATGGTACTCAAGCACTTGGGCTACGATTCGACCCTGCGTTGGAAACCCTCAATCGGCGCGGCTTCCTACGAAGTCGTCTGGCGTTCGACCACCGCGCCGGATTGGCAGTACGCGCAAAACGTCGGCAACGTTACCGAAGCAACGGTACCGGTCAGCAAGGACGATTACATTCTCGGCGTACGCGCAATCGACGCGCACGGACATCGCAGCGTTGCGAGTTACCCGACGCCCGTACGCGAGAAGCCGTAGCGACGCTCGCTACATATCCGGGGCAAGGTCCGAGCCGAGAAGGAGCGTGGAATCCGTCCCGGGACGCAGCGGTGCGGCAAAGGTCTGAGCTAGCGCTTGCGCTGCCGCCGTATTTCCGACGACGACACTCTTCGATTTGACCGGTTGATCGATCGAGGCCGGCACATTCCAGCCGCCGCCGCGCAAAGCGCCGAGGATCGTCTTGTCCAGTTCAACGTCACCGGTTGCATTCGCGACGAGGATCTTATCCTGCGGCGGCTCGGCCTTGGTGAACAGTACCTTCCCGATCAGTTTCGCCCAGCGATCGTCAACGAAGACCACCGAAGCATCGCCGGCCCAACCCGGCTTGCTCGGTAGGGTGAAGGCGCGAACGTTGTCCTCGGGCACGTCGCGATAGACTTCGAGCAGGGCGAGCAATTGCTGATCGGAGAGCGTGCTTTGCATGTCCTTGCGCACAAACTTCATGATGCGCGGCAACTTCGCCCAGTTCTGCGGTTGGCTGATCTGATCCAGCATCAGTTTGAGAACTTGCTGTTGTCGTTTCATGCGCCCGTAGTCTGACGAGGCGTCGTGGCGAAAGCGCAGGTATCCCGCGACCTGTGCTCCGTTGAGATACTGCTCGCCCTTCCTGAGGTGGATGTGTAACTCGCCGTTGTTGTCGTCGTAGTCCATTGCCGTGTCGACGTTGACGTTGAGCCCACCCATCGCATCGACAATCTGCGCTGCGCCTTCGGGCTGCAGGGCTATGGTCGCGCCAATCGGCACGCCGCCGAGCAATGCGCTCACCGCGCGCGCGCTGGCCTTCGCGCCGCCGTACGCGTACGCGGCGTTGATCTTGTCGTGACCGTGACCGGGAACAGGTACCCAGCTATCGCGCGGGATCGAGACGAGCGTGGCCGTGCGGCGGTCGACGTCGAGGTGTGCGAGGATGATCGTGTCGGTTGTCGCTTCGTCGTCCTGATAGCCAAGCACGAGCAGATTGAGTTTGGTTGAACCGAAGGCTCGATGCGACGTTTGTACGGCAACATCATGACGAACGTTGTCGCCGACACGTTTGCCAAAGATAAAGAATCCGACGGCGACGGCCGCGAGGCCGGCGACCGCTACAAGCGAAACGCGCTTCCAATGAATGGTCGAAAACATAAAAGCTCCTGCAGATAGTCGGTTCGCGAAGCGCCCGCGCGGGGCGCCGGTCTCAAGCGAATGCGACGGGAGGAGCGCGGTTGCCGATGCGGCAGGCGACCGGCACGCTACAACGCAGCGAGATTGTGGCACGGCGCCGAAGCGCCAGCGGCGCAGGTGTATGCAGCGCCCGCATTGCAAGCGCACGAAGATGGCGAATAACCCGCAACGTTGTGTGCGCGCAAACCTGTGTGAGCCGCGCAAGTGCGCACGCGACGGCGATAGCGACGGCTGCGTGCACCGGCAAACTGAACCACGCCGGACCGCCGAGCCAAATCGTACCGCCCATCACGTGGCCCGCGATCGTCAGCTGCTCGACCGTTTCCATTGCATATAGCACCGCAATCTGAGCAGCGAATATGACGGGAAGCAAACGACCAACGCGCGTACGCAGTGCGTACCTCGAAGCTCGCATCAACTCGCGGCGGACGCGAAGGACCACATAGCACGCCACGAGAGCGGCGCCGCTAATCAACGCGGGAAGCACATCCACGTTCGAGTGGTCAGTAAACACGCCGCGCCCGAACCAACCTGCGTTTGAGGCAGCCTCGACGAGCGGGTCGGCAATGGCCGCCGCGATCACAGCGACTGCGAGCGCAAACCAGAGCCGAATGTGTGTGTAGTTCATCGGAGTTTTCTTACCCATTCTCCGACCCCGGGCTTGGCTGCTGCTGGGGAGCCGTTAGAATGTTGCTGGGAGTGCTACAATCCGCTGGTCAGAGGAGGACGCTATGCCGGATATCACCCCGCTGATGTGGTTCAACGGTGACGGCGAAGGCGGCCCAGGGCCGGAAGGGGCGGTGATGATGGTTGAGTTCACGCTCGACGGACACGACGTGATGGCGCTCAACGCTCCTTCACCCGAGCCACAACCGCGAAGCGACGATTTTGTGCAGGGCAAGATTGCCTTGTTCATCACATGCGAGACACAAGCGATTGTCGACGACTTGTGGGACAAGCTTTCTGCCGGCGGTGAGAAGAGTCAATGCGGGTGGCTTCGTGACAAATATGGCTTCTCGTGGAATATCGTTCCCGACGGGCTCGGAGGTGTGCTCGGGGGCCCAGATCCGCAGCGCGCGCAACGCGCGATGCAAGCGATGCTGCAAATGACCAAACTCGACATCAACGAATTGCGGAGGGTTTACAGCGCATGACATCCTCAACCTCGTCGATGACGTCGAAGCGGAACAAGGAAAGGCCGGCTCGACGCATCGTCGAGCCGGCCTCATTTCCGCTAGAAGCGGGGTGGGCGACCGGTGCGCGGAGGCCGTCCGTGCGGGTAGTATCCGCCGCGCGACGGCGGCGCAACGTACGTACGACCGTGGTAAGTACCACCACGATACACGGTGTTTACGTGCACGTTGTTGTACACGCGCGCATTTCCGACGTAATGGTAGCCGCCCGTGCCGAAGTAGCTGCCATGCCACCACCCGGTGTTGCCGAAGAAAAAGCCTAGGCTGATCGACGGCCCATAGTAGTTCCACGGATGGCCGGCGTAGTACGGCACGCCGCTATAGAAAGTGTACGGCGTGTCGACTTCATTGGCGGCGAAATACGGCCCGGCGTTATAGCCGAGGATGCTCACCACCATGCCCGGCGCGAGCGTGATGCCGGTCGGGTTGATGATCGTGCCGTCGTGCAACTGCACGTTGTCGACGTAGCCACGATCGTCTTGAACGGTGAGGTTGTAACCGCCGTCAAAGTTCGAGATACGACCTTGAATTTGGCCATCCTCGGCAACCGGCTGCCCGGCCGGTTGGGCATATGAAGGCGCGTCCTGAGCGACCGCAGCGAGCGGCGCTATAAAGGCGAGTGCCGCAAGCGCGGCGAGCAATTTGATGTGCATACAGTCAAGAAACGTACCCCACTTCCCCAGCGATGCCACATTGCGCCGGTCTCCCCGAATTCTAATGCCACCCTGATCAACTCAGGTTCTCAGGGATGCAGCGACCGCTTCTATGGTTGCATCGGCATCGTCTCGCCCGTGTGCCGTCGAGACGAACATTACTTCGTTCTGACTTGGCGGCAACAGGATGCCGCGATCGAGCATGGCGTGCCAATAGTTGGCGTACTTTTTCTTATCCGCGGCGAGCGCGTCGTCGTAGCTTTGATTCGGCGGTCCGGGACGAAATTTGAAATCGACGATCGATTCCTGTTGCACGACCGCGTAGGGCAGATCGCGTTCACGAAAGATCGCGCGGATGCCGTTCGCCAATCGCTGCGCAACGTCACGCATCTGGTCGTAGTACTCCGGATGCGTTTCGAGCAGATCGAGCACGCGATGAACCATCCCAACGCAGAACGGATTGCCGCCATGCGTCCCCCCGGTAAACGTGCTGCCGGCCGGCGCCAGCACATTCATCACATCCTCTCTTCCGCCAAACGCAGCGATCGGCGCTCCGCCGCCCATGATTTTTCCGATCGCGGTCATGTCGGGCACGACCGCTACACGCCCCTGCGCGCCGCGTAACCCGAAGCGCAGCCAGGTGATGACTTCGTCGAAGATCAGGAGCGCGCCATGGCGCTGCGTTCGCTCCCGTAAACCTTCCAAGAATCCGGCGACGGGTGTGACGTAGCCCATGTTGCCGACGATCGGTTCGACGATGATCGCGGCGAGCTCGTCCTCGCGGCCGCGCAAAAACGCATCGACGCTCGCGAGATCGTTGTAGCGCGCGACAACGACGTCGCGCACGACGCCGTCGGGAATGCCGCTCGCGCTCGCATCGTACGTGTGCGCGGACGCGCCGGCATTGAGCAAAGCGAGATCGAAGTGGCCGTGGTAATTGCCGGCAAACTTGAGAATCAACGAACGTTTGGTGTAGGCGCGGGCGACGCGAATGGCACTCATCATCGCTTCGGTGCCGGTCGTCACAAAGCGCATGCGCTCCATCGACGGCAGATAGTCGCGAATCCGTTCGGCGAGACGAATCTCTTCGGGGTGCGTCGTTCCCCACACGAAGCCGTGCTGCGCGAGCTCGTCGAGTCCGGTGGTCAGCGCGGGATGCGTGTGCCCGAAGAGCAGCGGCCCGTATGCCATGATGTAATCGATGTAGCGCCGCCCATCTTCATCATAGGCGTAGGCTCGCTCGGCGCGAGCCTGGACGAACATCGGACCGCCAACGCCCCAGCCCGAGCGCACCGGGGAATCGCATCCTCCCGCCAGGACGGCTTGCGCGCGCTCCCGCTTCGACGGGCTCAAGGTGACCGTTTTGGCGGCTTGCTCCATGGGGCGGCCTTCGCGGGGCGCCGGGTGCAACCATTGGGCCAAGCGGGTGGTTCTAAGCAGTGTTCCAGGTTTTCGAATTCCGTCATCGAGCTTTTTCTCAAGTCCACGAGCGAGTCGAACCTAACAAATATAGAGATAGGAGACTCGTTCATGTACAGAGATGAAACGCTCGGTTGTGTTGATTGCGGACGTCAGTTCGCATTTACGACCGGCGAACAAGAATTCTTCGCGATGAAGGGCTTTACCAATAAGCCCAATCGCTGCCCCGAATGTCGTGCCGCGCGCAAAGCGCTGCGGCCGCAAACGGCGAGCAGCGGCTATAACCGTCGCGAGATGTTCCAGGCAACGTGCAGTCAGTGCGGGCAACGGGCGGAACTTCCGTTCCAGCCGCGCAATGACCGCCCGGTTTATTGCCGGGACTGCTTTGCCTCACGGCAGACATACCGCTAAAAGCATAGAGGCGCCCCACGGATCGGCCGAAGGCCGAACGTTACGGATTCCGCGTAGCGGAATCCATGGGGGCGCCTTTTTGTTATGAGCGAATAGGAGAGGCGTATGCCCCATGTAGAGATCGAGATCACCCCGCAGAGCAACATCAAAGAGCTCGTCAACGCGCTCCCCATCGCCGCGGACGTCCTCACCCAATTTGGGCTGGGTTGTTCGGGCTGCGGCGTGAGCAAGTCCGAGACGATCGAGCAAGGCGCAAAGGCTCACGGCTTGCGGATTGAGCCGATCCTCGCTGCGCTTTCGCAGGCGCGCCTCTCCGGCTTCGTACCGCTCATCTCCAACGAAGACCGCACGCCGGCGCGACGGGCGCCCGGCGCATTTACCGGCCGCGCCAAGATCGCGCACGTGGTTCCGATCATGTCGGGCAAGGGCGGCGTCGGCAAGTCGCTGGTCACCGCGCTGCTGGCGCTCGGACTGCGCCGCAAGCATCTTTCGGTCGGCATTCTCGACGGCGACATCACCGGGCCGTCGATTCCAAAACTTTTCGGGTTGCACACACCGCTGGCGATCGAAGCAGATCCAAACGCGCCCAAGACGCCGCAGGGCAATCCGCAGCCGCTGATGGTTCCGGCCGTGTCCCGCAGCGCGATCGAAGTCGTGAGCTCCAATCTGCTCACCGACAAAGAAGACACTGCCATGATCTGGCGCGGACCGATTCTTTCCGGCGTCATCCGGCAGTTCTACGAGCAAGTGATGTGGAGCGATCTCGACGTTCTGTTGATCGATCTTCCGCCGGGCACGTCGGATGCGCCGCTGACCGTGCTGCAGTCGCTCTCGGTCGACGGCGTCATCTTGGTCACGATGCCGCAGGCACTCGCGACGATGATCGTACGCAAGGCCGCGAACCTCGTGCACCAGCTCAAGAAGCCGATTCTCGGCGTGGTTGAGAACATGTCGTACTTCGTCGCGCCCGATACCGGCACGAAGTATGAGAATCTTTGGTCCATCGTATGCCGATCGCGTCGCTGAACTGGCGCAAGCGCCGGTTTTCGCGCGCATTCCAATCGATCCGCGCAAGGCGGCACTCGCCGACGAGGGTCGCGTCGAAGAAATCGACGATCCGGTTTGCGATCAGCTCGCCGACGCACTGCTGGCGTCGCTGGCCGCTCATCCCAAACCCAAAGAGATGATCTCACTGGTATGATGTGCTACTTTCTCCGGCACGGGCCGGCCGGAGATCGCGAGACTTGGCAAGGAACCGATGCCGAGCGGCCGCTGACGCCGGAGGGTCGCAAACGCATCGCTCGCGAAGCGCGCACGATCGCCGGCTTGAAGCTCGGACTCGAGCGCGTCATCACGAGCCCGCTTGTACGCGCGCGTGAAACCGCGGAGATCGTCGCAGACGAACTCGACTTGCGCGACGCGCTGATCGATGATTCGCGCATCGACATCGGATTTTCCACCGAGCGGTTGGCGAGCGTGCTGCGCGACCATCGCGACGCAAGCGCGATCATGCTGGTCGGACACGAACCGTCGATGAGCGCGGTGATCGGCGAGGTGATCGGCGGCGGCGACATCGACTTCAAGAAAGGCGCCATCGCGTGCGTCGAGATCACCAAGTTTTCGCCGCCGCGGGGAGCGCTCGTGTGGCTGGCCTCGCCGAAGTTACTTACGCGTTAGTTCGGTAAAGACACCGCGGTCGTGCATTTCCTTTGCTGCACGTTGAGCGGTCCTGTAGGCAAGTCCCGAGAGCGCGCTGCCGATGCTCACACGCCGCACACCGAGCGCACTGAGATCCGCGAGCGTGAGCGTAACACCGGGCAGACCCATGAGCACGTTGACCGGACGATCGACGGCGCGCACGACAGCCCCAATGTCGTCAGCAGAACGAAGACCCGGCGCGTAGAGCACGTCGGCACCGGCCTCTTGATAGGCTTGCAGCCGCGCAATCGTGTCGGCAAGGTCCGGGCGGTCAGCGATATAGTTTTCGGCGCGCGCCGTCAAGGTGAACGCAAACGGCAGGGCGCGCACCGCCTTGGCTGCGGCCTCGATTCGCTCGGCGGCAAAGGCCAGATCGTATGGTTCTCCGTCACGTCCCGCCGGTAGATCCTCAATCGAACATCCCGCAAGCCCGGCAGCCGCAGCCAATCGCACCGTTTCGGCGACACCGGCCGGATCGTCGGCATAACCGTTCTCGAGATCCGCGCTCACCGGGAGGTTGGTAGCAGCCGCAAGTTGCGCAGCGTGCGCGAGCATGGTGTCGCGATCGACTGCACCGTCAGCTTTTCCGATCGACTGCGCGAAGCCCGCGCTCGTCGTTGCAAGCGCTTCGAAGCCAAGCGCCTCGAGCATCTTTGCCGTGCCCAGGTCCCATGGATTCGGAATGATGAATGCGCGATCGCGCTCGTGCAGTGCGCGAAAGAGCGCGGCCTTCTCGGTCTGGCTTTTCAATTTACGTCTTCGGCGCAGTCACTACGACGACATTCCGTGCCTGAATGAGGCCGTTTGAGAAAATCGTGTGAAATGTGCCGGCCACCGTGAGGGTCTGTCCAACGGCAAACGACGGTCTGGAAAATTCGACGACGTTGATACATTGACTGTCGCAGAGTGCAAACTGCGTGATGTACCCGCCGGATATTGGACGCACCGCAACGCCGGCTACGATACCTATCACGGTTACGGGCTTGCGCTCGTACTTCGCCGGTGATGCGAGGATCCCCGACGGCGCAAGCACATTTGCAGCCACGAGCACGGCCAGTAATTGCTTCATCGTCGTGTTTTTCTGTCAGGCAGAGCGATAATCCCTGGTCACAATATATCCGCATTCCGCGTCACAACAGCGTGGGTACCGAGATTTCATTCGGACCGTTCGTTCTCAGCGTTGCACAGCGCCGCTTGTGGCATAGCGGTTCCCGCGTTGCCCTCAAACCAAAGGAAGCCGAACTCCTCGCACTTCTGGCGGAGCGTCGTCCGGGAACGATTAGCAAAGATGAGATCATCGAGCACCTGTGGCGAGGGGCCGCGGCCAGCGACGCGGCACTGACACAAACCGTCTACCGTTTGCGGCGAACGCTCCTGCATTACGCCGCCGAACGCGATTTCATCCGCACGATACCCGGCATCGGCTTTCAATTCGTCGGCGGATTGCCGATTGAGGCGCACAGTGACGACCTCGACGCGCTGCGCCCCACATTCTCAAACTATCAGCGGGCGGTGTTCCAATACCGCCGTCGGACCGAGGCGTCGATCCTCGTGGCGATCCGCCTGCTCGAAAGCGTTCACGCCGAGGATCCGGAATACGTCCCGGCGCTGGTCATGCTCGCGAAGGCCTACACTGCGGCCGGCATTCGGCTGTTTCTGCCGCCGCAGCAAGCATATTGGCACGCCCGGCGTGCGCTCCAGCGCGTTCTCGAACGCGATCCGCCGTCGGCCGACGCGTATGCGACACTCGCGACGCTCTTGCTCTTCTTTAATAGCGATCGCGAGCGAGCCCGTCACGCCGTCGAGTACGCACTCGCGCTTGCGCCGCATTCGCCGCCCGTGCACAAAGCCGCGATCTGGGATCGGCTGGCTTGCGGCGATTTTGCCGCTGCACTGACGCAAGCCGATGTCGCGGTGCGCTCCGGACCGGCATCGCAGCAGTCCACGTCACTACTCGGAACGGTCCTCTACATGGCACAGCGTTACAGCGATGCGCGCACGTGCTTCGAAACCGCGCGCAGCCTCGGCCCGCTCCACGCCACCACGCTCTTCTATGACGCCTGCGCCTCGGTGATGACCGGGGAGTATGACCGAGCAGAGGCACTCTTGAGCGCGATGACCGGTACCGACATGCTAACTCGAAACATCGCCGTCCGTGGCGTCATCGCTGCAAGGCGCAATGACGCGCAAGCGTGCGCGGCGGCGGTCACCGCCCTGTCATCCTCACAGATTCCGTCGCACGTCGCGCTCGCAGCCATCTCCGTGGCACGCGGCGATAACGCTACCGCGGCACACCTGATCGAACGCGCGCAACGCACGCGTGAGCCTGGCCTGTTTATGGTCGCCGTCGATCCGCTGTATGCGCCGTTGCAACGGACGCACCGCGACCTCGTAACCTCTCTCGAACGCGCGCGAACGCCGCAGTGTGACAGCTGCGGGTCACCGCTTCGCATGCACGACATTCGAGAAATTCCGCAATGCTCGTTGTGCGCGCAATGTTACACCATGTGAAGACGTAGCGCGCCGTCATACGCAATACTAACGTGCAGTGCCCGTTCTGAGTGACATTCATCGGACGCCGGTTTGTAAGCCGTCGTCCGATTTCCGTTGTTAGGTTTTGTGAAGACGTTATGGCTGCCTTATGACACTCTGTGAAACGTGTGAGATTGCGCTGAGCAATCAACACTTTCGCAGAAAAGGAAAGCAAGCACATGAAACGTCACTCGATTGGTCGTTCATTGGCTGCACTCGCCGTAACACTCGCCTTTTTCGTCGGCCAGGTAACGTGGGCACTGGCCGGTACGACGGGCGGAGTCGGCGGCGTAGTCACCGATGATGCCGGTCACCCGCTTAGCGGCGTCGCCGTCAAGGTTACGTCGGCTTCGCAGGTCGCAACAACGCAAACGGACGGCACGGGACACTTCGTGTTCCTCTCGCTCGCTCCAGATACGTACACGATTTCCCTTATCAAGACGAGCTACAATCCGGAATCGATAGCCGGACTTACCATCTTCGCCGATCAAAACCAGACGCTCGCATTCCGGCTGACGTTGCTCAAGACGATCGCCATCACCCGGACCACCGCGACGTCGTCGACGCTCGTCAAAGGCGGCGTCGGGTCGGATCTCTATAACGTCAACTCGGCCGCCATCCAGGCCGGCGCGGCACTCGGCGGCGGCACGAACATGAACAGCGCGTACTCGGCGATCTCGTCGGTTCCCGGCGTGAACGTCACCGCGGGCGGCATGGGCTGGAATCAGCCCGTTTACATCCGCGGTTCGCAGTCGTTCTTCTCGGGCTTCGAGTATGACGGCGTCCCGGTCAACCGCGCCTTCGACAACTACGTCGCGTCGACCGAGAGCAACACCGGGTTGCAAGAACTCGAAGTTTACACCGGCGGCGGACCGGCGTCCAACTCGTCGTCCGGTACTTCGGGTTTTATCAATCAGGTGATCAAAACGGGAACCTACCCGGGGTACGCGTCGCTCAGCGGCGGGATCGCCGATCCAACCTTCTACCATCAACTGAAGGTGGAAGCCGGCGGTGCAACGCCGGATCGGCGCTTCAGCTACTACGTCGGGCTTTCGGGCTACAATCAGGACTTCCGCAACCTCGACAGTGCCAACGGCGCCGATCTCATGGTGCCCGGGGAAGTTTATTCCGGGTATTCGATTATGGGCGCGAGTGCCGAACTCAACGGCGTTCCGCGGACCCTTGCACCGCTGTGCGAGCCCGGTACGAACGTCACACCGGCGAGTGTAACCGGCTTGCCGTGGTTCGACGGCGAGGGTACGACGACTGGCGTCGCCCCACAACCGACGAACTGCTTCATCCCCTTCACCGGCGCCTATGGAAACGCGAGCGTTCCCGCGACGATTTCGGATCGCGAGGACGTTGCGAACTTCCACTTCCGGATTCCGCGCAGCAACGGTCTCAGCGACGACATCCAGCTCATGTGGAGCGCGTCGTCGATGAACACCGAGCCGTACTCCAGTCCCGACGACGCGGGCGGCTATGGTCCGTACACGCTTGCCGTCACCGGGAATCCGTACTGTGCCCCCGGCAGCAGCGGGTGCACGCCGAACTATCCCTCCTATATCGACGCGCAGGTGTATAACGCACCTTTCGGCACGCCTATTTCAAGCTTGTCGCTGCAAAACTACTACCAGCCGTCGAGTCCGACCGATCGCGGTTTTGGCGCCGAGATTCCGGCAGAGGATCGCGATGGATTCTGGAACGATACCGGTATACTCAAAGCACAATATACGCGCGAGCTTTCCAGCAGTGCGTATGTGCGTGCGTTCGCGTACACGTTCTTCTCGGATTGGACCCAAGCGGGCGCCAACGCCGCGTGGAACTCTTATGCGAATTACGGCGTCGGGCCGTCCGACGACGAGTTTGTCTCGGCCAACTACGACCTGATCACGCACACGGCAGGCGGAGAGTTGCAATTCGCCGATCAGATCAGCAGCCAACACTTGCTGCAGTTGACCGGAAACTACACGACCGCCAACGTGATGCGCTTTAACAACGAAGGGTACACCGGCATTACCAGCGGCGGCGTTTCACCGATCGGTCTGGTGAGCTTCAACAACGGCGGCTTCCAGTGTTGGAATCCCGCCACCGGAACCCCCGCGATGACGGGCGGCACCGTCACTGGTTGCGCCCCGGGTGGTTCGTATCTCAGCACCGCGGCAAACGGTCCGACCGGCACACCGCCGCCGGGCAGTCCGGCGGCACTGGCCGGCGCGCAGTGGTCCACGCTGTGGAACGGCGATTCCAGCGGATCGTACAACACGGTCGATCCGAAGTTCTCGTTCCTCTCCTTGAGCGATCAGTGGCGCCCGAGCGACCGGTTGTTGTTCAACCTGGCGCTGCGCTACGAAAACTACAACTACGGCTTGGATTCCACCGCGAACTTGGCGACGCAATTCTATGCCTCGATCGTGCAGAACGACGTCTGCGTGAATTCGGTGGGGACGGTGTATTCGTCGCCGCTCCTTCCCGGTCAGCCGCCGCCCGCAGCCACCATCTACACGCCGAACTGTCCGAGCGGATACAACCATCCGAACTTCTCGGCGAATTCACCGACCAGCTACGCGCTAAGCGACCTTTCGCCGCGGTTCTCGGCGACGTATACCGAATCGTCGGACACGGTCTGGCGTTTCTCGGCCGGGCGATACACCGAGCCGCCGATTTCGGCGTCGGTTCAGTACCTCAGCAACTCGGGTAACGAACTGAGCATCTGGAACGCCGGTCTGCCGCTCGGTTTCGACTCGCCCTTCCATCCAATTCCGGCGATGAGCGCGGACCAATTCGATCTCTCGCTCGAGCGCCATATTCGCGGAACGGACCTGAGCTATAAGATCACGCCGTTCTACGACGTCACGCAAGGATACCAACAGGAGGCCTTCATCGGACCGAACTTCGTCACGCAAGCTCCGGTCGGCGAATTCCGATCGATGGGTGCCGAGTTCTCGCTTCAGAAAGGCGATTTCTCGCGTGACGGACTCTCCGGTCAGCTCGCGCTGACGTACACCGACGCCAAGGTGAAGTACGAGTACTACTACGGCGCCAACCAGATCGTCACGGCGAACACGGCGATTTCACAATACAATGTGCTCACCAAGGCGGGGGGCGGCTGTCCGTACTATCAAGGCGGAACGTGCGTTCCGGCCGGGACGGCGCCATCTGCAACGGCGATCTACAATCCGTATTACAATCAGCCGATTCAAGGACTGCTCGATCCGAACGCGTGGTACGCGCCCGGTTCAACCGGCCTTTCGCCAACCGACAATCCGAGCGTTGCGTACTTCGATTCTCCGCTCGACGGAACGCTGATTCTCAACTACCGCAAGGCGAAATTTGCGATCACCCCGTCGCTCCAGCTCACGCAGGGCAGCTCGTACGGCGGACCACTCGACGTGGTCGGTATCGATCCGCGCACGTGCGGCCAAAACTCGCTGACGGCCGGCATTACCGCGGCCTCACCGGGTACCAATCCGTATCAGTGCGATGCGCTCTCCGACGCCGGAACCTATTCGACGGCGGCTGCGCAACTCTACGTGCCGAACTCACAGACGGGATCGTTCTCGTCGCCCGGTCAGTTCCGCAATCCGTGGATCTTGGTCACGAATCTGCAGATGTCGTATGACATCTCCCCGAAACTCACGGCCACGCTCACCTTTGCGGATCTCTTTCACACCTGCTTCGGCGGATCGAAAGAGCCGTGGACCTCGGCGTATCCCGCAGGCGCCAACTACTGCGGGTATTCCCCCAACGGACTCTACGCCGGCAACTTCTACAACGGAACCGGTCCCAACGACGCCGCGGCCAACGGCTTTACGCCGTATCCGTGGCAATTACAGTCGTACACTCCGGTGATCGACTCGAACCTCGGGAACCCCCCGCCGCTCAACGTCTACTTCCAAGTGAACGTACGGATGTAGCCGTCTCCATCGAAACGGGCACGGTCACGCGACCGTGCCTTTTTTTTTCAGGAATGCAGGGAACGCAGCACCAAGCCGGCCGCCGATGCAAGCATCAACGCGATAAACAAGCTACGCAGCACGCGCTCCGGCAACCGTTTGGCCAAATTGACGCCATGCGGCACGGCAACGGCCCCGCCCAGCGCAAGCGCGATGCCGGGAATCCAGTCAACGTCATGCGCGCCGGCGTAGGTAATGATGCTCACGATGGTTCCCGGCGCAACCAGTGCCAACCCCATGCCTTGCGCAACGACGTGCGACAGGTCGAATAGTGCCGACATAGCCGGAACCGCGAACACCGCGCCTCCAACGCTGAAGAACCCCGAGAGCGATCCGCCGATTGCGCCCACGATGCCGGCCACGGGCCACGGCGCCGGGCGCGGTGCCTGCAAACCCTTCGGACCAAACGTGCGCCATGCCATCTGTGCGGCAATCGCCACGATAAAGATCGCAAACGCAATGCGCAGCGGATTCCCCGGCAACCGCGTCGCGAAGCGCGCGAAGATATAAGTGAACGGGACAGCGCTGATCGCAAGCGTAAGCCCGAGTCGCGCATCCATCCCTACCTTGCGAATGTAGTGCCATAACCCAAGGATAACGTTGGGTACGATCATCACCAGCGCGGTGCCCTGCGCGACTTGCTCTGAATAGCCAAAGAAAACGCCGAGAACCGGAATCGCGATCAAGCCGCCGCCGATTCCAAAAAGACCACCCAAGTATCCAAATACGACACCGAGCAAGAGATAGATCAGAACGCTGGGCAACATAGCCGCCATTATAGGACAATTTAGTGATCGTTGATTGGGTTTTGATCCACATTTGGTCGAGAGCTGCCGGTAAAGTCGCACCCCGCCTGACGGTGCAGGCGCACGCTGAAATCGCTATGCGAAACCTACATATTTTACAGTCTCTGGGATCGGTCGCAGCGTGCGTGGCGCTCGGCGTCACGCTGCTCGGCGCAGATATCGGCGATGCCACTACTCCGGCAGACTCGCAATTCGCACATTCTGCGATGAACGTGCTGCTCCTGAGCGTTTCCAACGCAAATGCCGCTCAATCGAGCGGCGATGCGCAGGTCAAGAGCCTCGCCAACAACGTTCAGAGCGACGAGATCGCGATCGGCAGCCAGCTCGCGTCGCTAGCGTCGTACTACGGCATCACGCTCTCAACCGACGCACCGAAGGCGACCACCGACGGATCCGGGTATGCAGCCGACCAAGCGCAAAAATTGCAGACGCTGATCGTGCTGTTCCAAAGCGAAAAAGACGGCGGCGGCGGAGCGCAGATGCGTGCGTTTGCCGGACAATCGATTCCGATCCTCCAGAAAGATCTGCAGGCTGTCCAAGCCGCCCAATAGGCGTCACAGCACCCGGCGCTCGTGCGTCGAACCCTGGGTGGGTACGGAGGGTTCGACGCGATGAGACGGTTGCTGGTCCTCGGGCTTACGCTCGCGCTTTGCGGGGTTTCGATCGGCGGGCCGATGGTCAGTTTCGACGGCGCGACGCAGTGGCTCAACAGTTCCGCGCTCACGCCGGCAGATCTCCACGGCAAGGTCGTACTGGTGGACTTTTGGGAGTACACCTGCCTCAACTGTTTGCGCACGCTTCCATACTTGCGCGAGTGGTATAAGCGCTACCACGACGACGGCTTTGTCATCGTCGGCGTGCACACACCGGAATTCGATTTCTCCGGACAGCCTTCCGAAGTGGAGAGCGCCACCAAGCGACTTGATGTCACCTGGCCGGTGGCGATCGACGACGGCCGCGCGATTTGGGATCACTACGGCATCAAAGAATGGCCGACCGAACTGCTCTACGATCAAAGCGGTCATCTCGTGCACGTGCAGCTCGGTGAGGGGAATTATCCGTACACCGAATCCAAGATTCAAGGGCTGCTCAAAGCCGGGAACCCCGCGCTTTCGCTTCCGCCGCTGATGGCGCTGCTGCCGCAAGACAACTACGATAAGCCGGGCGCCGTCTGTTATCCGCAGACCGGCGAAGTGCTGGTCGGACGCGCAAAGATCGCCGACACGCCGACGTTCGGGGATACCTCGACCGATCTCCAGTATCACGATTCCGGATCGCATCGCGACGGTGTGATCTATTTGAACGGCTATTGGCACGCAACGCAGGAGGCGATGGAATTCGGGGGCGGCAGCGGATACTTTGCCATGACCTACCACGCAATCGAGGTCACCGCGGTGATGCGGCCGGGGAAAGGCGGAGCGTCGCATCTCACGGTCACGCAGGACGGCAAGCCGTTGCCCCAGGATGACGCCGGCTCCGACGTTCACTACGATGCAAGCGGCATGTCATACATCGACGTCGATGCTTCTCGCTCGTATCACATCGTCGAGAACAAGACGTTCGGGACGCACGATCTGCATCTGTCGCCAGGAGCGTACGGCGTCGGCATCTACGACGTCGATTTCGAGTCGTGCGAGGTCCCCGGCACGCACTAACGCGAACTCCCGCGGGTGCGAAAGTTCTGGCTCGGCCTCATAGCCGGTGCGAGCGCCGGCTATGTCGCAGCTCGCGCCGTGCAAGCCGTCGCGCTTGCATCCCGACCGCCAAGCGCAACCTCGAGCGATCCGGCTGCCTACGGGCGCACGCGGCGCGCGCTGGCCGTTGCCGGAATGCTGCGCTCGACCGCGTCGACCCTCGCATTCGCATACGGACCGCCGGCGACGCGCATGGAACGAACGCTCGAACCGCTGCCGCGCTGGCTGCGGCCCGGCATCTACGTTGCCGCGCTCACGCTCGCATCGAGCGTCATCGATCTGCCGGTAACGCTCGTCGAAGACTATGCACTCGAACGACGCTACGGGTTGAGCGACCAATCGTCGTCCGCATTCCTCGCCGATTGGAGTAAGGGCACCGCAATCTCGGTGGTGCTTACCGGCGGGTTGGCACTCTTGGGGGGACTTGCGGTTCGCCGCTTCCGCTCGTCGTGGCCGATCGTCGCCGCACTGGGCATGTTGCCGCTCTTTATCCTCGCGACGCTGGTGGTGCCGCTCTACATCCTCCCGCTCTTCAATCGCTTCGAAGCGCTGCAGGGACCACTCGAAGTCCGGCTCCGCGCGTTGGCAGCGCGCTTCGGTGTGGGCGATGCGGAGATCTTGCGCATGGACATGAGCCGTCAAACGAAAAAAGCCAACGCTTTTGTCACCGGCATCGGCTCGACCCATCGTATCGTGCTCGGCGATACGCTCATCGACGCGTTTGCGCCGGACGAGATTACCTTCGTCGTAGCGCACGAGCTGGGCCACTACGTCTCGCGCGACACCTGGCGCATGATCGCCCTGGCAGAGGGCGTCACCGCCGCGCTGCTTGCCGTGGTCGGCGTGTATCTGCGCGCCGACCAATCGCGCGAGAGCGTGTTCTTGCTTCGCATCGCTGCCTGGTTCGGCGCCGGCACGTTGGCGATCCGCCCGGCAGTCAATGCGTTTTCGCGCTCGCGTGAATGGGCGGCGGATCGTTTCGCACTCGCCACGACCGCCGATCCGCGCGCGGGCGCTGCGGCGTTCCGGCGCTTGCGCGATCAAAATCTGGCGGAAGAGGAACCGCCCGCCTGGTACGAGTTCCTCTTCGCGTCACATCCCAGCTTGGGCAAGCGTATTGCGGCGCTCGAAGCTAGTTCGCGTGAACCGGCTTCTTGACCGACGCAGTGATGAATTCGAGCAGATCGGTGTTGAGCCGATCCTTCATCGTCGACGGTAGTCCGTGCGGAGCGCCTTCGTAGATCTTCAGAATTGAGCCCTTCACGATCTTGGCACTCGCGAGTCCGGCGGCTTTGATCGGAACGATCTGGTCGTCGTCGCCGTGCACGATGAGCGTCGGCACTTCGAGCTCACTCATCTTCTTGAGGTCCGGCGTGAAGTCGGTCTCGGAAAATGCCTTGATGCAGTCATAGGCCGCGGGCATCCCGGCGATCATTCCTTCGAGCCAGAATGAGTCGCGCAGCCCTTGTGACACCTTCGAGCCGGCACGGTTCGCCCCGTAAAACGGTGCTGAAAGGTCCTTGAAGAACTGCGAGCGATCCGCATGTACGCTCGCGCGAAGCGTATTGAACACTTCGATCGGCGTCCCATCGGGATTGTTCGGCGTCTTGAGCATCAGCGGCGGCACCGCGCTAATGAGCCCGGCACCGGCGACGCGCGCGTTCCCGTGACGGAGGATGTATCGCGTCACCTCACCGCCGCCGGTCGAATGTCCGACATGGATTGCATTCCGTAGATTCAGCTTTTCGGTCAGTTCGGCCAGATCGTCGGCATACGTATCCATGTCGTTGCCGTCGAACGATTGACCCGAACGCCCATGTCCGCGACGATCGTGCGCGACGCACCGATAACCTTTGGACGCGAGAAAAAACATCTGGTCTTCCCACGCGTCTGCATTGAGCGGCCACCCATGACTAAATACGACCGGTTGCCCCTTACCCCAATCTTTGTAATAAAGTTCCGTTTTGTCGCGTAGGGTAATCGTTGGCATGATCTTCTCCTCGTGTTTAGCGGACCCTCAGCGTACTCGCCAAATGGGAGACGGTCAATGTGATTTTACTGGTACCACACTGGCATTAGATTGGGAGTTCCATAAAGGTCGGGCACGCATACGAGACGGTCGCGACGTACGGGCCACACTCTTTGAATCCGTACTTCAAATAGAAGCGGTACGCCGGCGCAAGCGCTTCGCGATCGGTGTCGAGCACCACGCGCCTGTAGCCACGCGCGCGCGCAACCTGGACGAGGTCATCGATCAATGCACGGGCGACGCCGTGCTGCCGGAAGGCCGGTTGCACGTACAGCCGCTTGACGATCCCGGTTGTGGCGTCGCACTCATCGAGCGCGACGCACCCGCACGGTGCTCCGTCGACCGATGCCGTAAACGCGACACCATAGGTTTCGAGTGAGCCATGCCGCAGCGCATCCGGCAAGCTCGCTTCGTATTCGCCGAGGAGCTCGTGGAACGCGCGCGATGCTTCACGCTGTATTTCAATCTGCGCCATACCTGCTCTTGATTTTCCAGGTAATACCATACACGACGACGCCGGCCGTGACAACGAGCACGCCGAAGACGATCGCTTGCCGGCCGGCGCTGCAGAAAATATAGATCCATCCGGCAAGTGCCGCGAGCGCCGGGACCGGATACAACCACATCCGGTACGGCGCGTGCTCGCCGCGTGTCCGCATCACGAACAATGCCACGATCTGCGCGATCGATTGCACGAGCACGATCGCCGTGGTCAGTGCATTGATGACTTCACCGAGGGTGAAGAAGCACGCGATGAGCGCGATGCCGCCCATCACTACCAGCGAAACGTCGGGAAACCGGTGCCGGGCATGGATGTGCGCGAAGGGACGCAGAAAAAGTCCGTCAGCCGCGGCCGCGTAGGGGATGCGCGAGGCCGAGAGCAGCACGCCGTAGACCGACGCGAACGCGGTAAGCAGAATGAGCACCGTCACCGCGATTGCCGCAGGCGCGCCGAAGACACGCTCGACGATCGCCGATGCGAGATGCTGACCGAGCGGCGGCAGCGTGACGCCGTCGGCCAGCGGCACGAACTGCTGCCACGGGATCGCGCCGAGCACGCCGGTTTGCAGGGTAATATACAGCACGGCTACGAGCGCGATCGATATCCCAATCGAACGCGGCAGCGTGTGCGCCGGTTCGATAACCTCGTCGCCGATCGTGTTGGCCGCGTTGTAACCGATGTAGTCGTACATCGCGATGATCAGCGCGGATCCCAGGCCCGCCCGCAGTCCACCCCACAGTGAATCACCGGGAGCGACCGCAAAGGCAAGCTGCGGTGACCAATGAACGAAAGCGGCGCCGCCGACACACACCAGCGTCAGCACCGAGATGATGCCGAGCGCGACGCTGACCCGTTCGATCGTTTTGATGCCGCGATACAGCGCGAGCAGCGTAGCCACGCCAACCGCTGCCGCGAGCCATTTGAGCGCTGTCGGCGAAGCTGCCAGGTGCGGAACGAGATAGCCGGCGTAGTTTGCGAAGCCGATGTAGCCGCTTGCCAGCGTCAGCGGAACGATGAAGATCGTGCCCCACACGAAGAGAAACGCCGGCAGTGCTCCGACGCCGGTGCGCCCGAAGATTGAGAGCAGATAACCGTACGTTCCGCCGGAGCGCGGATAGGCCGAACCAAGTTCCGCCCAAACCAAGCCGTCGCAGAGCGCGAGCAGCGCGCCGAGCAGCCATCCGATGAGCGAGAGCGGCCCGTGTAGCGCACCCAGCACGAGTGGAATGGTGATCAGCGGTCCAATGCCGATCATCGAGATGACGTTGACCGCTACCGCGCCGAGCAAACCGACGCCGCGAACCAGGGTGGGACGACCCGAAGTCACTCGCTGACGATCGCCTTGGTCAGGCCGCGCGGATTATCGCTGTCGATGCCGCGGGCGCGCGCGACGTAGAGCGCGAGCAATTGCAGCGTGACGAGCCACCCGAGCGTGTTGTACGCCTCCTCGACCTGCGGGCCAAGGGCGGTGACGCCGTCCACCGTGGTCGTGCCGATGAGATAGCGCAGCGCGCCGCTCTTGCGCGCCTCGCGCAGCGGCCGCCCGACGATCTCGAGCGCATCGCGATCCATAATGCCGAGAACCACGCTTGACGCATCGATCATCGCCGCGCTGCCGTGACGAAACTCTCCGGCCTCAAAGCCCTCGGCGTGAAGATAGGTCGCCTCTTTGAATTTCAACGCCGCTTCGCGCGCAATGGGCGCACCATAGTCGGTACCAAGCACCATCACGTCGTGCCGCGCAGCGATGGCCACCGAAGCGTGTACGACCGGGTCAACACCCGAACTGTCGAGCCACGCGCCGACCGTATGCGCCGTCGCAATCAGTACCTCCGCGCCGCGCGTGTGCTGGGCGGCAACCAACGAGGCGGCGGAGAGCAGAATAGCGATCGTGCCCGACACGCTCTTGGTCGCCGGAATCGCTTCTTCCGGACCCGCGCCGACGTCGATCGTGCTATCAGCGCGCGCGGCGAGCGGCGATTCCGCGGTGTTGGTGAGCGCGATCGTACGCGACGGCTGGAGCGCGTCGAGTGCGAGCAGCACGTCGCTCGAGCGCCCACTCTGCGAGATCGCGACGACCACGCGCCGCTGATAGGCTTTCGCGTCGCCCAGCGCTTCGGTCGCCGCTATGGCGTGAGCGGTGATTCCGCGGCGTCGCAGCGCGATGGCGCCGAGTTGCGCGGCAAAGAGCGAGCTCCCACTGCCGACGAGCACGATCTCACCCTCGAGCGCGCCGGCCAACCGCGAAGCGGCGTCCGAGTGCGCGATTCGCTCCCACGTTTTCGGCTGTTCGCGAATTTCGCGCTCGAAGTGGACGCCTAGCTCCATCGGAGAGATATCGTGGGTCAGGGCCACAGGGGCCTGCACGTGGCTGGATTTGTCCGCTATCCGACCGGCTCGAAGCTATTCCACCCGATGATTTGCAGATATTATCGGACGAGAAAGCGAGGAGTATTTCATGGCCGGTTCCGACCACATCCCAAACGCCCTGTTGGTTATCGACATTCAGGACTCGTTCAAAGCGACGCCGCGTTGGAACGTTCGAAACAATCCCGCCTTTGAAGCCAACGTGCTGCGATTGATCGACGGCTTTCGCGCTTCGCGCGAGCCCGTCTTCTACTTTCTTCACAGCGACAAAGACGAACACTTCTCGGTGACCAGTCCGTACTACCGGTTGATGGATTTCCTTGCGCCGCGTGAGGGAGAGCCGCTGATTCACAAAACATCGCGCAACTGCTTCACCAGCACGAATTTGCTGCAGCAATTGCTCGAGCGACATGTCGGTCGCATTACGATCAGCGGCATTCAGACCGAGCAATGCTGCGAAACCACGGCACGAGTTGCTGCCGACCTTGGTTTCGACGTCGACTTCGTCACCGAAGCGACCTTGACGTTTCCGATTCCCAAGACGCTCGAACCCGGCAGCGAGGTCCTCCCCGTCGACGAGGTGGTCGAGCGCACCGAGTATGCATTGCGCCGGCGCTTCGCGCGAATCTGCACCGTTGCCGACGTGCTCGTACGATCGGCGCTACAGCCGAGCGCATGACGCGGCGCGTCATCTTCGCCATCCCGGCAGGCGTGGAGATTTTCGATCTTGCCGGGCCGATGCAAGTGTTTCACGAAGCCGCCGCAGCCGGCGCACCATATCGCATCCTGCTCGCGGCCGATGCCGAGCGGGTGAACAGCGAGCAAGGTCTCGGGCTGTGCGGATTGCAGCCATTGCCGGGCGACGTCGACGCAGATGACGTGATCGTCGTGCCGGGGAGTACGGCGATGCGCCGCGGGGTGCTCGCGCGTGACCGCACCGTGCGAAATCTGACGGTTTGGCTGCGCGCCTCGTACGATGCCGGCGCGACGGTCGCGTCGGTCTGCGTCGGTGCCTTCGCGCTCGCCGCCGCCGGGCTGCTTGACGGCCGGAGCGCAACCACGCATTGGAAACGCGTCGACGAATTACAGCGCGCATTTCCGCGTGTAGTGGTCGAGCCCAATCGGCTCTACGTCTTCGATGGCAGAATCGCCACCAGCGCCGGCATTGCGTCGGGCGTCGATTTGGCGCTCGCGCTGGTGGAGCGCGACTGCGGCTCGCGCATCGCTGCCGCCGCGGCGCGCGAAATGGTCGTCACCGCTCGCCGTCCTGGAACACACGAGCAACTCAGCCCATTCTTCGCGCTGCGTGACCACACGTTTGCCGAGGTTCATACCGCGCAGGATTGGCTGGTGCAACATGCGGGCGAGCCGTTCACCCTCGCCTCGCTGGCTGCGATCGCCGGCGTGAGCGAACGCACGCTGACGCGACAGTTTCGAGCGGCCACCGGCGCGAGCGTGAAATCCTACGCGACGATCCTGCGCCTGGAACAGGCGCGCTCGCTGCTACGCGATCGCGCGATGTCAGTGCAATCGGTGGCCGAGCGCTGCGGTTTCAGCGACGCGCGGCAACTGCGCCGCTTGTGGCGGACCCACTTCGCGAACTCGCCTTCAGCGGAACGCTAGAGCCGTGCTTCGACCAGTTCCGGCGAGCTTACCAGGCGACCGTCGAGCAGCCCGATCGTGCGCTTCGCGTAGGACGAAAAGCGGCGGTCGTGTGTGACCATGACGATCGTCGCGCCGCCTTCATGCAACTCGCCGAGCAAATGCATCACCGCTTCGCCATGTTCGCTGTCGAGATTGCCGGTTGGCTCGTCGGCAAGCAGCACCGATGGATTTCCCGCCAGCGCGCGGGCGACGGCAACGCGCTGCTGCTGACCGCCCGAGAGCTGGGTGGGATAGTGCCGCGCACGATGCGCGACCTTCACCCGTTCCAGCACCTCTGAGACCCGGCGATGCCGCTCGCCCTTGGAAACTCCACGATACGTCAGCGGCAACTCGACGTTCTCCTCGACGGTCAAGTCACCGATGAGATTGAAGTTTTGAAAGATAAACCCGATTTCGCGATTGCGAATTGCTGCGCGCTCGCCGGCGGAGAGCGATGCGACCGCGCGTCCATTGAGCACGTACGATCCGCTGGTCGGCGCATCGAGCAAGCCGATGATCGAAAGCAGCGTCGATTTTCCGCAACCCGACGGGCCCTCGATCGAAACGTACTCGCCGCGCTGGATGCCAAGGTCGACGTCGCGCAGCGCACGCGTCTCAATCTCGTCGGTGTGATAGACCTTACTGATGTCGTGGAGTTCGAGAAGCATGGGGTTCCTTTCTAACGCAACCGCAGAAGCGGCGCACCGCCGTAGGCTGAGGTGTCTGAGACGATGACCGTCTCGCCGGCAACGAGGCCGGAGAGCACCTCGATGCGACTCGTCGAACCGACTCCGAGGCGCGCTTGAACCAGCCTTGCAAGCGAGGTGCGCGGATCGATCGTGTAGATGCCGACGGTCGTGTCGTCGGCGGCGCTCGCCGGACGCGAAATCGAAAGAACGTTGTAGAGCGTCTGCAAATCGATCGTTCCGTCGACATTGAGATCGGGACGCGCACCAGGCGGGAGCGCGCCGGCAAACGTCACGTCGACCGCGACGCTGCCGTCTTGCGCAGACGGAGCGATGCGCGCGACGTGCCCGGTCACCACGCCGTTGCCGGTATCGATGCGCGCCGGCATACCGATCGCGACCGAGTGCACTTGTCCTTCCGGAACCTGCAAGACGGCTTTGAGATCGCGCTGATCGGCGACTCGCGCAAGTTCGGTACCGGCGTCCACCCGAGCGCCGGGATCGACCGCGACCGATTGCACGACGCCGGCCGAGCGCGCGTGCACCGTGAGCGCGTCGACCTCGGCCTCTTTGGACGCCAAGAGTGCTTGCGCTTGTGCAAGCCCGGCCTCCGCCGCCGCGACCTTGGCACCTTGTTCTGCCGCATCGACGCCGATTTGCGAATGCGCGACGCCGAGTTGGGCTTGTGATTGCGCCGCCTTGATCTGCGCGATGCGATAGGTTTGATCGGCAACGAAACCTTCGCGGTGCAATTCGCCTTCACCGGAAACATTGGTCGTATCCATCTCGGCTTGCGCCTGTGCGGTTGTGTACGCCGAACGCTGAGCCAGCGCGGCAGCTTTGGCTTGCTGCTGCGCGCTAACCAAATCGGCGCGAGCCACGTCGAGGGCGGATCGTGCGGTGACGACGTCAGCGTCGAGATCGGCATTGCTCAGCTCTGCGATCGGCGTTCCATCGGTGACGTACGTGCCGGGCTTGACGAATACGCTCTCGACGACGCCGGGCTGGACGGCTGCCACGATGTGCACCTCTTGCGGGGCGAACGCACCGGCGGTGGAGATCGAGCGCTGTAGCGTTCCACGCTGCACGGTATCGGTCACGACGCTCGCGCGGTCGACGGCGATGCCGCCGCCGCCGCGTGTGAGTGAAATCACCGCAACGGCGGCGGCGACGGCCAGCAACGCGATCGTGAGGGCGATGGTCGCGTTGCGGGGAAGGCCGCGCGGCTTGGTGCGCGCGACGTCCATCTCGTTGACAGCCACCGGTCTCATTCATACCTCAGTGCGTCGACGGGCTGAACCCGCGTGGCACGCAGTGCCGGCTGTAACGATGCCAGCGCTGCACAGATAAAGATCAAAGCGACGACGCTGCAAAAGATCAACGGATCAAATGGCGAGACCGAATCGAGCTGCGACGCAATCGCATGCGCCGCAGACGCCGCCACGACCAGGCCGGCGGCCACCCCGATGGCCGTCGTCACGATCGTGCGGCGAAGGACATCGCCAAGTATGGCGCGCGTGGTCGAGCCAAGCGCCATGCGCACGCCGAATTCGCGTGAGCGCTGCGTGACCGAGGATGAAACGACGCCGAAGATCCCGGCTAACGCGATGAGCAGCGCGATGATCGCGAGCGTTCCTATGAGGGCTGCTGCCGCGCGCTTCTGCTTCGTCGCCTGCCCCGCCAGATCGCCGAACGTATAGGTATCCGGTGCCTGAAGGGTGGGGAGAACGCGCGAAAATACGCCCTGGATCTCACGGCCGATGGTTGCGGTATCCGTGCCCGGTGCATAGACGATCGCGCTGAAGAACGTCGGCGGCGCTTGGGCCAGCGGCACATAGTACTGTGAACCCGGCACCTGGGTGAGAAACAGGCGCGTGTCGGCAACCACGCCGACGACGCTGGCCCAGTGCGCTGTCGTGCCGTTCCAACCGGCAATACGAATCTTCGCACCGATGGGATCGCGGCCACTCAAGATCGTCTGCGCGAACGACCGGCTAACGATCACGACGGGCAGCGAGTGGGCCGTATCATCATCGGTAAAGTCGCGACCGCGCACGAGCGGAATGCCAAGCGAGCGAAAGTATCCGGGCGTCACGTCGTTTCCGCCGGCGCTTGGCTCCTCACCCTGCGGATAGCTCTGCCCGAGAACGGAGGTATCAAAGTTCAGTGAGATACCGCCGAGCGGATAGTTCACGCTGACCGCCGCCGTCTCGATTCCCGGCAACGCGCGGAGTTGATCGAGCACCCGCTGCTGCGCTGCCAACCGTGCATTGAGCGTCGCGTACGAATCCGGCAGGCTCACGAAATCACTAACCACCACGCCGGCTTCTCGAATGCCGAGCGGCGTGCGAATGAGTTCTACGAAACTGCGGACCATCAAGCCGGAGACGATGACGAGTGCCAGCGCAAGAGCGATCTCGACGATCGCCAAGAAGGTACGCGAGCGATGGCGCCCCGATGCGTCGCCGCCGCGCCCAGCCGCCTTGAGCACGGTGTTCAAATCAGTGACGTTGAGCGAAGCGATGGGTGCGAGCGCTGCCAAGAAGGTCGTGACCACGACGATCGCAACCGCGTAGAGCAGCGCGCGCCCGTCGATTGCAACATCGCTGCCGCGCGGAAGCGACGACAGCGCATAGCCTCCCACCGCGTGAAGGCCCGCATATGCGAGACCGACGCCGAGCACGGCTCCGATCGCCGCAAGAATACCGGTTTCAACCAAAAGCATCCGCGCGATGCTCGACGACGACGCGCCGAGCGACCGCCGCAGCGCGAGCTCGCGATCCCGTGTCGACCAACGTGCAATCAACATGTTGCCCACGTTGGCGCAGGCAATGAGCAGAATGGCGACGACGGCGGCGAAGACGATCCATACGATCGATGCGGCCGCACCGAGCACTGCCGCGCGCAAGCTCATGGCGGAAAACGTGAACGGTGTGTCGGTGCCCGGATAGAGCTTCTGCAATCGCCGCGACACCAGCGAAAGATCGGCATTGACGCTCTCGAGGGATGCGGACGGGGCGATTTGTGCCAATGCGCCGAGATAGCGCGCGCCGCGTTGATTCTGCGGCGCCGTCTCGGGCAGCGCCGCAAGGTAGTCCTGCGGTCCTATTTTGCCCTCGGCGGGATCCACCAAGAGCTGACCGGGTGCGAGCACGCCGACGATCCGCGTGGTGGTGCCGTTGACCAATACGGCGCGCCCGATGACTGCGGGATCGGCACTGAAATCGCTTCGCCACACCGCATCCGAGATCACAATGCGCTCCTCGCCGGGCCGGCTATCGGCCCGCGCTAAGTTGCGTCCGAGCTGCGGCGCAATGCGGAGCAGATCAAAATACTCGGGCATCACCGCAAGCCCGTTGAGCGCAACGGGTCGCCCATGTGCGACGACCGTGAGTTGATCGGGCGTTCCGGCGGCGATGAGGCCGAGCGAGTGCGCTTGGCTACGCAGATCGCCGACGTCAAGAATCGAGAGCGCAGGATGTGTCGCGCGGCGCGAATCGGTAGCGCGAACCAGTACGAGCTGCGCCGCATTGAGATATGGCAACGGCCGCAGTACGACCGCATTGAGCACGCTGAATACGGCGATGTTCGCGCCGATGCCAAGCGCGAATGTCAAGGCGACGATTGTCACGAAGAGCGGCGACTTCACGAGGCGCCGCACGGCGTAAGCCACGTCGCGGCCAAACTCCTCGGCGCGCAACCGTACGCCTGTCAGCGCAAGATCGACGATGTCGCCGAAACGCATGTCCTTGACCTCAGCGGTAATCTGCTCCCCGTAGTAGGCGCGAAACTCGCGCGGTGCGAGCAGTAACGCCAGGCGTAAAGATAGGCGCATCATGAAAATGCGCTCGCCGAGAGAAGCCGCCGTTCCATTGCGGTGCGCACCGCGTCGGCAAGGCGTTCCGCTTCCGCGCGAGCGATACGCCGGCCCCACGGCGTCAAGCGATAGTAGCGACGGCGCGGATCCTCGGAATCCACGCGGTCAACTTCAACGATCCAGCCATCGGTGACCATTTGCTTGATGAGGCGATAGAGCGTACCGGGGCCAAGGTGCACCGCGCCATCGGTGGCGTCTTCGACTTCCTTAGCAATGCTGTAGCCGTGCCGCTCTTCCGCCGCAAGCGCGAGCAAAATGTAAAAGCCGCTCGGGCTGAGCGGTAAAAATACGCGCGGGTCGCCGGCTGCTTCCATCCTCGGACCTCCTATATATCCATAATAGATATATCAAGAGTGGATGGAATGTCAAGACGGCGTAGGCGAAGGCCGGGCGAAGACGTCGTGCACGCCGGGAGTCGGGCACGCGTTGGTTTGCGCAAAGCAAACGACGTGGAGCGTTACCGGCCGGCACGTGCTGCCGCCCGCAAAGCATGTCTGCGGCGACCGCGTTGCTCGCGGAGAAGGGCTGGGCGACGCGCTTGGAGCGGCGACTACGGCCGCAATCATGAGGACTCCAGCTGCGAAAATCATATGAAGCATCGGTCCTCCTGGTCCCTTCGCTTCGCTACGCTCGGGATGACAAGCTGTTAACGCCTGACGATAGCTACGGTGACAGGACGGGCGACGGGCGGGTTCCAAGCCACGACGCCAAATCGGTTTTCGCCGTAACGTAGGTGCCGCTGTTGAGTTCCTTACGGAACTCGCCAAAGAGGCCGAAGGCTTCGGCAAATGCGTCGTGCTTGTGAATCGACTCGTAGTTGATTTGACTGGCGAAGACGAACGAGTCGTCGGGAAGATCGGCATACATGTCGAGCGAGCGCGAAAGAATCCCGCGCACGACATCCTCGACAAACTTCGGATTGTGATGCGCTTTGTTGACGATGAAGAATTCGTCGGGGCGCTTGAGCAGATCGTACGTTTCGCTCGACATCGAACCCTCGACGATTTCGACCAGATCGTCGGCCCGCACGGCGTCGGCATACTGCGCGTCGACCCCGAGCAACACCGCGCCGCGCCCGCGTTGATTATGCGTCGCTACCGGAAGCGCGTCGAGCGCTCGCTGCGCGTCGGCTTCGGAAAACCCGGCTTCGATCAATTCACGCAGCGAGTGCTCGCGCACCATCTGCTGCGCGCACGGACACGCGGTCATGCCCTCAGCCTCGACGCCCACCACGCGGCGGGTCCCGTGTTCGTCGGCGTGGGCAATGCCGACTAACGTATAGATCTCTTCGCCACGCTTACCCGAGACCGGCGTCCAACGTTCGAGGCCGAAATCCGCGCGCAAGCGAACGTCGGCACGGATCGCGCGTTGGCTTCGTACGATCTCGTGCGCGATGGCTTCGACCAGCCGCTCGATACGCGCGGGCTCGGGTGAGGACGAGAGCACGTCGAGCGTGGCTTCCTCGAGAATTTCCGAAAAGCGCGACATGTGGACGCCGGCCTTATCGGGCGCAAGGTCTGCAACCATCGTGAATTCGCCGTTAAAGACTCGCGGCGTCCCATCGATCTCGAGCTGCACGATGCGGCGCACGTGCGACACGCCGACGCGGTTGAGCGAGAGGCGTACCTCGGGCGTCTCCTCTTGCCGGTTGGCGAGAAAGTGCAGACTGCGCTCGCGGCGCCGCGGCGCGGTGCTCCCGTTGCTTTGCACGAGATGCGCGAACTGCGGCGCGATCTCGGCCAGCGGCACGGTGTTGTAGGGGCGATGCGCGAGCTCGGGATGCGTCCAACCGCCAAAGACCAGCACGTCGATATCGATCGGCCGCGCTTGCAAGCGCGCGTTGGAGATGCGTCCGATCGCGAGCTCGACCTCGCGAGCAACGCGCTCGAACGCCTCGCGGCTCAGCGCGGTATCGACCTGCGCTGCGACGTTGAGAAACGCCGGGCCGCCGGCACCGCCGGCCGGCTCGCTCTCGTAGAACGAGGACACACGATCGATGCGCGCGTAGGCGCGCAGACGCTGCAACGCAGCGAGAATGTTTGCTTGCCGATCGCCGAGGTTTGAGCCGATTCCGATATAGACGTGCACGCTTACCGTTCTTGCAACAGGCTTTGCGCCGTCGCGCGCACTTCGTCATCTTGCGAGTCGCCGACGATGACCTTTCGTAAGCGACCGCTCCGATCGAAGAAGAGTTGCGTTGGCCACGCATTGATGCCGTACGAATCCCAGAGCGAAAAGCCATTATCGACGGCGACCGGCCAGACGATGCCCTGTTGGTTCAGGCTCTGCGTCACGTAGGGCCGCTCCTTCTCCGCCGGCGTCTCAGGGGTGTGAATCCCCACGATCGCCAGGCCTTTCGAACGGTCACCGGCATAGAGCGAGCGCAACGTGGGTATGACGTTGCGGCAATTGTAGCAATCGACAGTAAAAACGTCGACGATCACGACCTTGCCGGCCAGCTGCGCGGCAGAAACGCGACTGCCGATCCAGTCCTTGGCCGCAAGAATCGGTTGAAGTGTGGTGGTGCTCGCAAGGAGCACGAGTGCAAGCAGTTTGAACATATGCTAGAGTACGCCGGGACACCGGTGAACGGATGAAACATGGAGCCAGCGTGAGCGACGAGGCAATCTATCCTTATTCCATCGAGCCCAAAGAGACCCCCGCCATTTGGGGCGGCGACGCCTTAGTCAAGCATTTCGGGAAAAAGGCCGATCCGAATGAGAAAATTGGCGAGTCGTGGGAGTGCTGGGACGACAATCGCGTCCTCAACGGGCCGCTGGCCGGCAAAACGATCGCCGACTTGCGGAGCCAGTTGGGCGCGAAGCTGCTCGGGGACCTGGACCCTAAGCAGATCTTTCCGATCCTCACCAAGATCATCGATGCGCGCGACTCGCTCTCGGTGCAAGTGCATCCCGATGACGCCTACGCCCAGCGCGTGGAGCATCAGCATAACGGCAAAACCGAATGCTGGTACATTCTTTCCGCCGATGACGGCGCCGAACTCGTCTACGGCTGGGCGCACGACACGACGCGCGAAGAATACGAACGGCGCGTGGCCGACGGTACGCTCGGCGACATTCTGCGGCGCGTGCCGGTGAAGGCTGGTGAAACGTACTATCTCCCCGCCGGAACGCTGCATGCAATCGGTGCGGGCATCGCGCTCTTCGAAACACAACAGGCGAGCGATCTGACCTATCGCATCTTCGACTGGAACCGCGTGGACAAGGACGGAAAACCGCGCGAGCTCAATGTCAACAAGGCGGCGGACGTGTTGGACTTTCATCAGGGAAGGCGCAATGCGATCGAAACGATCGCGTATCACTATGAAGGCGTAGATCGCGTGGCGCTCGTCGCCAGCAAGAACTTCATCGTCGAGCGCGTCACTGCGACCGACGAAGCCGCGTCGCTCGAGACCGAAGGACGTCCCGCGATCGTGATGACGCTCGAACGTCCGATGACGGTGCGCGCCGGCGACATTGCCCTGACGCTCGAACGCTATCAAACGGCACTCGTGCCCGCCGCCGTGCAGTGGTACACCGTATCGGCGACCGGCAGCCCGACCTCGCCCTTTATGCTGGTCGCGCCGCCGAAGAGTACCGAAACGATGACGGTGCGTCTGCTCGCTGCCGGCATCGCGCAAGATCGCATCGAACTCTTTATGGCGCAATTTACATGATGACGATCGGCGGCGAGCGCGTGGACGCGTTGGCCGAGCGCTTCGGCACACCGTTGCTGGTTATCGATCTACAGGTGCTCGATAGGGCGCTCGAGGCGATGCTCGCTGCGGCGTCGCCGCACAACATCGCGATCTCGTATGCCGCCAAAGCGCTCTTACTACCGGGGCTGGTTCGTCATTTGTACCCGCGGCCCATCGGGATCGACGTCAGTTCGATCGGCGAACTCGGGGTTGCGGAACGCGGCGGATTCGAAGCCTCGCGCTTGACGCTGCACGGCGCGGGAAAGACAGCAGAAGAACACGAGGCAGCGCTCGACGGGCGCGTCGGCCGAATCGTGATCGACGGCATGGACGAATTGCGCCGCTTTGTCGACCGTGCCAACGGCCGCCGTGCCGACGTAGTGCTGCGCTTCAATACCGGTATCGAGGCGCACACGCACGATTTTATTCGCACCGCCGGCAACCGCAGCAAGTTTGGCTTCGCGCCCAGCGACGCCGACGAAGCCTTAGCGCTTCTGCGCGAGCAGCCGTCGCTGCGCGTTCGCGGTGTGCACGCCCACATGGGCTCGCAAATCTATGGCGCGATGCCGTACGTCGAAAATGCCCGGCGCCTGCTCGAGCTGCTCGCGCGCATGCGCGCGGCCGGGTTCGATACGGCGGACACCATCATCGTCGGCGGCGGCTTCGGCGTGCAGATGCGCCCCGATGCGAAGGACGAGACCATCGATGTCGCCGGCACGCTCGACGCGGTCGCGCGCATCGTGCCGCCCGGAGTCCACGCGGAGATCGAGCCCGGCCGTGCTGTAATTGGGGCAGCGGGCACGTCGATCTACCGCGTGATGGCGGTTAAGAACTTCGAGGGACGGCGGTTCGTCATCGTCGACGGCAGCATGGCCGACAACCCGCGCCCCGCGCTCTACGGCGCCTATCACCATTTCGAAGCGGCCGAGCCGCGCACGCCACTCGCACCGGCGATGGTCTGCGGCCGCTCGTGCGAAGCCGACGAATTGGGTGAAGCGATGCTACCGGAGGATCTGCGCGCCGGCGATCTGGTCGTGATGCGGACGACCGGCGCCTACACCTACAGCATGGCGAGTAATTATAATTGGTTCCCGCGCCCGCCGGTCATAGCGGTCGGCACCGGCGAACCGCTACTGTGGGCTGAACGCGGAGCTTAAAGGAGACTTTCCGAGGGCCTCAACGATCGCGGCTTGCAGCGCTGTTCCTGTAGGCGCACGCCACGATGATCCATCCGCGAAGTCGACGGCGCTAACCCACCCCACGAGCCACCATCCCTTTGCACCGTTTGCATAGGCGTGGTCTCGGCACACGCTTCGGCGAGCGCCGGGCTCTAGGCGAGTCCAAAGATCAAATGGCATAGCGGGACGCTTGATACTCCCATCGACGCCCACGGGAGCGAAAGCAACTTGGACACGGACGGCGACAACGTTAGCCGCGTTGACAAGTGTAAGGCAGTCATTGAAATAAATCGGGCCTTGCTGGACGCGACCGTTCAAGAACGTGGGGTCGTTTGCCCATTGCGATACGACATCAGAGATTCGCATTCGCGATTCGGGCAGCTGCACAGACAGGCCGTGCTCCCAGCTGCTGTCGTCGGCGAAGCACGCTGAAAGCTGACGTGTGAGGCAATTTCAGGCCGCAGATAATTGTGAGGTGTGGTTGGTTTTGAATCGATCGGCAAACTCCCTTGGTGTTTGCAGGTCGAGAGCTCGAATGCGGTCGGACGTCGTTGTAGTCGTTGCGCCAGGCCTCGGCCGCGCGGCGGGCTTCGAAGATCGTGGTAAACGAATGCAAGTTGAGCAGTTCGTCGCGAATCTTGCCGTTGAGCGATTCGATGTTCGCGTTTTGCGTTGGCTTGCCGGGATCGATGAAGTGCGGTCGAACCCTGCGCTCAGCGCTCCAGCGCAGCATCGCCAGGCTCGTGAACTCCGGGCCGTTGTCGAAGCGAATCGTTTCAGGAAAGCCGCGCTCGAAAGCGATGTCTTCGAATTCCCTGATAACGTCGGTGCTTCCGAGCGAATACGCGATGCGCAGAGCGAGGCATTCGCGGGTGAAATCGTCGACGATGTTTAAGGTGCGAATTTTGCGGCCGTTGGCCAAGCGATCGTGCATGAAGTCGATCGACCAACGCTCGTTGGGCCGAGTGACCGCCGGCACGACGTTTCCGCGAACGTAGTTGACCTTGCGTTTGCGCCGCGGCCGCACTTGCAGGCTATTTGCGCGATAGATTCGCAAAAAGCGGTCGTAGCCGATGGCGATGCCCTCGCGTTTAAAGAGCACTTTCAGGCGCCGCCAGCCCCAGCGTGGCCGCTCGGCCGCAAGCTCGCGCATGCGCGTGGCGATCTGCTCATCGTTTGGCCGCTGCTTGCGATAGTGCAGCGTGCTTCGCGTGCAATCAACCAGCCAGCATGCCCGTCGCTGCGAAACCCCGTCGCCTTGCAAAGCCCTCACCGCTTCTTGTCGCTGCGAGGGCCCCAGCCGTTTTTTGAGACGAGATTTTTCATAGCGTCGATCTCAATCGTTTGGCGGGCAATGATGCGCTGCATCTGCGCGTTTTCGGCTTCGAGCTGCTTCAGGCGAACCAGATCGCTGGTTTCCATGCCGCTATACTTATCTCGCCAGAGCCGGATCGTATTTGCGTGCACGCCGTGTCTTCGCGCGAGCTCCGTCACCGGCGTTCCGCCATCGACCTCGCGCAGAATCGAGACGATCTGCGCCTCGGTAAAGCGACTTTTTCTCAAGAACGAGTCTCCTTGCTGGGCTCTACGCCCGGAAACTCACAACTCCCGCAGGCCCGGATTAGGCCTCACACGTCAAAGCGTCCAGTTGATGAAAACCGCGAAGATGAATGCAGATCGTAGGATTACGGCGCGCATCTACGTGTGGATGCCTACCAAAAGTATGCACCCGGTAGCGCGATTTACGACTACATAGACCATTGGACTGAGGGACGAGAATCGCTGGGAAGGCGGTACCGGCGTCGAAAAATCCGCCTGAGCCGAATGCAATGATCCTGTAGTAAATGTTTGGCCATTAGACGTGACCCGCTTCGGCTTTGTCGAATATCCATAAAGGGCCTCGTCGATTCGAAACTGCGCCTTGCTAGGTGCGACTGATAGCGCGACGTTTGCCGGGAGAGCATCCCAAGGGGATAGCCCTGGCGCGACGGCCGTATCAAAGCCACTGAGCGAATCGGGCCGAAGTACCGCAGTCAGTGTACGTTCGAATGCGATTCCATCAACGAAAACGTCAGCATCGTGAAATTCCCCTGTGACCACATCCCAGCGACTGTTGTTCAAAATACTTCGAAGCCTATCAATATCGCTCGAGGTTGTCCAAAAAAGCAGCAGAGTGTTGCCGTTATCGGACTCCAATCGTATGCCCGACACAACGCCGTCGCTGAAGAACGGCAGATGTACCAATCCCGACAGTGAGCCCGCCGTGAAGTTCATATCACCCCGCATAGAGAGCACCACGCTCAAGTCGTAATCGCCCTCAGGTGTCTGGCTTATCGACGCACACAGCGCACGCCGCGCCACATCAGCGTCTTTCTGTGTGAAGCTGGACGTGTTCCTATTGGCCCCCACACTGGCCGAAAAGCTTACACTTTTCGTAATTTCATCGAGAAGCGTAGCGGCCACAACGTCCCGGCGCTCGCGCCAGTCGTTGGAAAGGAATTGATCGAGGTACCACGTCGGGAAGGGGGTAGCGATGATATCTCGATTACCATCTTGATTTCCCCTAACTAAAAGCTGATCGAACCCACGACCGTTTATTCGGCGGACGAGCGCACGTACTTCGTCGGTCGTGGCGTTAGCAACGGCGCCCGATGTACAAGCCTCGGATTCGGCCGGCCAAATGGCACAAACCACTAGCAGAACCGCAGCAAGCGAAATCCTACGCGTAGTACTCATTCGACTGATAACTCGGGGAAAGATACGTATCCGACGGCGGCGGCGAGCCCGGGTTCGCGGCACTGTCCCAGGCAAGCGGAATCGCTTGGCCTCCGGCAATCGCGTTTGCATAATTGGCCTCGAACTGGTTGAGCGCTGCGTCAATCTGTGCGTATTGGTAGACCTGACCATTTACACCCGGAACGCCCACAATCTGCTGGTTGTTACAATCCTTCCCGGATCCCCCGATGCCAATTGAAAGAACGCCCGCGCCGGTAGACACGGGGCATGAGTTACCTCCAAAGCAGGCAGGCAAGCTCAACTTTCTGTGTCAGGGTCGGGGTTCACTACAGGGTGCACACTCAATTGCGTCCCCGCCGTCGACTCGCTACTCGAATTGCTTCCTGCGTTGTCGAGCAATGTGCGGGAGATAATCACAGCTCACATCCTTATCAGCTGAATTAGCAAAAATAAACGCGACCGAGTGGCCCGTCTGCACTTTGCAATAGAAACGCCTAGGGATCGCCTAGATGTCCCGGCTCAAGGCTGATGAAGTTTGCGTCTGATCACGTCCATGTGACAAACACCCGTGCGTGAACCCGCTCAACGGCATCCATTGCCATGCAAACAACAAGTGGTGATAATTCCAGGCAATTGGAACTATGGGTCGAGCGTACCAGAACCATCAAGGAAGTGTAAAGTAGTCCTTACTACCCATACGATTGGTAGCCTGGGTTGTCCAGGCCACGAACAGCCTTGTGATCTTCTGTTATATACCTCCTAAATAACACCGCGCAGCCGATCCTCGAAGCGTCCGATGACGGCAGGAGCGATCGCCACGAAATTGGTGTACTCGAAGTATTCTTCGTAGCGCAGGTAGTCTAGCGTGTACAGCCCGTCGCGTTTGAGCACGAAGACGCGGTAGCCGTTCGATTCGAGCAACGTATACGCCGCCCGAAGCGTGTCACCGGCCAGCTGCCAGGCCCGATTGTATTCGAACTGCAGCGCGCCGATTGCGTGCGATGCGATAGCGTCACTCGCACCACGCATCACTTGTAGGTCGTAGCCCTCGGCGTCGATTTTCAGAAGATCGACGCGATCCCATCCCGCGTCGCGCAGCGCCACATCAAGCGTTGTCACGGAGACGGGGCGCGCAATACCTGGCGTACGCATGAAATCGGGAACCAGGCTGCTGCCGCGGCCCGCATCGGGTTGTTCGAAAAACGCCATCGATCCGGGTTGACTGCCCAATGCGACATTGAACGGCGTGATGCGTGGTTCGGCACGGAATCGGCCTTCGAGCGCCTCGAATGCACTTCGTGACGGTTCAAAAGCGAGCGCTGCAAACGTACGGTCCTGCATATTCTCGACGACCATACCGAGCCAATCGCCAATGTTCGTACCGACGTCCACGAAGCGATCGCCGTAGCGTGCCACGCGCTCCACGAGCCAACGTTCGCCGGTATCGAGTGCATCCGGACTCTCGGCGAGATGATACTTAATCACGCAGCGGCACTGATTGCGCAACGCGACTGCGAGTCGCACGCCAAGCGGCGATTTTGCGGCGACACGCTGGAGCCGGTCGAGGAGGCCCCCCGCAACGGATCGCGCAAATGAACTGCCCATGCTGGCGCTCTTCGCACTTCTTCTTCCCGCCCCGCTTTTCGAGGCGCCGACATTGCGCGGCGCGCTGGTCAGTGCGTATGTGATCTCGGCGCAAAACGGGCAAGTGCTCTACGAGCGCAATGCCGACGCCGACGTTGTGCCCGCATCGACCCTCAAACTGTTGGTCGGTTCGGCAACGATCGACCAACTCGGCGTGAACTTCAGTTTCACGACCACGCTCGAGACCGACGGGACCACGCTCTACCTGCGCGGCGGCGGCGATCCACTGTTGCGCCCAAGCGACTTCGACGATGCCGCGCGCGCCTTGACGGCACTCGGGCAAACCCATTTCGACGCGCTCGTCGGCGACGACGGACCGCCGCGTCTGGAGCGCTATCCCGGCGGATGGTCGGTCGACGATCTTCCATTCTATTATTCCGCACCGCCAAGCCCGCTTTCGATCGACGAGAACGCCTTGCGTGTGTACGTGCATCCTGGGGCTGTCGGCGCGGCGCCGTCGCTCACGGTCCAACCCGCGAACACGGTGGTCACGATCGTCAACCAGGCAACGACCGGCCCCGCGCACTCCGATGACACGACATGGCTCGCGATGTCGTGGGATCAGCCCGACACGCTGATTCTTAGCGGCAGCGTACCGGTCGACGAAACCGACGCCGATATGCACACCTCGGTCCTCGATCCGCCACGCGCTACGCTCGCTCTTGCCGGCGGCGCGCTGACACGCGGCGGCATCGTCTTTGCTGATTCGGCGCGTTTAGGCGCCGCGCCGGCCGGAACGCGCGTGCTGTGGACGCACCACTCACCCCCGCTTACAACGCTGTTGAGCGACATGTGGCTCCCGAGCGACAATCTGCTCGCGGAATCACTGCTCGATGCCCTCGCGCCCGATCGCGGCGCGGCGCTCGAACGCGAGCGAGCCTGGCTTCGCACGATCGGAATCGACCCGGCAACGACCACGCTGAGCGACGGCAGCGGGCTCTCGAGTTACGACCGCATCAGCGCGCGCGATCTGGTGACGATTCTCGCGCACGACTACAATGGACCCAATCGTGACATCGTGATGGGTGCACTCCCCATTGCCGGCGAGCGCGGAACGCTCGCGCGCGCCTTTAAATTCCCGCCGCTGCTGGGCAAGGTCGTCGCCAAGACCGGCACAGTCAATCACACCCACACGCTAGCCGGTTACATGGAAACGCCGCACGGCACGCTCATCTTCGCGCTCATGGTAAACAACTGGATGGATGACGGACCAACGGCCTCGGCAAATTTGCGCGCGTTTCAATCGACCTTTTTGGAAGCGTTCTTCGAATGAGCACGTCGCTGCGCAAAGCAACGTCGATCGAGGATTTGCGCGCGCTAGCCGAGCAGCGCGTGCCGCGCGCATTCTTTCAATATGGCGACCACGGCTCGTACACACAGTCGACGCTGCGAGCCAATCGCACCGATTTCGAAGCGCTGCACCTGCGACAGCGGATCGGCATCGACATGGCCGAGCGCGACCTCTCGACGACCATTGCGGGTGAACCCTCAGCGCTGCCCTTTGCCTTCGCCCCAATCGGACTGTGCGGCATGCAGCACGGTGACGGCGAGATTCTCGCTTGCCGCGCCGCCCATGCCGCCGGGATTCAATTTACGTTGAGCACGATGTCGATCTGCTCGATCGAAGACGTTGCGCAAGCCGTTGAGAAGCCGTTTTGGTTCCAACTCTACGTGATGCGCGATCGCGGCTTCGTCCGCGATCTCATCGCCCGTGCGGCCGCCGCAAAGTGCAGCGCGTTGATGGTCACAATGGACCTCACGATGCTCGGACAACGCCACTGTGACATCAAGAACGGTCTCTCCGTCCCGCTGGACATCACCGCTGCTAACCTGCTCGACGTCGCGACCAAACCGGCCTGGGCGCTCTCGGTTTGGCGCGGCAAGCGCAAGACGTTCGGCAATCTCGCCGGGCATATCAAGGGCATGGACAACATCAGCCAACTTGCCACCTGGGTTTCGAAACAGTTCGATCCGACCTTGAACTGGCGCGATCTCGAGTGGATCCGCGAGTTATGGCCGGGACGCATCATCATCAAAGGCGTGATGGACCCCCATGACGCACGCATTGCGGCAAAAACGGGCGCGACCGCGATCGTCGTCTCGAATCACGGGGGACGTCAGACTCGACGGCGCACCCTCGACCATCTCCGCGCTCCCAGCGATCGTCGAGGCCGTCGGCGGCGAGACCGAGATCATCCTCGACAGCGGCATTCGCACCGGGCAAGATGTCTTGCGGGCGCTTGCGCTCGGGGCGCACTCCTGCTTGCTCGGCCGCGCGTACATCTACGGCTTGGGTGCGGCCGGCCAAGCCGGTGTCACCCGCGCGATCGAGATCATTCGTGGGGAACTCGATATTACGATGGGCCTGACCGCGACGACCAGCGTGCGTAACGTGCGCCGCGACGTCCTGGCCTAGGATGCATCCAAGACCGCCGCAGCGGCGTTCTTGAGAACATATGAGACGTTCTGGCTTTATCGGTAGCCTTGCCGGCGCGATCGTTTTAGCGCCGGTGCTCGCGCGCGCGGCAACGAAATACGCGGTCACGCACACCGACGCGGAGTGGAAAGAGCTCCTCGGCCCTGACCGCTACGTGATTCTGCGCCAGAACGGTACCGAGCCGTCGTTCTCGAGTCCGCTCAATGCCGAGCACCGTGCCGGAGTGTACAACTGTGCCGGCTGCAACCTCGAACTCTTCACATCCGACATGAAGTACGACAGCGGCGACGGGTGGCCGTCGTTCTTTACCGTGCTTCCGCACACGACGCTGCGACAAGCCGACTACGATCTTCCCGGCGAGGAACGCACCGAAGTGCACTGCGCGCGCTGCGGTAGCCATTTGGGGCATATCTTCGATGACGGTCCGGCACCGACGCACCTGCGCTACTGTATCGACGGCTTAGCGCTGCAATTTATTCCGCGCGCCTAGACGCTCCCAACCGGTAACAAGAGCGGCCCGCGCGGTGCGACCAATTCGAAGCGAACGGGTCGATGTCGCCCTCCGGCTTGTCACTCGCAAGCTGAAACGTCGCGCACAGCTGATAGTGCATCGCATCGAGGCGCCTGTATTCGTACGGCTTCGCCGTGAGCGGATCGCGTAGCGTGCTGTCGGGAGAGACAGCGGGCAGTTCCTTCGCCCAGTAGGCCTGATCGACACGCGCTTCGAGCTTCTGCAGATCGGCCACGCGTTTGCGGTCGAGCGCCAGCGCGCGTTCGTGCGCCGGCGAACCGATAACCGAGAACGCGAGCGCCACGCCACCGAGCACCGCGACCGCTGTCGCCATGCCGAACATCGACTCGTACCTCATACCGACGCCTTGCGCGGATCAATTGTCGCGAGGTAGTATCCGAAAACGCCGCCCCCGAGCACGAGCAGAACGATCGAGTCGAGGATGAACCGCGTCGTGAGCTCACCGCGTAACAGCGCGTTGGTAAACCACATGCCGTCGACCAGTACCACGAGCCCGGCGAAGACCAATGCGATGTACGTGAGCCATTTGCGGACCCCCGGCTCATACAAATCCGGCCGCAGCCGAAGCTCTCTGCGAATGAGATAGTGGATCGCAACAAAGACCGGAAACGCGACAATGATGGTGGAAACTTGCCATGAAATCTGGTCGCGCAGCATCAGCTGCGTATATGCAAAGGTGGCCGAATCGGGAAACCAACGGCCGATCAACGCATACCAAATCTGGCCGAGCGCAACCGTCCAAAAACCGAGCGTGATGAAGTTGATCAGGTAGTAGAACGCATCGCGTGCATTCATAGAATCGTCTCCTCTCGACAAGCGTCGTGATCAGACGATCCTAGCGGGGCAAGCATGCCCCCGGCGTCCGTAGTTTTACGGGAATAGCCGAAACTTGACGCGCACGCTGCGTTGACCGCGCAGCAATGCCCACCCTGTCTGCCGAATGATCAGCCCTGGTGACGGCACTCCCAGTCGAAGACGACCAACGGCAGGACGCGCTCGACGACGCGAAACTTGCAGCCTGGCTCGATCGCGTAGTATCGAGCCGCGATTTAACATTGCCCGCGCCCACCGGTCTTGAAGCTGAAGCGCTGCTTGGCTTCCTCTTTATCGTCTCGAACGAGCTCAACGATCTCGCCTCCGTCGTCAATGGTGCGCTTGGGGCCGCTCGCCGAGACGGCGAGTCGCTTGCCGAGATCGTCGCGTCAACCTCGGAGCACGAGCAAGGGATTCGCGAAACGGCCTCGGCGATCAATGAAGCGGCGGTCAGCGCAACGCACGTCGCGCAGACCGACGAGGCGCTGCGGCGGGTAGTCTCGGGCGCGTTCACCGCGACCGATGAAGCCGCGGCGGAGTTCGAGGCAATTCGTAGTTCGCTTGCCGGGCTCGGTCAGGGACTCGAAGGCGGCGTAACACCGCTGCGCACGATGGATGAAGCGGTCCGCGGCGTCGGTGCCTTTCTCAAAGTGCTCAAGAAAATGTCGCGGCAGGCGCAACTGCTCGGCGTGAATGCTTCGGTTGAAGCCTCGCATATCGGCGAAGCCGGCGCGCGCTTTGCGATCGTCGCATCCGAAGTGCGCAAACTTGCCGGTTCGACGCGCGCTTCGTGCGACGATATCGGCCGCTTGATCGGTGACCTCGCACGCGCCACCGATCGGCTGACTGCGGCAACGCGTGAGGCTCAATCGGCGACCGATGAGGCCTCGCTGCGCATCGATGCTGCTTCGAAGAACCTGCTGGACGGCCACCATTCGCTCGAACGCGTGGAAGAAATCGTCGAAAGTATCGCAAGCATCTCGACACAACAGTCGACGTCGCTGCACAACGTCGTCGCGAGTATCGAAGAGATCTCCCGTCACGCCAGCGGCGTCTCTAAAGCATCGGCCGACGCCGCCGCACTGGATCTCTTCGGTGTGCTGCAGGAAGCTGAGCGCAGCGCCCAAGCCTGGCGACTGCTGCGAGTTCCGCACGCGCCGCCGGACGAACGTACGCTGCTCTCGTCTTGGTTGATCGCACTTCTCGATGGGCGCGATCCGGCTGAGTCGTTCGAAGGGGAAGTGCAGTACCCGCAAACTGCGCGATCGGTGCGGGCGGTGCTGGAGGCGCTCAACAATACGGAGCGCACCACGCTCGCGCTCATCGTCCGCGCAAACGTCACGGCCGCGCGCAACGGCTTTTCCTGGCAATCGATTGCATCGTCGCTTGATGCGTTGCGCAGCGAGATCGGGAACGTCGCGTCGGCGGTGGATCAGTCGGTGAAGGCGGCGCGCACTGCCGCCGAAACCTCGGCGGCCATGCGCCTCTTGGTCGAAGAGATGCGCGGCGCCTACGGCGGCGTGACTGCGGCGCTGGCCCAAGCACTCGAACGTATCGGCACGATCGTCGGTCGTGTCGACGAGGTCGGCCGGCTGGTCGATGCGATGGAGGAGGCGGCGGGAAGCGTCGAGCGTATGCTGGTCCTGCTCGAGTCGATTTCGGCTGCGACCAACCTTCTCGCGCTCAATGCGGCGATCGAATCAGCGCATGCCGGCGATCGCGGACGGGGCTTCGCGGTGATCGCCAAGGAAATTCGCGCGCTCGCGCGCTCGACCCATGAATCCACCAGGGTCGTTGCCGAATCGATCGAGCAAGTCGGCCCCACGTCGAGTGCAATTCGAGACTCGGGCGACGGCGTGGCGGCGGAGACGCAGACGGTCAATCACAGCGCTGACCTCGCGCGGGCCGCGCTGACGAAGCTGCACGAGGCGTTCGAGGCGACGGTACAGTGCGCACTGGACGTCTCCGCGACTGCCGAAGAGCAGTCACGCGCGCTCGACGCGGTACTGAAGCGGGTAAACGCCGGCGCGACGTCGCTCGACTACGCAGCCGCGCGCACGACCGACGAACGCCGGCTCGAATTGATTACTTTGGGAAGCCGTTCGCACGCGATCGCCGCCCGCCGTTCGATCGGTACGGCAGCGGAGCGTTTGCGCGCGCTTGGAGTAGGTTACGCCGCGCGAATCGAAGGAGTGATTCAAGACGCGATCGCATCAAAGAAACTCACGCGCGATGCACTGCTCCACTCGGACTACGTTCCGATTACCGGCGCGCGAATCAAAACGCTCGCGCACCTCTTCGATGTCTCGCTCGTACCGGCCACCGGATTTAGCCCGGAGAAATACTCGACGCGCTGGGATACGGTCATCGAAGAGCCGATCATCGACATCCTGGAACAAGCGTACGAGGAGCTTCTGCCGTACGGCATCGCGACGATCGTCGTCGGCGATCTCAATTCGTTCGTCTACGCGTATCCGCGGCGGCAGATCGGGGACTGGACCGGCGATCCGGCACTCGACGTTCCGGGCAACCGCATCAAGCGGCTCTTTGAAGATCCAGCATCGCTCAAGTACGCGCGTCACGGCTTGGGACCGGCAGCCGAAACGTTGCCCAAGCGCGCACCCTATCAAGCCTTCATCGAAGCGGGCTGCACGCTCACGCTTCCGGCCGACGGACGCCGTGCGTGGGAGTCGTGGGTCTACGCGCGCGACACCGGCGTCGCGTGCAATGAAATCATCGTCGGGCTGTACGTGCGCGGCCGCCGGCACGGCAACGTGCGCATCATTTACGATGCAAACGTCATCTGACCGTTCAGGCTTCGTCGCCGCCAAAGATCAACGTGAAGAGCCAGCCGCCGGCCGCGCCGCCGAGCAGCGGCGCGACCCAGAATAACCACAACTGCGAGAGCTCTTCTGGACCAGCGAAGAGCGCCGGCCCGGTACTGCGCGCCGGATTTACCGACGTGTTGTCGACCGGGATAGAGATCAGGTGAATCAGCGTAAGTGCCAGGCCGATCGCGATGCCGGCAAAGCCTTTCGGGACCTCGTGGTGTGTCGAGCCGACGATGACCCACACGAAGCCGAAGGTCAACACGAACTCGATGACGAGCGCCGACGTCATGTTGTAGCCGCCGGGCGAGAGATCGCCGTAGCCGTTGCTCGCGAACTGTCCGGGCACCCAGCCGGGTTGGCCCGATGCGATGAGATACAGCACCGCCGCACCGGCGATGGCACCGACGACCTGGGCGACGATGTATGGAAGCACGTCGCGTGCGGGAAAGCGCTTCGCGAGCCACATGCCGACGGTGACCGCCGGATTGAGATACGCTCCCGAAATGCGGCCGATGGCATACGCCATCGTCAGTAGGGTGAGCCCGAACGCCAGCGCCACGCCGACGAAACCGATGCCGAGTTTCGGAAATGCCGCGGCGAGCACCGCCGCACCGCAACCGCCAAAGACCAGCCAGAACGTGCCGAACGCTTCGGCCACCAGACGACGCGATAACGGCTGATTCATGTGTAGTCCTCATAACTAACGATGGGATGATTTTTATGACGGCGGGGAGCTTCTAGAAGGTTGCGCCGCTAGTGCGGGGACCACACGGCGTCGTCCGCGTCGATGATGTCGAGCAGCTTGGAAAGCTCGGGCCGCGTGTCCATGACAGGGTGCCGCTCGCGGATTTCTGCCTGATCCTCAGGGGACATGCGTTCGAACACGAAGCTATCGAACTTTGCGTTGAACGCCGGGGCGGCCGCCGGGTCGATGCGGCTTGCGAGCCACGCAACGACGGCATCCTCGTCGGGTGCGGCGGCGACGACGTCGCGAAATTCGTTCATGTCGAGGCCGAGACGGCGCACGGCGTACGCACTGAAGCCGGTGTCGTGATTGAGAAAGGGACCCATGTTGCCGCCGGGCAACTCCGCGCGCAGTTTATCGATTGTGCGCGGCAGGAAGTAGTAGCCCAGGAGCGTCTCTCGAACGCCTCGGGGCGGTTTTTCACGCAGATCTAGTGGAGTCATGGGATCGTTTTATGATCGACATTCACACGCACCTCCATCCGCCGCGCCTCTTCGCCGCGATCCGCCGGTGGTTTGCCACGAACAGCTCGTGGGACATCGCCGCGCAGCCGCAGGAGCCGCACGACGTAGCAGCCGTGCTTCGTGACGCCGGCGTCGAGCGTTTCGTTTTCTGCAGTTACGCGCACCGCCCGCAAATGGCGCGCGAGCTCAATGCGTGGCTGGTGCAGACCGGGCGAACCCTTGGCGGCTACGGTGTCCCGCTGGCAACGATTCATCCCGACGATCCGACGTATCTCGACGATCTCCGTACCGCTCTCGACGCGGGCTGTGCCGGACTCAAACTGCATGAAGACGTCCAACATGTCGCCTGCGACGACGAGCGCCTCGATCCGATCTACAGCGAGCTTGCGTCGCGCAGCCGCTTCGTTCTGGTTCACGTCGGACCGATACCGTGGCTGTATACAAAGCGCGAAGGTTTGGCGCGGGTCGAACGCGTGCTTGCACGCCACCCAAATCTTGCCGTGGTCGTCGCCCACTTCGGCTTGCCTGACACGCTTGATTATTTCGAGTTGATGTCGACGTATCGTCATCTCTATCTCGACACGACGATGGTTTTCGCGCCATCGTCGCCGATGCACGCGAACGTGGCCGCGGTCGACGCCATCGAGCGTCATGCGCAGCGCGTCTTGTACGGAACGGATTTCCCGAATATTCCCCACGACTATCTTGCCGAGTCGCGGGGGCTCGAATCGCTGGGATTACCTGCTTCGACGCTCCGCGCCGTGCTTCACGATAATGCGGAGCGGCTCTTAGAAGAGGCGGGAGCGGGCAAAGAGAACCCCGGGGTCAACTAAGGTGGTCGTGAGAATATTGCTGCCATATTGAGGGGTGCTTTATGGACGAATCCGCTATTCGGATCTCGATGATCCAGCAGCGTTGGGCGAAACCCATTTCAGGCGACCTCTACGAGGAAGACGTCATCTGTGACTTCCCTCAATCGGGCGAACGAATACGCGGTCGCGCGAATCTGGTTGCTCAGCGCGCTGCAGATCCAGATCATCCGAGCATATCGAAAGTACTGCGGATAATGGGCAGCGGAAACGTTTGGGTAAGCGAGGTCATTATCACATACGACGCAAAGCCTTGGTATACGGTGAACATCCACGAGTTTCGAGGAGACAAAGTATTCCACGAAACGCAGTACTTCTCAGAACCGCTTGCCCCGGCGGCGTGGCGCTCGCAATGGGTCGAGCGAATGGAGTCGAATTGATTCGTCTGCTGAACGGGCGTGTTTTACTCACCTAAGCCCTGCGAAGCTCTTAGGTACCGGGCGCGGCGACCGGGACGCCCATTTCCTTTGTTACAGTTTCCAAATGTTTCCGTCAGCGCATGGTGGTTAGGAGAGAGATAGCGCAAGATGTTCTCAGTGTTGTTTCGAGCGTTCCCATCGATATGGTCTAGGTGCACCGGAATCCGGCCGGTGCGCGGGTGACGCTCTGCCCATCCGCACACTTGACATCGTTCACCGTATTTTTCAATGAAGTACCGGCGGATGTGATGCGACGGGATATCCCAACCGACGATCGTGCCATCGACCTCGCCCGCTAGCCAGCGTCGCACAAACGTCCGATATTGATTGTCTATCTGGCACTGCTGGCAACAATACTTGGCGGCTTTTCTCTTAACGCGATTACCGCAGCCCGCAAGACATGCAGCAAGAAATAGCGCTCGCATACTTCGTATGAAATGCTATCGCTGAGCCATGCGCGTGGCACTAACGGGAGACTGTGCGAAAGAAAATGGAGCCGACGCGGGGACTTGAACCCCGGGCCTGCCGCTTACGAAGCGGCTGCTCTACCACTGAGCTACGTCGGCAAAAAGTGGATGGCCCGCGGCCATCGCCGGGGAGCCTGGTTCTGCGGCCCGACCGCTCCCCCTGCTCCCCGCTGTATGAACTTAGTTTGAGTAGCCTCGGCCGGCGCCGACAGCCTCGGCTCCCAGCAGCGTTCCGAGGAATTCGTCGTGTTTCATGGGGCGCGAGAACATCGGGTAGTTCTTCTCGACCGCCAGACGCTGCTCGTCGTCGCTGAGCGTCGCCGTGCAATCGGTCAGCGTCACGACGTTGTAGCCTTTCTCGTAGGCCGTGCGCATCGTCGATTCGACGCAGCAATTCGTCAAGAAGCCGCCGAGTACGACGTTCGTGATACCACGGCTACGCAGGATGAAATCGAGATTCGTGCTGGCAAACGCGTCGAGCCCGCGCTTCCCCTCGATCACGATGTCGGCGTCGGCAGGCGTCAGCGTGTCGACGATTTCGGCGCCCCACGTTCCTTTGCGGAACGATTGGCTATCGACCACGCCCTTGAGAATGCCGTACGGCTCCGAGGTGAGCTCGTGATAGTCCGGCGTGAACGTAATCGGTGCGTGGACGATCGTAGCACCAAGTTCGCGCGCGCGCTGCACCGTATCGCGCGTGTTGTCGAGCATATTCGTGCGCTCCATGACCGGCTTGACGGCGTCGTGGAGCGTGCCGCCCGGTGAGGTGAAATCGTTCTGGTACTCGATCAAGACGACCGCCGTTGTTCTGGGGTCCATCGTGTCCTCGTTCTCCCTCGATTGATCTCGGGGCGGGAGACTTGCACGCGCGCAGAACCCCCGCCTGCATGGACTACGATCTCGCGGTGCTCGGTCTCGGCGGCATGGGAAGCGCGGTTGCCGCGCATGCAGCACGGCGCGGACTTCGCGTTGCCGGCTTCGAGCGCTTCGGCCTCGTGCACGACCTCGGCGCGTCGACGGGGCGCACGCGCATCATCCGCCGCGCATACTTTGAAGACCCGGCATACGTACCACTGTTGGATCGTGCGTATATGCTCTGGCGCGAGCTCGAGGAGCAATCGCATGAAGCGCTGCTTGACCTGTTCGGCGTGTTGATGATCGGAACGCCGGATTCGACAACGATTCGTGGGATGGCCGACGCGGCACGCGAGTTTGAGATACCAATCGACCATTTGGATGCTGCGCAGCTGCGCGCGCGTTTTCCACAGCTCGCGTTGGAGCACGGCGAGGTCGGCCTTTTGGAGCCCGATGCCGGTGTCGTCTTCCCCGAGCGTGCGGTTGCCGCACATCTCAAAGTCGCGCGCGATCACGGTGCGCACCTCTATGACCGGGCGCGCGTGCGCGGGTACGAACTCGATGGCGACGGGGTCACCATCACCTTCGAAGGCAACGAGCGCGTCAAGGCGGCGCGTCTTGCAATCTGCGCCGGCCCGTGGACGGCTGAAATTCTCAACGGCTTCGCCCTGCCGCTGCGGGTCCAGCGCAACGTACAATATTGGTTCACGACATCCCGAGCCGTGTACGGGGCCGCCGATCTTCCCGCGTTCTTTCTCGAACGCGCCGGCCTGCCCGCGCGTATCTACGGCATGCCCGATCTCGGCGACGGCCTCAAAGTCGCGTTCCACGGTTACGGCGCCAATATGCGCGCCGATGAGTTGGATCGCGAGATCCACGATGACGAGGTCGAACTGATGCGTGAAACGCTGCAGCAGTTGATGCCCGATTCGCAACCACAGCTACGCTCGGCCAAGGCCTGTATGTACACGATGACGCCGGATGAAAACTTCGCAATCGGGTGCGACCCCAGCCATCCCAACGTCGTGATCGCCGCCGGCTTCTCGGGTCACGGGTTCAAGTTCGCGCCGGTGATCGGCGAGATCGTTGTGCAACTGCTGCTTGGCGAAGCGCCGCCTTACGATCTTGGATTTCTCGCGCTCGACCGGCTACTCAGCGATACGTGAACCCCTGAATGAATCCGTCGCCGCTGAATTTATCGCCCCACACGACCCAAATCGTTCCGGTCTTTGGGTCGATTGCTGTGGTATGGACGCCGGCGTCGACCTTCTGATTGTCGAGCAACTTCGGATCGCTCGACCCGTCGAAAGAATACAGGGTAATGCCGCCGCCCGCGCAGGCTAACCACTGGTGCTGCGGCTCCCAGCTGCATTGATCGGCTTGCACGGGCAAATTGACTTGATGCAGCAACTTGCCTGACCGGTCGTAGACGGCGAGCACGTTGTTTTCGCCGCCGGCGATGAGGACGTGGTGATCCGCATCGTACTGCAGCGGGTGATTGTTCTTGAGCTGCGGTGTCGGAATGACCCGCTTGACCTTGAGGGTCTTGGCGTCGATTACAGCGATCTCGTTGTCGGTCGCGATGTTCTGATACACGTCGTGCGTCTGGGGATCGATTTGCACGTACTCGGGCTTGTGGCCGGGCAGCTTCACGACGGCGATTTGCCGGAACGTCTTCGTGTCGATCACGAAGATGCGCGTGCCGTCGCCTTCGTCGGCATAGATGCGGTCCAAGTCGGGATCGTAGGCGATCGCGTCGACCGGACCGTCGACGATCGCGGTGCGGAGAATTTGCTGCGAATCGGGGTCGACCTCGCTGACGCTGCGCGAGTCACCGTTTCCGGTGAATACATGACCGGTTGCGGGATCGACGGCTACGCCGTGCATCGGGCCGACCGGAACGATGCCGATCACGTTGCCCGTATCGGCATCGGCAATAAGCAATCCGCCGCCGCCCGGGTGCGCGGCATACACGTGGCCGCGCGCTGAATCAACGGTAACGTAATCGAATCCGCCCCCGGGGTTGACCGGAACGGGCTGAGTAACGGCAACTATCGGCACGCGCTATCCTTTTGATTGAACGTCTTGGTCGTGAAAGGTCCCGCGCTTTGCGCTGCGGTCGAGTTCGAGGTCGTCCAAGAAGTAGTACACGATCTTTCGGTCGTCAAATCCCACCTTGGCCAGGGCACGTCCATTGATCTCAACGACTTCATGGATGTGACCTTCGCGTCCGGCGTAGCGGTAGTTCACTTCGGAATAGCCCGGGTCGCCGTCCTTGGGGCGGGGAATGGCCTTGACGCCGCGCAGCGGGGTGTTGTGGCGATGCATAGCGTACTACTTCGACCAATGATCATTACGTACCGTGGCAAGACCCCAAAAATTCACCCGAGCGCGTTTGTGGCACCTACCGCGGTGCTCATCGGCGACGTGGAAGTCGGCGAGGAGTCGAGCATCTGGTTCGGCGCCGTCCTGCGCGGTGACAACGGTCCCATCCGCGTCGGCGCGCGCACCTCGGTGCAGGACAACGCGGTCCTCCATGTGATGACGCTGACACAGATCGACGACGACGTCACGATCGGCCACTGCGCCGTCATGGAGGACTGCCACGTCAAGCGCTACGCGCTAATCGGAAGTAATGCCGTCCTGCTCAATGGTTGCGTGATCGGTGAAGGTGCGCTTGTCGCCGCCGGCAGCGTCGTCGGCGAGCGCGTCGAGATTCCCGACCGCGTGCTCGCGGCGGGTGTACCTGCAAAGGTAAAGAAAGCGATAGAAGGCGAGGCCGCGCGCTGGATCGAGATCGCATCCGAAGAATACGTGCACCTTTCGCGCTCGTATCTCGCCGAAGGTATTGATGCCCAGCGCCCGTGAACTGATCAAAAGCTTCATCGAGAGTGAAGGCCACAAAGTCGACGCAGCACCGGCGGATGATGCCGGTGTAAGCGAGCTGCTCTTTCGCACGCGTGGACAAGTGTTCTCGGTTACGACGACGGAAGACGACGAGGCTGCCTTCAGTATCTCGACCGCGTACGAGATTCCGGAATGGGCGCGCGAGCCCGGGCAGAATACCGAAGCACTCGAGCGCGTGCACAACCGGCATCCGCACGTAATTTTTACGCTCGCGCACGACGGCAGCCTCTTCGTCGCGACATTGGACGAACACGCGCACTCGTCGCAGGAATTGATCAACAACTTTTGGTCGTTGGTCGGCCGCCTGCGCGATGCCGGCTCGCAGGCGATCGAAGACATCGTCGACCGTACCGAGAGCAAAGTTGCGGCTGAGAAGTTCATCAACTCATTCATGATGGGCGGCGGTCAGTGAACGATCCGCTGCGCCCAATAGAACAAGCGCTCAGTGACGAAGGGCTCTACTTTACGCGCGATGACGACGAGGATGCGTATCGCGTTGCGTTCAAGAGCGAGGGCGATCGCTATTTCGTCGTTTCATATCGCGACGATCCAACATTCGTCATGATCGGCTCCGGTTGGGCGCTTCCCGGCGGCGTCGACCCGCTCGATGCGATCGACGTTGCCAATCGGCTCAACGTGCGCAAGAAATTCGTGAAGACCGCGCTCTGGGAAGAGGAGAGCGACGTGCTCTTCACCGTGGAGCTGTGCGTCGGTACGACCAACGAAGTGCGCCCGCACTTCGGCCGCCTGCTCAACGTCTTACGCGATACCGCCTCGGAGTTCTTCGATCAACTCCGCGAAGACGAGACCCCACCGCCGTGATTTGTTCGGATCGAGGAAGCGAACTCCGAAGTTTACGAAGGTAAATGAGGAGAGAGCTGACGATGAGCCGGGCAAATCACGGTGGTGGGAAATGCGATTCGTCGGCGTAGGGGACGAACAGCGTGAACTCTTTTTGGAAACGCAGGCGCACGGTGCCGGTCGGCCCGTTGCGGTGTTTGGCGATGATGAACTCGGTCACGTCCGGCTCGGGGCCCTCGGGGTTGTAGTAGCCGTCCCGGAACAAGAACGCTACCAAATCCGACTCTTGCTCGAGCGATCCGGAATCGCGTAAGTCTGCCAGCATCGGCCGTTTGTCGCCGCGTGTCTCGACCGCGCGATTGAGCTGGGCGAGCGCGATAATCGGAACGCCAAGATCCTTTGCCGTCACTTTCATCGTCCGGCAGATCTCTGAAAGCTCTTCGTTGCGATTCATGTTCTTCTGCAACACGCCCGGACGCAAAAGCTGCAAGTAGTCCACGAACACCGCGCCGAGACCGCTGGTTGACTTCAAGCGGCGGCAGCGGCTGCGCACTTCGGTTACCGAAAGGCCGCCGGTATCGTCGAGGTAGATCGGCAGCTCGTTGAGCGCACCCATCGCGCGTGAGATTTCTTCCCACTGATGGTTCTTGATGTGGCCGCGCCGCAGGTCGTGCATCGAGAGTTGCGCCTCGGAACAGATCAGGCGCTGTATCAACTCGTTGTTCGACATTTCGAGCGAGAAGAACGCGACCGGCTCTTTGGATTCTCGGGCCGCGGCAACGGCCATGTTCAGCGCAAACGACGTCTTGCCCATGCCGGGTCGCGCCGCGACGATGACAAAGTTCCCGGGCTGAAAGCCCGTCGTCATGTTATCGATGTCGCGGAATCCGGAGGTGACGCCCGTGCGATCGCCACGCGCATGGAACAGACGGTCGATATGCTCGAAGGCGTCCTTCATCAGGCTGTTGACGGCGACGAAATCACCGTGCATCGACCGCTCGCCGATCGAATACACCATCTGCTCGGATTGATCGAGCGCGGCGTCGACGTCTTCTTCGGCCTCATAGCCGAGTTGGGTGATCTGTGTGCCGGCGTGAATGAGCGAGCGCAGGGTCGCCTTCTCGCGCACGATCTTGGCGTAATAGGTCGCCGATGCTGCGGTCTGCACGGTATCCATCAGCGAGCTCAGATACGAAAGGCCACCGACCTTATCGAGTTGATCGCGATTGCGTAACGCTTCGGCGACCGTGATCTTGTCGAGCGGCTCACCGCGATAGAACAACTCGTAGAGCGCGGCGAAGATCGTCTCGTGCACGTGCGCGTAAAAGTCTGACGAGCGCACGATCTCACCGACCACGCCCATGATCTCGCGATCGACGAGGACCGAACCGATCAGCGCCATCTCGGCTTCGAGATTGTGCGGGGGAATGCGGTCGATCGGACCGCTGTGTAGATGCGAGACGCTCACGTGCGGGTCTTGCGACGCGTGCTCTGTGAGCGACCTTGCGAACGACGAGTGGATAACTTGTGGACGCGCAGTTCGCGCAGCGCCTGATCGACGGTCGCGACCGGCAGCACCTGGACGCCCGAGAGCGCGACGTCGACCTCGCGAGCGTTTTCCTTCGGCAAGAGCATGGCGCGCATGCCTGCTTGCCGTGCCGCATAGAGTTTCTCCACCACGCCTCCTACTGCGCGGATCTTGCCCTGAATCGAGAGCTCACCCGTGATTGCCACGTCCTGCGGCAGCGGAGTCTTGGTCGTGGCCGAGTAGAGCGCAAGAAAAATTGCCAGACCCGCCGAGGGACCGTCGATGTTGCCGCCGCCGACGATGTTGATGTGCAAGTCAAAGTCGGAGACGTCGACACCGGCCTGCGCGCGCAACACGCTGGTCGCATTAAAGACCGAGTCCTTGGCCATCGAGCCGGCCGTATCGTTGAAGCGAATCGTGCCCTTCCCGGGTTGCGCCGCCGGAAACGCCATAGCTTCGATCTCGATGATACTGCCGAGATAGTTGTGCACGCCCAACCCGAACGTTTTGCCGATCTCGCGCGTTGCGCGAGCGCGCACCAGCGTATGCGGTACGAGGCGGCTGGTCTGCACCACCACCCGCACGTCGTCCTCAGTCAGCGTCACCGGCGCATTGCTTCGTTTGGGATCGACACGGTACAGCGCTTGGCTATAGGCGTCGGCGACGATCTGCACCGCTTTACGACCCTCGATCGTGTACGACGCGATCAACTGCGGGACACCGCGCGCGGCCTTCGCGCCAAGCCGTTTGATCGCGCCTTGGACGATCGATACGACTTGATGCTGGGTCAGCGGCGAAAAGAAAATCTCCGACGCGCGCGAGCGAATGGCCGGATCGATTTCGTCGGGATCACGGGTGGTGGCACCGATCAGAATAAAGTCCGCAGGCGCGCCCTCTTTGAAAAGCCGCTTGATATAGGCCGGGACGTTGGGCGCGCTCTCGTCGTAGTACGACGATTCAAAGGTGACGCGCTTGTCCTCGAGGACCTTGAGCAGGCGTGTCTGCAAGAGCGGGTCGAGCTCGCCGATCTCGTCGATGAAGAGCACGCCGCCGTGGGCGCGCGTGACCAGGCCGAGCTTCGGCTCGGGAATCCCGGCTTCGGCGAACTCGCGCCGGCTGCCCTGATAGATCGGATCGTGCACGCTGCCGAGGAGCGGATTGGTCGTCTCGCGCGGATCCCAGCGCAGCGTCGTGCCGCTGGTTTCGACGAACGGCGCGTCCTTGGCAAACGGCGTGTAGGCGCGAGACTTGGCGAGTTCAAGCACGAGCCGCGCGGCAGTCGTCTTGCCGACGCCGGGCGGCCCATAGAGAATCACGTGTTGCGGATACGGCGAGCTGATCTTCGCGACCAGCGCTTTGATCGCGCCCTCTTGACCGACGATCTCGGGTAACCGTTGCGGACGCAACTGCTGCAACGCCGAAGCCGCCAGATTACGCTGCGAGAGCGCTTCGAGCTCTTCGAGCTTGGCCTGCGTCGCGGGGGTTTCCGGGCCCGTATCTTCGCGCAACGCTTCCAGCTTGAGATCGTTGAGATACTCCTGGTGGCGCGCGTTCATCTTCTCGGAGACCCTGCGGTCGATGGAATCGCCGACGCTCTTGTGCGCCAACAAATCGGCCATCGCCTCTTCGATCTCCGCGATCGTCCTACGTTGCTGCGCGCGTGTCGTCGTGCGCTCGATCGTCGGGTCTTCGAAGACCAGCCGCGCGAGCGCGCACAAACGGTCGGGAAGATTCTGCGAACGCATCATCTTCAGGGCACTCACTTTGCCGGCGCGGAGCACGAGCTTTTCCTGCCCAATCGCCCCCGCCAGCATTTCGTAGAGGGCCGAGACGTAACGGTTTAGCTCGTCCTCGACGCCGAGTTTGCGGCGCAGGCGCGAAGCGTATTCACCGTTCGTCGCGGCCATTGATGAGCGGCCTACGAAGAAACGACGTTGATCGTCGCTTTGGCAACCACGTTGCGATGGAGCTTGATCTCGACGGGATAGGTGCCGAGCGCTTTGATCTGACTCTTGATCTCGATCTTGTGCTTATCGACGTCGACCGCAAGCGTGCTTGCAATCGCATTGGCAATGTCGGCGTTGGTCACCGCGCCGAAAAGTTTGCCGTTGCCGCCGGCCTTGGCCTTGACGGCGAGCTGCGTGCTCTCGATCTTCGTTGCAAGCTCTTTGGCGTCAGCGAGCGTTTGCGCCTCGCGCTTCTCTACCGCGCGCTTTTGATCGGCATGCGCAGCCAAGGCGCCTTTATTCGCTTCAGACGCCAGATTGCGCGGCAGCAAAAAGTTGCGCCCATAGCCCTCGGCGACATCGACGACATCGCCCTTCTTCCCGAGCGCTTTCACGTCGCTCAGAAGAATGACTTTCATGTAGTAAACCCCGGTTATTCGGAAACGTAAGGAAGGAATGCAATGATACGCGCGCGCTTCACAGCGGTCGTCAGCAACCGTTGGTGCTTGGCGCAGTTGCCCGAGATGCGTCGCGGAACGATCTTGCCGCGCTCCGACACATATTTCTTGAGGCGATTGACATCGCGATAGCTGATGTCGAGCGCCTTATCGGCGCAGAAATTACACGACTTGCGCTTGGGGCGGCGATCTTTCACCGCGCGCTTCGTCTTCAGCTTGGTAGCCACGTTCGTTGTCCTTTCGACTAGGTGGTTGAAACGGGCCATAGAGGCCGCGTTCTAGCCAAGTGACCCGGCAAACCCGGGGCACTACCGGTCGCCACGAGCGGGACCGGACGGCACATCTTACCATGCCGGCCCCGCGCGTCAAAGCGCTTTTTCGGATGCGAACGTACGTTCGATTCTAACCTTGGCCGTCCCTCTACTTGGTCGCGCCGATCTCGATTGCGAAGCGATTCTGGTACGTGGTCGTTCCTGCGGCGCCGAATAAGGCCCCAGCGAGCCCATTGCGCACGGTGACGTGTCCCCACTCAACCCGCACGATGCCGTAACCGGCGAACTTATAGGTCGGCGTCAGCGTGTAGGTCGTGGCGCCGCTCCCGGGCCCGTACAACAGAAAAGCGTTGGGGGTCAGCGCGCTCGTCGCAGCCTCGTTCTCCGCATCCTCGAGCCGGAAGCCGACCGAGAAGAGACTCGAGAACGTGTACGAGCCGAGCAGCGAGATCGCGTAATCCGACTCCACCTGCGTGTACCCGAGCGCCGCCGAAGCCGGCGATGTCACGAACAACGCGTAGGGTGAGAACGTCCACCTGCCCGCGGTGTGCGAGTACATCAGGTTGTATTCCGATTGATTGGCAATGAACGACGTCGCGTTGCCCGGAGTATTCGCGTTCGGATTCATCCCGACGAAGGTCCACGACGTCGTGCTCGACGGCGCCCACGCAACCTCGTATTCGATCGTGCGGAGCGAACCGCTATAGAAACCGTCGTTGTATTCCGCGGCAACCGTCCACGGACCGTTGGTATAGCCCACATGGACGCCGCGGCTTACGACCGGCTCGAGCGCCCAGCCCAGGCCGCGTTCAATGTTGACGTTCTGGTAGGTGAACGCGCCTTCCGCGCCCAGCAGCGTGCCGATCTGTCCTCCGTAAACGGTCAGATGCTGATCGGGCGAGGTATACGTGGCTTGCCAGAGCGGAATGAGCGAGTAACAACTCGTGTTTGCGCAGGTCAGGTTGTTGAACTGCGACTGATAATTATTGAAGGTTGAATTAATCGCGGTACCTATCGTCGGGAAGCTGTAGCCGCCCACGGTCGTCGACGCTTTGAAGTATCCCGATGTAAGGCTCGCGTTGACCAGCATGTCGCTCATGTCGCCGTGCGTTGTTTGGTCGACGCCGGTCGGCGTGTCGAGCGCGCCGGTTGCATTGACGTTGTTGGTGGAAGCTCCGTAGACGAGAAATGCACCGCCGATCGAGCCCGATGCGAATGGCGTCGCAGTTGGTGTCGGCGTCGGCGCCGGCGTGGCGCTTGCGGCAGCGCTTAGTTTAGCAGGCGGCGTCTGCTGAGCAGACGCCGCCTTCTCTCCTCCCACGACGATCGCTGTGGCTGCCACCGCGGCCAGTGCTAGCCTTGCGACCCTCATGCGTGCGAACCCGCGCTATTCGGAACCCCGATGCCCGGAATCGGATCGACGCCATGTATCGCGAGGTCACCGGCCACCATGTGGTCTTCGGTAACGCGCAATGGCACGACGAAGCTGATCAGCTTGAGGATGATGAACGTGCCGATGAAATTGACGACGATGATAAATGCTGCGGCCTCGGCTTGATGCACGAACTGGACCGGACCGCCGCCGTAGAGCCAGCCTGAGACCGTGACCGTCGCCGCGTTCTTCCCGGCGGCGGGATTCGCGACATACTCGATCATAGCCGGATCGGCAACTAGACCCGCCATGAGTCCGCCGACCAGACCCGCTACGCCGTGCGTGTGCAGCACCGAGAACGTGTCGTCGACCTTTTTCATGAACGAGAGTTTGCCGAGGTAGTTGAGCGTGAGCCACGGAACGATCGTCACAACCCCGACCATGATCGCGCCATAGCCGTTGACGAAACCAGCGCACGGCGTGATCGCGACGAGCCCGGCGATCATGCCGTTGATCATCGAGACGGCGTTCGGCTTGCCCGTGACGAACATGTCCGCAATCAGCCACACGAGCAGCGCAGTCGCCGTCGCGATGTTGGTGTTGAGCACCGCCGCTCCGGCGTCCGCGTTGGCGAAGTACGGATCGCCGCCGTTGAAGCCGTTCCAGCCGAGCCAAAGGATACCGGCGCCGGCGAACGCCATGATGAGGTTGTTCGGTTCGAAGTCCCGTTGATCGGCCAACAGTCGCGGACCGACGACGGCTGCCGCGGTAAAGCCCGATATGCCGGCCGCCAAGTGAATGACGTAACCGCCGGAATAATCGACGGCGCCGAGTTGAGCAAGCCAGCCGCCACCCCACAGCGCGAAGGCGCCGATCGAATACACGATCACACTCCACAGCGGAACGAACAGCATCCACGCTTTGAAATTCATTCGCCCGAAGACCGAGCCTGCGATGAGGATCGGCGTGATTGCCGCGAAGACAAATTGGAAATAGATCATTGCCGAGCCGGGGAAGTGCAATTCGGGCATCCCGCCCGCCGCGAGCGGCACGACCGATTGCCCGACCTCGAAGAGCGGACTGAGCGCGGGGCCAGGAACGCCGATCAACGCCGCGAGAATTCCGGGACCGAGCTTCGCGGGCGTACCGAAGCTCATGTTGTAGCTTATGAGCGTCCAGGTCAGCAACACGATCGAAAATGCATAAAAGACCATGACCGCCGAGTTAAGCGCCCACTTCTTCTTCACGAGGCCGGCATATAAAATCGCGAGCCCCGGGATGCTCTGTAATCCGACGAACGTCGCGGCGGTAAGTTGCCACGCCGTGTCACCGGAGTTCAGCCATTTCGGGGCTTCGAGATACGGATTGACGTCAGCTAGTACAAACACCAAACGAACCCCTTACGCAACGGAGGAAGAGAGATTGTTGTATTCTAGGTGCGTAAGAGGACTAGCGCATTAGACATGCGGTGCATAGGGGAGCTCTGATTTAGGCCAGATCGAGAAAGTGAGGTCTGAGATTTGTGCACGGCAAACAAAGACCTCACTGACGAAGAGCTGGCTAAGTCAGCGCTTCCCTAAAAGAGATTCCAGAGGTACTGGTTGTACACTTCGTGGTGGAATTGGACCTCGGGCCCCTTCACGATCGTGCCCAACGTGCGCGGGCAGCGATCGGCAGCGACCTGCTTCAATTCGGCGTAGCGCTCCTTGACGTCGTCGCCGAGTAGCACGCTCGTCCACTTTGAATTGCGGAAAGCGTCCAGCGCGTCGTAGATATTATCGGGCAAATAGCGCTTAGCCTGGCGCAGATTGGGCGTGTTATCCAACACGCCTTCGAGTCCGGTCTTGAAGACCGCGAGCATCACCATGTACGGATTCGCATCCGGCGCGACCGAGCGCACTTCGATGCGTACGCTGCGTTCGTTGCCGATCGGAAAACGTACCATCGAACCACGATCGATTGCTGACGCCATGATCTGATTGGGTGCTTCGAAGTGCGGATCGAGCCGGCGGTACGCGTTCACTGAGGAGTTGAGCATCAGGCACATGTCGAGCCCCGAACTCAAGACGCGATCCGTGAACGACATCGCGAGCGCACTGAGATTCTCGTCGCCTTTCGGATCCCAGAAGAGATTCTTACCGTCTTTGCTCACCGAAACGTTGGTGTGCATACCGCTGCCGTTGACGCCAACGATCGGCTTGGGCAGAAAGCTCGCGGTCATGTCCATCTGGGTTGCGACCTGCCGGCAGATCAGCTTGTACAGCGCAATCGTGTCGGCGGCAGCGACCGCTTCGCCGTAGTTGTAGTTGATCTCGAACTGCGAGGGAGCAACTTCGGGGTGGTCCTTCTCGTTCTCGAAGCCCATCGAACGCTGCACTTCGGCCACCGTATCAATGAAGGTTCGCAGCGGATCGCCCGGCAGAGACTTGTAGTAGCCGCCGGTGTTGACGTACTCGAAGCCTCCCGTTTCATGGAAGCGCTGTTCGGCGTCGACGCCTCCAAAGAGAAAGCCCTCGATCTCGTTGGCGGCGTTGAGCGTGTATCCGTTCTTGGCAAACTGGTCGTTCGAAAATTTCTTGAGCACGCCGCGAATGTCGCCCGAGAAGGGCGATCCGTCGCGGTTGAGCACGTCGCCGAAGACCAGCACCTTGCCCGGTCCAAAAACGTCGGCCGGCCCCCAGTAGAATGCCGGCCAATCGATCGCCAGGCGAAGATCGCTCTCACGCTGCGGCGTGAAGCCGCGGATCGAGGAGCCGTCGAACGTCAGGTTGTCGTACGACTTGAGCAAAAACTTCTTGTCGTAGTCGAGCATATGGAGCCGGCCTTCGAGGTCGGAGAAGAGGACGGTGACGGCCTTAATCCGCTTCTCATTGCTAAGATAGCTCAGCCGGTCTTTCCGCACTTGTTCCAACGGAAGGCGGTTTCTTCGTTGCTCCTTGGCCGCTAGGTTGAGTTCCTCGAGCTCACCGTAGGACAGCTCAAGAAAATCGCGCAACTCGGGCATTCTTCATACTCCTTAACGTCTTTGACGCCGTGTCTGCGGGGGGCTCGGAGATGGCTGGCTCGACGGTTACACAATTCGAAGTGGGGACCTTTGTCCAAATGGTTAACGCGGCGCGCGCCGGCCCTAAGCTTGAGAGTACGCCCGGTCGATAATCACCGCAAGTGGAGTCCGTCATCGCTAAGCGCCCTGCGCTCGAGTTCATGCTCGCGCCGAGCACCGCCGCCGACTTCTTCGAGCGGCACTTCGAAAAGCTACCCTTGCACGTCGAGCGCAACGACCCGGCCTACTTTGGCGACGTCTACAGCGTCGCCGGCGTCGAGGACTCGCTCATCGTGGGCGCCCGCGAGCCGGAGAACTTCGCCCTGGTCAGGGCGGGCAGCCCGGAGATCGCCGAGGACGACTTCACCTACGAGCGTCCTAGCGTGCGCTGGCGGCTCACCGGCAAGGGGCCGCGCCGCTGGATCGACGCGCGCAAGGTCGTCAACTATTTCGCCGATGGCTACACGCTGATCATCAAGGACGCTGCGCTCTTCAGCGCAGACCTGCAGCGCTTCTGCAACCACCTGCAGCGCGATCTCATGGCCTTCGCACAGCCGAACGTGTATATCACGCCGCCGGCCGCGCAGGGCTTCCAAGTTCACCACGACACGCACGACACGCTCACCGCGCAGATCGCGGGCGAAAAGACCTGGCGCATCTACGAGCCGATCATCGCGCTTCCGCTCGAGTCGCAGCCCTTCCACAGCGGCACCAAGGTCGAGGGGCTCAAGCTGCTCGACGAAGTGCGGTTATTGCCCGGTGACACGCTGTACATCCCGCGCGGTTTCCCGCACGAAGCGAAGACATCCGCGACGATGTCGTTGCACTGCACCTTTGCGCTCGCGCCGGTACGCATCACCGACGTGATGGATCTGGCGCTGCGCATCGCGGGCGATCAGGACGTCGAGCTGCGTCACGCGCTGCCGCCGGCCGTCCTCGCGCAAGAAGATCTCGCGACACGCCTGGGCGAGTTCTTCGAATCGCGCCTCGCGCAAACGTTCGAAACGCCGCGCATGCAAATCGCGGTCGACATCGCGCTCAACGAACTCTTCCGGCTAACGCGCCCGAATGCGAACGGCGCGTTCGAGCAAGCACTTGAAGCGCTCGACGTCAAGCCCTCGACACGCGTGCGGATCGACGAGACCGTTCCCTACATGGTGCGTCAGCGCGGCGAAGGGATTGAGCTGCTCATCGCGGGCAAGGTCGTTGCTTTTCCGCCGCTCTGTCGTACCGCATTCGAACGCCTGCAAGCGGGCCCGACCACGGTGGCCGAAATGGATCCCGCGCTCGCGCCCGAGCACAGCACGCTGCTCATCCGATTGCTTGTACTCGAAGGCCTGGTCATTATCGGCTAAGGAACCCTGGTTTAGCCAATGATTCCTTAAACATGTCTCTCAGTTTGTATTTTTGAATCTTGCCGGTGACGGTCATCGGGAACGCCTCGGTGAAGCGCACGTACTGCGGCACTTTGAAGTGCGCGATCTTCCCTTTACAGTACGCTTTGACGTCGTCCTCACCGATTTGCGCGTTGTCGTGGAGGATGATCCACGCACATAACTGCTCGCCGTAGCGCTCGTCGGGCACACCGACGACGCTCACGTCGCGAATCGCCGGGTGCGTAAAGAGATACTCCTCAATTTCGCGCGGATAGATATTCTCGCCGCCGCGAATCACCATATCTTTCACGCGGCCGGAGATCATCACGTAGCCTTCGTCATCCATGATCGCAATGTCGCCGGTGTGCATGTAGCGCGCGGCATCGATCGATGCCGCGGTATTCTGCGGGTCTTCCCAATACCCGAGCATGACGCTATAGCCGCGGGTACACAATTCGCCGGGAACGTTGCGCGGCACGATGCGCCCCTGGTCGTCGATGATTTTCACCTCGACGTGCGGGTGCACGCGTCCAACCGTGGCGACGCGCTTTTCAACCGGGTCATCGACGGCGGTTTGAAACGACACCGGCGATGTTTCGGTCATACCGTAGCAAATCGTAACTTCTTCCATGTGCATCTCGCTCTGCACCCGTTTCATCACCTCGACCGGGCACGGCGCACCGGCCATGATCCCGGTTCGCAGCGACGAGAGATCGTAGTCCGCAAAGTCCGGCAGCGCGAGCTCGGCGATGAACATCGTCGGGACGCCGTAGAGCGAGGTGCAACGTTCCGACGCTACTGCCGCCAGCGACGCCTGCGGATCGAAGGTCGGCGCCGGAATCACGATGGCTGCGCCGTGGGTGACACACGCCAGATTCCCCAGCACCATGCCAAAGCAATGGTAAAACGGCACGGGTATGCAGACCCGGTCGGCCGGCGTATAGCGGCAGATCTCACCGATGAAGAAACCGTTATTGAGGATATTGTGATGCGAAAGCGTAGCACCCTTGGGGAAGCCGGTGGTGCCTGACGTGTACTGGATGTTGATCGCCTCGTCGAATTGCGTTGCATCTTGGCGCTGCATAAGTTGCTCGGCCGAAATGCCTGCCGCCATCGTAGCGAGCTCGTCCCAGCGCAAGTCACCGCGCCGGCGCGGCGCGCCGTCGCCGATCACCACGATCTCGCGTAGCGCGGGAAGCTGGTCACGAACCTCTTCGAGCATCCCGAGGTAGTCGCTCGTCCGGTACGCGGCTTGGGAAAGCAAGGTGCGCACGCCGCTTTGCCGCAGCGCATATTCCAACTCGACCGTGCGATATGCCGGGTTGATGGTCACGAGGATCGCGCCGATCTTCGCGGTGGCGAATTGTGCGATCGTCCACTCAACATTGTTGGTCGACCAGATGCCGACGCGCTCGCCGTGCCGGACACCGAGCGCCATGAGTCCGCGAGCGATTTCGTCGCACGCGCGCGCAAACTCCGCATAGGGCATGCGTGCTTGCTGGTGCACGCTGACCACGGCGTCGCGATCGGGATGTTGCGCCGCAACGCGATCGAGCAATGCGCCGATGGTTTCGCCGAGCAACGGAACGGGGCTCGCGCCATGGGTGTAGCTGATCATTCTTCGCCGTCGAAATAGTCGAGCGGTTCGGCTCGAATAAACGCTCGTTTGGGAAGCTTGACGCCGTACTTCTTGCTATCGGGATAGTACCACGATTCGCCGATGGGATTGTCGGCGATACACATCACGATCAGTTCTTCTGCGTCGCCACCAAAGATTTGATGCGCTTCGCCGGGTTTGAAGAGAAACGCGTCGCCCGCCGTTACCGGCGTTCGGCCGTCCTCGTCGCGCACGACGCCGCTGCCCGAGAGCACGTAGTAGAACTCCCACTGTGCGCTATGCGAGTGGTACGGGTTCGACGGCACGCCGGCCGGTATTCGTTGGATCTCGACGTCGAACGGGTGCCGTTCGAGCAGATCGTTCGAGTCGGGTTTGCGCCCGAGCGCGACCGATATCTCGCGACCGTAGCCACCTATCGTCCGCTTGGGCGACCAATACTCTTCTTCGTGGACGCCGTTGGTGTTGATCTTGCGCACGCGAAGCACTTCGCTAGTGCAAGAACGTGAACCCCGCTCCGAGGTAGTGCGGCTTGCTGTTTCCGCCGGCATTGAACGCGGTGCCGAGATCGACGTTGAACAGGGTGTCGGCTCCGACGGCACGCCTGAGCGACGCGATACCGCGCGTTTCGCCCGCAGACCCGTAGGTCGCGTTCGACTGCATGCCTAGCTGCCCGCTGAACCACGTGCCGTTCCCGACGGGCGTCGACCCGGTGAGTGAATCGAACACCGAGGAGCGGCGATGGCCGCGATTGGTCGCAATGAAGTTCAACGTCCCGACTTGCGCGGTAAAGTCGGTGCCGCTCAGCTCTGACCACGCGGCGGTGAGGTGCAGGTCGGAAAGAGGTAGCACGTAGAGATTGGCCAGCGGGCTCAGCGGAGGACGGCTCTGCGCGGTCAACAGGAAATCGACGTTTCCGTCCTGCGCAACCGCGGCGGTTGCGCCGATGCCCGAATGTGTCATCTCGTAGTGCGGCCCGTGCGCCGAAACCGCCAGCTCGCTCGGCGCGTCGTAGAACGCCTCGAGGCTTGAGGTCACGCCGTAGCCCACCCGCAGCAGCGGATAGCCCGCGAGCGCCGTGCCGCCGACGCGTGACGCGTTCTGGTAGTACATCGTGGTGACCGTCGTGTGATGTTTTTTAGGCACGCAGTGTGCAGCATGTGGCAGCGCGCATACGGAAACGGCAGCCAGTAAAGCCCGAATAATCACGCCGCAAGTATACACGGCTTTGGGCCGTTTGGCCTGGGGGTCGCTTGAGAACCGTGTCGAATCGACGCCCAATGCGCGCTACGTGCTTCTTCTTATCGGCGGCTTTTTTTGTACTCTATCCAGCCACGGCACACGCCCAGTCGTACGCGCCAACGACGCTTACGGCGACGGCGCTTCTCAACAAAGCCCACGATGCAGGCGGTACGCTTGCGCCTGGAGCGTATCTCGAAACGATGACCGATCACTTCGGCGGCGTCGACTATACCGTGACAACGCTCGCAGACGGCGATGACTTTCGCACGACGAGCGAGGGCGGCGGGTTTTCGACATCATACGGCGCATACCAGGGCCAGCATTGGCAAAGCAACGAGAACGGCGTCGTCACGTTACGGACTGAATTCCGTGAAGCAAGCGATCCGAATGCGTTGGCTTTCCAACATCCCGAGGACCCGAAATATCACGTCTCTGTTTTGGGACTTACCCAGACGCAACCGCAAGAGTACGTGCTCGACGTCAACCCGCCCAATGGGATCGACGAGCATCTCTACTACAACGCGCAAACGTTTCTGCTCGATCGCGAGGTTCGCTTCGAACGCGATCGGTATCAGCACACCACCGACTACGCAGACTATCGCAGGATGTTCGGCGCGATGATCCCGCAGCGAGTGCATAGTTATGATGGCCGGCCGCCGAACGACGACGTCGAGACGGTGGTCGCCTACGGTCCGCCCCCGGGGCCGGTCGATCTGCAGATTCCCGAGTCACGGCCGCTCTTCACCCTCAGCGGCGATGCGCCGCTGGTCTTGCCCGCGACGTTCTCGCGCGACGGAATCGTTATTCGCGCCGAAATCGGCGGCCGCGGATATGATTTTCTTCTCGACAGCGGCTCCGATGGGCTCACGATCGATCCCCGCGTCGTGCACGATCTCGGTCTGACGACGTTTGGACGGTCGAGCGCCACCGTCGGCGGCGGCGACGTCGATTTCGGCAGCGTGAGAATCCCGCAAATGACCATCGGACCACTGCAGTTGCACGACGTCGCCTTTAGCGCCGTCCCATTCGATCAAAGCACCGATAAGAATGCGCGCCTCGTCGGATTGATGGGCTTCGATTTTCTCGCCAGCGCCATAACTGAAATCGATTTCAAGGCCCGGACACTGACGCTCTATCCGCGCAGCACCTTCGTAGCGGGCACGGCACATACACCCGGACTGCGCGCGCTGGCGATGCAACTCGACGACGGCGTGCCGCGCGTGAATGCCTCGGTCGAGGGTGTGCAAGGAAACTTCCTGGTGGACACCGGCGCGTTTACCTTGCTCGCCTATAGCGATTTTGTTCGAAAGTTGCCATCCGCGCCGCGCGACTCGGATACGACGGCGATCGGTACGGTCGGCGGCGAGATGCCGGCGCTCGTTTTACATCTGAACAACTTCGCATTCGGCGGCATTATGTTTCGATCGGCCGACTTCATCGAGCCTGTCACGTCGACGTTCGACATCATGGACTATGACGGCGTCATCGGCCGCAACGCGCTCTCCGTATACCAAGTGTATTTCGACTACGTCGACCGCATACTGTTCTTGAAGTCCAATATTTAAGCAAAACGAAGCTTCGAGCGCTCCTTCGCCTTGCGCGCTTCCTCGACGCGATCTCGCGGCGGCGCGTTCGTGACCAGTGAATGGAGCAAGTCGTGCGCGGTTTGCGCGACGCGATCGACGGCGCGCTCAAACGCCGCCTCATTGGCCTTTGAGGGATGGGTGAATCCGCTAAGCTTGCGCACGAACTGCACGGCCGAGGCACGAATTTCGTCGTCGGTCGCCGGGGGCGCGAAGTTGTGAAGTGTTTTGATGTTCCGGCACATGGCGCTCAACTTCGCAAAGTGGCGAGCCTATTCCGGTCACCGCAGGCGGGGGAAAACCGTTCCAAGGTCCAACGAGAACCGCCCGAGGGAGGCTCTTACTCACCATGATGTGGTTTCGCAGTACATGCATTGCCGCCGCGTTCGTACTGTGCGCGCTGCTGGTTAGCGCTCCGGCGAGTGCGACCTTGGATACCGTGATTGGTCAACGCAGCGTCGTCCCGGACAAGCCATTTAGTGCCTGCAGCGACCAGGCCCACCACGCATTGACGAGCGTGATGCAGACCGCAACCGAAGCCGGAGAGGGCTCCGGCAACTGGTTCGGGGTGGACAACGTCGATGGAACGCCGTCCGAGATCGCGGTCGTCGAGTGTCACCCGCAAGGCAGCGGCTACGCGGTGAGCTTCACCTGCAGCGCGCAAGTGCCGCCAAGCGTGGACACGGCTGCCGCGCTGTGCACGAAAGTGATCGCGGCCTTCAACGCTTCGGCAACGGCTTCAGCCGGCGGTGCAGCGTGGTGATAAAAGGTCGTCATCTATTCACCGCCGTGCTGCTGACGGCGATGCTAGTGACCGGCGCGCTCGCCCCGGCCGCGATCGATCTGTCGACCGGCCTTCGCTACGCGATTTCCACCGGTACGCTCGACGAGTGCAATGCGAAAGCCAAGACCGCGCTCGATACCTATTTGCAAAATGCGAGCCAGACCTCGCCCAACGATTGGGTCGCGACCGGCCCACTCAACCAGGTCGGACAGCCGGACACGACCGCATCCGCGAGCGTCCATTGCTATGCGAACGGAAACGGCTACGTTGTAACGTTCTCGTGCTTCGTCGAAACGCCCAACAACCCGTACGACGCGAGTTCGCTTTGCACCGACGTCGCGCATAATTTCAACGGTGGTGTTCAGACAGCGCTTGCAACCCCGACGCCGGTGCCGACCGGGTGCACCACGGCGAACCTCATCGGAACGTGGCAAGACGACAGCAATAGTAAGCTTTCGCTCAAACTCACTCCCGACGGTGAACTCACCGACAGTGAAGACGTGATCGGCAGCTGGATTCTCAATGGCACGAACGCGATCATCACCTACTACGGCAATCACAATATGAAGCTTTCTGCCGACGGCAAACACCTCACCGGCGGCGGCTACAGCTTTACCCGGAAGTGCTAGCCGGTGAAGATCGGCACGCTCGAGATGAAGATCGCCCGAGTGGAAGGCTTTCGGGTGCGCGTTTTCACGCTCGACGGCCGTAACGTCCGGTCGGACCGCGAGGGCATGCCGCCGTGGAACTGGGAAAAGGCCGCGCGCGACAGCTGGTCGGTCGCGCACTGGAAGCAAGAGCGATTTCGCAGCGTCTATCCCGGGTTTGACGTCGAAATTCTCGACGGCGACGGCGAGGTCGTGGAGTTTGGGCAGACGCTGCTCGAGACCGTTCGCGACAGCTACGATTAGCTAACGCTGTAGGACGATTTGATTGACGACGCGCTTTACGCCCGGCACGGCGCGCACCGTGTCGAGAATCGTGCGATCGATCGTGGGATTGGGCGCGGTTCCGGTCAATGTCACAACACCGTTGCTGGCTGTGGACTTGACGTGAAAAGCATTGACGCCGGATTCCGCAGCGAGCGCGGCGTCGACGCGCACCGCGAGCGCCGTGTCCGACGCATCCTTTGCGGCGACGGACGCATCTTTACGCGCTACCTGCGTGGCCTGCTGCGCGCTGGTCTGCGTTTGTTGTTGTTGTTGCGGCGTGCACGCCACAAACGCGACGGCCAGCGCGAGGGTCCCCAACCAATTTAATGTCTTCATCCCGCAACTTATACCCGAATCGAAGAGATCGTATGCCACAGGTGGCTAGGGATACCGGGCTCTTTCGTTCCACGTTCGAGACGCCGTTTGGCCGGTTCGAACTGGCGGTGGATGTCGATGGCACGCTGGTGGAACTGTGGCTGCCGAACCGAAGCAAAGCCGTCCGATCGGCCACGGCGCCTTCGCGTGCCGCAAACGACGGCATGGACGCCGTCCATTCCCAGTTGCGTGAATACTTTGCCGGAAGACGGCGGACATTCGATCTGCCGTTGGACCCGCGGGGGACCCCGTTTGAACGGCGCGTCTGGGCACGCCTGCGCGAGATTCCGTACGGAGCGACGACATCGTACGGCGCGATCGCGCACGAGTTCGGCCTCCCCAACGCAGCGCGCGCAGTCGGGCGCGCGAACGGATCGAACCCAATTCCTATCATCATTCCCTGTCATCGCGTGATCGGCGCCGATGGAACACTCACCGGCTTCGGTGGCGGCCTCCCGCTCAAGCGCGCGTTGCTCGAACTCGAAGGCGCAATCGCTCCACCCGATCCGCGCCTGTTCTAAGGGGTTCGAATATGACGTCTAGCTCGATGACGGCGTTCGCTGCGAGAGCATGAATGCCGCGCCGGCAAGCGCCCCGAGCACCGAAAGATACCGTAGCCAGTCGCGATCGAACAGGCGAACGCCAAGCAATGGATCGACGGAGATCGCCCCAGGACCGCTGAGCGCCAGGACTACGGCGATCGAGGCGTACAGCAGCTCGTCTTCGTGATCGTTAGGATCAAAGTGTTTCGCTCGCGCCGTCGTAGACACGGTCGCAACCATCATGTCCGACAGCAGCAGCATCGGTCCGACCGGACCGAGCGCGCCGAGCACGATGAGTGCGCCGGCGGTCGTTTCGGCGAGACCGGCTCGCGTGACGAACGTACTGACCGGATAAAACCCCAGGCCTTCAAATTCCTTGGCGAACTTTCCGTTCACGTCGCGGATCTTCGGCGGTCCGTACTTCAAGATGAAGCCGCCTGCAACGAGGCGCAAAATGAACAACCCGATATCGTTCATCGCTCCAGTATAGCGCAAGAGCGGCCAAGATGGCCGCTCTTCATTAACGCGCGGTCTATCGGGCTCAGACGGTCGCGGCAACCTGATGCAAGGTCGTGCTGATAACTTCAAATGTCTTCACTTGTGGCGTGCCGTCAAGCAAGGTTGTCAACGACTGGAGCACTTGCGGGTAGGCCTTCTGATTGTATGACTCGGCGCTTTCCTTGCGGTCCCATAGGCTGATGGAAATCGCTTCCGCTCCGCCGTTGTTCGCAAAAAACAATTCGTCCTTAAAACCTTCTTGTTTGCGGAGCAGCGGGAGCACTTTTTCGTCAATGGTCTTGGTCAAATCGGCAATATGACCCGGTCTGAGTTTCATGGTAACTATACGAGAGAACATTTTTTCCTTGATACATCGACCCGACCGACGGTTGAAACCAACCAATAAAAAAACTGCCTGGTGGGCAGTTTTTTTCGTGTCGCCTAGAGTCGCTGTGTAGGTAGTATTACCACACTCTAGACCAAACGATGGCTTTCTATTGCATGATTAGAGCTCGGTGCGAAACGTCCATCCCGCGGAAAAGGAAGCGCCGGCTTGCGTCGTGCCTGTCACGGTGACCTTATGTACTCCAGAGTCGAGCATGAATGAGGGCGTTACGTCAAACCCTGCAGCGTTAGCAGAGACCTGCCTGGTTACGTCACGGCCGTCGACAGAGACGCGTAGCGAGTTGCGCGATATCGGTTGACTATATGTCGCGTGTATCGCCGGGTTCTCGGTGCGACTCGACGTGTTCGGGGTCTCATTCGAAAGATAGAACGATTGATTCTGCGGCGCGCGGTACTTATTGTCACGGTAGCCGTTGTTGCGATTGTTGCCGCTGTTATTTCCGTTGCCGATGATCGTTACGGTCGAGGTATTGTTGTTCCAATCACGGATGCTCCAAGCGCCTGAGCGACGAAGCGCAACGGCACGAGCGCGGTCGAGCCGACGATGAACGGCACCTCGCCGAGACTCTGGGTTTGTCCGTCAACGGTCGCCTGATTCGAACCGATGCGGAGCGAAACGTTTCGCCCATTTCCGGTAGCATTGATGGTTCCATCGTCGTAAACGACGCTAGCGCCGAGGCGCTCGAACACGCCATGAAGGGGTACGAAGACGCGGCCCGCACGCTCGACCGGAGGCTGGTTGAATTACATTTGCGTGCCATTGACGACGATCGCGACAACGCTTTGAGCGATTGCCGGCTGCGCAACAGCGAACACCGCACAGAGTGAGATCGCGGTGGTGGCGGCGGCAAGAGCGGTGCGACGCACCGTCGTGTTATTTGACATTCGAGAAAACACTATATTCCTTACAAACATCGACCCAATCGACGGCTGAGAATTCAACCAATAAAAAACTGCCCGGGCACCGAGAAGCCGCCTTTAGAGCGGCAGAAACGGTGGGCAGCTGTTTTTGTTGTCGCCTAGAGTCGCTGTTTACTCAGTATAGGATATCTGCGGTGCAAAGCCGCGCTCGATCGCATAAATCGATAATTCGGGAGTAAGGACGACTGCGTCGCCGGTCTTCGGGCGAGCACAAGGAGCGCCGTAGCCGCTCGCGGGCGACCAGAGTCGAAGAGCACCGTCGAGTGCGATGTGCGGCCGGCCTTCGAATTCAACGAAGGCTCCGGGCGGAACATCACGCCACGCCATAGCGTGCGTTCGCTTGCGGCGGCCGTCGAGGCGCTCGCTGTGCAATCGGGCGTCAATTGCCTCCGCATTGAAGATGCCGACCGCTTGTTGATAGCGTTTGTAATCGGGCCGCCGGCAGAGTGCACACGGCCGATGTCCCGCCGCCAAGGCGAGCGCTTCGTCATAGAAGAACAGCGCGGTCCATCGGCCGGGCACCCACTTCGGTGCGACCCAACCTTTGAATTCTAACGCGCACGTTATCCAACGTTTGGTGGCCCATGGGCGAACGATCTCGTGACCACGATGGATGGAGCCCCGGTTGCCCAGCCATCCGCCGCGCAATGAGGTGGCGACGATCTCTCCATAAGGTGTTACGCGGTTGCGGTGCGGCACTTCGTCTCTATTATGAATCTAATTGACAAGCGATGTCCACTGCGCTACACTTGCTATTACATTCGTAATAGTTCGGAGGCGCGTGTGTCTCGCAAGAAGTCTCTCGTCCTGACCGACCACGAGCTACGCCTCATGGAGGTGCTCTGGAATCGCGACCGCGCGACCGTGGCTGACGTCGTCGAGTCGCTTGCTCCCCCGCCGCTCGCGTACAGCACGGTGCTCACGACGCTGCGGACCCTCGAGCAAAAAGGTTACATCGCCCACGACGAGGATGGGCGCGCGTATGTGTACCGGCCGATCGTCGCGCGTGACGCGGCAGCAAAATCCGCGGTTCGTCACCTAGTCGACCGCTTTTTCGGGAATTCGCCCGGCGCGCTCGCGGTGACGCTGCTCGACGACACGCGCTTGACCGACGCTGACGTGGCCAAGATCAAACGGCTGCTGGCTCGCAATCGGAAGGGGACGCCATGATCGACACAATGCTGCTCAACGGACTCTGGCAGGGTGCGCTCATCGTGGCAATCGCAGCCCTCGCAACCTGGAAGATGCCGCAAGGCCACGCCGCGACGCGCCACGCCGTGTGGTTCGCTGCGCTGGTCGCACTCATCGTCGTGCCGATCGTCAGCGTGTGGCACCCGTCGGCGGCAGTCGCGGCGTTGCCCGCTCCGATGCAACAGACCGCTGCCGCACCGTCGCTCGTCCTCGCGAAGGCCGCGTCGGCGAGCGGAACGTGGCTGCTCATTTTCTGGCTCACCGGCACGACGCTTGCGCTCATACGCCTTGGGCTTAGTTGGGCGCGGATCAATCGCATCGTGCGCGACGCCGCGTTCGCGCCGGAACTCGGCGTCAACGTCATGACTTCAACCGACCTTGACTTTCCGATTGCGGCGCGGCTCGTTTCGCCGGTGATCGTCATTCCTGGGTACCTCGCGGGAACGCTCGACCGCTCGGATCTCGATGGCATCATCCGGCACGAACGCGCACATATTGCGCGCCACGACATTCTCGCGAACCTCATCCAACGCACCATCGAAGCGTTGCTCTTCTTCAACCCTTGGGCCTACATCATCGGACGCGCACTCATCGCGGAGCGCGAAGCCGCCTGCGACGATTGGGCGGTGCTCGCTAGCGGCGAACCCGATCGCTACGCCTCATGCCTGGCCCGGTTGGCGCAGAACCCGCGCACGTCACGCACGCCCCTCCTCACGCCGAGCGCGATTGGATCGCGGCGCATGCTCGTCGAGCGCATCGCCCGGCTACTTAACGGAAAGGCAATCCAGTTGAAAATCAATTACATCTCCCTTGGCGCGAGCGTGCTTGCGTTCGGCGTCCTCGCCGTGGCCCTGCAAACGGTGACCGGACTTGCAGCCGACGCTTCACTGCCACTGGGGACCGACGTTGCGATCGCGGCGAGCCCATGTGTATTTCCCACCAACCTTACGGCACACACGCCGGCGGAAAAGGCGAAATTACGCCAAGAGCTTCTTGGAACAGGAGCCGACGTCAAGATCCTCAACGCGGTACCTCCGGACATCCCGAAGTCGGCGTTCCGCCCGAATACCGCTGCGAATGCACTTGTAACCATCAGCCCGAGCGGCCGCCCGACCAGCGCGAAGATCGTTCTGTCGAGCGGAAGTGCAGGAATGGATCGCGCGGTGGTCAAGGCCGCTCTAGCCTCGACGTATTCGCCGGCGATGAATGCCTGCAAGTACATCACCAGTCAGTATCTCTTCAAGGCAGTCACTGGGCCGATGTAGCATTGATTTCACTCGACGGAGCGGCGCTCCGGCACAATTTGCACACATGGAAGCGACGGACGCGATCTCCCGTACGGGCGGTTGTGAAAGCCGATGGCTATAACTTCGGGCTCGAGCGGATCGCTCGCGAACTCGACGGAACAGCCGATGGATTCGTGGTGTCCGACGCCGACGATTTGCTCCGCCTTCGTGCCATAACGAAAGCACCCGCGGCCACGCTGCTCGATCGAGGAGCCGAACATGCAGCGCGTGTTGTATCGCTCGGCGGAATCCCCAATATCGCGCATCTGGATTCGCTCGCGGCCCTCGCCGCGCGAGCGGATGCCGCATCGCTGACCGTTCGCATAGGACTGCGCCTGGCCGCCGGATGGTCGGCGATTGAACTCGACGACGCCGACACGTACGCGCGAAAGCTCGCGCAATCCGGCATGCGGGTCGAGCTGTGGACGCACCTGACGAATCCGGAAACCGAGAAGGCAGACCGCGAACGCTTCGCGCGCTTCGTCGCGGTGTTTTCGCATCGTGCCGTTCACATCGCCGGTGAGGACGTCGAAAGCACATTCCCGGCGGCCAACGGGATGAGCCACGGTACGAACGTGCGCATCGGCGTCGGGCTATTCGGCGCGGGAAGCGCGAGCGGCGTCACTGGGCTTCGGTGCGCAATCGCCATAAGCGCACCCATTGTTGAACTGCTCGCGTCGAATGGCGACCTGCGAGCAAGTTATTCCGACCAGGTGTTGCCCAAGGGAGCACAGGTCTCCGTCGTTCGCTGCGGATATCGCGACGGATTCCCGCGCGTCACGCGACCGTACCGCAACATTCTCTCCGTCGGAATGCAGAATACCATCGTGCTCGGCCGCTCCAACGGCGCTATGTTCAGCTTGCTCGGTACCGACGATGATCTGGATGAACTGGCAACCGCCGCCGGCGTTTTACCCCATCAAGTCGTTACCGGCTTAGGCTTGGGAGCCGGCGGTCGCTTGCATAGCGATTGAAATTTGCGGAAGAATGACACCATGCTTATGGCCCTGGTATTTACCGCCGCCGTTCACACCGTCTTCACGCAAATCAATCAAGAGCGCCGGAGTGACGGTGTTGCGTCGCTCTCACTCGATCCTTGTCTGACGGCGATCGCGAACGCACGCGCCAACGATATGCTGCAACGCAATTATTTCTCGCATGTGACGCCGGAGGGCCGTGTGCCGCCGGATTACATGCGTGCCGCCGGCTGTCCGTTTCGCTACGCCGGAGAAAACATCGCTACAGCGCCCGATCCACTCGTCGCGGTAACCGAATTGTGGAACAGTCCCGAGCATCGGAGCAACACGCTCAACGTGCACTTCCACAAGGTCGGGGTCGGTACGGCGACCCGCGCGGACGGAACCCTGATCGTCGTCGAAGACTTCACCGACTAATGGTACAATGAGGGCGTGCAAGGAATAAATGCGACGGTTCCGCCCTCAGGAAGCGGGTGTGTTGAGTGTCTCGCCGACGGCGGATGGTGGTTCCATTTACGCCGGTGCGCGGAGTGCGGCCACATCGGATGTTGCGACAGCTCGCCGCAGCGGCACGCGACCGCGCATTACCACGCAACGAAGCATCCGATCATCGCGAGCTTCGAGCCGGGGGAGACGTGGTTTTATCATTACGTCAGCGAGGAGTTCGTCGACGGCCCCCACGTAGCGCCACCACGTTGGCACTCCGAGGATCAACCGGTTCCCGGTCCGGCGGGCCGCGTTCCGCCGGATTGGCAGTCACACCTCCACTGACCGCGGCGTTGCGCTGTTGTGTTCGGACGAAACGTTTTCGGTCTTGCGGCTATCGGCTTTGGCATTTGCGGCTTTGTCTGGCCTGACGTCAATCTCTGGAAAGAGATCGACCCGTTCGGGAGCATCCCGCACGCGGAGATCCTGCTCTATCTGACATCCGCGCTATCGATCGCCGGCGGCGTGGCAATTCAATGGCCGCGTACCGCCCGCGCCGGCGCGCTCGCGCTCGCCGTCTTTAACCTGCTCATCGTGCTCTTGTGGTTGCCGCACTACCTGCAAAAACCACGTGCCTTCGACTATGTGCCCGCGATCTCCGAACAGTTTTCGCTGCTCTGCGGTGCGCTGATCGTCTACGGCGGAAAGTTCACACGCATCGGCTACTACGGCTTCGGCATTTGCGTCATATTTTTCGCGCTCGCGCAGGTAGCCTATCTGAACTACACCGCGAGCCTCGTCCCAACATGGATTCCGCCGGGACAGATCTTCTGGACAAACGCGACGACGCTGTTCTTCGCGCTGGCCGCGATTGCGTTGCTCACCGGTCGTTTCGCACTGCTCGCATCGCGCTTATTGACCGCGATGGTCATCGGCTTCGGCATATTGGTTTGGGTACCCGCGTGCGTGACGCATCCGCAGAAACTCTCGAACTGGACCGAGATCGCGACGAACTTCGGCATCGCCGGCGCGGCGTGGATCATCGCCGACTACCTGGCTACACGTCGAACGTTTCCCAATCGTACGGCGTGAAGCCGGCAAAGGCGTCATCCCAGCCGATCCGATACGCTTTCCCGATGCCTTCCTGATCGTTGAAGGCGCCGGTGCCGAGCGGTAGCACTTCCTTCGGACGCATGAAAAAAAGGTCCGTCGCCACCGATGAGGCCATAAACGACGCGAGCAGCCGTTGATGCTCGCTGCGCACGGCAGCGATGTTCGTGTGCGCCAAGGCGTCCTTCGCGACCGATTGAAAGTACACGTTGCGCATGTCCGTTACGAGGATCTTTCGTTGCATCGTTCCGAACACACCGAACCCGATCGTCACGGCATCCTGGTACTCGGCAATCGGTTCGAAGGGCGGATCCATCAGAATGACGTCGACCGCCGAGGCCACCGAGTGGGCGAACAACACCGGCGAGTTGCTCGCGACGCCGCCGTCGCAATACTGATTGATCGATCCGTCTGGCCCCGGCAGCTGGACGGGATCCCAGGCGAGCGGAATTGCGGCCGACGCAAAGAGCTGATGGTGCAGCAGGTCGGGCGTCGCCTCCCGCACGACAGTGCTCGGTCCTAATACCAACCGCAGCGATGCTGCGACTGCTTCGGGCACACCACCGGGCGCGTCGCGCGGCCGCGCGTAGAAATACTCGGCGCGCTGGGTCGTCAAGTTTGTGGAGGCCCAGATCAGCGGCATCAACAGCGGGCGCTCGGGATCGACGTGGTGCGCGATAAAATCGATGACGGGCTGCGAATCCATGAGCGCGCCCTGGTTCTTGGTTAACGACGCGAGCCGAACGGCCGACGCGAAACGATCGCCAACGCCGCTTTGGGAATCACGGAGCGCCGCAAACTGCGGCTTGAGTTGAAGCAACTTCGCCGCGCTGATTCCGTACCAGAGGTCGTGAAGTTTCGTGTACTGGCCGCTTGCCACGAACCAGCCATTGAGCGCACCGATCGAGGTGCCGCAAACGATGCCGTACGGCACAAGGCGGGCTCCATCGCTGACACCCGCCTTGGCCGCCAATCCGGCGATGATACCCGCCTCATAGGCTCCGCGAGCCCCGCCGCCGCTCAAAACCAGGGCCCGCGCAAGCGGTTTGAGCGCAGGTGCGCCGGGTGTCGCACCGGTAAGCCCGGGCATGACCCCAGCTGTTCCGAGTGCAAGCAAGAAGTCGCGGCGATCGAGCATCACGAAACATGCTAGCGCGCCGCCTCCATTGCTTCTATCCAAATTGCGCAAGAACGCCATGACTGCTTCGTATTGCGTTACTGGGATATCGGCGCGGAGCGATCGGTTGTACGCTCGCGCACGATGCACGGCTGGGGCGCTTGGGATAGCAACTGGCTCTGGAGCCTGGCGCTTATCGCAATCACGATCACGATTCACGCCGCCGGCGTCGTCGTGCTCGCGACGATTTTGGAACGTCTTCTCGGGAACAAAGACGCACGGCGAACGTATCCCTTTCTCGGGACGGTCGCCATTATCGTCGGCGTGGCCCTATCGCTCGTGGTCTTCCACGGCATCGAATGCTTGATTTGGGCCAGCGCCTACGTGCAACTGGGCGCGCTACCTTCGCCGCCAGACGCGGTGCTCTACTCGGTCGACTCAATGACGACACGCGGTGCATCCGGCCTGTCCTTAGCGCATCAGTGGCGCGTGATGGGTGCGACCGAGGCGGCCGACGGAATGCTGCTCTTCGGGGTGAGTACGGCGTTCTTGTTCTACGTCATGGTACGGGTCTGGAAAAGTGAGTTCATTTGAATAGCGTGCGCGGCTGGCTCATAGGCGTGGCAATCGTCGCGGGCGCGTTCCTGGCGTGGAACGTGCTTGCGGGCGCGCTGTCAGCCTTGCTCCTGCTCTTCACCGCCGTGCTTTTCGCGGCCGGTATGCGGCCGATCGTCGATCGCATGGCCAAACGAATGTCGTACGGGGCCGCGGTCGGACTCGCGTTCGGCATCGTCATACTGTTGGCGGTCGTCATCGGAGTCGTACTCGTCCAACCGGTCGGAGCCGAGCTCGTCCGGTTGGTGCAGTCGCTCCCCGATTACGTGAACTCATTGCAGGGCCAACTCGCTGCCGCGCAGCGCTATTTCGAAAACGACCAAACGGCTCGCCAACTCGCGGCCGCGTTGTCCGGCAGCGCCGGCAGCGTCGCAAGTGCGATCGGCCTGCATGTTCTTAGCGGAACTGCGCTCATCGCCACCGCAATCGGTGACCTGGTCCTCATCCTCTTGCTCGCGATCGGCTGGATGCTTTCGTCGGGCGAACTCGAGCAATTCGTCCTCAGCCTCATGCCGCACGGAATGCGGACGCATTGGCACAATGCCTTCGCCGAAATCGAGGGCCGGTTGAGCGCGTACGTGCAGGGCGTGGTGATCAACGCGCTCGTTGTCGGCATTCCGATGGGTGCGTCGCTTGCTTTTCTCGGGGTGCCGTATGCCCTGCTCCTGGGGTTCATCGCTGCAATCTTCCAGGGAATTCCGATGGTTGGTGCGGTGATCTCGGGGCCGATTATTCTTGCCGTCGTGCTCGCAGCAAGCGGCTGGGCGAAGATGCTGATCGTACTTTCGATCTTCGCTTTCATTCAGATCATCGATCAGAATGTGCTCTCGCCGATCATCTTTGGACAGCGGGTGCAGTTGAGTTTTTTGTTGATCATACTCTCGACCGTGATCGGCGGTACATTGCTCGGAATCGCCGGCGCCTTTCTGGCGGTTCCGGTGGCGGCCGTGCTACAAGTGCTCGCCGTGCGAATTCTCGCGCCGGCTATTCGTCCGAAGTAGGCTCCTCGTCAACGACATCCGGCTTGTCTTTGATGCTCAAACCCAGCGAACGATGATATTCTTCGTTGATAGCCAGTGCGGTTTCGATATCGTCGCGAACGCCTTGCTCTTGAAGCAATCGTCGTAAGCGTTCGCGGCTCTCCCGCAGATCTTTGGCGTAGCCTTCGAGTATCGCGCCCGGAAGGTCGGGCGCGTCGAGCGGCCGGCTGACCCACGCCTCCATTGCGTCGTGCGCCGCCTTCCCTTGGCGTTCGGCCGCGTCGAGTTCGTCCTTGTAAGCGTGCGCCATCAGTTACTCGACCAAGTACACTTGACCGGTCTGCGCACCCTCCACGCTCTTGCTAAACGCCAGCGCAACGCGTTTGGCCGGGACGCACTCGGTGCCGCGGAAGAACGGGCCGTACGCGCCCATCGATTCGCACAGCACCGTGGGGCTTACCGCATTGATACGCGTTCCCGGCGGAAATTCGATCGCGGCCGCGCGCACAAAGCCTTCGATCGCGCTGTTAACCAGCGTCGCGCTCGCGCCGAAGCGCACCGGATCGTGGCTCAACGAACCGGCGATCAGCGTCACCGATCCACCCGGATTGAGGTGCTTCGCGGCTTCCAACGCGAGGTGCACCTGACCCATCAGCTTGTGTGAGAGACCGACTTGGAGCTGCTCGGGCGTCATCTCGAGCAGCGGACCAAAGTGGACGTCACCGGCGGCATTGACCACCGCATCGACATTGCCCACCGCTTCGAATAATGCTCGAATGCTGGCGGGATCACTGATGTCGACGTTCCGGTCGCCGCTCGTCCGCCCAGCCGTGACGATTTCATGACGCGGCTTGAGTTCTTCGACGATAGCCTTGCCCATGGTGCCGTTCGCACCCACTACCAAAATCTTCATATTGGCCGTAATGGGTCGCGCGCACCAAGGGTTGCGCCTGCTCCTTAAGTAAGCTCTGCCTATGTTCGCCAGGCGAAGAATCGTCGCCGCCGCCGTTTCGGTGCTGCTCGCTACCTCATCGCTTACTGGATGCGCACAGCTGCAACGGCTTCAGGATCTGCAGAACATTCAGAACGGCATGCACGCGCTTGCTCTCGAGGCGGCGATCTATGGCGCGCCGATCGTCGCGATGTACAACTTGCGAAATTCAACCTCGACGGGGCCGGCGCCAAGGCACCACCCAACCAGATTCTGCGCGTGGAGAACATCACCAGCCCGGAGATCGCGCAACGGCTCGGCTTCGTCACGCCGAACGTCAACATCGTCTACGGCTTCGGCTTCATGGACCTCAAGGCGCAGCCGATCATTCTACGCGCTCCCGATTCCCACGGTCGCTACTATGTCATTCAAATCGTCGACATGTGGACCGACTCATTCGCCTACGTCGGCGGCGCGACGACAGGCTATTCCGGCGGAACGTATGCTTTGGTGGGACCCGGCTGGCGCGGCACGCTTCCAGCCGGCGTCAAACGTATCGACTGCCCGACACGTTGGATCGATCTCCAGCCACGCGTGCATGTGAAGAATAAGGCCGATCTGCCGGGCGCCCAACGCGTATTGCGAGCGATTACGGTTACCGGGCTTGCGCAATATACCGGCAGACCAGCGCCGCCGGAGCCTACATACCACTACGCGGTCCCCAACATCAATCCGAAGGTTGCCAGCAGCCTCATGCAGTTCGTCGATCCGCTGCAGTTCTGGGAGATCCTCTCGGCAGCGCTGAATGAAAACCCGCCGCCGCGCGATCAGGTCGCCACGGTGCTTCCGCAGTTCAAGTACTTGGGCATCGTTCTCGGCAAACAGTGGAAGCGTGAAGATGTGAATCCATACATTCTCGCGCAGATGAAGATGGCTGCACAAGAAATCGGCCCGACAATACGCTCGATGGCGCTTGCGGTGAAATCCATCAATGGATGGACCATTCCGCCCGCAAACCTAGGGTTGTCGGTTGGCGACTACGTCACACGCGCGATAGTCGCCGTGATTGGATTGTTGGCAAACACGCCGAAGGAAACGATCTATTATGGCGCCTTCCACGACGGAAGCGGCACACCGCTCAGCGGCTCGAAACCGTACACGATGACCTTTAGTCCGCCGATGACGTACATCAACACGACTCCGCCGGGATACTGGTCGATCACCATGTACGACGGAGTCACGGCCTACACGATTCCTAATCCGATCGATCGTTATTCACTTGGAAGTGACGATGACCTCAAACGCAACGCGGACGGTTCGTTCACGATCTACGTCCAGCACGATGATCCCGGTGCGAGCGAAGAAACCAATTGGCTACCTGCGCCGACAGGGCCGTTCTATGTCGTCTTGCGCAATGCTCCTCCGGCGCCCGTAGTCGTGCAGGCATTGGGAAATCCCCCCGCGCTCAACGGGCCGCCGGCGCTGGTGCCGCACTACCGTAGCCTCTTCCGTCGGCGCTCCACCGGCGAAGTCGCCAACCCCGAGTTCCTCGAACTCGCGTTTCCGCCGCGCTATCACTACGACGTGCTCCGCGCGCTCGATTACTTCAGAAGCGCCGATGTTCAGCTCGACCCGCGCATGCGCGAGGCCGTGCGTTTCATCGAGGGGAAGCGACAGGCTGACGGTCGATGGCACCTCGATCGCGCGTACGACGAGGCGCTTGCGTTTTCAACCGGCGAATCGGTGGGTGAATCGAGTCGCTGGAATACGCTGCGCGCGCTGCGCGTGTTACAGCGCTACGGACCGTGACGCATGATGTAGGTGCTCTGGCTTTTAGGCAAAGAGGCGATCGATGTCAGCCAGATCGAGATCCACCGTGGGGCCGGCGGCTTCGTCGAATAGCGTCGCGGCCAGCGTAGCTTTGCGCTCCTGCAATTCGAGAATACGCTCCTCGACCGAGTCTTCGGCGATTAGCTTGTAGACGAAGACGTGCTGATCTTGGCCGATGCGATGGGCGCGGTCCGTGGCCTGGCGTTCGACGGCGGGGTTCCACCACGGATCGTAGTGGATGACCGTGTCGGCAGCCGTGAGATTGAGCCCGGTGCCGCCGGCTCGCAGGCTAATGAGAAAAAGCGGCACTTCGTGGTTTTGGAAGCGCGCGACCGGCGTTTCGCGATCGCGCGTGTCGCCGCGCAGCTCGAGGAACGGTAGGTTGCGCTTCCCAAGTTCCGGCACGATCAGATCGAGCATCGAAGTGAACTGCGAGAAGAGCAAGATGCGCCGCCCATCGTCGAGGAGGCTCTCAAGCATCTCGAGCAGGGCGTCGAGTTTTTGCGATTCGTGAATGCCCGCAGCCGCGTCGAGTTTGAGTAGACGCGGATCGCAGCAGACTTGGCGCAGCTTGAGCAGTGCATCGAGCACGACGATGCGGCTGCGCGCGAGCCCGCGGCGTTCGACTTCGTCACGCACGCGCTTGTGCATGGTGAGGCGAATCGTCTCGTAGAGATCGCGCTGGCGTCCGATGAGCGCAACGCGGTGCACGATCTCGGTCTTCTCGGGCAGTTCCTGCGCGACGCCTTCCTTCGTCCGGCGCAGCAAGAACGGTGCGATCCGGGCGCCGAGTGCGGCACGACGATCCTCGTTCCCGTGCTTTTCAATCGGCGTACGGAAGAGGCGCGTGAAGCGCGAGCGCTCGGGCAGCAAACCGGGCACTGCGTAGGTAAAGATCGACCACAGCTCTTCGAGGTGGTTTTCGATCGGTGTGCCGGTAAGCGCGAGGCGCTGTGCGCCGTGCAATTGCGACGCGGCAAGCGCGACCTTGGAGCGCGGATTCTTGATCGCTTGCGCTTCGTCCAGGACGGCGATCGACCACTCGAAGGCGGCAAGCGCCTCGATGTCGCGCAACAGCAGCGCATACGTGGTGAGCACGAACGTCGCGTCGCCGACCTGAGCGAAGCGATCGGCGCGATCGGCACCGGTGAGTGCGAGCACGCGCGCGTCGGGCAGAAAGCGGGCGACCTCGGCGCGCCAGTTCGGCGCAACGCTCGTCGGCGACACGACAAGCACCGGATGGGTCAAGCGGCCGGCCGCGCGTTCAAGCGCGACGTGCGCGATGACCTCGACGGTTTTGCCCAAGCCCATATCGTCGGCGAGGATGCCGCCCGCGTGATGTTCGCGCAGCGTTTGCAGCCACGCCACGCCGTCGCGCTGATACGGCCGCAACTCGCCAGTGAATGCCGCCGGAATGTCGATGTGCCGGTCAGCGTACTGCGCAAGATCGTCGAGCATCGCGCGAATCGACGGCGCGTTGTTCCAGCGCGTCGCGATCCCGCCCGCTGCCGCCAGCGATGCCGCTTGCAACATCGGCACGCGCACGCGCGCTTTCTGCCCGCTGCGACGATCGCCGAAGAGTCCGCCTAACGTCGCCAACACGCGCGCAACGCGGTCGACCGGCAGTGCGACGTAGCCGCCGCCCGGCACGCGCCCGACAAACGGCGTCTCGCGCCGCGCGAGCGTAGCGGGGTCCGCATCGAGATCGAGCCCGCTGCGCCCGAGCGCATCGATCAGCACCGGCAAGAGCGAGACGCGCGTGCCGTCGACGTCGATGCCGAGTTCGAGTTCGAACCATTGCGCGGCGCCGCTCTCGTAGACTTCTGCGCTCCACTCATCGCCCGCCTCGACGATGCGAAACGGAAACGACGGCATCGTTTCGATCCGCCAGCCCTCGTAACGCAACTGCGGCGCATCGCGCTCGAGGAATTGCAGCCATGCGTCTTCGCCGTACGGAGGAAAATCGAGCTGGGCCAGCCGTTCCTGCGCGCGGCGTTCGAACGCACGATCGCGCGGCCATACTTTGAGGCTCTCGCCGTTGGCGACCCGAATCGTATCGCGCGGATCGCTCGGCGGCACGAGCTGATCGCCGTAGGCAAAGACGACGCCGCCTCCCGCGCGCCCGACGTCGGTAGCGGAAAGGCGCAGCACCCCTTGTGGCTCGCGTTCGTCGATGTGCACGGCAAGATCGTGCGCCGGACCTTCGATACCATTACCGCGCAGGAGACGATGCAGCGCGATCTGTACGCGCTGCGCCTGCGTTGGCGAAAACGCCGGCGCACGCGCGATCGTCGCTGCAAGCTCCGGCGCAAGGTTGAGCTCAACAGGACCGGCACGGTTCGCCTCGGGGTCGACGTACCACAGCGGCGCCGTTGGAAGCAGCACGGCATGCGGATGCTGCGTGAGATGGACGCGCACGAGCCCGTCGTCATCCGTTCGCCACGCTAGCGCAGTCCCGTCCAGCGGCGCATACTCGAGCGCTGGCGACGACGGATCGCGCCAGCGCAGCAGACCGCGCGTTGCAAGCAACGCAACCAGCATCGCGAGGATCGCCGGCGAGAGGTCCTGCCCGAGCCCGAGCAATCCGCTCGCGCTCACGAGGCGTCCGGCAGTGACGTCGATACCGGTGACAAAGCGCGCACGCGAATTCTTCAAACTGTGGAACGAGAACTCGCGCGGACTCGCGCTACTTCCGTCAGGCGGGATGACATAGGGCACGAGTCGCAGCGAACGCAATCCGTGCGATTCGGGAACGTCGATCACGTAGAGCAGTCGTTCGATGTTTTCGGACACCGGGACGCCTAACGTCTCGAGCATCCGGCGCGTCCATGCGTCGACCGCCCCGTCGGATGCGCCGCTCGCGTCCGCGCTGCGATCCAGCAATGTCAGCGCGAGTGCCGCACCGTGCTTGCACGCCTCGCCCTCGGCACACGAACAATCGCTTTCGATCGTTCGCACGCCGTCGCGGTCACGCACGGCAATGCGCACGGCGTAGGGCCGGGTCGCGGAGCCTTGTACGTTGGCGCTTGCGGCATCACCCTGTTCGGAGAGACGCACATTTGTCGTGCGATTCCCGGCAAGGTAACCGCGCGCACGCGCGAGCGTCTGCGGATCGAAGGCACGCTCGAGGTCAGCAGTATCGAAAAACATCGGAACCGTCAGGAGTTACCGACGCGAACGCCAAGACCCTCTGAAAGGCCGTCGCTGGCCACGGATCGCTGGGCTTTAGTCCGGTAGCAATCCAAACTCGATGCTGTTGTCGTCTCCGCCCGTTCCGGGCGTGAGCGAGCGCAACAAAATGCTGCCGTCCCTGTAATGGACAATCTGAACGTTGACCCGTGGGCGAACGGGCGTTTTAACGGGGATCGCCGTGACCTCCGCCTGAATCACATCGTAGGCACCGCGCGGAATCACAATAGTGTACGGGATAGTGACGACGCCGTCGGGCTCGATTGTTGTATGCTTGCCGCGCTGGCCATTGACCGCGGCATCGCGCAGCTCGACGAACGACCGAATGAGCTGGTGCGAGATACGCGGATAATCATTGTTAATCGCTTGCTCGTGTAAGGCGTTCAGTGTTGTCCGCTTTACGACCGTTGCGTATTTGTCGCCCCACACATTGAAGCCATCAGCCGCGACCTCGATCTCGGTTTTTCCGCCGTTATGGAGGTGAATGGCAACCTCGAGGATGTCGCGCGTGCGATCTTGCCCCACGCGCTGCACCGTGATCGTATCGTCGAGCGTCGCAGGTTCGCCCGCCGGCTTGATCTTCTCCTGATAGATGAACGTATAGAACGCCCACACGCCAGCAGCAATAAGTGCCACCGCTTCGACAATGTGACGCAGCGTCGTCCATGGGTCCTCGACGAGACGGATCGCGCGCGGTTTTTGCTCAGCCACCCCTAAACTCTACGCGATCGCGTTTAGCTCGGCGAGGTCATTGCTGGACAGTGTCAATCGCGCGGCAGCGACGTTTTCGCGGAGATGGGCAATCGACGATGTTCCGGGGATGAGCAACACGTTGGGTGAGCGTTGGAGTAGCCACGCGATTGCGACGGCCTGCGAGGATGCGCCAATCCGCGCTGCGACCGCATCGAGTGCTTGCGACTGCAACGGCGTGAAGCCGCCCAGGGGGAAATACGGCACGTAAGCAATCCCCTGCGCATTGAGCGTGTCGATCAGCGCGTCGTCCTGACGATTCGCAACGTTGTAGAGGTTCTGCACGCAGACGACCGGCGCGATCGCCTGCGCCTCGGCGATCTGCTCGGCGGTGACCGTACTGACGCCGAGATGGCGGATGAGCCCTTCGCGCTGCATCGCGGCTAGCGACACGAACCCCTCGGCGATCGAGCCGGGCTCGGGCCGGTCCACCGCGCCGACGCGGAAGTTCACGACGTCGAGGACCTCGAGTCCGAGGTTGCGCAGGTTGTCGTGCACGGCCGAGCGCAGTTCGGCCGGTGTGCGTGCATGCGGCCAGCCGCCACGCTCATCACGTCGTGCGCCGACCTTAGTAACGATGCGCAGGTCTGACGGATACGGATGCAGTGCCTCGTTGATGATTTGGTTCGTGACGTGCGGGCCGTAGAAGTCGCTGGTATCGATGTGCGTAATGCCGAGCGCAACGGCTTCGCGTAGGACGGCGATCGCGGCGTCACGGTCTGCAGGAGGGCCGAACACGTGCGGCCCGGCGAGTTGCATCGCGCCATAGCCCATACGCGACACGGTGAGGTCCGCGGCCATCGTGAAGGCGCCGCCCGGAATGCTCTTTTGTTGCATGTCACCATTATGACACATGCAGCACGGCGTTAACCGTCGCCACGTCAAGGTCAGCGATGGAGGCGAGCACGCGGGTCGCGAGTGCGAGCGCTTGCGGATCCGGTGGAAACTCGCGATTCGGCACGGCGATCACCGCGAGCTCGGCGGCGTACGCCGAGCGAATGCCATTAGCTGAATCCTCGACCGCCGCGGTACGCCGTGGATCCGCGCCCATGAGTTCGAGCGCACGAAGGTACACATCGGGCGCGGGTTTACCGCGCGCTACGTCGTCGGCGGAAACCACGACCTCAAAGTAGTGGCTCCATCCGGTTTTTGCCAGCACGGTTTCGGCGACCGGACGCGCGGCGGACGTCGCGAGCCCGAGGGGAAACGCCGCAGACAAACGCGCGAGTGCGCCGTCTGCGCCGGGCAATATCGGCACGTGCTTGGCCAACGCCCGTGCGACCGCGTTGACCACCTGTTCGGCAATAGCCTCTGGAGCGAGCGCTACCCCGAGGTCGTTGTGGATATATTGCGCCCATTCGCTCGTGCGCATACCGATCATGCGCTCTTGGGCACCATCGATCCAGTGACCGCCGTGATCGACAACGAACGCGTGCCGCACGTCACGCCAAATTTGCTCGCTCTCGATCAACGTGCCGTCGAGATCGAAGATTACCGAGTCTATGCTAGTTAGACACCCTGTGAAGATCGAGGTTATAGTGGCCGTTCGATCCGCTCACGGTGGCATCAAAGCCCATGCCATAGGCTGGGTTTCGTGGCGTCAGGCCTTTCATTTCCCGCGAAAGATCGGGAACCCGCGAAGATTTTGTGCTGCAATTCGCTGCCCGATCCAGCTGGGCCCGTACTTTGATTTCCGTCGGGATTGCCAGCGCCGTTGGCATAACCGCCTGAAACGTATGGCTCGTTCCCGGTCCGACATACTGTGGTCGGCTGGTGCCGCTGGTTTCGATGCTCCACGAAGTGACGGCGGTTGCTTTGTAGATGGTGATCCACGCGCACATGTCGCTTCGGTTCGCGACAGTGATTTGCGCTCCGTGCACGGTTGGCCCGAGTTGTGCGCTCCCGAGCGCTTGCATCGCGAATGCCAACACCAGCGCAAGGAGAGCGGCTGCGGCGATACGATCCAGATGCATTCTCATTCACATACCTCGCTGTAGACGTGCGTTACGCCTAATTCTTATGCTTCGAGGCTCGCTACCCTTGCAACGTACCCGGGCCGCGAGCGCATGCGGCCTTCCTGCAGGGGCGCAGGTGCAACCCTTTGCGAGCTCGTGGGGTTGCACAGGTTGCATGATGTTAGATATCGCGCCGGTCGGCGTTCTCAACTTGAATAAAAAGGTCTCGAAGGGACTCGTTCCCGTACCGCCAGAGCCCATCTTCGGTGGCTATGCCAATAGCCGCGGAGAGGTCTTTCTTTTCGGAGCGGATTCTGGCGTACCGTGTGAATTTCAAGAACAAGACGATCCAACAGCGGGCGCAGCTCAACCCCGGAGCGCAGGCACGGTACGACACGACCGCAGCCGGCGAGCCGTTCGAATATTGCAACGCGAGTTTTCGCCGGCTGAGCGCCGAGCAGATCCAGGAGATTTGCTCGTCCGGATCGTTTAGCGTCGGCCCACGAAGCATCGCCTAGGGAGGCGCTCCCATGACGCCCACCCGGCTCGAGCAGTTTGCGGACGGCATCTTTGCTATTTCGGCGACGCTGCTCGTTTTGAATTTCGCTGTCCCACTCCTCGGCGACGCAAACAACGGGGCGCTCGTGCACGCGCTGATAGCCCAGTGGCCGAGGCTTCTGGCCTTTCTCTTGAGTTTCTTCATCATCGTGAACTACTGGCGTCTGCACAGCGCAATGTTCCACAACGTCCGCGTCCTCGACCATGCGACGATCCTCTTGAACACGATGTTCCTCGTCGTGGCGGCCTTCATCCCATACGCAACCAACGTGGCCGGAACGTATCCGACGCTGCCGGCGGCCGCCGTTTTATATTCGGTCGTGCTGTTGGCCGGCGCAGTTCTCGGTTTCTTCATGTCGCGCCATCTCATCGAAAGCCGAGCGTACACCGAGAGTGCCCCACCCGAACAGGCGCGCGCGACCTACCGCCGTATCCGATTCTCGCTCTATATTCGCGTCGTCGGGCTCATCTTCGCGTTCTTCCTGCCGATCGTGTCGTACCTGATTTACTGGGTGATGATCATCTACTTCTTGACGTTCAGCGCTATCGACGACTTGAACACGTAGCGGACCACGAACGACGAAGCATTTTCGTTCTATTCAGCCCGCAAGCAAGCGCGTAAGTAGGCGTCGAATCGATCCAACTGCTGGTCCCAGCCGACGCTCGCGCCGTCGCTCACGTCTTTGCGGTCGCCGGCAAAGTTCCAATACGTGTGGCGCACGGTCACGCTCGTGGTCCCGGCGCAATCAGCAAACGAAACGTCCAGACGCGTATTAAATGCGGCGACGCCATCTATTTCAAGAACGCCTGCGGTCACGAGCCGTTCGTTCGCGATGACTTCTTCAACCGTGCCCGATATAAGAACCGTCGTATCGGGCCCTTCCATGTGAATGCTCATCTTGCCGCCGGGGCGCAGATCGTGTTCGCAGACCGTCGTAAAGCCGGGGCGGCCCCACCATTGATTCCGATGTTCGACCGCGGTCCACACTTTCCAAACGAGCGAGAGCGGCGCGTCGAACGTGCGCGTTTTGACGACTTCAACGACATCGCCGGCGGTCTCAAGATTGCTCATCGGTTACTCCTTGCTGTAAGTGATGAAGGTACGCGCCGAACCGATCGAGGCGCTCGTCCCAGGCGCGTTGCTGTTCCTCGAGCCAGCGCGTCGCGCGCTCGAGCGGCTCCGGTGTTAAGGCGCACGCCACGGTCCGCCCGGTTTTCCTGCGTGTAATGAGCCCCGCATCGGTCAGCACATCGAGGTGCTTGATCACGGCCTGCAGCGACATCGGGAACTCACCAGCCAGCGAACTAATCGTCTCGCTCCCTGCCCGCAGCTTAGCGACGAGGGCCCGCCGGGTGGGGTCCGCGAGTGCTGCAAACGTCCGGTCCAGACCCGCTTCCTGATACTCAACCATTTGGTTGAGTATAGCGGTAACCGGGAACGCGGTCAAGCAATTCCAGGGCGCCCAATTGCTCGCAAACGCCGGCAAATGCCGCGGTTGGCCCGCGCCATCCCAGGTCATCAACATTTGCGAAAAGCTTCGCGTCCGTTCGAAGCGTCGCGAGTTCTTTGAATAACAGGGCGCGATAGCGATTCTCCCCGAGCACATTTTGCGGGAAGCGTTCGATCTTTCCGTAGCGCGTCAACAGCGCTGCCGCGCCCTTTGCACCGATGCCCTTGATCCCGGGATAGCCATCCGCCGCATCACCGACGAGGGCAAGGTAGTCGGGAATGAGCTCGGGATCGACGCCAAACTTCGCTCGTACGCCGGCCGCGTCTCGAACGACGTTGGTTCGTCTATCCACCTGCACGATGCGGTCCCCGCGCACGCATTGCGCGAGATCTTTGTCAGGTGTCCAGATGCAAATCTTTTCAACGCGAGCATCCTTCGAGGCAATTTCAGCAGCCGACGCGAGCGCATCGTCCGCCTCAAGTTCGATCATTGGCCAAACCACGACGCCCATCGCGCGCAGCGAATCTTCAAGCGGCGTGAACTGTGCAAGGAGCGCACGATCGACCCCGTCTCCCGTTTTATAGTCGCCCCAAAGCTCGTTCCGAAATGATTCGATGACATGGTCGGTCGCGACGCCAATATGCGTCGCTCCATCGGCGATCATGCGCAGTACGGTATTGAGCACGCCGACAACGGCGCCGAACCGGCGCTTCTCGCTGCTTCCGCGCCGCTGCAGTCCGTAAAAGTGCCGAAAGAGCTCGTAGGTTCCGTCGATAAGATGAATGACCACGTTACGAGTGAAGCATCTTGATCCAGCTAACCACTTCGCCGTCCTCCTCGTCGATACGGCTTCCTGCTCGGATAAAGCCGTTCTTTTCGAGAACGCGTTGCGATGCGGGATTGTTGGTCGCTGTTTCGGCGATCAACGCATCAATCGTGGGATCGGCGCTCGCGATCTGCGCAATTGCAGCCACAGCCGCAGTCGCGGTGCCGGCGTCTCTCCGCTGGGGCGCTATACCATATCCAATCTCAACGCGACCCCTAGCCGGTGGGCGTTTATAACTACACAAGCCCACCACCTCGCCGTCGCGCACGATCATCCATGAGCCAGTACATCCCGCAGCGTGAAGCTTTTGCGTCATCTCGCGGACGATTCGCAATACGCCCGGATCGTCGACTCCGCCCGGTGGGAGACGCAAGCTCTCGCGGTATTGCACAATACCGAGCATCCAGTCGAAGTCGGAATCGGAGACTTCGATTAATTCGACCCGCGGAGTATGAACTTGCGTGTGTAGTGCCATTCTGCGTTTGGGCGGGACGGTCGCGCACATCTCGGCAGGTTTGAATCCAAGGGACTCGTAGAGCCGCAGCGCCGGTTCATTCGATTCATCGACGAGCAAATCGACAGAGTTCGTTGCCGCTTCGATAACTGAGCGCAATATTGCACGTCCGTATCCGTTTCGCTGGCGGCTTGGGTCTACCGCAATAGACCGAACATGTGAATGCGGCATGCATGTGGGTCGTGTCGACAAATCCGAAAGATCCTCCCATGGCCATTCCTGGAGTCTTTGCAAGAATGCGTAGCCCACAATGAATTCGGCATCGTCGACGGCTACGAGGCTAAGACCCGAGTCCAGCATCTTCAGATACGTAGCTTCCCCATATTGATCTTCGGGCGAGAACGCGGCGCGGTCGATCTCTTTGATGCGCGCAAGATCGGACTCGGTAAGCGGCCTAATCATAGGGAACTGCAGCAGAAAGCCTCGGGATCGCGTCGCGGAGGTTGGCTTACGATGGTCGGAATGAATCGGCGCGGGTGGTCATACCCAGAGCGCACACTTCACCAGCTGCATTCAGGGCGAGCCCGACGCAGCCGCCACCAGGTATCGTGAATTTCTGCGATCCTTCGACGGGCTTGATTTCCTTAAATCTGATTGTAATCCCCATTGATGGGGGCGCACCTTGGTCGGGCAATCCCGATTTCTCCAGGAGCGCGACAAGGACATTGTAGTCTACAAGCATGACCAGCGCTTCGATATGCACCAATGATCGTCTTGCCCGACGAATTTTAGAACGGCGTTGTCTCACGTTTCATTTAGAACGGGCGTAGTGGCTCGGCGCGAAGCCGACGAGCCGCTTGAACATGGTCGCGAACGCGGCAGGGCTCTCGTAACCCAAATCGAGTGCCACGCTCGTCACGGACTCGCCGGCGCTTAAGCGTGGTAGCGCGGTCAGGAGACACGCCTGGCGGCGCCACTCCGCAAAGCTCATGCCCGTCTCACGGCGGAACCTGCGCGTAAACGCCTTGCGCCCGATGCCAAGTGCGGCGCTCCAGTCGTCGATTGTATCGTGCGGATCGGCCCGTTCGAGAAAGGCGCGGCACTTCGCCGCGAGCGCCGTACTCATGGGAAATGGCACGGCCAGCGGAATGACGGGCGCGCGACTGATTTCGTCAACTAAGAGATCCATTAGCATCCCATCGCGTCCCGCGACATCGTAGGCCGGCGTGACTTCCGTTGCCGCGTCGAGTAACGCGCGCAGGAGCGGCGAGACGCCGATGACCTGGTTACGATCTTCCGGCGAACGCCAGCGCGCGGGATCGATCCGAATCGATCGGGTACTAACCGTCGCCACCATCCGCACCGCATGTGGCACGCCCGCGGGCGTCCAAACTGCGCGCTCGGGCGGAGCCATCCACGCGCCGTTGGGTGTATGGACCGCCGCAACGCCTCGGGCTGCATATAAGAGCTGGCCGCGCGAGTGCCGGTGCCACTCGAGTTCGAACCAGGGCGGGAATTCGCGCCGCACGGCCAAGACGGGGCGTTCCACATCCTCGTAGTCGAGAAATGGGGCTTCAGGGATTTCAGGTGTCCCACTCGCAATAGTCATCTACCCACCCTGGAATGCGGGACGCGCCGCAAAAGGTTACGCTCCAACGAGATTATGGAATCCCGAGAAAACAAAGAATGACGAGTTCCGCAACATTGATTCGTTCCGGTACAGCGATGGGAATTCTCATTGCGATCAGCTTCTGCCATTTTTGCAATGACATGCTGCAGTCGCTCTTGCCGGCGATCTATCCGAACTTCGTCAAGGCGCTGGGGCTCTCGCTCGGCCAAATCGGACTCGTCACTGCAGCGTATCAGCTCACGGCTTCGATGTTGCAGCCGCTCATCGGCCTCGTTGCTGACAAGAAGCCGCGGCCCATGGCACTTCCACTCGGCACGCTTTTCAGTCTGTTCGGCCTTCTCATCATCTCGCAAGCACACACCTATTGGATGCTGCTCGCGGGAGCGCCGTTGCTTGGCGTAGGGTCTGCGGTCTTCCATCCTGAGGCGTCGCGTGTCGCGCGCATGGCCGCCGGCGGTCGTCACGGTTTCGCGCAATCCATCTTTCAAGTCGGCGGCAACGCGGGTCAGGCGATCGGACCGCTCGTCGCCGCGCTTGTCATCGTGCGCTACGGCATTACGAGTGTAGGTTATATCGCGCTGCTTGCACTCGTGTTGGGCGTCGTGCTGTGGAATGTTGCGACGTGGTATCGTCACGAGGGCGTTGCGCGGCTGAAGTCGGCTTCGAAGAAAATCGGTGAGAGCAGGCTGCCGAAAGGGGCGGCGTCGTTCGCTGTCGGTATTCTGCTCGCGCTCGTTTTCTCGAAGTACGTCTACCTTGTTAGTCTATCGAACTTCCTGACGTTCTATCTCATCCAGAAATTCGGCGTCTCGATCCAGCAAGCGCAGTTGCACTTGTTTGCGTACCTCGCGGCCGTTGCTCTCGGCACGATCGCCGGCGGACCCATCGGTGACAGGTTCGGCCGCAAGCACGTCATTTGGTTCTCGATCCTTGGCGTGCTACCGTTTACGCTTCTCCTCCCCTACGCGAACCTATTCTGGTCTGTGCCGTTGACCATCGTCATTGGCTTCATCCTTGCATCCGCGTTTCCGGCGATCGTCGTGTACGCACAAGAGCTTGTGCCGGACAAGGTGGGCGCCATCTCGGGACTATTCTTTGGATTCGCCTTCGGCGTTGCGGGTCTCGCTGCGCCATTCGAAGGCCGTCTCGCCGACACTGCGGGAATCGCGACCCTGTATCACGTCTGCGCATTCCTGCCGCTTATTGGTTTGATTGCGGCGTTCTTGCCTCAGCTGCGCGGAGGACGAGGTCTTGGCCGCGAGTGATGCTCTCAATCGTTTGATCGACGCGAATATCGGGCTCGAGCCCGCGATCAGGAGTCGGCTCATCCGGAAATGTTCCGATTAGCGGCAAATCGACTTCGATGTGTGAGTGCGGAAGGCGCACAAAAAAGAATGCGCCGCCATTTATTCCACGGAGATTCCCGCCGGTTGGACTGCCAATCAGCGTGCCAAGGTGATTACGCTGGATGTCGTACGCGAATTGAAACACGTAGAACGTCGCTTCGCTGATGCCGAGCTTGCGCGTGATATCAGCGACTGGCGTGCCGATTTCGGCTTGCCGCAGGGCTGCGGCGATCTGTTCGTCGGAGTAGCGGGACTTGCGCACGGGCGGACCTCCTTGGTCGGTGAAGTTCGCCGCGATTTTCCAGTTTTCCGTGGACTAAGAAGTTGGGAGTGGACCCACTTTGTTTCGACGAACGATACGATCGGCGGAAACTCTGGGAGCCCGGTCGTCAATCGAAGCGCGGAGGTTATCGGCGTTTTCTTCGACACGAACATCTTTGGACTCGGCGGCGATTTCGGATTCGACCCTCGCGTTAATCGAGCGGTATTCGTTGATAGCCGTGCACTTCTGGAAGGTCTTCAAGTTGTCTACCGCTTTAACCGTCTGGTCGATGAAATCAAAAACGCGAACCTCGCACCGTTCAACGGTGGGGGTCCGTGAATTAAAGCGTTCGAGCGCTTTTGCGTTTCGATGCTTTACTTTACAGTTTTACACCTATTCAGAACGGCGTTGTCTCACGTTATAGGCTCATTTCGCCCTAACTGAGATTTTGGAGCGCCATTTCACCCTAACCAGAGTTCTGCTCACGGAGCGAGCCAGGAGGTGCCGTCGGCAAAGTCGACCCGGCTGATGTGCGCCGAAAGGTCCGAAGCTTGACTCTTATACAGAATTGTGGGCGGCGGCAGACTGTTTCCGTTCGATGCCATTTGCGCGTAGGTGCGAACGCTCGGGTCCATGTCCTCGTGGGATGCGCGGCAACTATCGCTTACCACTGCGCCGGCTGGAATCTGGGTGCGGACGTCGAGGTCATCATCGCCGAGATCGCCGCCGTCCCCAGCCAAGTGTTGAAACACGATCTGTACGTGCGTTATCGTCTTCGATGACAAGTTCTGTAAATCGGAACAAAGCTGAAACGGCGCATATTCACCGGTTAGGGGTGGTCTCGACCAAGAGTAGATGTAGGTTTCTACGTTCGCGAGCTTCATCGGAGCGTCTGCTGGTCCGTTGGCTTTGCCGACGACGTTCGGGACAAGTTGCCAGTAGTCGCCGCTCTGATAACGGACGTTCAAGACAAATACCAAGAAACGCGATGGTCCAGGATAACTTCCAATGACGGCGCCGGCGTCGCCGTACTCGCATACGTCAGCCAAGTTCGGATCGCTATCAAAACCTATCGGAACGCCGGTTGGGAGGGGATGCCGGGGTAAATAAAATGGCAATACGTCGTCCACTTCTTCGCTGCCGTGGTTCGCGAGAGGCGGCCCCCCTTCACGGACGCCGGGCGGTGGTAAGAACGAAAAATCGAACGTTACTTGCGCCACGGGGGATTGCGATTCGTTCGTAAACGCCACGCATTGTTGCGGTAACTTGAACTCGGAATCCGTTCTTATGCCTCTGGAGACGCGGCCTATTTGGATTTTCGATGCCGGAATCTGAAGAGCCACCGGTCCCATCGTATCGACTGCAAGAGCGCCCGATGGATTGAGCGTCATGCAAATGGACGCGATGGTTGCAGCTACGCCTATCCTGCTAAACATTATCGAGATGGTAACCACACTTCTTGATGATCACTTGAGTTCGGGTTGAAACTATACTGACGACCAAGCAAAGAGCCCGGCGAAGTTCGTCGGGATCTACCCGCACCTGTTTGCATCGGCCCCGAAATGATGCAAAAAGCGACAATCAGCGAGAAACCGATCGCGACACCCAATAACACCGACAGGATCGAGCGCAGGTGCCGAATCCAGGAGCGAGTCAGTCGCGACTGCACCACAGCGCATCCGTGCCGGTACTCAACGTCGGTAAGTGAATCGATCCTTACGATGAACGCAGGCATCGTGTCCATCGCCAAAGCAATTGATCCGATCGCCGCATCAAACCTTCGCGCATAGTCCAAAAGAACGAGCCCGGCGATTTTCGCCGGGCTCTTGATTTCGTCGGTCCCTCGTCCTTCGAGGCTCGCTAACGCTCGCACCTCAGGATGACACGCTTCGCTACGCTCGGGATGACAACGCTAGAACGTCAGAACGGTATCTCGTCGTCCAACTCGTCGCCGAATGCGTCGCCCGCGGATGCGCCATTGGCTGCGCCGGTACCGCCGCTGCGTGCGCCGGCATATGCAGCACCACCACCGAAGTCGCCGCCGCTTTCGCCGCCGCCACCGGGGCGTGAGCCGAGCATCTGCATGTTGTCGATCACCACTTCGGTCGCCTTACGTTTGTTGCCGTCTTTATCGTCATACGAACGAATGACGAGACGGCCCTCAATCAGGGTGTTCGAGCCCTTCTTCAAATAGGTGTTGCAGGTTTCACCGAGGCGATCCCACGCGACGATGTCGACGAACGTGGTCTCTTCCTTGTTGCGCGGGTTGTTGACCGCAAGCGTAAACTTCGTTACGGCCTTCCCCGACTGGGTGTAGCGGATCTCCGGATCGCGCGTGAGGTTACCCACCAAAATCACTCGATTATATGAACCTGCCATCGTCGTTCTCTCTTTCGCTTTGTCGCGGTGCTAGATATTCGAAAAATAAAGGCGACCCGTGCCAGGTGCCTGGCACGAGCCGCCTGTCGAATGCGAAAGAGTTTTAGACGCGGTCGGGAGCGACCTGGGGGCGATCCTCGGGTCGCATCGGCGGGGTCAGCGGCACGGGTCCGCTCATCACCGGCGGCGGCGGAGGCGGGTTCGCGGCGGCATGGGCCATCGCGGCCAGCGCTTTCTTGTCGAGGTGAATCACCAGCGCGCGGACGACATCTTCGTCCAGCTTGAGCAGGCGTTCGAGCTCCTTGGATGCCTCGCCGGTGCTGCGATATTGCATCGCCACGTAGTTGCCTTCGCGCAAGTCGGCGATCTCGTACGCCAGCCGTTTGCGGCCGAGTTTCTCGATGTTGACCACCGAGCCGCCTTGGTTTTTGATGATCTCGCCGATCGCATTGGCGCGCGTCTCGACCTCGGCCTCTTCGAAATTGGGCCGGAGGATATAGGTCACTTCGTAGTCGTTCATTACTCGTTCCATCTATGGACGCCTGACGGCGGCCCCTGGTTGGGGGGCAGGTGGCTGGGGATCAAAAGTCTCCCAAAACCATGGAATCTTACACTAGCCTGCCGTTTCACGCAATGTGGTCCGTCGGCCGCAATGCTAAGATGGGGGGCGAATGTCCATCGCCCGTTTTGCCGTAAACCGCCGGGTGGCCGTTTCCATGCTCGCCTTGGCGATCGTGGTCCTCGGCATCTTCGCCCTTCCCCGGTTGCCGGTTGCCTTGCTCCCCAATTTCACCCCCCCGGTGGTCACGGTGACGGTGAACTACCCCAACGTCGGGCCGGAGCAGATGGAGGCGCTGGTCACGCGCCCGATCGAGAACGCGGTCAGCCGCGTCAACGGCATCGAGCTGATCAACTCCACCTCGCAGCTCGGGCAGAGTACGGTCTCGGCGCAGTTCTACTACGGCACCAATCTCGATACGGCCGCGGTCGACGTCCAGCAGCAGGTCGACCAGATCCGCACGCAACTCCCCAACGACCCGAACTTGCAGCAACCGCAGATCGCAAAGTTCGATTCGAATTCGCTGCCTGTCGTGCGCTTCTACGTGACCGACCCGAACATTCCGCTGCGCGATCTCGGCGATCTTTTCGCCAATCAGCTCTCCGACGAGTTCGCCTCGGTCGATGGCGTCGCCAACGTCATCGTTTCGCAAGATCAAACCCGCGCGTTCATGATCGAGCCCGATACGAATAAGCTTGCCGCCTACGGCATGACACTCAACCAAATCATCGGGCGCGTACAACAAGAGAATCTCAATCTGCCCGCCGGCATCATTCAAGTCGGCGGCAACGAATATCAGGTCCGCGCCAATGCACTTCTCGCGACCGCGCAGCAGATCTCCGATCTCGTGCTCGCAGTCAAGAACGGCAGCGTGGTGCGCATTGGCACGGTTGCCAAGGTCAGCGACTCCATCCAAGAAGTGCGCACCTACGAACGACTCAACGGCAAGAACGCCGTCGGCGTCGTTATCGACGCGCAGCCCAACGCCAACGTCGTTGCCACGGCAGTCGGCACCTATCACAAAATCGATCAAATCCAGGCACGCTATCCGGGCATGAAGATCGGCGTCGTCTTCGATCAGCAGAGCTTCATCCTCGAAGCGATCAATGCGCTCGAACACACCGCGATCTACGGCGCAATCTTGGCCGTACTCATCATCTTGCTCTTCCTGCACTCGTGGCGCACGACGCTGATCGTTGCGGTCTCGTTGCCGATCTCAGTGCTCGGCACGCTTTTCATCGCCTACATCTTCGGCTATTCGCTGAACATCATGACCTTGGGCGGCCTCGCGCTCGCCGTCGGGCTCATCGTCGACGACGCGATCGTCGTCATTGAAAACATTTACCGGCACATGGCGCTGGGGCAATCGCCGCGTAACGCGGCCGAAAGCGCCACGACCGAAATCTTCAGCGCGGTGCTCGCGTCGTCGATCACGGTCGTGACCGTGTTCATCCCGTTGGTCTTGATCCCAGGCTTGCAAGGTTTGATCTTCACGCCCTTTGCGGTGATGGTGATGGCCGCGGTCGCACTCTCCTTCGTCGTCGCGGTCACGACCGTCCCGATGCTCTCGTCGATCCTGATTCGCAACAAACATGCCGGAGCGAATGGCAACGGTGGTGCGCACGGCGGCAGCGGATATACCCGCTTCGCGCGCGGTTTCGATCGCGTCTACGAACGTTTCGAAACATGGTATCGCGGCGTGCTGGCGCGAGCCGTCGCGCGGCCTGGCCTGGTCCTTGCCATCGCGGCCGTGTTGCTCGCCGGTACGCTCGTCATGACCAAGCTGGGCGCGGTGAAAACCGAGATCTTCCCTGCGTCAAACTCCGTCTTCGTGCGCTTCAATTTGCAGCTTCCGACCGGGACCGCCGTCAACATTACCAATGCGATTTTCAATAAGATCGAGCAAGCGATGCTCCAAGATCCGCGTGTGCTCTACGTCGGCTCGCAGGTCGGCGAGGTTGGATTTGTGGGCACCGGCACGCAGATCACCAATCAAGGCAATCTCTCGGTTGAACTCAAGCCGCAATATAGCGGTACCGACGCCGCGAAGTACGTCCGCGACTGGACGAAGATCATCAACGCAATGCCGGGCGTGCGTCCCTTTGGCCGCACCGTCGACATCGTACAGAATATGATCTCGCGCGGTCAGGACGCGCTTGACGTACAAATCTTCGGCCCCGACATCAACACGCTCTACAACCTTGCGCAATTTACCGTTGTGCCCGACCTTGCCCGCATCCCCGGCATTCAGACGCCGCAGAGCAGTATCTCCGCATCGCAGCCCGAACTCGACATCAACGTCGATCGCGCAAAGGCCGCACAGCTTGGCGTCTCGACGCAGGCGATCTCCAATACGATCGACACGGCCACATCCGGCACGATCGCATCCTACATGCAGATCAACGGGACACAGTATCCCATCATCGTGCAACTGCCGCCGAATCAACGCCGCTCGCTGCAAAGCGTGCTCTCGCTGCAAGTTCCAATCGCTACCCTACCGGGCGCGACAAGCGGCAGTGTCGCAAACGGCACGGCCAGCGGTTCGCTCGGCGGATCGATACTGCAAAGTTCAACCGACTTGGGCGCGAGCAACACCTTGCCGGTGATGGCGCTGAACGAACTCGCCAACATCAGTTTCGGGGCGGGGCCGTCGGAGATCACGCGCCAAGATAAGTTGCGCGAAATCGACGTCACCGCCGGTCTCGATACCGCTCCACTCGGACAAGCCGTCGACGCGACGACGCGCATCATGAACGGCATCACGCTGCCGCCGGGCTACTATTGGCAGTACGGCCAAACCGTCACGCAACAAAGTGATACTTTCGGCAGTCTCGGATTGATCGTGCTGCTCGCGATCATCCTCATCTATATGCTGCTCGCGGCGCAGTTCGAATCGCTCTTGCATCCGCTAGTGATTATGGTCGCGGTGCCGTTGGCGTCGACGGGCATCGTGCTCTCGCTCTGGATCACTCATCGCGCATTCGGACTAACGGCGTTCATCGGCGTGCTGATGCTCGTCGGGATCGTCGTCAAAAACGCAATCTTGGTGGTGGAATTCACGAACCAGCTGCGCGAACGCGGCTACGCGGTCAGAGAGGCCGTCTTGCATGCCGCACCGTTGCGGCTACGGCCAATCTTGATGACGACGCTCGCGTCGGTGGGCGGCATGCTCCCGATCGCGCTCGGCATTGAGTCGGGCAGTCAAACGCAAGCACCGCTCGGAACGGTGGTCATCGGCGGTCTGCTCTTCTCGACCACGCTCTCGCTGATCGTCGTGCCGACGCTCTACCTCTGGGTCGCCCAACACCTCGAGCCGCGGATGGGCGGCTTCCATCGCGGCGAAGCCCACCCGGCCACAATGCCCATGCCGTCGCCGATTCCGAGCGAGGTCTAGCGCCGGAACGCCCTAGCGCACGAAAAAGACGATCGTCATGATCGCGCCGATCGCGATGACCGACCAACGCCCGTACGCGGCGGGGACGCGCCGAAAGAGCAGCGCACCGACATATCCGCCGATGAGCGCGGCGATCGCCATCGGAATCGCATAGCGCCAATCGATGATCCGCGCGATCAAAAATGGGATGATCGAAAAGCCGTTGATCGCAACGGCGAGCACGTTTTTCATACCGTTGGTCGCGTTGAAACTCGGCAAATCGGAGAACGCGAGCAGCGCGAGCATGATGATCCCGATGCCCGCGGTGAAATAGCCGCCGTACACCGCCACCGCAAATTGCGCCAGGTACTGCCACCATCGGTGCATCGGAATGCCGCCGCGCGACTTGGTTAGCAACGGACTGGCCGCGAAAAGTGCGGTCGCAAAGAGCAGCAGCCATGGAATCAATCGATTGAATGCGGCCGGCGGTGTGAGCAGCAACAGCGACGCCCCGAGCACTGCGCCAACAATGCTGATCGCGAGCATCGAATACAGCATGCGCTTGTGCGGCTGCACGTCGACCCAGTAGGCGCGCGCACCGCCGAGCGTACCGACCCACATCGCGGCGCTGTTTGTGGCATTGGCGGGAATCGACGGAACGCCGGCGAGAATCAGCGCGGGGAAACTCAAAAAGCTGCCGCCGCCGGCGATGCTATTCATCGCACCGGCAACAAAAGCTGCCCCGATGGGCAGCGCGTTAGGAACCTGCAGCGCTCTTCTCGCGTTTCGTGACGCGGTACACGCGGCGCACGTTGCGCAAACTTTCGAGCTTGGTCAAAATCTTGTGCAGGTGATCGAGGTCGCGAATCTGCACGGTGAGGCTCGTCACCGCCATGCCGTCCTTGCGGACGCGGGCCGTCACCGAACTCACCGTCGTCTTGAGCTCGGCAAAGACCGCCATGATGTCTTGCAACAGCTGCGAGCGATCCTCGGCTTCGACTTCGACGTCGACGGCATGCGTCATATCGGAGGTCGGCACCCACTGCGCCTGCAAAATCCGTTCCGGTGTTGCGCTCATGTAGGCGACGTTCGGACAATCCGCTCGATGAACGCTTACGCCGCGGCCGATCGTCACGTAGCCGATGATCGGATCGCCCGGGACCGGCGAACAGCACTTCGAAAGCCGCACGAGCACATCGTCGACCCCGGCGATCCGTACACCGCTCGAGCGACGCGGCACTTTGCGCGCCGCCGGCTTGCGAATCTGGGTGAGATCCACCACGTTGTCGGTCTTGATCTCATCGCGAATGCGGTTAGCCACCGATTGTGCCGACGCATCGCCGAAACCGATCGCCGCAAACAGATCGGTCGGCGTCGGATAGTTCATGCGGTGCGCGATGCGTTCGATCAATTCGCCGCGCGCGAGGTCGGGACGGATGCGCTCGCGGGCCAGCTCGGCCTCGACGGCCTCTTGGCCGGCCAACACGTTCTCCTCGCGCTGCTCCTTCCGGAACCACTGCTTGATCTTGTGCTTGGCGCCCCCGGTCTTGACGATCGATAGCCAGTCGAGCGACGGCCGTCCGCTGGATTTATTGACGAGAATCTCGCAAATGTCGCCGTTTTGCAGCCCGGTGTCGAGCGGCACGATGCGGCCGTTGACCTTGGCGCCGACGCAATGGTTGCCGACGTCGGTGTGGACCTGGTAGGCAAAGTCGAGCGGTGTTCCACCGGCGGGAATCGAGAACACGTCGCCGCGCGGCGAGAACACGAAGGCCTGAGAATCGAACAGGTCGAGTTTGAGGTTCTCCATGAACATGCGCGAATCGCGCATATCCTTCTGCCATTCGAGCAGCGCGCGCAGCCACGAGAGCTTGTTCTCGAACTGATCGGCCTTGCTGCCTTCCTTATAACGCCAATGCGCGGCGATCCCGTACTCGCTGGTGCGATGCATTTCCCACGTGCGGATCTGAATCTCGAGCGGCTCGCCTTGCGGCCCCACCACCGTGGTATGCAACGACTGATACATGTTGGGCTTGGGCATCGCGATGTAATCTTTGAAACGGCCGGGAAGCGGCGTCCACATCGCGTGCACGGCGCCCAGCGCCGCGTAGCAATCTTTCACCGAATCGACGATGATGCGAATTGCGGTAAGATCGTAGATCGTCGAAAAGTCGCGGCCCTTCTTGATCTTGGAGTAGATCGAATAGAAGTGCTTCGGACGTCCCTGGATCTCCGCATTGACGGTCATATTCCCGAACTCGCCGCGCAGGCGTTCGATCGCTTCGTGTACGTCGTTCTCGCGCTCGCGCCGCGTCTTGGCGACGCGCTCGACGATCTCACGATAGCCTTCGGGATCGAGATAGCGTAGGCACTCGTCCTCGATCTCCCACTTGATCTTCCAAATACCAAGACGGTGCGCGATCGGCGCGTAGATGTCGATCGTCTCACGCGCGATCGACAGGCGCTTTGCCGGCGGTAAGCTCTCCAGCGTGCGCATGTTGTGCAACCGGTCGGCGAGCTTGATGATGATCACGCGAATGTCGCGCGCCATCGCCATAAACATCTTGCGCAGGTTTTCGACCTGCGCATCTTCTTTGGATTGATAGGGGATGCGGGTCAGCTTGGTGACCCCGTCGACGAGGCCCGCGATCTCTTCTCCGAAGTCCGCGGTGACCTGGTCGCTGGTGATCGAGGTATCTTCGACGACGTCGTGCAGCAGCGCCGCCGCGATCGTCTGGCGGTCCATCTCGAGTTCGGCTAGGATACCGGCGACGGCAAGCGGATGCTCAATGTAGGACTCGCCCGAGGCTCGCCGCTGCCCGTCGTGGGCCCGGTCCGCAACCTCATAGACGCGCCGCAGCCACTCCCGGTCGAGGGAGGGGTCGTAGGACTGGACCGTGCCGATGAGTTCCGAAATCGTCATGGGAGTATCTGCCTATACTCTCATAATCGACCAAGCGTAGCAACGAAAGAGGCCCTGAGGCGGCCCCCTGGCCGTCCCGGGCCGTTATTCGGGGAGTTTTTTGAGGAAGTTGATGCTGTCGATCTTGCCGTCGGGCTCGATCATCAGCTGCTCGAAGATCGCGCCGTTGGAGCAGACCATGCGATAGCTGTAGCCGACGACGCCCGGCGGTGCGCCGATGATATTGAAGTTCCCGTACCATTCGACGCGCACCAGTGCGCCGAGACCGCTCAACGCTTGCGACATGTGCGTGAGCGCATCATCGGTCAGCGTATCGCTCGCAGCTTTGACGTAATGATCCTTATTGACCACGCCGGCTTGCCACGACACGAACTCATGGCGCGCGACCGCGGTGATCGCGGGGTTTTCGGGCGGAAGCGGGGTCGGCGTCGGCGTCGGCCGAGCAGCACCGAGCGTCATGATAAGCGCGCTAATAACGAATAAACGAAACAACGTCAACTCCGGGAAGTGCTTGCCGACCCTTGAGCGCTTCGAGTTCGATCAGAAATGCGAACGAATCGATGTGCGCGCCCAAGCGTTCCAAGAGACGGCGAGTTGCCGCGGCGGTGCCGCCGGTGGCAAGCAAATCGTCCACGACGACGACGTGTTCGCCGTTTCCGAGCGCATCAGCGTGGATCTCGAGCGAATTTGTCCCGTACTCCAACGCATACGACTCGGAGAGCTTGCTATAGGGCAGCTTGCCGGGTTTGCGCACGGGAATAAAACCCGCACCGATCGCGTACGCGAGCGGAGCGCCAATCATATACCCCCGCGCTTCGACACCGACGACGTAATCGATGTTGCGATTCTTGAACCGATCGACAAAAAGATCGATCGCCTCCTTGAACCCGTCCTTGTCCTTGAGCAGCGGGGTGATGTCCCGAAAGAGGATTCCGGGAAGTGGGAAATCCGGAATCGCGCGGATTAACTCTTGTGATTTCACGACGGTCGTGGATTCGCGAGAGGTCGGAACGAGCCTCTTCGTCGTACGACCTTAGCAGACGTGAGAGCTCGAGACGTACGGCGGCTCGCAATCGCCTTGGCATGCGCGATCGCGATTCACGAGGTGGCTGCCGCACTCATACCGCTACAGAGACCGATCGACGACGGCGAGGAGCCGGTCGTTGCGCACGTGACGATCGCGCGCATCGTCCGCACGCCGCCGCCGCCGACGCCGACACCCATGCCGGTCCACGCCGTCGCCGCTTCCCAGGTTTCCGCGGGCCTGCATGCGCGCGTCGAACGCATCAAACACGCCGGCGCGAAACGGCCCACGCCGCCGAAGACGGTCTATGCAACACCCGATGCGTCGATTCCGACGGGCGGCCACGACGCGGGCGCTCAAAATGGACAAGGCGCCGGGAGCGTTTCCGCGGTCGACGGCAACGGCAGCGGCACCGGCGATCACGGGAACGGCAACGGGAGCGGTCCGATGCCGTGCGGTGCCGTCGATTTTCAGGCCGTGGGCAACGCGCAATACAACCCCGATACCGGTTTCTACGAACGGTCAAACATCGTCGCGTACGTGCACTATTCCGACGGATCGCTCGAGCGCGTGCCGCTCGACTGGATCTGGCGTTACAAGAGTGAAGCTGACGACCCGTTCAATCCGGGGTCGGACGTGCCCATGTATTTCGAGTTTCCGCCGATCGCCCAGCGCGCCGGCGAACCGGCAATCGTGGCGTTCATCATGGCGCACACCAGCGCAATCGGCGCGACGCGTCTCAACGAGCAGTGTTCGAATATCGGTCCGCTGGTTGCGCCGTCAGCCGGCCCGCAAACCTTGAAGCCCTAGAATTTCCCGCGCCGGAATCGGGCGACTGAAGTAGTAGCCTTGCACGCGTTCGCAGGTGAGCTCGTTGATGAACGCGAGCTGTTCCTTCGTTTCGACGCCTTCGGCGATGATTTCCAAACCGAGCGAGCGCGCAAGCGCGACGATCGCTCGGACGATCGCGCGGTCCTGCGGGTCATCGCCGGCATCGCGAATGAACGTGCGGTCGATCTTGACCGCTCCAATCGGCAAGCGTTTCAGATACCCAAGCGCACTATACGCGACGCCGAAGTCATCGACGACGATCCGCACACCCAGACTGCTCAGTGTCCGCATCGTCATCAGCGCGACGTCATCGATCTTCATGTTCTCGGTGATCTCAATCTCGAGACCGTCCGGCGGCAGACCGGTCTCGCCGAGGATCTGCCGGATCGTATCGGCAAGGTCGACTTCGCCGAAGTCGCGCGCTGAGAGATTCACCGCCACGCAGAACTGCGGATATCCCATAGAACGAATGCGCGCAGCTTCGCCGCACGCTTCGCGCAGGACCCAGCGTGAGATCGGAACGATCAGTCCCGTTTCCTCGGCAATGGCAATGAATTCTTCGGGCATGATCTCGCCGTGTTTGTTGTGCTGCCAACGCAGCAATGCTTCGGCGCCGACGATCTCGGTTGTAACGGCGTCGACGATCGGTTGATAGAGCAGGGTAAATTCGCCGCGCGGAATCGCGTAGTGCAAATCTTGCTCCAAACGCAGGCGATATGGCGCCAGCTCGTCGCTGCCGACGTCGAAAAATCCGACGCGCGAACGGCCGCTATACTTCGCACGGTACATCGCCGAGTCGGCACGGGAGAGCAGCTCTTCGGCGCTGCCGCCGTCGTCGGGATAGGTGCTCGCGCCGATACTCGCGCTCACGAAGAGCTGCCGTTCGGCGATAAAAAACGGTTCCGAGAGCGCAAGCTGGATATCGGCGGTGATCATCGGGACGCTCATCGTTGGTCCGAGCACGAGCGTTACGATAAACTCGTCGCCGCCGCTGCGGAAAACGCTGGCATTCGGATCGACAGCACGGCGCAGCCGCACGGCGAATTGACGAAGCAACTCGTCGCCGGCGCGGTGACCGAGCGTATCGTTGATCGTCTTGAAGCGATCGAGATCGACGAAAAGCACGCCCAAACGATGATCTTGCGCTTCGGCCCCGGCAACCAGTTCGACCATCTGCTCTTCCAGCGCAAACCGGTTGGGCAGTTGGGTGAGCGCATCCAAGCGCGCCAAGCGCGCGAGATGATCCGCCGTCTCTTTCATTTCGGTGATGTCGAGCGCGACGCCGATGGCACCAATGATTTGACCGTTCGAACCGCGCAGCGGCTCGACGTGATGCTGCATCCAGCGACCGCTGTGGAACGACTCGAAGCGCTGGGAATCACCGTCGAACACCCGCCGGATTTGCTCGACCTGCCCTTCGCCAAGCTCTTTCTGCGTGAACCCTTGCGCCGACGGTGCCGTACCGACAAACGAGGTGAAGCACATGTCGAGATCGACCGTCCACACGAGCGCGGGGACCTGCTCGAGCAAAAGGCGCAAGCGCCGCTCAGAATCGCGCAGCGCGATTTCGGCGCGTTTGCGATCGCTGACGTCGCGAAGGTAGACGAGCACTTCGCTTGCAGCCGGCTGAATGCGAAGTTCGACCCACATGTTCGCGGCCGGAAAGAATTGCGTGCGCTCGATCGGCATCGCGGTATTGCTCGCGCGGCGCATTTCGGGCAAGAGATCCGACGCGAGCGGGTCGAGGACCTTATCGACGCGCCGACCGACGAGATCGGCGGACGTCTGGTGCAATAGCTCCTCGGCCTTTTCGTTGACGTGCGTGAAGCGCCAACGATCGTCGACAATGAAGATGCCATCCTGCACGCTTTCCAGGACGCTATAACGCCGCTCGTCAAAACGGCGGCGCGAAAGACCTCTTCCGTAAATGACGGAGATTAAAACCGCTGCGATACCAATCGCGCTAACCGCAAGCACAATGGCAAGCGCCCCGATCACAACACGCCGCGCTCCTCGAGCACATCGCGCAGCGCATTCTTCGACGCGACGTTGAACAGGGCGTACAGGTTCTGCACCTCCCGTTTGATCGTGAACTCGCTGCGGCTGAAGCGGCGAGAAAGCTGGGGCGTATCGAGGCCCTCACAGACGGACAGCGCGAGTTGCCGTTGCATCGGACTCAAGCCCTCGATCCACGGCGTGACCGGACGCGAAATCCGCTCGCTCATGAAGCGGTGGAAGGCACTCTTCGGGAAATGGCCGGCGTTGTTACGCGCGCGCTCGATCCAGACCGACGCGCCGGTGATCTCGGCGAGGCCCTGCGCTGCCAATGCGGCATGAAAATGATGCTCGGCTTCATCGAAGATCTTGTACGCACTCTCAAATGCCGCGGTCGCGCTCTCGGTATTGCCGAGCACTTGATTGACGCAGCCGGAGGCGTATTGCGTGAACCCGGTCGCGCGACGGTCGTTCGCAATTGCCAGCGTCGCATTCACACCGTCCTTGCCCATCCGGATGTAATTCGAGACGTACCGCTGCGCTTGGCCCATATCCACCGGCGCAAAGAGCACGGCCAAGGTCACCAAGGCCTGGCGCTCTTCGCCGGCGGTCTCGGCCCACGCCACGGTACGCGAAATCGCTTGCGCCTGCATCAGTTCATCGCGTGCCCAGGCCTCGTTTCGGTTCATGCGCGCGACATACGCGCGGTCGACGTGCGACATGACCCGCCAGGCGTCGGAGGGCGCGATATCTTTCGAATCGCGGAAGAGCCACTGCGCGCGCGCCGAATCGCCGCGCATGAATGAGTCCCACGCCATGCCGCGCAGGCAGAGGAACTGCTCATCGGCGAGTTCCACCGGCCATGCCATCGACTCATAGAGGCTACGCACATCGTCCGCCGCCTCGTGGTCGCCCAACTCGGCAGCCACGCGAACCAGCGAGTGCAACGCGCGCGCAACCGTGAACGATTCGACCTTATGCGGGTTCTCACGCGCCAGCGCTAGCGCGGCGCGGAGATCGGCGATCTGCGCCCGGTAATTTCCCTGCCCAGCGTGCATCCATCCACGCACAACGAGGGTAAGGAGCCGCGATCCCGGATCCGGATTCGCAAGCGCGACGGTGAAATTCGGATCGTTCGGATCGAAATCGCCCTGTAAGTAGCGCAGGCGTGCGCGTTGGTGCGCGATCGCGGCGAGAAGCGACGGATCGTTCTCTGCGACACTCTCGGCACTGGTAAACATCTCCGCCGCGCCGTCGAAATTGCGGATGTTCGCGTAGGTGCGTCCGGACAAAACATAATATTGGAACCGCGTTTCCCCGGTCCGAAGCACGTCGCTCGAGCGAGCGAGGGCTTCAAGCGCATCGACCGGATCGCGATTGCTCAGGATTTCGGCACGTAGAAGGTGAGCGCGCTCGTGCTGCGGCGAGGGCCATCCTTCGAACCCTTCGAGGAGCGCGAGAGCCGCATCGTACCGTCCGGTACGAAGCAGTTCTCGCGCCTCGTCGAGGTGTTGCTGCTGGGCCATTATCGACCTCTTAGTCTGCCAAGGTTCCTAGTGAGAGTGTCGCTCCTGCCGGTACGGCAATACCCGTCGGCCCTTGGAAGAACGCGCCCATGGACGCGTCGGCACCGGAAGCGGTGAGGTTCTGCCCGCTTGCGGTCGTGTAGTTGTTGTAGATCATGACCTGGAAAATTCCGCCGGTGAGCGTGTCCAGAATGAAGTTGCCGTTCGCATCGGTGTTGGCCGTGTTCTCGACAACGCCGTTCGCGTCGATCGCGACGACCACGGCGCTCGAGACGGGAGTCCCGGCCTGATTCAGCACCGTGCCCGTGATGTTGCCAACGTTGAGCGTGGCGCCCGCAATCAGCGTCGGTACCGCGACGATCTGGCCCGAGGCGTTCATGTTCAGCGATTCCAAGGCGTTGAAGTCGGCCTGGATCGTGGCGGCCGGAAGCAGCGCGCCGAGGAGGTCGAACTGCCCGCCGACCTGCATCGTGACCTGATTCGGGTTCGGCGTCGGCGCAGGTGCCGCGGTCGAAGTAGCAAGCGTGTATGCATTGCCGGCCGTCGTTACCGTCCCGGTGCCGAAACCAACGCTGCTCTGCGTTGCCTGGCCGGTCAGGAACTGAATCGGATAGGTCGTGCCGTTGGCAACCATATTGCTGGTTGGAACGTCGACCACGAATTGAATGTGGTCGTAGTTACCGGTGTAGACGTTCCCGACGCCCACGTCTTCCGGGGCGCCGTCGTTTGCCATGATGTTGACAACGTAGGGCGTCGAGTACGTGGCGATATTGATGATCTGGCCCTGGTAGACGACGTTGACGGCATCGATGCCGATATTGATCGAGGTTGGGATCAACCCGTTGATTACCGGCGGAGCGTCGCCGAGGTACACCTTCAGCTTGTTGCCGACGCCGCCAAGCGTCCCGTCGACATGTTTGCTCCCCGGTGAGGTTGGTGTCGTCTTCGCGGATGTGCCTCCGGATGTCGACGGTACGGTCGACCCCGAAGAACCGGAGCATCCGCTCAAGACGGCGATCAGCCCGAGTACGGCGCCGATCGAAGTGGAGCGTTTCACGAGAATGGCCTCCTAAACAGCAGCAGAGGACGCAGCTCCTAAGAGCGCGTCACACCCACCCCTCAATTATGGTCTAAACCGGACTCTTATGGGCTGGTCAGATGGGGGTTAAGCGCATAGTTTGTGTATGGCGAATGTCAAGCGGACGTAAAGAAGGCCTCGCGGACGACTGAGCTAGTCCGAAGGCCCTACCGAGGGGTCGGTGAGGAGGGCTTAGAGGACGCCGCGTTCCTCGAGCACATCGCGTAATGCGCCCTGGGACCGGACGTTAAACAGGGCGTACAGGTTCTGTACCTCCCGTTTGATCGTGAACTCGCTGCGGCTGAAGCGGCGAGAAAGCTGGGCTGAATCGAGGCCCTCGCAGACCGAGAGGGCGAGCTGGCGTTGCATCGGGGTCAAGCCTTCGATCCACGGGGTGACCGGGCGCGAAATCCGCTCGTTCATGTAGCGGTAGAATGCGCTCTTGGGGAAATGGCCGGCGTGACTGCGCGCCCGTTCGATCCAAACCGACGCGCCGGTGACTTCGGCCAGTTTCTGTGCCGCAAGCGCGGCCTGGAAATGGTGGTCGGCTTCATCGAAGATCGCATAGGCGGTCTCGAAGGCCTGGGTCGCGCTTTCGGTATTGCCGAGGACCTGGTTGACGCAGCCCGAGGCGTATTGCGTGAACCCGGTGGCGCGACGGTCATGCGCGATCGCCAGCGTCGCGTCGACGCCGTCCTTGCCCATCCGGATGTACGTCGAGACGTAGCGCTGGGCTTGGCCCATATCGACCGGAGCAAAGAGCCCCGCCAAGATCACGAGGGCCTGACGCTCTTCGCCGATGGTCTCAGCCCAGGTCACGGTGCGCGAAATCGCTTGGGCCTGCATCAGTTCGTCGCGAGCCCAGGCTTCGTTGCGGTTCATCCTGGCGACATAGGCACGGTCCGCGTGCGACAGCACGCGCCAGGCGTCGGAGGGCGCGACCTCTTTGGAATCGCGGAAGAGCCACTGTGCGCGGGCCGAATCGCCGCGCATAAAGGCATCCCATGCCATTCCGCGCAGGCACACGAACTGTTCTTCGGCGAGTTCCGCCGGCCACGCTACCGACTCATAGACCTTGCGCGCATCATCGGCTCCCTCATGGTCGCCAAGCTCGGCCGCCACGGTTATCAGCGTGTGCAGCGCGCGGGCAAGCGAGAAATACTCAACCGCCGCAGGATGCTCGCGTGCCAGTGCTATGGCAGCGCGGAGATCGGTAACCTGGGCGCGGTAATTCCCTTGTCCGGCGTACATCCACGCACGCACCACCAAGGTGAGGAGCCGCGCACCCGGATCCGGATTTGCTAGCGCAACCGTAAAGTTTGGATCGTTGGGATCGTAATCGCCTTGCAAGTAGCGCAAACGCGCCTGATTGTGCGCGATCGTGGCGAGAAGCGACGGATCGTTCTCAGCGACACTCTCGGCAAGCGTAAACATCTCGGCCGCGCCATCGAAATTGCGGATGCGGGCGTAGGCGCGTCCGGATAAAACGTAATATTGGAACCGCGTTTCGCCGGTCTTGAGGACGTCACTCGAGCGAGCCAGGGCTTCGAGTGCATCGACGGGATCGCGATTGACCAGGACTTCGGCGCGCAACAAGTGGGCGCGCTCGTGCTGCGGAGATGGCCAGCCCTCGAACCCGGACAGGCACGCGAGAGCCGCATCGTACCGTCCGGTACGAAGCAGTTCGCGTGCCTCGTCGAGTTGCTGTTGTTGTGCCATGTGCGGAATGCTAGTCGTTCAGCGTTCCGACTTGTGTGGTACCACCGGCCGTAATGGTGACGGACGGTCCCTGGAATGACGCCCCTTGCGATGCGTCGGCGCCGGAAGCGACGATATTCTGGCCGCTGGCGGTTGTGTAGTTGTTGTAAATCACCAGCTGATAGGAACCAGCGTTGATCGTGTGCAGGTCGAAGTTGCCGTTCACGTCGGTGTTCACCGTGTTGGCCACCTTACCGTGCGAATTGAGCGCCACGACGATCGCGTTGGTCACCGGTTGACCGTTCGCGTTGAGAACCTGGCCATCGACTTGGCCCGAGTTGGCCGTCGCGACCGCGAAGAGCGTCGGTTGTGCCACGATTTGGCCCGAACTATTTTGGTTTAGCGATTCGACCGCGTTGAAGTCGGCCATGACCGCCGCTGCCGGGTTGCCGCCGATCATGAACGCGCCGCCGACGGTCATCGTGATCGTCGTCGAGTTGCCCGTCGTCGTCGTGCCGTTGCCGGCACCAACCGTGCTTTGCGACGCCGCTCCGACTTGGAAGCTGATCGGCATCGTCGTGCCGTTGGCAACGATATTGCTCGTCGCGGTATCGACCACGAATTGAATGTGGTCGTAGTTACCGGAATAGAGTTGCCCGATCCCGATCGACGACGGTTGGCCGCCGTTCGCCATCACGTTGACGACGTAGGGCGTCGAGTACGACGCGAGCGTCGTGACCTGCCCCTGGTACACCACGTTGACGGCGTCGATGCCGAGGTTGACCGACGACACGTTGAGATTGCCGATCACCGGCGGAGCGTCGCCAAGCGCAATGGCAAGTACGCTGGAAAGCAGATTGCCGACGCCGCCCAGGAGCCCCTGGGTGTGCTTCGATCCGGTTCCAGTGGTGGTGGTGGTGGATGCCGGGGCCACCCCCGAGCCAGTCTGCGAAGCCGGGGCTATATTGGTTGACGGCAGCGACGCCGGCCCCGACGAGCCCGAGCACCCGCTCAGGGCTACGATCAGCGCTACGACGGCGCCGATCGATAAAATGCGATTCACTATGGCCTCCTAAAACAACAGCAGTGAACGCGGCTCAAAAAGAGCTGCGTCACACCCCAGCACCATTATGGTCCAAACGAGACCCTTACGGGTTGATCAAGGGGGCGTTAAGCGCATAGTTTGTGTATGCTCAACGTAAAGCGGATGTAAAGAGCCTACCCAGGATGCCGCACGAAGATTAAGGAGGGGTGGCGCGAGGGCGTTCGCTAGAGCGAACCGGCGTCGATCTCGATAGCGCGGCGCAGCGTATAGGCGCCGAAGGTCTTCCATCCATAATACGTGCCATGCACGGTCAGCGTCTGTCCGTCAGCGATGGCGGGCGCGCCCACGACGACCGCTCGAACGCAACGCGTCGCGCAGAGAGAAAAGCTCGAGTAGGCGGTGCCGTTCCGCAACCGCTCCACCCGCAGGTGCATCACGCGGCCGGTAACCTCGACACGCTGACCGTTGTAGGTGTGCGGTGCGGAGGCGATCTGGTCCGGCGTCATCGCAGCCGCGACGAGCGGGACCGAAGCCAGCATCAAGAGCGCGATCGCAAACCTCTTATTCATTCCTTTTTTCCTACAACTGCAGCATGCCGATGCTGCCGGTGTTCGCTTCCGTAAACCAGATGTTACCGTCGGGGCCGACCGTTATCCCAACCGGACTCGCTCCACCACTCGGCACGGTATATTCGGTGACGGTCCCAGAGGTCGTAATCCGGCCGATTTTGTTGTTGCCCGCGTCGGAGAACCAAAGGGCCCCGTCGGGTCCGGCGGTGATGAAGTTCACGTTCGGCGCGCTGGGCGCCAGGAGGACGCTGAGATTGTATTCGGTCAGCGTTCCGCTCGTGGTCATGCGGCCTATGATATCGGTTACCGGGGCGCCCTCGACGAACCACGTCGCGCCGTCCGATCCGGCCGTCATAAACAGCGGCTGGCCGGACGTTATCTGAGCGCCACCCGTGAATGAGGTCGCGGTACCGGCGGCAATGCTGCCTATCACGTTATTACAGAAATCCGCGTACCAAATGTCCCCATCGGGTCCGAGCGCGACACCTTGCACTTCGGGGGTGTTCGGGAGCGTGGTTTGCGGGATCGTGACTGATGTGTACGCGCTTGTGGTCGTGTTGAGGTTGCCGACAATATTGTTTTCGAACTCGGTAAACCACGAATTGCCGTCGAGCCCGGCGGCAAGGGTTATCGTGCCGGCGAAAAATGGCGGATTGTCATATGCCGTGATCGTTCCGGTCGTTGTTATTTTCGCCACACTGCTCGTGCAGTCGTCGCCGAACCAGACGTTGCCGTCGGGTCCGAGCGCATCACCGACCGGCTCGATGAAGCCTTGGCCGGCAATTGGATGCGACGTGTAACCGGTTCCGTCGGGCTTGATCGAGCTGATGGCGGGCGTACCCGCCTCAGTGAACCACAGATTTCCATCGGCGCCCGTCACGATTCCGTACGGAAGGTTCGCCGTGGTCGGATATTCTGTGATCGTCGGCGAGCCCGGAGGCCCGCTGCGCAGCGTGTTCGTCACCGACACATTGAACGTTAGCGTGCCGTCGCTGATCGCGAGGCTGCAGCCGCTCGTCGACGTCGTCGTCCCGCCCACTACCAGCAGCGTGGCGGCCGTGCCTTTACCGACGACCGTGCCGACGCTCAAGATATTCGTGCAGCTGGTCGGCGTCGCGGTGTAGGTCGTCGTGCTGGGCGCGGTCGGCTCCGAGATCATCAGCACGTGCTGGCCTTGCGGATATGTGTTGAGCTGCGCCGGCGAGGGTGAATAGAAAACCGTCGGATTCGTCACGAAGAGCACCGGTGCGAGCGCGAGCGATTCGGTCGTCGCGCCGCCTTGCCCGTTCACCGTTGGTGCGACCAGATTCACCGTGGCGCTGTAGCCCGAGGTCCCGCCGCCGTCGTAGACCGCTTGCACCGTGTCGGTCGCTTTGGTCAATGTCACCGACGCCGCGGGCGTTCCGCCGTTGAGCGAAAGCAACGTGAATCCGCTACCGCCGCTTTCACTCACCGTTGCGGTAATCGGATTCGCATACGGCGCGTTTGCCGAGCCGGCAGTGATCGGATTGTTGCCGAAGTCCGTTGGTGAAATGACCAGCGCGACGTTGTGCGTGCGGCCGTCGGCAACCTCGCTTACATTCGTGGTACTTCCGCTGAAGCCGGCGATGATCGCGCTGATTCCGGCCGACACCGTGTTGGTCGTGCCGGCATTGATCGTTTGCGTGACACCGGCAATGCCCAGTTCGTGCGCCGTCGACGGGATCACACCGTTCACCGGCGCGGCGTCGTACAGCCCGAACACAAAGTCATCGTCACCGGCGGGCGCCGTGATCGCGATCGTGCAACTGCGCCCTCCGACGACCGTGGTGCACGCACTGCTCGTCGACGAGATGTTCGTCGCCGCACTGGCGAGCGGCGTCGCATGAGTGGTGTCGGAATGTGCGTAGGTCGTCACGAGCGCACCGTTTGCGCTCGACGACACGAACGCGCGGCGCTTTGCAGATCCTGCGGGCGGCGCGTTTGGAACAATTAACGTAAATCTAACATTACCGAGCTGATTGCCTGCTGCGCTGCCGCTCGCCGGCGCCGGGATCGCTGCGTTACCGCCTGACGAGGCGCAGCCCGCCGCATTGAACGCCAAAGCGACCGCGAGGACATAAGCGACTCTGCGGGTCATGCAGCAATCTTCACGCCGCCACGCCGACAACCCTTCGATCAAATTGTCAAGTGACAGGGCTGCGCGAGCATAATCCATAATACGAAGCAAGTTATTATGAGAGGCTTCGGTGTAACTGCGGTCGTTCTTTGCATAGTCTGCGTCGCAACTGCGTGCACGGCCGAGCGCGGCTATACCCCTGCCCCCACCCCGACGCCCCGTCCGGGAACGACGCCCCTGCTGACTCTCCCCGGCAACGTAATCGGCACGTCGCTCGCATTCGACGCTGCGAGCCAAACCGCAACTGTTGCCGTGAGCGAACCCGGCTACAGCGGAACGTTTACCGCGCAATCGAATGCGGCCAGCGTTGCCACGGTGTCCCCCGCGTCGGGAACAAGCTTCACCCTCACCGCGATCGGCGCTGGAACCGCGACGGTCACCTTTACCGATTCGTACGGCAACGCCGCGCAACTTATGGTCACGGTGACAATTTCGGGAGGGGTCGTCTCGATCTCACACGTGGTAAGATAGGCCGAACGATCGTTCGGGCACGGAGGCCCGGCGTGTGCGGGAGGCAGCGGGTGCATTCACGGATTCTGATCGTTGCCGGCTTTGCGATCGCGGCTTCGGCTTGCGCCGGCGTTCAGACGTTCACCCCCACCAACGGGTCCAGCGCACAGTCTTCATTTCAGCTCGCGCCGGCGAGCATCGATCTCAGCCCCGGCTCGCCGTCAGATTCGTTTAACGCTCAGGGTGACGTCGTGGGGGTGAGCTATACTCCGATCACGTCTTCGTCCTGTGCCACGGCGAGCGGCAGCATCGTGGTAAGCGGCAGCGGCGTTGCCCAGACGGACGTTGCCGGCGCGCCGCTACTGTTTACGGTCAACGCCGTAGGGACGACCCCGCCGTCGACGTGCACCGTTACCGTCATCGGAACCGACGACTCGGTGGCATCGGTCGTCGTGAACTACGACAACTCACCGGTCACCGATCTTCCCGACGCGCGCAATCGAATCTACGCAACACCGGTGCTTGCGCCCACCGCACTGAGTTTTACCTCGCTCGCGGCGGTGCAAGAAGTCGCGGTTTCCGGATTCAGCGGCACGACCAGTGCCAGCGTACAGTGTCACCTGACTTCGAGCGGGGTGCAAGTCTCGCCAAACAAGGTCACGGGCGCAGGCACGTTCACGGTGATCCCTTACGGCCAAGGCGGCGTCGCGAACAACTGCTCGATCGGCATCAGCGACGCAACCGGGGATCACGGTACCATCGCCGTCGCCCTTTCGATCGGCGCACTTGCGAAACTCACCGCTGCACCGCGTCAGATGCAATTCGCGTGCGCCGGCACGGCCGCGCCGTTCAACTGTCAAAGCATGCAGCCCGTTGCGCTGGCTGAAAACGGAACCCACACCTACGCTATTGTGACGCGCCCAACGCTGAAAGGCTCGTGTGCGAACGTCTTCTACGGACCGCTCACGATGACGGCCGACGGCACGACGTTTGCGCAAAACCTCACCGGATCCGCGCTAACGCTGACCTTTGCCGGTTTGCTCGACACGGCGCCGCCCCCGAGTTGCTCGCAGATCGTCATTACCGACAACGGATCGCCCGCGCAACGCGCAAAGATCGGCGTGGTCTCCGCGGCCGCGCCTCCGCCGGCGGATCTCGCGTCGGCAACCCCTCCGCCGTGCACCGGAACCGATCACCGGGTCGCCGATCCTTCCGCACCACACGGCTTGTACGTCTGGAATCCGTATAAAGTCGACGGCGGCGTCTACGAGCAATACCTCGAGCAATACGTGATCGGCAAGAATGCGAACGGCCAGCCGAAAGACCCGAACATCTGTGGGGTGAGCTTACTGGTTGAATGGGCCGAAGTCGAAAAGACCAAAGGCCACTTCGACTGGAGCCAAGTCATCACGTGGGCGCAGCCGTACGTCAACGCCGGGCTCACCGTGAACTTGCTGTTCGCCGACGCATCCGAAGTAGGCACGAATACCGCGACACCGAGTTGGGTCACGGACCCAAGCGGCGACAACGTTGCGACGATTTCGTGCAACGGTCAGCCGTCCTATCCAAACTACATCGACCCGAGCTACGAGAGCGACTACAAAGCGTTTATCGCGGCGGCGGTGGCGGAATTTTCGCAGCCGGCTCCGACCGGTTCGTCGATCACCTCGTCGATCGGCTACATGCGATTCGGCCTCGGTGCGGGTGTCGAAGCCTATCCGGCGCACTTCAGCAACTATCCAAACGATGCGTGCAGCAAAGCGTTCACTGCGCTGGGTTATTCGTTCGACGCATGGGTCGCGCACACGCGCCACATCGTCAACGCTATGGGATCGCTCAATGCAAACGGAAAGCAGCTCATGATCGCGCTCAATGAAATCGCCGGCTATCCGAACAGCTTTTACGATTATCCGAACGACGGAGCCGAGGTCGCCGCGAACAATTCGGTTGGGTTCGGCACCGAAAACCTCGGTATCGGCCACGTCGCCGACGCCGGCACCTCGCCCGCGCCGTGCAATCCGCAAGGCACCGACGGGAGCATCTACTGGTGCCAAGCCTTCAACCGTCACGCCGGCACGGTCCCATTTGAATTTCAGCCGATCGAAGCCGTCGCCGATCCTCAACCGAATTACAACATCAGCTTTCCGAATCTGCTCCAGTTCGCGCTCGACAACAACACGCAGCTGTTCGAGATCTATCCGCAAGACTGGCTGGAAGCGGATTCGCCGACGCAAATGTTCCCCGGCGGCGGCGGAACTGCGGCCGCCTGGAAATCAGCCTTTAATGCCACGGCATTGATCGTAGGAGCACAACGTTGATGCACGGTAAGATCCTTGCGGCGCTCATCGGCCTTCTCGCGCTTGCGGCCTGCGCCGGCGTTCAGACGTATCCGAGCGCGACGCCGACGCCGGGAACGGTCACGCTGGTGCCGCCGAAGATTCCGATACGCGGCTTGATCGACATGCAGGATATCTCGTGGCACGACACCGACAATGCCACGCCTGCACCGTTCACGACGCAATACATTACGGCGTTCCCGGGAAGTTTCGGTGGTATCGTCATCAACGAGACCTGGGCCGACCTGCAGCCGACACAGGGTGGAACGATCGTCACCACCGCCATCGACAACGACCTCGCCGCCGTGACCCAGTACAACGGCTCGTCGGACGTCACGCAATCCTCGCCGGTCAGCGTCAAACTCCGCATCTACGCCGGCAGCAACGCACCGCAGTGGGCCAAGCATTTGCCCGGCGGTCCAATAACGATCTACCGCAATCCCGCCGGGTGCGACGGAGAGGTCGATACCTGCCCGCTGACCCTAGGACCGTATTGGACGACGCCCTACATCACGGCATGGCGCGCGTTTCAGGCGCAAGTCGCCAAAAAGTACGATGGCAACGGGCTGATCGTCGCGGTCGCGGTTACCTCGTGCGCCGAGCAGACCGACGAGCCGTTCGTCGCGTCAACCGGACCGATCAGCAAAGCCAACCTCACAGCGGCCGGCCTCAACGATACGCTGCAGCAGTCGTGTTTGAGCGGCGCGATGACCGATTACTCGGCGTGGGCGAATACCGACATCGACTTCACCTTCAACTCGTACAACAAACTCACCGGTGGCCTCGACACGGCATTCTCGCAAAGCGTGATGACGACGTGCCGTCAAATGGCACCCAATCGCTGCGTGCTCGACAACCACGCGCTGGCGACGCCGATTACGAGCGACCCGCAGATCTACAGCGATATTCAAAGCATGGGCGGTCTGATCAACTTCCAAACCCAGGCGCCCGAAGGCATGGGCTGCATCTGGCCCGAGACGATCACCCAAGGACTCATCCTTGGGGCGCGGGCCATCGAACTGTGGCCCGAAAAGAAGTATCAGGGCTTCATGACGCTGACCGTGCCGGAAGTGCAGTCGCTAGAAGCGCTCTTCTACGCGCCGGTGCCCAGCACGACGCCGGTGCCGAGCCCGTTGCCGACGCCCTGCAGCGGTTTCAACTAGTTTCGACGACAATTAGCGCGCACGATGTGCTAGCATGGAGCATCGAGTAAAGGAGACCGCATGCACATTCAGCGCCTCCCCTTGCTGGCCGCCCTAGTAGCGGCTATCGTAGCCACGAGCGCACCCGCGAGCGCCGCGCGAATCTACAACCTCTTGCCGATGCCCGTGCAAATGCAAGGGCCGAACGGCACTCTTGTTTTACAAGCGGGACAAAAAAGCGACAGTCTGAGCTGGAACAACACCGGCATCGATATTATGATTCACGGAATCGGCCGCGTGCCTCCGGTATGTTCGCTCAATTGGTTCCCGTACCATGAGATTGCCGGGGGCCATTACCTCATTATCGGTCACAACCGCTACAACGTCGTCTGCTCGTTGTGCGACTCCGACGGTAAGCTCATGCATCGCGCCACGGGGACGGTGCCGGTGCAATACTATGAGGTGTTCCGCGGGACCACGAAAACCGGATGCTAAGAACGCTGCTTCTCGCCGCGGCGCTGACGTTGCCCGCGCTCGCTCAAACAACCGAAGCGACGCCGCCAATTACCGGCTCGGTCTATCAGTCATGGAATTATTCGGTCGTCAATCAAACGCAAAACGGAGCCGAGGTCTCGATCTACCATCGCTTTGCCCCCGCATTTCATCTCACGCGCGTGGGCGGCGGGTGGGTCGTTCCCGGCGGCAGACTTGTCGTGCGCCTTCCGAAGGGAGAAACGACCTACGAATTAGAGGCGACCTTCAAGAAAGCAGGATCGGACTCACCGACGATCGGCAAAGCATCGGTGAAGTGGTGGCTCAAAGACGGTTCTCGCGATCGCCTCGTCAACGAAGGTGGAAATTTTTACTGGAAGCCGTTTTAGTTGGCTTCGAGTTGCGCGTGGAGATTTTCCCAGGTGGCGAGCCGTTCTGCGCTTTGGGCGGTCACGTGCGCGCGTTCCGATTCCAATGCCGCAATGCGTGAGCGATCCTGGTAGGTCTCGGTCAGCGTGAACAACTGATCGATCTCGAGTTTGCGCGCGTCGAGCGTAGCAATCTCGCGTTCGATACTTGCAATCCGCGTTTCGAGTTGCGAGCGGACCTTCAAGGGTGTCTGGCGCGTTGTTTTCGGACGCGGGCTCGATGCCGCTTGCGCTTCGAGTGCGCGCCGTTCGCGCTCGGCCTGGCTCGCTTCGAAGGCATCGTATCCGCCCTCGACCGTTCCCCACGCGCCGCCGTCGATCCAGAGCACCCGATCGCACAGACGCGAGAGCAGATACCGGTCGTGCGACACGATGAGGATCGCGCCTTCGTAATCGCCGAGGACGGATTCGAGTGCTTCGCGGCTCTCGATATCGAGGTCGTTGGTCGGTTCGTCGAGGAGCAGCACATCCGCCGCCTTGGCCATCAGCGACGCGAGCATAATCCGCCGGCGCTCGCCGCCGGAGAATGCTCGCACCGCCTTGTCGGCGGCCTCGCCGCTAATGCGCATGCGTCCTAAGAGATTACGGGCCTTCTCATCGGAGATATCGGCGGCGGCGCGCACCGCTTCGACCGCGCTTGCCGCGGGATCGAGTTCCTCGTGCGAATTCTGCGCAAAATATGCAATCTGCGATGCTGGATTGAGCCGAACGGTTCCGCTATCCGCCGTAAGTTCGCCGCTGATAATTTTCAGCAGCGTGGATTTCCCCGAACCGTTGGGACCAACGACGGCCAGACGCTCGCCGCGCAGCACGTCGATCTCGAGATTTTCGAAAAGTTGGCGCGCATAGGCTTTGGAGATGCCGCTCAGCTCCAACGCAAACGCGTTGGCCGCTCGTCGGGTTGACTGAAGATTCACCGCAATGCTAGCCGCCGGTGTGACGGGTGCGTCGGCCGCGAGTCGCGCTTCGGCGCGCGCCAACTGTTTCTCGCGACTGCGCACCTGACTGTAGTCCGATGACGTGTGGGTCGCGCGCAGCCCGGCGATCGTCGCGCGGCGCTTTTCTCGCTCGGCAACAAACGCCTCGTAGGCTCGGCGCTCCTCGGCGTGTCGCGATGCCCGCTCGGCAACGAATGCGTCGTACGCGTTGGGAGCCGGCGGGTACACATGCAGTTTCCCGGCTTCGATCTCCCAGATGCGCGTCGCCACCCGATTCAGGAAATAGCGATCGTGCGAAACGATCAGGTAAGCGCGCTTATCGGAAGCGATGTACGATTCGAGCCAACGCACGGTCTCGATATCCAGATGATTGGTCGGCTCGTCGAAGATGCAGTAGTCCGGTTCATCGATAAGGATGTGCGCGAGCGCGGCTTTTGCGCGCTGGCCGCCGGAAAACTCGCGCAGCGGACGCGCGAAGGCGTCTTCGCGGAAGCCGAACGACGCGAGCATGATCCGCAAGGTCTTATTGCGCAGGCCGTACATGTCGGGCGTTACTCGCGCGAGCGCCGCATCGATGAGCTCTTGCAGCGTCGATTCCGTTTCGTCGGCAACGCTTTGCGCGAGATAAGCGAAGGTGACATCGCGCGCGCGCACGACCGTGCCGCCGAAGGGCGCGTCGACGCCGGCCAGCAACCGTAGAAGCGAGGACTTTCCCGCGCCGTTCGGCCCGACGAGCCCGACCCGCTCGCCGTCCTGGAAAACACCGCTCAGCCCAGCGAAGATTTCGCGGGCACCGTAGTGGCAATCGAGATTGGAAAAGCGTACGAGATCCACGGCCGGGTGACGTTCACACAAAATCAGGGGTTTTCCCCTAGCGCCGCCGCGTCGTGCGCGCGCAGTGGACCCGCACTTCACAACTTTGGAGGATCGAAGTGCAGGTTAACGTTGCTACTACACCTTCTCGCCGGACGCTCGAGTTCGGCATCTATCGCGACGGCGATAACAATTTGGACATGTCCCAGTCACTCACCATTGCGCAGGCGCTGCAATCGAGCCGCACCGATTCGGCCGTCGAGTACACCGTCGAAGACACGACCGGTGTGCGCGCCGAAGACGACGACATCACTGAGGGCCGCAAGCGCACCGACGATTTCACCATCGCCGACGGCAAGGTCGCCAATTTGCAGACCCGCAGCGCGCGCAACATGGCCGATCCCTCGAATCTCGCCGAATTCGTCGCGCGTACGCTCGACCGTGCGCAAGCTTCCGGCACGAAGCAGACCTGGATCGATCTGGTCGATCACGGCGGCGGCGATGGCGGCGGCCTCGAAACACACACCGGTGCGGTGATGTCGATGCCGGATATGGCGAAGGCCATCGCCGACGGCATCGCGCTGCACGCTAAGGAACATCCCGAAGACGCGAATCGAACCATCGACGGGGTGGTCGCGAATCAGTGTTTGATGTCGACGATGGGCTTCGCCGACGCACTCTCGCGGGCCGGCGTCAAATACCTGGCAGCGTCTCCGGAGACGATGCTCTCGCCCGGTGTGCCGACCGGTGTCGCCGATGCGATCGCGCGCAACGTCGACGATCCCGGCGCGATGGCGAGCGCCGTCGTCGATACCGTGATGCGCACGCGCTATCAAACGCCGTTCGGTGAATCATTCGGCACGGCCCCGGCCTTCGACGTCCTCGACTGCGCGCCCGACAAAATCGCTAATGCCGAACGAGCGATCAAAGCCTTCAACGACGCAGTGGCCGACGACAGTACCGACCGCGCGACGATCCGGCGCGATGTCGCATCGGTGGACGGCATGGTGCGCTTCTCCGAAGCGACGCCCGATATGCCGTGGCACGCGGACCGCCCCGCGATAGCGGTGTATTCAACGATTGCGTCCGACGGTCGCCTGCCGGCGCAGCTGCGCGCCGAGGCGCGAGCCGCCTCCGATACGACGCGCGCGCTCGTCATGGCGCATCGGGAATCGCGTGCCTTCGGTCCGTTCGACGGTTCGAATTACGCCGACGCCGCGGGACCGACAATTCATGCGCCGCTCAGCGCGAAGCAAATCGATCCCTGGGCTTCGGACGGCATCAGCGAGACGAACAACGCCTTTTACGACAGCGTCGATCAGGCGAAGTTCGTCCGCGCCGTTGCCTAGTGCACGTCTAGTACGTCATCGGTCCGCAGGTCGACGAGTCGGTCCACGTTCCGCTGCAATCGTACAGCGTGATGTCGGTATCGTAGCCGTAGGCTTGCCCGAGTTCCAGGTACTCGTTGAGCGTGATGTAGCCCATCGAGTAGAACTCGACGATCGTATTCGTCTCCTTTTGCGAATACGGCGGGGTTGCGGTCGGTGTCGGTGATGGCGTCGGTGTCGCCGTCGGCTTTGCTGTCGGCGACGCCGTCGGTGACGTCGTTGGCTTTGCCGTCGGCGACGCGGTTGGAGAAGCCGTTGGCGACGGGGTCGGCGATGGCGAGGTCGCCGTGCCGCCCTCGAGCTGCTTGACCATGTCGTAGATCGCAACCATCTGCGGACCTGACTTCAGCGCGTAGCTCGAATTGTTGTAGCCCCACCAGTCCCAGCAGCCGTTTGAATTCGTCCCGCCGGTCGTCTGATACGGATAGAGCACGATGATGTTGTTGGTGTCCGCCCATTGATCGAGCCCGGATTCCGTAACGAAGTCGGTCCCGATGACTGCTTGGTACATCGCGCATCCGGAGAGCGCCACAACCAGCGAACACTGTGTGCCGCTCGCACAGCTCTTCGGTACGAAAACCCATCCGTTGGTATCGAGGTCGTTGGAACCGCCGCCGAATGGATCTTGATTGAAGTTGAGCAGCGATCCGGTCAGCGTTCCGGTGTTCTTTGCCGTGAGCGTTCCGAGGAAGAGCGAGAGCCATGTATTCTCGGAATCGTACGGCGTGCTGCCCTGATCGCACATGATCATATACGGACTCTCGGCCGTACCGCACGCGACCGTGCCGTACGGTGATTCCCAACCGTGCTCCGCTGCGAACGTGTTGTCGTATTTGACCGTCGCGCCGTAGTGCTGATACTCGGTCTCCAAGTCGTTCATGGTCTTGGGATTGACGATGGAGTCGGCCGTCCCCGACCACAAGTACACGTGTTGCCCGCTGATATTGCTTACCGGGTCCATCCCGGACGTATTTTGATTGGAGCTGATGTAGCTCTCCGAGGCTGAAAGCTCGCTGCCGTACAGCCCGGCGCCGCCGCAGTCATCGATCGCGGTCGCTTCGCTGTCTTGCGCGCAGTAGTCGGGACCGCCGGCATAAATTGCCGCGCCTTTGAACGTGCCGGAATACGCGAAGTGCAACTGCACGGCCATGAAGCCGCCCGACGAGATGCCGGCAACGTAGACGTGTGCCGGATTGATGTTGTAACTCCCGAGCGTCACCACGCTCGATGCATCCGGACGAGGCTCGGTCTTCGGCAGGACGCCGGTCGAGCCCAACGGTGATTGGCTCCCGCCGCCGCCGCTACACGCGACAAACGCCGCAAGCATGCACAGGATGAAAAACGGTCGCAATGCCATATCAGTACCCCCTGTTGGCATTTTGCACGGTTTCTCAGGGACCCCGACACACCCAAACGAACGTGTTTTTGATTGAACTGCCAAGACGCCGTTTGGCCGACCATTAGCTCAAAGCTTATAGTCGAATTTAAACGCACCGAATTGGCTCGAATAGCCGCTGCCGAGCGAAAGGCCATAATCGACGGTGAGAATCAGACGGTCCTTGCTTAGCTGGAACCCGCCGTACGTGCGGTACAGCACGCTCGGGAACGAGCTCGTGATGACGAACGGGGCAACACCCGCGGGTGAGCCCTGGAATGTCGAAGCAATCGACCATTGGTTGCTAGTGAACGCGCTGATGCTTGCGTTCAGATACGGACGAAACAGCGTATTGCCCTGGTGAAATGTTCCGCCGAGCTCAATGCCGGGCGTCACGATCCCGAGCATCTTACTCATCGATGCCATGTTCAATCCGATCGCGCCCGCACCGGTTTCGCTGACCGCAGGGCGATTGACGAAGAGCACATCGAGGTTGCCGTAGGGCTTGAAGTAGAAGTTTCCGCTGTCGCCGACATGGGAAACGCCGGCACGCGCATCGAGGTTCAACGATCCGCTGTGGCTCGAAGCGAGGACGCCCGGAAGCGGCGCGCGTAGCGTGCTGAGCCAATCGTAACCGAGCGAAAGACCTTGCGAGAAACTCGTTGCGCCGTGCTGCTGCTTCCAAGCGATGCCGGCATTGACGCCATTCGACTGCGTCGAGGCGCCGCCGTCGTCTACTGCGACCGAGCCGTGCGTGTAGCCCAGCGCCGTATCCACGAACCGTCCGCTGCCGAGCGAGCGTTGTTGCCCACCCTCGATGCCTTGCGAACTTCCGGTGAACCCGAGCGTGCTCGAAGAATACGACTGCTGATCGCTCGCCCCGAGCGCGCGCGACCACGTGCACGGCATCTCCGCGCCGACATAATTTTCGCCGACCGGACGATAGCAACTAAAGAGACTATTGGTAAAATCGAGCTGCGACAGCATCCCCGGCGTCGTCGAACTTAGATAGCTGCCCGGGCTCAAGTGATTGAGCGCTTGTGCGTAGCTCGTTCCGGGATCAAGCGTGCTCAAGTACGTCATCAGCGGCCCAAGTCCGCCCAGACTCCCCGACGCCCACGCGTTCTCGAAATGCGTTCCGATCGCGTTTTGGTTCGCATTCAATTGCGGGAACGCGTAATGCACGCCGTCGATTGAAATCGCGACCGCGTTGGAACTCACATCGAGACCCCAGTCGAAGAACGGCGATTGCACGACCGAGAGATTCGAATCGGTGACGCCGCCAACGGCAGTGAGTATCACTATCGGCGCCGACGAGGGTGAAAGTGACAGCACCGTGGGAACAATCTTTCCGGACAGGTCCGCAGCGCCGGAGACGCTGAGTTGATCCGATGAACCACCGCCGACATGCACGTCGACGTCGAACGCACCGGTCGCCGTTTGCGTGTAATTCCCGGTCAGCGCCGTGGTTTGCACGGTGCCGATTCCGCCCGGCGCAAGTACGCCGGCGTTGGTCAACGTCCCGTTCGCTCCGAGCATCACCGTGTTTCCGGGTGCAAAGAGCCCATTTTGTTGATTCGTAAACGTCACGGTCCCGCCGCCGCCGGCGTAGACGTTCCCGATGATGGTGCCGGCGTTGGTGATCGTCGTGGCGCCGGGCGTATCGGTGTAGATCGCGTCCCCTGACACGGCGTCCAAACCGGCAACCGTTCCGGTCACATCGATTGTAATCGGGCCGCCGCTGCCGCCGACGCTTTGCGCGAAGATCGCTACCGAATCGAGGCCTTCTGCCTCGATGCTTCCGCCCTGTTGGATCGTGATCGCGCCCCCGCTTCCCGCACCGCCGTCGGAGCCGATGAACGCGAGGCCGTTGCTGCCGCCACCCGCGACGCCGCCGCCGCCGCCGATCGATTGCGCGAAGATGCCGTCCGCGCCGTTCCCCAGCGCGAGAATCGTTCCGCTCGTCGTCACGCTGACGTTGCCGCCGTTCCCGGCGCCGCCGCCGCTGCCGCTCACGCCGATCGAGAGCGTTTGACCCGTGGTGCTGCCGCCGATGCCGCCGCCGCCGCCGATCGATTGCGCGACGATCGCCGAGGCGCCGTTGCCGTAGGTCGTGATGTTGCCCGCAAGGTTCACGCTGACGTTGCCGCCATTCCCGGATGCACCGCCGCTGCCGCCAACCGAAATACTTCCGGTCTGCGATCCCGCGCCGATGCCGCCGACACCGCCGCCGCCGCCGATCGATTGTGCGAGTACGCCGAACGCGTCGTCACCTCGCGTCTCGATGTTTCCGTTTTGCGACACACTTACGGCACCGCCGTCACCGGCCTCGCCGCCGCTGCCGCCGACGGTGAGCGTGACGCCGATTGTATTCGAGGAACTCGCGGCGTTCGCGTCGTTGGCGATTCCGCCACCGCCGCCGATCGATTGCGCGACGATGCCGTCGCTGCCGAATCCGGTCGTCTTGATCGACGCGGTATTGGCCACCGTGACTGCGCCGCCGGTGCCGGCGCCGCCGCCGCTGCCGCCGACACCCACCGTTGCGGCAAAATCACCGCCGCTCGATGAGCCCGATCCAAACCCCCCGTCGCCGCCGCCGCCGCCAATCGATTGCGCAAGCACGCCGTAAGCGTCCGTTCCAGCGGTGCTGATCGCCGCGGCGTTGCTTACATTCACATCGGCGCCGTTACCGCCGCCGCCTCCGGATCCGCCGACACCGATCGTCAGCGCGATCGTTCCTTGCGAAACAGGCGCCGACGTGCCACCCATTCCCCCGCCGCCGCCGATACTCATTGCAGCGATGCCGTTTGCATTATCGCCGAACGTCGCGATCGTGCCTGCGGTATTGTTCACCGTTACGGTTCCACCGTTGCTTGCGGCGCCACCCATGCCGCCGACGCCGACGCTTACAGCGCCGTTGGTTGCATCCGATGATGAGGAGGTCGTCGATTCGCCGGTACCGCCGTCGCCGCCGCCGCCGCCAATCGATTGCGCCAAAATGCCGTTCGATGCGTATCCCGCGGTCGCGATCGATCCCGAATTGGTGACGGTCATGTTGCCGCCCGCACCGCCGCTACCGCCCGATCCGCCGACACCGACGCTAAGGTTCAGCGTGCCGTTGCTCGCCGTTGCTTCACTGCCGCCGCCCATACCGCCGCCGCCGCCGATCGATTGCGCGAAGATCGCGGAAGCTTCGTCACCGGTCGTAACAATCGCACCGGTGTTGCTGATTTGCACGGTGCCGCCGGTGCCCGATGAACCGCCAAATCCGCCGACCGCAACGGCAATCGAAACGTTGGTGTCGTTCTCGTTCGACGACGTTGCGCTCGATTCGCTCGTCGCTTCACCACCCGCGCCGCCGCCGCCGCCGATCGATTGCACGAAGATGCCGGCGCCGAGATCGCCGGTCGTAACAATTGTGCCGGCATTAGAAATTGTGACCGCGCCGGCGTTTCCGCCCGTGCCGCCGGTGCCGCCGACGCCGCCGCCGATCGAAATGTTGCTATCGCTGCTCGCGGCCGCAGCGCCACCGGTGCCACCGCCGCCACCGATGGTTTGCGCCGCAACACCGTTCGACATAAATCCCGACGTCATAATGTTGCCGTCGTTGATGACATTCACGGTTCCTGAATTACCGCCACCGCCGCCCGCGCCGCCGATCGCAAAGGAGATGCCGAAAGATTCGTCGCTCTGCGTGGTCGCGCTGACCGAAAATCCTGACGAGAATCCGGTTGCGCCGCCGCCGCCGCCGACGCTTTGTGCAAAGACGCCGTCGCTGTTTGCGCCGCTCGTTGCGAGCAGCGCATCGTTCGTTACCGCGACGTTCCCGCCGGTTCCACCCGCGCCGCCGAGCCCGCCGATGCCGAGGCTGACGTTGACCGTTCCACTTTCGGCTTGCGCGGTACCCGCGCCGCCCATGCCGCCGCCACCACCGACACTCTGCGCAACGATTGCACTCGAATTGTCGCCGCTCGTCGCTACAGTTCCGGCGCTAATGGTCACGTTCACCGCGCCGCCGTTGCCGCCGACCCCACCGAAACCACCCAGCGCGAAGGTCACTGCTCCACTCTGCGATTTGTCCGATCCGCTGCCGCTCGCATTCGCTTCGGCCGTGCCGCCGTTGCCGCCGCCGCCGCCGACCGATTGCGCGAAGATGCCTTGCGAATTGAATCCGGTCGTTTGCACGTCACCCGACGTCGTCACGTTGACAGTTCCACCATTACCGCCGCCGCTGCCGAATCCGCCGATCGTCAATCCAACGTCGATTGAAGAATCCGACGAATTTGTCGAACCGCCGCCGCCGTTTCCGCCACCGCCGCCGATCGATTCGGCAAAGATTGCGGCTGCATTCGATCCCGCGGTCAACACCTCGCCCGAATTGTTTACCGATACATTGCCGCCGTTGCCGGATCCGCCTCCAAATCCACCGACGGCCAGCGACACCGCGACGCTATTCTCACCCGACCCGCTCGCGGTGGCCGACGCTTCTGCTCCGTTGCCGCCGCCGCCGCCGATCGATTGCGCAAAGATGCCATTGGCGGAATCACCGCTGGTTTGAATCGTTCCGCCGTTGCTGACTTGCACGTCGCCGCCGTTTCCGGCCGCGCCGCCGAATCCGCCGAGACCGCCGCCGACCGAAACTTTACCACTCGCAGTCGCTGTCGACGATCCGCCGTCGCCACCGCCGCCGCCGATCGATTCGGCAAAGATACCGGTTGATGCGAATCCAGTCGTCTCGATCGTTCCGGTATTACTCACCGTCACATTCGCGCCCGTACCGCCTGCACCACCAAAGCCGCCGAGCGTGAGCGCGATGCCGAAACTGTTGCCGTTGTCGTTACTACCGGTCGCCGTGCCGGCCGAGAATCCGCCCGTACCACCGCCGCCGCCGATCGATTGCGCGAAGATCGCATCGGACAGCGCGCCGGTGGTTTCAACGATTGCAGCGTTGCTCACGCTCACAACGCCGCCGTTGCCGCCCGCTCCGCCGAACCCGCCGACACCGAGCGTCACGCCGACCACGCCTTCCGCTTCACCGCTCGACGAACCGCCGTTACCGCCGCCGCCGCCGATCGATTGCGCGACGATCGCGGCCGATTGATCGCCCTGCGTTTCGATCAAACCGCCGGTGTTGGTGATGCTTACGCTACCGGCATTGTTGCCCTGTCCGCCGAATCCGCCTACCCCCATCGTGACGCTCGCCGATTTGTCGAGACCTTGTTGCGCACTAGCGGATCCCTCGACGTCACCGCCGTTACCGCCGCCGCCACCAATCGATTGTGCGAAGACGGCATCGGATTGGAACCCTTGCGTTTCGATCGTGCCGCTGTTGGTGAGCGTGACGTCGCCGCCGGTACCCGCCGCGCCGCCGAATCCGCCGAGCGTGAACGTCACGTTGACCGCACCGCCCGACGCTTGCGTGTTACCGCCGCCACCGTTGCCACCGCCGCCGCCGATTGATTGCACGAAGACGCCGTCGGAATTCGAACCGGTTGTCGTGATCGCGCCGCTGTTGCCGATTGTCACGTTGCCGCCGTTTCCGGCTGCACCGCCGAATCCGCCGACACCAACGTTCACGTTGAAGCTCTGATCCTGCGACGTTGATTGCGACGACGAACTGCTCGACGTTGCGCCGCCGTTACCGCCGCCGCCGCCGATCGACTGCGCGTAGATGCCGTCAGCCGAGCTTCCGCTCGTTGCAATAATCGCGGCGTTGTTCACCGTCACGCTCGATGCGTTACCGGCCGCACCGCCTTGTCCGCCGACGGTCACCGTGAGCGTGAACTGTCCGCTCGATTGACCCTCGCCTACGCCGCCGTTGCCGCCGCCGCCACCGATCGATTGAGCAACGATGCCGATCGCACCGGCACCGCTGGTTTGCACGAAACCCTGTTGATTCTCGACGTCGACGCTACCCGCGTTTCCGCCGCTTCCGCCGGTTCCACCGACGCCGGCGGTCAACGTAATCGATGGACTATCCGAGCCGGCGCTCGACGATCCCGACGCGGAACCGCTTCCACCATTTCCGCCGCCGCCACCGATCGATTGCGCGATGATGCCGAATGCGCCGGTGCCCTGCGTTACAACGTCACCGGTGTTGGTAACCGTAACGTTGCCCGACGTTCCACCGCCGCCGCCGCTGCCGCCGATCGCGAGCGCAATGCTCGCTGCCCCTTCGGAGCTGTACGCTTGCGACGACGCATTTGCATCGCCGCCGTTGCCGCCGCCGCCGCCGATCGATTGCGCCATGATGCCGAAGCCGTTGTCGCCGGCAGTTTGAATCGATCCGCTGTTGGTGACGCCGACGTTCGCGCCGGTTCCACCGCTGCCGCCGCTTCCGCCAAGCGCAAAGCTAATGGCAACGGTCGGATATGCGTTAGCGGAAATCGCCGTCGAACTCGCGGCACCGCCCGCGCCGCCGCCGCCGCCAACCGATTGCGCAAAGATACCGGCGGCGTTCTCGCCGCCAATCGCTATCGTGCCGCTGTTGGTGACGCTTACCGCGCTGCCGTTACCGCCGTTACCGCCGCTGCCGCCGAGCGTGATCGTTACCGCGATTGGACCTACCGATTCCGCGCTCGCGTTTCCGCCGGTCCCACCGCCACCACCGACCGATTGCGCAAAGATGCCGTTCGCCATTGCGCCGCTGGTGGTAATCGTACCGCTGTTGCTTGCATCGGCGATACCGCCGTTGCCGCCGCCGCCGCCGCTACCGCCGATCGCTACGGAAAAATTCGCGTTCGCCGCTTGCGCGTAACCACCGTTGCCGCCGCCGCCGCCGACACTTTGCACGAACATCGCGTTCGCGCCGTCACCGCTCGTCGTGATTGCACCGGAATTTTGCACCGTGACGTTACCACCGTTACCGCCGCCCGCGCCGTCGCCACCGACGGAAAACAGTCCGGTTCCACCGCCGCCATTGCCGCCGCCGCCGCCAACTGATTGCGCGAACAAACCGTATGCAGACGCACCCTGCGTGGAAATGACGCCGCTATTATCGATCGATACGTTGCCGCCTGTGCCGCCCGAATTCGCTCCGCCACCGACACCAACCAAGCCGATCGCGTAGCCGGCCGAACCGCCGCCGCCGCCGATCGACTGCGCGAAGATGCCGATGCCGCCATCACCGGTGGTGGAAACCGATCCGGTGTTGTCGACCGTCACGGCACCACCGGGAGACGATCCGCCGCCCCAGCCACCGAGCGCGAAGAGCGCGCCGCCTGAGCCGCCGGTGCCGCCTCCGCCCCCGACCGATTGGGCCAAAATACCTATTGCGCCGACGCCCGCAGTCATCACCGAACCCGACGTTGTCACGGCCACAGCGCCCGCGGCCCCGCCCGCTGTACCGGACCCGCCGCTACCGAAGAGGCTGCCGAAGCTCCCGCCGCTGCCACCGCCGCCGCCAATCGACTGCGCAAGGATCCCATCGGCTTGCGCCCCGGTCGTGACGATACTGCCGGTTTCCGTGACGGTGGCCGACCCCGAGTTTACACCCGCGCCACCCGAGCCGCCGCTCGCGCTGATGCCGCTGCCGGTACCACCCGCTCCGCCGGCTCCGCCGACGCTCGATGCCTCGATGCCGTAGGCGCTCGAACCCGCCGTCGTGATCGTGCCGCCGGCGGTGACGCTGACGTTTCCAGCGCCGCCTCCGCTGCCGCCGTTGCCGCCGTGTCCGCCCGCGCCGGCTCCGTTGCCGCCGCCGCCGCCGTTTCCGCCCTCGCTCAACGCATAGATCGCGCTCGCATCGTCACCAAATGTCGTAATATTTCCGGTCGAGGTCACGGTCACGTTTCCGCCGACGCCGCCGATGCCGCCGCCGACTCCGTAACCATCGGTCGAGCCGGTAAATCCGCCATTGCCGCCGACCGCGCCGCCGCTCTCCGCAAGAATTCCGTAAGAATTCGCTCCGCTCGTCGTGATCGTGCCGTTGTTCGTAACGAAGATCGATCCGCCGTTACCACCGCCGCTCGCGCCGCCGCCGAGCCCGGCGATCGCATTCGCAGAACCGCCGCTTCCGCCGGCGCCGCCGATGCTTTCGGCAAAAATTCCCGCGGCATTATCGCCCGTTGTTGAAATCGATGCACCGGAAAATAGCGTGATCGTTATCGTGCCGGCGCTGCCCGCTGCGGCGCCGTTACCGCCATACGCGCCGCCGCCGCTTGCACTTCCGCCGCTACCACCGGCGCCCCCAAAACTTGCTGCAAATAATCCCGGTGCACCCGACGCCGAATAGACGCCGTTCGCAAAGAGCGTAATCGCGCCCGCGTCTCCGCCACTTCCACCGTTTCCACCGTATGCGGTTCCAGCCGCATATGGCGGAGTCACGCCATTGCCGCCGCTTCCTCCGGTCGTTTGCAAAAAGATTGCCGACGACAATCCACCGCTGATGGTTGAACCATCAGTGATCGTAATCGTCGACGATGCCGCACCGTTACCGCCGGTTGGATTTCCCGGCGTACCGCTCGCCGCGGTAATAACGATTGAGATCGGCGGGGCGCTCGGAGGCGCGGTTGCAGCGGCGCGCACTTTCGGGGATGTTGGCTCGGCTAGCGCAGGCATCGTAAGCGCGCATGCAAATGCGCAAATGCTAACGATGGTGGCTGCTCGAACGAACATCCGGATGCCTCCCCCGGGACCTGCGCCGTTCGCGGCCGAGCAAGCCGTCCCTTTCTCAGGGTAGCGGCTGGGGCTGCAGCTCCTTTACCAAAAACGCTGCGGCCGCGCGGTACTGGTCGACCAACTGCGCCCAGACCTGATTCTCGTGCGTCTCGTTCGGAAAGACCATCGTCTCGACGTGGACGCCGCGACTGCGCAGTCGCGTCGCCAGATCGACGCCTTGCGAAAACGCCACGTTACGATCGTCGTCGCCCTGCGAAAGGAAGACGGGCGAACGCCACGTGTCAACGGCCCCCACCGGTGACGATGCAACGGCAAGCGCGCGTTGCGCGGGTGTGCCAACGACTTTTCCGTGCGCGTACCAATCGTACATCGTCGCCCAGTTGTGCACACCCGCGAAATCCGCGCCGGCTTTGAAGATGTCCGAGTTGCGCGCAAGGCCCAACGCGGTCAGATAGCCGCCGTAGGAGAGGCCGTAGATGCCAAGCCGCTTCGGATCAACCTCCGGCTGCTTCTGCAGCCAGCGCGCGCCGGCAACGACGTCTTGATACTCGGCCGCGCCTTGCGCGCCGACGTGCGGCGCCTCGCGGAAGTTATGACCGTACATAATGCCGCTGCGATAGTTGATCGACAGCACGACGAAGCCGCGACTCACCAGGTATTGATTCATCTCATAGAGCTCGGTGTAGGCTTCCATATAATGGAAGCCCGGCAGCATCTGGCGCCGCGAGCCGCCATGATCGAAAATAACCGCCGGATTTCGCCGTCCGCCAAGCAGTCGCGGAACGAAGAGCTGCGCATGAATCAGCAAGCCGTCGGGCGCGCGAAACGTGACCAGTTGCGGGCACACGAGTTGCGGTAGTGCGATCGAAACATCGGCCGGTATCGGTTCGGCCGCGAGCGTGCGCGCCGGATGTCCACCGATCGAGACCGTCGGCGGCGAATTGTAGCCCGCGTCAACATAGGCGTAGCCGCCGTTCGCGAGCGGCGTCGGCGCCCATTGATCGCTCGTACCGCCGGTGAGCGCGACCGGATGGGCGTCGAGACCAACCGTCCAGATATGTCGGCGATCGATGTCGCCTTCGTTGGTGGCGTAGAGCAGGTGCGTCCGATCGAGCGACAGCGCAACCGTTTCGACTTCGAATCCGCCGCCGGTCAGGCGCGTTGCGGCACCGCCGTTGGCGGACACGGCATAGAGATGCCGCCAGCCGTCGCCCTCCCATGGAAAGGCGATGCTATCACCGCGCATCCACCACAACTGCGAATCGCTGTCGGTCGCGTAGAACGTGATACCCACCCCGCGCCGCGCTTGCCACACCATGCGCGCGTTACCGCTTGCCGCATTGGCGACCCAGATCGACCACGGATCTTGCGGGCGCTTGAGATAGGCGGACTCGTCCTCGCGCGCGCCGGGCGTGCGGATGAATGCAATGCGTGAACCGTCGGGGGACCATATCGCCGCACCGTCGTGCGAGAAGTCGGGCGTAGCGTAGATGTACGCGTGCTTTGCCGGCGTGTAGATCACGATGAACGAATGATCGCCGCGCCGATTGGTAAACGCGATATGCGAGCCGTCGGGCGACCACGCCATCTGGCTCGCCTGCCCGCGAATCGGCAGCGGGTCGGGCTTTCCGACGGTATACGTCTCGCCGCTCTTGGTGAGCGTGACGACGTTGAGCACGCCTTGTTCGGTGGTGTACGCGGCCGCATCGCCGCGCGGCGAAAGCGCGACGTCGTTCCCCATGCCGATTTGTACCGGCTCGCCGCCGCCCAGCGGCACCACGTAGATCGCGCGCACCGGCGTTGGCACTACCGAGAGTGGATTGAGATTGCTGTCGCCGGCATTGTCCGAAACGCCGCCGTGCAAATAGATCACCGCGTCGTTTGAGGGAGTAATCTGCACGTCGTCGATATCTTGCCCGTCGTCGACGTCGTAGTGCGTGACGGCGTGCACCGTTCCGCCGGCATTGGTGTACAGATTCCGCGCCCCTCGCAGGTGAAGTTTCCACACCAGCACCGTGCCGTCGGGCGAAGCGGTGAGATTATCGACGAACGGTATACCGAGCACGTCCTCCACCGAAAACGCTCGAGCTGCAACCGACGAAGCGGCCATGAGAGCAACGAGTAGGGTCGCTACGAGAATCCCGCGCATGACGTTCCTCCCTTATTGCTGCTCGGCAGCTGCCGTCGCGGCGTTAAAAGCTCCGTGCAAGACGCCGAGTGCGGCGTCACCGTTTGCACCGAGCGTGTCATCGAGCGACGGCAGCAGCGCTCCGGCGTAGCCGCTCACGCTGTAGAGCAGCGTGCGCGACCACGTCGCGGACGCCGGCTGGAAGAACGCATCTTCCGATGCGCGCAACTGCGTGTAGGCCGCGTTCGCCGCAGCGACGTCGCCTTGCGCGACCGCGGCGTCGGCGCGCGCGTCGAGCGCTTTTGCCGCAGCCAGAAACGCGCTTGCGTCGGGCGCAAGTTGCGCGGCGACCGCGGCGCGTCGCGTCTCGTTGCCCTGCGCTTTCGCAAACGCGTCCACGCGCTGCTGCAAAGCCTGCGCAAGAGCCGTCAGCCGCAAATCGGGATACGTCGCGTCGGCCAATCGCAGCACCACCATCGCCGTGTAGCGTGCCGCAGCCGCGGCTTCATGCATCCCCGGATCGAAGATGCGTAGCGACGCCGGGTCGTCATACGCAGAATGATAGGTGCCGAACGGCCCACCGTAGCCGCCGTCCGCCGCCGGGATGTTCTCGTGATACACGAACGGCTCGTGATCGCTGCCGCCGCCGATCGCGCGAACGGCCATCGTGGGATCTTGCGCGTGCCAATAGGTCGAGAGCAGTTGTCCGTTGGGCGCGTTGACCGCGGTGGCCGCGTCGAGCAGCAGGCCGTCGAGTTCGGGCGTTGCCGAGGCACCGAAACGTGGACCGAATGCGACTTCGTCGGTGTTGACGTAGGCGACGCCGCCGGCGCGCAACTCCGCCTCGTGCTGTTCGACCCACTCCTCGCTTCCAAAGAGGTTGAGTTCTTCACCATCCCACGATCCGATAACGATCGTGCGTTGCGGCCGCCAGCCCGCCGCCTTGAGTTTGCCGAACGCGCGCCCAAGCTGCAACAGATCGACCGTACCGCTGATCGGATCCACCGAACCATACGTCCACGCGTCGCGATGACTGCCGACGACGATCATCTGTTTCGCGTCGATGCCGGGCATCGTCGCGATGACATCCCAAATCGGCCCGTAGAACCGTCGGCTCTTGATCGTGAAATGCGCGCGCACGTCGCCGCCGAGATGTTGCGGAAACGCGAAACCGGGGTGCCAGTCGGGCGGCGCAACGGGTCCACCGATCGCGGCCAGCAATTGCCGCGCAACCAGTCCGGTGACCGGCATCTCAGGAATCGGCGGAAGCTTGATCGCCGAAAACGGCTTGTGCGGCGCGCCCGGAACGGGAATGCCGATCGCCGTCGGATCGCCGGGATCATTGGTAAACGTCAAGGTGTTGCGCATCGCCGCACCAAGCGGACGCCATGGGCCCTTTGGATACGTCTCGCCTTTGAAATAGCCACCGTCGAGCGGATCGGATAAGACGAGCACGGCCTTTGCGCCGTGTTTTGCCGCTTCGAATGCTTTCATCGTCAGTGCGCCGCCGCCGGCGCGCGCAACGATGATCGCATCGTGCACCGAAACGCCCATGGATGCGAGCGCGGCAAAATCGTCGGCCGTCGCGTGATTGGCATAAATGACGGGACCGGTTACGTCGCCGTCGACGCTATAACCCGAATAGGGCTTGCCGATCGCCGCGTGATTGGTCGAGTAGGGATCGCCCGGGACGGCGGGTTCGTAGAGATCGACGTCGGTCGGGTGCGCACCGAGAAGCGTCAACGTTTGCTGGGTCGGCCACGAGATGGCCACGTTATAGGTGACGATCTTGGCATCCCAGCCGGCCGCGGCGAGCTGGTCGCGAACATAGCGCGCGCTGCGTAAGTCACCCGGTGTGCCCATGCGGTGCACGTAGGACGCGAGGCCGAGTTCGTCGGCTTTGGCTTGCGCTTCGCTCGGCGATTGGGCCACGATCGATTCGTAGCGCGCTTGCGCGTCGAGTTGCGCCGGTGTAAATCCGCGAGCGGTGATCGCGGTCGTAAAGAGCATCGCCGCCAATGCAGCGGCGAGCGTTTGTCGAATTGTCATATCGGCGGCCATCGTTCATTGGGTGCGACGGGCAAGGCACTTTTCCCGCTCGACGGGAAGTGCAGGCCCCATGGCACAGTCGTTGCAGGATCGTCTGGGCGCATTCATGCGCGAATTCGTTTATCCCAATGAGGCGCGCTACGCCGATGAGCTCAACGCCGGAACGACGCGTTGGACGCAGCCCGGAATCATGGAAGAACTCAAATCGCGCGCGCAGGCCGAAGAGCTTTGGAATCTCTTTCTGCCCGAGCCCGAGTACGGAGCCGGCCTGAGCAACCGCGAGTACGCATCGCTGTGCGAACTGATGGGCACATCGCGCATCGGACCCGAAACGTTCAACTGCAGTGCACCGGATACGGGCAACATGGAAGTGTTGGCTCGCTATGGCTCGCCCGAACAGCGCGAGCGCTGGCTCACGCCGCTCTTACGCGGCGAGATCCGCAGCGGCTTTGCGATGACGGAACCCGGAACCGCCTCGTCGGATGCAACCAACATCTCCGCCTCGATCGTGCGCGACGGCGATCACTACGTCCTCAATGGGCGCAAGTGGTGGACGACCGGCGCGATGCACCCGCACACACAGGTGCTGATCTTCATGGGCAAGACCGATCCGAAAGCCAAGACCCACTTGCAGCAATCGATGATCTTAGTCCCAATACGCGAGCCGGGCGTACGGATCGTGCGGCACCTGCCGGTCTTCGGCTACGACGACGCACCGTTCGGTCACGCCGAAATCGCGTTTGAGAACGTGCGCGTTCCCGCGGGCAATATGTTGCTCGGCGAAGGGCGCGGGTTTGAGATTGCGCAGGGTCGCCTGGGGCCCGGACGCCTGCACCACTGCCTACGGTTACTTGGCCTCTCGGAGCGCGTGCTTCGGATGATGTGTCTGCGCGTTCGCGACCGCGTGACGTTCGGGCGTCCGCTCGCGGAGCAAGGCGTGATTCGCGAATGGATCGGGCAGTCGCGCATTGATATCGACGGCACGCGGCATCTGGTCTACGATGCCGCCGAACAACTCGATCGTTACGGCAACAAGCGCGCAGCGCCCGCGCTTGCGATGGCAAAAGTGGCGGCGCCGCGTATCGCCCAGGCGATCGTCGATCGCGCGATCCAAGCCTTTGGTGCTGAGGGCATGCTCGACGACACCGGACTTTCGCACGCCTGGGTCAATGCTCGCTCGCTGCGCATTGCCGACGGACCCGACGAAGTGCATTTCCGCAGCATCGCCAAGGCGGAGCTGGCCAAGTACGATGCATGATTTCCGCGTGGCGAACGGCGCGACGGAAATCCTGCTGATTCGCCACGGGGAAGCCGAACCGATGCCCCCGAGCGAGGCGTTGCATCCTAAAGACGTCGACATGCCGCTCTCCGAGCGCGGCCGTCAGCAAGCCGCAGCGATGGCGAACCGTCTGCGCACGCGCGGGATCGGCGCGATTTATAGCAGTCCGTTGCGACGCACGCGCGAAACTGCCAATGCGCTTGTTGCAACGACCGAACTACCGGTGACCGAAGACGCCCGCTTGCGCGAAGTCGAGATCGCGGGCGTGGGTCCCGTCGCCATGCACGATCTTGCCGAAATCGCGATCGCCCATGGCGGCTGGTCGCATCTGCCCGGCACCGAATCGTCGCAGATGATTCGCTCGCGTATGACCGCTGCAATCGACGCGATCATCGCCGCCAACCCCGGCGCGCGGGTCGCGGTGGTGAGTCACGCCGGTGCAATCAATGCCTACGTCGCGGGTCTGCTCGGATTGAAGAGCGACTTCTTCTTCCCGACCGGCAACACGTCGATCTCGATCGTGCGCGCGCGTGACGAACGGCGGCTCCTGGTCTCGCTCAACGACATCGCACATCTCGAACGGCCCGCATGATCGACGATCCCGAAGTCATCGACGTACGGCCCGAAGAGCAACTCGACGTCACGCGCCTCGAACCGTATCTGCGCGAACACTTGCCGCAAACGCAAGGCGAATTTACGCTGCGCCAATTCGGCGGCGGTCACGCCAACCTTACCTACCTGGTGCGTTTCGGCACGCGTGAATACGTGCTGCGACGTCCCCCGCTTGGACCGGTCGCCGAACGCTCGCACGACATGAAGCGCGAACACGCGGTGCTCTCGAAGCTCTATGCCTTCTATCCCAACGCACCGCGCAGCTTTCATCTCTGCACCGATCACGCGATCATCGGCAGCGACTTCGTGATCGAGGAGCGCAAATACGGGATCGCTATTCGCAAGGAACTTCCGCCGCGCTATACCGGCGATGTTGCGCTTGCGCAGCGAATAAGTACGGCACTCATCGATCGACTGGCCGAACTGCATCAAGTCGATGTTGCGTCGGCGGGGCTGTCCGAACTTGGCCGCCCGGCAGGTTACGTGCAACGCCAACTCGACGGCTGGACCGGCCGCTGGGACGCTGCACGCACGGCCAACACGATAGATACGTCAGCCCTGATCGATTGGCTGCGCGAGCGGATGCCGCAATCGACGGTTGCGACGCTGGTGCACAACGATTACAAGCTTGACAACATGTTGCTCGATCCGAACGATCCGGCGCACATCGTCGCGCTGCTGGACTGGGACATGTGCACCTACGGCGATCCGATGATGGACGTCGGGTACATGCTGGCGCTCTGGCCCCAGGCCAGCGACCCGCCAATGTTTCGGCTTTGGGGGATGCCGACGTGGCACGAGGGTTTCATGACCCGCGCACAAGTCGTGGACGCCTACGGCCAAGCCACCGGCTTTGACGTTTCAGACGCGGCCTGGTACCACGTCTTCAACGTCTTTCGTTTTGCGGCGATCATCCAGCAGATCTACAAGCGCTACGATGCCGGCCAAACGCACGACGAGCGTTTTCGCGAGATGGGAAACCAGGCGAACGCCGTGATCAACGTCGCCTGGATGCTGACGCACGAAGCGTAGCTATCGACTACTGAGGATGGAGATACTGCGCCAGAAACGCCTCGGCAGCACGGTACTGCTCGACCAAGTGCGCCCAGACCAGATTCTCGTGGGCTTCGTCCGGGAAGACCAGCGTTTGTACCGTCACGCCGCGCGAGCGCAGCTTGGTCGCAAGGTCGACGCTTTGTGAGAACGCCACGTTGCGATCGTCGTCGCCCTGCTCGATGAAGACCGGCGACTTCCAGCTATCGAGATAGCCTTCCGCCGTCGACATATGGGCGATCTCGCGCTGTTGCGGCGTACCGACCGGATGCCCGTAGTCGTGATCGAAACTGGTGGGCCAATCGTGCACGCCGGCAAAGTCTGCGCCGACCTTGAAGACATCTGAATTGCGCGCGAGCCCGAGTGCGGTCAAGAGACCGCCATACGAGAGTCCGTAGTTGCCGACGCGATTCGCGTCGACGTACGGCTGCTTCTGCAGCCACCGTGCGCCGGCAAGTACGTCTTGATACTCCGAGCCGCCATGCCACCCGCCGTGCGGCGGATTACGGAAGTTGTAGCCGTACATGATGCCGAGACGATAGTTGATCGAGAGCACGACGAATCCGTGATTGGCGAGATACTGATTCATCTCGTAGAGATGCGTGTACGGCTCCATGTAGTGAAAGCCGCCGAGCATCTGCCGCGGAGGGCCCCCGTGCGTGAACACGATCGCCGGCAGCTTGCCCTTCGCGCCGCGTGGCACGAAAAGCTGTGCGTGAATCGTCAGGCCGTCCGGCGCTTTGCACGTGATCAGTTGCGGACGAATCATTTGCGCGGCCGGATAGTTCGCCGGCGCTTGCACGGCAACGAGCGTCTTAGGCGGATTGCCGGCGATCGTCACGACCGGCGGCGCGGCATACCACGCATCGACGTAGGCGAGGCCGCCGTTTGCCAGCGCCGTCGGCAACCACTGATTGCCCGGTCCATGCGTGCGCGGTTGCGGCTTGCCGTCAATGCCGACGCTCCAGATGTGCCGCTCGTCGATCGCGCCTTCGTTGGTTGCATAGAGTAAATGCGAGTGGTCGAGCGACGGCACGACGGTTTCGACCTCGAATGCACCGGTGGTCAAGCGCGTCGCGGGGCCGCCGTTGGCCGAAACCGCGTAGATGTGCGCCCAGCCGTCGCCTTCCCAGGTGAATGCAACGTGATTGCCGGTCATCCACCACAGTTGCGCGGCGCTCGACGACGGGTAGAACGCGTGCGCCATACCGGGACGCGCGGTCCAAATCCGCCGCGCGCTACCGCTCGCGGCATTGGCCACCCAAATCGACCACGGCGTTTTTGAAGAGTCGTTGCTCTCGAACGTGCTCTCGTCGTAGACGGTCTCACCGATCTTCTGTCCGGGCATCCGGATGAACGCAACCCGCGAGCCGTCCGGCGACCATGCCGCCGCGTCGTCCTGCGTAAAGTCCGGCGTCGCATACACGTACGCGTGCTTTGCCGGCGTGTAGATCACGATAAACGAGTGATCGCCGCGAGCCGTGGTGAAGGCGATCTTGGTGCCGTCGGGCGACCACACCGGACTCGACACGGAGCCCCGAATCGGCAGCATCTCCGGTTTCCCGACCGCGAAGGTCGTATCGGTCTTGCTGAGCGAGACGACGCCGAGCTGGCCCTGCACTGTCGTGAACGCGACCGCATCGCCCTTCGGCGAGAGAAACACGCCGTTGCCCACGGCGACCTGCACCGGATCGCCACCCGCGATCGGCGAGACAAAGATGGCCCGCTGTGGCGGAGGCACGTGCTGCAACGGATTCGGATTCTCCCCGGCGGCTTGGTCCTCGACACCGCCCCACAGATAAACTACGCCGCTGTTGCCCGCAAGAATCTGCGGCGAATCGATGTCTTGGCCGTCGTCTGCGGTGTAGTGCGTGATCGCGTGAACGCTGCCGCCCGCGTTGGTGTAGAGATTCTTCACGCCGCTGGCGTCGACTTTCCACACCAGCACGCTGCCGTCAGGCGAAGCGGTCAGATTATCCGGGAACGGAGCGCTTAGCACATCCGCGACATCGTAGGCCTTCGCCCAACCGGTTGTGGAAGAGCCTAAAAGTGCGACGAGAAGCGTCGTAGCAAGAATGCGGCGCATCGTGATCCTCCAAATGAGTCCACAAGCACCACCTCCAGGTGGTGCTCATATTTTGGCGCCTTCGCCATTATTTCGAAGAGAGCCTTGCCTCCACGCGCGCCCGCAAGGCATTTTCGCGGTCGTTCCATGCCGCAACAAAGGCACGCAGGATGTGCCCGGTGAGCCCCCAGATTCGCTTTTCCGCATGATCGAGTACCGGCGACTCAATTTTGAACGCGCCGACCGAGACCATGTCCTGGCGCAGGTCGGCAACCACGCGTTCGAGCGGGACGGTGAACACGCCCACCGTTTCGGTCGCATCGATGCGCAGGTCGCCCGGCGCGACGGTCGCCACGAACGGCGTGACCGTGTAGTTGTTGACGCGCGCATTGATTACCGGTAACTCGCCGACGATCGTGACGCGGCCCGGCGCTACGCCGACCTCCTCGGTCATCTCTCGCAACGCCGTCGTACGCAAGTCGCCGCCGTCACCGGGATCCATGCCGCCGCCGGGAAGACCGATTTGCCCGGCATGACTGCGCAGATGCGCCGACCGTTCGATGAAGATCACGCCGTGCGGCGGCGTCTCCACAATGCCGAGCACGACGGCGGCAGGGCGCCTCATCGCACCAACTCGACGCGTTGCGGATAGATCGGCCGGTTGATGATACGTTCGAGATCGTCGGCACGCGCGGTTAGGACGAGTTCGCAAAAACGCTTGAAACTCTCCCGCTCAGCTTCGCCTTCGGCGAAGCGCTCGTTGCGCTCGAGATCGACCTTGCCGTCCACGCGCAGGAAACGGATATAGCGCCCGTCGTCGTCTTCGGCGAGTTCAACCAGCCCTTCGTCGTCGAAGATATGCAGCGCACTGCTCACGGTGCGCTCGTTGACTTTGTCGAGTTCGAGCGTGCGCGCAATATCGACGAAGGTCATGCGCACGACGTCATCGTGCGCGAGGCCGCGGATACCGCGGTAAAGCGCACGCAGCACGCTGAGCGTCGGGGCGTCGCGATCGATGATAAATTCGTTGATCGTACGATCGCTCTGGCCGAAGAGCAAATGAATCTCCGCCGGCGCGCCGTCGCGGCCTGCGCGACCCGCTTGCTGATTGAACTCGGTAAAATTGAAGTTGAGGTGATAGAGTACGACATGGCGGACGTCGGGAAGATCGATGCCTTCGCCGAAGGCCGACGTCGCTACGATAACGCGCAGCGCGCCTTCGCGAAAAAAACGCTCGACTTCTTGCCGCTCTGGTGAGGGCATGCCGGCGTGGTAGAACATGACGTGGTCGCCCAGCTTCTTGCGTAGGGTTTGCGCAAGCTTCGTCGCTTCTTTGCGCGAATTGCAGTACACGATGCCCTTCTCGCCCGCAGCGAAGAGGTCGGTCAGATACCCTTGCTTGTCTTTGGTTTCTCGCGCGTCGATCACGTGCAGATTCTCGCGCACGGTCGGATCGATAACCCAGGCATCGATGCGCAGCTCCCGCACGATCTGCGCGAAGGCTTCGTCGTTGGCCGTAGCGGTGAGCGCGAGCACCTGCGCCGATCCGAGCGCGGCAATCGTCGCGCCGAGCCGCCCGTATGCCGCGCGGTGGCGCGACTCAAAGACGTGATGCGCTTCGTCGACGACGACGAACGACGGGACGCTTGCGCCGCTAAACTCCTCGCGATGGAATTCGAGGAACTCCGGCGTGGCCAGCACGATATCCCATGCGCCCTCGCGCAGCGCGGCAAATAGCTCCTCGCGCTCGTCGTGCGAGATCGAGCCATTGGCGCGGTAGATCCGCAATCCAAGCGGATCGAACTTGCGGATCAGCGCCTCGTACTGGTCGTTCGCGAGCGCGCGTAGCGGATAAATCACCAGCGTCTTACCGCCGCCGCCGAGCGCGCGCAGTGCGGCCGGGTACTGGAAACAGAATGACTTGCCACGCCCGGTGCCGAGCACGACAAGTGTATTGCGCCCAGCTTCGATCCGCTCGAGCGCCAACAGCTGCGCGGCATGCGGCCGCGCCTCGCCGATCAGCGCCGCGCGGACGACATCTTCCGGGTTGGCGCGCGCGTTGTCATCCCTCGTCCCTCGCCTTCGCTCGGGATAAACTCCGCGAAGTGTAGTCGATGGACCGGATCGAATGCAGGCATCCACGTCGCGCCACATGTAGATATTGACGCCGCGGTTCTTAACTTGTCCTGAGCCTGTCGAAGGACCGCCCGTCAACGATTCGACGCGCGCGCGGTAGCGCGCGCCACTATCGATGAGGGGCGCGAGATGTTTGGCGATCTGCTTGCGCACGAAGCCGAGCTGGAGCGCGCCATAGCGCACCGCGATAGCATTCGGATCGAATTCGTTTTGGGGTTGCCGCTCCAGCACGAGTTCGGTGTCGACGCGCAAGCCGGCAATGATATCCTGGCGGCCTTCGAACGAAACGCCCATCACTTTGGTGTGGAATTGTGACGCTCCGCCGATCGTCGCAAAGCGATCCTCGGCATACTCTTTCGCATGCGCAAACGCATGCTCGACGAACGATGAGAGCTCACCCTTCGACAAGCTCTGGGTGACGGGTGAGTCGCCAACGAACGCCGCAAAGGCGCGCTCAAACGCGGCTTCCGACGGCGTCGGTGCCGGAAGCGCCGCTTTACTCTTGCTGCGCGCCGTCCGGTTCATGCTCCGGCGCGGCAACGTCGAAGCCCTCGAGATTCAGGTTGATCTCTTCATGGCCGACATCGAATGCCGCATCGTGCAGCCCGCTGGTTTGCGCATCGAGCGGATCGACCGGGTCCATCGTATCGACCGACAGCGGGCCATCTTCGCGCTTGCGCTTGTAGCGGGCGGGCGAGGTCTGCGGATTACGCGCCGACGACTTCTGCTTCTCGCGACGCGCACGGCGCGCGGCAACGATGTCCTCGCGCGCGGCGCGACCCGTCGCGTCCACGCGCGCCGGCGCTTGGCCGGTGACACTGCCGGATAATCGGCGCTTACGCGCCGCGGCTTCGAGCTGGCGTTTGCGGAACGTGAGCACGAGCGGTGCCGAAAAGAAGATCGAGTGATACCCACCCGACAGGATACCGACCAACAGCGCAAAGGCAAAGTTCTTCAAGCTCGCGCCGCCGAGCGCGAGCAGCGCGACCAGGGTGATGACGACGGTCGCGAGCGTGTTGAACGAACGCGTCATCGTTTGCTTGATCGATTCGTTGACAATCGTGTCATACGAAACGCCGACCATCAGCTTGGTGTTCTCACGGATTCGGTCCAAGATAACGATCGTGTCCATAACCGAATAGCCGATGACGGTCAGGACCGCAGCAAGGAACGCGTCGTCAGCCGGGCGGTCGGCGATCGCGTAGATCCCAATCATCACCAACGCGTCGCGTACCAGCGCGATGACCGTGACCAAGCCGAAGATGTAGTTCCAACCGAAGCGGAACGCGATGTAGAGGAACTGGATGCTGAGCGCAATGACCAGCGCCAACAGTGCGTCGCGCAGATATTCGCTGCCGAGCGTCGGGCCGATCGCAGTGATGCTGAGCCGGCTCGCGTCGATCGGGGCCGCGTTGTTGAGCGCGTTCTTGAGCGGTACCGAATCGTTGGCAAACGAGGTCTGCGTCTCGATCGTGAAGCCCTTGCCGTCGGTGCCGGCGGTATTGATCCGCTCGTCGGCGAGCTTGAGCGGCGCAAGCGCCGCCGTCAGCTGATCGGTCGTGACCGGTCGCGTAAAGGCGACGTCGACCTCGGTGCCGCCGGTAAAGGTGAGTCCCAGGCGCAGCACGTGCGAGGGCTGGAATCCGTGGCCGCCTTCGAAGCCATGATAAATCATGGCGCCCAGACCGAGCGCGATCACGATATACGAGATCGCCGAAACGGTACGGAACCAGCCGACGATATTCCAGTTGAGTTTGCGGAAAAACATGGTTTACGCCGTCGCCCCCGCTTTGGCAAAGACGCCGACGTCTTCGGATTTGACGCCGTAGAATTCAGGCGCGGCGAGAACGTTGTTGTCGACCAACACGTCGACGAAGAATCGGGTGATGAACACGGCAGTGAAGAGTGAGACCACGGTGCCCCAGAAGAGCGTGAAAGCAAAGCCCTTGACCGTGCCGGTACCGAGCATAAAGAGCACGCCCGCGCCGACGATCGTGGTGAAGTGGCTATCGAAGACCGCCGAGAACGCTCGCGAGAAGCCGACGCGCACCGACGCGCGCATCGTCTTGCCGTTCCACAGCTCTTCCTTAATACGTTCGAAGATTAGGACGTTGGCATCGACCGCCATGCCGATCGAGAGCACGAAGCCGGCGATGCCGGGCAGCGTGAGTGTCGCGTGCGAGAGCGCGAGAATGCCGAGCATCACGATCACGTAAATGATCAGCGCCAAATCGGCGAGGAGGCCCGGCAAGCGATAGACGACGATCATGAACAGCAGCACGAGGCCAAGGCCGAGCATCGACGCTTTGAGCGACTGAATCAAGTCGATCTTGCCCAGCGTCGGACCGATCGATTCTTTCTCGATGATCGAGATCGACACGGGCAGCGCACCGGCGTTGAGCTCGTTGGCCAACGTGGTCGTTTGCTCTTGCGTAAACTGGCCGGTGATCTGGCCGTTGCTCGAAATCTCGCCCTGAATGGTGGCCGCTGAGACGTAGCGATGATCGAGGAAGATCGCGAGCAGCTTGCCGAGATTGGCTTTGGTCAGATCGTAGAACTTCGCCGGATCCTTGGTGACGAAGGTGATGTCGGGATTGCCGGACTGATCGTAGCCCGGCGACGCCGAGGCCAATTCTTTGCCGGTGTAGACAACGTTGCCGCTCGCATTGTACGCGCCTTGCTGCACGTAGGCTTGCGCCTGCGCGACGATCTTGGCCGGGAAGTTCTTCGGATTGTCGACGACTTGCAATGACTGCTCGGCTTTGGCCGAGACCTCGGGCGGCATGATCTTGTACTCGAGCACCGCGACCTGCTTGAGCAACTGCTCGGCCTGATCGGGATTCTTCAAGTTGGGAATCTCGACCAGGATGCGATCGCTACCAACGTTGCTGATCTGCGGCTCGGTAACGCCCAGCGCGTCGATGCGTTGCTCGATGACCAGACGCGTCTGCGCTTGCACTTCGGGCGTGATCGTCTTCACGTCTGCGGTCGGCGAGAGCTGGAGCAGCAAACGCGATCCGCCCTGCAGATCGAGACCGAGATGAATCTTCTGATCGATCGGGAGACACGCCCACAACGAATAGGCGACGATGCCGGCGATGACCAGCGCTTTGACAAATGGTTTAAATGTATTCCAGCTCATGCGGCTTCCGGCGATGGGACCAAAGAAAGGGCCCCTGCGTTGGCTGGGGCCGGGAGGTCTTTAACCTAGAGACTGTATCAGCCTCCTCTCCCCTCGTCAAACACCGCTCGGCGCGCAGATGATCCCCGAGCGACCCCTGTTGCAAATTGAATCATACATGATACAATTATGGAAGCCTGCTCGCCTCAAGGACGGATGACTACCGTGAACTCATCGACGACAAAGCGCTGCCGGAATCCGGCAATGGAGTCTTTACGTGTCAACCTCATCGTGGGACGAGCCCGAGCAAGGCTTTCCCAAGTCGAACTTGCCGAGCGATCCGGCGTCTCTCGGCCAACAATCTCGCGAATCGAGCGCTGCGCGGCCGACGACGTCGGAATCGACATCGTTCAACGACTCGCCGACGCACTCGGATCAACCGTCGCCGAATTCTTCGTTCTGCCGAGCGCTGAACGAGTGGACGACGACGAGCTCGCTCGCCGTGCCTCCGCCCCCGATTCCGAGTTTATCGCAGCCGATGATCTCCTTGATGCCGTCGCCGAAGCGACCGGCGAGGACCTCCCGCGATACAGCCGCGCCGGACGACCTGTGGGCCGTTAGCTTCCACCGCGAGGTCGCGAAGGTCATCGCCGCCAACGGCGGCATCGGCTCGCCGGCCTTTCGCCCGCGCATCGCCGAACTGATCATCGCGCGCTCGCATCCGAAGCGATTTCCAAAGAAACACGGAAAGCTCAAGGATGCACGCGCCGCTGAAACACACTTCGCTGATGGCATTACGTGGCGCGCGGTTTTCACTTTAAATGAGGAAGCCAGGTCTGTTCGAGCGATTGCGCTCGGGCCGCACGACGCCGCTTACAAAGACGCAGAAGATCGTATTTAAAAGCCTAGCGGAGCGCAAGTTCTTCGCCGATCATGCCGGTGGGGGCGAGCGGCAATTCGGGCGGGAGCTCGGCGTAACTCAGCACGTCGGCACGAATGCCGGAGCGCAGCAAGAGATCGGCGAGTACCGGCCGCAACGCTGCGCTGCAGAGCACGGCAGCGCGATCGCGCGCGACGCGAGCAGCATACGCGGCGACCTCGTCGCACAGTGCGATCGCGCGTTTGGGATCGGGCGCTGCATCGGCGCCGGCACCGGCCCACGCACGCACCAGATCGCGGTCGTATTCGGCGTCGATCACGAGCGGTTCCAGACGCTCGACGCCGCGGCGACGCAACAGATCGGGAAGAATCACACGCCGCGCGACTTCGGCAAGCTCGCGCGCGTCGCGTGACGGCGCTTCGAGCATTGCCTGCAGTACCGCGACCGGATCGCGCGGCCACGCCGCTTCGCGCAACAAATAGCCGAACGCCTTATGCAGCGTACCCAGCGAAAACGACTCAGTGCCGATCTCACGCACGAGCGCCGGCATGCTTGCGCGCAGGTGCTCGATGAGCGTTTGCAACTCCTGACGACCGAGCAGCTCGCTCGCATGACGGCGCACGGTTTCAGCAACGTGCGAGCCGATGATCGAGATCGGATCGAAAACCAGTGCGCCCGCCGAGGCGACGCGCTCACGTTCGTTCGGATCGATCCACGCCGCCGGCAATCCGTAGACCGGTTCGGCATCGACGCCAAGGCCCAACCGCGCAAGGATCTCTACCTCGGCAACGGCCATCACCCGCACGAGATCGAGCCGGCCTTGCGCGACCACACGATCGCGCACGCGAATCGCGTAGCTCGACGGGTCGCGCGCGAGGTCGTCACGCAGACGAACCCCGGGAAGCACGAGTCCGATCTCACCGGCGAGTGCTCGCCGGACTTCGCCGATGCGGTCGAGCAACGCGTCGGAAAGCGGCGGCACGAGCAGATGCGCGAGATCGGCACCGATATCGATCGACATCGCGTCGACGCCGACGAGACTCAGCGCCAATTCCGGCCGGCGCAGTGCCTGGCGCTTCGCGCGCTCGTTTGCGCTGCGCGCGCGATCCTCGAGCACGTTCTTCTTGTGGACAGCAAGCTGGGCGAGCACGAACGCTCCTCCACCCAGCACCAAAAAGACCGGTCGCGGCAAGGCCGGCACAAACGAAAGTACGAGCAACAGTGCTCCGGCGCTGCGCAGCACGTCGGGCCGGGCGAAAAGTTGCGCGGCAAGATCCGCGCCGAGCGCACCGTCCGATGCAACGCGTGTTACCATCATGCCCATTGCCGTCGAGATCAGGAACGCCGGCAGCGTGGTGACGAGCGCATTACCGATTGAGAGCAGCGCGTAGGTGTTGATCGCGTCAATCGGCGAGAGCCCGTGATAGCCGATGCCGACCACAACGCCGCCGGCCAAATTCAGCGCGACGATTACCAGCGCCGCAACCGCATCGCCTTTGACGAACTTTCCGGCACCGTCCATCGCTCCATAAAAATCGGCTTCGCGCTGAACCGCTGCGCGTTTGCGCCGCGCCCCTTCGGCGTCGAGCGCGCCCGCGTGGACGTCGGCATCGATCGCCATCTGCTTGCCCGGCATCGCATCGAGCGTGAAGCGCGCGGCGACCTCGGCAACGCGCTGCGAACCGCTCGCGATCACGACGAACTGAATGGTGATTAAAATCGCAAAGATGATCAGACCGACAACCAGATTGCCGTGGACCACAAAGGCGCCGAACGCCGGAATGATCGCACCAACCGCGCCCGGCGCGGCGCCCTGCGTGAGAATAAGGCGCGTCGCCGAGACGTCGAGGGAGAGGCGAAACAAGGTTGCCACCAAGAGCGCCGGCGCGAAGGCGGAAAATTCGAGCGGGTCCTCGATCGTCACCGCAAGCAAGAGCACCAGCGCCGAGCCGAAGATGTTGATGCCCAGTAGGATGTCGAGCAGCACGGGCGGCAACGGCACGATGAGAATGCCGACGATGGCCAGCAACACACCCGCGAAGGCATAGACCGGGAGACGCGTCACGCCGGGCTCCCGAGCTCTCCGCGGCGCATCAGCGCGACGACCACTTCGGCAACGGCGATGTAGTGGTCGCGAGCAATCGGTTCGCCGATGGCACCCTCGCGGTACAGCGCGCGCGCGAGCGCGACGTTCTCAACCAGCGGAATGCGATATTCTTCCGCGAGTTCGCGCACGCGCAACGCCATCTCATCGGCAGCACGGACCAAGACCGTCGGCACCGCAACCTCCGGCGGACGATACTCGAGCGCCACCGCCAGGTGGGTCGGATTGACCACGACGAACGTCGCGTCGCGGACGCGCTCGAGCGCGCCCCGAATGAGATTGCGATGCAGCGCCCTGCGACGGCTGCGTGCCAGTGGATCGCCGTCGCTCTCTTTGAGTTCGCGTTTGAGCTCGGCCAGACTCATTCGCAGCTTGCGCAGCCACGCGCGACGAGCAACGGCGTACTCCGCGATCGCGAAGAGCAGGCCGATCGTCGCCGCAGCAAAAACAACGCGCGCCGCTCCGCTCCACGCGATCGATGCAATGCTGCGCGGGGCGAGGGCGACGGCGCTTGCCGCGAGCAGCGCGTGCAGTGTCGGCACCATCGCCGCCGAAGCGAGGAGGAACGCCGCCGCGGCGCGGATGCCGTGCGTCGCTGCCTCCCGCGAGAACATGCGCTTGATCCCCTCGATCGGCTGCATGCGCTCGAATTTCATCGACGGCGCGACCAGCACCGGACCGCCGTTTTGCAGGATGCCGCCGCACGCGCCACTCGCCGCCGCAACCAGCATCGGCAGCAGCGCGATCGCGACGACTGCGAGGCTAAGGGCGAGCGGCGCCGCGCCGCGAACGGCCGCCGTGAGCGCTGCCTGCGCGAGTACGCCGAACGGCGCTGCCACCGCGAGCACTGTTAGCGCCGCCGAGACGAATGCGAGATTTGCGCCGAACTCCTGCGCGCGCGGCAGATTGCCCTCGCGCCGGGCCTTTGCGATACGCGAGGGTGGTGCGTCAAACGCCTTATCATTGCTCTCGCTCACGGCATACTACCCGGGTAGAGCAGGATCGGATGTGCCGCGCGTACAGCGAGAAGTGGGACGGACACCATCGTAACCAGCAACACGGCGCCGAAGACCAGCGGAAAGGAGAGCGAAAATCCGACGAAGCGAGGAATCGCGCGCGCAAGTGCGGCGAGCGCGACTTGCACAACGAACGCAAGCGCGACGGCCGGCGCCGCGACCGCAACGGCGACGAGCACGATGGTACTTGCCAGCGTTGCCGCGAACGCGAGCCACGCGTGCGGATCGAACGATGTGCCCGGCGGTATACGCACGAAACTTTCGGCGAATGCGAGCACCGTGACGCGGTATGCGCCGAAAAGAAAGTATCCGCCGGTAAACGCAATCGACCACACGCGGCCGAAGCCGCTCGGAGCCACGAGCTGCACGCTGGGCGCGATCGCCTTGACGCCGACGTAGTCGTCGAGCATGCGTCCTCCCGCGTAGGCCCCGTCGTAAAGTAGCGATGCGCCCATGCCGATCGCGGTCCCGAGCAAAAACTCGAGCACCAGCGCAACGACCAACGTGATGCCGTCGCGATGCGCGGCCGCCACGCCCGGCGCAATCGCCACCGTCAACAAGAGCGCGACGCCGGCACGCAGCGCGTGCGGCACGCTCGGATGCGAAAATCCCGGCGCGCGCGAGACGAACCCAGCGCAGCGCGCAAAAACCAGCCATGCGGCTACGCTCACGGCCCGTACACGAGCGCCGGAATTGCAGCGAGCGCGTCGTGGAAGAGCTGCGCGCACCCCCGCATCCCGAACGCGCCGAAGAGCGCGACCATCAATCCAACCGCGATGACTTTGGGCAGGAGCGTGAGCGTCTGTTCCTGCACCTGCGTCGCGGCTTGAACGATCGCGATGGCTGTTCCCACCGCAGCTGCGATAAGCAGCACCGGAACGCAGAGAACCGCGGCCAACACCATCGTCTCGCGCAAGAGCACATCGAATGCGTCCATGCGCCGACGGTACGGAAGCGACGTTACATCAGTGTTGCCGTGGCAAAGACAGCGTCAGCGAACGAGCGCAACCGCGAAGCCGTCGTAGCCCTTCGCGCCGACCGTCTGGATCGCGGTCGCCTGCAGACGTGGATCCGACGCCATCATCTCGAGCGCCCGGCGCGTTCCGACGAGATCCGGATCGCGGCTCGCTGCGTCGATGACGGCGCCTCCCCGCACGACATTATCGATCACGATAACCGTCCCGGGATGCGAAAGCTCGAGACCGCGTGCAAGATAGTTCGGATTGTTCCGCTTATCGGCGTCGATGAAGATCAGATCGAACGGCTCTGCGTGCTCCGCAATGAGCCGGTCGAGCGTCTGCAACGCCGGCCCGAGTTCAACCGAGACGACACGCTCCAAACCCGCCGACTCGAGATTCTTGCGCGCGACGGCCGCATGTTCCGGATCGATTTCCAGCGAAAGCACGCGCCCGTTCTCGCCCACCGCGCGGCCAAACCAAATCGCACTGTAACCACCGAGCGTGCCGACTTCAAGCACGCGGCGCGCGCCGGCGCACCGCGCGAGCAAATACAGGAGCTTGCCCGCAACAGCCGAGACCGCAATCGGCGGCAGTCCCGCCGCGGCACTGGCCGCAAGCGCGCCTTCGAGCGCGGGATCATCGCCGACGAAAAGGCCGGCCAGATACGCATCGACCTCCACGCTGCGATCCATCAGAGGGCAAACGTCGGGCGCCACGCGCTGCCCGCAATGAGCGCCGAAACGATCGCGCGCGTCGCCGGTGAACGATTGAGCGTGTAAAAATGAATGCCGGGCGCACCGCGGCTAAGCAGCTCGGTCGCCTGCAGCGCCGCGTACGCGACGCCGAGGTCTTCGACCGCTTTGGGATCTTCGCGGCGCAGCTCGAGTTCCCGCAACAACTTAGGTGGAATCGAGGCCCCGATGCTCGACGTAAAGCGCGCGACCTGCGAAGCACTGGTGATCGGCATGAGCCCTGGAATGACCGCCACGTCGACGCCGATCGCGCGCGCCGCTGCGTTGAACTCGGCGAAGCGATCGTTGTCGAAGAACAATTGGCTTATCAAGAAATCGGCGCCGGCGTCCACCTTGGTCTTCAAATAGCCGAGGTCGGCTGCAGCGCTCTCCGCCTCGCTGTGCGTCTCGGGATAACACGCCGCGCCGATGCAGAAATCGTAGTTCCGCCGCAGCATCGCGATCAAATCGCTCGCATGCGCAAATCCCCCCGCCGGCGCTTCAAATGCGGCCGCACCTTTTGGGGGGTCGCCGCGGAGCGCCAACACATTTTCGATGCCGCCTCGCGCGAGGTCGTCAAAGAGCGTCCGCAGTTCCGCTCGCGTCGAGCCAACGCACGTGACGTGCGCCATAACGGTGAGGCCGATGTCGCGCTGTATCGTTTTTGCCAGCCGCACCGTCCGCTCGCGTGATGAGCCGCCCGCGCCGTAGGTAATCGATACGAACGCCGGCCGAAGCGGCGAAAGCAGTTCGATCGTTGCGAGGAGCGCACGCGAGCCTTCGTCGTCCTTTGGCGGAAAGAACTCGAACGAAAAGAACGGCCGCTGTGTCGCGAGGGCATCTGATATCCGCATCGATTTGCCTATGGCTTATCTAAAGCTGGTCGCGACGCCTCCGCAGATGAGCGCCCAACCGTCGACCATCACGAAGAGCAGGAGCTTGACCGGCAGTGAGACGACCGGGGGACTGAGCATCATCATGCCGAGCCCCATCAGCATGGCGGCCACGGCGAGATCGATCGCGACAAACGGGAGATAGAGGGCAAATCCGATCGCAAATGCGCCGCGCAACTCGCCGACGACAAACGCCGGAACCAGCACGCTCAAGGGCGCCGCGCCGGGCGCTTCGCCGCGGCGGCGGGCGACGCGTTCGAAGAGCGCGATATCGGCGACCCGCGTTTGCCGTAGCATGAAACTGCGCAGCGGCGCTGACGCCCGATCGAGCGCTTGCGATTGGCTAAGGGTGCCGCGAGCGTACGGTTGCACGGCATCGCGGCCAATCCGCTGGAACGTCGGTGTCATGACGACGACGGTGAGCACGAGCGCGAGCCCGGAGAGCACGGCATTCGGCGGCAACGCCGAAGCGCCGATGGCCGAGCGCACGAGTGAGAGCACGACGACGATCCGCACGAACGACGTGCACATCATAAAGAGAAACGGGATGATCGCAAGTACGGTAAGACCTGCCAGGACGTCGAGCGGGAGCGAGGCGTGACCGCGGCCGGCGACGTCGAAAAGCCCATCCATATGAAAACGGTGACGCATGCGCGTCACCGTTTTGTGGAAAAATGATTGCGAAGAAATGAAGGGCTAGGTGTTGATCGGCGGCCGCGAGATCAGTTCGGTGACACGCACGCCGAAGTTTTCATCAACTGCGACGACTTCGCCACGCGCGATCAATTTGTTGTTCACCATCAGATCGATAGGGCCGCCCGCCAGGCGGTCCAGCTCGATGATCGACCCAGCGCCAAGCTTAAGCACTTCGGCCACCGACATGTGGCACGTACCGAGTTCCGCCGTCACGCTCAGCGGCACGTGCAAGAGCACGTCGAGATTTCCGCGGTCCTTGAGCTTTTTTGCATCGACAGTGGTCATCGTTCCGGTGCGTCCCTTCCGGCTGGAGTGCGGTCAATCGCCATAGCGTAGTATCGGCCGTACACCCCGCATTCGCCAGTCCCAAGCGTCCTCCCGGCAAGCAAGAGCGCCCCGCGAAGCACGCCGGCCGGTACGGCCAGGACCGTTCCGGGCTCGAGCGCGCCAACCTCGGACGTCGGATATTGCCCCATATCAAGCCGCACGCACAGCTCGATCGGCACGTCCATCACATCGTCTAGGCCGATACCTGGATGCATTTCGGGCACGGGATCCCGGCTCAAGGCAATCCCTACGCGAGCGTAGACCGGCCGTTCGATTTGCAACTCGAAGTACGTGACAAACCCAACCAGATCGGGTTGCCGTTCGAGCGTCGATTCGCGCACAGCGCCTCCGCAGATCGGTCCGAACTGTAGTGCGATTGCTTGTACCGTTCGCGAAAGCACCGTTTCCTCGATGCCGGAGAGTGCCGCCGCGCGAGCTTCGCGCTCACCGAATGCCGCGCCCGCGAGCGCCGATGCATCGGCGGGACGAATGACCACGGCCGCATCGGCGCCGGCCGTTCGCAGACGGTATATCGTCGCGTCGCGCGCGATCGCACTCCAGGCCTCCGGCGATGGAATCACCGGCGCGTAGAGTTTCATCGCCACCGGTTCTCCGAAAAGGGTCGCGAGCGTTTCACGCACCGCGCCGGCGACTACACACGCCGCGCTTACCGGCAACGCCGATCGCTCTTTGAATGCAATCGAACGAACGCGCCGGCCGCCGCGCAATTCGTAGCGGCGGCTGAATAGCAACGCTTTCACTTCAACAAGTCCATTGCCGTTTTGCTCGTACCTCCTTGGACCTTGTGCGCGGCCTGCAGTGCGTCAAATGCGACATAGGCTTCTTCGAGCCGGTCAAGGCTTCGGTCGAAATCGATGCGGCTCGTTTCTCGCTGCATCGGCGCGATTCGCGCGAAATTTCCGTCGCCGGCGCGTCCGATGTGGGGTACGATGCCCGCGGGCGCTAGAAAATGGTTGGCATCGACGGCGGCGAGTTTCGTTGCCGCCGGAAATCTTGCAAGCGCCACTCGGCCGACAGCGACGCGTTCGCGCTCCGACGCGCCGGTACGCGGGTCGATGATCGCGCGATCGTAGGACAGCGTTCCGTCGGGCTCGATGCGCAGGCTGTTGACACGGCCGAGCGCAGCATCGACGTCGTCGACGTGTAGCTCGCTGGTCGCACCGGTCACCGAACGAAATCCAAGCGCGGGGCGCCCGTTGGCACCGACGAGCGTCCCACCGCGCAACGCAAATCCGCCGTCGCGCGTGTAGGTCGTGCGTCCGCGTTCGTCGGTCGTGATGAAATACGCGTCGGGCGGCGCGGCGACGGACAGCGCGTCCAGCGCCAGATGGGAAGCAGCGCGGTCGGTGACGACGTCACCAAATTGTGAGGTTGCTCCCGGCGTGAACGCGTGCTGCACGTCCTGGGCGCGCGCAACGATGCGTTCGAGCGCGTCGTCGGTGGCTGCATTGATCATCATGTCGCGTCGCCCGCTATTGAACGGCGACCGCAAGTGTAATGCCGCGCACCGCAAGCGCATAGCGTGCTTGATCGAGCGCGCGCGCCACGCCGGCGCGCTGCGCCGGAGGACACACCGCTACGAGTCGCATCCCCGACGCACTGGTTTGCAAGGCGACGTGTACGCGTGCGTTCGTCCCATCAACGGTAAACGTTGCGCGCCGAATCTTCCGCGCGGGATCGAGAAACGTCCATTCGATGCGCCGCGCCAGGGGCAAGCGTCCCGCTCGGCGATCGCCCGGTGCCGCGACCGCGAGCGTGGCCCCGGATGCGCGCAACGCCTTGCTCGTGACCAGTGGGTCTCGAGCGCTGCCGCCCTCCCGATCCGGTGGGCGCGGCGAACCGATGCGCGCGCTCATTGAAGCGCTCGACGGCTCGCGCGCGGCTGATGCCGTGACGTCATGCGCAAGGTGCAGAGCCGAATACCAGGCCTGGGAGAGAGCGCGGCGATCGATCGCGACGAGCGGTGCGGTGAGAATGCTGTAGCCGAGTTGCTGCGTGGTCATGCCGGTATCGTCGCCGAAGCTCGTCAACGCCGCGTCGCCGATTCATTGCCGAATTACTGCGGCACCTTGCGGTCGTGACCGTCATCGAAGCCCTGCGCCTGCTGCAAGAACAGCCCGTGATTGGCAAGGTCGAAGGTCACGACGAAATTGCGCAGCGAGGCATAGCCGACATTGCCGCCGTCGTTACGATCGGCAAACGCACCGGTCGTACCGAGCACGACGTCGGTGTAGCGGTTGAACAGCCGATACGGACCGAGCTGCAGCACGCCCACGATCGCGCCGACCGCCGACACCGAACCACCGATGCCGCTGTTGAGCCGCGGACCGACTTGGGCAAGCGAAACGAGGCCCGGGTGTTGGTCGACAAAACTCTTGAAGAGCAAAAGCTCGCGCGAATCGCCGGTGTCCACGATCACGCGCGTCGGCGCATCTTGAATCGTTGCGATGACTTCGGGAAGCTCTCGATCGGTGTCGACTTCAAGGCGTGCGCCGTCGGGCGCGAGCGTGCCGGGTTGCGCGATGGTCAGCGTTCCTTGCGTCGGATCGAAGCGTAGCTCGGCGGCGGCGAAGAATGGATAGCCGAGAATTCCGTCGACGCTCGTCTGCGGGAACGGCGGCAAGTGCAACACGGTAGCGACGTGCATTGGAAACGTCACGCCACCAAGAACGATCGGCGGAGCCTCGACGATCCCCGGGCTCGTCAGTCTTCCCGCGCCGGTGACTTCCACCGTGCCTTGCGGCTGCAACCCGAGCTTGGCAGCCAACGTCGTGTCGAACACGTCGGCTTGCGCCGCGGAGTCGATCAAGAACGTGTAGAGTTTGCCTTCGATCGAGACCTTCGCAAAGATATGCCCGCCGCGCTCTTGGTATGGAACGGTTACGGGCGCGGCATTGTCCACCGACGCGGCGTCGAGCGGCGCGAACACACCCCGCGCGATCGGCTGGTCCACGGTCACGTTGGTCACGTGCGAGGTGACGTCAAAGGCGTGCCGCCCGTCGGAGTCGACCTCGGTGAAGGGTATCAGAAACCCGTCGATGACCTTGTAGTCGCTAAAGATTGCGACTTGCGTGGTGTCGTGTTCGACGAACGACTTCTCGTCGACCAGCCACGTCTGCGCGTCGATACCCACGTCGTAGGGCTCGCCTTTGGGCGGCGCGATCCGCAGCATGTAGACGGCGCGCCCGTCGGGCAGTGTCTCCCGATCGATGAACTGTATCGCTTCGGGATGCGATGCGAAGAGATCGCTGTCGATAAAGTCTTCGGTGATCTCACGCCGCGCGGCGATTCCTTGTAATTCGCGAATCTCACCGTTGGCTTCTTGCTCCCAGATGCGATCGCCGACGCGCAACATCCGTTCGGTGCGAACGCCAAATGACTCATCACGCCGCTCGCTATCGCCCGACTGCCACTCGTGAAAAGTTCCGGCGATGTTTACCCCGACCAACGTTCCGGTCGTCTCGTGCGTATTTGGCTCGCGCAAGTGCAACGCCGCGAGCGCCGCGACGTGATTGGCGAGAATCGTGGAAAGCGAGGGCGCCGGCGGCGGCTTCGTTTGGCCGCACAAGGCGGCCACGCAGGCAATGAGCGCGAGGCTACGGCGTAGCGGGGTCGCGATATTTCGCGTAACTGGCCAGGACGTTTTGCACGTAGTTCTGCGTTTCGGCATAGGGCGGTACGCCGCCGTATTTCTCCACTGCGCCAGGACCGGCATTGTACGCCGCGACGGCAAGCCGCACGTCGCCGTTGAACTTCTGGAGCAAGCCTTTGATGTACTTGGTCCCACCTGCTACGTTCTGCGAAGGATCGTAGGCATCTGTGACACCGAGTCCCGCGGCGGTGCCCGGCATGAGCTGCATGAGGCCCTGCGCGCCGACGTTCGAGGTCGCGTTCGCGTTGAACCCGGACTCGTTGGCAATGATCGCCTTGATGAGCGCGGGGTCGACATCTTGCGATTGCGCGTTGTCGTTCACGAGCGCATCGATCTGCGCGGGCGGAACCATCGCCGGAGCGCCGGGCGCGGCCGCCACGTCCGATCCGTCCGGTTGGGCAGCCATTTGCGCTTGCACCATCGATGCAAACGAACCCGTGCCGCCGGCCGCTGCCGCCTGGGGCAGGCCGGGAAGTTGCACGGGGGCGCCGGTGATTTGTTCGATCCGCGTCGCGACCGCGGAGAGTTCAGTACTAATGTCCATGGGCTTCCCCCAACATATCGGCGGTTTGGTGCAAGGCCTCTAGGGTGCGGCCGAAAGCGACCGGCTCCGGCCCCTGACGGAGCAGGGCCTCGAGCGCCTGCTCGGCCGCGACCGCTGCTGCGGTGGCCGGGTCCGCCGGCTCAAAGCCGAGCGAGCGGGCATCTTCGGAGCGCGCCAGCAACGCAAGCGCTGCGCGAACGCGCGCCGCGCTGCGGAAATGGTCCGGCGCGGCGACCGAGGCCATCGTGCGGCTCGCGCTTGCCAGCACGTCGATCGCCGGGAAGCTTCCGGCGTGCGCTCGTTGCAGGCTGAGTTGCAGATGACCATCGAGCAGCGCGCGCGCATTCTCGCTCACGGGGTCGCGGTCGTCCCCGTCGTTGAGCACCGTCGCAATCAGCGTGATCGATCCGCTCGCAAATGCGCCGGCGCGTTCGACCAATTGCGCGGTTCGCGCAAACACGCTCGGCGGATATCCGCCGCGTCCGACGCTCTCACCGCGCGAGACGAGTGTTTCACGCAGTGCGTTCGCGTATCGCGCGAAGCTATCCAACACGACCAACACGTGCAGACCGCGCCGAGCCAGCGCTTCCGCGTGCGCGAAAAGGATTTCGGCGGCGCGGATGCGTTCGGAGGCCGCCCGATCGCTGGTCGCACAGACAATGGTCGTGCGTTCGTCCCGCGCTTCGATCCAGTGCGCGGCCTCGCGTCCGCGTTCCCCGATGAGCCCGACGGCGACGGCATCGGCGCGCGTGCCTCGGACGATCGCTTCGAGCAACGTCGACTTTCCGGCGCCGGGCGAGCCGAAAATCCCGATGCGCGCGCCGCGACCGAGGGTGAGCAGGGCGTCGATGCAACGCACACCGGTCCACAGCGGCTGCGCGATCGCACGGCGCAGCGACGGGGGCAGCGCCGCTGCGCCGAGACGCACGCGCACGCCGTCGACCGGCGGCAGCCCATCGAGTGGATCGGCATTGGCATCGAGTGCGCGCCCGAAGGCCGCCGTGCCCAGCATCGCACGTTCTTCGATCATCCGCCGTACGCCGCCAACAGCTGCTCGATGCGCACGCCCAGCCGCCCGTCGATCGATCCGCCGTGCAACTCGATGCGCACGTCGTCGCTACGTAACTGCGGATCTGCAATCACCGGCAGATCGAACTGCACCAGGTCACGCTGCGTGGGATGTACGTATATGGCCAGCGGCCGTTCCGGCGCCGCGCGCTCGAGCGCGCGTGCGACGATGATCTGCAAATCGGCAGGTCCGCACGCGAGCTCTCGACCGATCACCTCAACCGCGATTTCGCGCAGGAGATCGACGAGTGCACGATCGAGCGCATCGGCGAGCATCGCATCAAAGCGCCGAACGCGCGAAAGGACGTCGGCAATCGCTGCTTCTTCGAGCGAGGCTTCGGGAAGCGGCGCCGCGGATTCTTGTGCGTGCTCTTGCGCGGGTGCTTCAGGCGCCGGTACGGGACGCAACCATGCAGCAAGCGTGAGGAATTCAGGCATGACGCGCGAGCAGCTCATCCGCGTTAGGAACGACCGAACTATGCGCACGTTGCATGCGCTTGACGATCGCCTCACGCTCGTGCGGCGGATAGAGTTCCAAGACTGCCGCCGCCGTAGCGGTGGGAAGCGCGCTGATGATCGCCGCGGCCGCATGCGGCGGTTCCCCGGCCAGGGCTCCGCGAACGCGTGCCGGCGCATAACCGGCAACCGTCTGCGACGTTCGCGCGATCGCTTCGCGCTCGAGCGCACCGCGCAGCAGCTGAACAACGCTTGGGAATGCGTACCGCCCGAAGAGCAACAAACCGGCGACGATGGCTAGCGTCGGTAAGAGCGGAACGATCGCACCGTAGAGCAGGAACCAAGCATCATGTTTTTGCTGTAGCCCGCGGTGAAACGCGACGGCCTGCACGGTCAATTCGTCGCCGCGCCTCGGGTCGAATCCAACGGTCGCCGCGGCGAGTTCGCGAACGCTCGCGAGATCGACGCTGCGCGCAGCATCGACGAACACCGCCGTCGAGACGCGGGCGAGACCGCCGGCATCCGCGTGCGCTACGTGTTCGTGCATCTCGCTTCCGCGATCGTCGTGCTCCGCATTTCTAGTATATCTCTTGCCGGCACCGTCGTACGACTCACTCTGCGCGGTTCGCTCGATCGGAGCGCTTCCGAGGGAAGATCGCCGAGTGTCCCGGTCCTCCGATGTGCTCTCCGTGTAATCGGCGTGGACGCGAACAATCGCAACGCTCGCGCCAAACGCGGCGTCTAGGGCTGACTGCAGCGAACGCTCGAGCGCAGCGGAATCGTCCTCGCTCGCCCCGGCTTCGCCGAGCGCGACGCCGCGATCGTCGAGGATCGTTACCTCGACCGGGTCGAGACCCGGGACCGACGCCGCGACGAACCGGCGAATGCCGCTCACCGCATCGCGATCGAGGTCGGCGCCCGCATGCAGCTGCAGACGCACGCTCGCGGTAGCCGGGCGCGCACTTTGGTCTGCGAACTCCGCGCTCTGCGCGGGCGCGACGATGACGTGCGCGTCGTCGACGCCGTCGATGCTGCGGAGCGCTACCGCAATGTCGCCCGCGAGACCGCTGCGCGTCTGCGCGTCGATCACCGCTTGCGGTGTCAAGACGCCGACGTTTGCGAGCGCCTCGCCGGTCGTCTCGACGTGGGCGTGCGGAACGCCGGCTAGCGAAAGACGCAGCAGCAAGTCATTGCGGCGGGAGGCATCCACGACCACATTGTCGTCGGTGGGTGAGAACGGGACGTTCCAGGCCGCGAGCTGCTCCTGCACTTCGGTGAGTTGCTCGCTGTGCAGGGGCCGGGCAAACAGCGGGGCGCGGTCGGGATGACCGACCACGGCTGCGACAACGGCAAATCCGACGAGCAAGACCACAACGGCGACCGCGGCGATTTGAAGCGACGGCGGCAATGCGCGCACGCGAGCGATGGCCGAGTGCAGCTGCATCATGTCGATACCTAGATTTGGAGGTTCAGCAGTGTTTGTACGGCCTGCGCGGCGCGCTGCGCCGCAGCGGTCGCGACCGAAAGCGCGATGTCGGCTTGCGCACGGCGATACATAGCGTCTTCCAGCGAACCGCCGCCACTTGCATAGACGTCTTCTGCCTTTGTGGCGCCGGCGAGAGTCTCACCGATTGCGTCGAGCGCGCGACCGAAATCCGACGGCACCGGAGATGCACCTTCCGGCAGCGGTGCCGTGTCCGGAGTCAGCAGCTCTACTTTCATGCCAGGTGTCCCATGTCGATCGTGCGCTCGTCGAGCGTCTTGCCGACGTCGAATAGCGACGCATCCGATTCGTACGCGCGGGAGGCATTCATCACTGCAATCATTTCGGTGATCACGTCAACGTTGGTTCCACGCTCCTCGTGCGTGCCGGTAAACTGCACGGTCGTCCCGCCGCCATCGTCGTCGTCGGCAAGACGAAAGTCCGGAATCAATCGCGCATAGCTGCCGTTGGGACCGGCGGCTTCGGCAGCGGCGACGTTGCGGGCGCACACGTCAAGGGCTGCGCGCTGTGCGTCCATCGCACCGGCCGCGGTTGCGAGCAGGTCGATCACTTGGTCACCACCTTGAGCTCCTCGAGTCGTGCATGCATCGCGCCGAGCAGCGCTTCATCGAAAATGGCGGCTTGCGCGGTTTGCGCCATCGCCGCGTCCGCGCTGCGGCCACCTTCTCCGGCGTTGGCGCGCGCCACCGTACGCTGCGCTTGCTGCAGTCGCGTTGCGGCGGATTCGAGTCCGCCGCGGAGGGAATCGGCTACATCGAACATGGGGTGAGCATAGGGATGAACGATGGCCAAGGCGCATCTGCGATGTTGCGAGGATATGAACAAGAGTCGCTTCGAGGCCTTCACCGACGGCGTGTTCGCGTTCGCGATCACGCTCTTGATCCTGGGAATTGTGCTGCCGGTAATGCACGATCCCAGCGAGCGAGAACTGCGCCACGCGATCCTCTCGCTCTGGCCGAACGTTATCGCGTTTGCGCTGAGCTTTGCGGTGATCGGCATCATGTGGCAGAATCACCACGCACTCTTCCGATTCGTTGCGCGCATCGACCGCAAGACCATTGCGCTCAACTTGATGCTGCTCTCCGGAACCGTGGTCATTCCATTTGCGACGTCGACACTGGGCGCGTATCCCACCATGCACGCTTCGACCCTATTCTACGGCGTCGTCTTGACGTATTGCTCGACCGCCTACAACCTGATGCTGGCGCATCTCATCGCGAGCGGAGCGTTCGAGGCGTCGGTCACGCCGGAGCGGCTCGCGCGGACCGTTGTCGCCTACCGCGTCGGCTGGGTCACCTACGTCGCAGCCGCGTTGCTTGCACTGATTCTTCCGGCGCTGAGTTTTGCCGCGTACATTGCGATCACGTTCTACTATTACATCCCGCACGGCGTGGACGCCGACGTCGCATGAACGCCTTCTTCTACGGGTTTGGGCTAGCGATCGCAATCGCGATGGCGCTCGCGATCGGCAACGCGTGGGTGCGCGATCACCGCAACGGCGTGTGGACGATTCCGATGGCCCTCGGCCTGCTTGCCGTCGCCATCGTCATCGGCATCACGATCGGCTGGTCGCTCGTGCAGTACTTCGCGTTCTATGCCGCGTCCGCGACAGGCCGAACCTAGCGCAGGATTAGTGGGTCGGCGCTGCGGCGGGCTCGGGGGCGCTCGGCTTGCCGTTTTTTTGCTGAGCCAGGTGGAATTCAGCACGGAACTTCTCATCCGATGGTGAGACCCACATGTACACATTAGGAATGAGCAAGAGCGTGAGCACGAGCGAGCTCACGACGCCCCCGATAACCACGATGCCCAGACTCGAACGGGAGATCGATCCCGGATCGAGCGCGAGCGCGAGCGGAATGTTGCCCGCGACGACCGAGAAACTGGTCATGATGATCGGACGGAACCGCGTGTGCGCACTTTCCAGGATCGCATCGAGCTTGTCTTTGCCGCGCTCTCGCAAGGTGTTGGCGTAGTCGACGAGCAGGATACCGTTCTTGGTCGAGATGCCGATCAACAAGATGGTGCCGATCAATGAGAACAGATTGAGCGTGCGATGGGTGAGCACCAGCGCACCGACCGCGCCGATCGCCGCGACCGGGACCGAGAAGATGATGATGAAGGGCGCAAGATAGTCGTTGTACAGCGCAACCATCAACAAATAGACCAAAATCACCGAGATGATCATCGACGTTCCGATCCCGAGCAGCGCCTGATGCATGAAATCCTGCTGTCCAAGCGGCGCAGGACGCACGACGACGTTCGGCGGCAGGTGGAGCGACGGGATCAACTTCATCAGCCCGTTCTCGACGCTCGACAGCGACGAATTCGGTGCGACGTTCGAATCGACGTGAATCACGGTGCTGCGATTCGTGCGCGTCATCAACGGCGGCGTCGGAGTCGATTCAAACGTGGCAATGTCGCTGAGATACACGATCGAACCGCTCGACGTGCGAATCGTTACGTTGCGCAAGATCCCGAGATTCGTCTGATCGGACGGCGGATAGATCACCTGCACTTGCTCGAGCCCTGCGGTCGTTTCAAATTGCGTGGCTACGTTACCGCCGAACGCGGCGCCGGCCGCTTCTGCGGCCTGGCCGACGTCGACACCGAGCGCCTCGGCCTTCTCGCGATTGAAGATGACGGAGATTTCCGGCGTAAGCGCGGTGCCGCTGCTGTTGACGCTGGTCGCGCCTTTGACGGTCTTGAGTGCGTCGAGCACTTTGACGGCGTACGGCGTCGGGTCGCCGCCAGAGAGATCGGTCACCAACATGTCGACCGGTTGTGCGTTTCCACCGCCCGTGCCCGTCGACGGCACGACGACGACGCTGACGTCGGCCGGAAACGCATTCTTCGAGAGCTTTTGAAATTCCGTGACCCAATATGAGGTCGGGTGCTTGCGATTGTTTTTGAGCCAGACATGCACCTGGCCGACGTTCGCCTGCGAGACGAAGCCGCCGAACGATGCGGCGTAGGCACCGGCCACGGCCGTATTCGCGAAGATGTCCGAATAGCCGAGAATCTGCTTTTCGAACGCGAAGATGCCCGTTTCCACGGTGGTCAACGGCGTGCCAATCGGGTATGCAACTTGGATAAAGATCTCGCCGCGATCCGTTGCCGGGATGAACTCTTCACCAACGATGCCGAGCGGAATCATCGAGATAGCCACCACGAACGTAGCGAGACAGAAGATTGCAACCGCCTTGCCGTGCTTCATCCCCCACGGCAGCGCACGATTCGTGTACCAGGTGCGCAACGCGTCAAAGCGCTGGCCGAACCAGTCTACCGGCTTCCATGGTTTCCAGTGCGACTTGAGTGCCCATAGGCCCGCCAGCGTCGGTGTGACGGTGAATGAGACGAAGAGTGAGGTCAGCGTCGAGATCACGACGACGATCGCAAACTCCGAGAGCTGGCGCCCGACCTGACCTTGGATGAACGCGATCGGGAAGAACACCACCACGTCGACGAGCGTGATGACGACCGCCGCCGCACCGATCTCCTCGCGACCGCTAACGGCGGCGTCCTCGGGCTTCTGCTTGAGCTCGGTGAAGTGGCGCTCGATGTTCTCGAGCACGACGGTCGAGTCGTCAACCAGGATGCCGATCACCAGCGACATTCCTAGGAGCGAGTCGGTATCGAGCGTGAGGCCCATGAGCTTCATCACGGTCATCGCGATCGCAAGCGAGAGCGGGATCGAAACGCACACGACGATCGCGCTACGCCAGGAACGGAGGAAGAACACCATCGCAAGGCCGGTGAGCAGTATCGCTTCAGAGAGCGTCCGGACGACGATGTCGATCTGCTGCTCCGTGAACTGGGACTGCACGTGGATGACGCGGAACGAGAATCTCCGGGAATTGCCGCTCGACTGCGGGCAGGGCGGCGATCACCGCGTTGGACGCGTCGACCTCGCTGGCTTGCGAGGTCTTTTGCATTTGCAAGAACAGTCCGGGCTTGCCGCTGATATGCGCAATTTGCAGCCGCGGCTCGTAAGCCGAAGTGACGGTCGCGACGTCGCCGACGCGCACGATTGCATTACTCGCCGTCCACGGATTGACTTGTCCCGGTAAGCTCGCAAGACCACCGTTGTAATTTTCGACCTGTCCGGGAAGCTGGTTCGCCGTCGCCGTCGATCCCGATACGATAATCGGCAGATTGCGGACGTTCTCGAGCGTCGTGATGTCACCGCGCACGTCGATCGTCGTTTGCCGGTTCGTCTCGTAAGCATAACCGCCCGGCACGCGGTTGTTGTCGGTCGAGACCGTGTTGATGACGTCGTCGAGCGTCAAATTGTCGGCCGCTAGTTTCGCCGGATCGACCAAAATTTCATATGCGGGAGTGACCAGTCCACCGACGTTGGCAAAGGAGATCCCAGGCACTTGCTCGAGCGCCGGCGCGATGACGTTTTGCGCGTAGAGCGCAAGTTGACTGAGCGGCAGTTTTTGCGAGTAGAGCGCGAGCACGACAACCGTGGATTCGGTCGGGTCATAGAGATTGACCGTCGGCGGCGTGATATTCGTAGGCAGATATTTTTCCGACGCCTGTACCGCTTTGTTCGCGAGTGCGAGATCGGTTGCCGTATCCGACTTGATGTCGAAGATAGCGCTGATCGATGCTTGCCCCTGCTGCACGACCGAGTTGATCGTTTGCAGATCTTGCGTGCCGGCAAGATTTTGCTCGATCGGCTGGACGATCTCGTCGCGCATCTCGGTGACCGAGGCACCATTGTATTGCACCGAGATCGTGACGGTCGGCTGACTGACGTCAGGATATAACTCCTTCACGATCGTAATCGTGCTCATGACGCCCGCGAACAACATGATCGAGATGATGACAAAAACCAGCGTCGGCCGGTTGATGAAGAGCCGGGTTAGCGAGAACTTCATTTTGAAGGCGCTCCGCCCCAGCCTACGCTTAGGCCGCGGCGCGTTGCGCCGCCGCGCATCCTGCGCTCGGCCATTGTGCCGGCATCCTGCCGGCACGCCCCTAGGGCGCGCCGAACAGTCATGGTTGTAAAGAGATCTTCTCGCCGTCGCCGACGCTCGATTGGCCGTTGCTCACGACCCGTGTGCCGGCATTGACGCCTTTGACGACGCTATTTTTTCCGTCGCTTGCGACTTCGGTCACCTGCACGGATTTCACGGTGTCGTCGGATTGCACGATCTGAATCGAATCGTGATTGTCGTCGGTGAAGGCCGTTACCGGCACGAGCACGCCACGCACTCCCGGCAACGACACACCGCCGCTCACCGCCATGCCCGGTCGCAGCGCTCCGTTTGCGTTTTCGAGGACGACCTTGACTTGGAACTGGGTCGACCCCGGCTGAATCTCATTGAGCACTCCGACGACCTTGCCGGTGTAGGTGCGGACACCGGTCGCATCGCCGGTGGTAACCGTCGCCGTGGAGCCCGGGAAAATTCCCGCGACCTGGTCGGACGAGCCGCGCAACACGGCATAGATCGGTGAGACCTGCTGCAGCGTGAAGATTTCACGCGATCCCGGATATTCGCCGGGATTGAGATTGCGATTGACGACGACCCCGTCGATCGGCGAGGTGATGGTCGCCTTTCCAATCGAGACACGAATTTGTTGCGCCTGCGCAAGCGCCACTTTCTCTTGCGCCTCTGCCTGCGCAACCGAGGACTGCTGCAGACCCGGCGCACTAAGACTCGACCCGTTCGCCTGAACCGTCGCTTCGGCAATTCGAAGATTGGCTTGATCGTTGCGCACGGTTGCCTGATCGGATTGATACTGCTGGAGCGAGACGTAGCCTTGACGGTAGAGTGTCCCGTCGCGTTCCATAACCGCTTGATCGCGCACCAGGCTGGCTTGCGCGGCGCTCAACGTTTGGTTGCCCTGCGAGATCGACTCGTTCCCCGAATACACGGTGTGCGTGGTGCTGGCCGCATCGCTTTGTGCCGTGGCTATATCGGATTGCAATTGGGCTTGCAAATCCGCCGTGTCGAGCTGCGTGAGCAACTGTCCAACGTGGACGTGATCGCCTTCCTGCACGTTGACCGTATCCGCCGGTTCGACGAGCGTCGTCTGCACGGCAACGTTTTCGAACGGCGCGATTAAGCCCGACATGGCCGACGACGGCGAGACCGAGCCGGTGTTGGCCACGGTCGTTTGAACGTATGGCGGTGCGGGAGCGGCCTGATGTTTGGCACAGCCGCTAACAAGCGCGACCAGCGCAACGAGCGAGAGAATCCGCTTCACGCTAGCGCACACCTTCGGCTACGCGCGACATAGGGAGACCCTCCCGGTCGCGCGAGATCCCCAGATAGAGGCGCGTGACTTCATCGTAGTTCTGTATTCCGGATGCAACATGGTTGGTTTTGAGATAGGTATTGTAGGTCCGCCACGAGAGCTTTGCCAGAGAAACGTCGACGTGCCGCCGATTGCGCTCGCGGATCGCCGCGAAGTCCGCCCATACCAGCGGGATGAAGGTTTTCTTGGAATATCGTGCCTCCGGCGGAAGATAAAGAAACAGCTCGACCCAGCCCGAGTACTGGACCACCGGATCATTAGAGCGGGCGCAGCTGACAATTGCCAGAAAATTCGCTTCATCCTCACGAGCATACCCAGCGATGTGGCTCCACTCGTGGGCCAAGTCAAAGGGGCGTTCGAACCACAGCAGATCGCTTGCCAGATGGACGTCGAGCGCCAGGGGATTAATATACCCGCTCGTACCTGTGGCCTCCATGAACGGATCGGCCAGCGTGGGCTTGGGCGCACCGGTGAGCGGCGTCCAGGCGTCGCCGCCGGCCTGCACCACCGGAAGCCACGCGCCGTAGAGGCCCGCGATATCCAGTGGCGCGGATGCTTGTGCGTGCGCGAGCGGCGCCAGGCGATTGATCTGCGCGATGGCGCGCGCCCGCAAGACGTCGACGGCGCGGGGCGTAATGCGCGATTGGTCGTAGGCGGTGCGCGCTTCGATCGGCGCCCGGTTGTAATTCCAACCCCAGCCGGCTTCGAACCAGCATGCATAGATGGCGATCGTCGCCAGCGCTCCGAGCCAATCCCCACGGAGCAGACGCCAGACGATGAGCGCAATTCCCGCGAGTACAACGATGTCGCCGAGCGACCACGGCAGCGTCGAGCTAATCGGAAAAAGCGCGTGCTCCCACAACGGATAGATTCCGTTGACGTACGCATCCTCGACCCACAACGAAGAAGGCCGCCATAGCAGCGCGGCAATGCCGAGCGCTATCGCGGCCAACTTGAGAAACGTTGCGCGGGCTAGCGTTTGCTAAACTGGAAGCGCTTGCGTGCGCGCTTGCGGCCGTACTTCTTAGATTCCTTTTCACGCGGATCGCGCGTTAAGAAGCCGCTCTTTCGCAGCACGTCTTTGAACGAGGCGTCCATCTCGACGAGCGCACGCGAGATCCCGTGACGCACGGCACCGGCCTGGCCGGTGACCCCGCCGCCTTGGGTTTTGACGATGACGTCGTACCGGCCGCCGCTCTGCGTCGCCTCGAACGGCTGGCGCACGATTTGCTGCAGCTGCGGGCGCGGAAAATATTCCTCGACCGGCTTTTTGTTGACGGTGATCACGCCTTGACCGTGGACGAGCTTCACGCGCGCGATGGCGCGCTTTCGACGACCGGTGGCTTGAATCTGCGTGCTATCCACTATGGCTCCTAAAACAGCGGCTGCGGTTTTTGCGGCTCGTGCGGATGCGCCGCGCCGGCATAGACTTTGAGGCGGCGCAGTTGCACGTCGCGCATCTTATTGGTCGGAAGCATGCCGCGCACGGCTTCTTCGATCAAACGCTCCGGATGCTTGTCGTGCACTTCGCGCGCGGTTTGCTCTTTGAGTCCGCCCGGGAAACCACTGTGGCGGCGATAGATCTTCGCGTCCCACTTCTTACCACTCAATTCGACCTGCTCGGCGTTGATCACAATCACGTGATCGCCGTCATCGATGTGCGGCGTCCATGTCGGTTTGTGTTTGCCCGACAGCGCACGCGCAATACGTACGGCGAGCGTGCCCAGGCGTTGCCCGGTCGCGTCGACGATGTACCAATCGGCCTTCGTCTCTAGCGTTTTTTGCAAAGTGGTTCGCATTGAATGAAAATCCTCGTGATGAACTTCCGCATCTTACCCGCCGCCGGGCACGCCGTCAAGCGATTTTCGGGGATTGCTTTTAGTTGATCATTACTTGACTACTCAAGTATACTGGAGTCATGCCCACCGACGCCGTCGAGACCATGCTCGCGCTGGCTGCCGCCCATGCTCGCGCCGTTCGCGCGCTCGAGGTGCGCGGCCTTAGCTTTGCCGAGCTGCGTCTGCTCGTGCCGCTGCGCGGCGCCGAGAGCGGACGCCGCCCGACCGAGCTTGCCCACGAGCTGCACCTGACCGCGTCAGGCGTGACCCGGGCGCTGCTGCCGCTCGAACGGCGCGGGATCGTCGAGCGCCGCCGGGACGCGCGCGACGCGCGGGCGTCGCTAGCCATCCTCACGCCCGCCGGCCGCGCCCTCCTGGACGAAGCGCTCGAAGCCGCCGGCGAACGGGCGACCCGTCTCATACGCCGGCTCAGCGTCGGTCAGGCGAAGCAGCTGCAGCGGCTCCTCGACGAGGTCGGGCGCTAGAACGACGGCAGCGGCTCGCGGTATGAATCGTAGTCGTCGTAGCGCACGCCGGCGAGATAGAGCCCGTGCGCCGGTGCGGTCAATCCCGCGGCGCGCCGGTCACGTGCGGCGAGCACCGACGGAAGTGACGAGGGGTCGCGACGATGCAGTCCGCACTCCACCAGTGTGCCGACGATCGTGCGCACCATGCGGTGAAGAAAGCCGTCAGCGCGGATTTGGAGTCGCACAAACTCGTCGTGCGCCTCGATATCGAGCGAACGCACCTCGCGTGTGGTGACGCCGTTCTCCGGCAAAACACCACAGAACGAGCGAAAATCATGGTTGCCGATCAGGTGCGCCGCTGCCGCGCGCATCGCGTCGAGGTCCAGCGGGCGGCGGTACACGTGGAAGGAGCGATGCGCCGTCAGCGCGCTGCGATCCGGGCGATTGAAGATCGCGTAGACGTAGGTGCGCTCGCGCGCTGAAAACCGCGCCGAGAATCCGTCGCGAACGATCGCGACGTCACGCACGCTGATGTCGCTGGGCAGCACGCTGTTGAGCGCGATTGCCAAGCGATCGAACGGAAACGAGCGGGCAGTGATAAACGAGATCACCTGCCCGCTCGCATGAACGCCGGTGTCGGTCCGTCCGGCTCCGGAAATCTTCGTCGGGTACTCGAAGAGTTGGCTCAAACTCCGCTCGAGCTCGCCGCCCACGGTGCGGCCCGTGGCTTGCACCTGAAAGCCCAAGAACGCCGTACCGTCATATTCGACGGCGCAGCGAATGGTTTGCGCTAGGCGCTCACCGGCTGGCGCTTCGGCACGTTGCGCTTCTCGTCCAAATCCAGGATGTCGGCCCACGTCGTTACGTCGGTCCGATCGGGCGCGACTTGCTTGCGCAGCTCGAGAAAGAACTTGCGCGAATCCTCATTTTCCGGTTCGTGTGCGAGCCATTCTTGATCCCAGGCTTCGATTTCTTGCGGCGACTTCTTGTCGATGAAGGTCTTGACGTAGGCTTCGATGGCGCCATCGCTCTTGGCGTTCTTGATTACGTCGAGCAACGCATCGTGATCGACGCCGAGGAACGCGAGGACTGCTTGATCCATCGGGCAGTTGTAATGATATTCGCCGTTCTTACCTTGGGCAAAGGCTTTGCCTTTGTCGATCGTGCGGCCGATCTGTACCAATCCGAACAGCTTGTCGCGCACGCTGCGGGGATACGAGGTCGTGAGGTCCATGGAGGTTCTCCTAACAGAGCTGGTTGATAACGTACTCCGTGACCCCTTTGAACGGACGGCGGTTTCGGCTCGGCATCTTGGCGCTCTGCTGGTTGGGCGCGGCCGGCCTGCAGGTGTATGCCGGCGACACCGGCACGCACGGCGCCATCGTCGGCGCGTACGTTCCGGCTTGGCTGCTTGCGGTCGCGGCAATTCCCGCCTGGACCTTGCTCGCTCCCGCGCTGATCGACGGCGTAGCCGCGGCTATCGCCGCGCAACTCTCCGGCGCTGCAATGCGCGTGCTCACGACCGTCAACGCCGTCGGATTGGTCGCCTATGCGTTTGCCAGCCTCGCGGTCATCTTTTACGTCGCCTTCGCCAACAATGGCATAAGTTAAAACGCCCTACTGATTTCGTTCAAATCGAGGAAGTTCGGTCCGCGGTTTGCTTTAGCAAATAAGGACCGAGCTGACGACGATATGGGCGAAGTCAGGGGGCGTTTTCACATTCGGTGTGGCGGCAGTTGCAGTGATCGTGGGGCGCAGCGTCGGGATCCGCCACCGCCTGCTCCCGGCAGCGATCGCTACAGTAGAATGCTCCGAGATCCACGTAGCACGTGCACTGCGTGTGATCGCACTTTTGTCCGTCCATGGTACCAGTCTAGCAGTTAGCCTTGGACCATGTAATCGACAATGGACGCCGACGAGCCGTTGCCGTAGGTGACCGTCCCATTGCCCTGCGCATTGACGGTGAAGGTCGCCACGGTCGCGCCGGTCGCGTTGTTGGTCAGCGTGCCGGTAATGGTTCCGCCGGCCGAGCCGCTCATGGTCAGCGTGGCATTATTGGTCGAGTCGGTCATCGTCAGCGAGACGGTCGTCGAGCTGGCTGATTCGGTTCCCGACATTGAGAGCGAGCCCAGCAGATCGGCGGACGGCGAGATCGTCCAGTCCGGAAACGTCGCGGCGGTAATCGAAAGCGCGTTTAACGCGCCCTGGTAGGTCGAGATCTGCATGTTGACGGTCAGCTGCGTGGATGTTTGCGAACCCGAGAGGCTGACGTTCGCGCCGTCTTCGAGCGAGCTTGAGGCGATGTTGGTCGCCGCGGCGACACCGCACGAAAACGAACTCAGCGATGGGACATTGCAGGCGATACCGGCTTGACCGAGCGAGACGTTGTTCGCGACGATGCTGGTCGCCAAAAATGAGAGGCCGGTCAGCTCATCTTGGCTATTGAGGTAAAATGCGATCGTTGCATTGGCCGTTTCGGTCACCGTGCCGCTGGTCGAATAATCGATTAGCGTGGCAGGTCCGCTAACCTCATCGCTGCTGGGGACTTCGCTGGCCGTCCATGTCAGTGAGCTCTCGATATTGTCGCACGCTGCGTCGTAGTAGACGTTAATCGTGATCGTGATACTGCCGTTTGAATTGTCGATCGGTGTTTCTTCAACAACACCGTCGTCGCAGCCGGCGGCCCCATCGCGTCGCCGAGTTGAAAGCACCGTTCGTCCGTTGCGCCGAACGGCCGCGGTGAGCGCACGCGTCGCGGTGAAGCCGGTCAGCGAACCACCGCCCTCGTAGCTCTGGTAGGCCTGCAGGCCGCTCAACCCGCTTTGCACGTCGGTTCGCTGCACGCTCTGCTGTGAGATGTTGCTCTGTGGCGGGTTTACGCCGCTGCCACCGCCCGATGACGATCCACCGCCCCCACCGCCGCACGCGGTAAGCGCTCCAACGCACATCAAAGCAGCGACGAAACGAATGTTACGCACGGGCACCTCCAGCAGCAAAACATACTGTTGAACGATCCCACCGTTTCGCCCGGGACGAAAGCCCCGCCTGCCCTATAGTACTTTTGGACTATCCGTGCTGGCGCTGCAGCGGGAAGAGGAGAACGTCGCGGATCGAGGTGTTGTTGGTCAACAGCATGATAAGCCGATCCATCCCAATGCCGATCCCGGCCGTCGGCGGCATGCCGTACTCGAGCGCGCGAACAAAGTCCCAATCCGGCTGCGGCACTTCCTCGTCGCCTTGGGCGCGCTCGCGCACCTGCGCCTCGAAGCGCGCGCGCTGGTCGTCGGGATCGTTGAGCTCGGTAAACGCATTCGAAATTTCCATGCGATTGCAGAACAGCTCGTACCGATCGACCAACTCGGGATCGCCGGCCTTGCGTTTGGCCAGCGGCGAGATCAGCACCGGATAATCGGTGACGAAGGTGGGCTGAACCAAATGCGGCTCGAGCACGCGTTCGAAGATCTTGTCCAGCGCGTGACCGTGGGTCGGTGAGGGCGGCAAGCCGAGATCGGCGAGGATTTCCGCCGCGCCGGCGGGATCTAGGAGCTTCTCGCGCGTGTATTTGCCGTGCGAGTAGATGGCGATCCCGTCGAGATAGCTGACTTTCTCGAACGGGCGCTGGAACGAGATCGTGTGCTCGCCCACCGACAGCTTGTCGTCACCGCCGGTCACGACGCCCGCGAGATGCGCGATCAACCCCTCGTTGAAATCCATCATGTCGTGCACGTCCCAGTACGCCGCATAGAGTTCGAGCATGGTGAACTCGGGGTTATGGGTCGTATCGATGCCTTCGTTGCGGAAAATCCGGCCGATCTCGTAGACCCGTTCCATGCCGCCGACGATCAGCCGCTTGAGATTCAACTCGGTCGCAATGCGCAGCTGCATCTCTTCGCCCGAAAGCGCGTTGACGTGGGTGATGAACGGGCGCGCCGACGCGCCACCGGCAACGTGGAGCAATGTCGGCGTTTCGACCTCGTAGAAACCGTAGCCGTCGATGTAACGGCGCGTCTCGGCGACGATGCGGCTGCGCATCATCATCGCGTCGCGGACCTCGGGATTGACGATGAGATCGACGTAGCGCTGCCGATAGCGCTTTTCGACGTCCTGCAAACCGTGCCACTTGTCGGGCAGCGGCATCAGCGATTTGCTGAGCAGTTCAAACGACTTGACGTGCAGCGTAAGCTCGCCCTTTTTCGAGCGGAACATGAAACCGCGAACACCGACGATATCGCCGCGCTCGATGTCGTTCCACTCCGCAAAGCGTTCGTCGCCGAGCTCGTCCTTGCGCAGGTAGATCTGGAGCCGTCCGGTGCGATCGTGCAGATCGGCGAAGAGCGTCTTGCCCGCCGTGCGAATCGACATGATCCGGCCGGCGACGTTCCAGCCTTCGGCTTCGGCGTGCTGGGCGGCTTCGAGAAAGCCGTAGCGCTCGTTGAGCTCGCCGGCCGTCGCTTCGATGTCGTAGCGTGTCGGCGCAAACGGATCGTGACCGCGCGAACGCAGAGCGGCCAGATGTTCACGTCTGGCCGCTACTAAAGCTGCTTCGGTCTTGCCGAGATCGTCGTGCATACAGGCCTCTTCGGCCGCTTATGACGCTTTCTTTGCGGCCTTCTTCGCCGAGGATGTGGCGCTGCCGTTGCCGTTGCGAATCCCGTCGATCTTGTACTTGACCACGCCGCGCGGCGTGGAGACATCGACGGTCTCGCCCTTCTTATGGCCGATCAGGGCGCGGCCCAGCGGCGACTCGTTGGAGATGCGCTTGGCCGTCGGGTCAGCCTCGGCCGAGCCCACGATATGAAACTCGTAGCTCTCATTGTTCTTGAGCTCTTTGACCTTGACGGTCGCGCCGATATGCACTTCGTCGGTGGCATACTCCGACTCGTCGAGAAGCTTCGAGTTACGAATCATGCCTTCGAGCTTGAGAATACGCCCCTCGATAAACGCCTGCTCTTGCTTGGCGTCCTCGTATTCAGCGTTTTCACTCAGGTCGCCGTATTCTTTGGCTTGGCGAATCCGGTCGTTGACTTCTTTGCGGTGGACCGTTTTGAGCTCGTCAAGCTCCTCTTGGAGCTTCTGGAGCCCCTCAGCGGTCAGGATGATCTCTTTGTCGTTCAAGGATAGACCCAGCGACCCCGTTAGCACATAATTTTGGCGTCCGGTGAGGACGCTGGCGCGGTTTGTTTGGGGGACTCTAACCGTTCCCCTCCTAACGCGAGCCCTGCCCTCGCGGGGCCCGGCCGCGCCAGAGCGCAAATGGTATACCCAACACGACTCCGGCGCAAGCATAGACCTTAAGCCGTGGGTCTTCGACCGCCACGGTGGCCGCCAACACACCCAGCAACGCCGCAGCACCGGCGAGCGGAACGAGCACGCCGCCGAGGCGAGCCGCCGGTTCGCGCCAGAAGCGCTTCGCCGCGGCGAGTGCTGAGAGCACGAACAACAGGCCCAAAAACACGGCGCTCACGTTGAGCACGAGCGTCAACTGGTCGGCGGCGCTCTTCGAAAAACCGGTGACCAGTTCGCAGAGCGTGACGAGTACGCAGACCGCCGCCATCGCCCACAGCGGCTCGTTACGAACATCCAGTTGTCCAAGCGCGCGCGGCAAGACGCCGTCGCGTCCCATGGCGTACACCGAGCGCGAGAGATACAGAATCGTCGTCCACAGCGTCGAGAGCGTTGAGAGCAACACCGTCGCCACGATCGCCAGGCGCCACCACGGGCCGCCGAGCAGCGCGCCGACGTAGGCCAGCGCATCGGCTTGATTGTCGGCAAAGCCTTGCAGCGAACCCAAATGTTGGAACGCGTACATGCAAACGACGAGCACGATCGTCGTCAACACAAGACCGGTGATGCCGCCGCGTCCGGATGCCGTCGACGCGTCGTTGACCTCTTCACTGGTCGACGCGCTAACTTCCCACCCGTCGCTCATCCACACCGCCAGTGTCATCGCGCTGACGAAACCGGCGACGCCAAACGAAAGCGGCAGCGGCGCTGAGGTCGCGGTCACCGGCGCGGCAACCGGTGCATGCAACGCAGCCGCCAGCGCGGCGATCAACAAGACCCCGATTTCCAAGCCAAGTGCAAGCAGTGTAACGTGCGCGGTCGGACGCACGCCGGCATACAGCAACGCCCCACTTGCTAGAATCCACACCGCCCCGACAACCGCTGCCCACAATGGATCTTGCGCGTGCGCCGGCGCGACTAGTGCGAGCGTGTAGATTCCGGCCGGCACGGCAATCGCCATCGTCGCAAAGAAATTCGAGAGCAACAACAGCCACGCGCCGTAGCCGCCCCCGAATGGACCGAAGGCCATGCCGATCCACGAATACGACGAGCCGGCGTTTGGGGCCACGCGGCTGAGATACGCAAACGATATGGCAATGCACAGCATGATCGCCGAGAGCGCGAGTAGCGCGAGCGGTGCCGCAAATCCGGCCGCAACGATGATCGGTCCCATCGTCGAGGCAAGCGAATAGGCCGGCCCCATCGATGCCGATGCGAGCACCGACACGTCGAAGAAACGCAGAACGCGCGGAAGCCGGCGCGTCAATTCAGTGCGATTACCCGCGGATGAAGATGTAATGCATGCAGCACGCGTTCGTAGTCGGCCGGGGTCACCTCGTCCCATGTCTTTCCAAGCAGCGCGAGCAGCGCCGCTTCGACCACGTTGGTTCCGAACGAGCGGCCTTGGAAATCCGGTGTCGTGGTGATCAAGGTCTTTACCCCGCGCTCGCGCAGTTCGTCGACGTTGGCCGCAGTGACCGTGTTGGTGAGTACGATCTTCCCGTCGAGCCGCGCCGGCATGAACTGACGCATGAAGTGAAAGTCGCCGGCGATAATGTCGGCCTCTTCGTAGTACTGTGGGTATTTCGGCTCGGGCGCCTTCTCTTGTTTCTTTCCGGTGGGGTAAAAGAACTGAAACGGCAGCTTGCACGCGTCGGGAAGATATTTCTCTGCCATCTCTTCAAACGTGTGCAGATCGCGCACGGCCATGTCTTTGTCGAGTGCGAAGATGAAATCGCCGAAGAGCACGTCGGCGCCGGCGTCGACCAGCGCTTGCGCCATGCCGAAACGGTCGAGCGCGCTGACCATCAGCACCTGCTTGCCGCGTAGCCCAATCCCGAGCTCGTCCTGCATGTAGCGCACCGCCTCGCGTTCGAGCGTGTTCTTCAGCCCACTGCCGTCAACCACCGGCGTCAACTTCGCCGCTTGCAGCAAGCGCAGCCCGTCGCGCAATGCGAAGCGTTTGGAACCGGCGTAGAGATAGACGTCGATGCCGCCCAAGCCGATCGCATCGACCGTACCATCGAGCTCGTGCACGCGCGCAATGGCTTTGTCGAGCTTCCCGTCCATGCCCTCGCGCGCGATGTCGAAATCCTCGCCGAGCAGATTCACGACCGCGCGATGATCGCGTGTCGACGAGCCCAGCGAAACCGAAACGATGTGTTTCAATTCAGCGGCGCTCCGCACCCCCCACTTCGTGGGGTCCCCAAATCAAGGCGCGCTCACAATATAGGTGTGCTTGAGATTCCCCCAGGGCGCGCCCAAGTAACGTTTCATCGTTAGCCATCATACAGCGAGACTCCGTCGAGCGATTGCCGCTTCGCGCGTTGCCAGAATTTTTTCCGGCGTAATTGCGGTGTCGAAGGCGCGCATGTCGGCGAGCGTGAACCCGGCGCGTTTGGCTAGCTCCTCGATCTCGATGACTTTGTTGATGTCGATGCCGCGGCCGAGGGTGTAGCACTCGGCCCGATGCTCGAGCGCAAGCACCATCGTCTCGCTCATGCACGCAAGTGCGGTGCGCGGCGGCAGGTTCAAGTCGAATTCAAGACCCGGCTCGCGCACGCGATCGAAGCGCGGATTCCCCGGAACGACCATGTTGCCGCCTTCGGTCACGAGCACGTCCGGCCGTTCAACTGCGACGCGCCGGCTCACGTCGTGCGGCAACGAAAGTTCGCACACGACCGCGCCGGGCAGCAGGTCCTCGGGTTGAATGATGTCTTGGGTCGACGAGGTGGCGGTAAGAATCAACTGCGAACGGCGGACCGCCACCGAGATGTCGGTCGTGTACGAAACCTCGCACGGTAGCTCGGCCTTCATCTGCTCGTAAAATTTCGCGAGGCGCGTGTTGTTGCGTGCGACCAGCACGATGTGTTTGACGTGTGGTGCGATGAGTTTCACGCAGGCGCCGCCGATCGAACCGGTCGCACCGATGACGGCCACGGCGGCGGTCGCAGGATCGACGCTCATCTCGCGCGCGCCGCGAAAGAAACTCTGGATCCCGGCAGCAATCGTCAGTGAGTTTCCCGTCGTCACCGGAATCGGCGAACGCTCGGCGACGGTGATGCCGCCGTCACCGACGACGCCGGTGAACGCACCGAGCCCCGCCACCTCCGCACCAAGTTCCGCGCCGATCTCGATGGCACGCAGGATGCGCTTGTAGACCTCTTCGCGCGGAAACTCCATCATCTGTTCGGGCAGCAGCGGCGCGGTCACGAACCAGCCTTCGGTCTCGCGACCGTCCGGCGTGCGCACGCCGGTGACGTGCACGGTGGCCCACGGCGGCATCCACTCCATGATCTTGCGAACGATCGGCGCGCCTTTGCCCGCGGCGCCGGGCTCGTACCGTGCGACGTCTTCAAGCGAAAGCGGATGAATGACGAAGCAGAACTTCATTGTTCCGCCTGCATCTTGAGTGCCTTGAGCATCATCTCGCTGTTTTCGAGCACCTTCTTCTGCAGCGTCGGGCCGATCAGCTCAGCGAGCGTCGGCACTCCGAAATCATACTCCACGGTGAGCAGCACGTGCGTCAAGCCGTCGCGCTCCTCGAACGTCCAGGCTCCCTCGAATGTATCCAGATCGCCCTCGAGCAGCGCGTAGTCGATGCGCAACGCTCCGTCGTCGAAGCGATCTTCCTCGGTCCACTCGATGGGCGCCTCTTCCACCAAGGTCTTCCAACGCGAAATCACCCGGTCCGGATGACGTTCGAGCACCTTGACGGTCTCGACGTCGGGCATGAACTCGGGAAAGCGCTCTTGATCCTTGGCAAGTTCGTAGACCGCGCGTGCCGAGGCGGCGATCGCGATCCGGGATTCGACGTAGGGCATTTAGTGCCGCGCGCTCACAAACGCCCGAGCTTCTCGGAGGCCGCTGCCACCCCTGCGGAAAACGCACCGAGCGCGATGTCGACTTCGCCTTCGCTCACGATCAGCGGCGGCTCGAGGCGAATGACCCGCTGCTGATTGAGCGTCCAGGCGGCGGTGACACCGGCCTTGAGCATCTCCGGAATGATCCAGCCGCCGTAGCCTTCATTCGTCAGCTCGACGCCGACCAGAAGTCCGAGGCCGCGGGCTTCGCGGATAACCTGCGGATACTCGAGCGCAATCGCACGACAACCGTCGAGCAGTTGTTCGCCGCGCGCGCGTGCATTGGCGACGAGATCGTCTTCGATTAACGCCTCCATGGCGGCAAGCGCGGCCGCGCACGCGATCTCACTGCCGCCGAAGGTCGAGGTGTGCACCAGCGGCGCCTTAGCGTACGCGCGATTCCACGCATCAGGCCGTGCGATGAACGCCCCGACCGGAATCACACCGCCGGACAGCCCTTTGGCGAGCGTCATCACATCCGGTATGACGCCGTCGCGCTCGCACGCAAAGAGATAGCCGCAACGGCCCAGGCCCGTCTGTACCTCGTCGGCGATGAACAGCGCGCCGGCGCGGTCGCAGGCCGCGCGCACCGCGCGTAAATATCCGGCAGGCGGAACGTTGACGCCGCCCTCGCCTTGCACCGGCTCGACGACGAATGCGGCTGCATCGTGTAATGCGGCATCTAGCACAGATGCATCAGCGAACGGCACGTGCGCTACGTCGGCAAGCAACGGGCGAAACGGTTCTTGAAAGGCTTTGCGTCCGCTGATCGAGAGCGCGCCGAGTGTCTTGCCGTGATACGCACCGTGCGTGGCAACGATTTTTCCGCGCCCGGTCGCGGCGCGCGCGAGCTTGATCGCACCTTCCAGTGCCTCGGTTCCACTGTTACACCAGAACGACAGTTGCAGATCGCCCGGCGCAATCTCGGCTAGACGCTTTGCTGCGCGCCCAAGTACGATATTGAACATCGTCTTGCCTGAGAGCGACATGCGCTCCATCTGTTCGCGTACCGCCGCAAGAACGCGCGGATGTGAATGCCCGAGCGTGAACACGCCGTAGCCGCCGGCGAAGTCGAGATAGGCTTTGCCGTTCTGATCCCAGATGGTCGTGCCCGATGCGCGCACTTCGACCGGCGAACCCGAGAGCTTCATCACGCGCGCCAGCGGCGGATTGATGAAGTTCTTGTAGTTCTCGAACGCTTCGGCAGCGAGATCTTCCACGGTTCCTCTTGTCAACGCGCTCCCTCCGCGGGATCGTACGGCAGCGCCCGTAGCTTAACTGGATAAAGCGCAGCTCCGACTAAGCCGCAGATGCGGGTTCGAGTCCCGCCAGGCGCCACCCCTCCGATTGAGCATCTTGACGCGGCTTGGTCACCCGCGCTAGAGTCGAGATGCTTAGTCGGAGCCGCGCTCATATCCATGAGCTACGAGAGAGGGGATCGCGCAAGTGGTCCCTTTTCGCTTTCCAAGGCATTCGCAAGCGCCAGCTCGTAGCCGCCGCGATCGGGAACGCCGAGCGGCGGATAGCCGAGCGATGCCGCGATCGCGTCGCCGTAGAGCGCCGCCATAACGATCGGCGCGGCGTGCGAATCCAGAAGCGGCTCGATCGTTGCGCGAATCGCACGCAATGTGGTGTCGTCGTAGCGGCGCGTATGACCGGCGAAGCGCATCGTGCGGCCTTCGCGCTCCATGACCTCGCGCAGTTTGCACACCGCGCCGTGCTTGCGCTCGTCGACCGTGCGATACAGCGTCGCGAGCGTCTCCGTGCGAACGCCGTCCGCCGTCGGCTCTTCGCTGCTCCAGAGCATCACCACAATCCATCCGCGTTGCACCTGATGCTTGCTCTCGTAGCGATGGCCAAACTCGGCGAATGCGCGATTCGTCCAGCCGCCGGCTGCGTCGTCGGCAACGATGACGATCAAGCGCAACGCATCGACGACGTCGCCGAGACGCGCCGCGCCTTCGTGCGCCGCGGCGAGCGCAACCGCCTCCCCATCGAGGGCGAGCAGTTGTCCGACTCGTTCCAGGACGTGCGGCTTGGCCATGGGATTGACGTTCGAGATCGGCAACTCCATCTCGCCCGCCTCGTTACGCAGGATCTCGAGATACTCTTGAAAACGCGAGAAGCCGCGCGGCTGCGAATAGAGGTTACGCAGTTGCGCTAAGAATGGAACGAGCTCGACGCAGACCGCCACGTCACGCGGCTACCATCGCCGAGGCTTCGACGCGCGCGATCGTTTCTTCGATTACGGCAATCGCTTCGTCGGCGGAATCGATGCGCATGATCCGCTCGCGTAAGACGGCCGCGCCGGGAATACCTTTGAGATAGAGCGCGACGTGCTTGCGCATTTGCGGAACCGCGCGCGCCTCGCCCAACTCATCAACCATCGCGCGATAATGCACGATGCAGTAGCGCAAGCGATCGGCGGCCGAGGGCATCGGACGCATCTCGCGTCCCTCCATCAAGTCGGCGATCTGCGCAATCAACCATGGATTGCCGAGCGTACCGCGCCCGAGCATGATCGCGTCCACACCGCTTTGTCGCATGCGTTCCATCGCGACGTGTGGATCTTCGAGATCGCCGTTGCCGATGACGGGAATGTCGATCGCGGATTTCAAGCGCGCGATGTGCTCCCAATCAGCGCTGCCTTTATAAAACTGCCGTGCGGTACGCGCGTGCAGTGTCACGGCCTGCACCCCGACCGCTTGCGCGCGTTTGGCCACGTCGATATAGACCAGATCGCTTTCGCTCCAACCCAGCCGCATCTTCATCGTGACCGGACAATCGACCGCGTCGACAACGGCTTGCATGATCGCCGCGCAGCGATCGACGTCGCGCAAACACGCCGAGCCGCCATTGGTCTTCGTCACCTTCGGTGCGGGACAGCCGAAATTGATGTCGACGATATCGGCGCCGCATTCGCGCACGACTTTGGCTGCCGCGGCCATCGTCGCGGGATCGTCGCCCCATAGCTGCGTCGAGACCGGCTTCTCGAGCCCGTGCTGATCGATCATCTCCATCGTGCGCTTGTTCGTGTACTTTAGCGCGTTCGACGAAACGAACTCGGTCACGGTCAGCCCGAGACCAAAGGGCTTATAGAGCGCGCGCATCGTCCGGTTGGTAACGCCGGACATGGGTGCGAGCACCACGGGAGGCCAGATCTGATGGCTGCCGATCCGCAGCGCGGGCACGGTAGGGGGCATGGCGCCCCCTACTATACCACAGGGGCTTATTCGTACAAATTACAGCTCGTGCCGGACGAATTGCAGACCACGACGTAACCGGTGTGCTCCCAGTTGCTGTCGGTGTCGTCCTCGGTCCAGTCGATGCCTTGGCTACTGGAACTGTCGTAATAGTAGCGGCCCTGCACGTAGACGTAGTCGCCGACGGCAACCCACGGCCAGGTGGTGGGCGGCGGATTGGGATCCTCGCCCATTGCGGTGAGGTTGGAGACGATTTCTATCGTCCCGGGGCTGGCCGAGCCCGGAATCGAGACGTAGAAGTATCCGTGCGTGCCGCTGGAGGTGGTCTTTTTTGCCAGCACTTGCGTGACTTGGCCGCAGACGTCCACGAGTTGGTCGGCAGAAATCGAGCCGGCGGCGAATTCGTTCTGATCGGTCACGAATCCGGCGTTGTTGCATGCGTATGCCGGCGTGGGCGTGGCCGTCGGCGCGGCGCTCGGCGTTGCCGTCGGTTTTGCGGTGGGCGATGCCGTCGGTGACGACGTCGGCGATGACGACGCGCTCGCGCTCGGCGTCGGCGATGCCGTCGCGGTTCCCGTCAGCGAAACGTCGTCGAGATATTCGTAGACGTAATCCTTCGAATAGCCGTTGCCTTTGACGCCGAAGTACAACTGCACGGTTTGTCCGGCGTAGCTGCTCAGGCTAAACGACTTTTCTTCCCAACCGTTGGTCGTATCAGCTTCAGAGTACAACTGGGCGAGCTGCGTCCCGCTCGTGCTCAAAATGTCCGCTTCTTGATCGACGTATTCGATCGAATCAGTCGTGGCTTCGTACACCCAGAAGGTCAGCGTGCCGCCCGCCGGCACGGTCATCGTCTGACAGACACCGGCGGTGCCGTTGACTTCGGGCTTTGAGGTAGTACCGATGAGCGCGCTATACGACCCGCTGTGGGCTTTGGCGGTCGTCACCGAAACGTCGTTGACGCTGCCGCACGACGTCCACGGTGAAAGCGACCCGGTTTCGAATCCGGGATTGACGACGATATTCGTGGGCGCCGCTGTTGCGGCCGCACGAACAACCGGCTTCGACGTATCTTGTGCCGGGTTTGACATGTTGGGCGTAACACTAGTAGCGCCGCTACCACCGCACGCGGAAACGGCAAGCGCAACGAGCGCACCCGCCGCAAATAAACGCTTGTGCAAAACGCTCCTCCAAGTGAGTAGAGTGGAATAACCTATTCTACTCTACCGTCCCGAAGTTAAGCCACCATAAACGTTTGCTACGTCAGCGCGAAGGCGCGTAAACCGTAGAGGCTCAGATGCGGATCGACCGCTTCGATAACGCTGGTGTGCTTCGCCATCACGTTTGCCAAGCCGCCGGTCGCCACGACCCGCGCATCGACCCCCATCTCGCGCCGCATGCGCGCAATCAACGCCTCCGTCTGTCCGACGAAACCAAAGATAACTCCGGCCTGCAACGCCTCTATCGTATTGCGGCCGATGGCGTGCGCCGGTGCGTCGAGCGCAATCTGCGGCAGCTTTGCGGTCCGGCCGACGAGCGCGTCGATCGAGATGTTGATGCCCGGGGCGATTGCGACGCCCAAGTAGTCGCCCGCTGCCGAAAGCGCCATGAACACCGTCGCGGTCCCGTAGCTCACGATGATCAGCGGAACACCGTAGCGTTCTTTTCCGCCGATCGCGCACGCGACGAGATCCGCGCCGACTTCGGCGGGACGATCCGTCTTCACCGCGATGAGCGGTTGCCGATCGGCTTCCAGCACCAACGGCTCGACCCCGAAGAACTTGCGCGAGACCTCGACTAAGGTGTGATCGAGGCGCGGCACCACGCTCGCGATCGCCACGGCATCGATGTCCCGCGAACGCACCCCCGCCGTCGCGAAGAGTTGCGTGAAGAAGACGCCGTATTCGTCGGCGGTGCGGCGCGACTCGGTCGTCACCCGCCAGTGGTGGGAAAGTTCGTCAGCGCCGTTTTGAAAGCACCCGAGTTTCGTTTCCGTATTGCCGATGTCGATTGCCAGTAGCATCAGCGCAATGCCTCAATGGTGTCGAGCAGACGCGCGGCCAGCGCCGCTTTGCTCCCGGTGCCGAGTTCCTTTCGTCCATCTTTCCAAAGGACGGTGAGGGTGTTGTCGCGCAGGCCAAAGCCGCGCTCGTCGCGCACGTCGTTGACGACGATGGCGTCCAGACGCTTGCGCTCGAGCTTCGCTCGCGCATTCGCCTCGTGATCGTCGGTCTCGGCCGCAAATCCGACCAGGAAGGCTTCGTCGTTGCGCTCTGCGAGTTCGGCGAGCACGTCGGGATTGCGCGCCATCTGCACCACCAAGTCGTCGTCGGTCTTCTTTAACTTCGACTCAGCGCACTGCGCCGGCCGCCAATCAGAGACCGCGGCGGTCGCGATCACGAGATCGGCTCGTGCGCCATGCGACAACGCTAAGTCGCGCAATTCCACCGCGGTCGTGAAGCGGTGCGTGGTCACGCCGGGCGGCGGCTCGAGCAGCGTCGGCCCAAGTAGCAACGTAACCTCCGCGCTTCGCAGCGCTGCCTCGCGGGCGATGGCGATGCCGGTTGCCCCGGTCGACGCATTGCTCACGAAGCGAATCGGGTCGAAGGCCTCGCGCGTCGGACCGGCGGTGACCAGCACGCGCGTCCCCGTCAACTCCTGCGTGCGCGCGAGTACCCGCTCGAGCGTCTCGAGCAACACGTCCTCGCTTGCCAGGCGTCCGACGCCGCTCTCGCGTTCGGCGAGGAAACCGCGTTCGGGATCGACCAGTTCGTAGCCGCGTTCGCGCAACGTGCGGAGATTCGCTTGCGTCGCCTCGTCCTCGTACATCGCGGTGTTCATCGCGGGCGCGACGATCAACGGGATACGGGCGGCAAGTGCTGCCGCTGTCACCAGATCGTCGGCGATCCCGTGCGCGAGCTTCGCGATGGTGTTGGCGGTCGCGGGTGCGATCAACATCAGCGCCGCTTCGCGTACGAGACGAATATGCGGGATACGCTCCGGTGCATCCCACAGCGACGTGTAGACCGGGCGCCCGGTGAGCGATGCAAAGGTCAATGCACCGACGAACCGCTCCGCTTCGCTCGTCATGATGACGTCGACGCTTGCGCCGCGCTGCACGAGCGTGCTGGTCAATCCGGCAATCTTGTAGGCGGCAATCCCGCCGCACACGCCGATCAGCATGCCTGCGCCGGTCATTCGATCCATAAATTATCCAAAAGCCGCGTCGAACCGAATCGCGCGGCTCCAATGACAAAGGCCGGCGACAAGAGCGTTTCGATCGGATTGAACGTGTTGGCATCGACGACGTCGATATAGTCGAGTTGCGCCAGCGGATGCAAGCGCGCACGCGCGGCCGCAATGGCATCGGCCTTCGATCGACCGCTGGCCATCGCCAAGCGTACCGCCTGCAGAGCATGGTGCAGCGAGGGCGCAGCTTCGCGCTGCTCGGGTGAGAGATAAGCGTTCCGGCTGGACATGGCTAAGCCGTCTGCTTCGCGCTCGGTCGGGACGATTACCACGTTGATAGGAATCTCGAGATCCCGGACCATGCGGCGCAGAACCGCGGTCTGCTGCGCGTCCTTCTGACCGAGGTAGACCGCATCCGGGCGCACGACGTTGAGCAGCTTGCCCACGACGGTAGCGACGCCGCGAAAATGAGCGGGCCGAATTGCGCCTTCGAACACGTCGCCGATTGCCCCGGGGTCGATCGAGGTGCTGAAATCCGGAGGATACATGGATGCCGGACTCGGCGCGAAGAGCACGTCGACCCCGGCCTGCGCGAGCTTGGCTTGATCGCCCTCGGCATCGCGCGGGTAGCGAGTATAGTCCTCAGTCGGCGTAAACTGCAACGGATTGACGAACACGGATGCTGCGACCGCAATCGAATCGGCACGCGCGCGGCGCACGAGTGCGAGGTGCCCCTCGTGCAGCGCGCCCATCGTCGGCACGAAACCAAGCGGCCTCGGCAAGACGTCGAACAGCGCGCGCGCTTGCGAGATGGTCGAAGCAATTTGCACGATCGCTACATTCGCGTTACGCGCAGTACCGTACGGCCAACCATGAATGGAACGCCGACCTCGATCGTCGCGTCGCCGGTGACGAGCTCGCCATTGACCTTCGTTCCGTTCCGGCTCTCGAGATCCGTGAGCTGCAAGCTTTCCCCGTCCATGCGAACGTGTGCGTGCTTGCGCGACACGTAGCGATCGAGCGCTATGCAGGCTTGCGCCACCGAATCGTCGCGGCCGATCGTGATTTCGCTTTCAAAGGTCCAGCTTTTTCCATCGAGCGGTCCACTGAGGACCTCGAGCAGGTACATGGCGGGCGAGCCCTTCTCTGGTGCGGCCGCCCGGCTCCTGGTGGCCGGCCGCCGGGTGTTAAGGCGTGTTAAGGCAGGCTAACAAAACGGGCCTTCCGGACGATAGTCATAGGGTGACGATGAACGACCGGATCGACGAGCTATTAGAGCTCATAGAAGTGGAGCCGGATGCCCTGCGAGAGGCGGAATTCCTGCAAGCGCAGGCGATTCTCGAGACCTTGGTGGGGAAGACCATTACGGCGGCCGAGATTCAAGACACGCGCATTGTCATAACGACCAATGACGGCAACCGCTATTTCTTCTACGGCTTCTTAGGAGAATCTCGAAACAGCCCTATTTAGCGGGTTGTTTGGACGCTACGAACGCCGCGATCTTTTCATGATCGCCGGATGTGTATTGCGTGAAGGCAACACCGTGTGCGTAGCGTTTGGTCGAGGCGTCAAAGAACGTCAACGCGATCTTCGCGCGGACCAGCATCTCGCGATCGTGACTTGGAAGCGTGAATCGCAAGACGATCGGCTGACCAGCCGGAAGGTCGGTGGTGGTGGTGATGCGCATACCGCCGCGGCTGAGGTCGACAGCAGCTCCAGTCAACACTAATTCGTGCCCGGGGACGATGATCGTGACCGGGAAGTCAACGATCGCGCGAAAGAACCGGCGCTCGTGCGAGCGATCCTCTTGTGTACTCACCGGTATCCGTTCTTCTCTGCTGCCGCCGCGCGGCCTTCATTCTGCCGTCACCGCTTGCGCGGCAAGTAGCGCCCCGAGCATCGCGTGCTCGGCGACGATCCCGCCTTGCAGATAGACCTCAAACGGCGCTCGCAAGGGCGCATCGCACGATAGCTCGATGGTGGCGCCGCCCACGAACGCGCCGCTCGACATCACGACCGGATCGACGTAACCCGGCACCGCTCCGGGCTCGGGACGAAAGCGCGCATTAAGCGGCATAGCGGCTTGTAAACCTACGGTAAAGCGCAGCAACCGCTCGCGGTCGCCTAGCCGAATCGCCTGCACGATGTCGGTGCGCACCGCGCCGGGCTGCGGATCGACGTCGAAACCGAGCTGCGCAAAGAGCCCCGCAGCAAAGTCCAGTCCACGCAACGTCTGCTCGACGATCATCGGCGCGATGAACAAGCCTTGAATCAGGGCACGCCCGAAACCGAGCGTCGGGCCGATACCGCCTCGCAGGCCCGGGGCGTAGAGGCGCGCGCTCACCCGCTCGACCATATCGGCGCGCCCCGCGATATAGCCGCCGCCCGGCGCGAGCGAGCCGCCGAGATTTTTGATCAGCGATCCCATGATGAGATCGGCACCGGCGTGGGTCGGCTCGCGATTTTCGACCAGCTCGCCGTAGCAATTGTCGACCAGCACCACGACGCCGGGTGCGGCCGCCTTCACGCACGCCGCGATCGCCGCGCACGCCTCGACGTCAAGCGAGGGTCGCGGCGCATAGCCACGCGAGCGTTGCACGAAAACCGCGGCCGTATCGGCCTGGGCAACGGCGGCGGCAATCGCCGCCAGATCCGGCGCGCCGTCGTCGCGCAAGCCGACCTCTTCATAGAGAACGCCGAGCGAGACCAGCGAGTGTTCGGCGTCGCAAATGGCGTTGCGCAGCGTATCGTACGGCCGGCCGGCAACCGCGATCAGCCGTTGACCGGGAGCAACGCACGCGGCCAGCGCCGTTACGATTGCCTGCGTGCCGCTCACGATCGAGAGCCGTGCCAAGACCTGCTCCGCTCCGAGCACGCGCGCCAGCAGCGCTTCGTACCGCTCGCGCGCGGCGTCGTCGTAGCCGTAACCGGTCGTGCCGGCAAGATCGCTTTCGTTGACGCCTTCGTCGAAGAACGCGCGCATGACGCGTGTCTTAACGCCCGCTTGCGCCGGGTAGGTCAGCGTGTGCGTCTGCTCGCGCGCGCGCATCGCCGCAGCGCGTACGCGCGCATCGATATCGAACGCATCGCACAACAATTCGATCATGCCGCGGCCGCGCGCTCGGCTTCGAGGTGGCGTTCGAATGCGCGCACGAACGGCAAATAGATCATCGTTGCGAGCGCGACGTTGAGGACCACGAGACCGATCGCGCGGACGTCAAGCGTCGCGATGTAGGTCGAGATTAACGTCGGAATCGAGGATGGCACGTAATAAATGGCGCGGCCGACCCAGCCGAGACTCACCGCGAGGTACGTCGTGGTTGCAAGAACGATCGGCGCCGCCAGAAACGGCGGCACGAGAAACGGATTGAGCACGACCGGAACCGCGAAGAGCAGCGGCTCGTTGGCGTTGAAGAGCGCCGGGACAATCGTGGTGCGTCCGACGGTTCGCAGGCGCGCAACGCGCGAGAGCGCGAGCAGCGCAGCCAGCGGAAGCGTCGACCCGGCACCGCCCGGAAAGATAAAAAGGAAGAGCGACACCACGACGATGTGCGGCAACGGTGCGTGATGTTCGTAGGCCAGCGTGTTTTGCATCTGCAGCGTCAGATACACCGGCGTGACGACGGCCGCCAACAGCGCGGGTCCATGCATGCCGATCGACCACAGCAGCGTCTGCACAACCACGATCACGATCAACGCAACGTAGGTGTCGCCGAGCCGGCTCAGTGGTTGGAGCACGTCGGTCACGGCGCTGAAGATCGGGACGTGCAAAACGCGCAGCGCCAAAGCGACGGTAATCGCCGCGATCGCGCCGATCCAGGCGTTACGGCTTACGCGCGCGACCAGCGCGACGGCACCACAGGTTGCGAAAGCCAGAAACAACCCGCTCGGCCCCACCGCGCGAAGATAGTCGAGGAGCGGAGCGCGCAGCGGCGGGAGCGCGATGACGAACGCGAGCGTCGATCCGGCCATCACCGCGACCGGATCGATGCGCGCGTGACGCGCGTAAAGCCACCCAAGGGTCGGCGCAAGGACGAGTCCCATGATACCGAACGCCGGCAGCAATGCCGCCGACACGCGTAGCCCAAGCGACGGACCGATGAACGGTCCGGCAGTATGAATGAAGGGCAAGATCAGCACGAATGCCGCGAGCAGACCGCCGAAGCCCCAAGGGAGCGCCTCGCGAATCGCGGCTAGGAACGGAAGCTCGGCCAATGCCGCAATCGCGGCAAAACGGCTAGAGGCGGCGGACGACGGCCTCGACGCGGCCGATGATCTCGACATCGCTCGCGTAGATTGGCGCCATGCTGCGATTCTCCGGCTGCAGCCGAATCCGGCCGTCCTCGCGGTAATAGCGCTTCACGGTGGCCTCGCCGTCGAGCATGGCGACGACGATCTCGCCGTCACGCGCAACGCGCTGCGGCCGAACCATAATCAGATCGCCGTCGAGAATCGCCGCTTCGATCATCGAGTCGCCCTGAACGCGCAGCATGAACGCATCGGTCGCGCGCGCCACAAAGGATGCCGGGAGGACGAATTCGCCCTCGAGATGCTCTTGGGCGGTGATCGGCACACCGGCGGCAACCTTGCCGACGATCGGCATCACGATGCTCTCCGGCACCGGGATAGAGCCGAGCCCGAGGTCGGAGCGCAGAGCGCGCGGCTTAGTCGGATCGCGCAAGATCAGTCCGCGGCGCTCCAAGGCCTTGAGGTGGGCGTGAATAGTTGATGAGGACGAAAGGCCGACGCGCTCGCCGATTTCGCGAACCGAGGGCGGGTAGCCGCGCTCGGCGGTGAAGGCGCGGATCACGTCGAGGATCCGCTGCTGTCGTTCCGTCGCTGGTTTTTCGGTCAAGGCTCCCTCCGGATTTTGCAGCGCAATGCCACCCGTATGGCATGGGTTTGCTTTACAACCCTAGCACAGGACAGCCGCAAAGGCAAACATACGTTCGGATCGCGCTTGACAGCGCTCCGAGTGGGTATGCTAAAATCTAGGGGACGAACAGCTGTTTGGCCCAAGATATAGACAGGTTCGTGGCCGAACACTCGTTTGGCACAAGATATGGAAGGGAGCAGCACGGTGGTCACGCGTAAACGGTTCACACTCATGCCCGCAATCGCGCTCGCGTCGTTAAGCCTCATGGTGACGGTGCCCGCGCTTTCAGGCATGCATCTGTACGCAGCGACAGCGCAGCGCTACGCGACGGTAACCGTGCAGCCCGGCGATACGCTCTGGTCGATTGCCTCGGCGCACACGAATGCAAGTGCCGACGTGCAAGAAACGATCGATGCGATCAGCGCCGCGAACCATCTGCAAGCCTCGCTGCTCCAACCCGGCGAGAGACTCCGCATCCCCGAATAATAAGAGAACGAGAAAAAGCCGCTAACGCGGCTTTTTTTATTTGCCTTATTGGCGCCGGCTCACGAGGACGATCGAATGGCCGGTGTGTTCGTTGAGGAATTCCAAGCCTTCCATCATCCAGGTATCGAGGCCGCCGGACGAATGCTTGGCAACTTCGCGCGCGACGTGCACGCGATCGCGCAGCCATGCAAGCTCCGAACGCGTCGTCGTGGGGAAGATCGCGACTTCGCAATCTTCGCACTGGTATCCGTATTGCACGCCGCTGCGCTTCGTGCGCAAACACGAAGGCCCCCGCTTTCGCGGAGGCCTTCGCACGTTTCACTCGCGTCGTTATCGACTAGAGTTTGACGTTGAACGTCACGTACACGTTGAGCGGCGGCGGGAGGAAACCACCCGCGGAGCCGAGACCCGGCGCATACGGTTGTTGTTGCCACGGATAGAGGTTCACGCCACCATTGGCGGTTGCATTATACGTGGACGGTTGGCCGGGCGTCAGATAGCCCGGGCCGAGTTGGTAGTTGGAGACATAGACGCCGTTCGGATTATACGAACAGATGTTGGTCGACGGAGGATAGGCGGTTGTCCACGGCTCCTTCGACCCGCCGAAGCAGGTGTGGAAGAGATTCGCCGCGGTGACGTTGATGGTGATTCTCGGCGAGAGATCATACGTCAACGCCAGGTTACCGATCAGGATGTTCGGATCGTGGTATTGTCCGAGCGAGTCGAACGATCCGGTCTCCGGATTGGGGATGAACAACTGGCCTGAGCCCGTCGCGCCTTGGCCGATCAGTGACGTGTACGCGCACTGATTGGTGCCGCCGGCGGCTTGGGTTGCATCGACCGCCGTGCAAAGACGCGGATCGACACCTTCCACCGTAAACGGCGAGCCGTACGACGAGCCGGTTGCGAGTTGGAGACTCGGCGTGATCGCGAACTTGTCGTGACGGTAGTTCAGGATCAACGACGACACCCACGGCGCATCGTACAGCCCGATGTCATTGTTGTTGACGCCGGGGAGTGCGACGAGACTCGCGGGTGCATACCAACCCTGGGGATCCAGCAGCCCTTGTGCCGGGCTAGCGAAGTACGGGTTGGCAACGGTTGCACCGGTACAGGGTTGCGCCACGCCCGGTGTGCCGACGCCCGTTCCCGCTGCGCCCGCAGCCGCGAACGTGAAGCACGGATAGTTTTGGCTTCCGCCCTTCGCGAGCGCGTTGTAGTTCGAGATCGCCGTGTTGTAGTAGCTGATTTGGTTATCGCCGAGGCCATTCGTCAGCCCCGCTTGGAACTGCACCTTGGCATTGGTGTACGTGATCGCGACTTGTCCGGAGAGCCCGTTGCGTGAGAAGTCGCCCTTGGTAAAGGCACCTTCGACGCCGTAGCTCCTGAACTGCCCGACCGGGACCTGCGTCACGTAGCCGGGGCCGATGAACGACTGCTCTTGGTAACCGTTGGTCAGGTTGTAGAACGGCGTCAGCTTGAAGCTCATATCCGTTCCGCGGATGTGGCGTTCGAGCGAGACGTCGTACTGCCCCGACGTTTGCGACGGAATGTTATGGAACGGATCAAAGAATCCGAGGTCCATAAAGTTCGCCCATTGGCCGAGGTTGTTGCCCGACTCGTTGGTGTACTGTATCGAAGCCGAGATCGGCGGCTCGATGAAGCGGCCACCCGAGAATCGCCAGACGGTGTCGGGCGATTCGGTGTAGGTCGCCGAGTAGCGTGCCGACCAGTAGTGCAGGTTATACGACGACGGTGAGGTTGCGACGAAATTCGGCGCAACGACGCCGTCTTGCGTCGTACCGTTCGGATGGACGTATCCCGTCTGCGGCGTGCCCGTGATCCCGCTGATGTAGGCGTTGCAATCCGTACCTTCCGGGATTTCGATCGGACTTGCCGGCGGGAATTGCCCCGCAAGCAGCGGCGCCGAGTACACGCCCTGTTGGCCTGGTGTCGTGTTATAGCAGAAGTTGTTGGCTGCTATTTGGGCGTAGAAGTTATCTGCCGGCGTATCGGTGTTCGCCATGCCGTATGTGTAGCTCTCATAGCGAACGGCGGCGTTGACCAGCCACCGATCGCTCGGGCGCCACTGGTCGCTCAGCGACACATTGGTGAAGTTCGGCCTGACGGTGTTATACGCTGCAGCCTCCGGACCACTCCAGAGATACTGATCGGATGCACCCGCCGCTGCTGCAGCCGGACCGACCACCGGCATGATGGCGCTGCCGTTTTGGACGGTGGCAGCCGTACAAGGGGTGGGTCCTACCGCGGGGTTATACGCGCCACCGCACCCATCTTGGACTTCGTAGCAGGGGACCGTCGAATCGGGGACGCCCGTGATCGAGCCGGTCGCATTATCCCAGCACGTGTACTTGCCGTTTGCCTCTGAAATGATGCCGAACGGTCCGGCCGAGCCGAGGTTCGCATCGAGCGCGGTCGTGTTGTTATCGCGCAGCACGTTGGCGTACGTCTGGTTGACGGTCAACTGCAAGAGGTTCTTGTCGTTGATTTGATCGCTCAGTTGGAACTGGCCGCCCGACGTGTGCGTGATGAGCAAGTAGTTCATATCGCAGCACGCATCCGGGTTGCCCCAGATGTAGTTGGCCAGCGCTGAGTACGGGTCCGTCATGTTCCAATCCGAGAAGAACGTGTAGGCAAACACGCGCGCGTAGGCATTGCTGCCCATCGAGTGCGTGTACTGCAGCTTCACGATTCCCTGATCGTTGTACTGTTGGTCTTGAGCGCTGAACGGAAGCTGGCCGTCGAGCGCGCGATCGGTGGGCGAATCCGGGAACGAGTACAGCGACGGCGTGAGATTCGCCGCCGGTGTGCCGAACGGCGAATTGAATGTGTAGCCGTCCATGTATCCCGGGCAGTTGTTCGGTCCGAAGAACGAGCAACTCGGGCTTCCCGCCGTCGGACCCGCGTACGGAGCGCCGTCTTGCGCGAGCATGAACGCATTAGGACCGTCCATGTCGGTGACGTCGCCGTAGAAGTAGGTGTGAAGCATCGAGCCGTTCCAGAGCAGCTGGAGGTCATCGCGCTCGCCATCTTTCCGCGGAATGCCGAAGTGGAAGTTGATGACGTTTTCGCGATCCTGGATGAAGCTCGTGTTCGCCGACACACCCGAGTATGGCGAGAGGCAGAAGTTCGTGAAGCCGGTTGCGGCCTGCACGCTCGCCGGCGTCGTGCCGTCGTTGCCGTTGCACATCGCGTAGGCACCGCTGCCGGTCGCGATATCCGAGGACAACCCGGCATTGATCAGCGAGTAGTCGGAGTAGATGCCGCCGGGTCCCATCAGGCCGACGCCATTGTTGTTGTCGATAATGCGGAACGCTTGATCGTAACCGCTGATGCCGACGTAGTAGCTGAAGTTACGGTCGGGCGAAGCGCCGCCGGCTTCAACTTTGGCCTGGTGATAGAACGCGTTCGAACCGAGGCCGCCGCTCACGTTGGCATAGCCCGGATACGTTCCGGTCTTGATGACCTGGTTGATGAAGCCCGAGGTTCCCGAGCTTGCGTTCGAGGCCGGGCCGCCGCCGGTATAAACCTGCAGCTCTTGCAAGCCCAGGCTCGACTCGGTCGACGCATTATAATTATCGAACGAACGGTTGACCGGAACGCCGTCGTATTCGTAACCGGTGAAGAACGACTGAGAACCGCGGATGTAAACGGGCTGATTCCAACCCATTGCGCCTGCGGTGACGTTCACGCCGGGAACCGCGGCAATCGCGGAGTAGGCGGAGTTCAGGTTGCCGCCGCCGCCGAGCGCTGCGGCTGCAGCAATCGCGGCGGAGTTCACGTTATAAATATCGCTGCCGACGCCCGACTTGACGAGCTGGCCTGCAGCGGTAGATGTGACGTTTGCGATGGTTTTCAGTTGCCGTTGCATCTGAAACTGGAGTGCGAGTTGCTGGTCGGCAAAAACCGTGATACCAGCCTCGGAGAAGGGTGCAAATCCGTCCTTGACGATCGACACCGTATACGTATCCGGTGCGAGATCGAGGAACGTGAAGTGTCCCGATGCGTCAGTCGTGGCAGACGCGGCTTGGGATGCCGAGAGAGCTTTTACGCTCGCTCCGGCAACCGGCTTGCCTTGGTCGTCCGTTACGTAACCGCCGAGTCCTCCAGTCGTACCTGCCAGTGCCCATGTTCCCTGGAACAGGAATGCGACTAAAAGAAGCAGCGCTACGGCCACCTGACGGATGGTCCGTTTGCTTGTCATTGATAGCCCTCAATTGTTAGTGAGTGACATTTTCCGTCCGCAAACGCGGATCGCCAACGTGCGACCATTTCAAGCGCCACTATCGCGGCATCTCAAACGAATCTCAGCTGACGTGGGGCTCGTTTTTCTCTCGACTAAGGTCGCATCCTTTAAGAGAGCTTAAAAAATAAGGGGCCGCTTAGACTCGCGGACCCCTCCAATTCTTAAGGCCTTTTTCTCAGTTTCTCAGACGACGCTGGCCATCCGTTCGGCCAGCATTCCCGGGATCTGCGAGGGCCGGTCCGCGACCGGGACGCCGGCCGCTTGGAAGGCCGCGATTTTGCTTTGCGGTGTGCCAAACGCGCCGGAAATGATCGCGCCCGCGTGTCCGAGGGACTTTCCGGGCGGCGCATTACGCCCACCGACGAAGGCCACGATCGGCGTGCCCGCCAGATGCTCCTTCACAAAGGCGGCTGCGTCTTCTTCGTCTGAGCCGCCGATCTCGCCGCAGATCACGATTGCCCGCGTTTGGGGGTCGTTCTTGAACTCGCGCAGGCAGTCGACGAAGGTGGTGCCGATAATTGGGTCGCCGCCGATGCCCACGCAGGTCGATTGCCCGAGGCCGGCGCGGGTGAGCCCGTCGACCACCTCATAGGTCAGCGTCCCCGAACGCGAGATCAGCCCGACGTTGCCTTCCTTGAAGATGTGGCCCGGCATGATGCCGACCGACGACTTCCCGGGCGAGATCAGGCCGGGACAGTTGGGGCCGATGATCCGCATGCCCGGGGTCGTGCCGACGACCCGGAGCATATCGTCGACCGGCACGCCTTCGGTAATGCAGACCGAGAAGCGAATCCCCGCCTCGTACGCCTCGAACAGCGCGTCGGCCGCGCCGGCCGGCGGAACGAAGATGCACTGAAGGGTCGCGCCGGTCGCGGCAACACATTCCTCGACCGTATTGAAGACGGGGAGGCCGTGCTCGGTCTTCTGTCCGCCCTTGCCGGGCGTGACCCCGCCGACCACGTTCGTGCCGTAGGCGAGCATGCGGCCGGTGTGATACGAGCCTTCGGCCCCGGTGATGCCCTGCACGAAGACCTTGGTGTTCTTGTCGAGATAGATACTCATCGGGCCAACTCCACGGCGCGTGCCGCGCCTTCGTCCATGGTCTCAACCGGCGTCATGCCGGCTTCTTTGAGAATGCGGCGCCCTTCGGCCTCGTTTGTTCCGGTGAGACGAATCACGAGCGGAATCTTGCGCGCCTGGGTGGTGTTGAGTGCTTCGACGATGCCTTTGGCGACTTCATCGCCGCGTGTGATCCCGCCAAAGATATTAATGAAGAACACCTTCGCGCCGGTGTGATTGACGACGAGTTCGTAACAGTTGCGCACGCGCTCCGCGTTGGCACCGCCGCCCACGTCGAGGAAGTTGGCGATTTCACCGCCGGCATTCTTGACCGCATCCATCGTCGCCATCGCGAGACCGGCGCCGTTGGCCATCGTACCGACGTTACCGGGGAAGGTGCGGAAGTTGCGGATGCCCAGGCCCGCCTGCGCGGCGAGCGTTTCGTCGGCGTCCAGCGGCAGCGTCTTCTGCCACTCTTTGAATTCGGGATGACGGAAGAGCGCATCGTCATCGAGCGTGATCTTCGCATCGGCCGCGATCACGCGCCCATCTTTGGTGAGGATCAAGGGATTGATCTCCACCAGCGTGGCGCCGTACGTGAAGAACAGATTGTACATGCCGGCAACCACCGCGGGGAATTGCTTGCGATAGCCGGCATCCAGATCGGCCTTGAACGCAAGCTCGCGACCGATGAAGGGCGAGTACCCGATGGCCGTGTCGACGTAGAAGGTGTGAAACGACTCGGGATGCTTCTCGTGCACTTCTTCGACGTCCATGCCTCCGAAGCGCGTCACGATGATCGCCGGTTTCTTCGTCGTACGATCGACGCTGATCGCGCAATACGATTCGAGCGCGACGTCGAGCGTTTCTTCCACCAGCACTGAATGAATCGCTTCGCCATCGGGGTTCTGACGGTTGGGCGGCATCGGCGTCGCCATGATTTCGGCGGCAGCCTTACGGCCTTCGTCCGGCGTCGATGCGAACTTGATCTTGCCGGCCTTGCCGCGGCCGCCCATCAGCACTTGCGCTTTGATGACCCATTTGCCGGGATACTTTTCGATGAACGCTGCAACGTCGTCGGGCGTCGTGCAATGCTGCGAGCGCGGCACGGGAATGCCGGAGCGCGCAAAGAGCTCCTTACCCTGATACTCCATGAGATTCATGGCGTGTTTGTCTTCTCTCCTAGTCTAATTTGCCGAGTAGGGATCGTGCGATGATAATCTGTTGAATCTCCGAGGTGCCTTCGTAGATCTCGGTGATCTTGGCGTCGCGGTAAAACCGCTCGACCGGGAATTCGGTGGTGTAGCCGTAACCGCCATGGACTTGAATGGCTTCGGCTGCATGTTTGCGCGCCGCGGTCGACGCGAACAGCTTGGCTTTGCTGGCTTCGATCACGAACGGCCGTCCGGCATCGGCGAGCGCCGCAGCGCGATACACCAAGAGCCGCGCCGCATCGAGGTCCATGGCCATCTGCGCGATCTTGAACGAGACCCCTTCGAACGCCCCGATCGCGCGGCCGAACGCGACCCGATCCTTCGCGAAGGCGACCGAATGATCCAAGCATGCCGCGAGGATGCCGGTGGCCTGCGCCGCGATGCCGATGCGTCCGCCGGCCAGAGCGTTCATCGCCGAGCCGAAGCCGTCGCCTTCGTTGCCGAGCAGGGCGCTTGCCGGAATACGAACGTCATCAAAGGCAAGATCGCAGGTATTGCTGGTACGAATCCCCAGCTTTTCGGTAACTTTTTCCACCACGATGCCCGGCGCGGCGTTGTCGACCAGAAATGCGCTCACGCCGCGCGCGCCGCCGCCCGACGTGCGGAACATCGCCATCGTGACACCGGCAACGCTTCCGTTGGTACACCACTGCTTGCGTCCGTTGAGCACGAAGTGCTCGCCGTCGCGAATGGCGGTCGCGCGAATCGCCGCCGCGTCCGATCCGCAATCCGGTTCGGTCAGCGCGAAGGCCGCGATGACGTCACCGGCGGCAAGTTTTGGAAGCCAGGTTCGCTTGAGCTCTTCGGTGCCGAGACGAACGAGGGCCGAGGCGATCATCGAGTGGACCGAGAGCGTAACCGCACTCCCCGCATCGACACGCGCAAGTTCTTCGACCGCAAGCGCGTAGGCCACGTATCCCGCGCCGACCCCGCCGTACGCTTCGGGCACGACGATACCCATGATCCCGGCGTGGTTGAGCGTGGTGAAGAGTTCGCGCGGAAAATAATGTTCGCGATCCCAACGCGCAATGTTCGGGGCGATTTCGCGCTGCGCGATCTCGGCCGCAAGCGCGGCGATCTGTCGCTGTTCGTCGGTCAGATCGAACTGCGCTCGAGCCCCTGAATCAATCATAACGGGTGTGGAACTAGCCGACCTTCACGAGCAGCGCGTCGCCCTGCCCGCCGCCCGAGCACAACGAAGCGATCCCGTAGCCGCCGCCGCGCGCGCGCAGTTGATTGATGACGGTGGCCACCAGACGCGCACCCGAGGCGCCGATCGGATGCCCCATGGCAACCGCGCCGCCGAGCAGATTGATCTTGGCTTCGCCGATGCCGAGGTTGCGGGCCGAGGTAATCGCCACGTTGGCAAAGGCCTCGTTGATTTCCCATACGGCAATATCGCTCGCGCGCAATCCATTGGCTTCCATCAGTTTTTCCGACGACATTGCCGGCGTGTAACACAGGTACGGTGAATCCCAGCCCACGGTCGCATGATCGACGATGGTTGCGAGCGCTTCATAGCCGTGCTCGCGCGCGTAGGTCGCGTCGGCGAGCACCAGTGCCGCGGCGCCGTCGTTGACACCCGGCGCATTTGCAGCAGTGACGGTGCCGTCTTTCTCGAGCGGTTTGAGTTTGGCCATCGCCTCGTAGCTTGCATCGGCGCGCACGGGCTCGTCGCGATCCACCAGCGTGAACGGTGCGTCACCGGTAATAAAGGGTGCCCACGACGCATAGTCGAGCGTGAAACGCTCCGACGGCATGTGGTTCCACATATCGCTGCGACCGCCGACCGTCGTCGGCACGCGCACTTCGCCGCGACGCGGGAGCGCGTCGACGACGATTTTCCCTTTCGTCTTGGTTGCCACGCGGATAGGTACGATCTCGCCGGCGAAGGCGCCGGACTCGTGCGCGACGTGCGCGCGGCGATGGCTCTCGTACGCGAAGCGATCTTGCTCCTCGCGGGTGAGCCCGAGTTCACCGGCAACGATGTTTCCTTGAGCAGCCATCGTCATCGGGAAGTACTGATCCCACAAGCCGTCATAGATCATGTCGTCGATGAGCTTGCCGTCGCCGAAGCGATATCCGCTCCGTGCTTCTTTGAGCAGATAGGGCGCGTTGGACATCGATTCCATGCCACCGGCGCCGATAACGCGATTGGCACCGGCATTGATCAAACGCATGCCGGTAGCTACCGCGAGCAAGCCCGACGCGCACACCTTGTTCAACGTCTCCGCGGTCACCGTCTTTGCAAGACCGGACTTAAAGAGCACTTGGCGCGCGGGATTTTGCCCGACACCGGCTTGGAGCACCTCGCCGAAGATGACGTGCTCGATCTCGCTCGGATCGAGTCCGGAGCGTTGTAACGCTGCGACTAAAGCCGCAGCGCCAAGCGTCGTCGCGTCGAGCGGGGCAAGTGCACCGCCGAGTTTACCGAACGGCGTGCGCGCGAAGGAGAGAACGACGGTCTGTGATTCCATACGGCCCATAACCGTTCGAAGGTTCGGGAAAGGTGCAGGCTTTCTTTCCTTTCCCGGGTCTACGGCAGGTCCGAGCGGCAGATGATGATGCCCCCCGGATCGCAATGCTCGCTCTCGAGCTGGATCGTCACGTGCCCGATGTGATATCGCTCGCTCAGCACCGCGCGAAGCCGTTGGAGAATCTGCGTTCCCTGCGCGAGCTGACCTGGGTCGAGCAGCAAATGCGCGGACAACGCGCGCGAGCCGCTGCCGATCGTCCATACATGTAAATCGTGTACTCCGACGATGCCGACGATCGCGCGGATGCGCGACTCGACCTCCGCCGAATCGATGCCGGGCGGCGCCGCTTCGAGCAAGACGTCTGAAGCGTCGCGCAACACGCCGGCGACGCCGGCCACGATGATCGCGGCGACGAACAGCGAGAGCACCGGGTCGATCCACGCCGCACCGGTAAAGACGATGATCGTCCCGCCGATGATCACCGCAAGTGCGCCGACCGCGTCGCCCGCGACATGGGCAAGCGCTGCGCGTATATTGTGGTTGTCGTGGTGATGATCGAGCAATACCAGACCGATCGTCACGTTGGCAACCAAGCCGATCGCGGCGATCAGCGTCATCGTCGCGCCGTGCGGTTCGACCGGCGCGTGCAGACGCAGCACGGCTTGATAGGCGAGAATCGCGGTCGCACCGAGAAGTATTGCACCGTTGACGAGGGCGCCCAATACTTCGACGCGGCCGTAGCCGAAGGTCTTGCGTCGATTCGCCCGCCGCGTCGCGCCGATTGCGGCCACGAGCGCAATAGCCAGTGCGAGGACGTCGATACAGACGTGCACCGCATCGGTGGTGAGCGCAAGACTGCGCGAGGCGGCGCCGCCCCAAAATTCCAGCGCCGCAACCGCGGCGGAAAAGATTAGTGCAAGGGTGAGGCGGCGACGCGACGACACGGCACGCCTGCTACTCTCGCAGCGTCTTGAGCACGAGCAGACCGAGCATCGCGCCGAAGGTCGCGAACGTGCGACTCTCCGCCTCGCGAATCACGCTGGGATTCCAGGTACCCTCGCCGCCGCCGGCCGGTTCGGAGCGCGGAATGACAGGAGGAACGCGCTCGCAATACCGGTCGAATGCCGCACCAAACTGCGAACGCAGAAATTTCTCCTCGTGCGGAACGATCGTCGCGTAGACCGCGGCCATCGCGGCAAGCGATCCGCCGATCAGCGCGAGCTTGGTACTCCCCCGATTGCGTCCGGTAAATGCGACGGCAAATCCGAGCGCCGTGATGAAGTTGCCGACGTAGAGCGGGTTGCGCACGTACGCGTACGGACCGGCGGTAACCAGCTGCGGCGCCTCAACCGCGTCACCGCGTGTCGTCACGCCCGAATATCCGACCGCCCAACACCGGATCAACTCACCGGCGAGTGCGAGCGGCAGTCCAAGCGCGACGCTGGTCGCGCTCGGGCGCCCACATGCGGCGAGTAGCGCCGCCGGTATCGTGAGCAACAGGCCGCGATTTTTGAAAACGAGCGCTTGCAGCTCATCGTTGTTCGAATCGTCCATTACGACCGGCTCTTGGCGGCGACGCGATAGATATCCCGTATCGAGTTGGTAAAGGGAATATGCGGTTCCCAGCCGGTTGCTTCGCGCAGCTTTGTCGCGTCGCCGACGAACAGGGGAACATCGGAGGGCCGCAGCCGCGCCGGGTCGTCGCGCACTTCGACCGCGATGTGCGCGGCGATGATCAATTCGCGCAGCACCTCGCGTATCGCGCGCGCGGTACCGCTGCTAACGTTGTAGACCTCGCCCGCTTTACCATCGCGCGCGAGCGCAACGTAGGCGCGAACGACATCGCGGACGTCGAGAAAGTCGCGCTTCGCGTCGAGGTTGCCGACGAAGAGCTGGGGCGAACCGCCGGCGGCGATCTTCGCCAACTGGGCGGCGAAACTGGCGACGACGAAGCGGTCGTTCTGCCCCGGTCCGATGTGGTTGAACGCACGCGCGATCACCACGTCGAGGCCGAACGTATGCATCTCGCCGAGCAACAGCATCTCTGCCGCCGCTTTGCTCGCCGCGTACGGATTGGCCGGATTGAGCGCGCACGTTTCACGCAGCGGAAAATTCGCGGGCGGCTGCAAGCCGTAGACCTCGGCCGAACTCGTGAACAGCAGCCGGACCGGTGCGCCGGCGTCACGCGCGTACTCACGCACCGCCTGCGCCACGTTCGCCGTGCCGCGCACGTTGGTGACGTAGCTCTCCATCGGTGAGGCGATCGCGTCGGGAACAAACGTCGCGGCCGCGAGGTGAAAGACGACGTCGGGTTTGCCGAGGTCGAATGCGGCGCGCAGCGACGAGAGGTCGAGAAGATCGATCGGCAGCGCATCGGCGTCGTTTGGTCCGCCACATGCCAGCGTTTGGTAGCCGGCATCGTTGAGTGCTTCGAGCAAGTAGCGACCCACGAAGCCGGTTGCGCCGGTAACAAGCGCGCGCATCGCGTTAGCGCGGTGCGAGCGTCGAAAGCCGGTCGACGTCGGCGCGAACCATCATCTCGACCAGTTGTTCGAAGGTGACCTTGGGCTCCCAGCCCAACACGCGTTTCGCCTTCGAGGCGTCGCCGACCAAGAGATCGACCTCGGCCGGACGCACGAAGCGAGGGTCGACCGCAACATACGGCTCGTACGATCCCAAGCCGGCCGCTTCAAAGGCGATGCGCACGAAGTCGCGCACGCTGTGCGTGCGCCCGGTCGCGATCACGAAATCATCGGGCTGCAACTGCTGCAGCATCAGCCACATCGCGCGCACGTAATCGCCCGCAAATCCCCAATCGCGCTGCGCATCGAGATTACCAAGACGCAGGTCTTTTGCCAGACCGAGCTTGATGCGCGCGACACCGTCGGTGATTTTTCGCGTCACAAACTCCTTGCCTCGTCGCTCGCTCTCGTGGTTGAACAGAATTCCGCTAACGCCAAACATATTGTACGACTCGCGATAGTTTACGGTAATCCAATGACCGTAGACCTTGGCAACGCCGTATGGACTGCGCGGATAGAACGGCGTGCTCTCGCGCTGCGGGGTTTCGACCACCTTGCCGAACATCTCGGAACTCGATGCTTGATAGAAACGGATCGACGGGTCAGTCGTACGGATCGCCTCGAGCACGCGCGTGACGCCCAGAGCGGTAAACTCGCCGGTGAGCACCGGTTGCTGCCACGAAGTCGGAACGAAGGATTGCGCCGCGAGATTATAGACCTCGTTCGGCCGCACGTCGCGCACGATCGACGTCATCGACGACTGATCGAGGAGATCGCCGGAGACGAATTCGATGTCGTCGACGATATGCGCGATGCGTTCGTGCACGTCGGTCGAAGTGCGGCGCGTCATCCCGACGACGCGATAGCCCTCGCCGAGCAACAATTCCGCAAGATAGGACCCATCTTGCCCAGTGATTCCCGTAATCAGCGCGGTTTTTTTCGGCAAATCGCTATGCTCTCGAAAGGATTCTGAATTAGTGGCGAGCCGGGCGTTAGGCGCGGAAGGCCGTGGCGTGCGAGAGGCACGCGAGGCCTTTCGCAACGACACGCACGGCCGTCACTAGTTCAGAACTTGGATGGTGGTTCCTTGGTCGTCGAACACAAAGCGCGTTTCGTAGATCTCGGCACCTTCGTTTCCGACGACCTTCGATTGAATCGTTAACCGGTGGACCAGTGCGTTGTTGTGACGCACGACGCCGGAGTAGAAATACTGCACCAGCGGCGTCACATTGTCTTGTAGCGGTGCGAGGCGCCGCCGTTCGACCAGCATTCCGAGCAAACGCTCTTGCAGCGCAAGCGGCAGGAGCCGATTCGCATCGTCGGGCGTCATGCGCACGGTGACGAGCTCCTCTTGCGCTTTGCTCGCCTCGGCCACCGGCTTGTCGGTGGTGTAGCGGATGATCGCGTCCCAGTCGTCGGCGGAGATGCCGGTAAACCGCATCCCGTAACGCCAGACCGATTTACCCTGGTGCGATACGGTGTCTTGCCAGACCGCCTTGGCGCGCATGCGAATGACGCGCGTTTCGATTGTCGCGCGGATCTCGAACTCGTCGCGGCCGACGGGTTCTTGCGTCAGGACGCACAAACCGCCCCCGCTTATATCTAAACCGATCGCGGGTTTCTGCGTGAGTCCGCCGTCTACAGAGACCGTCGCCCGATACGGCTTCCGTTTTCGGGGATACTTGCGGCGGTTGGCATCCTTACCGGTGAACCAGCCGAGAAGGTCGCTGAACACTGCTCCGGCCCTATTTGCTACCGCCCTGCGCGAACCATCCCGGCCAGGGAGGTTGCAACGAATGCGGCCACCTCGCTCGGGACCGTGCCTCGGCCGAACCCGGCGTCATAGCCAAGCTCGCTTGCCATCAGGTTGGTCACGCGCGGGCCGCCGCAAATCAGGACGATGCGATCGCGCAACCCTTCGGCTTCGAGTAATTCAACCAAAGACGTAAAATTCTTAATGTCGCTGCCTTTTTGCGTGACGACCTGCGACGCGAGCAACGCATCTACCGCGTGTTCTTTGGCGAATCGCACGAAGTCTTCAGCCGCCACCTGGCTCCCAAGATTGAAGGTCTCGAACATTTGGTACCGTTCGAGACCGTAGTTGCCTTTATAGCCCTTCATGTTCAAGATCGCGTCGATCCCGACGGTGTGCGCGTCGGTGCCGATGCACGCACCGGCGATGCGAATCTTACGGCCGAGGTGCTCGCGCACGTAGGCGTCGATCTCTTCCATCGACATGGCGTGCGTCGTGACCGACGGTGCCTTTACCGCGTCGGCGTCGATCGACTGCGGCGTGCTCGCATAGACCACGAAGGTGGAGAAGCCGCGCGCGATCGGCCGTCCTTCGACGACTTGGACGTCGGCGAAGCCCATCTTTGCCACCAGCTGCCGCGCCGCTTCGTCGGCTGCCTCGCTCCACTCGAGCGGAAGCGCGAACGACAGCTGGACTTTGCCGTCGTTCATCGTGTCGCCGTAGGGCTTAACGGGCCGCATATTCCAAGGCTTCCTCGAAGGGATTCCAATAGTCATCCGCCCGCGCGAAGACGCCGTCGAAGCCGCGCCCTCCGTCCGGCGGTCGCGAGACGTCGGCAAAGACGGCAGCTTCGATCGCGTGCATCAGACCGAGATCGGCCACGCGTTCGAGCAACGCCGAACAGTCGGCGAGCACGGCCTGGGCGCGCCGCTCGATGACACCGTTGGGCTTCGCGGTGATTTCGTCCCCAAAGTGGCGCGCCGTATTCATCACGTAGCGGGCGTTTTCGAGCGCGAGCGCGCGATCGGCGAGAAACGGGGTATGAATCGCCTCGGTAAGCATGCCGCACAGATGAATCGTCTGATGCGTCATCACCGAGGTCAGGTTGAACATTGCGTCGATGAGATGGCCCTTGAAGATGTCGCCGGTCATGTGCTTCGTCGGCGGCATGTATTTCAACGGCGCGTTCGGGAAGATTTGGCGCGCCAGTTGCGCCTGCGCCACTTGATACAGGAAGCCATCTTCGAGATCCGGGTTGATTTCGTACGCGTCGCCCAGGCCGATTTGGCGATCGGGCATTCCGGCGCGATGCGCAAACTCTTCGTTGATGAACTGCGAGGCCAGCACCGCCGGCGCTTGCTCGACCGCATCCGCCGTGGTCAAGTAGTTGTCCTCGCCGGTGTTGATGACGATGCCTGAGTACGCGTTGAGCATGCGGCTGAAGTGCTGGTCGACGAACGTACGCTTCATGTTGATGTCACGGAAGAGGATGCCGTACATCGAGTCGTTGAGCAGCATGTCGAGCCGCTCGATCGCGGCCATGGTGGCGATCTCCGGCATGCATAGGCCGCTAGCGTAATTGGTCAGCATGACGTAGCGTCCGAGTCGTTCGGAAACCTCGTCCAGCGCGCTACGCATGATGCGAAAGTTTTCTTGCGTTGCGTAGGTGCCGCCGAAGCCTTCGGTGGTCGGGCCGTACGGCACGAAATCGAGCAGCGATTGCCCGGTCGAACGAATGACGGCAATGATCTGCGCGCCCGCTTCGGCCGCGGCGACGGCGGCCGTGCGGTCTTCATAGATATTTCCGCTCGCCACGATGACGTAGAGCAGCGGCGGCGGCAACTGCGGCAGCTCGCCCAGACGTTGCTCGCGCTCGGCACGGTGCGCGCGAACGCGCGCGAGCGCTGCTTCGACGAACGGGCGCAGTGCGCCGCGCGCGGCCTCGCCGGGTGTTCGTGCAAACTGCTCGAGCGTCAGCGTGCCGGCAGCCATCGCCTTACCGAGCGCCTGCGGGTCCAGGCCCGTCTCGGCGAGCGCCTTTCCAAAGGAAAGCGCGATACCGTGCGCCCGATGCTCCGGCGTCAAGCCGTCAATGATGAGGTTGGGTACCGGAACCTCGTCGGCACCGACGCCGTCAACCCCGAGCAACCGCAAGACCGAACGCTCCACTGCGACCGTCGAATGCGCCGCAATGAAATCGCTCACCGGCGCGGTGATGGCCGCCGCCAATGCTCGGCAACGGTCGACGAGGGTGCGGTCGATGCGCAGTTCCATCCGGCTTACTTATCGCGCAGGTAGGCAGCGATCCCCTCACGCCACGACGGCAGCGCGCATCCAAGCGCGCTAAGACGCGCGCTTGCTAGCGCGGAAAACGAGGGCCGGCGCGCGGGCGCCTTCCACTGCGCCGCCGAGATCGGCTCGACCGGCGCTGCGATGCCCGCGAGTTCTAATGCTGCGCAAGCAAAATCGAACCAACTCACGGCTCCGGTGTTGCACGCGTGATAGAGCCCGTACGCGTCGCTTGCAACGATCGCGCGCAACGCCGTCGCCAGCTGACCGGCATAAGTCGGCGAGGCGACAACGTCGCTCACGACGCGCGGCGTCTCGCCTGCCCGCGCTTGCGTGATAATGCGGTCGATGAACGTGCCTTTGCTCTTCGACGCATGGACGCCGTAGACGCCGCACGTCCGCACCACAAACGCCTTCATTCCGCGCCGCAACACGAGTTGCTCGCCGGCAAGCTTGGAGGCACCGTAGGCCGAGATCGGGCGCGGGCAATCTTCCTCTGTATATGGTAGGGTCGCGTTGCCGTCAAAGACGTAGTCGGTGCTGATCGTCAGGAAGGCGACGCCTAGGTCCGCGCACAGCGCTGCGGCGCGATCGACCGCCAGCGCGTTGACTGCGAAGGCACGATCGGTCTGCGTTTCGCAAAGATCCACGTTGTGAAACGCGGCGCAATTGACCAAGAGCGCCGGCGCGAAGCGATCGAGTGCGCGCCCGAGGGCGGCCGCGTCGTCGAACTCGAGTTCATCGTGTGCCGGCGCAACGATCTCGTCGCTCGTCCAGCGCGAACGAATCTCCGAACCGAGTTGCCCGGAGCCGCCGACGAGCAGAACCTTCACGCGCGAGCATCTCGCAGTGCCTGAATCGCAAGCGGCGCGGCGACGGCGAGAACCATGACGAGGTTTCCGATCAAGAGTTCCGCGACAACCGCACCGAGGTTTGGATGGACCAGCGCAATGGTAATCAGCGTTCCGATTGTCGCCAGCAAGAGCGGGACCACGAATGCCAGCCGGTGGGTGGAAAGACCATACGAGCCCAATCCGTTGGTCATTGCGAGCGCCGCCATCGCCGCCGCGTAGCCCGGCAAGAGCGGAAGCGCGGCGTCGAAGGCGTGACCGGTCAATACGTGGAGTACCAAGAGGCCGCCGTAGTGAAACGCGAGGACGCCGGCGACCGCCACGATCGAGATGAAGAGCACCGCCGCCAAAAGAATCTTTCGCGTGCGCTCGCCGCGCGCGTGACGATGGGTCGCTTGCGGAATGAGAATCGCAGGGACGAATCCGACGAAGTACAGTAAGATCTTCCCGCAGAGCGAGGCAACGCTATACAGACCGGCCTGCTGCGCGGAAAACGCATGTTTGACGACCAGCACATCGGCAAACCCCATCGCCGCCATCGTCAGCGTCAGCACCGCCGCGCCCGTGGTCGTCGCGAAGATCCGCCGCCAGTCGAGCAGCACGGCGGACGGCTTGATGCCGCGATACTTGTTGATCAAGGTTATCGCGATGATCGCGGCACCCGCGACGATCCCCACCAGAAATGCGCTGGTCGCGCCGATCGTCGACAGACCGATCGCCGCCAGCAGCGCCAGAGCAACGACCTTGACGACGCCTTCACCCGCGAGCGACCACGCATAGGCGCGATACGCATGGACGCCCTGGCCGATTGCGCGCATCGTCGCCGATAAAATGCCGCCCGCCGCCATCACGCCGACGATCGGAATCGCCCACGGCGCGACATGAAGGTATCGGGCGAGCGGGATCGCGAGCGCGAAGCCGGCGACGACGTAGATGGCGCCGACGACCACGAAGATGCGCACGATGAGTCCGATGAGTCCGCGCACATGCGCGTCGTCGTGCAAGGCTCCAAACTCGGCAGAGTATTTCGTTACGACCGGCGCAAAAACCGCGACCGGAAATCCCACCAGCGTGTAGAGCGAAATCAGCGCGTAGAACGTCCCGTAGGCATCGACGCCGAGACGCCGGCTCGCAATCGCGTGGAACAGGAAGCCGCCGACGCTAAGCGTCATGCTCGCCGCAAACACGAGCGCGCTCGCGCTAACGATCGCGCGTGATCCAAATATCGTAGGGGTCGGCTTCGCAACGCTCACGGGCATTTGGGTTACGACATCGAAGAGCGGTTTCCATGGAGGTTACACCACTACCGATCGACGGCGCGTTAGCATTCGTCCCGAAACAGTATGGCGACGATCGCGGATGGTTCAAAGAGCTTTACGCCGCAACGCGGTACGGAAACGCCGGGGTTGAAGCGGCATTCGTGCAGGACAACCTCTCCATGTCCCATCGGCTGGTGCTGCGCGGCTTACACGGGGATCCTCGCATGGCGAAGCTCGTACAGGTGCTGCGCGGTTCTGCCTACGACGTGATCGTCGACGCGCGACCGGCAAGCCCGACGTTCCGGCGGTGGTATGCGAGCACGCTGGAGGCGCACGAGCACACGCAGCTGTACATCCCGGCAGGCTGCTTGCACGGTTTCCTGGCGCTCGAAGACGAAACGCTGCTCTTCTATAAACAGAGCGCCGAATACGATCCGGCGGGGGAATTTGGGGTCGCGTGGGACGACCCGGACTTAGCGATCGCGTGGCCCCTCGGAGGAGCGGCCCCGATCCTCAGCCCGAAGGACGCCGCCAATCCCACGCTGCGCGAGGTCGGCCTCCTGTAACAAAGGCGTAGGCCGGAAGTAGCACTCGCTAGAGCCACTGGAAGAAAAGAGAGGGATGGCCATCGAGCCGGGCGCGCACGCCCCACAGAGCGACGAAGCTCTGGTCCGGCGCATCCGTGACGGCGAACGGGATCTGTTCGCCGTGCTGGTCGACCGGTACAAACGCGGGATCGCAAACTTCATCGGGGCGAGCGTCCGCTGCGCACCGGATGTGTCCGACCTCTCGCAGGAGACGTTTTTGCGAGCCTACGCGCACCTAGACACCTTTAATCCGCAACTGGGTCGATTTTCGACCTGGGTTTATCAAATCGCGCGTAATGTCGTGCGCACGCACTTGGGCAAATCGCTGCGCCGTCCGCCGACGCAAGAGATCCCGGAGGAACAAACGCTCGAAAACACCTTGCCCGATGTCTCGACCGAATCCGATCCCGCCGGCGGCATTCTGCGCGCCGAAGCGGAACGCGAACTTCGAGAGGCACTCGCTGAACTTCCCGAGCGCACGCGAACGGTGCTGGCATTGCGTTATTTCGACAACATGGAGTACCACACGATTGCAAGCACGCTCGGGCTTTCGCTCGGTAACGTGAAGACGTTGATTCATCGCGGCAAGATCGCGCTCGCGCGCAAGATGCTCGAGCGCGATGCTCGCCGGCGCGGTGCAGCCAATGAAAAGGGAGGCACGCGTGCGCTGCTCCTCGTGTGAGCCGTTGCTCGACCGCTACATCGAAGGCACGCAGACGCCGCGCGACATGGCGCGCGTCGCCGCGCACGTGCGAACCTGCGCGCGCTGCCATGGATTGCTCAACGAACTGCGCGTGGTCGATGCATTGCTTGCCACGACGGCGCCGGTCGAGCTCGCGCCGAATTTCACGTTTGCGGTGATGGCCGAGACGCGCGCGATGCCGGTTGCGGCGGTGCGCAAGCTTTCGGTGTGGGCGGTGCTGGCGTTTTACGTTATCGGCGCGTGGATCGCGCTAAGCTGCCTCTATGTCGCATTTGGCGGAGAACTCTCGCACCTCGGCGTCGCGGGCCGCGCTATCGCCGGCGCCGGCGCGCAAAGCCTGGCGGTGCTTTCCGCGATCGCGCAGAGCCTGAGCCCCGCGACGCCGCTCGTACTCGGCAGCGTGGTCGGGGTATTGTTGCTCGACACCGTACTCGTCATCGGCGGCGTGATGCTCTATCGCTCGTCGCGGGCGCGGCTCGCAGCCCACATCAATCGTTCGGAGGCCGTATGAACGCTCGTGCCCTTGCGTGGCTCATGCCGATCCTTGCCTTTGCGATCGCGATCGCTGCGACGACGCATGCAGCCCTAGCCGCTCCGACCAGCGTCGATCATGGCGGCACCTACATCGGTTCGGTGGTTGTCGAGCCGGGACAAATCGTCGACGGCGATCTCAACGTCGCACTCGGCGACGCCACCATCGACGGCACGGTCAACGGCGACGTCAACGTGTTCGGTGGCAACATCATCAATCACGGCAACGTGAGCGGCCGGACGCATGCAGTTCTCGGAACCGTCGTACAAGACTTCGTCCCGTGGGCGCCCAGCGGCGAAAGCTATGGCTATCCATCTGATCACCGCTTGTGGTGGCGGATTACGTCGGATGTCATTGCCCTCGTGCTGTTCTTGATCTTTCCGCTGCGCGCGCGCATGGCGCTCGATCGCCTCGAACAGCATCCGGCAATGGCGACGCTGGCCGGCTTGTGCGGCTGGGTCGCAGTGATTCCTATCGCGATTCTGTTGGTCTTCACGCTCGTGCTGATACCGCTGATTCCGGTCGAGCTCGTGCTGCTCTTTGTGGCGGTCTTCGTCGGCAAAGCTGCGCTGGCGTTACTCGTGGGGCGCCGCTTCTACGAACTCTTGCAACCTAAGGCCACGCCTGCGCCGCTGCTCGCGCTCGTGATTGGACTGGTCTTGCTGACGGCCGCAGAGTTGGTTCCGGTGCTCGGGATCATGGTCACGCTGCTCATCATTCTGGTCGGCCTCGGTGCCGTGCTGCTGACCTTCGTCCCCGACTGGAACGTGCCGGGCACGGCCGCCAGCCCGCCGCGCAGCGCGATAGGCGGACCGCCAATGCCCCTCGGCTAATATAGCCCGATGCTATGAGGACCCACATCTCACGCGGCGCGAGATTCGCGCAGCGCACTGCTCGCCTCCGCGCGTCAACCATCCGTGAGATGCTGAAGGTCACCCAGCAACCCGACGTCATTTCATTCGGTGGCGGACTGCCCGCGCCCGAGCTTTTTCCAACGCGTGAGATCGCCGAGTGCACGACCGAAGTGATGGAATCAACCGGCGCAGCAGCCTTGCAGTACGGCGTGACCGAAGGCATTCCGGAAATGCGTTCGTGGGTCGCGCAGCGTCTTACGCACCGCCTGGACACACCGTACGAGCCGGCCGAAATTCTCATCGTCAACGGTTCGCAACAGGGCCTCGATCTTATCGGGAAGATTTTTCTCGATCCGGGCGACCACGTGGTGTGCGAGCATCCGACCTATCTCGGCGCAATCCAAGCCTTCGACGCCTATCAGGCGCGGTATCTTGCGGTGGAAACCGATGAGGACGGCATCGTGCCGCACTCGCTCGAGCGCGTCCTCGAGACCGCCGATCCTTTTCCGAAGTTTCTCTACATCATTCCGAATTTTCAAAACCCGACCGGGCGCACGCTCACGGCCGACCGGCGTGAGACGATCGTGCGCATCTGCGAACGCTTCGAGCTGCCGATTGTGGAAGACGATCCGTATGGCGAACTACGCTTCGAGGGCTCCGATCTTCGCTCGCTCGCATCCTACGACACCCAGGGTGGCGTGATTTACTCGGGCACCGGGAGCAAAATCATGGCACCGGGCATGCGGGTCGCGTGGCTGGCCGTACGCGACCATGACGTCCGCGACAAGATCGCGCTTGCGAAACAGGGGACCGACCTCCAGACCGGGTCGCTCGCGCAGTACATATTCCACCGCTACGTCTCCAAGGCCGCGGCCTTCGAGGCCCACGTCGCCGAAATTGTCACAACCTACCGCCGGCGACGCGATGTAATGGTGGATGCGCTACGCGAACACATGCCGGCCGGCGTTCATTACAACCGCCCGAGCGGCGGAATGTTCCTCTGGGCAACGATCGACGGCGTCGATACCGCCGAGCTGCTCAAGATTTCGGCCGAGCAAAAGGTCGTGTTCGTGCCGGGGGTGAGCTTCTATCCTGAGCGCGACGTGCACGACGGCATGCGCTTGAATTTCTCGAATGCCGGCGAGGAGAAGATCCGAGAAGGCATCGGACGCCTGGGCGCCGCAGTACGCGCCTTCAAATCGTAACTCGTCATCGTTTTAAGGAGTACTTCGTGGCCGCTTTCGTGACCGGTATTGCCCCGACGCAGGACGTGGATGAACTCGAGAAGATGCTCGGCAGCATGCCCAGCCTGGATCACTCAAAGTTCGTCGTGATCACAAAATGCGAGCGGACCGACGAGCACGACGATTCATTTCTCGAGTTCGCGCACGCGGCCGAAGTCGAAGGCACGAATAAATTGATCCTCGATGGCGGCGGGACCCGCGTTCCCGACATCAATACGCCCGGTACGATACAGCTTGGCTACCTCGGTCATCCGCACGTCGTGCAGCATTGCGGGAACCTGCCGATCCCCGAGGACGAGGCCGACAACTACAACGACGCGATCGACGACGGGCGGACCGTCGTGGCCTATCCGGTTGACGGCGACGCCGCGTCACTGCAGGCGGCGTTCCGCGCTGCGGGCCTCGCGCACGTCAAGGCGTTTAAGGGCTGAGCGGCCCGACCGTATCTCCTTCGACCTCGCGATGCGTTAGCCACGGACTGTGGAAGTACGCAAATCCGGCGCGGTGGGTTCCATAGGTCCGCAGCGGGCGGCGTGAGGTTTGTGAACTTGATCCGCTCGGCAGAAAACAGTAGAGCTTTGCATTGCCGATCTCACTTGCGAAGACACCACCGCTCACGACAACGATGCCGCCGAAAACCGGCGTCGGGGTTGAATACCACCACAACCGTTTCCCCGTTGCGAGGTCGAACGCGCCCAAACCGTCGCAGTTCGACGTACAATTTGGTTGTGTGTAGCCAACGAAGAGCACTCCCTGCGATATCGCCGGCGGCGAGAGCACGCCCTTCGCATAGTTCGGATCGATTCCGGTCACGAGCGACCACACCACGTTTCCGTGCAGGTCGAATACCGCGATCCCGCCGTGCGTTGTGTCGGTGCTAAGGCCGTAAGGCACCGCGACGTACTTCCCGTCGGTCGCGACGCCGTTGAACACCATACTCACACCACTGGGAAAGGCAGACTGCTTCCACACCAATTGCCCGCTCGACGTGTCGAAGGCATAGAGGTAACCGTCCTTCGAGCCGTCGATCACCTCGCCGTTGACAACCACCGGCGTCGCGCCGAAATCCCAATTGTTTTCATCGGCCGGGCCCGGGGTATGCCAGACGATCGAGAGCGTCCTCGGGTCCATGCGCAACATGCTGTCGCCATAGGGCGCATCGGTAACGCTGCACGAGTTGCCGGTTGCTACATACATGTTCCCGGCGGCATCGAACACCGGCGAACTCCACACGCCGACGCCATTCGTTTGGTTCGGTGTAAGCGTCGCAGTCGCGAGCGTCGTCGGCGTGAGCGGATCGAGCGCTAGGACCTGCGCGCCTTGCATGCACTCGCCCGGCTCTTGATGATTCGATGCACCCATGAAGAGGGTGCCGCCGTACATCACCGGCGAACCGCGATAGTGACCGCGGTATTGACCCGTTTGAATCGGCCCGGTAATCAGCGGCCCCCACCCGCTTTGGGCTGGATATGAAAACATTTCTTGGCCCGTTTGCGCGCCGACGACGTAAAAGTCTCCCGTGTCGCTCGGAAAATAGACCAATCCCCCCGCGACGAGCGGAGAGGGGACGAAGCCCTCGTTTGTGGGCGGAGCATAGTTCCAAATCTGCGAGCCGGTCGCTTCGTTGATAGCGTACGTGTTGCCGCCCTGCTCCGTTCGATAGACGACGCCGCCGGAGACCGCGACCGATGAATATGCTCCGACCGTACCGTTGAATTCCCACACCGGCGCAAGCGATCCAACGTTTGCCTCGGTGATCGAGGTCTGTAATGTATTGTCGCCGCTGCCGCTGAGGTCGTAGCGCGAAGAAGTCCAATCGCCGGCGGTGTCGCTCGAATCGACGTTTGGATTCGGCGGAGCCGCCGTCGAGGTTGGCGCGCTCGATACCAAGGGTGCACCGCTGCCCCCGCCACCCCCGCACCCAACGAGGCATAGCGCCACAAATGCGAGGCTAAGGCGAAGTGACGTTCTCATATGCCCTAGGTATTAGCTGGCCTAACGCACCGCACCCGCGGTATTATCCCCGTCGTATTCGCGCCGGCCCAGCCACGGGTCGTGGTAGTATGCGCTCCCCCCAACGTGCGTCCCGTAGGTCATCAATTCTCGCAATTGCGAATGCTGACTCGTTGACGGGCTGAATCGATACAACGTCGGATTGCCGTACTCACTGGCGAACACGCCGCCCTGTACGACAACGATTCCACCAAAAATAGGCGTCGGCGTGGCATACCACCAGAGCTGCTTCCCGGCTGCAAGATCGAAGGCGCCGAGACCGTCGCAGTTCGCGCTGCAATTCGGTTGCGTGTAGCCGAGAAAGAGCATTCCCTGCGAGATCGCCGGCGCCGAAAGTATGCCGTCGGTCGGATATGCCGAGTCGTCACCGGTCACGAGCGACCACACGAGGTTTCCGTGCAAATCCAGCACCGCGACTCCGCCGTGCAGACGATCGGTACTGATCCGGTAGGTTGCCACGATATAGCGCCCGTCAGTCGCCAGCGCGCCGAATATCGAGCCGTTGGGAAACGGCGTTTCCTTCCACAGCAGTTGGCCGCTCGCGGTGTCATAGGCGTAGAGATAGCCATCCTTTGCGCCCCCGACCACTTCGTCGTCGACGACGACCGGTGTCGCGCCGAAATCGAGATCGTCCGCGTCGGGCGGCCCGGGTGTCGCCCACATCACCGCAAGCGAGTTCGGATCGAGCCGAATCATGCTGTCCCCGTACGGCTCGTTCGTAACGTTACACGTATTGCCTGACGCGACGTACATCCCGCCGGATCCGTCAAACACCGGGGTACTCCAGACACCGACGCCGGTGGTTCCGTTCGGCGTCAGCGTCCCGATCGCGCGCGTCGTCGGCGAAAGCGGGTCGAGCGCCAAGACCTGCGCGCCCTGCATGCAATTGCTGGGTTCGACCATATTGGAAGAGCCGATATACACCGTACCATTCACATACACGGGCGCGGCGCGATAGTGGGCGCGTTCCTCAGTGCTGCTGATCATGGGTCCCCATGCAGCCTGGGGAGGATAGTTGAATTCGTATTGCCCTGATTGACTCGAAACGGCGAACAAATCGCCGGTGATGCTCGGGAAAAACACGCTTCCGGCAGCAACGATCGGCGATGGGACGAAGCCCTCATCCGAAGCGGGCGCATAGTTCCAGATTTGAGCGCCGGTCGCTTCATTGACGGCATACGTGTTACCGCCTAGCTCGGTACGGTAAACCACTCCACTGGAGATCGCCACCGACGAGAGCGAGCCTATCGTGCCGTGGAAAACCCACGCCGGTGTTAGCGTCGCGACGTTTGCTTCGGTAATAGCGTTCTGCAACACGTTGTCGCCGCTTCCACTAATATCGTAACGCGCAGAGGTCCAATTCGCGGCGGTGTCGTTTGCGTCGACGTTTGGATTGCTCTGAGTCGCCGGCGTAGCCGCGGCCGTCGGGAGAGCCGATACCGAGCCTCCGCTGCCGCTGCCGCCACCTCCGCAACCAACGAGGAGCGCCACCCCAGCGACAGCGGCGCTGAGGGAAAGCTTCTGGTATGCCTCCATATTTTAAGAGTGTAACGAGTAGATTCTGAGGGTTTGCTCGGGGTTTGATTAGAATTTTGGCCCAAGCAAAGGGGAATGGAGCGCTCATTTTTTGTCTAACGGGTCCAAAGACAACCCGTTGCTCCCTTGCTTATTTAAGGAAGACGTTCTCTGAGCAATCCCCCGACTCGCCGTAATTTCTTGGCCGCGGCCGCAGCCGTCGCGCTGCTTCCCCGCCCAGCCCGCGCCGATGCGCCGGCGGTCTATCTGGCCAGCTACACGCACATTGACGTTGCATGGCGATGGCCGCTGCAGGAGGGATTGCAGCAAAGTGATGCGACCTTCCGCTCGGTTCTTCGCGTGCTTGATGCGTTTCCGGCGCTCAAGTTTTCAGAAACGAGCGCCGCGTATTACGCGTGGGTCCGCACCACGGACCCCGGGACGTTCGCGCGCATTGCGCACCTCGTCGCGCAAGGCCGTTGGGAGCCGATCGGCGGCTGGTGGACCGAGGCCGACGTCAACATTATTTCCGGGGAGTCGTTGATGCGCCAAGGATGGTTCGGCCGGCGAGAATTCCGCGACCATCTCGGAACCGCAACGCGCGTCGCGTTTCTACCGGACAGCTTCGGATCATCGGCTAACCTTCCGGCGATCCTTCGCGCGCAAGGCTTCGACTACTACGTCATGGGTCGTGGAACGTTCGCGGACGGAACGATGCCGAGCGGGGCATTCGTCTGGCACTCGCTCGGCGATTCGTCGATCGTTGTATACAACAATCCGGTAAGCGGCGGGAACAGCGATCCGATCAAGACCGTCAACGACGCCGTCAAGCTCGGCGGCGATCTGCTTGTCTGGTTCGGCCTCGGCGATCACGGCGGCGGCCCAACGTTGGAGTCCGTCGCGGCGCTGACCAAATATCTGAAAACGCCCGGTGCGCCGAACGTGACGTTTTCGCTGATGGAACCATATCTGCGCTCGCACAATGCCCCGCTTACCACCAGGACGGGTGAAATCGAAGGCGTCTTCCCGGGTGCCTACACGAACTGCTACGACATGAAGCGTTCGATGATCGATGGGGAGCGCGCGTTGATCGACTGCGAGCGTTTCGACGTGCTCGCGACCTTGTGCGGCGTCGGACGATCGGCACCCGAACTCGACGATCTGTGGGCAACGCTGCTGCTCAATCAACATCACGACACGATCTCCGCCACCGGTCTTCGCACGAACGTCGAGGCCGCAATCGCGCAAAACCGTTCTGTGGCGGTTCGCGCCTCCGATGCCTCGCGCGTGTATCTCGAGAGCATCGTCGATCGGATTCCTCACGCACCGGCCGACGAAGCGACGCTCGTCGTGTTTAATCCGCTTCCGCACGCCGTTCGGACGGCGGTCGAGTATCCGCTCTCCGTGGCTCCTGGTCACGTCCCAACCATCGTTGATTCTCGCGGCGCTGCGGTTGCGGCGCAAATCGTTGCGCAGGACGATCCAATCTATCGCGACCAGAATGCGCCGACCTGTTTTGTCGCGGATCTTCCCGCTTTCGGATATGCTTCTTACCGCGTAAACGGATCCAGTCTTACGGCACCGTCCACCCTTGAGAAGTCGCCGTCGCGCATCGAAACCGCAACGCTTGCCGTTGAACTAGACGAAAGCTCGGGGCTTCCGTCGGCCCTTCGCGATGCGCGCGGCTCCGTCGCTCTTGCACGCCCGCGCTTCGTGGTATTTAGCGATCGCGAGGACACCTGGGGTTCCGCCGGACTTTCAACCTACCCGGAATTCGGCTCGTTCGACCTGCGGTCACTGCAGGTCGTTGAACGCGGACCGGTTCGAACCGTCGTGCTGGGAACGTATGAGTTTCGTAACTCGAGCTTGGTGACACGCATGGAGGTGCGCAACGGTGAACGCGCCGTCCGTTTTACGATCGATGCCGATTGGAACGAGCGATTCATGCGATTCGCATTGGCGTTCGAGTATCCCGGTGAGCACGCGTACTACGACATTCCGTTCGGTGTCGTCGAGCGCGCGTCGGCGCAAACGATTGCCCCGGCAATAACCTTTGTCGCACGACCGCGGAACCCGAGCGGAATGCTCGGAATCGTGAGCTGCGGTAGCCATGGCTTTTGGGCGTCGCCGACGACGATGGGTGTGACGCTCGCGCGCTCGACCGCATATTCATTTTTGGACACCGTGGACTACACGGTTACCGAGTTGCAGGACACCGGACGACGACGCCTTTGCGTGATGGTCGCGCTGAGTGACGATCCGGCTGAGATGTGTCGCACGGCGGATGCATTCGAGCGCACTTTTCCGGTGCTTTGGAACGGAGTGCACGACGGCAGCGCGCCCCCGCGCGCCGGATACGCCGCCGTGCCGGACGGCGTGACGCTAGCCGCAACCCGGCGAGTCGCCGGCACGATCGAGGCGCGGCTTCACAACCTCTCCGCAACGCCCATCGACGCCGCCGGGCATATCGGGGCATCACCTTTCGCGACGAAACTGGATGCCTACGGCATTCGTACGCTGCAGTTGCGCGGCCAGCGCTTTGATGACGTCGCCCCGGATTAAACCGGCGATGTTTGCCGCGGCCGTCGTGGCGATGGCGCTGGCAGATCGACTCGACTACCTACCGTTCCTCGCCACCGCAATTCAGTTAATCGCCGCTGCGCTCTGCCTTGGGCTCCTGCTGATGCGTTCGGCGAATGACGCAGCGGGCGAAGAAGTGACGGCAACAAACCCGCTACTAACCGCGTTGCTCGGCGCAGCGGGGGCGATTTTTGGTGTATTCGGATGGGTTCGTGGGGCACCCGGATTCGCACACGATTGGAAGTGGCCGCTCGACGCGACCCAGTCGCACGATCAGCTTGCAACCCTAACCTCGATCTGGCTGCCGTGGGGAAGCGGCGCTCCCGCCGTGCAGGCGCTGGGCACGTATCCTATCGCGATAGCCGGATGGGTATTCGGTTACGCATTACCGAGTAATCTCGCGTTGCTCGCGCTGCTCGGCGTGATCGGTGCCTGCGCGGGTTTGGGAACCGGCTTCCTTGCGGCGCGAATCGGTCTTCCCAAGCCGTATCAAGCTGTTTTGGCGCTCGCGATCGTCGCCATGCCGGTCTGGTTCAACCGCCTCAATGCCGGACATCTCGAGTGGATCCTCGGATACGCACTCTTTCCGGGAGCGCTTGCGCTAGCAATCCATCCCGGTCGCTCGTTGCGCGCGGCGGGTGGCCTTGGCGCGCTGTGGGGCATCGCCGGAGGGCAGGCCCAATTCTTGCTCTTCTTCCCGGTCGCTGCGCTGCCGTTCGTTACGCACGCGCGCGCGCGGGTCGCAGCGGGCATCGGGCTCGTGCTCATGATCGGCCTTCAAACGCCGGCGATCGTTGCGATGGCCTACGGCACGCACCTCAACGCCTTTGCGCAACAGCGCACGAACCTTACCTGGCAATCCGCGCAAAGCGATCCGCTCGCGCTGGCACTTGTTTCGGGCGCGGACGCTGCGCACTATTTTGCGCATTGGCAAAGCGGCGTCGGGTTCGCCTTGGCATTCGGCGCGCTCATTTTCGCGGGGATCGGCGCTTTTCGCAATGCCTTGACACGTACGCTCGCTGGAGTCTGGTTGCTCTCGGCCATTTGGAGCAGTGGACTGGACGGTCCACTCGCGTCACCGATCGCGTGGCTATTTACCAACGTACCGGATGCAATCGCCTTGCGCGAGTTTACCCACGCGCAAGCCATCACCGCGCCGGCCTTCATCATCCTCGCAGCAGCAGGCGTCGCTACGATCGCGCGCACCGCGAAAGCACCTTCGTGGGCAGGCCCGGCTGTCGCGTTTGCGGTGTTGCTGCCGCTTACGTTCGCTGCATTTTCCGGTGCGATCACGCGCCTAACGCCTTCGGCGGCCGATTCGCCGGACCGCGAAGCCGTCGTGCATCAGATCGACGCTCTGCCGGAGTCGGGCCAAATTCTCTGGTGGCCGGGCTTGCCGCCAGTCTCTTTCGCGAATTCGCGCGGCGGCGTCGATAGCGAAGCGTTCGTTACCGGCCGGCACGCACCGTATGTGGAGTATCGCCCAACCGCGGCTCTTGCTCAAGCCGTCGTTGCGTTGAATGCTGGTGATCGCGCCGCGTGCGGCCTGTTCGCCGACTTGGGCATCCAAGCCGTCGTCGTTCGTGACGGCACAACCATTCCGTCCGGTGCAGCGTTCTCGTCGCTCTCCGTTCCAAGTGCGCAGACGATGCAGCGGGCGGGCCTACGCGAAATCGCAACGCGAGGACCGTACCATCTGTACGCGGTGCCCTGTTATCGCGGACGATTCACTCTCGCCGGCGATGCCGCGATCACCGGCGACTGGTCATCGATCCTTCCGATAGCGCGGCGCCGCGGCGCAACTGACGAGGTGACCAACGATCCTCCGCCGCCGATAGGGTGCGCCGCCACGCCATTCGACGCCGCCTCGTACGAATCGACCGACATTGCGCGCGAGTGGGTACCTCTCTCCGCGTTGGATCGGCTCTTTTTGAATTTCGACAATGCTTTCGAGGACGTGTTCGTCACGCGCGATGCCGCGCTGCGGGTCACGACGTGGGCCCTTGCTGCGCCTGCCGATGCGCCCTATAGGTGGATGCCGCCGCAGCGCGCAAATCGGCTACTGCCGGAGGGCCTAGCAGTCTGGAAACTCGCGCGCTGCCCTTATGGCGTGCGCCCGACGAAGAGCACTATTGCTACCAGTGCAATCGCTCACCCGTTTGGGCCTGGGACTTTTGTCCTACTACGCCCGGGCATCGTCGTCGCGCACTACGGGCGCGACGCAGGATGGAGCCTGATTGTGAACGGAGAACCAGCGCCGAGGTCGGTACTCGCCGATGGATTTGCTACCGGCTGGGTTCTGCGCCCCGGACAATGGCGACTCGCGCTCGTTCCGAGCGGCCCTCCAATCGGCCTACTCTGGACAATCGTCGTTCTTGCCGGCGCTCTGTGCCTGGTTCTCATGCTCCTTGCGTTTCCGCACCGCACGCGATGATCTAGGAGGTCTTCTTTTTGCCGCGCGTCACCGTCCTCAAGCTGTTGCGCCGACATTGGCCGATTATTCTTCCTGCGATCCTCGTGCTCGCCGTCTTTCACGCATGGGTAACGCCTGGGTTGGTCCTCGGTTCCGATTGGGTGCGTCGCGTTCCGGACGAACTCAACGCCTTCTTCCCGTGGCCGCCGGCGTGGAACGGTGCACAGCAGCTCGGTGAAACAAACGAAGTCTACCTGTTCGAATTTCCCCTATTCGCGCTGATGGGGCTGTTTTCGAGGCTACACGTTTCATGGAGCGTAATCGAGCGCGTTTTTTTCTTCTGGCCGTACCTAGTGCTCGGGGTGGCCGGCCCGTACGCGCTTGCGATGCGACTGACCCGCTCGCCATTCGCGAGCGCGGTCGCGGCGTCTATCTGCGTGGTCAACACCTGGGTGCTCATGGCTACCGAGCGTGGAGCAATCCCGTCGCTGATCGCCGCCGCGCTCATCCCGCTTTTCATGCTGATGGCGCTCAACTTCATCGAGCGTCCTACGGTTCGGCGAGGTCTGGGGATCGGGCTCGTCTTGACCGTTCTCCTTATCTACGACCTGCGCTATGTCTACATCAGCGTCATCATGGCGTTGATTTTCGCCGTCGAACAGCTGTGCAGGGACAAATCGCTCGAACGGTTGCGACGCGCAGCGCTTCCCCTCGGCGTCGCCGTCGTCACCGCAATCGTCACAAATCTCTACTGGATACTTCCGCAATTCTTCGAGCCTGCGAACAACGGAACCGACTACGGCACGCTGACCGACTACCTTTACAACTCCGCCTTCATGACCCCTCAACATGCCTTGTCCGGCTTCGCCGTGTTCTATCATTGGGTTGCGTCCAACAATCCATTCCTACCGGCAGATCCGGACTGGTGGTTCTTCGCGCTTCCCGTTGCCGTGTTCGTCTCGCTGTTCTTCGTCTGGCGCCGGAAGTGGGTGTGGTCGCTGTCGGTCGGCGCATTCATCTCCGTCTTCCTCGACGCCGGGCCGTCGTTCCCGGTCGATAAAATCAACATCTGGATCTTCTTGCACACGCCCGGAATGTCGCTCTTCCGCGATGTCACCAAGTGGATGTCGCTGCTCGAAATCACCTACGCCGTAATCATCGCTCTAGGGATTGCGCAGATCCTGGCTTGGATACGCCTGCGCCTTTCTCGGAAGGTACTGCCGTTCGCAGCCGCCGTTCCCGTGGTCCTCGTCGCGTGCTATGCGCTCATCATGAGCGATGCGTTCAATGTCATGCGTTTCAGGGTTTTCGCCACGTATCACATGCACAGCGACGTCCTTGCGTTAGAGCAGTTCATCCAATCACAGCCGAACAAGGATCGGACATTGGTCATACCGCGCGACATCGAGCCGATGCGCGCCGTTCTCGATCATCCCTTCGTCGAAGCGATGCAGCTCGAGAACGGATCTCCGAATGATGGCTTCCGTCACTTCAACGTACACGTTGGGGACCTTTATACGTTCTTTGCCGAGCCCTACGCGCCGGATCTGCTGCGCCTCATGAACGTTCGTTATATCGTCGTACCGTACGACTACGACAAGGTCGTCTATTCACCCCAGATTGCGGCGGCCGGTTACTACGACGTGCGGGATTTCATGGAATCTCGACCCTGGGCACACTTCCTGCGACGCATTGGCCGTCAGTACGTCTTCGAGATCGACCGTCCGCTCGAAGCTCGTGCCTTTGTCGCTCCCGTTCCGTTTGTACTGAATGGTTCTGCGGCAGGTCTCGCAGCGCTCACCGGCACGCCACTGGTCAACCCTCGGCTCGGGGTCCTCATCCCCGATCAGCCGTTGCCCGGCATTGCTGCACGCGTACCGAACTATGTGGCCGCAGCATGGCAGGTAGATACACTAGCTAACGGCAAGGCCGCCGCGGCCACGATTGTCTCGCGTGCAAAAGAGCTCGATTCCATGGCGCAGCACGGTCGCTTTGCGTACGTTGCGACGGCGGCCGACACTGCGGGAACGTCTAGCACCTGGTATATGGAGGACCGCCCGCTGCTGATGGACACGCAGTTCCTCTGGCCGGTGACCAGCACGGCCGCGTATAGCGCCAATACGCTCGACGTGCGACGTTTGAACCAGTCCTTGCTCCAGCAGAACGCGTTCCCGCTTTCGGTGTCGCAGGTTCGTTTGAAGAATCGCGACGCGAACTTCTTCCTGGACACGCAGATGAGCGTTGCGCAGGCCGGATCGCTCGTGTATGCGGCGCACGATCATTCCTATCACGGAACGGTCGAGATCGATAGCGACAATCCCATTCCGATCCGTGCACGTCTTGCTTTGACCGGGTTAACCACGTCGCTCGGCATACCCACCAACAGCATCACCGTCGAATTTCAAGGAAAACGCTTTGGATGCGCGGACCACGCGTGCACGATTGAGGCCGCTTTCGCGCCCGGCGCAAACCTGCTCGTTTTGAATGCACCGGCCACCGGTAACCCGGTAAAGGGAGCGTCGTGGGGTCTGCACGACACATCGAACGCATTCGATGAAAGCGTCGAGCCCGGAACCCGCGCTCTTCCGGTTCGCTGGTTAGCACGCGGGTTGAACATTCGCTTGACCACGACGCCGTCGCTGCGCCTCTATTGGAACGGCTCCTCGGAGCCCGACAACGGCACCGGCTATCTGGTCTATGCCATGCGCTCCATTGCGGACGGAAGCACGACGTTCTTTCTCGATCCCGCGGGTCAGTTCTCGCCCGCGCTGCGCGGTAATTTTTCTGACTGGGTAGAGACGATCTTACGAGGCCGTTTCGCGCGGCTGTTGGCCGACCATCAGCATGACGCCTCGTGGCTGTTCGCCAATCGCTTGCCGCTTGAACCCGACGGCTCCGGTGCGTACACGCTGACTGCAATCGGCATGACGGTTATCGGAAAGAGCGACGCGGCGGAACGCTCCGTGCTCGAGCAATGGCTTCCCGTGGCGCTTGAGGTGCACGAAACACCGGAAGAGTTTGAGATCGCCGGTTTTGACGCCGCTGCTCGCCCGGACAAGGCGGCTTTCCCCGAAGATTTCCGTCCGCAATCGCCGGGATACCGCGTCGAGCAGCGCCAGCCGGTCCCCGGCGTGCGCGAGTTCACGTTCACGAGCAGCGGCCCGCAAGCGCGGCCGGTTCGCCTCAGCGATGAGATCGCGGCACCCGTTGCGCCAGGGCTCGACTTCGACTTTTATCAAGACGCTGCGGTCGTGGTGAAGTTGAGCGCCTTCGACTTTAACCGGCATCGGCTCTTCAGCCAAATACTCGGTATCAACGAGAATGCCGGTTTTGGGGCCGGTGAAATACGCGACGAGACGTCGATCCCGTGGAATACCGACAGCCCGCATTGCGAGCCGGTCCCATGCGGGAACGTTCCCACGCTCGCGGGCTTGTGGCGCCGTGTCTCGATGGATATGTCGCATCTCACACCAGAGTGGGCGCGCGGCTACACGATAACAATCGCCCTTATCCCATCAAGTCACAAGTTGCGAACCATCCGATTCGCCGTTGCAACCCGCGCAACGGCATCGGCGCTCGCGAGCGATCTCGTTCCTGCACTCACGCTGGACGGACGGCCGATCCGCTATCGCTCGATCCATCACCTACCGGAAACGGAATACGACGCGCTGCATGGATCGGTACCACTCGCGAAGGGCTCGCATCATCTCGAATCGTATCCGGCTTTCCCGATTCGCCCGGTGTCGGTCGTGCTCGACCGCGGAACGCCGCGACGTTTCGACGTTGCCGACATTCGCGACGGATCGCAGCGTGTCGGAACCGAGTATTCGGGCACGATCGATTCGCACGGCGGCTTGCTGGTCTTCAGCGAAGCCTATGATCCGCGCTGGCGCCTCGCTCTAGTTCCGGCTACCTATGTGGCGAGCGGCTCGGCGTTACTTGACTACGTTCGCGCGAAGCCCTATCTCTTGGCCGACACCGACCACTATCGCGTCGACGACACGCTGAACGGCTGGTGGATTCCGGGCGGAAAGCAACGGCTGTTGATGATCATGAGTCTCGACGCCGTCCTGCAAGGCTCAGCGATCGTTTGGCTAATCGCGAGCACTGGCTGGCTTGCTTTCATCCTCATGCGAACCAGGAGCAGAACAGCATGACGAGGCTTCTTCGCGTCGTTGTCGCCATCGCGTCGGTCGTTGCCGCGGCGTACGTAACCTGGAGCCTGCCGGTGATCGTTGGGCCGTCGCTTTCGCAGTTCGTAGCGCTGATGGTGATCCCGCCGATAGCGGCGTTGGTGATTGCACCCGGCACGATCCGATTCGCTTTTGTGGCCGGCGCGATCTATGCGGCCTTGGCGGGGCTGCGCCGCCTACTGGCATCGGAAGGCAATGCTACGGCTGCCGAACAACTAAGCACGGCCGCGATCGTCGCACTCTTGATTCCGATCGTTTGGCAATTCTGGCGTTGGACCGGAGCACGCCTGGTGCGCTTCATCGCCCGGGGGTCACAATCGAGATAGCCGTGTCGGACTTACCCACATTCACATTTATCGTCCCGGTTCGAAACGAAAGCCTGCGAATCGATCGCTGCCTGCAGTCTATTCGTTCGCAGAATTATCCGCAGAAGCTGATCGACATCATTGTGCCCGATCAGGGTTCGGAAGACGACACGCGCGAGCGCGCTGCTCGCTATAATGTTTCGATCATGCGCAATCCGGCGCAAAGGGCGATCCATAGCTTGCCGGCCGCCTTCGCTGAGGCCAAAGGCGACCTCATCGCGGGCGTCGCTGCCGACAATCCCGTGCATCCGGAATACTGCACGAGAATGGCCGCCGCGTTCAGTGATAGACGCGTCCGTTTTGCCTTCCCGTACGTGACGTGCAACAATGCCGACTATCCGCTAGCGGTTCGCTACATCAATCGTTTTACCGATCCGTTTAACCATTTTGTCTACGGCGACGCATCGAATCCGCGCGACCTCGCACGCGTCTATAAGCCGGCGGCGCACGGAGATGGCTTTTCTCTGTATGAATTTCCCTCCACGTTTCCGCCGCTCTTGGCGTTTGCTCAAGGCGCTGTGCTGCGCGGACCCTTTCGCATGCAAGAAGGCTACGCCGACGATGTCGGCGTGATTTTGCAACTCTTGGAATCCGGCAGCCTGGTTGCGATCGTCGAAGCACCGGTGGTCGATCACTACACCGCAACCAGTTTGCGCGATGTCATGCGAAAGTTCCGAGGCATCATCGCAAGGAGTCTTAAAAAAGACTCGGCGTTGCGTTGGCGGGACCAATACGTGCCGGAAGCACGAATCGCCCGCCGCCGCCTGTGGCCGTTGTACGCGGCGAGCGTCGTGGCACCGTGCACCGTCGCCGTCTATCGAGCCCTTCGCGATCGCGAGCCGCTGTGGCTCTACCATCCGGTGATGACACTTGTGTTTGCGTGGATAACAGCCGGCGAGGCACTGCGCAATTTGCCCGATGCGATCGACCTGCTCGTACGCGGCCGTAACCGGCTCGATTCCTCGCATACGTCAAAAGAGTAAGCCGGGATGAACATCCTGTGGATGAACTGGCGCGATATCAAACACCCACGAAAGGGCGGCGCAGAGGTTCTCACCTTTGGCATTTTCAAAAGGCTCGTCGATCGAGGACATCGCGTCACGTGGTTTACCGGCGCTTTTCCGGGCGGCGCAGATAGCGAGGTCATCGACGGCGTCAAGGTCGTTCGACGAGGCACGGCACTAACGGTACGCGCACACGCGTACGGGTACTATCGGGAGACCAGCGATCTCGACGTCGTCGTCGACGAGGTGAACACGCTCCCGTTCATGACGCCGGTATATTCTCGAACGCCCGTCGTCGCCTGTATTCACCAACTCGCGCGCGAGATCTGGTATTACGAAGCACCGCCCGGGATCGCGCAGATTGGGTACGCACTGGAGCCGTTGTACCTTCGCCCCTATCGGCAGGTACCCACCTTAACACTCTCTGCGTCATCTGAATCGTCACTGCGCAACGAGATGGGTTTTACCGGCAGAATCGGTATCATGCCGCTGGCAATCGACCAGTACGCGGCCCAACCACCGCTTCCGCTCCGCGAGCGCGATGACACGATCGTTTCGCTCGGGCGCGTGACTCGTTCGAAACGGTTAGACCAGCAGATCCAGGCGTTGGCATTGCTGCGCACACCGCCATATGACCGCCTTCGGCTCCAGATTATCGGCGGCGGAACCAGCGGCATGCGCGAATCGCTGCGCGCTCTCGCGCAGCGCCTGGGTGTCGAAGATCGCGTCGAGTGGCCCGGCTTTGTCAGCGAGGCGGAAAAGCGTCGCTTGCTAGCAGTAGCCAAGCTGCTTGTGATGAGCTCGGTGCGCGAGGGGTGGGGTCTTGCCGTAAGTGAAGCCAACCTGGCAGGCACCCCCGCCGTCGGATATCGCATTTTGGGACTAAAGGACTCCATTAAAGACGGCTTAACCGGTCTCTTGACCGAGGAATCACCGTCGGCGCTCGCGCAAGGAATACGACAAATGCTCGATGATGAAGCGCGATATGCGCGCATTGCGCAGACGGCTCAAGATGATGCGCGGGGGCTGACGTGGGAGAGCACAACCTCCTTCGTCGAGCGGTTCCTCCGGGACAGCACGGGCGGCGCCGGTCATGACTGAACACATCCTAGCCGCGCGCCCGAAACTATCGGTGGTGATGCCCGCATACAACGAGGCGTCGCACATCGTCGAGAATATGCTCGAGACGATCGACACGTTGACGGAGTTCTTCCCAAGTTTCGAAATCGTCGTCGTCGATGACGGCAGTCCCGACGGCACATATCTTCCCGCAATCCGCGCGCTCGCGGAGCTGGGCGACAACATACGGGTCGTCCGCTATCAGCGCAACGAAGGCAAAGGCAACGCGTTGATCTGCGGCTTCTACCATACGCGCGGCGACTTGGTCGCGTTTCTCGATGCGGACATGGACCTTCATCCCAAACAAATCCGCGGAATGATTGAGATCCTCGAGGCGCGCAAGGCGGACGTCGTGATCGGAAGCAAGTGGCATCGAGATTCCAAGATCAACTATCCGCTGGTGCGTCGACTATGGAGCATGGGCTATTACGCCTTGGTACGCTTACTCTTCGGGCTGCCGCTGCGCGACACCCAAACCGGTCTCAAGGTGTTCCGCGCCAAGGTGCTCCGCGACGTGTTTCCAAGAATACTCGCCAAGCGTTATGCTTTCGACGTCGAGGTACTGGTCAACGCCCATCGGCTGGGGTTTAAGATCGTTGACGCGCCGGTAACGCTGCACTTTGGCCGAAGCTTCGGACGCGTTCACCTGGATGACGTGTGGACGGTATTTCTCGACACGCTTGCCATTTTCTATCGTTCGCGGATTATCAAATACTACGATCGCATGGATCCGGTTCGGCGCGACTACGAAGATTTGCAGGTTCACGTCGGTGCTAAACCGTCCGAGCCGGCGGAGACCATATCCACTCGATGAAGCCTCGCGTATTCATTCTTGGTCTCGACGGCGCAGACGATTCGAGCGTCGGCGTAGCGCTCCAAAAAGGGAAAATGCCGAACCTCCAGCGTCTGATCCGGAATGCGCTGGTTCCTTTGCGCTCCACACCCCTCCCGATCACGCCGGCGGCGTGGACGTCGGCCTACACCGGCTACAATCCCGGCAAGACGGGCGTGTTGACCTTTCAGCGCCGTGTGCCCAACACGTATCGCGGGCGCATCGTCAATTCGGCGGACGTCGGCGACAGCGGGTTCCACACACGCCTCGCCGCTGCCGGAAAAACCGTCGTCAGCGTGGGTTTTCCGATGATGTCGCCGCCGCAGGAGGCTGCCGGTGCGGTGATCGTCTCCGGTTGGGACGCACGGCCCTCGGCGCCGCTCACGAATAACGCGCGAGCGACCTCGATCATCGAGAGCATGGGATATCGCATCGACGACGAGTTTTCTAGCGATCCGGCCATTCTCGACAGCGGCATAGTCACACGCTTTTCGATCGTCCGCGAACTCATGAAAGACGCCGACTGGGATTGCGCGATGCTTTACCTCGGCTTCATCGACGGATTAGGCCACCGTTTGGGTTTCGGGAATCAACTCACGCAGACATTGCTCGAACGCACCGACGCCGAGCTTGGAGCGCTGGCAGCTATGTTGCCGGAAAATACGGCGTTTATCGTCTGCTCGGACCACGGGTTCGCCTCGTTCGAACGTAGTTTTTCCGTGACCCAATGGCTCGAGGAACAAGGCTACCTCGTGCTGCGTTCGCGATCGTTCCGGAACAGCGCGTCAGGCGGGATTCCGGGCATCGAATTCATGGATTTGAGCGAGGGCGTGATCGACTGGTCGAAGACGCGCGCGTTCTGTTGGGATGCGGTCGGACGCCATGCGGCCATAGCGTTGAATACGCGGGGACAATATCCCGCGGGCATCGTCGATCCGCGCGAGGCGTTTGCGCTCGCCGGTACGATCATCAATGAACTCCGCGCAACGACGGATGCGGGGAAGCCCGTCGTTACCGATGCCCAGCGTCGAGAGCAATTATTCTGGGGGCCGTACACCAACGAGTTTCCCGAGATTTTTCTCGAGACGGCTCCCGGCATCACGGCGTATATTGCCAAGCGCCGCCGCACCGACGATGGATTCGAGATCGAGCCGGGTATCGTGCATGCCGGTGCGTTCAACTCCCATCAGGATGATGGATTATGGGGTTCGTCCTTTACGATCGAGGGTACAGGGCTGCGCGTCGAGGATCTGGCGACAACCGTGTACGCGCTACTCGACGTGGAGATTCCCCCTGACGCCGACGGCATCAATCGCTCACCGAGTAAGACCGTTGTCGGCGCGGGCGCATCGCCATATTCTGCCGAGGAAGAGGCAATCGTTCGGAAACGGCTCGAGGATCTCGGCTATCTCTGATCGTCCTACTCGACGACGAAGTAGCTCGGGTGTCCCGAAAACTGTGGAGACCTCTTGACGCGAATGGAATTGAGCGGATAGACCTCTCGCAGCGCGATCGTTTCACCGGGAGATTTGAAGAAGCAAAGCTCATCGAATGCAAGCACGCTGCCCTTCGTCACGTACGGCTTTAAGAGTTCCAAACATGCTTTCGTAGGCTCGTAGAGATCGAAATCAAAGTATGCGAGCGCGACGATGGTTTCAGGATGCTCGTCGAGATAATTCTTGAGTTGCTCGCTTCCCTCGCCTTGGCGTATTTCGAAGCGTTTGAGTTCGGGCAGGGGATCCAACTGCTGCCGAAGTGACATGATCTCGGAGATTTGCGAATAGTAGTCGGGAACCGTGGTCAGGCCGCCGACCGTAAGCATTGGATCCGTACCGTCTTTTTCATCGATCGATGGGAAGCCTTCGAATGTATCGAAGCCGACGATTTTCCGGGAAATGTTGAACGGTTCGTAGATCGTGCGAAGACTATCGAAAACCGCAAGATCTCGTCCCCAGCGGACACCAAATTGGATGATGATGCCGTGAACCGGCAGCGCCTCGCAATAAAGGTGATTCAGGAACATCAGCCGCTTCAGCGAGCGCGGTGGCATAAACAGCCCGAGATTTTGGCACAGCTCCGCATTCGGCATAGGAGCGTCACGCGCAATTTGAGACAATCGCGTTTCTGCATCTTGATTTCTACCGGCTACTATTCGCTCAGACGTGCGAATCGTGTCTGACATTTGCTTCCCCTATCTTTTCAATCAATCGCTGGATGGCGCTCGGATCGACGTGGATGCCTAATTCGCGACCAGCAACCGGCGCATGAAAATCCGTCCCGCCCGTCGTCAGCAGGTCACGTTCGGCGGCAAACAGCGAGAAGCGCGCCTGATCTGCGCCATCCGCCGTGGGGTGAACAACCTCAATGCCGTCGGCGCCGAGCGCAACGAGTTCGTCGAGATGCTCGGGACTACGCAGGCGTTTTGGATGCGCGACAATCGCCACGCCTCCGGAAACGTGGATGAGCTCGATCGCCTTGGCAGACGAGAGGCGCTCGAGTGCCACGTACCCCGTGCCTTCGTCGGCCAAAAAGCGATCGAAAGCATCCTGGACCGAATCGACCAGACCCTTCTCAAGCAACGCTCGCGCGAGATGCGGACGCCCCAAACTGGAAGCACCAACCGACTGCGCTTGCACATCGGCCATGCAGACATCGAGACCCAGATCGTTGCAACGGCCGATCATCACCTTCATGCGTTCGCAGCGTGCGCGCAACTGTTCGGTGAGCGCACGCAGGAGCGGAGACGACGTATCCGAGACGCCGTAAGCCAGCAGGTGCGCCGTATGCCCCGCATGCTGCGAATCGACCTCCAGACCCGGGATGGAGCGTGACACGAGATCGGGCGGCACCGGATAGGCGTCCAGGTTGTCGTGATCGCTGACGCAGAACCACTCGAGGTCGCGCGCACGAATCTCAGCGTAGAGCCGCTCCGGTGCCCACACCCCGTCCGAGCATGACGTGTGAAGGTGCAGGTCAACCAACATATTGAGGAGCCGCGAAGCCGGCTGCGCGCAAAAAGCGCGGCGGCATGTCGAGGATGTCCCAATCCTCGATCATTCCGCGTCCGGCGTCGCCGGCGAGCGCCTCGATAAAAATACCTTTCTGCGCGTGATTCGCATCGTCGGGACCGGTATCGTTTTCGAAGGTGTAGATCCCGTCGTATCCCACCGTTCCGACCGCGCGCCAGAACAGATCGTCGAAATACACCATCAGGTCAGGGGCGACACCGCGCACCGTTCGATAGATCTCCTCCGGACGGAAGATCTGGGTCGCCATCGGCGATCCGTCCGGCCGCGGAATCGCGCGAATTTTCTTTGAGAGTTCAGCGATAAACGGCTCCACTTCGGACGGTGCGATCGTCCCTTGCGGCTCCCGCCCTGCGATGTTCAGGAAAACGCGCGAGTAATATCCACCCTCGGCCCACACCGACGTGTTCGCCCAGTCGATCTCGAGCTTGTTAAGCGGCGTCAGGCGATCCGGATAAGACTTGACCGTGAGATACCCTTCTTGAATCAACCACTGTGCAATCGCTACGCCGCCGTCCATTCGCTTTGCTCCGTGATCGGAAACGACGTAGATATTCGTGCACGTCTGATCGACCTTTTCCAGCAATTGCCCGAGCATCACATCGAGGTCCTCGTAGTATTTTTGGATCGCCCCTTCGAAACGGTTCCCGGGTTCGTATCCGCGGTGCTTCGGGTCGAAGAACTTCCAGAATCCGTGGTGCAAACGATCCGTACCGATCTCGACGAACATGAAGAAGTCCCAAGGCTTCTTTTCGATCCAATCGTTGAGGATGGTAAAGCGCCGCTCAGTCATGTCGTAGATCTGCCGCAGCAAGTCATCCTTGTCTTCGGTCCGGAAGTTGGTGCAGTCCGTAAGATACTCGCAACCATGCAACAACTGCGCGATCTCTTCGCGCGCGTTCGACGGGTATGTATAGTCGCTCTGCGCGCTCGGCGTCAGAAAGCATCCGACCTGGATACCGTTCACCGGCTTGGGCGGAAATGAAGGCGGAACGCCGACGGTGATCACCTTTTTTCCGGCGCGGCTGAGATGATCCCACACCGCCGGCTCTTTCACCGACAGTGACGTCGTCAGCGCAAGACCCGAATACGTGTGATCCGTGCGATTGCGAAAGCCGTAGATTCCGAGTTCTCCCGGATCCTTGCCGGTAACCATGCAGGCCCATGCAGGGATCGTGATCGCCGGCATGACGCTTTGAAGGCGGCCGTAGGAACCGCGTGCCATCAGGCCGCGCAGCGTCGGTAGACGCCAGTCGGTGCGCTCAAAAATCAACTCGCCGGCGGCGCAGTCGAGACCGATTACGAGTAAGCGGGGATCCACGCTCCAAAATTCTCCTTAACTGTCGAACGACTTCGACTTCGCCGCCTCGTTTCGCCTTCTCGACATTCGAGGGCTTGTGCGAGAAAGGAGCAAATGAACCCGCAGATATGGTAGCTATCGAGGAACTTTCGGCGTCAGATGAGCGTTGGGTTAGCTTTTGCGCAGACAGATCCGACGTGACGTTGTTCCAATCGCCCGAGTGGTCAGAAATCGTTCGTCAGACGTACGACTTTTCTCTTAGGGTTCTACTCGCAACCGAAAGCGGGACCGTCGCCGGCGGCTTGCCCTTTGCGCATATTGAAGACTTTCGCGGGCCGCGACGCGTGGCGCTCGCATTCGCCGATAACCTCGAGCCGCTGCCGACGAGTCTATGGCCTCAGTTCGAACGCTATCTCGCCGCAGACGCGTTGCCGTGGACGATCCGCACGCTCTGCCAACCCACTGACGCCGCGCATTCGAGCAAGGTTGTCGCGCAGCACCACGCCGTGCACCTGCCTGCCACGTTCGCGGAAGCCGAAGCGGCCTTCAATATCAAACACAAACAGAAGTGGCGCCAAGCCGTGCGTGCCGGCGTGACGCACCGAGTCGACGCGTCGCTTGACGGGCTGCGGCTCTTCTACGAGCTCCACACGGAAACGCGAAAATTCAAACACGGATTGATGCCGCAGCCGCTCGCCTTCTTTGAGGCGATTCACCTCCGCTTCTTCCCCGAAAATGGATTCTTCCTGATTGCCGAGCACGAGGGCGCACCGATTGCGGTGATGTTCTTTCTTGCGTACGGGTCCACGCTCTACTATAAGTTCAGCGCCTCGTCGTTGTCGTCGCTGCCGCTGCGCCCAAACAATCTCCTGATTACTAAGGTTATCGAGATGGCGATCGAGCGCGGATATAAGAAGCTCGACCTCGGCATCTCGGATACTGAAGGGCTCATCGGTTTCAAAGAGCGTATCGGCGGACGCGCCAGCAACGTCTTCTCGGCGGTTTACAACCCGCGCGAGAAGTCTGCCGCGGTGAATGAGGTCGAACGCGCCTTCGGCGAGATTACCAAGCTGTTGACAGCGGAGGATGTACCGTCAGTTTACGCGCAGCGCGGCGGCGAAATTCTCTATAGATTCTTTACTTGATTCCACGACGCTATCGTTTCCACGGATGCATGGCAATAAGCGCTTTGGTTACAGCCGCGGCCACCACCGTGCGCCCGTAGCGCGAATAGTGGCCGTCGACGGTGCCGAAGAGCGAGGGGCGATGCGCCGCATCCTCCGCAGCGAGGACCGGCGGCAGCACATCAATGTAGGGCACGGTTGATTCACGCAAAACGCGAATGATGCGATCCTGGAAATCGTTCCCGGCCGGCGGTCCTTCCTGCAAGAACATCCAGTCCGCAAACGAAGCAATCTCGGTTTGCACCGGGCACTCGTTCGGACTCACCTGAAAGACAACTGGATTGGCGACCACAACCAGCGGTATCCCCGCGGCGGCGAGTTCCTTTTGTTCATGGTGCAAGAAATCCAACAGAGGCTGACGCCACGCGCCTTCCCATGCAACCTGATCGACCGCTAAGGTGGTCGGGTTGCGCGGAGGCCGGAACGAGTCTGCAATGTTCGCCGAGTTGAGCTGCAGCACGACGGCATCCACCACGCCCGTGGCGAGGATGTTGTCGATATAGTCGCGGAGGCCATCCAAGCCGCGCATCGGTGCAACTGAGATCAGTTTTGGTTCGTGAGGAAACCCGAGAGCTTGCCACTTCGATCGAAGCGACGTTTCGACTAATCCGGGGACGGACTGCGGCCAGCGGGTATTATAATAGATGTACGAATTGCCCAGATAGGCGATGCGATAGTATCGGTCGCTGATTGCCGGAAATGGATCTTCACCGGCAACGACTGCGCCGGCGTTGCGCGCCTCCTTGGGTGTGAGATCTCGCGTGAGCGGCGGATCGGGCTGCGGCGGTGTCGACGTCGGCGTAACTTTTCGGATTCGCCGATTTCCCGTATCGGCTACGATGACGCTGCCGTCCGGAAGTGCTGCAAGGCCGGTGGGCGCGTTGAAGAGCGCGCTTTGAATTGCGCCGTCACGATAGCCTCCGTCCCAGTCGTCGGCATCGGGGAGCGGATCCGGGAACGCACTCGGCTCCAACGTTCGCAACGAATGCGTGCGGGTGTCGGAATAAACGAACGAGCCATCGGGCAACCCCGCGATTCCGAACGCCGGCCCGATCGAGAGCCGCGTGTCCAGCGCCTCCTCTCGGACGTTGCCGCGCAGGTCATAGAGGACGCGGTACGCGGGATCGCTCGCCGGATGCATGATCCCCTCGCGGCGCAACCATGTCATGTCCCGATCGAAGATCAAGAGCTCCCGCGCCGTACCGATTACGAGCCGTCGAGCATTCGGCGCCCCGATGAAGGCCAAGGAGAAAAACTCGTTGGCTTCGGTCACGCCGTGAACGGCAATCGTTGTGACAACGCCATCGTGGATTCGCCGAAGGCCAAGGACGTTATCGAGAACATACAGATCGCCGTTAGCGTCCAACGCCAGCGCCCGCGGGCGAATGAACCCTGCGGTTGCGATCGGACCATCGGCCGCTGAGGCGTTCGTTGGGCTTCCGGCATATGTCGTGACGACGCCATCGTGAACGAGGCGAATGCAATGGTTCAGCGTATCGGCGACAAAAACGCCGCGAGCGTCGACGGCGACGGCGCTCGGCCGATTGAACCGCGCCGAGGCGGCGGGACCGTCGCGATAACCGCCGTCGACCCACATGCCGTTGTACGCGGGAACGCCCGAGCCGGCCAGCGTGGAGACCACGCCGTCCCGCTCGATCATGCGAATGCGTTGTGCCGCGGCGTCCGCGACGTAAATGTTCCCGGCGGCATCGGTCGCGATCCCGACCGGCTTCATGAACGTTGCGGTCCTGGCTGGTCCGTCGGCAATGCCTTCTGAACCGGAACCCGCAACGGTCGTCACGACATACGAGAGTGCGAGCAATACGAAGTGGTACATCTATCGGAGCGGCGGGAGCTGACCGGTGATTTTGATCGCTACGGCATGTGGGACGTGTCCGTCGGCAATCTCTTCCGCCCACATGAGCCCATTCTTTGCGACGTCCGCGCGCGCGACGACGATCGTGCAGACCTTCTCGACGCCGTTAAACGTCGCAACGCCGTATGCCGGGTTCATCGCGCCCGTTCGCTGATAGACGATCGAAAGGGCGAGCGTCTGTGCGCTCGACGACTTTGCTCGCACAGCGAGTTCGCCGACGGCAGTTGCTTCGAGGGCTTGCATTCCTTGATCGCCGAGCTGCTTGTCGCTCACCAATTGCAAAACGTATTGCGAGGCGTCCCATAAGTAGGTCGATTGCGGCCCGCTGCGCGCAAGGATAAAGGCTCCTTGGATCGGGCGAATGGCCCCAAACGTGAGGCATACGCAAAGGAGCACGACGATGCGAGGAAGAGTCAGAATTTCCGGTCGCCAGGCTCTTGCGGCTGCGCCGGCCAGGGCACCGGAGGCGGCGCAAACGGCAGCGGCTTTGGTTTGCCATAGACGAACAACGTGAACTCCCACGGGTAATAGGAGTGTCGAATCTCGCTGAAACGCGACAGCTCACGCTGCGCAAAATCGAATACGCGCCCCGGGTCTTGATGGTATCCCAGCTCGCGCTTGAAATCGACGTAGGTCGTCAAGAAGTTGCTTGCGATGCCCTTCTCAGCGATACTAAATGCCGCCTTCAGCATCGCTCGAACAAATGCAAACCAGCTTTCGTCATCGTTCGACATGCGCAGATTGAACAGGCCGGATATGACGACGTAATCGTATCTGCGCTCCGGAGGATTCGAGAGAACGTCGCGCTGCTCCACGTTAGCGCCGGCGTTGCGCGCCTTGGCGCGATCGATCATTTCCTGCAGCAGGTCGCTGCCGCTATACGTTGCCAGGGGATAGTTCTCCGCGAGAAACTCACCCAGCGTGGCAAATCCGCAGCCGATCTCGTAGACCGAAAACGGGCTCGTCTCGTGGGCAAAGGCCTGCGAAACGGCGGCAAAGTTTCGTCGCGCGACATCCGCGTCTCGCCAGGAGCACGCCCTTGCGGGGTCGTCGTATTGTTCGATTTGCCGGCGGTAGTGCTGTTTGATCGGCTCGAGGTTGCTCATCGACTCGCAACGGCCGGTATCTCAATGCTGACCCGGCGCCCCTGCTCGTTCATAGACGTCGTCGCCGCTTCAAGCGTGCGAACGACGCGTAAGCCACACTCACCATCCACAACCTCGGCCTCGTCACCGCGGATGACGTCAACGATACCCTCGACCTCGGCGCGCAACGCTTCGACATTCGGCAACTTCGGAGCGAACATATCGCCATCCCGATATTCCACCAATTTTTGGTAGAGATCCTCGCTGTTCTTCACCCGTACGCCCCGGTCGTAAATCCGAACCTTCTCCTGCACGGTGTGTTCGTCGTACACCATCATCTGCTTATCACCGCATAATAGAATTTGACGTATTTTCACCGGCGCGAGCCAATTCACGTTGATGTGCGCGATAAAGCCGTTCGGATAGTAGAGCGTCACGTAGGCTAAGTCCGCGAGATCGCCGTAGTGCGCGACACCCGTACACGATACGCTCGACGGTGTCATGCCACCAAGGAGAAAATCGAGAATCGAAAGATCGTGGGGAACGAGGTCCCATACCACGTCGACATCGTGTTGGAAGATTCCGAGGTTGATTCGCGTCGAATCGTAGTACAGAAGTTCGCCCATGCTGCCCGTTTCCACCAATTCGCGCATTTTGCGAACAGCGGGTGTAAAGACGAAGGTGTGGTCGACAAACAACTTGCGTCCGGCCGATCGCGCAAGAGCCACGAGCCTCTCCGCTTCCGCGACGCTTGCCGCGAGCGGTTTCTCGACCAAGACGTGCTTGCCGGCCGCGAACGCCTTTTGGGCCAAGGCAAAGTGCGACGATACTGGGGTCGCCACCGCGATCAGATCGATCTCGCGATCGGCAATCATCGTGTCGTAGTCGGTAGTGGTTGCGATCGACGGATATACGCGTGAGACGCTGTCCAGGCGCTCCGCTCGCGCGTCGCAAACGAGTTTGACCCGCGCTTTATCCGACGGTAACGCCATGAAGTTGCGCACGAGATTCGGGCCCCAATACCCGTACCCAACCACGCCCACGTTGACCAGCGATTTACTCACGAAGCGACCGCCCGCGTAAGATGCAGGGCCACATACTCCACTTGAGCATCGGTCATTTCGGGGAAGATCGGCAGCGAGAGTTCCTCGAGAGCGATGCGCTCGGATAGCGGGAAAGAACCCGCGCCGTATCCGAGTTTTGCGTATCCCGGCTGTAAATGACAGGGAATCGGATAGTGAACGTTCGTCTCGATGCCGACGCCGGCAAGCGTCTCGCGAACAGCGTCGCGATTCTTCACCAATACCGGGTAGATGTGATACGCCGACACGGTGCCGGGCAAAAGCGCCGGACGCTCGAAGGCCGCCAAGAGCGCATCGTACGCACCGGCGACGCGCCGGCGTTGCGCCGTCCACCCGTCGAGATAGCGCGTCTTTACGTCGAGTACCGCCCCCTGGATGCCTTCGAGCCGGAAATTGAAGCCGAGAACGTCGTGCCGATATTTCTCGCGGCTGCCGTGGTTCCGGAGCAAGCGCAATCGATCGGCAATAGTCTCGTCGTCGGTGACGACGGCGCCGCCCTCGCCGCATGCGCCGAGGTTCTTTCCCGGATAAAAGCTGAAGGTTGCCGTTCCACGTGACCCGATTTTCGTGTTGTCGTACAGCGCGCCATGAGCTTGTGACGCATCCTCGATAAGCACGAGATTATGCTTTTTCGCGATTGCGCGAAGCGCGTCGAGATCGCACGGTTGCCCGAAGAGATGCACCGGTAGGATCGCCTTGGTCTTGGGCGTGATTGCCGCTTCGACCGCGCGCACGTCGATGGTATACGACGGCGCATTTACGTCGACAAGAATTGGTTTCGCTCCGGTGTACATGATCGCCGCCACCGTCGCGATGAACGTGTCGGCTTGCGTAATGACCTCGTCGCCCGGCCCAACGCCGTGAGCAAGCAATGCTAAATGCAGGGCAGCGGTTCCCGTGTTCACCGCCACGCAATGTTCTGCATCACAGAACTCGGCAAAACGGCGTTCGAAGGCATCGACGCCCGGGCCGAGGACGAATGCGCTCTTGTCGATGATCGCGCCGATCGCGCTCATCAGCTCGTCCTTGATCGGAGCATGCTGCGCGCTCAAGTCGAGGTAGGGGACACGCATCGTCGTGGGCAGGGTCTGAGCCATCGATTTCAACCTTTGCAATGGGTGGGAATACTACGCGATCGGCACATCGCGATTTTCCGGCGGCGTGATGATGTGCTTCTCAAACTTGGCGATAATCGTGCGCCAGGCCAAATCCAATTCCTCTACGCCGATCGCACGCGAGACGGCGATGAAGACGGCGCCGCCAATCGCGATCTGTCCGAAGAGGTACCACGCTCGCGATGAAAGCGTAGGTTCGGTGTGCACGCCTAAGGCGTCAACCCAATGCAGCGAAGCGTACATCGCAAGCGACGCTACCAGGACTTTTACCATCGAGGTGAAGAGCGCCCCCCAGTCCATGCCTCGGACGAGCCGCGCCACCACGCCGAGCAACAGCACTGCCTGAAGCATTTGACTCAAACTGTTGGCGAGTAGGAGCCCTTTTGCCCCCAATGTCGGTAGCCACAGCATCGAGAGCAGGACGTTCACGAGCACGGTAATGATCGAGATCGCAACCGGGAATGCGGTCTCGCGGCACGCAAAACAGCAGCGCGTCAAAACCACGTTGGCCGCCAGCGCCACGAGTCCGACCGCCGCGTAGGGAAGCAAACTCGCCGTGAGACTGGTCGCGCTCGGCCCGAACGAACCACGTTCGAAGAGCGTTTGGACCATTGGGTGCGCCAAGACGATCAGCGCGCAGACCGACGGAATGGTAATAAAGTTCACGAGCCGCAAGCCCGTGATGGCGCTGCGCGCCACGCCGGTCCGATTCTCACGCGCAAACTGCGCGGCAAGCAAAGGGAAGATAACCGTAGCGATCGCGGCGGCGAAGATCTGCTGCGGGAAGTTCACGAGTTTGGTGACGTAGTTGATGCCCGCCATGTAGCCGGGCGACAGCGTCGAGGCGAAGAAGCGATCGAAGAACAGCGCCAACTGGCCGGCCGCGCTGCCGATGACGATAGGGCCCAGCAGCGTCCACATCTTCTTGATGCCGGGGTGGCGCAGGTCGATCGTAAATCGGTACTTGCCGATCGCCAAGAATGCCGGCAGTTGCACGAGCATTTGCGCGACAAGACCCCAGAAGGTCCCAAAGACGAGCGCGAAGATCCCGTATTTGGCGTTGAGCACCATCACACAAGCGATCGTGACAATGTTGAGCGCGATACCGGTTAACGCGGCGGACCGAAAGCGATGGTATGCATTGAGCATCGCCGAGAGGACACCGGAAAGGCTCACCGCGATGATGCTCGGCATGAGCGTCCGTGTCATGTGAATCGCCACGCCCATCTGCGGCGCGGGAAAGCCGTGCGCGATGATAGGCACGTACCACGGAGCCGTAACATAGCCGATCGCAGCCGCGATGGTGAGTACGATGGCAAGGGAATTGACGATCGTGTTTCCGAGAGCCCACGCGTCGTCTTCTCGGCCGTGGGTAATGTACTCCGAGAACGTTGGGACCAGCGCGCTCACCAACGCCCCATTGAACACTCCGAACAGAATCGTGGGGATCGTTGCCGCCGCCAGAAACGTGTCCATCTCCCATTGCGTACCGTAGTACTTCGCATTGACGACTTCTCGGAAGAATCCCAGAACCGTTGAGGCGAGCGTAGCTCCGATGACAAAGAGAGTTGAGATAGCGACCGACATGCGCCGATGGCGCTCCGGCCGCGGTACGACGCGAAGGCGCGAACTAATGGGCGCCGTCCTTGCGCAAGACTGCGGGAATCGTCCTGATCACGATCGCGAGGTCACCGAGCGGCGTCCAGGTGTCGACGTAGTGGTTATCGAGCTGCATCCAGTGCTCGAACGAAACCTCGCTGCGCCCGTTGATCTGCCACAAGCAGGTTACGCCCTGGGGTACGAGCAGACGCCGGCGCGCCGCCGCGTCGTAATGCTCGATCTCGCACGGCAATGCGGGGCGCGGGCCCACGAGCGCGATGTCGCCGAGCACGACGTTGATCAGATTCGGTAATTCGTCGATACTGGTGCGGCGCAGCAAGCTGCCCAGCGGATGAAGCCGCGGATCCTTACGAATCTTGAAGACCGGACCGTCAAGCTCGTTGAGATGCATCAACTGGCCGCGCAATTCGTGCGCGTTCTTCACCATCGTGCGAAGTTTGAAAATCCGGAAGCGCCGGCCGTGCTGTCCCACGCGTTCCTGGGCAAAGATCGGCGAGCCGCCGGTCACGAGCACGATCGCGATCGCGGCAAGCACGATCAGCGGTAGCGCGAGCACCAGCAACAGTCCGCCGAGCACAACGTCGAGCGTGCGTTTGAGCGTCCACCACCATTGCGGAACTTCGCGTTCGGCGACGCGTATTGCTGCCTGCATTACGTTACTCCGAACGCCGCAAGAACGGTTTTCCCAACCGTGTCGAGGCCTTCGACATCTCCCAGAACTGCGCCGTGATGCGGCCCCGCATGCACGAAGGGTACGTACTCACGGGTATGGTCGCTACCTGGAGCTGTCGGATCGCAGCCATGATCGGCCGTGAAGATAACCTGATCGCCCGGTCGCATCAGCCGTTCGAGACGCGGAAGCATCGCGTCGAGTGACTCGAGCGCATCGGCGTAGCCGCGAGCGTCACGCCGGTGTCCGAATTTCGAATCGAAATCATTGAGGTTCGTGAAGATGAATCCATGGTCGACTCGCTCGAGGATATCGAAGGTCTTCTCCATTGCATCGCGATTGTCGCTTACCCGCACCGATGAGGCGATCCCGTGCCCGCAATAAATGTCGCAAATCTTGCCGACCGCATGCACTCCGATCCCGGCCGTAGCCAGCCGATCCAGCACACTGGGCGGCGGTTCAATGGCATAATCGCGCCGATTCGGCGTGCGAACGAAGGCCCCCGGCTCGCCTACAAACGGCCGGGCGATTACCCGGTTCACGTTGTTGGGCTCAACGAGCATCGTGCGCGCCCGCTCGCACCAGTCGTACAGCGTTGGAAGAGGTATTACATCCTCGTGCGCGGCGACCTGGAACACCGAGTCGGCCGACGTGTAAAGGATGGGGCGACCGGTCGCTAGATGCTCGGGGCCCAGCGCTTCAATGATCTCCGTGCCGGAGGCCGGCACGTTCCCAAGCGCCGCCTTCCCGGTAATCCGCGCGAACGCCTCGACGACGTCTGGTGGAAAACCGTTTGGATACGTCGGGAACGGGACGGTCGTAATGATCCCTGCCATCTCCCAGTGACCTGTTATCGTGTCTTTGCCGCGGCTCCGCTCGCGCAAGCGACCGACCCGCGCGCTGGGCCGTTCGACGGCTGCGACGCCCGGCATCGCGGTGAGGTGGCCGACGCCATAACGCTCGAAGGAGGGCAAGCGCAAGCTCCCAACATGCCGAGCAACATTTCCGAGCGTATCGGCACCACTCGCATCCCCGTAGTCCGAGAAGTCCGGGAGTGCCCCGACGCCACCGGAATCCAAGACGATCGTCAAAAATCGCATAAAGCCAAAATTGGCGTTTCGGCTTACCAGAAACGCAGTCTTTCTCCAAGAGTATAGGCAGAAACACCCATCGCATACGTTACCCAAGGATGAGAGTCTGCCGCAACTGCGAAAACCCGGTACGCTTGCGACATCTACCGCTCCTTATTCTCGCCTTAACGCTGGTATTGTGCGCACCGGGCATTGCGCAGACGCAGTCTCCGGCCTTGCCGGCTGCGACGCCGTCGCCGTTCGCGCCACCGACACCAGTCGCATCGCCGTCACCCGCCGCGTCGCGAGCGCCGTCAGCGTCGCGAGCACCAGCTGCGTCACCAACACCAGCGCCGCCCGCCACCCTGTTGCGGTTGCGCGCCGATCATATTGCGTTCTATTACGACCGCTACCTGATCGAGGCCGACGGCCACGTGCAGGTTCAAGCGAGCAATGGCATGACTATTAGCGGCGATGCTTTTTCGATGGATCTGCGGCTCAACCGCTTTCTGGTGGCAAGCCATGTGCATCTTCGAAGCCCGGGCGGTAATCTCGACGGCGCCGCAATCGCCGATTTCTTAGATTTCGATCGCATCTATTTCGTTCCGGTGATCACGAAGCCCGATCGTTGGACCTACGAGAACCGGGATTTTCTCCATCCGCTCAAGGGGCGTCAGATGCCGGGCGACGTCTTTTACTTTCCCGACGTGAGCGGCACGGGTGTCAGTCTCTCGGCGCGAACCGCGATCGTAGAAGCCCGACAGTTCGTCCGATTTTCCGGCGTGCACGCATACTTCTTTCATCAAGGCGTTCCGCTCCCGTCGTATTACGTCTACTTCGGAGCAGGGCAAAATCTCGCACAGAATTCACTCTCGGGCGCAAACGTCGATGCGACGTGGAACGCGACCGGCAATGCCAACTCGATCAGCGCACCGCACTTGCGTTACGACGCGTTCAACCACCTGTACCTCGCCTTCGAGCAGCACCTCGGCGGAAACGGTCAGCACGAATATGCGGTGTTCTCGATCAATCCGTTGAGCAAGGATGACAAGTACTGGAACCTGGTAACCGGGGAGCGCGTCGGTTCGAAGTTCGAGGTGAGCACCTTTACGCAGCTCTATACGTTCCAGAATTTTTTCGCCGAGCCGAGCGCATCCGCGCAGACAACGTACGTGACCTTGACGCAAGCGCTCAACCGCTCGTATCTACAGGCCTATTTCAACTTTACGAATTACAACATGATCGGCCCTAAGACACCGGCCTCGCCAAATCATCCGAACACCTTGTCGCTCACCGCTAACTCGTATAACAACCAGATATTCAAAACGCCGCTGTATTTCCAAACCACGTTCGGGTTCGGCTACAATCACGATGCGTACGGCCTGCAGGATTACGGCGGAGTTCTCTACACGACCATCTACAATCAAAGCGTGGGGTTCACTGTTTCGCTGCCAAACGTAAAGATCGGCGACCGCAACCGGCCCTATGATCTTTACTACCTCAACGCGACCGAAAACTCGCAGCGAACGTGGAACACGGTACCACATCACATCAATTCTCAGAACACGACCGCAAGCCTGAGCCGTCAATTCTCGCGCTTCGTGAATAGCTATCTGGCCTACACGGTCTCGAACACGAGCGATCTGTATCTGCAAGGCGGGTACGCTCCGTCTGCGCCGCTCCTCCCCGACGGCACACCGTACACGCCGTTCGAATCCTTTCGCGGGGCGGCGACGCTTCGGACCGCCGCGCTGGGCACGACCTACTCGGCCTCACCCAATCTGGTGACCACGATTACGTTTGTTCATCATCAGGACTTTCCGGCTGCCTTCCCTGGGCTTTTCTCGCCCCCGCCGACCAACGCGATCGGGCAGTACACCTACACCAACTATCTCGGTCAGCCGCCTTGGCAACTGACCGGTGAAGTGCGAACACGTATCTTGCCGCATCTCGTGCTCGATGTGCAGCGCACGTATTTCTTCCACTTCGGCAATCAGCTTTGGAGCCCAACCTTCGTGGTACAGTTGAGCGGATGACGAAGATGCGAGTTCGTCTTGGAGCGCTGCTCTGTGCGCTCATTTTGATCGCCGCCGGCGCGCCGGTCACCATCTCCGGGCAACTGCTCGCGTACCAGGACGGGTTTGTCTTTTTCACCACCGGCGACGGATTCCGTCTGGCGCCGAACGTCGCTATTCTCGACGAACAGACGAAGCAGCCCACGAAGCGAGCACCGGCTCCGCGCGACTATGCTCGGGCTGTTTTTGACGATGCAGGTGAGGTCGTCGAACTCGATCTTTCCAAAAAGCCCTATCCCGTCGGGCCGCTTCCGGACGCTGCGCAAGCCTTTGCGGTCACGGCATCATCGCCGTATCCGAACCCGGAACTCGCCGGCCCACCGCAGACCAGCTCGAACGGCGTCGCCGAAACGTTTACCGGGAAGACGGTGCTGGTGAAGTTCCAAGTCCAAGTGCCGCCGACTACGCCGATCAACGCCGAAGTCTTCATCGCAACCGATGTATCAGGTTGGAACCCGGAGGCGATCCAGCTGGATCGTATCGATGCGCTGCACTTCGCGGTGGTCCGGCGAATGGCATCGGGCACGATTTTGCACTTCCTCTATACGCGCGGAACGCTGCAAACCGAGGAAGTCGGCCCCAACGGCCTCTCGCTCAAACCTCGCACGCTCACGGTCAACGACTCGGACACGAATTCGGCGAACAATATCGTGGCGCAGTGGGCCGATGCCAACGCCAACAACATCCTGCAGCAGCCTTCGGTCTTCCCGACTCCCTACAACCCGGCTCCGTTCCCGAATCTGCCCAACGGCACACGCACGCCACATCCTTGAAATCCGCACCGTCCTACTCAACGGTGATCGGAATCACGCGCCGCACGGCGTCGCCGGCGGTGTTGCGTGCAATAAGCGTCATCGGGTAGGTGCCGTACAAAAAGAACGGGACGTTCGGCACGACGTAGTTTAGCGCGAAGCGGCCGACACCGACCTTTGGAACGCTAATCGAAAACGTTGCAATTCGCGCTTCGACGCTTGCGACGTTCGACGTCGTTACCACCATGCCCGAAACCGCTTCACCGCCGTGAACGGTCTGCTTGCTGAGGTGCACTGCCACGATTCGCGGCGGCGCGTTCGGGGGCAACGTCACAATCGCCGTCGCCGCGAGCGTTGGAGACGGCGGCGGGGATGGCGAGGGCGGCGGCGTGCTCGGGATCGGTGCAGGAATGGCGCTTTGCACCGGCACGTGCGTCCGGATCGCGGCGGGTGGTGGAGTCGCGGCACCTTGCGACGTCGTGGGGTGATGCGCGCATGCGGCCGATGCCAGCATGAAGGTCACGGCTACAAAAGCCTGGAGTCGCTGCATTCCAGAGGTCATTCTCGCTCGTGTCGAACCTCCCCGGTCATGCCGGTTCTCAGCATCGTCGTTCCCCTTTATAACGAGGAAGGCAACGTCGCTCCACTCCTGGAGCGCATCGTCGCAATTGCCGATCGTCTCGAAGGTGCTCCCTCGTATGAGATCGTGCTGGTAAACGACGGCAGTACCGATCGCACGCTGGAACGCATTCGCGAAGAGCTTGCTCGCCGCGAGCACCTCGTGCTGGTAAACCTCTCGCGCAATTTCGGTCACCAACTCGCCGCTTCAGCCGGAATGGACATGGCCGCTGGTGACGCGATCGTGCTGATGGACGGCGATTTGCAAGATCCGCCCGAGCTTATCGCGGCATTCGTCGAGCGATGGCGCGCCGGCTACGACGTCGTGTACGCGGTACGGCGCACGCGCAAGGGTGAAAGCCCCTTCAAATTGTTCACCGCGCGACTCTTCTACCGGATCATCAAACGACTCACCAAGGTCTCGATACCGGTCGACACCGGCGATTTTCGCCTCATGAGCCGCCGCGTGGTCGACGCGCTCAAACGCTCACCGGAACGTCACCGCTTTTTGCGCGGCATGGTCAGCTGGGTAGGCTACAATCAAATCGGCATCGAGTACGATCGCGAAGAGCGCTACTCGGGCAGCACGAAGTATCCGCTGCCGAAGATGCTGCGCTTTGCGATCGACGGCATCACCTCGTTCTCGGACGTGCCGCTGCGCTTTGCGTCGTATCTCGGTTTCATCTCGAGCGCTGTCGCGTTTCTCTACGCGTTGATCGTGATCGGGTACAAACTCTTTAGCCTGTCTCCGCCCGGCTACACGCCGGGCTGGGCATCGACGATCGTGGCGGTGCTCTTCTTAGGCGGCGTGCAACTCATCAGTCTCGGTATTTTGGGCGAATACATCGGCCGCATCTACGACGAAGTCAAAGGCCGCCCGCTATATCTCATCAGTGATATCGAACGCAGCGGATAAAGTCAAATCGTGGCGTAGACGAGCGGACGCGCGGCCGGCGATACCGCGCCGATCGTAAAAGCCTCCGCAATCGAACCAGGATCTGCCCCGGCGCCGTAGATATCGGCAAGCGCGTCACCGCGAGCGATCCGATCGCCGATGCGCGCGTCCAGCCGAATTCCCGCTCGGGAGTTGTGGGCGCTCAGCTCGCGCGCGACGTGCCCGAGCCGGACCGCATCGATCGCCACGACTACGCCTTCGGTCGAGGCACGCAATTTTGTCACGCGCGCGTCTGGAGCCAGCGCCTCCAGCGCTTCACGGCTACCGCCTTGCGCCTCAACCATCTCGACGAATTTCGCATACGCGGAGCCATCCTCAAGCGCCCGCACCGCTCGCTCCCGCGCGTCGTCGACACCGCCGAGTTCAAGCATCGCCGCAGCAATCTGCACGCAGCCCGAGCGCGCACGTTCGTCGCCGGCGTCGCCGCGTAGCATTTCGCGTGCTTCGGCCACCTCGATACCGGTGCCGATGCATCGACCGAGGGGCTCGTTCATATCACTCACGATGGCGTGCGCCTTGCGTCCAAATTGCTCGGAGATATCCACCAGCATGCGCGCGAGTTCCTCAGCTTGCCGGACGTCGCGCATGAACGCCGCGCTTCCGCACTTGACGTCGAACACGAACGCGTTTGCGCCACCCGCAATCTTCTTCGAAACGATGGAGGCCGCGATCAATCCGATGCTCGGGACGGTCGCCGTCCGATCGCGCAAATGATAGAGCCGCTTGTCGGCAGGGACGAACGCCTCGCTCTGTGCGGCGATTGCGCAACCGACGCGCTCGACTTGGCGCACGAAGACGTCCATTGGCAGCGTCGCGTTGAATCCTTCGATCGCTTCAAGCTTGTCGATCGTCCCGCCGGTGTGACCGAGTGCACGCCCCGACAGTTTCGCCACGCGCACGCCGCACGCGGCGACCAGCGGCACGGCGACGAGCGAGACGATGTCGCTCACGCCTCCGCTCGAGTGTTTATCGACGACGAACATTCCCTCGGGATAGCGAAGCGTCGCGCCGCTGGCAACCATGGCACGCGTAAGGGCCACGGCTTCGGCGGGTTCGAGCCCGCGCCACACACAGGCCATGGCCAATGCAGCCATCTGTGCATCGTCGACATCGCCGCTGCAGTATGCAACGATGACGTCATCCCATACCGACGGCTCGAGCGCCTCACCGTCACGTTTGCGCTCGATCGCGCGCCGCATTGAAACGTCGTCCATTGCAGTTGCTCTTCGCTGTTCCCGCGAAAAGCGCTGCGTGCCCTACCACCCGATCGCCGAGCGTTTTCCGATCCTACCGGCGCTCGATCCGCTCTGGTTGCTCGCATTTACCGTACTTTTTGCCGGATCGGCGGTCCTTACGATGCGCCGTCCAGGTTGGGGCGCCGCGCTGCTCGTTTTTGTAACACCCTTTGCCGGCGCACATGCAATTTTCGGCACGACCCTGACCGCACCAAAGGCGATGCTCATTGGGGTCATCGTCGGACTGCTCGCCACACCCGGCGCATGGAAAACGCTGGCGCGGCGGCCGGTGGTCTACGTCGCCGGCGCTCTTGGCGCCGTCGTGGTTGCTACGGGTCTCAGCATCGCCGTCGCGGCGCACCCGGCCGAAGCCGTTCGCGAAACGCTCAAATGGGTGCAATACCTCGCGCTCTTCTGCGCGATTCTTGTCGCGTATGCCGCTGATCCGGCGGAGCGACTCGTTCGCATCGCACTCTTCATCTCGATTCTTGCGGTCCTTGCGAGCGCGTTTGCCGATCTTGCACTGGGCGCGACCTCCGCCTTGATTCTCGGTTCGACCGTGGTTCCCAGAATCGCCGGCGTGCTCGAAGGTCCCAATCAGTTCGGCGGTTACCTCGAGGCGGCAATCGCGGCGGTTGGTGCCTGGCACATGCAGACCCCGCGCCGCGCTTCGGCGCTGCTGCTTTTTGTGTCCGGTGCGGCGCTCGCGTTGACGTTCTCGCGCGCGGCGTTCTTTGCCACGTTGGCGATTCTCGTTATCTACGCGCTGATCGAGCCGCGCCGCATCGCGCAGCTCTGGACGCTCCTGGGGGGCTTTGCGCTCGGTTACGTCAACGACGTCGTCTGGGCGATTCGCGCGCACGTCGGTTTTCTTTCCATCTTTGAACGCGAAAGCGACATTAGCGGTGAAGGAACCGGCATCGGCGACCGCGCCGAACTCTGGCGAGCCGCGCGCTTCTTCTTCATGCATCACCCGTTGCTTGGCATCGGCGCCGGCAATTATCAATTCGAATTGGCGCAGGCTGGATTGCCGGGGGTGCGCACGCAAGCCAACAGCTGGTACCTTCAGGCGGCGGCTGAGGGCGGTATCGTGCTCCTCGGTGCGACGGTTGTTTGGATACTTACGGTCCTGCGCACGTTGGTCGCATACGTGCGAGGGTCGCCCTGGGCACTTGCCGGTTTTGCCGCGTCCGCTGCGTTCGCGCTTCACGGCTTCTTCGACGACCTGGTCTTTTACCCGAAGGTCGCCGAAGCGTGGATCGCACTGGTTGCACTGGGGATCGCCGAGCCGCTCGCGCGTAAATCACGTTCGCGCACATGAAGCTCGCGGGAATTGCGATCGTCATTGCGCTCGGCGCGGTGGCGTCGCGCCTGCTGCTCGCGCGTGCACCGATGCGCTTCGCCGTGGATCTCGCCCAGCCGCTGCCGGTCGCGACCGAGTGGGGCCGCTACGGCGCCGCGATGTGGCTCGTCCTCGCTGCAACGCTCGGTGCGGCATGTATCGTCTATGTGTTGCAGCTGCGTGCGCCGCTCTCGATCGCCGGGACGCTTGTGGCAGCCGGCCTCGCGCTGCTTGCCGCACTGTGGTGGCTCCCGTTGCTCTCGAGCGACGTGTACGCCTATGCGGCCTATGGCGAGATGGCGCGGCTCGGTTTGAATCCGTACGCGCACCACGCAGCGGTCAGCGACACCCTGATTGCGGCGGCGAATTGGCAGTGGCGTCCGGTTGCGGTGCCGATCTGCGTGTATGGTCCGGCCTTTGTCGAGTTGGCGCGCGCGCTGGTGACCGCGTCTACCCCCTTCGGCGTGGTCGCGGTATTGATGAGCTTTCGCGTCATTTCGTGTCTCGCGCTGATTGTGTGCGGCTACCTCGCCGGCATCCTCGGCGGCGCGCGTGCGGCGGCATTCGTCGCGTGTAACCCCATCGCCATCTTCGCCGCCGCCGAAGGGCACAACGATACGCTGATGGTGGCGGTCGTGTTGCTCGGCATCGTGATCGCGCGCCGTGCACCGGCTATCGGCGCAACGGTCGTCGCGCTCGCGGCGGCAATCAAACTTCCGGCGCTCGCCGCATCGTTTGCGCTCGTTGCCGATCGCATCGCGTCGCGGCGCGATGCGCGCGCGGTCCTCGGCGGCACGATCGTCGGCTGCGCCGTGGTCGCGGTCGCATCGCGCGCGTTGATTGCAGGCTTGGGTTCGAACCTCGCGCCGCACGGTCACTACGTCGCGCTTGCCTCGGTACAAGCGCTCGGCATTCCGGTCTCCGTGCTCATCGCGCTCGCCGTTCTGCTGCGCGCGCGCACGGTGCACGCACCGCTGGACCGGTGGTGTTTGCTCGCGCTGGCAGCGTGGATCGCGATTCCCAATCCGTTTCCGTGGTACGCGTTATGGCTGCTTCCGATCGCAGCGTTCGCGCGCGACCGCCGCGTCGTCGCGACCGCGCTCGCGGTCACGGGTGCGGCCTTGCTTCGTTACCTCCCCGACGCAGCCGCGCTGCCGAACCTGCCGGCCTCGCTTGCACTGGGCGCCATCGCCCTAACCGCCTATGCTCCCCTCGTGATATAATCAGCGGCCCGTGACCGCCCAAACCGCACCACCGACCCTCGCATCGCACGACGCGCTGCTTCGCGCGCTCGCCGCGTCGCCGCGCGCGCTTGCGCCGATCGTCGACGAACTGCGCACCGGAGCCGGGGTCTACGCTGCTCACGAAACCATCGCCGCGGCGCGACCGGCGTTGCTCGCGGCGCTCTATCGCACGCTCGAGCGGCCGATGCTGGTGATCGTGCCGACGCCCGACGTGGCCGAACGCGCCTTCGCCGATCTTCTTTATTACTTAGGGGAGGACGACCCCGAGCACGTGGCCTTGTTGCGCTCGCGCGATGAAGCCCTCGGCGCTATCGAAAGCCCGTCGGAACGCAGTGCCCGGATGACGCTGCTCGCCGATCTCGCGTCGGGTGCATCGCGCCTGGTGCTCGCCTCGGTTGCCGCCCTGCGGCAGTACCTCATGCCGCGCGCGCTCTTCGATGCGCTGCGGCTAACGCTTCGCGTCGGCGATGAGCCCGGTTTCGAGCAGTTGCAAACGCAGTTGTTTGGGTTGGGCTATATCCGCGCCGACGTGGTAAGCGCGGTCGGTGAGTACGCGGTGCGCGGCGGTATTCTCGACGTGTTTGCGGCCAGCGAGGATGCGCCGATCCGCATCGAGTTCTTCGGCGACGCGATCGAGAGCATGCGCCCGTTCGACCTTGCGTCGCAGCGCAGCGAGGGCGAACGAACCTCGATCGAGATCGCCCCGTGGAGCGAGATCCCGCGCGAAGCACAGTACCGCACGCGGATCCTCGAGCGCTACCAGGGGCCTGACGCGGTGCGCAGCTCGCTTTCGACCTACATTGAAAGCGGTAGCGAGTTGCCGGCATCGTGGCTTCCGCTCGCGTACGACGAGCGCACCACGCTGCTCGACTACCTGCGCGGCGACGCGATCGTCGTGCTCGACGAACCGGGAATGCTTGCGACCATCGAACGCGCGCTTGAAGAAGAGCGCTCGCGCGAGCAGAGCGTGCTGCTCGCCGGCGTCGAATCGGGCGAGTTTTCGGTCAGCGATTCCGAAGTCGACGACGCGCTGCTCGCGGAGGTCGCCGCGCCGCATCCGCGGCTGGCCGAACTCGCGCCCACCATGCGCGCGCACCCGCTGCTGATCTTCCCCGGCGCGATCGAGCGCCACGACGACATGGAATGGCTGCCGCGCGCGAATGCCTCGCACGTCCTCGAGTGCCGCCCGGTCGAACACTTCAATCGGCAGATCGAACTCTTCTCGCAGAGCGTGCGCGAATGGGTGGCTGCCGGGGAATCGCTGCACATCGTCAGCAGCGCGGTATCGCGTACCGCCGACTTGTTGCGCGCAGCTGGGATCGCTCACGATCGCGTCGTGATCGATCACGGATCGATCGAGGCCGGCTTTGCCGTCCCGGACCTGCGTTTGCGCGTCATCGGCGATCGCGAAATCTTCGGTGCGCCGCCCAAGCGCGTCAAACTGCGCGCAGTCAAAGAGGGCGTCCCGGTTACACTCGCCGATTTGCGCGTGGGCGACTACGTCGTGCACGCCGTGCACGGGATCGCTCAATATCTGGGATTACGCACCGAAACGATCCTCGGCGCTACCCAAGACTATCTCGATCTCGCCTACGCGGGGTCGGACCGCATGCTGGTGCCGGTCACGCAAATGCACCAAGTCACGAAGTATTCCGCGGCGGAAGGGCAACAGCCCCGGCTTTCCAAGATGGGCGGTGCCGACTGGGCGCGCACGAAGTCCCGCGTCTCCGAGTCGCTTGCCAAGATCGCCGACGGGCTTGTGGCGCTTTACGCCGAGCGCGAACTGAGCAAAGGCTTTGAATTCGGCCCGGATACGCCGTGGCAAGCCGAAATGGAAGAGGCGTTTCCCTACGAGCCGACGCCCGACCAACGCAAAGCCATCGAGGCGGTCAAACTCGACATGGAAAAAGCGCAGCCAATGGATCGGCTCGTCTGCGGCGACGTCGGCTACGGCAAAACCGAGGTGGCGATGCGCGCCGCGTTCAAGGCGGTCGCCGAGAAGAAACAGGTCGCGGTGCTCGTGCCCACGACGCTGCTTGCCGATCAGCACTACCGCAACTTCAGCGCGCGCTTCGCCGGGTTTCCGCTGCGCATCGAAGAGCTCTCGCGCTTCAAGACCAAAGCCGAGGCGCGGGCGATTCTCACCGACCTCGCGTTGGGTAAAGTCGACGTGATCATCGGCACGCATCGTCTGCTCCAAAAGGACGTGGCCTTCGCCGATCTCGGATTGATCGTCATCGACGAGGAGCAGCGCTTCGGCGTCATGCACAAAGAGCGCCTCAAGGAATATAAAACGTCCGTCGACGTGCTGACGCTTTCCGCCACGCCGATTCCGCGCACGCTGCACATGTCGTTGATGGGCGTGCGCGACCTATCGTTGATTCAGACGGCGCCCAAGAACCGCATGTCGGTCAAGACCACCGTTGTGCCGGCAAGCGACGCCATCGTGCAGCGGGCGATCACCGCCGAACTCGATCGCGGCGGCCAGGTCTACTATCTGCACAACCGCGTTGAGTCGATCTATGCGGTGCGTAACGCGTTGCAGCGGCTCGTACCGCGAGCGCGCATTGCCGTCGGTCACGGCCAGATGCACGAGCACGAGCTCGAGCCGGTGATGCAGACGTTCATCGACGGAGAGTCGGATGTGCTGGTGGCCACGACGATCATTGAAAACGGGATCGATATCCCCAACGTCAATACCATGATCGTCAGCGACGCCGACAAGTTCGGCCTCGCGCAGCTCTATCAATTGCGCGGCCGCGTCGGACGTTCGAATCACCAGGCGTACTGCTATCTGCTGTATCAGGGTCACAAAGCGCTCACCGAAGAAGCCAAGGCGCGGCTCGAAGCAATTCGCGAGTTCACCCACCTCGGCTCGGGTTTGCAGATCGCGATGCGCGATCTCGAAATTCGCGGCGCCGGCAATCTGCTCGGCGCGGCGCAATCGGGCTTCATCGGTTCGGTCGGCTTCGACACCTACTGTCAGATGCTCGCCGACGCGATCGCCGAGCGTCGCGGTATGGCACCGTCGCTCGACGACCGGCGTGAAGCGGTGATCGACGTCAAGATCAGCGCGTTTATTCCGAGCGACTACATTCCGCAAGTCTCGCAGAAGATCGCGGTCTACCAGCAGCTGGCCAAAGCTCGCTCGCAGATCGAAGTCGAAGAGATCGCGGCCGGCGTGCGCGATCGCTTCGGTCCGCTGCCGGTTCCGCTGGAGCGGCTGGTCGAATTAACCAAGCTCCGGGCCATCGCGCTCGAGCGACGTATCACGCGGGTCGTCGTCGACGAGCGGCGTCTGACGCTCGGCGTCGGCTCCGGTTTCGAGCTCGACCCCGGTTCGATACCCAAGCTCCAGTCGCTGACCAAGAACCGCTTCCGGTTCGGCGAGGGGAAGATCGTCGTCGACCTTCCGGCCGTCCCCGCCGGGCAAGCGGCCGAGGCGGTTTGGATGCCGTTGCTGAGAAAACTGATGGAGGCGCTTTGAGGCGCGTTTTTGAGGTGCTTTTGAAGAGGGCCTCGGGCATGGCCGAAGAACCCCCAAGCCCATCGCGGAGCCCAAAATGCTCCGCTTTCCTACGCACTGAACTTCCCTAGTCTGGAGTGTCTATGTCGAACCTCTCCCGCGCCGTCGCGGGTCTTGCCACGCTGCTCCTAGCCGCGGCGCTTACCGCCTGCTCGAGCGGCGGCACGCTGGCGACCGTCAACGGGCAGGCGATCAGCCAATCCGCATTCGATAACAAGCTCGAATCGAGTCCGGCCGCGATCTCGACGCTGCAGCAGATGGTCCGCGAGATTCTGCTCGAGCAATACGCGCAGAAGAATAACATTACGGTCAGCGATGCGGAGATCGCGTCGCGCGAAGATCAGATCAAGCAGAACTTCCCACCGGGATCCTGGGATGACATGCTCAAGTCCCGCGGTCTGACCGAAGACGACGTGCACAAACTCATTCGCGATCAGGTCATCATCGACAAGGCCGTCGGTGCGAACGTCAAGATCACCGACGCGCAAGTGCAGGCGTATTTCAATAAGAATCACGCCGCGTTCGATAAGCCGGCGCAGGTGGACGCGCGCCACATTCTCGTGCCCGATCTCAAGACCGCGCAAAAAGTCGAAGCCGATTTAAAAGCGGGCAAGGACTTCGCGACGGAAGCCAAGCAGAACTCGATCGATCCGGGCAGCCGCGACAAGGGCGGCGAACTCGGCGAGATTCGTCACGGCCAGATGGTTCCGTCGTTCGACGCAGCCGTCTTCTCGTTGCCGGTCGGCGTGATCAGCGCGCCGGTCAAGTCACCGTTCGGTTATCACATCATCCAGGTTGAGAGCCGCACGCCGGGACAAAAGGCAACCCTTGCAAACACCAAAGACAAGATCACCGACCTGTTGCGCCAACAGCAAGAGTCGCCGCTCATTCAGCCGTTCTTAGCGGATCTGCAGAGCAAAGCGAACATTCAGGTCAACGATCCTCGTTTCCAGTCGGCCTTCCCAAGCCCCGAACCGACGCCGCCGGCGGCAGCAGTGCCAACCGGCGCAGCGCCCAACGGCGCGGTATCGCCGGCCGCCAGCCCCTCGCAATAACAGCGACAAAGAAGGGCCCCAAATGGGGCCCTTCGCTACATCTAGAACTAGGCCAACTGAAAATGTTGGTTCGAATCGTTGGCCTCGGACCGGGTGAACCCGGCTACCTGACGGTCGGAAGTCTTGAGGCCTTGCGCGAGACCGGCCACGCCGTGGCGCTCCTCGCGCCACCGGACCTCGTTCGCGCTCTCGAATCGAACGGCGTCGCGATCGATCGCAGCCTGATTCCCGATGCCGGCGCGCTCGCGCACGGGAGTGCCGAGGCGATCGCGCAATTCGTCGCCGCGCTAGGAGCGCTGCGCGTCGAATCGTTTGGCTTGGGCGTGCTCGGTAATCCGCTCTCCGACGTGCCCGGTCTTCCGCCGCTGCTTCGCGCGCTCGAAGCGCAAGGGCACAGCACGCGCATAACCCCCGGCATGCCGCACGCAACGCTTTCTGCGTCGATCGCGATGCCGCTCGTACCGTTGCCGCCGCAATCGCAGCACTACTCGTGGGACGATTTGGTGGAGATCATGGCGCGACTACGTGACGGTTGCCCGTGGGATCGCGAGCAGACGCATCGCACGCTGGTGCCGTATTTGATCGAAGAAACCTACGAGGTGGTCGAAGCGATCGAAGCCGAGGATCTCAACGCCTTGTGCGAAGAGCTCGGCGATCTGCTGTTGCAGATCGTCTTTCATTCACAGCTTGGGGCTGAGACGGGCAAGTTTACCGTCGCCGACGTGGTCGATGCGCTTTCGAATAAGATGGTGCGCCGCCATCCACACGTCTTTGGCGACGCCGTCATCGAGGACGTCGATTCACAGTGGCGCAGCTGGGAGAAGCTCAAGGCGCAAGAGGCGACCGGGCAAAAGCGCAAAAGCCGCCTCGAAGGTATCCCCAAAGCGCTCGGTGCGCTGCAACGCGGCCAGCGCATGCAGGAGAAAGCTTCGCGCGTGGGCTTCGATTGGCCCAACATCGGCGGCGTGCTCGACAAATTGCACGAGGAGCTCACCGAGCTCGCCGAAGCGCAACGCGTCGCGCACGACGATCCGCACGTGCGCGAGGAACTCGGCGACGTACTCTTCACCGTGGTGAACCTGGCGCGCGCGCTTGGGATCGATGCCGAAACCGCAATGCGTGAAGCCAACGAAAAGTTCTACCGACGCTTCGCCTTCATGGAAGAACGCGCCGCCGCCGGCGGCAAGACCCTTTCGGATCTCTCGCTCGACGAACTCGAGGAACTGTGGCAACTGGCCAAGACCCAAGCAGCCTAAGCGCGCTCATTCGCCTGCGGATGAGCGCCCACGATGCCCATTACGGCGGGGATCTCGTCGACGGCGCGCGGATGCTCGCCCTCTTCGGCGACGTCGCCACCGAACTGCTGATCCGGCTCGACGGCGACGAGGGACTCTTTGTCGCTTACGACAGCGTCGAATTTCTCGCGCCGGTCCACGCCGGCGACTACATCGAAGCCCAAGGGCGCATCACAAAAATCGGCAACACCTCACGCGCGATGGCCTTCGAAGCCCGCAAAGTCATCGCCGCGCGAACCGACGTGAGCGCCAGCGCCGCCGATTACTTGGCCCAGCCAATCGTTGTGTGCCGCGCGACGGGTACTTGCGTTACAGCAAAAGACAAGAAGCGAAAATAAAGCTTGTCATCCCGAGCGTAGGCGCGAAGCGCGTAGTCGAGGGAGCGCATTCCGGTGTTGCTACGCGAAAACTCGAAGTTTTTGCGCCATTCGCAGGAGGCGATATTCCTTTGGAGGTGGCGCAAAAACTCGGTAGCAGGAGCGCCACACGATGTGGCGCGAGGAGCGGTTTCGCAAAGCAATACCGGGATGCGCGTCCCTCGACTCCGCTTCGCTACGCTCGGGATGACAAAGGAGCGGCTACACGAGGCGTTCGTGCGTTTTCTTTTTCCAGAAGAGCTCGTAGTACGTGAATTGCGCGCACAGCATGAAGCAGTAATAGGCCGGGTAGCCGACCCACACACCGGGTAGCCCGAAGTGCTTCATGCAGAGATACGCAACGGGAACCTCGATCAGCCAGATGCCGACCAGTCCATTTATCGTCGGCACGAGCACGGTGCCGCTGCTGCGCATCACGCCGCTGATAATCGCACTGTTGCCGAAGATCAGATACGACCACAGCGTGATCATCAAGAGCTCGTGGGCAATCTGCACCGTCGGCGGGTCAGTAATAAACAACTGCAAAAGTTGCGTGGCGAGCAAGTAGCACAGCGTAACAAGGATGCCGCCGACGGCGTAGTTCAGTGCGACCGCGGAACGGATGACACTGCCGAGCTTGTCTTCACGGCGTGCGCCGATGCACTGCGCACCGAAAATCGACGCGGCAATGCCGATAGATATCGCCGGAAACTGCACGTAATTGACGATTTGGTTGACGGCGCCGTAGGCCGCGGTCGCGCGCGGGCCATAGTGATTGACGAAGCTGATGATCGCGATTTCCGCAAGCGACACCATGATGACCTGAATGCCCGTGGCAACGCCGATCCGGATCACGTTCCACAGGATCGTGGGGTCCGGGAGCATGTCGCGCACCATCTCGAGATCGAGGCGCAACGGGCTCTTCCTGCGCTCGAGCAAAACCAGGAGCCCGATGAGCCCCACAAAGTTGGCGATCATACCCGAAACCGCGGCGCTAACGACGCCGAGATGCGGCAAGCCGAACCAGCCCTGAATGAAGGCAGGCGTAAAGAAGACCGCGAGTACGGAGCTCACGATCAGGAAGTACAGGGGCGTCTGCGAGTCGCCGACCCCGCGCAGAAACGTGGTGTAGACGAGGTACGGAAAGATGATCGGCGCGGTCAAGAAGATGACCTTCGTGTACGCGTCGGAGTCGGGCAGAATCACCGCCGGCGTCCCGAGCGCTTGCAACATCCACGGCGAAACCATCGTTCCGACCACGGCGCAAATAACTGCAAAGATCATCGTCGCGCCGAGCACGGTGCCCGCAATTTTCTTCACGCGGTGCTCGTCGCGCGCACCGTACGCCTGACCGATCAGCACGGTGCTGCCGCTCGCAATCCCGATAAGAAACGAAAAGAGCAGGAAGACAACCGGAAACACCGCCGAGACCGCGGCAAGTGCGTTGACGCCGATCATTCGCCCGAGGAAAATGGATGCAAACGTCTGCGATGCGGATTGCAGGATGTTGCTGATCATCAGCGGGACCAGAAAGATCAGCATGATCTGCCACATCGGCTTGGACTCATCGAAGATGTTTACGCCCATTCGCCGGGCCGGAGTTGCCTGCGCCATACGCTGTTCTCCTCTCGGCGAACCAGCCGGAAACTCCCGCCCGCTGTTGCGGTTTTCTGAATCGTCCCGTGGTAAGCTAGGGCATCGCGATGCGATTGGATAAATTTATGAAGGTAGCGCGTCTTTCGAAGCGGCGCAGCGAGGCCCACGAAGCGCTGGAACACGGCCGCATCACCAAAGACGGCAAACCACTCAAGCCCGCATACAACGTCAAGCCCGGCGACGTGCTCGAGATTCATTATGCAACGCGATATGTCACCGTGCGAGTACGCGAGGTTCCGCTGCGCATGACGCCGGGCGTCAAGGCGGCCGAACTGTACGAGATCGTCGATACGCGCAAGGACGATCCCGCCGAATGGGTTTAATAGGGCACGACATCGTTGGCTGCTTCGTCGATTTCAGCTGACACCAAGGACGCGCTGGCTCGCGAAATGCCGAGCGCTACGCACTGCAAGGCGGCGCTGGTCATGGGCCTCGGGCTCTACGGCTCTAACGCGGCACACACCGTCTTTATCACGCATCGAAATTCAATCGCGCGCCTGTTCTGGTCACTGCTCGAAGATCGCAAGGCCCATCCGATTGAGAGTCGAGCGGCGACGCGTCTGGCGCGACTGCCGACATTTGCGATCTCCTTACCGCCCGCGCTGCAGGTGACACCGCCGAAGCCGACGCTTAAATGCGATCGCTTGATGGAGATCCGCGCAGCGTTTCTGGCCTGTGGGTCGCTCGCAGCCGGTGCTCACGGCTATCACTTGGAATTCGTCCTGCTGAATCCCGAGCTGGCCGAACGTCTGGTTTGGATGCTGCGCAGCACCGGACGCGCGCCCAAGCGCACGATACGCAAGAAGCGCGACGTGCTGTACTACAAAGACTTCGAGGCTATCGTCGATGTGCTCACAATTATCGGCGCATTCGGTGCCGTGCTGCATCTCGAGGACGTGCGCGCGCTGCGCGACACCAAGAACCGCATCCATCGTCTGGTCAACACTGAAGCCGCAAACCTCGATCGCGCCGCGGCTGCGGCGGCGGCCCAGCGCCGGGTCATCGAGTACCTGGAAAGCGCCTTCGGGCTCGGCGAACTCTCGCCGCCGCTGCGCGAAATCGCCGAACTGCGCATGGCCTATCCCGGCGAATCGCTTGCGGAGCTCGGCGCTCGCTGCAATCCACCGATTGCCAAACCCACGGTCTCGAGCCGCCTGACCGCACTAAGCCGGCTAGCCGCGCGCCTGCGCAGCGGCAGGGCCTCCTGAACCGCGCCCGGTAGATGCGAGGGCTATGCGAATCGGGATCAACGGCTTCGGCCGCATCGGACGGAACTTTGCCAAGGCGCTGATGGAGCGCCATCCGGACATCGAGATCGTCGCCGTCAACGATCTCACCAGCGCCACGGAGTGCGCCCATCTTTTCAAGTACGACAGCAACTACGGGACGTTTGACGGCGAGGTCGGCGTCGACGGCGAGGCCATCGTAGTCAATGGCAAGCGCATCAAGGTGCTGGCCGAGCGCGATCCGGCGAAACTGCCGTGGAAGGATCTCGGCGTTGACGTCGTGATCGAGTCAACCGGTCTCTTCACCGATGCGGACAAGGCGCGCGCGCACATTACCGGCGGCGGCGCGAAGAAAGTGATCATTTCCGCGCCCGCCAAGGGCGAAGATGTCACGCTCGTACTCGGCGTCAACGAGAATATGTACGATCCCGACAAACACAACATCATCTCGAACGCGTCGTGCACAACCAACTGCCTGGCCACCGCGGTCAAACCGCTCGTCGATCATCTGGGCTGGGTCAAAGGCTTCATGACGACGGTGCACTCGTACACCAACGACCAAGTGATCCTCGATGCGCCGCACAAGGACATTCGCCGCGGGCGCAACGCGGCGACGAACATCGTCCCGACCAGCTCCGGTGCCGCGAAAGCGTTGTACCTGACGATTCCCGAAGTCAAGGGTACGTTCGAGGGTTTCGCCTTGCGCGTGCCGACACCGACCGTCTCGATGGTCTATCTGGTCGCGCAAGTCAAGAAGCCGACGACGCGCGACGAAGTCAACGCGATCCTACGCGCCGATGCGCAAGGGCCGCTCAAGAAGTACGTGCAGTACAGCGAGGAAGAGCTGGTATCGAGTGACTTTAAACGCTCGCCATACAGTTCGATCATCGACTCGAAGCTGACGCAAGCCATCGATGACATGGTGCAAATCTGCGCGTGGTATGACAATGAATGGGGATATTCGTGCCGTCTCGGCGATCTCACGGCAATGGTGCTCGACAAGCTGCCAAGTAAGGTTTAGCTCCTGAACGTCCACACCATCGACGACTTCGACGTGCGCGGCAAACGCGTGCTCGTGCGCGAAGACCTCAACGTGCCAATGACCGATGGGCGGGTTGCCGATTTTACCCGCATCGACGCTGCGCTTCCGACGCTGCGTATGTTGCACGATCGCGGGGCGCGTGTCATCGTGCTCTCGCATCTCGGCCGTCCCGACGGGAAGCCCGATCCAAAGTTGTCGCAGCGTCCCGTCGCAGCGGCACTTGCGCAGCATCTCGGGATGCCGGTCGCCTTCGCCGCCGACAGCGTCGGGCCGCCGGCGCGCGACGCTGTTGCGAAGCTCAAAAACGGCGATGTGCTGCTGCTTGAAAACGTGCGCTTCCATCCCGGCGAAGAGGCGAACGACCCCGCGTTCGCGCGCGAGCTCGCAGCACTCGGCGACCTCTACGTCAACGACGCATTTGGCACCGCCCATCGCGCACATGCCTCGACCGAAGCACTCGCGCACCTGTTGCCGAGCGCTGCCGGACTCTTGATGCAATCCGAGCTCGCTGCGCTCGCGCGCCTGACCGACGACCCGGCGCATCCCTATGTCTGCGTGATCGGCGGCGCGAAGGTCAAAGACAAAGTCGGCGTCTTTACGCATCTCATGGACAAGGTCGATGCGTTCTGTGTCGGCGGCGGCATGGCGAACACGTTTCTCGCTGCACGCGGCACCAACGTCGGCACGTCGCTTCGCGACGACGACCTCGAACCGGCGCGCCGGATTCTCAACCTCGCGGCGCACCAAGACATCACCTTGTATCTGCCGATCGACGCGGTTGTCTCGCCCTCGTTCAACGCCGACGATCGCGCGCACACGGTGAACATTGAAGACGTCGGCGCCGAGATGATCCTCGACATCGGGCCGCGTACTGCACGCATCTACGCCGACGCAATTGCAAGCGCAAAGGAAATCGTCTTCAACGGCCCGATGGGAGTCTACGAAAAGCCGGCGTATCGCGAGGGTACCAAAGTGGTCGGCGAGGCGATTGCCGAAGCGACGCGCGGTGGCGCAACCAGCGTCGTCGGCGGCGGCGATGCGGCCGCGGCCGCGCACATGGTCGGCTTCGCAGCTGCGATGACCCATGTCTCGACCGGCGGTGGCGCAACGCTCGAGTTTCTGGAGGGAATTACGCTCCCCGGCGTCGCCGCATTGGAAATCCCTTAATGCCGCGCACGATCGTCGCCGGCAATTGGAAGATGTACAAGACAGCGGCGCAGACACGCGCGTTCTTTGAGGCGTTTCTTCCACTGGCGGCGGCAGTTCCCGGGAACATCGAGATCGTCGTTGCACCGCCGTTCACCGCACTCTCTGCCGCATACGAGGTCCTGCGCCGGCATTCACGCATCGCGCTCGGCGCGCAAAACGTGCACTGGGAGCTGCAAGGAGCGTTCACCGGCGAAATTTCAGTCCCGATGCTGCAAGAATTCGGCGTGCGCTACGTCATCGTCGGACACTCCGAACGACGGATGTTCTTCAACGAGCTCGACCGCACGGTCAACTTAAAGGTGAAGACGCTGCTCGCGCACGACATCACGCCGATCGTAGCCGTCGGTGAAACGTCGGAAGAACGCCAAGCGGGACAAACCGATCGGCGCCTAATCGCGCAAACGGTCGCCGCACTCGACGGCCTCGATGGAAGCGCGGCTGCCCGCGTGGTGATGGCGTACGAACCGATCTGGGCGATCGGCACCGGAGCAAATTGCGATCCTGTCGAAGCCAATCGCGTGATGGGCGAGATCCGCAAGAGCGTCCCTGCTTTGAACGACGTGCCGATTCTCTACGGCGGCAGCATGAAACCCGAGAACGTCGCGTCGTACGCGCAGCAACCGGACATCAACGGCGGGCTGGTCGGCGGCGCGTCGCTCGATCCCATCGCCTTTGCGGCGCTGATCGCGGCAGCGGAGCGCCGTGCATAAGCCGCTCGTGCTCGCCGTGCTCGACGGCTGGGGCTGCAGCGACGCGACGCATGGGAACGCGATCGCCGCCGCTGTGTTACCGCACTGGCGCGCATTCTTCGAACGCTATCCATGGACCACGCTCGAAGCATCGGGCGAAGCGGTCGGTTTGCCGAAAGGCATCATGGGCAATAGCGAAGTCGGACACATGAACATCGGTAGCGGACGTGTGGTTCCACAGGGCGTCGTGGTGATCGACGCCGACATTGCCTCGGGCGCGTTTGCCGTGAATCCCACACTGGTCGAATGTCTGGAGCACGTCAAACGCAACGGCTCGACGCTGCATCTGATGGGTTTGCTTTCGGATGGGCAAGTCCACAGTTCGCTTACGCATCTTTTCGCGCTGATCGACGCCGCGGTCGAGGCAAGCGTTCCACTGGCAATTCACGCGTTTCTCGACGGTCGCGACGTGCCGCCGCGCTCGGCGCAGATCTATATCGACGCGCTCGAAGACAAACTCGACGCGCTCGGGCGCCCCGGATCGATCGCCTCGGTCGGGGGGCGTTTCTACGCGATGGATCGCGACAAGCGCTGGGAACGCACCGACGCGGCCTTCACCATGCTGGTGCGCGGCGAGGCCGGGTACCGCGCGCCGACCGCCGTCGCGGCGCTGCGCGCGGCATACGCGCGCGACGAGAGCGACGAGTTCGTCGTGCCGACGATCGTCGAGCCGACCCGCACGGTCGGCGACGGCGACGCCTGCATCTTCTTCAACTTTCGGCCCGATCGCGCACGCCAGCTCACGCAGCGCTTCAACGAGTACGGCAGCGACCATCGTTGGAAGAACGGCATCTTTGCGACGATGACGAAGTACGACGAAACGTTTCCCAATCCGGTGCTCTTCGGACCGCGACCGCAGTTCGACACCTTCGGCGAAGTGGTCTCACGCGCCGGATTCACGCAGCTGCGCCTGGCCGAGACGGAGAAGTACGCGCACGTCACCTATTTCTTCAACGGCGGTCGCGAGGACGTGTTCCCCGGTGAAGATCGTACGCTTGTGCCCTCCGATCGCAGCGTTCCCACCTACGACTTCGCGCCGGCGATGCGCGCGCGCGAAATCACCGAGATCGCGGTGGACGACATCAAAGCCCACCGTCACGACGTGATCATCATGAACTACGCGAACGCCGACATGGTCGGTCACACCGGCAAATGGGAACCGACGGTCGAGGCGGTGCAGATCCTCGATGGCTGCCTGCAAGCGCTCGCGGATGCGGTACTCGCGGCCGACGGGCTGCTGGTCATCACGGCCGATCACGGCAACGCCGAAGAGAAAATCGACAAGGACGGCAACCCGCTCACCGCTCACACCAGCAATCCTGTGCCCCTGATTCTCATTTCAAACGACGTGCGCGGCACACCGGCATCCGGAGGCAAGCTCGGCGACCTCGCGCCGACGTTGCTTGCACTCGAAGGATTGCCGGTACCGGCTGCCATGACGGGAAAGAACTTGTATGATCGATCGCCGATCGCCCAACGATAAACTTCTCGCCGTCGACGCCTCGCGCATCGAAGACAGCGCCGGAGGCCCGATCGATCTCGCGATCATTTTGGGCAGCGGACTCTCGTCGGCGCTACGTGATGCGTTCAAGCACGTCTCGATCACCTACGATACGCTGCTCGGGATGCCGGTCGCGACGCTTCGCGGTCACGCGGGCGAAGTGCTGGTAGGGACGTGGCAGGGTAAGCGCGTCGCCGCATTCGCGGGACGCGTGCATCTCTATCAAGGCTTCTCGCCCGTGCAGGTCACCACCGGCGTGCGACTGGCCCACGCAGCCGGCGCGCGAATGGTGATCCTTACCAACGCCGCCGGCTCGCTGCGCGACGATGTGCAGCCCGGCGACATCATGATGATCGCGGACCATATCAACTTGACCGGCCGCAATCCCCTTATCGGTTGGCCGCACGAGAATCCGTTCGTCGATATGGCGGATGCGTATTCAGCGCGCTTGCGCGCCATCGTCAAGTCGGTCGCCAAACCCGAGCACCGTCTGCGCGAAGGCATCTATGCCGGGCTCCTGGGCCCCAACTATGAAACCGCGGCCGAAGCGCATTACCTGCGCACGATCGGCGCCGACGCGGCCGGGATGTCGACCGTGCTCGAGGCGATCTTCGCCCGGTTTCTCAGCATGGGCGTACTGGGTTTCAGCATGATTACCAACGTGGTCGCCGCCGCGGGTCTGCGCCACGGGGATGTGACCGAGCAAGGGGCGCAGACCGGCCCGCACCTCGCGGATCTGATCGGCACATTTCTCAAAAAAATCTAATCCTTCGCCTGGTTAGGGAGCAGTACACGGGCAATCTCATAAAAGCTCAAGGATGCTGTCAGGAAACGGCGTCATACTCGTGCCTAACGCACCATCGAGGAGCGGCACGATGTTCAAGAACCTGCGAGCGGCGTCCGATGAAATGATCCTGGCCGAGGCCCTGATCTACTTCGTGTTTATCGGCACCTTAACGCTGGGCGCGACCCTCGCAACCGCACTAATCCGCTAGGGCGCAGCGCCAAACGTGCGCACGACCATGACCCGTACCGTTGACGGCCCGTACGGCACGTCGGCTTTGAGCCCGGTCTGTCCGGTGATCAACGGCGCGTAGAGTGCCCCCGAGTTGACACCGTAAACCGTGTACGGCAGATCGTTCGAACCGAAGAGATTGTCGACCGAGACCTGCAGAGACGTGTCTTTTGCGATCGGCTGACGGATCGTCGCGTGACCGACGAGGTACGCCGGGATGTTGAACATGTTGTTCGAGCCGTAGTACGTCAGCCCAAGCGAAGCGAACTGACCCCAACTGCCGCGGCGATGGATCTCGACGTAGCCCATCGAGTAGGGTTCGCTCTTGTTCGAGATGTTGTTGTAGCCCGAGCCGTTCGAAATGTAGTTGATGCCGGGAATCACGCCGAGGTTCGTCTCGAGTCCACCGGCTGCCGTCGAATAAAAGCCTGGGGGAAGATTGTAGGCATAGGCGCGCGCCAGATCGCCCGAGACGGTGTAGCCGTACCCAACCGCCGGATCGCGGTGCAGCGAGACCTCAATACCTTGATCGCGGCTTTGCGCGAGGTTGCCGTTGGTGCTCGTGTAGACTTCATACGGCGTGCCGTTGTAGGTATACGTCGTGTTGGTATCGGTGATCTGGGTCAGGAATTGATTCCAGATGTTGGTGAGATAGAGGTCGACCGACAGGATGTTCCCGTGCGGCAAGCGCGCATCGCCGCCGACGTCGTACGCAAACGCGGTCTCGGGTTTGAGCGTGCCGGAGTTGACCGGAACGGTCACCGTCGTGCCAACCGCGCCGCCCGCAGCCAAGACTTCTTCCGGCGTTTCGGTGTTGTTGTCGATCAGCGACGGATAGGGCGGCGCGATCGACGAGCCCGCCGAGAAACGCAGCGAGAGATCCGGATCCGGGCGATAGACGAAGCCGAGACGCGGGTCGTCGTGTGTCGACGTCACCGTCGAAAAGTCGAACGACGTATCGGTCGGCGCGGTCGGCGCAAACGTGGAGCGGTAGACGTTGTAGTAGTTGGCGAGGGTGAGCTGCGCCTTATCACCAAAGCCAAAGACACCGCGCAAGAGCCAGTTGTCCATGTCTTGGCGCGTCCCCGGGGCGATCGAGTACTGTACCGCGGCCGTGCCCGGGGCAACCTTATACGACTGGGTCAAACTCGTGTCCGCGTCATAGGCTAGCGTCACGAAATCTTCGCTCTCGAGCGGGTGAGACCACTCGTACGACATGCCGTGCAGGTGGTCGAAATCGCCCATGCTGTTCACGTAGGCGCTCGAATCGGGAACGGTAACGTCAGCGGTCTGCCCGGTGAACGTCGTCGGCACACCGGCCAGCTTCACGGTGCCCCACAGCTGCAGCGGGGTCGTGTAGGTGGCCGCGGGATTCGGTGAATCCGAGTAGGTGGGACGCTCGAGCGCGGCGCTGTACCAGCGCGCCAGGAACGTGTCGTTGCCGAGCGCGGTGCGGAACTGCGCCTCGAACATCGGCTCGTTATCGATCACGTTCTGATTCGGCAACGTGGTCGTCTGGTTCAACAAGAACTGCCCGCCATTCGCGAACGGCGTTCCAGCGGTGTCATACGACAGACCGGGAGTGAAGGTCGAGTAGATCTGCGTTAGGCCTGCTGCCGGACCGTCATAGTTGCCCTGAATGCCGACGTATCCAGCCGTCAATGACGTCGTATTCGAGAAGTGATACGCGAGTTTGACGAGTTCGCCGTTGCTCTGATATGTCGAGGTAAAGTCCTGACAGCAGGCGGCAAGCGAAGTGTAGGCGGCGGAAGGATTGCTGCCTTTGATCGAGCCGGGGACCGGATACGGCCCGCTATAGCCCGTCGGCGCGGTTGAACTGATCGTCGACGATGCGGTTGCGCCGTTGACTTTCGTGCCGCTCGGCAACGTAACGTAGGTCGGGTAGTCGTCGAGCGGACCGTTGGTGCCGCTGCGCACGAGCGCTATGACATAGCCAACGTGTCCGATCGTATCGGAGAGGCGCAGCTCGCCGAAGGCACCCTGCTGGTTGTCGAAACCGGCGATCAGCGTGTCGTGCGGGGTGAGCGTCGGCGCGCCGGTGACGAAGTTGATCGTGCCGCCGATGCCGTAGTTGATCTCGTTGGCGTAGGCGGTCGGCCCTTTGACAATCTCGACGTCTGAAAAGAGCAGCGAGTTCACCAGTGGCGTGTCATAGTCGCCGCTCTTACCGGCGATGAGCGGAAAGCCGTCGATGAGGTTCGACTTCTCCCAGTCAAACGCGCCGCGCAAGTTCGGCGAGGTGATCGAACCGGGCGCGGCGCCGTTCGCGGAGTCCGGACGGTTTGAGACGACGCCGGGGATCTCGTCGAGCACGTGTCCGACCTGCAGCTGCCCCTGATCGACAAAGCTCTGTTGCGAAAGCGTTTGAATCGCGGTGGAGCTGGTGTTGAACGACGATCCGGCGCTGGTCTGCACCGACGCGATTTGGCGCATCGTATCGAGCGAGGCCGCGCTCAGCGTGAACGCGAGCGGCGCGCGTGTGGGAACGACAACGCCGGCGTACGTGTAGGGCACGAAGCCGCCTTTGAGCACCGAGACGTCGTACGTTCCCGCCGGGACGTTCGCGATGATAAACGCACCGTGCGCGTCAGTTCGCACTTCCGCCGCGCGCGACGGCTGAAGGCCGACGGTCGCGCCGGCAATCGGATGGCCGCCCGCATCGCGCACGGTGCCGCTAACCGTGCCGCCCGTCTGCGCCTGCGCTGGGAGCGCACCGTTGATCAAAAAGGTAACGATCAGCAAAAGCCGCACTAAAATCTTCGTGTTCATACGCTGTAGTCTCGCCCTTCTCGTCGTCGTCGTACTGTTTCCGTGCCGCGCAAATGCGGCGACCACTCTGGTCATAACCGTCAGCGACCAAAACCGGCAACCGGTCAGCGGAGCGAAGATCGAACTCGGAACGAGCCCGCCGGAATTTGGCACGACCGATACTCGTGGGGTCGCGCGCTTTCCGCTCCCGTCGCCGGGAACCTACGCTCTGCGTGTCAGTGCCAACGGTTTTCGCATTCGTTCGGAATCTCTTTCCTTCCACGATCAAAAGTCGCTCAATATCACGCTTGCCCCGTCGGCCGGCGCGCTGCATGTGATCGGTTCGGTGACGGGTCACGCGCGCTCACCGTTCAACGCCACACCCGTGGCACAGCACGTCTATCCGCGCGAAGCCTACCGCGACCAAGGTCAACCCGACGTGACCAGCGTGTTGAACCAAACTCCCGGCGCGTTTGCGCTGACCAGTACCGGGACCAACACCGCAACCCCCCTAAGCCCCGCGTTTGCTTCAGTGCGCAACGCGCTACCGTTCGAGACGCCGGTCTCGATCGACGGCGAACCGATCCTCACCCCGAGCGGCGCGCTCGATTTGAGCTTACTTCCGACCTACGTCTTGCAAGAAGTCGAGATCGTCAAGGGCGCGGGCGACGTCAGCGGCGCCGGTAGCGGCGTCGGCGGCGCGGTCAACTTCCGCACAGCCGAACCGACGCTGGGTCAACGCGGCACGTTCGAAACCGAAGGCGATTCGCAGGGCGGATCGTTTAGCGATCTCGCCTACGATGGGACCGAGCCGGGCGGCGTGGTTTCGTACGCGACGATGCTGTCGGTTGACGGCTCACCCTGCTGCGACTCGGATCCTCTGGACTACACGCGCAAGGCGGCGCTCGCCAAATTGCGGGTCGCGCCGCCCGGCGGCGTGACGATTACCGCAACCGCGATGGCGGTAACGCTCGACCGCTCGCTCGACGCCGTCTACGGCTATGGTGGCGACGACTACGAGCACTTGGGCTTCGGCGATCTCGCGGCGTCGTACGATCGCGGCGACGACGCGTACACGCTGCGGCTCTTCAGCGCGCAAACGCAAACCGGCATCGTCTCGCCCAACACGCTCCCGCAGCCAAGCGAAGACGAAACGGGCGCAACGCTCGCCTGGCTGCATACCGACGGCAAGCTCTCGTTCGACACCAGCGCCCGCGTGCTCTCGGCAAATCTGATTGGTACGGCCGAGAACGAATCGCGCACGACCGCCAACGAGAGCGTTACCTATCGGCCGGACACCCGCAACGAATTCGATCTCTCCGGCACCTGGGTTGCGGATCACAGCGCCACCGCGTGGCTGCGTGCGCCCGAGGCGCGGATCGGGTATTCCTACGACGTTCGCGACGGACTCGCGCTGCGCGCGTCATACGGCACCAGCGACGTACTCCCGCCGCTTGAAGCGATCGCGCCGAATCTTTCGCTTCCCACGATTACCACCAGCACGATCGATTCGATCGAGCGCGCGACGGGCGGCGACCTCGGTGCCGAATGGCGCATGCACGGCGGCACCACCACCCTCTCGGCGGATTGGTATCGTAACGCGACGCAGAACGTCTACGCGTTCGACGTCGATAGCTGGAGCAATGGACCCCCGATGGTAGAGAGTGGGCTGGAGTTCACGCTGCAGCAATTCAAACGGGTCGGCATGGGCTTTATCGCGGCGCTTTCGCTACCGCGCACCTACGTTTGGGGCAGCACCGGAACGCAGCTTTTCACCGACCAGAATATCGGGTACGGCGCGGTCGCGCCGTTTCGCATTCCGTACGCGCAAGGATACACCGAGATCAGCTACAAATGGCCGCGCGGCTCGCGTCTGTCGATCGGTGCGCTCTACGTCGGCTCGAACAACGCCTACGGCGCGCCCGCCTTCGCAATGCTCAACAGCAATCTCGAGCTCTCGCTCGGAGCGCGCGCGAAGCTCCAGTTCTCGGCGGAAAATCTGACCAACCAACTTGCAAACCGCGTTCCGATCTATGGCCCGTTGCCGCAATACGGGCTGCAGCCCTTTACGCTGCGCTTCATGTTCCGCCAATCCTTCGGGACCGGCGCGCTCTACGAGCACTAAACAGACTTTATCCGTCAAAGCTAAAGCTTTGCCGTCTAAAGTCGCGCGGCTACGCTTCGCTTCGCTCGCGCATCTCAGTCTTTCCAGGAGTCGAGCCAGAGGCGCTGTTGCCATGCGCTCTGCGGGATTTCTATCGACGAGAGAATCGGGAAAAAGTAGACGAACGCCAGCACGACGAGTCCCAGATAGCCGGCCACGATCCAGCGTGCAGCCGCGAGATCCTTGCGCCCGAGCGTCTCCAGGATGAATTGCATCAGCACGGCATCGCAGATCGCGATCAGCGGAATGTTGACGTAGAAATGATAGAGGAACGCGATCCGCGGCGAAAACATCCACGGCAGCCACTGCAGCAAGTACGCTAGTACGATCAGCGCGTAGCCGCGATTGCGGCGCACGAACGCGAGCACGCCGACAAGCGGCACCGAAACCAGCCCAAGCCACATCACGAGCGGATTCGGAAACGAATAGATCATCGCCGCGGTGCAGTTGGGACAGGTACCACCGTATTGCGCGCTATACAACAGGGGACGCAAATCGAGCGGCCACGTCCACCACGCCGACGCGTACGGATGCGTGGCGCGCAGGTGATCGTGGTAGAGGAACGCGTTGACCTGCATCGTCACGATGTCGCTGACCGTGTACGGCCGCGGCGGCAGCGTTTGCAGATCGCGCAAGCCGATGAAGTGCGGGATATAGGCGAGCGCGTAGACGATGCCGATGCTGCCGATCACGCAGGCGGCGACCAGATCGATTGGGAACGGCGAGGCTCGCCGCGCCATCCATGCGCGGATCGACGCATAGCCGACGACCACCGCGGCAACGCCGTAGGCCATCACGCCGTACCACTTGCTGGCCACCAGCAGCGCACCGGCAAAAGCAAAGGCGATCAGCCACGCGGCGCCCGGCGGACGTTCGCGCCAAAGCCGCCAGACGGCATACAGCACCGCCGCGACGATGACGACCAAAACGATGCGCGCCGCCTCGGTCTCATGGGCAAACCGCAGCAGCACGATGCCCGTGGCAACAACCAGACTTACAAGCAGCTCGAGCCCCCGCTCGCGCCACGAGCGATGCCCTAGCGCTTGGGCAGGCGCCGCGACGACGGCATCCCAGTAGCGGCAAAACGCGTAGAGTGTCGCGAGCGAAAAGCAGACGACGAACGCTTCGGGCGTCGCGATCCGGGACTGCACGTAGTGCATGCCGTCGAGCGCAAAGAGCAGCGTCGCATAGGTTGCAAAGAGGGTCGAACGCGTGATGCGTTTGGCCAGGACGAAGCACAGCGGAATCGCGACCGCGCCGGCAACCACGTTGAGAAAGCGCCAGCCGTACGACGTGTCCCCGTGCTGCAACCCGCCGAACATCACGACCGAGAGCGTGATCAACAGCTTGGTCACCGGCGGGTGCGTGTTCTCGTAGATGTAGCGGCGCTGCAGATACTCTTCGGCGGCGCGGGCGAAGTAGACTTCGTCGAAGATCTTACCCGGGGGTACCCAATAGCGAATGAACAACAGGATGAATGAGGCGACGCCCAGCGCCGACGCGATGATCGTGTCGCGGGCGCGCTCCGTACGTGCGATCACGTGGCGAGCGGTGAGGGGGCGGGTACGGGTGCTGCAGCGATCGCCGGATAGAATACCGCCGTTTCCTGCCCGCCGGCAAAGACGGCGATCAGCGCGACCAGCGCCGCCGCGCTCAACATCGCGCGCGAACGCCGGCGTCTGAGCAAACGCACGCGGCGCGCCGCACGTTCGCCGATACGTTCGAGCTGCGGCGCCGGAACATCGACGTCGAGTGCGGTGCGCAGCGCACCGCGGAGATCAACCGGCATCAAAGAGAACCTCGGCAAGGACAGCGGGACGGTGCGCCGAGAGCAGCGATTCCAACCGGCGGCGCGCCAGCGCGAGATGGTAACGAACCGTTCCCTCGGGCGTTCCAAGAATCTCGGCGATCTCGCGGCTATTGCAATCGGCATAGTAGTGGAGCGCGACCACGGCGCGCTGCCGCGCCGGCAGCACACCAAGCGCGCGAAAGATGTCGACGCGAACGAGCGCGTCGGTGAGCGGCGTCGCGGATGCGAGCGTGTCGGGATCAAGCGCCTCGTGCGCCCGAGCGCGCCGCTCGATCCGCATCGCTTCGCGCACGACGAGCCGATAGAACCACACGCCGAATGCCGCGCTGCTGCGCAATCCGCCGATCGCCGCGATGACGCGAGCACACGCCTCTTGGGCAGCATCCTCCGCGGCCATCGGATGCCGCAGGATCGAGAGGGCGATCCGAAAGGCGTGCGGCCAGATGGCCGAGATCAATGCTTCGAGCGCGGCACCCTCGCCGGCGCGCGCGGCATCGATTGTCGGCTGCTGTGATTCCCACGAACCCATAGTGGCCATCTCTTCATACTAGAGGCGGCAACTCCCCCGATGTGTTGGTGGCGATCACGGTTCGACGCGATAGCTGCCGCTCGGATCGACCGACACGCGGCTCCCGCTGATGAAGGCGCTGCGGATGCGGTGATCCCAGAAGGTCAGGATCTTGATTGCGACCGGTCGCAGCCGCGCGATGATTTCTCGCGCACGCTGCGAGAGCGTGACCGCGTCGTGCGCCCATCTCGGGTGATCGCGCGGCAGGAGCGAAGCGTCCCCATCACTTTCACCGATCGCCTCAACGGCTTGCTCGGTTGAGATCGCTCCGGCGTGCAGCGCAGGCGCCGGCGTGCGCGGCTCGTCGCCGTCAAGACGGCGAAGCATGCAGACTCCGCCGCAGTTTCTTCACGGCCGCGATGTGCAGCTGGGAGGCGCGCTGAGGCGAGATACGCATCCGACGTCCGACGTCACGCAGCGACCACTCGCCATAGTAGTGCTCGCGAATGACCTGGCGTTGCCGCGCCGGCAACGCGTCGACGGCCGCTCCGATCGTCTCGCACTCGCTACGCTGCTCGAGCAGCGCCGCCGGGTCGTTGCTCCAATCCGTGCGCATGCGTTCGCCCTCGGGCAGTGGACGGTCCAGTGACAGCGGGACGCCCAGCGTCACCGCCAGCGTTGCCCGCACGAATCCGGGGCGTCGTTGCTCCATCTCGTCGAGCGTCGGGACGCTGCCTCGTTCGCCCGCGATTTGATAGCGCTCCACTTCGCCGTCCCGCATCGCGCGGCGTGTCCGCTCGGCGACCGGATCCATGCGACGTATGCCGTTGAGCATCGCGCCGGAGATCAGATGGCGCGCATAGTGCTCGAGCGACGTGCCGCGTGACGGATCGAAATTGTCCACCGCGCGAATCAGACCGATGCTTCCGTCGCCAACGAGATCGTCGTAGTCGCACGGCACGAGCCGGCTGATGCGCCGCGCGATGCGGCGCACCAATGGTAAGAGTTCGCGAATCCGCGCCTCGCGCTCGTGCTCAGTCACGGCCTTCGAGTTTCATCGCGAGCAGCTGCGCAAAATAGGTCGTGCCGTAGCCGCCAAGCGGATCGGCATCCCGCATCAGCGGCTTGAGCGCCTCGGCAAGGAGCAGCGCCTCGACCATGCTGCCGGCGCGCTGCGCCGCAAGGCTATCCACGCTGCAGGTTGTCGGCGATGCGCAGCATTTCGTCGGCGGCCTGAATGCCTTTGGCATTGGCCTCGTAGGCGCGCTGCGCGGTGAGGATTTGCATCATCGATTCGACGATCGAGACGTTGGATCGTTCGAGCATGCCGAAGCGCAGATTCGGACCATCTGCGCCGCCCGGCGTCACCAGCCGCGGCCGCCCGGACTGCGACGTTTGCGCAAACAGCGCGCCGTCAAGGCTTTGCAGGTGCTCCGGCGCCGCGAATTCCGCCAGACGCAGGTGCGCGACCACCTGCGTGCCGGCCGTTGTCGTCGCCGTCACCGCGCCGTCGTGTGCCACGCTCGCGGTGAGCGCGTCGGGCGGAATGCGCACGCCGGCCAGTTCCCACCCCTGCGCGTTGCGTAGCGTGCCGTCGGCGGCGCGCGAGAACTCACCGGCGCGCGTGTATGCCCGGCGCGCCCCGTCGGTCACGACGAAGAATCCGTCGCCGTCGATCGCAACGTCGAACGGACCGTTGCTGCGCTCGAGCTTGCCTTCTTTGAAGAGCGCATGCTCACCGGTGCGGATCGTTCCCACACCCGGCGTTCCCGGCGCCGCCAACGCCGCGAACTCGTCTTCGCTCCCTTTGAAGCCGACCACGTCGGCATTGGCGAGATTGTCGGCGATGGTGTCGAGCTGCTGTTGCTGCGCGGCCATGCCGCTTGCCGCCGCGAAGAGCGCGCGATCCACTATTTGATCCTCGCGACGTCGTTGCTGCTCTTCTGCCGAATAGCGTCGATCGCAGCCACGACCTTTTCCGCGCTCTCAAACGATCGCTGCGAGGTGAGCACGTTGACCATTTCGCCGATCGCATTGACGTCGGACGTCTCGAGAAATCCGCTGCGAACGGTTGCGCCCGGCGCCAGGGTCGTAGCGACGAGCTTACGTCCCGCGGCGTCGCGCAACGCGCCAAAGCGGTCGCGCTCGAACGCGCCGCTGCGCGTCTGCGTTGTCGTTCCGTTGGACGACCGCAGCACAAAGTTCCCGTCTCCGACGATCGCGAGGTCGTCCGGGCGGCCGGTCCGGCGGTACGCGCCATGATCCGAAGTGCCCACTCGCGCGATCTCGACGCCGTGGGCGGTCAGTCTGCCCCGGGCGATCGCCGCATGAAAGCCGTCGCTGGAAACGTTGGCGAGATTGTCGGTTGCAATGTCGAGGCGCATGCGCGCGGCTACCATGGCGCTCGAGGCCCACGCTATTCCGTCCATGCGCGCATGGTAGGGCGTCCCTATGGCCGAATCGTGACCACCGTATGGCAACGCTATGGTCGCGAGCGGGTCTCGCGCTGCTCATCGCTCTCGCGGCGTGTTCACCACCGCCCTCGGCGCAAGAGCGCATTGCCGCCAACGAAACCGCGGCACTCGCGCCGCTCAAAGCGAAGTATCCCGACATCGTCGTCTCGTTCGATCCGAAGGGAACGCGACTCGACGTCTCGATCGACGCGAACGGCTACATCTCGACCGATGACGACGCCGTTGCGGCGTTTAAAGCGCGCGCGTCACACGATTGGCGTGCCGCCTGGATCGCGTCGCATCCGCACCAGCACACGCTGCTCACCGTGCGCCTGATAGACTTCATCGGCCGCACCTGGGTGACGGAGAAGGTGAAATCCTAATGATGAGACTCTCAAAGTTCGCCGCCCTTGCCCTTATGCTCGTCGCGGCTGCGACCGCGTGCGGCGGTGCGCCGCTGCCGACCTGTTCCGTTCCGGTTCAGCCGGCTTTCGACATGGTCGATCCCGCGCCCGGTGCAACCGACGTCCCCGACAATCTCAGCGATATCGTTTTTGCCGGGTCCGGGCCAAGCTCCGGTATCAAGCTAACCGCCGGCACACAAACCATTACCCTCGGGACATTGGAGCCGGCCCCTACGCCGACGCCGACACCGCAAGGCGCACTGCCGCAGTGGATCGCGGCAGTTCCGACACCGCTCTCGGCCGCCACGGCGTACACCGTCGAGTACACCTATACCGTCAGCGGCAGCAACTGCGCGTCGTTCACATCAACGCCGACACTCGGATCATTTACGACGCAATAGCTGCACGGCTAAAGAACCGCCACGCACCCCGACGTCACGAGTCCGCCGCCGAAACCCATGATCAACACGCGATCGCCGGGCTTGACACGCCCATCGCGTACCGCCGGTATGAGCGCCAGTGGAATGCTCACCGCCGACGTGTTGCCGTAGTCGGTCACCGAGAGCAGCGTCCGCTCGATCGGGAAGTCGATGCGTTTGCACAGCGCCTCGATCATGCGCAGGTTCGCGCTATGCGGCACGAACCAGTCGATCGCATCCAGCGTCAAACCTGAGCGGTGCAGAATGCGCTCGATGTCGTTCGGCACGTTCTCGAGCACCCAGCGATAGACTTCGCGCCCGTTTTGCCGCAGGAACCGCGACTCGTCGATCGCACCGTTGATTTCGGTGCGTACACCGGTGCGATAGAGAAAACGCCCGCCTGTGCCGTCCGAGCCATGGCTCATCCCGAAAATCTGCGGAGTGTCGCTACGCTCGATGAGCGCGACGCCGGCGCCGTCGCCGAAGAGCACCGCAGTCGACCGGTCGCTATAGTCAACGCTGCGCGTGAGCGAATCGGCCGCAATCGCCAGCACGCGATCGCATTCGCCGCTCGCGATCAGGCCACACGCAAGGTTGATGGCGTAAGCGAATCCTGCGCACGCGGTCGCGATGTCGAGCGCGCCGACGCTCTTGGGCAGATTGTAGTGGGCTTGCAGCATCGCGGCAACGCTTGGATACGCGTAGTCGGGGGTTGTCGTGTTGACGATCAGATAGTCGACTTCGCGCAGATCGAGCTGCGGAGGATGCGCGAGCAGATCGTCGATTGCGCCGATCGCCAGATGGCTCGAATACTCATTTTCGGCCACGACATGACGCGTGCGGATGCCGGTGCGTTGCACGATCCACTCATCGCTGGTTTCGAACATGCGCTCGAAGTCGGCATTGGTCAGCACGCGCTGCGGCACGTACATGCCAAATGCGGCAATCCGCGCCGGTGCGCTAACGAGACGGTCGCTCACGGTTGTATCGCCGCAAGCACGGCGTCGGTAAATGCCGTGGTTCCAAGCGACGGCGACCCTGCAGCGACGTCGGCCGTGCGTTTTCCCGACGCGTACACGGCTTCCACCGCGCGCTCGATGCGCAACGCGTTCGCCTCGTCGTCGAGACTGTAACGCAGGAGCAGCGCGGCGGAAAGAATCGCGGCGGTGGGGTTGGCGACGCCTTTGCCGGCGATATCCGGCGCCGTACCGCCGATCGGCTCGTACATGCCGAACTGCTTGCCCGGCGTCCCCCCTGCTCCGAGGCTCGCGCTCGGCAACGTGCCGATGGATCCGGTGACGATCGCCGCCTCGTCGGAGAGAATGTCGCCGAACATGTTCTCGGTAACAATGACGTCGAAGTCCGCGGGACGCCGCACCAACTGCATTGCCGCGTTGTCGACCAGCAGATGTTCGAGGCGCACGTCGGGGTACGCCGGCGCCATGCCCAGCACGATGCGCCGCCACAGGCGCGACGTATCGAGCACGTTCTCTTTGTCGACCGAGGTCAGATGCTTGCGCCGCCTGCGCGCAAGCTCGAAGCCGGTGCGCACGATGCGTTCGATCTCGGGCGCGCGATAGATCATCGTGTCGACCGCGACCTCGACGCCGTCGTTATCCAACCACGTCTCCTTCTTGCCGAAATAAATGCCGCCGGTCAGTTCGCGCACCACGACGAGATCGAGTCCGCGCACCAATTCCGGGCGCAGCGACGAAGCGTCCTCGAGACCCGGAAAGACGCGCACCGGACGCAGGTTCGCATAGAGCGCGAACCGGCTGCGCAACGCGAAAAGCGCGGCCTCGGGGCGCTGCGCCATCGGTTCGCCGTCGTATTTGGGCAGGCCGACGGCGCCAAAGAGAATGGCCGAGCTGCGCGCGCAAAGCTCGCGCGTTGCATCCGGAAGCGGCGGCAATCCTTGCTCGAGCGCTGCGCCGCCGACCGGCGCTTCGATACAGGTCACGTCGGGCCGCACCGACGCGAGCACGCGAACGGCTTCACGCGTAGCTTCCACGCCGATCCCGTCGCCGGGCAGAACCGCGAGTTGAGGCACGATCTCTTGCTTAGTAAACTTCGATGCGGGTAGTGTCGCCCGACTGCGCGAGCTGCTGTTGTTGCAGCTGATTGTGCGTGCCCTCGAGCAGCGAGAGATGCGTCGTCAGTAAGCTGCGCAATTCGCTCTTGGCCTTTTCCGAGGCCTCGATCGTGCGTTGATGTTCGCGGCGCACGTCACCAACGGCGTCGTTGTATGAGGCGATCTCGCGCTCGGCAGCCAGACGCGCTTGTTCGCGGATCAGATCGGCCTCTTTGTGGGCCGAGGCTTTGACCTCGTCGGCGGTGCGCTGCGCCAATACCAGCGTGTTGTGCAGCGACTCTTCCATCGCCTTAAAATGGCTGATGCGCTCTTTGAGATCGGCGATCTCTGCTTCGAGCGCGGCGCGATGCTGCGCGTCGTCTTCGAGCGTTTCGATCACTTCATCGAGAAATTGGTCGACTTCGGCGCGATCGTAGCCTTGGAGCGCCTTCTTGAAGGTCTTGTGCTGAATGTCGACCGGCGTAACTTTTTCCATGTTCTTCGATTAACCGCGTCCTGACATGAAGTCGAGGGTGCTATCGCCCATCATCGTATCGCGCAGTCCGGCCGCATTGACGACGACGCCGGCGGGAACGATCAAATAGATCGCTTCGGCCAGCTTCTGGATCTTACCGTCGATCGTGTAGGCAACGCCCGACGCGAAGTCGACTACGCGCTGCAAGAGCGCACGATCCGCATTTTGCAGATTGACGATGACGACTTGCCGGTTCCGCAGCGCGTCGGCGATTTCAACCACGTCCTGGAACCCTCGTGGCGAGTAGACGCTGACCTCGGTGCCGCTGCGCCGTCCCGCGTTCGAAAGCGGAACGACGCGGCCCGATGGCGCGGGCTCGTCATCGTAGAGATCCTCTTCCTCGTCACGGATCGAGAAGAACGATCCCAGTTTGCTGAACATGCTCATCTATCTACGCTCCCCGAAGAGGGCGGTGCCGATGCGCACCATCGTCGAGCCGGCGCGAACCGCCTCGCGCCAATCACCCGACATACCGATTGAGAGCGTACTTCCACCCAGGAGTGCAAACGTCTTGGCAGCGAGGTCAAAAGCGCGGGCGATTTCGTCGGGTCCGGCGTCCACCGGCCCGATAGCCATCACGCCGTCGAGGCGCAGCGCGGGCTCGGCAGCGATTCGCTCGGCCAGCGCGGGTGCATCCGCCGGCGGGCAGCCGAAGCGCTCTGCGGGCGAGACGTTGAGCTGGAGCAGCACCGGGAGCAGACGGCCGGCCCGCGCCGCGGCCGCGCCGAGCGCACGCGCCGCGTCGGCGCGGTCCACGCTCTGCACCACATCGAACAGCTCGACGATGGCCTTGGCCTTATTGGTCTGGACGTGCCCAATGTAGTGCTTCTCGAGGCGTAGCCCGGCCAGCGCCGGATCGGCAAACTTCGCCGCGGCTTCCTGCACGTAGTTCTCGCCGATCGCGTCGAGGCCGGCGGCAGCGGCCTCCGCAATCGCGAACGCGGGCTGTTTCTTACTCACGCCGACAATGCGCACGGTCCCCGGCGCACGGCCGCACGCGCGCAATTCCTCATCGATCTGCGCGCGTAGCGCGCTAAGCCGTTGCGGTATCGGTTGGAGCGACATCGGTCGGCGTGACATCGGTGCGCCGTCCCCGTTTGATGCAATACCACAATCCGATAAGCGCGATCGGAATCATCGGCAGCGCGTAGAGCTGGCCGCCGGTGATGGGGCCGAGATGAAAATCGGCGTGGCGCCAAACTTCGGCGACGCTGCGCGTAATACCGTACATCAAAAACCAGCTCCATCCCACGACGCCGTCGGGCGGCCGGCGCTTGTAGCTCAAGAGGAGCAGCGGCAGCGTCACGATGTCGAGCGCGGCTTCGTAGAGCTGAGCAGGATGGCGATAGAACGGTCCCCAGATTTCCGCATCGCCTGGGCGATTGGGAATCATGCACCACGGGCGATCGGGATTGCAGATATCGCCCCACAGTTCGTCGTTGATGAAGTTGACGATGCGCGTCAAGAAGATGCCGACCGGCAACATGACGACGACTTCGTCGCCCAACACCGTGTATTTGAGCTGCGGATGTTTGCGGACGAAGAGCCAAATTGCAATCAGGACACCGACCAACCCGCCGTGAAACGCCATACCGCCCTGCCAGACGGCGATGATGTTTAGCGGATTGCTCGTGTAATACGAGAGGTCGTGCTTCGAGATGATGTCGTTGATGACGAAAAAGGTACGCCCGCCGACCAGGACGCCGATCAGCGCGTAGAACAGAAAGTCTTGAATCTGCTCGCGCGTGAGCCCAAGCCGCAGCCGGCCCGCGGGACGGCTCATCCACAGATACACGGCCGCAAATCCGGCCAAATAGGCGATTCCGTACCAGTGGATGCCGAGCGGCCCGAGGTGAATCGCTATCGGATCGACATTTGTCGGATAGTTAAACCAATGCGAGATCACGAATGTATCCTATAGCATGACGTCGACGGCGCATCTTTCTGTAGGTATCGCATTTCTAGCCGGGCTCGTTTCCTTCGTATCTCCGTGCGTCCTTCCGCTGGTTCCGGCATACCTCTCGCTGCTGACCGGGAGCAGCCTCGAGGAACTGCATGGGCAAGAGCGTGGCGCGACGTTGCGGACGCTGGCAATCGGGCATGCGCTCGCGTTCATTCTCGGCTTCACACTGGTCTTCGTCGCGCTCGGGTTGACGGCCAGTGCCATCGGCGGGGCGCTCAACGCCCATCGCGTGCTGATCGCGCAGATCGGCGGCGTGATCGTGGTCATTTTGGGACTGCATATGATGGGCATGGTCCGTTTTCCGGTGCTGATGCGCGACACCCGCGTGCACGTCCAGCACGAGCGGCGGACGTATTGGACCTCATCCCTGGTCGGCATCGCCTTTGCGGCCGGGTGGTCACCGTGTATCGGCCCGATTTTAGCGGGAATTCTGGCGATTGCGTCGCAGCAGCACAACGCCGAGGCGGCGCTGCTGCTCTTGGTCTACTCACTGGGCTTGGCCGTGCCGTTTTTCCTTACCGCGGTGGCGATCGGCGCGGTACTCCCGGTACTCAATCGTATCAAGCGCTTCCTACCTGCAATCGAATTTTGCGCCGGGCTCTTTTTGGTCGCGGTCGGACTCGTGCTGGTCAACAATGCTTTCTACACCGTCGCAGGGTGGTTCTATCAATTTGTCCCGACTCCGAACCTTTAACGCAAGCCTGCTGATCGCGCTCACCGCGATCGTTGCTTTCGCGCTCGACCAATGGACCAAGCACTTCATCACCGCCAAGATCTACTTTGACGCCCAGTGCAGCCCGTGGTGCGGACACAAGATCCTCATTCCCGGATGGCTCGAACTTGCGCCGATTCCCAATACACACGGAGCGTTCGGCATGTTCGGCAGCAGCAAACCCATGCTGGTCGTGCTCGCCGTTATCGTGCTGTTCATCTTTTGGTGGAGCTTTCGCGAGGCAGCGGCGCGTTCGCGCCTGGTGTGCGTGGCATTCGGGCTGATCGTCGGCGGCGCGCTCGGCAACATCGTCGATCGTTTGCACTACGGCTACGTGATCGACTTCATCGATTTCTATCGCTTCCCGCAGGTCTGGCGCTTTACGTTCAACGTGGGCGACTCGTGCATCACGATCGGCGTCGCGCTACTGCTGATCTCCAGTGTTTTCAGAGCACGTCGTCACACCTGAGGAAGCCGGAACGCGCGCCGACGTGTTGGTCGCGCGACTTTCCGGCGCCGCGCGCTCGCTCGTCGCCGACGCGGTAAAGCGCGGCGGGGTGCGCGTGAACGGCGATGCCGTCAAGGCCAGTCATCCGCTCGAGAGCGGGGATGCGCTCGCGTTCGAAATCGTGCCGCGCAAGCCGCTCGAAGCCATCCCCGAAGCAATCGACATTCCCATCGTGTACGAGGACGATGATTTACTCGTGGTCGACAAGCCCGCCGGTATGGTGACGCATCCGGCGCACGGCGCGACGAGCGGCACGTTGGTCAACGCGTTGCTCGCGCACATCGGCACGCTGCCCGGCGATCCGCTGCGTCCGGGGCTCGTGCACCGGCTGGATCGCGATACCTCGGGCTTGCTGGTCGTAGCAAAAACGGCGGAGGCACTTTCGGCGCTCGGGATCGCGATGAAGGCGCGCCGAATCAAACGCGAATACCTTGGTCTCGTACACGGCGTTCCCGAACATGCGCGCGGCACGATCGACGGGCCGGTCGGCCGCGATCCGCACAATCGGCTCAAATACGCGATCGTCTCGAAAGGCAAGCCGGCGATCACCCATTACGAAGTGCGTGAAGCGTTTCCAAAGCACGCGGAACTGCTGTTTCGCCTGGAGACCGGCCGCACGCACCAGATTCGCGTGCATCTCGCGGGCATGGGTCACGCAATCGTCAACGATCCGCTTTACGGCCACGAAGAGTCCCGCTTCGGCTTGCCCGGCCAGGCGCTGCACGCATGGAAGCTCGCCTTCGCCCACCCGCGCACCGAGCGTGAAATGATTTTCGACGTCGACCCGCCGCCGGAATACCTGCATGCACGACATCTTCTCGCTGCGCACGACTGACGGGAGCGCGCGGCGCGGCACGCTGCGTCTAACGCACGGTGTGGTGGAAACGCCGACTTTCATGCCGGTCGGCACCGCGGCAACGGTGAAGGCGCTCACGCCTGAGGAAGTGCGCAGCGCGCACAGTCAGATCATCTTGGCGAACACGTACCACTTGTGGCTGCGTCCCGGCAAGGACACGATCGTCGAGGCCGGCGGATTGCACCGCTTTATGGCCTGGAACGGCCCGATTCTGACCGATTCGGGCGGCTTTCAAGTCTTTAGCCTGCAAGAGCGGCGCAAACTCGACGACGACGGCGTGACCTTTCAATCCCACATCGACGGCAGCACGCATCGCTTCACGCCCGAAACGGTGATCGCATTCGAAGAAGCGCTTGGCGTCGACATCGCGATGGTGCTCGACGTGTGCGTGAGGCTGCCGGCGACGCGCGAGCAACTCGCCGAGTCCGTGCGCATGACGACGGCCTGGGCGCAACGCTCGCGCCAAGCGTGGCACAGCGAAGCGACCTCTGTGTTTGCGATCATGCAGGGCGGCCTCGATCTGGAATTGCGCGAGCAAAGCGCGCGCGAGATCGTCGCGTTGGATTTCCCGGGGTACGCAATCGGCGGGCTGTCGGTCGGCGAGACGCGCGACGAGATGTACGTCATGGCTCGCGCGTGTGCTGCGCTCTTACCGGTAGAAAAACCACGCTATTTGATGGGGGTCGGCACGGTACGCGATATCATCATGGCCGTCGACTGCGGCATCGAAATGTTCGACTGCGTCTATCCCACGCGTTGCGGACGCAACGCGCGTGCGATGACGCGTCGCGGTGAATACAACATCCGCAACGCGGCCTACGCCCGCGACTTCACGCCGGTCGATCCGGACTGCGATTGCTCCGTCTGCACGACCTACACGCGCGCCTATTTGCACCACCTCTTTCGCGCCAACGAAATGCTCGGGCCCCGACTGCTCTCGTATCACAACGTCTACGTGCTCAACGATTTGATGCGCGGCGCCCGCGAGGCCATCGAGCGCGGCGAATGGTCGAGCGACCGCGACCGCGTGCTGACGGCCATTGCGTGACAGGGGTTTGGCTCGCCGCACTACTATCGATACTCGTCTCCGCCTGCACGCACGACCAAACAGCATACATGCGCTATATACGGCTCCGCACCGAGCCGCCGGTTCAGCGCACCGGCGCCGTTGTCAGCCAATGCGCCTCCATCGTCGCGCAATCTGGCGGGAATGCCGGCAGCGCCATGACTTATGTGCATCTCCGATTAGCGGACGGCGACGTACTACTTCCCGATGTCGTCTTCTACCGATTCGATACACTCAACAGGCTTTCGAAGAGCGATCGTGAGTTACCGAATGTTCCGCCCGAAGTGATCGTCGAAGTACGAAAGCCGGAAGACCGGGCCGGCTTGCGCGATGAGAAGATCCGGCGCTATCTTTCCTGGGGCTGTCCACTGGTCTTTGACGTCGATCCGGTTGCTCGTACGATCGTCACTCATGCGAACGGCTTGCTCGACGCCGCGTGGAGCGGCTTCAAAACCAAGGACGTCTTCGCGCCTCTCGATTGTATCGGGTTGTAGCGGTCCCTCGACTACGCTTCGCTACGCTCGGGATGACAAAGAATTGACCACCGCGGCGCAGTCGGCGCAGATCGACGGATTCGCCGGGTCGGTACCGAGTTCGCGGAATTTCCAGCAGCGCCGGCACTTCTCACCATACGCGGGATAGACCGCAAGGTCGATCTCGTCGCCGTTGGGTTTGCGCAACTCGAGCTGCGAGACGACGAGCGCATCGCGCAGATTGTCGCCCAGCGTCGCAAGTGCGTCGTAACGAGCCGCCGGCACGGTGAGTTCGACGCGTGCTTCAAAATCGCGGATCGGTGACGCCGCGACGCGCGCACGCAATTCGCGCAGCGTCTCCCAAAGCGCGAGTTCGCTGTCCTTCGCACGTGACGGCGAACCGAACGCCGCGTCGAAGACGCTGTGTTCCTCACCGCGCAGGGCTTCGGGGATCTCTTGCCACGCTTCTTCGGCGGTAAACGACAGCATCGGCGCAACGGTGGTAAGCAAACGCTTGAGCGTGTAGAGCAGCGCCGATTGCGCGCTGCGGCGCCGGTGGCTGTTCTCGCCCAGCGAATAGAGCGGATCCTTGGAGGCGTCGAAATAAAAGCTCGACATCGCGCTCTCGAAGGCGATGATGCGTAAGTACGCATCGTGAATCGAAAATGTCTGGTAGAGCGATTTTACATCCGCCACAAAGGTGTCGGTCACGTCGCAGGCGAGCCGATCGAGCGGCTCCATCTGCTCGCGCGCAAGCACGTCGGCCGGTTGCAGATCGTAGAGGTTGCCGAGCATGAAACGGATGCGGTTGCGGATGTTGCGATAGACGCGCCCGACTTGCTCGACCACGTTGGGCCCAAAGCGCACGTCGTCGACGAACTCGACTGACGCCGACCATAAGCGCAGTACGTCCGCGCCCCACTTGTTCATCGCGTCGACCGCGTCGATGCCCGTCCCGCGCGACTTCGACATCGGGCGTCCTTGCTCGTCGTTCACCCAGCCGTTCTTGACCACGCGCTTGTACGGCGCACCGCCTTTGATCGCAACGCCGGTCAACAGCGAGCTGCGGAACCAACCGCGGAACTGGTCGCCGCCCTCGAGGTACATATCGCAGGGCCACGGCACTCCGTCACGTCCCAGCACCGCCAGATGCGTCACGCCCGACTCGAACCAGATGTCGACGATGTTCTTCTCTTTTTCGAACGTGGTGCCGTGACACTTCGGACAATGAAAGCCTGCCGGCAGATACAGTTCAACCGGATCGGTCCACCACGAGCCGGCACCGACCTCGGCAAAGCGTTTCGCCACGTTGCGCGCCACCTGCGGATCGAGAATCGATTCATTGCACGCGGTACAGATGAGCGCGGGGATCGGCGTGCCCCAGATGCGCTGGCGCGAGACGCACCACTCCGGATGCGTTTCGATCATCTGGCGTTGGCGGGTGCGCCCCCACTCCGGCACGTAGTCGACGCCGTCAACCGCTTCGATCGCGCGCGCGCGCAGACGATTCTGATCCATGGCGATGAACCACTGCGCCGTGGCGCGGAAAATCACCGGATTATGGCAGCGCCAACAATGAGGATAGGAGTGCTCGTACTCTTGCGCAGCATAGAGCGCACCGCTCGCGCTCAAGTCCTCCACGATCTGCTTGTTGGCCTTGAAGATGAACGTGCCCGCGTATGGCCCGGCTTCTTTGGTGAAGTGGCCCGCGGCGTCGACCGGATTGAGGATCGGCAACCCGTACTTTACGCCGGTGTCGAAGTCGTCGGCGCCATGCCCGGGCGCGGTGTGCACGGCACCGGTTCCGGTTTCGAGATCGACGTAGTCGGCCAGCACGACCAGCGAGTCGCGATCCATGAACGGATGGCGCACGCACGTGCCGTCGAGCCGTTCACCCGGAACGCTCGCCAGAAGGTGTGCTTCCGCAAACCGCTCGCCGAGCGCTTTGGGCGCAAGCGCGGTCGCGAGGACGAGCAACTCGTCTCCGAGACGATAGAGTCCATAGGTCGCGTCGGCGCGCAACGCGATGGCAACGTTGGCCGGGAGCGTCCACGGCGTCGTCGTCCAAATGAGAATGGAGAGGCGCTCGCTCGCGTTTACCCCGAAAGCAGCGAGAATTTCTTTGCGCTGTTCGGCGTTCGCGGTGAAACGCACGTAGACCGACGGCGAGATCTTTTGCTCGTATTCGATCTCGGCTTCGGCGAGTGCGGTCTCGTCGTGCACGCACCACAACGTCGAGCGCAAGCCTTTGTAGAGCTGGCCCTTTTCGGCGAGATCCGCCAGCGCATCTACGATCGTTGCCTCAAACGAGGGATCGATGGTGCGGTAGGGCCGGTCGAAATGGCCGACGACGCCCATCCGTTGCCGTGCTTCGCGCTGACGCCCGAGCCAATAGAGCGCGCGTTCCTTGCACTGCTCGCGCAGTTCGAGCGGATCGATCGAATGAAAATCCTTGATTCCTAGATACTTGAGCGTTTCGAGTTCGATCGGCAGTCCATGCATATCCCAACCCGGGATGAAGTCGGCCCACTTGCCGTCGAGCAGCGCGATCTTCACGAACATGTCCTTGAGCACCATGTTCAAGAAGTGGCCCATGTGCAGCTCGCCGTTGGCATACGGGGGGCCGTCGTGCAAAATCCAAGGACCGTTCTTGCGATTGGCCTCGAGACGCCGTTCGTACACGCGCTGCGCCTGCCACCACGCGATGCGATCGGGCTCGCGCTTGGGCAACTCCGCCTTCATCGCAAAGGCGGTTTCGGGTAATCGTAAGGTATCGCGGTAGTCGCGTTCGACGGTCTCGCTCATGGGTCGCGTATCAATTCGCCGAGCACGTCGAAATTTCGTGCCGCGGCTGCGCGGATCGGCTCGACCTTGGTCCGCAACGCGGCGGCAAGCACGTCGTGCTGCGACATCAGTCGGTCGACCAGCGCATCCACGGCGGGATCCGAGGGCGCGAGCCTCCCCGGCGTCCACAACGGTTCAAGCGGATAGCCTAAGTCCTCGCACAGGGCGCTGACCTTGGGGTCGTACGGAATCGCTAAGAACGGCACCGCGAACCGCGCGGCGAGAATCAACGCGTGCAGCCGCATCCCGATGACGACGCGCGCACCGCGCAGAATCGCGGCTGCGCGCGCGAGCGGGCACTCGGGCAAGAGCATCGGCGCGCTCTTGCACAAGCGGATGATCGCCGTCGAGACCTCGGCGTCGGCGGCACCGCCCATCGGCAGAAATGCGACGCGAACGCCGTGCACTTGCGTGAGCCGATCGACCGCGCGCGCGATCGCGTGCTGTCCGTCGCGAAGTGTCGAAACCTTGCGCACGCTGACGATCGCGTACGGCTCACCGCCCAAACCCTCGGTCGAAAGGTCGATCTCCTCGGCCAGCAGGTCATAGAGAAAGACCGGATCGGCCGTCTGCTCGACCGGCGTTTGCGGCAAGAGCGACTGCAGCAATTTGAGCGAGCGCGCGTCACGCACGGTTGCGCGATCGAGTCCGCGACAAAAGCTGCGCACGACGATGCGTCCGAGCAAGTCGAGCGGACCGATCGATTGGGCGAAGATCATCGCTTTGCGTTGCTGCCGAATCGCTTCGCGCAAAATGCCGGCGTAGTAGACGATACTGCGCGCGCTGGTTGCCGTCTGCAGCAGACCGCCGCCGCCCGAAAGCACGACGTCGGCGCGGCGGATCGCTTCGCGCACGCTATGCATGCTCCAGCGCGGCGTCGCGTCGATGCCGTAGGTTTTCGCCGTTGCTTCCGGCGTGGCCGAAAGCACGTCGAGCCGCACCGCCGGAAATCGCGCACGCAGCTGCGCCACGATCACCTCAAGGAGCGCCTCGTCGCCGAGGTTACCGAACCCGTAATAGCCCGACAGCAATACACGCACGGCGATAGATCCAAATCACGAGAAGACCGATAAGTGCACCGATGACTAGCCCGTTGAACGTTCGCATGAGCGAGATCGTCAGTGGAGTATGCAGGTGCGAATAGGTGTCGATCACGTCACCGATGCCGACGCCGGCGCCGAGCGCGAGCAGCCATCCGACGATCCGCCGGTGCGCGATGGTCAATGCGGGCAGAACCATCAGCGCGGGGAATCCGATCAGGAATTCCTTGAACCGCGGCCGCACGCTCAGCACGACGCTGAGCTGGTGACGCAACACCAACTCGAGGTGTGACGGCGCGATGTCGCTCTGGTTGCCGCTGCGCGCCAGCAGCAAGGCTCCCGCCGCGACGATCACCAGCCCGGCAAAGAGCTGGTACACGCGCACCGGCGCGGTGAAGACGTCGGATGGCCGCTCGATCCCGGAATCGAAGCGGCGATCGAAGAGGTAGAGGCAGAGTGCAATCAACGGCGGGAGCGCGAGGACCAGGCGCACGCCGCGGAAGCGCTCGATCTCTTCCATCGTGAGCGGCGAGCTCATCACGCCGACGACCACGAGCGCGCCGAGCAACGTCACGCCGGTCGCGAGCAACGTCCATCCCAGGCTACGCACCAGTTGATCGGAAAACCGGGGCGCCGGCTCTTCACCGCACGCCTTGGCGATCGAAAGAAACGCGGCCGTGGCAAAGAGCAGCGCTCCCGCAAGCGCGATCATCGAGCGCGCGAAGAGATCGTGATGACTGACGATACCGGCAAGATAGAGCAGCACGGTCAAGCCGTAGGCGGCGTACGCAAGCCACGGCCGGTACCACCGGTAGAACCCGAGCAACAGCACGAAGATCGAGGGCACTGCCAATGCCGCAATTCCGACCAGAATACGGTTGTCGCCGCGATAAAGCGGAATCGGCGTTGCGCGCCCGAGTTTGAAATGGTGCGCTTTGAGCTGGTCGGCGATTTGCTTGACCATCTCCACGTTGGTCGCCTCAATCGAACGGTCGCCGTCTTGGTGTTCCCAGGGCCGCAGATACACGACGCGGATGTTGCGCTCGCGCACCCCGAGCACGTAGCGCGCGATCACGTCGTCGAGGGTGATCTTGTCTAATTCGGTTCGTGCGATCGCCTGCACGCGGACGGTTTGGCCTTCGATATCCTTGGCCAGCGTTTCGCTGCCCTTTTGGATCTGGCTGTCGTCGTACGTTTCGATCGTACCGAAGTTAAACGGCGTCGCCGATTTGGTACCGTGTTCTTTAAAGGCCGCGGCTGCGTCGTCGAGATGATCGGGATATCCGAACACCTGGTTGCGCAAACCAAAGAAGATCACGGTGGAAACCTTGCGATCCTGCGCAAGCACGGCGTCGAAGGCCGCGTTCATTTGTGGCAGCGTATACCGCTCATCGTTTTGGAACCTCGGAACGAGCAGCAGTCCCAGCCGCTTCGCGAGCGCGATTTGATCCGACGGGATGCCGAGCGCCATGGCGTTGAAGTAATCGATCTGCGTGCGAATCTCGAGAACCCACGGCTTCGCGTTGCGCAGCACCCGCACGGTTTTGGGTTCAAAGTTCAGCGCGAACTGTTGCCGGTAGCGCGCGTAGGCTGCTGGATCGTCGACGATCAGATAGACCGCATTTCGCGCAATTTTGTTCGAGCGCACAAGCGCAGCCAGCAACGGATCGGCAATCGGCGAAATGCGCGCTTCGTTGATCAGCGCCGCGCCGGTCGTCGCGTACACGCGCCCATCATCGCCGACATTTGCGCCGAGTTCTTCGGTAAGCGCGAGCGAGGTCAAACCGGCACGCCGCAACGCGATCAGGAACGCTGCGGGGTTATAGTTGTAGGAACGCGCGAGCGCAATGAAATCGGTGTAGTCCATCGCAATCTCGACGCGCTTCGCCTGCGACTCGGTGTGGAAGCGGAAGACCGCTACCACCAGCGAGGCCAGAAGGGCCACGACTAAAATGAGCGCGGCATAGCGCGGTCGGACATCGGGACGGATCACGGGGGTGGGTTGTTCGCGCTGCAGACGCTTCTACCCCCACAATACATAAAGGCTCGCGTAGCGAGCCTTTATGCCGTCGCGTATGCGGTTGCCCGCATACCGGGTGTGGGCGACGTCTTTATGTGAACCGTCTCACAGCGAAATGCCCACGTCTTTAAACGCTGCGGCGGTGATTCTGCCGTGGTTATTACTCTAGCAGACCCCAACCTTCCGCGAAAGCGGTCAGGCGCATATTTTTACATGCTTCTCAGGCGGGCCAGTGAGGCGCCCGCTTGTCGATGAAGGCCGTAATGCCTTCCTGAGCGTCCTCGAGTTGGGCATTAGTGACCATGACAGTTTTGGTGAAGTCATAGGCGGCGGCCTCGCTCAGTTCGAGCTGGCGATAGAAGGCGGCTTTCCCAAGGCCAACCACGGCCCGGCTGGCCCCGGCGATCTGCTCCGCCAGCGCCAGGGTCGCAGCCCGCAACGTCTCGGGCGGGACCACCGCATTGATCAGGCCCCAATCGAGCGCGGTCGGGGCGTCGATCGGGTTGCCGGTAAGAAGCATCTGCATCGCGCGCTTGCGGCCGATGTCGCGGCTGAGCGGCACCATCGGGGTGCAGCAGAACAGGCCGATACGCACGCCGGGCGTCGCGAACCGCGCCTGGGTCGAGGCAACGGCCAAATCGCAGGCGGCCACGAGCTGGCAGCCCGCGGCGGTGGCCAGGGCGCCGACCTCGGCGATCACCGGCTGCGGAGCCGCCTCGATGGCTGCCATCAGCACGACGCACTGATCGAAGATTTCGGTGTAGGCTGCCTCGTCGCGACCGCGCAGCTCGCGCAGGTCGTGCCCGGCCGAGAAGGCCGGCCCTTCGCCGGCTACGATGATCGCGCGGACGCTGCGGTCCGCGCCGAGCTCGCGCAAAGCCTGCGTCAGCTCCCGCATCATCGCGAGCGAGAGCGCGTTGCGGCGCTCGGGCCGGCGCATGGTGACGATCGCCGCCGACCCCTCACGTTCGACGCTGATCTCTTTTAAGGCCTCAATCATGGCATTGCTCCTCCGGGTTTTCACCCCGCAGCTTTAGGAGACGAGCCCCGAAGTGTGCTTTGCACTCGAGGGGCGAGGCGACGACAAGATGCGGAGGTGAAAATGGGCGATGACGGGCTCGAACCGCCGACCTTTGCCTTGTAAGGGCACTGCTCTCCCAGCTGAGCTAATCGCCCGCAACCTGTGGCCCGCTTGCCGGGCCGGACGCTCTGTTCTTCTACGCGAACGTCCGACCTAGCCTAGTATGACACCGAACTTTCGCGCCGCGTTTAGCGGCGAGCGCCGCAACGTACCGCTCGCTCGCAATGCCATTGCGGGATTCGCGCGCATCTGCGGCTTCGCGTCGGAAGAGATCGCGGACATTCGCATCGCGTCGGGCGAAGCCCTGAGCAACGCGGTCGAGCACGGCTACAATCATCGCTCGAGCGGTTTTTCCGTGCGCTGTTCGTTCAACGACGACGAGCTCACGATCGAGATTCGCGACAACGGCGACGGATTTCTTCCGCCGAGCGCGCTCGTTTCCACCGCCACGACGGAAGAAACCGAACGCGGCTTCGGCATTCTGCTGATGCGCCGGCTGATGGATCGCGTTTCATTCGAGCATAACGGCACCTGCGTTCGCCTCACCCGCCACAAAGCCAGCTGACTCGCGTTAGGGCGTTTTTACCGCGATCTTCTTCTGCAAGAAATCGAGCGCGGCGCGCAACTGCGGATCTTTGAGCGGATCGCCGAAGCGCGCGTCGTGCGGCTCGGCAACGGCGAGATCCGGTTCGATGCCTTTGAGGTTGATGTCACGGTGATTCGGCGTAAGGTAATGTGCCGTCGTAATCTTGATGGCAGATCCGTCAGCCAGCGGCGTGAGCGTCTGCATGACGCCTTTGCCGAAGGTGCGCGTGCCGATCAGCGATGCGATGCCGTCATCTTGCAACGCGCCGGCGGTGATCTCCGACGCGGACGCGGTATACTCGTTGACCAGCACCGTTACCGGGATATCGACTCGCACGCCGTCGTCGTCGGCCGTTACAGTCGTATCCGGGCCGCCGCGCTCTTCAACCGTCAATAGCGGCTTGTGCGCGATAAACCGCTCGCTGATCTGTAATGCGGATTCGACATAGCCGCCACCATCATTGCGAAGATCGAGGACCAGCGCCTTCGCGCCGGCCGCCGTCACGCGCGCGATTGCCGCATCGAACTCATCCGGCGTGCTTTGTCCAAACGCCAGCACGTACACATAGCCGATCGATCCGGGCAGAAGTTTGTACACGACGGTCGGCGGTGCGAGTTCGCTGCGCGTGATCGCGACGTCGACCGGCGCGTTATTGCGCAACAGCCCCAGACGCACCGGCGTGCCGGCTTTACCGCGAAGCAGCTTGCTGGCGGCATCGGTCGTGAAGCCTTTCGTCGACTGACCATCGATGGTCGCGATCGTGTCGCCCGGTTGCAGACCGGCGCGATCCGCCGGCGTGCCCGGCACGACGTACGAAATGTCGATCAGCCCGGTAGTCTCGTCGGGTGCGATCAGCACGCCGATACCGGAGATCTTCTCCGGGTCGAGCGCGTCTTTGAACGCCTTATATTCGTCGGGGGTCATGAACTGCGTGTAGCGATCGTCCACGGCCTTCGCCATGGCCGAGATCGCCGCATAGGCGTAGTCGGTGGTCGATCCCTTGGCGCTTGCAGCTGCATCGGCGATCGCGCTATCCAGCGCTTCCACCGTCGTCTGCGCATCGTCGCTCGCGCGTATCGGTGCGACGTCGATTTTTGCGCCGTGCTTGTGCGCAAGATCGACGAGTGCTTCGCGTGCCTTGTCGACCAGTGTCTGCGGATCCACCGGACGATATGACGAGGTCGAGAGTAAATGATAACTCTCGCTAACGTCTTGCGCCATCGCCGAGGGCAACGGAGACGACGCGGCCGCCGGCACGGCGACAGCCAGAGATAGAACAATCGCGCCGAGGGCGGCGCGCAGACGGGAGGTAGGTGGCACGTTCATTTCCCCAAAGAGACGATGCAGGTAGCTTGCAACCGCAGCGTGTTGTAGATCTTAGATGTAGTGGGTTCGATCTTATCTGAGAACGGCCGCTGCCGCTCCCCCTTTGTTCCACATTTGAAAGTCTTTTAACTTTGCGATGCAAAGCCTGACCGAACTCGAGATCCGCGGGATGACCTGCGCCTCCTGTGCCGCCCACGTGACCCGGGCGCTTCGCGATGTGCCCGGCGTCGAAGACGCGGCCGTCAACCTGGCGACCGAGCGGGCGACTGTCCTGCATGGCAGCTTGGATACACGCGAGCTGCTTGCTGCGGTCGAGCGCGCCGGTTACGAGGCCAGCACCGAACTCGACGAAGACCGTTTTGCCGCCGAGCGCGCCGCGGATCTGCGGCGCCGAGCCATCGTGCTCGCGCTCGCGATTGCACTTACCGTACCGGCGGTCGGCATCGCCATGTTCGCGCCGGACTTCCCCGGCCGCAATGTGCTTCTTGCCGCGCTCACGCTGCCGGTCTGGCTCGGGGCCGGCTGGGAATTTCACCGCGGGGCGCTCGCGGCATTGCGCTCCGGGACGGCGACAATGGATACCTTGATCTCGCTGGGCTCGACCGCGGCCTACCTCTTGAGTGTCTACGACGCGGTGCGCGGCGGTCCGACCTACTTCGATACCGCGGCGGCGATCGTCACCTTGATCTACGCCGGCAAGTACCTCGAAGCACGCGCGCGGGTGAGCAGCTCGAGTGCGATGCGCGCGCTGTTGGAGCTGCGCCCTCCGCTCGCCCATCGCCGTTGCGCCGCCGGTGACTCGGAAGAAATCGCGGTCGAGTTGGTACGCGCCGGTGACGAACTCGTTGTCGCGCCCGGCGAGCGCATTCCGGTCGACGCGGTCGTTATCGAAGGCGAAAGCGCCATCGACCGTTCGATGCTCACCGGTGAAGCGATGCCGGTCGACGTGCGCAGCGGGTCACTCGTCGAAGCGGGCACCGTCAACGCGAGCGGCGCGCTCGTGATCCGCGCAACCGCCGTCGGCGCAGGCACCCACCTTGCGGGCATCATCGACATCGTACGTCACGCGCAAGGCTCAACACCGCCCGTGCAGCGTCTAGCCGATCGTATCGCCGGCATCTTCGTGCCGACGATCATGGCGATCGCGCTCGTGACGTTTGCAGGTTGGTGGTTGGTCGGACATCGCAGTCTTGCGGATGCAATCGTCACCGCTGTCGCCGTGCTCATCGTGGCTTGCCCGTGCGCGCTCGGCCTCGCGACACCGACCGCGATCATCGCCGGTATCGGCGTTGCCGCGCGGCGAGGCGTCCTCTTCAAAGATGCAAGCGCGCTCGAACGAACGGCTACCGTGACGCGAGTCGTCTTCGATAAAACCGGCACGCTGACCAAAGGTACGCCCACGGTCCTCGCCGCGAGCAGCGACGATGCGCTGGCCCTCGCTGCTGCAGTCGAATCATCATCGACGCATCCATTGGCGCGCGCGATCGTCGGCGCGGCGCGCGAACGCTCCCTTGCAATCGCATCTCCGCGCGACGTACGCGCCATTGCCGGCAGCGGCATCCGTGGGCGCGTTGGTGCGCACGAGGTGACCGTTACCGCCGCGCTCGATGGCCCCGACGGTGCGACGCGGGTCAACGTTTCACGCGACGGCGCGGTCATCGGATCGATCGACCTGCGCGACCAGGTTCGCGCAGAAGCCGTCGCGGCTGTGCAGCGCTTGCGCGAACTCGGCGTCACGGCGGAACTGATCAGCGGCGATGCCGAGGGCCCGGTACGCGCTGCAGCAGCCGACGCCGGTATCGAGCACGTTCACGCGCGCGTGACACCGGAGGGCAAAGCCGCGATCGTGCGCGACCTGCAGTTCCACGGCGAGCGCGTTGCATTTGCCGGCGACGGCATCAACGATGCACCGGCGCTGGCCGTCGCCGACATTGGATTTGCCATGGGCACCGGCACGGGCGTGGCGCTGCAAACGGCCGGAGCCGCGTTGCTCGCAAGCGATCCGCGCGCGGTCGCCGACGCGATCGCGATCGCGCGCGCGACGAGTGCAACCGTGTCGCAGAACCTGTTCTGGGCGTTCGCGTACAACGCCGTGCTGGTGCCGCTCGCCGCCTTTGGAATCGTTGCGCCGATTTTCGCCGCGGCGGCGATGGGACTCTCGAGCCTGTTCGTGGTCGGAAATTCGCTGCGTCTAAGCCGCGCGGCTCGCGCGCCGATCGGCCAGCGAGAGCAACACTAACCCGGCCGCAATCAGGACCATCCCCGTCCCCGAGAGGCGCGTGGGCACCTCTCCGAGCTGCAGCCACGCCGCGAGAGCGCTGACCACCGGATTTGCGAGCACGCCCATCCCAGCGTCGCGCGCCGGCAAGACATCGAGAACGTAGATCCATAGCGTGTATCCGAGCGCCGTTGCCAATACGATGTTGTAGACGACTGCCAGGAGATACGGCGTGTTCCACGTCGTCGCATGCCCCGGCATCATCAGTGCAGCGATCGTAAGCACGAGTCCGCCGAAGAGCATCTGCCACATCGTCAATCCGAGCAGATCGACGTGCCCACGGCGTTGCAAACGTTTGGTTAAAATGATGCCGATTGCCCAGGCGAGTCCGGCCGCGACCGCGAGCCATTCGGCGAGTCCAACTGCGTGCAGCGGTCCGATCATGCACGCGATGCCGGCAAGTGCCACCGCAATGGCTAATGCCTGCCACAGACCGATGCGCTCGCCGAGCACCGGCCACGCGAGCAGTGCGACCCAGAGCGGCATCGTGTACGCGAGCATCGCGACTTGCGCCGCGCCCGCGCTGACGATCGCCCACGTGCTCAGACCGAGGAACAGCGCCGTTTGAAATAGCCCGATCCAAAAAAACGCGGCAGGAAATTGCGGGCGCAGCGAGCGGAGCAGCAGCGCCGTAGCCATCAACACGATTGCGCCGCCGATCGTTCGCCACGACGCGAACGTAAATGGTGACGCATCACGCACCGCGATCTTTATCACCACCCAGTTGTAGCCCCAGATCGCGACGAGAACCGCGAGCGCAAGCAGCGCGAGCGTGCGCCGGTCAGCGCGAGCCGGCACGTTGCAGACGATCCATGATAGCGACCCCGACGCCCTCCATCGGGAGCCGCTCCGCATCGATGCGCACCGCGCCTAATGCATCGAGTTCGTGTAGATACTCGAAGAGATGCGCTGCCGCCTCGCGCAGGTTGCCGGCGGCACTGAGCACGCGCGCGTCGCGATATCCGGCGACGGGCGCGCGAAAGGCTAGCAACACCGCGCCGTCGCGTTCGCTCTCCGGCAAGCGCGCGGGCTCGTCGACGATGCGAATCGGGGTATGCGGCGCGTAGTGCTGCGACAGACGACCCGGCGCGAGCGGCCGCGCTTCGTCGGAAAGTTCCCGCGCAAGTGGACCGATCGTGGCTTCAATCGCCTCGATCGGAATCGCGCCTTGCCGCAGCAATACCGGCCGCGGGTCGAGCATGACGATCGTCGACTCGATCCCGTGCTCGGTGGGACCGCCATCGATGATTCGATCGACGCGATCGTCCAGCATGCGTTCGACGTGCGCGGCTTGCGTTGGACTCAGATAGCCAAACGGATTGGCACTCGGTGCGGCAAGCGGTGTGCCGGCGCGCTCGATCAGCGCGCGCGCGATCGGATGCGCCGGCATACGAACGGCGACGGTCGGCAGCCCGGCGGTAACCAGATCGGGCACCTCTGCGCGCTTGGTCAAGACGATCGTCAGCGGGCCGGGCCAGAACGCACGAATCAGCGTGCGCGCGGTTGCGGGAATATCTTCGGCGACGCGCTCGAGCATCGCATCGTCGCTCACGTGCACGATCAGCGGATCGAACGCCGGACGCGCTTTGATCTCGAAGACGCGCGCGACGGCGCGCGCATCGAACGCATCGGCGCCTAACCCGTACACCGTTTCGGTCGGAAAGGCAACGACCCCGCCGCCGCGTAAAAGCGCGGCGGCACGATCGAGGGATTCCGTTGTCGCCGGAACGACGGGCACGCAGCCGGACTTAGTGGGATTGGCGGCGGGCGACGGAGAGGATCTCCACTTGAAGGTACGATCCCGCCGTGACGTTGACGTCTTGACGATTGTTCTTGGCGAGCAGGAACCCACCGGCGGCACCGATCGCACCTCCCGCGCTTCCGCCAAAGAGCGTCTTGCCTATCGCGTTGCCGACGAGCATACCCGCAAGCGCTCCGCCGGCTTCCTTGGCCGCGTTGTTTTTCGTCTGTACGTTCACATTGGTGACGCGGCTATCGATCGTGTAACGCGCGCCGTTGCCGTTCACCAGCTGGGTGAAGCGAAAGCGGATTTCTCCGGGCTTTCCTTGCCCGGCCTTTTGTACGGAGTACACATAGCCGTACAGCGTTCCGTTGCGGACCGATCCGCTGCCGTCGTCACTACGGACGTTCGAGACCGTCACCGATTGACCGGCGTAGGCGTGATTGCTGGAATAGCTGCCGTTGATCGTTCCATCGAGCAGCGTGCCTTGCGTCAGCGCCGCGTCGGCGCCAATCGCGGTTGCGAATAGGAGTACGACCGCTGTCGTGATCGTGGTATGAAGCCGCATGCGACATCTTCCTCCGAAAGCAATAAAAAAGGGCTCGTCATCGAACCCTTTACCCAGAACCAGATGGATGCCTACTGGATCACGTAGACCGGGACTTTCCCCTTGACCAGCGAGACCTTGATGGTGTCGTTCGCCTTGACTTTGCTGAAGTCGATGCCTTGCGCGATGAGCGTCGTTTCAATGCCGTTCTTCATCATGACGAGCAGATGCTGCGCGTCTTCGACCTTTTCGACTTTGCAGACGTAGGTGCCATCCGGCACGAGCGACGCATCCACCAGCGCGGCCGAAGCCATCGCCGGGGCCAGCGCGACAAACGCAAAAAGCGCAGGGATCATAATAGAGCGCACGATGTTCCTCCGAAAGTTTTCTCCGCCCGCAAGCATGGCGGCACCCCCACCCGACAGGATACGACAGAAGGAGCACCTGCGCACGCCTCGGCCGCGATTCTTTACAAAGCCGCCGGTCGGCACGTCGCCTGCCCGGCGGGCATAAAGACCAGCCGGGCCCGGGGATGCCTATTGAACGGCGAGGACCGGAACTTTGCCCTTGATGATCGAGATTTTGATGGTGTCGTTCGGCTTGCACTTGCTAAAATCGGCGCTGCCCGCAGCGACCAGCACCGTTTCAATGCCGTTTTGCATCATCACCAGCGCATGCTGCGCATCCTGAATCTTTTCAACCTTGACGGTATACGTGCCGTCGGGCATGAGGGACACGTCGACGACCGCCGCTGATGCCGTCGACGGAACCAGCGCAGCGAGTATGAACGCGGGAACGAGAACTGAACGCACGAGAGACACCCTCCAAAATATTGTTGCGACCGCTAATATATCGTCGCACGGTCGTGCTGCCCTGCGACAAAAGGGCGTCCCCTTGCTTGCGCTAGCCGATTCTTTACAAAGTCGCGATCGAGACGTCGCCCTGCTCGGCCAGCATGAAGACCAGCGGGCCGCGCGCGACGCCGTGGAGGGGATTGCTCACGTGCCCGGAGCCGGTGCTGACGTCGTAGTGCGCGCGAAATCCGGCCGGGACGCTCAGATGCAGGTTCCCGTTCGATGACTCCAAGCGCACGAGCGTGCCGCGCCACCCCGGCGCCAGCGCTGCGGTCACGTTGCCGTTTCCGACGCTTAGGGTGATCGAGGTACGGGCCTTGGTGACCGAGATGTCGCCGCTATCCGCTTCCGCGGTCAATGGCGCGCTCGCGTCATCGACCAGAATGTTGCCGGTCGCGTCGTAGATTTGCATCGATGCCGGCACGGCATCGACGTGCACGCGGCCGGCGAATTCGCGCAAGTCGAGATGCATCCGGGCCGGATACGAAAGTTGCAACTCGTACCCGCTGGCACCGACGAACGGAAGAATGTTGGAGCTGGGTCCGGTAATCGAGACATTCAAGCGCGAACCGGCGCGGGAACTCGTCAGCGCCATCGGCGGAGTCGACGGCCCATTGTCGACGACGTGAAACTTCACGCTCGTCAGACCGGCAACCGGCATGACGTGGATCGAACCGCTCACATTGAGCCGCAGCGTCGTCGCGTTGCCGACCGAAATCTCGCGATCGCTCACTTGCGCGATGGCCGCAGGTGTAGCGGTGACCACGACACCCATGGTGAGCGCACCCGCCAGCCATCGTTTCGCTGCGATCACTGTAACGTTCCGGCAGTGGTCGATGAATGACGCGTGACGAGCAGCGTCGCAAGCTCTTCAGCCTGCGCGCGAATCTCCGGCATCGCCGTCGTTTCGATCAAGGTCCCATATCTCACCGGCCCGATAGCAAAGACCGCCGGCGAGTCTGCCCCGTGACGGTCTCGCAGCGCGCCGCTCGGCGCGATGTCGACACCGATTCCGGTCGCAAGCGGCTGCATGATTCCTTGCGCGAGCAAATTGCCGATCAGCGGATTCTCCAATTGTCGAAAATCGTGCGCCGGTCCGCTGCAGTTGATCGCACGACCAACTTCGAGCTCGAGTTCGCGGTTCTCACCGCGCACACGAATCGGGACGTGTAAACCACGATCCATCTGTGTAAAGGCGCCGGTGCGTCCGGCAAGCATGCGCAACCGGCCCGAGGACGTTTCGTCAGCAATTTCCTTTGCGACTTGCGGTGCCATACGGTGACGATGCACGTTCCAATACGGCATCACGTGGCGTACGAATCGCCGCTGGTCACTCACCGAGAGGGCTTGCCAGAGGTGGTTGGTACGCGGCCGCAGGCTGTCGAGGGTTGCGCGCCAGGCGCGCGGGCGTCTCGCAACCGCGCGAACCGCGCCAAAGAGGTCGTGCAACGACGTGGCTTCGGGATTGAGTTCGGGCGGTGCGTCAAAAAGCCGGTGCTCGTGCGGAAGCAGGCCGCGCCGGGAAACCATCCAGATCACGCCACGGTGACCGTTTTCCCGCAAACCGATCAGCGCGTCCACCGCGGTGAGGCCGGTGCCTAAGAGCAGCACGCCTTCATCGGGATCCGCCGGCGTCAGCGCGCGTTCATCCCATGCCGAGTCGAAGAATCGGTCGCCCGCGACGATGTCGGCATCGGCTCGGAACCACGGCGCCGGCCGCGCGTTGCCCGTGGCGACGATAAGCACGTCGCCGCCGAGCACACGCCCATCGTCGCAGATCGCACGAACGCCGGCGGCATCGACGTTCGCGGCGAGGATCGTCGCTTGCTCGCAGCGCAGACGCTCTCCGGCAAATGCGCGCGATTCTTGCGTAACGAACTCGAGATAGTCGCCATAGAGCGGTCGCGGAACAAAGGACGAAGCCGTGTAGCGCTCGCCGAATCGTTCGCGCAAGAACCGCACGAAGTGCTCGGGATCCTCTGCGAACGCCGACATGCGCCCGGCCGGGACGTTGAGCAGATGCCGGTGATGCGGCGTCGAGTACGCCATCCCGCGGCCAAGGCGTTCGCGCGGCTCGACGATAACGACGCGCGCTTGCGCGCTCTTGCGAACCAGACGCGTTGCCACGAGCACGCCACTAGCGCCACCGCCGGCCACGATCACGGTAAACTCAGCCATCGTAGCGGAGGTCGACGCGACGCGCCGTCCACCAATCGTCGTCACTCTGCGAGAACGATTGCGCGCTCGTCAAGTTGCCGCCGTACACGTGCAACGAATGCGCGACGGTCGTTCCGGCGTTGCCGAAGTCGTGATACTCCAGCGGTGGAATGAGCACGCCCACCGTTCCCTTTCCGGAGACCCGATGCATTCCGCGTTCGAAACGGTAGCGGCCGTCTTCGCCGCGTTCGGCCAGGTGAAACATCGTTTCGCTCATGACGCCGTCGACGATGATCTCGGCGCCCCACAATCCGGCGTGATCGTGCAGTGGGCTGCCTTGCTCCGGGGCCCAGGTCATTCCGACGACGATGAAGTGGTCTTCCGGGTCGTGCCAGATCAGTTTGCGCGAATAGTGGTTGGGATTCGCGGGCAGAAACAACTCGGGGGTAAACGCGCCTCGCTCGCAGAGCTGAGCGAGCACGCCGGCAAGCGCGGTGACTCGGTCATTGCGCACCGCGCGCGCGATGGGCGCGATGAGCTCTTCGAGGGCGTCGTTAGGACCGAGCGTTTTCATGCCTTTACAATATCGGCATGATGGAATGGCGCCCCTAGGAGGCGAGCTCCGAGGCCGTCAGTCCCATGAGGTCGGCGATGCGTTTGCGGTCCGCAAGCAGGGTCGCCGCGTCCCCGTGGTAGACGATCCGGCCGGCGTCCATGACGTAAGCGCGGTCCGCGATCTTGAGCGCGAGCAACGCGTTTTGCTCGACCAGGACGATTGCCACGCCGCGGTCTTTGAGCTCGGCCAGAATCCGGTAGACTTCCTCGACGATCATCGGCGCTAGGCCCTGTGACGGTTCGTCGACCAGCAACAACTTTGGATTCGAGACCAGCGCGCGTCCGATCGCCAGCATCTCTTGCTCGCCGCCGGAGAGCCGCCCGGCGCGTCTCCCGACGAGCTCCTTGAGCTTGGGTAGATGCTCGAGCACGCGAGCGATCGACCACTCGCCGCCGCGGCCGTTTTCCGCCAACTGCAGATTCTCGAGCACCGAAAGTGCGGCAAACATGCGCCGCCCTTCGGGCACGTAGCCGACGCCCAATCGGGCGATGCGATACGGCGCTCGTCCAATGATTGATGTTCCGTCGAACGTGATCTCGCCGTCGCGCGGACGCGTCAATCCGAGGATACTGCGCAGCGTCGTGCTTTTGCCGGCGCCGTTGAGACCCAGCAGCGCCACGAGCTCGCCTTTGTTCACGGTGAGCCCGACATCGTGGAGGATGTGGCTCTTCCCGTAAAACGTATTGAGGCCGTCGACCTTCAAAAATGGGTCAGACATTCTCGACGACCTCCTTGCCGATGTACGCGTCACGCACCGCTTCGTTTGCGCTGATCTCCGCGGGTGTACCTTCGGCAAGCACCCTGCCGCGATCGAGAACCATGATGCGCTGCGCAAGCGAAAGCACCACGCGCATGTTGTGTTCGACGAAGAGTACGGTAAGCCCGAGCTCGCTGTGCAATTTGCGAATCACCTCGACGACGCGGGTCGTCTCCGCGTGCGCAAGGCCCGCCATCGGCTCATCGAGCATCACCAGCACCGGATCGGTCGAGAGGCTCATCGCGATCTCGCACAGCCGTTGGCTGCCGTGCGCGAGTTCAGCGACCGGGCGGCGCGCCGACGCGCGCAGATTGACGAAATCCAGGAGGCGCTCGGCCTTCTCCTCGATGGTCTTGTGTTGCACGACGCCGACAGGACGAAACCGGAACGCGAGATTCGCCCCACTCTGTAAGCCAATCAGCAGATTGTCGTAGACCGATAGGTTCGGGAAGACGCTCGAGGTCTGAAAGGTGCGGCCCAAACCCATCGCAATGCGGCGATGAATCGGCGCCGCCGTAATATCGACGCCCTTAAACGTCACCTTGCCGCTATCGCACTTGTAGAATCCCGAGAGCGCGTTGAAGAGTGTCGACTTCCCGGCGCCGTTGGGGCCGATGATCGCTTGGATCGTTCCTGCATCGACGCTCAGCGACACGTCCTCGACTGCGCGCACGCCGCCGAAATGCTTGACGATGTGCTCGCCGGTAAAGAGCACTTCGCTCACGGTTGAATCTCCCGCTCGGACAACACGGTGCCTTGCAGCGTATCGCGCGCCTCGTACCCAAAACCACCGCGCCGCTTCTCGAACACGTCCAGGATCGTTCCAAGGATGCCTTTGGGAAATCCGAGCACGCAGACCACGAACAGCGCACCGAGCGGAATCTGCCACCACTTCCACGCCGTAGAAAGAATATCGTTGCCGAGCACAAAGATCAGCGAGCCGATGAACGGCCCGAAGAGCGTCCCGCTTCCACCCAGGATCGTCATCAAGACGATGTTGCCCGATTCGTGCCAGTCGAGCAGTAGCGGGAACATGTACATGATCGAGAGCCCGTAGCACGCGCCGGCGAGCCCTTCCATCCCGGCCGAGATCAAGAGCGCCACGAAAATGAACCGGTCGGTATTGAGACCGAGATAGCGGGCACGTGTCTCGTTCTCTTTGATCGCGACCAGCGAGCGGCCAAACGGCGAACGCACGAGCAACCAAAACCCGATGCCGATCAGCACAAAGAAACCGAGCATGATGTAGTAGAGCGTTTCGTCGTGGGGCGCGATCTTCGTGCCTTCGATCATCGGACGCGTGAAGTTCATCCCGTCTTCACCACCGGTGATATCCGTGAACTTATAGGCGATGAAATAAAAAACTTGCCCGAAGGCAATCATCAAGAGCGCAAAGTAGATGCCGCGCCGTCGTAAGAGAAACGGTCCGATCAATAGCGCGCCGATGAGCGACGCCAAGATGCCTAGGACGATGGAACTGAAAAAGCCGACGTGCCAATATTGGATCGTCAACCCGGCACCGTAGGCACCCAGGCCGAAGAAGGCTGCGTTGCCGAACGGCAGCACGCCGGTGTAGCCGATCAACAGGTTGACCGCCATCGCAGCGATCGCCATCAATATCACCTCGGTGCACACCGAGATCGCAAGATTGATGTGCGGCGCGATCTCGGGCGTGAGGATCAGCAGCACAACGAGTACCAACGCGCTGATCAAGCCCGCGCGACTACTCATCCTCATCCGAAGATGCCCTCTTCGCCGAAGAGTCCGCGTGGACGAATCATCAAGATCACCGCCATCAGCACGTACATGGCAATTTCGCTGAAGGCCGGAAGATAGAGCGTGGTGACGCTGATCGTAACACCGATCAGCAATCCGCCGACGACGGCCCCGAACATACTACCCATGCCGCCGACGATGACGGTCACGAACGCCGGCATCAAGAGTGCGTTCCCGCTTTGCGGATTGAGCCCGAGCAGTCCGGCAGCCAGCACCCCCGCGACGCCGGCGATCAAGATGCCCAAGCCGAAGTTGACCGTATAGAGCAACTGCGTGTTGGTGCCAAGCGCTGCAATCATCTCGTTGTCTTGCACCGCAGCGCGTAGCCGCAGCCCGAGACGGGTGCGCTGCAAGAACAGCACGAGCGCAATGATGATCACTAGAAGCGCACCGGCGATAAAGAGCCGGAAGGTTGGAAAATACGTAAAGCCGAGCGGCACTGCGCCCTGCAGCGCCGCCGGCGGCGAGAACGGCACGCCGTTGTCGCCCCAAATCAGCCGGTAGGTCTCCTCGGCTATGAGCGAGAGGCCAAAGGTGAGCAACAGGCTGTAGACCGGGTCGCGACGGTAGAGCGGACGGATGATCGTCCGTTCTACCGCAACGCCGACGATGACCGTCAGTATTGGCGCTACCGCCAGTGCGAACCAAAAGTTCGTCCCGGCGCTGACCATCGCGAAGGCCAGATACCCGGCGAGGGTCATGAACGACCCGTGCGCCATGTTGATCGTTCCCGTCAGATTCATGATCAGCGAAAGACCGATGGCCACGACCGCATAGAACGCGCCGAGGATCAGGCCGTTGAAGATCTCAGGGGCGACATGCGCCATGGTGGTTCTCCCGGGGTAGTTGTTACGTTGGCCAGTTCATGTGGCAGACCGCCTGCTTCTCTGCCACGGTCTGCTCGATCGCGTCGGCCTCCTGACGATCGACGATATCGAACATGTCGTACTGATCCTGCGCCGTGCCTTTGGGGCGAATCGATGCGAGCCACATCGGCCACATCAGCTGGTGATCGACGTCGCGGTAGTACCCGCCGCCCTCCCAGATCGACTGGAAGTGCGCGCCTTGGAGCGCCCGAGCCATCTTCGCGGCGTTGGTCGACTTGGCCTCATTTATCGTCCACAGCAGTCGATCCATCGTGATATAACCGAAGGCGCTGCGCGCGGTCGGCGGCGTTCCGTATTTCTTGTGATATGCCGCGACGAAATCGTTGGCCAACTTGTTGTTGGTGCCGATTACGCTCGCGCCCTTATAGTACCATTCGACGCCCCAGTAGCCGACGCGAGCTTCTTCGGGAAGCGCCCAGACGGCTTCGAGCTCGACCTGCGGTCCGCCGATCGGCACCTTACCGGCGATGCCGTATTGGTGCGCTTGCTTGAGGCAGTTGACGAAATCGTCGCCCTGCACCAGCACGATCAAAAGGTCCGGCTTGGCCGCAAGCACCTTGGTCAGGTACGGGCTGAAGTCGGCGGTGCCGAGCGGGGTGAGATCCTCACCGACGAATTCAATGCCTAGCTTTTTCGCCACGTCGTGGTAGCCGGCTTGCAGCGCATGCCCAAAGGCGTAATCGGGAATGATCATATACCATTTCTTCCCGAACTTCTTGGCCAACGAATAGCCGGTCGCGTGGGTTTCCATCCACGTGCTATGGCACGTACGGAACGTGCTGTACTTGCAGTCTTCGCCGGTCACCGCGTCGGCGTGGCCGCCGGTGTCGAGGTAGAACGTATTGAGCGCATTCGCGGCGCCGCTGATCGCCAGCGCAACGCCACTGTTGATCGCACTCATCAGCGCCTGACATTTCTCGACGAGAATGAGCTTGCGCGCCTTCTCTACCGCAGTGCCGGGATTGTTGTTGTTATCTTCCTTGACGATCGAGACTTGCGATCCACCCATGACGCCGCCGCGCCCGTTCCACTCGTCCATCGCCATCTGCGCGCCTTGCGTTTCGCTCTGCGCGTACGCTGCGTACACGCCGGTGTATTCGTAGTCGAGTCCGATTCTGATTTGGTCGGCCGCCAACGCGCGGCTCGAAAGAATTGCAGGGAAGCCGGTGACGATTCCAGCTGACGTAATGGCGGCGGTTGTCGTCAGAAACGACTTTCGATCTAGTTTGCCATCCGACATAGTTCAAATGCTCCCATTCGGCGCCGCATAATGCGGACGCACAGCAGTCCAGGAACTAGGACAATTGAATCGCGCTAACCTTGGGCCGTTCCTTTTGTCGCAACGGCGCTGGCGGCGAGAACGTTCCCGACGCGATTGTATGCCTAGCGGTCGTTATGTATATGCAGCAGAAACGCGCCGGGACACGTTACGCCGGGTCCGCGAAGGTGAGCGTCAGGTGCGTCCGCTCTGAGGTTGAGGAAACTTCCAGCTCGGTCGCGCACGCGCGCATGATTGCGATGCCGCGCCCGCGGTCCTTATCCGACGGCGTGCTGCGCCAATGGCCGTCGCTCTCGACACTGACCCGCAGTTCCGTTCCATCGCGGGAGATCTCGACGGTAAACGTCGCTTCGGGCGAGCGCGCGCCATACTCGATCGCGTTGGCGACCGCTTCGCCCGCCGCAAGCACGATGTCGTAGGTGAGGTCCCGGCCGATACCGCAGCGCTCGGCGTAGCCGCGAATCGCGTCGCGGGCGAGGCGAGCCGAATTGGGAATCGCGCTATAGGTGTAGCGCTCGACCGGCGCCGGAGCCGAGTCGGCGCGCCGCAGCAACAGCGTCGCACAATCATCGAGGTTGGGCCCTTCCACGATGATGCGCATGTGCAACTGGTGCGCGCTGAGCGTGTCTTGCGCCGCTAGGTGCTCGATCGCGGCGACCAACCGCTCTTCCCCGGCAATCGGGTCGCGCGTGTGCTCGGTAAGACCGTCCGTATAGAAGAAGCACGATGCGCCCGGTGCGATCGTCACCGTCCGCTCGAGCGAGGCGACGGGCTGTCCGAGTCCCAGGAGGAGGCCCCCGCCCGGCAGCACGTACGCGACGCCCTTTGCCGTCACTAATACCGGCGGCGGATGGCCGGCACATGCGTAGCGCAAGATGCCGGTCGCGGGATCGAAGATCCCGGCAATTGCCGAAGCCACGCCGATCGCCTGCGAGCTGACCATCGCTTCGACGGCGTTGAGCAGTGCTGCCGGTGAATGATGCGTCGCCGCGGCGGCCCGGATTGCGCCGCGGATCTCGCTCATCGTGACCGCTGCCTCGAGGCCGTGACCGGTGACGTCGCCGACCGAAATCCCGATCTTTCCGTTGCCGACATCGAACGCGTCGTACCAATCGCCGCCGACCTCGGCGTCGCGACTCGCCGGCTTGTACGCCGCGTCAAACGAAATGCCCGGACCCTGGACCAACCGTTCGGGCAGCATAGCGCGCTGGAGCCGCTCCGACACGCGGTGGTGATGCGCAAGTTGCGAGGCTTGGGTGATGGCATTGGAAAGAATCGAGGCGACCATCCCGCCGATCGCCGGAGTAACCTCGGTCATCCCGTCGCGCGCCGTCGCGAGGACGACCGTGCCGATCGGGGTCCCGTCGACGATCAGGGGCTCGCAAACCAGCCCCTCGAGACCGGCATCCCGGACGCGCTCAGGATACGCATCGTCGAAAGCAGCAGTACGCAGCGCGGCGAACGCCTCCGGTATGCGCGTACAAAACGCAGCCGGTCCGTTCGGTTCGGCCCGCAGATACACGGCGCAAAGATCGGCAAACGCATCGGCACACAGTCGTGCGATATTTTCGACGATGAGTTGTGACGAGGCAGGGGTACGCTGGCTGCGCTCGAGCGGATCAAGATCCGTGATCATGGTCCCTCATGACGGTCATATTTGCACGTATCGTGCCCGGTTTCGGGGCCCAATAAACTGGCTAGCGCTAATCTGTTTGGCTCGGCGGAGACCGGGTAAGAGAGTCCTTACCAAGTAGCCACGGGGGCGATGCTGTTTCTATGTCGTCGACTGTTACCGAGGAATTTGCCGGGTCTGACAAACCGGAGCCTGGCCATTTACAGCAGCCGGAGCTTCTTGCTGCCGTGCGCGCGTTTCGCGACGGTAATTTTCGGGTGCGGCTACCCAACGACCTCGTCGGCATCGACGGCGAGATAGCTGCGGCATTTAACGCCTGCATCGAGCACAATCAATACGTCAACGATGAACTTGCGCGCATCAGTGAGGTCGTCGGACGGGAAGGATCGATCGTCAAGCGCGCGCGTACGGAAGGCCTCAAAGGCGCGTGGCGCGAGGGCATCGAGTCGGTCAATCGGCTCATCGACGATCTCGTCTTCCCAATGTCGGAAGCCGGACGCGTGCTCGGCGCGGTTGCTAACGGTGACCTCTCGCAGCAAATGCCGCTCGAGACCGACAGCCACCCGCTGCGCGGTGAATTCTTGCGCTCGAGCCGCACGATCAACAAGATGGTCGATCGCCTCAACGCATTCGCTTCGGAAGTGACGCGCGTCGCGCGTGAGGTCGGCTCCGAAGGCAAACTCGGCGGACAAGCAAACGTCAAAGGCGTCGCCGGAACGTGGAAAGATCTCACCGACTCGGTCAACACGATGGCCGGTAATCTGACCGCGCAAGTGCGTAACATCGCCGACGTTACCACCGCCGTCGCCAACGGCGACCTCTCGAAAAAAATTACCGTCGAAGCTCGTGGCGAGATTCGCGAACTGTCGGGCACGATCAACACGATGGTCGACCAACTCAACGCATTTGCTTCCGAAGTGACGCGCGTCGCACGCGAAGTCGGCTCCGAAGGCATTCTCGGCGGACAAGCGCAGGTGACCGGCGTTGCCGGCACGTGGAAAGATCTCACCGACTCGGTCAACACGATGGCCGGTAATCTGACCGCGCAGGTGCGTAACATCGCCAACGTGACGACCGCCGTCGCGCGCGGCGATCTCTCGAAGAAGATTACCGTCGACGTCAAAGGTGAGATCGCCGAGCTGAAAGACACGATCAACGTCATGGTCGACCAGCTCAACGCATTCGCCTCTGAAGTGACGCGCGTCGCGCGCGAAGTCGGTTCCGAAGGAAAACTCGGCGGCCAGGCCGCCGTCGAAGGCGTCGCCGGTACGTGGAAAGATCTCACCGACTCGGTCAACACGATGGCCGGCAACCTGACCGCACAAGTGCGTAACATCGCCGACGTCACCACCGCGGTTGCCAACGGCGACCTTTCAAAGAAGATCACCGTCGACGTCAAGGGCGAAATTCTCGACCTCAAGCGCACGGTCAACACGATGGTCGACCAGCTCAACGCATTTGCCTCCGAAGTGACGCGCGTCGCGCGCGAAGTCGGCTCCGAAGGTATGCTCGGTGGTCAGGCCGAGGTGCAAGGCGTCGCCGGTACGTGGAAAGACTTGACCGATTCGGTCAACACGATGGCCTCGAATCTCACCGCCCAAGTGCGTAACATTGCCGAAGTGACCACCGCGGTCGCGAGCGGCGACCTTTCGAAGAAGATCACGGTTGACGTGCGCGGTGAAATCCTCGACCTCAAGCGCACGATGAACACGATGGTCGACCAGCTCAACGGTTTCGCCTCGGAAGTCACGCGCGTCGCGCGCGAGGTCGGTTCCGAAGGCATCCTGGGCGGTCAAGCCGACGTACGCGGCGTGTCGGGTACGTGGAAAGACTTGACCGATTCCGTGAACGTGATGGCGTCGAACCTTACCTCACAAGTGCGTAACATCGCCAATGTCACGACCGCCGTCGCCAACGGCGACCTCTCAAAGAAGATCACCGTTGAAGTGCGCGGCGAAATTCTCGAACTCAAAGACACGATCAACACGATGGTCGATCAGCTCAACGGATTCGCTTCTGAAGTCACGCGCGTGGCACGCGAAGTCGGCTCCGAAGGTATCCTCGGCGGCCAGGCGCAGGTGGCCGGCGTCTCGGGCACGTGGAAAGACCTCACCGACTCGGTAAACTTCATGGCGTCCAACCTGACGTCGCAAGTGCGTAACATCGCCGACGTCACCACGGCCGTCGCCAACGGCGACCTTTCAAAGAAGATCACCGTGCAGGTGCGCGGCGAGATTCTCGAACTCAAAGACACGATCAACATCATGGTCGACCAGCTCAACGCCTTCGCGTCGGAAGTCACGCGCGTCGCGCGTGAGGTCGGTTCCGAAGGCAAGCTCGGCGGGCAGGCCGACGTCAAAGGCGTCTCAGGTACGTGGAAAGATCTCACCGACTCGGTGAACTTCATGGCCTCGAACCTGACCTCGCAGGTTCGTAACATCGCCGACGTCACGACCGCCGTTGCCAACGGCGATCTTTCGAAAAAGATCACCGTCGACGTGCGCGGCGAAATCGCCGAACTCAAAAACACGATCAACACGATGGTCGAGCAGCTCAACGGCTTCGCCTCCGAAGTGACGCGCGTCGCGCGCGAAGTCGGCTCCGAAGGCAAACTCGGCGGCCAGGCGCAAGTGCAAGGCGTCTCAGGCACGTGGAAGGACTTGACCGACTCGGTCAACGTCATGGCCTCGAACCTGACGTCGCAAGTGCGTAACATCGCCGATGTTACGACGGCCGTCGCCAACGGCGACCTCTCGCGCAAGATTACCGTCGACGTGCGCGGCGAAATCGCCGAGCTGAAAAACACCATCAACGTCATGGTCGACCAGCTCAATGCCTTTGCCGGCGAAGTCACGCGCGTCGCGCGCGAAGTCGGTTCCGACGGCATCCTCGGCGGTCAAGCCCGCGTGCAAGGCGTTTCCGGTACGTGGAAAGACCTCACCGATTCGGTGAACTTCATGGCCTCGAACCTGACCTCGCAAGTGCGCAACATCGCGAAGGTGACGACCGCCGTCGCCAACGGCGACCTCTCCAAGAAGATCACCGTCGACACGCGCGGCGAAATTCTCGAGCTCAAAGACACGATCAACGTCATGGTCGACCAGCTCAACGCCTTCGCTTCAGAAGTCACGCGCGTCGCGCGCGAAGTCGGATCGGAAGGCGTGCTCGGCGGTCAGGCGCACGTGCAGGGCGTCAGCGGCGTATGGAAAGACCTCACCGACAACGTCAACTCGATGGCGGCGAACCTCACGAACCAAGTGCGCGGCATCGCGCAAGTCGTTACCGGCGTCGCCAACGGCGACCTCAAGCGCAAGCTGACGCTCCAAGCGCGCGGTGAAATCGCGCAGCTCGCCGAGACGATCAACGGAATGATCGATACGCTCGCGACCTTTGCCGATCAGGTAACGACGGTTGCGCGCGAGGTCGGCTTCGAAGGGCGGCTCGGCGGCCAGGCGGCCGTTCCCGGCGCGGCGGGGCTGTGGCGCGACCTCACCGACAACGTGAACCAGCTCGCAGCGCAGCTCACCGACCAAATTCGCGCGATCTCCGAAGTCGCGACCACCGTTACCAAGGGCGACCTCTCGCGCACGATCGAGATCGAAGCGCGCGGCGAAGTCGGCGAGTTGACGCGCAACGTCAACGAAATGATTCAAAACCTGCGCGATACGACGCGCAAGGGCACCGAACAAGACTGGTACAAGACGAACCTCGCCCGCTTTACCTCGATGCTGCAAGGCCAACGCGACATCACTGCCGTCACCAAGCTCATCATGTCCGAGCTGGTGCCGCTGGTGAACGCGCACAGCGGTGCGTTCTACGTCAGCGACATCGTCGATGGGACGCTCAGCCTCAATCTGATCGCGAGCTACGCGCTGCCGCGCGAGCGCGCGGGCGAGACGATCGCGTTCGGCGAGGGGCTCGTCGGTCAGTGCGCGGTCGAGAAACAGCGCATTTTACTCACCGAGGTGCCGAAGAGCTACATGAAGATCGGCTCCGGTATCGGCGACGTCGAGGCGCTTTCGCTGGTCGTGCTCCCGGTCACGTTCGAAGGCGAGATCAAAGCCGTCATCGAGCTGGCGTCGCTCGGGCGCTTCAGCGAAATCAACCTGCTCTTCCTCGATCAACTGACGCAATCGATCGGCGTCATGCTCAACACGATCACCGCCTCGATGCGCACGGAAGAGCTGCTCAAGCAGTCGCAATCGCTCACGGCGGAATTGCAGAGCCAGCAGCTCGAACTGACGCAAACCAACGACGAGCTGGAAGAAAAGGCGCGCCTGCTGCAAGAGCGCAACGCCGAGGTCGAGCGCCGCACGCGCGAAATCGAAGAGGCGCGCACCGAGCTCGAGCGCAAGGCCGAGCAGCTCTCGCTCACCTCAAAGTACAAGTCGCAGTTCTTGGCCAACATGTCGCACGAACTGCGCACACCGCTCAACAGTCTGCTCATCCTCTCGAAGCAGCTCTCGGAGAACGCCGAGGGCAACATGACGTCGACACAAATCGAGTTTGCGCAGACGATCCGCGGCGCCGGCGTCGACCTGCTCACGCTCATCAACGACATCCTCGACCTCTCGAAGATCGAGTCCGGCACCACGGCCATCGATCTGCAAGAGGTCTCGATCGACTCGATCGAAGGCGAGGTCAAGCGAACCTTCAACCAGATCGCGGCCGACAAGAATCTCGAGTTCATCGTCACGCGCGATGAAGACGTGCCGACTTCGATCACGACCGATCCGACGCGCTTGCAACAGATTCTCAAGAATCTGCTCTCCAACGCGTTCAAGTTCACGAGCGACGGCTCGGTAACGCTGCACATCAGTGCCGAGCACGGACGCACGTTGCCGGTTGCGGGCCCGGCGGTAGGATTCGCCGTCCGCGATACCGGCATCGGGATCCCCCAGGACAAGTACCACGTGATCTTCGAGGCATTTCAACAAGCCGACATGGGCACGTCGCGTAAATTCGGCGGCACCGGCCTGGGCCTCTCGATCAGCCGCGAGATCGCTGCGCTGCTCGGCGGCGAGATCGCCGTCGAAAGCGAAGTCGGCATCGGCAGCACGTTTACGTTCTATCACCCGGCGCAGCGCGCGGTCGTCGCGCGCCCCGACGGCGCAACGCACACGGTGCCCCCGCGTCCGATGCCGGCTGCAACGTCGAGCGTGCTCGACGATCGCACGACGCTCGAAGCCGGGGATCGCACCCTGCTGATCGTCGAGGACGATCCGACCTTCGCGCGGCTCATCATGAGCTTTGCGCGAACGCGCGGCTTCCGTACGATCGTTGCGCACAACGGCGAAGAAGCACTCGAACTTGCAAACCGGTTCGTTCCCGATGCGATCACCCTCGACATCGGGCTGCCGGACATGGACGGATGGAAGGTGCTCGAGACGCTGCGCGAGACGCACGTCACGGCGCACATTCCGGTCCACGTTCTCTCGGGCGGCGAGCAGCAGGAACGCGCGCTGGAAGCCGGTGCGGTAGCGCACCTGCAAAAACCGATCTCCGAAGAGGCACTAGTCGACGCCTTCGACCGGCTGCTCGGCTTTGCGGAGAGCCGTTGCAAGAACGTGCTGGTCGTCGAAGACGACGTCGTTCAACTCAATGCTATGGTCAACCTGATCAGCACCGGTGAGATACAAGTCACCGCGGTCTCATCGGCCGACGCGGCGCTCAGCGCGGTACGTCGCCAATCGTTCGACTGCATCGTGATCGATCTTGGCTTGCCGGACATAAGCGGTGAGGAACTGATCGATCGCCTGCGCGACTCGGCCGCGAGCGCCAGCGTGCCGATCATCGTCTACACCGGCCGCGACCTCACGCGTGATGAAGAGGCGAGCCTGCGCCGACTGTCCTCGACGATCATCGTCAAAGATGGATTTGCGCCGGAACGCCTCATCGACGAGCTCAACTTCTTCCTCCATCGGGTCGAGGCCGACCTCGCCCCCGCCAAACGGCACGTCTCAGACGATACGAACGGAACGTTGCAAAACCGGCGCGTCCTGATCGTCGACGACGACGCTCGCAATATCTTTGCTCTCGAGGCAGCACTCCGCGGCTACGGGATGGTGACGATCAGCGCTGATAGCGGATTGACCGGCATCGAGATACTCCGCGACAGCGACGACATCGACATCGTGCTGATGGACATCATGATGCCGGAGATGGACGGCTATGAAACGATCCGGCGTATTCGCGCGGACAACCGCATCGGCGATATGCCGATCATCGCGCTGACCGCCAAGGCTATGAAGGGCGATCGCGAAGCGTGCATTGCCGCCGGCGCCTCGGAATACGTGAGCAAACCGGTCGACATCGATCAATTGACGTCATTGCTCAAGCTATGGTTGAACAGGTAACGCCCGAGGCGGCCAGCGTCGCGCTGAATCTGCGGCGCGACGATCTTCCCGACATCGAGTTGCAACTGCTGCTCGACGCGTTGTTGCGCTACGGCGCGTGTGACTTCCGTGGCTTTAACCAAGCCGTGTTGCGCCGGCGCATCGCCGACGCAATGCGCGCCGAAGGCGTGGCAACCATTTCCGGTCTGCAGGAGCGCTTGCTGCACGACGAGCGCGCATTCGCATCATTTGTTTCGTCGATACGCAGCAGCGCGTCGGCACTCTTCGCCGACCCCGGATTGTTCCGCTCGTTCGGCACGAACGTCATCCCGCTGTTGCGGACGTACTCGTTCATTCGTATCTGGGTGCCGGGCGCGGGCCCCGGTTCGGATGCGTACGCGATCGCCGCGCTGCTCGACGAGGCCGGCATCCTCGACCGCACAGTGGTGTACGCAACCTTCGTCAATGACGCGTCGGTTGCGATCGCGAAATCCGGCCTCGCTCGCCACGCGGGGCGGTCGAACCTCGAGGCGAGCGCGCGGCTGGCCGGACTCGAAGCGCCGCTCGCAAACTACTTCGACCTCGACGAATCGTTTGCAAGTCCAAAGGAACGGCTGCGCGAGAGCGTGATGTTCGCGCGGCACAATCCCGCTTCGGACGCCTCGATCAACGAATTCCATGCCATCGTTGCGCGCGGCTTCCTTCCGCTCCTCAACGGCGCCGTGCAATACCGATTGCACTCGCTGCTCTTCGAGAGCCTCACGCACCTCGGCTTTCTCGCTCTCGGCAACGGCGAGAGTATCGCACACAGCGCGCACGAAGGCGCGTTTCGGCAGGTCTCGCAAGACCAGCCGATTTTCCGGCGCTTGCGCTAGCCGTTCAGCGAGCGCTGACCGATAACGCGGCCAACCGGTGGCGTCGTATCGGGACCCCGGCCCCAAATGCCGTTGAACGTGTTGTTATCGTCGTTGAACCAGAACGAGAACCAGCCGGATTTGCCGCCGCCGCTCCAGGTCGCGCGAACCTTGTCTTTGTCGCGAAACTTCCCATTGAAGATGACGGCACCGGCGTGGCAGACCACGCTCGGACCGGATTGGGTGCAGCGCATGCGTCCGACGAATGCATTGGGTCCGCCGGCGCCGATGACGTTCCACGTTCCGGCCGCGGTTACGGGCGACGGCGGCAGTACTTTGTTGCCGACGAACGATCCGTTTGCGGGACGGCCGTTGTAGCCCCATGTCCCGTTGAAGCTGTGACCGTTTGCGCTGACGTACACCGTGAGCCAGCCCGCGCCGCCCGGACCGTGCCACTTGCCGTTAATCTTTCCGTCGCTGACGAACTCGCCGGTGAATCCATTGCCGGTCGAAGTGTTGCTGCCGACGATGCCGTTACCCGACTGCGTCATGGTTATGGTCGTGGTGGTTCCGCCGTTGAGTCCGGTCTGTTGAACTTTCCAGGTTCCGGTAACATTTGGGGGAGCCATTTGGGCGAATGCGCCGGCGCACGTCGCGACGGCAAAAACGCATGCATAGACGAGAGTAAAACGTTTCATCTGTGACCGTTCCTCCATATGTTTCCACTAAAGCACGACGCCGCGATGCGGAAGAGCCCAGAATCGCAAAGCAGGCAATAAAGCGGACAAACAGCCGCCCCATTGAGTGGCCGCTTAGGTGCACACGTGACGTGGGTACACGCTCCGGAGAGAAAGGGAGAACGCTATGAACGACTTTGACGACTATGAAATGCAGATCTACTACGAACGCGATCCCGCGGTCGCGGCGGTCGATCGGTTACATCGCCTCGGCTACCAGCAAGACGAAATCGGGGTGATGATGGATGATAAGACGCGCGAGAAGGCCTTCGCATCAGTGGTCAACGCGAAGGGGAGCGAGGGCCTTGCAGCCGGCGGTGTCATCGGCGGCGTGTTAGGCGCTATCGTCGCCGGAGTTACCGCAACCGGCAGCGTGGCCGCCATTGTGGGCACCGGCGGCCTGGCCGCACCGCTGGTTGCGGGACCGCTCGCGGCAGCTTTCGCCGGGCTCGGTGTCGGTGCGGCCGGCGGCGGCATCATCGGCGGACTAATTGGACTGGGCATCGGGGAAAGCCGCGCCAAACAATACGAAAAAGGCCTCCGGGAGGGCGGTATTCTGGTCGCGGTGCGTCCGAAATCACGCGAGCACCGCGACAACGTACGGCGCGCGCTCGACTACGATCGTTTGAACACGCAAGGCGAGATCGATCAAAGCGTCGACTACGCCGGCGAACTCGAGAGGTAACTTACGCGTCGCAAACGCCACCCAAACGAGAACGCGGCGCTCACGTGAGCGTCGCGTTCTGAGTGCGTACGCGCAAGCGCGCGCACTCTAATAGTTCATGAACGCGCCGAGGCCGATGTAGAGCGCACTGTTGGTGTACCCCGGCAGCACGGCGTTCGCTTTCGCGTTTCCGCGATTTCCCTGATAACCGACTTCGAAGAAAATCGGCTTCAAGAACGTCCAGGTCAGGCCCACCTTGTAGGTCTGCAGTGAGTACTGCATCGGCAACGACTGGCCAAGGCCCGAGTAGGTCCCGCGAACATTCGGATACTCGTAGTAGCTGCCGTAGTACGAGATCGTATTATCGAGATCGGGAAGCTTCTCCGCACCGTAGCCGATGCCGGTGAAGTTTGGATAGCCGTAGTTCCCGGCATTGAACTCCCACGCGATGCCAACGTACACACGCGGGCTGAAGATCTTGTAGCCCAGATGTAGTTCGTTGTACGTGTCACGCGCGGTGAATCCCGGCACAGCGGTCGAACCGTTGTTGCCGACCACGGTCACGAAGCAGTCGCTGGTCGGAATCGTGATGTTAATGCAACCATGCGGGTAGCGGTACTGCGAGTAATCGTAGCCGATCATGAAATGATCGATCTCGGCAGCGCCACGTGCGAACCACGAACCGGTCGTGCGATTGCCCGGACTGAATTCGTTGTACGTCTTGCCCGCCAGGAAGTAGTCGCCGGCGATGAAGGCCTCATTCGCGGGTTTAACGATCGGTGCCGGTGTCGGCGTCGGGGCCGCCGTTGCCGGCGGTGGCGGCGGCGGAGGGTTCGTAGCTGGCGGCGGCGGCGGCGTGGCCGGAATGTAGCGCACCACCACGATATGGCGATCGGGGACCCACTGCACGTAGGCGCCCATGCCCTCGGAGATCACGCGAATGGGAACGACGACAACGCCCTGATAGATTTCCGGCGGTACGTCGAGCGGACGTTTCTCCCCGTTGATCGTCACTTCGGGAACGCCGACCGTGACATCCACTTCCGATCCCGGCTTCGTCACATGGACGGTCTTGCTGCCGGCATCGTAGGTAACGGTCGCACCGGTTTGCTCGAACATCGAACGCAACGGCACGAGTATCGTATCGCCTCGCACGAGCGCCGCAAGTACGCGACCCTGCTTGAGCGTATCAGGCGCGGCATAGACGTGGTGATCGTTAAAGAAAATCGGTACTTCTTGCTGAGGCATATTGGCTTGCGCCACCGTTGATGAAGACGCGACCACTGCGCTGAGGATCAGGTGTAACATTCGAGAAACCTTTCCGAGGAAACGCGCATACACGGTCAGTGTACAGGATCAGCCGCGGCGATCTTTACCCAGAATCGCCGTCTTTGGAATCGCCGTGCCGAAGCTGCGTTCGCTTGTCGATGGCCGCGGCAAGTGGTTGGAGCACCCCGTTGAAGAGGACGATGCAGACCGCGCCGGCAAGCGCTTGGCGCCAAAAACCGAACCCGGCCAAGGCACCCACCGCTGCAGTCGCCCACATCGTCGCTGCAGTGTTGAGTCCGGTGACGGTGATTCCAGAGCGCAGGATCGCGCCGCCGGCGATGAACCCGACGCCGGTGACGATACCGGCGGCGATTCGGGTCGTGTCCCCCGCATCGAGGGTATCATCGAGCAACGCAAACATGGCCGAGCCGATCGAAACCAAACTGCTGGTGTGCAATCCGACGCCACGCTGGCGCCACTGCCGCTCAAAACCGATCACGACACCCAGCGCGGCGGCGATCGCCAGCCGTAAGACGAACTCCATCGCGGTTACCTGCGGCGATTTCATAAGACCGGCAGTCCGAGCAGCCGCACGACGCCATAGATCAGCGCCACGATTCCGAGGCCTACGATGATCGCGTGTCGCGGAAAAGCCATTTTCGTGCTTATCCCGGCAAGAAACGATACCGCGGCAAAGATGATGGTGAGGAGCGAGAAATCGTCGGCATGACGGTGCGCCGCTTGCGCGGCATCGAAGTCCGCCGATGCAGCCTGCTCGTTGCGCTGCTCCTTCGCTCGCATGTCTTGCCCATATTGCGGCATTACGAACGGTGAAAGCGGCGCCTTCGGGTTCTTAAACGGCTTGGTCGCGAGCCACGCGTCGAACACCTTATGCATCTGCTTAGGAAAACGCCGATAGATGAACTGCGCCTCTCGTTGGTCGCCGGCGTTGAGCGCGTCAATATACTTAAGGAAGAGCGCGACGTTGATCGCGGTCAGCGCATCGGCTTCTCCGACGGTTTCCGAGGCGAGGAAATGTTGGGCGTTCGCGAGGCTGTAGAGGCGCGTTTGTTCGCCATCCCAGCGTCCAGCTTGGTATCCGCAGACCGCCGATAACACGGCCGCGACCGAAATGAGCGCGAGCGAGGCGAAGTCGACGAATCGGTCAACTGCGGCGTGTTCGGACATGCTTTCCCCTCGTGAAAATTTCGGGATAGACGCCCCATCGAACGAATGCTACGCTGTCGGCGCCATGACACCGCCGCTCATTTCGGAGTTTGGATTTTCCAAGCTTCACCTCGTCGATTATATTTCGCTGTTCGCCGCGACGACCAATGCGTTCAACGGTGCGCTGCTCGCGCGTCGACCGGATCACTACCGGCACTTCACGATAGCGGGAATTATCATCTTGGCTTATGCCGGCGGCATCGGCGGCGGTATCGTGCGCGACGTATTGGTCAATAAAATTCCGTCGCCGCTGATCAATCCGTGGTATTTGATTCTTTGCCTTGCTGCAGCGGTGCTGGCGCTCGTCATCGATTACTTCAGTGCGCAACGGTTCAAGGATGGCCTCTTTCAGTTCATGACGGCGTTTACGCTGCCGTGGTATGCGATCGTCGGCGCGCAAGCCGCGCTGACCGCACATCTGGGCTACCTGGCCGCCGTGATTATCGGCATCATCGCGACGACGGCCGGGCGTTGGATCATCGACGGCGCTTGCCTGGTAGTACCCAAACAGCTTGTTCGCGGCGAATTCTTCGTCAGCGCGGCGGCGCTGGCCGGCATCGCGTACGTCGTATGCGATCGGCTCGATTTTCCGGTGATCGCATCGACGGCGATCGCGTTCTTGCTCGGCTTCGGATTCCGCCTCAGTGCGCAAACCCTCGGCTGGGAAGAGTGGGAGCCGTGGGAGCCTACGTCCGTGACGGAAGGTGAAAAAGCTCGCAAGAAGTTGGGCGAAGGTTTGCACGCCGAATTCAAAGATTGATCGTTGCGCCAAGCGTAAGGCCGTTGAGTTCGAGCCCCCGCAGGCGCGCCGTTCCGTTGGTCTGATCGAAGAACAGCTGACGGTACATCAACAGGATATTTCCCCAATGCTCGGCGTAACCGAATCCACCGTAGAATTGCGTGGTCGCCGTATTGGCGGTTCCCCAACCGACGTCTTGATACAGGGGAATAAACCAGCGACCGCCGAGATTGACTTTGCCGCGAGCGCCGACGAGCCAGTCGGTGATCGTTTGAGATTGTGAATCCGAACCGGTGAGCGGAACGAGGTTGATCGGGCCGGTGAATGTCCAGTTCGCCGCCGTTCGCATGCTCACCGAGCGTAGACCGGTAAAGACGATCGCCGTTCCGGCATCGCCATGGCCGACGACCAGCCCGGGCTGCAGTTCCCACATCGTCGTGTTCAGATGCCATCCGACGGCCGCCGTAACGGGTATCTGCACGTTACCGGCAGGCCCGGTGATGGTGACGGTCTGCGCGCCGGTTTGCGACATGTTCAGGAAAATGAGATCGGCGCTGACATCGAAGGCGTTCTTGCGCACTTCACCGGCCACCATGGCGGCCGAATTGACGAACGAGAGATAGTTCGACGGCCCGGTCGCAACGCCGATACTCGCTACGCCCGTACCGACCAGCGCCGGGTGATAAAACACCAGCGTTCCCGAGATCCCGGGCGCCCAGATGTACGGCGTAATCGACGCATGCCACTGATTGTCGAACGGCGCTTGCAGCGACGGCTCCGGCGTCGGCTGGACGAGCGGCGGTGCACTTTGCGCAAGGCCGTGGATCGGCCACAGACACGCGGCAACGACAAAGCTTGCAAGAAGCGCTGACTTAATCATTCCGAATTCCTATCTACGGTGTTCCAGCGAGCCGGACGTACTCAATGATCGAGCGGCGGGGCGTCATTCTCGGCGTCGTCCCGAAGAAGGCCTTATAATCAACGCCGAAATGCCCGAGATGCCAGAAGCCGCAGTCGGCCGCGATGTCAAATATGCGGGCCCCCGAGCCCGCGCCTTGCAGCCGGCGATGCGCAACGTTCAAGCGTTGAATTTTGAAATACCGCATCGGACTCATACCGAACGTCGCATTGAAAACATAGATCAGCGTGCGAACGCTGCACCTGGCGGCCGCGCAAATGTCGCGCAACGTGGGCGGTTCTTCGATGCTCGACCACATCAGGTCGAGCGCCGTTCGCACGAGCATCGCGCGGTTGAGATCCGACGAACTCTCGGCGCGCGAGCGAGCTCGCTGCAAGAGCATGCGCGCGAGCCGCTCGAGTTCGCCTTCCGAGGCCGTACCCTGCATCGCGTCTGCGGCGAAGGTGGTGAGCGTCCAGCGCTCAAGTGCGCTTGGATCGAACGCGTAACGAACCGGGGCGAAGCCGCCGCGGTGGCGGCCTAGCGCGCGGCCGTCGATCTCAAACCACACCATCGATGCGGCGCCGAGAACGTTGACGGCGAGTTCGTCACCCGAAACGACGAGGCAACAAACGTCGTCATGCCTCTTGCCGCCGGCGAGCACGTACCCATCGCGGCCTGCCCGGATCAACACGATCGCCAATCGCCCGCGCTCGACGCGGCTGCTAATTTGCATCCCGCAATTGAGGTACAGCTCGGTAACGCGGGCCGCGGCGAGATGGACGCGCGTGCCCGTGCATTCAAGTGCACCGGGCGTGAGCTGCAGCCAGCTTTCGGCACCGGCAAACAGTTGCTCTACGTCGTTGACCCGGAATTGCAGCGGCCGGCCTCGACCTGATTGCAGCGCGCCCGTCGCGGAAGTGGGTAACCTGATCTCTAGCGCCGTCACATCCGAACCCTCATGTGTTTGCGGTTACTCCCGATTGTGTCAGCCAACGCTCCGGTTGTAGCAACGGTGTCCTAGACAGGTGCGAAAGGCGCAATATTCGCGACCTCGGGATACCCGTTTCCTCGTACAAAACGGCACGCTCTTGACATGGAGCGCGACTGACATCTTGGCACTCGCGACAGCGGCGTATCGCTTAAACCCGGAGATGCATGAGTTTCTTGGCTCGGGACTCATCCGTTTGATCGTGCGCGGCGAAAGTGTCATCGGCCGTTACGGCCGGCACGGATATCTCTCCGGCACGTTGCAGGGCCAGGTGCTTACCGCAGCGCTGCGTGACGGCGTTCACGGCGGCGAGCTGCTCGTGACGTTCGATGAAGCGTTTGCGTCCTTCGACGGGTCCTTCCAGGCAGCAGGTGACGGCGAGTTCCGCGAACGCCCGTGTTCCGGGATGCGCATAACCCGACGCCGAGTGTGCCCGGGGGACTAGAAATTCACTTGAATCGTCACGACGTCGGAGTACGTCCCGGCTCGCACGCTCTGCATACGCGGAATCGACCCATAGACGGAAAATTGCGACTGGAAAATTGCCCCCGTGGTGAGGACTTGCCCGCACACGGGGTTCCGGCTGCCCCACACGATCTGGTGGCCCGGATCTTGGTACAAATTGTAGGCGAGGCGATTGCCGGCTGACCGCAGATAACGCTGCGTGCACGGATCGTTGGTGATCAGCGAAATCTGCAGCACCAGCGGCGCATTGCAAGAAACCGCGATCGTACCCACCGCGCTGTCATCGTACGGCAGCGAGGGATCGTACGTCGAAAAGCTCATCGGATTGGAGCTAAGATCGCACGTAGCCTGGGGCTCCGGTTCGGCGCCGCGAGCGGCCCCGATAAGCGCGAGGACGGCTACAACGCCTCCGGCAGCAACGGCTGACAGAAGACCGTTCCAAGATCGACTTGAAAGACCTCGCTTTGCGGCAGCGTGATGGAAAATGTGCATGGCAATCCTCGCAGATTCGCGGTTCCGTGATACGAACCCGCGGGTAAGGTGTCGAACGAAAATCCGCCGTCGCCGTCGGCTTGCGTTGTTTGCTCGTGACCGGTAGCCTGCAACGTTATCGGCGCGAATGCGACGGCGGCCGGTTCGCTGGGAGCTCCACTGACGCGCAGGGTGCCGAAAAATACATGCGCGGTTTCGCGAGAGGTGAAGCGCAGGATGCCGCCGCCGAAACTGCGCGTCGAGAAATCGCGGACGGGCTGGTCGATCGTTTGGTTGATGGCTTCCGCGCTCTGATCGAGGAAAATGCGATTGTCGGCGTTGCTCTGGACCGTCGGGATCAGCAGATAGCCGCCGGGTGACGACGCCCCGGCGTCCTGTCCGTTCAACTCGACGTCCGCTCCCGAGCCGGCGCCTTCGAGTACGGCGAAGCCGTCGGAAATCGGGCGCCCGAAAAAGACGTGTCCGTCGCTTGCTACGAGCGAGCCGGAAAGCATGGCGGTCTGGTCTGCCGGCGAACCGCCGCTCGGACGCAACGAACTCAACTCGAGAATCGCTGACTGCCCGACGAATCGCACGTCTTGCAGACCACTGCCGTCGGTGTTGATCGCGCCCGAATAATTCGTCCCAAACGTGCCGTCGGGAGCGGCCGAAAACTGGAGACCCTCGGCGCCGTTGCCCGCATTGATCGCAAGCGTCGAGCGCGGACCGGTGCGCAGAATCACCTGTCCAACCAGCGAACGGGAGACCCCCATCGATGCAATGCTGCGCAACGCCGTGAACGACACGGAAACACCGCTTCCGACGGCCTGATAGAGCGACCCTGATGAAAACGACGTGGGGCCCATATCGCGATCGATCGTTCGTCCGATCCCTAGCGTCACGCCGCCGCTGCGCGTGATGCCGATCGACACGGAGGCGTCCTGCGTTAGCAGCGCGCGATCGTCGCTCGAGAGTAGGCTCGTGTTCGCGTAACGCGCACCGGTTTGCGTGCTCGAGGCCGAAATGCCGAATCGCTCGGTCTGGTAAGCATACGACACCTGGAGTGCGGAATCGTTCACGCCGCCGCTGCGGCTTCCGGCGTAGGCAACGCCTAGAGCGCCCAGATTTCCAGCGACCGCCGCCGTGAGGCCGGTACTGACCACGTCCGGTCCGGCTTCAACGCGCGCGCCCGCGGTGAAATTGTCGGTGAATCCGTGCGAGTAGCGACCGATGAATACATCGCCGCTGTAATGGTCGGCGGCGGTGAAGGCATCTTGACGTAGGATCCCTGCGGAGACCGCGAAGTCGGTGAGCCCGGCTCGCAAGAGGTCGAGCGAACTATAATCCTGCGACGTGATGCGCGTGACGTTTCCAAATGCATCGCGCAACACGACGACCGTCGAGTTGAGACCCGCGATGGTCGGAAGATTGTCGAAAACGAACGTGCCGGGCGCGACATCGGTTACGCTCGTAAGCACGCCGTTGACGTAGATCTCCGCGCGTGAGGGCGTGAGCACCGTCCCGCTGAGCGCGGGTTCCGGAAAGCGTAACAGGTACGGGTCGAGCGCGAAGGATCGTTCGATCGTCACGCCGGCGATTTGATCGGTTCCACCAAATGTCCCGGCGTCGACCGTTGCATCGCCAACGGTGGTGGTAATCAAATCGTCGTGGTCCTCATGTTCGAGGTAGGTCTGCCCGCGCCGGAAGAGTCCGTTGTCCGAGAACATCGTGCTGGTAAGCAGCACGTTTGGGAAGTTGTAGCCGGCCTGCGCCGAGTAGCCGAACGGTCCCGACGAACTCGCGTTCAACGCGTAATTCAAGAACGCGCTGGACGTCTGAAGATACTGCAACGGCGCCTCAGGGTGCCCACTGAGATTGTAACTCGAAATCGGCAACAGCGATGCTTGCACTTCCACGTGCAGCACGAGCGTTGACTCGTCGAAGACGTAGGTCAGCGCGGGTGCAAGCGACTGGAGAGAGACAAAGTCATATCCGCCGAGGTGCTGCACTTTCGCATCGGTGACAGCGAGCCGCGCCGCGACCAGATCGCTTTTTTGAACCAGGAGATCGGTATCGGTGATTGCAGCGAGGACTTCCACGCGTTCCTGCGAGTTGACGATCATCTCGACGTACGCGATGTCGCCCCCGGGGTCGCGCGACTCACCCTGCGTTGCAGCGAGCAGCGCGATCGTCAGGGCCAGCGCCGCCAAGCGCACAACGCTTACGAACAGGAGCGCGTTATCTGCGTCGTGCTTCCTTTAAAGACGTTGTGGCCGCTCCCGGCGGTAGCGGAGATCGTTGTCGTCGCGGCGCACGCGCCGGCCGGAATCGCGAAGGTGAACCCGCGGGTCGCGCCGCGCAAGATGTACCATCCCGGCGTGGTCGCCGAGAACGTTTGCTTGCCCGCGGCATCGGTTCCGACCGCGCTAACCGTGGTCGGCTCGATGTGTACGTCGCCGTCGTTCTCCAGCTTGAGATCGAGACCGGTGCGCGAGAGCACCGCGCCCGAGATCTTCTGCGCAGCGGTAGCCTTTTGCGGCTCGATAAAGAGTGGAACGCCGACATTCGTGCGCACGACGACTTCCGAGCCTTTCACGCCGGTAAGAGCTGCCGGATCGGGGAGTTGCTCGAGCAGCACGCGATATGCCACTTCTTCGTTCCCCGACGTGGACGGTAAACCAATGCGCACGGTGCGCTGCTCGCTCGGCGCAACGGTCAGCGAGCGCGGGTACACCACCAGCGTCGTGTCCGGCGTCAGAATCATCGCGGATTCCGCGGATTGCGCCCACGAAAACACTCGCACCGCCAAGTGGAGCGGTTCCGAACCTCGGTTTCGCACGGTCACGGAGGCGGTTTTTGCTCCGATTGGCACCGCAATCGGAATCGGGGAGACACTGTAGTCTCCGGCGATTGCGCTGGCGCTCAGTCCGAACAGCGCAACGATCGCGCCAAGTGCAATGACATTCGATAGTTTCATCATGCTTGCTTTCAGTAATTAACCGTAACTGAAACCGAGTCGCTGTATGATCCGACTGGTGCGCTTTGCGCCGCTGGAACCGAGCCATAGGCCGTGAGTCCCACCGGCGTTCCGGCGCCGCCTCCGGTGAGCGGTCTCGTCGTTCCGGAGGTTTTGGTTCCCCAGCGCTGACTGTGCGATGTATCTTGATAGATGTCGTAGGTCAGGTAGTCGGTCGCGCCGGTACCTTTCATGCGTCGCGTCTGGGCGTTGCCCGTGCCGCTCGGGTGCAGACCCGCATCGATATCGATCGTCGCCGTCGCGCCTTGCGTGCAGGTGGCGCTTATCTGCGCGGTCGCGGTCAGCGGTGCGGTCGCGTTGGTACCGATGGCGTCGTAGTTGCCGAAGTTCAGGTTGCCTGAACTAATCGTGCAGGTAGAAATGACGGTTGCCGTCACGTTCATCGTGGCCGATGCGCTGCCGGCTTGTACCGGCGAACTCAAACACATCACTGCTGCCGCCAACAGATAGAGCGAGCGTCGTGCGATCATGCGAACTCCTCCGCGAGCCTGAGTGTAACGCCCTCGTCGCGGGTGCGACCGCCACGGTCCAGGACGGGGCGGCGTTCAGCCGGCTCGAGCGGCAATCATCGCTCGCGTCGCCTCGATGGCGCGTTCGGCCGCGTCGCGGCGCTCGGTCCGATCCGGGTGCGTCGAGGGCAGCACGATGGCCATCGTCGGGTTAGCTTCAAAGACCACCACCCGGTTACGGCGATCGAGCGCAAAATCGATACCGCCGTAATCAAACGCAAGCGCACGCGCGGCGCGCTGCAGTGCCGTCACCGCGTCGCTGCCGAGAGCGGCTGGCGGATCCGCAAGAAACTCGCGCTCTTGTTTCTGAAATTCGGCGCCACGATCGGCGGTAAAATAGTGCACCTTCCAATCGCGCGCGGCCGCCAGGTGAAGCGGGTATAGACCGCCGTCGATCGTGAGCACGCGATATTTGCGAAAGAAACCGTCGTCGCTGCGCGTGTCGACGTACTCGATGACCAGCAACTCGTCGCCGGGAAGCGCCGCGAGCGCGTCCGGCAGGTCCGCCGGGTCCTCGACCTTGACGAAGTGTTCCCCGGTGTGAAAGCCAAGCGAACGCACGAGAATCGGCCAGCCCAAGCCGAGATTCCCGGCGATCGCATCGCGACGGCGCACGACCATGCGCGGCGTGACGATACCGGGGACGTCGCGCAGCCGATCGGCGATCTGAACGCGCCCGGTGTGGCGCACACCAGCCGGATGATTGATCACCGGCGCCGTCGTCGCTCGTAGCACCGATTCGGCTTTATCGAGCGCACGCGTGCGCAGGTCGGCGTTGCCGACGGCATTGAACACCACCGCATGCGGCGGCAATTGCATCCCCTCGTTAAATGATTCAACGAAAAGAGTGATCCACGCAAAGATCCGGTCGTCGAGCACCGCGGTGAGCGGAATGTTCCCGTCGACCGCCGAGCGCAACAGGAGCACGCGAACCGGCACTCCCTCACCCCGGTATGTCGAGATCGCCGGATCGCCATCGTAGAACGCTTCGCGCCAGGCGCGATCGGCGTTCGCGAAATCGCCGGCGCGCTCCGAGACCACACCGAGGCCGGCCCATGCCTTGCGCTGTTGCGGGTTGAGGCGCAACGACGCGGTAAACGCATCGCGAGCGCCGTCGAGGTCATCTAACTCGAGCAGGACGCCGCCTAACCCGCTCTGCGCCGCGCTCGACGTCACATGACGAGCAACCGCCTGAGTCAAGACGATGCGCGCAGACGCGAAGTCCGCAGCAGCGACAAAGACTTCAGCGAGGCCGAGCATTGCGTCGTGGTGATAGCGGTCACGCAGCAAGAGCTGCAGATAGAGCTTTTTCGCGCTCGCCACCTCGCCACGATCGAGAAACGCGCGCGCCGCGTCGAGAAGACCTGGCGTGTCCATATAGCTTGACTGCGTGATCCCAAGAAAAAGCCCTATATAATGATGGCTCCCGCAATCACGCAGGACGACTCTTCGGCATGTCGCAGAATCAGTAATGGTCTACGAAGTGCTGCTTCGCCTCGCGATTGCAACGGTACTTGGGAGCCTCGTAGGGCTCGAACGTGAACGGAACGAAGCCGCGGCGGGCTTGCGCACGCATGCGCTGGTCGCACTCGGCGCCGCACTCTTCATGGTGGTCTCGATGTTCGGTTTTGCGAACGCTGGAGGACCGCCCGGGGTCGTGCTCGACCCGTCTCGCGTCGCCGCGCAAGTCGTGACCGGAATCGGTTTTCTCGGTGCCGGCGTGATCATATTCCGCAAGGAGATCATCCGTGGTCTCACGACCGCCGCGAGCGTCTGGCTCGTCGCCGCGATCGGCTTGGCGGTTGGCGGCGGCCTCTACGTCGCGGCACTCGGCGGTACCGTCCTGGCCCTCGCAATCCTTGCCATTATGAAGCCGATCGAGGTGCGACTGTTCAAGCACCGGCGTCGCGATGTCGTTCGGCTCGTGGTCGATCGCCGTTTCGTTTCGGTCGCAGAAATAAACGAAACGCTTAGGCACAACGGCATAGCATCCGAGCAGCTCGAGGTTCGCTATTCGAGGGATCCGGTGAAGACTCGAATCGACGTCGTCGCTCGTGGTCTTACCGAGGCGCAACTCACGCGGATGTCGGCTGCGCTGGCGGATCGCGCCGGCGTGCTCGAGGTGCGCGCGGTGATCCACTCCGCATCGGACACGGCATCAGAAGAGGCTTCCCCAGGCGAGTCGTGATCGGTCACGCAGCCGCGCGCGCAGATTCCGCGTGGGCAATCAATCGCGTGTAACTCTTCCGGTCCACCACCAGCAACATGCCCGATAAGAACACAACCATGAAGAACAGCGCGCTCCCAAAGGCCAGCGGAAATCCGTAGGCCGTCGCAAGCGCGGTCAAAATCAAGGAATTGAAGGCCCCCATGATGTTGAGCACGCCGTTATAGATGCTGTAGACCATCCCCGTCGATGCCTGGTTGGGCGAAATCTCGACCACGGTTACCGCCCATGCCCCAACCGTCATATTCATGAGCAGCTGCGCGACGCCGATCAATACTGCCGTCACCTCCCCAAGCTCCGCGCGCGCCGTCGCAAGCGACAGCAGCACGCACACGATCATCCCGAGCATCGGCAGCGTCGCGCCGATGCGCCGCGCCGTCAGCCGATCGAAGCGCGCCACCAGCCGGTCGTTGAACGGCCCGGAGATCACGTATCCCGCAAGCCCAAAGAGCGCGCCGAAGCTGGCCCACGCCGCACTCTTGAGAATGCTCATGTGGAACGTGTAGAACATGTAACTCGGGACCCAGTTGATGAACGTGAAAAGGATGTAACCGAAGGTCAAATAGACGAGCAGCATCCCGAGTCCGGTGCGGCTGCACAGCGCTGCGCGGATCCCGGCCCAATCCACCCGTTCGTTCGCGGGCGCGTTATTGCCGATCCACGCGCGCTCTTGCGCGTTCGTTCGCGGATCCTCGTCGGGCCGATTACGAACAAAGATGAGCCAAAACGGGATGATCGCGAGTCCCGCGATGCCGAAGAGAATAAACGCCCACTGCCAGCCGATCGTTACCACGATCCAACCGGCCAGCAAGGTTCCAACCGCAGGTCCGACGTATTGCCCGCATCCCGCAAGCGTGAAGAGCGTCGATCGTTCGCTTGGCGCAGCCCACGTGTTGGTGGTCTTCGCGTTGATCGGCCAGATCGGCGCTTCGCCCGCGCCCATCAGGCCGCGAATGATGAACCAGCCGCTGAGCGTTCGCGCAAACGGGGTCGCGATGGTAAACGCCGACCACCAGCCGAGCAAAAGCGGCAAAGCCAAACGCAAGCCAAGCCGATCCGCAAGCCAGCCGCCCGGGAAGTTGCAAAGCGCGTAGATGATGGCCCACGCGAACGAAATCGCGCCGATCTGCTCGAGCGTGAAGCCGTAGTCGTGCCGGATCGCCGGAATCGCCACGGCGAAATTCACCCGATCCATATAATTGATGAAGACGGCTAAAAACATCAGCAAAACAACGGTATAACGATGTCTGGTCATGGGCCCTCCATGCGGACAGCGCTAGCTACATTCGCCGCTCAAGCCAAAAGGCCGTGCTGCGCCGTAGCCCGTAATGGAGCGCCATGGCAAAGATCTCACGCGGCCGTTTTATTCAGTCGGCCGGCCTCTCCGCAGCGGCCGCGCTGGTTGCCCCGGCAATCGCAGCGGCGCAAGTCTCAGGTTCGCGGCTGAATGACATCGATCACTTCATTATTCTGATGCAAGAGAACCGCTCGTTCGATCACTACTTCGGCACGCTCTCCGGCGTCCGCGGCTACGACGATTCGCGCGCCCTGCGCCTGGCAAACGGCCGCAGCGTCTTTTACCAGCCGGACGTGGTGAACCCGGCGGGATATCTGCTACCCTTCCGCCTCGACACGACGACGACGAGCGCGCAGCGTTTGCACGACCTCAGCCATGCGTGGGACGCTCAACACGCGTCGCTGGCGGGCGGAAACATGGACGGCTGGGTTGCAACGCATCGCCAAAAGAACGGCGCGGCCGGTCCGCTCACGATGGGCTACTACACGCGCGACGATCTTCCGTTTCATTATGCGCTGGCCGACGCGTTCACGGTTTGCGACGGATACTATTGCTCGGTACTCGGGCCGACGTATCCGAACCGCCTCTATCACATGACGGCCTCGATCGACGCTGACGGCCGGCACGGCGGACCCGTGCTCAACAACGATGCGTACGACGGCAAGGTCTTATACACGTGGGAGACCTACCCCGAGCGACTCCAGCGTGCCGGCATCTCGTGGCAAGTCTACTTTGATATGGAAGACGACTACGCACTCAATATCCTCAAGTACTTCAAGCCGTATCATGACGCGTCGCCGTCATCGCCGCTCTATCAGCAAGCGCTCACGGGCCGTCCTTTCGCGAAATTTCTCGATGATTTGCGAAGCGGGAATTTGCCGCAAGTGACCTGGGTCATGGGCCACGCAAAACAGTGCGAGCATCCGGCATATCTCCCTGCTGAGGGTGCCGACTTCATCCACCAGATGCTTGCGGCACTGTGGAGCAATCCCAGCGTCTGGGCGAAAACGGCATTCATCATAAATTACGACGAGAACGACGGACAATTCGATCACGTCGTTCCACCCACGCCGCCGTCGGGAACACCGGGCGAGTTCGTGGACGGCCGCCCGATCGGCCTCGGGTTTCGCGTGCCGTGTATCGTCGCATCCCCGTTCTCGCGCGGCGGATATGTCTGCAGTAACACGTTCGATCACACGTCGGTGCTGCGTTTGCTCGAAGCGCGCTACGGTGTCGAAGTCCCGAACTTGAGCGCGTGGCGCCGCGCGAATACGGGCGATCTCACCGCCGCATTTGGATTCGGGGAGCCGGCGCGTCTCGATACCCCGGTTCTTCCCGAGACGGTGGCGGCGCTTGCACGGGCCGAACGTGACGTCGAACGGTTGCCACGGCCCGACGTGCCGGCGCAGCAGCGCATGCCGGCGCAAGAGCCGGGCACGCGTCCGCGCCGCGGCATCGGCGCATGACGCTGCTCGGCGCGATCCTTGCTGCGGTGCTTTCCACCGTCTACGCGCACGGCGGCAGCATTCCGAATCTCGATACGGTTAAGGCCGAAATCATCGCTTACTATCAGTCCGGCGATTACGAACGCGACGTTTCCAACGTTGACGCGCACCTGCAATCCAATGTCGACGCTCGACTCAAGCAAGGCGTGCACAAGCCCGCGGTGGTCTTCGATATCGACGATACGATGCTCTCGTCGTACGCCTACGAGCGAGCCTATAGCTTCGCTTACACCGAGCGAACCTGGTCGCAGTGGGAGCGAGCCGATCGTTTCCCGCCAATCGAACCGACGCTGCAACTCGCGCGTCACCTTGCAAGCGAACATGTGGCGATCTTTTATGTCACCGGCCGTCGTGAGCCGGAACGCGCGATCACCCAGCACGAACTTTTGGTGGCCGGATATCCCGCGCCGGTCGCACTCTACTTGCGGCCCGCGTCGGATACAGCGACGTCGGTCATCCCGTACAAGTCGCGTACGCGCGCGGCAATCGAACACCAGGGGTACGACATCGTAGCCAGCATCGGTGATCAGTGGAGCGACCTGCGCGGCGGTTATGCCGATCAACTCTACAAACTCCCGAACCCGATGTACTATCTCCCGTAATTCCAGAGCGAGATCAGGCCGATTCCACGGCCTCGTAGAGCCCCTTGAGCGCGAGCAGCACAGCATGATTGAAGGCGAGCTGTTCCTCGGGGACGCCGTCGCCATGCTCTTGTAGACGCACAAAACTCTGCGCCGCGACTTGGCATTGTTGCTTTGCAGCAGCTAGCGCTTCAGTATTCATGCGCACTAGGTCGCCTTAGGTCTTGGTGAACCCTTGTTCGCGCAGCCACGCTTGGTTGAAAATGCGCGAGAGGTAGCGTTGACCGCCGTCGCAGAGAATCGTTACGACGGTTGAACCTTCGGGAAGCTCCTTGGCTATCTGCACCGCGCCGAAGACGTTGAGACCCGACGATCCGCCGACGAAGATCCCTTCGTGGTCGAGCAGCCAATGCGCCATCTCGATTGCCTGCGCATCGGTCGCGCGAATCGCGCGGTTGATCGGCGCGCCTTCGAAATTAGCCGTTAAGCGCTTGATGCCAATCCCTTCGAGGTCGGAGTCGCCTTCGGGTTCCAGCTTGCCGTTGTTGACGTAGTTGTAGAGCGCGGAGCCCATCGGATCGCAGAGCACGGTAAGGATCTTCTCGTTGCGCGCCTTGAGCGCCATCGAGGTGCCGGCAACCGTACCGCCGGTCCCCGCTGCAGCGACGAACGCATCGATACGTCCGCCCGTCTGTTCCCAAATTTCGGGACCGGTCGTTAATTCGTGCGCCCGGCGATTTGCCGTGTTCTCAAATTGATTGGCCCAGAACGCACCGGGCGTCGCTTCCGCGATTCGGCGCGCAACGTGATAGTAATTTTCCGGATTGGTAAACGGCACGGCGGGGATAACGCGCACGTCGGCGCCGCAGACGCGCAGCAGATCGATCTTCTCCGGCGATTGATCGTCCGGAATGCAAATGACGCAGGCGTATCCGCGTTCGTCGGCCACAAGTGCGAGTGCGATGCCGGTGTTTCCGGCCGTGCCCTCGACGATCGTGCCACCGGGTTTGAGCGCGCCGCGCGTTTCCGCGTCGTCGACCATCCCCCGCGCGGCGCGATCCTTGACCGATCCGCCCGGGTTGAGGAATTCCGCTTTGCCCAGAATGCGCCGCCCCAGCTCGCGCGACAGCGCTCGCAGCTCGATCACGGGCGTCGCGCCGACGGTGTCCGAGAAGCTCACGCGGTCATCCGGTTTTAATGCGTTTGCTGCGCAGCGTCGTGGTGCTGCCGGTCTGCTGACTTTGATTGAATCTCAGTTTCGGGCGCCGCGTTCGCACGACGGTCGCGAGACTGCCGCCGGCGTCTTCATCCGCAACCGACGCGACGAGAAGCGCCGAATCGCCGATCTTCGCGCGCGCCGACGCCATGAAGCGCCGTCCACTCGACGAGGATAAGCTCGCGAGCTGATCGATCAAGGCCTGCCGCGATGCGGGCGTGTCGCTCGGAAAGAGGCAGAGCTCCGTGCCCTTCGCCGACGGTCGATTCGCTACGGTACCGGCCGGTGCGAGTTCGCGGCCGTCGCCGATGAACACCGTATCCGCGGTACAGACGCGCAGCGCGTCGAGGATCTCGCGCCACGAAAGGCTTTTGGGGGTAGCACTCTTCATCTATTTAGCTTACCTTTACGGGTCAAGCAAATGCTCGCCCTCCTCTTCAGAGTTTCTTCATGAAGGTTGCGTTCAATGGGCCGATGCGTAACTTATTGATCACTGCGGCGCTGCTGGCGTCGCTATTTCCGATTGCCGCCCCGGCGCAATCCATGGGGAAGTCGATGCGTCTCGAAGGCACGATCGTCTCCGCGACCGCAACCTCGATCGTCATCGAGACCTCGTCCGGAGACGACACCCTTTCGCTGGCGCGTAGCACCCGCGTATTAAGCCGCTCCAATTCATCGCTCGATAAAGTGACGCAGGGCTCATTCGTCGGAACGACCGTCGTGCCCCAACCCGACGGGACATTCGTGTCGACCGAGGTGCACATTTTTGCTCCCTCGCTGCGCGGCACCGGCGAAGGCTTCACTAAGATGGATAGCAACGGCTCGCACATGATGGCCAATTCGACCGTGCGAACCGTCGCTCAGGCGTCTCATATGATGGCCAACTCCACGGTGAGAACCGTCGGCTCACATAGTGGTCGAAAAACGATTACGATGGTTTTCCCCAGCGGCACCAAAACGATCGAGATCCCGGCAAACGTGCCGGTAACGTACATCGGGCCGGGATCGCGCGCCGCGCTGGTTCCGGGTACACACGTGCTCGTGCTCGCGGTGCGAACCCCGTCCGGCCTGGCCGCAAAGACACTTGTCGTGGGGAACACGGCGCAGCGCCATAAGAAGTAAGCTCCGATTGGCCGCCGAAGGTCGCCTTTTGGAGGTACTATGATCCGCCGCATTTTCGTACTGGCCGCATCGCTATTCCTCGCGTTCTTAACGACGAACCCCGCGCTCGCGGGCTGCCGCGGAGGCACGTTCGTAACGTTCCAAAACAACACGAAGTACTGCGTCTGGGCGACACTCTACTATTCGTACACGATGCAGGCCGGTTGGAAAATCGAACGCGCCCACGAGGTGGTTCCGAATGGTTCGTGGTCCTCATGGATCGCATTTAACTATATCGACCTCGGCCCGCAGATTGGGGCCCGAGCGGAAATAATGAATTACAAGAACGTCCCATGTAAGGGCTCACCAAACGTTGGCGATGTCCGCAGCAATGAAGATGTGCCTCGAGTCAAGATGAATGGCCAGTGGGAGCTGAGTCCGCGCAAAGCGACGATCAACGACAACAACGGGCGCTTCACGATCGGCCTTGACCTCGGCCCGTATCCGCAGGGCTCGAACTGCTTTTAAGCATCGCTCGCTGGACGGCTTGACACAAGGCCTGATATTATCTACTATGTAGATATTATGGCGAAGGGTGAGTATCTCGGCGAGTTCGAGCATATCGTTCTGCTGACTGTCCTCCGTCTGGGCGATGGGGCGCATGGGGCGATGATTCGCGCCGAAATCGAGCACGTAACGGGTCGTTCTCCCGCGATCGGCGCGGTCCACGCGACACTCGAGCGTCTCGAGCGGAAGCGATTGATCTCGTCTTGGATCGGCGAGCCCACCGCTGAGCGCGGCGGCAAAGCAAAACGTCACTTCAAGGTCGAGGCTGACGGCGTTTCGGCGCTCAAAAATGCCCGACACACGCTGGAACGACTTCACTCCGGTGTGTCGTTACGAGACGCGACCGCGTGAGGCCGCCTGCCCTCGCGCAAGCGCTTGTCGCAGCCGCCGCGCCTGAAGGTGACTACGAGATAGTTGCGGGCGATCTGCACGAGGAATACCTTCGCATCGTGTCTTTGCGCGGGGTGAAGGCTGCAAATCGCTGGTATTGGGCGCAAACGGTGTTTTCAATACCGTCGCTGCTCTCGTACTCCCGATCGAACAAATCGCCCGTGCGCCGCATCGGCGTCGCACTCATTGCGTTCGCCGTACTACTCGCGATGGCGGCTGTTCTCATGGCGATCGAGCTCGCAGCCCAAACGATATTCGGCAACGCGAATGCGGGCCCAGGTTGGATCTGGGTTTGCATTGGCTACGCTGATGCAGGTATTTTTGGCGCGATCCTTGCACAACTCGTTCGGGTCGATGGTCCGCGCGTTGCGTTCTTTGCAGCGCTCTTTCTGGTGCTGTGCTTCGTTATTCCGGCGCTCGCAGGCCACCCGGGTTCTCAAGCACCCATTTGTGCTTGGATTGAGCTTTCCGGATTCATCCCCGCGATGTGTATCGGGGCCGCCCTTTATCGGGCCATCAGACGCAGGATAGATACCGTGCGCTAAGACAGCGCGCCGACGTCATAAACTAAGCACCATCGTAGGAGCCTTCATGACCGTCTTTGCACGAGCCGTGCTTCGTGTTGCCGCACTGCTCTTGTGTGCGACTGCTCTACCGGCGGACGCGGGCGACGAGCCACCCGCCCTCACGCTGCCGGCCGCGCCCGCGCCGGCGATGGATGGCACCGTGAATACGTCGTGGGACGTCGCAGCAACGGTCCATCTGACTTACGATTTCACGTATCGCCGACCGGCGACCTCGCCAACGACGGTACGCGTAACGCAGGATGGGACCGCGCTTTACGTCGCGTTCGACGTCACGCAGAAGGCCGTCATCGTCAACCAGCACACTAACGGCAGCTCCGTCCTAAGCGATGATTATGTCGGCGTCTATCTCGATCCGCAAGGGAGCGAGGGTCTTTCGTACGCGTTTTTCGCCAATTCGATCGGCACGCGCTATCAAACCTCGAGCGAGAACAGCGCGTACTCACCGGAATGGACCGCCATCGCCCACGCGACCCCCAACGGCTACGAGGTCACGATGCGCATCCCGCTGAGTATCATTCGCTCGGGCGGCTCGCACGACTGGCGCATGCAATTCGTGCGCTTCTCCCAAGCCACGAATTCGCTCGACGTGTGGGCTTACTCGCCGATCGCGACCTCGGCGTCGGATCCAACGTTTATCGGCAGGGTCAACGGCGTCGGCGTCGCGCCGGCTGGATCGAAATCGGCGAGCGCGCGCAACCCGGCACGCTTCCAACCATACGCGCTCTCCGAGTCGACGTCAGCAGAGAATGGGGGCAGCACCTCACGTGTCGGCGCCGATTTTTCGCTGCCGTTGACGCCGACCGCGTCGTTCGTCGGCACGCTGCACCCCGACTACTCGAATGTGGAATCCGACCAGCAGACGATCGCGCCGACCGCGTTCGCCCGCCAATATGTTGAAGTGCGGCCATTCTTTACCCAGCTAGCGAGCAACTTCTACCAAAACTTCATCTGTGTCGCATGTCCTCTCACGCTGTACACGCCGGCCATTCCGACATTTTCACAAGGCTATGGTGTCGAAGGCACCCAGGGGCGGGTGACGTTCGCCGCGTTCGACGCGCTCGGTCTGGACCGCACCGACCAAGCCGAGACCACGAACTACGCCTACGAAGATCCAAAGCAAATCTACGGCATCGATACCCAGCGTGTCGCGGTCGACGCCTATGGACTCAATGACGACACGTCCTCGCTCGGTCTCGGGTATATCAACCAACACACGCACTTCGGCGTCTACAGCAACAACGTCTTCGAATCGGGATCGCTGGTCACCGACGGTGCGCAGGCGCAAGATCGGGAGTATGGTTTGCTCTATTCAACGGCAACGAGCAGCTATGTCGTCGGCGTGCAGCGCATCGGCGCGCAATTCGATCCACTCGACGGCTACGTCGCGCAGAACGACATCCTCGGGTATCAAAGCCTCCTGCAGCACACCTTCAACTTCACACCGTCGTTCTGGCTTCACGACCTCTACCTCATGAATTACTATGCGCGGTACAACGACCAGCTCGGCCTGCTCTCACAAACCGACGAGGTACCGCAAGTCAGGCTCGACCTCAAAGACCTGCTCACGGTGAAACTCTATCTCAGTTCGCAAGGCATCCGCACCGTCGAGAACGCGTTTCTACCCTTTAATGGCAACGGCTTCAACGTCGGGTACCGCGAAACCACGAACACGCCGTCATACGTGCAATACACCGGTGGCCCGTACTACCACGGCGAACTCGACGCGTGGACGTATCTCGCGACGCTACCCGTCACCCGCCGTATCCACCTCGCGCTCGAGACCGATCAGGACAAATACCTGACCGCGTATCCCGGCGAAGTTTCGACCGATCAATGGCTGGAACGCGCCTCGCTCGACTGGCAGCCGAACAGAGCCTGGCAATTCGACGTCGGCGTGCGCCGCATCATTGGCCCGAATCTCCCCGACGCATTCGAAACGCCGGCATACGAAAACATCTATACGCCGGCGTCCACCTGCAATATCGCGACCGGAAATCCGTACCAGCCCGGGTGCTATATCAACGCCGGTAACGTCTCACTCGCGCTACATTACCTGCACGGCCACAATGAATTCTATTTCGTTTACGGCAATGCTAACAACCTTACCACCGAACCGGCTCTGTTCGTCAAGTGGATCCTCTACGTCGGCGCACAAAAGGGGCAGTAGACGCTTCGCAGCCTTTTGACGCGAAGAAATGGAGGCCGCGCAACACGTGTCGGAAGCGAACGGCGATCAGAGCGTCGTCGCAGTGGGGTACACGTTCACGACCGAGCTGAACATTGCCGACGTGGACGGCCAGTCGCTGGTTCGCAGTGGAACGATGGAATTTGTGGGCCGTGCCGTGGGTATCGGCGTAAAGCGCGTCACGATGACGTTCGCCTACGATCACGTCGCATTTCCGGCAACACTCGATTTGTGCTCGGCCTACAGGAACGCTGCGCAGCGCGCCTAAGGCTCGACGTGTGCTCAGAGCCGGCCCGGGACTTCGCCGTCGCGCACACCTGTATGCGTACACGGCCGTTACCACGGGGATTGTGTTGCTCCTCGCGCTCGCAGAATGGGCGACGGAGCGGCTCGTCTCGGATCGATCGAGAGCGGCCAGCACCGCGATCGAAATCTGCATCGTGCTGGTCGGTACGCTGGTCTTTCGTCCCATTCACCAGCGCGTTGAAGCGGCACTCGACGCCGCGTTCCACAAGCGAAAGCACCACGCGCTCGCGGCGTTGGCAAAGTTTCGCCGAGAACTCTCATCGTTTAGTGATTCGAACCAGCTTCTGCGACGCGTTATCGAGGCGGTCGATCATCATCTGGAAGCCCGCGCAAGCGCCGTCTATCTGCGACGCGATACCTTTCATGCCGCGGCATCGTCGTATGACGTCCCCGCAGCCGACCTGGCGCTAAGCGATCCGCTCCTCGTCCGCATGCGCTCGAGCGGAGCGTCGGCGAAGCCCGCGCAGCTCAAGTCGCTGGCATTGGGAACGCACGCGTTTCCGATGACGGCCGCCGGTGAGCTGGTGGGCTTTCTTTCCGTCGATGCCGATCGTAGCGACTACGACAAAGAGGAAGCGCAGATGCTCTCCGGGCTCGCCGAAGATCTGGCCGGCGCGCTCGTAAAGCTCGACCCACGACTTCGCCCGCAAACCGCGCGCGCTCCCAATAATCTTCCCGCCAACCTCGCTTCGTTGATCGGTCGCGAACGCGAACAAGCCGAGATTAGCGCGGCAATGGCGCAATCGCATCTGGTAACGGTCACCGGGTCCGGCGGCGTCGGGAAAACGCGCATCGCGCTCACGTGCGCTGTGAATGGTCTCGAGCGATACGAGCACGGCGCCTGGTTCATCGACCTCGCGCCAGTTCGCAGCGGATCATTGCTCGTCGCGACGCTTCTAGCCACGCTCGATGCAGGCCCCGCCGAGGGTGAAGCCGAGACAGCGCGCCTGTTGGACTACCTTCGGCCGCGTGAGTTGCTGCTGATCATCGACAATTGCGAGCACATGGTTGCCGACGTGGCATCGCTCGTCGCGCGCGTTCTCGCCGCATGTCCGCGCATCTCCATTTTGGCGACGAGCCGCGAGCTGCTCCACGCCGAAGGCGAGCAGGTGTATCGCCTTGGCCCACTGCCGCCAAGTGCTGCCGCCGAACTTTTTGCAGCGCGTGCAGCGGCTGTGTCGCCGGAGTTCGATGCCAGCCAACAGAGCGCCGTGATTCAGGATATCTGCGAACGGCTCGACGGCATTCCCCTCGCAATCGAGCTCGCGGCAGCCCGCGCGCGTGCGTTGAGCCTCGCGGAGATTTTCGAGCGTTTGGACGAGCGGTTTCGTCTACTCACCAGCGGCTCGCACACCACCGTCGAGCGGCAGCAAACCCTTGCCGCCACAATCGAGTGGAGCTATGAACTTCTCACGCCGAAAGAGCAATCGCTCTTCGAGCGGCTGGCGGCGTTTCGCGGCAGCTTCTCGCTCGCGGCTGCGTCGGCCATTTGCGGAGACGGCGATGCATGCGATGAGTTTGCGGTGCTAGACTTGCTCACGTCGCTAGCCGATAAGTCACTCTTGACCGTGACGCTGGCGCTGACGACACGCTACCGGTTCTTGGAAACGATCCGCGCCTTCGCTGCGACGAAAGCCGTCGAGCATCAGGCGACGGCGATTGCGTCGCAACAGCACGCGGGTTATTTCGCCGCTCTCGCGGCGCAGGCGTACTTCGAGTTCGACTCACGCCTCCAGCCCGGTTGGCTCGAGCGGCTCGAGCCGGAAATAGATAACTTTCGCGCAGCGCTGGCGTGGACGCTCGAAGGCCCCGGCGAGCGAAACACCGGAGCGCAGCTTGCCGCCGACTGCGGACCAATCTTCCTGCGCATGGAGTTGCTCGGAGAGGGACTGCACTGGTGCGACGTCTCGCGCACGGTATCCGTCTCGCCCGCGACCGCCGGTCGCATCGAGTACGTCGCCTCAATGATAGAGGGAAACCTCGGCCGCATTGACGCGGCTCTCGCATGCGCGCAACGCGCATTGGTTCAATACCGCACGTCGTCCGACGCGCGCGGTCTCGTGCGTGCCCTCTCACAAGAGGCGCAGCTCTTTGCCAGAGCCCACCGGTATGACGAGGCCGCCGCGCCCGCGGAAGAGGCAATCCGCGAAGCGCGCGCATTGGGCGAGTCGCGCGTGCTGGCTGGAGTACTGCGGCGCTGCGCGCTTTCGCTTCCAGTGTCGGAAATCGACCGAGCGCGTGCGCTATTCGACGAAGCCTTACACGCCGCACGCTCGGCACACGATCGTGACGAGATGTGCCGCATATTGCAGTGGTGGGCTTCTCGCGAATCGGGGGAACGGGCAATCGACCTGGCGACGCAAGCTCTCGAGTACGCCGATCGCAGCGTGCGCCCATATCTCGAAGTAAACATTTCGGGGTACGGCCTGGCTACCGGCCGGCTCGATATCGCGAGGCACCATGCGCGCGAGGCCGTGGCGCTCGCTTTGCAGGCTAACGTTCCCTTCATACGCGCGCTCGCGATCGCGTACTGGGCGCCCTTCCTCGCAGAGCAGTTGCCGCAAGAAGCGGCGCTGCTATTCGGCTATGCGCGCGAACAGCTCCGCGCGCTCGAGTGGACGCGCAACGATGACGACCGGCTGGCGCTTGAAACGGCATCGCGCGCTATTGAAGCGGCACTTCCCGACGCGGATCTCGAACAGCTTTACCAACGGGGCGCTGAACTGCGCCAAGAAGAAGCGCTCGCGATGCTCGCCTCCGCGTTAGCAGGCGACGACGCCGGTGCCGTCGCGGTGCCTGACACTGGTGATGGTGTCGGTACACTGCTGCGTTAGCGAATACGTGCCCGTGTCACCGGAGCAGTTCGTCACCGCTGAGTAGGAACCGCTGAGCACCGCGGTTGCCGAATTGTAGGTTCCGGTGGTGCTAAACGTGCACGTCGTTCCGTTGGCAAAATCGATCACCATCGATCCGCTCAGTGCATCCGACGACGTAATCGCAAGCGAGATCTGCGCGGCGACCGTCTGCGCGGCTTCTTTGACGGTGATCGTGCCGCCGGCAGTGGAACCGGTCTGAGCGAGGGTCGCAGTCGCCGTGCCGCTGCCGCCCTGCGCGTCTTGCATCGTCCCGGCGTAATCGCCGGAAATGTTCGAGGGGGTCGGCGTCGCTGCGGGCGTAACGGATCCGGAACAGCCGGCCAGCGCCACCACCGAGATCAACGCTAAAAGGCTGCTAGAGAAAAGAACTCCACGCATCGTGTCCACCTCCGTCTAACGGTCTTTGCGGACCGGGAACGGTCACCTGCTTCGGCAAAACCCGCAACGCGCGCTCGACGTGCTATCATCGAGCCGAACGCGACCTCCAAGGAAAGCCGGGCCATCGATGAAATCCCTGCTCTTCGGGCTATTGGCCGCAGCCACGCTGCTTCTGACGACCTTGCCTTCGACGGCGCTTGCCGAAGACGATATCACCATCACGAATCGCAGTTCGCGAGTGATCCAATTCATCTACATCTCACCCTCAGGCGAAAAAAGCTGTGGCGAGGATTGGCTTGCTGCAGCAAAGTATGGCGTTATCGTGCCGGGCGATCATGTCATGTTCAGAATCGATCAGGGTTGCATTGAGGACATCAAGGCCACGTTTACGGACAACAGTTCGAAGGAGTGGTATAACTTCGATACGTGCCAAACAATCTCCGCATAACCGACTAAAGAAGATAAAGCCCCGCAGATTGCGAGGCTTTATTTGGTTGCGGCTACAGTGCTATGGGCAACTCACGACGATGGCGTTGCCAACGCGGCCGCCCGAGCCCGTCGGCTGTATGTGCGTCTTTGGCGTAGCTCCGTTTACGATGTCCTTGTTCTTGTCGAGACAAAGGAGCGTCGCGGCGCCTCCCGGTTCGACGCCATAGACGCCACCGGCAATTCGCAGGTTCGCATTTGCAAAAGCACCAGCGGTGGCCGCCGCAGTTGCAACGATGGCAAGAAGCGCTACATGCGCAAATTTAGCGGAAATCTTCATATCACGTGTTACCCACTTGCTTACGTGCATACCTGCAGCACGACACGCCCTTGTGCCGTCCGATCGAGCACGGTTCCCATCGCCGTCTTGAATTGCTCCAAGGGGAATACCGCGCCCACGTGCGGTTTGAGTTTGCCTTGTGCGATCCACGCGAAAATCTTTTCGTCGGCTGCAATGCTCGCTTCGCGATAGCGCTCGGACCACGCGCCCCAAAATACGCCGACGATCGAATAGTTCTTGAGTAGCGTCAGGTTCATCGGGACCGACGGGATATCGCCACTCGCAAAGCCGATCGGCAACATGCGGCCACCCCAGTTCATGAGCCGCGTCATGGTCATGAATACGTCGCCGCCGAGAACGTCGAAGAACACGTCCACGCCCTTACCGCCGGTTACCGCTTTGATGCGTTCGCGCAAATCCTCGTGAACGTAGTCGATGACGTCATCGGCGCCGTATTGGCGGACAATCCCAACCTTTTCTTGCGAGCCAACGCCGCCGATAACGCGCGCGCCGAGACTTCGCGCTAAGTCCACGGCGGCAAGTCCGACGCCGCCCGCGGCGCCGGATACAAAGACGGTTTCGCCGGGCTGAAGCTTCGCACGTTCGACGAACGCGTAGTACGCGGTGCCGTAACAGTGTCGCACGACCGCTGCCGTTTCAAAGTCGACCACGGGTGGCAGATGCGCCACCGAGAGCTCGGAGGCGATGGTCTGCGCCGCATACGCTCCGGTCCAATTGCTGCAGGCGACGCGGTCTCCCGGCTTAAAGCGCGTGACACCTTCGCCCACGGCGGCAACGATGCCGGTCGCATCCGTGCCGGGAACGAACGGCGTTTGCGGCCGCAACTGATATTTCCCCGCGACCATGAGACAGTCCATGAAATTTACCGCTGCGGCATGCACATCGACGAGAATTTGCCCCGCGCCAGGTTTCGGCGTGTCCATCTCTCCCAAAGCCAAGTCGTCGATTCCGGTAAACGATCGGCACACAACGGCACGCATAGCTACTTGCCTCCCTCAAAACATCTTAGTAAATATCGACAGCCGAAAAAGAAAAGCCCTGGTAGGTCCAGCGCGAGCGGCACCGGAAGATGGGCTGCCTGACGCTCGCTGCCCGCCGGAGGGGTGATAGTATGCGTACCATCGTGTGCTTTGCTCTGTTGACGCTAGCAATCGCGATGCTTTTTCCTGCCTTGCGCGCGGATGCACGCTACGGCATGACCACCTGGAATGCCTCGGACAACCCGGCCTGGATTACAATATACCATGCCCGAAGACAGATAGACTGGGGTCATCTCGGTCCGCAATCGGAACGCACGTGGGAATCCGGGAACTATGCGGGGATGTCCATTTATACCGTGCGATACGAGTTCATGGACAAGAACGGCAAAAAGCTGTGTGACACTGAGGCGGCCGTCCACGTGAATTTCCCCATCGACAGTAAAGGCAAGGTTACCGGTTTCTTTGTTCCCGCGAAAGGCTCACGAGGCTGCTGGCTGGAGCTTGGCGATAAGAGGCCGCGGTGACGGAGGTTCCTGCAATGTTCATCGCGCGCGCGCTCGTTCACGTCGCCGCCTCCAGCCTCGTTGCTGCGTCGACGCTAGCCACCGCCGTTGCTAATCCAACACTCACCGCTTCGCCTTCGACGTTGAACCTTCGGGTTGGGCAACGCGAGACGGTAACCGTCACGCGCAAACCCGGCGCCTCGAAAGGTGAATGGGTGGAGATCAAGATCGTCAAGGAAGCCTCGACGTGCTTCGAATACCCGCGCGTTCATCCGATCAGCACGTCGATGGGCGGCAACGGCGACATTCAGGTCATCAACAAATACGTCTACGAAGGCAGCTATCCCGGCTCGTGCACGTATACGTACCAGGACAATCGCGGCACACGCACGACCGTCACGATTAACGTCGCGCCAAAATGAGGAGGCTCAATCGTGGGACATCGTTTCTTTAGCGCGCTGCTGGCAACACTTTTTGCCGCAACGGGTATCGCCAGCGCCGACTGCTACGTCTACGGGAAAGACGGCCTGAGGCCGTGGGACTCGAACAAATGCCACGAGATCAGCGGCGGGTTTCGTTGCCCAAGCGTGGCGACCGCCGTGTCGTTCCGGGACATGAAGCGCAGCAACGGTTGCGCGATTTCGGTCAAGAGCCAGGGTAGCAACGGCCGGTGGGACGTTGCGCCGATGTCACCCCGCGGATGGGCAACCTGGACGTGCACCATCAGGCAAGTCGGCAGCAACACCTACGAGATTTATCCCCCGCACTGATCGCGGTCAGCGCTCGCGGGCACCATTCTGAACCGAAAGTTCCCAGCGATATCCGTCCGGATCGTGAAACCACAGGCCCATATGCGGCGAGCCCGGCGCGGTGGGGCCGATCTCGTCGCCCGGATCTTCCAGTTCTACGCCGTTTTGCTTTAACGTCTCGAGCGCTTCGCGCAACGCGCGCATACTGTCGAGGTGAAACGCCAAGTGGTCGATCGTGTCCGGATGTGGTGTGCCTTTGAAGAACCCAATGATAATCGCGTCGTTCGTCAGCCCGACGACCTCATTCGAGCGGAACATTTCCTGCAGATCGAAGTTCTTGGTCCAAAACTGCGCGCTCTTCTCCGGGTCTCTGACGGCAAGGCTGAAATGCCAGACCGCGCCAAGCCTTACTCTCATGTCCCACCTCCTCCAATCACGTCGCCTCAAAGGAGACAGTATACCGTGAATATCTCTGGTTCGGCGGCGGCGCGCTTGCGACGTCTGCTTCTCGGAGCGTTCGTAGCGCTGCTCGTCCTGGCGGCCGCACCGCAGTCCGCATCGGCAAAGATGGGGAGCTTCGTATTCATCAACAACTCGAAGCTCTGCGCGTACGTGACATCTACCACAGCCTCGGCGGCGAGCATCCGACCTGGCACGTCGCCAGCGGTACACTCCAACCCCGTTACGTGAAGGCGGGCGCGAACTTCGCCGGCTCGGTCGATTGGAGCGACGTCAAAGTACGCGCCGAAGTGACCCGCAATACTTACTGCACCGGCGGACACATCGTGGACGTCGAGGCCACCTATCACGACGCAAGCACGGTCCCGCACGTGCAGCGTACGGCGACCTTGCAAAGCGATACCCGCTTCTACATCACCATCCGCTAAGTTGATAAAAGAAAAGCCCCGTAAAAACGGGGCTCAAGTGGTAGCGCCAACGGGAATCGAACTCTCTAAATGGGGTCCCGGCAGGTCCCGTCCGTTACCGAAAACCTCGATTTTCAAGGGATTTCGCACTTTCTGTTCCCGGCCAGCCCCGTGGGATTCCGGCCATTTCCGGCCAGTCCGTTAGACGATTGTTAGACGGATTGCGGATAGGAAGCCCTCCGACAGTGCTAGGCAACCCAGCAACGGATTCTTCGTTCGTACCGGCAAACGTGAAACGCATGTCGAGTCTAATCGATGAACTAATCGCATCTGCGACATCCAGCGAGGGGTCCACAGTGGATCTTCTCCGGAGAGCCAAAGTTGTCGCCGCGAAGTTGCAACAAACTGAAACAACCGGTTGGATCGATTCTGAACTATCTGGACGTTTCGCTGATGAGGCGCCCGGTTACCGCAAGGTGCCGGCGGCCCTCTATGGTCGCCATCCTGCCGGCGGAATGTTCCCTGTGACATTTGAAGACAATCGCATAAATGCCGTCAATCGAGTACGGAGCATCGGAACACCAATAGCCCGACATTTTTCCTCTCATTGCCAGCCGACGCCGCCGCTACCTTAGTGAAGTGGGGCGCGCCTAGCCCGGACCTTTACCACGGCGTTTCACGCTCGTCTGTCGAGGCGCTCACACAGGCGGTTCGTACGCGCGTCCTCGAATGGGCATTGGCGCTTGATAACGCAGGTCTCCGCGGGGAAGGCAAATCCTTCTCGGACGCAGAGCAGAATAATGCGCAGCAGATTACCATCCATTTTAATGGTACAACAAATTTTGCCGGCGTTATCGGGACCTCAAGTGGGATCGCAGCTCAGAACGTTACGCAAATCCAAGATACCTACTACGATCGTGCGCGAGCAATTTCGACGACCCTACGTGACGCGTCTAATGAACTTCCCGCTGAGGACGGAGATCTGTTAAAGGTCGCGGCTGATTCCGTTGAGGAAGCCGCAAAGGCGAGCAATCCAACTGCACTGCGCAAGGCTTTGGCTTGGGTGAAAGCATCTCTACCAAAGGTCGGTGGCTTTGCTGCGAAAGCCGCCTTAGAGCATGAGATTGGCGCTATCCTCGATCTAATTCCAATGTAGCTCGGTTCGTCGCTCGCACAATTCGCAGCATGCACGAGGATGCTTTCGAGGCAGCGCCCTAGGACACAACCTTAACTTTTCCCACACCGCTCCAGACATAATCCGTGACGTTACCGCGCTTAGTTCGTTGCAGAGTCTCTTCTAACGCGGAACGGCGAATTTTTCCGTGCCCGTGCCAGTGAAACGCAATGCCACTCGAATAGGATTCTGCCCTAAGAGATTGCGCTACTCCGGCCCAACCGCCCATCCAAATATTCGGCGTGTCCGTATTGTGCGGGTGCTGTAGAACAACGCGCGGATCGAAGCTCGAAGCAATTCGCATAAGATCGTCGGCGCGTTTACCGCGTTGACTATGCGGATCGCGCGTAGCAATACTTCGCGGACTGAACATATTTAGATCGTGGCAACCTAATACGAGGCACTTCCAGCGACCAATCTGTTGCAAGTGGGATTTCAGGTCAGTCTCGTGAATTAACTCCCGCTCTTCCCCCAGCGTTGGGTATGACTTGCCGGTCCATGCGATGACCTTTTGCGCTTTCAAATCTATCGTTGCGACGAGTTGCGCATTGGCGTACTCTTCATCGTTGCTCGGGAGAAATGCGTCGACTCCAAGCGTCAAGAAATCGGCGGGAATGCAAATCTTGCCGAGCTGATGCAGGAAAGTCCTCAGAGAATTTCCAGTGGCCTCCGCGACTTTGCGAAAAGCTGATGCTGGAGCGTTCCATCCGATAGGCTGCGCATCGATCTCGACACTTTCTTCAATAAACCCGCCTGGCGTCGTTACGATGTCGTAGTTCAGCCCACCCTTCTGCATCGCGTGCGCTATGTCGCCTAGACAACGAAGAGCCCTGTCTTGTTTCATCGCGGCTCGACCATTTACGACGATGCGGGCGATCCGAGGCTGTCCCTTTAGATCGTCGGTTTTCGAAGCATCCTCGCGAATGCCGCCGCAACTACACTCAACGATCGTGAAACCAAGTTCAGACAGTGCGCCGTTCGATTGACTCCCGCCCGCAAATTCATTTGGATCGAGCCCCTCATGAAATTCCGGTTCATCGGCGTACCGAAACGCCGAAGCATATGAGATGGCGAGCTTCGGCGGATAGTGTCGCCGACCGTGGGCTAGGCAAAATTTTGTAGATTGTCGCCGCTTGGGGATCCCTTCGCGATCGATTTCGTGCAGTGCTTGAATCACGTCATCACGCTCTAAGCTACGAATAATCGCGGCAGCCGTCAGTGCTGACAATGCGCGCCCCCATCTAGGACGTCGCCAGGGACGTGGTACGCTAGCCGCGCAACAGTCCTGGGAACCTAGCGGCGATTCGTGCGCGGAACTGTCTGATCCTAGCCGTTCGCCCAACGCGTGATTCCGGTCATTTCAGCCCACTCTAATAAGCGGTTCTTAGGCGCTCAGGTGAGCCCGCTGACGAAAATCCAAAGCGTAAATGCCACCCATGTGGCAGACGCGGATCGTTTTGTTGGGGTGTGCTATGAACTACAACCCCCAAGATCCGATGAACTTCGCGTTCTATCAGACGTACCTCGCCGATGACAAGCCGCCGCCGCGACGAGGTCCTGGCTGCCTTACTGGCCTCATCCTGCTCCTGGCACTTCTCGCCATGGTCGTGATTTCGGCGACTCTTGCCCGCGCATAGTCTGTGTCCCATAGTGCCTTCGCCTCAGCGGCCATACCCGAACCACAAGCGCGCGGCGAATCATAGAGTGCCTGCGAGGCACCGCAGATTCGCAAGTAATTGTCCCTCCACGAATTCAACAGGCTCGCGCCATAGCCGCGCCAACTCCGACACAGCGTGCCCCGCTTCCCACGGCAGCACCGCTCGCCCATCAAGTTGGGCGAACGGGCCATCCGATTCCGTCAGCAGACGATTGCGCGGCATTACTGCAGTGAGCGCACCACCTTTTGCGCTCGCCAACATCGACGGCCCAACGCTCAACCAGCAGCCGAGATCGATCGCGCGCTTCAAATCGCGCATCGTCCCCGAGAACCAATGCAGCACAGCAGTTCCCGAATCGTGATAAGCCTCTAATCGATCAAGCACAGCGGGAGCAGATCGCCTGCTGTGAACAGAAAGAATTCGACCGCCCGCTTTCTGGCAGAGATCGAGAATATGATCAAAGACCATTACCTGATCCTGCCATTCCGATTTAAGCTTCGGATCACCGTCTAGTCCGATTTCACCGACGTACTTAGTATCTGGTAGCAAAGCCTCGAATATCCCCAGCTCGGATTTGCGTTCATGCGCCAACTGTGGGTGCAAACCAAGGCTTGTTCGAATTCGCGGAGCATCCGAAGCGAGTGCGGCAGTTTTGGCCCAAGCCGATGGCGTTGTTGTAACCGATAAAATGTAGAGCTTGCGCTCAACGCATTCCCGTATCATTTGGTGTGGGTCCGGATATAGGTCAAGATGGCAGTGGAAATCGATCACGTAATACCGTATGCTGAGTGAAGACTCTTCAGCTCAGATAGCCCCCGTCCGATTAATGCTCTTAGCGGAGCAACGTCTCCAATACGTGGCGTGCTCAGCGCCGAACTAATCCACGCGTCAAGTCCGTCGCTATCGACTGTTGCGAGCGCGATCTTTGCGCTTTCCCTCGATTTCCGGACGCGTCGTACAGTGAATCCATTCCGCGATCTGATGTGGCCGTGAAAGGCATGCCACCGCATTAGCCTGCGGAAGACCGAAACGTTCTATTGCTACATTTTCCACTCGCTCGACGTCGGCGATTTCGGCGTCGATTACATCAATTTTGAGCGTGCCCCAATCGACCCGATTGAATCGCACCTGGACGTTGGCGCGCACGACATGCTCGCGTTGTTCCTCGCTCTTGATCCGAAATTCGAATGCATCCCATTTGGCCGGTAGGATACTTCGCAATATTTCGATCGCCTGATGTTCGCCAGCAAGAATCAGATCAATATCTTCGCTGGTACGCGCAGCGGCGTTGTGCCGCAATTCCACGGCGAATCCGCCCTTGATTGCATATGCACCGAGACGACCTTCTGCCTCTGCGCAATTCAAAACTTCGAAGAAGGCTGCAGCTGAAACCCAGCGCATCGCCCGAGACGGAGCGACATCCCGTTCGTTGGCATCCGCCGTTACAAGTTTTTCCAACTTGCCTTGGCTGATGATTTTCGGTTTCTCGGCCATTACTATCCCCGCGCCTTGCGCGTTCGCGAAAGCGAACGTGCGAGATACTGCCGCGTCTCATCAGAGAGATCGTAAATTGCCCGGACCTGCTGACGTTGTTCCGGAGTAAGCCCCACAGAAGCGCCGCGATCAAGCACATCTGCGACCGCGTCGCGCGCAAGATTGTCAGTCGCAAGATCCAAGAGCGTGCGATAAAGCGTCGTGACGCGAAAGCCCTCCCGGTCCTCGACGTCCTCTTCCGGGAGATTACGCCTATGCGTGACGACAGCCGGCGGTTTCTGCGAGCGGACGCGGGCTTCGAGTGGGACTGTAACGTCGATCTTCGCTGGGTTGAGGTCCGAGACGTCGTGCAACTGAAGCGCTGTGCGGTGCGAGAAGGCTGCGCGGGCATCTATGCGCGTCGCCCAGAGGAAAGTACGCCAGAGGCCGGGCCATTTGCTCGACGGCCATCGCGTCAACCGGTAGACGCCGTATTGCTCCCGTTCAAGGTGCCCAGCTTGCTCAAGGCCGGCCAGGGCCTGCAGTGATAACCCGGCAACGCGCGCTTGCTCGGTCGTAAAGTAGCCGTCCTGCCCTTCGCTGACGGCAATAAGGGTGTCCAGACGATCGGGATAGATTTTTGGCATACGGTTGCCATCATTCTACGCTAGATTCTAAATTCTGGCAACCATAACCCAAAATTCAATTCAAAACCAGATGTTGTGGCATAGACTATCCAATATTTTGGCAACGGCTACACGGAAGCCTCGACGGACCTTCCATGACGCACGCACCTCCCCTCAATCCTCACAGCGAGTGGGCGAGCCGCCGCAAGGCGGCCTCGCTCTTTAGAGCGACACTTCCGGTCGGGTACGCCTTGCTCGATCGGGCATTGCCAACGTATCTGTGTACGATACGAACCTGCTTGACGTCGTCGGCCGAATGCTCCCAATGCTCTTCGGTCATGCACTGGTCGCTTGCCGGCATCTCGGAGCAGCTCCCGACTATAGGGCCGCCCATAAACAGCGGCTCATGATTTCCACGGCCCCAAAGTCAAAGCCCCGCTCGACGCGGGGCTTTGACTTCTTTGCATCACGATACCCGGGCTTCTGCTAATCGAAGTCCTTCGACGTGGGCAAATGCAAATTCGGGTACCGCGCAACTTGCCTCGACTCCCTCGTCTGCAACGGGTGCGAGAAGCCTGAGCGGTCAACTCGGTAACCGTACAGATCCTCCTCATCTATGCGATCGTTATACGCCTTTATGTAAGCGTTCAATTGCCGATACTCGTCACACGCGAAACGAACAAAGGCGTTATTAAGTTCGTCCGTGTCGTATGCGTATTCGATAGGAATAACATGGGTCCGCGCTGCCGTGTAGTGCACAAGGGCAAATTCTTCGGAATCGGAGGCGTAGCCGAATCCGAGGTATTCCAACATACTAATTGAGAACTGATTACAAATCGTGAAGCCCGCTCTATCAGGAAGCGGCCACACATCCAATGGCTGCTCCGGCCCAATATCGCCGTATGCGAAATCCACGAGTGCCACTTGCAATTCCTCGGTGTCCTCAACGATATGGACCCAATGGAGCTTCCGCCTCTTCCCCCCAGTGATCTCCACCAATGCAGACGAATCACGGTCGAACGAATACGCAAACGCAAGCTCGCGGTCTTTACCAATCCTGACAATATCCAACCACCTATAGCCACCCTCGCCGTGCAGGCTTTCGTACCACTTTGTAAGTTTTTCAAGCCGATCCATTACTCCGCACCTCCGCTCCAGGCCTCACCCCGCGCAATTCGCACGGCGGTCGCAACGACTCCTGTAGATTCGCCTGGATCATTCTCCACCTCGTCGTCGCCGCCGCCATCCTCTCCGTCATCGCCATCGTCGTACTCCTCAAATGACAGAAAGTCGCGTTTCTGAAATCCATTACCCTTAACAGAGCTGACCGCATCCCCAACGCTTCCCTGCAATTCTTCAACTAAGGATGCCGTGACTATGTCGCGCGCCTGGGAGTCCGTGAAGCAGAAATGAATTCTTCGCGCCTCGCGATTGCGAACGCAAATACTGAGACAGTAACGCATTAGTTATCTCCTTGCCAAAAGCAAAATAGGCCCCGTCTAAAAAGACGCGACCAAAGCAAAAGTTTTTACGGCGAAGATGCCGTTGGGGAATAGAAAAAGGCCCGGCAATCGCAAGGCCTGTTCTCCCTATATAATAACATGCGCTGTCAAGTTATGCGAGCGGCTGGGTTCGCGCAAATCACCGCTCATGAGTGACGATTACGTCTTCGCGCAGCATTGCTTCTGCACGCCTAAACTCATCGCTTTGCCCGCGTCCACTTTCAGGATATTGGCGTTCCTGATCATGCTCCCGCGCTACATTTTGACGTTGTTCCATATGCTGATCGATCGCCGATTTTGTTCGCTCAAGCCGCCGGCTACACGATCTGCGCGACACGCATGCGAGCCTTCTGGGCAAACACGGCGTGCCGTTGGAAGTCATCTCGAAGCGACTCGGTCATGCAACAATCGGTATCACCGCCGAGCGCTATCTGCACGTCTATAAAGAACGAGACGCCGAGGCGGCGGCTGTGTTCGAACAGCTCGCCAGCTAAGGCGTCTCGTTAGATTCTGTTAGACGATTGTTAGACGGCGGGTCCAACAATCGTCTAAATCAGCGGAATCCCTTGAAAAATCGAGGGTCCAAGTGGTAGCGCCAACGGGAATCGAACCCGTCTTTCCGCCTTGAAAGGGCGATGTCCTAACCGATAGACGATGGCGCCGTGGTGGTACCGAGGTACACTACCCGACTGTTGGAGGCCTGTCAATCGCAGAGAACGCCCGGTCACCCGTGCGAGGCCAAGGACCCTCGGGGCTACGGGCAGCTGCCGTCGTCACGCGTCCAGTAGTAATTTCCGTTTCCTCTGCGAAGCGTAACCAGCGCATACCCGAAGGGAAAGCCTCGGTTGCCCTGCACCGTCTGGTTCGTGCATGCGCGCGGCGAGATCATCGTAGATCGTATGGCCCTTCCCGTCCTGCACCTCGGCGCGGACGTGATAGTACGAACCTGCCGCGTAACAACAATTCGTCCAGGCGCGGGTCGAATGGGCATTGAGATCGCCGTAATCAAGATGCCGTGTCTTTCCTAAGTCATAAATGGTAATCCACGCCTTGTTGTCGGTATCGTTTCGCGTTTGAATGGTACCGTTCGTAGCTCCATTGCCCGCCAGAGCCGTTCCAGCCGATGCGAGCATGCTGCAGGCAACGAGTACGACAAGGGTCCGGACAAGAATTCGGTCCATTTCACTCTCCGTTGTCACGGGGACACCGGGTACACTACTGGACTGACTGCCCGGGGCCTGTCACCGCAGAGGACGCTCGGACGTCCGAACGAAGGCCGGTGCTATGAGATATATCGCCGTGCTGCTGGTGCTCCTCGGCCTCGCCGTCCCGGTTTCAGCCGCAACCCCGGCGCCCGACACGCCCGCGACGACGACCCAATCAGCGCGGGTCACCATCAGCGGTTGGCGCCTCGAGTGCGATCCCACCAATACCTCCGCACTTGCCTGTCACGTCCTCAATTCGATCCTTCAGGCCCAGAGCGGCGGGCTGGTCATCAGCTTCACGTTCTCACCCGGCGCGGGCGACAAGACGATCCTCACCATGCAGGTGCCGTTAGGTGTCTCCGTACGCACGCCGATCGGCGTCAGCGTCGGGAGCAGCCCCTCGCAGAACTTCCCCTTCCTGTTCTGCTCGCAGCAAGGTTGCTACGCAACCGGCACGATCAACAGCGATCTCTTGGCCGCAATGAAAGCGGGGAAGGGCGAACTTCGAGTGAGCTACGGCATCCTCGACAACAACCTCGCCGAGCACGGCGTCACCGGATCACTTCCCCTCACCGGATTCCCCGACGTCTACGCGCGTTTGAGGTAACGCGAAGCCGCTAGCTCTCGGCGACGAGAGCGGTAAGCGTGTCGAGTGCATGATCCATATTTGCAATCAGCGCGTCCATCCCGATGACACCGTAGCGCTCCGCGAGTACCGAGGCCGGCACGTACGCGACCTTGACGACGCCATCGTCTTCCCAGACCAAGAGCTTCAACGGCAGATCGAGCGCGGCGAGCGGAAAGGCCGCCATCAAGCCGGTGCCGCCTTTGGGGTTCCCAAAGACGATCAGCATCGTGGGTCGGAGCGTCAGTCCGACGCCGGCCGCGGCTGCGGCCTGATCGATCGTCGCGAAGATCGTGTTGCCCGCCTTCGTAATGGCGCCGGACAGCGTGGCGACGGTCTGCGGATACGAGAACCGGCTGGTCTTGATCGTACTCTGCATGGCCTCCAGTTTATCAGGATAGAGCGACCTGCCTAGCGTATCTTCAGAACATTATGACGACGACGATTCCGGCTACGCCCGCGCGCCGCCGCGCGATGGTTGCTTCATCCCTCGGCTGGGGACTCGACGGCTTCGACTTCTACCTCTACGTCTACGCGCTGCCGGCGATTCTGACGGCCTTTTCGCTGAGCAAAGCCTACGGTGGACTGCTCGCGACCTTCACGCTGGTCGCAAGCGCGATCGGTGGGATCGCGATGGGCACCGTAGCCGATCGCATCGGCCGCAAGAACGCGCTGATGATTTCGATTGCGTGCTACGCCGTCTTCACGTTTCTTTGCGGCTTCGCGCCCAACTATCCGACGCTCGCGGTCCTGCGCGCACTCGAGGGTTTCGGCTTCGGCGGTGAATGGGCCGTCGGCGCGGTGTTGATGTCGGAGTGGGCCAACGCGCCCGAACGCGGCCGCGCGCTCGGTTTCGTGCAAGGCTCCTGGGCCATCGGCTGGCTCGCCGCCAACGTTGCGTTTCAAGTCGTCGCGGCGACGATCGGACTCGATGCCGGTTGGCGCCTGCTCTTCTTTCTCGGCATCATTCCGGCGATCTTCGTGCTCTACATTCAGCGCAACGTCCAAGACGCGCCGGTGTACACGGCGTCGCGCGCTGCCCTCGCCGCGCGCGGCGTCACGCGCTGGTCGCTCGCCGGGATCTTCGCGCCCGGCATCGCGCGCACGACGTTCTTCGCGTCGTTGCTCGCGATCGGCGTGCAAAGCGGCTACTACGCGCTCTTTACCTGGATGCCGACCTATCTGACGACGCAGCGCCATATTTCCGCCGTCAATAGCGGTTCGCTACTGTATCTCCTGATCGCCGGCGCGTTCGTCGGCTAAATTACGGCCGGCTACATCAACGACGCGATCGGACGCAAGCGCACGTTCATCATCTTTGCGCTCTGCTCGGCGGTGATGGTGCCGCTGTATCTCTACGCGGTCGTCGCCGATTGGCAACTGATCATCGCGGGGCCGCTGCTCGGCTATTTCGCCTCAGGGATTTTCAGCGGATTCGGTCCGTATTTGAGCGAGCTCTTTCCGAGCGACGTGCGCGGCGCGGGGCAAGGATTCTGCTACAATCTCGGACGCGGTGTTGCCGGCATTGGGCCGTTTGCGATCGGCTGGCTTTCCACCATCGCACCGATCGGCACGGCGATGACGGTCGTCGCGATCTTCGCGTATCTCCTCGCCGTGGTCGCCGTGCTCTTCTTGCCGGAAACACGCGGGAAAGAATTGACCGCGACGTAGCGATGATGTCCCATGGGCCTGGTAGGATTCGAACCTACGCGCAACCAGTTATGAGCCGGCCGCTCTACCGCTGAGCTACAGGCCCGCGCGGGGACGAAGTTCCATGCACCCGCAGCGTAGCCTTTCGCCGCGGTTTACTTGCCGGGCGGATAAACGTTGAAACTGTTCTTTCCGAGGAATTGGAGGCGACACTGCATGCTGCTCGCCGTCGGCATGGCGTGCACGTCCCACCGGTCCGCAAAGATGGTCCCGCCGTTTTTGACCCAGAACGTGCAGCGCCCGTTCGGATGCGCGCTCGTAAATAGGCGGAAGTAGACTTCCGCGCCCCCGCTGCTTGGGCCCATGTGACAGCTGATCGTGCTCCCGCCGTGCGTGCGGCATTTGCCGCTGTCCGTCAGATACACGCCTGCGCCGGTCAGGCCGTCTCGGCCATAAAGCCAGCCGTCCGCCAATGCGGAGATTGGAAGCGAAACAAGAAGCAAACTGGTAAGAACGAAGGAAATCGAGCGCTGTACCATCACGTGCTCCTCCCGCAAGTTCGTTCGCTATATTGTGTCGGAATTATACGTAGTCCCGGCAGAATTCCTCGTAGTCGCGTTCCACTTGCGCGGAATAGGCACGCGCGAAGCGCATCATCCCATCCTCGAACGCATCGCTCGAGCCAAGGTATGCCGCAATTGCTTGCGGATCGCCGGTCCGCGCGTGCGCGCGCGCCAGGACCCATCCGCACCAGCTCGCGAAGTCGATCAGTTGATCGGCGTCGATCCCATCGATGTCGAGCGAGGCCTTGCCGTCGCGTAACTGGCGCACGTAGAAATCATGCTGACCGTCGCTGGTCCATCCAACGAAGAGATCGGTCGCCGCTTGCATGAGGTGTTGTCCCACGATCGCGCGCTCGCCATGATTTGCGTAGACCGACGGCCCGAGATACGGTTCGAGCGCCGACGCTACCGCCTGTTTGATGAACAGATACAGCGGCGCTGCTTCGCGCGACTCGAGATGTGCAACCATCGTGAGCAAGCCAACGCTGCCGACACCAACGGAATGCTCGAACATGTCCAGCAGCGCATAGCGATCGAGCAGCACGCGCACGAACGGTCGCAACGATTCACGATAGGTTGCGAAAACGTCGCGCGCGCTATGCTCGTGTTCGGGTGTCGGCTTCACATAGCCGGCATCGCGCGGCGCCAAGAGTTCGCGTTTGAGCGTCGCGCGAACGGCCACGTGAGAATACCAAATCTCGAGCGGCGAGCGTCTTGCCATCCTTCGCATGTGGCGGCGATAGGCTTGCGCGGCGCGATACGCTGCCTCGTCGCCGCACCGTTTGCTAAACGATCGCGCGTGCGCGAGCAGCGGTGCGCTCGCACAGAGCCGGGCGACGTCCCATTCCCACGGCCCCGGCAGCGTTTCGTCAAAGTCGTTGACGTCGAAGGCGAGATTGCGTTCGGGCGTGCGATAGCCCTCGAAGTTCTGCAGGTGAGCATCGCCGCAGAGCTGCGCTCGCAGCCCGGTGACCGGACGGCCGGCGAGGTCGGCCGCCATCAGCGCCGCGCAGCCGCGATAAAACTGAAACGGATCGACGCGCATGCGCTCGTGACGCAACACGAGCAGCTCGGGAATGCGGCCTTGCTCGGTCTCGTGCAAGAGTTGGATCGGGTCGCGACGATCGGGGGCCGGCTTCCAGTGTGCGAAGGTCGTGCGCGGGACGCGCTTGCGCAGCGCCTTTGCGTCGCGCTCGACCGCGGTCATCGCCGAAATGCCGCGCGCCCCGCGTATTCGGCCGCGCTTCCCAATTGGTCTTCAATGGCCATCAAGCGATTGTATTTCGCGACACGATCGCTGCGCGAGAGCGATCCGGTCTTAATCTGCCCGGCCGAGGTGCCGACGGCAATGTCGGCGATCGTCGTGTCTTCGGTCTCACCCGAGCGGTGCGAAATCACGCACGTGTATCCGGCCTTCTGCGCCATCTCGATCGCGTCAAAGGTTTCGCTCAGCGTCCCGATCTGATTGACTTTGATCAGGATCGAGTTGGCTACACCCTCCTTGATCCCACGCGAGAGAAACTCGCGATTCGTCACGAAGATGTCGTCGCCGACGAGCTGCACCTTCGAACCCAACGCTTCGGTCAGCTTATGCCAGCCGGTCCAATCGTCTTCGGCGAGTCCATCCTCGAGCGAGATGATCGGATAGCGGTTGCAAAGATCCGCGTACAGCGCGATCATCTCGTTTGCGCTGATGCCGTGTTGCGGATCGTGCGCGAAATATTTCCCGTCTTGGTAAAACTCGCTCGAGGCCGGATCGAGCGCGATCGCGACCTGCTCGCCGGGCTTGTAGCCGGCGCGTTCGATCGCCGTGACCAGCAACTTCATCGCGTCGTCGATCGAGTCGAGCGGCGGCGCGTAGCCACCCTCGTCGCCGACTTGCGTCGGCAACCCGCGATCGTGCAGCAGCGCACCGAGGGTATGAAAGACCTCTGCCCCGTAGCGCACCGCTTCCGCGAACGTCGGCGCGCCGACCGGCACGATCATGCACTCCTGGAACTGCAGCGCACCCGACGCGTGCTTGCCGCCGTTGATCACGTTCATCTGCGGCACCGGCAGCAACGCGGCTGTCGGGCCGCCGAGATAGCGGAACAGCGGCAACGAGAGGCTCGACGCCGCCGCGCGCGCCACCGCGAGCGAACAGCCGAGCAACGCGTTCGCGCCGTAGTTTGACTTGTTCGGTGTGCCGTCGATCTCGATCAACCGTTCGTCGATCTCACGCTGCGCGGTCGCGTCGAGTCCCTCGAGCGCGGGCCCGAGTCGTTCGTTCACCGCCGCGACCGCTTTGCGCACGCCCTTGCCGCCGTACCGCGACTTGTCGCCGTCACGTAACTCGACGGCTTCGTGCGCGCCGGTCGACGCGCCCGACGGCACGAGCGCTTCTTCAACCGCGCCGAAACTCGTCGCGACGGTCACCGCAACGGTCGGATTGCCGCGTGAATCAAGAACCTCGCGTGCATGCACGCCTTCGATCAGCGGACGCCCGCCGCCGCGTAACGATTCAATCGACATTAGTGACTCATCTCTGTTCTGTGATCCAGCGATCCATATCGTGTTTGCGCGACACGAACTCGTTCTTGTTGAAGAAAATGTTCAACTCACGGTCGGCCGAGGCTTTACTGTCGCTGCCGTGGATCAGATTGCGACCGATCGATTGCGCGAAGTCGGCGCGAATCGATCCCGGCGCGGCGGTGAGCGGATTGGTCGCGCCGATCAATTGCCGGCAGGCCTCGATCACGCCCTCGCCTTCGACCGCGATCGCAACCAACGGACCGCTCGTAATGAAGCTCACCAGGTCACCGAAAAATGGTTTGTCTTTGTGCTCCGCGTAGTGGTCGCGCGCCTTGTCGCCGGGCAGTTGCATCAACTTCATCGCGGTGATGATGTAGCCGCGCCGTTCGATTCGCGCGATGATCTCGCCGAGCAGCCCGCGTGAAACGGCGTCGGGCTTGCACAGAATCAATGTTGTTTCTATAGCCATAGCAGGCCCCGAATACGTCACGGGCGCACGCTCCACCTATGAAGCCGGCCGAACATCCGTATGAGAGCGTACAACGCGAACTGCGCGGCACGGCATTCGCGCAAATTCGCTACGAACGCGTCACCGAGAGCACCAACGACGACGCCGCGGCGCTCCTCGGCGATTCCGCCTTCGCCGGCCTCTCGATCGTCGCCGAAGAACAGACCAAAGGCGCCGGTCGCAAAGGCCGGTCCTGGATCGCCACGCCCGGCAGCTCGCTCCTGTTGACCACGCTTGCGCCCGGGCCGATGCCTGCAACAAGCGTCTGGATCGTACCGTTCGGCGTCGCAATCTGCGTGCGCCGCGCACTGCGCGCGAACGAGATTCGAAGCGAACTCCACTGGCCCAACGATCTGCTCGCGCAGGGCAAGAAGATCGCCGGAATTCTCTGCGTCTCGCGCGTGATCGGCGAACGCGCATGGGTCGCGGCCGGCGTCGGCATCAACGTCCATCGGCCGCCCGGCGCCGACGAAGCGATCTCACCGCCGCCCGCCTTCTGCGACGACCTCAATCCGGCCATTACCCGAGCCGCGCTGTTACGCGATCTTCTTCTTAATTACGACGTCTGGCACCAAGCGCTCGCGACCCCGCAGCGGATCGCGCGCGTCTGGGAACGCATGGCCGGCCTTCCCAAGCGGTATCACATCCTCAAGGACGGCGACACGCAGCCCATCGACGTTACCGCCGTTGCACTCGCCAACGGCGGCGGACTAGTCGTGCAGCACGACGACGGGCGGCGCGAGACCATCGCGCTCGCCGACGCGAGGGCGTTGCGTTAATCGGCCCTTCGACTACGCTGCTGCGCAGCTACGCTCAGGGTGACAAAGTAGCGTCGAAGAATTTATCCAAATCGCCGTGAAATTTTTCGAGTGCTGGAACGTGCAGGTACACCATGTGGCCGGATTCGTAGTATCCGAAGTTCACGTGGTCGCGCAGCGCTTCGGGTAATCCGAGGTGCGAGAAGGTCCACTCCGCTGCCCCGAACGGCGTAGCCATGTCGAAGTAGCCGGCGCCGACAAAGACGCGCAAGTGCGGATTTTGAATCATCGCTTGCTGGAGATCGTTGCTCGTCGTGGGAGCGATCCACGGGAACGTTCCCTTACGCGTGAAGTCCCACAGCCCGAAGATATCGCCGGTGCATTCGTTGTACGTCTCTTCGCTCTTCCAGCCCAGATCGTTGCGCACGTAGGTGAGGAAGCTGGCTTGGAATCCGGGATCGGTTGCGGCATCGGCGGGATCGTAGTCGGCAGAATCGCCGAGTCGATCGAGATCGTACCCGGTATAGCGCGCGTCGAGCCGTCCGGTGGACTGGCCAGATTCGAGCAGTAACTCTTTCTCGTAGCGCTGCGGCAACACGCGCAGATCCGCCTTTTCGATATACCCGGTGCTCAGGCCGATGAGACGCGACAACTGGGTCGCGATCTGCACGAATTGCTGATGCGAGAGGCGATCGCCCTGGACGAGCGCGGAAGCGTACGGTCCGTTCGCAAAGGCGCGCGCCTCGCTCACGACGCTTTGCAACGTGCCCTTATTCGGCGACTTTGAGTGGTACCAGTTCACCGCGGCCTCGGTGGGCAGATAGGTCATGTACGCGATGTCGTTTCCCGGACCGGGCGCGATCGTATCGAAGTCGAGAACCGACGAGAGCAAGATCACACCGTTGAACGCCATCGAGTCGTTACTCTGCAAGTAGTTCACGAGGACCGCCGAGCGTGGGGTGCCGTAGCTCTCCCCGAGCAAGAACTTCGGCGAGTTCCAACGATCGTTGCGCGTGACGTATTGATAGATGAAGGCCCCGAACGCCGCCGCATCTTGATCGATGCCGTACACGGACTTTGGATCGACCTTCGGCAGCAGGCGGCTATAGCCCGTGCCCGGCGCGTCGATGAACACCAGATCCGACTTGTCGAGCAAGCTGTACTCGTTGTTGACGAGCTGGTAGGGCGGCCCGACGTTGTGCCCGGCATCGGGAAACACGACCCGCCGCGGCCCGAGCGCGCCCATGTCGAGCGGTACGCTCGCACAGCCGGGTCCGCCATTGTAGAGGAAGGTCACCGGCCGATGCACCGGGTCGGCGCCATCTTCGGTGTACGCGATGTAAAAGACGCGCGCCTCGGGCGCACCCTTGTCGGATTTGATCTCGATCGTTCCCGCGGTGGCGGTGTATGCGATCGTGCGACCGCCAACGGTGACCTCGTGGTGCGTCGAAACCGCATCGGCCGCTTGCGCGATCGATGACAGAGCGAATAGCGCGCAGAGCAGCGCCGAAACAAAAACTCGCGTGTGCATACGCGGGGCATTGGGCCTCGATGCGCGATGCCCTGCTGTGTCAAGGGTTCGTCACGGTTGTGCACCGCGCCGACGGCGGTGCCGATATCCTTCAACGGGACTCCCCACGCCTTCGCGTTATTGTAAGGAAGAATTTTACGTGCGCTACACCGTCGGCCGCCAGTTGGCCTTGGCATTCTCGGTTCCACTCACGCTGATCGTCGTGCTCAGCGCGGTCGCCTTCTGGGGCTTCACCCAGCTCGACCGCTCGAACGCGCAACTGAACAGCGCCCGCAACGTCGCTATGCTCTCGGAGCGCGTGCCGTACGCGACGCTGATGGTGCGCACGATGTCCAAGGAATTCGGGTTCGCACCGACGCCGGTCAACGCCAAAGCCGTCACCAACGCACTCGCAAAGGTCCACGCCGCCGTCGACGCGCTCGATGCCGACCGCGAGGGCACGGCACAGGCCCATCTCGCGCAGATCCGCGCGCTCCTCATCCCCTACGATCGCGATCTAAAGTTCGTGATGAACAGCGACCCCAAAGACGTGCTGATCGCGTACAACCAAAATAAGAACGTGGTCGCCCGGGCGCGGGACCGTCGCATCGCCACCGGCAAGCTGATCGACAAACAGGCCAAGGCGATCATCAGCGAGTCCGATCTTGCCGTCGAGCGCGCTGACGCGCGATTCGCACAGACGCTGCGCACGATCTTGATCGCGATGGGCATCTGCGTCACCCTCTCGCTGCTGACCGGAATCCTCGCCTCGATGCGCATCGCGCGCCGCCTCGGCGGCCGGCTGCGTGCCCTCTCCGCCTCGCTCGACACCGTGATCAACGACGATTTCGCCAGCCTCACCGAGGCAATACTGCGGCTAAAAGCGGGCGATCTCACCGGACATTTCGCCGTGCGCTCGGAGCTCATCAAATCGCGCGGTACCGACGAGGTCGCCGACATCACGAAGAGCTACAATGCACTCGTGGGCGGACTCGAGAGCGTCGGCGATAATTGGAACTCGGCGACTGCGCAACTCTCACGCACGATGGACGACGTCCGCTGCGCGTCCGACGAACTCAATACTACGGGTCTCTCGATTTCGGCCGCGACGCAACAAGCGAAGATCGCCATCACGCAGATCTCCGAGGCCATCGAAAGCGTCGCCGCCCTCTCTCGCACGCAATCCTCCGACGTACACACCTCCACGATCGCGATCGAAGAACTCGCCGCCGCCGCATCGCAGATCGCGGCCGGCGCGTCGGATCAAACCAATGCCATCGAGCGCGCCGCAGGCCGCGTCAACGAGCTCGACGGGCAAGTCGTAACCTTCGCCGAGCTGGGCGGCAAATTGGCCGCACTCGCGCGTGAGGCGAGCCTCGAAGCGTCGCGTGGCAATCAAGCCGTGGCGCAGACGGCTAACGCGATCGAACGCCTGCGCGAGGTTTCTGAGCGCACGATCGGCTCGATGCACAAGCTCGTCTCGCGTTCGGAAGAAGTCGTGCGGATCGTCTCAACGATCGACGACATCGCCGATCAAACCAATCTCCTCGCCCTCAACGCCGCGATCGAAGCGGCGCGCGCCGGCGACCACGGCCGCGGCTTCGCGGTCGTCGCCGCCGAGATCCGCAAACTCGCCGAGCGCTCGACGACCTCGACCTCGGAGATCGCGACGATTCTCAACGGTATTCGCAGCGAAACACTCGGCGTTTCGACCAGCATGTCACAAACGCAGGAAGCGCTCGACAACGGTCTTTCGCTCGCGGCGACCGCGCGCGAATCCCTCGAACGCCTCGCCGCTTCGACGCAAAGCACCACCGAAACCGCCGACGCCGTCGCAACCGGCTCGACAATCATTCGTACCGCGTCGGCCGAGATCAACGCCATGATCGGCAGCGTCTCGAGCGTGATTGAGGAGAGCGCCGCCGCAGCCACGCAAATGCAGATGAGCACGAGTTCTGTGACCGACCTCATGTTGCCGATCGCGCGGACGTCGGAATCGCACGCCACCACGGCCGAGGAAGTCAGCGCGAGTGCGTATGAGACCTCGGCGCAGATCACCGAGCTCAATGCGACGGCGGAAACGGTGCTCATGCAATCCGACCGTCTGCGTCACGCGCTGGACGGATTCGTCATCGGGTCGGTACTCGAAGCTGCACCGCCGACGCCGGCATTGGTGGCGTAAACAGCGTTCAGAGCCTCGTCGGGGTTCTTACTTAACGACGCCACCTAACGGAACGCCGGCGCCGGAGAGCGCCGTCTTGGCCTGCGATTCGACGCCGCCGTCGATCGATAGGCACAAATTCGAAGGGGTATTGACCGTAGCCGGTTTCGGAATCATCTTCGCGGCGATACCCGCATCCTTCAGCGCCTTGGTGGCGATCATCGTATCGGCGTTGCTGCCGAAAAACAGAATCAAGTCAGGCATGGCTGCGGCCCTAACCTGCTTCTCCGGTGACAAGTTGCGTGAGCGCGGCCGCGACTTCGTTGAGCTCGTTCACGCGATTTGCCGCGTGCTGCATGCGGCTACTCATCTCTTGCGAGAGCGTATCGATCACGATGATGTCACCTTCCAGTTCATCGTTAACCGCTTTTAGCTCGGCGAGTTTCGGTGAGGTTCCGTCTTGCGTGCGCAGCTCGTCGATCAAGCGGCCGCTGCGTTCCACCGCAGCCTTCGTCATCGCGACGTGATCGCCGGAAACTTCGCTGCCGACGATGGCCACGCCGAGTTCCTTCGCGGCACTGCGCACCTGTTTGCTGCGCTGATCGAGCGTATTGGAGAGCACCTGCACGACGACGACGCCAAACGCAGCCGCTACGATCGCCGCAATGAGGCCCCAGATAATCACCGTCATCGTGGTGTGGTTGATGATGTTGTTCAAATTGGCGAGCGGAGTGCCGTACCAGCGTGCACCGATGACATGCTGCTGGTCGTCCACGATCGGGTCGATGCGCACGAGATAGCGCGTGCCGCCTTCAGTGTCGACGCCGGTATAGGGCGTTCCGCTCTTGGCGACGTCGGCAGCAGGCTGCACTTCCTGATCGACCGTACGCGTCCCGTCGGGTTGTTGAATCGTGCTCGAAACGATCGCGTCGCCTTCGAGAATCGCCGATGAACCGCCGAGTGCCGCCGTGGCCTGATCGACCAGATCGTAATAGTGATTGAGCAATACGCCGCCGTAGATTGCGCCGATCGTGCGTTCGTTCGCATCGCTGATCGGCGCCGCCGCAACGATCGCCAGACCGTGATCGAGATGCTCCGCCCCAGCCGTGCCGTCGGCACCGCGGATGTCAGCTTGCGCTTGCGGTGCCAGCCCTTCGCCGGCAAGAACGTTTTTATCGAGAAGCGTCGCCGTGCTAACGGTCTCGCCGGTCAACGCCCGCTGTACCAGCGGATTCGCCCGCAGCGATCCCGGCTGCGCACCGTTCGCGCGCGCGATCACTTTGCCGCCGGCATCGACGACGGTGAGAAACGAGAGCCCCGAGGTCCGCGCGATATTGGACAGTTGATCGGCTAGCGCGGCGACGTTGTGCGTTTGCAAACTCTTGCGGAGCGCATCGCTGACCGCATCTTGGGCCACCAGCAATCGAATTTGGTCCCGGCGCGAGTCCCAATAGCCCTGGAAGGCACCGCCGCCGTTGGTCACTTGCGTTTGGCCAAGCTGCGTGAGATCGCGCTGCAGCACGACGCGCGTCGCGACGACGCTCACCAGAAAGAAAAATACGATCGCACCAACGATCGTCCCGAGCAGTCGTACGCGAAGACTCAGCCTCATGTCCTGACCCCCTCAGCCCCTGCCTCGCTCACCTTGAATTGCGCTAGCCTTGAATCAATCTTGACGGCCAGATCGTTCATTTGATCGACCGATTCGAGCATGCGCTGCGCTGCGTCGGTGACTTCCTTATTGACGTATGTGAGCACCTCGACCGATGAGGCGTTCTGCTGCGAGATCGAAGAGATGTCCGAAAACGCCTTGCTAACTTCGTCGGACTGCCTCGTCATCGACTGCGTCGCCTTGAGATTGAGCCCGACGGATTTCGTGATCTCTTCGATTTGGCGGATCACCTGATAGGAGTTCGCGCTCATGGCTCGCGTGACCGAGCTGATCTCGCCGATTTGCTGATTTGCCGCCAGCACCGCCGACACGATTTCTTGCAACGCGCCGGAGGCCGAACTCGTGCTTCCCGTGCTCTCCTCGACGCGTTCGGTCAAACGCTCCATCGCGCTAACGACTTCGAAGATCACGCCCTGAGTCGAACTGATGTGGCCGGCGATCTCTTTGGTCGCCTGGACGCTGCCGTCAGCGAGCTTGCGAATTTCACTGGCGACGACGGCGAAGCCGCGGCCGTGTTCGCCGGCGCGCGCTGCTTCGATCGCCGCGTTGAGCGCGAGCAGGTTTGTCTGCTCGGCGATACGATCGATCACTTTGACGATATCGCCGATTTGCTCGGAATTGTTTCCGAGCTGACCGATATCTTTGGCCAGGTCGTTGATCGTCGTGCGAATCGTGTGCATGCCGTCGACAATGGTTCCGATCGCGGTGCCGCCGCGCTCGGCGGTTCGCGACGTTTCGGCGGTGCTCGTCGAGAGCGAATCGACCTGCGCCGCAACTTCCTCAATCGAACTTGCCATATTCGATACCGCGAGCGCGGTTTCGTCGAGACTGCGCGTCTGTTCTTCCGCCGAGGCGGCAATCGTCGAAATGGCTTCGGTCAGCACAACGACTTTCGAGGTCGCTTCTTCGACGATGCGCGATTGCTCTTGAATGCCTTCGTCGAGCTGGCCTTGCGCGACAGCCGCGCCCTCGATGACCGCCAGCGCGGTTGACGCGGTCGTGCGCAATTCGGTACCGGCGTTGCCGAGATGGCCGGCATTCCCGTGCAGCTGGCGCAAGAATTCGCGCATCCCGAAGATCAGCTTGTTGAGCGCAATCGCGAGATCTTGAAGCGCCCCGTCGCTGACCGCGATGTTCTTGGTGAAATCTCCCTGCGAAACCTCACGAATGCCCGACGCCAGTGCGGCGAGGCTGGTCGACATCGCCGCGCCGTTGGCCGCCTCGCCGCGCGGAAGCGCAGCGCGCGGTGCCGAGCGGAACGCCGGTTGTCCGGGGCCAAGCTCGCCCACCTCCTCGACCGGTACCTCTTCTCCATAGAACAGCGTGCTGACGACGACGCCCGCGATTAAAATAATGAGTGCATTGACGAGCGGGTCACCGTTACCGTGTGCGCTGCGCGAGGCGTAGTCCGCGACGGCAGCAAGGAACGCGAGGACCGCGCCATAGGGAAAGCCCGTTGCGGCGGCGGCGAGCGCGACGATGACCACGAGCGGCGCCTCGATCGGGTAGGCGGACCCGAACCACGCGACGAGCCCACAGACCACGATGCCAAGGACCGCCAGGCCTAGACGAGTCGGCAAACCCAGCCGTGCCCGAAGACCGGCGAAAGAGGCAGAGATCATTTATGAGAAGATTGACGGTCGAAAACGCCCTGACCTTTAGCCGCCGCCCGTCTCCCTAGGGCGCCGGGGCGCTCTTCTCAGCGTTCGTTCCGTGCGCGGCTGATGCGCTTGTCGCACGCTTCGCAGAAGTGCGACATCTTGTTATCGGTTTCGAAGATCGAGTTCGAGTAGTACATCGCGCAGCGGGCGTTAAAGCAGTGGCGCAGCCCGAACGCGTGGCCGAGTTCGTGCACGCACTCCTTGAGCGTCCGCTGGAAGAGCACGTTGAGATCGGGCTCCTCGCCATAGTATTCCGAGCGCAAACGATGAAGGGAGACCGCGGCAACACCTTGCGCCTCGTCCGCGTCACCATAGATGAAGCGATGCGACGTCTTATAGAGATCATACTCGGTCAGCGCCAGATAGAGGCCCGCGCCGTCCGGATGCGCGCGCCGCACACGCGCGACCAGCGTCGAGAGAAAGAGCTGCGCGCGGGTAGCGTTGAGCGTGCTGCGCGGCACTACGAGCGCTCGCTCGATCTGCACCGTCGAAAGAAACCGTTCTTCCAAACACGGAGCTAACCGGTCGAGAAACGCGCCATCCATGGCGTTGATCGGGACGATGCGGATACGGGACTCCATCTTGAGGCGACGCGCTTCGACACCGCAGGTCCCGACACCGCTTGCAGCGCAAGGGCGTTTCATGATCGTCGGGATCGGCATTGACCTTGCCGAGGTCGAGCGTTATCGCTTCGACGAGCGCGCACTCGCGTGGTTTGCGCGCAAGGTGTACACCGAAGAAGAAATGGCGTATGCGCTGCGCAAGCGCCACTGGGCCGAGCGTCTCGCAGGATTCTTCGCGGCAAAGGAAGCGACACGAAAGGCCTTTGGACATGCCATCCCCTGGCGTGAGGTCGGCGTGTCGCACGAGCGCAGCGGCAAACCGATCCTGCGCTTCTACGGAAAGGTCGAGCATTTGCCGGCCGCGCGCAGCATTGCCGCCATTCATCTCACGATCACGCACTCCGCCACGACTGCCGCGGCCGTCGTTATCTTAGAGCGATGATCAGGGTTCTCACGCCTGCCGAGATGCGCGACGCGGACGCACAGGCCGTCGCGGCCGTCGGTGTCGACGCGCTCATGCACAACGCCGGCGCTGCAATCGCAGCCTACGTGCGCGCGCACGTCACGCCCGGCAGCCGCATCGTCGCCTTCGCAGGCCCGGGGAACAATGGCGGCGACGTTCGCGCGGCCTTCGCCCAGCTTCCCGAGTACGACTGCGTTCTCCACGGGTCCGATGCGATGCCGAGCAACGACGACGACGCGCGAGCGAAGCTCGACGGCGCGGCGCTCGCGATCGATGGACTCTTTGGAACGGGCGCGCGTCTTCCGATCGATCCGCGCTATCTCCCGGCGGTGCGCGCGCTCGACGGTCGCACGACGCGCGTGCTCGCAATCGATATTCCAAGCGGCGTCGACGCGCTCACCGGTGCCGTGCCCGGGGATGCGGTTCGCGCACATGCGACGATCGCGCTCGCGGCGATGAAACCCGGCTTGCTGTTCGAGCCCGCTCGCGCGTATTGCGGCGAGTTGTGGATCGCCGGCATCGGGATCGACGATGCGACACTCGCCGCCCACGCGCAGACGTTCGCCGCGCTCGACAACGACGCGTTGCTGGATCTGCTCCCGCACCGTGCGTGGAATGCCGACAAACGCAGTGCCGGCGCGCCGCTGATCATCGCCGGTTCGGCGCAGTTCCCGGGCGCGGCCGTGCTGTGCGCGCGCGCTGCGGCGCGTGCGGGTGCAGGTTACGTGACCGTCGGGACCGCCGGCGACGCCGTACCGACGCTACGCATGCACCTTATCGAGCAAGTCGTGATCACGTTTTCGAACAGCGACGCGCTCATGGTGAGCGGCGATCTACTCGACGTCGCGCAACGCAACAGCGCGGTGGGAATCGGTCCGGGACTCGCGCTCGACGAGTGGACCGGCGAGATGATTCGCGCGTTTGCCACGCGCTGTACCCTGCCGATGGTCATCGACGCAAGCGCACTCTTTCATTTCGCCAAGAATCTCGACTTGCTGCGCGGGAAAGCGTGCGTGCTCACGCCGCACGAAGGCGAATTCGCTCGAATCTCGGGACGTGGAACGGTTGCGCCGGGCACGCGCGTCGAGCGGTTGCGCGAATTCACCACGCGGACCGGTATCACGACATTGCTCAAGGGCGCGGCTACATTGATCGATGACGGGACGATCATGCACATCAATTCGACCGGAACAAGCGCCCTCGCGACCGCGGGCACGGGAGATGTACTGACCGGGATGATTGCAACGCTGCTATCGCAGGGGCTATCGCCGATCGACGCCGCCTGCGCCGGCGCCTATTGGCACGGGCTCACCGCGCAACGCTGCGCGCGCGAACGATCCGTCGGCGTGATCGCGGGCGACCTGCCGGAGTCCTTGGCTAGCGCGCTTCCTGCGCGCACGCCGAATGGCGCGTTGCTGCTACGCTACGCTTGAGATCGCGGTAAGCAGCCGCTCTTCGATACGAATGCGCTTGAGCAGATTGCTCACCAGCGTTTCGAGTTCGTCGCGAAACGCTTGCGTCAGCAGCATTTGCGCGTCGGCAAGCCGCCAGCGGGCCGCTAAGACCTCGACTTGCTGCGGGAAATGCTCTTGCTCGACGAGCACGCGTTCGGAGAGACGCCGAACAAATTCGCTCGGATGCCGCAACAAGAGACGATAGCCGACTGCGAGATCGACGGCGAGATGCGCTTCGAGGTCGACCACGAAGCGATGAAACGCGCCTGCGATGACATCCGGTTCGCCTTCGTCGAGCGCACGAAACAACGACGCAGCATCATCATGAAGCTGAGCGTGCCGGAGCAATATTTCCGTTTGGGCAGTAGCGACCATGGTACTCCACCCCCGTACTGACTGGTCGTAGGCAGGCTACTCCTCCAGCAGCCGCCGGAACCCCTCCTCGTCCAGGACGACAATGCCCAGCTCGCGGGCTTTGGCGAGTTTGCTCCCCGCCTCGTCCCCGGCCACGACGAAGTCTGTCTTGCGGCTGACCGACCCGCTCACTTTGCCGCCGCGTGCCTCGATCAGCGCGCCGGCCTCGTCGCGGGTGAGCGTCGGCAGCGTTCCGGTGAGAACAAACGTTTTGCCCCCGAGCGGGCCTGCGCCGCGTTCGCGCCTCGCCCCGGCCAGGACAACGCCCGCCCGGCGCAGGCGCTCGATCATCGAGCGGTTCGCCGCCTGATCGAAAAACAGCCGCACGCTCGAGCCAACCTCGGTGCCGATGCCCTCGCTGCGCTGCAACTCGTCTTCGCTCGCTTTCGCAATCGCGTCGATTGTGCCGAAATCGCCGGCGAGAATCGCCGCGGTTTGCTCGCCGACGAAGCGAATGCCGAGGCCCGTCAGCACGCGCGCCAAGCCGCGCGACTTCGAACCCTCGATCGCCTCGAGCAGCTTGCGGATGCTCTTCTCGCCCATGCGCGGTACCGACGCGAGTTGCACTGCATCCAGTGCGTAGATATCGGCGATGTCGTGCACGATGCCCGAGCCGGTAAGTTGATCCGCGAGGACGTCGCCGAGTCCTTCGATATCCATAGCCCCGCGCGACGCAAAATGACGCACGCGTTCGAAGACCTGCGCGGGACACGCGGCGTTGGTACAGCGCGCCATCGCCTCACCGGGCGGATGATCGACCGCGCTCCCGCACACCGGACACGCGTCGGGCATCTTGAAACGCCGCTCCTTGCCGGTGCGTTCGCTGAGCACGGGCCCGACCACGCGGGGAATAACGTCACCGGCCCGCGTGACCAGCACCGTATCCCCGATGCGGATGTCGTTGCTTGCGATGTACTCAGCGTTGTGCAGCGTCGCGCTCTTCACGGTCACACCGCCGATTTGCACCGGGTCGAGCACCGCGTTGGGATTGAGCGTTCCGGTCCGTCCGACCGTAATCGTGATGTCGCGCAGTTTGGTGCGCGCCTCGCGCGGCTTGAATTTGTACGCGACGGCCCAGCGCGGCTCACGCGAGACCGCCCCCAGCTTCTCTTGGAGCGCAAGATCGTCGACTTTGACCACCACGCCGTCGATCTCGTAATCGAGCGTATCGCGCGCCGCTTCCCACCGGCGACAGTAGGCGATGACGCCGGCGATATCGTCGGGCATCTCGATGTGGTCGTTCACGGCGAAGCCGGCGGCGCGCAAATATTCGAGCGCTTCACTCTGCGTCTCTAACGGCGGGCCTTGCGCAACGGCATAGGCAAAGAACGAGAGACGCCGCTGCGCGGTGAGCTTGGGATCGAGTTGCCGTACGCCGCCCGACGCCGCATTGCGCGGATTGGCAAAGACCGGCAGTCCCTCGCGTTCGCGCCGCGCGTTGAGCTTTTCGAAATCACTCTTACGCAGATACACCTCGCCCCGCACCTCAAGGAACGGCGTACGCTTGTGGATCTTTAGCGGGATCGTCGGTATCGTGCGCAGGTTTTGTGTTATCTCTTCGCCCACGCGGCCGTCGCCGCGCGTACCGCCGCGCACCAGCACGCCATCGCGGTAGTCGAGCGCGATCGCGAGTCCGTCGATCTTGAGTTCGCAAACGTACGAGACCGCCTGTCCAGCGCCGGCGAGTTTACGCACCCGCTCGTCGAATGCGCGCAGCTCATCTTCGTCGAACGCATTGGCCAAGCTGAGCATCGGCTGCGAATGTTCGAACGGCGCAAATCGCTCGGACGGCGTGGCACCGACGCGCTGCGTCGGCGAATCCGGCGTGCGCAGCTCCGGGCGCGCCGTCTCGAGATCGATCAGCTCGCGCAACATCGCGTCGAATTCGGCGTCGGTGATCGCGGGGTCGTCGAGAATGTAGTAGCGGTGATTCGCGTCGTCGATCTGCGCCCGCAATTCCTCGGCGCGCTTCTTGCCCTGAGCCCGCGTCACCGCTTCGATCCGATTTGAATCGGATAGCCGTCGGGGTCGCTAATCACGGCGATGCGCAGGTTCCCTTCGTTGTAGGGATACTGCAGGATCGGCACGGCCAGCGTGCCGCAGTCGGCGACGAACCGATCGACACTCTCAACCGTAAAACCGAGCTGCAGCGATCCGGGCCGCACCGCCAGCAGATCGCCTCCTTGGTGCAAACCGAATGTCACGCCTTTTGCTAATTCGAACTCGATCCAGTGCGGGGATCGATCGGAGAGCACCTTGAGGCCCATAACGTTGCGATAAAAATCGCGCGAGCGCGCGAGATCTCTGCAAACCAACATTACGACGGAGAACACAATGGGTTATGCTTCGATAGCGACGCGGTCACCCTTGGCAAGATCGTCGAGAGCGGTCATATTTTCGCGCTCCAGCCGCTCGAGCGCGGATTTGTCCGGCACGTGATGGCCGACCGCTCGCTGGTCCTCGAGCACCGGCACCAGATAGGCGCCCGTATAGGATTCCGGGTTGATTGCGAGTTCTTCGGGCGTTCCCGTGCCGACGACCGTTCCGCCGCGATCGCCGCCCTCGGGGCCGAGATCGATCAAATAGTCCGCCGTTTTGATCACGTCGAGATTGTGCTCGATCACGAGTACGGTGTTGCCGGTCTGCACCAGCTTTTGCAGCACCTCGAGCAGCTTGTGAATGTCGGCGAAGTGCAATCCCGTCGTGGGCTCGTCGAGCACGTAGAACGTCCGGCCCGTCGACCGGCGCGAAAGCTCCGTCGCCAACTTGACGCGCTGCGCCTCTCCACCTGAAAGCGTCGTCGCCGGCTGACCCATCTTGATGTAGCCCAGGCCCACTTCGCAAATCGTCTTGAGTTTATTGTGGATGCGCGGGATGGTCGCAAAAAGCTCGACCGCCTCGTCAACGCGCATCTCGAGCACGTCGGCGATCGTCTTGCCCTTGTACCGCACCTCGAGCGTCTGCGCGTTATAGCGCTTACCCTTGCAAACCTCGCACGGCACGTAGACGTCGGGGAGGAAGTGCATCTCGATCTTGATGATGCCGTCGCCTTCACACGATTCGCAGCGGCCGCCCTTGACGTTGAACGAGAAACGCCCCGGCGCATAGCCGCGGATCTTCGCTTCGGGCACCATCGAGAACAGCTCACGAATGATGTCGAACGCGCCGGTGTAGGTGGCCGGATTCGAGCGCGGCGTGCGGCCGATCGGTGATTGATCGATCACGACCAGCTTATCGAGCTGTTCCGCGCCTTTGACCGTGCCGTAGGTACCGCCGGCGGGCTGATCGTGCAGATGCTGATTGAGCGCGCGCACGAGCACCTGATTCACCAGCGTCGATTTGCCGCTGCCGCTCACACCCGTCACCGCAGCGAAGACGCCGATCGGGAAGCGCACGTCGACGCCGCTGATGTTGTTGGCGTTCGCTTTGCGAACGTCGAGCCATCCACGCGGCTTGCGGCGGTGCTTAGGAATTGGAATGAATTTTCGTCCTGAGAGATACGCGCCCGTTTCGGAGATCGGATTTGCAATGATTTGGTCCAGCGTCCCGACGGTCAGAATCTCGCCGCCTTCAGCACCGGCGCCCGGGCCAATATCGACGATCACGTCGGCCGTGCGCATCGTATCTTCATCGTGTTCGATCACGATGAGCGTATTGCCGAGATCGCGCAGCGTCCGCAGAGTCGCCAACAGGCGGTCGTTGTCGCGCTGATGTAACCCGATCGAGGGCTCGTCCAAAATGTACAGCACGCCCACCAAGGCGCTGCCGATTTGCGTTGCGAGCCGAATGCGCTGCGATTCGCCGCCGGAGAGCGTCGTCGCCGAACGCGCGAGCGTAAGATAGTTTAAGCCGACGTTGGTGAGAAAGCCCAGACGCGCCCGAACTTCTTTGGTAATCTGGTGCGCAATCTGCTCTTGTCGCGGCGTGAGCGTCAACGTACGGAAGAACGCCTCGGCATTCTCGATCGACATCCGCGTCACCGCGTCGATGTTCTTGCCGCCGATCGTCACCGCCAGCGCTTCGGGTTTGAGACGCGCGCCCTTGCAGCTCGGGCAGACCGAAGCCGACATGTATTTCTCGATGTCTTCCTTGACGTAGTCGCTCGACGTTTCGTTGTAGCGGCGCTGCAGATTGTTGATCACGCCTTCGAACGACGACCGGTACTCCCACGTTTTGCCTGAGCGCGAGGTGAAGGCGAAGTCTTGTTCTTTATCGGTACCGTAGAGAATGACGTCGAGCACGTCGTCGGAGAGATCTTCGATGGGCGTCGACATCTTCACGCGATACTTGCGCAGCACGCGCTCGAGTTGCTGGAGGTAGTACGGATTCATCGACGGGAATCGGCCGCCGCCGAGGCTCTTGCTCCACGGTACGATCGCGCCGTCGGATATCGACTTGCTGCGGTCGGGAATGACTTTCCACGGGTCGATCTCGATCTTCTCGCCGAGGCCGGTGCACGCCGGACACGCGCCGTACGGTGAGTTGAACGAAAACAGCCGCGGCGCAAGCTCTTCGAATGAGATGCCGCAATAGACGCACGCAAACGCTTCGCTGAACGTCAGTTCTTCCCAACTCTTGTCATCTTGCCGAAGAACGGTGACGATGCCGGTCGAGAGCCGGAGCGTCGTTTCGATCGAGTCGGTTAACCGTTTGCGAATGTCCGGCTTGATGACGAGGCGGTCGACCACGACCTCGATCGTGTGCTTGCGCTTCTTGTCGAGCGTGATCTTCTCGCGCAGCTCTTTGACATCGCCGTCGACGCGCACGCGCGCGAAGCCCTCTTTGGCGACTTCTTCGAAGAGCTTGGCATATTCGCCCTTGCGCCCGCGCACCAGCGGCGCCAGCACTTGGATCCGCGTCCCTTCGGGTAACTCCATGATCGCGTCGACGATCTGCTCGCTCGATTGCGTGCTGATCTCGCGTCCGCAGTTATAACAATGCGGCGTTCCCACGCGAGCGTAGAGCAAGCGGAGATAGTCGTATACTTCGGTAACGGTGCCGACCGTCGAGCGCGGATTGCGCGAGGTCGACTTCTGATCGATCGAGATCGCGGGCGACAGCCCCTCGATATAATCGACGTCGGGCTTTTCCATCTGACCGAGAAATTGCCGCGCATACGACGAGAGCGACTCGACGTAACGGCGTTGCCCTTCGGCATAAATAGTATCGAACGCGAGCGACGACTTCCCCGAGCCGGACAGACCGGTCACGACGATGAGCGCGTTGCGCGGCAGCGTGAGGTCGACGTTCTTGAGGTTGTGTTCGCGCGCGCCCTTGATAACGATGTGGTCAAGACCGGCAGCCATACAGCCTTCCTAAGACTCGGTCGGGGGGCTGGTGAGTTTCAGGTACTCGCCGGCAATGACGAGCGAGCTATAGGCAATGATGATCTGTTGGAGGAGTCCTGTCACCAGCCACCCGCCTGTATCCGAGAGTCGTCCGGCCAACGACCCGAGCCAGCCGCCCAGCGCCGCAATCAGCGCGATCAGCGCCACCACCGCAACGGTAGGAACGACGTTGGCCAGCGCCGTGCTCGCCGACTCGACGATGGCGTCGATCGGCGGCCGTTCGCCGATGATGACCGCGGCGATGGTGTAGATGAAGAACACCACGTACGCCACGACCGAGATCCCGAAGGTGGCCAGGGCAAGCGCCGAGGCGCAGAAGCCGATCACCAAAAGCAGCACCACCGCTCCCACGGCCGCTAGCCAGCGCAGTGCGAGCGCGTGCCATCCGTCACGCAAGCTGGTCCGTTCGTGCCGCCATGCCGCGCCCGCCATCCCGGTGACGTAGGCCATTTGCGCGAGCGAGATCGCAAGCGTCACCGTCACCAGTGCGGCTAGGAGCGCGACCTCGTCGGGGAGCGCCTGCACCGCGATCGACGCCGTCGTTTGCAACGCGCCAGCGACGATGCCCGGAACGAGGATCACCGGATTGCGCAGCAGCAGACTCCACGCGCGGACAAACGTATTTTCGAGATCGCGTGCGCTCTGCGTCATGCGCGCTCCAGGGCGGCCAGCACCTCGCCGATCGTGCTGCAAGTGGCGTCGGGCGGCGGCGCGCCGGCCGGAACGCGCTCGTTGCGGACATTCAGCCACACGGCGTAGAGCCCGGCTTCTAGCGCACCGCGAACGTCGCGTTCGTAGCGATCGCCGACCATCGCACTACGCGCCGGCGCCGAACCGAGAGTGGTGCAGGCGTGCGCAAAGAGCAGCGGATCGGGTTTGATCATCCCGACTTCATCGGCGATAAAGATCGCGTCGAAGTACTCGCCGATCTGCAATAGTTTGATTTTCTCTCGATGTGTTTCCGAAAATCCGTTGGTCAGAATCCCGAGTTTGCACCCGCGTTCGCGTAGCGCGCGAAGCAGCTCGATCGCGCCGGGAAAGACTGAGAAGTATTTCTTGCGGTATTCGTTGTAATTGGCGGCGCTTCGCTGCGCGAGATCCGGATCGGCGATACCAACGCGTTCGAGCGCGCTGTTCCACATCATTTCACGCAGACCCGAGAGCCGATTGCGCAGCTGCTCGGGCGTGAGCCGATGCCAGAAGCCTTCCGCTTCGGCCACGTACGCTCGCTTGAGAGCGAGCGCATCGACGCCGCGTTCGAGCGCGATTTCACGCGCGACCTCTTCCGCCGCGCTGGTGAACGCGTACGTATCGTCATGCAACGTATCGTCCAAGTCGAACAGGACGACTTCCAATTTTCGACTCATTGTTAGAACCGTACGCGAAACGACTGCAGCGCGGATGCATCGATCGGCGCGACGATCGCCTCGCCCTCGATAGCCGCACGCCTCTCGAGCGGGCGTTCGCGGTCGTCGACCGCTTGCACTTCTCGCATCCGAGCGCCGCAGCGAAGTTGCAGGGTACGCGCCTGGCCGTCGCACTCGCGCACCCGCACGATCACGCCGTTGCCGTCGGACGCCGGTTTGCACGCAACGACGACGATCGACGGATCGTCACTTTGGAACAGCCGCACGCGCGGAGGGGAGGCGAAGGCTTCCCAGGCAGCTTCCAACGCGCCGTTGGAGATGCCCGGCTCGAACGGCGCGTAGGCCCAGGCGAGCTGCGCCGGACCACGATCGTGGAGCAATGACGTGCGAAGATGCACACCTCCCTTACGCAGCGCGCGCGACGTCCAGTCGAGTGGATCGAGGACGAAGAGCGCGACGCCCGCGCGGTCGTCGCGGATCGCTGCAAACTGCCGTTGTGCGCCGTAGTTTACGTCGCCGGCGCGCATTGCGACCCAGCTCTCGAGCATGAGCGTAGCGCGCGACGTGTTCCAGTCGATCGCACACGCTACACGAACGAACGGCTCGCCGCGGCGCACCTCGATCGACATCGTTGCGGGCGAGGATCCAACCAAGAAGCGCACCTCGACGCGATCATCGTGCAGTTCGAAACCGGACGGCCGCACGCGCACGGGCCATCGCTTCGGAAAATCGCGGAAGGCCGCGAGCAAATTTGCCTGAGCGAGCGGAACGCTCGTACGCGGGGAGGCGAGCTCGAGCAGCACGCCACGTTCGTTGACCGATGCCCTCACGAGGCCGTTGTCGAAACGAGCGTCGTCACCATCGCGCACCGGCCGGCACGGCTCTGCCACGCGCAGGTTCGGCGCACGCGGTAGCATCGCGTCGGCGGATTTCTCCACCAACTCGACCTGGCCGCCGGCAAGCGCGGCACGCAGACGATCGATCAGATCGGGCGCCGCATGCACGGCGATACACCACGCGAGCTTTTCTTCGACGGCAGCAATCTCGCGCGGCGAAACCGGCACTATGAAATCGTAATGCTTTGGCCCGGGTGCAGGACGGATACGGTGGTTTTCGGCGACGTTTTGGCAACGGCGGCGGCAAACTGGTCGCCGGCGTGGATGCCGAGTACGAGCGGATTGTGCGCGTAGTGCACCGGCACGGCGTGCGAGACACCGAACGCTTTGACCGTCATCGCCGCGTCGTTCGGCCCCATGGTAAAGGCGCCGTTGCCGGTGCAGACGACCGCGATCTGCGGTTGGTAGCGCTTACCGAGGTCGTGCATATCGCCGAAGTAGTCGGTATCGCCGGAAGCGTAGACGCGCGTGCCGCCGATATCGATGATGAATCCGGCCGGCGGATAGCCGAGCCCAGTCGAATGGATCGCGGGAACGAGCCACGCGTGAATCGAGCCGTGCACCGTCTCGCCGCCGAAGTTCATTGCCGCCCCTTTGTTCGCGACGAGCGTCGCCATGTCGAGGTTCGCGGCCTTAAACTTCGGCACGAGGCCGACGCGCATCAGATCGCTCTGCCCCGTCGTCATCACGGGTAAGCCGGCGGCGAGCAGCGCCGGCAGCAACTCGAAATAGTCGCCGATATGATCGCCGTGGTCATGGGTGAGCGCCACGAGCACGTATTGCGGATTGCGCGATTTCAAATGCGCCGCGTAGGCGGCCGCGCTCTGCAACTCGGGCGGTTTCTCGATACCGAATGCCGTCCAACCCGTATTGTTCCAAATCCAGGCATCGACCAGCACGATAGCACTGTCGTCGGGCGTCGCGAGTTCGTAGACGCCGCCGCCGAACCACCGCATCTTCACTTTGCCTCGTCCTGCCGGCGCCTGAGCGACCTCACGCGAGGCCGCCGTACCCGCCGCCGCAACCGCAGTGGTCTGCAAGAAATCTCCGCGCGATAGCATCTATACCAGCTCCTTTAGCGCAGTATCGAAGATCTTCGGCGCCTTTCCCTGGAACAGCAACGACTCGTTGCCGCCGATCTGCCTGCGCAGGTCGATCAATTCGTCACGAAGCGCCGCGGCCTTCTCGAACTCGAGGTTGGCGGCGTATTCACGCATCTTCTTCTCGAGGTCGGCCGCCATCCGCATCGCGACATCCCGCGGAATCTTATCCAGCTTGACCTTTTCGGCCGTTTCCTCGGTTGCGCCGACCATGCTCAGAATATCGCGCACCTCTTTGCGTATCGAACGCGGCTCGATGCCGTGCTCCGCGTTGAAGGCGACCTGCCGCTCCCGGCGCCGCTTGGTTTCGCCCAACGCGCGCGACATCGATTCGGTGATGTTGTCCGCATACATGATCACCTTGCCCTCGACGTGGCGCGCCGCGCGCCCGATCGTTTGGATCAACGAGGTGGCACTACGCAGATAGCCTTCCTTATCGGCGTCGAGAATGCCGACCAGCGAGACCTCCGGCAAATCGAGCCCTTCGCGCAAGAGATTGATACCAACCAGCACGTCGAAGACGCCAAGGCGCAAATCGCGCAGAATCGCGACGCGCTCTAGGGTATCGACCTCGCTGTGCAAGTAGCGCACCTTCAGCCCGTTCTCGAGCAAGAAGTCAGTCAAATCCTCGGCCATCTTCTTCGTCAGCGTCGTAATGAGCACGCGTTCGCCACGCTCCGCGCGCAGACGCACCTCTTCCATTAAATCGTCGACCTGATTGCGGGTCGGCCGGACCTCCACTTCCGGATCCACCAAGCCGGTGGGGCGGATGATCATCTCGACCGTCTGGGCGCTGCGGCCGAGTTCGTACGTACCCGGGGTGGCCGACACATAGATGATCTGCTTGACGTGGTCTTCGAACTCGCCATAGGTCAGCGGCCGGTTATCGAGCGCACTCGGCAAGCGGAAACCATGCTCGACCAGGACTTCCTTGCGCGAGCGGTCGCCTCCGTACATGCCGTGCACCTGCGGCAGCGTCACGTGCGATTCGTCGATGAAATAGAGATGATCCGGCGGGAAGAAATCGAGCAGGCACCAGGGCGTCGATCCGGGCTCACGTCCGGTGAGATGGCGCGAGTAATTCTCGATGCCGTTGCAGTAGCCGACCTCGCGCAACATGTCGAGATCGTAGCGCGTGCGCATCTCCAGACGCTGCGCTTCGAGCAGCTTGCCGTGCTCCTTGAAGTACCGCAGGCGCTCGTCGAGTTCGACCTCGATCGAGGCGATCGCGCGCCGCAGCTTCTCGTCGGGCGTAATGAAGTGTTTGGCCGGAAAGATCAGGAGCTCATCCTTGCTTTCGACGTACTCGCCGGTCAGCAGGTTGACCACGTTGATCGCCTCGATCTGATCGCCGAAGAATTCGATTCGATGCACCAGTTCTTCGTCGACGCCGACGAACTCGAGCACGTCGCCGCGCACGCGGAAGGTGCCGCGCACCAGGTTGAGATCGTTGCGGCGGTACTGCATGTCGACCAGTTTACGCAATAAAATATCGCGATCGATCTCGTCGCCGACTTTGATTCGCGCCGACATCTCCATGTAGTCGGAAGGCGAGCCCAAGCCGAAGATGCACGACACTGAGGCCACGATCAACGTGTCGGGCCGCGTCAACAGCGACTGCGTCGCCGAATGGCGCAGGCGCTCGATCTCTTCGTTGATCGAGGAATCCTTTTCGATGTAGGTGTCGGTCGAGGCGACGTACGCTTCAGGCTGGTAGTAGTCGAAATACGAAACGAAATACTCGACCGCGCTGTCGGGGAAAAACTCGCGGAACTCGGCGCAAAGCTGGGCGGCAAGCGTCTTATTGTGACAGAGCACGAGTGTCGGCTTCTGCACGAGTTCGATCACGCGCGCCATCGCCATCGTCTTGCCGCTGCCGGTCACGCCCAGCAGCGTCTGCGCACGGTCGCCCCGCAGGAGACCTTCCGCCAATGCGTCAGTCGCCGCGGGCTGATCCCCGGCAAGCGCATACGGAGCGACGAGTTTGAAGCGTTGGGCTGGCATAGCGTTTCCTTTGGACGCGGATTTAGGGGTCCAGGGTTGCGTTTTATGGGGGAGCGAGCGGAGGACCCGCGAACTTTGCCCATCCGCTGGTTACCCTGGAGAAGCACCCGTTGAGTCACAATCCCTTGATCTTTAGCGGCAACTCGAACCGTGCGCTGGCCGAAGAGATTGCGAAACGGCTAAAGTTGCACGTGGGCAAGTCGCTGGTCGACAAGTTCAAGAACGAGGAAACTCGGATCGAGATCGGCGAGAACGTCCGCGGATCCGAGGTGTTTGTCATCCAGTCGATTTGCAAGTCGGCTGACGGGCGCATCGGCGTGAACGATGCTTTGATGGAGTTGCTGCTCATGATCGACGCGCTGCGCCGTGCATCGGCCGCGCGCATCACCGCAGTGATCCCCTACTATGGCTATGCGAAGCAAGACAAGAAGACGAAAGGCCGCGAACCGATCTCGGCCAAGGTCGTCGCCAACCTGCTGAAGATCACCGGCGTCAAGCGCCTGGTCACCATGGACCTGCACGCGGCGCAGATTCAAGGGTTCTTCGACCTTCCGGTCGACAATCTCGTCGCGATGCCCGTGCTGTGCAATTACCTTAAGAATGAGGGTTTGTGCAAGGATCGCATCGTGGTGGTCTCGCCGGACGCCGGCGGCGTCCATCGGGCTGAGCTTTTTGCCAAGCGCCTCGAGAGTACGCTCGCGATCGTCTTCAAGCGCCGCCCGGAACCCGATGTTTCGGAGGTCACCGACATCGTCGGCGACGTTTCCGGGAAGATCGCCGTGGTCGTCGATGATATGATCTCGACCGGTGGCACGCTCGCCAAGGCGGCGGAAGCGATCAAGGCCCGAGGAGCAAAGCAAGTTTACACCGTCGCGACGCACGGCATCTTTGCCGGCGACGCGATGCGTGTGCTCGAAGACTCCGAGATCGAACGCGTGATCGTCACCAACACGATTCCGTTCGCAGCCGGTGAAGCCTACACCAAGTTCGTGCAGCTCTCGATCGCGCAAACGTTCGCCGATACGATCAGCCGCATCACCACGAATCGCTCGGTATCCGCCCTCTTCGACGGTGAGGAGGGGACGGCACCGCCCGACGCGGCCCCTAGCGAACCAGCCGCGCTGCAGATAGCGTCCGCTTAGTTTTTTAACTGGAGAGAACCACACTTGGCTAACAAACAACTCAATCTTCCGATCGAGCGCCGGAGCAAGACCGGAACAACGAGTGCTGCGGCACTCCGCCGCCAGGGTCGGATCCCCGGCGTCGTGTACGGGCACGGCACCGATCCGCTGCATGTCTCATTCGAGGCGAAAGTCTTCGACGATTTGCTTCACCACGGCGGCCGCACCGGCGTGATCGCGCTGACCCTCGAGGGTAAAAAGAGCGACACCGCGCTCGTCCGCGACATTGCGCGCAATCCGGTGACTCGCAAAGTCGTCCATGTCGATTTGCAGCGCGTCTCCGAGCACGAAGCGGTCCACGCGAAGATCCCGGTCGTTACCGTCGGTACGCCGCTCGGCGTCCGCGATTTCGGCGGCGTCATGGACGTGCAAGTGCACGAGATCGAGGTCGAAGGTCCGGTCGACGAGTTGCCGGATCACCTCGAAATCGACGTGTCGCAGCTCGGCATCCATCAGCACGCGACCGCTTCGGACATCAAGCTTCCCGCCGGTTTTAAACTCCTGGAAGCGCCCGAGATGATCGTCGTCTCGGTCGAGTCGTCGAAGACGGCACAGCATCTCGAAGAAGCCGCAGCTGGGACAACAGTTGAGCAAGCCACACCCGAAGTCATTGGCGCCACTACGCCTGAGACCAACGCATAATTTTGGGCAGGTTTAGGAAACGAAATCCGAAGTTTACTATGGTAAATGAGGATTGAGTTGACGACAACCTGGCCCAAAATTGTCGTTGGTCTCGGGAATCCGGGGAAAGAGTACGTACAAACCCGGCACAATGCCGGGTTCATGGTTGTAGACGAACTCGCGTCGCGTTACGACCTGCGCTCGTGGAAAACCAAGGACAGCGCGCGTCAAATCTACGATTCGCGGCGGCGTGTCGTGCTCGTCGAGCCGACGTCGTTCATGAATCTCTCCGGAACGCCGGTCCGATTGATTTCCTCGTGGTATCGGACGCCGCCCGAAGGCGTGCTCGTCGTGGTCGACGACATGGATCTTCCATTTGGCAGTCTGCGAATGCGCCCGTTTGGCGGTCACGGCGGACACAACGGCCTGCGCTCGATCATCGCCACCATCGGGGACCGCTTCCCGCGTTTACGCATCGGCGTCGGGCGGCCGGAATTTGAATCGATCGACCATGTTCTCAGTCCATTTAGCGCCGAAGAGCGCTTGGTGCTGCCGCGCATCATCGGCGCCGCCGCCGACGGCGCGCAGCTCTGGCTCGACGAGAGCCTCGAAGCCGCGATGCAGTTCGTAAACAACTGGGTACTAAACCCCGAGTAGGCTTGCGGCCGATAACCTAGTGCAAGGCAGGGAGGTGAGTCCAGCGAGCGCCTTCAGCGGAAAAACGTTCGTCGTTCGAGTCGATGAGGCAACCGCAAGCGATGCAGATGCAACGCTCGTCGCGGATCTGGCGGTGCTTGCGCGCGAGCAGGTGCGTCCCATCCTCGTCGCCCCCAACGCACTCGCCGCGCGCGCGATCGTGCGGGCCATCAATCGCAGCGCTAATATTGCGCTGACTCTCAGCGGCTCAGACGCGGCACTATTACCCCACACGCCGAGCGGCATCGGCCGCGTCCAAACGCGCATTCTACACACGCTCACCGGCGCGGGATTCATCCCCGTCGTCGAGCCGACGGCCTTCGCAGCCTTTGGGGATGACGAGCTGGTGCTCGCCGACGACGTCGCCGGCGCCATCGCTGCCGCTACCGCAGCCACGCGCGCGATCTTCTTTCATCGGGCCGGCGGTGTGAACGATCCGCTGACCCATCAATTGATCGACGAGTTGACCCCCGCCGAAGCCCTGGCACTCGCGGACGATCCGCGCGTCGATGCCGACTTGCGCAGCGCCATCCGGGCGGCAGCGCTTGGCGTTCGCGGCGGAATTCCGGCGGCGCAGATCGTCGACGGGCGCGTCGCGCACGCGGCGTTGGTGGAACTGCTGACGACGCAACACCTCGGCACCCAAGTCACCGGCGGCCTGATTCTTTAGGGGCAGGTCGATGGGACGCCGTTAATCGCGAGGACGCGCGATGACGCATCTTCGACGCGCTCCATGAACAGGCTCGCCAGGAGGTCCGGACAGACCTCGGTCAGCGATTCATCGGTCGCACGAATCACATTGCGCACGGCTGCAGCGCGATTGACGGGCAACGCGAGCGCATAGCTGTCGGCATCACGCGAGATGTTGCGCGCGATAGCGTGGTCGACCGGAACCGCGATAAAGTAGAGCACCCCCAAGAACGCGCCGACCAGCGCGAAGCGCGAGATCGGATCGTCGTCGCGGCGGAAGCCGACGCGATCGGCGATCGTGACCGCAATCGCGGCACCGAATATGAGCAGCAGCGCGTCGGTGAGCGCAAACCGCCACTGCGCGCCGTTGGCGATATATCCGAGCTGTCGCGCCACCACGTATTCCAATTCTTGCGGACTCGTTACCGCTACGATGACGTCGCCGATCGCGATGCGGTCCGAACCGCCGAGGCCGGCAACGTAGGCGGTCCCGACGTGCGACCGCGCGCGGATCTGTTCGACCACCGGCACGCGCAGGTGCGCGGCATCTTCGATGGCCGCAATTCCGGCGAGCGCGCGCGACGGCATCGGCGCGATCCGCTCGAAAAGCGGCGCCCCAAACGGCGCAAGATACGTCAGGCCGAAGCTGAGCGCAAAGATCACAAGAATCGTGTAGATGTACCACTGATGCGTGCGATCGACGAGCCACAGCATGATGGCCGTAACGAGGCCGACGCAGATCATCCAGCCTAGCGTTACGAGCAGCCAGTCGGTGCCCCATGCGCGTAAGAGTTGATCGCTCTGACTCATCGCGCGCTCCACGCGATAGAGATAGAAGCTCGGGAGCAGCGCGGCCACTCGAACGATAAGCCCGATGCTCGCGCCGAAACCGAATCGAACGATGTTCTCATCGTGGAATCGCCGGCGTAAAGCATCGCGCACGGCGGCAGCCCGTCCCGAGCGCCAATAGTAGGCGAGTGCCAAGACTGGCAACGCGACTGCTAGGAACCAACCGGGCAAAAACCAGTGTACGAGCCGCAGCGCCGCAAGCTGTCGCTCAGGATCGACGAGCTGGGCGGCGGAATGCGTAAGGAGCGTGTGGGTCGAGAGGGCATCGACGCGATGATCGATCGCGTTGGGGCGCAAGGTCACACCCAGCCTGTTCGCCTCACACGGCGGAATCGCTTCCTGCGCTGCCTTCCCGAAACACGGCGAAGGCCGTACCGTTTACCGCAAACGAGACGCGGTTGCGTCCCGTCCGCTTGCTGTGATACATCGCGGCGTCCGCAACCTCGAGCAGTTCGTTTGCGTCGCGGGCGTCGTACGGATAGCTCGCTACCCCAACGCTCGCCGTTATCGGTTGCGGGACACCGAAGTCACGGCGACGTACCGCCTCGCAGAAACTCTGGGCGCGTTCGATCGCGGCGGTCTTTTGCGCGTCGTGAATGATGGCGCAAAATTCGTCACCCCCGTTGCGACCGGCGATGTCGACGTCGGGAACGCCCTGCGCCCGCAACAGCTCGGCCATTCCCTGCAACACCGCGTCGCCCGCCGCGTGACCGTAACTGTCGTTGACCGATTTGAAGCGATCGGTGTCGATGAACCACAGCGTCAACACCTTTGCCGTGCCGAAGCGGGCACGGGCAATCTCGTCGCGCAGCCGGCTGCGAAAAGCACGCGGCGTGAGTAATCCGGTCAAGCCGTCGTACGTCGCGTCCGCGCGCGCCAGTTCCCGTTCGAGCGCAATCGCATAGGGCAACGTGGCGTGCTCGATGGTGCGCACGATCGTGTCCTCACCGTCGATCGTATCAGCCGCGCTCGACGAGGCATAAATCACCGCGCGTAATCCGCCGGTGTCAGCCATCGGTACGGCAATCGCGCAGCGGTCCGTCGGCACCAGCAGGCCATCGTGTCCGGCGGCTCGATGCCCGTCGCGTGCGGCGCGAGACGGAAGGTAGTCGGGGACGTCGCGGCGCAGGCGCGCACCGACGTAGTGCTCGACACGCGCGCCGTCGGCGAGTGCGCATTCGAGTTCTTCTCCAGCCGGCGTGAACGCGAGGACCGCATCGATGACCGGATCCCGGCGCGCTATCAACGCGGCGAGCGCTTCGATCACCGCCTCGCTCGAGCGTCGCGACGCATCGAGCAAGACGCGAACCGCATCAAGTACGAATTCCTCGCGCGCGCGAACGGTTTGCGCGTCGACGCGCTGTACGCGCAGCTCCTTAGACGCCTGCAATGCAAGCGATCCAAGGATCGCGCACGTGAGGGCGGCGACGGCGATCGCAATGCTCATACGGCTCTTCCATTCCAGTGCCCGCTGCGTCGGAGAAGAGGACTTCTGCGCGCGTCGAACGTGAGCAACGTGCTCGATCCGAAAGACTGGTCCGCATTTCGCGCGTTCAGCCACGCCGCACTCGACGATGCGCTCGACTATCTCGAGGCTATTCGCGATCGGCCGGTGTGGCGCGAGATGCCCGATGACGTGCAAGCGCGCCTCAACGAGCCGCTCCCAGTCGATCCGATGCCGGTCGAAGCGGTCTACCGCACCTTCGTCGAGTCGATCTTTCCGTACGCGAGCGGAAATCTTCACCCTCGCTTCTTTGGCTGGGTGCAAGGCGCCGGCACGCCGACCGGTGCGCTGGCCGATCTGCTGGCATCAACCATGAATCCGAACGTCGGGGGCCGCAATCACGGCGCCGTCTTCGTCGAGCGCGCAGTGCTTCGTTGGTTCTGCGAACTCTTCGGTTTTTCAGAACGAGCAAGCGGCGTGCTCACCGTCGGCGCGTCGGCGGCTAATCTCATCGCCGTGCTGGTGGCACGCACGCGCGCGCTCGGCGTACAGGTGCGCGAGCACGGCATCACTCGCGAGGGCGGCCGATTGATTGGCTACGCCTCGTCGGCCACCCATAGCTGCGTGCGGCGCGCCTTTGAAGTGAGCGGGCTCGGCAGCGGCTCACTGCGCGTCCTGCCGACGGATTCGTTCCATCGCGTCGATCCCGCCGCCGTTGCACGCGCGATTGCCGACGACCGCGCCGCGGGAAACCGGCCGTTCATGCTGGTTGGGAACGCCGGCACCGTGGACGTCGGCGCGATCGATCCGCTCGATGAGCTCGCCGACCTTGCGCAGCGTGAAGGCCTCTGGTACCACGTCGACGGTGCGCTCGGCGCGCCGGCAATGCTCTCCGCGTCGCTCGCACCGCGCCTGCGCGGCATCGAACGCGCGGACTCGATTGCGTTCGACTTTCACAAATGGCTGCAAGTTCCATACGACGCCGGTGCGCTGCTGGTTCGCGACGCCGAATTGCATCGCGAAACCTTTGCCTCGTCGCCAAGCTACCTCACGCGGATGCCGCGCGGCTTAGCAAGCGCGCAACCCTGGTTCACCGACTTCACGATCGATCTCTCGCGCGGATTTCGTGCGCTCAAAATCTGGTTCACGATGAAGGAATACGGCGCGCGCGGCATCGGCGCCGCGATCGAAGCCAACGTCCGGCAAGCCCGTCTGCTCGGCGACTTGGTCGACGCGGATCCTGATTTCGAGTTGCTGGCGCCGATTGGGCTCAATATCGTCTGCTTCCGCTATCGCCGCGCAGGTTTGGACGAAGAAGAACTCGATCGCTTCAACGATGAGCTGGTGATCGCGCTACAGGAGAGCGGCGAAGCCGTCGCATCGTCGACGACCGTCGGGATGCACCGCGCGATTCGCATCTGCATCATCAATCACCGCACGACCGACGCCGATCTCGTATATACGCTCGATACAATCAAACGATTGGCCCACCACACAGGAACCTCAAAAAACCCGGCGGTATAGCGCTCGGATGAAGCGTATTGTTGCTGCTCTCCTAGCCGCGGCTTTTGCCGTGGCTCCAAGTGCTGTTCCCGCTGCCTCCGGCTCAGCTTCGGAAAAACTGCTGAGCAAAATGGAGTGGCGTCTTGCCGGTCCCTATATCGGCGGCCGCGTGGTAGCCGTAGCCGGCGTACCCGATGACCCTAATCTCTTTTATATGGGTGGCGTTCAGGGCGGCGTCTGGAAAAGTGAAAATGCCGGCAACTCGTGGGACAACATCACTGACGGCAAGATGGGCAAGATTTCGCACAGCATCGGTTCGATCGCGGTAGCGCCGTCTAACGCGAAGATCCTTTATGTCGGTACCGGCGAGAGCGATCCTCGCGGCGATTGGGAGAACGGCGAAGGAATCTACAAGTCGACCGACGCGGGAGAAACCTGGCGATACGCGGGCCTTCGTGACACGCGTGAAACGGGAGCGATCGTTATCGATCCGCACAACCCAAACATCGTCTACGTGTCGTCGATGGGTCACATTTTCAAGCCAAACCCCGAGCGCGGAGTATTTAAGACCGTCGACGGCGGCAAGACGTGGCAGAAAGTCCTCTTCGTCGACGACAATACCGGCTCGAACAACGTCGTCATGGACGCGAAGAATCCGAACGTATTATACGCGACCATGTGGCAAGCCCAGCGCACCGAGTGGGCGTTGTCGAGCGGCGGACCCGGCAGCGGGATCTACAAAACCGTAGACGCGGGCAAGACGTGGAAGAAGATTTCTAGTAATCCGGGCTTTGCCGGCGGTACGCTCGGCAAGATGGGCGTCGCGGTGGCTCCCAGCAATTCGAATGTCGTCTATGCGGTCGTGCAGGCGAAAAACGGCGGCGTCTTCCGCTCCGATAACGCCGGCGCAACGTGGTCGCGCGTCAACGACGAGTGGAAACTTCGTCAACGCGCCTTCTACTATATGGCGATCTACGTCGACCCGACCAATTGGAAAGTCGCCTATGCGCCCAACGTCGATAGCGTCTTTAAGACGACCGACGGCGGCCACACCTGGAAACCACTCGGCCCAGGTTTGGGCGACAACCATATCGTGTGGATCAATCCGCACAACCCGAAGATTTTGATCATCGGTGACGACGGTGGTGCCAACGTCTCTCTCGACGGCGGCAAAACGTTCAGCACAACGCAAAACCAGCCGCTCTCACAGTTCTATCACATCGTGCTCGACGGGCAATTTCCGTATCACATGTACGGCGCGATGCAGGACGCCGGCGCGTTCGAGATGCCCAGCGCGTCGAACGAAGGACTCGGGGCGAATGTGATCCACGGCGTTGCTCTCGGCGAGAGCACCTACATTGCCGTCGATCCAAACGATCCGCACGTGACCTATGGCGCTGCGTACTATAGCGCCCTGGCTCGTCTGGATTACTCCACCGGCGACGAAAAGAATGTCACACCGTGGGCTATCTATCTCGCCGGACATCAGGCAAGCGATACAAAGTATCGCTTCGGCTGGACCCATCCGATCATGTTCTCGTCGGCGGAACCGCATGCGCTCTTCGAAGGGTCACAGGTACTCTTCCGCAGCGACGACTACGGACGCACGTGGAAGGTGATCAGTCCCGACCTGACGCGCAATGACAAGTCAACCGAAGGCCCGAGTGGCGGCGACGTCTACTGGGATCAGACCGGTGCCGAGACATTCCCGGACATCGCATCGCTCGGCTTTTCGCCCGTGAACAAGGACATCATTTGGGCCGGCTCCGCCGACGGGCTCGTTCACGTCACGCAAGACGGCGGTACGAGCTGGAAAGATGTGACGCCCAAGCAAATGGGGTCGCTGTGGTCGCGGATCACGAGCTTCGAACCGTCGCAGACCGACGGATGCACGGCCTTTGTTACGGCGTCGCGCTACATGTGGGACGATATGCGTCCCTTTATCTTCAAGACGACAGACTGCGGCGCGAACTGGAATCAAATGACTAGCGGCATTTCACCGGATCAGACGGTCTACGCGGTGCGGATCGATCCGCGCGAGCCGCGCGTGATGTTCGCCGGAACGCGCAGCCGGGTCTATGTCAGCCTCAACGGGGGCCAGTCGTGGCAATCCCTCGCGTTGAATCTGCCGCCGGTTGAAGTCCGCGACCTTGCCATCAACGCTCGCGAGGGCGAGGTTGCGATTGCAACGCACGGCCGCTCGTTCTGGGTACTCGATCATTTACAGCAAGTGGAGGATATTGCGCGCGAATCGTCGCCGTCAACGTCTTCGGCGCAGGTCTTCGCGCCCGAGACCGCCTGGCTCACGCACGCCTACGGCGGCGGCAGCTATGGTCCGGCAGGTGACAATCCCGACTACGGCGCGAGCGTCTTCTTCAATCTGCCGTCCAACTACAACGGGCGGACGCCGGTCACGCTTTCATTTCAAGATGCAAGCGGCAAGACGATCCGCACGTTCAACCTGCACCTCAGGAATAAGAAAGCAAAGAAGTACTCGGGCGAGGATCTGACGGCGATGGATGCGATCAGCGTTGCGAACTATCACCTCTCGCGCCAGACCGCGGTCGAGCCGGGCACGAACAAGTTCGTTTGGGATCTGCGCTACGCCGGCGCGACGGAAATCGTCGGTCAGCACCTCGTTCCAACCGACGACTTCCGCGACGACCTTCCGGGTCCGACGACGCTACCCGGTGACTACACCGTAGTGTTGGACTACGGCGGCAACGTCAGCAAGGCGTCCTTCAAGCTCCGACTCGATCCGCGCTTCAATCCCGGCGCAGACGAGCTGCCGTCGCGTTTGGCGCTTGCCACCGAACTCTCGAACAAGGTCGATGCGCTCGATACGACGATCAACGCAGCGCAAAACAAGATGGCGTCATTGCCGCCGGCACAGCGTTCCGCGGTCGAGAGCGCGGTAACGGCGGCGTACGAACCGCGCTATCGCTCGAGTGAGGCAGACATCATGTTCCCATCGAAGCTTCGCGATCACCTCGCGTTTCTGATGAACTCCCTCGATCTCTCATACTCGGCGCCCACCGCTGCGGAAGCGGACGCAGCCAAGGTGCTCGAGGGTCAAGCCGACGCCGCCATCGCACAAATCAAGGCGGCAGCTGGAATGTAGCGCTTTACTTCTTCGGTTGTCACTCTTGAGCGCAGGTGAGGTCCTCGCTCTAAGATGATCGGGCGGACCGCTGTCGTAGAATCTGCCCGAGCCTGATAATCCCGGGGCTCGCGCACGCGGCTATCCCTATGAGCATTAACATGATCACCGCCTGACTCCGAGGAAAGGCCAGAATCGCAAGACCGTCGAGAAAGAGCGCAGCATAGGTGATCTTCCGCACCCAGCTATAGGCTGCCCGTAGTGCCGGCCGATCTTGCTCCTTTGCCGTCCGTATAATGATCGCCACAAATACTTCTAATAACGCGATTATCCACACCGAGAGCACCAACCAGTACAACATTTCAAACAACCGTGGCATCGCTGCCCTCCTTAGAGATGGCGCCTAAACGGTAAGAACGTCGTAGATATCATGCCACTGGTATACGGGATCAGGACCGTCCACGATTCTCCTCAAACCGAGAAAGCCACTCGAATCTTCAAGAACCGCCGCCGTGCGATTCCGGCTCACGCCGAGCAACGCGGCGGCACGAGAGACTTGGAGGGTTGTGCAGAGGAGCGTTTCGTTCACAAATCTTCGTATTGGTGGACCTTGTATACTCGGCGAAAACTCCGCGATCAATGCATCCCGTAACCTAACGCATGGTCCTTATGTACTATTGATCAACCATTTTGCCGCCCCTTGGGTCGAAATAGCCGACCTGGTCCGCATAATCGAGCGTCATGCGGAAGAACCTCAGGACGTCGCGACCGAGGACGCCGTCGAAGAGCGTGGTCGGAAGAATCGGGGGTGCCTGGTCCACGACGTCAATAACCGGATCCCTTACGCGCAGACCGCCGAAGGTCAGTGGCTTGACGTGATATTGCCGTTCGGTCGTCGGCTTCATGCCATAGCCGACGGTGATCGAAGCGGGGTCGGTAACCGGGCCGCCAAGAATGATGTCATTGGCAAACGGTTGGAAGAGCATCGAAATTTGCGCACCGGTGTCGAGCAGCATCGTCGCCCTCGTTGAACCAAACCATGCATGGACGCGCGTAACGTGCCCGTCAAAGTCGATCGGCGTCGGCGCGACGCCCGCCGATGACGGGTCGAACGATCCGGGCGGATAGAACAGGACTTGCTTCTTGACGAAGTCGATCGTAAATGTGCCCGACTCGAGCAACGGCGTACCGATCAACCCGACGATGGTGACACCCGACGCAAAGCCATAGGCCGAGATGGTGTGGAATTGCGCGTTGGTGGCGCGCAGCGAACCGATCGTGACGTCCGCTGTTACGCTGCCATCAGAGGCCGGTGTCAATCCACTCGCGACAGCCACGTTACGATCGATGAACATTCCATTCGCGCCCGTATCAAGATGAAACCATAGCGGGCGACGTTGACCGTCGCCTGGATGAGGACGCGGTCCTCGAAGATCGACGGAATCGTCTGCGGCGTCGTCGCGCCGGTCGCAAACTGCGGCGCACCGAACAACGCTGCCATCACGAATGCCAGCATTGATTCAGTTCTTCGGCTTGAGCGGTTTGGCGGGGTTGCCGGCGACGCGCTCGCCCGGCGCAACATCTTTCGTCACCACCGAACCGGCGCCGGTGAGTGCACCGTCACCGATCGTGCGCGGCGCAACGATCGATGTGTTTGAGCCGATCGAGACGTTCTTGCCGATCGTCGTTTGGTTCTTGCGCTGCCCGTCGAAATTGCAGGTGATCGTGCCGGCACCGATGTTGGTGTCTTCGCCGATCGTCGCATCGCCGAGATAGGCGAGGTGCGCCGATTTCGCGCCGCGCGCGAGCTGTGAATTCTTGATTTCAACAAAGTTGCCGACGCGATTGTTGCCCGCGAGCTTCGCATGACCGCGAATGTGCGCGAACGGTCCTATTTTTGAATCGTCGCCGATCTCGCTCTGCACTACGACGCTTTCGCAGATCTCGACGTCATTGCCGATACGGGAATCGGAAATCCGGGTATTGGGTCCGATCGCGCAGTTCTGACCGATCGTCGTGAGCAGCGAGATCGAGGTGTTCGGATAGATCACCGTGTCGCGTCCGATCGTAAGCTCAGGCTCGAGGTAGGTGGTCGCCGGATCGACGATCGTCACGCCGTCGCGCATGTGCACGGCAGCGAGCCGCGCGTTCATTTCGCGCCGCGCGAGCGCCAGTTCGACGCGGTCGTTGATCCCCAGCGTCAGCAAATGATCGCTCACCGTCACCGGGCGGACGCGCTTGCCCTGCCGTACGAAATGCGCGACTGCATCGGTGAGATAATATTCTTCCTGCGCGTTGTCGTTCTTGAGCGCCCCAACTGCCTCGCGCAGTGCCGCCTCGTCGAAGGCATAGATGCCCGCATTCATTTCATCGATTGCCAGCTCGCTCGGCGAGGCATCGCGCGCTTCCACGATGCGTTCGACGTCCTCGCCGCGGCGGACGATGCGCCCGAAGTTGGACGGAAGCGGCATCTTCACCGTTACCAGCGTCATCGCGGCCGGCGCCTCGCCGGTCGGCGTGGTGAGGATGCGCACGAAAACCTCATGCGGGACGAGCGGCATATCGGCGTACGCGACCACGACTTGCGAGCCGGCGCGCGGCTTCGTCGCATCGAGCGCGGTCTTGACCGCGTGCCCGGTTCCAAGCTGCTCGTGCTGCACGATGCCCGGCACGTCGAACTCGGCGATCCGCGCTTGCAACTCGTCGTTGGTTACGACCACGATGTCGTCGACGCCGGCAGCGCGCAACTCGCGCAGCGTGTACCACAGCATCGGACGGCCGCAAATCTCGTGCAGCACCTTGGGAATGCGGCTCTTCATCCGCGTGCCTTTGCCGGCGGCCAGAACGATCGCGCGTACGCTCATCTAATGCAGCGCCTCCAGCGCATTTTCAAGCCGGCGCAGCGATTCTTTCTTACCCAGGATCTCCACGTCGTCGAAGAGCGGCAATGCCGTCGGGCTCCCGGTGATCGCGATGTAGAACAGCCGTGCAACGTCTTTGAACTTCATATCCAGCGCCACTGCGGCACTCTTGAACTTCTCACCGATCTGCGCCTGGTCCCACCGGCTGTCTTCGAGCGCGAGCAACGCGTCGATGCTCGAACGCAAGGCGCTGCGCGCCTCGTCCTCCGTGAGCTTCGGCAACTCCAGATCGCGACGCGCAATCTCCGGCCGGTTTACGAGAAAGTCGATGGCGGGCCCAAGGTCCGCGAGCGTTTCGATGCGCGTCATCGCAATCGATGCGATGTGCTCGCGCTGCGACGGCGGAATCGCGGCCGGCCAGACAAAGCCGAAATCCGCCAGCAGCTCCATGAAACTTGCGACGGTACGATGACGTATCCACTGACCGTTGAGCCAGGTCAACTTCGGGATGTCGAAGACGGGGCCGCCCAGCGCGATGTTGCCGAGCACGAAGTGCTCGACGATCCGGGCGAGGAGTGGTGACCCGATGAGTTGCGGGTCGTCGTTGCGTGAGTCGATCAGGATGCCCAGAAAATTCATCAACGCGTCGGCGAGGTACCCGCGCTCGCGATAGTAGAGGATGCTGGTCGGGTTCTTGCGTTTGCTCAGCTTCGTGCGATCGGGATTGCGCAGCAGCGGCAGATGACACAGCTGCGGCGGCTCCCAGCCGAAATAGCGATAGAGCAAAAGATGTTTGGGCGCCGAGCTGATCCACTCTTCACCGCGGATTACGTGCGTGATCTGCATGAGGTGATCGTCGACGACGTTGGCGAGATGATACGTCGGGAATCCGTCGGCCTTCATCAAGACCTGCATGTCGACGGTCTTCCACTCCACGGTGATCGTGCCGCGCAGCGCATCCTCGAACACACACGCACCCTCGGTTGGCACCCGCAAGCGCACGACGAACGGCTCACCCGCCGCCTCACGGCGCGCCACTTCCTCTTGCGTGTAGGTCAGGCACAGGCCGTCATAGTGCGGCGGCTCCTTCGCGGCGCGTTGCGCCTCGCGCATCTCTTCCAAACGCTCCGGCGTGCAGAAGCATTTGAACGCATGACCGTGGTCGAGCAACTCGCGCGCGTAGCGCGCATAGATCGCCGTACGCTCGCTCTGACGGTACGGTCCATGCGGACCGCCGACGTCGGGTCCTTCGCTCCACGAAAGACCCAGCCAGTGCAGCGAATCCAAAATCGCCTGTTCGCTCTCGCGAGTACTGCGCACCTGATCGGTGTCCTCGATGCGCAAAATGAACTCGCCGCCGCCGGGGTGGCTCTTAGCGAATGCATAGTTGACGAGCGCGACATATGCCGTGCCGACATGAGGATCGCCCGTCGGTGACGGCGCGACCCGCGTACGTACTTTCATCTAGCCGACGAGTTCGCGACGCTTACCGCACTCGGCCTCGACGAAATCGACGATCTCTTGCAGCGGCGCGCCCGGCGTAAAGACCGCCCGCACGCCCAGTTTACGCAGTTCGTTTGCGTCTTCCGGCGGAATCGTTCCGCCCCCGAAAAAGACGATGTCGGCGGCATCCTGCGCTTTGAGCTGTTCGAGTACGAGCGGGAATAACGTCATGTGCGCTCCCGAGAGGATCGAGAGCCCAATGCCGTCGGCGTCTTCTTGGATCGCGGTCTGCACGATTTGTTCGGGTGTCTGAAAGAGGCCGGTATAGATCACTTCCATCCCCGCGTCGCGCAACGCGCGCGCGATCACCTTTGCCCCGCGGTCGTGGCCGTCGAGGCCCGCCTTAGCGACGATGATCCGTAGTGGTCGTTTGGCCATGCTTTCCTTTGTGTTGCATCTCTTCGCTCAGGCGCAGCGCCTCCTCGAGCTTGTTCTTCACTTCGGCAAGGGTCCGCTGCGCGCGGCGGCGGTCCATCTCGTTGTGGATCTTCAACATCTTAAAATACCGATCGCTCCGTGTAGCGCCCATAAACACTGGCCATCGCCTCAACGATCTCGCCTTCCGTGCAATAGGCGTTGACGCAATCGATCAGGTGGGGCATGACGTTGTCGCCCTCGTTGCGGCACGACTGCTGGAGACGCTCCAGCGTCTGCTGCACGCGATTCGCATCGCGCGTGCGACGAATCTCTTCTAAGTCACGTGCCTGTCCTTGCGCGACCGCCTCGGTGATCTTGAGCAGGTCGATCTGCCCCTGTTCTTCGGGCCGTTCGAAATAGTTGACGCCGACGATGACGCGATCTTTCGACTCGATCGATCGCTGATAGCGATAGCTCGCCTCAGCCAGTTCTTTTTGGAAGAATCCGGCTTCGATCGCGTCAATCACGCCGCCGTAGCCCTCGATCTGCTCGAAATACGCTTCCGCTTGACGCTCCATCTCGTCGGTGAGCGCTTCGACGAAGTAGGAACCGCCGAGCGGATCGACCACGTTCGTAACGTTGGTTTCGTACGCCAAGACCTGCTGCGTGCGCAGCGCGATCTCGACGGATTTTTCGGTTGGGAGCGCGAGCACTTCATCCATCGAATTGGTATGGAGCGACTGCGTCCCGCCGAGGACCGCCGCCATGGCTTCGTAGGCGACGCGCACGATATTGTTCTCCGGCTGCTGCGCGGTCGCACTGCAGCCGGCGGTTTGGGTGTGAAACCGCAACTGCCATGATTTGGGATTCTTGGCACCGTAGCGTTCGCGCATCCGCTTGGCATAGATGCGACGCGCCGCGCGAAACTTCGCGATCTCTTCGAAGAAGTCGATGTGCGAGTTGAAAAAGAATGACAAGCGCGGCGCAAAGGCGTCGACGTCGAGCCCGCGCGCCATGGCCGCTTCCACGTAGGCAAAGCCGTTGGCGAGCGTAAACGCGAGTTCTTGCGCAGCGGTCGAGCCCGCTTCGCGAATGTGATAGCCGGAGATCGAGATCGTATTCCACTTCGGCATCTCCGCCGTACAGAATTCGATCATATCGATGATCACGCGCATGTGCGGACGCGGCGGAAAGATCCATTCTTTCTGCGCGATGTACTCTTTGAGAATGTCGGCTTGGATCGTGCCGCCTAGCAGCTTGCGCGGAATCCCCTTTTTCTCGGCGGCGGCAATGTATTGCGCGACGGCAATCGCAGCTGGTCCATTGATGGTCATTGAGGTCGTGATATCGGCCATGTCGATGCCGTCGAAGAGCACTTCCATGTCACGCAGCGAGTCGATCGCGACGCCGCACTTGCCGACTTCCCCGCGCGCTTGCGGCGCGTCGGAGTCGTAGCCCATCAGCGTCGGCATATCGAACGCAACCGACAGCCCGTGCTGACCCTGCGCCAGCAAGAAATGGTAGCGCTCGTTGGTCTGCTTGGCATTGCCGAAGCCGGCGAACTGGCGCATCGTCCAAAGCCGGTCGCGATAGCCGTTGGGGTGGATGCCGCGTGTGTACGGATAGTCGCCCGGAAGGGGCTCAACGCGCTCCACGTCCTCGGGTTGGTACACGGTGTTGAGCGGGACGTCCGAGATGGTACGGTCGACCGCCCCCGAGCCGGGACCGGTACGGCCTGCAGCCGCCGGACGCTCGATCATCTTTGCCAAGCTGGGTTCCTCTTTAATTGGTGGTAACGAGCTGATTCTCCCAAACCACCGGCCGCCCCGCAAGCTCGCAGGTCAGGGCCCCGGCGAGGCGTCGAAGATGCCGGCCAGCGGGTCGGGGTCGTGGGCGCGGCGGTGGGCTTCGTACGCGCGGTCGTCCCACAGCCATCCCGGAAGCTCGCTCGGGAAGCGCATCTTCTCCACGTGCAGTTCGCGGTAGACCGGCGCGCCCGGACCAAGCATGTGGTAGATCGCAACCCACCCGGCCGCAATCCAATACGGTCCGACCGGCTCGAAGTTGACCGTCAAATACACCGTCGCGCCAGGAACGTTCGCATCGGTGGTGACGTAGTCGGCGCGCCGTACGTCGTACGTCGTGGTGTCGATCCAGAGATCGCGCAAGGCATGCCGGGTCGGGTCGTTGGTTGGATTCAGCGTAAGGTGGTCGGTGCTATATCCGTCGATCGTTTCCGCGTCGCTCGACGTCACGGTGTACACCGGCCGCGCGTGCGCATTGACGACAGCGATCGTCTTGAGATCGGAGACCAGGCTGCTTTGTTCTTGTGCCGGCGGCGTGGACGACGGCGGTGCGGATGCGGACGTGACGCCGGGGTTCGGTGTCGCTTGCACCACCGCCTCATGCACGGTGATCGAAAGCGGACCTACGAACGCGCGATAGATATTGGTCAACGGCAACGTCGATTGGCGAATGTATTCGCTGTCGTTCATCATCTCGTCGGAGGCGCGAAACGCGATGCGATGGATGTCACCGTTTTCGTTGGTCATGTAGACCACGTACGGCGGTGTGCCGTACGAGCGAAGCCGATCGTAGGCACGCGCGACGAGCGTCTGCGTCGGCGGAAGCGCGGTCGGCGTGGGACTCGGGGTGATCAACGCCAGCCTTGCAACAGCGCGTCTGCTGCGGCATATGGATCGAGGTCGGTTGAAAGCCGCGCCTGCAGATCGTCGTCGAGACGCTCCTGCAACCGGCCCAGCACGAGTTGCCGCACCTGATGGGTGAAGGCCTCGCGCCGTTTGCTCACGATCTCGCCGGTCTCGTTCAAGTACGCGCGATGCGCTTCGATCGCGCGCCAGAGATCGTCGATGCCCTCGCCCGAAAGCGCCTGCGTCATCACCAGCTCCGGCACCCAGCCTTTGAAATCGAGCATTTCCATCATGCCGCGAATCTCGCGCCGCATCTGGTTGGCCATCGGGTGATCGGCTTTGTTGACGACGAACACGTCGGCGATTTCCATGATGCCGGCTTTGAGGACCTGAATGGAATCGCCGCTGCCGGGCTGCAACGCGACCAGCGTGGTTTGCGCGAGCTCGGCGATCTCGATTTCGCTCTGGCCGACGCCGACGGTCTCGATAAGGATCATTTCCAATCCAAACGCGTCCATCAGCAAGATTGTGTCGGCGGTTGCGCCGGAAACGCCGCCGAGGTGTCCGCGGCTCGCCATCGAGCGGATGAACACGTCGGGATCCACGAAGTGCTCGTTGAGGCGAATACGATCCCCGAGCAGCGCACCGTGCGAGAACGGCGAGCTTGGATCGACCGAAATCACACCGACCGTTTTCCCCAGCGTACGCGCCTTTCGAACCAACCCCGACGCTAGCGTCGACTTGCCAACGCCCGGCGGCCCGGTCAGACCGATCGTCAGCGCGCGACCCGCGCGCGGATACACGTGGCGGACGAGATCGGCGCCGCGTCCGCTCTCCGCCCACGAGATCGCACGCGCCAAACCGCGCGCACGACCGGCATCAAAATCGCGTAACACGGTATCTGCATTCATCGAGGCCAAAGTATCGGTGGATTGCGGTGAGGTGCCGGGATCACCCTCCCCGCCGTGGAAGAAGCGAAGCAATGCTGCCTGCGGCGCTCCTGGCAACGTCGCTGGCGTTGACGCCCGCGCAAACGGCGAAGATCGATGCGGTGGTCGCGCAAGTGATGCAATCGAGCCACATTCCCGGGCTCTCCCTCGGCATTGCCCGCGCGGGGCACGCGGTATTCTTGCGCGGCTACGGCACGCGCGAATGCGCATCGCAGGCACGCGCAAATGCCTATACGGTGTATCGCATCGGCTCGATCACCAAACAATTCACTGCCGCGCTCGTCATGCAGGAAGCCGACCGCAGCGCGTTACCGCTCAATGCGGTGCTCGACGGCATCACGGTCGCACAATTGCTTTCGCAAACCAGCGGTCTCGTGTCGTACACCGATCCCGGCCAAACGTTGGACAGCGCGCTCAATGCGCCAACGCAGTTTCCCCCCGGAACGAGCTGGCAATATAGCAACAGCAACTACTATCTCCTGGGCACGGCATTGCAGTCGGTCACAAAGGTCAGCTTTGCGTCACTGCTTGCCGCGCGCATCACCCGCCCGCTCCACCTCACCTCGACCACCTTCGCCCCGCCGCGCGTCGAGAACGAGGCGCAAGGGTGTACGTGGGATGCAACGGGATGGCAGGCGGCTCCGGACGGCGCAAACGATCGACCCGATCTTGCGTTTAGCGCGAGTGCGATGAGCAGCAACGTGCCCGACTTGCTGACGTGGCTTTGGAACTTGTACGACGGCGCAATCGTCGCGCCGGACAGCTTCGACCAGATGACCACCTCGTGGACGCTCGACGACGGAAAACCGACGAACTACGGTTTCGGATTCTTCACCGACAGCTGGTACGGTCTGCGCATTGCGCATCATCCCGGATACATCGATGGCTTCAGCGCCGAAGATGCCATCGTGTTGGACGACGGCACGGTGCTCGCGATTCTCTCGAACGCGGATCGCGTCTCGCTCGTTCCGCTGGCCAAGAGTGTGGTCGAGATCGTCGAGACGCTGAAGAACCCGGCACTCGTCGCTAGCCTCTCGCAGCCCGGCGTTTTCGAAGATCCGGCCGTTACCGCATTGGTGAGGACGGTCGTCGCACAGCTCGCGGGCGGAACGATTGAGCGCACGCTGCTCACGCCCAGTTTCGCGGTGACGCTCGACGAAGTCCGGCTCAACGGCTATGCGAACATGCTGCGCCCGCTCGGCAATCTCGAGCAGGCGCTATTCAATCAATCCACGACTGTCGACGCCGTAACCAGCGACATCTATACCTTGAACTTCGAACACGGCCGGCTGCGGATGACGCTCAACATGCGCAGCGGGAAAATCGACGCACTAATGCTGGAGAGCGGACGCTAGACCGATGCTGGGCGCGATCGCTGCCTCATGGCTGATCGCACAAACGCTGATCGTTCCCTTGACCGGGGCACGCACGCGCGACATTCAGACAGAAACGCTCTTTCACACGCTCTTTCACGACTTCTTTCTCGAAGACGACGGCACGACGTACGTTCAAACCGGCGACATTCCCGCGATGTGGCTACGCGATTCGTCAGCGCAAACGATTCCCTACGTGCGTTTTCAATCCGAGTATCCGACGCTGCGTGCGCGCTTTGCCGGCGTGATCGAGCGCAACGCTCGTGCGATCGACAAAGACGTCTACGCCAATGCGTTTCAAAGCGATTACCATACCTGGGAACGTAAGTGGGAAGTAGATTCCATCGCCTGGCCCGTCGTGCTGATCGAAGCATATTACGGCACCACTCACGATCGCAGCATCTTCACGCCGAACCTGCACGTTGCGCTGCGGCAGATCGTGTACACCTACAATTGCGAAGAGCACCACCGCGAGTGCAGCCACTACATCTATCCGTATCACGTGCCCACCCACGACGAGTTCGACGAGGGGTCCGGCCTGATCTGGGGCGCGTTTCGACCTTCCGACGACCCGGTCGAGTATCGCTTTAATATTCCGCAAAACGAGCTCGCTGCAGTCGCCTTGCGCGACATCATGCATCTCGCGCGCGTCGGCTACGGCGACGCCGGCCTTCGAGCGCAAGCATCAGCACTCGAACAGCGCGTCCTCACGGCTATTCTGCGCTACGGCATCTTCTATAACGCAAAGCGCGGCGTGTGGATGTACGCCTACGAGACCGATGGGTTCGGAAACTACAACATCATGGACGACGCGAACCTCCCCGATCTCACCGCACTGCCGACGATCGACTGGTGCTCGCCCTACGATCCGACCTATCTGAACACGCGCGCGTTCACGCTGAGCATGGACAACCCGTGGTACTTCAGCGGCCGTTACGCACAAGGACTGGGAAGTCCGCATACGCCGTACGGCTACGTGTGGCCGATCGGTATCATCGCGCGCGCCATTACCTCGACCGACGTGCGCGAGGTCATCACCAGTATCACGACGTTGGCTGAAACCGACAGCGAGGACGGGCTGATCCACGAGAGCTTCTATCCCGACGGCTATTGGCGTTTCACGCGACAAGAATTCGGCTGGGCCAATGCCTTGTATGCGGAGTTGCTCTTTCGCGCGGTTGCCGGATATCCGGCGCTCGAACACGTTCCCGGCAATGAGGTGATGCTGCCATTCGAGCGGCGTTCACCAACACCGGTCCTGGTCTCGGAGATGAGTCAGCTCGAGAACACGGCTGACATCGTGGGTACGTTGGGGCGATTGCTCTACGAGGGGCGCGCGGCAGCGATCAATCAGGCGCCGTAGCGTCGTTGACGCTCGGTGTAGACCGTCAACGCTTGAGCGAACGTGGCCTCGTCAAAATCCGGCCACATCACCGGCAACGTCAGCAACTCGGTATAGGCGAGTTGATAGAGCAGGAAGTTGGAAACGCGATGCTCGGCGCCGGTGCGGATCAAGAGATCGGGATCGGGCGCGTGCGGAGCGTACATCTTCGCGCGCAACGAGGATTCATCGATATCACTTGGCGCGATGCGACCGGCCGCGACGTCGACCGCAACGGCCTGGACGGCGCGGACGATTTCGCTTCGGCCGCTGTAGTTGAGCGCGAGCGCCAGCGTGATGCGGGTGTTGCCCTTCGTCGCCTCGACCAAATCGCGCAACGCCGAGCGCGCAGGCAACGCGAACGCATCGAGGTCGCCGATAATTTCGACGCGCACACCTTGACGGATCAGATCCGGCTTCTCGCTGCGCGCGCACGCCGCGTAGAGGCTCATCAGCAAGCTGACTTCGTGCGATTCGCGCTGCCAATTCTCGGTGGAAAATCCATAGGCGGTGACACGCCGGACGCCCGCTCGCGCAGCGGCTCGGACCGCGCCCCGAAGCGCGGTAACGCCACGCCGGTAGCCCTCGGCAATCGGTAAGCCGTGCTCACGGGCCCAGCGGCGGTTGCCGTCCATGATGACGGCGATGTGCTCGGGAGCGCTATCCGGAAGACGGGCTTGCAGCATATTTTACTTTGTACCACAAAGTAACGTCCCCCCGCAAGAGCGTGCCCGCGCGTTCGCCAACTCCCCGAGCACCATGAGTCAAGGCTATTACCGGTACCCGACGATCTCGGGCGATCGTATCGTCTTCGTGTGTGAAGACGATCTTTGGAGCGTCTCCGCAAGCGGCGGTGTCGCCGCGCGGCTCACCGTCAGCTTTGGCACCTGTTCGATGCCGCGGCTCTCGCCCGACGGGACGACGGTCGCGTTTATTTCGACCGATGACGGTAACCCGGAAGTCTACGTCATGGCCGCTGCCGGCGGCAAACCGCAGCGGCTCACATTTTTGGGATCGACGGTTGCACAAGTCGTCGGCTGGAGTGCCGATGGTCGCGAGATTCACTTCGTTGCCAACGCGCGCAACTGGTACGAGGGTGAGACGCGGCCGTTCGCAATCGCGCGCGAAGGCGGTGAGGCGCGCGAACTCCGCCTCGGACACGCGCGGGCGTTTTCTACCGGACCCAACGGCGCGCTGGTCCTGGGGCGCAATGCCGTCGATCCCGCGCGCTGGAAACGTTATCGCGGGGGCACCGCGGGCGAAATCTGGATCGATCCCGCGAATCAAGGTGAGTTCGAAAAGTTGAAATTGCCCGACGGCAATCCGGCGTGGCCGATGTGGATCGGCGAGCGCGTCTACTTTCTGGACGATCACGAGGGCATCGGCAATATCTACTCGTGCACGCTCGACGGCAGTGACGTGATCCGCCACTCGAACGAAAGTGAATACTACGCGCGCTTTCCGTCGACCGACGGCTCGCGCATCGTCTATTCGAGCGGCGGCGCGCTAAGCGTCATCGACCTTGCCGACGACCGTGTCACCGCGCTCGACATCGAGGCGCCCTCGCCCGAGCCGCAAACGGTGCGCCGCTTCGAGCACGCCTCCGAATCGCTCGAACATTTCGTGCCCAGTCCCGACGGCACGCGCCTGGCGTTTATCGCGCGCGGACAAGCGTTCACGATGCCGCTCTTCGACGGTGCTGTGCTCAACCACGGTGGCTCGAGCCGCGTGCGCACGCGCCTGACCGAATGGCTCAAAGACGGCAAACGCTTCGCGTGCGTGACCGACGGCAGCGGCTTCGAGCAGATCGCCGTGCAGCGCGCGGACGGCGCGGACGAGGCCAAGATCGTCACCAGTGGCGACATCGGCCGCGTGACCGAGCTCGCGGTCTCGCCGGCGAGCGACGTGATCGCGTTTGCCAATCACCGCCACGAGCTCTGCTTGATCGATCTCGACGACGCCAAGGTACGCGTGATCGACACGAGTCCGGCGCAGCGCGTACAAGATCTCGCCTTCTCGCCCGACGGCCGCTACATCGCTTACGTCTACTCGCCGACGCGTGGCGCGTCGATCATTCGCGTCGCAAAGGTTCGCTCGGGCAAAGTGCACGACGTCACGTCCCCGTTGCGTATCGATCATTCGCCTGCGTGGGATCCGCAAGGGAAGTACCTCTACTTCATCTCGACGCGCGACTTTCATCCGGTCTATGACGCGCTGCAGTTCGATCTCAGTTTCCCGCAAGCGCAACGGCCATTCGTGGTGACGCTGCGCAGCGACGTGCCCTCGCCATTCGTACCGCTGCCGCGCCCCATCCATCGCGATCACGATCACGATCACGATCACGGCGACGAAAAGAAGCATCAGAAGCCGGAAGAGCTGCGCATCGAGATCGATTTCGATGAAATTACCGGGCGCGTGTTGGGCTTCCCGGTCGAGGAAGGTGAGTACGAGCAACTGGTGGCGGTGAAGGGGCGCGCATTGTACACGCGCTTTCCGGTCAAAGGCATCAAAAACGCTGACGATGACGAAGAAGAGGCTGCCGGCGGCACACTCTACGCCTATGATTTTGAAACCTTGCGCCAGTCGACGGTCGCGAGCGACGCGGGCGAGATTCGTCTCGGCGCCGACGGACGCACGTTGATCTATCGTTCGCACGAGCGCTTGCGCGCCATCGATGCGACCGCCGATCTCAGCGACGAGGAGCCCGAGAAGCCGTCGAATGAGGCCGGGCGTAAGAGCGGCTGGATCGACTTGGATCGCGCGAACGTCGAGATCGAACCGCGCGACGAGTGGGCGCAGATGTACCGCGAAGCGTGGCGCTTGCAGACCGAGCAGTTCTGGGTTGAGGACATGAGCGATATCGACTGGGACCGCGTCTACGATCGTTACAAGGCGATTCTCCCGCGGGTTCGCACCCGCACCGAACTCTCCGACGTCATTTGGGAAATGCAGGGCGAGCTCGGCACCTCGCACGCCTACGAATATGGCGGCGACTATCGCGTGCCGCCGCAATACCAGCGCGGCTTCTTCGGCGCCGACGTTGCCTGGGACGAAGACCGCGGTGGCTATCGCATTGTGCGCATCTATCGCGGTGACTCGTGGAATCGCTCCGAAGACTCACCGCTAGCGGAGCCGGGCCTCGACCTTCACGAAGGCGACGTGCTGGTTGCGCTCGGCGGCAAACGGCTTTCGCGCGCGATTGCGCCGGACCGCTTGCTGGTCAACGGCGCGGGCAAGGACATCTCGGTCACGGTTCGCACGCGCAAAGACGAAGAGCGCACGGTAATGGTCAAAGCGCTCGCGAGTGAGTCGCCGTTGCGCTATCGCGCCTGGGTCGAAGCCAATCGCCGCTACGTGCACGACAAGACCAACGGCCGCGTCGGCTACATCCACATTCCCGACATGGGACCGTGGGGATTCGCCGAGTTCCATCGCGGCTATCTCAGCGAGTTCGATCGCAAAGGTTTGATCGTCGACGTGCGCTACAATCGCGGCGGTCACGTCTCGCCGCTCCTGCTCGAAAAACTCGGGCGCAAGCGCGTCGGCTACGACGTGCCGCGCTATGGAACGGCAATTCCGTATCCTCCGGAATCCGTCGCCGGTCCGATGATGGCGATCACCAATCAATTTGCCGGGTCGGACGGCGACATCTTCAGCCACTGCTTCAAGCTCTACAAGCTTGGACCGCTGGTCGGCAAACGCACCTGGGGCGGCGTGATCGGCATCAATCCGTATCATCACCTGGTTGACGGCACGCTCACGACGCAGCCGGAGTTTTCGTTCTGGTTTTCCGACGTCGGCTGGAAGGTGGAAAACTACGGCACCGATCCGGATTACGACGTCGACTACGCGCCGCAAGACTACCACGACGGACGCGATCCGCAGATGGATTTCGCCCTGCGCATGATGGACCGCGCGCTCGAGTACACAACCGAATTGCGTCCGGATCTTTCAACCCGCCCATCGTTGCCATTACCGACGTTGGTATAACGCCGCACTTGTCACGCGACATGCGCGTTGCGAAGTCGCCTGAGGTATCCTACTGTCGGAGTGTTTGGGGTATCAATTCCGGCAGACACATCGATGCACACGAGGCGCCGCAGTAATGCGGCGCCTCGTTCTTGTCTTCTAGTGCAAGTATTTGTCGAACCAGGCGACCATGCGCTCGAGAATGTCGATCTGATTCTTGGGTTGACGCGGACCGTGGCCTTCGTCGGCGTAGACGACGAGCTGCGACGGCACGCCGAGCGTTTGCATCGCGTGATAGAACTCGAAGGCTTGCGGTGCGGGCACTTCTTCGTCGCGTTCGCCCTGTAGAATGAGCACCGGCGTGTGCGAGTTCTTGATGAACGTGATCGGTGAACTCTTCGCGTAGACCGCCGGATCATCGTAAACCGACGCGCCGAAAAATGGAATCATCCACTGATCGATCTGGTTTTGCCCGTAGTACGACTGCCAGTTCACGATGCCCGCGCCGGCGACAATCGCCTTGAAGCGCGTGGTCTGCGTCTCGGCCCACATCGCCATGTAGCCGCCATAGCTCCAGCCGAAGAGTCCGAGTCGATTCGGATCGATCGGCGCTTGCGCGATCGCCGCGTCGAGGCCGGCAAGATCGTCGCGCCAGTCGCCATAGCCGAAGTCCTTGATGTTACCGCGCGTAAACACTTCACCCTGACCGTAGCTGCCGCGCGGATTCGGTTCATACACGAAGTAGCCGCGCGCCGTCACCGCCGCAGTGAAGCGCGAATCGTACGCCGGCGTGAATTCCGAGGACGGGCCGCCGTGAATCATCGTGATCATCGGATACTTTTTTGCCGGATCGAATTGCAACGGATAGATCAGCCAGCCTTGCACCGTGTAGGGATCGCTCTTCCACGAAAGCGACACCGCCTTACCCGAAAGGTCGGGGACCGACGCATTGGCGGTCGTGACTTGATGCAACGTCGCCGGGGCGCCGGCCCAAATTTCGGCCGGCATCGAAAACGACGTGCGAACCAGCGCGATGTCGCCATCCTTGGCGATCGATAGGCTGCGCAGACTTTCGCTACCGCCGAGCACGGTCGTCGTCGTTCCGGTACTCGGATCCAGGTACAGCAGGTGCAGCGTGCCCAACACGTGGGCCACGAGCACGATTCGGTGCGCCTGCGTCCAGTGCAGGTCCGCAATGTTGAACTTCGCATCCGGCGTCGCGTCGACCGACGTGCCGTCGTTGGCGTCGACGACATAGACGTCGCCACCAACCGGTCCGAAGTCGCTCATGATCCCGCCCACGACGGCGATCTTCGAACCGTCGGGCGACCATTGCGGATCGTTGATTTGAAATTTCGGGGTGAGGAGATCGTGCAGCGCACCGCCGCCGGCCGGCACGGTCGCAAGCTTGGCGATCCACCAATTGTTGTCGCCGTTGCCGCGCGCGTAGGTGCATGCAAAGCGCGACGAATCCGGCGACCACGCGTACTCGTAGACGTAATCAGCGCCCGGCGTCACGAGCGTCAGCGTCCCGCTCTTTGCGTCAACGGTGGTGATCTGCTGCTCGTCGGTAACGCTTCCGATCACGCCGACGTCGCGCGCACCGGCGGACGTTGCGCCGGCGAGGCGATGCGGATGCGCAATATAGAGAAATGCCAGATGATTACCGTCAGGCGACCAGCTCAGCCGCTGCGGCAGTCCGCCAAGTGCGGCGAGCAGACGGACACCGCTACCGTCGGCTGCAGCAGTATATAACGACGGACGGCTCTTCGTCCGCGCATCGGACAGAAACGCGAGGCGTGCGCCGTCCGGCGACCATGCCGGCGACATCGCTTCGGCCTTTGATCCGCCGGGAACGCTGAGCTCGGTGCGGCGCCGCGTTGCCAAGTTTTCGACCCAGACGCTATTAGCGTGATGAAATGTCTGCTGCCAAGCAACGCGCGTACCGTCGGGTGAGATCGCAACGTTGCTGTAATCGGTCAGACTGTCGGTAATGCGCAAGACATCGCGCATCGAGGGCGCGGCGTGCGCAATCACTGTGCACGAAAGAATTAACGCTATCATGAGCGCTGCGAAACGAAGGCTTAACCTCATGCCGCCGTTGATACGCCCGAGAGCACGCGATAGCATGCTACAGTGAACCAAGCGCGCACGCGCCAAGTAGCCTATAAATTTATCAATAGGCTCTATTGACACGTGCTTGGCAAACTTTGTATAAGGGTATATCAGTCCAAGGATCAAATGCAAGCCATCCAATTGCACCGATCCAATGGACTAAATGAGCGGTCCAATGACGAAGGAGTCCGAGTTGAACACGCACGAACGCGCAGCCGACCTCAGCAACGCCTGGAAAAGCCAGTCGCGTTGGGCCGGAATCGAACGCCGCTACGCCGCCGATGAGGTCATTAAGCTTCAGGGCAGCGTCGTGGTTGAGCAAACGCTCGCGCGCCTGGGCGCCGAGCGGTTTTGGTCGCTGCTGCACGATCCGCAGGCCACTGCCGGATTGGGAACGATGACCGGCGGCCAAGCCGTGCAGGCCGCAAAGGCCGGGCTCAAAGTGATTTACTGCAGCGGCTGGCAAGTTGCCGCCGATGCGAATAGCTCGGGCAACGTCTATCCGGATCAAAGCCTCTACCCCGTCAACAGCGTGCCGCAACTCGTCAGGCGCATCAACAGTGCACTGCAGCGCTACGACCAAGTCGAAACGGTCGAAGGCCGCGGCGGCGCGGCGAACTACTTGCCGATCATCGCCGACGCGGAAGCCGGATTCGGCGGACCGCTCAACGTCTTCGAACTCACCAAGGCGATGATCGAGGCCGGCGCGGCGGGCGTGCACTTGGAAGACCAACTGAGCTCGGAGAAAAAGTGCGGCCATCTCGGCGGCAAAGTCCTGATTCCGACGCAGCAAGCGGTGCGGCATCTGATCGCGGCGCGCCTCGCGGCCGACGTGCTCAACGTGCCGACGATCATTATCGCGCGCACCGACGCGCAAGCCGCGACGCTCATTACCAGCGACGTCGATCCGATCGACCGCGAGTTCATCACCGGCGAGCGCACACCCGAAGGCTTCTACCGGACGCGTGAAGGCGTGGACGCGTGCATCGCGCGCGGTCTTGCTTACGCGCCATACGCCGATCTGCTCTGGATGGAAACGTCCGAACCGAATATCGAAGAAGCGCGCAAGTTCGCCACGGCGATCCACACCAAGTTCCCCGGCAAACTGCTCGCCTACAACTGTTCGCCGTCGTTCAACTGGAAGAAGAAGCTCGACGACGCGTCGATCGCCGCCTATCGCGAAGATCTCAACGCGTTAGGTTACAAGTTCCAATTCATCACGCTGGCCGGCTTCCACGCGCTCAACTACAGCTTCTTCGAGCTCGCGCGCGACTTCAAGGATCGGGGCATGTCCGCCTATGCCGAGTTCCAGCAACTCGAATTCGCGGCTGAATCGGCCGGCTACACCGCCACGCGCCATCAGCGCGAGGTGGGCACGGGCTACTTCGACGAAGTGGCGCAGACGATCAGCGAGGGCCAATCCTCGACGACCGCGCTGCACGGCTCGACCGAAGCCGAGCAGTTTTATAGCAACGGTCATGCCAATGAGGTTCTGAACGTCTGATATGAACGTCGCGCCCGCAGGTTTCGCCGTCGAGCGAGATCTGCCGGCTGGGTTTGCGGAGTTCTACCTTCCGCTGCACGAGCGGTTTACACCAGAGCAGCAGCGTCTCGCCAACGAGCGAGCCGCGCGGCTTGCCCGTGCACACCGAGGCGACCTCCCGAACTATCGGCCGGCATCGCAAGCCACCAGCACGGACTGGCGCATCGAGTTGCCCGCTTGGTGCCAAGATCAACGTAATCAAATGACCGGTCCCGCCGACGATGCGGAATTGGTCGTCAAGTTGCTCAACTCGGGCGCGCCCGGCGTTATGCTCGACCTCGAAGATTCGATGGCCAACACCTGGGAGCACTTGATGCTCGGCCAATCGAACCTGGTTGCCGCACTCTACGGCGAGCTGACCTACGACGACACAAAGCGCGGCAAGACGGTCGGCATCGAGCCGAGCACGACGGTGGTCTGGAATCGCGTGCGCGGACTGCACATGTCGCAAGCCGGTCTGCTGCGCGACGAATTGACGGGCGCTTCACTTTTCGATACCGCGCTGCTCGCCTATCGTCTAGACTACGATCGCCTCAAGCACCCGCTGTGCATCTACATTCCGAAATCGGAGTCCGCGGAAGAGGCGCTGTGGTGGAAAGACCTCTTCGATGTGATCGTTGCGGCCAAGGGCTGGAAGCCCGGCTCGATCAAAACGATGGCGCTGATCGAAGCCCATCCGATCGCCTACGAGATGGAAGAGTTTCTTTTCAATCTGCGTGACTATATTCTGGGCTTGAATCTCGGCCGCTGGGACTACATGGCGAGCCTCGCGCACTTCAATCTCCACGATCCAAATTGGCTCTTGCCCGATCGCAATACGATTCCGTTCGACGTGCCGTTCTTCCAAAATCTGCGCGTGCTCATGCCGGAGATCACGCACAAACACGGCGCGCTCGCGATCGGCGGTATGACCGCGCTCTTTCCCGACCGCTCGAACCCCGAACTGAACGCGCGCGCGCTCGACGTCCTCGAACGCGACAAGAAGAACGAAGCGAGCTGCTTGATGGACGGCGCTTGGACCGGACATCCCGATCAGAACGAAATCGCCGTCGCGCAGTTCCCGTTTCCAAATCAGCTCGAGAAGCGTCCGACGCTGGCAAGCACGCATCCGGATTTGCGTCCCGCGCCCAAGGGCGTCGGGGAACTCACGCTCGACGGCACCCGCGAAGCCGTACGCACAGTGATTCGCTATCGGCACGGCGTGCTCAACGGGCTTGGCGCGAGCCTGCTCGACGGCTACATGGAAGATCTCGCGACCGATCGGATCTACCGGGTGATGATCGCGCAACGTCTGCGCTTTCCCGGTCCCTACACGCCGGCATCGTTGTCCGCGATCTTCGACGAAGAAACGGCCAAGCTCGGGCCCGAGTATCAGCGGGCGCGCGAACTCTCCGAGCAGATGATTCTGACGGGAGCGTTCGACCCAAAGTAAGCGCCGCATCGCGCGGCGGCTAGCGCTTCTTCGCGGCTTTCTTCTTGCGCGAGCCGGTTGCGGCGCGGCGCTTGCGCGTTGCAGCCGCTTTCTTTGCCGACTTCTTGCGATCGGCGGCGGTACGGCCGGTTTTCGGACGCGTGGTGAAGTCGCCGGCACTCTTTTCGGTCATATCGACGCCGTAGTGCTTCGCGGCCTTCTTGATGTTTGCGAAAGCCAGCTCACGCTCGTCCGCGGTGACACCGGTCATCTGATCGAAGCGCGCGATTGCGTTACGGACGTGTTTCGCATCGGTCAGCGGCTCTTTGCGCTTCTTCGGAATTGCAAACACGCTGTTCGGAAGATCGCTGCGCTTGGTCAGCTCCCCGTGTTTCTCGTGCGGTTTCCAGGTTGCTCGCATCGCTAGGCCCTCATGAGGTCGCGCCACGATGCTTCCGAGACATGCACGCCGTAGTAATCTGCCGCTTTGAGAATATTCGCCCAGGCGAGATCACGATCGGCATCAGAGACGTCTTGGACCTGATCGAAACGCGCAATGGCGTTGCGCACATGCGACGCGTCGCTGAGCGGTTCTTTGTGCTGTTGCGGAAATGCGTAGATGTTGTTATCTGGATCCCACGTGGTTTGCATGGATGAAACCCTCCTGACGTGAGGCGAGGTACGCGCGGACCGCGGGATCGATCGTCAGACCTATAGCACGCTCGAACGCGACCCGCGCCGCTTCGGTTTCGCCGCAACGCGCGAGCATGTCGGCGCGCGCGGCCCAATACGGTTGATAGTGTACCATGCGCGCGTCGCTGCCAAACAGTTGGAGTGCCTCGAGCCCGGCGGCGGGACCGCGGTACGCCGCGATTGCCACGGCGCGGTTGAGCCCGACGACCGGCGAGCCGATCATTGCGTACAGGGCATCGTAGAGCAAGACGATCGCCGCGTAGTCCGGGGCGCGAGCGAGTCGGCGCACCGCGTGCGCCGACTGAATCGCCGCCTCGAGCTGGAATCGTCCCAGCTTCTTCGCAGCCGCAGCCCGCGCGAGGAGGGCTTCCGCTTCATCGATCAGCGCAAGGTCCCAGCAATGTGGGTCTTGCGCGTCGAGCGGAATGAACGTTCCCTGCGGGCCACGCCGCGCATCGCGGCGCGCGTGCGCGTGCAGCATCAATGCAATGAGCCCGCTTACTTCGGGTTGATTCGGACAGGCCTCGAGGACCAAGCGCCCGAGCCAAATCGCCTCGCGCGCGAGTCCACGTGTATCCGGATCGGATTCGCTCGGATCGTCCCAACCTTGCCCAAACGTCACATAGATCGCCGCTAGCACCGCATCGAGGCGCTCGGGGAACTCCTCGGTAAGCGGAACCGTGAGCGGAATGCCGGCACCGACGATTTTGCGCTTCGCGCGAACCAAGCGCTGGCTCATCGTCGCCGGCGCAACCAGAAATGCCGACGCGATGCGCGCCGCATCAAAGCCCAGCACAATCTGGAGCATCAACGGTGCGCGAATCTCCGCCGCGATTGCCGGATGCGCGCACGCAAAGAGCATGCCGATGCGCTCGTCCTCCGGCTCGGGATGCGCCTCGTATGCCGACTGCGCGATGCGCGCAACGTGCGCGACGCGTTCGAGCGCGAGCGTTTCGCCGCGCCGGCGGCGCATGCCGTCGAGTGCGCGATTGCGCGCGACCACCGACAGCCAGGCCTCGGGCCGTTCCGGCACGCCATCGATCGGCCAACGTTCGAGCGCCGCGGTGAACGCGTCGGCTAACGCGTCCTCCGCGACGTCAAGACCGCAGCGAGATGCCAGGTACGCGAGCAGCTTTCCGTAGCTTTCGCGCGCCGCGCGTTCTACGCTCGAACCGGCTGTTCCCAAATCGCGCGCACCTCAACGGTGCCGTGGCTTGCACCCGGACAGCGAGCCGCCCATTTGAGCGCCTCGTCGAGATTCGCCACGTCGACCATGTAGTAGCCGGCGAGCTGTTCTTTCGACTCGACGTACGGGCCGTCGAGAACGGTCGTTTTGCCGCTGGGATCGACGCGTACTTGGGTCGACTCCGCCGCGTTTTTGAGCCGATCGCCGCCGACATACACGCCGGCATCTTTGAGCGCCTGCGTGTAGGCCGTGTAGGCTTCGGTCGCGGCCTCGAGTTGGTCTGGGGTCAACGCTGCATACCCGGCGGGATCGCTAAACAGGTGAAAAATGTATCGCATGGTGATGATTCCTCCTCGACACTATGACGCGCGGGGAGAGGCGATTTCGACAATTCGGGCCGCTCGCCCCCAAAATCGTCCCGCTCGTCACCGGCTGGTTGACCCGCCCGCCCGCGGCGCGGTATGAGGGGTGCATGAAGCTCGACCGCCCGCAAGTGCTGTGGTACCTGGCCCTCTTCGCGATCTTCACCGCGATCGGCATTTTTTTCACCTTCCACACCTACCTCGGCGACATGGATCACAGCCCGCTGATCTTCCGTCACCACCTCCTGGACGAGATGACCGGCGCTTGGAGCGCGATGGTGCTCGTACCCTTCATGGTGGTGCTCGCGCGGCGCTTTCCGTTCAAGCAAGGGACGATCGTCAAGACGCTGCTCGTCAACGTTGCCGCCATGATCGTCTATACAGCAGCCCATACGACGATCGAATCGGCACTTCGGTACGCGTTCGAGCCGCTGCTGCAGGTCCACGAAACGTACACGGAACTCTTCTCGTACACTCAGGAAGCGGCAGGCGACGTCGTTTACTACACGCTCATCATGACGTCGATCTATTTGTTACTGCGCTTCATTGCGACCCGTGACATCGAAACGAAACTCGCGCAAGCACAGCTCGAAAATCTGCGCTTGCAGCTTCAACCACATTTTCTGTTCAATACGCTCAACGCGATCTCGTCAGTGATGTACGAAGACGTCGGCAAAGCGGATCGGATGCTCGCACAAGTCAGCGATTACATGCGGCTCGTGCTGTCCTCCGGCGGCGTCCAAGAGATTCCACTCGACGAAGAACTCAAGATGGAGCGCATGTACGTCGACATCATGAAGACGCGCCTCGATCGCAATCTCGCCCTCGACGTTCACGTTGCGGATGACGCGCGGGGCGCAATCGTGCCGTTCATGCTGCTGCAGCCGCTGCTGGAGAACAGTATCCGTCACGGCATGGGCTCCGGCCGCACCTCGATCGAACTCGGCATCGACGTCTCGCGTTCGAACGGCTGCGCCGTGATTTGCGTCAGCGACAACGGGCTCGGCTTCGATGCGACCGCGCCGCGCGGGATCGGGCTCTCCAATGTCGTGGCCCGACTGCAACATCTCTACGGATCGGATGCAACGTTCGATATCAAGGCGCGCGATGGCGGCGGAACGCTTGCGACGCTGAGCCTGCCGTTCCAAGGAGCAGCATGATGGCGCTGACCGTCCTGATCGCCGACGACGAAACGCCCGCGCGCCGGAAGCTTGCACGATTCCTCGGCGAACACGACGACATCGCTGTCGTCGCCGAGGCCTCTAACGGCATCGATGCGGTCGACTTGATTGCGATGACCAAGCCGCAGCTCGTCTTTCTCGACATTCACATGCCCGACCTCGACGGCCTCGGCGTAGCGGAGACACTGGTCCGCAGCGAGACACCGCCGTCGATCGTGTTCGTCACCGCGTTCGATCAGTACGCCGTCAAGGCATTCGAGGTCTCGGCCCTGGACTATCTCCTCAAGCCGTACGATCGCGAGCGCTTCGAACTTGCGCTCGGCCGAGCGCGCGCCTCGCTTGACGCGAAGCCCGATACGTCGACACTCGCCGACACCCTCGCGCAGCTACGAAATGAAGACAAATTCGTGCGCCGGCTCCTGATTCCGAACGACGGCCACTCGTTCTTCGTCGCAACTCGCGAGATCTCACGACTCGAGGCCAACGGAAATAGCGTTGCGGTTCACACCGCGCGCGGAAACCATGCGTTGCGCGCGACGCTCGAATCGCTCGAAGCTCGGCTCGATCCGGCGCAGTTCGCGCGCGTGCATCGCTCGCACATCGTGAACATCGACGAAATCGCCGAGATTCACCCCTGGTTCCATGGCGACTACAAGATCCTCATGCGCGACGGTACGGAAATCGGGTGGAGCCGGCGGTATGCGTCCCAGCGTCCCGATTTACTGAAATAAGGAGCCCGGACATGAATCATCGCGTGGCGTGGATTGCCGCCGCCGTCGTCTTCCTCGTGCACGCGATCGGCAACGCGCACTACGGTTTCTTCCGCGACGAGCTGTACTTCATTATCTGCGGCTTCCATCCGCAATGGGGCTACGTCGATCAGCCGCCGGTGGTACCGTTGCTGGCAGCGTTCACGCAGCTCGGCGGACATTCACTCTTCTTGCTGCGGCTCGTGCCCGCGCTCTGCGCGGCGGCCGGCGTCTACGTCATGTGCCTGCTCGCGCTGGAATTCGGCGGCGGCGTTTTCGCGCAGGTGACGGCAGCGCTCGCCTTTCTCTTCACCGGCGTGCTGCTGAGCTTCGGAGAAAAAGTCGGACCCGACGAGATTGGGCTATGGGCGTGGCCACTGCTCGCGCTGCTCGTCGTTCGCATCGTCAAAGGCGCGAGTCCACGGCTGTGGCTCGCAGCAGGCTTGGTCAGCGGCATCGCGATCCAAAGCAAATACGCCGTACTCTTCTTCCTCGTCGCGCTGTTCGCCGGTCTGTTGCTGACGCCGCAGCGCCGAATCCTCGCGAATTGGTGGTTCGCTGCGGGCGCCGTGCTGATGCTCGTCATCGCATTGCCGAACTTTTTATGGCAGGCACACTACGGCTTCCCAATGTGGGAACTGTTGCGCAACGGACAAAACGGCAAGAACATCATCGTCGGACCCTTAGTCTATCTCCTGCAAGAGATCCTCATCACCAATCTGTTTCTCTTCCCCGTCTGGTTGATCGGCCTGTATTGGTTTTTGCGCAACAGCACGTATCGCTTCTTCGGATACGCCTACGTGATTCTAATTGCCGGGATGATACTTTCTCACGGTAAGCACTACTACCCGGCAGACGTGTATCCAATTCTGCTGGCTGCCGGCGGCGTGCAACTCGAATCGTGGACCTCACGCGCGCGGATTGCGCGCGTCGCCATCGTCGCCTACACGCTCATTCTCGGCCCGGTGTTTATCCCGTACTCGCTGCCGATTCTCTCCGAACCGGCCTTCGTCGCGTATCAAACGCGAGTCGGCGAAATCACTCATACGTCGAGCAGCCTGCTCGCGACCGAACACAATCGCGAGACCTCGGCGCTTCCGGGAGACTGGGCCGACATGCACGGCTGGCCCGAGATGGCCGCCACCGTCAAGCGCGTCTACGATGCCCTGCCGGCGAGCGATCGCGCGGTCGCGGTCGTCTTCGGCGGAAATTACGGTGAGGCGGCCGCTGTGCAATTCTTTACGCCCGGCATTCCCGTCATCAGCACGCACAATCAGTACTGGCTGTGGGGACCCGACGGCTACGATGGCCGCGTACTCGTGCAAATCAACGGAACGTGCTGGGCGAAAGAACACTACTTTACCTCGCGCACGATTGCAACCGTCCTTCATACGCCGTGGGCGATCGGCTACGAAAACGACATCCCGGTCAACATCTGCCGTGGCCTAAAGGTCCCAGTCGCTCGGCTTTGGGCCGAATCGAAGAATTACGAGTAAAGCATGCTATACTGCCGCTGTATCAAGCCAAGCGTCGCTTGGTCTGAAAACAGAACGGAATAGTATGAAGTTTTCCATTTGGATTGTGGCTGCGATGGCATTATGTGTCGTCTGCGTGCCGCTTAAGGCCAACGCCTACCTAGATAGCATCAAAGCCATCAATGCTTCGAACAAGTGCGCCATGTTCACGTTGTACCAGAGGCCCCGTGGTATAAACACGCAAGAGTACTACTCAGGTGAACATCACATCATTCTTCCGGGACAATCCGCGACGTTCAACTTTAGCATCTGGAAACAGGCCAGCTATGCCAAGATAAACGTCGACGTGTACCAAAGCCCGGACTGCAGCGGGAAGATCTGGGCGAATACGTACGATCGGTACGACATTGACAGCAGTACCAATCCGCAAGGAATAACCGCGACACTTCATCTGCTCAACAATGGCTGGTACCGGTTCTGGTTCAACAAATAGGCTAAAGCGCGAGGACCTCGATTAATTTAGGGTAGACCAGCTCCGTTCGCGCGAGCGGATTGTCGGGTTCGATGATGTCATGATTCTCCGGGAGATCGGTGAGTTCGATATATTCGATACCGCTCGCGCGCCGGTGTCGCCAACGCTCGACGACCGCTTGCGTCACGCTGTTGCTCACCGCTGGATCGTGCGTGTTCACGACGGTCGCGATGCGCGACGCGCTTGGCGCCCCGCGTTTCGCCGCGCGGTAGACCGCGCTGCCGATCCTCACGGTCTGCATTAGTGCGTGCGTCGGAAAGCGCGGGTACGCGGTTCTTGGGCGCTGATTTTCCTTAAGGCGCGGGTCCCACCACAAGAAGAAATTGGGAAGCGCCAGCACGATCGGCACGATCAGGTCGAGCGCCCAACGCGGAAGCTTCAGCAGGCCGAAGTCGGGCGCGATGGGCATGCTGGTTGCAACGTTGGGCCGATATTGGGCGAGGTGCGCCGCTAGCGACCCGCCCATCGAGATACCCGCGACGGCTACCCGTTCGCCAAGCCCGGCGGCGGCGTCGACCGCTTCATATGCGGCTTCGAGCAGCATCTCGGCCGTCAACGACTTGAGTGCGTCGGTCATGCGATCCGCATAGCCGTGCAGCGGCATGCGCGGCACGATCACATTCACCCCGAGTACGTAGAACTGTGGCGCAAAGTCGAGGTACTGTCCGGGATGGTTGGTGAAACCGTGCAGCAGCACCAAGCTCCACGGCGCGCGTGCACCGTGCAGGTAAAGCGCGGTGCGGGCGTTGACTGCGATACGGTCGTCATCGCGATCCATCATCGTGCGTAGGCGAGCAATCGCTTCGCCGTACGACGGCGCAGGTGAACTAGCGGGCGGCCCGAGCATGCTGTGGGCAACCGGCAATGTGATCGTTCACCAGACCGGTCGCCTGCATGAACGCGTACATGATCGTCGGGCCGACGAACCGGAAGCCGCGCTTTTGCAGATCCTTACTTAGCGCACGGGACTCGTCGCTTTCGGCTGGAAGGTCTTCGCGCCGTTTAATGTGGTTGTTTATGGTCTTTCCGCCGATGAAGCCCCAGACGTAGGCATCGAACGATCGAAACTCTTTTTGGATCTTCAGGAATGCCTTGGCGTTGCTGACCGTTGATTCGACTTTCGCGCGGTTGCGCACGATGCCGGGATCGAGCAAGACTTTTGCAACGCGTTCCGACGTCATGCGCGCGACCTTCTGTGGGTCGAAATCGGCGAAGACCTTGCGGTAGCGATCGCGCTTGCGCAAGATCGTTTCCCAGCTCAGGCCGGCCTGCGCCCCTTCGAGGGTGATAAATTCGAAGAACGTCCGGTCATCGTGCACGGGTCGTCCCCACTCTTTGTCGTGGTATTCGATGGACAACTCGGTTGTTGCCCAAGAGCAGCGGCCGGACCCAGGCATTGTTCAGATTGTCTTCAGTGAGGATTCGAACGCTTTCAAAAACTCGGTGACGTCGTCGCTGCTAAAGATCAGCGGCGGCTGGATGCGCAACACGTTGCCCCAGCGTCCGCCCTTGCCGAGCAGCACGCCGCGTTCACGCATCGCTTCGAGCATGCGGTTGGTGGCCGGCGCGTCGTAGGCTTTGCTCTTGGGATCCTTGACCAACTCGACACCGATCATCAAGCCGTGTCCGCGTATGTCGCCCATGATCGGAAAGCGCTTCTGCAGTTCGCGCAAACCGGCGAGTAATGCATCGCCCTGTTTTTTCGCATTGGCGATCAGGTGCTTCTTTTCGATGACCTCGATGGTCACCGTTGCCGCGCGCGTCGAAAGTGGATTGCCGCCGAACGTGTTGATGTGCGGGCCTTTGAACGCGTCGGCAAGCTCCGGGCGCGTGATGACGATGCCGATCGGCAATCCGCTGGCGAGACCCTTGGCCGAGGTAATGATGTCGGGAACGACGCCGTAGGTCGACACCATGCCGAACCAACCATCACCGAGGCGACCCCAGCCGGCTTGGACTTCATCGGCAATCAGCAGCGTGCCGAACGGCGCCAGCGTCTCCTTGAGCACCTTGAAGTACTCGAGCGGCGGCGCGATAATGCCGGCAACACCCTCGATCGTCTCGGCGATCATCGCCGCCGGCGCACCGTTGGTTTGCGTTTCGATCACGCGCTTTGCGGATTTCGCGCACGCGATCTCGCACGACGGATAGGTGAGGTTGAGCGGGCAGCGATAGCAGTACGGATTCGGCACGAAGGCGATATGCGGCATCTGCGGTCCGAAGTTGCGCCAGTTGGAAAGGCCGGCCATGGCCACCGTGTAGACGGTGCGGCCGTGGTAGGCGTGCTCGAGGGCAAGGAAGTCGGCGGAATTCTTGGCGGTGCGCGCGACCAGCGCGGCGGTTTCGTTTGCCTCAGAACCCGAGTTGGTCACGAATGACTTGGTCATACCGGCCGGCGCGATCTCGGCGATCTTCTCCGCGAAGTCGAGCTGCTGCTCGGTGAGATAGAGCGTCGAGACGTGAATCAATTCCTTGGCTTGCTCGGCGACCGCTTGTGCGACTTCCATGTTTCCGTAGCCAAGCGTGGTGGTCGCGATGCCGGCAAAGGCGTCGAGGTACTCGCGTCCCTGATCGTCGCGCAGCCGCGTGCCCTCGCCGTTGACCAGCGTCAGCGGTTCATCGTAGTACGGTTGCTGCGCTACGAATAAGTGCTCTTTTGCGCGTTGCGCGTTCGATTTCTTGGCTACCGTATCCATTTACGCACCTCTGGCGAGCACTTCGCCTTCGTCTTCGGTTATCGTAGTGTATTCCGCCGCGGAGAGGACCGACGCCTCCGTGCGCATCAGCAGCCAATATGCGATAAGGCCGCCAAGCAAACTAAAGATCCAGCCGCCGCTCCACAAGAAATGCAACGGCGGGGCCGCAAGACCGAGCAGCGCGAGGCACCACCCCACGAACAAGGCTACTACCGCGCGCACGTTGATCCCGCCCGCGTACGAGTAGCGTCCCGACGGCGTATACAGTTGCGCGAGATCGAGCCGGGTGCTGCGCACCAGCCAGTAATCCGCAATCGCGATACCGTCGAATGCCCCGAGCATCGCGCCGTACGTTCCGAGCCAGGTGAAAATGTACGTGCCGAAGTCGTGCAAGATCTTCCACGGCTCCATCGCCAAACTGAGCAGTCCGGTAAGGACCGCGCCGGTCGCAAAGCCGATGCGGCGTGGCCAAAGATTTTGGAACGCGCGTGCAGGCGCCATCACGTTCGCGCCGACGTTGATCGTTACCGATGAGAGGATGACGAGGATACCGCCGATGATCACGACGGGCGTCGGAAAGGTCACGATCAAATCGACCGGATTCCACAGTGCCTTGCCATAGAGGATCACGGTCGTCGACGTGACCGCGATGCCGACGAACGAGAAGGCCGCCATCGTCAGCGGCATCGAGAGGATTTGTCCGAGCATCTGCCCGCGTTGGGTGCGCGCGTAACGCGTGTAGTCGGGGATGTTGAGCGCGAGCGTCGCCCAAAACGCAATGACGCCAACGACCGAAGGATAGAAGACCGCCCAAAACGCGGGTCCGTGAATCGTTGCCGGCGCTGCCAGCATCGGCCCGAAGCCATGTGCGGTTCGCAATGCCCACACGAGCAATGCGACGGCTCCAAGTGCGAGCGTGGGCGCCGAGAATTGCGCGAGCCGGCCGATCGCTTGGGGTCCGCGCATCGCCACCAACACGTTGATCGCCCAAAAGACCGCAAACGCAATCGCCAGATGCGACGCGATGCCGTTCCAGAACGGGAGCGCGCGACCCAGAATCGCATCGAGCGCCAGGCCGCCAAACCACGAATTGATGCCAAACCAACCGGCACCGATCAACGCACGCGCAAGTGCCGGGAGATGCGCGCCGCGCGTGCCGAACCAGAGCCGCGCGAAGACCGGATACGGGATGCCATACTTGGTTCCAGCGTGCGACACCAGCAAGATCGCCGCCATCACCACGATGCAACCGATCAAAATCGTCAGCACCGATTCCCACCAGTTCATACCGAGCGCGATCATGCCGCTCGCGAGCGAATAGGTGGGAAGGCACAAGCACATCCCAACCCACAACGCGGCGAACTTGGAACCGGGCCACGAATGTTCGGCAAGCGTACACGGGCGTAGGTCGTCGTTCCACATCGTCTGATTGCGCGAAAGGAGCGAGGACTCGGGCGGCGTCAGCACCACGACGTCACCGACGCGCTCTTGCGTATACGCCACTACTGGGCTACCAACGAGTCGTAGCTGTCGGGACGGCGGTCGCGGAAGAACTGCCAGGTGTTGCGCACGGTGCGAATCACCTCGCGATCCATCACGCCGATAACCACCTCATCTTTATCGCGACTTCCCGTGGCGACGAACTGCCCGCGCGGGTCGACGAGATATGACTGCCCGTAGAATTCGCCCATATTCCACGGCGCTTCGATCCCGACGCGATTGATTGCGCCCACGTAGTAGCCGTTGGCAACCGCGTGCGCCGGCTGCTCGAGCTTCCAGAGATACTCCGAGAGCCCGGCGACGGTCGCCGACGGATTGAAAACGATCTCGGCGCCGCCCAGTCCGAGCGCGCGCGCACCTTCGGGAAAGTGCCGGTCGTAACAGATGTAGACGCCGACTTTCGCAAAAGCCGTATCGAAGACCGGATAGCCGAGATTCCCGGGACGAAAGTAGTATTTCTCCCAGAAGCCGCAACCCGGCGGCCCGGCCTGCACCTGCGGAATGTGATGTTTGCGATACTTTCCGAGATAGGTGCCGTCGGCATCGATCACCGCGGCGGTGTTGTAGTAGACGCCCGAAAATTCTTCCTCGTACATCGGAACGACGAGCACGACACCGAGCTCCTTGGCGAGCTTGCACATCAACTGTGTCGTCGGGCCATCGGGAATCGGCTCGACCGCGTCGTACCACTTCGTCGTCTGCTCGGTACAAAAATACGGACCGTAAAAGACTTCCTGCAAACACACGATCTGCGCGCCACGCGCCTTGGCCTCGCGAATCAAGCGCACGTGCTTCTCGATCGCGGCGGCCTTGTGCTTCGCGACCGGGTCGGCACCGTCAACGTCGTTGCGGGCCTGAATCAGTCCAATCGTAACTTTTGAATCCACTGTTCCTCACTTAGACCAGAACCGGATAGAATTTATCGCTGGGCACGAATTTACCGTGCCCCTTCGCGCCGGTGAATGTGTCGCCGTCGGCAACTTTGAGGCCGCGCGAGAAGACGTACCGCGGACGCCCCTTGACCGTCATGCCCTCGAAAACACTGTTGTCGACGTTCATGTGATGCGTCTTGGCGGAAATCGTGCGCGTTTGATTCGGGTCCCACACCACGATGTCGGCATCGCTCCCGACCGCGATCGTGCCCTTACGCGGAAAGAGTCCGAAGAGCCGCGCGGGATTGGTCGCACCGAGCGCCACGAATTGGTTAGGGCTGATCACGCCGCCGTTCACGCCGACGTGGTAGAGAATCGCCAGCCGATCCTCGATCGTCGGCGCGCCGTTGGGGATCTTCGAAAAATCGTGGCGCCCCAATTCTTTTTGCCCGCACAGATTGAAGCTGCAGTGATCCGAACCAAACGCGTGCAGCTCCATGTTCTTGAGCTTGCGCAGTAAGACGCTTTGATTCCACTTGTCGCGGATCGGTGGGGAAAGGACGTACTTCGCACCTTCGAAATCCGGCCGCAGATAGTCCTCGGTGTCGCAGACGAGATATTGCGGGCAGGTCTCGCCGTAAATCGGTAATCCGCGTTTGCGTCCGTCGCTGATCATGTCGGCCGCCATTGCGCTCGAGACGTGCACGACGTAGAGCGGTGCGCCGGCGATCTCCGCGAGACGAATGGCGCGGTGGGTCGCCTCGCCTTCACACTCCACCGGCCGCGTACGCGCATGCCACACCGGCGCGGTATTGCCCGCGGCTATCGCTTCCTTGGTGATCACCTCGATCACGTCGCCGTTTTCGGCGTGCACTTGAACTAAGCCGCCGGCATCGCGACAGGCTTGCAGCGTCTTGAAGATCGTTTCGTCGTCGACGTAGAGCACGTGTTTGTAGGCCATGAACACTTTAAATGAGTTCACGCCCTGCTCGTTGATGATCTTTGGGATCTCATTCATCGTCTCGTCGCGGCCGTCGGCGATTGTGAGGTGGAAAGCGTAATCGCCGCAGGCTTTGCCGTCGGCCTTGCCGTGCCACGTTTTAAGCGCATTGTGCAGCGAGTCGCCACGGGTATGCAGCGCAAAATCGACGACGGTCGTCGTGCCGCCGAGCAACGCCGCGCGAGTACCGCTCTCGAAGTCGTCGGCCGTGACCGTGCCGCCGAAGGGCATGTCGAGGTGGGTATGCGGATCGACACCGCCGGGAAACACAAAGGCACCGGTCGCATCGATCGTCGTGTGGCCGTTACCGGGGATCGATTCGGCGAGCATGGTGATGCGCTCGCCTTCGATAAGCACGTCGGCACGCTGCGTGTCGGTGGCCGTAACGACGACGCCACCACGGATGACGGTTCCCAATGTTTCTCCTTACACGGTAATACGGGCGCTGCGTTCTTTCCAGGTTTCCGGCGGCAGGCCGTTGTCGACTTGCAGCATGGTGATGCACTCATCGACCGGGCAGACCATCATGCAAAGATTGCACCCGACGCAATGATCTTGATCGACGGTCAGGATTGCGGTCCCGTCGACGATGTTCCGATCGATGCACTGGTGCGCCGCATCCTCGCAGGCGATATAGCACTTACTGCAGTGGATGCACGTCGATTGATCGATCTCGGCCACGATTTGATAGTTGAGATTGAGGTTTTCCCACGTCGTAATACGATTTTTGGCTGCGCCGACCAGCGCTTCGACCGACGCGAGTCCGCGCTCGTCGAGATAGTTGTTGAGGCCGTCGCAAAGCTGTTCGACGATTCGAAAACCGTGGTGCATCACCGCGGTGCAGACCTGTACGTTGCTCGCGCCCAGCAGCAAGAACTCGACAGCGTCTTGCCAGAACTCCACGCCGCCGATGCCGGAGATCGGCAGATTGACCTTCGGGTCGCGCGCGCAGTCGTTGACCATATTGAGCGCGATGGGCTTGACCGCCGGGCCGCAATAGCCGCCGTGCGAGCTCTTACCGTTAACGCTTGGGATGGGATCCCAGGAGTCGATGTCGACGCCCATCAGGCTGTTGATCGTATTGATCATGCTGACCGCGTCGGCGCCGCCGGCCGCAGCGGCGCGCGCAGGCACGCGCACATCGGTGATATTCGGCGTGAGTTTGACGATGACCGGAACCCGCGCTACCTCCTTCACGTAGGACGTCACCGCTTCGATCAGATCGGGATGCTGCCCGACCGCCGCGCCCATGCCGCGCTCGCTCATGCCGTGCGGACAGCCGAAGTTGAGCTCGAAGCCGTCGATGTCTTCTTCTTGCACGCGCTTGACCAGTTCGTGCCACGCCTGTTGCTCGCACACTTCCATCAGCGACGCGACGATCGCACGATCGGGGAAGGCCTTCTTACACGCGCGAATCTCGAGCAGATTTTCATCCAGAGGGCGATCGGTGATGAGCTCGATGTTGTTCATCGCGAGCATCTTGTTTTGTTTGTAGTCGAGTCCGGCAAACCGCGAACTTACATTGGTGATGGGCGTGCCGAGCGTCTTCCAGACGGCACCGCCCCAGCCGGCCTCAAAGGCGCGCATCACCTGATAACCGCTATTGGTCGGCGGCGCGGAGGCCAGCCAAAACGGATTGGGGCTCGTGATGCCGGCGAGCGTGCTGCGCAGATCGGCCACGTTATGCGACCACCTTCGTACGCAAGAACGCATCGACGCTGCGCGCCGCGATTTTCCCTTGCTCGGCCGCTTCCACCACCATCGCTTCACGTTGACCCTTGGCGTAGATGCAATCACCCGCGGCAAAGACGCCGGGACGCGTCGTTTGCAGTGCATCATCGACGCGCACGACGCCGCCGTACGTTTCAATTCCAAACGCGTTGAGGGTCTGCTCGAGACGCGACTGGCCGATCGCACTGATCACGGCCGAAACCGTCTCGGTGAACTCGCTGCCGGCAATCGTCACCAGCTTGCCCTCGCGCAGTTCCGTGCGCACGAATGTGACCTCCCCGTTGGCGATGCGAACCGGTGCGCAGTAGAACCGAAACTCGATGCCTTCGTCCTTGGCAAAAGCATATTCAAAGTCGTAGGCGGTCATGTGCTCCTCGCCGCGCCGATAGTACATCGTCACGCGCTCGGCACCTAGCCGCTTCGCGCAGGTCAGTGCATCGATCGCGGTGTTGCCGGCGCCGATCACCGCAACACGATTACCGAGGTCGCCGATCCGCCGCCCGGTCTTGACGTGCTCGATGAAGTCGAGCGCATCCCAGGTGAAGTCGTCACCCTCGACGCCCAGCGACGGAACCCCGCCCATACCGCAGGCGAGGATCACGGCGTCATGATTTTTGAGCAACGCGTCAACGGACACGTCGACGCCGACCTCAACGCCGGTCTCGACGTCGACGCCGAGTTCCACCACGTAGTCGGCCTCCCATAGCGCCACGTCATTTGCGAGACGGAACGGCACGATGCCGTAGGTATTGAGGCCGCCCAAACGATCGTGCATTTCGTAAATCGTTACCGCGTGCCCAGCAAGCCGCAAATCGCGTGCCGCGGACAGGCCCGCCGGGCCGCCGCCGACGATCACGACTTTCTTGCCCGTCGAGGGTCCGGGCGTAAAGAGTTGCTCGCCGCTGCGCTGCAACGTATCGATCGCGTAGCGCTGCAAATCGCCGATGCGAATCGGCGAGTCGTCCTTCGCGTAGACGCAGGCTCCTTCGCAGAGTTCGCTGGTTGGGCAGACACGCGCGCAACTTGCGCCCATTGGGTTCGCGCTTAAAATATCGCGCGCACTGCCTTTGAGATTTCCCTGCGCGATCTTAGCGATGAAGGACGCCACATCAATGTGCGTGGGACACGCGTTCATACACGGCGCGTCGTAGCAGTAGAGGCACCGGTTCGCTTCGAGCTTGACTTCCAGATCGGTCAACTGGCGATGAATCGATGGTCCGAAATCGTGCATTGTCACCTGTGTGTGGGGAATCCCAAGTTCACGCCGGAGCTCTCGTCCCAACGCGCGGTTACAACCTTGCCGCGCGTATAGAAACGAAATCCGTCTTCACCATAGATGTGCAAGTCGCCGAACAGCGACGCTTTCCAACCGCCGAAGCTGTAATAGCCGACCGGGACGGGAATCGGCACGTTGACGCCGACCATGCCGACCTGCACTTCGCGCTGAAACTTGTGTGCGGCTCCGCCGTCACGCGTAAAGATCGACGTGCCGTTTCCATACGGATTGCGATTGATCAACTCGAGCGCTTCGTCGAGCGTCTTCGCGTGCACGTTCACCAGCACCGGCCCGAAGATTTCGTCGGTATAGATCGTCATCTCCGGCGTGACCTTATCGAAGAGCGTCGGCCCAACCCAGAACCCGTCTTCGCATCCGCTCACGCGCAACGCTCGTCCATCCTCGACCAGCGCAGCGCCGGCGCGATCGCCCTGCGCGATGTAGTCCGTGATGCGTTCTTTGGCTTGCGCGGTTACGACCGGCCCCATGTCGTTGCTCGCGTCGCCGCCGGGGCCGATCTTCAAGCGCGCGATGCGTTCCTTGATCTTCGGCAACAGCGCTTCGTGCGCGTTTCCAACCGTGACGCTGGCCGAGATCGCCATACAACGCTGTCCGGCCGAACCGTACGCCGCGGATACCAGCGCATCCGCAGCTGCATCCATGTCGGCATCCGGCATCACGACGAGATGATTCTTCGCGCCGCCGAGTGCCTGCACGCGCTTGCCGTTCGCCGCCGCGGTCGCGTAGACGTACTTCGCAATCGGCGTGCTGCCGACGAAGCTAACTGCTGCGATACCGGGATGCGTTAGGAGCGCATCGACCGCGGCCTTGTCACCGTGCACGACGTTGAACACGCCCTTCGGCAGGCCGGCGAGCGTCCACAACTCCGCGATCAGGACCGGCGCCGACGGATCGCGCTCCGACGGCTTGAGTATGAACGTATTCCCGCAGGCGATCGCAATCGCAAACATCCACGCCGGCACCATCATCGGGAAATTGAACGGCGTGATTCCGGCGCATACCCCGAGCGGTTGACGAATCGAATAGGTATCGACGTTGCGCGACACGCTCTCGCTAAACTCGCCCTTCGTCATTTGTGTCAGCGCGCAGGCATAGTCGACGACCTCGAGCGCGCGGGCGACTTCGCCGGCCGCATCGGTGACGATCTTCCCGTGTTCCGACGAAACGATCTGCGCCAGGCGCTGGGCGTTCGCGCGCAGCAATTCGCGAAACGCAAAAAGGATCTCCGACCGTTTGCCGAGCGGGGTGTCGCGCCAGGCCGGAAAGGCTTTGACAGCCGCGCGCACGGCGCGATCGATCGTCGCCGCGTCGGCAAACGCGACGCGCGCCTGGACGATGCCCTGGGCCGGGTCGAAGACCTCGCCGGATCGCTCGGCGGGGCTGTCGACGGCGGCGCCGTCGATGTAGTGCTGGATGAGTCGGGTTGTGGTTGAGACGGCCATTACACGATTATAGCGGACGATCGATCAAATCGAGTAGCTCCGGATAGACGTGGCCGGCGATCGCCGGGTGGCGCAGCGGCTCGATGATGTCATGGGAGATCGGAATGCCGCGCAGCACGATCTGTTCCAGTCGCCCGCCGGGCCGCGCGCGTAAGAGGCGTCCCAGTTGCCGTACGGCGCGATTGTTCACGGCCGCCTCTAACGCATTGGTGACAAGGATTAATTCGCGTGCGGCAAGGGCTTTGTTCGCGTGCGCAAAGACGTCACGTGCGAGCAACAATGACTGCCCGATCGCGTGCGATGAATAGCGCGGATACCCGTGTTCGGGTTGCAGCCGCTCGCGAACGATGGGATTCCACCACGCAAAAATATTGGGCAATCTCAGTATCAAATCGGCAAACGGCGCGGTCCACCGCGTCGGCATCCACGACATCCCGAAGAACGGCGCGATCGCGACCGCGCGATCGATCGGATAGTGCTGCGCCGCCCAGGTCGCGAGCAGTCCGCCAAGCGAAAATCCGGCAACCACCACCCGGTCGCCGAGGCCCTGCGCAAGTTCGATGCTCTCCGTCGCAAACGCGCGCAGATCGTCGGCGCTGAGCCGAGCAAGCGCGTCGGTGAGCCGATCGCTATGGCCGTGCCGCGGCAGCCGCGGAACCACTACATTGTGGCCGCGCGCGTGGAGTTCGTGAGCGAACCGTACGAACTGCTCGGGGCTTGCCGCAATGCCGTGAAAGAGTACGACCGCGACCGGCCGGACCTCGCCATGCAGGAGCAGTTTTGTACGCCCGGCATCCGATACACCGCTATGGTCGCGGCGTCGGAACCGGTCGAGCAGCGCGCTCGTCTGCTCGGACAGCTGGTGTAATGGGTGCATTGTTGATATGAAAGAAGTGTTCTCGCGGCACCCGGCGCAATCTTTGGGAATCATGATTCCGCGATCCCAGCTCAGCCAAAGCTTTATCGACCTCGACGAGACCTACGGCGCCCACAACTACACCCCGCTCGACCTCGTGGTCGAACGCGCTGAGGGCGCCTGGCTCTACGACGTCGACGGGACGCGCTACCTCGACTGCATCAGCGCCTACTCCGCCGTCAATCAGGGGCACTGCCACCCGCGAATCCACGCGGCCTTAGTCGCGCAGGCGGCCAAAGTTCCGCTAACCTCGCGTGCATTGCGCAACGATCGCATGGGGCGCTTCCTAAAGAAGCTGACCGACGTTACCGGCTTTGAGCGCGCTTTGCCGATGAACACCGGCGCCGAGGCGGTGGAAACCGCGATCAAGCTCGCGCGCCGCTGGGGCTATCGCCGCAAAGGCATCGCGCACGACGCCGCCCAGATCATCGTCTTCTCCAACAACTTCCACGGCCGCACGACGGCGATGGTGAGCGCGAGCACCAATGAATCGTATCGCACCGACTTCGGTCCGTTCATGCCGGGGTTCGTCTTTGTGAATTACGGCGATGCCGATGCGCTCGAGCGCGCGATCACGCCGAACACGTGCGCGGTCTTGATCGAGCCGATTCAAGGCGAAGGCGGGGTGATCGTTCCGCCCGATGGTTTTCTCAAACGCGCGTGGGCGTTGTGCAAAGAGCACGACGTGCTCTTCGTGGCCGACGAAATTCAAACCGGTTTCGGACGGACGGGCGACCTCTTCGCCTGCGATTTCGACAATATCACGCCCGATCTGTTGATCGTCGGCAAGGCGCTCGGCGGCGGGTACTATCCGGTGTCCGCCGTGCTCGCGAGCGAATCGCTCATGTCGCTGTTTGCTTCCGGCGACCACGGCAGCACCTTCGGCGGCAACGCGCTTGCCTGCGCCGTCGGCGAAGCCGCACTCGACGTGATCGTCGAGGAGAAACTCGCCGAACGCGCACGCTACGCCGGCGCAAAGGTCATGCAGGGGCTGCGCGCGATCCCTTCACCGCTGGTCAAAGAGATTCGCGGCCGCGGCCTGTTGATCGGCATCGAGCTAACCGTTCCGGCGGAGTCACTTTCGCTCGCATTGCTCGAGCGCGGCGTTGCGGCCAAGGACACGCAGGAGTTCGTACTGCGAATCGCACCGCCGCTGATCATCAGCGAGAACGAGATCGACTATCTGCTACCGCGCTACCGCGACGCACTGGAGTCACTGTGAACGTTCCCGAACGCTTCAACTTTGCGCGAGACGTGATCGACAACCTCGCAACGCAGAATCGCCGCGGTTTGTTGTTCGTCGCAGCCGACAGCACACAGCGCGACTACACCTTTGCGCAAATCGCCGGCGCGTCGCAGCGCTACGCCGCGGCATTGCGCGATCAGGGTATCGAACGCGGCTCGCGGGTGATCGTGGCGTTGCCAAAGATTCCGCAGTGGTTGTTCGTGATGCTCGCGCTCGATCGGCTCGGCGCAATCGCTATTCCCGGCCCCGAACAACTGCGGGCGAAAGACCTCATCTTCCGCGCTAATCACGCCGAGGCGGTCGCGATGATCGGCGACGCGCCGAACCTTGGCGAGCTGCAAACGGCGCGCTCGGAAGCGAAAACGGTTCGCACCGGATTTTCGGTACGCGGTGCCGCAGACGGTTGGCACGATCTCGATGCGCTCGCCGCCAACGCACAACCGTTCGCCGGCGTCGACACCAACGCCGATGAGTGGGCCTACATTGTCTACACCAGCGGCACGACCAAGGATCCCAAAGGCGTCGTGCACGATCGCGCCTACACATACGCGAAACGCATGCAGGCGCAATACTGGATCGATGCGACGCCGAACGATTTGGTGTGGTGCACGGCATCGACCGGTTGGGCGAAATCGCTGTGGAACGTGCTGCTCGGCCCGTGGTCGCACGGGAGCACGATCGTCTTGCACGAGGGCGCGTTCGTGCCGACGGAGCGGATGGATCTGCTCGCGCAGCTCGAGGTGACGATTCTCTGCCAAGCGCCCACCGAGTACCGGCTCGAAGCCAAACTTCCCGATCTCGCACATTGGAAGCTACCGAAGTTGCGGCATTGTGTGAGCGCCGGTGAGCCGCTCAATCCCGAGGTGATCGCGCGCTGGAAAGAGGCGTTCGGTCTCGAGATACTCGACGGCTACGGACAAACCGAAAACACACTGCTCGTTGCGAATGTGCGCGGCAGCACGGTGCGGCCGGGATCGATGGGCAAACCCACACCGGGTCACGACGTCACCGTGATCGATGAAGACGGCAATGAGTGCAAAACCAGCGAGACCGGCGACATCGCGCTACGCGGCACGCCGCCCTCGCTCTTCAAGGGCTACCTGAACAACCCCGAAGAGACGGCCAAGAGCTATCGCGCCGGGTATTACCTCACCGGCGACCGCGCCTATATAGATGAAGACGGTTACTTCTGGTTCGTTGGACGCTCTGACGACGTGATCAGCTCCGGCGCGTACCGTATCGGTCCGTTCGAGGTCGAGAGCGCATTGCTCGAACATCCCGCGGTCGCGGAGTCGGCGGTCGTCGGCAGTCCCGATCCCGACCGCGGCAACATCGTCAAAGCGTTCGTCGTACTCCGCGCGGGGCATGAAGGGAACGATGCGCTGGCTCGCGAGCTGCAAGAGCACTGCAAGCGCGTCACCGCACCGTACAAATATCCGCGCGAGATCGAATTCGTCACCGAGTTGCCGAAGACGCGCTCCGGCAAGATTCGACGCGTCGAATTGCGTCAGCTCGAACTCGAACGCAAAGGCGCGACGCGCGCCAGCGGCTACGTGTAACGGTCGACGCGCGTTACGGTAACGCGTTCGGCGAGGGCGCCCTGCACTGAGCAATCAGGGGCTGCAGCATCCGCGCTACGCCGAGTTCGTCATGCTGCGTCAGCGCCTGCCGACGAAGGTACTCGGCCTCGAGAGCGCCGGACGCGCGGGCAACTTGCGGCTCGCCGCCCGGCTCAAGGCCCGCTTCGCCCGCATTGGGCGGGCGGTCGAAGGTATCTGGGGATTGTTTCCCTCTAAGGCTTCGAGTGCTGCTGTGAAATAGGCACCTGGGAGCACGTTGAGCGCGTTGTTCTCGTCGTCGGCAACCTTCTGCAGTTTCTCACGCAACGATTCCATGCGCGCTTTGTCCGCCGGATTGTCCGAGGCGAAGAACGTGTCGGGGTTGAGCAACTCGTCCATCTTGATCCAATTGAGCGCAAGGGCAGAGATGGTGGCGCCGTGCTGGGGATCGTGCCCGACCGGCCGCTGACGGGCCATGAGCTGATCTTCGTAAAAGGCACGCACGATTGCGGGCGCGATCTTCTCGCGCAGCGCCTGACATTCTAACTACTCTACTTGCACTGTGCGATGATCGGGGCCAGCACGGAGTAGATATCGAGTTCCGCGCGCTGCGTCGTCTGGCGGCGCGTTTGATATGCTCGCTCGATCGCGCCGGCATATCGGGGTTGAGCAGCTGGTTCACATAGATCCAGTTCTCGGCCAAATGGTAGACCGTGCTTCCCTTGACCGCGAATGGATGTTGCCGTGCTAGGACCTTGTCCTCGATTGCCAATCCGGCGATCGCCGGAGCGATCTTCTCGCGCAGCGTCTGACAGATCGGACTGCTCGTCGTGGTAATAATGATCGGAAGCGGCGACGGGCTGGCCAACGTCACCGCGGCGACGAGGAGCGCTCCAAACATAGACTATGCATAGCGATCTGTCCTGAGATCGACTTGACAGCGGCCGATCTAGCTCGCCAGTAGTAAATTGAACTTCTTTTCGACGTCATCCGGGGCCGGTGGCATCCACAAACAACCCTCCGCCTTTGCTGCATCAGCGAGTTTCGCGTCGCGTGTGATGAGTTTAATGCCGCGGAATCTCGCGACCGCGAGATAGCCGGCGTCATACGCGCTCAGTTCGTGCTTTCGGGCGAATTGAACGACCATCGCCAAAGGAGGAAATTCCACCTCGAACTCCAGCTCGTCGAGGTCTACAACGTTGGCTTCCATCTCGACGTCGCGCATGCGCCCGGTCCGCACGGCGCGCAGCAACGCCTGCATAACCTCGCCGTGGAAATTTCCCGGGACCGCCGCTCCGCTCACAATCACTTCGTAGAACGCAGCGTTAGCAACCGCTGCCGTAGGATCGCTGTACCAGTCGACGGCGATCGAGGCATCGACGACAATCACGGGCGGCCCTCGTTGATCCAAGCCTTGACTTCATCCCACGGGATGCCGCCGCCGTTGCGTAGTGCGACCTCCTCCGCGCGGCGCCGAACAGACGCATAGATTCGCCGAGCGCGCTGCAGTCGCGCCTCCTCGGCTTCCACCGGGATGAGCACCGCCGCAGGCACCCCATTCCGGGTGATGGTGATTCGCTCGCCCCGTTCAGCTTCGGCGACGAGCTCTGAGAGGTGAGTTTTGGCGTCAAAGATTCCGACCGACTTCATATAGCTAGTTTACCACCTAGCCAGCGCGCGAGCCAGCATTGACACCTCGCCCGGGCCCGTGCTATTCTGCGCAGGCCGAAGAAGCGCTTGGGGCACGCCCCAGGAGCTCACCGGATGCCCGCGGGCGATCCGGTTACTACTCGAGGGACCGTCGGTAGGTTCCGCGCGTGGGGTTGCTTCGGCAACGCCATTTTTTGTCTCTCTTGAAAGGGAAAACGCCATAGCTCGACCGCTGCGAGTCAACGAGCAAATCCGTATTCGGCAGGTCCGCGTGATCGACGAAAACGGCGAACAGCTCGGCATATTGCCGACCGAGGACGCGCTCACGCGCGCTCGAGGTGCGGGCCTGGATTTGATCGAGATCTCGCCCAACGCGCAACCGCCCGTGGTCAAAATCGGTGACTACGGCCGGCTGAAATATGAGCAGTCGAAAAAGGATAAGGACGCGCGCAAGAAACAGCGCAACTTCGAACTTCGTGAAGTGAAGTTGCGCCCGAAGATCGAGACCCACGACTACGAAACCAAAGCACGCATGACCGAACGTCTGCTGCTCGACGGAAGTAAGATCAAGGTAACGATCATGTTTCGCGGACGCGAAATTACATATACGGCGTTTGGCCGGCGGTTACTCGATCGCATGGCTGAGGATATGGCGCCGCTTGCCACGGTCGAACGCGAACCGCGGCTCGAAGGTAAAAACATGTTCATGATCCTGGCGCCGCGCGTGACGCCGACCGGTCCACCCAAGTTCGCCCTGCATAAAGACAAGGAGAACAAGGAACACAAGGACGGCGCGCACGCCAACGATCATGCCGACCAAAAGGAAGCGACGAAGGAGCCTACCAGTGCCTAAGATTCGTACCCATCGTGGTACCGCAAAGCGCGTCAAAGTGACGGCGACCGGCAAAGTGTTGCATCGCCATCAGTTCAGCGGCTGCGGCCACATTCTCAGCAAGAAGACGCGCAAACGCAAGCGTAACTTCCGCAAGGATCAACCGACGTTCAAGGGCGATTTGAAGCGCTTGGCGCCGACGATCCCGTACTTGGTGTAAGGAGGGCTCGAAAAAATGGCACGCGTAAAACGTGGCGTCGCTGGGCTCAAGCACCGCCGCAAAGTCATGAAGCTCGTCAAGGGCTTCCGAGCCTCTCGCCGTCGCAACTATCGCGTTGCGAACGAGGCGCTGCTCAAGTCGCTCGCCTATGCGTTTCGCGATCGTCGCGTCCGCAAGCGCGACTTCCGCTCGCTCTGGATTAGCCGCATCAATGCGGCTGTCCGCCGCGAGGGCATGACGTACTCCGTCTTTATGAACGGTTTGAAGAAGTCGGGCGTGACGCTCAATCGCAAGGCGATCTCGGAGCTTGCAATCAACGATACCAAAGCGTTCGGCTCGCTGCTCAAGATCGCGAAGGATGCCGTCCGCAAGTAGTCGACGAATAAATTGAAACAAAAGAGCTCGGCAAATCGTCGCCGAGCTCTTTTCATTTGTGCCGAGTCTGCTGTCGCTGTCGAAACATTGCACGTTTCACGCAATCATGAAACGCATCGTCTCGATGATCATCGCACTCCTTGCATCATTCACACCGATTACGTCGCCGGCCGACGTGCGCGAACGCGCGAGCACGCTCGCGGATCAGCAGTCGGTGAATCTCACCATTTATAACGGCGGGACCGCCTTGATTCACGACCACCGTCGGGTGTATCTCAATGCCGGACTCAATCGCATCGCATGGCGCGACGTCAGCGGCGGCATGGATGCGACCTCGGCGATCGTCGATTCCTCCGGATCGTCGGCACGCATCAGCGTCCTCGAGCAGAACTTCGACTACGACGTGCTCGGTCAGGACTCGCTCCTTCGCAGCTACGTCGATCAGATGGTGACGGTCGTGCACCCGGCACGCTTTACCGGCGAACGCGACACCCGCGAGCCCGCACGCATCCTCAGCATTGACAGCGGCGTCGTGCTGCAATACCGCGACCGGATCGAAACGCATCTCAACGGCTACATCGAGTTCCCGAGCGTGCCCAAGAGCCTGCGCGACCGCCCCACGCTCACTCTCGACGTCGAGAGCGAACGAAGCGGCCCGCACCAGCTCGATCTGCGCTATCTTACTAGCGGCCTTGCGTGGTACGTCGACTACATCGGCACGCTGAGCCCCGACCAGTTACACATGACGGTGGCCGGACTGGTCACGCTGGAGAACACGAGCGGTACGTCCTATCGCGATGCGCGGCTGCAGCTGGTCGCCGGCAACGTCAACGTCGCGCAAGCGCGGTTGATGCTCAAGACGATCTCGAATGTCGCCTCCTCGCAGGTGTCATCAGACATCTACAACGCGAACGCATCACAAGAGAACTACTTCGAGTACCACCTCTATACGCTCGCGCACCGGACGACGATTCTCGACAAGCAAACGAAACAGCTTGCCTTGTTATCGGCCCACGATATTCCGGTGACGAAGACGCTCGAGCTGCGTGGCTCGCCAGCGTACTATCAACGCGAAAACGCGGACCTCGGCACGCGCCTGCCCATCGGCATCTACGTCGGCTTCGTCAATCGCGGCGGCGACCTCGGAATTCCGCTTCCCGCCGGAACGATGCGCATCTATCAAGACGACTCGCGGGGACTCGCACAATTTCTCGGCTCCGACAACATCGGACACACGCCCAAGAACGACACCGTGCGGCTCTACCTCGGAAATACGTTTGATGTTGTCGCGCGCAAGCGGCAAACCGACTTCCACTTGATCAGCGATTGCCAAGCGTCGAGCTCGTATGAGATCGACTTCATCAACGGCAAGGACGTTGCCCAGGACATCACAGTCGTCGAACCGATTCCGGGCGACTGGACGATTCCAAACGAGAGTCAAAAGGACCAGAAATCTTCGTCATCGACCGCAACGTGGCTCGTGCACGTGCCGCAAGACGGTGCCGCTGCGCTCACCTACACGGCCAACGTCATCTGGTGCCGCCGCTAGACCTTCAACACGATCTGCTCGCCGTCGAGCAACGGAATGTTTTGCGGCGCCCCTTTATACGGCGCACCGTTAACAAAGGCGCGCACGTGTCCGGTGTACGGGCCGACGCGCGTGCTCGAGAGCGGCTGACCCCAGACCGCAAAGAAATCGGCGAGCGTAAAATTGCCGCCGGGCGCTTCGACGTGAATCATGCCGGAATCGTCGTGGGTGTGCAGCCAGTAGAGGCACAGCACGACGCCGCCGGTCTGCACGATGCCGATGTTCGCCGGAACCGTGACCGCGGCGCCGCCATGCTGGATCGTCAAACGCGGGTGCAGATGCTCGGTAAACATCTCGGTCACGTTGCAGCCGACGTGATGCGGTCCCACCGGCTGGCCGGTCGCGAGCGCCGCAATAAGGACAGCCGAAGGCACGATTGTCATCTATAGTCATCCGTTCGCAGACTCGGTGCGTTCCCTAGGTGATGAGCGCGCTTCCCGTCGAACGCCCCCGCTCTATGCGTCCTGCCCCGGGTGACGAGGCGCTCGCGGCGGCCTTTGCCGCCAAGGAGCGGTGGGCCTTCGACGAAGCGTACGCGCGCTTCGGAAGGCTCCTCTATTCGACCGCCTATCATGTCCTCGGCAACGCGGAAGACGCGCAAGATTGCGTGCACGATGCGCTTACGCGCGTCTGGCGCTCGCCCGACTCGTACACGCGCTCGCGCGGAGCGGTCCGCAGTTTTCTTACCGTGTGCGTGCGCAATGAAGCGATCACGCGATTGCGCGCAAAAGGTCGCCGTCACAAGTTGGAGCAGCGCGTCGCCGCCGAACCCCTGGAACACGACGAACTCGGTGCGATCGACGCGATCGAACGCGAGCGCCTTCGGTCGGCGCTGCGCTCGCTTCCGCCCGAGCAGCGCAAGCCGCTCGAACTGGCCTATTTCGACTACAAGACACACGTCGAGATCGCGCATGAATTAAACGAGCCGCTCGGCACGATCAAGAGCCGCATTGCGCTGGGTCTTCGTAAGCTCGGCGCAGCATTGGGTTCAAGCGAATGACCGATCATCTCGGCGAACTTGCCGCACTGTATGCCTTGGGGATGCTCGAACCACCCGAGCAACGCGCTGCCGAAGCGCACTTGACGCACTGTGACGCGTGCCGCCGCCTGCTTGCGCAGGCCGAGTCCGATGTCGCGGCCGTTGCTGCGGCGCAGCCGCAGCTCGAACCGCCGGCGCGATTGTTCGCGCCCGAGCCGGTGCGGCCGGCCCGGCAAACGGCGCAGTACAACGGATGGCTTGCGCTCGCAGCGGCGCTGCTGATCGCGGTGATACCGGGCGCCTATCTACTGCAAGAAAATCTGAGAATGCATCAAGACATGCTGGCCGATACGCAGGCGATCGCGCGCGTCGCATCCAGCCCGCATCGAACCGTCGCCTTTTCCGGCACCGACGCGCGGGTGATGTATGCGCCCGACGGCTCGTGGTACTGCATTGTCATTCGGGGTGCAAGCGCACCCTTGCATGTTCTTTGGCGACACGACGGTACGACCACCATGCTGGGCACCGCCATGCCGCACGACAACGTAGCGCTTCTTTACTTACCGAAGAGCCATCGGATGGATCGACTTTCCTTGATGCAAGGCGATCGGGAGGTAGGCCAGGCCCAGCTCGTTTTCTAGCCGAAAAGGCGCGACATGCTGACGGGCTTTGTTCTTGCCGCGCTGCTCGCCGCGATTGCGCCTATTACGCCGGCGCCGCTCACGCACTCGCTCACCCCGACGATGGAACACCAGATCGACGATCTGGGCAATCGTATCATCCACGAACAGCGCTCGCCCGGCATCGCCATCGGCGTCGTTGAGGATGGCCGCATCGTTTACGCGCACGGGTTCGGCTACGCCAACCTCGCCCGTCACACGCGCTTCGAGCCGTCGACGCAAACCTACGTCGGCTCGATCAGCAAGCAATTTACGGCCGCAGCCATCCTCTTGCTTGCCCAAGACGGCAAACTCAAACTGGACGATCCGGTGACCCGGTACGTTCCCGAGCTCACGATCGCCAAAGACGTGACGATTCATGAACTGCTCGATCAGACGGCCGGATTGCCCGACGAGCTCGCATTGCAAGGCGTCGATCAAGACCGGACCAAGTCGATCAAGCTCTCCGACCTCATCGCCGCGATGAACAAGCTGCAACCGATCTCTCCGCCGGGAACGCAGTACCGCTACAACAATTTCAACTATGCGATCGCCGGATTGATCGTCGAGCGTGTGAGTGGTATTCCGCTCTCCGATTATCTGCAACAGCACGTCTTCATCCCGCTAGCGATGAATCAAACGTTTCTCGCCGGGGATCGAGGCATCTCACCGCAACATGCTGTTGGGTATAGCGGCTCGCCGGGTTCGTTCACGCCGGTCAAACCATGGGATCCCGCCTGGCTCTTCGGTGACGGCGGCGTCGTCACCAACGTCTACGATCTGGCGAAATGGGATATCGGCTTCCCGCTCGTCCTTCGCGTCGATGCGGAGCGCGAAATGTTTACGCCCAGCGGTGCACCGGGCGCTCTACAATACGGCTTGGGATGGGTCATTGACGAGCGCGGCGGCAAGCGCTACGTCTGGCACAACGGCGAAATTGCGGGCTATCATGCCATGAACGCGCTGCTGCCCGACGATCACGTCGCGGTCATCGTGTTGGCCAACACCGATTTGTTGCACTCGAGAGACGTAGCTACGCCGGAGCAGGTCGCGGCCGAGATTCTCGACATTGTGGTTCCGCCGCAGCGCGCGCAGATCGATAACGCGGTCGTCGACCGCGCCACCGAATGGTTGGGGCGGATTGCAGATAAAAACGTCGATCGGACGCAGCTCACGCCGGCCTTTTCAGCCTACTTGACCGACGATCTTCTCGTGCGCGCGAACTTCGCGGCATTTGGAAAGCCGCTCGACATCATACCGATTGCAAGCACGACACAGAGTGACGGGAATACCTTGTACGAATTTCTCGTCCGTTTTCAGCACGGACAGTACCACTATCGTTTTGGATTGACGCCCGACGGCAAGATATACGAGATTTATCTGCTTCCATAAGGAAGCTCTAGTTGAGTCAGGTTGAGGAAACGAAGTCCGAAGGTACTAGAAGCTTAGTCGTCGCCGTCGGCGAGGCGGCGCCCCGTAGCTTCCACGACCTTTCCGAGCATCGTCACCGCCTCGGCGCGCGTCGCGTTGCTAAACATGTAGCGCAAGCGTTCGTCTGCATCCTCGACGATCAATACGGCACGTCGACCGCAGCGTACCGAGGCAATCAGCGACGAGAGATACGACTCGTCTTCGGGCGCGAGCATTGACTGCTCCGGACCCTCCAAAGAGCCTTCCAAAAGCCGCCGTAACACGGCGTCTATGTCGTGAGGTACTTCCACCGTTTCCTCCACGGTTCGACGGCCGCAGTGCTTACTGAGACACTTGCAGCCGTACAAACCCGTACCTCAATTATCGGCACGGCACGGCGCAAGTTCAGCTCGTGAACCCTGTAACCAAAGTAGCGCTAGAAGCGTTTTTGCATCCGCGATTTCTCCGCTCCGCACGAGTTGCGCCATTTCATCGATTGTAAAATTTTGAACAGTGATCCGTTCGTCTTCGTCGAGGCTCTGTTTACCAGGCAGCAGCCCGTCTGCATGCACAAAGTGCATAATCTCGTCGCAGAAGCCCGGCGTCATGTAGACACTGCCGATTGCCCGGGCTGAGGCTGCCCCATAACCGGTTTCCTCGGCCAATTCCCGCAAAGCGCCCCCCAGCACGTCCTCGCCCGGCTCGGCCGTCCCGGCCGGCACTTCCCAAAGCGACCGGCCAACCGGGTGGCGGTATTGACGCACTAATACCACCGAGCTTTCGGAGGGTGTCGCGATCACCGCATACGATCCGCGGTGCTCGACCACGTCCACACGCGCGGTGCCGCCATCGTCGAAGGCGAGTTCGTCGGTACGCACCGAAAAGACGCGCCCGGCGAAGCGCTCATGCGACGAGATGACTTGCGGCTTGCTCTCCATAACCCCCCTAACGTGCAACAACGGTCCTCGATCATGGCCGAGATCGGCTGGCTTGCGTACTTCTTCGCGATCTTCGTCATCCTCGTGTACGTCTTGAATATCTTTGTCGTACCGCATCATTTCAACGACAAGATCGCCGACGTCTTCGCGGCCGGCATGGCCGCGATCGTCATGATTGCAACGCGCGCACGGTGGCGACGCTAACCGGCGCGCACGCGGACCGCGTCAGCCGCGTGCGCGACTTGCAGTCGGCCAAAGGGCGCAAAGAGCACGGCCGTTTCGCGTTCGAAGGGCCGACGCTGCTGGAGGAGGCCCTTCGCAGCGGCGTCGCGGTCGAGGAGCTCTACGTCACGGACGCCGTGCTAGCAAGCAATGCGCGCGTCCGTGAGCTCGATGCTCTCGGGACCCCCGTTTTCGTCGTCGACGACCGAACTCTACGCAAGATCTCCGACCTCGAGACACCGACGGGAGTGGTCGCAGTGGCGCCCCAACGCCTGGCTGATCTCGCGACGGTCGTGCGCGGCGGGCTTAGCCTGGCCCTGGCCGACCTCAACGACCCCGGCAACGTGGGCACGCTGCTGCGCTCGGCTGAGGCCTTCGGCGCGTCGGGCGTCGTTCTCGGGCGCTTCGGCGTCGATCCCTATCACCCCAAGGTCGTCCGCGGCGCGATGGGATCGATCTTTCGGCTTCCCCTGGCGGTCGCGACGGCGCAGGAGTTCGCCGCCGCCGTCACCGCGGCGGGGACACGGGCTATCGGGCTGACGATTAGCGGTGCCGAGCTCGAGCAGCTGGCGTTTGGGGCGAGCACGACGCTCGTCGTCGGGCACGAGCGGCGAGGCCTCGGTTCCTGGGAGTTTTCGGGGATGAAGCATGCGCGAATCGCCATGCAAGGGGACGCTGAATCGCTCAATGCGGCCGTTGCAGGCTCAATTGCGCTCTACGTCTTATCGCAACATTGTCAAGAGAGCGTCGGGGGGCCGAAAAGTCAAGACTACCGGCCCTAAAAGCGGCATGGTACAATCTCGGCATTCCCACGGTTTTGAGCCGATTCCGCGGCTGGAAGGAGACGTCAGCAAGCAATGGCAACCAGCGATCTCTTCTGGAAGCTCTTCGCCCAAACGGGCTCGATCAGTGCCTATCTTGCGTACCGTCGGATCCACCCCGTGCCGGGCTGACCAAGAAGTCCGCATCATCTTCCCGAAGCGCCCGGTATGGATCCGGGCGCTTCGAATTTATCCAGCCAACTTAACGACCTCCACCGCCGCTTCGAAGCGGCGGTTGCGCGCGTAGCCGACGAGCGCGAACTCGAGAACGTTCGCGTTGCGTTTCTCGGCCGCAGCGGCGAAGTGACGATGCTGCGCCGCGGCATCGGTCAACTTCCGCCGGCCGAACGTCCCGACGCCGGGAAAGTCATCAACGAAGCCGTCGAGCGTATGGAGAACGATCTGCGCATCGCGCAGTCGCGTATCGAGAACGTGGCGTTCGCAGACGAACTGGCGCAAACAATCGACGTGACGTTTCCGGCGATCGCGCCCGAAACCGGCAGCATTCATCCGATTCGAGCCGTGCTGCGCGATGCAGCGTCGTATTTTCAACGTCGCGGTTTTGCCGTCGTCGTCGGGCCCGAGATTGAACCGGAATACTACAATTTCGACGCGCTGAACATTCCGCCGACGCATCCCGCACGCGAAGGGTTCGATTCGTTCTTCATCACGGACTCGATGTTGCTCCGTCCGCACACGTCGCCGATGCAAATCCGCACGATGCAGGAGCATAAGCCGCCGATCGCCATCGTTGCGCCCGGGCGCTGCTATCGCCGCGACGCGGTCGATGCGCGGCATCTCTTCCAATTCAATCAGATCGAAGGATTGTTGGTTGCCGAGGGCATTCATTTTGGACATCTCAAAGGGATGCTAACGGGCATGTGCCGCGAACTCTTCGGCGAGGATCAACGGGTACGGTTTCGTCCGTCCTTCTTTCCATTTACCGAACCGAGCGCGGAATTCGACACGACCTGTCCGAAATGCAAAGGGCTTGCCGACACGTGCAGCATGTGCGGCGGGTCGGGCTGGATCGAGCTAGGCGGATCGGGCATGGTGCATCCGAGCGTCTTGCGCGAGGTCGGATACGATCCCGACGTGTACACCGGTTGGGCGTTCGGTTTCGGTATCGAAAGGATCGGACTCGCGCGCTACGAGATCGACGACATTCGCCGGTTCGTAGAGAGCGATCCCGACTTCCTCGCGCAACTCGCCTAACAGTCGTCCTTCGACAAGCTTAGGATTATAAGGAAAAGTTCTCATTCATGCGCGTTCCTATCTCGTGGTTGCGTGAGTACGTCGATCTTCCCGAGGACGCGGAAGCGATCGCCGATCGCCTGGCGATGCTTGGTTTTCCGGTTGCGGAGATCACGCGGCGCCCGCGCATCAGCGGCGTCGTCGTCGGCAAGATCGTAACCCTTGAAAAGCATCCAAACGCCGACCGTTTGCAAGTCGGCTCGATCGACGTGGGCCGGCCCGAACGCTTGACGATCGCAACCGCGGCGACCAACGTCGCCGCCGGACAGACGATTGCGGTCGCGGTCATCGGCGCGAAGCTGCCGCAGCTCACCATTGAACCGCGCAAGATGCGAGGAATCGACTCGCAAGGCATGATGATCTCGGCGGATGAGTTGGGGCTGCCGGCGGAGTGGTTCGAAGACGGCATCATGCAGCTCGAGGCCGGAACGAAGCTCGGCGCCGACGTCGTCGAGCTGTTTGGCCTGAACCACGACGTGCTCGACGTCGAGGTAACCAGCAACCGCGTCGATGCGATGTCGATCATCGGGCTCGCCCGCGAACTCGCCGCATCCTACGGTGTGCCGCTGCGCTTGCCGTCGTTCGAAAATCCGGGGACGGCGCCCGATCCGACGCCGCCGCGTGTGACGATCGAATCGTCCGACTGCGCGCGTTTTGTGGCGCAGCGTTTCGACCAGATCACCGTCGCGCCGGCCCCCGCGTGGATGCGCATTCGCCTCGCGCTTGCCGGTCAGCGTCCGATCAACAATCTGGTCGACGCGTCAAACTACGTGATGTTCGAAACCGCACAGCCGCTGCATTTCTACGATGAGGCGCAAGTAAGCGAGCGGCATTTCATCGTGCGTGACGCGCGCGAGGGCGAACGGCTGACGACGCTCGATGGTGAGGAGCGCACGCTCAACCCGCAAGCGCTGGTCGTTGCCGACTCGAAACGCTCGCTGGGACTGGCCGGCCTGATGGGTGGCGCCGATAGCGAGGTGCGCGAATCGACGCGCGCGATCATTCTGGAAGCCGCGAACTTTACCGGGGCGCGTGTGCGCCGCATGTCGGCGCTGCTCGGGCTGCGCAGCGAAGCCTCGTCGCGTCACGAGAAGACACTGGCATCGGTCTTGACCGACGTGGGCGCGGCACGCGCGGCGCAACTCATGATCGCGTTCGGTGCGCATGCGTATGCGCCTCAGGCGTTTGGCGAAACACCGTTGCCTTCCGCGCCGATCGCGCTTACGCGACGCGACGTGACGCGCTTGCTCGGCCTCGATCTCCCGGTGGCGCGTATCGCGCGACATCTGCAGCTCCTGGGATGCGAGGTCAGGATCGACGGTGAGGCAATGACCGTCGTCCCGCCGCCGTGGCGCCGCGATCTGACGATCAGCGCCGACTTGGTTGAAGAAGTCGCGCGCGTTGAAGGCTACGACGCTATTCCCGCGGTTGAGCCCGCAGTGCCCGCACACGCGATCTCGAGCGCGCAGTACGATCTCGAAGATCGCATCGCCACGGCGCTGGCTGGGCTTGGCTATCACGAGATCGTGTCCTACGCATTGCAAGGCACCAGCATACTCACGAAGGTCGAGCGCTCGGGTCTGCAACCGAGCCACAAGATCGTCCCCGTCCTCAACCCGCTCACCGAGGAGCAGCGCGTGTTGCGCTGGGCGCTCGGCCCCGGCATCTTCGAATATCTTGCCAAGGTGGATCGTCCGTACCGCGTGTTTGAACTCGGCCACGTCTTCTCGAGCGACGAGGGCGTCCCCAAAGAAGAAGCGGCGCTCGCCTTTGGCTTCGCGGCGGACCCGATCGACGAGCCGCCCTGGCGCGACACGCACTTTTTGCGCCTCAAAGGCGATGTGGAAGCGCTGTTGCGCGCGATTGCCGGCATCGACGTCGAAACGGCGCGCGACGTGCGCGGCGGCTATCACCCGGGCAAGAGTGCGGTTGCGATGTGGCAAGGCCGCGAGGTCGCCGCGTTCGGCAAAATCGATCCGCGCTTAACCAAAGCCTTTGACGATTGGCTCGCTCTGTACATCTGCATCATCTATCTGGACAAGATTCCGGAATATCAGCGGCCGCTCTATCAGCCGCCGACGCGGTTCCCCTCGACCTACCGCGATCTGGCGGTGGTCGTCGATCTCGACGTCGACGCCGACCGGCTCCGCCGCGTTGTACGTGACGCCATCGGCGAGCTGTGCACGGACGTTTCGGTGTTCGACGAGTACCGCGGCCCGCAAGTCGGTGAAGGCCGCAAGAGCCTCGCGGTGCGCGCGATCATGCGGCGTTATGATACGACGATCACCGACGAAGAAGCCGATGCGGCCATCACTGCGGCCATCACCGCCGTCCGCGACGAACTCGGAGGCACGATCCGCCAATGATCGCCGGCATTCCCTGGCCCGACATTCTCATCGCGATCATCGTGCTGATCTCGGCCTATAAGGGCTTCTCGCGCGGCTTTGTCTCCGAACTCGGCGGAGCGGTCGCCGTGGTCGCGGCGCTGATCACACCGTGGTACTACAACGGATCGTTTGATCCGTGGCTCGAGAGTACGCTCAAGCTCGGTCCGGGTTCGGCGCACGTGGTCGGCATGTTTGCGTGCGGGTTTGTTACCTACATTATCGTGCTCGCCATCGCGTGGGTGCTCAACCGCTTCGCCAAACTGCCGCTGATCAACATCGGCAACTCTTTGGGCGGCGCTGCGATCGGGCTCGCCAAGGGCGCGGTGCTGATTTGGCTCGCGCTCTTCATCGCGCTGTATTTCCCGCTCTCGCCCGACATTCGCGACGGGCTGCACGAATCACGCCTCGCGCCGTTTTTCGTGCAACCCGATGCCCAGATTGACGGCGTGATCGAATCAGTGATTCCCTGGTTCGCGCGGCCTGCGCTCTGGCCGTACTTCCACCGCCATCACCTCTAACACGGTCGCTAAGAGCTAACAGCCTTCCGAAACCAACAAGGTGGCGCTATGAGACAGCGGCGGTTCGCGCTTCCGTCAGTACGGCCGCGGCGGCCGCGACACCGCTGCCGGGTTCGATGCTTGCGCCGCAGTCGGCGAGCGCGAGTTCGAGCGCCGCAATTGCGCCGAGCAAGTCATTCTCGGCCACGTCACCCATCGTGCCGAAGCGCACGATCTTGCCGGTGAGTTCGCCCTGGCCGCCGGAGATCACGACGCCGTAGCGCTCGCCCAGCGTTTTGAGTAGCTGCGCCGCGTCGACGGCCTCGGGCGGATACGACGCGACCACCGTGACCGAGTGCGCATCGGGGCGTGAGAAGATTGCACAGCCGAGCGTCTCAAATGCCGCGCGCACCGCGCGCGCATAGGTTGCGTGACGCTCGAAGTTTACCTCGAGACCGTCCGCATGATAGCGTTCCAGCGCAACGGCGAGCGCATAGAATTGTGAGATCGGCGGTGTCCACGGCGTCTGGCCTTTGCTCGCGAATTCGCGCGCCTTTTTCAGATCGAAATAGTAGCGCGTGCCGCGCGATGACTCAATGGCCTTCCACGCGCGCTGGCTCACGGCAACCATCGCCACGCCGGGCGGCGCGGCAAAGGCCTTCTGCGACGCGCTGATCACGACGTCGTAGCCCCATGCATCCATTTCGAACGGCGACGCGCCGAGGCCGCTGACCGAGTCGACGATCGTCAGCGCACCGTGGCCGCGCGTGACCGCGGCAATCGCCGCCATGTCGTTTTGCACGCCGGTGGACGTCTCGTTGTGCGTGAGCAAGATGCCGCGAAAACCCGCGCCGTCACTCTGCGCGAGGCGTGCGCGCAGTGCTCCCGGATCGAGCGCCGCGCCGAGCGGCGTCTCCAGCACCTCAACCGTGCAGCCTTGCGTGCGCGCAATCTCTGCCAGGCGCTTGCCAAACACGCCGACCGGACACGACAGCACGCGATCCCCGGGGGAAAAGCAGCTCGCAACCGCAGCCTCCAGTCCGCCCGTGCCGGACGATCCGAGGAAGAGCACGTCGCTGCTGGTGCCGAAAACCGGTTTCATTCCACGTTCGAGCCGCGCGAGCAGCTCCGCAAATTCGGGACCGCGATGATTGATCATCGGCCACGCCATCGCTTCGAGTACGGGCTGCGCAACAGGAACCGGCCCAGGAAGCAGCAAGAGCGTCTTTCTCATCTTCGGGGAGTTCGTTATGGATGTCCAAGTTCCGGTGCGGCTCACCGCCCTCGCATCGTGCGGCGGCTGCGCCAGCAAGCTCGGCTCGGCGGAATTGGCATCGGTGCTGCGCGGCTTGCCGTCGACCGCAAACGATCGCGTGCTGGTCGGCTTCGGCACCGCCGATGACGCCGGCGTCTACGCGTTGCGCGATGATCTGGCGCTGGTACAGACGGTCGATTTCTTCACGCCGATTGTGGACGACCCGTACGATTTCGGCCGCGTCGCAGCGACCAACGCAATCTCCGACGTCTATGCAATGGGCGGTACACCGATCACCGCGCTGAACATCGTGGCGTTTCCCGAAAATCTCGATCTGGCGGTGCTTTCACGCATTCTCGAAGGCGGCGCCGACGTAGCGCGCGCGGCGGGCGTCGCAATCGTGGGCGGCCATACGATTAAAGATGACGAGCCGAAATACGGCATGGCGGTGAGCGGGACGATCGATCCGCGGCGCATCGTCACCAATGCGAATGCCAAGCCCGGCGATGCGCTCGTGCTCACCAAACCCATCGGCACCGGGATCCTTACGACGGCGGCAAAGCGCGACGTGATTTCCTACGACGCGCTGCGTCCGGCCATCGAGTGGATGACGACGCTCAACGCCGGCGCGGCGACCGCGATGCTCGAAGCGCAGGCGCACGCCGCAACCGACATCACCGGCTTCGGTATTCTGGGACACGGCGGCGAGCTGGCGCGCGCGTCGGGCGTGCGGCTGATCATCAATGCCGACGCCGTGCCGATCATGGACCGCGTGCTCGACTTGATTCGCGCCGACGTGGTACCGAGCGGGACGAAAAACAACGTGCGCACCCACGCGACGTTTACGACGTTCGCTCCATCGGTCGACGAGGCACATCGTGTCGCACTTTCCGATGCGCAAACGTCGGGTGGACTTTTGATCAGCGTCGCGCGCGAACGGCTGGAATCATTGCGCCGCTCGCTGCGCGCGGCCGGCGTTCTCGATGCCGTGATCGGCGAGGTCGCGCAGGGCGAAGGCATCACGGTCGCGTGAGAGCGACCATTCGAGCCCACGAGCAGTACCGATGGTACGCGCTCGCCGTCATCATGCTCGGCTCTATGATGGGCACGCTCGATCAATCGATCGCCAACGTCGCGATGCCGACCATCGCGCGCGTCTACCACACCACCGTCGACAATGCCGAGTGGGTGATACTGTCATTCATGCTGGTCACTGCCTCGACGCTCGTGCTCTGGGGACGGCTCGGTGACATCGTCGGTCAGAAGCGGATTTATCTCGCCGGCTTTGCGATCTTCGGCTCGGCTTCGCTTGCGTGCGCGCTCGCACCGTCGCTCGGCTTCCTGGTTGCGGTCCGCGCGGTCCAGGCGCTCGGCGCCGCGATGCTTTTATCGTCGAATCAGGCCTTGATCGTCGATACCTTTCCGTCAACGCAGCGCGGGCGCGCAATCGGTTTCAACGGTGCGGCGGTCGCCGTCGGTCTATCGCTCGGACCGATCGTCGGCGGGACGATCGTGACCTACGGCGATTGGCGCTGGATCTTCTTGATCAACGTGCCGATTTCGATCCTCGCTATGATCGGCGCGACCTTCGTGCTCAAACCCGTGCAGCAGAAAACCAGCGGCGGCTTCGATCCAATCGGCGCGACGCTTTCGGTGATCACACTCTTCTCACTCTCGCTCGCGCTCTCGCGCTCGCACATCTGGGGCTGGACCTCGCCGCTGACGCTCGGGCTCATCGCACTGTCGATCATCACGTTGATTGCATTCATTTACGTCGAGCAGCACGTGCCGACGCCGACGCTAGACCTCAGCCTCTTCAAGATCCGCATCTTCGGTTTTTCCGTGCTGGCAGCGTTCGTCTACTTTACGGCACTTGGGGGACTGATCTTCATCGTGCCGCTCGCCGCGCAGACTGCGCTTGGCAAGAGCGCCTTTGCCGCGGGGTTGTTGCTCACGCCGATCACCGCACTCAACATCGTGCTGGCCCCCACGGCTGGCGCGCTCTCGGATCGCGTGCCGGTACGCTACGTGTCGACGGCAGGGGCTCTCATCGTTACCTTCGGGCTTTTTCTGCTGTCGCGGCTCCCCCCGTCGCCGACGACCTTCGAACTCATCGGCGCGTTGGTTATCGCCGGCTGTGGCACGGCAGTCTTCTCGCAGCCCAACAACAGCGCGATCATGGGATCGGCGCCGGCCGATCGCCGCGGCATCGCCGCGGGGACGCTCGCCACCGCTCGCACGACCGGTCAACTGATCGGCGTCGCCGTCGCCAGCGCCGTGTATTTCGCGGCGGCCATGCACGCTGGTCCGCTCGCCAAGACGTTCGCGCCGGCGAGCACGTACTTCGGCTTCATCGCGTTTGTGACGCTTGGCGTCGCGGCGCTTTCATGGCTGCGCGAGTAGCCGCGTTTTTCGCTATGGAACGAAACAAGCGTCGAGGCGTCGGGCGCGAGATCGCAGCGAAAGCCCTGCCCGTAGCAGGTGCATTGATTGCGGTTCCACGGCGGCCGCCTTTGTATGGCAGGCAGACAAGCCCTTCCCTTTGTAAAAGTAACGATCCCACGTGCCAGAAGGGACGGGTACCTTTCATGCAAGCGTTAGTCGGTGAGATTCTGCTTTTCGGCGGCAATTTCGCCCCTAAAGGATGGTTTTTCTGCGACGGTCGACTCGTACCAATCGCGTTATATCCAACGCTCTACTCGATTATGGGCACGCGCTACGGCGGCGACGGAACGAAGAACTTTGCGCTGCCGGATCTTCGCGACCGCACACCGCACCCCGAAGCAGCCTACATCATTGCCTATTCGGGTGACTATCCACAACGGGAATAAACGGTAACGCGGGTTAGCGTTTGCGTGCAGTGCGGCGGCGACGCTCGGTCGTCGCGGTCACGCGCGCCGGACGCTTCGTCACCCCGTTGCGCCGGCGCATCGGTACGACGTTGCTTGCGCGCACGTCCTCACCGAGCGGCACCGGCGAAATCACGCGCTTGCCGAGCGCGTGATGCAGCACTTCACTGATTTCCTCGACCGGCACGAACGTCATCGTGTCGCGCACTTCCTTGGGAATGTCGTCGAGGTCCATCTCGTTACGCTTCGGGAAGAGAATCTTGCTGATGCCCGCGCGCTTTGCGCCGAGTACCTTCTCTTTGAGTCCGCCGATCGGCAGCACTTGCCCCGTCAGCGTGATCTCACCCGTCATTGCCAGATTCGGATCGACCTTCAGTCCGGTCAGCATCGATGAAATCGCGGTCGCCATCGTGACGCCCGCCGACGGCCCGTCCTTCGGCGTCGCGCCGGCCGGAACGTGCACGTGGATGTCGTGCTTACTGAAGTAGTCGTCGGCCATCCCAAGCTCCGCTGAACGCGAGCGCAGGAACGAGACCGCGGCTTGCGCGCTCTCCTTCATCACGTCACCCAGTTGACCGGTGAGCACGAGTTTGCCCGTGCCCGGCATCGCCGACGTCTCGATGAACACGATGTCGCCGCCGACCGGCGTCCACACCATGCCTGTTGCCACGCCGATCGAAGCGACGCGCTTCTTCACTTCATTGAAGAACCGCGGCCGGCTCAAGTAGTCGGCGAGGTTCTCGGGCTTCACGCGCGCTTTGAAGCGAGCGAACTCCGCGATCTTGCGCGCGACCTTACGGAAGACCGTACCGATCTCGCGCTCGAGATTGCGGACGCCGGCCTCGCGCGTGTAGTCATTGATGATCGCGCGTACCGCAGTGTCGCTGATCTGCACTTGCGTCTCTTTGAGGCCGTTGGCGGTACGCTGCTTCTTGACGAGATAGCGCTTGGCGATCTGCAGCTTCTCGAGCTCAGTGTAGCCTGCGAGCTGAATGATCTCCATGCGATCGCGCAGCGGCGGCGAGATCGTGTCGAGCGAGTTGGCCGTGCAGATGAACAGCACTTGGCTCAAGTCGAACGGCAAATCCAGGTAGTGATCGCGGAACGAGTTGTTCTGTTCCGGATCGAGCACCTCGAGCAGCGCCGACTGCGGATCGCCGCGGAAATCCGCGCCGACCTTGTCGATCTCGTCGATCATCATCACCGGATTCTTCGTACCGGCGTCGCGAATCGCGCGAATGATCGTGCCCGGCATCGCGCCGATATACGTGCGCCGATGGCCGCGAATCTCGGCTTCGTCGCGTACGCCGCCGACCGACAGACGCACGAATTTGCGTCCCATCGCTCGCGCGATCGACTGCCCGAGCGAGGTCTTGCCGACGCCCGGCGGTCCGACGAAGCACAGGATCGGGCCCGTCAGCTTCTTCTTGAGCTTGCCGACGGCCAAGTACTCGATGATGCGATCCTTGATCTTTTCGAGATCGTAGTGATCCTCGTCGAGAATCTCACGCGCTTTGCGGATCTCGATGTGGTCCGGCGTCTCCGCGCTCCACGGTAACTGCACGAGCCAGTCGAGATAGGTGCGAATGACGCTGTATTCCGGACTTGCTTGGGGCACTTTTGAAAGCCGGTCGAGCTCACGATCGGCCGCCTTCTTTGCGTCCTCGGGCATCTTCGCTTCATCGATCTTGGTACGCAGCTCGTTGTTTTCGGCGACCTGCGGATCGACTTCGCCAAGCTCTTCCTGAATCGCGCGCAATTGCTGACGCAAGTAAAACTCGCGCTGATTTTTCTCCATCTCGCGCTGAATGTCGCTCTGAATCTTGTGGCCGAGTTCGACCACTTCGAGTTCCTTGGTGAGCAGCAGCGTAAGCTTACGCATCCGGCGCCCGGTGTTGCGCTCCTCGAGCAGTGCTTGCCGATCCGCCGTTTCCAAACGCATCGTCGATGCGACGAAGTACGTCAGCACGTTGGGATCGGTGATGTTCTGAACTTCCATCTCCATCTCGCGCGGCGCTTGCGGCAAGTAGGAGAGCAGTTTCTGGAAGAGGCCGCCAAGATTGCGCTGCATGGCTACGAGTTCTTCGTTGTCGACGGTCACGTCGGGCAGCTCGGTATATGCGGCAACCATGTAGGGCTGCTCTTGCGTGAATTCTTCGACCTTAAAGACGCTCTGGCCGGCAACGATGCAGCGGATCGTGCCGTCGGGAACCTTGAGCATCTTTTGAATGACGCCGATGGTACCGATGCGCTGCACGTCGTTCGGGCCCGGGTTCTCGATCTCGCGATCTTTGAGCACGGTCAGGCCGATCGGCTTGCCTTCGCGCAAGGCCTCTTCGACCAGAAGAATGCCCGGCTTCTTCACGACGGCGAGCGGAATGACGGTATTCGGGAATAGCACCGCTTCTTGCAGCGGCAGAATGCCGATCAAGTTGGCGGGAACAATTTCTTTGGCTTTGCGTTCAGCCATAATTTAGGTAAGCGTCCTCTTCACGATCATACGGATCTCGGTTCGCGTCGCCGGAACATAGGCCGTCGACGAGATGGGAAGCGCGATGACCAAGACGCCGTCGGCGTAGTTGGCATGCGCATCGCCGAGCAGATCCACCGCCACCGGCAAGTGGATGCGCTTGGCAAAGGCCCCATAGGAGATCTCTTTTTGGATGAACGAGCCGCGTCGGATGCGAGCCGGCTCGGCCCGTACCCCCGAGATAGTAAGCGAGCGATTGTCGACGGCAACGCGTAAGCTGTCAGGGTCGGCCCCGGCCACCTCGACCGCCACCACCACCTGACTCTGCTCGTCGTCGACGACGACATCGGCATTGGGCTCGAAGCCCAGCCGGGACCGCACGGTAAACTCCATGGCTCTTTCTATGTCCTAGATTCGCAATCTTAGCACTCAGTTGCACCGTCTGCCAGCCCCCTCTGGGGGGACGAGGCCAAACTGCCGATTACTTCTAGTTAGAGGGTGCCTTTCCAGACACCCTGGCTTACTCCGTGGGGCCCTGCCCCCGGCAAGGAAACCGGCATGCACGTTGCCGTCGTCGACGACCAGGAGTCGTCGCTCGCTGGCTTCTCGCAGATCCTCCGGCGTATCGCTGACGTCGAGCCGATCTGCTTCAAGAAGGCTTCCGACGCCCTGCACTGGGTCGGAGGCGTTGATCCCGCATTTATCGTGGTCAACAATACCCTGGCGGACATCCCCGGCATCGACTTCATTCGCCGCATGCGCTTGATCGATGGCCGCGCAAGCACCCCGGTCATTTTTACAACCGCCAAAGCGGACCGCGATTTGCGGCGCTCCGCCTTCGACCTCGACATACACGCCTTCCTCGAGAAACCGATTAATCCGTCCGAGTTCTTGGTGCACGCGATGCACATCGTCGATACCCGTCGCGAACGCGCCGACATGCAGGCTCGCCTCAAGGAGGCCGGCTCACGCTCGGTCGCTCCTGCACTTCCGAGCGGCTCGGTAGCCGACGCCGCATCCGTGATCGACGCGATGCTCGATGTCGCCGTCTTGCACGATCCGTCGATCATTTTTCACCACAACCTGTCCTCGCAGATCGCGATGGCGCTGGCGCGTGAGCTCAAACTGACCGACGACGAACAGCAAACGCTCTTGCTCGCGTCGCGCATTTACGACATCGGCAAAGCCGAGATTCCGCAGCGCATTTTGGAAAGCCGCAATCTGCCGACGCAAGCCGATCGTGTGTCGATCGAGCGTCACGCTGACGCCGGTGCGCGCGTGCTCGGCACGAGCAAGGACCAGGTGATGCGCGCGGCGGCGGTCATCGCGCAAACGCATCACGAGCGCTACGACGGATCGGGCTATCCGAAGAAGCTGCGCGGATCGTCCATTCCGATCATGGGGCGTATCGTCGCGGTCTCCGATACGATGAGCGCGCTCTTGCGCGAACGCGTCGATCGGCCTGCGCTCTCGCTGGCTCAGGCGATCGAGCTCGTCGAAAAAGGCGCAGGCACACTCTACGATCCAGCCGTCGTGAACGCGGTCCGCGGGAACTTAAACGAGATTTCGCGCGTCGTGCACGAAACCACCGCACGGAGCGCACAGGCGAGTTGACGGAGCCGGTAGGCTCCCTCGGCCTTCCGTAGTATTCAGCCAGGCATGTCCACGCTGCGACGCCGGTTGAACGTCTTCGACCTGACGCTGATTACCATCGGCAGCATCATCGGCTCGGGCATTTTCAAGAACCCCGCCCTCGTCGCCGGCAAAGCGCATCTTCCGTCGCTTGCAATCGGCTGCTGGATCGTCGGCGGGCTCATCGCGCTCATCGGCGCCTTCGTCTTTGCCGAGCTCGCCGAGCGCCGTCCGGCGAATGGCGGTATCTATGCGTACTTGCGGGATGCCTATCATCCCATCGTTGCCTTTGTCTTTGGCTGGACGCTGCTGCTCATCGCCGACACCGGCGGCACCGCCGCGGCCTCGGTGCTGTTCGCAACCTACCTCACGCCACTTACCGGGATGGCCATCGACACGCGCATCGTCGCGGTGGTCACGCTCGCCGTCCTCGTCGCCATCAACTGCCTCGGCGTTCGCCAGGGCGGGACGTGGCAAAACGTGCTCGTGATTCTCAAGGTCGCTGCCATCGCCGGTTTGATCGGCGCGGGACTCCTTGCGCATCCGGCCGCGGGCGCCGCGGCGACGCTGCCGGGATTCGACTCGAGCACGGCGCTCCTTGGTGCATTCGGCATCGCGATGTTGCCGGTGCTCTTTGCGTACAACGGCTTTCAGGGCGCGACATATATCACCGGCGAGACGGTCAACCCAGAGCGCACGATTCCGCGCGGTTTGATTATGGGCGTCATCGCGGTGATCGCGATTTACGTGCTCGTCAACATCGGCTGCCTGCGCGTGCTCGGACCGGCGGGACTCGCGGCAACCAGTGTGCCCGCGGCCGACGTGATGTCCGCTGCCGTCGGCCCGATCGGTGCGCGGCTTATCGCGATCGCGATCGCGCTGTCCACGCTTGGCTTCATGAGCACGCGCATGCTGGTCGCACCGCGTGTGTACTTTCAAATGGCCGCCGACGGGACGTTCTTCAAGCAACTCGCATGGGTCAATCCCAGGACTCACGTGCCAACGATCGCGATCATCGCCGAAGGCGTCGTTGCCGCAATTATCGCGGCGAGTGGTACGTTTGCACAGATCGTCAACTGGATCGTTGCGCCGGAGTGGATCTTCGTCGTGCTCGCTGCCGGCGCGATCTTCATCTTCCGCAAGCGCGACGGCGATGCGCGCAAGCCGGCCTTTCGCGTGCCGTTGCATCCGTTCTCGACGATTCTCTTGATGGTCGTGCTGCTCGCGATCTTCGTGACCGAGGTGATCCTGGTGCCGCGCGACACGTTGTATGGCGCGCTGGTGATCGTCGCCGGCACCGCCTTCTACTACCTGTGGAGGCGCGTTGCCGCAACGGCCTGAACGGCCCCATCTGTTGCGGCGCCTCGGCGTTCGCGACGCCGCGCTGATCGTGATGGGCGGCATCGTCGGCTCGGGCATCTTCGTCAATCCATCGGTCGTCGCGCGGTTGGTGCACACACCGCTCTTGATCATGCTCGTGTGGACGATCGGCGGTGTGATCGCTATTGTCGGGGCTGGTGTCTTCGCCGAGCTGGCCGCACGCCGTCCGTACGACGGCGGCGTCTACGCTTATCTTCGCGATGCGTATCATCCGATCGTAGCCTTTTGCTACGGCTGGACGTTGCTGCTCGTTTCGCAGAGCGGGGGCGCGGCGGCATCGGCGGTGACCTTTGCGATCTATCTGCCGAAGATTACCGGCAGCCCATTAACAAGCGTGCAGCTGACGATCGTCGCGGTCGCGGCGCTCGCGTTATTCACGATCGTCAATTGCTTTGGCGTGCGCGAAAGCGCGACCACGCAAAACGGCTTCATGATTGCCAAGCTTGCAGCCATCGGTGCGGTGATCGTCACCGGCCTGTTCGCGGCGCACGCAGCGGCAGGCCATGGTGCGCCGATCGTGTTGCCCGCTGATTTCAACCCATTCGTCGCGATCGGCCTCTCGCTCGTGCCGGTGATGTTTGCGTATAGCGGTTGGCAAACGTCAACCTTCATGGCAGGCGAAACGCGTGACTCGAAGCGCTCGCTCCCACTCGGCATCCTATTCGGTGTGCTCGGCGTGATCGTACTCTATCTCGGCATGAACGCGGTGTGTCTGTACGTGTTGGGGGCGGCCCGTCTGGCCGGCACGATGACGCCGGCTTCCGATATCGTTCAGGCCGTGGTCGGACCGGCCGGCGCGAAGATCATGGCGTCGATCGTTGCGCTCTCCACCCTCGGCTTTATCGCCAACCAGATTTTGACGTCGCCGCGGGTGTATTTCCAAATGGCGGCCGACGGAACGTTCTTCAAGCAACTCGCGTGGATCAGCCCGCGCACGCACGTCCCGGTTATTGCGATCGCGGTGCAAGGTGCGGCGGCGATCGCGATCGCGCTGGCGGGGCCCGAACGCTACAACTTGATCCTCAACTGGGTCACCAGCATCGACTACATCTTCTTCGGCTTCGCAGCCTTGGCGATCTTCATCTTCCGGCGCCGCGACCGCGCCGCGGGCGCGGCCGAGCCCTGGTTCCTAATACCCCTCCATCCGTGGAGCACGCTGCTCTTTCTGGTCGTTGCTTGGTCGATCGTGCTCGATATAATACTGAAGTCACCCTGGGACGCGGCGTTTGGGATCGGCGTGCTGCTCACCGGGATCCCTGTGTATTTCCTTTTTCGCGCGGTCAGGGCCAAGCGCCATAACGGACGCTCGGCCCCTTGACGGCCGCTTTACCTTGCCACGGCCAAAGGTTATCGCCCGGATAATACGCCCCGGACGGAAAATGGGCACACTAGTGCTATGTTCCGTGTGGTGATCGTCGATGACGACGAGGCGACTCTCAAGCTCTACAGCGCCGTGATCAAACGGGTCTTAGGCGAATCGCCTATTGCCTTTAGCGATCCGAGCGACGCGCTGGCCGAAATGCCGCAGCTGCGTCCGTCGTTGGTGATCGTCGATTACTATATGCCGGAGATGGACGGCGTCACGTTCACGCAGGCGCTGCGCTCGCACCCCGCCCACGAGTTCACGCCGATCATGATGCTGACCGCCCACGGCGACCGCACCCTGGGACCGCGCGCACTCGCCGCCGGCGCCACCACCTTCGTTGAAAAGCCGATCTCGATCAAAGACTTCACGGCGCAACTGCGCCGTTTCGCGGCGGTACAGTCGCCCAGCCGCTCGACGTTCGGGGAGATCGTCATGCCGACCGACGAACGCGATACGCTGGACCGGCTCTTCCGCGCCATGCGTGTCGCCAACCGCGGCCTGGCCGATCAGGCCGAAGCCGTCCGCGACGTCGCCGTGGCGATCGCCGGTAAGATGGGCGTGTCGGCCGGCGACCTCGACGCGCTGAGCACGGCGGCATTGGTCTACGACATCGGCATGCTTTCGGTTCCCGAACGCGTCCGCTCGATGCCGGCGGCACTGCCGGTGCGCTGGCGCAACATCGTGAACAGTCACGTCGACGCCGGTGCGGCGATCATGAGCGGCGCGACGCGTCCGCTGCTGCGCACCGCCGAAGCGATTGCGCGCTTTCACCACGAGCGTTATGACGGCACCGGGTATCCCGAGGGATTGGCCGGCGAGGAGATCCCGCTGCTCGCGCGCATTGTCGCCGTTGCCGACACCTACGTCGCGCTGACGTCGGAACGCCCGCATCGGATCGAATTCACCCAGGCACATGCGCTGGCGCAAATCCGCGGCGAACGCGGCAAGGCGTTCGATCCCGCCGTGGTCGACGCGTTCATTCGGCTTGAAGACCGCCTCAGCGAGTTCCGCCGCTCAGCCTAGCCAGTAGCTCGGTCAGACGCTCCATGCTCTCGTTGAAGCCGCTTTGCGCGCCGGCATTCGTCATGCCGTCGCGTTCTTCGCGCGTTGCGAAGACCTGATGGGTTGTCACGGTCGTGCGGCCATCCTCTTCGCGCAAACGCGTCGTCACTTTGCTGATCTTCCCTGGCCACGGTTCGTATTCGAACGTCGCGATCACGTGATCGGGCGCTTCGATCTCGAGGTACTCGCCCTTGAACGCATGCAGCGTGCCATCGGGCTCGTATTGTAAGAAACGCCACGTCCCGCCCGGTTTGAAATCCAGTTGATCGACGATCGTCCGCAGCCGCCGCGGCCCCCACCAGTTCGGAATGTGCTTGGGATCGTACATGACCTCGAATACCAGCGCGCGCGGGGCATCGAACGTACACGTGAACATCAGTTCGAGATCGGACGGCAGCGTCAGGCTCGTCATACATTAGCCTTTCTTGCGAAGATCGGGGCGAATTGCGCGCGAATCGGCCAGGCCGTCAAAAACCACAGGATCAGCGCGATGAGCGCCATCGGAAACCCCTGCGGGTTCATCGTCGCGTGGAAGGTGAGGATGTTGACGAGTACCGCGGCAAGCGCGACGATCGCGAGCGGTACGTACTGATTCGCAAGCAGGAGAAGCCCGCAGATCAGCTGCACGCCGAAAACCATCACGTAAAAGCCCGAACCGACGATCGCGGTGAAGAAGTCGAGCAGATAACCCGGTGGAAACGCCGGCGACGGAATGAAGTGCATGAACCCGTTGAGCCCAAAGACGGTGAACATCAAGCCGAGCAAAATACGGGCGACGGTTGAGACGATTTTCATGAGTTACACCACGGCCTTTCCGGTTTGCAGATAGGCGTCGAGTTTATCGAGTAAGTGCACGCTTCCAGTCTCGCGGTCTTCGGGCGTCGTGTAGCCGTCCAGATAAACCACGTGCTCGGTGAACGTCATATGCGTCTTGGCGCCCTCGGGTTCGAACTCAACCGTCGAGAGCGAGGCCGAGATGCGACGGTCATTCACGTACATGTCGTAGTAGTAGACGATCCGCTCGTTCTGGCGAATGTCGTGAAACGTCGCCTGAAAATCACTGATATCACCGCTGCTCCACTCTCCCCGAGCGCGCTCGTGTCCGCCACGTTTGAAATCCATTTCGCGAATGAGTGGCTTCCACTGTCCGGCCGTGCCCCCGAACCACTTGGCTTTTTCATCGGCGTTCGCGAAGGCGTTAAAGACACGCTCGCGCGGTGCGTCGTACACGCGCTCGATCGTGAAGGTGAAGTGTTGCGTCAGCGGTGTGTCGATCACAATTGGTCCTTCTTTCTCTGCAGTTCGCGCAGGTAGTCGCCGAGGCGATCGAAGCTCTCTTCCCAAAAGCGGCGGTGTTCTTCCATCCACTCCGCCAGCGGACGCAGCCCGCGCGGATCGGCTCGGTAAAACGTGTTGCGCCCCTCTTTGCGGCCCAGGACCAGCCGCGCGTCGAGCAGTGCCCGCAGGTGCTGCGAGACCGCCGGCTGCGACACCCCGGCATGGTCGGTCAGCGTGCGAACCGTCGCCTCCCGGCTCGAGATGATGCGTTCGTAGATCGCCCGGCGGGTCGGATCGGAGAGCGTACGCATCACAGAATCGATCGGAGCGGCGGTCACCACCCAACCATAAGTCTACACTTATGTGTTTGTCAAGCGGTGCGCCCCCCGCCGCGGCGAAGGTGACCGCACTCGTTTATCCGAGGAGGAGCTTCCCGTGATCGAGACCTCTCCCACACCGAGCGACAAGACCGCGGCCATGCTCACGCATCTCGGCGGCATTTTCTTCTCCGTCGTCCCCTCGCTCATCGTGTATCTCGCGGTAACCAACAACCCGTGGCTCAAAGATCAAGCGCGGAACGCGCTCAACTTTCAGCTCACGATGCTGATCGCATGGGTCATCGTGGGACTGCTCCACTGGGTGCTGATCGGATTCTTACTCGTTTGGCCGCTCGAATTGGCAAACGTCATTCTCTGCATCGTTGCCGCGGTCAGAGCGAATGGGGGCGAGGGGTTCCGTTACCCCGCCGCGATCGAACTCGTTAAGACGTAAACAGCGCGTCCCACTGGTCGCGGCTGATGCGCAGCTCATCCTCTTTGAGATCTCGCAGCGGCGTCTGCGTGAGCTTTTCCCGTTCGTTGAGATCCGGCACGTTGGTATCGACGAAGAGCAATCCGGTTACGAACTCGCCACGCGTACGCGTGTCGTGGATCACGCCGAGCGCGCCGATGCGGCTGGTCGCGTCGTAATCGTGATCGACCTTTCGTAACAGCACGCGCGAACCGTCCTCGAGTTGGATGTCTTGCACGGTGCCGGGCTCGTAGTCGACCGTGATCTCTTCGCGCGGGCGAATGAAGTCGGGCGCGTTGAGCGTCAACTCGTGATCTTTCACGTAGGCGTAGCTCTTGGTCGAGCCTTCATGATCGTTGAAGGTCACACACGGGCTGATGATATCGATGATTGAGGTGCCGCGATGCGAAAACGCCGCCTGGAGCAGCGGCACGAGCTGCTTGCCGTCGCCCGAGAACGAGCGCGCGACGAAGGTCGCGCCGAGTTCAATCGCCAGACCGCACACGTCGATGGTCGAAAATTCGTTGGGCGTACCGTTCTTGAGCGTCGAGCCGACGTCGGCGGTTGCCGAGAACTGCCCTTTGGTCAAGCCGTACACACCGTTGTTCTCGATAATGTAGACGCAATCGACGTTGCGCCGGACCATGTGCGCGTACTGGCCCAGACCGATGCTGGCGGTGTCACCGTCGCCGCTGACGCCCAGCACCAGCATCTCGCGATTGGCAAGTTTGGCGCCGGTCGCCGCCGACGGCATACGGCCGTGCACGCCGTTGAAGCCGTGCGCCTGCTCGACGAAGTACGCCGGTGTTTTCGAAGAGCACCCGATACCGCTCATCTTTGCGAGCAGATGCGGCGCGACACCGTATTCGTACAACGCTTTGATCAAATGGTTGGTGATCGAGTTGTGTCCGCAACCGGCACACAACGTGGTCGGCAAACCCTTGTAGACGTCGCGGGAGAGACCGATGATATTGACGCTCATTCAGCAACCACAGCCGGCTCGCGCTCGGCTTCCAATAGCGGATCGATGATGGCGTGCGCATCGATGGGCACGCCGTTGTAGTGACGGACCGATTGGATCCGTGAGATCAGATGGTCGGGCAACTCGATGCGCAGCAGCCCGAAGAGCTGGCCGTCGCGATTTTGCTCGATCACGTAGACGCGCTCGTGGCGCGCAATAAACGTCGCGACTTCGGGTGCAAACGGCAACGCGCGTACGCGTAAATAGTCGGTTTCCAGACCATTTTCTCGCAAAATATCGCGTGCCTCGATCACCGCGTGATGCGTCGTCCCATAGGCGATGATGCCGATCCCGGCACCGTGCTCCTCGACGACCGGCTGCGGCACGATCGTGCGCGCCGTCTCATGCTTACGCACCAGGCGGTCGAGATTGCGCTGCCACACGTCGGGCATTTCGGAATAGCGCGCTTCTTCGTCGTGGCCGGTGCCGCGCGTGAAGTAGCCGGCGGCGTTGTGGTTCGTGCCCGGCAGCGTCCGATACGGAATGCCGTCGCGATCGACGTCGCGATAACGGCCCCAGCCCTCGAGTTTGTTGAGATCTTTTTCGGTGAGCACCTTGCCGCGATCGAACGGCTTGTCCGGATAGGGCAGCGGTTTCACCATCCACGAATTCATCCCGAGATCGAGATCGGAGAGCACGAAGATCGGCGTTTGAAAGCGGTCGGCAAGATCGAAGGCTTCCATCGACATCTCGTAGGCTTCTTGCACCGTCGCCGGCAGCAGCACGATATGCTTGGTGTCGCCGTGCGAGAGCGTATAGGCAAACGAAACATCGCCTTGCATCGTGCGCGTCGGCAAACCGGTCGACGGCCCCGCGCGCTGCACGTCAAAAATCACCGCCGGCACTTCGGCGTAGTAACCGTACCCGGCCCACTCGGCCATCAGCGAGATGCCCGGTCCCGAGGTTGACGTCATCGCCCGCGCGCCGGCCCAGCCCGCGCCGAGCACCATCCCGATGGCGGCAAGTTCGTCTTCGGCTTGGACGATGGCGACGCGCCGCTCGCCGGTCTGCGGATCGACGCGATACTTGTCGGCCAGCGCGATGAAATTCTCGCACAGCGACGACGACGGGGTGATCGGGTACCACGCGGCGACCGTGCAGCCGCCCATGATGCACCCGAGTGCGGCCGCGCGATTGCCGTCGAGGAATGAATAGCCGTCGGTTTTGCCGGCTATCGGTTCGAGCGCAAAACGGTCGGCTTTCTTCAGGTTTTCGCGCGCGTAGGTAAAGCCGATGCGCACCGCCTCGACGTTCGTGGCGGCGGCTTTCGCCTTCTTTTTGAACTGCCCGGCGATCGCGGCTTCGACGTCGGCTTCACCGATGCCGAGCAGCTCGGCGACGACGCCAACGTAGATCATGTTGAGCAAGTACTTGCGCAGCGTGCCGTCGCTGAAGTGCGTCTTTGCCAGTTCGTTGAACGGCACCGGATAGTACACGACGTCGTCGCGCAGGCTTTCGCCCGACACCGGATAGGTCGCTTCGTGGATCACTGCGCCGCCCGGCTTCACGCCGGCGATGTCGTTACGCCACGTTGCGGTGTTGAGCGCAACGAGCAGATCGACGTCGCGCGTGCGGCACTGATAGCCTTTTGAGGAAATGCGCACGTCGAACCACGTCGGCAATCCTTCGATGTTCGAAGGGAAGACGTTCTTCGGCGCGACCGGTATGCCAAGACGAAAGATCGCGTTCGTCAGAACGAGATTCGAAGACTGACTGCCGGAACCGTTGACCGTGGCGACGCGGATGGTGAAATCGTTGGTGACCCGTTGGTGCATTAATGCTACCTTTGTGGCTTTGGGCGCCAGCCCTGCCCCGTTCGGAGGACTCCTGCCGCTAGAACCCAACTCGGCAGCCATGAAGCAGATCGTTTTCGCCGCTTGCCTCGCCGCGCTTGTCGCACTGACCGCCTGCGGCAGAAGTTCGAACGTCACCACGCAAAGCGCGGTGACCGGCGCGCCGTCCGCGGGCGGCACGGTGCTGGTCAAGTCCGGCACAACATTCCAGGGAGCACTGCAACAAGAGATTGCGACCAACAAGAGCCACGACGGCGACACGTTCACCCTCAAGCAACACGACACGCTGATGGACAAAGAACCGGCGCTGCACGGCGCCGTGATCGAGGGGCATGTCGAGAACGTCTCGGCGGCCGGCCTGGGCAAAAAGCCTGCGCTCACCGTGGTTTTTGACGATATTCGCATGCCCGACGGAACGACCGCCCCAGTCGACGTGCGCGTCGTCAACATCAGCGCCTTCGATGCCAAGACGCATCACTGGCGGACGTTCGGTATGGTGCTTGGCGGAGCAATCGCCGGGCATATGGCTGCGGGCAAGCACCATGGCGGCTTAGCCGGGGCCGCCGGCGGCTACGTGCTCTCGCAACAAATGAGGACCAACGTCGACGCGAAGCCCGGCACGATCGTGGTCTTGAAGTTCGTCAACGATGCGGTGGCACAAGTTAGCGCCGCGCCGAGCAGTTCGCCTTAACAGTGAGTCCGACTCACCGCTTTCCCGTCACGTTGAAGACCGCGGGCGATCGCTTCGCAACTTGATAATTCGAGAACGTCGCCCAGGCCATCGCGCGATAGTGCGGCATCACGATTTCCGCTTCTTCTGAGCCTGGGAAGAACAGCCCGTCGACAGATTGTGGAACGATCGTAAGTTTGACGTGCCCGCCGTAATCATAGGTGTAGAGAATCTGTAAGAGCCCTTGCGCAGCATCGATCTGCGCGCGCGCTTCTTGCAGCGGACTCTTCTTCACATCGTGCAGCGACAACGTCGTGACGCTGCCTTGTGAACCGGCAACCGACATCGTGTACAACGACGGCCAATTCGCAACGTCGAGCGAGCTCATCGGCATCGTTTCGTAACCCTTGCCAAACCACGGGACGTTGTCGAAGTGGACGCTGTAGTCGCCGCCGCGCGTATAGGTGCCGTGACCGTGCAACGTAAAGCGAATCCACGGGAACGTAAGCAGCGCGATGCGCGCGTCAACGTCGAAGGTGAAGTGCTGCACGGCGGCGTTGCGACCGGAATACGACATGATCACCGCCGGCGGGATGCCGGCGGATGCAACGGTCGCGGGCGGTGGGGTTTGCGCAGTCAAAAGCAGCGCGGCGAGAATGATCGGAACTCGGCGGAGCATTTCCGGGCTGATTCGTCGGCTACGGAGCCCAGCCCCTTACGACTTTTGTTACTTTCGATTAGAAGTAAGGGTGCAGTCGGAGTAGCTCTCGAGCTGCCAGTCGCCCTTGATCTCCTTTTCCCACAACAGGCTAAAGTTCCGCGGCGACGCGAAGATGAAGCGCTCGCGCGTCGGCGGAGCGGACTTGCCGTCGCTCTGCGTCCCGTTGATCTCGATGAGCTTACGGTCGCCGCCGTCCGACGTGCCGGTAAAGACCGTCCCGTTCGACCCCACGTTCCTGATGTGCCAGACGCCGGTCTTCGCGTCGTACCGGAACGTCTGGTTATACCATCCGCCCTTCGACGACGAAGCAAACTCGATACGATCGCTGATGTTGCCGTTGGGTGCGACGGTAAACGTGGACGCGACCGCCGACCCGGCTGCCGTCGTGCACCACCATTTGCCTTCGAGTTGCGTAGCTAGGGCCACCGCTAAGAGCATCATGCCGCGACAGTACGTGCTCGGCTGCTTCGCCCCTTCGCGGTTCGACAATCCCCGTAAAAATTAGGTCGAAAGCAAGGGTCTTCGGGCGCCGGCCGAACGAGGGCACATGACCAGCACCGTGGCGCCGGTGACGACCCGTGAAGAGCTGCTCTATCTCTTGACGCGGGCATCGGAACTCGAGCATAACTTGGCCTGCGTCTATCTGTATGCCGGCTATTCGCTCAAGACGGATTTGCGTGAAGGCGGGATGACGCCGGACGAGCTGGACGCCATTCGCGGCTGGAAGCGCAAAATTGCCCACGTCGCTATCGAAGAGATGCTGCACCTCGCGCAAGTGTGCAACCTCACAACGGCCGTTGGCGGTGCGGCGCACTTTGCGCGATCCAACTTCCCTATTCCGGCGACCGCATTTCCGCTTGGCATCGAGATGTCACTCGAACCATTTTCGATGGCGTTGATCGAGCGGCTGGTGTGCTACGAGATGCCCGACGACGGCGTGTTGCCCAAGGATCGCGCCGCGGACTATGACGCGCTCTTTTCGCGCGTTGCGCACCACACCGATGACGACACTCTGCGCGAACAAAACACGATCGAACCGTTCGACGTCGATTTTCGCACCATCGGCGAGTTCTATCGTAAAATCGAATCGGCTTATTCGTGCATCTATCCGGAGCGGCTGTTTATCGGGGATCCTGGTGCCCAGGCGAATCCACGGTACCTCGATTTCCCCAAAGAGCTCGTCGCGGTCACCGACGTGGAATCGGCCCGGCGCGCAATCGAGATGATCATCGAGCAGGGCGAATCACCCACCAAAGAGCATCCCGACGCGCACTTCTGCGTTTTCGATGGAATACGTCGCGAGTACGCCGCGCTGCTCGAAACAGCGCAGCGCGAGGGACGGGCGTTCGACCCGGTCCGTCCGTTGCTGAGCAATCCGCGTACGCGCGGTATCGCTGATACCCCCGGCGCCAACCGCATCACGGATCCGGTCGCGCAGGAGCTCGGCGGCCTTTTCAACAGCGCGTATGCGCTGATGCTCGCAATGCTCGCGCGCTTCTTCGCGCATGAAGATGAGACCGAAGAAGAGCTGCGGATGCTGGCACGCGGGACGTTGCGGATCATGGCGTCAGGATTGCGTCCGCTGGGCGAAGCGCTCGCGAAAACGCCGGCCGGACATGAATATCCGGGAAAGAATGCGGGCCCGGGCTTTGGGTTCACGCGCAGCATTCACTTGCTCGCGCACAAACAGGCGGCCTGGATCTACTTTTCCGAGCGCCTCTACGATCTCTCGACCCGCCTGACGCAGCTCGCCGATGAAACCAGCCTTCCTGAGGAAGTGCAAGAAGCGGCGGCCGCGATCGAATCGGTGGCCGACCATCTTGGACCGTATATCCCACCGCAATTTGCGCTGTCGATTCGCTCGGAAGCCCGGGAGCGCAATGTCCGCACGACGATTCGCCCGGAGATCGACGGGCCGTATATCGTGCGCAATCTGCGCAAGCTCACCAACTCAAAAGGCGAGACGCTGGCGGTGCGACCCATCGTTGCGTTGTGCCGCTGCGGCGGCTCGAACATCAAGCCGTACTGCGACGGGACGCACGCGCGAATCAGCTTCAACAGTGCCAAGGACCCGGCACGCACGCCGGATCGCCTGGATCGCTACGAAACCGTTGACATTACCGTGCTCGACAATCGCGGCACGTGTTGCCACTTCGGCAATTGCACCGATCACTTGCCGAGCGTCTTTCATGCGAGCGGCGAACCGTTCGTCACCGTGCAGGGTGCGAATGCCGACGACATCGTCACAATCGTGCGCGCGTGTCCGTCGGGGGCGCTGGGCTTCGCTCGCGACAGCGTCGCGTACGCCGGCGAGGAACGCGAATCGGAGATCTACGTGGCAGCGAACGCAAGCTACTACGCGCGCGGCAGCATTGAGCTCGAAGGCGAGCCGATGAATCAAGGCGCGAGCCGCGAGCACTATGCGCTCTGCCGCTGCGGTCATTCGAAGAACAAGCCGTTCTGCGACGGTACTCACTGGTGGATCAAGTTTCAAGACCCGGGTAACTAGCCGCTGCCGGGCGCGACGCAAGGTTATTGATCACGAGTGCGGCGATGGTTAGCGCAGCGCCGGCGTATTCGATCGGGGAGTAATGCGAGCCGAGAAAGATGCCGATGATGAAAGCGACGATCGGCACGAAATTCATGAAGAGCCCGGTATTCTGCGCGCCGATGGCCGAGATCGCATACGACCAAAAAATGAACGCCAGCACTGCGGGGATAGTAATCAAGTAGAGCATCCCGAGGATCACCGACATGTCCGGCGCGCTCGGAACGTGTGCGGCGCCGGCGATCTGCGCGAAGGCGCTGGCAATTAGCGTCGACACGGTTCCGAGGATGACACTGAGCGCCGCGAAGCGTAAGCGCGAGTAGTCGCTGAAGAGCGGCGTGTACGCCGTGTAGATCGCAAAACCCGCAACGCCCACGGCGACCAACGCATCACCGAGCGCGGAGCCGCCGGCGAGTGATGCAAGACTTCCGTTGGTGATGACGAGCATCACGCCCACGAACGCGAGCGCGAGCATGGCAAGCGTCAGTCGCGTGGGTGCGTTGCCTCCGCGCAACCAGAGGATCAGCGTCACAAGCGCGGGACCGGTCGCCACCACCAGCGCGCCGTGTTGCGCGCTGCTGCGCTCGAGGCCGCTCAACACAAAAAGATTGAAGACCGCGATGCCGGCGGTGCCGACCGCCCAGAGCAGCCAACCGCGTCGATCGAGGATGAACGCGCGCGGCCCCTCGGCGATCAACAGGATGATCGCAAAGATCGCACCAGCGCCGATATACCGAATCGATGTCAGCCAATACGGATCGAGCACCACGACGAGGTGCTTCATGACGGGAAACATTGCGCCCCAGGAGGCGGTAGCGGCAAGCGCGGCAAGCAGGCCGAGGCGGAAGTGGGACATGTCACGCTCCAACCATCGAGCGCCGGATTGGGTTGCTGCGCTCGCGAATCGACGTTAGAGTTCGATAAATGCCCTAATGCTGACACAGACAAACGTCGATGACTAAGGTGTGAAAGCAATCGGGCTTTTGCGCGGGCTCGTCGTTCTTGCGGCGGCGGTTTTGTTTATATCGTCGCCAACCGCAATCGACGCGCGCCGGGCACCTGCACTCAACGTCGGCGCAACGATGATCGATGGCCGCCGCGTTCAATTTGTGATCGCCCGGCTCGATCGTGTGCAGGTTCGCGCTGCGCTCGGGGGTCCCGACGTCGGGGACACCGCGTGGCTCTCCGACATCGCCAAGCACGACAACGCAATAGCCGCCGTCAATGGCGGTTATTTTGAAGCCTACGCCAAACACGTGCCGCGCAAGAATCTCGATCAAACAACGGTGATCGACGGCTCGATGGTGTTCAAGGGCGACGTCGGTAGCGTGCTCTACTTCGATCGCGACAATCACGCGACGATCGAACGCATTCCGCTGCGCATCGACGGTTCGCTGGACGGCAACACGACCTATCCCAATAACTGGTATGCTTATTGGTTCAATCGGCTTCCGGGACCGACCGGCGAAACGATCACCATCTTCACGCCCGCGTGGGGCCACTCAACCGGCTTGACGGGCGGCCCGCAGATTCAAGTGACCGACGGCGTCGTGTCGCAAATCAACTACGGACCAACCCGCATTCCAAGCGACGGCTACGTGATCTACTTCCGCGGCGAGTATCAGGTCGCGTCACACTTCTGGGTGGGCCGGCGCGCATCGTACACGGTGCATGCCGAGGACGGTTCGGCGCCGGGCATCGCCACCGCGTGGGAAGCGATCGGCGGCGGACCGCAATTACTGGTCGAAGGCATGGACTACGCGAATCCCGCGGCCGAGGGATTCCACGACCCCAAAGTCTTTCGTTCGGGCAAACGCGCGATGGTTGGCGTGAGTCAGGATCAATCCGAATTGATCTTCGCCGTCGCCAGCGGTTCGCTCGACGAGTGCGCGCACATCATGAAAAAACTCGGCGCCTACGACGCCATGAATCTCGACGGCGGCGCATCAACCGGCTTGTGGGCGAACGGCAAATACCTCGTCTCCCCCGGCCGCCAAATCAACAACGCGCTCGTTCTCACGAAGTAGGTCGAGGGACCGCCACGTAGCCCGCGAATAGATCCTCTCCCAACGCCTCCACGGATGGATGCTTCGCGAGGGTGGCTGATGAACGTTCACTCCGTTCCCGTACACACCAACTATGACGGCGTCGCGGACTTCCCAACCTATCCAATCCATGTGATAAGCGACGTCAACGCGACCGCCGGCCACGAGGCAGCGCAGGATGTTCACACGGTGCACGCTATCGCGCCGGCTGCAAACGCCATCTTCCAAAGCGCCCACACGCGCACCGGCAGCCGCATCGACAGCCACGGTTAAGTGGCAACGCTCCTTGTCGTTCTTTTGGCGGCGCTCCGGATCGTGCAATTCACCGGCGGTGCGGCCTACATAACAACGGAAAGCGGCGGGGTCGAACACGTCGTCATGAAGGACGCCAAGGGCGCAGTCGAGGCCGAGTCGGAGTGCGACGCGCAATCCGGCACATACGAGCAAAGCGTGAAGTTCCAACAAGCGATCGTCGCGGCCGCCCGCGATAATAATCGCGCGGCGATGGTGTCGCTCGTACAATATCCGCTTCGCGTCAACGTTAAGACCAAGCCGCTGTTCATCAAAGACGCGGCGACGCTTAACGCTCGATATGCGACGGTCTTTACGCAAGGCGTGATCGGACAGATACAGCAGGCCAATCCCCACGAGGTATTCTGTCGCAACGGCATGTCGATGCTCGGCAGCGGCATTATCTGGGCAACTGTCGATAAGCATGGTGTGTTAAAGGCGGCAGTAATCAATCAATAAGGAGCCCATGCAAACACCGCAACGCGTCGCCCTTATTACCGGGGCATCATCAGGCATCGGCGCGGCAACGGCCCGCGCGCTCGCGGCTGCGGGCATGGCGGTTGCGATCGCGGCGCGGCGCAAGGATCGCCTCGACGAGCTTGCAGCCGAGATTGCTAAAGCCGGCGGCACATCGCTGGTGTTGACGGCGGATCTTACCATCGAATCCGACGCGCAACGGATCGTCAAAGAGACCGAGGCGCACTTCGGCCACCTCGACGTGCTCGTAAACAACGCCGGCGTGATGTATCTCGAACCGATCGACACGGCGAGCCTCGAGCGCTGGCGTGACATGTTTGAGCTCAACGTGCTCAGTCTCATCGCATCGACGCAGGCCGCGCTTCCCGGCATGCGCGCACGACGGGACGGACACATCGTCAACATCTCGTCGACGGCCGGGCGCATGGCGCATCCGAGTTCCGGCGGCTACGCTGCGACGAAGTTCGCGGTCGGCGCATTCTCTGAATCGCTGCGTAAGGAAGTCTATCAAGACAATATTCGCGTCACCGTCATCGAACCGGGCGTAACAGAGACCGAGTTACGCGAGCATATCGCCGATGCCGGAATTCAGCAGTCGCTCAATACCTGGGCTGACTCAATGCGACAGTTAAAATCCGAAGACATTGCGCGTATCATCGCGTTCTGCGTGACGCAGCCGGCGCACGTCAACATCAACGAAGTGCTCGTCCGCCCGACCGATCAGGAGCGCTAGGGCACTTGTGCCGATTCGACGATGATTGCGACGACGTTGCGGACCCAGCGGGCGTGGGTCGAATCACACGGAGCGACGACCCGGAGTGGCCCGAGGTCAACGCCGATCGGAGCGCCATTGCGCCGGTACGCAAGAATCGGCGCGCAGCGCACGTCCTTCGTGTTGAGTTCCGCCAGCGAGAACAGCGCAACATCGCCGTCAGATCCCTTGACCAGCACATACGACGCGGCCGCGCGTCCCTTGATGTCATTGCCGGCCGGGGCTCCCTGATGTCCTAGAAGAGCGGAGAGCCAGATGCCATCGTAATGCGAGGTAGTCCCGTCATGCTCGACGGCATCTTCGGAGATATGAGGCATTGCTGCGAGGTCGGAGACCCTCAATGTTGCGGTGTGTACGAACGCGCCGCTAATTGCAAGCATTGCAAGAGTTAGATGCCACATATAATCGCCTTTCTCTATTAGCGTATGAGATGCGCGGCAACGGCGCGTCGTGTTCACGATACGGGCACGTGTCGGCCGCGGCGCGGAGAAGCGGAAGTGCCTGTGCCGGCTGGTGATGCTCGTAGGCTGTGCCAACAAGACAAAGGTGATAAGCAAAAACTCGCGACGCTTGCGGGAGAACTCGGAGCAGCGACGGAGCAGATGAGCAAGCTCGTCGTCCAGCACTCGAATGTGGATCGCAAGTGGATGTTTGCGACGCTGCGGCCCGCCATGTCACGCGCGGATGTGCTAGAACAGCTGCACGGTCGTGGCTACATGGCGAATAGCGATAAGACCGGCGCGGTCGTCGTCGAACTCAAGGGTGCGTTCGAGCCGGGCTGCTATTTCCACAACAACGTGACGATCACATTCGATGCGCACGATCAGCTCGAGAAGATGGACTACAGCTCGCCCGTTCCCGATTGTCTGTAAGGGCCAAAAGAAAAGGCCCCGCGTTAGCGGGGCCTCGACGTTTCTGCTACCCTTCGACAAGCTCAGGGTGACAGATTACATCATGTCGTAGCCGCCCATGCCGCCGCCACCCGGCATCGCCGGAGAAGCTGACTTGGGTTCGGGCTTGTCGGCAATCAGCGTCTCCGTCGTCAGGATCAGCGCGCCGATCGAGGCTGCGTTTTGCAGCGCCGAGCGCGTGACCTTGAACGGCTCCACGATGCCGGCTTTGAACATGTCGACGATGTCGCCCGTCATTGCGTCGAACCCGAACGGCGAGTTCTTCTGCTTGACATTGTTGACTTCGACCGAACCTTCGTAGCCCGCGTTGTACGCGATCTGACGAAGCGGCTCTTCGAGCGCCTTCTTCACGATCTCGATACCGATCTTCTCATCGGCCCACGTGTTGGCGTGGCCGTTGCTCTTCGGCGCCTTTTCGATGTATTTGTCGATCGCCTTGACTGCGTGCACGAGCGACGCACCGCCACCGGGGATCATGCCTTCCTGAACGGCGGCACGCGTGGCCGACAGCGCATCTTCAATGCGATGCTTCTTCTCTTTGAGCTCGGTTTCGGTCGCGGCACCAACTTGGATCACCGCAACGCCACCAGAAAGCTTGGCAAGACGCTCTTGCAGTTTCTCGCGATCGAAGTCCGAGTCGGTCTCTTCGATCTGCTTTTTGATCATCTCGATACGGCCCTTGATGTCGGCCGGTTTGCCCGCGCCGTCAACAATGGTGGTCTCTTCTTTCGTCACGGTCACGCGCTTGGCTTGACCGAGTTGCTCCGGCGTCGCTTTATCAAGCTTGAGCCCGAGCTCTTCTGAGATCACCGTCGCGCCGGTCAGCGTCGCGATGTCTTTGAGCATCTCTTTGCGGCGGTCGCCGAAGCCCGGCGCCTTCACCGCAACCGACGTGAACGTGCCGCGCAGTTTGTTCACCACCAGCGTCGCGAGGGCTTCGCCTTCGACGTCTTCGGCGATGATCAGCAGCGGACGCTGCACTTGCACGACCTTCTCGAGCAGCGGCAGAATGTCGGCAATCGCCGAGATCTTGCGCTCCGTCACGAGAATGTACGGGTTGTCGAGCACGGATTCCATGCGCTCGCTGTCGGTGACCATGTACGGCGAGATGTAGCCCTTATCGAACTGCATACCGTCTTTGGTCTCGACTTCGGTCTTGAGCGTGCGCGATTCCTCAACGGTGATCACGCCGTCTTTGCCGACCTTCTCCATCGCCTCAGCGATGAAATCGCCAATCTCTTTGTCGTTGGCCGAGATCGACGCGACTTGCGCGATCTTCTCTTTGGTGTCGACCTTTTGCAGGTTCGATCCCGAACCCATCTCGTTGACCGCGACTTCCACGGCCTTCTCGATGCCGCGCTTGATCAGCAGCGGGTTCGATCCGGCGGTGACGTTGCGCAGACCTTCGCGGATGATCGCTTGCGCGAGCACCGTCGCGGTGGTCGTGCCGTCGCCGGCGATGTCGTTGGTCTTCGAGGCGACTTCCTTCACGAGCTGTGCGCCCATGTTTTCGAACGTGTCGGAGAGTTCGATCTCCTTGGCGATCGTCACGCCGTCATTGGTAATGGTGGGCGAACCAAACTTCTTGTCGAGTACGACGTTGCGGCCCTTGGGTCCAAGGGTCACTTTCACCGCATCGGCAAGCAGATTGGCGCCACGCTCTAATGCGCGACGCGCATTTTCGTCAAATACGATTTGCTTTGCAGCCATGATTTAGTTCAAATGCTCCTTAAACGTGTGCCGGAACTTTGTCGACAACAGCGAGAACGTCTTTTTCAGATACGATGAGGAATTCTTTGCCGTCGATCTTTACTTCAGATCCTGAGTACTTCGAGTAGATTACGCGGTCGCCGACCTTGACGGACATCGCAAGTGTCTTGCCATCGTCGGTCACGCGGCCGGTCCCGACCGCACGGACGATACCCTCTTGCGGCTTTTCCTTAGCGGTGTCGGGCAAGAAGATGCCACCGGTGCTCTTCTCATTTTGCTCGACGTGCTCAATGACCACGCGATCGGCCAAAGGCTTGAGATTCACGGAAACCTCCAAAAATTTGTGGGGATTGCTCTTTGGCACTCGCAGCAAAGGAGTGCCAGCCCCGAAATTCTAGCAGAGCGGGGTGAGGAGTGCAAGCGCCTTTAGAGGGCGCCGGGGTATTAGGAGCTGAGGGCCGCGAAGGCGCCGGAACCGGCGAAGAAGGCCACGGCCAGCGTGGCGGCGGCCAACCAGAGGAAGACCCGGGTGCTGAGCGACTGCATTGCGACCCCGATCAGGAGGGCCCCCAGGCAGATCGACACGACCGCCGCGGTCAGGAGTTCGGGCCGGGCGGTGTGTTCGAGTTGGGCCCAAAACGCAAAGGCGATGCCGACTCCGGTGAGGATAGCAAGCCCAGCGGTCGCGGTGCGAATGACCAAATCGGTCACGGCGTGCGGATGGCGTTCCTGTCTCAACATCGTAACCGCTATGCTACCCAGCCAAGCTGATAAGACACTCGGGTTTGTCTTGGAATTTGCGATTTTAATTCCCAGGCTCGATTGCTAGCTCGACGAATGGTGCGCGCATGGCAGCTACGGTTCGTCCTAACTGGGGCCGCATCGTCATGCAAGCAATCAGCGCCGGCATCGCCGGCGTCATCGTGCTTGATCTCTATCTGTATCTCACGGCGATTCTTCCGGAACACGGCAGCTTGCTTCAGCTGTGGCAGTGGGCCGCAGTTGCGGCACTCGGCCCGGTCGCGCTCACGAGCGCATCGTATGCGTGGCTCGGTGTCGTGGTCGAGCTGCTTGTCGCGATTGCCTGGGCCGGCGGCTACGCGTACTTCGCGCAGCTACAGCGCTTCGTCAACACGCGGTGGCTGATCTCAGGCGTGATGTACGGCCTGGTCGTCTACTTCCTCACAGAAGTGCTGTTGCTCGGTGCGCATGCGTTCGTATGGCCGCCCTCGCCCGCCCAGTTCGCCAATCAAATCGTTGCGTGCATGGTCTTCTTCGGCGTGCCGGTCGCGTACATTGTCGCGCGAATGAATCGCGTGTGATCGGATCGCTGCGCATTTCCACCCAGGCGCTGCGCCACAATGCGCAAGCGCTGCGCGACCTCGTCGGCCCTGCGCATGCGGCCTTCGTGGTGAAGGGCAATGCCTACGGTCACGGCATGATCGATACCGCGCTTGCCATCGAAGGCCTTGCGGTCAAGCTCTGCGTGTACTCCGTCGATGAGGCACTCGAATTACGCGACGGCGGCATCACCGCCCCGATTCTTATTCTCGGTCCCGTGCCACCGGATTGGCTGGATGAAGCGATGGCCGCCGATGCCGAGCTTGCGCTGTGGGACACGAAGGGCTTCGTGCGCGATCTCTCGCAAGCGGCGCTGCGCGCGCAAAAGCGCGCGCGCGTGCACGTCAAGATCAACACCGGTCTCAACCGTTTAGGTTTGCAGCCCGGCGATTTACCCGACGCGGTCGAAGCGTACGGCCGCGTCAACGGGCTCGACATCGTCGGTGTATTCTCGCACCTTGCCTCGGCCGAAGAGCTCGACTCGCCGTTTACCATGTTGCAGCTCGAGCGCTTCAACGACGCGTACAATCATGCCGAACCGCTCCTCGCCGCGCGCGGGTTTAAGCCGATTCGACACATCGCGGCATCGGCGGCAGCGATGCTGTGGCCGCAAACGCGCCTCGATCTCTCGCGCTTCGGCATCGCGCTCTATGGATTGTGGCCGTCGCCGCAAACCCGCGAAGCGATAAACGGCGGGAAGCTGCCCCTGCAGCCGGCGCTTTCGTATGACACCGAACTGGTCGCCGTGCGCACGATCGACGCCGGCGAGCCGGTCGGGTACGGCGCGACGTTCCACGCACCGCGCCAGATGCCGATCGGCGTGATTCCACTCGGCTACGCCGACGGTATTCCGCGCGCGCTCTCCAATAAAGGCAGCGTGCTGATCGACGGCGAGCGCGCTCCGATCATCGGGCGCGTCGCGATGAACATGAGCTTCGTCGACCTCAGTCACACGCCGAACGCGCACCCCGGATCGAAGGTAACGCTGATCGGCCGCGACGGCGCACACGAGATTACCGTCGACGATTGGGCGGAATGGGCCGACACGATCAACTACGACATCATCACGCGGCTTCCGGTCACGCTCGCGCGCGAGTACGCGTAATGCAGAGGTATATGATGGCACGACGTCTGGTGGCGTACGGCATGCTCACTGCGCTCGCGGCGTGCGGCGGCGGGGGCGTTACGCCGGCGCCAACAGCAACGCCGGCGACGTTGTGCAGCTTCTTTCTGCCGCAGTTCACCCTCGTCTCACCGGCACCCGGCGCGACCAATGTGCCGGACTCGACCGGCGCAATGACCTTTACGGGGACGCTGATGACGCAGTACGGATCGCCGGAGATCAAGGTTACGTTCGGCCAAGGCTTCTATTCCACAGGCGGCTTTACCGCGACCGCCTCGGGTTACAGCGTCACGCTGCCGCCGCTAAATCCCGCGACCACCTACACCGTGTATTATGTGGTCGATGTCGCTACCGGGACCGGCCCGTGCACCACGGTTTCGATCGACGAGGGCTCGTTCACGACGCAATAATTGCCGCGGGCCGCGATTCTCAGGAACTCAGCATCATCCGGCTCGCTTGCCGTCCAAGCGTGCTCCCGTTTATGATTGATGCGACCCTTCGACAAGCTCAGGGTGACAGAGATGATAAAGCAACTGCTCATTTCCACCGTCGTGCTCGCCATGCTCTCTGCGTGCGCTGGCGCAGGCTCAACCGCAACGCCGGGCACAGCCACCGGCATGTGCAATGGACAGCCGCCGATTCCGGAATTGACGCTCACGTCGCCGGCGGCGGGCGCAACCAACGTGTCGGCTTCGACTGCAGCGCTGGACTTCACCGGAACACTGTTCACGCGCGACGGCCAACCTTCGATCACACTCACAACCACGGCGGATACCACGCAAACACTGACGACCTTTAACGCAACGTCAAACGGTTACAGCGTTCCGCTACCCGCGCTCTCGCCGGGCACCACGTACACCGTGACCTACGTCGTTCCCGTTCTTCCGGCAGGTACGCAGTCGTCGGCGTGCGGCTCGACTGAATCTATCAGCGAAGGTTCATTTACGACGGAATAGACGCGGCTGCGCTCGCGCTATCCAACCGCGGCGATGGCGTCGACGAGTTTGATCGTCCCCTTGTAGATTGCGCTCGCCACGATGCACGAGTCGACCGCGGGCGGCGCTTGCGCCTTGAGCGCGCGCAAGTCCTCGATCGTGCGCGCTCCGCCGTTGGCGGTTACCAGCACGTCGGCGGCGTTCGCCACTTCGGTCAGCGCCGCAATGTCGTAGCCTTCACCCATGCCGTCGCGGCGAATCTCGGTGAAGATGATCCGTTTGATGCCCCACATCGCCACGCGCTTGACCAGCGCATCGCGATCGACCGGCGTGTGCTCTTGCCAACCGTGCGTCGCGACGTGCTTGCCGCGCGCGTCGATGCCGGCGATCACCCGGTCACCGAAGCGCCCGATGATCGCGCGCGTTGCGCGTTCGTCGTCGACCAGCATCGTGCCGAGCACGATCTCCGACGCGCCGGCGTCGATACGCTGCTGCGCTTTATCGACCGTGCGAATGCCGCCGCCGACTTGCACCGGCACGTCGACCGCCTTGACGATTGCACGAACTACGTCCATGTTGTCGCCGTGACCAAACGCCGCATCGAGATCGACCACGTGCAAGCGGCGCGCGCCTTGCGCAACAAACGCCTTTGCTTGCTCCACTGGATCGTCGGCATATACCGTCGAGGTGGCGATGTCGCCGCGCTCCATGCGGATACACTTGCCGCCGCGCAGGTCGAGCGCGGGGATCACGATCATTTGCGAGAGCCGATCGGTACGAATGGTCCGGGCGGCGGACCGCTGTAACTTGCCTGCGGGCGGATCAATCGGTTGTCGGCCAGCTGCTCGAGGATGTGCGCGGTCCAACCGGCGATGCGGCCGCAGGCGAAGACACCCGTGAACTCATCGCCCGGGATGCCGAGATCGGCGAGCACCGGCGCGGTATAGAAATCGACGTTGGCGTAAATCTTGCGGTCGGGATGCTCTGCGGCGAGGATGCGCTGGCTGTGATTTTCCAGCTCGCGCGCAATCGGATACCACTTGCTGTTGCCCATGTGCTTCGAGAGGTCTTTAGCAATCGCTTCGAGATGTTTGGCGCGCGGATCGCGCACGCGATATTCGCGGTGGCCCATGCCCATGATGCGATTGCCTTTGGCAATCTCGTCGTGTACAAATTTCTCGGCCTTCTCGGGCGCACCAATAGCCACGAGGTTCGTGTAGGTCGCGCTCGCTGCGCCGCCGTGCAGGTCGCCGGTCAGCGTGGCCAGCGCCGAAGTGACGCTCGCATAGATGTCCGCGCGCGTCGAGGCGGTTACACGCGCCGAGAACGTCGACGCGTTATACGAGTGATCGGCGAGCAGCACGAGATACGTGTCGATCGCATCTTCCTCGATCTCCGAGGGGACTTTGCCGGTACGCATGTAGAGGAAGTTCGCGGCATGCGAGAGATCGGTACGCGGCTCGATCGGTTCTAAACCGCGGCGAATACGATCCCAGGAGGCGAGGATCGTCGTCATCTTGGCAATCAACTCGATCGCGCTGTGGACGTCGGAGACGTGTTCGCCATGACTGTTCACCGGCACGAACAAGGCGAGACCGCTGGTGACCGTGCGCATCACGTCCATCGGCCACGCCGTCTTCGGCACCGCTTGCATCGCCGTGATCAGCGGCGCGGGCAGCGAGCGCCGCGCGGCGAGTTCGGCTTTGAACGCTTTGAGCTCGGTTGCATTCGGCAAATGGCCGTACAACAACAGGTGTGCTACTTCTTCGAAGGTCGCGTTGGGCGCGAGATCGTCGATATCGTAGCCTCGGTAGGTCAGACGTCCGACCTGGCCCTCGACATTACTTAAAACCGTCGAACCAACGACGACACCCTCGAGCCCGCGGTCGACAACCGTACCAGTAGACACGTAAACCCTCCAAGAACGCCCGTCGCAGAGTCGGCGAGGGCCTAGGGGATTTACGCGGCGTTGACCCGCTTGCCTCCCAACAAAACCAGGGCTGGCGGCTTCTCAATCAGAGAAATGTCGTGGCTGAGATCGCCGTTGAAGGCGACCACATCAGCCCGTTTTCCGGGTGCAAGCGTGCCGCGATCGTTGACGCCGATCAATTCGGCCGCCGTGACGGTCGCCGAGCGCATGACGTCGGTCGGACGCATACCCATGTGTACGAGCAATGCAAAGTCTTTGTTATTTTGGTCGTGTGGGAAGACGCCGGCGTCGGTGCCGTAGGCGATGATGACGCTGGTTCCGAGCGCCCGCTGCATGCCGGCGTTGCGAATCGTCGCGGCATATTCGGCCTTTTGCACCGAACCCGGCGGAATGTGATTCGGATTCCCAGGTTGCAGAATCGAGTCGAGCGCCCAAATCGTCGGTACCAACGCAGTGCCGCGCTGTTGCATGTTTTTCAGCGTCGCTTCGCTCACGCCGGTGCAGTGTTCGACCGAGTGCACGCCGCCTTCGACCGCGACCGAGATGCCTTTGTCGCCGTGGCAGTGCGCCGCGACTTTGCGATTGAATTTCGTCGACTCATCGACCACCGCTTGAATCTCGTCGAGGTTCATCTGTGGGATATCCCACACGTCGCCGTAGCTTAGCACGCCGCCGGTTGCGAGAATCTTGATGAGGTCGGTGTGGCGCTTGACGTGCTCGCGCACCACTTCGCGGAAGCCGTACGGTCCGTAGGACACACCGGTTTCGATTGTCATGTCTTCGTGCACGAAGTCGGGCAGATCGTTGGAGTCGCCGTGACCGCCGGTAATCGAGAGCGCCGGACCCGCGGCAAAAATTTGCGGACCGACGTAGACACCTTCGCCGATCGCATCACGCACCGCGAGGTCGACACCCCAGCCGCCGCCGACGTCGCGCACGGTGGTGAAACCGTTGTGCAGCATCGATTGTGCGTTCTTGAGTCCGTAAATCGCAGCTTCGCCAACGTTGTCGGCAGTGTGACCGGGCTGCACGAGATAATGCGAGGAGACGATGAACGGCGCGACGTGGGTGTGGCAGTCAATCAAGCCGGGCATCAGCGTCGCATCGCCGAGCTCGATCACGTGCGCGTCCGCGCCGGCGTCGCCGGCACTCATCGACACGATGCGATCGCCCTTGATCACCAAAACGCCCGGCGTATGCATCGTCGTGCCGTCGAACAGGCGCGCCGATTTGAGCACGGTCACTTCGTTTGCCGCCGCCCGCGCACGCCATGGAATGAGCACGCTCGCGGTTGCTGCGGCCGCACCGGCAATAAATGCGCGGCGCCCGAGCGACAGTTTCGCAGCGTCGAACGCGCGTTGAGAAAATCCGCTATGCGGGCAACGGCAATCGAATGGTTCGGTCATGCTACATCCCTTACGTCGCGGCGCGAGAGCGCGTAGCCCACGAGCCGGTCAACCAGCGCTTCGTACGAAATACCAACGGCCGCGCACGCATCGGGCACAAGGCTCGTTGCGGTAAGACCGGGTAGCGTATTTATCTCTAAAATTTGCGGGCGTCCCTCTTTGGTCACGATGAAATCGGTGCGCGAGTAGTCGCGTAGCCCAAGCAGACGGTGTACTGACAACGCAATCATCTGCAAACGCGCGGCGAGATCTTCGTCGATCTTGGCCGGCACGATGTGCGTGCTTCCGCCCGCAGCGTACTTTGCATCGAAGGTATAAAATTCGTCGGCGTTCGGGATGATTTCGATGACCGGAAGCGCTTCTTCGCCCAGAATCGGCACCGTAAACTCGCGCCCGTCGAGAAATTCTTCGGCCATGATCTGTGAGTAGGTTTTCGCGGCCGCGAGCATGGCACTGGTCCACTGCTCGTGGGTGCGCACGATCACCACGCCCTGCGAGCTTCCTTCAAAGCGCGGCTTGATGACCAGCGGCAGGTCAAGCGAACCGGGCAACAGCGGCAACGTGCCGCCGGCGAGATCGAAAACGTCCCACGCCGCCGTCGGAAGGCCTTCGGCGGCGAGCAGCTTCTTGGTGAGGTGCTTGTCCATTGCGAGCGCCGCGGCTTCGACACCGCTGCCGGTGTAGGGAATGCCGAGAAAGTCGAGCAGCGCCTGCACGTGTCCGTCTTCGCCGCCCGGGCCGTGCAAGGCGTTGAACACCACGTCGGGCGCGATCTCCCGAATGGCATCGAGAAACTTTTGATCGTAGTCCAGCGATTGCGCGTCGTAGCCGAGCGACTGCAATGCGCGCATCACGCCGGAACCGGTTTGAATGGAGATCTCGCGCTCCGCGCTCGATCCGCCCATGACGACCGCGACTCTAGCTTTTTTCTGCATCAACGAATACACCGACCAAGTGGACTTCTAACTGCAATTCCACACCGAACTTCTCGAACACGGTTCGGCGAATGCGAGCCAGGAGCGTCGCGACGTCCTTGGCGCTCGCCCCTCCGACATTATTGATGAAGTTGGCGTGGAGCGTGGAGACTTCCGCACCGCCGACCCGCCATCCCTTAGCGCCGGCTGCCTCGATCAACCGCGCCGCCTTATCGCCGTCGGGATTGCGGAAACAGGAGCCGGCGTTGGGCATCGCGACAGGCTGCGTGCTCTTGCGGCGCACCAAGCGCGCCTGCATCTCCTCGTGCACCGTCTTGGGGTCACCTTGCTCGAACGCCATGTGCACGCGCGCGACGATCGCATCGCGCGCCAACGTGGTATGCCGGTAGAAATATTGCACCGCGATCGCGTGCGGCTTGGGTTTCGCCGGGCTTTGCACCAAAATCTCGCTCACGAAGTCGCCGATCTCGCGATCGGTGCCGGCGTTCATCCGCAGCGAACCGCCGACCGTCCCGGGAATGCCGGCAAGCGACCCGATCCCGATCGCGCCGAGCGAAGCCGCGCGCGCCGTGACCCTTTCCATCTTGGCCGACGCGCCGGCGTCGACCAGCACGCGTCCATCTTCAACGCGCGCGTCGACCGAGGTGAAGGCGCCGCCGAGACGCAGCACGATGCCGCGAATCCCACCGTCGCCAACGAGCATGTTGCTGCCGCTGCCGATCACAAACCACGGCAGCTTCCGTTTGAAGCACAGCGCCATCACCTGCGCGACTTCATCTTCGCGTTCCGCGACGGCGAAGGCGTCGGCCGGTCCGCCGACTTTCCACGAGGTGTACGCTGCGAGCGGCTCGTCGAAGCGCACGCGATCGCCGAAGGTCTCGAGCAGCGCCGCGCGATCGGCAACCGTCAGCAGCGACGCCAGCGCAAGCTCGTTGGTGAGGCTCACGAAACTTTGACGTCGGCTTCGTTGGCTCGCTGCGCGAGGCGCGCCGCGACCTCCGTGATGTTCCCCGCGCCCAGCATCAGCACGAGCGCCCCGCGCGGCACTTCCTCTAATAGGCGCGCTTCCAAGTCGTCAACGCGCGAGACGTAGGTCACCCGCGTGCCAAGCGCCACAAGCGGCTCGCCAATCGAGCGCTCCGACACGCCGGGGATCGGCGGCTCGGACGCCGCGTACACCGGCGCAAGGTAGACACGGTCGGCGTTCTTGAGCGCATCGGCAAAATCGCGCGCGAGGTACGCGGTGCGCGAATAGCGGTGCGGCTGAAAGGCGACGATCACCGGTCCGCGATGATATTGCTGCGCGGCAGCAATCGTCGCGCGCACGGCGGTGGGATGATGCGCGTAGTCGTCGACGAGCACCATGCGGTCGCTGCGCACGAGAATGTCAAAGCGCCGGCGCACGCCGCGGAAGGCGCTCAGACCTTCGGCGATGCGCACAAACGGGACCTCGAGCTCGCGCGCGGTAGCAATAGCGGCCAGCGCGTTGAGCACGTTGATCGCACCGGGCACGTTGAGCTCGACCGTTCCGAGACACACGTCGCCGACGATCACGTCGAACGATGTGCCAAGCCCTTGCGACTGCACGTTGCTCGCGCGCACATCGGCGCGCGGTCCAAACCCGAAGGTGACCGTGCGCGTGCGACGCACGCGTTCCACTAGCGATGCGGCGAGCGGATTGTCGACACCGATGATCGCACACCCACTCTCGGGCAACTTCCCAAGAAATTCTTCGAACGCGCGCACGAGCTGCGGCAATTCGTCATCGCTCTGGAGATGATCGTTCTCGATATTCGTGAGGACCGCGATCTTTGGATCGAGTAGCGCAAACGAGCCGTCGGATTCGTCGGCTTCGGTAACAAAGTACGGCGAGCGGCCATCGCAGGCGTTGGTGTCGAGCGTGCCGTCGATGCCGCCGAGCACGAGGCTTGCGTCGACGCCGCCCGCGCGTAGCACTGCGGCAACCATCGCGGTGGTCGTCGTCTTGCCGTGCGTACCGCAGATCGCGATCCCGCTGCGGTTGCGCAGCAGTTCGGCCAGCATCTCGCCGCGATGCAGCAGCGGAATGCTGCGACGCTGCGCGGCGATGTATTCGGGATTGCGACGATCGATTGCCGAGCTGACGATGACCGTGTGCGCGCGCTCGATGTTTGCCGCGTCGTGACCGATCGTTATCTGCGCGCCTTCTTCACGTAAACGCGTGATGAGCGCGGTTTCCTTGAGGTCGGAGCCCGAGACGCACTGGCCGCGTGCAAGCAGAATTCGCGCGATCGCGCTCATGCCGATCCCGCCGATGCCCACAAAGTGCCAGGTCTTTGCGCCTTGCTCGCCCCCTGACGTCACGCTCGATTCTTCCGCATAGTAAGAGCATCGACCCGGGCGAGTATTGTCGTAAGCGGATCGATCGCGCGTCCGCGCTCCGCGGCCGCCCGCAATTCGGCGAGGCGGCTGGGGCGGGTCACGTCAGCTAAAATGCCGCGCAGCTTCCCGGCGATCAGCTCGCGGTCATCGACCACGACGGCCGCGCCCGCCTGCGCGACCATCTCAGCGTTAGCACGCTGATGGTCCTCGGCGGCATACGGATATGGCACGAGAATCGCGGGACGCCCGGTGGCCGTCAGCTCGCCGAGCGTCGAAGCGCCTGCCCGCGCCAGCACCAGATCCGCCGCCGCATACGCGTCGCTCACATCGTTGAGATAGGCACGTAGGACCCCGCCATTGTCATCCCGAGCGTAGCGAAGCGTCGTCGAGGGACGAAGCGCAGCTTTCACCCGGTCGTATTCCTTTTCGCCGGTGACGTGAATGAGCTGCCAGCCGTCGGGAAGTCCGTCGCTGGTCAGCAGCGAGGTCAGCGCGTCGTTGATCGAGCGCGCGCCCTGACTTCCGCCCATGGCGAGTAGGGTCTGGCGTTTGTTCGAAAGGCCGAGCCGCTCGAGCGCGGCGTCGCGCGCCGGCAGCGCGTGCAGCGATTCGCGAACCGGAATGCCGGTATAGACATACTTGCCGGCAAAGCGCGGATCGCCGCTCGGGAATGCGCCCCAGACTTCATTGACCCACGGCGCAAGCAAGCGATTGGTCAGCCCCGGACGTGCATTGGGCTCGATCAGCGCAATCGTCTTTCCCAATATCCGCGCCGCGAACGCGACCGGTAGCGCGACGTAGCCGCCGGTCGCAATCACGATGTCGGGCTTGAGGCGGCGCAGCGCGCTCAACGCTTGAAAAGCGCCGACGATATTGACGTAGGCGCGTTTGGCCGGCGCACTCGTAATGGTGACGAGCGGATAGCCCGCATTCGGTACGATCGTCGCTTCGAGCCGATCCGCCGTCCCGATGAACGTGACGTTGGCGCGATTACCAAGTGCTTGAGCAATCGCGATGGCCGGATAGAGATGGCCGCCCGTTCCGCCGCCGGTGAAGACGACGTTCAGGCGATCCATTCGATTTCTCGCGCGTGTCCCGTGCTGGTTGCGATCAAGTCGTCGAATCCGCCGGGCCACGTCATCAGCCGCGTCTGATACCGGCGACTCTCCGAATGAAACTCCATGCGCAGCCACCCCAACGGAGCGTTCGGCATTGCCTTCTCGCCGATGGCTTCGATGATACTGGAAAGTCGCGTACGCTCATCTTTGGTGAGATGATCGGCGACCACGGATTGCATGACCACCGTTGCATAGCGCGCCTTGGGCTCGACGCAGCGCTGCAACCATTCGAACATATCCGCCTGCTCGACGGCCAGCGGCTGCATGCGCGCCCGCTCGATGGCGTGCCGAAGCAGTGCGACGCGTTCCGAGTCATCAGCCCAGATATAGGCGAGCAATCGCGTGCAATCGTCTTCGCTATTCACGTCGAGCGGGTGAAGATCGCATGCAGCTCGCTCGGCGACGACGAAGTCATCGCTTTCGATACGCGTATTTAGGCCGGCACTCGCACCGATTTCGAACAGCCGCAACGGGAGATTCCAGCCTCGCACAAAGGTCGAAAGTCCGGCGGTGAGCACGGTCGCGCGCAGCACCTCGTTGGTCTGCGGCGTCTGCGCAAAGAGTTCGCCGATGCGCGCTTCGTCGGATTCCAGACGCACACGGATCGCTTCCCACAGCGCGTCCCACTCCGTCGCGGGACCGCCGCAGGACGGCAACAGGCGCGCAATCTCCGGCGCTTCGCCGGTCAGGGCAAGAAAATGGAATGCCGCCATGAGGCGCACGCCGGGTGTCGACATCGCCTTACGCGCCGGATCGTTTTCGAAGAACCGGTACATGATGCCATGCGCACGATAATCGGCAAGCGCACGTTCCAATGTGTGCGCATACAGGTGCGAGCGCATGAACCCGAACGCCTCGATCTGCCGTTCGAGATGCCGTTCGACCGGATCGCTGGTCACGGTTCGGTGACGCGCTGCCCGCGACCGACGTTGGCGATCAAGGCGACCGCGATCAGATTGACGATCAGCGAGCTGCCGCCGAACGAAATGAACGGCAGCGGCACGCCGGTCACCGGCCACGACGACGTCACGACGCCGATGTTGACGAAGGCTTGAATCACCACGATCGAGACACAGCCGATCGCGAGGAAGAACCCGAAGCGATCCGGCGCGGCGATCGCGATCTTGATCGCGCGATAGCCGACGACGATGAACAGGATGACGACCGCAAACGCGCCGATCAAACCCAGCTCTTCGCCGAGGATCGAGAAGATAAAATCGGTGTACTGCTCGGGCAGATAGAAGAACTTCGCGCGCGAATCGCCCAAGCCCACGCCGAAGATGCCGCCGCTGCCCAGTGCCAGCAAGGATTGCACGATGTGGAAACCCGCGTTCTGCGGATCCTTCCACGGATTCAAAAACGCGAAGACGCGTTCGCGCTTGTATGGGCTCGCGAGCACTTCGACGATCACGGCGGGCGTGGTGGCGAGCAAGATCACGAAGAGGTGCGAGAGACGCGCACCGGCCGCAAAGAACATCGCAAAGGCGATCATCACCAGCAAGCTCGCCGTGCCCATGTCGGGTTCTTTGAGCACGAGCACGGCCATGATCACGACCGGAATGCACAGCGGGAAGAGTCCTTTGACCAGCGAGACGATGCGTTCGCCGCGTGCCGCCAGCGTCGCCGCAAGATACACGACCAGCGCGAGCTTGGCAAATTCCGACGGCTGGAATGTCACCGACGATGCGCCGACCCAACGTCGCGCGCCGTTGACCGTCACGCCGACGTGCGGCACGAGCACCAGCAGCAGCGAGACGATTGCCGCCACCAACACGTAGGGTGCCCACGCTTTGAGCTTGTGGTAGTCGAGCCGGTACGTGACGTAGGCCACGATCAATCCGACGATCAGCCAGAGGATCTGTCGTTTGGCGTAGTAGGCAACGTCGTGGTGCTCGACCAGCGCCACCGCACTCGATGCGGAGAAGATCATCACCAGGCCGATACCGACCAGCGATGCGACGGCAAAGAACAGCAGCGTGTCGGGCGGCGCGGCCACGTACGAGCGGCGCGGTCTAGCGCTCGTGCTGATATTAAGCACCCGCCGGCTCCCGTAACGCGTGCACCGCGGCGGCGAATTGCTCGCCGCGGTCTTCGGCCGAGCGGAACATGTCAAACGATGCGCAGCCCGGCGAGAGCAGCACGACGTCGCCGCTCGACGCAAGTTCGCGCGCTTTTTGCACCGCCTCGATCATCGAGGCAGCGTGCTCGATCTCGGTGCCCTTGGCGTGCGACGCGATCTCATCGCCCGCTTCACCGATCACCACCAGCGCCTTCGCGCGCTGACGAATCGCCACGCCCATCTCGAGGAAATCGGTACCCTTGGCACGGCCGCCGGCGATCAGCACGATCGGGCGCGTGTAGGCATGCAGCGCGGCCACCACCGAGCCGGGATTGGTCGATTTCGAATCATCAACGTAGAGCACGCCGTCGATCTCATCGACGTTTTCGAGCCGGTGCGGCATCGCGCGGAAGCTCATCACCGCCTCGCGCAGCGGCGCGGTTTCGCAGCCGACCGCGTATGCTGCCAGCAGCGCGGCCATCACGTTCTGGATGTTGTGCGCGCCGGCCAGCGGAATCTCGTCCTTGCGCATCACTTTGACCGGACGCGGATCGCCGCTGATCGGGGCATAGATGATGTCATCGCCGCGCACGTAGATCGTCGCATTGTTGTGACGGTCGTTGAGGGTAAACCAAAGCTGCCGCGAGCGGATCGTGCGCTCGCTCTTGGAGACGTCGAGCGAGGCGACACGCTCGTCGTCGAGATTGCCGATGAAGTAATCCCCGAACGTTTGATTGGCGAAGATGCGGAACTTCGCTTCGGCGTATTCGTCCATCGAATGATAGCGGTCTAAATGATCCGGTGCCACGTTGAGCAGCACCGCGACGCGCGGCTTGAACGCGCGAATCGTTTCGAGCTGGAACGACGAGACTTCGGCAACCACCCAATCGGTGGTGCGCGCGTCGAGCACTTCGTCGATCAGCGGGTTGCCGATGTTGCCGCCGACGCGCACGGCGCGTCCGCACGAGCGCAACAGGTGTCCGATCAGTGCCGTTGTGGTCGACTTGCCTTTCGTCCCGGTGACCGAGATCAACGGGGCCTTGCTCAAGCGGAACGCGACCTCGATCTCGCCGAGCACCGGCACGTTGCGATCCTGCACGGCGCGCACCATCGGCGAGTTGAGCGGCACACCGGGCGACAGGACCGCCGAGGTCAGTCCGCCCACGATTGACTCGAGTTGGTCGGGCGTGACGAATTTCGCGCCGGTCGCATTGACGACGTCGATGGCGTCGCGCAGTTCACTTGGCAGCTTTTCGTCGGTTGCGTAGACCGTCGCGCCGCGCGAGCGAAGCACGCGCACGCAAGCGAGGCCGCTCTTGCCGAGGCCAATGACGAGAATCGTCTCGCGTGCGTCAAAGGTCATCATCGTACGACAAACCATCCGATTGCGGAGAGCACGAGCGAAGCGGTCCAAAAACGTGCCGTGACCTTGGTCTCGGGCCAACCGCCCAGCTCGAAGTGGTGGTGCAATGGGCTCATGCGAAAGATACGCCTCCCGCCCGTCATTTTGAAATAGCTCACTTGCAGAATAACCGAAAGTGCTTCGGCCACAAAGACCCCACCGATCAGAATCAGCAGCAGCATTTCGCCTTCGAGTATCGCCACGCCTGACAGCAATGCACCGAGTGCAAGCGAGCCCGTGTCGCCCATGAACATCTTGGCCGGATAGCGGTTGAAGAGCAAAAACGCCACACACGCGCCGAGGCCGAGCAGCGACGCGTCTTGCGCGACGTGCGAAAAGCCCGGCATAAAGTTGAGACCAAAGACCAGCAGCGGCGGAATCATCGTCCCGGTCGCAAGGCCGTCGAGCCCGTCGGTGAGATTGACGGCGTGAATCGTGCCGGTCACGGCCAGGATGCCGAGCACGAGCCAGAGCCAGTGCGGCACCATCAGCGCGTAGGTGCCGGTGTGAAAGATCACGTCGCGCGGAAAGAACGCGTCCGAGGCCGAGATCAAACGCAAAAAGATGATCGCGACCACCGCGCTCAAGAGCAACTTGGTGCTTGCACGCAAGCCCTGATTGCGGCCGCGCGTGATGCCGAGGATGTCGTCGACCATGCCGATTGCGCCGCACGCAACGATCAAGAAGCAGAGCGGGAGCACGAGCGCCGTACGCGTCGCGAAGACCGGGAAGAGAAACGGGACGATAAAGACGATGCCGCCCATCGTCGGCGTTCCCGTTTTTGCCTGATGGGAGGCCGGCGCGTCTTCATAGGCATGTTGATGCACCTGGAACCGGCGCAACAGCGGAAGCGCGATCAACCCGGTCACCACGGCCAGGATGAAACCGCCGCCCGCATGCACCGCCGCGAGCCAACCATCCGGCCCTAGCATTGCAACGGATTCTTCCCGGCTGCACGCCACTTCAACACGACGATCGGCGTCTGTTCGTCGCCGTTACCGTGCGGATTCTCGAGCAGCGCTTCTTCGACCACGGCGCGATCGACGCCGCGCGACGCGCCGAGCACTTTAGCTTTGTGTAAATCGTTGGCATCGACGACAGAGCAGCCGGCGCCGGTCACCGCCGCAATCGCTTCGCTCACGCCGTCGGGATCGCGCGGTGCCAAGACGATCGCGCGCTCGTAGGGCGGCATCGTGCCGGTGTACCCATCGATGGCGGCAATCGCTTCACCCATGTGTTCGTAAAACACGCCGCGCTTGCCGGCGAGGCGCCCGAGCGCGTGCATGACCGCGGCATAAAACACCCGCCAGGTCCCGACACGATCGATCACGAGCTGCACCGATTCGGGCTGACTCACCGTCGCCATCGGACCGGCCTGCCGAGCAAGGACGTACGCCAGACGCGACGGGCGAATGTGTTCGGCAACCACGAACTCGCCTTGCGCAATCGCGACCGCGGTTTCCGAGACGGCAATAACGTCACCGGCGCGCGCGATGCCGTGCACCGCCGCCGCCACGAGCGCGGCGAGATCGTCGCCTTCGCGCACAATGCGCGTGCGGACCGGGATCGCCACCACTCCGTCGATGCGCGTAGCCGTCAACGCCGTAACTCCTCGACGATTTCCTCTAACTTGTATTTGCGCGATCCCTTCAACAACACCGCATCGCCGGCGCGCGCGTTGCTGCGCACCCAGCTTGCCGCCTGCTCGTTCGACATGAACGGCACGATGCGCTCCGAGGGCAACCCTGCGCGCCGCGCACCGAGCGCGAGTTCGCCCGCGAACTCACCGCCCACCAGCATCACATCGACCTTGGTCGCGGCGGCGTGACCGCCGACCCGTCGATGTAAATCCGCGGCTCCCTCGCCAAGCTCGGCCATGCTTGCAAGCAGCGCGATGCGGCGTCCCGCACCTTCCACCGCGAAAGCATCGAGTGCGGCCATCATTCCGGCTGCATTCGCGTTGTACGCGTCGTAGATGAGCACCACGCCGTTGGGGAGCGCGATGCGCTCGTAGCGCCCCTGCGGCAATTCGATTTCCGGAATCGCGTCGACGATTTGCTGCGGCTCGATGCCGTACTCGCGCGCCGCCGCAATCGCCGCGGCGAGATTGGCGCGATTGTGCACGCCCGGTACGCGCGCATCGATGGTGTAGGCGTCGTCGCGATCGCCGTCGATCTCGAGCCAGTGTTGCGCGCCGGCAATCGCGCTAACGCGGCCGTGCATCGGAATATCGCTGCCGACGCCGCCGGAAAAGAACCAGTGCGCCGGCCGCGCAAGCGAGGGCGCGCGGCGAATCGAGGTGACGTCCTGCGCGTTGAGAATCGCGCGCGCACCGGTCGAGAAGATCGCCCACTTCGTCTCTTCGAGCCGTTCGCGCGTCCCCATGATCTCGAGGTGCGCATCGCCGACGTTGGTGAGAATCGCGAGGTCCGGTCGCGCGGCGCGAGCCAGCACTCCGATATCCCCGTAGTGCCGCGCGCCCAGCTCGACCACCAGCACGTCGTGCTTGTCGTTGTCGGCGGCGAGCAGCAACTTGCTCACGCCGATCTCGTTGTTTTCGTTGGCCGGCGCGGCGAGGATGCGCGTGCCGTACCGTACGGCCAGTAGCTGCGCGGCGAACGCCTTGGTGGTAGTCTTGCCCGCGCTGCCGGTGATCGCCAGCACGCGGCCGCGAAACAGCGCGCGTGATGCACTCGCGAGCGCGAGGAAGGCCTGCAGCGTGTTCTCGACCACTAGCGTCGTCGTGCCGGGCACGGCTGCGTCGGGATCGTCGACGATCAGCAACGTCGCGCCGCGCTCGACCGCCTCTCGCGTGTACGCGTGTCCGTCGAAGTGCTCGCCGCGCAGCGCCAGGAATGTTTGGCCCGATACGATCGTGCGCGTGTCGGTGCCGACCTCGACGTACGCCGGCAACGCGTCGATGTCGAGCACTTGCGCGCCGGTCGCTTTCACCGCCTCTTCGAAGGTTAGCTTCATGTGCGCGCGCCTCGCGCGGCCAACGCCTGGCGCGCCACGTCGGCGTCGTCGAACGGCAGCGTCTGGCCGCCGATGATTTGATACGTCTCGTGCCCCTTGCCCGCGATGAGCACCACGTCACCCGGCGCGGCCTCGTCGATCGCGCGCAGAATCGCCGCCCGCCGATCGACCTCGACCACGTGCGCATGCGCACCGATGCCGGCTTCGATCTCGGCGACGATCGCCGCTGGTGATTCGCTGCGCGGATTGTCGCTGGTCACGTAGATGCGATCGGCGTAGGTCGCGGCGACACGGCCCATTTCGGGGCGCTTGCCGCGATCGCGATCGCCGCCGCAGCCGAACACGACTGCCAGCCCGCGCTCCGTCGTTTCGCGCAGCGCGAGCAGCGCGTTCTCCAGCGAGTCGGGCGTGTGCGAGTAGTCGACGACGACATCGACGTCGCCGCCGCTGACGTGCTCCATTCGACCAGGCACCCGTTCGAGCACATCGAGCCCATGCGCCGCGGTCGCGAGATCGATGCCGAGCGTGCGCGCCACACCGATCGCGGCGAGCGCATTCGATAGGTTGAAAAAGCCGGGCAGATGGACGCGCATCGCGACACCGTCGACCTCGAAGGTCGAGCCTGACGCGCCGGTCACCACGTTGCGCGCGACCAGGTCGGCCTCGCCGTGCAGCGAGTACGAGAGCGCGGGCATGCGGTGCCGGATTTCGCCGTACCAGCGCGCGCCGTGCTCGTCGTCGATGTTGAGCACCGCGGCTTGCGTCATGCCGAACAGACGATGCTTGGCAGCCGCATAGGCTTCGAGAGTCTGATGAAAGTCGAGATGATCGCGCGTGATGTTGGTCAGCGCAGCGACGCGAAAGTGCACGTCCTCGACGCGATCGAGCGCGAGCGCGTGTGAACTGACTTCCATCGCGACTGCCCACGCGCCGAGTTCCTTCATCTGCGCGAGCAAGCCATGCAACTCCGGCGGCAGCGGCGTGGTGTTCTCGAGCGTCCAACTCTTGTCGCGAAACTGCGCGCCGACCGTACCGATCACGCCGCACGGACGGGCGGAGGCTTCGAGGATCGCCGCGATCATGCGCGTGGTCGTGGTCTTGCCGTTGGTGCCGGTGACGCCGAGCACGTCGAGCGTGCGCGAGGGATCGCCGTAGAATGCTGCCGCGAGCACCGACAATGCGCGTCGCGTATCCGGTACGGCAATGGCGGTGACGCCGTCGGGCACGCTCAGCGCCCGCGCTTCTTCAACCACGACGGCGACGGCACCACGCGTAATTGCCGCATCCACGTACACGTGTCCGTCGGTGTGTTCGCCGGGCACCGCGACGAAGAGCGCGCCGGGCGTGACCCGGCGCGAATCGATCTCGACGGCGGCGATCTCGCGCGTAGCATCGCCGATGACGCGCGTGCTTGCGGGCAAGCGCGCGACGAGCTGCGCGATCGTCACGGAAGCACACCCGCGTGCAGCATCGCTTCGCGCGCGATCCGCGTAAAGACCGGCCCGGCGACCGTGCCGCCGTAGTACGCGCCCTGCGGATCTTCGATCTTCACGTAGATGACGTAGCGCGGATGTTCGGCTGGTATCATGCCGATGAACGACGCGGCGTACGCGCCGGCCGAATACTGCCCGTTGACCACCATCTGCGCGGTGCCGGTTTTGCCGGCAGTGGTGTAGCCGGGAATCTGCGCGACGTCTTTGCCGGTGCCGCTGGTCACAACCGCACGCAAGAAGGTCCGCAACTCCGCTGCGATCTTTTCGGAGAAGACGCGATGCTCGACTTCGGTTGGATATTGATAGAGCACGTGGCCCTGTTGATCTTCGATTGCTTGCACGATGCGCGGGCGCAGCAGCATGCCGCCATTGGCAATCGCGCAGTAGTAGCGCGCCATCGCGATCGGCGTCACCGAGACACCTTGGCCGAACGCCATCGTCGGCAGTGAGAGTTCGCTCCACTGCTCCGGCGCGGGCACGATGCCCGGACTCTCGCCCGGCAACTCGACGTCACTAGCGGTACCGAATCCGCCGTTGCGTTCCATGTCGTAGAAATTTTGTTGGCCGGTTGCAAGGCCGACTTCGGCCGCGCCGACGTTGTGCGAATACTCGACGATCTCTTCGAGCGTCTCGGTGGTGCCGCGCACCGGCATGTCGTCGTCGGCGTTGTGAATCGTGTGGCCGTCGAGCGTGAGCGTTTCGCGCGCCGGGAAGCGCGTTTGCAGATTCACACGACCCGAGGCAAGCGCGGCCGCGGCCGTCACCAATTTGAACGTCGATCCGGGCTCGTAGGTATCCGCCACGGCGCGGTCATCGTAGTTGCGCTGCGGGTATTTCCAGAAGTGGTTCGGATCGAAGTGCGGGATGTTCGCCATAGCCAGGATCTCACCGGTCCACGGATCCATTACGATCGCGGTACCGTCTCTCGCGTGATACTTCGCGACTTCTTGATCGAGCGCTTCTTCGGTGACGAACTGCAGGTACGAATCGATGGTTAGTTCGAGGGAGAGACCGGGCTGCGCGGCCTTGACCACGCTTTCGTGCCCGAACGGAATGGGCCGGCCGAAATCATCGGTTTCAAGCGTGACCTGCCCGGATTGCCCGCGCAGCAGATCGTCGAATTGATACTCGAGCCCGGAGAGCCCGTTTTCGTCGGTGCCGACGAAGCCGAGCACGGTCGAGGCCATGTTGCCGACCATATCGATGCGTTTGCCGGTCGGCTCTTCTTTGAGCGCGACGCCGCCGAGATCGGCTTTGCGCACGCGATCGGCGACTTCGACCGGCACTTTGCGCGCGATCCACACGAACCACAGCGTCTTGTCGTGCAGTTCGGCGATCGTCGGCGGATCGAGTTTGCCGAAAATCGCTTGCAGTTTGGCGACGGTAGCATCGGGATCGGTAAGGTCGTGCGGCACGGCATAGACGCTCTCGGAGGGGAGAGAGCGCACCAACACCGTGCCGTTGCGATCGGCAATGAATCCGCGCCGCGCAAACACCTCGACCGTATCGGAGCGCTGTGCGAGCGCCTTGGCGGCGAGACTGGGTCCTTGCACGACTTGGACGAGATAGAGGCGCCCGCAGAGATACGCGGCCATCAACGCGCATAGATAGAAAAACAGTTTCGCGCGCATCGGTGCGACACGCGCGAAGGCTCGGTTGTGAAGCAGCGAGCGCGCCACCAGCTAGAACCAGGCAGCGATAGTATCGAAGAGCGGTATCCTCGATTTCGCAACCAGCGGTGGTGAGTCGAGGTGCACGACCGCAAAGGTCTGCGCATCGCGCATATGCAGGCTCGCGGCGATGCCGGCGAGCCGCTCTTCGGAGCTGGCTTGTGCGATGCGATCGTCGAGCCGCGCGGTTTGCTCTTGCAGCGCGTCGCGTTGGTGATGCGCTTTATCGACCGCATAGGTGAGGCTCGTGGTGTTGGAGAGGAGCAACACGTAGAGCATCAAGCCGGCCAGTGCGATGCACAAGCCGGTGGTCACGCGCACGACGGCGGTATAGCGAGCGCGTGTCGTTTTAACGATGCGGGTTTGGGTGGCGGTGCGGGCGCTGCGTGGATTTTTGATGCGCGGGCGGTGATCGACTTTGGGTTGAGCCAGGGCCATGGGTTAACTCGCCTTCCGTTGCGCGGCACGCAGTTTGGCGCTGCGTGCGCGGGGGTTCTCCGCCATCTCGCGCGCGTCGGGCACGAGCGGCTTTTTGGTGAGCACGTCGAGACGATCGTCATCGCGGAAGGTTTGCTTCACGATGCGATCTTCGAGCGAATGAAAACTGATTGCGACGATACGGCCGCCGGCGCGCAGCAGGTCAACCGCCTCGACGATACCTTGGCGCAACGCCCCGAGCTCGTCGTTGACCGCGATGCGCAGCGCTTGAAAGACGCGCGTGGCGGGATGGATTCGTTCGCGCTTGCCCGGACGATGCACGACGCCTGAGACGAACTGCGCGAACTCGTGGGTCGTCTTCGGGAGTTTACCGGCGCTGCGCCGTTCGACGATCGCATGCGCGATGCGCCGCGCCGCGCGCTCTTCGCCGTAATTAAAGAAGATATCCGCCAGCTCGCGTTCGCTCGCGGAGGTGAGGATGTCGTAGGCGCTGCGACCCGCGTACGGGTTCATGCGCATATCGAGCGGCGCGCTGTCGCGAAACGAGAAGCCGCGCTCTGCATTATCTAACTGCATCGACGAAACTCCCAAATCGAAGAGCACTCCGTCGACCTGCGCCACCCCGCAGTCGCTCAACACTCGACGAAGTTCCGAGAAATTCGCTTGGACGAAAGTAAAGGATGGATCCGAGATCGTTTGCGCGCGTGCAATCGCGTCGGGATCCGCATCGATGGCGATCAACCGGCCGGTTTGCAATTTCGAAAGAATCGCTTTCGTGTGCCCACCCGCACCAAAGGTTGCATCGACGTACGTCCCATCCGGCCGGATCGCCAAGTAGTCGATCGCCACATCGAGCAAGACCGAGACGTGCATCATGGAGGCATCCCATCAGAAGAGCCCGAGGTCGGCCATGAACTCGGCCACCTCGCCCTCCGGCGCAGCGTGCGCGGAATATTGTTCTTTGGCCCAGATCTCGACGCGGGTGAGGGCGCCGATCGACACGACATCGCGGTCGATGGAGGCGTAGCCGCGCTGGGCGGCCGGGATCAGCAGTCGCCCTTGTCCATCGCACGCCACTTCCTCTGTATGTGCGAAGATGTTGCGCACAAGGCGACGGAAACGCTCATCTTTGCGAGGAGCTTCCTCCAGGCGCGTGCAGAACTCGGCCCACGTAACGCTGGGGTAGAGCGCAAGGCATGGCTCAGGCTGAGCAATCGTGATGACGAAGCCCGCCCCAAGCCGTTCCCGAAAGCGCGCAGGGACGATGAGGCGCCCTTTCTCATCGAGGGCATGCTCCACCGAACCCGTAAAGCGCGGCAGCTCCGCGTGCAAGATCCCTCCCCGAAGCACCACTTACCACCACTTCCCACCACTATACCCCGTTGAGGGTGACGCGGGAAAGGGCGAACAGACGTTCGGGTCTGATGAATCGCCGTGTGAATTACAGAAGCTCAAGCGACCGTACAGAAGTAAATGCGACTGCGCAGAAGACGTGCGACCGGCGCGCCCCGGCCCCTCCGCCGCAACATTGCCGGGATCGCTGGGGCGAGCCCAGTCGGGTGACGAGGCGGAAGTGACTTCTGTCGCAGGTTCGAGTACGATGTTGTTAATCCGAGGAGATGCTGCGCGGTCGGGGCGACCCTTTCTGCAACGTGTTCCCTTACGGAGGACCTCGCCTCGCAAGAGGCCATGAAGAAAGAACAACTAACATGCCCGACCTTGAAATCAAGGGTCGTGGGCCTAGCTTCTTTGCCGAGCTTTTCGGCACTGACATCGGCCCCGGCAAGCAGTATCGCGAACTCTCGAAAAACTCGTTCGAGGGCATCGCGGAGTACAAGGCGACTCACGTTGAGGACCGCGACTACGAACCGACTATTGAAGCGTTCGTAGACCCCTATACCTTCAGTCAAACCGGCGCGAACAAGTTTGCCTTCGGCGATAACGGTATCGGCATGTCTCAAAAGACAATGTCCGAGTTGTACAGCATCTTCCAATCGACGAAGACGCAATCGCTCGAAGAGAACTACGGCATTGGCGCGCGTGCGTCAACCCTAAAATTCAATCCCGAAGGCGTCGAATTTCGCTCTTGGAAAGATGGCAAGGGCTACGTGTGCACCCTCGCTAAGCTCCGCGAAGAGAACGGGATTCCGATTTACGGGACGATTGACCACGAGTACACGGATAGCGAAGGCAACGTTATCGAGCAGCGGAGCGTTGTTCCGCTCGAGGAACCGTACTTTTCGGAAGATGAAATCGCTCTGATGAAGCCGCTTTTCATCGGCGACCACGGCACTGTAGTAGTGCTTCACGGAAAATCGGAAGGCGATGATACCACGCTCATGCCGGACGACCTTCGCGAAGAACTTGCTACCGATGGCCGCTCCAAAGAGCACACGGCCTACTGGCAGACGCATATCTACAACAGCCAGTATTTCGTCGTCCCAGATGGAATCAAGTTTCGTCTTTATACTGAAATCGGAAGCCGATCGGACGGCGCACCAGTGAGACCGCGCAAGAACGCGTTTCATGGAGATCGGCAAGTCCGTCTCGTCAAAGGCACTAAGGACTACCTCGACAATTTCGGTGAGCAATCAGGCGTCGTTGAGATTCCTGGAGCTCGGGTTAGTTGGTGGATCCTTGGCGAAGGCGACGATGTTGTTGTGCCGCAACGGCTCAATAAGGAAACCGGCAGACCGCTTACCAAGGCCGACAGACGCAAGCGTCAACGCGTATGGTTTCCGTGGCTCACGGGCACAGCGAACCACGCCATTGTCTCGGCGATCTACCAAGGTGAACAGTTTGACCTCTCCACCAAAGTAGACGCCGTGCGCATACTCCAGAAGTTCGGCATCTTCGCCGGCCACAACAACGTGTGCATCGTGGTCGAGCCGGACCCCGAACAGGGCGTTCGCTCCAACATGAATCGCACATCATTGCTCGTCAATAAGCGCCGGCTCCCATGGGAACGGTGGGGACATGAGTTTGCACAGCGCTACCCTCAAGAGGCTCCCGAACTGCTGGCCTACATTGAAGGAAAACTCGGAAGTACCGACTTCGATACAGAGCTGGACCGCCTGCTCGCAGAGATGAAGGACGACTTTACGGTGCCCACTTCCGTACCGCGGAAGTCGCGGCAAAAGGCTTCCGACGACGAGGATCCCGGCGGTGTTGTCAAACCAAATGGCGAGCGCCTTCCTGCAAATCCAGATCAGCCTCGGAGACAACGCGCCGAGCCGGATCCGGAGCGCGAAATCCGCCATCGATCATCTCCAAATGGACGGAAGCGCTATAAGGTCATTGATAGCGGCCAGCGCACCATGCTTCAAAACCAAAGCGAGCAACGTCCAGCCGTCAAGCTACTCACTGAAGAAAAACACAACTATGCGTTCCGCGGACGAGCTGCTGAATATGCGAGAGAAGCAAGCCCGGTGCATCCCAGTGGAATCATCTATATCAATCAGGACTTCGACGTCCTTAACAAATTGATTGACGAATCAGTAAGCCTCTACTTCCAAACGGATGAAGCTAAGGAACGCGCGTTACCCGCCGTGCGAAAGGTCGTTGAATTGGTGTATACAGCGCAAATACTGTTTGCCGTCATGACCTACCGCCACTCGTTCATGGTTGGGCACGGAAGCAATTGGTCTGAAGCCGATTCCGAAAAATTGGTGTCTCCGGAAGCCCTAACGGCAATCGTACTCGCGCGGCCCGGCATGCGTGAGCAAATTAAGCGACGCATCAACAGCAAGGCGGAACTAAAGCTGCTAATGATGCAAGGACAAGACGAGCAGACGGCATAGCCGCCATGACGGTGCGCAGCACATTGCTGCGCACCGTCAACTCTAATAACGCGCCGCAGGTGCGGCGATGTCCATAGTCATCCCCGTGCCGAAAGAGTAGAGCAAGGAAGTCAAGGCATTGTCAGACTCAACCTATCACTACAGTCCCGACCTGTACAAGGCTGTGGTTTCAGCAATCTCCCTGATCTGCAAAGGGAAGATGGACATTGTCCGTTTCTTCCGTGGCGCGGGTCTGCGATATTCACGCCTGTCCGAGCTCGAAGCTGAAGTTGCACGCAATCGCGATGCCTTGCGCAAACACGATATGGCCGACGAGCTGATCGCTCTGGCAAACGAAGATAGATCGGACTCCGGCTTGGCTCTTAGGCGAGAAGTCATCAAGCGGCTGGTGGAATTCGACAACTTCGAATCCTGTTGGGAAAAAGACCAACTTGCCGCCATGGGAGCGGTCGCCAAAGTCAGTTCGCTTGTCAACCAGAAAGACGCGTTTACGCGCATGGCACAAGCGCACGACAGGGAGCGAGCAGCGCGGATGGCTGAGGCCGCGAGAAAGGCCGAAGACTCACGCAAGAAGGCGGACCTTCGCGAATCGATCAAACGAGATCTCTATGCTGTCGTCGTGATGCGACCCGGGCGCGCCCGCGGTGTGGCGTTCGAGGCCGTACTGAATCGGATTTTCGCACTTGATGGCCTGAACATACGAGATCCCCTTCGGATAGTTGACGACGACGGGCTCGGCGTGGTCGAGCAGATCGATGGGGTAATTGAACTCGATACGCAAACGTTTCTCGTCGAGGCCAAATTCTGGACAGAGTCGCTGGGCGTCGGTGATGTCGCGCAGCACATGGTGCGAGTCGGGCGCCGGGCCGGAGTCAGTGGCCTCTATGTTGTCCATCCTGGATACACAGCGCCGGCTGTTCGATCTGTTCGGGACGAGTTGCATCGACGGGTGTTTGTCTTAGCAACGGTGGAGGAGCTTGTCGGCCTTTTTGAAGCCGATGCGTCAATCTCTGATTGGCTTCGTGAAAAGGTCCACTTCGCTAAGGTCGAGCGGGATCCGCATCGTTTGCGAATTCGCAATCGTTAGGCTACCATCCAGCACTATCTGTGCGCAGACGCTCCCCATCATAAATGTCGGATCCTGTTTACCAAGGCGCGTCGCGAAACGCCGATGACCGATCCAATATTAGCGGCGGCGCCCCGGCCGTTGGGTAACTATCTCATTTTCGCGTGCTACTGCGTTTCGGCTTTTGCTTCCGGCGATAGTTCTCGCGCCGCCTTTCACGCAGCACTTGGTCTTCTTCGCCGATTCGCCGCGATATCGTCGCGGAGAAGTGCTTCGAGAGCGTAGCGTACTTTGCGTTTACGACGAGGTACTCAACGATTTCGCGCTGTTTGATCGGTATACCAGCAACCTCAAATTTATGCTTGAGTTCCCGCAGCGCGTTCGCTGCGTCGGTAGTAATTTCAAACGTGACTTTTTGAACTCGCGCCATCTCAAGTTCCCAGGCCTTTCCATTGAACAAAAACTTGTTTTATGGTAAACTTGTTTTTGCCTGCTAACGCGGGATATGAAAGGTTGGTAGCCTCGCCCCTTCGGATTAGCAAGAACAGCGAGGCTGGCCTTAGAAAGCGTCGTCGTACGGAAAGGACCCGTCACAATGTCGGCCCGTCAAATCTTGGCCATGCTCAAGAGCCACGTTGAGGGTGACGTGCAGCAGTTCTACTCCGCGGCGCTCCAGGTCGCTGCGGACGAGGCGCGAAATGGTCACACACGTGTTGCGAAAGAGTTGCGCGATCTAATCGACGCGGGCCGCAGTCGCGATCTTTCTGTTTCTTTGTCGCCGACGACACCGCTAGCTCAGCCACGCGGTGATCTTGCGGGCATGCTCTTGGCCGATTATCCGACCGAACGACTTCCCAGCATGACCCTCAAAGACGAAACCAGGGGACATCTTCAGCGCATCCTGCTCGAACAGAGTCAAACCGAGCGTCTCCAATCGCACGGTTTACATCCGCGACGCAAGCTGCTCCTAGTTGGTCCGCCGGGAAGCGGAAAGACCATGACAGCTTCGGTGATTGCCGGCGAGTTGAGACTTCCGCTGTTTACCATCCGGCTGGAGGGCGTAATAACAAAGTTTCTCGGTGAAACCGCTCAGAAGCTCGCCGTGCTCTTTGATGCGATGAAAAAGACGAAAGGCTTGTATCTATTCGACGAGTTCGACGCGCTCGGAGCAAAGCGCACAAGCGGTAACGACATTGGTGAAATACGAAGGGTTCTCAACTCGTTCTTGCAGATGCTCGAGAGCGACCGCTCTCAGAGCGTGATAGTATGCGCGACGAATCATCCAGAGTTGCTCGACAAAGCACTTTTTCGACGATTTGACGACGTGATAACCTACGATCTCCCCGATGTCGAGGACATCGTGAGAATTATGCAGTCTTGCCTTGCTCGATTCGATACTGCGGGGGTAGATTGGGCGGCAATCGCTAGTAGTGCGCTCGGGTTGAGCCAGGCGGACGTGGTTCGCGCCAGCCACGAGGGCGCGAAGAGCGCCGTCCTCTCCGACGGGATGGGAGTTTCGACCCATATGGTCGCGCGGGCAGTAAAGGAGCGAATGGCTGCTCCCCGGTAGTGTTCCCCTCGCGGGAGTGCACGTTTGAATCTCTTCAACCACATCATTGTTCCCGGGAAGGGAACGCGTACCAAGTTTCGACCAGTCAGTAGCGGCGGCGATCGCCCGCAAAGGCTGCGCGTCGAGCATGGAGGCCGCGTTCGGGCGCAACTTGCGCAAGCGACGGAACGCGGTATGGAATGGTATTCGCAGCGAGCTGCCTGGCTAAAGCAGCATGATTGGACCGGCGTCGTGTATGCGAGCGCCGGTTTTTATTTGGAGATCGTTGCCTCGAAGTTCGATCCGCAATTCTTCGAAAGCGTGAGCACGGGCATCCAGGTTATTGCCGCAAAACCCGATGACGAAGATAGCAATCGTATGCGCGTGACGCTCTTTATACCAGCCGATGCGCACGATTTCTTCAAAGAGCGCATCGACCAATACCTCAGCGAGGAGTACGACACCAAGGCAGGGCCGGCAAACGCGGACACAATCGATCGCATCGATGAGGTAATCTTCGACGATCCTATTTCGATGTTATGGACTGACGCCCATCGCGCAATTCCGGAGGGCGGCGAGCTCGCTTGGTGGGAGATCTGGGTTCGGGATGAGCGTGACGATCAATTTCGTCATGCCGTTCGCTATCTTAGTCTAAAGCACAAGAAGGAATATCTTCGCTTTCCGGAGCGCCAGGTGCACTATGTCTACGCACTGCGCGAGGACATCGAAAAAATCATCCGCATCACCAGCGCTGTCGCTGAACTGCGCCGTGCTGCAGACACACCCTTTGCAATCGTTTCCAAACCCAACGTCGAGCAGGCGGATGTTTCCGCAGAACTTCTTTCCAGAACGACGCCGCCGCCGTCGGGCGCACCAGCCGTTTGCGTTCTTGACTCTGGCGTTAACATCGGACACCCGCTGCTCGCAATCGCATCAAGTTCAAATGAGACGTGGTCATACCACCCCGACTGGGGCACGCACGATGGCGCCATCCACGGCCACGGAACCCCGGTTGCCGGACTTGCTCTTTATGGGAACTTGATGCCGCTGCTCGTCTCAAATGACCCCGTAACGCTCAGTCACCGGATAGAATCGGTGAAGGTCACGCCCGATGACAACGTCGATCCACCGGACATAACAGTTTACGGCCTCGTCTATCGTGACTCCATGAGAATCCCAGAAGTGAGCATTCCGAACCGTCCACGAGTGTATTGCACAGCAGTAACGGACGTGCTCGCATGCGATCGCGGAATACCGAGTAGTTGGTCTGGGGAAATCGATGCGATGTGCGCTGACCACCAACAGCGGCGCTTACTAGTGATCTCTGGCGGGAACGTGAGCGGGAATGGCGTCCTCTACACGGCCCAATACCCGTTTCTAAACGAGACCTCGGGAATCTGCGATCCAGCGCAGGCTTGGAATGCGCTAACCGTAGGTGCCTTTTCCGAAATGCAAACCATCACCGATGCGCGTTACAGAGGCTACGTGCCCCTTGCACCCGTCGGCGACCTCGGCCCGGAAAGCCGCACTACGCTACTTTGGCAACGTCAGTGGCCCGTTAAGCCTGATGTCGTCCTTGAAGGGGGGAACTTCGCCCACGAGCCTGGCGCGGCGATGGCACATGCCATCTCGGATTTGAGTCTCGTCAGTACGCACAGCGATCCTCAGGAGGCCATCTTCACCGATTTCGGGTGTACTAGCGGAGCCGCGGCACTGGCTTCGCACATGTGTGCTTCCATAATGTCGAACTATCCAGAGCTTTGGCCGGAAACAATCCGCGCACTCGTGGTCCATTCGGCTGAGTACACGGCCAAGATGCTTGACTACTACGACAAAGACGACGAAACCAAACGCCGAGCTTTCGTCTCGCGATTCGGACACGGTGTTCCGAACCTCCAGCGCGCCCTCTATAGCTTGCAACACGATCTCACGATGGTCGTTCAGGGTATGATTCAACCGTTTGTGGAGCACGATTCACGAGCGACTAACAATGAGATCATCTACTACGATCTCCCATGGCCGACGGAAGTTCTCGCAAACAATTTCGACGCGCCCGTGCGCCTCAAGGTCACGCTCTCATACTATGTTGAGCCGAATCCATCTCGACGTGGCTTCAGAGGCAGATACTCCTACGCTTCCCACGGGCTGCGATTTGCCGTACGGCGCCCCCTCGAGAGCCGCGCCGATTTCAATCAACGAGTAAACAAACTCGAACGCGGAGAGGAGTACGAGACTAATGGTGGTAGCGATGATTGGTTCCTGAAGCGCAACGTGCGCGATCGCGGCTGCTTGATCTCTGACTCATGGGAGGGTAATGCGGCCGAACTTAATGACCGTTCGACGATCGCAATCTATCCCATCGGTGGTTGGTGGAAATCGCTAAAGGGTCGGGCGCAAGCCAATCGGTCGACTCGCTTCGCATTGTGCGTCAGTCTCTCGATTGGCGACCCGGCCATCGATCTATACACGCCAATCAAACTGACGCTGGAAAACCCGCTACAAACGAGCTAAGCATTGCCAGTAGCAAGGATCCACGACGAGCTGCCACAAGATGACGCGCGGCCATTCCGGCTTCATTGGGTCGGCCCTATTATCTCTCAACCCAATCGCAACGCGCCCGCGGTTCTGACAGAGTTCGTCCCATTCAACGGCGCCTCGCGCTTAGGTGCCGATCTCACCGCGACGAAGCATTTCGATTGGAAGGCTAGCCGCCTCGTACGGATGGCCGTAGGGTACATGCCAAAACTGAAGATCGGTTCGCTTTGGGTCAAGGGGATCGACGAAGAGTTTCCTGAGTACGACGAGATCACCGTCGACGTTCGATTTTCTCCCAAGACCATGCAAATGTTTTCGCCATGGGAGAAAACCGCGCGCGAGAACGCGATCATTCCTCGCGCATTATACCCGATATCAGCGAGTATTCGAAAGAGCCGGATTGTCGTAGTGCCGGCACGAGGAGTAGTACGCGGGTTGCTGATTCCCTGTAGTGAGATCTTCCGATTTTACTATGCTCCGACATCGAAGCTAGCAACGGCCTTACTCGACGGAACGTTTCTATCCGATCGCGGTAGCATTGTAAACCTGAAGCGGTCGAAGCTATCGTCTACAACGGGCGCCGCCTACGTTCAGCTTGGCAAGAAAGCCGACGACGACGAGCGCATCGAAATCGCCCGAATGACGTTCGATATTACAGCGCGCGAGGCAGCTGAGTCGATAATACCGACGGCGATTGCCCAGGGTAGCGCCGGCGAGTTCCCGCTGATTGTTCGACCACCGTTTGATGGGCGCAGCCAACTTAGAGTGCAGGGTATGCGTATTACCATAGGTGGTTATCCGGCTTTTCTGGTCTTTGCCATTTTGGAATGCAGCGGACCATTTCCATGGAGTCGCCTGTGGTGGAATCGAAACAACCCCGGTAAACAAGGTCGCAAGAAGCGGTCAGGATCAACACCAGCCTATGCCGGAACGTTTCGGAAGACGATCAGCACTTTGCGTCGCGAGTCTGCAAAGGTTTCTCAGCGGGATGATCCATCCGCAAAAGATGTGCCGCTACGCGTCGACGGTGGTTTGAGCCCATCACGTTACAAGACTACCTTTACCGACCAGCGTACGAAGAGAGGCCCAATCCAGACCACAAGTGCAAGTGTTTACGATGCAGAGGCGCTTTCGGGCGCCGTGTTTGGGATCGGAAGAGGGATACACGGCTCGCGTTATCGCGCCGCCACGTTTTCGGCTTCGGAGGCCGCCGCGATCCCTCACAAGATCTCGTCGTTTCGAAGTGCCGTTGCAGCGCTAGAATCCCTCGATGAGGCGATCGTATTTCTAGACGAGGACGTCTACGATATCGTAAAGCCGTCGACACCCGACGCAGTCGAGCCGCCCTGGGCATATCTTGACCGATTCGAACGACAGCGACCACGACGCGCAGCCGTCGCAAGACTTCGCCTGGGTGATGTTCCATTCGCGTTGATTGATACCGAAACGCGCGCACGAAAAAGCCGCACAAGTGCCGAACCGACCGAAGAACCGTTCGCCATCGGAGTATTGCGATCTCCGTATAGGCGCGCCGTCTCCGATGACGACCTGCAAAGGCTGCTGCGGGCAATCGTTTTGGTTCGCGGCGTCGTCGGGGGGCTGGCGTGGAGTCGCACGGGGTTTGCGTCGTGGCGCCACGCGACGCTGCGACACATCAGTGGCGAGCAGACGGAACGTTACGCTCAGCGAATGCTTTCAGCTATACGAGGCGCAGCGCAATCGTTTGATTGAGTCAGGGCAAATGACCGATCCGGAGGTCTTGACAGGGCGTGATATCCTAAAGTCTTCGGGAAAAAAGCAAGGCGCGCCGACGCGAGCAGCTGAAGGCTCACCGAGATGTTCGACTGGTAACCGGCGCGCGCTTTCGAAAACGGGAGTAGTTCGATGCAACTGACCACGCAGGAAGAATTGCTGGATGGTTTAGGCCCCGATCAAACCGCGGAGGTCGTCTCCCGCTTTCAGGATTTTGCCGCCGTGCCCGGCCAGAAACTGGAAGACCTCGCTCATCATGCCCTTCCAGAGGACTGGGGACGCGATCTTTACGTGCTGCGTAAGTACCTCGCCGTTCACGTCCGCTGGGCGATCGCTCAAGGCCGTTTCACCATGAGCGATAACCAGTTCTACGTCAGCGCTGGGTTTCTCCAGACGCGTTATGGCACACCAATCTACCTGGCCTTCGAACGCAACGCATACGGGGATCCGCCATGGTATCTAAGGGCGGCGACGCCGAACATGGCTGCCGCCGAACTGCCTGTTCCCGCGGAGATTCCGCAGCCCTCACCTATTCCCAAAGGGGCGGAAATCGTGATGGCACACGACCACATCCTTGGCGAGAACGGCGACCGCGTGAGCTTCCTCCAAAGCACGCCGCTTGTGGCGCAGATCTGTGCGGCGGCAGGAGCGATCCAATGGTCAATCAATCGAGGCCTTCAACTCCCTCATTGGTACTTTGGCCGCATGAATTATGTAGTCCCAGTCTATTTGCAGAGCCGAGAAGATATCACGCAAATGCCGGACTTGGTGGCACCGGTGCAGGTCAATCCAAACTCGCTTCTTGTAAGAACCGTGCTTGTACCCCACATGCCGTACGCGAATTGCCGTGTAGCCGTAGAACGACAGGATCGGCTACCGCCATGGCTACTTGACACGTGGGGGCAACACTCCGACCTGGAGCAAAGTGAGGAGAGCAACGTGTCGACAATTACCTCGGCGCCGAACTAAATTCGCGCGAAGAGAATCACGCCGCCTACGCACGACAAGTAAGAAGAATCGACTTCGCCTGCGGTTAGTACGAACGGCGTAGTCATGCCGTGCCCAAAGTGCTTATTGCGGAGATTATTGAGCTTGTCGAGGATGCTAAGTATTTCCGCCGAGAATGTCCGCCAGCGGCGTGCTTCCGCTAAACAGTCGCCAAACGTCGCGTTCGGCAGCCCGAGTTTAATCTTGGCGATGGCCTCCATGGAATCAAACATGTTAGCGCAAGCGTCACGATCGCGGCGGGGGCGCGCATCGAAGGCAGCGCACGCCGAGTCGTAAAGCTCGAGGGCCGACTCAAATCCCGCAGCTGCAAGAGCCTCAAGGCCTTCAACAATCCGCCTTTGCGCCGCAATCGGAATAACACGATGGAGCTGGCCATTACCGCTAAGGTCCCAGGCGATTCCGTGAGCGGCGAGCAGTGCATTGACGTTTGAACAATACTCGTCGCCGACGTGCGCGCGCTGATACTCACGGTGAAGACGCACGATCACATCGTAGACGCGGGGCCAGTCCGCTTGCGCGAGATCGCGACCGAGCCGCAGGCGTTTACCGCCCATAGGGTTTCCTGCAGCCTGGACCCCGAGAGTCTGCTCGACGATCAGGTAGATGTGATCCTCAACGCTAAGGCCACCTGACGTTGTGTCAGCCGTCAAGTAGAGCACATCTACGAGCTCCTGGCGTAAGCCAGCGGGCGCGCCTTCGACCGTTCGCGCATCCGGCTGAGGCGAATTGCCCGACGAGAAACCTCGAATGTGAGCCACAAAAAAACCTCCTCGCGATGCAATCACCGCTTACTACAGCTCCGAAGGCCGCCTTCGCGATGACGGGGAGCGATAGCCACACTCAGCCAACACCTCGTCGGTAATCTGTTCCGCGCCTGTCCGGATCGCGTGCAGACCAGCAAGGCGCAACAACTCGCATATCTCGCCTATCGTTCCTTCGCTAAGAGCGAGAATCCGCGTAGCCAGCGCAACGTCGGTGAGCATCGAAGGTTTATCGAGGTGAATCTTTGCTTCCAAGCTCGCTAGCAGCCGCAAATACTCTTCGTTCATCTGCCAACGCGGCAAGAGAGCTGGCTCAAAGCGGTTTGCAAGTTGCGGATCTGCGTGAATCGCATTGAACGCGTCACGAGTTCCCACGCCTACGATCGATACCATTAACTCGTTGCTTAGATACTTTAGGACATTGAGAAACTGACGTTGTTTTGCCGCCGTGCCAGCGAGAACGTGCTGAATCTCATCGATGATCAGAACTCGCACTCCCACGGCCTCAAGCATTTGCTGAACTTGAAGCTGGCGCTGGTCGACACGAGAGGACGACCGAAACGGCGCGTAGAGTTCAGTCAGAATTGCGTTGTAGAATCGGCTCTCATCTGGAACTGGAGGAGCCTGAAGCATAAGCACAGGGACACTTGACCCTTGCTGATCCAAATGCACATTCGGTCGATGGCGCTCGTGAAAACGGCGAGCAATCATCGTCTTGCCATTATTCGTCTCGCCCACAAGCAACAGACTCGGCATCCGATGAGTGCGCGGCGCCGTATATAGATCCTCAAGTTTGGACAGTATCTGCTCGGCGCGGGTGTAGTGAATCCACAGCCCACCTCGGAGCTTCGCGACTCGCGCTTCCCGTGATCCCGGGACGTTAGACATCTTCAACATCGAACGGAAGGATCGGAGATGTCATTTTGAACGGGGCGAGCGCCGTCGGTGCGCTCGGGTGCTTGTCAACCTTGATAAACGCTTTAGCGTGAGTCTTACGTGCCCGCTCTCTACGAACTCGCTTGGTCTCCCTTACGGCGACTTCGCGGTGTTGACGTAGCCGCTCGAATGCGGCGAAGATCGCGCCCTCGTCAACTTCAGCGCGGCCTTCATCAGTGAGCCGCCTTCGGACCTCACGAAGTTCCCACACGCTAATGGCAGGGTGCCGCACGTCGCGATACGGGATGGAGCAGTATTGCTTCACTTCTGGGTCCCAGAAATAGACGTGGCTAATGTCCGCGGGATCTCGACGGAAAACATAGGACTGTTTCCGCCCGCGGCCGGCATATTCGATGTACGGGCGCAAAACGTCACTATAGTAGTTGATTTCGTCGATTCGAACCCCATACGTCTGCACCGTGCGCTCGATGCAAGGCATGAAGTCAAGGCGAATGCGTTCTTCATCCGACGGTCGAGCTGCAATACCCATCGCCGGCGTATCCGGCGTCCCGATCAAAGCGTCGGTCCAGCGCTTCAGCGGGGAGACCTTGATACCCGAGTGTACGCGGCGATGATAGACGCCGGTGATGTACTCCGCAATGTACGTCTCGAGCTCAGGCAACGTTAGCGCAGCTGCGCCCTCCGCGTCATAATCACCACGTTGCTTTGGGTTTGAAAACGTTGTGCCGGGAAGTTCATGCAAGGCCGTAGCGAGCGTCCCGAGCATTCGCTCGATGTGACCGCCAAAATGCGGAGTCGCTACCGGGCGGAAATTTATCTCAATGTCATACTCCTCACACGCACGGCGGAGCATCTCGCCGCGAAACTCCTTCGCGTTGTCGAGGTGAATTGCCGCCGGGAAACCCCAACACGGCCAAGGGTTAGCAACCCCCCGCTTCGCAAGCCACGTTTCTTTCGGAAGAATGGCGTTGCCTAAACAGAGACCAGTGCTGTTCGCGCTCGGCGCATCCAGGGACACGTAGAAGCCTACTACCATTCGGCTGAACACATCGATTGCCAGCGTGATCCATGGACGGCCTATCGGAAGACGCGTCTCTGCGTCGACAAGCATGACATCAAGCTTCGTGTGATCGATCTGAATCAGAGCAAGAGGCCGCTGCGCTTCATCAAAGTGGCCGGGACGCGGTGTAAGGGTGTCTTCCACTTTCTTTGCGTGGCCTCGCCGGCGCAACCGTACGCGTTGCGTTACGGCCAGAATCCGCGATCTCACCGTATTCTTGTGAGGTGGTTCGAAGCCGGCATTGCGACACAGCCGAGCGACTTCATCCGCCGTGGATCGGATTGACCGCTGTTGCCTGTTGAGGTAGAACTGCTCAATCGCCGTTTCGATGATTTTCTCAAGCTGTGGATCGATCCGCCCTCTGCCGCGCCCGCCATTCGGCTTTACCGGAAGCAATGAGGACAGCTTCCCTGTTTCACGGTAGGCCTGAATCCAGCGGTAGAGTGTTGCCGCGTTTACGCCGAGACCATCAGCATGTTCTTGCACAAGAGAACGGCTACGCCGCGGCACCGCGAGCAAGGATTTCACCGCCGCCATTCGTCGTCGCGCTTCGTCCCAATCCGCCCCATCGAGTTGCGAAAGGTCTGGAAGCGTTTCCGCTACCATTTCCGCTGAAGGCACGCGCAATTGCGAAATCGCAACGCGCTCGACTTTTCCAGTTGCGCAATCCTGCGCCATGACGAAGTCGAGATCGAGCACATGCGTAATGACGTGGCGCTTACCATCAACTTCGACTTCGGATCCTCGCTCGATCGCGAGGCCCCACTTCACGTCGAGAGCCAAATGACGCTCCCCATCCCAAGCGGCTCGTCAAGATCTATAGAAATGCGACCACGGCCGACGAGGCACCACAGAGTCGGAATCAATTGCGCCCGATTCCAAAGATCGGCGCAACAGGCTTCGAGTAAAACTTGGGGAGTTGCCATCTCCATGCGGGACATCGTGTCGACGAGAAGACGCTCGTGCCGAGGATCCGGCGCACAACGCTGATAGGGCAGCAGAAAGCGCGCATTTCTAAGAAAGGGTGTGCGAATCTCCGCTTCGGTTAGAATGCGATAGTCCCAACCATGTTCGCTCGCGTGCCGTTTGGCAGCGCGCAGTCGCGGCTTCAATTCCGGCCAACGCTTGAAGAGCTCTTCTCGATATTTGACATCGCAGAGCATTGGTCGCCGTCCGACGCCTTCGTGGTACGTCACGAGAAAATCCGGCACGCCGCGCCTTAGCCGGCCGGCATGCTGATATCGGATCTCTACCGGTTGCGCCTCAAAGGTGGCGACCGAATCATCGAACTCCAATAGCGTCGCGAGGTCGCGCTCGAGGGCGGACTCGAACGGCACCATGCGGGCGTTCTTGCGACTGGGGAGCAAACCGGTGACGCTGCGACGGTTCGGCGGGACCTGGCGGACACTCACGAGAGTCTCCTGTTCTTTGAACTGGTCGTATTGACTTAAGTACGACCAGTAACTCGTCGCAACCTCTCCTGTGTCGAGTCGCCCCGACTTAGCGGTCAGTCTATCCATCTGCCCGCCCCCAGTCGCATCGACTTCTGGACTTCACAGCTGACGCCGCAACGACGAGTTCATAGAGGTTGCCGCCCCAATTGCCTTCGTCGTGTGGTGCAGCAACGAGGAACGGAATCAGCGTCACGACGCTAAAGACCAAGAACATTAGAGCCAGCAATCGTGCCGCGAGAATATCGCCGATCCGAATGATGATTGCGAGGCCGGCGAGCACAAACGCCGTGCCCGTCAACACCACCCAAAAGACTTGTCCGAACGGCATCCATCCCGGAACCATCGCCGTGTTATTCGGCGAATGAAGATTGAGCAGATGCTGCAGGCCGAAGATGATCGCGCATAATCCGAACGCTATGCGAACGGCGGGGCTCACGCGCCCGGCATAGACGATCGACGCCGCGAACGCAACGAGCAACGCGCCGCAGATGCCCGCCAACACGCCGACGTACACGCCCAAAGACTGGCCGAGATATTCCGGTGCCGTCACCAGCCGCGGCAGCCAGAAGCCGGCCACGATGAGATAGACGAGGGCGAGCAGTGCGGCGCCGGCGCGACGAGTACGCGCGCCGAGCACGGCAGCCCCTCCGGCGATGAGCAGGATGCCGATCGCGTACGCATAGATGCTGCTTCCCGGCACGTGGTCGCCCCAGGCCTGCAACGGCTGGTGCTTGGGGTCAAGCGCACGCCAGATGAGGTCGACGACTCCGGTGGCGGTGGTTGCCAGACCGAAAACCCAAATGCCGAGCTTCATGTCTGCCGATTCACCATCGCGGGTGGTGATTGTGCGCGAGGATGTTGTTCAAGACGTCATCATCGACGGCGTCGGGGCGCGTCAGGTCCATTGTCGCGCTGATCTTGGCACCGTACGCATGCGCCGTGTTACGCTCGGTGATGCTCACGCGCGGCGGTAGCGCCTCGTAGGGCGTGGTGTTTGCGACCGGCGTAAACGCGGCGCTTAGCGGAATAGCCGTCGCGTCGTAGGCCGAGAGCGGCGGCAAGCCCAAGAGCAACTCCTCGGTCCGTACGATGCTCACCGTCGAGTAGTGTGCATGCTGCAGTCCCCCGCGCGAAAACGGGCTCACCACAAAGATCGTCGTGCGCTGGTCGCTGACGTGATCGGGGCCGTCCTGGGCGTCGTCCTCGGTGATAAAGATTGCGGATGACTTCCAAATCGGCGAATGCGAGATCGCATCGACCATTAATCCCAACGCGTAGTCGTTCTGCGCGACCATGGCAACGGGTGTGAGCATATTGACGCGACTCCCGGCGGTATGATCGTTCGGCAACCAGATATATTCGAACTGGGGAACCGTGCCGCTGCGCACGAAGGCGTTGAATTCGCGGAGCCACTCCCGTTCACGGTTGAGGTCGCTGTATTTCAGATCCCAGCTGACGTAGCGCTTGTCGGAATACCGATCGACGAGCTTGGCGGCCTTCGGTCCCGTTCCGAATGGATTGAACACATTGGGGAGCTCGCCATACACGCGGAAGCTCACGCGCCTCCGCAGCGCCGATTGCCAAATGTAGCCGTGCTTCGGTAACGCGGTCCCAAGCGGCGAAAGGTCGTTATCGGGATCGTCGCGGTTGGCATACACCGACGGCCACGTGCGCTCGACATAGTCGTTGACGAACGCCGCGTCCGCCCAATAGTGCCCGCTCTCGCTCACCTCGCCGCTCGCGTAGGCATTGTCAAACAGGCCGAATCGCGTCGCCATCGCGTGTTCGTTCGGTGTCACGGCCGCACCGAACCAGGTCAGCTTCGGATCGCCGTTGCCGGCGCGCATGTCACCGAGCACTTCGTCGTACGAGCGGTTTTCTTTCAGGATGAAGAACACGTGCTTGATCGGACCGCCGGGCCGCAGCAGCGGATCGACGCCGCGGTGCTCCCATCCGAGCGCGCCGATCGGATTGGGCTGCCCCACATGCGCGAGGTCGACGGCGCGAATCGACCCGTATTGCAGCGTGGCAATGTAGTCGTAGAAGCCTTTGCTTTTCGGATCGAAGTGGACATTCGGGGACGATCCTTCGCCTTTGCCGTCGATGATGTACAACAGGCGTCCGATCGGCACGACGTCGGTCGGATACCAGCCGGCTGCAATGCGCTGCACGATAGTATCGCGTCGTATAACCGCCACGGCGTTGGCGGCGCCGAGGCTCACGAAGATGGAATTGCCGGATTGCGCGAGCGCGTTCGGCGAGAGCCCGTCGAGATCGTGGATGCGCGGCGTTCCCACGTCGATGCGCGCGCGCCGGCTTCCGCTCGTTTCGTCGTACACGCCGACGCTATCGTCGTCACTCTGTGCAACATAGAGCGCTCCATCCACCGAGAGGAGCGCGGTTGGATGGAGGCCGGTGACGATACGACGCGTCGTAAGCGTCGCGCTCGATATTGCTACCACCGCGCTCGCGGAGGAATTCGAAGCAAAGACCGTGCCGTTCGCAGCGATCAGGCCGCCGATATGCCCGCCGATGCGAATCGGCTTGGCTGCAGCGATCTCCGGAAGCGACCCGATACGCACGGACGTGTCACCGTCGGTCGCGACCGCGACCTGCGAACCGTCCAACGCAACAGCCACGGGGTAGGACTTCGCGGGCATCTTGGTCACCGCAACGGCCTGCCGGTCGACGTCGATATCGAAGATCGCATCGGCGTTTGCGCCGGCGACCAGGACGTGCGAAGCGTCGAGCCAGACGGGCCGGCCAAACGCGCCGGCGAGCGGAATCTCCGCGAGCTGCTCGAGATCCGTCACGGCGTAAATGCGTAATGACGGGCGATTAAATCCCGACTCGACGACCGCGAGGCGCCGTCCATCCGGCGACGCCGCCGCACCTTGCGGCATCGTGTCGGTTTCGGTCATGACGCCGGCCGGGGGTTGGATCACCCAGCCGTTCGGCAAGACCGTCAACCTCATCGCTGCGGCCAACAGCGCGATCAACACTTCCGGTACGCCTCCATGCTGTCGCGCGAACCTTGCAAGTGAGAGCGGACCAGCTTGCGCACCTTCGCGACGTCTCCCGCAGCGATCGCGTCGCACAGCGCGTCGTGGAGCGTGTCACGTTCGCTTCGGATGTAGCGCGCGTCGAGCATCGCGCCAAGCACCGGCTTAGCAACATCGACGAACGACGCGTACATGTCAAAGAGTGCGGCATTCTTTGCCGCGCGCGCAACGGCGAGATGAAAATCGAAGTCGGCGTCGCCATAGGCGTCTACGTCGCCGATGTTCGCCGCGGCCGCTCGAGCTTTGAGCGCCTTGCGCATAGCGGCGACATCGCGCGAGGTACGGCGCGCCGCGGCGAGTTCGGCCAGCGGCAACTCGAGCACCAGCCGCGTCTCGTAGAGATCGCGGAGATTTGCGCGCCCGAGCCGTTCTTCGAACGGTTCCCGCAATGCGCCCGCAGCGACGAACGTACCTTCACCGTGCCGAACGTCCACGATCCCGCGGCTCGCAAGCACGCGCATCGCTTCGCGCACGGTCGATCGGCCTACGCCGAAGGTCTCGCCGAGCGGTCCCTCCGGTGGCAGACGCTGCCCGATCGGATACGTGCCGTTAGCGATCAGCGCGCGTAGACGGTCGACAACCTGCTGCGCGAGGCTATTGCGTTGGACTCGTAATTCGCCCGGCATGAGAACCGCGCATTCGTGTCGGCCGCAGAGCAGCCCTTCGAGAAAGCAGGTCATCAGATGTCTCTGGCGTAGCCTCGGCAGCGTGACGAGCACCACCACCTCGTGGTTCATCAAGCGGGCCACGCCCCAGGAAGCGGGAGAGGCGCTTGCGATTTTGCGCGAGGCCGCGCAATGGCTCGTCGATATCGGCCGGCCGCTCTGGCCGGTCGAGAGCTTCCACCTCGATGCCGTTCGCCGCGCAGCCCTCGCCGGCGAACTCATCCTTGGATTTGCCGAATCGTACCCCGTCGCGTCGATGCTTCTGCAAGCGCGCGATGAGCTGCATTGGCCAAACGATCCGACGGGTGAGGCGCTCTACCTGCACAAACTCGCGGTGCGCCGATCTGCCGCGGGGCAGCAGTGGTCGACCCGACTGATCGCGTGGGCGCGCGAGCGAGCACAACGTGCCGGCGCGCGATTCCTTCGCCTCGATACGGCCGATCGGTATGAGTTACTGTCGTTGTATCAGCGTCAAGGCTTCTACGTGATCGACGAACGGCCGCGTCGCGTTGACGGCCTGATGATCTATCGCCTCGAGCTCCCGATCGGAACGCGCGGGTGAGCCGCATGCGCGGCGCGATCGCACGCGCCGTCGCTGCCGGCGTACTCGCGGCATGCTGGTGCGCGACGTCGCCCGGCGCGGATTCTCGGCGGCTACGTCCATCCGACGCAACGGTCACCATACACCTTCGTAAACACGATCCTGCGTTTGCATTTCGACCTCGCAACCGGCGCCGTCTATGGCGATGAAACGGTCGTGGTGCGGCCCAAGTTTGCACTCGACGTGCTTCCTTTTGATTCGCATCAGATCGCATACCAACGGGTCACCGTGAACGATCGCACGGCACGATTTGCCATCGACGCCGTGCGCGACCGTATTGACGTCCAGCTTCCGTCGCCGGCAGCAGCCGGCGCGAACCTACGCATTGAATTTCGCTATTCGGCGCGGCCGGTGCGCGGCATGTTCTTCGTACGACCCGATAACGCGTATCCTCACGTGATCCCCGAGATTTGGACACAGGGCGAGCCCAGCGACAACCGGCGGTGGTTCCCGACCTGGGATGAACCGAACGAAAAGACGCCCAGCGAGCTAATAGTCACGGTACCCCGCGGCTGGACGGTTGTCGGCAACGGTTTGCTGAAATCGCACACGCGCGACACCTCAACGGAGACCTGGGACTGGAATTCACCACTTCCAAAGTCCACGTACTTGATCGCCTTTGCCGCCGGGCCATTTCAAAAAGTGCCCGATGCGCTGGGAACTCTCGCCGTCGATGGCTTCGTCCAGCCCGGCCAGGGAAAACTCGGCGCGCTCTGTTTTGCCCGCACCCCCGCCATGCTCGCCTACTATGGACGGATCACCGGCGTGTCATATCCGTTTGAAAAGTACGATCAGATCCTTGCCGAGCGCTTCGTCTTCGGCGGCATGGAGGACGCGTCGAACGCGATTCTTACGGACCGCGCGCTGCACCCACCGATCGAAGACGTCGAGAAGTCATGCGATCTGTTAGTCTCGCACGAACTTGCGCAGAATTGGTACGGTGACGACGCCACGGCAGTCGATTGGGCAAATATTTGGCTGAACGAGGGATTCGCGACGTACTACGATGAGCTCTGGACGGCCAAGCGATTCGGCACACCGGACTTCGAGTATGCGCGCTATAACGCGCAGCAGCGATATTTTGCGGAGACGCGGCAGTACATGCGGCCCGTCGTAGACTACAAATATGCAGATCCGCTGCAGCTATTCGACGCCAGCAGCCACGAGCGCCCCGCCCAAGTGCTGCACATGCTGCGCACGATGTTCGGCGACGCCCGATTCTTTCGGGCCGTCGACGCCTACTTGCGGGCATACGCTTATAAGAATGCCGGCACCGATGAGTTCTTTGCCACAATCGGCGCGTCGCTTGGTACCAATCTCAGGTGGTTTAAGAACGAGTGGTTTTACCGCGCCTCGTATCCGGATTACTACGTCACCCAACGATACAACGCGGTGCAGCGCAGACTCGTGCTGCACGTAGAACAGCATAATCCTGACAGGCAGGCCTTCCGCATGCCGATCGTCATCGAAGTGCTCGCCGGCGGGCACACCACGAAACGCGAAGCCACGATCGATCGCGCGGCACAGGATATAGCGATACCCAACATCGCCGTGGCGCCCGCCATGGTGCTCTTCGATCCCGACGATACGGTGTTGAAGAAGCTGACTTTTCCAAAGACCACCGGGGAGCTGGTATATCAGCTCCAACATGCTGCGCACGTCGGCGATCGCGAATGGGCGCTGCAGCGACTCGCTGCATCTCGCGGCAGCCAAGCGGCCGTTGCACGCGCGGTCACGTCCGACTCATTTTGGGGCATCCGGGCCGACGCCGTCGGCGTGGCGGCGTCGTTCGATGATCGCAGCGCGGTGCATCGGGCGCTGCACGATGCCGACGTACGCGTGCGCATCGCGGCAGAGGCTGCTGCTGGTTCGCTTCCAAATCGGCCGGCAATCGTCGTACGCGACCTCGAGGCGATGGCGAGCGATCCCAATCCCGACGTCGTCGCCGGTGCGTTGGCGGCCATCGGCGCGTTGCGAGCCCCAGGCACATTCGATCGGCTTGCTGCAGCACTCGAACAGCCTTCATTCCACGAAACGATCCGCATTGGCGCGCTCGCCGGACTTGCGGCCGATTGTACCGGCCGCGCACTGGAATTGATCGAAGCGCGCACGGCATACGGAACCTTTGAACTTGAGCGAGACGCAGCGGTACGCGCGCTGGCAGGATGCGCCCTCGTACTGAAAAAGCCCGCCCTTGCGCTGCGACCGCTCGTCGATCTTGCCATCGGCGACCCGCTCATCGGCACGCGGAACGCTGCTGCCGGAGCGCTAGGCACACTCGGTGATCCCTCGGCAATCCCGTATCTCGAGCGCGTCGTGCGCAACGATCCCCAAGAGATCGTGCGCGAGACCGCGGAGCGCGCGCTCCTCGCGCTCGCGCAACGCCCCCACGCCCCCTAGCCTGCTCACCCTACCGGATCGCGTTGCAGCAGTAATCATCGACGCGGCGAATTCCTCCGCGCAGTAACGCGAAGGAGCCATGCGTGGCCTACATCGATGACAATCTGCTCCCCGGCGAAGAAGTCGTCTATCGGGCAACCCTGCACCCGATCGTCTTCGCGCCCGCCACGGGCGTGGTGCTGCTCGGAATCATCGTCGCGCTCGCGTGGTCCCAAACCATTGGGCTCGTCGTCGGCGTCATCGGCGTAGTGATGGGCGCCGTTGCGCTGGTTCGGTACAACTCAACCGAATTTGCCGTCACCAACCGTCGCGTCATCATTAAGGTCGGAGCACTTGGCCGCAGATCGCTTGAGTTGGAGTTGAACAGGGTCGAAGGTATCGACGTTGAGCAAACGGCATTTGGCCGGCTCTTCGATTACGGCACGATCGGTGTTCGGGGAATTGGCGGCACGGAGGAGAGCTTCCCCGCGATTGCAGCGCCGCTCGAGTTTCGCAAACACGTCCAGGAGATGTTGCCGCAGTAGGTACGCGGCAGCGGAGCAAGAAGCTGGCTCAAGCGGGGTAAAGAAATAGGAGCCGGTTTATGTACACAACCGCTACGACCGCATACGGCATTGCCGTCACCGTTGAGGGAACACCAACGCCCGAGGAGCTCAAGGTGGCGAATGCGACCCTGATGGACGCCGCGCGCACCAAGCCGGGTTTTAGTTTGCTTATGGACCTTTCGAAAGCGCACGTCGCGGGCGATACCAATGCGCAGGCGATGATCTCCGAGCGTTATGGAAAACTCTTCGGTGCGGGCATGCACCGACTCGCCATCGTCGTGTCAAGCGCCACCGTCGGGATGCAAGTGCGGCGGCTCATTGCGCAGGCGGTCGGCGAAAAGGTCATCACCGAACGCGTGCGCATGATCGACCCAACGACGCCGAATTGGCGCACCGATGCGGAGCGGTGGCTAGCGGAGAAAACTCCCTAGCGCGCCGCAACGCTCCCTCCGCAACCGGGGTTCAAGGGGGCGTGAGGATTATGCTATGACAACACACACCGAGACGGCCATTTTGGCCGGCGGCTGCTTCTGGGGTATGCAGGAGCTGCTACGCACGTATCCAGGCGTCATCTCGACGCGCGTCGGCTACACCGGCGGCGAAGTGCCCAATGCGACCTATCGCAATCACGGCAACCACGCCGAAGCGCTCGAGATCATTTACGATCCGTCGCAAATTCGCTACCGCCAGTTGCTTGAATTCTTTTTCCAGATCCACGACCCGTCGACGCTCAATCGCCAGGGCAACGATCGTGGCGCGAGTTATCGCTCCGCGATCTACTACACGACCGACGAGCAGCGTCGCATTGCCGAGCAGACGATCGCCGATGTCGATGCGTCAGGCTTGTGGCCGGGCAAAGTCGTCACTGAAGTTGCGCCGGCCGGCCCGTTCTGGGAAGCCGAGCCCGAGCATCAGGATTACCTCCAGAAATATCCGGACGGCTACACCTGCCACTTCATCCGCAAGGACTGGAAACTTCCGCAAACGGCGCACGCGAAGTAACTCGAGGGCTCCGTCAAGCCGCAGGCACTCGGGTCGACTTAGTGGTCGAATCCTGGGCTCTCTGCGGCTTTTTGCGTTGCGACCACGTGAACATCATGGTCTATGAAGACCGTGAACGTCTTGTCGGTTCCGATTGTCACGTCATGGCCGCGCACGAAGTTATGTGCGAAGAAGCCTAACGGACCAAGAAGTGCCCAAGACAAAAGGGTTGCGGTGCTTGCAGCACCCTTGTTATCTCCATTCTCGCTTGCGTGGTTCGTCTGCGAAAGCTGGACCTTGCCTCCGTCTGCGCTGTAGACCCAATCTACGCTCATTGCGAGCTTTCCACCGCTTCCGTTGCTACCAGCGTGCTCAACACTCGTGATCGTCGCATGACCACTCGCGCCGGCCGGAATAACGACCCAGCCGCCGACGTCAACTTCCTTTTTCACGACATGCCAATCTGTGGAACGCGCGAGCGGAGTTACGGGACTAGCTGAGGGCGCGGCTAGCACTTGTTCGTCGGCGCCAGCTCCCAGCGTGGGGAAAAGACCAATGCAGATCAGACCTATGGCAAAAAGGCAACGAGCGTTCACTGGGGCGTCCCTCCACATCCCAACGGCGCCTCATCGACGCTTAGTTGGGTGCACGGGTATTCGACACGTACCTGTATTCCCATATCTTCAAAGGTCAATGTTGAGCTCCGACAATGATCCATTAGGACTATTGCAAGCAACGCGAGCGCAGGCGCTATGGGTGAGGAACCTGATAATGCGGCCAACCTAAGCAAGTCGTGCCTGCCGACCCGTTCTGGGAAGCCGAGACCGGAAACTTCCGCAAACGGCGCGCGCGAAGTAAGCACGGCGTCGCGGTCTCCGGATTATGGACCAAGTAAAAGGCGCGCGTGCGGTGAATTGATCCCGGATGATGTCGCGGCGTCTCTGCGGTCTGCTCGTTCTCGCATTTCTGACCAGCTGTGGAGGAAGCTCGTTCTCGCCTCCCTCGACGCGTGACATCGCGCCGCCCGGCGCGAGCGCGAGTTTTACGATTTACGCCTTCGGGAATGCGTCGGGGTCATACGGCTTACCGGTTTCGCCGGCAAATGATGGCGCGCAGCCCAAAGGCACGCTGACCCTGGTCACGGCCGGTGCGAGCCCGATGCTGTTCGGCCGCACAGCGGCCGGCGGCAATTCGACCACCTGCGGTGCGTTCTTCGATATGAACCCGGCGTCACCGTCGAGCTATTCGGTCATCTACCGCTTCAGCGGCAGTGACGGCTGCTCGCCGCGCCACGACGCGATGGTGCTAAACAATAGCGGACTGCTCTATTCCACCACGCAGGGCGTCAACAACGACGGCGTGACCGTCTACAACAACGGCGACATCGTCACCGTCACGCTGGCGACCGCCGCAGTGAACATCTTTCATCAGTTTGCCGGTCAACCGTCGGACGGCTCGCAACAGCACAGCAGTTTCTCGTTCGATTCAAGCGGAAACACGTTCGGCATGTCGGCCGACGGCGGCAGCAAGGACAAAGGCTTCCTCTACTACATTCCTCCGGGAAGCAGCACGCCGATCGGCTTGCACAACTTCAAGAAGACCGACGGCGAAGATCCGCACGGACGCATCGTGCTTTTGGGCAACACGCTGTGGGGCATCACGCGAAAAGGCGGCAACAACGGTCTTGGCGTCGTCTTCTCACTCCCATTGCCCTCGCCACTTCCCGCAACCGGCGAAGATCTCGCGATCAATATCGTGCACCAGTTTGCCGGGAACGGCAGCGACGGTGCGTTTTCCGATCACGGCTATCTCACGCCCGTCATGCAAGGCGGCTTGACCGAGCTGTACGGCATGACGGAATGCGGCGGTACGGGCAACGGCGGCGATGCGAGTTCGTGTAGCGGCCAAGGGGGCGGTGACGGCGTGGTGTTTCAAATCGACGCGGCGACCGGAAAATACAATACGTTCTACCAGTTCGCTGGCATGTCGAGTGGCGACGGTGCCGACCCGTACGGCTCGCTGCTCTACGATCCCACGTCGAACCTGCTCTACGGGATGACGCGCAACGGCGGAAAAGCCGATCAAGGCACGGTGTTCGCAATCGCACCCGGCGCATTCGGCGGTCACGGAACGATCGCGTGGCGCTACAGCTTCACCGGACAAAACGGCGACGGCGCAAATCCGATCGACAACGTCATCCTTTATAACGGCGCGCTCTATGGAATGACGGAGCAAGGCGGCACGGGCAGCGGCACGATTTTCGCGATTCCGCTACCCTAACCGTACGACGCCGCGAAGCACCGCGCGAAGGTGCGCCCCGCCGGTCCGGGTTCGGTGACTGGCGGTGAACTCGCGCGCGAGTTGCGCGACGATGTAGAGGCCGCGTCCGCGCTCGGAGTACAGTTCGGTCGGTAATTTGGGGTTGAGCGAAAAGCCCGGGCCGCTGTCGAGCACGTGCAAGACCGGCGACGATTGCGTTAAATCGAGCGCAACCTCGATCGGCGTGCGTGCATGACGAACCGTATTGCCAACCAGTTCAAAAAATCACGTGATACCGCTCGAAAAAGATATGGTCGTTGCGCTCTATACCGACGGCGTCACCGAATATGCGCGCGACGTACTATCGGGCGAAGCGAAACTCCGAGCCGCCGTTGCGAAACTCGTCGGCGAAGCATTCATCCATCCAGCATTGTTCATCTATGATTCCGCGCTGGAAGGCTGCCTGCCGATGGACGACGCGGCGCTGCTCGTGTTTCATTTTTCGGAAGTGAACGCTGCGGCTAGGCACGTTCGACCCGGCATCCACAAGCAGTGGCGCTTTCACGCCAGCGATGCCAAAGCGTCCCACGTGGCCCGTCGCGAGGTTGGTGTATTTCTACGGAATATGTGTGGCGATACCGACGCCACCTTCGAAAGCGAATTGATTATCGGCGAGCTGCTTGCCAACACGGTCGCGCATGCTCCCGGTTTGGTTCATCTCATCGTTGAGTGGACGGGAGAAAACTACGTGCTCGTGGTCCGCGATAATGGACCGGGCTTGGAGCACGTCGCTGCCGCGCTGCCGAGCGATCCGATGAACGAGGGAAACCGCGGCTTGTTTCTAGTCGGAGCGCTGTCGGCGCAGGTGAACGTCGTACCCATCGCCCGCCGGCGGTGCGGAGCTGCGCGTGGTCCTTCCCTTGCGTCCGCTTTAGCCCGCTGCGCTTACCGTGATCTCATAGATAAAATTGGCGGCGTCGAGACTGTCCCTGCGCACGCCGCCGACCTCGGCTTGCGGATACATCAGGAACGGCACCGGATCGCCGCTCGAGCCGGGAAGCGCGACGTCGTGCGCATCGTTGTACGCCATGTAGTTGCCCTCCCACGCGCCGAACAGCGTGTCGCGCGCGTCGACCACTTTCGGATCGTTGGGCGAAAGATTCCCCGGCGGCTCTTCCAGCATCACTTTGCGCACGTCGGCGGCGTCGGCGGGGATCCATCCGTACTCGCTCACGAAAATTTCGGCGCGGCAATGCTGGGACTTGGTGATCGTTGCGCCCTTCGCGCCGAGACTCTTATAGCCGAACGCGGACGGCGCAAGCCGAATGCCGTACAGATCACGGGCGGGTAATCCCGATGCACGCGCAAGCCCTACCACTAAGCCATTGAGGTCGGCGCATTTGCCGCCAAAGTCACCGGTCTGCAGCAGAAACGAGATATTGCCGAGGCCGCAGCCGCGCGTTTTCGGATTGCGATAGGTGTTGACGACCACCCAGGTGTAGATGCGCTGCGCTTTTTCGAGGTCACTCGTCGCGCCGGCCGTGATTTTGTCGGCCGTCGCCTTGACGATGCCGTCGGTCGGGATGAACGACGTCGGCGCCGTATACAAGCGCCGCTCCTCGGCGGTGAGTGATGACGGCTGCGGCACGGAGAAATCGACGTTGCGATCGCGCGTGGAAACTGTTGAGGTCACCGTGACCTCGCGTACCTTGGTATTCGCGCCTAGCTGTGAATAGAACATTTTCGAACCGTAGTGCGGATCCGTCGCGACCTCTGCCGACGTAGCGAATCCCGACCATGAACTCTTGCCGGGCCGCATCCAGCTGCTCTCGGTAAACCAGGGTATCGGGATCCACACTTTTGCCGCCTCACCCGGGGCAATGCTGACCCTGGTCGTGACCGTGTACGTGCGCCAAGCACCGGGCGCCGGATCGAATGGATCGCTTGCGCCATGCGCGGTTCCGCGCAGGCCGGCAAGGCCCAACGAAAGCGCCGCCGTGCCCCGAATAAACACGTCCCGTTTCATCGATCCATCATAGCACTGGCGCCGAAAACCGAACGAGCGTTCGGCCGCAACTAGGCCGCGAAATTGTGGTTAAATCGTGTATGACGGTCAAAGACCAGCAGCCTCTTGCCGGCGAGAGATTGCCGACCTCGCTGATGATCAACGGCGAGCTCTATCAAGCCGACGTCGATAGCCGCACGTCACTGCTCGACTTTCTGCGCGAAACGCTCGGACTGACCGGAACGAAAAAGGGCTGCGATCACGGGCAGTGCGGCGCCTGCACGATCCACATCAACGGACAACGCACGCTCTCGTGTCTCACGTTCGTCGCCATGCACGACGGCGACGAAATCACCACCATCGAAGGGCTGGCTAAGGGCGACGAACTGCACCCCGTGCAGGCCGCGTTTCTCGAGCACGACGGTTATCAATGCGGGTATTGCACGCCGGGACAACTCATGTCGGCGGCCGCGATGCTCTCGGAACCCTGGGGTCCCGATGATGCCGACGTCGCCGAAGCGATGAGCGGCAACATCTGCCGTTGCGGTGCGTATCAGAACATCGTCGCGGCGATCCAATCCGTTCGTCATTCGGAAGCGACATCGTGAGACGTTTCTCGATGACGCGCGTCGCTGACATTGACGAAGCGCTTCAGGCACGACAAGTGGCACCCGCGCACTACGTCGCCGGCGGCACGACGCTGATCGACCTGATGCGGCAGGATGTCGAACGGCCCGAGGGCGTGATCGCGATCAATCGGCTGGCGCTGCGCACGATCGACGCGGCCCCCGGCGGCGGTCTCGTGCTCGGGGCGCTCGCTACCAACAGCGACGTCGCACACCATCCGCGCGTGCGCTCCGAGTATCGCGTGCTTTCGGAAGCGATTCTCTCCGGCGCCACCACGCAGATTCGCAACATGGCGACGACCGGCGGCAACCTGCTGCAGCGCACGCGCTGCATTTACTTCCGCGATCCACACGCGGCGTGCAACAAACGCGCGCCGGCCAGCGGCTGTCCGGCGATCACCGGCTTCAATCGCAATCTCGCGGTGCTCGGCACGAGCGATCACTGCATCGCGACCAATCCGTCCGACCAGAACGTCGCGCTCACCGCACTCGAAGCGACGATCGAGGTACGCGGCGCGGCCGGGTCGCGCAAGATTCCGATCGACGCATTCTATCTGCTGCCGGCCGATACACCGCAGCGGGAAACCTCGCTCCAATCCGGCGAGCTGATCGTCGCCGTCTCGCTGCCGCCGATGCCCGGCTGGCGCTCGCACTACCTCAAGCTGCGCGACCGGCAGTCCTACGAGTTCGCGCTCGCCTCGGCAGCGGTCGCCGTGCAACTCGACGGCTCGACCATCGCCGACGTGCGCATCGCGCTCGGCGGCGTCGGCACGATTCCGTGGCGCGCGCCGGCGGCGGAAGCCGCGTTGCGCGGCAAAGCCGCGTCACGCGACACGTTTCGCGCGGCCGCCGAAATCGCGCTGCGCGATGCGCGCCCGCAGAGCGAGAACGGCTTCAAGATCGAACTTGCCAAACACTGCCTGACGCAAGCGCTGCTCGAGGTGACGGCATGAGCGTCGGCACGCCGATCGATCGCATCGAAGGACGGCTCAAGGTTACCGGCGCCGCCGACTACGCCTCGGATCGCATTCTTGACGGCATGCTCTACGGCGTTCCGGTCGGCAGCACGATTGCCGCCGGACGCGTCCTGCGCGTCGACGCCGCCGATGCGCTCGGGGTACCCGGCGTCGTCGCGGTCTTCGATCATACCAACATCGGCACGCTGCATTCGCACGACGACTCGTCGTTGAAGACGGGGATCGTCGACGAGCATCGCGCGCCGCTTTCCGGCGACGACGTGCAGTACTACGGACAATACGTCGCGCTGGTGGTCGCGCAAACACTCGAGGCGGCAACCGAAGGCGCAGCGTTCGTGCACGTAACGTATGCGCCCGGCCCCGTGCACAACGAGCCGATCACGACGGATGAAGGCGAACGTACACTCGGCAGTCACCGCGGCAACCCCGACAAAGCCTTCGCCGCATCGGCAATCACGGTCGATCAAACCTACCGCACCCCGGTGGAAACGCACAATCCGATCGAGCTGCATGCGACCGTCGCCTGGTGGGACGGCGACTCGGTCACGCTCTACGAGACCTCGCAAGCCGTCGTGAATCACCAGCGGGTGTTGGCGCAGATGCTCGGCGTTTCGCTCGACAAGGTTCGCGTCTTCACGCATTACTTGGGTTCGGGCTTCGGCGGGAAATTGTGGCCGTGGGCGCAGTCGCCGCTTGCGGCCGTTGCCGCGCGCCGGTTGGGGCAACCGGTGAAGATTGTCGTTACGCGCGAGCAGATGTTCATGAACGTCGGGCATCGCCCGCAAACCGTACAGCGCGTCCGGATCAGCGCCGATGCCGACGGGCGCCTAACCGCGCTGCTCCACGATTCCACCAATCACACCAACATGCTCGACGACTACGACGAGAATTGCTCGGAAGCGACGACCTATTTCTATAGCGTGCCGAACTTGCGCGTCACCAGTGGTCTTGCCAAACGCAACGTCGGTTCGCCGACCTCGATGCGCGGCCCCGGCGCCGTGCCCGGCCTCTTTGCGACCGAATCGGCAATTGACGAACTCGCCATCGCGCTGAATATGGATCCGCTCGCCTTGCGTTTGCGCAACGTTCCGCAGCGCGACGAGGGTCGCAACATCCCGTTCACGTCGTGTCACGTCGGTGAGTGCTACGAACTCGGCGCCAAGAAGTTCGGCTGGGAGCAACGCACCGCCGCCGTCGGCTCGATGCAGCGCGACGGCATGATTCTCGGTTGGGGCATGGCCGGGTGTTCATGGATTGCCGACCGTCTCGACTGCGAGGTGCGCGTCGAACTGGATTCCGACAGCGCGCGCGTCTTCTGCGCAACGCAAGACATCGGCACCGGCACCTATACGATGCTGGCGCAAATCGCTAGCGATGCGCTCGGCATTCCCGTGCGGCACATCAGCGTCTCGATCGGTGACTCGTCGCTGCCCCCCGGCCCGCTGTCCGGCGGATCGATGGCGACCGCCTCCGTCATTCCGCCGACGATCGCGGCATGTAAGGATGCGCTGCGCAAACGTAAGAGCGCGGCGCCGGAGGAGACGGTCGTCGGATACGGCCGCTCGGACGGCACGTTCGGCGTCGATAAACCGAAGAAATCGAGCCACTCGTTCGGCGCGCACTTCGTCGAAGTGACGTGGCAGCCCGAAATCGCACGTCTGCGCGTGCGGCGCGTGGTTACCGTGATCGACGGCGGCAAGATCATCAATCCCAAGACGGCACGCAATCAAATCGAAGGCGCGATCGTGTTCGGCGTCGGCATGGCGCTCTTTGAAGCGACGCGTTACGACCCACGGACGGCGGCGCCGTTGAATCGCAACTTTGCCGACTACGTCGTCGCGTCGAACGCCGATCACCCGTCGATGGACGTCACCTTCCTCGACTATCCCGACTACGACCTCAACCCACTGGGTGCGCGCGGCGTCGGTGAAATCGGACTTGCGGGAATCGCGGCGGCGATTACCTCGGCCGTCCATCACGCAACCGGCGTGCGCGTCCGCGACCTTCCGGTCAGTATCGAGGACCTTCTAGCACCATAGCTTCGAGTCGTGGATAGACCAACGTCTTGGCTTGCGGAAACGTGGTTGGATCGATGATGTCGTGGCGCGGCGGTCCAAGCCCGCTCAACACGACCTCGGAGTAGTTTGCGCCGTTCGCATTCCACTGCGCGAACAGCTCGCGCGAAACCGCGTTGTTGACCGCGCTCTCGTTGGCATTGGTCACCAGGATGCACGCCTTTCCTAGCGGTTTGCCGTGCGCATAGTCAAAGATCTTATCGCCGAAGAATGTGACCTCCGCCAAAGCATGGGTCGGGAACCCGGGATAGGCATAGATCGGAAGGCAGTTTTGCTTGACACGCGGGTCCCACCACCAGTACATGCTCGGTAACGTGTAGAGCGCGTGCATCGCCACCGTACCGACGCCGCGCGGCATGTGGATCGGCATCAGAAACGGCGAAACCGCTATCGCGAGATCGATCGGCATCGCCTGCGCGAGCCATAGCGACATCGAGCCGCCTAGCGATAAGCCGACCGAGCTTACGCGGCGCCCGAGACCTCGGGCGTAGGTGAACGCATCGAGCACGCACCGCCCCAACTCGGGGATGGTGAGATCCGCCAGCGTCGTCGTCAGACGGTCTTTGAGCCCGTGACGCGGGATTCGCGGAACGTAGACGTTGCAGCCGCGCGCGTAAAATCGCTGCGCGAGCAGATCGAACTGTTGCGGACAATTGGTAAAGCCGTGAAACAAGAGGACGACGTTCTCGACGGCCGCGCCGTGCTCGTAGAGGCGCGGCCATGCGTCGCGCTCGAGCGTCGCATCGGCAGCATCGCGCGCAATGACCCCGCGAATCGCTCGAACCGACGCGTCGTACGCGAGCGGCACGGGCACGGCAGGAAGACGCTGCAGGTCTCCCGGTTTCGAGCAGCCTGCGACGGCACGAGCCGCGACCGACGCTCCGACGGTCGCGACGAATCTCCGCCGATTCACGTTAGCGCGTTAGTGCGATCGCGATCGGCACAACGACGACCATCGAAACCGTCGTGAACAGAAATGTCGAGGCGGCCTCAGCTTCGTACACTTTGTAACGCACCGCCAACATCGGGCAAATCACCGCGGTCGAGATCGTGCAAATCAGGATCGCCTCGCTGCCGACCGGCTTGGCGATCGCAAGCGCGGCGACGAGGAGCGCCATGAGGACGGGCTGTACGATCATCTTGACCGCCGTGTTTCCAAGTATCTGCGGCGTAAACTTGACGCGATACGCGGCGAGGATGAGCCCAGCGACAAACAGCGCGAGGCCCGCGGTGGCCGAGGCGATGAGCTCGAGCATGTTCTGAATCTCGGCCGGTACGCGCACATCCAGCAACACGAGAATCGTCGCGAGAAGCGGCGCCCACACGTAGGGGCGCTTGAAGCTGTCGGAGACGCTGCGGCCGACCAGCGCCGCGAGGCTGAGCTTGGTTCCGCCGGCAGCGCGCTGCCGATCGTATTCGAGCATGGTGACCGTCACCGGCACGAGCAAGATGTTGAAAATCAGCGCGGCGGTAGCAATCGTGAGCAGACTTGCCGCCCCAAACAATGGCGTAAGAATCGGGATGCCGGCAAACGAGGCATTGGAATATGTGACGCTGATCGATTGAATAGCCGCGGCGCCCAGCGTATGACGCAACACAAAAATGCCGGTCAGGGCGACCACGACGAATAGCCCGAGCGCGGCAACGACCAAGGCGAGAACGAACGGCAGTTCCGCAAAGAGCGCGTCGCGCGATGCGCGGACGATAGCAACAAACAGCAACGCGGGAAACGCAAAGTCGAGGACCAACTCATTGAATCCCGCAACCTGGTCGCTGCTAAATTTCTTAGCCCAACCCGCCCAAAACCCCAAGCCCACGACGAAGAGCACGGGCAAGAGCACGCCAAGCGCTGTGAGTAAGGTCGCGATGGCCATAGCAGAATGGTAGCCCACTTCGACGACGCGCAGCAAGCGGGCGGCCGTGGCTCAGGTCGCGCCGTCCAGCCACGCGACGATATTCTCGACCGTGTCCCGATAGAAGATCTCGTATTCGCGGCGCGTGACGTATCCGATATGCGGCGTGCACAGGACGCTATCGAGCGTACGAAACGGGTGATCTGCGGGGAGCGGCTCGACGTTGAAGACGTCGAGGGCGGCGCCGGCAATTCTCCGCTCCCGCAAAGCCGCTATCAAGGCCGGCTCATCGACGATGGGTCCGCGCGAGGTATTGATCAAGCGCGCCGACGGTTTCATCAGTGCAACGTCCGCTTCACCGACGAGCCCGTGCGTGCGCGGGCTGAGCACGAGATGGATCGAAAGAATGTCGGACCGCCGGAACAACTCCTCGCGCGTAACGAGCCGCGCACCGGCAGCGGCGGCCCGCCGCTCGTCCAGATTCTGACTCCATGCGATGACGTGCATGCCGAATGCGCACGCGATCTGGGCGACGCGCGAGCCGATGTTTCCCACGCCCAGAACGCCCAGCGTCGTCCCCTCGAGATCGCGACCGACCGACGTCTGCCAGCCACCAGCCCGCACAGAATTCGCTTCTTGAACGATACTGCGGGCACTCGAAAGGATCAGGGCCCACGTCAGTTCGACGGTCGGGCTCGAAATGTATCCGGTATGCGTCACCGCAATCCCGCGCTCGCGTGCCGCTTCGAGGTCGATCGATGCGTTGCGTGAGCCCGTCGATGCGATAAGCCGCAAATTTGGAAGCTGTTCGAGGATACGCCGCGTGAGCGGCGTTCGTTCCCGCATCACACACAGCACGTCGAACGGTTTGAGGCGTTCGACAAGCGCCGTTTCGTCGGCGATATGATCGTTGAAGACGGTTAGCGTTGCGCGCCCGTGGAGCACCGACCAATCGGCCATCTCGCGGGCAACATTCTGATAATCGTCAAGGATCGCAACGCGCTTCATGCTTCCTACGCTAGCAGCCCGGCTGCCAGGCCGCAAGAACTAGATCAGCGATAACTCCCCGTGGTCGTCGCAGTGCGTCTCGTGCGCGTGGTGCAAGTGTCCCTTGACCAAGTAGTCGGCGTGGTTGTCGTGCGGTACGGCGTCGTGGCCACAGTCCGCGTCGTGCTGATGACCACCATCGTGACCGCCGCACGCATGCGACGGCGTGCAATCGTTGGGGTTTGACCTCGAGACTTCGAGCATGTGCTCGTCGACGTGACCCTCGTGGGCGTGATGCAGGTGTCCGCCGTGCAGATAATCGACGTGCCCGTCGTGCTGGACCTTTTTATGCGTGCAGCCGGCGCTGTGCTTGTGCTCGTGCTCGTCGTGAACGTTATGTGCCATGGTTCAGACGGGTTTCGGCGATCCGTGCGGCTTTGGCGCAGCGGCGCGTTGCTGCTGCGGTTTTGCGGCAGGAGCAGCGCGCTGTTGCGGCTGCATCGCGGGACGTTGTTGCGGCTTCGCCGCGGCATATCCGGCCGGATGATTGTTCGCCGCGAGCGGTTTCGGCGCGGCAACCTGACCCGGGCTGCCGTGATTGACACTCGAAAGATAGCTGCGATTCTGTTGCGCGACCGCGACGTGCGCGGTTTGCGCCGACGTCATCGGATACGTGCGCTGGTGTTCGACGGCGATCTGCGCCTGGCTGGGACGCGCGGCGACGCCCTTCGCACCGCCATTATAGGACGTGCGCGAGATCGTGCTCTGATTCACGTAGGAGCCCGGATCGCTGTAGTAGTTCCGCGACGACAGCGAGCGGTTCACATTCGTCACCGAGGCGTTGTACTGGAATGAGTTGCCCTGCCAGCGTCCACCGCGGTAACCCGATCCGTAGTAGCCGTAACCGTAGTTGATGCCGCCGTAATAGCCGACGCTTCGGCCCCAATAGCCCGCATAAAAGCGGTATTGGCCGTTATTCCAGCCCCAGTAACCGGGCGTCCACAGCAGGCCGATTTGCGGCGCCGCGACCCACGCTCCCGGGATCCAAAAGTATCCGCTTGCACCGTAGCCCCAGTATCCGGGCTGCCAGATCAGGTTCGGTTGCGTTGCAGCCGGCTGATAATATTGCGGCAACGCCGGCGGCGCAAAGCCGACCGAAATGCCGATCGACACCTGCGCGTCTACGCGCGACGGGACAGCAAACATCGCAAGCGAGGCCACGGCCACGATCACGGAAAGTACAACAGCTGAACGCACATCAACGCCCTCCTTCGGGCGCATCCCTAAACCTACCGCGATTCGTAGCGGCACGACATAATGGAATGCCCGATTAAGGCGGCCCGCATTTTGATTTACACTATTGACGTGATATTGATGGTAATGCCGGCGGCTTGGGTGGCATTTGCGCTCGCATGGGTGGGCATCACGGGATACAGCGCCCGAGTTTCCGTGTCCGAGCAGCTCGGCGCGCAGTCGCAGCAGGAGATTCTCGACTACACCTTTCGCAAGCCGTCGAGCGCTACGATGCACGTCATTAGCGGACCCAACGCCGGCGTGACGGTCGTGTGGAGCGGTGGAACAACGGTCGTCGCTCACCGCGGATCCGGGGTGTCCGCCATGTTCAAGAAGACGTTTTCACTCCACGATCCGCAAGTGACCACGATTCGCGGCTCGTCGCTCGACCAGTTGAGCTTCGGCGCCATTCTCACGCACGGCGCCGACACCGCAGGCGTCGTTTCCGAAGGCAACGGGCCGATCATCGACGGCGTCCCGACCGACGAAGTGTCACTGGTTCCCACCAACTCCGTGATCGATACGGGGTTAACGTTAGAAGTGGTTGACCTTTCGAAGGTCAACCACTTCCCTTTGCGTCTTAGCGGCTACGCGGGCGCCGCGCTTGTACGTACGATCGATTTTTCGAACGTTATTCTCCAACCGTAACTAGGGTTGGCCGACGCGTTGATTGGCGTTGTTGAGAAGATAGACTTTGTCGGCGTGCCGCATGCCGAGGAACTTTTGATCGTACACGACACCGACGTAGCGACCGGCGCGAATGTCTTTCATTTGGTACGTGGTCTTGCCGTCGGCGGAGAAGAGCTGGTCGAAGTGCGGGACGATCTCGAAGGCGAGCGTTTGTTTCGTCCGCGTATCTTCGACCTTGATGCTGTTATCCGAGACGTGGATGACGGTGCCGTAGAACGTCGACGCGGCCATTGCCGGTGCCGGTGTGCCGAGCAGAAGTAATGTCGCCGCGATCGGTGAGAGAAAAATTGCGAGAGGTCTATTCATTGTGGTTCTTTCTTTAGTTGCCGCCGGGGTTCGTGATGGTGAGCACGCTCCCGGAGGAGATTGAAACTGAAGCGCTTGTACCGGCGGCGTTGGCTGCCAGCGCGCGGCCTTTGAAGGTTACGAGGACGGGGTCGATGACAATACCGCCATCGGTGGCAAGCAGGTTTCCGTAGAATGACGCGCCCGTTGGCGTGCCGCCAATCGTTGCTCCGCTGAGGTCCGCCCAGTAGATGTTGCAACCGTTTGCGCCGTTGGCCAGAATCACGTTGCCGCCGGGTGCTGACATCGTGAGTGCGGAGCCGATCTGGAAGACGAAGACGGCCTGAGGATTGCCGCCGCCGTCAAGCGTGAGCGCTCCGGCCGTAATGGAAAGTGTCGAAGCCGACTTGTAGACGCCGGCACCGAGCGTGCCTAACGGACAGACCGACGTTCCGGTCGGACCACAATTCGCGTGGCCGGAATAACCAGCCGGCACCTGCGAGAGATCGAAGCCGCCGGTGAACGCGGGGGCTGTCGGCGCCTCGGCGTTCGCGGCATTAAAGGCGGCCGTCACGGCGCCTTCCGCAGCCGTGGTGAAGGCCGCGTTCGAACTGTAACCCGCTGCACCGGTGCCGTATATTGCGCCGGGAGCGTCGGGGTCGCTTAGCGTTCCGCCCGTCACCACGGCAGTGGTGGGATACGCGGCGATCAGATCGTCGTTGAACGTACCGTAGACGTTGGTCGAAACAGCGCCGGCCGCGTACGTGACCGTCGTAAAGCCGGTGTTGGTTATGCCGGCATTCCCGAAGAGCGCGAACGGCGCGGCAACTCCGAGCGCTATGGTGTTCGGACCACCTTGCGAGCACGCGGGCAAAGCGGCCGGTGTCGGCGTCACCACCGGCGTCGGCACAAGGCCCACCGGTGTCGGCGTGGCTGCCGGGAGTGTCGGGACGGGGTGCAGCGCCGGCACACTGCAATTGCCGCAGCTGCACGCGGTCAAAAACGCCATCGCTGCGAGCACGAAGAGCAACCGAACGGAGCGAGAGATGTTGAGCATATTCATCGTCCTTAAAGCTTTATGCCGAGGCCGAGATACGGGCCATCATGCGTTTGACCGATCGGTGCATTCTTTTTCGCTGCGTACTGGTCGCCGCCAAAACCGCCGTAAAGATAGAACGGGAAGTGTCGCAAGGCGAGCGTGAGACCGATATCGAGTTTCCAGATCGAATACTGCATCTGGTAGGTTTTGCCGACGTTCGAACTAAGCGGGATGGTTTCGGTATAGATGCCGCTTACGGTCGGATAGTAGAACGCGGAACCGTAGACGCCGATGCCCGGACGCAGATCGGGCAATTTTTCGATGCCCACGCCGAGACCGTCCCAATGCGGATAGCCGTAATTATTGGAGGTATAGATGTAGCCCAGTCCCAGATAGATCCGTGGATTGGCGATCTGATATTCCAAGCGGCCGTCTAAGCTGATTTGATGCGCCCAGAACACGGGAGTGAACGCCGTGCCGCCGTCGATCGTGGCAAAGTAGGTAAACTGATTGCCGAGCAGGTCGGTGAGACTGTCGCTCGTGATGTAGGCGTCGGAACGGTAATCGACTTTCACCGCGAACTTTGACGTGATCGGCGCGTACGCCGCGTTCATCTGCCACGATTCGCAGAACGGACCTGCCACGAACTCGTTGTAGTTGCTGGATGTCCACGTAGTCGCGCCCTGCACGAAGAAGGTGTACGGCTTTTCGGTCGGCACCGGTGTGGGTGTCGGCGGTGGCGGCGGCGGCGGTGGCGGCGCTGCGGTCGGCGGTGCAGTCGGCGGCGGCGTCGGCGGAATATACCGAACGACGACGAGCTGACGCGTCGGTTCCCACTCGACATACGCGCCTAACGCTTCGGAAAGCACGCGTACCGGCACGAGCACGACGCCTTGGTACATGATCGGTGGCACGTCGAGCGGACGAGGGTTGCCGTCAAGAACCATCTCGTTCTTGCCAAGCGTGACCGACGCGCTCGTATCGCCGCGCGTCACCGTATAGGTGTTGCCCGAGACCGAAACGATCGCGCCCATCGCTTCGAACATGCTTTGTAACGGCACGTAAATCTGACCATCTTTGACCAACGCTGCGAGCACGCGTCCTTGTTTGAGCGTGTCCGGCTTGGCGTAGACCGTGTGGTCGTTATACAGAATCGGCACTTGCCCCGATGGCGGGGTGCCAAAATTCGGAGTCGTTGCATCGGCAGCCGCGACGAGCGCAGGGCCGACGTCGGCGACGGCGACCGCACTAGCGCAGATAACGAAGGTCAAGCATAAAGCAAGCGCGAGCGAAATCTTAGTAGCCATGCCACAAGGCTACCTTGGATGCGGTTGTGACCGGTATAGTGGAAAACCCGGTTTAGGGCGCTTCGGGGGGGCTCTCCCATCCGAGCACGCGCGCGATCAACTCGGTGCGATTGCGGCTATCCGTTTTATCGACCATGCTCTTGATGTGATCTTGAACGGTCGAGGTCGTGATGTTCAGGGCCTCAGCGATCTCTTCGAGTTTGGCACCGTCAAGCAACAGGGCGAGCACTTCGAGTTCCCGCGGCGAGATGTGAAAGCGCGCGGCGGGCTCCACTAGCGAGTGCGGCGGCTGAAAGCGGTCGATACGAACACCGATAAATAGGCCCGCGGGACCTACGACCGGCTGCGTATGCACGACAAGAAACGGTACCGGACGCGCGACCCCGGGCAGTTGTGTCGCCGGATCGTTCTGCCAACCGGCGATCAGTGCGCGCACGGTGTCCTCGAGCACCGCGGGAAGGCGGTCAGCGAGTCGCGTGCGCAAGCCGGTAAGCGCGGCACGACGTTGTTCTTGCGACGTCCACGTCATCACGATCTGCAAATCTTGGTCGAGCACGTAGTGTTCGCCCTCGGGATTCTCGATGGGATTTGGGGCGTCATCGCGGTGATCGGCGCTCGATCGCGCCATCGCACTAGCGTTGAGTCGCAGTGAAGAGAGGCGCTCCGATCCGGAATCGAGTGCGAGCGTGAGCATCGCGATCTCGCTTGAAGTGAAAGGCCCAAGTTCGCTGGTTCGGAGCAGCGTAAGAATCCCGAAGCTCGCCTTGGTGTCGGCAAAAAGCAGCGTGACGCCACTGGCGTATTCGCCGAGGGGGCCGAGCGTCGCAGCGATCCGAGGCCCGGTCTTCGATTTCTCGCGCTGGCGCGAAATCTCGCTCCGCAGCTCGGCCAGCGTGCCGCCGTTCTCGCTGGAAACGAGCAGATTGCCGAGCTCGCCGTCCTGCTCAGGGCGCGCAAATGCCCAGCGTGAGGCAGGGACGACCCGAAGAATCGCCGTCACGATGGGATAGGCGGGATTCCGACTTCGGGATCGTATCCACGGTTACCATATCGCGCTTTTTCACGATGGTTGCCTTCTGCTTGCGGTGATAACGTTGGGATCGACGATTCTTCGCGAGGAGCGTACAAATATCATGGCCCGCCTGTGTTGCTTGGCCGCCGTCGACCCAGAGGACCTTCCGGTGCTCACCGTTGCGTTGAACGCGGCCTTTGCGCACGCAGACGCGAGCATCGCTGCACTCGACGTCCCGGTCCTTCGTGCCCTTGCACCCGACGTTCTCGTCATCGACATCGACCGGGTGGATGTCGATCCGATCGAGGCGATCCGGCAACTGCGCTTCGTGCTGCCCGATTGTGTCATCGTCGTCTATACCGGCGGGACGAACTCCGAGGTGGTGCGCGCGTGTCACAATGCCGGCGCCAACTGCCTGCTCTCCAAATCCTCGGACGGAGCACAACTTGCCGCCGGACTTCGCCGCGCAATGTGGAGCGGTTGTTTCACCGATCCTCGATTCGTCTCGTCATTCTAACCGATACCTAACCGCTACGCGAACGGCCGCGGGTCCGCTTCATGGGCGATGAACTTATGCATCATTGATGCATGGTCAGGACACCGCATGCCGACCCACGAGGTTGGAACCGCAGCCGCTAAGGATAGCGAAGAATCTCCCACGCCTCTCGACACGCTGCTGCTTCGGATCGCGAAACGCACTGCGACGGTGGGCGTGATCGGTCTCGGCTATGTCGGCTTACCGCTGGCGCTCGCGTGCGCCGACGTGTTCCAACGAGCAATCGGATTCGACGTCAACCTCGAGCGGATCGTGGACGTGAACGAAGACGTTGATACACAGAAAAATTTCCGCGGTACGGCGGATTTCGGTTTACTGCGTGACTGCGATGTCATCCTCATCTGCGTGCCGACGCCGCTCGAGAAAAGCAAGAACCCCGACCTCTCGTACATTCGCGACGCCGCGGACCGCATCGCGGCAAACCTGCGCCCCGGCCAGATGGTGATCCTCGAATCCACCAGCTATCCGGGAACGACCGACGAACTGCTGCTGCCGCACTTCCAAGCCAAGGGTTTGACGCTGGACGAGGATTTCTATCTCGCCTTTTCGCCCGAACGCGTCGACCCCGGGAGCTCGTTTCCGCTGCGGAAGATCCCGAAAGTCATCGGCGGCTGCACGCGGGGTTCAGCGCTAGCGGCGTATGAGTTTTACGCGGGACTGGTCGACGTCGTGCACACGGTGTCGAACGCGCGAGCTCGCCGAGACCGTGAAATTGCTCGAGAACACGTTTCGCCTGGTCAATATCGGCCTAATCAACGAATTTGCTGTTCTCTGCAACCATCTCGGCATCGACTCGACTGAGGTCATCAATGCAGCCGCGACCAAGCCCTTCGGCTTTCTCCCCTTTTTCCCGGGCCCGGGCGCCGGCGGCCACTGCATTCCGCTCGACCCGCTCTACCTCAATTGGAAAGCCAAGCAGCAAGGCGTCGTCTCGCGTTTTATCGAGCTGGCCGACGACATCAATACCAAGATGCCGGCATATGTCGTGGACTTGGTTGCCCGTGCGCTTAATGATGAATCGAAATCCGTGCGCGATGCGCATATCCTCGTCGTCGGCGTCGCCTATAAGAACAACGTCGCCGATACGCGTCAAAGCCCGGCGATTGCGATCATCGATCGGCTGCGGTATCGGGGAGCGATCGTCAGTTACCACGATCCGCTAGTTCCCGTTCTCGATTTCGACCTCGACGGCTGGCCTGAGTGGCGCCCACGGCGTAAGGTCGCGCCCGAGCGGCGCACCTTGCACATCGTCTCACAATCATTTCCGCCGCGTCGTCGCCGTTGCGACATTCTGCGCAGCATCGCGCTCGACGCGGCAACGCTCGAAAGCGCCGATTGCGTGCTCATTCTCTCCAAACACGACGACGTAGACTACGGCGCGATCGGGCACCATGCGCGCGTCGTCATCGACTCGCGCGACGCACTCTCCACCGATATGCGCAGCAACGCGCGAGCAAGGATCGTCCATTTATGAAAATCTTGGTTACCGGAGCGGCCGGCTTTATCGGCTCGCATCTCACCGATGCGCTGCTCGATCGCGGCTATGCCGTGGTTGGGCTCGACGATCTCTCGGCTGGATCGCTCGGGAATCTCGCGCTCGCGCGAGGGCGGCGCGGATTCTCGTTCGTCGAGGGAGACGTTCGGAATCACATTGCCGTCGATGAGTCGATGCGCGGTTGCGATGCGGTCGTGCACCTGGCCGCGCGTATCGGCTTGCGCATGATCGTGGAGAGTCCGCTCGGGACGCTCGAGGTGAACGCGCGCGGGACGGAAATCGTCCTCCAGTCCGCAACCCGAACGGCCACGCCTACCATCATCGCGTCGACGTCGGAAGTCTACGGGCACTCGCGCACGTTCCCATCGAGCGAGGATGACCCGATCAGCATCGGCTCTCCGACGATCGGACGCTGGAGCTACGCGTGCGCGAAGATCTATGACGAATTCTACGCGCTTGCGCTGCATCGCGAGCGCGAACTGCCGGTGGTTGTGTCGCGGCTCTTCAACACGGTGGGCGCGCGTCAAACAGGGCGCTACGGCATGGTGATCCCGCGCCTCATCGCGCAGGCGCTTGCGCGCGAGCCGCTCACCGTCTACGGCGACGGTACGCAAACCCGTTGCTTCTGTGCGGTGGAAGACGTGGTCGACGTGTTGATCGAGCAACTCGAGCGATTCGGCAGCATCACGGGAGAGGTGTTCAACATCGGCAACCCGGTTGAAACGCCGATTATCGATCTTGCCCGGCGAATCATCGCGCGTACCAAGTCATCGTCGACGATCGAATTCGTTCCGTTCAGCGACGCCTATCCGGCTGGGTTCGAAGAGATCATGCGCCGCGTTCCCGACATCTCGAAGGCGCAGCGCTTCTTGCAATTCGAGCCGCACGTACGCCTCGACGCGACGATCGACGCGGTCATTGCAACCTTTAACGCCGGCGCGGTACTGGTGTGATTCACCTCCTCGCGTTGATCGCCGCATGCCAATTCGCCGATCCACCGGCGAAGACGTTGGACGTGGAGGCCGGGTCGACGACCGATTCGCTCACCGGGAATCGCGGTACGTGGGACGAGCAATACGTCAGTGTCGACACTCGCAACGGGCCGGGGCATGCGGCCTACGCCGATGTCACGACCGATCAGCGCTTCGGCCTGAGTGACATTACCTATGAAGGCGGTTGGTACGTCCCGCTCGCGCCCAAGCTTCAGTTCGATGCGGTCGCCGCATTTAGTCCGACCCATCAAGTACTTCCCGACTCAGCACTGCAAGCCGGCCTCGATCTGCGCGCCGGTGACGGCTACGGCTACCAGACGTCCTACGCGCAACGAAACTATCCGACCGCGGTCGCCAACATTGCGACAATTGGTGCCGATCGCTACCGCGGCAATCAGCATTTCAGCATGACGCTGACGGCGGTCCACCTTTCGAATGCGCCGGGCATCGCGATGTCCGCCGGTTTCGCCTATACGGGTTATCTCCGCTGCGACAGCCTGTCAATTGCGCTCTCCGGGGGCAGAGACGCCGAAAACACCGGCGTCGGAGCGAACGTCGCCATCTACCAAACGATTTCGTATACTGCCAACGACCTGCACTGGTTTACGCCGCACACGGCTCTCGCTTTCGGCGCGGGCTGGTATCTTCTAACCGGCGCCTACGACCGCTTCGAGTTGCACGTTGCTCTTCACGAACGCCTTTAGCCTATTCGAGTTCATCATCAAGATCAGCGTCGGCCTTTCCGCGCTCATGACCGTCGCACTTCTCGCCGCGCTGATCCTGGTTCGTTCGCGTAACGCGATTTACCGTCGCCGCCAAATCATGTTGACCACGCGCTGGCGCGAAATTTTCGTGAGGGCCGCGGCGGAAACATCGCTTCCGGACTCCTTCCCGGAAATTCGCAAGCAAGACTGGTTCACGGTTCTCGCCGTATACATCGAATTCCAAGGCGTTCACGTGAGCGATGAGATCGCGATACGGCTCGGCATCGCCGACTATGCGCTCTCGCTCTTGGATCGCGGCGATGACGCCGACAAAATCCTCGCCCTCAAGGTCCTCGGCCATCTCCGCGACGCACGCGCCCTCGAAAGCGCCGTGGTGCTGACGCGCGAGGATGGACCCGAACTCTCTCGGACGGCGGCTCACTGCGCACTTCGGATCGATCCGAGCTTCATTGCCCTCACGTTGCGATTGCTGCTCGTGCGCGACGATTGGGTCCGCTCGCGTGTCGAGACGATGCTGCGCGAGGTCGATGCTGACGCGCTCGGTACCGCGATGCACGACGCAATCGCCGGCGCTCCCGAGGAGGAGGCGCCGCGTCTCATTGACTACGTCCGCTTCTGTCCGGCAGCCAGCGCACACAGCATCTGTTACGGCGTGCTCAACACCTCGCACCAGCCGGAAGCGCTCGCGGCGGCGCTGCGCTCGCTCGCGCCGCTGGCGCATGATGCCCATCATGCGATGGCGGTGCGCTTCACGAATCACGAAGATAGCATCGTGGCACTCTCGGCACTGCGCGTCTTGCGTAAGTGCGTGCGGGACGAGGATCGCGACCTGCTCGTCAAGATGACCGCGCATCACGACTACTGGGTGCGCCTGCGCGCGGCCGAAGCCGCCGTGCAGCTCTTTGCTACCGCCGAGCGTGCGCAGGAGTTTTCGGCGAGCCTAACCGATCGCTATGCGCGCGACGCGATCGAACAGGTTCTCTCGGAAAAGGCGATGGCGGCTCGACGCCGATGATGCATCGTATTCCGTCGGACGACATCACCTCGATAGAATTTTTTCTCTTCGTCTATTTCATTGCAATCAACTCGTACTTCTTCCTCACCGGAGCGATCGCGTTGCTGCGCCTTCCGTGGTACGTGAAACTGCACTTGGCCGACCCCGTGCGCCGTTCCAACTCGACGCTTGACCAGCCGGTAACGTTTGTCGTTCCCGCGTTCAATGAGGCGTCGATCGTCGTGAGCTCGCTTCGCTCGATGCTGGCGCTCGAATATGTCAACTTTGAAATCATCGTGGTGAACGACGGTTCGACCGACGACACGCTGGCGGCGCTCGACGCCGCGTTTGAACTCGAGCCCTACGAGGGCATCTATCGGCCCGGTCTGGTAACGCAAGACGTCAAGGAAATCTACCAATCCATATTGCACCCGGAGCTGCGGGTGATCGACAAAGTCAACGGCGGAAAGGGCGACGCTTTGAATGCCGCCATCAATCTGGCGCGCTTTCCTTTGATCTTCAGCGCCGACGCCGACTCGTACTACCACCCGGCGACCCTTCAATGGATGACCGAACCGTTTCACCAGGACCCGAAAACCGTCGCGGTCGGCGGTACGATTGCCGTTGCGAGCGCGGAGCAGCATCTGCCAAAATCGCTGATCAAACGATTCCAGGTCCTCGAATATCTGCGCGCCTTCCTCGCGACGCGCATGGGATTTGCTCCGCTCAACGCGCTCGGGATCGTATCGGGCGCGTGCGGACTGTGGAGAAAGGACGTCCTCATCGAGTGTGGGGGATTCCGTACCGATACGATCTGGGAAGACATGGAGATGACGATGCGCGTACACAACTACTGCATCAGCACCGGGCGTCCGTACCGCGTGGCCTTCACGCCGTACCCGGTGTGCTGGACCGACGTCGCACCCACGCTGCAAGCGCTCTATAACCAGCGTAAAGGCTGGCATCGGCATCTGTGCGAGTGCGTTACCATTCACCGTCGGATGCTCTTCGGTCGAGGCGGCTTCTTTAGTTGGATGACGATGCCGTACTTCGTCTTTTTCGAGTGGCTGGCGCCGCTGATCGTGTCGGGCGGCGTCGTTTTTTCGATCGTGGGCGCAGCCTTCGGATTCCTCGACGTGCGATCGCAGATATGGCTCTTAGCCCTCGTGTTCACGCTTGCGATGTTTGGCAGCATCGTAAGCATTCTTCTGGACGAGATCTCCTTTGCCGCCTATAGCTTGGGCGAGGTATGGGATCTTCTCGTGGCAGCATTCCTCGAGAACTTCGGGTACCGCCAGTTTGTGATGCTGGCGAATCTCGCGGGCTTTGCCGCGTGGCTCTTCCGCCGTCCGATCGCCGGAAGCAGCAAACATCCCGGGCTCTTCGTCAAAGCCTGGCGTCCCGACTCGAAGCGCTAGAGAAACCGCACGGCGGCGATCGCGATGTCGTCGCGGCGCCGGCCATCACTGAATGCTAGCGTCGCATCGACGAGGGTTTGCACGATTTCGGCCTCGGCTGCGTGGTGATGCGATACGACAAGGTCGATGAATCGGTCCATTCCAAAGAAGTCACCGTTTTCGTTTCGCGCTTCGGTCACGCCGTCGGTCGTGCCGATGAAGAGCGCACCCGCCTCGATTTCGGCAAAGGCCTGTGTAAACAGATAATTGTAGTCGTCGAAGACGCCGATGAGCGGGCCGGTAGGTGGAAGAACCTGCGCCGCGCCGTCCGGTGCGATGAGAAGCACCGGCTCGTGCCCCGCGTTTACGTACGTCATCAATCGCCGCGTCGGGTCGACGACGCCAAAGAAGACGCTGGCGAACGATTCGGTCTTCTCAAAGACATTATTCTCGAGAAAGAGCCGATCCAGTGCGCGGACGACTCGCTCGGGCGTCATGCCTTCCGAGGCGTAAGCCCGCAGACCAAATTTGATGAGCGCAGCGTTCACGGCTGCTTGCGTCCCCTTGCCCTCGATATCTGCAATCGCGAACGCGATCGAATTGTTGCCGTAGTGATAGACGTCGACGATATCGCCACCGGTGGGTCCGTCCGCCAACTTATAACTCACTGCGTACGAAATGCCCGGAATTGCGATGTTGCCCTGAGCAAAGAGATGCTCGACCAGAACTTTTGCCGCTTCCTCTCTGGTCGCTTCGGGAAGATTGCCATCCCGCACGACGACGCTGGCGGTGCCAAGCTGCAAGCTGCTGCTTACGGCCATCACGCAGCGAACCGCGCGCCGGCGAGATGACACTCGCGCGCCCACGATTCGGTCGTCCCGGCGGTATACGCGATCAAGATGCAATAGGGAAGAACGAAGCGGAGTTGGCGCAGCACTTCGAGCGAGTCGATGTCGAGCTGGTCAACGTCTGGCACAAGGACGTCGGGCGCCGGCGGACTCAGGTCGGCGACGTCGAGGCGAGCGATGATCGAAAGGGCTGATTCGCCGGCATCTCTTAGCGCAGCGCTGAGCACGACTATGTGGTTGGGGTCGATTGCGGCCAAGCAGCAAATGCGGGCCATTGGGGTAACGCTTTCAACTGAGTGGCTTCCCGGAACAGACGTCCGAGAGGCCACCCATCACCGTAGCACCGCAGCGCCGGAATGGGCATGGCGTAAAGCGCGACTTTAGGGTTTAGTGCAGGCGATGACCGTTTCGATCACGCGTTTGGTATCCTCGGGATCGCGTACGGCGATGCAATCCACGCCGGCCTGCAGCGCGGCGTAGTCGTTCCCGCCCGGAAAGATCGCATCACCGACGTAGAGCATTTGTTCGATCGGGATGTGTAAGATGTCGCGCAACTTGTGAATGCCGTAGGCTTTGTCGATGCCCGGGCGGGTTACGTCAATCGAGGTCGTGCCGCCGAGTCGAACCGAAAAGTTCGGCAACGTCGTCGCGAGGATCGCTTGAATCGCTTTGCGCTTGGCAAAATCGGGATCCCACGTTTCCTTGGCTTCGAGCGGCGCTTGTTGACCCAGCGCCGAGTAGGTGACCTGCGTTCCGCGATCTTCAATGCGCTCGCCCCACGTCTGCGCGGGTTGCACGCCGGCTTGCGCGACGGCCTTGTCGAGCATCTCCTCGATCGTGTGTCTTTCCGCATCGCTCAAGTCTTCGGAATAAAGCTTGCGCCACTGGCCGTCATAGCTAAAGAACTTCGTTCCGCTCGTCGGGAGAAGCGAGAGATTCGAGAGCGCGCTCGTAGCCGGAAGCCGATCGACCACTTGGGTTTGAAATTGCGGCATGTCGCCGCCGGAGATGATCGCGACCTTCTCAACCTGCAAGAGGCGCTCGAGCAGCGACGCCATCTCGTCGTCGAGCGCGGATTTGCTCTTCGCCAGCGTGCCGTCCAAATCGAAAACGATCAATGTCTTCATTGTAGTTTCTTGCGATACCCTTATGGAACGAGCACGAACCGCTCGCGCTCGCCGGCGGCAACGTCCCGGTAGGCGTCGATCGCCTGGTCCAACGGTACCGTGCGGTCGATCGGCGGCGGCGCCAGCATGCCGGATTCAAACGCCGGCACCATCGCCGCGAGCCGTTTCGCGGATGCACTCGCGTCGAGCTTGCGACTGTCGGCGCCGATGATACGGCTCTCGTTGTGATAGAAATCGCGCACGTCGAACTCGACGCGCGCACGGCCGGTCGCGGCGATAACCACCAGGCGCCCCAAAAGCGCGAGCGACTTGATGGCGGCTTCGAACGTGATGCCGCCGACGGCGTCGAACACGACATTCGCGCCCGCGCCATTGGTCGCGTCGCGAATCGCGGTGGTTAGGTGCTCATCGCTTGGAACGTAACGGTCGATCGAACGCGCCGCCGGCGAGCCCGGCGCGGGCGGTAGCACATCGGCGCCGATGACCATCGAAGCGCCGCGCCATTTCGCCAGCTGGGCGACTGCGGTGCCGACGCCGCCGCCCACACCGATGATCGCGACGCACTCGCCCGGCTGCAGCGCGGCATATTCGATGAGGCCGAGCCACGCGATCAGCGATGTCACGCCGACGCTCGCGGCTTGCACCGCGGTCAGACGATCCGGTTTTGCCGTCAGTGCGGTAACGGGAACAATCAGCTGCTCCGCGTGGCTGCCGTCGACGGTATACCCAATCTCGCCGCCGGTGCCGAAAACCTCGCGTCCCATCCACTCGGCCGGACCGCGTTGGACGACGCCGGCATAGTCGCGTCCCGGCGTGCGCGGGAGCGTCGTGCCCTCCATTGCACCGGCAACGTTCTTCAGGTCGCTTGGATTGATCGACGCGCCGGAGATACGAACGACCGCAAACCCGGGGCCGGGCGCCGGATCGGGCAGGTCGACCACGTGCAGAACCGACGGGTCGCCGAATTTTTCGAAACGCAAAGCACGCATCGTTGTCTCGCCTTCGAGTTACTACGGCTGCATGGTGAGGAGTTCGAAGGTTCCGGGGACGACGTGGTAGCGATCACGGTACGACGTTGCGTTCGGGTTCTCGGTCATCTTGGCCGTGACCAAATATACGTTACCCGTCGAGGGATCGAGTTCCATCGTGCGCGCGCCGGTGACCGTCGCGGCGTTTTGCACGACGGTAAAGTGATTGGGATCGTCCTCGTGCACGACGGTCAGCGTCGCGTCGCGCCCGTTCGAGGCAAACGCCAAGCCGGTATTTGCATCGAATCGCGTGGCATCGGTACCGGCGCCCGTCGGGAGCGTTGCAATCACAGCGCCGCTGTCGGCGTCGACGACGCCCATCTCTCCCTGACACGCCGGAAAGAGACGACGATGCTGTTGATCCATTGAAAGTCCGGACGGATGCTGACAGCTGCCGAGCGCAAAGCGCTTCACGATCGTTGCGCTGCGCGCATCGATGGCAACGATTTCATTCGTGCTCTCGATATTGTCGTACACCATGCCGCGCCCGTCGGCCGCGGGAAACTCCGGCCGTCCGCCGAGTGGAATCGCGGCCACGACGGTGTTGGTTTGCGCGTCGATCGCGGTAGCATCGTTGCTGCCGCCGTCAAAGGTGAAGACACGCTTCGTCGCGGGATCGTAAGCAATGCCGTCAGGATTCTTCGCAGCGGTGTGAATTGTCGCCAAGACCTTGAGCGACGCAAGGTCAAAGACCGTCACCGTGCCGTCGCTGCCGTTCGAAGTAAACCCCTTGCCGAGGTCGGGTGCAATCGCGATACCGTGCACGCCGGGCGTGCCGGGAATGTCGCCGACCACCGTTCCGCTTCGCGGATCGACGACCATGACGTGCGTCGAGCGCGAGATGAAGAGGCGGTGGCCCGATGGATCGATATTCAGGTAGTCCCAGCCACCGTCGCCGCCCAGCAGGTGGGTAGCGCTAAGATGGTAGCTCGGGAGTGTGGCGGCGAGAAGCAGGGCTGCGACGAGTCTCATGCCTGCCTATCGGCGTGGAGGGTTGCGGACTCCTCCGTTATTTTTTGGAGTTGGAAAGGCCGTCGAGCGCGTAGGGCTTTTGAACGTAGGTGTATTTCTCGCCGCAGACGCGGCAGACGTTCAGCGGGCTGCCGAAATGCTCGTGCGGCGGATAGACCTTCGCGACCTTCGCTTGGGCGCGTTTCTTGACGACGGGAACTGGCGCGAGAGCGGGTTTGGGCTCCATTATAATATGTACGTTTCCGGCTCTCGAGCTGAGAGCTGCGCGCCTTGCGGATTGAAGACGCATTCACCACATTCGCGATTTTATGAAAATCGGCCTCTGTGGTACAGTTAATCCCCCGGAGGAGAGCATTGCGATGACGCGTCCACATGAAGATCTCCAGCATCATACCGCCGTCGACCACCGCGAAGGCGGCCCACCGATCCGCTTTCCGGCGAACGCCTGGTGTGCCATCGATATGCTGCACACGATGACCGAGCGCGCTCCTGCCGCGGTTTCCGCTTACGAAACGCTGATCGAACTCGCGCGAAAATCGGCGGCTAGAGCGGGCGACGCCGCAATCTTGAAATCGGTGGACGAGCGGCGCGTCGTCGCGCTGGTCGAAGTCGGTGGCCACGACGCGTTGAAGCACCTGCAAGCGGCGTGGGACGATCATCATCTCTACAACGAGCATCGTGCCTCCGCAGAATCGCGCGCGCTTGCACTGTACCAAGTGATCGCCGCCACCGGCGACTGCACGTTCGATCCGGCATCCAAGAGTGTGTACGCCTTCGAGCAATTCCCGACCGCTCCGCAGCAGGTCGAGGGCATTCTCCCCGGCCTTGCGTCAGCGCCGGGCTTTCTCGGTGCGCAACTCTTTGCAACCGACGACGGGACCAAATCCTTCGCGATCTATCGCTTCGAACACCGGCCGCAAATCGAAGCGCTACGCTCCAACGCGGTAATTGCGCATCCGGTCAAGACGTTCTAGGATTTCGTGGCTTCTTTGATGATCTCTTGAAGATCGAAGCCGCGTTTGAGCGGGAATAGCAAGCTCCAGTTGACGCGCAGAAAATTCTGGGGCGTAGTAATCGGGCGCTCGACGTAACTGTAGTAAAAGATGCCGAGCTGCATTGGCTGATCGCCGAGTTTGAACGTCTTGGTCACGCCGCCACCGAGCGGAATCGACCACTTCTGATTGCCGGGCGCGTTGAAATTCACGGCCAACACCGGCGAGGTCGAAATCGCCCAATTTCCTTTGAGGTTGTAGTTGATGAAGGGTTGGATCGCGCCTGCATTGACCGGCACGTTCGCCGCTTTCCCCGCAAACGACCACAGCCGCGTAACCAGCGCACCCATGACCCACGGCCCGGGCATCACCAGCGCGACGGCGGCTGGGCCGGCCGACCACTTGCCGGTGCCGAGCACGCCGGGTGACGCCGTCGGAAATTGAAAGTACGGGCCGGCGCCCCAGATCAGTTCATTCGGCTTGGTTTTTGGTGCGAAAAAAAGCTGCTCTTGAATGTCGCTGATGCCGAAAGTCGATCCGCATCCGTACGCGGAGGCGCACACGCTGGGCGGGGCGCTCGACGGATTGCTGAGCACGGGAATGATCGTGCGCGCAATCAGCGTCCAGTTGGTGCTGAGCATCAGCGGCACGACCGGCTGAACGTTTAGGTTGAACTGATAGCGCGAGTACGGTCCAACGCCGTAGTTGTTGTTGAACTGAAACGGGATGATCGCGATGTTGCCGACGGGGTTTTGCGACGCTTTGATGATCGCCGCTTGGACCGCAGCTTGCTGCTCCGGCGTCAACGCCGGCGGCGTTTCCGCGCTTTGCGCCCGGGCAAGCGACGGACAGGCCAGCGCGACTATGAGGGCGCTTGCGACGATGCGAAGGAGGATAGTACGCATGACATCTCCACCATACCTCGTCGCGCGCGCGCCACTGCGCCCAAAAGTGCAAGCTCGCTATTGCAAGGTTTTTGACACCTTTTCGAGCGCCTCGATGGCATACCGGCGGCGGCGCGGACCGCCCTCGGAAGCCTTGAGGAATTCGACTTCGACTTGTGCATCGGGATGGATGGCGGTAACCACCGCGACCTCATCCTCGTCCTTTACAATGACGTGATCCCCAACCTTAAGCATTGGCTCTGCATATGATAGGCGACCGCAGGGTCCTTCATCGAAGATTCCGGACCAAGGAGGGGCCCATGCGCGGGATGCTGTCGCAGATCCGATTTCAGGCGATCGTCGTCGCTCTGGTTCCGATTGCCGTGCTGGCCGCCATGCTCGTCTACACGATCGCCACCCGCAACTCGACCGGCGTCACGGCGTACTGGGCCGACCACACCCAGCGAGCGATCGAAGCCAATTATGCGCTGATGAACGCCCTGAGCGAGGAAACCCATACGGTATCGCTCTACCGCCGCTCGAACGACGCGCGCGATGAGGCAGCCTTTGTTTATGCGGCGCAAGAGGTGAACCGGCGCGCAGCGGCGTTACTCGCCGTTGCCGACGCGACGCCCGCCGAAGCGCACCAAGCGCAAGTTTATGTGCGCACTGTCGATGCGGACAATCGGTTTCTCACGCGATACATGGCCGCGCAACGACGCGGCGATACCGCCGCAATGCGGGCGCTCGAATCCGCCCCGGCAACGCAAAAGCTGGCGGCTCGGCTCAATATCGCCAAGCGCGACGTCGACAAATCCGAACGCATCCTTGCGGTGACCGCCCTGCGGACGGCCAGCAACTATCTCACGCGCTTTTCGACGATCATTTTGGCCATGCTCCTCGGTGGCGTCGTATTGTTTTTGATCCTCGCGGTAGGATTCGGCGGGCATGTTTGGCTGCGCGCGCGGCACCTGCGCAATAACGCGCAAGCGTTACGCGAAGGACGCGATCCCGATCCACTTCACGGCGGCGACGAGCTCGCCGTCGCCGAACGCGAGTACCGCGGGCTGCTCGAACGCTTGCAGCAAGAGCACAATAACGTCGCCGTCTTGCAGCAAGCACTGCTTCCGCAAACGTTACCGAGCGTGCCCGGTGTGCGAATCGACGCCTCCTACACACCGTCGACGGCCGACGCCGACGTCGGTGGCGATTGGTATGACGTCTTCACGCTCAGCGACGGGCGGCTCGGCATCAGCGTCGGCGACGTTGCCGGCCACGGTCTGCAAGCCTCGAGCATGATGGCGCAGATTCGGCAATCCGTGCGCATGGCGGCGCGGTTGTACGATCAGCCGGTCAACGTGCTGCAAGCCGTCAATCGCGCGCTTTACGACGACGGCGGCCCGCTCGCCACCCTCTTCTACGGCGAACTCTCGCTGAACACGGGACTCTTCGTGTACGCATCGGCGGGTCATCCGCTTCCGATTACCGTGCAAGCGACCGGCGTCGTCGAACAAATTCCGGGCGGCGGTCTGATCATGGGCGCACAACGCCGGGTCGAGTATCGCCAATATTCGCTTACGCTCGATGCCGGATCGGCGATCGTCCTCTTTACCGACGGTTTGGTCGAGAGCGGGAGGCGCATCGAGTACGACTACGATGCCGGCGTGCGGCGCTTGATCGATGTCGTGAACCGTCAGTACTACAGTGCGACCGAAAACATCGCACAAGCGATTCAACGTGACGTACTCGAAGGACGCCCGCAACTCGACGACGCCGCGATCCTCTTCATCGCCGTCACCGACGTCGGCTTCGCGCGCGGAAATGCGACAAAAACATGGGCGATCGATGCACGCAGCGCGTCGGCAGCACGGCGCGCGAAGCGCGCGTTTCTCTGGCGTTTGGGTGAATTTGCGCCGGATGGAACCGATCTCTCGGCGCCGGAATTGATCTTCGGCGAACTCGTCGGTAATGTTGCGCGTCACACGCCCGGCATGGCGGAGATCACCCTTGAGGTCGACGATAACGTCGCGTTGCTACACGTGTGCGACGAAGGACCGCCGATCGTCCATGCGGTGTCGCGTCCGGAGGACTTGGCCGAAGGCGGACGCGGTTTGTTGCTGGTGGAAAGCATGGCGCGCGACCTCACGATCGACCGCACGGCCAACGGCAATCACGTGACGGTGGAGTTGCCCATCACACTCAACCGGCGTGAAGCAGGACCGCGTGCGCCGGCGCGACCGTTGCGGCAGCGCACGCTCCCCGCGTAGAGTGGACCTACAGGTCTTAGTGGTACGGTGCGAGCTTGACGCTCGTCGCGCCAAGAGCCTGTGCGAGATCGTAGTGCGCTTGATTTGAAATCAAGTGGTAATTCGCGTCGGCAACGGTCCCATACTTGGCATCGATGTCATTCATCACGGCATCGTGGATCGGATTGGTCACCAAGTGATCGAGTTGATAGCCCTCGTAGTACGTACCATTGATCAGTCCAAGGGTGACGACTCGTTTTGCGAGTGCCGCTCCCTGGAGCGTCGGGGATGGGAATTTTACGCCCGCAGCGGTGGCACGCTTAACCGCGTCGTCGACGGCGAAATTTTGAACGATAACGTATGACGATACGCGTTCTTGCCCATATTGCTTCGTAAGTTTGGCAACCTCGGCATTTGCGACCGACGGACCAGCCATCGCGGTAATGGCCTGAACGATCGAAAACGATCCAGGTGCTCCGCCGGCCGTTACCAGCGAAATGGCGGCGTCAAGATCGGGAGTCCCGGTGTAACGGGCTCCGTCTCCGCCCGCTAAGCCAGCCGGCATACCATGATCGGGCCCGGATGGGAACGCATTGGCGAGATTTTGAATGTTGCCCACCGCTGCAGAGGCCGGTAGAGATCCAAAGCAAAGAGCTAGGACCGCGGCGGTGGTTACGAACGTTTGTTTTAGCATAGTTTCTTTCTAGTGAGAGACGTGAGTCTCCGAAGAAACGAGCCTTGGCCCACCTTGGATTGGGCGCGCGCCACTCTTTTTACGAGTGGAGCGTGACGAGAGCGACCGGCTTGGTCGTCGGATGCAACGAGCCGCCTGCCGGCTCGACGCTGATCGCTGTTGCGACCGTGGTATCGGTATTTGCGGGAATCGCCACGAGCGCGCTGCCACTTTCGTCGGGCGTGAAGGTCACCGACGGTGTCATTGTTTTCGCGCCCTTTGCCAGCGTCCACGTTTGATAGACTTTGCCCGCCGGTAACGCCCGTAACCCGTGAACGGCAACGTAGAGCCGGTCGGGAGCAACGAGCACTTCGCCCTGCGTGAACGCGACGCGTCGCGCGCCGGCAAGTTCGGCGATCGTATGATTCTGCTCGATGACCACTGCGCCCAGACCGGCAACGATCAAGAGACACGCGGCAGCAAGTGCGTACGGGAGCACGAAGGTACGGCGGCGCGTTGGCACGCTCTGGGCGCGTACTTCTTTCATGATGCGCGCCTTGAGAAGCGGACTCGGTGAGGCGTCGCTGCCGGCAGCGGTTCCGACAGCGGTGACCACCGGCCGCATGGCATCGTACTCGGCACGGCATTCGCCGCAGGTTTGCATGTGGAGTTCCACCAGCCGCACCTCGTGTGCGTCGAGCGAGCCTAGGGCCAACGCGGCGACGTTATCGAGCATTTCGTCGTGCGCGCTCATGCCGTCACCCCTTCGAGCGCAGCGCGCAGCTTGCGCAACGCCGTGCGAATCCGCGTCTTGACCGTGCCGAGCGGCGAGCCGGTACGACGCGCGAGTTCTTGGTGGGTGAGGCCGGCAAAGAATCCAAGTTCGATCAACGAGCGTTCATGTTCGGAAAGCTGCGCGAGCGCGCGACGCACGGCGACGCCATCGAGACGCGCGAAGACCGCGTCTTCGAGCACATCGGTTTCGGGCAGCGCTTCGGAAAGCTCAACCTGGGGATGCGCCGCCCGCGCGCGCACGACATCGAGCGCGCGGTTGCGGGTGACCCGAACGAGCCATGCTGTGAGGTTCCCCTCCCGATAGCCTTGCGGAGCGTTCCAGAGTTTCAAGAACACGGCTTGGGTCACGTCCTCAGCCGCGGCTTGGTCGCCGAGCACGCGCAGCGCAACGCCATACACGAGCCGGCTGAACCGATCGTAGATCGCTTCGAAAGCATCGGGATCGCGGGCGCGTACTCGCTCCATGAGCTGGCTTGCGTCATCCACCAAGGCACACTTTCGCCGCTCTTTGTAACCATATCCCTTAGGTAAACGTGCATGAGGCTTCCGCGGATTCGCTCGCTCGCCACGCGCTTCGTCGTGCTGATGGGCATCGTCAATCTCTTCGCCGATATGGCCTACGAGGGCGCGCGCGGCGAAGTCGGCGCATTTTTGAACCACTTGGGCGCAAGCGCGACCGCCGTCGGCCTCATCGCGGGGGTGGGGAGCTGGCCGGCTATGCGATCCGCTCGGTTGCAGGCGTTCTCGCCGACCGCACCGGGCGCTACTGGATCGAAGCGTGGGTGGGCTACATCATTAACATGTTCTGCGTTCCGGCGCTCGCCCTGGCCGGGTCGTGGCCCGCGGCGGCGGGCTTGGTCATCGGTGAGCGCGTCGGCCGCGGCATTCGTAAGCCCGTCGTCTCGTCGGTCATCGCGGAAGCCGGACGCGAGATCGGCAGTGGTCGCGCGTTCGGTACCAACGAATTGATGGATCAAATCGGCGCGACGACAGGACCACTGATCGTCGCCTTCACGATCGCGCGTACCGGAAACTTCTCGGCGGGCTTTGCCGCGCTGCTCGTACCGGCCGTACTCACGCTCGTCGCGCTCGCGCCCGCGTCGCTCGCCGGCGCCAAAATCATGCCGAGCAATCCCAACGCCGAAGGCCCGAGGCTGCGCGATCCGCGCGCATTCTGGCAATACGCCATCGGCGGCGCGCTGGTCGCCGCGGGATTCGTCGATTTTGCGCTGATTTCGTACCGATTTCAACGCGATCATATCGGAAGCGCCGCGTCGATCTCGGTGTGGTATGCGGTCGCGATGTTCGTCGCCGCCGTCTCTGCGCCGCTGCTGGGACGGCTGCTCGATACGCGCGGAAATGGCACGGTCGGCGCCGCGATCGTCGTGACGGCCGTTGCGACGGTGCTGGCATTCCTCGGGAACGGCCTGACGGCCGAGATCGGTGCCGCGCTGTGGGGTGTCGGGACCGTCGTACAAGATTCGCTGCTGCTTGCGTTGATAGCGAGCGTGATCACGCAGCGTCGCGGGGCGACGACGTTCGGTCTCTACGATCTGATCTTTGGTGTTGCGTGGTTCGCGGGGAGCGCGCTCGAAGGCGCGCTCCTTGACCACTCGATTCCCGGCTTAGTGGTGTTTTCAATCGCGTTACAAGCGCTCGCGATTCCGTTCTTCCTTACACGAAGCGCATCTGGTTCGCAAGTTCCGCTTCGGTGAGACCGGCCGGCAGCCGCAGGTTGCGCGTCTTGGCAAAAGCGCTGGTCGCCCACGCAGCGTCGCTGATATTGTAGACCTCATCGACGTACGTTGAGAAGAATTGCCACGTCATCTTGTACAGCTGTCCCCACGAGATGACGATCGCACCGTCGGCATCATAGCCCGGAAGTACGACCGCGTGGCCGCCGACGATTTGCGGATTTCCCGGCGCCACCGTCCACGTTTGCGGCGGCGGTGCGTTGTTGGGCATGATGTTCGCGGGGACGTTGAAGCCGATGTACGCGACCCCGGCGTTAAAGATGGTGCGCTTGACGTCATCGATAATGCGCGGGTCGACTTCGACGAAACCGAGGATCTTATCGACCGGCGGAGCGCCCTCGGGACCGATCGGCGCGCCGCTCTTGTGAACGTAGGTGAGCACGTGCTGCTCGTTGCCGCCGGGGCCTTCGCCGCCTTTTGACGGATTGTAGCCGCAAGCTTTTTCGTAGAGCAGTTCGACGTCGGTATCGGGTGCGGTCTGCGTCGTGCCCGACGAGTGGAACGTCCACACCTGACGCGCGTGGTAGAACGCCGCGCAGGTGCAATCGCCGAGCGTATTGTTGAGCATCATGCCGAAAGCATTCGGTGCTTGCGGCATGCTTTGTGTGTAGTCGACGGAGGCCGGCGGCGGCGGCGGCGTTACGCCGCCGAGCAGCGCACTGAGATGCGGAATATTGGGATCATGGGTTCTCGGCAAACGGCCAAGTTTATAGGTCATCGTTTGAGTCTGCGGCATGAAACACTCCGATTCAGCGCGGTATTTGTCGCCAACCCATCTTACGCTCGCCCGTTGCGCAAAGAAATGGGCTGTAAGTCTCGCCTACGATAGGTTGCTGCTATAGGAGTATAATCGGCCTATGATCGAGCCTAATACGCTGAAGTTTATCGCTGTCTCCACCACGTTGCGGCCGAGAATTTCGCGAAGGTGACCGAAGCGGCAACGCTATTGATGCAACAGGAGGTTTCTGCGCTCGAGGGCTTTTGCGAGGGAGCCGTCATCACCGACGAGGCGAAGACGCGCATGCTGCTCGTAACACAGTGGAAATCGAAGCACGACTGGGCGCAAGCATTTTGGGAGCCGCTCATCGGCAACGCGGTCGCCGCGTGGGTGGAGGACGCCACGAAGTACGACGTGCAGACCTTCGAGCCGCTTACAATCGTGCGCAGAACCGGTTAGAACGGATTCGAACCTATTGCTGCGGGGGCCATTGCAGCATCCGGTACACGCGCGCTAGGGACCGTAGGCTGCGGATTTCCGAATGTTCGAACTCTTCGACGGTCGACTCCAAATCGGCGTGCCGGGCCTTCGAGTGTGCCGCACGAGCGATCGATTCTGCTTGACTGATGATCTCTTGGAGTTCCATTGGTTACCTATTACCCGGTTTACCCATTATTGCAAAACATCGGCAACCGGCAGGGCGGATGTTAGCTTATGGCCTCCCGTTCTGTGTCAAGAGATAGTCTACGATTGCGCCGACGTCGCGGTCCGCGACGGGCGCGCCGTACGCCTTCTGCATCTTGAGCACCTCCGCGGTCCACTGTTTACGGTTCAACGGCGGTTGCACGTAGATGTACGCCGCGGAGTGACAGGTCGCACAATTCGCCGTGGCGAGGTCGGCGCCGGGTCCGGGTTCGAATTGGACATTGTCCGGCGGCAACGTGATCGTCACGGTGGAAGACGCCGCGCCCAGAATGACCAGGGCCGAAGCAAGCACGGCAGTGCGCAGTACGCGGTCATTCATGAGACATGTACCTCGTAGGTCTCGATCACATTGCGCAAATAGCCGCCCGGATTCCAGACGGGAATCGCCGTTTGCGTTTTGCCGTCGTTCGTCGTGGCACGGCAGGCGAGCACGTAAGCATTTCCGCGTCGCGCGGTGAAGCCGATCTCCCATCGCCGGAATGAAAAGTTGCCGAGGTTCTCGCCGAGTGACGCTTTGTTCCACGTCGAGCCGCCATCCGACGAAAACTCGACCTGCCGGATCCCTGTACCGCTGTCGAAGGCGATGCCGCGAATCGTTTGGGCGCCGGGCGCGATCGTTTGACCGCTCGTCACGTTGGTAATGAACGAACGCACGGTCAGCTTGTTGATCGGGATCGTGGGATACCCGGTCTGATCCGGCTTCACCGTGTTTCCCGGCGTGTCCGGAATGCGGTAGGCCGTTTTCATCCAGAAGTTGTCGTCGATCGTGTCGATCGCCTCGATCTGCTCGAGCATCTTCATCCAGTACGTCGCGTACCATCCCGGAACGACGAGCCTTACGGGGTAGCCGTTGAGCAGCGGCAGGGGTTCACCGTTCATCTCGTAGGCGATCATCATATTATTATCGAGGTCGTGGATCGAGAGTGCTTTAACAAACGGCGGTGTCGTATCGAGGAGCGGCTGTTCGAGTCCGCGGAAACGAATCTGCATCGCGCTATCCTTGAGACCGGCCTCGGCTAGGACGTCGAGGAGGCGCGCTCCGGTCCACCGCGCGTTGCCCATCGCGCCGTTGTCCCACTGTCCACCCGGAACGCGGGGCGAAAACCGCCCGCGACTGTTGCCCGAACATTGATTGACGGCGACGATCTCGACGCGCTCGAATTGCGTGCGCAGGTCGTCGACGCTCAAGCTCAGCGGACGCTTGACGCTGCCGTGAATCTTGATGCGGTGCGATGCGCCGTCAACGGTGGTTGGAATGCCGGCGAGGTGCCAGCGCACGTAAAATGCGTCGTTCGGCGTAAGCAGGCCGTCGTCAAAGATCCCAAACGGTGTTTCAAGCTGCGGCGGCCTCGGCGTAAGTACGATCAGATCCCGTTTCTGCGGAAAGGCGGCCAACGGCCGCTCGCCGTTGGCAAACGGAAGCGTGACCGTTGTCGCGGCGGCAGCGGACGCCGCTCCAACGAGAAAGTCGAGGCGAGCTAAGGTCATGGCACCCTCCATCGGCGCGTTTCCTATTTGAACAAATCTACCATAGGCACCACGCCCGGCGCACCCGCGCGCATGAGGTAGTCGTGGATGCCGAAGGCGTCCTCGAGCGTGCGCAGGAGCGAGTAGTGATTGTACGGGGTCGGATCGACCACGCCGCGCGGTCCGTGGTTGGTGATCACGATAGTCGGAATATGACCCCCGCCGGCATTTGCCGGATCCGAACGATCGTTGCCGCAGCAGCCCTGCGTTCCACCGCCGTCATCTTCATCGAAGGTGACGACGATCGCGTCGTTGCCTTGCGACCACGCCGCCGACGTCATGATTGCATGGGTTAGCATTGCAATCTCGCGGTCGCCGCGAGCGATCAGTGCCGACGGCGCATCGAAACGGCAATCGGCGGGCGTTCCCGCTTCGCTCGCGCCGTGCATCTCGTTGCACACATTGGGCACGATGACGCTCAATGACGGAAGGTTGCCGCTATGCAGATCAGCGTCGAGCGTGTCAAAGCCGACCAAGTGCTGCGCCAGGCGCGGGTCGTGCTGGACGCCGGCGAAATTAATGAAACCCGAATGCTTTGAGGCGTAATATCCGGAGACGACCGCGAGCGAGCCCGGGTGCGGAAGTGACTCTTCGTAGTTTTTCCACGAGAGCCCGGCCGCGTCCAATTGCGTGGCAAGGTTCGGGGCGTCAATCGTGTGATTCACGTAGCCCGGCCGGTCGCTGTGCGCGCAATACGGCCGTGCATCGTGCGGTTTACAGTAGAACGCATCGTCGTCACGGATGCCGTAGGTGTAGCCGCCCACCATCGCGACGTAGTTCGGTTCGCTCGGATGCGTCTCGGCATAGAAGCGCGACGCCGAACCGTAGGTTCTCGCCAAACTCGTGATCGCCGGCGCATCGGCGCTGCCGACGATTCGCGCGTAGTCTTTGTTCTCTTCAACGATCACAAAGATGTGCGTGTATCGTGGAATCGCCGCGTCGGCAGGCAACATGGCGGCGAGAAGCAGCGCGAGCCACACCATCACCGCTGCATCGCCTCCAGTTGCCACTGCATTGGGGCAAGGGAGACACGAATCAGGCCGGTCTGCGGGCGGTCGTAGTCGACGACCATCTCAAACACGAGTACGATCGCCGCAATGTAGATCATCGAAAAGACGGCCGGTCGCGCACCCGCGCGTGCAAAGCTCAGTCCAAGTGAGAATACGGCGACGACAATCAGCAAGAACGTCAGCGTCACCGCGGCGACCGGCACGTGCTGCGTGAGTACCGCCCTCTGATCGCTCGAATCGTCGATCGTGTTATTGAGCGTCTGCATCAAGAGTGAATATCCGAGATTGTTTTGGTGCGCACGCAGCGCGTCCGAGGCGATGCCCCACAGTACACCCAGATCGCGCGTACTGTCGTTGACCTGGTAATCGAACACGTTAGGATCGCTCAGCGCCGCGTAGGCTTGCAAGCGGAGCGCCGTGTAGTGGACCAGCGTGCGTCGAAACTCGCCACGCGACGGCCCGGGAAGCTGGCCGGCGCGCAGCCAGGTCGTCCCGATATCGTTGGCTTCTTTGACGACCAGCTCGCGGCGGGCATCGTAACGCCCTTGTGCTTGCGAAAACGAGAAGCCCAACATGAACGCAACGAGCGCGAGCAGTCCGGTTTGGATCGCGTTCCATAGCTCGTCGTTAGTCTCGAAGTGGCGCACCAGCGGACCGCCGAGGCGGTACGTCAGCTCGAGCACCGCCACCAAAATGATGACGACCACTCCGATGAAGATCACCGGCGGATCGCGGAAAATCAAGTCGGACATGATATCATTTACCCGGCAACCTATGGGTTCGCAGAGGAGGTATCACTATGCATGCTCGGCATGCTTTCGCCATCTTGCTTCTTATCTCCATTTTTGGCGCCCTCACCGTCGCGGGTGCCGATGCGACCGGAACGGTGCGCGTGCAGCAGAGCGATGGCAGCGTCCAGGTCTATCACGACGTTCTGATTCGCGTGGCGCAGCGCTCCTTGCGAATCGGGTCGAAGGATCGCAAAGGCGTCCTCGTCATCGACCGCGCGGCCTGTAGCTATGCCGGCTCAATCCTGCGCTGTTTGCCGTCGACCATGAAGTTCGAACAGAACGGCCAGACGCACGAGATCCACCTCATTACCGGGACGATTTACGTGAACCTCACCGGTGATCAGCAGCAGCTCCGCCACTCTTCGACCCAACTTTCACCGCACGACGTTTTGCTGATGATGCAAACGCAGCGCGGAACCTATATCTCACTGCAGGGCCACATCGACCAGATGCAACCATGAAGAGCATTCGCACCGTAACCGCACTCGCGTTGATCGTCGCCATGCTCCCGCTTAGCGCACTCGCGCAGCGCCGTCCCGGCGGCGGCGGTGGAAGTCGCCCGGCACCGGCGGCGCGCTCCGCGCCGGCACAACGCCCGGCGGCACCGGCACAACGGCCGGCCGGCGGCTTCAATTTCAACAATGACACGCGGCCGAATCCGCCGGCGCGGCCGAACAATCCGCCGCAACGTCCGAACAACAACCCTCCGGCGCAGCGTCCTAGTAATCCGAATCCACCGCCGCGGCCACCGAACAACAATCAACCACGTCCACCGAACAACAACCAACCGCGGCCGCCGAACAACAACCAACCGCGGCCGCCGAACAACAACCGACCGCGGCCGCCAAGTCCGAATTACCGTCCGCCGAATTACCGGCCGCCGCACACCGTCGTCGTGGTCAATCCGATCTATCGCGGACCGGCGTGGGGTTGGAATCGCGGCGTCGCGTGGTATCCGGCACCAGCTTACTGGGGCGGCGGCTTTTGGGGAACCCTCGCAATCGCGGCGACGTCAGCGGCGGTGTTCGGCTATATCTACGGCCAGAACAATCAGCAGATCGTTTCGTATCAGGTGCAGCCGAATAGCCCCGGCGCGCAAATGCTCGCCAACTACCAGCTCACGCAAACCCCGTGCGGACCGCCGAATCTCGTCGTCATCTACGGCCCGGACAACAGCGTGATCTGCGCCTATCCAAATAACCTGGTGTCGGCCGGAACGTATAGCCTCGATCCGTCGACGCTGACGATCTCTTCGTACTAGATCGCGGCGGCCCGGGCGATGTACGCTCGGGCCTCGCGCTCGAGTACCTTGAGCACAGCATACTCGGATGCGGTCGGCGCGGCGTCGGCTGACGCAACGTCGGAAGCGAGAAAACTGATCTTCCCGTAGACGCGTTCCGGAAAGCGGAGCGCGTCTTCTTCTTGCGTCACTTCAGGATTGTAGATCTCGTGAAGCAACACATCGATCGGGCCACGCTTCGAGGGATCCCGCGATGCAACCGATCGAAGGTGCTCGATCGCACGCGTCAACGAGCCTAAGTCGCTTCGGACGCGCAACAAGAAATCCAGCTGCGCGCGCAGCGCGGCGAGACTTGCCGGCGAACGCGGATCCTTGCGAACGTGCACGGCGCCCTCGACGCTTTTCCCAGCGGCGATGACGCGGATCGCGTACGTTCCCGGCACGACGAGAGGTCCACGAAATCCGGTATCGTGCCATGGCGTGTAGTCGCCGGCCGGTTGGATCGGATCGTAGCGCAGGTTCCACCACACGCGATTCACGCCCACGACCGGATGCTTCACATCGAGCGTGCGAATCACGCCGTGTCCATCCATGACTTGCACGCGCACCGCGCCGGGCGGCACCGAGCTGAGCCAGAAATTGACGTCCGCACCGTAGCCGGGATTGTCGCCCCATACCGTCGTCACTGCCTGCGAGGAACTCAAACGGAAGCGATACGCGTCGCGCAACGTGAAGAGATGGAGGGACTGTGCGCGCACCGCGTCGTTCATCTCTTGCAACGGATGCAGGTCGTCGAGTACCCAGATGCCGCGCCCGTGCGTGCCGACGACCAGGTCGTCGAAGCGGCGTTGCACCGTGAAATCGTAGTACGGAGCCGTGGGCAACCCATACGCCATCTTGTTCCAGACGAACCATCGTCGTAGGAATACCACAGCGCCGTTTCGGTTGTTGCGTAGAGCATGCCGCGTCGCACGGGGTCGGGCCGGATCATGCGCGTATAGCTACTCTGCGGCAAAGCGTCTGAGATCACACGCCACGTGGCACCGTAGTCGTGCGTCACGAAGAGATGCGGGGAACGGTCGCCCCACTTGTGCGCATCGGGGGATGTCGTTGCTGAGATAGTAGACGACTGGGTTGGACGCGTTGACCGGCGCACCCGACGTGCGCGCGCCGAAATTCCAGCGAATGATCGGGTCGATGGTGCGCTGCAGGCCCGTATCGTTAGTGAAATCGAGCAGCGGCTGCGAGAAGTAACCGACGCGCGGATCGTAGAGGCGCGGCGTATACCCGTCGTTCGGCGCTTGGATCAAATTGTAGGTGATCCGCACCTCGAGATTTCTTGCATCGGGCGCATTATCGAGAAAGTCGGGGCTGGCCGAGGTCCAGGTCTGATCGATGCGCAAGACGTCGTTCTGCGGAAACGCCTTCGTTGCCAGAAAGAATGACTTGGTGGCATCGAGATGATAGGCGTGGGCCGGACTTTTCGTCGCGTCCTGGAGGCCATCCGCGAGACCGCCCACGTCTCCGAGAAACGCGGAGGCGGAGATCACGACGTGTGCGTCGTCTTGCGCCTCGATCGGCACGACTGCGATGACGGAACTGGGCAACGACAGGTCCGCCCCGACGCGCTGCGCCGTGCCGTTTGTGGCAACTGCGTAGGTGTTCGGCCAGCGCAGGACGATGGCGTCACCGTATCGCTCGAAGCGCAGGATGCGCGCCGGTGCGATGTACGGCTCCCCCGGCGCCGGACCGAACCCGCCGAGACCCGTCGCGGGCACCGACGTTTCAATGAAGTCCGCGCCGAGCTGCGACGTTGCAATCTCGAGATAGACCTTGCCGGACTTTTCAATCACCGGAATCAAACCGGGCTTCACGGTTGCGCCCTTAACGAACGTATCGTACGAACTTGGCGGCAGCAATGGGGCTGGTGACGGAGCGGCGGCAGTAAAAAACAACATGGCAAGCGCGGCCGGCACGAAAACGGCATGGCGGTGAATCATTTGACAATTGTTGCGGTCGCGCAAGATTTGCATCTCTCGGATTGCGCGCAACCTGGGAATTGCGCAATGTTTGCACTGCTCGCAGCCTAGAGTGGAGCGAGAAGTTGCGCGAGCAACCCGGTTGCCGGGGCTGCGTGCAGTGCCGACCATGCGGCATCCTGCACGACGCGTCCCTGCTCGATGACGATCGCGCGCGCACAAATCCGTTCGAGGATCGATGCTTCATGATCGACGACCAGCATCGTGAAGCCGAGCTCGCGCTGCCACTCGACGATCGACATCAGCAGCTCGCGCACCAAATGCCGATCGAGCCCCGCAAATGGCTCGTCGAGCAAGACTAGGCGCGGCCGGCGTGCGAGCATGCGCGCCAACGCAACGCGACGCGCCTGACCGCCGGAGATCGCGTGCGCCGGCGCGTCCCAAATCGAATCGAGCTGCAACCGCTCGCGCAAGTGCGCGATCCAGACGTCGCTGTCGGCGCGCGCGCCGTTGGTCAGACCGAAGCGCACGTTCTCCGCGACGCGCAGATGTGGAAAGAGATTCGCATCTTGCGTCAGGTAGCCGATCGGGCGGCGATGCAACGCAAGCGGCGGTGGAAAGAGCGTCACATCGTCGAGCTTGACCACGCCGGCGTCGGGCGACTCCGCGCCGGCGATGCAGGCGAGAATCGTGCTCTTGCCCGCACCGGAGGCGCCGAAGAGGCCGCATGACTCGCCTTCGCTCGCAAGAAACGCGACATCGACGGTGAACTGCGCGCGACGTTTGCGAATCGCAACTTCAAGCATGGCGCGCTTCGATTTTACGCTGCGCGAGGACGTGCGCGAGCCAAGGCAGCGGCAGCGCGGTGGCGAGAAAGACGACCAGCAACGGCATCACCGCCGGTAACCCGAAATTCTCGAGATTGGTCCAAATCGCCACCGGCATCCCTGCGGGATAGTACGCGGTTACGAGGATCGCTCCGAACTCGGTCAGCGCGCGCACCCACGCAAGACTCAACGCGACCGCAAACCCGATGCGCGCGATTGGATACGTCACGCGCCAGAACACGCTCCAGGCATCGTGCCCGAGCAAGCCGGCTTGCACCTCGAGCGCTCGCGGTACCGTCTCGAGCGCGGCGATCGCGCCGAGTACGTAGTAGCCGATGCTCACGTAGACCTGTGTTATGACGAAGGCCGTCGGGGTGTTGGAAAAATGCGTGCCGAAGGCGAGCGAGAGCAAGATCCCAAGCGCCAGTGGCGGCAGCAACACCGAGACGAGCAGGATCGCCTGCCACCAGATGCGTTCGCGCGGTGAAGCGCGCGCAACATAGAGCGCCATCGGCGTACCGAGGGCGACGACAATAACCATCGCGAGCGCCGTCAATCCGAGCGACACGCGCACCGCGTCGAGGGTGCCATGCGCGTCCCAATGCCACGGTCCGACACGCGCCAAGAGGCCCGCCAGCGGATAAAGCAGCGCCAGCCCAAAGAGCACTGCGCCGAAACGTTTCATTTAAAGTGGCGCGGCACCGACAGGCTGATCGTACGAGTACTTCTGCAAAATCGCTCGCGCTTCGGCACTCGAGAACCACTGCACGAACGCCGCAGCTTTATCTGCATGCGCTGCTCCGGTAATCGCGGCAACGTAGTACACCAGCGCTTGAGAGTGATACGTCTTACCATTGACGGTGAGGGCTGCGGCCTGGTACGCATCGTGCATCGACTGATTGCCGAGATTGATCTGATCGGGCAACGGGATGAACGGCAGACCAAAGGGTCCGGGTTGAATGCGATACGCTGACGCCGCATCGAGCTCGCCGCTCTGCAAGCGCGCCTCGACGGTTGGTTCAGCGAAGATCTGTGCGGCGTTGAACGTGTCGCCGAGAATCTTCGCCGCCATGCCGGGTTGTTTGTAGTACGCCTCGGCCAGCTGCATGGTAAAAATGATGTTGCGCCCCTGCGGATCGGTGGCGGGATCGGTACGACCGAATCGGAAGCCGGGCTGTTGCAGAATTTGATACCACGGCATTGCACCGGGTTTTCCGGCGTTGGCGAAGGCGTTGGCAAATGCGCTTTTCGGACTGTACGCGATGACCATTTCGGTGCGCGCGATCGGCACGGCGCGCTGCGCCTTACCTGCTTTGATGACCGTCAGCATCGGACCCGGGGTCACCGCAACGAACATGTCGACCGGAATCGTGGCGCCGACGATCAACTGCGCGAGCGCGTCGGATCCCTGAGCGCGTCCATGCATGTCGATCCCGAGGGTCTTCGCGACCGCGTCCTTGACCGGACCCTCCATCATCGAGCCCATCGAGCCGGCATACGCCACATCCAGCGGCGTCAGGCCTTGCGCAAAGGCTTTCCCCGTCACGAGAGCAGCGGCGAATCCGACGCCGGCACCAATCCACGTGCGGCGATTCATGCGATGCGTTCTCCCATCTTCGTCACGTCGTAGGCGTCGAGCCCCTGCACGTCAAGGCGATACGGCTGCGAGTGTAACGTCTCGAGCACAGTCCGAACGGCCGTCGTCCCGATCGCCGCGCGCAAGACGACGAGCGTGCAGCGCTCTTCACGCAGCGGCAGAAATTCCAAATCGTAGATGCGCGCGATGCTCGCCATGCCGACGGCAACGTCGGCAAAACCGTGGGCGATCGCCCGTCCGGCATCGAGCTGCCCGGGGACCTCGCGTTCGTATCCGGCGAGCCGTCGCGGATCGAGCGCTGCGCGCCGCACCTGCTCGTCCATGAGCTGTCGCGCGCCGGCACCTGCGGGCCGATTCACCAGTCGAACGCCTTTGCGCGCAATGTCGGCAGCGCGACGGATTCGTAGCGGGTTGTCGCGCGCGAGCAGCCAGCCTGTTTCCGTGGTCGCGAGTTCGAAGCGTTCGAATGCGTCGCCGGCCGCGCGCGGCATCACACCGTGCACGACGGCCGCGTGCACGCGACCACGCCGTAACTCTTCGAGTGCCGCACGGTTGGTCATCGGCAGCCACAGCACGCGCGTCTCACGCTCGCGCAGCGTGGCGTGTCGCGCAAGCAATCCGATCGCGACGTCACAACCGGCTATGTAGACGGGCGTTAGGGCTCCGTGCAACGGTTCAAGCGCGGTATGTTCGCGCGCAACCGCTTCAAAGTGCGGCGCCCGAGAATCGGCGGGTACCGCAAACAACTCCTCGACGCTCGTTCCAAGCACGCGCGCAAGGGCGAGCGCAATCCCAACGCCGGGCTGAACGCGCCCGTTTTCTATTGCGCTGACGGCTTGGCGCGTGACGCCGGCCGCCTCGGCCAGCGCTCGTTGCGAGAGACCGCGCGCAGTGCGCACCCGTTCGAGGGCCGAGGCAACGGTAGCGGACATAAGGGAAGGAACCATTGCCTGGGCGAGGACGAGCTCCTGCTACCCACCAATACGGGCGCTGCATTTTTCAAGCGTCCGGTTCCGGTCCGACCTGCGGTGCTATGATCGTTGAGCACCTTGAAAATTGACGGGAGAACATCAGCATGACGACAACGCTTGAAAAGCAAGATCTCTACGATCTCAGCAAGCTTGGTATCGAATCCCCGTTTAAAAAACGCTACGACAATTTCATCGGCGGTAAGTTCGTCGCTCCGGTGAAAGGGCAGTACTTTGCGAACGTGAGCCCGATCGTGGGACATCCGTTCACCGAGATCGCCCGTTCCACCGCAGAAGACATCGAACTCGCGCTCGACGCAGCTCACGCGGCCAAAGATGCGTGGGGCAAAACCTCGCCGACCGAACGCGCAACGATCCTCAACAAGATCGCCGACCGCATGGAAGCCAACATAGCTAAACTTGCGCTCGCCGAAACGATCGACAACGGCAAGCCGATCCGCGAAAGTACCGCGGCCGATATCCCGCTCGCGATCGATCATTACCGCTATTTCGCCGCGGCAATCCGCGCGCAAGAAGGCAGCCTCTCCGAGATCGATCACGAGACGATTGCCTATCACTTCCACGAACCGCTCGGCGTCGTCGGGCAAATCATTCCGTGGAACTTCCCAATTCTGATGGCGACGTGGAAGCTTGCTCCGGCACTGGCGGCCGGCAATTGCGTTGTGCTCAAGCCCGCCGAGCAAACGCCGGCGTCGATCATGGTCTGGCTCGATCTGGTTGCCGACCTGTTGCCGCCCGGCGTACTCAACATCGTCAACGGCTTCGGCTTGGAAGCCGGTAAGCCGCTCGCCTCGAATCCGCGTGTCGCGAAGATCGCATTCACCGGCGAAACCACGACCGGCCGGCTCATCATGCAATACGCATCGCAAAACTTGATTCCGGTGACGCTCGAGTTGGGCGGAAAGTCACCGAACATCTTCTTTGCCGACGTGCTCGCGCAAGATGACGACTTCTTCGATAAAGCGCTCGAAGGCTTCACCATGTTCGCGCTCAATCAGGGCGAGGTCTGCACCTGTCCGTCGCGCGCGCTCATCCAAGAATCGATTTACGACAAGTTCATGCAGCGCGCGCTCGAGCGCGTGAAGGCGATCACTCAAGGCAATCCGCTCGATCCCACCACGATGGTCGGTGCGCAAGCCTCTAGCGAGCAGATGGAAAAGATCCTCTCCTATCTCGACATCGGGAAACAAGAGGGCGCGAAAGTGCTCATCGGCGGCGAACGCGCGAAGATCAACGGCCAACTCAAAGACGGCTATTACATCGAACCAACGGTCTTCCAGGGACACAATAAAATGCGCGTGTTCCAGGAAGAGATCTTCGGGCCGGTGGTTTCAGTCACGACCTTCAAGGATGAAGCCGACGCACTCAAGCTCGCCAACGACACGCTCTATGGTCTAGGCGCGGGTGTGTGGACGCGCGACATCAACGTAGCGTATCGGATGGGCCGCGGCATCCAAGCCGGGCGCGTGTGGACCAACTGCTACCACGCCTATCCCGCACACGCCGCATTCGGCGGCTACAAGCAGTCGGGCGTCGGACGCGAGACGCACAAGATGATGCTCGATCACTACCAGCAGACCAAGAACGTCTTGGTCAGCTACAGCCCGAAGAAACTCGGATTCTTCTAGTGCCCCTGGTAACGAGAGTTGATGCAACGCCCGCAGCACTCGAACTCATCGAGTCGCTGCGGGCAAAGCATGGCCCGGTGATGTTCCACCAGTCCGGCGGATGTTGCGACGGGAGCAGCCCGATGTGCTTTCCGCTCGGCGAATTTCTCGTCGGCGGGTCCGATGTGAAGCTCGGCGAAATCGGCGGCGCGCCGTTTTACATGAGCGCATCACAGTTCGAATACTGGAAGCACACCAAGTTGATCATCGACGTCGTGCCTGGACGCGGCGGCATGTTCTCGCTCGAAAACGGCGAGGGCGTACGCTTCTTGACGCGATCGCGCATCTACACCGAGGTTGAGACGGCGGCGCTGACACCGGTCGAAATTCCCGCCTAACTTCCGCGCTCAGACGAAGATCAGGCGTTCGACGGCCGTCGCGAGCGCCGCGTATTCCTCGTCGCGCAACGGAACGCGTCCGGCGACGATCTGCGAAAGCGCGAGTGCGAGCCCGGAGCGCTGCGCGTGCGGAATCGTTGCGTAGCCATGCGCCGCAATCAATTCGAAGTAGCGTTCGAACGCGCGCCGGCGCTGCGCACTTCGATCGCGCGCCGGCATGGCGCCGGCGAGTGGATCTTTGGCCAGCGCGACCACCCAGGCGCGTAATCGTGCGCGTTCGCTTTCGCGATCGCGGGCGATGAGCGCGAGTTCGGTAAGACGCAAGTCGAGCTGCCCGTTCGCGCGCGCTGCCACCGCCTGCATGACGTCCGCGCGCGACGAGAAGTAGCGATAGAGCGTCGCCGGCGCGACCTCTGCCTGCGCGGCAATCTCGTGGACGGTGATCGCGTTCCAGGATTTGCGCTCTAACAAGCGCTCGAGCGCCCGCGTAAGCTTCGTCCGGGTTTCCGCGGCCCGGGCACGCTGCCGCGGCGGAGCTTCGCCGCGGGATTTCCCGAGGTACCGCCAACGGTTGCGCACTTTGCCGGTCTGCGGGTCGCGGTAGCTCTCGACCATATAGCGGTAGTCGCGGCCGCGGATCGTCTTCACCACCTCGTAGCTCATGTGGTAACCGAGTTATACTATCTCACATAAATTACCTACTACAGGGTAACGCCGGAACGCTTCGAAATAGCCCGCGGATGGACTACCGCAAGAAATTCATGGTCGAGCCGGGCCATCGCGTCGACCTCGCATCGATCGACCCCGCCTATAAAGACGGCCACGCGAATAAAGCCGAGGCGGCAGACGAGATGGCGCACGACATCGACGAGTTGTGCCGGCTCCAATATCTGCTCTACGCCGGCAACGAGCACTCGCTCCTGATCGTGCTCCAAGGGCTCGACGCGTCCGGCAAGGACGGGACCGTTTCCCATGTCTTTCGCGGGCTCAATCCGCAAGGGGCGCGCGTGCACTCGTTCAAAGAGCCCTCGCGCGAGGAAGCGGCGCACGACTTCTTGTGGCGCGCGCACATTCCCGCGCCGCAGCGCGGCGAGATCGTGATCTTCAACCGCTCGCACTACGAAGACGTGCTGATCGTGCGCGTACACAATCTCGTACCGAAAAGCGTCTGGTCCAAGCGCTACGAGCTGATCAATGCGTTCGAGAAAGATCTTGCGCAAGCCGGAACGACCATTCTGAAGTTCTATCTGCACATGAGTCCGCAAGAACAGCTCAAACGCTTTAAGGCCCGGCTCGAGGATCCGTCGCGACAGTGGAAGATCAGCGACGCGGACTATACCGAACGCGCATATTTCGCCGACTATCTCACGGCGTATACAGCCGCGCTCGAAAAGACCAGCATGCCGGATGCGCCTTGGTTCATCATTCCTTCGGACCACAAGTGGTTTCGCAACCTCGCGATCTCGCGGATCGTGGTCGAGACGCTCGACGGACTGAACATGAAGCTGCCACGGACCACCGTCGATCTCGAGGCGATCCAGCGCAAACTATCACAAGATTCTCAAGGTCGAACGCCAACGTAAGAGTCATGAGCTTGAAGAGGTGCACGCTTGCCCTGGCTGCCGCGTTTTGCATGCTGGCAATCGTCCCCGGCACAGCTCGCGCCAACGGGGTCGTGCGGGTGCAGCAGAGCGATGGCTCGGTTCGCGAGTATCCGCAGACCGCGATGCGCTGGACCGGGCAGACGTTGTGGCTGCACAGCGCCGACGGCAAGGGTATCCTCGAGATCACGACGGCAGCATGCTCGGACACTGGCAATTTGGTCCGCTGCCTGCCGTACGCAATGACCCTTCACCAAAGCGGTGCAACGCGCCCGATCGCCGTTGCGAATGGGACCATCTACATGAATTTCTCCGCTGCCGCTCACCATGTTCCGTATTCATCGGAACTCTTGGGGTCGCACCATTTGTTGGTCGCATTACGAACGCAACACGGCACGTACATCACGGTACGCGGCGACGTCGATGAGGTGAAAGAATGAACCGCTTTTTCCGCGCCGGACTCGCACTCGTGCTTGCTGCTGCAACGCCGATGACGGCGCTCGCCCAGCACGGCGGCGGCGGCGGCGGTGCTCACTCCGCGCCGGCGCCGGCGCGCGCGGCGGCGCCGCCTCCGCGTCCGGCCGCGCCGCCCCCACGCCCAATCCAACAACCCGGATTCAGTCTGCCGCGCGACGTCGCACATCCGGCGCCGATGTATCCCGCCCACCCGGTCGCTCCGCCCGCTGGACGGCCGATGCCACCGGGCGCACGCCCTATCGCGCGTCCGGCAGGACACTCCGTCAGCCAACCGCCGCAATCGGGCGGCTATCGTGGACCAACGGTCTACAATCCGCATCACTGGGGCAACTGGGGCTGGAACCACGGCCGCGTATGGTACCCCGCGCCGATCTACTGGGGCGGTGGATTCTGGGGTCCGTTTGCGCTGGGCGCGCTGACCGGAGCTTTTCTGCTCGGGTCGATCGTTGACTATCAAGACCAAGTGATCTATCCGTCATATCAGGTGCAGCCGCTCACGCCCGGCGCGCAGCTACTGCAAAACTACGGTCTCACGCAAACGCCGTGCGGGCCGCCGAATCTCGTGGTCATTTGGGGTCCCGGCGACAGCGTGATCTGCGCTTATCCAAACAATTTCGTAACGGCCGGAAGTTACGACGTCGATCCCACCACGTTGACCCTGGTCTCCGCGCCGGCGCAGCCGCCGCCGCCGTCTCAATGAGTCTTTAACTCAGCAGCGAAGCCCCTTAAACGGGGGTATCCGTTATGGATGTTTCACGCAAGGGATTTCTTGCCGCCAGCGCGGGAGCCGCAGCCATCGCCGGATCGGCGCCTTCGCTCGTCTCGGCAGCGAACGCTCCCTCCACGGTCACGGGTATGACGTTCACGACGCTGCGCGACGGCAATGTCGATCATCTGGGCATTCGCACGTCGCATGGCATCATCGACGTCGGACGCGCCGCGAGCAGCATGAGCATCGCGCATGCGCCGCGTACCATCGACGACGTCGTCTGCGGGCGTGGTAACGTTGCCGCACTCGCGCGCATCGTCGCCCAAGCGCCGCCGAGCGCGATGCGCAGCGAATCCGCGGTGCAGTACGGACCGCTGGTCTCGGCGCCGGAAAAAATACTGTGCGTCGGGTTGAATTATCGCGCGCACTTGGCCGAAACCAACATGAAGGCGCAACCGTATCCCGATCTCTTCAACAAATACAACACCTCTCTCAATCGTCACAACGGAACCGTCGCCGTGTCGTCGCTGCCGCTGACGCAGTTCGACTATGAGTCCGAACTCGTGCTGATCATCGGTAGGGAAGCGCGCAACGTGTCGGAAGCCGATGCGCTGTCGTACGTCTTCGGATATGCGTGCGGCAACGACTTTAGCGCGCGTGATGCACAGTTGCGAGTCTCACAATGGATGACTGGGAAGACGCCCGATCAATTCGCTCCGCTCGGACCCTGGCTGGTCACCGCCGATCAGATCGGCGATCCGCAAACGCTGCAGATCCAAACGTTCGTCAACGACGAGACGACGCCGCGGCAGGACATGAACACTTCGCAGATGATCTTCTCGTGCGCGAAGATCATCAGCTACATGTCGGAGTTCATCACGCTGCGGCCGGGTGACGTAATTTTCAGCGGCACGCCGAGCGGCGTGATCCTCGGCTATCCAAAGGACCAGCAGGTCTGGCTGAAAGCCGGCGACCGCATCACGACCAAAATCTCGAAGTTGGGTGAGTTAAAGTTCACGCTGGTCTAATCTGAGCTTCGTTAATTTGGTATATCCATGAGAGGCCGGGCCCTCCCCTCGGAGAACATGGCAGAGCGATGAAAGCGCTGCTCGGGATGCTTGGCCTCTTGAGCCTGCTGTACGGTTGTGGCGGCGGGGGGTATCTTCCGTATTCGCCGCGCTCCCTCGATTCGTTACAAATCACCTCGCTCGTGAACGAGGCGTCACTGGCTAGCGGCGCGCCGCCGGGCCTGGTGCGCGCCGTCCTCATGGCCGAATCGGCGGGTGATCCCTCGGCGATCAGTCTCGCCGGCGCTCAAGGACTCATGCAACTGATGCCGGGGACCGCCGCCGGATGCGGCGTGTCCGATACCTTCGATGCCAATCAGAACGTGCGATGCGGCGCCGGCTACCTCAAGCAGCTGCTCGACCGTTACCACGGGAACGTGACGCTGGCCGTCGCGGCATACAACGCGGGACCGGGTGCCGTCGATCGTTATCATGGCGTGCCGCCCTATCCGGAGACGCAAGCCTACGTCGCTCGTGTAGTCTCGGCGTACCGCAGCTTCTAGCAGCGTATCTTCATGGCGACGCTCACCGAACGCCGGCTGCACCCCGCAATCGATATCGCGGCATGGCGCCTGCCCATTTTGGACCGCTATCTGCTGCGCGGCATGATTCTGCCGTTTGCTGCCGGTCTGTTTGCTTATCTGATCTTCTGGGCGCTCAACATCTTTTTCGTCGCCGCAGATTACATCATCAATCAACACGCGCCGTTCTTTTTGGTGTTGCGCTTCGTGCTCTTCCGCGTTCCGCAGGCGACACCGATGGCGTTTCCGTTCGGAGCGCTGCTCGCGGGACTGCTCTCGATGGGCCGGCTGATGAGCGACAACGAGATCACCGCCATGCGCACCTCCGGGATTCCGGTCTGGAGGATCGCGCTCACGCCGCTGCTCTTCGGCGCGGCAGCGTTCGTCCTTTCGTACTTCATCAATGAAAACGTCGCGCCCACGTCCGTCGACATCTCGACGCGCACGTTCTATCAGATTCTCTATCACACCGACGCATTGCCGGTCGAACCGCAATTCTTCCGCAAGGATCCCGACACGGGCAACACGTTTTATGTGAATCAGGTGCTGCCCGACAATAAGACGATGGAAGGCGTGCAGGTCTTTAAGCTCGGGCGTTACGGCATTTTCGTGGAGACGCTGCAAGCCAAGACCGCGACGGTCGAGAATACGCAGCTCGCGCTGCACGACGTCATCGATACGCGCTACAACGGCGATGGATACGTGACGAGTCAACAGCGCGTTAAAGACGTGCTTGTCGGGCTGCCGCTGGCCGAAACGGCCGCGCAGTTCATGAGCAATCAAAATTCCGATCCGTGGACGATGTCGAGCAAGAACCTCGGCGCGCAAGTCAAGGCCCTGCAAGCGCAAGGAATCGGCGGCTCGGCGCTGGGGAGCCTGCAGATCAACCTTTACAACAAGCTATCGTGGCCGTTCGCGTCGTTCATCGCGGTGATTCTCGCGGTACCGCTCGCAATGCGCTTCGGCAAGCGCGGACAGATGCTCGGAATCGCGATGGCGATCCTCGCGTTCTTCGGCTATTTCTTGCTGATGTCGGCGGCGGCTGCTTTGGGACGAAACGGACAGATGAATCCGCTCCTCGCGGCGTGGCTGCCGAACATGATCATGGGCGCCACCGGCCTTACTTTACTCTGGTTTGAAGAACGCTAAGGACGTGAACTCGCGACCGAATGGCAGTCGCATTGCCGCGGCAATCGTGTGCCTCGTCGCGGTCTTCGCCACGTATGTTCCGGCACGCGCTCAAACGGCCGCCGCGACCGACGACAGCACGCGCGCTTTGGCACTGCTCAACGGGCAATCGTGCGCGGTCCACGAGGCAAAGCTCTTCGCCCAAGAAATCGGTCAATCGCAAGAACCCGCCGGCAGCCGCTACGTCGCGCAATTCCAGGTGACGCCGTCGCCCTCGCCGAGCGGCTCCCCGTCGCCCTTTGCAACGCCGTCTTTTGCGCCGCGTAGCGGTGCCAACAGCCAATTCATCGCGACACCCCAGCCGAGCGGGTCGCCGGGTACGACGCCGCCACCGGTCCCGACCGCCACGCCCAATCCCTTCGATCAGAATCAACCGGTGTTCGTCGAACGCGGTACCAACATTCCGCCTACGATTACGCCGGCGGGACAGCCGCTACCAAAGACGAGCCCGGAACCATCCGGCGCGCCGACCCTCGCGCCGAACTACATCGCCGTTCTCGCCGACAAAGTGTCGGGCAACACCGGTCCCGGGAAACCCGGGGACGCAACCGGCAACGTGCACATCCTTTACGGCGCAGAAGAGATCGTTGGTGACAACGCGCACTACGACGGGCTACGCACGGTTACGATCACCGGACACACGTTTATCGTCAATCACGCCAAAGATTCGGTGCTCGAGGCCGACAAGATCACGTTCGATACGATCGATCAAACCGCGATCCTCACCAACGGCCGCGGCACGAGTTCCGAAGGCGTCAACATCGGCTTGGTGCACTTCAACGCCAAGGATTTGCACACGGACGCAGCAGGCGTCGGCCACGGCCTCGCCCCATCGGTCACCACCTGCGAACATCAGCGCGGCGGCTACCATATCACCGGCCGCAATATGGACGTGTACCCGGGCGACAAGATCGTTATTTATAAGGCGATCCTGTGGCTAGGCGCGGCAGCGGTCTTCTTCCTTCCCAAAGTCGTGATACCGCTGCGCACCGTCGACAATCCGAACCAGCGCCCCAAATATTTTCCCGACGTCGGTTACGACTCGTACGAAGGTTTTTGGATCAAGACGCGCGTCACGTTCGGCAAAGACCAATACTTCTACGGCTATTACGTGGTCAACTATTTTACCAAGGTCGGACTCGGCCTGGGATACGTAGCGTTTTACACCAAACGCAACGGCCGCCGCAGCGCGAACGTCAATTTCTATGAAATTCATGACAAACGCGTCGATGCGACCACCGACAACTTGACGTTCGGCGAAACCGAAAACATTTCGCAAACGCTGCGCTCGAATTTCCAACTGTCCTATCAGTCGAACTTTGGCCCGTATACCAATCTCCCGGCCACAACGCAGATCAGCGAGACCATCGCGCACCAAACGGCGCATACTTCGCAGCAGTATTCCTATACGCGCAGCACGACCGGGTCGCAATCGAGCAGCAACAGCATCTCGTTTACCGACAACGATCAGTTCAACTCCAAGCTGAGCAACGCGCTCAATATCAATCTTTCGAGCAGCTCGACCAACTATGGCGGCACCGCGTCGACCAACTCGACGGCGACACTCAACGATTTGCTGCACTACGTGACGCCCGGCGAAGACTACCAGCTCACCTACGACAAGACGATCGCAGCCCAACCCTACGGCGATGAGGAAGTGCCGCAGCTCCAGATCCGCCCCTACAAATTCTTTCCGCACTTTTGGATACCGACGTCGGCAAACTTCACGATCGGCGAATACAGTGAGCCCGCGTACGCTTACTCCGCCGGCCGCGCGAATATGGCATTCGTGCTCGGGCCCGAGATCGCGCAGATTTTGGGTAGCGACCTCCAGGCGACCGTCAACGTCAATCAATACGCCTACAGCACGGGGGATCTCAAAGCCTCGATTCAGCAGCAGGCCTCGCTGACGACACCCATCACCCAGCACTTTGTCAACACGCTAACGTACAGCGAAGAGAACTACAACGGTCCGTCCTCAGTGCCGTTTTACACGCTCGATCAATTCCCGGGCACGAACACGAAGAACGCGCAAGACCTCGTGCGCGTGCTCAACGGGAACACGTACAACCTCGCGGTCGGCTTCGCGACGAATTTCGTGCCGGAAGCGCAGCCGGTAAGCTATCAACTCACCGTGGCGCCCTCGCCGCGCTCGCTGGTGTTGATCGGCGGCTCATTCATTCCGGGACCAGGTCAGGGCTTTGAATCAACCAGCCTTCAGCTTTCAACGCCGATCGGCCGCGACACGCAGGCGCAGTTCGTTACCACGGTCGATTGGACCGAACACGCGCGGCTCGAGCAAAAGGTGCTCTACGTCACGCGCACGATCGGCAACTGTTACCAACTCCAAGGGCTCTACAACGAGGCGCAAAAGTTGGTGACGCTACAGATCAATATCCTCGCCTTCCCGACGCAGGGCGCGACGTTTGCGCTCGGGTCCGGCGGCCCACTGATACCAACATCCTTCAACAATCTTTGATTTAGTCCAGATTGAGGAACCGAGACCCGAAGTTTGCTATAACGCAAATGAGGGTTGCGGTGACGAAGAGCTGGGCCAAATCAGGGATTGTTGGCGATATCTCCGCTTGCAATGGCGTCAGGAATCGACGGATGCTGGCCCGATTGCACGTAGAATGCGCCGGTATCGAAGGCGTTCGAGACAATGAGCTGTTGCGACACATAGGTTTGGTCGTTTGCGCCGCCGGCACCGAGTGAGTCGATAATGGTTCCCACCGGTGCATAATTCACCGGTTGGCCTTGGATTACGAAGAAGTTAAAGTTCCAGACATTGGACACGGCAACGCCCGTCGGGGTCGGCGACGGACTTGGGCCACCGCTGGGGCTTGCGATGGGACTCGGCGATGTCGACGTCGTCGGGCTCGGCGACGGTGAGGTGGAAGCGTTGAAGAGCGCCAGGATGCGAGCGAAGATGACGGTAAATTGATTGCTTTGGCCGTTGCTGCCGAGCTGCAGCGTTAACTGTTGCGGTGTCGCGCCGATCGGATAGAGCACCGGGCTCTGGGTGGTGTTGTTGGGGCGAAAAAAGGAGAACGGATACGCCGAAATGGTACCGCCGACGCCGCCGACCACGATGGCCATCGAAAACCCGGCCCAGTTATTGACGCTGGTGTTCGGTAAGGGCGTCACGCCGCTTCCCGACGTGTTAAAGACGATCGCGTAGGAGTCGCTCGAGAAGTTGAATGCCGTCTGGACATTGAACTTCACACTCATGAAGCCCGACTCCAATCCGCCGGGGCCAATACCTTTACGGGTGGGCGTCACCTGTCTGCCACATGACGAAGCAATGAGCGCCGCAACTGAACCCGTCACAAAACTTGATCTACGAATCATGCTTTCCTCGGAACGCTTGCGCGCCGCGCTGATCGCGGTACTTTCCGGCGTGTTGTTTGCGCTGGCGTTTCCGCGCGCAGGTTTCGCGTGGGCGGCACCGCTCGGCGCTGGGGCGCTGTTCTGGACGTGGCAACGCGCATCCTTGAGGCGTGCTTTCTTTCTGGGATGGCTCTGTGGAATTGTGTTTTTCACGATCGCATTTTGGTGGTGGAGTACGACGATTCAAACCGCCGTTGGTCCGCTCGCGTATGTCGCCGTCATATTCAGCGCCGCGCTCGAAGGGCTGGCAATTGCGTTCGCCGGCGCAATGACGGTGATTGCACGGCATCGCATCGTGCCGGCGCTCGTGCCGCTTGCGGCTGCACTCGCGTTTGCGATTACCGAATGGGTGCGCTCGATCGGCGTGATCGGTGTGCCGTTTGCACAACTCGGCACGACGCAGGTCGAGACGCCGCTGCGCGCGGTCGGCGCGTACATCGGAACGAGCGGTCTCACGCTCACAGTATTCACACTCGGTGCGTATGCTGTGTACGCGCTGCGCACGCGCACGTGGCGAGCTTTTGCATCGTGCGCACTCGTCATCGTCGTTGCCGCAACCGCGGCGTGGAGCGCATGGCCCGCGCGTGCCGTCGCTGCGCCTAGCATACCTGTGGTCGCCGTTCAAGCCAACATCGCGCAATCACTCAAATGGCAGCCGGGTTCGCTGCAGCGCGCAGTCACACTCTACACGGCGATGACGCGGATTGCGATCGCGCACCACCCGCAACTGATCGTTTGGCCCGAAACGGTGATTGCACTTTACGGCGAAGGGCTCAACGGCGATCCGCAGCTTATCGGGCAATTCACCGCGCTCGCGGAGCAAGCCAATGCTACGATCATCGTGGGTGGTATTCGCCAGCGCAACGGCCAGTATTACAATTCGCTCTATCTCTTCACGCCGACGGGAATATCCGCCGTCTACGACAAGCGGCAACTCGTACCATTTGCCGAGCACTTTCCCGGCAAGCAATTTTTGTTTTGGCTGCCCTACATCGGTACACTCAACGGCAACTACGCGCAAGGCGACGGCAGCGGCGTGTTCACAACGAATGGGGGTCTTGCGATCGGCGCGCTGATCTGCTGGGAGTCGGCATTCGGCGATCTCGCCTACGACGAAGTACGCAACGGCGCGCAAGTGCTGGTCATCGCAACCGACGACGCATGGTTCGGCACGTCATCGGGTCCGTATCAACACGCGCAGATCGCGCAGATGCGCGCGATCGAGTCGGGTGAATATGTGGTTCGCGCCGCGGCGACCGGCATCAGCGGGATCATTGCACCCGATGGCGCATGGCAGACGCGCCTGCCGCTCGATGTTCCGGGAAACGCGAGCGGATTCGTCGGTCCGGCCGTTGGCTCGTTCTTTGCACGCGTGGGTCCAACGCGCATGTGGTTGGCGCTGATCGCGCTTTACGCGCTGTTGCTCCTCACAGCGGGGCCGCGCGTTGCCGGGCAACGTCGATGAAGCGACGAGTGAGCTGGCGGCTCATCGCCGCAATCGCCGGCGGGGCGCTGGCGATCTGGCTCATCGTCGGCGTGATTCTTGCCGGGTTCGGCACGCCGCCGCTGCCGCCCGACCAGACCGGCATCACGCTGCGAGGGGGACGCGTCCAAGGCAACCGGATCACGACGAAGTCGTGGAGCTTCGACTATCACGACGCGCAGCTCTCGGCCGACGGCACCACCGGCACCGTCGAGGGCGTGCACGACGGGATCGTCTTCAAGCATGGGAAGCGCTACCTCAAGATCAGCGCAGAACGCATCAGCATCGATACGATGTCACTCAACTTCACTGCGATCGGCAAGGTCACGGTGGTCCTGATCGACGATCCGCTCAAACGCTCGTTCGACACCGATCTCGTGACGTGGACCAACGCGACGAAGCTGCTCCAGATGCAGCACCGCAGCTACCTCCGCGCCGGGAGCCAAACGCTGGCGTTTAGCTCGATCACGATCGATTTTGGCAAGGATCAGATCCATTTCGGCTCGATCGGCGGCAGCACGGAAGTCCGGACCTAATGCGCCCTCAATCTGTGCTTGAGGCGCTTGCTCGGTTGGCCGATAAGTAAATCATGCGTTGCTTACGCCTGGTATTTGCCTGTGCGGCTGCTCTTGCTGTCGCCGCGTGCGCGCATAAGGGCGGCGCATCCGCCGAGGCTTCCCCGTCGCTCGCGCCGATGCTCATCGACGACCGCGGCGTCGTGATGCCCCTCCAGGATGCGGTGACGAAAATCAGCTACCGGGCCTGGGTTCCACCGCGTCAGGTCCTCAAAGTAGCCGTGATTCCGCCGCTCGGCGATCTCGACACGCCCGACCATCGTGGGATCGCATTCGAATACCAATTCGGCAGTCAGGCTATGCTGCTCTCCGAGTGGCCGAAGCAGAACTTTACGTTGCTTTTCCTGCACGGACAAGACATCACGTTCACGCCATGCAATATCGCGCACTACAAAGCCGATGGCGTAGCGTGGACCACGAAGACGAAACTTGCGATGACGCTGCAACCCGACGGGAGCGTCAATCCGAAAGATGTAGATGCGGAAGCGCGCCGGTTGATCGCGCAGGGCGGCTGTAACTAATTAGCCTTTTTCGTTCGCTTCGTCGGCGCGCTTTTTCTTCGCTTCCGCGATTAGCTTTTTGACTTTCTGTCCGCCCTTGTGGCCGATCTCTTCGTAAAAGTCGGGGCCGTATTTTTCCTTGACGACTTTGCCGCCTTTTTGTCCAATCGACTCGTAAAACTCGACCCCATGCCGGTCGCGCGTCGCTTTACCGCCTTTGCGGCCGATTTCTTCATAAAAGGTTGAACCATAGCGGTCACGGACGGTGTCGCCGCCTTTTTTGCCGGCCTCGCGGACCGACATTTCTTTGGCTGCGTCCTCGTCCGGGCCGCTTTTTTTCCCTGTCATGGTAAATTACGGCTTGCGCTTTGGCTTCTGGCCGCCTTTTTGTCCAATCACTTCGTAGAACGAAGGGCCGTACTTGGTTTTCGTGGCCTCGCCGCCTTTGCGGCCGATCTCTTCGTAAAACTCGGTACCGTATTTCGCTTTGACGCGTTCGCCGCCACGTCGGCCGGCCTCGCGTACACTCATACCGCCCTGCGGTTCCTCTTGGATCGACATCTGGGTTTCATCCCTCCATGTAGAAAAGGATACGCACCGTATATGCCCACCCGCCCGCTCGCTAAACCCAGGATTTTGAGTTCGTGCTTTCGACGGTGATTACAGGCGCCACAGTTATTGACGGTACCGGGCGTCCGCGCTTCTCGACGGACCTCGCGCTCGCGGGCGATCGTATTGCGCGCATTGGTGATTGCGGCGCGATTGATGCACCAAATCGCATAGACGCGCGTGGAAAAATTCTTGCTCCGGGCTTCATTAATACGTGCGGATTTGCCGATAACACCGGGCGCTCGCTTCCTCCGCTCAATTCCGCCGGCGCACAGGGCATTACCAGCGAGATTTTCGTCGATTCTCCCGGCTTTCTGCGTGAAATCGTGCAGTTACGCGACTACGACCGCGACCTGCTCGAGGCGCTGGACGAAGCGCTCGAAGCCGGGCAGCGCGCCGACGCGCCCGTCCATATCGCGCACCTCCACGCCGAAGGGTCGCACAGCCGTGGAGACGTCGAGAATGCGCTCGAAAGAATCGATCGCGCGCGCACGTTTGGACTGGACGTTACGTGCGACGTCTATCCCTATATTGCAACCTGGATCGAGCTCGCGTCACTCCTTCCGCCTGCGATTGACCTCGCCGCCTACGACGACGAAAGCATTGCCGCGGCGGCTGCGATGGAGATGACCGCGCGGCTCGGCGAACGGTGGCACGATCTCATGCTCGCAGAGGTTTCGAGTGAAGAACGCTATGCTTGGTGCGGCATGCGCTTCGATGAAATCGCGCGTCAGATGCACGTGAGCGCAGCTCGCGCGGTGATCGAATTCGCGCGGCTCGACGGCGAACGCGCGCGCGCGTTTTACTTCTGCACCGACGAAGCGGCGGTAGCAACGATCCTCTCGGCCGGCTTTTGCACGATCGGCACGGCAGCACCGGCACTTTCGTTCAAGGATGAACGTTACGGCTTTGTGCACCCGAGAACGTTCGGCGCCTTCCCGCGCGTGATCGGCCGCTTCGTGCGTCAACGCCGCACCTTGACTCTCGAAGAAGCGGTTCACCGCATGACCGGGCTTGCCGCCCGGGCCTTCGGTCTGACCGACGTGGGGGAACTCCGGGAAGGCGCGCGCGCCGACCTCGTGCTCTTCGACGCAGAGCAGTTCGTTGACACGGCCACCTACGAGCGGCCGGTATCGGCGCCGCTTGGGTTGAAGTCGGTCTGGGTCGCCGGCGAGGCGATGGGAGGGAACATTTCGTGCTCGCGTTAGCCGCGCTGACACTCTCGCTGCAATTACAGCAGAGCAGCTTCGATTTGCTCGACGGCGTATCGATCGAAGTCGCCGCACATAACAGCGCCGCGGCGCCGGCCGCCGTCAAATTCGCGCGCCCCGAAGAATACGAGATTCAAGTGCTGCACGGCGACCAGGTCATTTGGACCAATGAAACCGTCTCGCCGCAAAGCACCACGTTTCCGGTACACGCCCGACAGTTCGTTCCGGGGCCAAGCGTGCTCGTCGTCTATATTTGGAACGGCGTCGCCTCGGACGGATCGTCGCCCGACCCCGGCACGTACACGGTGCGAGTGCGCCTGCTCGGCGAGGGCGTCACGCCCGAGGCCACCGCCAAGTTGCGCTTCATGGATCCGGTGCCGGTGACCGCACTCGACAAGCTCAAGCAAGGCAACACGGTCACCATTGCGGGCACGCTCGATCCGACCAAAGGGATTCTTGACCGATAGCACCGGCACGATTCCATTGGGGCGACGACTCCTCACGGCACCCGACGGTCCCGTCGCGGTGCGCGGCTATTACTTGCGCCGCGTCGGCCGTCCAAGTGTCTTCTTCGTGCAGCGCTGGGCACCGATGCAATGACGCGCGAGTGGCTGTGCACGAACGGGCTAGGCAGCTACGCGTCCGGCACGGCCTCCGATGTGCTGACACGGCGCTATCATGGACTGCTCGTCGCCGCACTCGATCCGCCCCTTGGACGGCGCGTGCTTTTTGACAAGTGCGACGCCTCGGTCGCGTATTGCGGTACGCACACCGACCTGTCCGCAAATCGCTGGCACGACGGAACGCTCGCACCGCAAGGCTTTACCACCATCGTGGATTTTCGTCTCGACGGGACCGTGCCGGTGTGGACGTATGCATTCGCCGACGCGCTCCTCGAGCGGCGCATTTGGATGGACCACGCGGCCAACGTCACGTGGATCGAATGGCGCCTACGCGACGCGAGCGCTCCGGTCGATCTCACGCTCAAGGCGTACATCAACGACCGTGACTACCACGCGCTCACGAAGGCATACGACGTTTCCAACGTGGCGCAAATCGACGGCGAGCTCGCGACGCTGCATCTCGGCAGCGGCGCGACCTGGTATCTGCGCGCGTCCGGCGCCACGCTGGAACCGGGTGAGGGCTGGTACTACGGCTTTCGCTACGATGCCGAGACGCAACGCGGACTCGACGATACCGAAGATCTGTATCACGCGCTGACGATTCATATGCACCTCCCTGCCTCCGGCGCGACACTGCGCGTGCGCGCCGCGCTCGACGCTGCTGACGGCGCCCCCGGCGATCCGCATGCGCGTGAGCGTGAGCTCGTCGCGCGGTGGCACGCCGCGCATCCAAGCATGGCGCAAGCGCCGGCGTGGATCGAAGCGCTCGTTCTCGCGGCCGACGCGTTCATCGTCGCGCGCACCGTCGAAGCGGAACGCGGCGCAACCGTGATTGCAGGCTATCATTGGTTCGGGGATTGGGGGCGCGACACGATGATCGCGTTGCCCGGCCTCACGCTAGCGACCGGACGGCCCGAGCTCGCGGCCACCATTCTGCGCACCTTCGCTCGATACGTCGATCGCGGCATGCTGCCCAATCGCTTTCCCGATAGCGGTGCGGCGCCGGAATACAACACCGTCGATGCGGCGCTATGGTTCATCGAAACCGTGCGCTGCTATCACGCCGCCGCTGCAGACTTCACGCTGGTTGCATCGATTTTCGACACACTCGACCAGATCGTCGACTGGTACGCGCGCGGAACGCGCTACGGTATCGCGGTCGATCCGCGCGATGGATTGTTGCGCGCAGGCGAACCCGGCGTGCAGCTCACCTGGATGGACGCCAAGGTCGGCGACTGGGTCGTGACGCCGCGAATCGGCAAGCCGATCGAGATCAACGCGTTGTGGTACAACGCGCTGTGCACGATGGACAGCTTCGCGCAAAAGCTTGGACGCGACTCGTCGCGGTATCGCGAGTTGGGTACGCAGGCCCGCGCTTCGTTCGAGCGATTTTGGAACGGCGACGCGAATTATCCATTCGATGTCCTCGACGGGCCGCAGGGCAACGATGCGAGCATCCGGCCCAACGCAGTCTACGCGGTCGCATTGCCCTTTCGGGCGTTTGAAAGCCGGCGCGAACAGGCGATCGTGGATCGCATTGCTCACGCCCTGTGGACACCGATGGGCCTGCGCTCGCTTTCACCCGCAGATCCGGCATACGTCGGCCATTACGGCGGGTCGCCCCACGATCGCGATGCCGCCTATCACCGCGGCACCGCGTGGCCCTTTCTCGCAGGAGCATTTGCTCGCGCTTACGCGAATGCTTACGGTGACCGGGCACGCGCCCTACGCTTTATCGAGGCGCTGGCTGCGCGCATCGACAGCTACGGTGTTGGAACGTTAGCCGAAATTGCCGATGGTGATGCACCTCACCAAGCTCGCGGATGCATCGCGCAGGCGTGGAGCGTCGGTGAAGTGTTGCGAACGTGGCACGCGTTACAGGAGAGTGAGTGTCCCGCTCCATGAATACCGATACCTTCGCTGGGCCGACTGTGGCCCAGCCCTTCGGGTTGCCTCATCGGCATTCCGCGGGCGTCGTTACTCTTCACTCGCAAAGCGACGCTTTTGTCGCTCAGCGCGCCTCGCCCGTGGAAGCCGATGAGTGCAACGAAGGTACCGCTATTCATGGAACGGGGCACTGATGATCGACCCGCCCACCGTCGAGCACGGACGCATGCTCGAGCACGCCGAGCGCCACAATTGGCGGGCCTGGGGCCCGTATGTCAGCGATCGGCAATGGGGAACGGTTCGGGAAGACTACAGCGCGACCGGCGAAGCCTGGGACTATTTCCCCTTTGACATCGCAGCGAAGCGCGTGTATCGCTGGGGCGAAGACGGCATTTTTGGCATCTCCGACATCAATCAGCATTTGTGTTTCGCGCTCTCGATGTGGAACGGCAACGACGATCGCATCAAGGAACGGCTCTTTGGCCTTTCCGGCTCGCAAGGCAATCACGGCGAAGATGTCAAGGAATACTATTATTACCTCGACAACCTGCCGTCGCACGCATACATGCGCGCGCTCTACAAATATCCACACGCAGCCTTTCCGTATCAAAATCTCATCGATGAAAATCACCGGCGTGGGCGAGGACAGTCCGAATACGAGCTGATCGACACCGGTATCTTCGACGACAATGCCTACTTCGACGTGGAAATCGAATACGCGAAGGCGGCGTACGATGACATCTTGATCCGGGTTCGAGCGACCAATCGCGGCGAGTCGGCACACGTCTTGCACCTGCTGCCGACGCTTTGGTTTCGCAACGAGTGGTCGTGGCGTGACGGTATCGAGCGTTCCTCGATCGAGCAGCGTCACTATGTGCACGGTATCCACGCGCTGGTTGCGCATCAGGCAAATCTTGGCGACTACTGGTTCTGCGCAAAAGACGCTGCCGCGATGCTCTTCACCGAGAATGAGACCAACTTCGAGGCGCTCTACGGCGTGCCGAATCGCACGCCGCGCACCAAAGACGGCATCGAGCGCTATTTGCTCGGCGGCGAGAGCGCCGCGGTCGACGACATGCGCGGCACCAAGGTGAGTGCGCACTATCCGATGACGCTCGAGCCGGGCGAAACGCGCACGATCGAGCTGCGTCTCTCCAAGACCCTGGCGGACCCACCGTTCGGCGACGCGTTCGACGCGATGTTCGCGACGCGCATCGAAGAGGCCGACGCTTTCTACGAGGATATCAATCCGTTTCATGCCGACTTCGAGGCGCGGCGCGTGCAGCGTCAAGCGTTTGCCGGACTCTTGTGGACCAAACAGTTCTATCACTACAATGTGCCGCGCTGGCTGCATGGCGATCCGCTCCAGCCGCCGCCGCCGCCCGAGCGGCTGTCCGGGCGCAACCACGAGTGGACGAATTTCGACTCGGCTGAAGTGATGTCGATGCCGGACAAGTGGGAATATCCATGGTTCGCCGCATGGGATCTCGCCTTTCACACCGTTGCGTTTGCCCTCATCGATCCGAACTTTGCAAAAGGTCAGCTCGTGTTACTCGCGCGCGAGTGGTTCATGCACGGCAACGGGCAGCTGCCCGCCTACGAGTGGGCGTTTAGCGACGTGAATCCACCGGTCCACGCCTGGGCGGCACTGCGCATTTACCACATCGAGCAAAAAGAGCACGGACGCGGCGATCTCGCGTTCCTCGAGCGCATCTTTGCGAAGCTGCTGATCAACTTCACCTGGTGGGTCAATCGCAAGGATGCGCAGGGGAACAACGTCTTTCAAGGCGGCTTCTTGGGTTTGGACAACATCGGCGTGTTCGATCGCAGCAAGCCGCTGCCGACCGGCGGTTTCTTGAACCAATCCGACGGCACGAGCTGGATGGGCGTCTACACGCTGAATATGCTTGCGATCGCGATCGAACTTGCGATGCACAACAACGTCTACGAAGACATCGCCATCAAGTTTTTCGAGCACTTCCTCTACATCGCGGACGCCATGAATCATCTCGGCGGCTCGGGTCTGTGGAATCACGAGGACGGATTCTACTACGACATGTTGATGCTCGACGACGGGCAGACGATGCCGATGCGCATTCACTCGATGGTCGGCTTGCTGCCGCTGCTCGCGGTCGAGATCATCGAACCGGAAGAGTTCGACGCGCTGCCCGAGTTCAAGCGCCGCGTCGAGTGGTTCATCAGCCATCGTCCCGAGCTCGCGCGCAACGTCGCCAGCATCGATGAAATGGGCGTCGGCCAACGCCGGCTGCTCTCGATCGTGAGCCGCGAACGCCTGGCGCGCATCCTCAAGACGATGCTGGACGAGGACGAATTCCTCAGCCCGTACGGATTGCGCGCGCTCTCGCGTTACCATAAGGAGCACCCGTTCATCCTGCGTTTGGACGGCCACGAATATCGCGTCGACTACGAACCGGCCGAATCGTCAAGCGGACTCTTCGGCGGCAATTCCAACTGGCGTGGTCCGGTATGGTATCCGCTGAACTACTTGCTGATCGAAGCGCTGCAGAAGTTTCACTACTACTACGGCGCCACGCTCAAAGTTGAAGCGCCGACCAGAAGCGGGACGATGTGCGACCTCTGGGAAGTGAGCGCGATGCTTTCGAATCGGCTGATCGATCTCTTCCTCCCCGATGAACATGGCAATCGGCCGGTATTCGGTGGCGCTGAAAAATTCAATCGCGATCCCAATTGGCGCGACAATCTCCTGTTCTATGAATACTTCAACGGCGATAACGGCGCGGGGATCGGCGCGAGCCATCAAACCGGATGGACGGGGCTGGTAGCAAAGCTCATCGAGCAGCGCAGCGAATACGGTTAGCGTGGCGCGCTATCCGCATATCCCGTCCCGCGTGGCGATCCTCTCGTTCGAGGGGCCTGACCGTTATGCAATGGTCGGCGGCTTGGGCGTGCGCGTGAGCGAGCTGGGGATCGCACTGGATGACGCAGGAGCACGCACCGACCTTATCTTCATCGGTGATCCGCATCTCGACCCGGTCGAATCGCGCGGCACGTCCTTGACGCTACGTCGTTGGTGTCAATGGATTTCGGTTCACCACCCGCTCGGCGTCTACGACGGTGAGTGGGGCAAGATAGAAGACTACCGTAACTCGGTCCCGAGCTTTATACTCGACGAAATGCTGCGGCCGGCTGCTGCGCGCCTCGAGCGTGTGCTGGTGATGGCCGAAGATTGGCACGTGGTACCGGCGGTGCTCACCCTCGATCGTATCGCGCGCGAAGCCGGAGTGCGCGACGCGCTCACGATCCTGTGGAACGCCAACAACACCTACGGCTTTCATACGATCGATTTTCACGCGCTGGAACAGGCGGCGACGCTCACCGCCGTGAGCCGGTACATGAAATTCGAACTCGCGCAACACGGCGCACAAGCGCTGGTGATTCCCAACGGGATCCCCGAGCGCATCTTCGGCGAAGCTAGTGCGGCCGGCGCTGCCTACCTGCGCCGCATGCTCGGCAATCGGCATCTGTTGCTCAAGGTTGGACGCTTCGATCCCGACAAGCGCTGGTTCCAAGCCATCGACGCCGTCGCCGATCTGCGCGAGCAGGGCGTGCCGGTGCAGCTCGTCGTGCGCGGCGGTAAAGAGCCCTACGGGGGCGACGTCTTTGCGCGCGCGATGCAACGTGGACTGGTCGTCGATGACGTGCATCTCGATGCCCCTTCGGCGGAATCGCTCGCCAATGTCTTAGCAAACAGCCACGGTGATATCGTCAACCTTCGCAGTTTCTTGCCCGACGAGTTGCTCTACACGCTCTACGCAGCGGCCGATGCGGTGCTCGCAAACAGCGGCAAGGAACCGTTTGGACTCGTCGGCCTGGAAGTAATGGCCTCCGGCGGCATCGCGGTGTGCGGCTCGACCGGCGAAGACTACGCGCGCGCGTTCGACAACGCGATCGTCTGCGATACCGCCGACCCGGTTGAATTGGCGAGCTTTCTCGAGCGCTTTTGGAGCGATTCGGGAGCACGCGAACGCATGATCGAGAGCGCGCACGCGACCGCGCGAGAATTCACCTGGCCGTGCGTGCTCGATATTCTCGACGCCAAGCTCTCGTTTGTGACCGCTCGGTCGTGAGCGAGCGTTTCACCGACGCTGTGGTCATCGGTGCCGGCGCTGCGGGGCTCGCCGCTGCGCGACGCTTGCACGAGCGCGGCATCGATTTCTTGCTGCTCGAAGCGCGCGATCGCGTCGGTGGCCGTGCGCACACCCTGTCGTCGATCCACGGATCGTATCCGATCGAGCTGGGCGCCGAGTTCATTCACGGCGCGGCTCGCTCGACTCGCAAGCTGATGCGCGAGATCGGCGAGGAAGCGGTCCCAAGCGGCGGGGAGTTCTTTCGATTGCGCAACGGGCGCCTCGCGCTCCAGTCCGATCGCTGGACCATGACCGAGCGGATATTGCAACGTGTCGACATAACGGCTCGCGATCAGAGTGTCGCGGAGTTCCTCGATGCAATCCCACGCAGCGAACTCTCCGACGAACAACGCACCGACGTGTGCGCGCTGGTCGAAGGTTTCGACGCGGCAATCGTCGAGGACGCAAGCATCATCGGCATCGCCAAGGAATGGCGAAGCGGCGTTAACGACACCTCGCATCGTCCGCTTCACGGCTACGCACCGGTGATGCAGCACCTGGCGCAGATCGCGGGCGATCGTCTCTGCTTGCAGACGGTCGTCACGCGCATCGAATGGTCGCGGCACCAGGTGACGATCGAGGCAACTCGCGCCGGCGCGCCGTTGCAGGTGCGGGCAAAGCGCGCGATCATCACCCTTCCGATCGGCGTGCTGCACGCGGGCTCTGAACTTTTCGCACCCGCGCTGCCCTCCGAAAAGCGCGCCGCGATCGATGCCATCGCGATGGGCCCGGTGGTCAAGGTCGCGCTCGAGTTTCGTACCGCGTTTTGGGAACAGGTCGACAACGGACGCTATCACGATGCCGGCTTTTTCCAAGCGGCGCAGTGTCCGGTGCGCACGCTGTGGACACGTAACCCCGACCGGTCGCCGGTGCTCATGGGCTGGTCCGGCGGCGGCGGTGCGCTGCGTTTACGCAACAGTGGGCTGGATTCGACCGGCGCGGCACTCGACACGGCCATGGAGCTCTTCCCCTCGGTCGACGTGCGCGCGCAGTTGCTCGCGGCCTACCTGCATGACTGGGATTCGGATCCGTTTTCGCTAGGCGCGTACAGCTATTTGCGCGTCAACGGGGGCAACGCACGCGAACGGCTCGCCGAGCCGATCGATGATACGCTGTTCTTTGCCGGCGAAGCCGCCTCGAGCGACGACTCCGGCACGGTTGCCGGTGCGTTCGACAGCGGCTATTCGTCGTCGGACATGGTCGCTAAATAAGTTACGACATCCCAAGCGTTGTGGATGCCGATGAAGATCAGCAGCAGATTCGCACCGGCGAGTGCGAAGGCCGCAGTGCTTGGAATGAGCGCGAGCGAAAAGCCGGAAATCGCCACGATGATATAGGCAAGCATCGGCAAGATAATGAACCAAATCCAGTCGCTGGCGTCGGCTTGGTACGACGTGAGGCGGCGTGCTCGAATTCCGGTGTTGATCGTGTATGCGACGCCGAATGTGCCCATGATGCCGACGAGCGCGCCGGGGATCACGAGCGCATGCCACGGCGCGCTAAAGACACCGGCGGTAAAGAACGCCGCGCAGAAATGCACCACCGTGGGCGAGCTAAAGATCGAGGTTCCTTCGCCTCTCGTTGCTTGGTCGGAAAGACGGCGCTGGCCGGCCGAAAGCGTCACGACGATGAAGACCAGACCGGTCAGTGCCGCCGCCGACGAGCCGGTGATGATGTAGAAGTTCTCCCAGGCGCGAAAGATGGAGGGATCGGCACTCATGCGGAGGCGAGCTGTCCGATCCGCGTGCCCATGCGCTCCGCGTACGCGTATGCTTCGCCGTCGCTATTCGCTTCGGCAAAGACGCTGAAGGTGGGATCAGAAGCGTCGGGCAGCACCAGCACCCAACCATCGTCGTGGCGAACGCGCAGACCCTCGAAGAGTTCGATCTGATCGCGCTGCTGCTCGGCGATGAGCGAGCGCATGACGCGGCCTTTGTGCTCCCACGGACATGGAACCGTGACGGTCGCGACGTGCCATTCGGGCAACATGTCCACCAACTCGCTCAAGTGACCACCCTCGCGTCCCAACAATTCCAACACCTTGGCTGAACCGTAGAGCGCATCGAACGCCGGGTGCAGTTCGGGGAAAACCACTTCGTGGTTTGCGCCGCCGGCAAAAGCCAGGTCACGCCCGCGCGATTCGGCCAACGCCATCAACGAGCGCCGGTCGCTACGCGCGCGTACGACCGTGGCGCCGTAACTTTGCGCAATGCGTTCGATCGCTCCGGGCGCCATCACCGGCACCGCGACCGCTTTGGCCCCGGCGCGCACGACCATCAGCGTTAGGAGCGCGATCAACTCGTTCCCGTCGACGATGCGTCCACGGTCGTCGACCAGCGCAAACGTCTCGCCGTCGTGATCGAGGAGAATGCCGACGTCGGCGTGCAGCGTGCCGACGATGTCGCTCAGCTGCGCCAGCGACTGCGCCCGCTCGCCGTTGACCGCATGCACGCGGTTGTCGTCGAAGTACGCGTTGAGCGCGATCGTCTCGATGTTGAGCTTGCTCAAGATGCGCGGCAGGACGAGAGCGGCGTTGCCGTTGGTATAGTCGATGACGACGCGAAAACGCCGCTCGGCCAGTCCCTGCGGTGCAAGTGCAGAGAGAAACGCCGCAGTATAACTTTCGAGAGCGCGCGCGGGAAAATCCAAGAGTCCGACAGCATCCATAGCGACGCGGCGAAAGTCCTCACGGAAAAAGAGATTTTCGATCTTACGCTCGGCCGCCTTATCGACGTTGATGCCGCCTCCGTCAAAAAATTCGAACAGCAGCGAGTGCGGATCGCCCGGCGCGATGCGCACGTGGACGCCACCGTTACCGCCGGTTCGCGTCGCAAACCGCGAAAGCGGCAGGGGATACGAGCGCAAATCCTCGACGTTGACGCCGACGCTGAGCAAACCGGAGATAACGCAACGATTCATGATACGGCTGGCCGGATGGGTGTCGCGCGAGGTCATAGCCGCGTCGCCGGCTCGTAAGAACGAGCCGAACGCCTGACCGAGCTTGAGCGCAAATTCCGGTGTAATCTCCAGATTCGCAAGTCCGGTCACGCCGACGCCGCCGAAGAGCGAGCCGGGCCACTTGATGCCATAGATCAGCGACATCGACACAATTGCGCCCGAGCTGACGTTCTTTTCCGGCCACAGCCGCAGATGTGGCCGAATCACCGCCGATTCACCGATGACGCAGCGCTCACCGACGACGGCACCTTCACCGATCGCTGCGCGTGCTTTCACGATCGTGCGGTTGGCCACCGTGCAATCCGTCAGCTGCGCGTCGTCGCCGACGTACACATTCTCCCAAAGCACCGAACGGCTCACGCGCGCCCCAGCTTCGACGATCGAGCCGTCGCCGATACACGCCGGTCCCTCGATCTGCGTGCCCGGTCCGATCGTCACGCCGTTGCCCAGTTGCACCGGTCCGACGATAGACGCGCTTGGATCGATCGTGCAATCGCTGCCCGTCCAGAGATTGTCGGAGAGCCGGTTCGGCGGCCGCTCGGTCCTCACCGCGCCGGAGAGCGCGTCGTAGTTGGCCTGTTGGTACTGCTGCAAATTGCCGACATCGGCCCAGTAATCGGAGATGACGTGTCCGCCGAGGCGCTTTCCGTCGCGCAGCAACAACGGAAAGATATCTTTTGAGAAATCGTAATTCTTGCCCGGCTCCATATACGTGAGCACCTCGGCTTCGAGCACGTAGATGCCGGTGTTGATCGTGTCGGAAAAGACTTCGCCCCAGGACGGCTTCTCCATGAAGCGCGTGATCCGGCCGTCGTCGTCGGTGATCACCACGCCGAACTCGAGCGGATTGGTCACTCGCCACAGCGCGATCGTCGCGACGTTGCCCGCGCTGCGATGCGCTTCGATCAGCGCGGTGAGATCAACGTCGGTCATCGCATCGCCGGAGATGATGATGAACGTATCCCCGCCGAGCTGCGCCTGCGCCATCTTGACCGCACCGGCCGTGCCGAGCGGCGTGTCCTCGACGACGTACTGCATGCCGACGCCGAGCGACGAGCCGTCGCCGAAATAGGCCTCGATCTCGTCGGCCAGGTAGTGCAGCGTCGCAACGATCTCGGTAATGCCGTGGCGTTTGAGCAACTCGACGATGTGATGCATCACCGGCTTGTTGGCGATCGGCGCGAGAGGCTTCGGACGCCGCGATGTGAGTGGGCGCAGACGAGAGCCCTCGCCGCCGGCCATCACCACCGCTTTCATCGCCCGCCTCCTTCTCGCGGCCGTTCGTCGCGCAGCGCGCGAACGATCGCAGCAAAGACCGGATGCGCCGGAAGCGCATCGATCGGCACGGCGAGCTTGCGTTGCCAGTTCGGCTCCTCATCCACGGTTCCGGGAACGTTCACCTGATCGAGCGATTCAATCCCATCTTCGAGTTGCAAGAGCACGAGCCGCGAGCGCGTCCGCGCAAGGTAACGATAGGCCGCAACCAGCGGTGCCGTCAATGCGTTGCGGTCAACTTCGATCCCGGCGGCCACAAACGCGTCAAGCAGTTGCTCGCGTGTGGTCCGATCGGCCGCTTTCCACCAGCCGGCGAGCGTCGGCAAGTCATGCGTCCCGGTACTGGCGACCGCATCGGACGGATACTCATCCGGCGAACGGAATCGGCCGCCCCAGTCGCGCTCGAAATACAGCACGCGGCACGAGAAGACGCGCGCCCGCGCGGTGCGGTCACGGAAACCTTCGGGCACCGTCCCAAGGTCTTCTCCCACGACCATGCAACGGTTGCGCACGCTCTCGAGTGCAACGATTCCCAGCATCGCGTCAAAATCGTAGTTTACGTATGCGCCGCCGCCTTGCGGCAACGCGCGCGGAATGCAATACAGGCGTCGCAGGCCCATGACGTGATCGATACGCAGCGCGCCGGCATGGCGCATGTTGGCACGCAACAGCGTGATAAACGGCTCGTAGCGGCGCTCGCGCAGAACGCGCGGGTTCAGCGGCGGCAGACCCCAATTCTGGCCCGCCGTATTGAGTGGATCGGGCGGCGCACCGACCGAGAGACCGAGCGCAAACGCCCCTGGATCGCTCCAGACGTCGGCGCTCGCGAGGTCGACGCCGACGGCAAGGTCGCGATACAGTCCGATCGGCATCGCGCTCGCCGCCTTGGCCGCACCGGCAAGCTGTTGATCGGCGAGCCATTGCAAAAAGATGAAGAACTCGACGCGCTGCGCGTGTTGCGCGGCAAAGCGTTCGACCGCGCCGCTACGGCTATCTTGCAGCTCACTCGGCCATTGCTGCCAACTGTAGACCTCGTCGTCGAGCGCGCTCAACTCTTCCATGATGGCTTCGTAACGGGCGACGTCGCGCAGGTGCGGATCAGTACCGAATGCCTGCCATGGCCGGCGCCCGCGCAACTTCGAATAGCAGCGTTCGAGCGCGTCGAGCTTGTAGGCAGCGACGCCGGCGTAGTCGACCAGCGCGCTTTCGCGCAGCGCTCGTGCATCGAGCCCATCGACCGCCACGCCGAATTCCGCCGCGGCGGCGTGGACGTCGATGTAGAGCGCGTTGAGATAGCGCCGGCTCAGCGGGGCATACGGACTCGCCGACGACGGATTGCTGAGGTGCAATTGATGCAACGGATTGAGCGCAACCGTAGAAGCGCCCAGTTCGTTCGCCAGCGCTGCAAGCCGGGCGAGATCGCCGAAATCACCGATGCCGTCGTTGTGTTCGCTACGCAGCGAATAGAGTTGCGCGGCGATGCCCCACAGCGGCTCGCGTTCTAGCGCTTCGGGCACGTAGGCGCGCTCGGGGACGACGATCATATCGTCGTAGTAGCCGATCTCTCGCTGCCGATCGAGCTGATCGACCCGAAGCACCGGCACCGTTGCGACGCCGCTCGACTCGTTGCCGAGAGCCTCGCGCATCGCCGCCATCGTTGCGTCGGAGACGATGACCGGATTGCCGAACGCATCGGCGTAGCGATCGTCGATCATTCCGCGACGAGCAGCGCGAGGGTCCGCCCCATCAGCGGAAAGACGGCACCCGGCAAGAACTGCGCGTCGGGCGCGAGGCGCGGCGGTCGGGTCGTATCGAGGGCGAGTCGCCAACCGGCAAACGTCGGCAGCGTCGGAAGAACGAAGGGAATCTGGTGCTCGTGCGCATTGAGCAGCATGAGAAACGTGTCGTCGTACTCCGGATATCCGCGCAGGCTCACGAAACGGTCGCCGGTGTCACCGCCGAAGAGCGCCGCCAGCGTGCGTCGCGTGGGATCGTGCCAATCGGCATCGACCATCTCGCGACCGCTCGCGTCAACCCACGTGATGTCTTTGAGCGCGCTCGGTGAGGTCGCGCTGCCTTTGAAGTAATGCGGCCGTCGAAAGAGTGGATGCTTGCGGCGCAACTCGATGAGCTCGCGCACGAAGTCGACAAGCTTGGGATCTTCCTGGACGTCGCTCCACGTGAGCCAACCGATCTCATTGTCCTGACAATAGGCATTGTTATTGCCGAGTTGCGTGTTTGAGACTTCGTCACCAGCGAGCAGCATCGGCAGCCCTTGCGAGAGCAGGAGCGTCGCCAACAGGTTCCGCTTTTGCTGCGCGCGCAGATTGCGAATCGCGGGATCGTTCGTCGGCCCCTCGACGCCGCAATTCCAGCTGTTGTTATGATCGTGGCCGTCTTGGTTACCTTCGAGGTTGGCTTCGTTGTGCTTGCGATCGTAGCTCACCAGGTCGTTGAGCGTAAAGCCGTCGTGCGCGGTGACGAAGTTGATGCTCGAGCGCGGCCGGCGTCCGGTACGGTCGAAGATGTCACTCGAACCGGTCAGCCGCGAAGCCAGCTCCGGAATCATACTGTCGTGGCCTTGCCAAAAGCGCCGCACGGTATCGCGATAGCGATCGTTCCACTCGGACCAGCCGGCCGGGAAGTTGCCGAGCTGATAGCCGCCTGGCGAAAGATCCCACGGCTCGGCAATGAGTTTGACGCGCGACAGCATCGGATCTTGCTGCACCGCGGCTAGAAACGCACTCCCTTGCGAGAACGCGCCCTCCGGACGTCCCAGCGCGGGTGCAAGATCGAAGCGAAACCCGTCGACGTGCATCTCGTTGACCCAATAACGCAGCGAATCGGTGACCATCTGCAGCGTACGCGGATGCGAAAGGTTGAGGGTGTTGCCGCAGCCGGTGTAGTCGGCGTAGTAGCGCCCGTCTTCGAGGTGATAGTAGCTCTTGTTGTCGATACCGCGCATCGAAAGCGTCGGGCCGAGATGATTGCCTTCGGCGGTGTGATTGTAGACGACGTCGAGCAAGACTTCGATGTCGGCTTCGTGCAGACGCTTGACCATCGTCTTGAATTCACCGAGTGACGAGCCTGAGAGCAGGCGCGGATCGGGGGCAAAGAACGCGATCGAGTTGTAACCCCAGTAGTTACGCAGCCGGTGTTCCACCAGATAACGATCGTCGACCGATGCATGAACCGGCAGCAACTCGACCGATGTGACGCCCAGTCGCGTAAGGTATTCGATGATCGGCGGCGACGCTAGTCCGGAAAAGGTGCCGCGCAACTCCGGGCTGACCTGCGGATGCTTGATCGTGAATCCGCGCGCGTGCATTTCGTAGATAATCGTTTCATGCCAACGTGTGTAGAGACGCCGGTCCTCGCCCCAGGTAAACGCCGTATCGACGACAACGCACTTCGGCATGGCCGCAGCGTTATCGCGCCGGTCGAAGGAAAGGTCGGCACGCGACGATCCCAGCCGGTAGCCGAAGTTTGCGTCGGTCCAACGCACGAAGCCGGACAGTTGTTTGGCGTAGGGATCGATGAGCAGCTTATGATGATTGAAGCGGTGGCCGCGTTCGGGATCGTAGGGCCCGTACACGCGATAGCCATAGAGCGTGCCCCGTTCGATCTCGGGCAAATAGCCGTGCCATACTTGGTCGGTAAACTCGGGCAAGGCGATGCGCCGTAGCTCGCGCGTGCCGCGCGCATCGAACAAGCAGAGTTCAACCCGCTCGGCATTTTCGGAAAAAAGCGCGAAGTTGACGCCGCTGCCGTCCCACGTCGCGCCGAGCGGATACGGCCGCCCCGGCAGGACCGCAGCGCGGCTGACCGGCTTCACGCGCGCACCGGCCGAAAGTAGACCGCGGCAAGCGGCGGCAACGTGATCGACAGCGATTGCTCGCGCCCGTGCGACGGAATTGCTTCGACGTCGACGAGCCCCATATTTCCGACGTTGCTCCCGCCGTAACGGGCCGAATCGCTGTTGAACACTTCTTCATATTGATCGGCGGCGGGAACACCGACGCGATAGCCGTAGCGCACGACCGGCGTAAAGTTACAGACGGCAACGAGAACGTCGCCCGGATCGCGGGCGTGGCGAATGAAGGCAATCGCCGAGTTCTCCACGTCCTGATGATCGATCCAGGAGAAGCCCTCGCGCTCGTTGTCGCGTTCGTACAGCGCTGCGGTGGCGCGATAGAGATGGTTGAGATCGCGCACCAGCAGCTTCACCCCGGCATGCCAGCCTTGATCGTCGATGAGTACGTCCCAATCCAGGCTGCGATCGTGATTCCATTCGCGGCTCTGCGCGAATTCATCGCCCATGAAGAGCAGTTTCTTGCCCGGATGCGCGTACATGTAGCTGTAGAGCAATCGCACGTTGGCGAATTGCTGCCAGCGATCGCCCGGCATTTTTTCCAAAATCGAGCCCTTGCCGTGGACGACTTCGTCGTGTGAGAGTGGTAGCACGAAGTTCTCGTCAAACGCGTAGATCAGCGAAAACGTCAGCTCGTCGTGGTGGTACTTGCGATGCACCGGCTCGTGCGAGAGGTAGGCAAGGGTATCGTGCATCCAGCCCATGTTCCACTTGAAGCCGAAACCGAGGCCGCCGAGATAGGTCGGTGCCGACACCTTCGGCCACGCGGTCGATTCTTCGGCCACGGTCACGATGCCGGGCACGTCACGATAGACGGTCTCGTTGGTGCGCTTAAGGAAGGCGAGTGCTTCGAGATTTTCGCGTCCGCCGAATTGGTTGGGCACCCATTCGCCCGGCTCACGACTGTAGTCGAGGTAGAGCATCGACGCAACCGCGTCGACGCGCAGCCCGTCAACGCCGTATTCCTGCAACCAAAAGAGCGCGTTGTGCACGAGATAATCGGCGACTTCGGTGCGTCCAACATTGAAGATGTACGTGTCCCAATCGGGGTGCCAGCCTTGACGCGGATCGGCGTGTTCGTAAAGATGGGTACCGTCGAAGAGCGCGAGCCCGTGTTCGTCGCTTGGGAAATGTCCGGCGACCCAATCGATGATGACGCCGATATCCAACGCGTGCGCGCGATCGACGAAGTTGCGAAACTCTTGCGGCGTGCCGAAGCGCGACGTCGGTGCGTACAGGCCGATCGGCTGATAGCCCCACGATCCGTCAAACGGATGCTCCGAAATTGGCATCAACTCCAGATGCGTGAAGCCCATTTCCTTGACGTAGGGCAAGAGCCGGTCGGCAAGTTCATCGTAGGTGAGAAACCGGTTGGCTTCTTCGGGCACGCGTTGCCACGAACCCAAATGCACTTCGTAGATCGCCATCGGTGCCGCGCGGTGCTGCAACTCGGCGCGCGCGTCGCTCCACGCAGTGCTTTGCGACGAAGGAAGACGCGTCACGATCGAGGCCGTGTTCGGCCGCAACTCGGATGCAAACGCGTACGGATCGGCCTTGAGCGGAAGCAGCGCGCCGTCGGCGGCGTAGATTGCGAACTTATACCCCGCGCCTTCAGGTACGCGCGGGACGAAGACGCGCCACACACCGGTCGCATAGTCGACCTGCATCGAATGCGCGCCCAGGCTCCAGGCGTTGAAATCCCCGACGACGCACGCCGCGCGCGCGCTCGGCGCCCACACCGCGAATTCAACGCCGTCTTGACCGTCGCGGGAGCGATGGTGTGCGCCCATCCATTGATAGTGCATGGTGGAAGCTAGTGTGTTATTCCGGCGAGAGCATCGTACACGGCACGCGTTCGTTCGCGCAAGTGCGCAAGATCACCGTCATTTTCGATCACGTAGTCGGCCCGCGCGCGGGCCTCTTCCGGATCGATTTGCGTCTTGACGCGCGCAAGGATGTGCTCGGGATCGGTGTGATCGCGCTCGACCACGCGCGCGATCCGCTGCTCGAGCGGCGCAATGACGACCACCGAGCGATCGACCATATCGATGTAGCCGCTTTCGAAGAGCAGCGGCACGACGTGCACGATCAGCTGATCGGGTTTGGCGTGAGTCTCCCGCTCTTTGGCCAGACGCCGCACGAAGGGATGCACGATCTCATTGAGCCGGGCGAGTGCTTGCGGATCCGAGAACACGACCTCCGCCAGCGCTCCACGGTCGAGCGCGCCGCCGCGAACGAACTGCGGCCAGGTATGCGCAATCGCGAGCAACCCGTCGGAGTTCGGGGCGACCGCTTCGCGTGCCAGCTCGTCGGTATCGATGACATAGGCACCCAACTCCGCGAAGATACGAGACACCTCGCTCTTTCCGGCGCCGATACCACCCGTGAGGCCTACCCGAAGTGCCATGGGAGGCGAAATGTTCGCCTGGGCCCCGCGGGATCACTCTAGGTCGGCGTCGGCAGCGGGATCCGCGGCGGGATCGGCACATTCGTCGGGCGTCCAACCGCGCGAAAGTAATACGTCCCCGTGGTCGGGTGGCAATCGACATACTTTGGCGCGTACTCGCTGAGCCGTGCCGCCCGCAGCGCCGAGTTGTCCCACGCAGCATAGCCCGAGGACTTCCAGATGACCGCTTTGAGGAGCTTGCCGTTCGGATCGACGGTTACCAAAACGTACGCATCGAGCACACCGGTATCGAGCTGCTGTAACTGCTCGGGATATTCGGGAGCGACCGGGTGCGTGACGACTGCGGCACGATCCGGTGTCGCACAGGCCGGAGACGCTGTGACGTCGGGTGAGGGCGTGGCTTGCGCCAGCAACAGCCCGAAAAGAAGCATAGGGATAATTGCCATCGTCGCCCATTCCTTCTTTTGGGCCCTCACCCTCGGGCACTTCGGCCACCTCGTCGACTGGTGGGGTGGCGGCGGCGAGACAACCTTTTCTGGGTGCGAGGCGGATACTAATTGCGGCGAGCATATCGGCATTTGCCTGAACTCCGGTTGTACCAGTGCGGTCGCAAACAGCTCATCGGCTTCCATTGCGGCCGGCGAGTGCAGTTTCTCGGACTTTGGTTCCGCGGCCAACCCGCAAGGGCAGAGTTCGTCGTTCACAAATTCTACGATCATCCACGTCAATTCCTAAGAGAGACCTTCCGATAGGAGTTCTTATGAAACGTATCACCCGCTTTACGACATTGGCCGCCGCCTGCATTGTTCTAGCGATCGGTCCGGCGGTCGGCGCAGTCGTGACGCATGAGATCGGAGCTGAGCTCTTCTGACGTGTATGGAATCGAGACAGCGGTCACGCAGTCACACCGCGGTGAGCCGGCCTCGATCGACTGGTACATCGCAGTCGAGACGGCTGCGGGCCTGGAGCTTGCGACGAGAATCAACTCGTCCGGCAAGCCGGCCGCTGGATCGTGACCTGCTACACGACCGAAGGCAAAGGTCAGTTCGGGACCTGCCTTATCCCGACGAAAACAGAAGAAAAACTACGCCGTTTAGCCTTCTCATTATATAACGGCAAATAAAAAAGGCGCGGGTTCAACCCGCGCCTTTCTTCGTTTGCCTCTGTCTACGCTTGGACTTCGTCCGGTAGCGTGACGGCGTCGGCGATCGTGCCGAGACCGACTTCTTCGTCGAGCGTCAGCGCTTCGATCTCTTCGGGCGGAACGTCCGCTACGTGTTGGATCGACGCGGTGATGCGGCGGGTCGCGCTGTTGATCGTGAGCAGCGTGACTTCGACATCTTGTCCCGCGTTGAACTGCGCGCTCGGGTCGAACTCGCCCTTGGGAACCATCGCAAGGATACCCGGGAAGATTTCGACCAGCAGATAGTTCGGCGTGACCTTGACGATCTGCGCCTGCAGCTTGTTCGCTTCGAACAACTTGTCGGCGTGCTCGTCCCACGGATCGGGTAGCGCGTGCTTGAGCGAAAGGCTCACCTTCTTCGCTTCCGCATCGAACTTCATGATCTCGACATTGACGATGTCGCCGATCTTCACCACTTCTGAGGGATGTTTGATCCGCGCGTAGCTCAGCTCACTGTTATGAATGAGGCCGTCGATGCCGCCGAGATCGACGAATGCACCGAAGTCCGCGAGCCGGACGACGACGCCTTCACGAATCTGGCCGACTTCAAGCGTATCGAGCAGCTCTTGCTTCTTGGCCTGGAGCTCTTCTTCGAGCACGAGGCGCTGCGAGAGCACGACGCGATGCCGCTTGTGATCGAGATCGATCACCTTGAGGCGCAGCTTCTGACCGACGAGTTCGTCGAGATTGCCGACCGGCTGACGCCGAATCTGCGATGCCGGCACGAAGCCGCGCATGCCGAGGTCGACCAGTACGCCGCCCTTGACGACTTGCGTCACGGTGGCCTCGATCACTTCATCGTTCTGGTGCGCTTCAATGACCTTCTCCCAGGTCTTGAGCGCGCGTGCGCGACGCTCGGACAGGAACAGCGTTCCGTCCATATCGTCGATGCGGTGAATCATCACCTCGAGGTAGTCACCGACCTTGAGCGCCTTGGGATCGATCGCGAGCGAAAGTTCGCGGAATGGAAGCACGCCTTCGGATTTACCGCCGACGTCGACGAGCAATTCATCTTTATCTTTCTGAACGATCATGCCGTTCAGAACTTGTCCCTCGTCGAGGACTTTCAGCGACTCTTCATAGAGGCGCTGTTCGAGTGCGAGTTGATCTTCCTCTAAAGTAGCGGGAGCGATTTCGGTTGTAGAGATGTTGTGGTTCCTACCTAACAATTTGTATTTTTGCGGATCAACGCTGACAGTTTCTGCACCACCAGGTTCCGCGTTGCGCGATCACCGTTCGAACGATCGGTTTTCCGCACCGCGAACAGGGCTCTCCAAGCTTGCCGTACACCGAGAGGACGTTTTGAAATCCCCCTCGGAGGCCTTCGGCATCCACGTAATCATCGACGCTCGAACCGCGCATTTCGGTTGCACGGGCGAGTACGTCGCGGATCGCGTGATACAGCCGGAGAATCGCCGGCTTGGTCAACGCTTTGGCGGGCCGGCCGGGACGGATCCCGGCTTCCCAAAGCGCCTCGCAGGCATAGATGTTGCCGATGCCCGCGATACGATGCTGATCGAGCAATAAAGACTTGATCGGCGTCGTCCGCCCAGAGAGCATACCTGCAAAGCCCTCCGGTGTAAAGGCGGAAGTGAGGGGCTCGACGCCGAGATCGGCATCCCAGGGCTCATCGGGTTCGACCAGCCGCATCCGGCCAAACGTCCGCACGTCGGCAAAACTCAGCCGCGTTCCATCCGTATAATGGAGCACCACGTGGGTACCCGGAAAGTCGGTCTCTCCGGCCCGCTGGAGCACGAGCCGCCCCGTCATGCGCAGGCTGGTGACCAATCGCCGGCCCGACGAAAGTTCGATCACCACGTACTTGGCGCGCCGCCCTACGCCCTCGATTCGCTCGCCGGGCAGGGCAGCGGTAAACCGGACGCCCGGGGGCGCTACGGCCATTTTTGGAAGGTGAATCTTTACGGATTTGATCGTTTTGCCCGCGACCGTGTGAGCTAGGCCGCGGGCGATCGTCTCGACCTCAGGCAACTCGGGCACACGCCCAGCGTATCACTCGCGGCGGCGAGTCACCACGATATATTGCGTCGTGCCGGAGATCGGCGTGATATGCGCATCATATTGGCCAGGCTGCTCGTCACCGAAGGCACTGATCTCGTGCAAGTCGGGCTGCAGATGGAGGAAGCAGAACGAGCCATCCGGTTGCACGTTGGCGGTTACGACTTCCGTCGCAGAACGTGCAACGATGATATTCTCGGGGCTGCCCGGCGCGTATGCCAACGCAACGACCGTCAACGGATCGACGTCGATGCGACCGCAAATCGCTCCGGGTTGTGCGAGCTCCGGTGAGATCGTGCTCTCAGCGGATGCACAAAAAGGTGTCGCGACCAGCGCTGCTCCCAGCGCCATCGCCGACAGAAGTAAACGTTTCATGCCCTCTATAACGCGGTACGCCGCGAAACAGTGACGCTAGCGGTGTAATTCGACCAAATCTGTGAGGCGGGTTCCTGTCACAATTCCGTCGGTAGCGGCTTCACCCGCAGGCAATTCAATCACAAACTTCGCCGTGCCCGAGCGGCGCGGAATCGCATCATCGGCCGTCGTCTCAGGAACGACCGGCACGTTCGCCGCGACGCTGCGCACGGTTCCGTCGGCAGCCACGAACACCATATCGAGCGGCACAAGCGTGTTTTTCATCCAAAACGTTATCGGCGCATCCTGCTCGAAAGCGAACACCATTCCCGCATGCTTGGGCAAGTGCGTCACGCTCATCAAGCCGGTCTCGCGCTCGTCTTCGGTATTGGCGACCTGCAGCGTCAGCGTTGCGCGCGGCGCATGCACGACCATCAGCGGTAAATGCTGCGGCGCAGGCGTCGCCTGCGCAATCAATGCGGCGAGAAGCACGGCGATCATATTTGCGCTTCCTCCACCATCATCTCGACGTCATACCAGTTCGCGCCGGATTTTACCGTCACTTCGAGCGGGACCGATAACGCCAAGGCCTCCTCCATTTCGCGGCGCACGAGATTGGCGAGCGCCTGCACCTGATCGCGCCGCACTTCGAAGATCAACTCGTCGTGAATCTGCAAGAGCATCGTCGCGTCGAGCCCGGCCGCGCGAACCGCCCGATCGGTCTTCACCATCGCGAGCTTCATCAGGTCGGCGGCGCTGCCTTGTAATGGTGCATTGGTCGCTTCGCGTTCCGCCGCGGAGCGGAGCATGTAATTACTCGAGGTCAACGCCGGCATGTAGCGGCGCCGTCCCAGAATCGTGGTCACATAGCCGAGCTCACGCGCCTCCTCGAGCGTACGATCGATGTAGGACCGGACCGAAGGGAAGCGCGCAAAGTAAGCCTCGGTGATCTCGCGCGCCTGCGCGCGCGGAATCTCCAAGCGCTGCGCGAGACCAAAATCCGACATCCCGTAGAGCAGACCAAAGTTGACGCTCTTAGCCATACGACGCTGGTTACCGTCAACGCTCGCCTCGCTACCAACGCCGAAGATCTGTCGCGCGGTGAAATCGTGAATGTCTTGACCGTCTTCAAAGGCACTACGCATCGCCTCGTCGCCGGAGAGATCGGCCATCAGCCGCAGTTCGATCTGACTGTAGTCGGCAGCGACCAGCACGTAGTCGCGGTTCTTTGCTACGAACGCCTTGCGGATGCGCCGTCCCAAATCGCCGCGCACCGGAATGTTCTGCAGGTTCGGATTGGTCGACGAGAGGCGCCCGGTTGCGGTTGCGGTTTGATTGAAGACGGTGTGCAAGCGCGATTGCGCATCGAGCAACTGTGGGATGACGTCGATGTAGGTGTTCTTGAGTTTGGTCACCTCGCGCCATTCCAGCACCAGCGCACAAATCGGGTAGTCCTTCGCCAAGCCTTGTAAGACTTCGACGCCGGTCGCCCAGCCGGTCTTGGTTTTCTTGCCGCCCGGAATCTGCAGCTTGCCGAAGAGAATATTGCCGAGTTGCAGCGGCGAGCCGATGTTGAATTCCTCGCCGGCGAAATCGTAGATGCGCTGTTGCAAGCGGGCAGCCGCGGAATCGACCTCCTCGGCCAGCACGGCGAGTTCCGATGGGTCGACGGCGATGCCCGCTGCCTCCACGCGCGCAAGCAGCGGCGCGAGCGGGACCTCGACCTCCTCGTACACGCGCATCTGCGCGCGCTCTTCGAGCACCGGCCGCATGACGTCGAGCAACTGCAGGGTCGCATCCGCGTGCGCGGCGGCATCATCGACGGGCGCGCCGGACAAGTGTTCCGCCGCAGCATCCGCGATCGCGGAAAATGCGCGCGACGGGTTGAGCAGATGTGCGGCGAGCATCGCATCATCGGCAACGCCGGTCAAAGCAACACCGTGCGCATCGAGCAGGCGGCCTACCCGCTTGGCGTCGTACGCCACGACCCGCGGCGATGTCTCAAGGACGTGCAGCAGCGCCGCGCGCACCGGTTCGTGCTCGAGCGCGCCGGCGGCAAACGCGATGCCGGTGCCGCGCGTACCGGAGAGGCCGATCGCGTCGTCGCGCACCGCAAGCGCGAGCCGCTCGCCGGTCGCAAGCGCGCGGATTTCCTCGGCAAGGCGCGCGAACTCCGGCGGATCGACCGATGCGATGTAGCTGCGGTACGTGCCGTCGAGCTTTGCATCGCCGGCAAAGAGCGGCAGCCCGTCGACCGGCGCTTTCAAGCGGGCCAGCAACGTTTTGAATTCGAGTTGCGCGTAGAGCGGATAAAGCGCCGCGTCGCTCGGTGCTTCGTAGCGTCGCTCCCAGTCGATGGTGAGCGGAAGATCGCGGCGCACGATCGAGACGTCGCGGCAAATCTGCGCCTGCGCGCCGTAGTCTTGCACGAGCTTCTCGAGTTTGGGACTGCCGGCGAGCAACGGATCGGCCACCAGCGCATCGAGCGAGCCCGCGGCCTTGAGCAACTTGGTCGCCGTCTTTTCGCCGACGCCCGGAATGCCGGGCAGATTGTCCGACGGATCGCCTTTGAGCCCGCGATAGTCGGGCAGCTGATTCGGCTGCAGTTCGAAGCGCTCGTAGACGGCAGCGGGGTCGTAGCGTCCGAGCTCAGTGATACCGCGCCGCGTGGTGAGGACGGTGGTATGTTCGTCGACGATTTGCAGCAGGTCGAGATCGCCCGTCACCACCAGTGCGTCTTCGCCGGCCTCTTCGGCCTGCCGCGCGAGCGTGGCGATGATGTCGTCGGCCTCTTGTCCTTCGATCTCGACGATCGGAATGTGATGCACGGCCAGCACGTCGCGCACCAGTGCGAATTGGCTGCGCAGATCGTCGGGCATCGCGTCGCGCTGCGCTTTATATTCCTTATAGAGGGCCACGCGCTCGGCCGGCATCCCCTTGTCGAAGGCGGCGATTATGTGGGTGGGCTTCTCGTCGTTGATAATTTTGTTGAGCATCATCGTGAAGCCGTACACGGCATTGATCGGCACGCCGCGCACCGTGGTAAGCGGCGGCAAAGCGAAGAACGCGCGGTACACCAGACCGTAGGTGTCGAGGAGCATCAGGCGATTCGGTCGTTTGCGAGCCATTACTGGACCGTAATCGGCGACGAAGCCGCGATCACCCGCCCATCGTCGTTGATCGCGAGGATCGAGAGCGTGTAGCTTCCGCGCACGCTGGGGAGTTGCACCGCAATCGCGCTACCGTTGTAGCGCGCGACGTTCCACGATACCGCTTGGGTGTCGGCCTGCTCGAGCGAAAGATTCTGCGGCGGCGACGAGCGGCGCTCAAAGCCGAGCACTTGCGCGTGTTCGCCGGTGGCGTCAACCCATGGATGCCACGTCCGTCCTTCAGGAGCGCTCACCTGTGTTGCCGCAAGGCCCACGGCAAGCAGCGCGGGCGCCGATTCGAACACCGCGCCGCCCGAGGGAGCGCCACGGCTGATGCGCACGATCGCCGTTCCCGCGCTGCCGGCGACGTCGCGCAAGACGAAGTTGACCGGTGCTCCGGCTGCTAAACCGCCGGGCGGCATTTCGATGCTCGCGTTGATCGGCCGTCCGGGCGCATCGAGCGCGAGCGGCACGCTCGTCCACGCGATCGCTCCGTCACGCACGAACGCGGCGCCGACGCGCAGATCGCCGGGTGCGTCCGCGATCCGCAGTACCGCCGACGCGCGGCCATCGCGCACCGGCGCAAGCACGGTCTGCGTGCCGCTCGCGCTATCGAGCGTCAGCAACGCTTCGCCCTGCGCACCATCGAGCGACGCGTCGATACGCGCATCGTCACCCGCGTGATAGATGCTGCGGTCGAGCGTGATGCGTACGTTCGCGCTGCCGTTAAGGCTCGTATCCTGCGTCGCTTGCGACACGATGTCGACTTGTTGCACATCGGTGGCCTTCGCGCCGTTCGCGTCGATCGTCGCAAAGACGAGGTTGGTCCCGAGCGATGGTGCGCTGAACGTGCCGTGAGCGTGCCCGTCCGCATCGAGCGTGAGCGCTTGCTCTTGGGTCGTTGGCCCGTGCTGTAGCTGCACGGTTACGCGCGCGCCCGCCGCCGGCTTCTCGCTTCCGGCTTCTTCGCCGAACACGTCGAAGTTGACCGGCGTGCCGAGCGTTTGCTGATCGCGATCGAGTTGCAAGCGCACCGCAAACGATGCGGTGGGCACGACGATGCGCGTCACCGCGCTCGCGCCGCCGGCATCAATGCGCACGCCGTAGGTCGACGGCAAACCGTCGGTTGGGTGCGCGATCATCACCGTCGCGTGGCCGTCACCGTTGGTCTGCACCGTTTGATCGAGCCACGGCGAGGTCCCCCATGGAATCTCGGGCGATGTGTAGCCGGGAAAGACGTGCGGCGAGCGCACGATCTGCACGTGCACCGCAACGCCGCCTCGCGACGAGGTGATGTTGACCGGAACATCCTTGGCGGCGTCGCACGGCCCGTCACATCCGCCGGATACTTCGAGTGAGAGACCGTTCGCGTCGGCGTCGACGTGCACGGTTGCGCCGCCGACACCGCCGTCGACTTGCGCGAGCACCGCGTAATTACCGGCCGCTGCATTCGCCGGGATTGGAATGTCGGAACTAAATGCGCCCGCGCCATCGACCGGTGCATCGACTTGGGCGAGCAACGTGCCGCCCAGACGCATGGCAATCGACGCCGTGCCGGTTGCCGGCCGCAGCGACGCGTTGGTGCGCGTGCGGGCAAACCCGACGACGCGCACGGTGCCGCCGGCGTGCACGACCGCCGTGTCGGTGCGCACGCCGACGATCGTGGCCGGCAGCGGCGCCTGCGGCAAGAAGCTCGCAAACGTATAGCTATTGCCCCATTGCGCGAGCGCAAAGACCGGACGCGGTGAGCGGTTCCAGCGAACGAGCCCGTTCGTATCGGTATAGCGCGCTTCAAAGCTATTGTTGACGACGAATTGCACGCGCACGTGTGCGAGCGCGCGGCCGGTGCCGAGATCCGTTGCATAGAGTAAGAGTTCGCCGGGTGTTTCTTTCGTCAGGAGTCCGACGCGCGTACGATTGATCCAGACTTGCTCGCCGACGTCGCCGCGGCGCGCTTCGACGACGAAGAAACCTTCGCGCGAACCGAGCTGCACGTCGACCTCGCTGGACTGAAATTGATAACCGCCCGGGGGCGTAAAGCTGAACGTGCTGACCGCATGACGGCCGCGCGTGTCGATGGCGCGCGGTCGCGCATTCGAACCGGCGGTGACGACATCAGCCGGGTCGACTTGATACACGGCAAATTGCACGGGCGCGCCTGAATAGGTGTCTAAGCGCACCGTCGTGGCTTGCCACGGCACGTTTGAATCGCTGGCGAAGAGGGCAAAGTAAGCGTCGAGTTTATGGAGATCGACAATCGGCCGTGCAGCAATGACCGGCGCGCTCAGCAGTGCAAGCGCCAGCACGACGCCCAGGAAGACCCGTATTCGAAACACGACGCGGGTGAGGTTTCGCGGCATCCCAGGAACGGTCCCACGGGGAAGGTCGCTTCCCCAGGGCCGCATAAAGCGTGAATCCGTGAACGAGTCCGACTCAGGGAACTCCCTCTCGACGCGCTGCCGTTACTGCGGGTGTGAAGAAACCACCGAAGCTATGCCCGATCCGGCCGAGCGCCGCCACCTCCAAGTCATCGTCGCCTGCGCGTCGTGTGGACGGCAGTTCACCGTACTCTCGACCAACTGATATGCGCGCACTCGCTCTACTGCTCGCGCTAACCAGCGCGCTGATCGCGTTTCCCGCCGCCGCCGCGACGCCGTCGCCGAAAGCGACCGCCAAGCCGCGGGTCGTGCTTCCGAAGGCCCCCACGTTTCCGGAGCATGCCGAGTTCTTGGTCGAGGTCAACAAAAAAGGACAAGTCGTCCGGATAAAATCAGCCAAGGGCATGGGCAGCAAAGATCCGCTCTTCAACGCTCACGTGTACGGCAACGTCCTGCAGATGTGGATCCGTCACCCTGACGGCACCGCCGAAGTCGGATTGTATCGCGTCACCTTTGATTACGACCCGCACACGAAGAAAATCGCCCGCCATCAATACCTCGCGCAGCCGGGCGGCAACTGGGGCGACGACGAGGGCGCGGCCGACGTCATGATGGAGACCGCCGAGCGCGAGGCGCGCGCGCAGAAGGCTTCAGCGCAACAAAAGCAACAAACGCAGAACAAGAACCTGCCGCCCTTGGATACGATCGTTGGCCCGACGTCGTCGCCGACCCACCACCCTTAGGGCTCCGCTTCCGCGCGAGTTCGTACTCGATCCGATTGCGGATCGCGCGCGCAGCTGCACCGCGAAGGACGCCTATCCGAGCGAAGAGCACGCGCGTTCGGTGATGCTGATGAACGGCGTGTCGCTTGCCGTCTATCAGTGCCGCTACTGCGAGCTGTGGCATCTCACCAGCCGCCGCGCATGATACACTAGCCCGGTATGAAATTCGTCAGCTACATCACCAGTGACGGCGGGTCGACGCCGGGACTGCTCGAGGGCGAATCGATTCGGCGGATCGACGCGCCGTCGCTGCGCGAGTACATCGCGCTACCCGCGGCCCAGCGCGCCGCTCGCCACACCAGCGAGACCGTCGCACTCCCGAAGGTGAAACTGGATGCTCCCGTGCGTCCGCTGCGCAACATTTTCTGCGTCGGGCGCAACTATATCGAACACGCCAAAGAAGGCGCCGCGCTCTTCGGACAAGAGCTCAAGTTGCCCGACGTGCCGACGTTCTTCACCAAGGCGACGCCGACGTCGATTGCCGCTCACGAGCAAACGCTTAAGCTGGAAGCAAACGTCTCGAGCGAGTATGACTTCGAAGCGGAACTGGCCGTGATCATTGGGACGACCTGCAAAGACGTCACCCCACCCGACGCCATGCGCGTGATCTTCGGTTACACCGCGTTCAACGACGTTACCGCGCGCGATCTCCAGCGCGCGCATTTGCAGTGGTTTAAGGGCAAGAGTCTCGATGACTGCTCACCGTACGGTCCGTGGATCGTTTCGGCCGACGAAATCGGTGATCCGGGGAAACTCGAGATCATGTTTCATCTCAACGGCGTCGAAAAACAGCACAGCAACACGTCGAAGATGATCTTCGATATTCCGCGCCTCATTGCCGAACTTTCCAAAGGCATGACGCTGTTGCCCGGCGACGTGATCGCCACCGGCACGCCCGAAGGCGTCGGCTTCGCGCGCAAACCGCCGGAATTCTTGAAAGACGGCGACGTGATGGAAGTCAAGATCGAGAAGATCGGCGTGCTGCGCAATACCGTCTCGATCACCTAACGCAAGACCGCAGGGTTGCGCAAACCGGCGCGTGAACGCTAGCGCCCATGATCGTCGCCGTACCTCGTGAGGCCGCTTCGGGCGAGCGCCGCGTGGCGCTGGTTCCGGAGACCGTAACGAAGCTTATACAGGCGGGCGGTTCCGTGCGCGTGCAGCGCGACGCCGGAACCGCAGCCGCCTTTCCCGATGAGTTCTACACGCAGGCCGGAGCGTCGATCGTCGACGATCCGGCCGCGCTCGTTTCCGACGCGGACGTCGTTGTCACCGTGGGCAAACCCGCACCGGCCGTGCTCGCCGCGATGCATCGAAACGAGACGCTGGTCGGTTTTTTGAATCCGCTCGGCGATCCGGCATACGTCAAGACGCTCGCCGATGCCGGGGTTACGGCACTTGCAGTGGAGATGATCCCGCGTATTACGCGTGCACAGTCGATGGATGCGCTCTCTTCGCAAAGCAACATCGCGGGCTACAAAGCGGTGCTCCTCGCCGCCGCCGAGCTGCCGAAATTTTTCCCCATGCTCACCACTGCGGCGGGCACGATTCGCCCGGCGAAGGCGCTGATTTTGGGCGCAGGTGTCGCCGGTTTGCAAGCGATCGCAACGGCGCGCCGTTTGGGCGCGGTGGTCAGCGGTTACGATGTCCGCGCGGCGGTCAAAGAGCAAGTGCAATCGCTCGGCGCTGCATTCTTGGAGTTCGACCTCGGTGAAAGCGCCGAAGGCACCGGCGGATACGCGAAAGAGCTGACGCCCGAGCAACAGGAGCGTCAACGCGCATGGATGGTCGAACAAATCGGCAAAAACGACGTCGTGATCACGACGGCGCTCGTCCCCGGACGCAAAGCGCCGGTGTTGATCAGCGAAGCAGCGGTCGCGGCAATGAAACCGGGCTCGGTTATCGTCGATCTGGCGGCTGAGGCAGGCGGCAATTGCGCGCTCACCAAAGCCGGCGAAACGGTCACCTCACCAAACGGCGTGAGCATCATCGGCGCCGTCAACTTGGCCTCGACGATGCCCTACGATGCCAGTCAACTCTATTCGCGCAACGTCTATGCGCTGCTCTCGCCTTTCATTAAAGATGGTGTACTGGCCCTCGATCCCAACGACGATGTGATCAAAGGCGCGTGCATCGCGCGCGACGGCCGCGTGCTGATCGGAGGAACCGCTTAAGTGACCGACGTCAACCACTTGATTACGCTCCTGACCATTTTCGTACTCGCGGTGTTCGTCGGGTTCGAAGTGATTTCGAAGGTACCAACGACGCTGCATACACCCTTGATGTCGGCCACCAATGCTATTCACGGCATCGTGGTAGCCGGCGCGATCGTCGCTACGGTCTCGCTTTTCAATGGCGGCGGAGCCGACGCCGGCATGATGATCGTCGCAATTGCAGCAGTAACGCTCGGCGCGATCAACGTCTTCGGCGGATTTTCGGTTACCGAACGCATGCTCGAGATGTTCCGCGGTAAGGGAGGGTCCAAGTGACGCTTGCCGCGCCGTTGCTCGATCTCGTTGCGATCGCGTGTTTCATCTTGGGATTGCACTTCTTGAACACACCGAAGACGGCGCGATTCGGCAACCGTCTCGCGGCCGTCGGCATGCTCATTGCACTCGTCGTCGTGCTGGTGCAAACCATGGGCATTGGCTGGTGGGCAATCGCGATCGGCCTCGTCGTAGGCGGAGCCGTCGGCATCTTTGCGGCGCTTCGCGTAAAGATGACCGCGATGCCGCAGATGGTCGCGCTGTACAACGGCGCAGGCGGCGGCGCGGCGGCGCTGATCGGCGTCGTGGAGTATGTGGTCTTTTTGCGCGGCGGCGCGGCGGCGCTCGACCCGATCGTCTCAGTTTCGCTCGTCGTTTCGATGATCATCGGTTCGATCAGCCTCGCCGGCTCGATCGTCGCCTTCCTCAAATTGCAAGAACTGATGACCGGGCGTCCGGTGACGTATCCGGGGCAGCAAGTCGTCAACGCCATCGTCGCGCTCGCGATTGTCGCGCTCGCAATTTGGTTCGTTGTAAGCGCGGGCACGCTGGCGATGTGGGGCTTTTTTCTCTTACTCGCGGCGGCGCTCGCGCTCGGCGTGCTGTTCGTGATGCCGATCGGCGGCGCCGACATGCCGGTCGTGATCTCGCTGCTCAACTCGTTCACCGGTCTCGCGGTCGCGGTCGCCGGATTCGAAATCGATTCCGAGCTGCTCATCATCTGCGGCGCGCTGGTCGGGGCGAGCGGTACCATTCTGACCGTCGACATGAGCAAAGCGATGAATCGCTCGATCACCAACGTGCTCTTTAGCGCGTTCGGTTCGGCCGGCGGAACCGAACCGGCCGCAGCCGGCAGCGGCGGACCGCAGAACGTGCGCAGCGTTTCCGCCGACGACGTCGCCGTGATGCTGGCCTACGCGCAAAAAGTGATGTTCGTGCCCGGCTACGGCATGGCGGTCGCGCAAGCGCAGCATAGCGTTAAGGCGCTCGCCGATCAGCTTGAGAAGCGCGGCGTGAAGGTCTATTATGCCATTCACCCGGTTGCCGGACGTATGCCCGGGCACATGAACGTGTTGCTTGCTGAAGCCAACGTGCCCTACGATCAACTGCTCGATCTCGACGCCGCCAACGCCGAACTTCCGACCACCGACGTGGCGCTCGTGATCGGTGCCAACGACGTCACCAATCCGGCGGCGCGCAATGTGCCGAGCTCGCCGATCTACGGCATGCCGATTCTCGACGTCGACAAAGCCAAGAACGTGATCGTGCTCAAGCGCTCGATGCGCTCGGGCTTCGCCGGCATCGACAATCCGCTCTATGAATTACCGAACACGGCGATGCTCTTCGGCGACGCGAAGGCGTCGGTCGATGCCTTGACCGCCGCGGTCAAGGCCTTGTAATGTCGACGCGCCGCCGCCACATCCAAACCGGGAGCGTGTGGGAGGGGCGTGTGGGATACGCGCGAGCGGTGCGCATCGGTGATTTCGTCTTCGTCTCGGGAACGACCAGCGACGGTCCCGATGCGTATATGCAGGCCAAAGGCGCAATCGCGCGGATCGAACGCGCGCTTGAAGAAGCCGGTGCCTCACTCGACGACGTTGTGCGTACGCGCATGTACGTTGTCAACATCGACGACTGGGAATCGGTCGCGAAGGCGCACCACGAAGCCTTCGCCGACGTTCTGCCGGCCGCGACGATGGTCGAGGTACAGCGTCTCATCGCTCCGGAGTTGCTTGTTGAAATCGAGGTCGACGCGTACATCGGATGATTCCGCTGCTCGCATCCATGGTACTCGCCGCCCTGATGGCTCCCGCATCGCTCGTCGACCCGTTCATCGGGACATCGGGCACGCAAGTCGGCGGTCCGATCGATACCTTTCCCGGCGCGGACATGCCGTTCGGAATGCTGCAGTGGAGCCCCGATACGCCGTCACAAAACGCCGGCGGCGGCTACGAGTACACCGACAAAGCCATTACCGGATTTAGCCTCACGCACCTGAGCGGACCGGGCTGCAACGTTTTCGGCGATTTCGCGATGCTGCCGGTCGTCGGCCCCAAACAACTCGACCTTGCAACGCAGCAGCCGTTCTCGCACGACGGCGAGATTGCGGTGCCCGGCTACTATGCGGTCAACGTCGGCTCGCCCACCATCCGCGCGGAGTTGAGCGCGACCAACCGCACCGGCCTCGGTGTCTTCACGTTTCCGGCAAGCACCAACGCGTTCCTCATGATCAACGCCGCATCGAATCAGGCCGGCGTCACCGACGCGTCGGCGCGCATCGTCGGCGCGAATGAGATCGCGGGCTCCGCCTCGAGCGGTTTCTTCTGCGGTATGCCCGACCGTTACACGGTCTACTTCGTTGCGCGCTTCGATCGGCCGTTTGCCGACGCCGGCCTCTTCAACGGCGGACGCGGCCCGCACGCCGGCGCGTGGGCGCGTTTCGATACGACCCACAACGCGATCGTGCGCGTCCAAGTCGCGATCTCGTTCGTCGATGCGCAAGGCGCGAGCAAGAATCTCGCCGCGGAGGCGAAGAGCTGGAACATCGCTACCGTCCGGAGTGCCGCGCTCGACGCATGGCAGCAGATGCTCGGACGCGTCGAGATTAGCGGCGGCACGCGCAGCGAGCAGCGTCAGTTCTATACGGCGCTCTACCATACGATGCTGCACCCCAATCTCATCAGCGACGCTGACGGGCGCTACCGCGGGTTCGATGGGAACGTGCATACCGTGCACGCCGGCCACGCCGAGTACGCGAACTATTCCGACTGGGACATCTACCGCACCGAGATTCCGTTGATCGCGTTGCTCGTGCCCGATCGCGTGAGCGACATGGAACAGTCGCTCGTCGATGCGTACGCGCAGAGCGGCTGGCTTCCGCGCTGGCCGGTCGTCAATCAGCCGAGCAGTGTCATGGGCGGCGACTCCGTCGATCCCGTGATCGCCGGCGGCTACGCGTTCGGGGCGCGGGATTTCGACGTGCGCACGGCATTGCAAGCCATGATCAAAGGCGCGAGCGACACGACGAGCCCACCGGGATATGGCTGGTATCTCGAGCGGCCGCAATCCGCGGACTACCAGCAGCGCGGCTACATCCCCAATCGCTACACGACCTCCGTCTCGCCGGTACCGAACGGTGCGTCGGAGACGCTGGAATACGCGCTCGACGACGCGGCGATCGCCGCCTTCGCCCGCGCGACCGGCGACGCGAACGCGTACCAACGTTTCTTGCCGCGCGCGAACAATTGGACGACGATCTTCGATACGCAGACGGGCTGGATCGCGCCGCGAAGTGAGGCGGGCGCCTTCGAACAAACGGCGATCGGCGACTCGGGTCAGAACGGCTTCCAAGAAGGCAACGCCGCGCAGTACACCTGGATGGTGCCGCAAGATCTGCCCGATCTCGTTCGCGGCATGGGCGGTCGCGACGCGACCGTCGGCAAGCTCGACGCCTTCTTCTCGCAGCTCAACGCCGATGAAACCAAGCCGTACGCATGGATGGGCAACGAACCCAGCCTCGGATCGCCGTGGGCGTATCTCGCTGCGGGTGAACCGTGGCGCGAACAAACGATCGTGCGCACGGTGATGACGACGCTGTACATGGAAACGCCCGACGGCATTCCGGGGAACGACGATCTTGGCACGATGAGCGCGTGGTATGCGTGGTCGGCGATGGGTCTCTATCCGCAATTTCCCGCCGTGCGCGAACTCGATATCGGCACGCCGCTGTTCTCACACATCGTGATTCATGCGCCGAACGGCCCAACGATCACGATCGATGCTCCCGCAGCGTCAGCAACGACGCCGTACATCGCCGCCGTGCGCGTGAACGGTGTCGCGACGGCGCACACGTGGCTGGCGCTGCCATTGCGCGGCAGCGTGCATCTGGCGTTCGACCTTGCATCGACGCCGAACAAGGCCTGGGGTACCGCAGACGGCGATGCGATGCCGGCGTTTGCGCCGAGCTCCGCAGCTTTCCCGCCCTCGAGCGCCGTCCGCATCGACATCCCGCCCGACGCGGTACAAGTGGATCCCGGCAACAGCAATGGCTCGATCAACGTAACGTTTCGCAACACCGGCAGCGCACCGGCTACCGTGACGTGGTCGATTCCGGAACAATCCGGCTTCTCGGTGACGCCGGCCGCCGGCGTACTGCACCTCGCGCCGAACGCCGCGCAGATCGTCGCGTTAACGGTCGCGACGGCGACGAGCGGCTTGTATAACGTGCACGTCACGGCGGTCGACGACAACGGTGCCCGCGTCGAGCCCGCGATCGCCAACGTCGTGGCCGCGCACGACGGCGAACAGCTGCCGCTCGCATGGATCGCCAACCGCTTTGACGACACCGTGATGCCGTACGATCCCCGCACCGGCGCACTCGGTGCCCGGATCACGGTCAGGGACGAGCCGCGCGACGGCGTGCTCTCGCGCGACGGTCACCTGTACTTCATCGCCGATCGCGGTGCCAAGACGATCAGCGTGATCGACACCGTGCGCAACAGAGTGATTGCGGAGATCGGTGTCGGCAACTCGCCCAACGGCCTTGCGATCGCGCCCGACGGCGCGACGGTTTGGGTCGCGAACTACGACGACGGCACCATCGAACCCATCGACGTACGTACGCTGCGAGCTGGCAAAGCACTCGACGTCGGCACCGGACCGCGCTACATCGCGATCGCTCGTGACGGCTCGCGCCTCTACGTGACCACGCAGGGCTCGAACGCCGTGGCGGTTGTCGATGCCAATGCCCGCACGCTGCTCGCGCCGATCGCGGTCGGCCAGCGTCCCTGCGGTCTTGCACTCTCGCCCGACGGCAAGTCGCTCTATGCCGTCAACAACGGCGAGAACACCGTGACGATCGTCGATCTTTCGACCTCGCGAACCGTGGCGACCGTCCCGGTCGGCGTCGAGCCGAATTACATCGCGGTCGATCCGAGCGGCCAGCTTGCCTACGTCACGAACTATGCGACCACGACCGTGACGCCAATCGACCTCACCACCAATACCGCACGACCGGCCATCACGGTCGGTGGTCAGCCGTTCGACGTCGAATGGACCCGGGACGGTTCGGCCGCATACGTGATCTTACACCGGGGGAACGCGCTCGTGCGCGTAGATCGCGACGGACACGCGTCGGCACCGCTCTTTCTCGGCAGCGGCGGAGCATATACGATCGCTATCCCGCACTAAGGACTTTTCGTGTCGCTCAAACTGCATCGCTACCTGCGACGAATCAAGTACGGCGGGCCGCTCTCCCCGACACGGCAGACGCTGCACAATCTCCATCGCGCGCATCTGCTCGCCATTCCCTTCGAGAACATCGACGTGCAGCTCGGCGGCGTGCCGTCGCTCGAGCCGGAGCGGATCTTTGAAAAGCTGGTCGTGCGTGAACGCGGCGGCTGGTGCTTTGAACACAACCTGCTCTTCGCCTGGGTGATCAAGCAAATCGGGTTGCGCGTCGATCTCATCGGCGCAACCGTCAATCGCAGCCGCCCCGTCGAAGGTGCTCCGATCAATCATGTCGCGCTGCTCGTGCATCTCGACGAGCCGTATCTTGCCGACGTCGGCTTCGGCAACGGTTTCCTCACGCCAACGCCGCTGCGCGAAGGCACGTTCAACGACGGCCGCTTCGACTTCAAGCTGACGTGCCACGGCAACTATTGGCGCTTCTACAACCATCGCGAGAACGGCGCCACGTATGATTTCAGCGGTGAACCCGTCGACCCGGCGGCCATCGACGCGGCCAACCGTAGTCTCGCCACGACCAGCGAATCTCCCTTTGTTCAGACGCTGGTCTGTTCGCAACTCACTGAAAACGGCATGGCGACATTGACCAATGCGGCGCTGCGCATCTATTCACCGGCCCACATGAACGAAGAATCGGCGTCGTCGCAGCAATCGCTCGAGCGTATTTTGCGGGATCATTTCGGCCTGACAATCGAGCCAAGCGATGCACTCTGGACGCGCGTCGCCGATCAGCACAAACGGTGGCTGCGCAAACGCATTCGAGGCTTTTAGGCTTCTGGCGCAATGATATCCAGCAATCCGAGATGCGAGCCGTCCTTCGACGAAGACCAGACCCACGGATCGTCGAGGTAGTCGGAGTGAATGAGCGGCTGCAGCAACGTCATGTGACGGCTCCCCTTCTCATTGCGGCAGACGTCCTTGTACGTCCGGATCTCGTTGCAGATCGGATCCTGGAAGTACCAGTAGTTCACCCAGAAGATACGGGAACCGGCCTTCGCGGCGAGCAGCGACTCGTCGCTGCCGAAGATCTTCTCGAATGCCGTACCGCGCCAGGCTTCGTACGACACCGACGGCGTCGTACCCGCGACGTCGAAAAAGTAGCGCGTCTTCTCCAGCGACGAGCCGAGCATCGCAAACGCACGAACCAAGGCAAAGCGTTCGGGCTCGAGGGCGCCCTGTTCGCAGGCCTGCTTGAGCCGGGTGATTGCGTCGGTAGCGATCGTGCCACCCAGACTGTGCGAGAGCACGATCACGCGATCGTACTCGAATCCACCGTTGCGCGCCGGGGTGACCGCCCGCATGATCGCCGTTACCGCCGTGTCCAAAATTGCATCACGTAGACCGTAAAATTTGGCGTCGTTTTCGTCGCGTGTGGTGTAGACTTGCACGTCGCCGAAGAATCCGACGATGAAGCCGATGAGCAATCCGTACCCAATTTGAAAGGCAAGGAAGATGCCGATCAGCAAGCCGACACCGGGCCAGCCCATCGAGCCCTTGGGAAACTTGGCGACCGCCATCGCATAGATCAATGCGCCGCCGATGATGACGAGAACACCGATGGCAAGCGCGCGATGCCAAATCGCCGCGGGGTTCTTACGCAACGCCCTGCGCTGCACCCACGTCTTGAGGATCGCTTCGAGGGCTTGGCCAATCAAAAACGCGCCGAGCGTCCCCACCAGCAGCCAGACGACGATTTTGATGCGCGCACCGCCGGGTGCCGAGGCATTCGCGTTGAGCACGGTTACCGCGTCGCCCACACTCGAATGGGTCATCAAACCAGTGATCGTGAGCACGTTGACGCCCGAGAGCCACACCGCCGTCACCGAAAGTCCGAAGAGCACGAACGCCAGCAGCAACGCGCCGCCGATGAATCCATAGTCGAAGAACTGCTTCGCGAACGGCGCCTCGACGCGCGCCGCCGTATTGAACGGCGCAAACACGGCATTGAAAATCCACATCAACACCGAGAGCCAGTTGGTGGCGCCTTTGTCGATCGGACTCCAATAGGCCTCGATCACGTCGTAGAAGCTCTGCTTCGGCTCGACCCCATCGTCGGCAGCGAGGCGCACTCGGCTCGTCGTGGGCAACGGATCATCCGCTCCCGGCTCGAGCACGTTGCGCGGATTGATCACGTCGAGCGTCCACAGCTTCTTCTTGCCGGCGCGCTCATTTAGCCGCGCGCAGAGATCCCCGGCAACCTGATCTTGAAACTCGTAGCGCGGGTGAGCGTCCACCCCATGCACGGCGACGATTGCAACCCGCTCGACGTTCTTCATAGCTGCCACGCCCACGCATTCCAAGTCGGCAAAAACGCGTTGGGGGCAAAATTCTTCAGGCGCTCCCGATATGCGTACACATAGCGGGCATTGAAGAGATAGAGCAGCGGCACCTGGTCGGCCACGCGCCGGCCGATCGCGCCGTAGAGTTCCCGGCGGCGCGTCGCGTCGACGGTCGAAAGCGCGGCCCGCTCGAGCGCGTCAACCTCGGCGTCGCACCAGTGCATGTAATTCGACGGCGCGTTGCACGCCAGCACGTCGCTGTCGTCGGGATCGGCACCCATCGTGAACGGCACGTACGCGAGATCGAAGTTCCCGGTCGCGAGTGTCCCCGTCTGCGGCAGAAATAGCTGCGCGTTGCTGATGCTCTTGACCGTCACCGCGACACCGCGGTCGCGCAGCGCAGCCTGCACCACGGTCGCGATCCGCATCCCGCTCACCGTCTCGGGAAACGCGACGTAGACGAGATGCATGGGCACGCCGTTGCGCGCGCGCGTGCCGTCGGCGCCACGCCGCCAACCGGCGGCATCGAACGCCGCATCGGCCGCGCTCGGATCGTAGGACGGTTGACGAACCTGCGGATCGAACGCCCACGAGAACTGCGGCTGGATCATGTTCGTGACCGGATATTTCCCAAGCGTAATTTTCTCGCTGATCGCGTTACGATCGATCGACATGGCGATCGCGCGCCGTACGCGCGGATCGTCAAGCGGCGTGTGGGTAGTATTCATGACAAGTCCGGCGATGACCGCAGTCGGCGCGGTGACAAAGCGCAACCCCGGTTCCGTGGCGATCATCGCGTACTGCACCGGGGCGACCAGATTCCAGTCGAGCGCTCCGGTTCGCAACATCAACAGATTGCTTCCAGGATCGGTCACGATGCGAACGTCGAGTTCGGCGATCGCGGGCTTTCCACGCCAGTAGCGGGGGTTCGCGCGATAGCGAATCGCGTTCCCGCGCTGCCACGACAGAAAAGTGTACGGCCCATCGCCGACCGTCGGCGCGGCCGAAAATGGCGCGCGATCGAGTGGTGCTTGCGCTTGCAGCACGTGTGCCGGCAACACGAATTGCGGCGTCGTCCCGTAGGAGAAATATCCAAGCGCGGCCGGCGCCCAGGCGCGCTTGAGATGAAAGATGATCGTGCGCGGATCAGGCGCGGTTGCTCGATCGATGAGGTCATATCCCTGCGTCGATCGCACCGGGTTGCGCGGATCGAGGATCGCGTGCAAGGTAAAGAGCACGTCGCTGCTCGTCACCGCAACGCCGTCACTCCATTGCACCGCGCGTAAATGGTAGACGATCGTACGTCCGTCCGGGGAGACGGTCGGCAGACGGTCGAGCAGCGCGGGGACGGGTTTTCCCGACCGGTCGAAATCGACGAACGGTTCGAAAGCGAGGCGCGCGGCTTGCGCTTCGACCAAGGCTGCGTCCGGGTGGAGGAACAGCGGGTCGAGCGTCGTCGGGTCGGCCGCGAGAGCGAACCGCAAGACACCCGGCAAGGCCGGTGCAGGTTCGCCGCTTCGGGCACATCCGCTTATTGCGAAAAGAGCGGCGAGGACACCAAGGAGTCGATAAGCGGCGCGCATCGCGAACATATCGACCGCCACTGTGCCCTCGCCCTGCGTTAGCTCACGGCTTGCAGATTGCGTCCCACACGGTCCAGTAGTTTGCCGAGGTTCCGGCCGCGTTCGACACGATACCAACCATCGCGGCGCAATTGCTGTTGCAGCCGATATTAGGCTGGGTCCCCGGTTGCGGCTTGAACTGCTGCTCGGGCGTCGTGGGTCCCGAGCCGTCCACGGTCACCGTGAAGATGCCCGAGAGTCCCGGCGTTTGGAGTTGCCGGCGCGGATTGTCCGAGTTGATGAAGCCTTCCCAGATGACCTTGCCATTCTGATCGACTTTCCGGATTACGACCGACCAGTGGTTGACGTTTTTCGCGGTGTCGTTTTGCGGCGAGATATAGGCCCAAAACGAGGCGCCGTTGCCGAGCTTGAGGTCGCCGGCAAGGTTGGCCGTGCCGAGGATGCTCGTCGATTCACTCATGGTCATTCTTCCTTTCGCCCACACGTAGGTCTCCCGATAACCGGGACACCAGACTGCTTGCCTTAGGTGAAAGAGGCTCCCTGGCAGGCCGAGTAAGGCAATTCGGCCTACTTGAACGAATAAATAATGGGTGATAGAGTAGATTCTCCGAACGTTTTTCTGACATCTAGCGAAACGGCCGAATATGATAGTAGCTGACGATCTCGATCAACTCGACCTGGCGCTGCTGGAAGCACTGCAACGCAACGCTCGTGCGACCTTTGCCGAGCTCGGTGCGCTCGTAGGACTCAAGGCGCCGGCCGTTCACGACCGCGTGAAACGACTCGAGCAGCGCGGCCACATCCGGGGCTACAGCGCGCAGCTCGACGGCCGCAGCCTTGGCCTCGAACTGATTGCGTTCGTAAGTTGTTATACAGCTCCAGACGCCAACTACGATCGGTTTACCAAAGCGTTGAGCGAGATGCCGGAAGTGTGTGAAGTCCATTCCGTCGCGGGCGAGGAGTCGTTCGTCTGCAAAGTGATGACCCGATCGACGCAGCATCTCGACGAGCTGCTCTCGCGCCTCAAGGCATTGCCGGGCATGGCGCGCACGAAGACGACCATCGTGCTCAACACGCCGTTCGAGCGCGACGGCATCTCGGTGCGTTCGTGAGCATCGCCTCGCGCCGGCGTTTACACCCGCTCGGCACGCATCGCGTTATCGATCCGCCCGGCGCCATGCCGCAAAACGCGTGGAAACTCGACAATACGCCGGTTGCGCGTGATAACGAGATTTTGTGCAACGTCGATGTCCTCAACATCGATTCAGCCTCGTTCAAGCAGATCGCCGACGCCTGCGACGGTGATGAGGCGCGCATCGCCGAGCACGTGTTTGGCATCGTGCGCGAACGCGGCAAGCAGCATAATTCCGTAACCGGCAGCGGCGGCATGTTCATTGGAAACGTCGAGGCGATCGGCAAAGATTTGTGCGAACACATCGATCTCCGCGAAGGCCAGCGCATCGCATCGCTGGTATCGCTCACGCTGACACCATTGCACATCGAGTCGATCGCGAAGGTCTGCGTCCAAACCGGGCGCATCTGGATTCGCGGCAAGGCCATCCTCTTCGCCTCGGGGCTCTGGGCTACGCTTCCCGGCGACATCGACGAGAATGTGGCGCTTGCCGTACTCGACGTTGCCGGCGCACCTGCGCAAGTGGCGCGTCTGTGCAACGCCGGTGACACCGTCGTCGTCATCGGCGCCGACGGCAAGAGCGGCATGCTTGCCTGCGCGAGCGCGAAAGCGCGCGTCGGCGAGCGCGGCCGCGTGATCGGCGTCGCGCCGTCCGACCGCACCGCTGCGGCTCGTCTGCTGATCGAGCACAACTTCGTCGACACCTTTCTCGTTGCCGACGCACGCGACACCCTCGCGCTCAGTGAGAAGCTGGCTGCGATTGCGCCGGAGCTTGCGGACGTGACGATCAACTGCGTCAACGTGCCGGAGACCGAACTCGGTTCGATTCTTTGTACCAGGGACGGCGGCACCGTCTATTTCTTCTCGATGTCGACGTCGTTCACAGCCGCGGCGCTGGGCGCCGAGGGCGTTGGCCGAGACGTCACGATGATCGTCGGCAATGGGTATGCCCGCGGACACGCCGCGACCGCGCTGCAAACGCTGCGCGACCATCCGCCGATCCACGCGTACTTCAACGACAAATATACCCACTAAGGAAAACGCAATGAGCGAGATCTCCCACCTCAAGCCGCCCGTCCCGCCCTCGCACTTCGAATACAAGCAGCTCAAGCAAGGCGAATTCTGGCGCCACGTGCCCGCCTATCGCGAGGTCGACGAAACCACGTTCCTCGATCACCTTTGGCAACAGCGCAACGCCGTGAAAACGCCGCAAGAACTGCTCGCCACCATCAAAGATCTCGTCTCGCCCGAATTCTTCGCCGATGTCGAAGAAGGTTTCGCCCAGGCGCCGATGGCAGTGCGCGTTTCGCCGTACGCGCTCGCATTGATCGACTGGAACGATCCGGTCAACGATCCGATTCGCCGTCAGTTCGTACCGCTCGCCTCAGCGCTCTTGCCCGACCATCCGCGGCTGACGCTCGACTCGTTGCACGAACAAGCCGACTCGCCGGTTCCTGGACTCGTCCATCGTTATGTCGATAAAGCGCTCTTTCTTCCGCTCAACACCTGCCCCGTGTACTGCCGCTTCTGCACCCGAAGCTACGCGATCGGGCCGGACACGGAGAACGTCGACAAAGTCGCGCTCGCCAAAACGCCAAAACAGTGGGAGGACGCGTTCCAATACATCAGCGAGCGTCCGGAACTCGAAGACATCGTGATCTCGGGTGGTGACGCCTATCAACTGCCGCCGAAGAATATCGCGCTGATCGGCAACGCGCTACTCGACATCCCGCACGTGCGGCGCATGCGCTTTGCGACCAAAGGCCCGGCGATCATGCCGATGAAGCTGCTCACCGACGCGGCGTGGCTCGATGCGCTGACGTCGGTCGTCAATCGCGGTCGCTCGATGGGCAAGGACGTCGTGCTGCACACCCACTTCAACGCGCCCGAAGAGATCACGTGGATCACCGAAAAGGCGATGCGGGTGGTGTTTGAACGCGGCATCTTCGTGCGCAATCAATCGGTACTGATCCGCGGCGTCAACGACACGCCCGAGCGCATGGCGCTCTTGGTCAAACGCCTCGAGTACGTCAACGTTCACCCGTACTACGTGTACATGCACGATATGGTCAAGGGTGTCGAGGAGCTGCGCACCACGGTCCAGACGTCGATCGACATCGAGAAGTTCGTGCGCGGCGCGACCGCCGGCTACAACACGCCGCTCTTTATCTGCGACGCCCCGGGCGGCGGCGGCAAGCGCGATATCCACTCATTCGATTACTACGATCGCGAGAACGGCATCTGCGTCTACACCGCACCCGCGGTCAAGAGGAACAAGGCCTTCGTCTATTTCGATCCGATCGACAAGCTGTCGCCCGAGGCGCAAGCGCGCTGGGCCGTCAAAGAGCTCGCCGATCAGATGATCCGTGAAGCGCTGCGTAGGGCGGGCGACGCAGCCGACGAACTCGTTCTAGCGTGACGGAGAAGGCCTTTCGCCTCGATTTCTTCATTGCAATTGCCGCGCTGCTGATCAGCGCGCTCACTGCGGGCGCGCTGGTCTACCAGACGCGCGTCATCGCCGATCAATACGCGGCAACGATCTGGCCGTATCTCAGCGTAACCGGCACCTTCGGCCCGAACGGCGGGACGCTCGACCTGGAGAACGACGGCCTGGGCCCCGCGCTGATCGAATCGGCGCAGCTCTCGGTCGACGGCAAGGTCGTCCCGAACTGGAATGATTATCTCGACGTGCTCGTCTCCGTGCCGGAAATTCAAGCGGCGGTGGTTCACGCAGCGAAAACAAACAAGCTCGTCATTTCGACGGGATCGATCGGTCCCTCGAGCACGATCCGGCCGGGCGAAAGCAAACAGCTGCTATCGATGTCCTACGACTTGAATGTCCCGCCGGCTTTCCTGAGCCGACACGTGATAGCGCTGGATTTTTGCTATTGCTCGCTCAATCACAGTTGCTGGACATTTCACTCCACGCCGAGTAGCACGGGCCAATCTGCCGATACGCCGGTACCAATTGCCCGCTGCGCGACAGCTGCATCGATCGCTTCGATCGCTAGGTCCCTTTCTGTGCACCGGCGTAAAAAATGACTTTGAAGATCATCTGCGGGACGGTCGAGAGCGTGTTCGGGTCGCCATAGGCGGTATAGATCTCGTAGTCTCGCATACGCAGGTGATAGGCGACCGAGACGTTCGAACAGACACCGATGCAGTTCCCGCCGCCGTTAGGCTCCGGCGGAACGCCGTCGACGCGGCGCAGGCCGATGGCAAATGATGAGTTGCGGTCGATCTGATAACTGTAGCTGACCGAATCGAACCACTGAATGTTGTTCGCAGATCTTCCGTACATCCATTGCGCGGTATTGTCGACGGCAAACGTCAGCGATCCGCGCTCGCCCACGCGCATGGTCGTCGAACGGAACCACGTGTCGAGGCGTCCGAGCCCGTAGGCTCCGGTGTAGTACTGAATCTGCGTCGGTGTCGCTGACGATCCGTGCGAGGGGAAATTGCCGACGTTGTTCTGCGTGCCGCTATGATAGGTAAGGCTGACACCGGCGCTCTGCGACACCGGCGTCATGACCTCGCCGAAGCGCCAGTAGTCTGAACCGGAGGAGAGCTGCAGATCGATCGTGCTCTTGGTGAGCAGATCGAAGAGAATCTGGTTGTCCGTCTGCGCTACGCCGTATTGCACGCCTTGATAGCGATCCAGGAAAAGGCTCACGCCGGCCGAGAGCAGCTTGTCGTTGGGCGCAAACGTCCAGATGCGCGCCATGTACGCGCCATATCCGGCGATTCCGGGGTGCGAATCGAACCCGTCGACCGGATCGAACTGGTCGCCGACTTTGCGCACCGAGGCGTACAGTGCGAACTTCTGATTGCCCCAACCGCCGCCGGCGTCGAGCCATTGCCCCTGTGACGGATTGGTGACGAGCGTCCCCGACTCGATCGCGTCGTTCGCGTAGAAGCTGAGATACTTGCCGTTCCAATACGACAGACCGCCCATGTTCGACTGGTCGTTCAGGCCGGGCATATCGGTGATCACGTGCTGGAACGCGCCGTTCCAATGTGTGTCGGGCGAGGTGTAGTTCAGCGCCGCTGCGGCATCGGTGCGATCGTCGCCGATCGCGTCGAACGCGGCGAGGCCGAACTCCCCCTCCCGTCCCTCGAAGGCGTACCCCTCACGCGGCGTCGGGATGCCGTAGGTGTAGAGGGTCGTGCGATACCCGTTGCACACGTTGCAGTTGAAGTTGTTGAAGTAGCCGGCGGCTTGGGTAAAGAACGGGCGCACTTCACTATACGTGCGCTGAAACACGGTCGGCGAGATCGAGACTTGGTCGAGCTCGACGTTTGAGTAGTCGGGATGCAGCGTTCCGAAGAACGATGCGGTCTGAGCGACCGGGATCGAAAAGTCCATGCCGATCCGCGAGGTGCTGCCGCCGATCGTGCTGCTGGCCGCCTCGGCGAGTGCATACGGTGCCACGCGCGGCTTCGGTAACGGCTGTTTCGCAATCTGCGAAAACGTCACCGTTCCGGCGCGCGCGGCGTCGTCAGGATTCTGCTGCGCGGGATCGTACGACCACACGTCGAGGTCGCCCGTCGAGCGCACGTAGCGCACAAACTGCACGCGCCACATTCCGGAATGCGCGCCGTGGATCACCGCGAACGGAATCGCCATCGTGACCTCGTAACCTTTCGCCGTACGTTCACCGTGCGTTTCCCAGTGCGGAGAAAAGCTCACGTTCTCGGTCGATGCTTCGTTGTGCGCGCCGTTGGGATTTGCCTCAAATTGATATTGAAACCCCGCCGGCCCCTTTGGCCACAGGTCGACCCAGACGGCGTCGTCGCTCCACGCAATCCCGCCGCCGATGTTGCTGCCGCCCGTTACCGTGTCGTCCGAATGCTGTGATGCGACGATCGGCGCGCTTTGCTGCGCATCGAAGCGAACGTAGAGAAACTTGCCGTCGCTCCAGACGTAGACGTCGGTTTTATCTTGGGCCGGACGGGCGTGATCGACGTCCCACGTCAGGGTCACGTTGGCCGGCGGCGTCGCCATTGGAACGGCGAAGGTCCCGATAAGTGCCAGCAGTGGTGCAATCACGGAAGTATCGCGCCATCCAGCGAGTTGTGCGATTTGTCACGGAGCACGGCCGCATCGACCTTCATGCAGGTACGCTGGTCGTCGCGATCGTGATCGCAGAGTTGCGCTCCGGTAAAGACGGCGCCGCGGACCGAGGCGCCGCGCAAGTCGATACACACCACTTCACGTTGAATGATGACGCCGTCTTCGTCATCGGTGTTATGCGTGCAGACCCACGCACTGCGGAACGAGGCACCGTCGACGCGCGCGTCCTGCATATCGGCTCCGGCCACGCGATCGCCGTCGAAGATCGTATTGGAGAGATTGCTGCCCCGGAAATTCGCACCGACGAAGCTCGCGCCGGTGAGATTTTGGCCGTGCAGATCAACGTTGCCAAAGTTCGCGCCGGTGAATTCCGCACCGTTCAACTTCGCACCCTCGAGGCGCGCGCCACGCAGGTTTGCACCGACGAGCTTCGCCCCGCGCAGATCGGCGTTCCGTAAATCGGCGCCACTTAGATTGGAGCCGGTGAGACGCGCATCACGCAGATTCGCCGAGCTCAAGTCGCTGCTCTCGAGGTTGGTTCCGATGTAGTCGACGTCATGGAGATCGGCCCCGCGCAGATTCATGTGTGAGAGATTGCAACCGATACAGCGGCTCGGAGCGCCCGTCGCGCGTGCCGGCGGCGATCCGATCGCAACAACAAGTAGCGCGCACAAGATCCCCAGGTTTCGAATGAGTGCCGTCATGGTGGCCGATTCTGCCTTTCTCGTATGCCTAAAGCGGTCAATACAATGCCCGGGGCGCGTCTCGCCCTATGCTTGCGGTGACGTTGGAGGTTATCTAAGGACCGGTGAGCGTTGCTCCGGAGAAGTCACATCCGATGAACCTGGTGCCGTCCGTGTTCGCGCCCCGAAGGTCTGCGCCGGAGAAATCGACACCGCTGAAGATCGCGTCTTGGAGATTGGCACCTCGAAGATTTGCATGGCTGAGGTCCACGCCCGTGAGCTTGATACCGCGCAGATCCATGCCGCTGAGGTTTGCGCCGTGCAAATCGCAGCCGTTGCAGCGCGGCAGATACGCCCGGATCTGCGTTTGCGACAGCGCGCGCACGTCCAGATCGGATCCGCTCAGATTGGCGTGATCGAGGTTGGCGCCCTCGAGCTTCGCGCGGTCGAGATTCGCACCCGACAAGTTCGCGCCGTTGAAGGAGGCGTTCCGTAGATCCGCGCCTTGGAAGTCGACGCCGCTGAGATTGGCTCCGTCGAAATTCGCGCCTTGGAGATTGGAGTGACTGAAGTCCGACCCCGTCAAATTCGAACCGGCGAAATTCTTTCCGGCGAGATTTTGATTCTCAAAGTCGCAGCCCGAGCAGTTCATGCCGGGGTGGTCAATCGATGCGACCTGCATCGACTTACCATACGCCTTGGACATCGAGCTGGATACGGCGGTGGTGATCGCCGCCGCCATGGCCGTCGATGCCGCGGTCAGCGACGCCGACTGCGCAGCGGCGGCTGCGGCCTTGGTCGACATCGCCACCGATTTTTCGGTTATCGCTTTGATCTTGGCCGGCGCGACGGTGACGGTAACGTTCGGTACCGTAAGTTCGACTTGCGGAAACGTGATCGCCATCTTTGGTGTGGTGACTTTGTACGGTTGGCTTGGCTTCGCAGGCGGCGCGGGCGCAGCCGCAATCGCCGGCGGACACGGCATCGCAAACGCGATGTCGGGTGTCAGCGAGAAGGCCACTAAATATCCGGCAACGAGCCCGACGGCAACCAGCGTTGCAGTCGCGGGTGAGATCGAGGAACCGATCGCGCGGCCCGTGCGCAGCAACCGCTCGATGCGAATCGAGATGTTCTTGCGCGTGGTGAACACGCCCGGCGCTGCTAGCGGTTGATGCGGCCACGAAGTCATCTCCGCCATCTTGGTAAGACAGAAGGCGTAGGTGCGTACCGCGCCGGTCAGTTCGAGAACGTAATCGTCGCACGCAACCTCGCGCTCGACGTCCATCTGCCGCGCGATAAACCAAACGGCAGGATTGAAGAACAGCAGCGAAGTGATGACGCGCTGCAGACCGTTGGTCCAGTCGTCGTGGCGCAAGAGATGCGCGAGTTCGTGCAAACTGATCTGATCGATCTCTTGCGCATCGAATTGGGCAAGCAGGTGCTGCGGCAAGAGCACCATGGCATCGAACAAACCGACCGCGACCGGAACTTCGATTCCGTTGGTGACACAGATACGTACGTCGCGATCGTGCGCGTCAAGGCGCTGCCACTGCACGAGTTGATCGCGATACTCCATGCCGAGCGGCATGGCATCGCGCTTGAGGCGTTCGAGGCGAAACAGCGCAACCGCCAAGCGCACGACCAGCGCGAGCGCCGCGATGCCCCATAGCGTGAAGCAGATCGCGACAATGAAAAACGACACGCTCACATGCAAGTCGGGGAGTTTTGGTAGGGTGAGGCTGTTGCGGCTACCACCGCCGGAGTACCTCGCTCCGCTCGCGCCACTTCGGGGCTGCGTCGCTTCGCTCGCCGTAGTATGTTTAAGCTCGCTACGCGACGCAGCGCCCTCAGCGGGGGATTTCGAAACGTTCGCGGTCGTTTTTTGAATTGGATTGGTGGTCGTGGTTGTGCTGGTAGCCGGCGCGGGCGTCGTATAGTAACTGATGCGTGACAAGCTGGTGGCGATAGGGACGATCAGCACGGCGACAAGAGCGAGCGTCCATGCGGCGTAGCGCGTCGACGCGTTCACGCCCGGAAAGACCCGCAGCGCGAGCCACGTGAGCCCGGCAATCGCTGCGCCCTGCCACAGACCGTTCACCAGAACGACCAGTGCAACGCGAACGATCATCTCAAAAAGCGATGGTTGCGTCATTTATGCGTCCTCGTAACGCTCGATCAGCGAACGCAAACGGGCCAGCTCCTCGTTCGAGGGTCGCTCGCTCTCGATCAAACGCAGCGCCAATGCGCCGGTGCTGTTTCCGAAAAATTTCTCGACCACATTCTTCACCGCGCTGCCGGCGGCTGCGTCGCGTGCGACCAGCGGCTGGTAGATGAACGCCCGGCCCGCTTCCACGTGGGTAACGTGACCTTTCTGTTCGAGGATGCGTAGCGTCGTCAGCACGCTATTGTAGGCGAGCGGCGGCGGCGGAAGCGCCTCGGTGACCTCGGCGACGGTCGCGCGTTCGAGACGCCAAAGCACCTCCATGATGCGCAATTCAGCTTCGGTAAGGGTCGGTGAAGGACGACGGGGCATTCGTGGTTCTCCTATCTCCTAATTCTTTAAGAGAAGAATACCCCGGCGCCCCCGGCCTTGTCAACTAAAAGTTTAGTTTTGAGGGTTCGTTGAGCTAATATCCCTCGTCTCCATAAGCTATGACTGGGCAATTGACTACAAATCCGGCCGGCTTGGACAAGGCCGCGATCTCGGCATAACTGGTCAGGCGCTTGGTCTGCGGGGCGCCCACGACCATGACATTCCAGAGCGGCGTGTAGCTGGAATCCGCGTAGGGATGCGCCAGATCCGGCGCACCCGAGAGCACGTTGAACGGCGAGCCGATTTCGGCCGCATTGGCAAGGCTCGCATCCGCACCGAGCGGCGTCTGCAGCGTCAGATATTTGAGACCCTGGGGAGCGGCGCCGGTTTGTGGACCGTCGACCACGACCCCGATGGGAATCTCGGCGCTTGCCGACGCCCTTCCGATCTTCGGAGCGTAGGTCGCGCGTTCGACGCTCGCAGCGACCGGATCCGACGCATCCGGGCTCAGGTAGTAGACGAGGCGCCCGTTGAAAAATCCGCGTGCGAGTATCAGCGTCACGGTCATCTTTTGCACGTCGATCGCGACGACGCGATCCTCGGTGTCGGTGTGCGTCGTCACGTCCGTCGGCGCTTCGCCGCGCGCGATTACCGGCGCGTTGAACACGACGCCTTGCATGCTGTTGGTCAGCGTCACGAACGGTGAATACTCGGCGTCAGCTTTGCTACCCGGCTGCGCCGAACTTGGCGGAAAGCCGCCCGCGCTTGCAACGTAGCTGCGCGTCGCTTCGAACGACGGTGCGCCGTCGAAGGTGAATGTTCCGTCGTCGTTTTTCGTGCCTTTCTCAATCGCCGGGGCGCCAAGCTCCGCAAGGGACGGCGCGTAGTTCACGCCGAGTTTTTGCGCGATCCGTGCATCGGATACGTCGGTAATGATGAACCAGACGGTTCGGCCGTTTTGAATGCCGCGATGGAGCGGCAGCGTCACCGTGTGATTGGTCGTATCCACTGCGAGCGCGCTCGTGACCGTAAATTGCGAATGTGGAAGTAGGACCGTCAGGACTGCAAATAAGACGTGCATGTCCGTAGGTACGCCGCCGCGGCGCGCCCGGTTTACTTCATCCGCCGGCAATCTTCGCGCGGCGCCCTTGCGCGAGGAACCACGCGACGATGCGCTCGCGGTGATCGCCCTGGATCTCGATGATGCCGTCCTTGCTCGTCCCACCGCTCCCGCAATGGCGCTTGAGCGCCTTGGCGATCTCGCCGGTTTCGTGGGGCGCCAAGCCGTGCACGAGGCTCACGACGCTTGCCCGGCGGCGTTCTCGCGCGACGCGAATGACACCGTCGGCGGGCATTGCGGGTTTGCGCATGCAAAGACTCTTTCGCATGGGCCGACTCTGTATCTTCTGCGGCGCGCACGCCGGCACGAACGCGCGCTATCGTGCGCTGGCTCGCGAGATTGCGCGCGCCGTGTTCGACCGTGGCTTCGGCATCGTCTACGGCGGCGGACGGGTGGGCCTCATGGGATCGCTCGCCGACGCGATGCTCGCGCTTGGGGGTGAAGTGATCGGCGTCATCCCGCGCGATCTTGCCGGCGACGAGATTGCGCACGCCGGCGTGAAAGACTTACGTGTCGTCGATAGCATGCACGAACGCAAAGCGCTGATGGCCGATCTGAGCGATGGATTCATCGCACTGCCCGGCGGCTACGGCACAATGGACGAGTTCCACGAGATTCTGACCTGGCGACAACTGCGTATTCACGACAAGCCGATCGGATTACTCAATAGCGACGGCTACTACGACGATCTGCTCGCGCTCTACGAGCGCATGCGGTCCGAAGGGTTTGTTGCGTCCGACGGCCGCAAGCTCTTCGTCAGTGCAAGCGCGATCGACGATTTGCTTGGGGTAATGGCGCTTTAACCGTGCTCTTCGCGGTACTTCTTATAACGCGGAATCGCCCGTGCCATCGCGGGCAATAGACGCATCGAGGCGGCAAGATCGCCTTCGGCCTTGGCACGCCCGGTCATCAGCGCGCTCGGCGACATTTCGCCGCGATAGAGCGCGTCGAAGGTGTCGGCGCGCATGAAGAGTTCCACCGTCGGTTTGGGCGCACTCGGATCGTCGACGTAGACGTCGTATCGATGCCCCGGCTCAGGCTTGCGCGTTGTATCGAGCACGATCCGAATGACCGGATCTTTCAACGTGTACGCGATAACGACGCCATTCCCGCCGAAGAACGGATCGTCAACCGTCGCTTCATATTTGAAGAACGCTTCGAGCACTTCGCGTGCATGCGCACTATCCCGGAATACAGCCACTGCGCCTCCTCAAAAGGGAACGACGTATCCACGAACGTACGCACCCCTCCTGAGTACGTGGAAGGAGACCGGCGTGAATTTCACTCTTCGATCCCTAGGTAGTGTATCGGTTTTTGGCGCGCTTCTAATTACCCAAAGCAGTCTGCTGCCCGCGCAAGCGCAGTCGGCGTATGCAGCACAAACGACGGTAGCCAAAGCACCGCCAACCACTCCCGACGGGACCGATCCCTACCTGTGGCTCGAGAATAAAGACGGCGCGCGAGCGATGGCGTGGGTCAAAGAACAAAACGCCAAGACGTTACCAGTGCTCGAAGGGGACTCGCACTACCAGGACCTCTACGCGAATGCGCTGCAAGTGGCACAGTCGAAGAGCCGAATCCCGTATCCGCGCACGCTTGATGGCCAGATCTACAACTTCTGGCAAGACGATGCGCACGTTCGCGGGATTTGGCGCCGTACGACGCCCGCAAGTTACGTGTCGTCGGCGCCGGCGTGGACCACCGTGCTCGATTTGGATGCGGTCAGCACCGCAGAAAATGCGAACTGGGTGTGGCACGGTGCGCAGTGCGACTGGCCGGCCGAAACGCGTTGCTTGATCGCGCTGTCCAACGGCGGCGAAGATGCCGATACGGTGCGCGAGTTCGACCTCGCCAAAGGCGCCTTCGTGAGCGGCGGCTTCAACCTGCCGCGCAGCAAGCAGAACGTCGCGTGGGAAAACCCGAACGCGATCCTGGTCGCGCGCGAGTGGACACCCGGCGACCTCACCGCTTCGGGCTATCCGTATATCGTCAAGCGTCTGCGCCGCGGGCAGCCGCTCTCGAGTGCGGTTGAAATCTTCCGCGGTGAGAAAAGCGACGTGTCGGTCAATCCGATGACGCTCAACGATGGCACCGGCCACAGTGTCTCGCTGATCGATCGCGGCGTGACGTTCTTTACGTCGCGAGACTACATCGTTACGCCCTCCGGCCTGAAGCAGCTGGCAACGCCCGAGAAAGTCAACTTCCAAGACCTCCTCGACAATCGGCTGATCCTCTCGCTCAATCAGGATTGGGACGTCGCAGGCAAACATTTTACCCAAGGTTCACTGGTCGCCATCGACGCAGCAGCGGCAAAAGCCGATCCTGCGCATCTCTCGCCGGTGCTGATCTACGCCCCCGGACCGCGTGAATCGATTGAAGGCGTGTCCGCCACGCGGGCACACCTCCTCGTGACGATCTACCAGAACGTGCGTGGGCGCGCGTTTGTCTTCACGCCCGGCCCCGGCGGTACGTGGACCTCAAAGCGGCTCGATCTTGCTGACAACGCCTCGATCAACATCATCGACACCAACACCCGGAACAATACGGCGTATGTCAATCTCGCGAGCTTCGTAACGCCGACCACCCTCTGGTCGGTCAACGCGGCCACCGCCGCGGTGGCGCAGGTCAAAGCGCTTCCCGCACTCTTCGACGCGTCGAACGACATCGTCGAGCAGCATGAGGCGACCTCGGCGGACGGAACCAAGATCCCCTATTTCATCGTGCACCCGAAGAACATGCCGCTCGACGGCACGAATCCGACCGTGCTCTATGCCTACGGCGGCTTCCAAATTTCCGAAACGCCGTACTACTCGGGTATGCTTGGCAAGCTGTGGCTCGAGCGCGGCGGCACGTTCGTGCTTGCCAACATCCGCGGCGGCGGCGAATTCGGACCCGCGTGGCATGATGCGGCGCTGAAGACCAACCGTCAGCGTGCCTACGACGACTTTTACGCGGTCGCGCAGGATTTGATCGCGCGCAAGATCACCTCGCCGCGCCGGCTGGGCATTCAAGGCGGGTCGAACGGCGGGTTGCTAATGGGCGTTGAGTTCACCGAACATCCCGACGAGTGGAACGCGGTCGACATCCAGGTACCGCTGCTCGATATGCTCCGCTTTGAGAAGATTCAAGCCGGCGCATCGTGGGTCGGAGAATACGGCAGCGTCTCGGTTCCGGCCGAAAAAGCGTTCTGGGAAGCACATTCGCCCTACAACAATCTCAAGGCGGGCGTCGCCTACCCCGAGCCTTTCATCTGGACGACGACGAAAGACGATCGCGTCGGACCGCAGCACGCACGCAAATTCGCCGCCAAGCTCGCGGCGATGGACGTGCCGTATCTCTTCTATGAAGTCACCGAAGGCGGCCACGGTTCGGGCGCTAACCTCAAGGAGTCGGCGCACACTTCGGCGCTCGAGTGGACCTATTTCACGATGAAATTAATGGAGTAGACGTTATCGATCGAGCGCGGCCTTCATCGCCGCGCTTCCCGCGGTCATCAGTCCGTCGATCGTTCCGGCAAGCTCGTTCGGCAAGAAGTCGCCGATCCACACAACTCGGCTGCCGCTACCGTTGGCAAAAACTTGCAGCGAGGCGTTGTAATGCGTCGCGCGTCCGCCGACCGCGGCCCACGCGAACCGCATCTGCTCGTCGTCGATGCTCACGATCGGCTCGCGCACGGTCAGTCCGTTTGCAAACGTCGCGACGCGCACGTCACCCTCAAGGCGCGACTCGCTCAGCACGCCCGGAAAGAGCCGGGTATGCGCCGCACCGACGTCGCGGATTACCTCCCATACGTCAGCAGCGCTTCGGTCGAGGATGATCTCTTTGCGAATGCTAGCCACGGCGTGTCAACCTCATCTCTTCATACGGCGTCCAGGTGAGGCCGTTGCTTTTCGAAACCTCACCGCGCCAACGGAACGAGTCGCGCTCGATTTCCGAAAAGATCTGGACCGTCGGATGCGAGCGCCGCAAGAAAGGTCGATTCCGTTTGCAGCATGTGCTCATCCTCACACGCGCAATGGCTATGAGGCTATCGAAATCTTGCGCAGTTGCGACGGGATCGCCCCGAAGTGCTTGCGGAACGCCGCGGTAAAGTGGCTGTGGTGGGCAAAGCCGCAGTCGACCGCGACGCGCGCCAGTGGTTCGCCGGCATTCGCACGCTCGAGCCCGCGCTGCAGCCGCAACTGCATCCGATAGGCGTGCAACGAGAGCCCCGTTGCACGGCGAAACGCGCGCGTAAGGTGGTAGGGCGACGCGCCGGTGTCTCGGGCAATGTCGGCGAGGGCTCGATCGTCGAACGGGTCCCGCGCGATGATCGCTTTCGCCCGCTCGACGATGGGACTGCGCGTTCTCGCCGGCATGGGGAGCAACGTGTCCACGCACGCCACAACGGCTTCCTCGATCGCGAGCGTCCCGCTCGAGGCGGCGCTGATTCGCGCCAGCCTTGCGGCGAAGGCGGCTTGAGCCGTCGTGCTCACCGCGCCGCGCATCGACCCGAGCAATGCATCATCGGCAAATTCGAACACCGTACAGCAGTCGCCACCGTCGATCGGATGGCTGATTTTGAATTCCATCTGCGGATGCAGTGCGATCGCCGTATTGGCATCGGCGACGACTTCGTCGCGCGGTGAGAAATGATACGCGAACGCGCCATGCCGCGGTAGTACGAGACGCGGCGAGGTTTCACACTCGACGTCGCCGCAGCCGCCTTTATCTGCACGGCAGTGCACGTCGCTAATGCGCACGAGAGAACTCTCGAAAATCAGCGCGTGCTCGAGCATGCGACCGTTACTCGGTCAGGGCGAGCTTGACGACACGCTCTTGTTCGACCGCGTGCGCCCCGGGGTAGCCTTCCGAAGGGGAGGCACGATAGCCGCGACCGGCGTAGCCGATGTCGAGCGGCTTGCGCAACTTCTCGAGCAGACGCCGCCGCGCGTAGGCCCGCGCGCCCATGTTTTTCGGCTCCTCTTGCACCCACACCAGCGACTTCAAGTTCGGGTAGGTGTCGAGCAGCGCGTTGATCTCTTCGGACGGCATCGGCGAGAGCAGCTCGATGCGCACGATCGCCGTCTTTTTCATCTTCGGATAGAGTTCCGATGCGATCAGATCGTAGTAGATCTTGCCCGAGCAGAGCAAAATGCGCTCGATCTTCGTCTTGTTGGTCACGTTGGGATCGTCGATGACCGCCTTGAACGCGCAGGTCGCCATATCGTCGATCGAACCCGATGCCGCTTCCGCGCGCAGCAGTGACTTCGGCGTCATGACTACGAGCGGCACCGGATTGAGCGAGCTCGCCTGCTGGCGTAACAGATGATAGTAGTTGCCGGCATTTGACGGATACGCAACGCGCAGATTGCCTTCGGCGGCGAGCTGTAGGAAACGCTCGAGCCGCGCGCTTGAGTGTTCCGGGCCTTGGCCTTCGTAACCGTGCGGCAAGAGCAACGTCAAGCGCGAAGTCTGGCCCCACTTCGCTTGGCCGGCGGCGATGAACTGATCGATGATGATCTGCGCGCCGTTGACGAAGTCGCCGAACTGCGCTTCCCACAAAACGAGCGATTTCGGCACGGCCGCCGCGTAGCCGTATTCGAAACCGACGCAGGCGTATTCCGAGAGCGGTGAGTTGTGAATCTCAAAGCTCGCCTTCGCGGCGGCGAGGTGTTGGAGCGGAATGTATTCACCGTTGCTCGTCGGATCGTGCAGCACTGCATGCCGATGACTGAATGTGCCGCGCTCGGTGTCCTGGCCGGTGATGCGAATCGGCACCCCCGACGCGAGCAGCGAGCTGAAATGCCAACGCCTCGGCCATGCCCCAATCGACGAGACCCTTCTCGGCAATCGTCGCGCGGCGCCGTTCGAATTGCGTAAGCAGCTTCTTGTTGACCGCAAAGCCTTCGGGCACGCTGACCAGATCGTTCGACCACACGAGCAGTTGGTTCTTGTCGACCGGCACGAGTGTCGCCGTCGGAAACGGCGCGGACTGCGAGATCTTCTCGATCATGCTCCCACTATGCGATTCCTTGACGCTCTTGTAGGCTTCTTGCAAACGAGCCGTCGACTCGGCGACCATCTCGTTCGCCTCTTCGGCGGTGATGACACCTTGGGCGATCAGCTTGTTGGCGAACAGCTCGCGGGCGGTCGGATGCGACTTGATCTTTTCATACATCGACGGCTGGGTGTACGCGGGCTCGTCTTGCTCGTTGTGGCCGAACCGGCGATAGCCGATCAGATCGATCACCACGTCGCGCGCGAACCGCTTGCGGAACTCCTCGGCCAAACGCACCGCCGAAATGCACGCGTCGACGTCATCGGCGTTGACGTGGATGATCGGCGCATCGAAACCCTTGGCGAGATCCGACGCATACCGCGTCGAGCGCGAGTCGCGCGTATCGGTGGTGAAGCCGATTTGGTTGTTCGCGATGATGTGCAGCGTACCGCCGGTTGCGTAACCCGGGAGCGACTGCAGATTGAAGACTTCAGAGATGATGCCTTGTCCGGTGAACGCCGCATCGCCGTGAATGAGAATGGGGGCCGCTTTGCGCACGTCTTGTACCGGCATCGGATTGCTGTGATCGGTCTGCAGCGCGCGCGTGCGCCCCTCGACGACCGGATCGACGGCTTCGAGGTGGCTTGGATTGTGCTGCAGCGTCACCATGATCTGCTTGCCGCTGCTGGTGTTGTAGACGCCGGTTGCGCCGTGGTGGTACTTCACGTCGCCGGTCACGTCGTTATCGCTGGTGACGTCGCCGCGCTGGTGCGCTGCCTCGAACTCGCCCAGCAGTTCCTCGTACGGCATGTTGACGACGTGCGCGATCACGCTCAAGCGGCCGCGGTGCGCCATGCCGATCACGGCATTGGGCGTATCCTCGTCGACCAGCATCTCGAGCGCTTCCTCGAGCATCGGCACCATGACGTCGAGCCCTTCGCCCGAGAAGCTCTTCTGTCCAAGGAACGTCTTGCGAATGAAGCGCTCGAACACTTCGCCTTTGGTCAAACGCTGTAGGAAGCGAATCTGGCGTTTGGGCGAGTGCGCAATCTTGTAGGCGCCGCTCTCGATCGTTTCGCGCAGCCAGCGGCGTTGCTCGGTATTCGAGATATGTTCGAACTCATAGGCGATCGTCGAGCTATAGATCTCACGCAACTTCGGCAGCACGTCGGCGAGCGTTGCACCCGGCACGTGCACGTGCAGCACCGATGCGGGAATCGCCGCTTGCAGCGACGGTGTAAGGCCGTAGCTGGCGGGATCGAGTTTGGGATCGCCGACCGGTTCCGAGCCAAGCGGATCGAGATGCGCGGCCAGATGCCCATGCGTGCGATAGCCGGAGACAATCGCCATCGCGGCCGCGACCGCGCGCAACATTTCATCGGACTGCGCCGGGGCAGTGGCAGAGTCCAGCGACGCAGTCGCGACTTTAACGGGCAAAGCTTCAGCTTTGAGCGGTAAAGTCTGTCCGAGTTGCGAGAAGAGCGTTTCGTAGAAATTGTCCGCGCCTTGCAGCATCTGGTCAACGCGGCGCAGATATTCACCTGATTGCGCCCCTTGAATGACGCGATGATCGTAGGTGCTCGTCATCTGCATCACTTTGCTGACGCCGAGTTGACGCAGTGCCGGTTCCGATGCGCTTTGGAATCCCGGCGGATAGCCGATCGCGCCGGTCGCGAGAATCGCGCCTTGACCGACGAGCAAACGCGGCACTGAGGCAACCGTACCAATGCCGCCCGGGTTGGTCAGTGTGAACGACGCGCCTTGCAGATCGTCAGCAACGAGCTTATTGTCACGCGCTTTGGTGACCAGCTCCTGATATTTATTATAAAAACCGGCGAAGTCGAGGGCGTTGGCGTTCTTGATCACCGGCACGATCAGGAAGCGGGTGCCGTCTTTGCGTTCAGAATCGACCGCGAGGCCGAGATGAATACCGGGTTCTAGACGCTGCGGCGCGCCACTTTCATCGCGGCGGAAGCTGTAGGTGATGAACGGCATCTCGTTTGCCGCGCGCACCAATGCATACGCGATGATATGTGTGAACGAAACTTTTTCGCTGCGTCCCGCGGCTTTGATCGCGTTGTTGAGTTCTTTGCGGCGCGCGTCGAGCACGTCGACCGGCAGCGAGCGAAAACTCGTCGCGGTCGGGATCGTCAGCGACTGCTCCATGTAACCGGTAAGCGCGGCTGCCGGGCCTTTGAGCGGGGTGAGCTTCGCACCGGCCGGCGGCGCCGGCAACGGCGGAACATTCGACGCCGGCATTGCGCTGAGTTTGCGCGCGCCGTTTGCTTGCGACGACACGTCGCTTCGCAAAATCAAACCATTAGGCCCCGAACCGTGAATCGACGAGAGATCCAGCTCGAGTTTATTTGCCACGCGGCGCGCTTGATGCGACGCAGAGATCTCGCCCGTCCCTCGACTACGCTGGGGAACGCTTGGCGTTCCCTGCGCTACGCTCGGGATGACAATGTCAGCTTTCGGCGCGCTCGGGATGACAGCGATGGAAGCACTCGCGTCGATTTCAGCAAGCTTCGCGCCGACGGCGATCGTATCACCCGCCTTACCGAAGAGCTGCGTGACAACGCCGGTTGCGGTCGCCGGCACTTCGACGTCGACCTTGTCGGTCGTCACGTCGACGATCGCGTCGCCTTCATTTACCGGCTGCCCGGGCTTGACGCGAAACTCAACGATCGAACCTTCGGTGACCGACTCGCCCATTTCGGGCAGCGTCACCGCAACGATTTTTGGTTCACCCTTAGGAGCAGGCGGCGCAGCCGGTGCGGGCGCAGCGGCAGCGGTCTTCCCGTTGGTCTTCGCCGGCGCCGCAGCGGCGGGCGTGTTGGTAGCGGCCGCGCCATTTTTGGACGTGTCGATTTCGGCCAGCGTCGCACCGACGGCGACGGTGTCACCCTCTTTGCCGAACAGTTGCGTGATCACGCCCGCGGCCGTCGCCGGAACCTCGACGTCAACTTTATCGGTGGTCACGTCGACGAGCGTGTCGCCTTCGCTCACGGCATCACCGACGCGCTTGCGCCATTCGACGATGGAGCCTTCGGTGACCGACTCCCCCATTTCGGGGAGGGTTACCTTGACTACCGGATCGGCCACGTTGTTACTACTCCATCTAAATAAGCGGGAAATCTAGCTTCCCCGCCATTTTAACCCCACCCTCGGACGGCGGGATACGACCAGGGGCGCCCTACCTCACCCGAGGTGGGCGAGCCGGCCGATGGCCAGGCTCGAGACCGCGATCGCCGCCCACAGAATCGCGCCGAGGACCAGCGGCCGAATACCGGCGGCCCGGATCCTTTGGATATCGGTTCCGAGCCCGACGCCGGCAAGCGCGACGGTGATTGAAAACAGCGCGAGTTCTTGCAATGGGCCTTGCGCGACCGCGGGAATCAGCCCGAACGAATTGAGTGCAGCGGCGACCAGAAACCATAGGATGAACCACGGGATGATTGCCCGCCAGTTGATCGCTCCGGGATTGCCTCGCGCCTGCACTATTCTGCGCCAACCGTAGTACACCACGACCGGAATGATCAGCGTTGTGCGGGTGAGCTTCACGATCACCGCGTCGTTGCCCGCGTCACGGCCGTATGCGAACGCCGCTGCGACGACCGACGACGTGTCGTTGATCGCCGTGCCGGCCCACAAACCGAATGCGTGCTGCGAGAGCTGCATCAAGTGACCGAAGGCGGGAAAGATCAGCACCGCGACCACATTGAATAGAAAGACGACGCCGAGCGCGTACGCGATGTCGGCTTGCTCGGCTTCGATGACGCTCGCAACCGCAGCGATTGCTGAACCGCCGCAGATCGCGGTGCCGATGCCGATCAGTCGCCGGATGTCGCGATCGAGGCCGAGCGCGCGGCCGACGACGTACGCGAGTACAAGCACGATGACGAGCGTGCCGAGCATAACCGGCAGCGATTGCGTGCCGCCTTGCGCGATTTCGCTCAGACTCAGGTGCGTGCCGAGCAATACGATCGACCATTGCAACAACTGTTTGCTTGCAAACGTGATGCCCGGACGCAACGCCGGGCCAGGCATGCGCACGGTTGCAACGATCGCTCCGATCACAATGGCAAAAACCGGCGCACCCACGATCGGGGCAACGCGTCCCAGAAGCGTCGCGACAATCGCGACGGCAAGCGCTAGCAAAAAACCGATCAAGGTCATCGCTCCGTAGGGAATTTCGTCCAGGCCTCGTTTTTTTGGTCAGGAAGGCGACGACCTGGGTCCGAATGTTCACCGTACGATGATGAACCGCCGTGAATTCGCCGGACTGGCTGCCGGTGCGGCAGCGACGGCGTCGGTCACAGCTCATGGGGCGGCGCAAAGCGGGTTCGGTGCTCCGCATCCGCCGATCGTGCCTGAGAATGATCCGGCGATCACGGTCGATCGTCCACAGTTGCGCCGGCCCGACGGTGTGGTAAACGCGTATGCCGCGTTCCCGAAAGCGGTTCGCGCTAACACGCCGGGCATCGTTCTCGTCATGGCGATCTGGGGTGTCGACGAGCAATTACGCGACACCGTGCGCCGTTTCGCCAAAGCGGGCTTCATGTGCATCGCGCCGGATCTCTATTCGCGCATGAATGCGCCGAGCGGCGACGGTGCGACCGAGGTTGCGACGTTTAAACCGTTCGCCGCGCAACTGCAGCGCAAACAGTACGACGGCGATTTGCGCGCCGGCAGCCTGAACATGCTCGCCAAAGCTCCAAACTGTAAACTCGGCGTCGCCGGCTTTTGCATGGGCGGTCACCTCGCGCTGATTCAAGCCCTCGATAACTCCGATGTCTTCGACGCGGTCGCGCCCTTCTACGGCGCGATCAAAGATATCGATCCGACCGAGATTCACATCCCCGTCTGCGGGAGCTACGGCGAAAAGGACACGAGCATCCCGGCCGAAGACGTTCGAACCTGGCGCACCGCGCTGCGCGTGCCCAATGATATTCGCGTTTATCCTTCGGCCGGGCATGCATTTTTCGACGATACGCGAAGTTCTTACGTGGCATCTGCTGCCGACGACGCGTGGAAGCGCGTCTTGGCCTTCTTCAAGGATCAACTCGGACTGGAAACGTGACCGCTTTCGTCGATCTCCTCTTCCTTCTGGTCGGCATCACCCTCGGCGCCTTCGTCATGTACGCGCGCCAGCGCGGTGAACGGGCGGCGATCGATGCACTCCTCGAACGGGCAAAGAACGATCTCCGTGAAGCAACGACGCACCAGGCGGGCGAACGCGTCGGCCAGATCGTCGCGCCGATCGCCGAGCGACTGACCGAATTCGACCGCATGGTCCGCGAGATCGAGAACAAGCGCAGTGAGGATTCCGGCGCGCTGCGTGAGCAGCTCACACAGCTGCTGGGCCGCGCCGACAAAATCGAGTCCGCTGCCAACGCGCTTTCGAATCAGACCTCGACGCTGGTTACGGCGCTGCGCAGTCCGACCACGCGCGGTAAGTGGGGCGAAATTCAGCTCCGCAACGTGGTCGAAAAAGCGGGTATGCTCGCCTATTGCGACTTCGACGAGCAGCAGACGATCGCGTTCGAAGCCGGCCGCGGCCGCCCGGACATGACGATCAAACTGCCCGGCAATCGTTGCGTCTTCGTCGACGCCAAAGCGCCGACCGATGCGCTGCAAGCCGCACTTGAAGCCGCGGACGAGGCAACCCGCAAGGACCTGGTCAAGCGCCATGCACGCGCGCTGCAAGATCACGTCGACGCGCTATCTAAACGCAACTATCAGTCTACCGAAGGATCGGCCGACTTCGTCGTGATGTTCGTGCCGGGCGAAGCTTTTTTGAGCGCCGCCTGCACCGAGAATCCGATGCTGATCGAATACGCCTTGGATCGCAGCGTGCTCATCGCCGGACCGCTTTCGTTAATTCCGTTACTGCGCTCGTTTGCGATGGGCTGGCAGGCGGTCAAACAAGAAGAGAACGCCAAACGCATCGCGACCCTGGGACGCGAACTCTACGAGCGCACCGCACGGTTTGCGGATCGCTTAGTCAATCTCGGCCGCCACCTCGAGCGTTCGGTCGGTGCTTTTAATGAAGCGGTGGGAACCTACGAGTCGCGTCTGCTCCCGCAAGGACGCAAGCTCAAAGACGAATCGACGATCGGCGGTGAGGAGCTGCCCGAACCCAGCGTCATCGATTTGGCTCCTCGCGCCGTTACCGCGCTCGATGCGGAGCCCAGCGACCGGCGCTCCAAGCGCGATCCGGCAGCGCCGAATCTGTTTCAGAACCACAACGATCAGGCCGGCTAGGGCAGCGCCGCGCGTTCGACGATCGTCGCACCATCGCGCAATTCGACGGCACTCGCCGCGGGCGCGTGCGCAACGTAGAGCGAGCTCGTAGCGCCCTGCGGTTGCAGTTCGCCTAACCGCGTCGCCGTCGTACCCTCGATCGCATACACCGCGTAGCGCTCCGACCCATCGGCAACGATGAAGAGCCAACTGCGGTCGCGCGCGCAGATGACTTTGGCGGGCGGCGCATGTGCCGAACCGACCGCCGCAAATTGCGCGTGGTTGAAGTGACTGTGGATCATCGCGACCAGCGCTGCTTGTGGTGCATGCGGACGGAAATATCCCGGCAGCATCGTCAGGATGCCGAGCACTAAGCCCGCGGCCGCGGCAAGCGCATAGGCCGCGTATCGCCGCGGCGGCACGCCGAAACGCATACGGCGATCGAGCAGTTCGGGCGTAGGTTCGGCGAGCGCGCCGCGCTCGAGCGCGAGCAGCGTCTCTTCCGCCTCACCCACGCGACGCAGACACGGCATGCAGCCCGCAATGTGCGCCTCGACCGCCGCGCGTTCGCTCGGGTCGAGTTCGCCGAGCACGTAGAGTTCGGCGAGATCGCCGAGATGCAATTCAAACATCGGCCGTCACCAACGTTCGGCGCAGGCTGCGCAGCGCCGCTGCAAGCCGGCTTTTGATCGTTCCCACCGGTTCGCCGAGCGCGCTTGCGATCTCGGTGTGGGTCATACCGTTGAAGTACGCAAACTGTATGGTTTGCGCTTGCGCTGCCGGCAACGCGTCGATCGCGCGCGCAATTCGCTCGCGCTCGATCGGATCCGCTATCAGCTCTTCGCTCTCGTCTGAGGTAGCGGCGCGGCGCGCGACGTCGGATTGGCGCTCGGTATGACGCCGGCGTTCCAGGCCGCGATTCCGCGAGCAGGTCACGAGAAACGCCTCCAATGCGCCGCGCTCGGGCTGATACGCATCGCCGCGCTTCCAAAGGTGTAGCATCACTTCGTGGACGCAATCTTGGGCCGCGCCGCGATCCGCGAGCACGCGCAGTGCAGCCGTATACATGCGCGCGCCAAAGCGGCGGTACGCCGCTTCGTACGCCCATGACTGCCGTTCTGCGAATGCGCGCTCGAGCGCTGGATCCCGCATTGCCACCTAGCCCAGTGGATGTTGCTCAATGCCTGCACTACCGTTATCGAGGCGCACCGTCCGATACCCGATCGCGTGCAGTAGTTGATCGTGAGGAAGGGTCACCGGACCCGGATTCGGCGCCGTGCCCGGTTGTGGCTGCGGATATGCCGTGGCGGTTGCGGACGCGAAGTGGATGTTGCCCTCAACGTGCGTGACGATCTGGTGAATGTGCCCGTTGAGGATCGTCACGTGATCGAAGCCGCTGAGCATCGCAAGCGCGCTCGACCCGTCTTGCGTAGTCCAGCCCCACTGCGGATAGAGCGCATAGAGCGGGACATGGGTGAAGACGACGATCGGCGTCGAGGCGTATTGCGACTGCAGATCCTTCTTCAGCCACGCAAGTTGGTCGTTGCCCATCAAGCCCATCTTCTCGAAATTGAAGACGTTGAGCAGCGCAATGTAGTGCACGCCGCCGTCGTCCCACGAGGCCCAGCCGCCGTCCTCGGCGTCCTTGATACCGAAGTTGGTGCGGTAGGTTTTGAAGTCGTTGCCGAGCACGTCATGTTCACCCGGCAGCGCAATGAGCGGTGCGCGCAGTTGACTCAAGATTGCGCGCGCATCGTCGAACTGTTGCTGCGTAGACAGATGGGTGATGTCGCCGGTGTGTACGACGAACTTCGGCTGGACCGGCATCGCGTTGATCGCATCGACCGAAGCTTTCAACGTCGCTCCCACGTCGGGATTGGCGGGTTGATGAAAGCCGATGTGACTGTCGCTGATCTGCACGAACTGCGTGGCCGGCGCGGCATCAGCTAGCGCGCGGCCGGTGAAGATGCCGGCACCGGAGAGCGCGTAGGCAATACCGCTCCCGGTCCAGGCAACGTGGCTCAAGAAATCGTTGCGCCTCATGCGTTCACGTCCTTTACGATGATCGTGCCTTTCATGTGCGGGTGTAGTTCGCAAAAATAGTGGTACGTGCCGGCTTTTACAAACGCATGGTCCCACACGCCATTCGTATCGAGGCCCTTCGAACCGAACAGCCCATCGGTCGACGTAACGGTGTGGGCGTCGTTGTCATCGTTGACGAATCGAACCGTGTTACCGGTATGAATCGTGACGGCCGGCGCCTTGTACGCGTAGTCACGGATGTGCACGGTAACAACGAAACTTGCCGGGGCGGCGTGTGCGAAAACGGGCGCGAACGCTAGCAGCGCGAGGCCGATCAGAAAGGTTTTCATATCCGGTATATGCCGGCCGAAGCCAAGCGGTTCGCTTAGCTGCCGACGACCGGAAAGGCAGCGACGAACGACGCGCCGCGCTCGCGGTCGTCCAGCGCGAGCGTGCCTTCGTGCGCTCGCGCAACCCACTGCGCAATCGCAAGGCCGAGCCCGCTGCCGTCCTCGCTCCCACTGACGAAGCGTTCGAAGAGGCGCTCGCGCAATTCGGGGACGACGCCTTCGCCGTCGTCGCTCACACGCAATACCGCGCGAGCACTCTCGACGCCGGTACTCACCACCACGCGCGACGTTGCGTGACGCAAAGCATTCTCGAGCAGATTTCGCAGCAACTCGTGCAGCCGGCGCGCGTCACCGTCGACGATTGCAGGCGCGAGCTGGAGGTCGAACTGCAGGCCGCGTTCGCGCGCGCGACCATCGAGCTCGCGCGCGCATGCGTGCGCGATCGCGGCGAGATCGACCGGCTCGCGCTGCAGGAGTGCCGGCTTGGGCGAGCGCGCCAGCGTGAGAAGATCGCCGACCATGGCGCTCGCCTCGATCGCGGTCGCGGCAATGGTATCGAACACGTCGTGCAGCCGCCGCACGTCTTCGTCGCCGCGAGCCGCTTGTGCGACGCTTGCGATCGTGGCGAGCGGCGAGCGAAGTTCGTGCGCCGCGTCGGCAATGAAGGCGCGCTCGCGCGCTTGGGCTTCGAACAGCGGGCGAAGCGACAGCCGCGCGAGGCCCCAGGCAGCGAATCCGACGAGAATCAACAACGGCAGGTCGGCGGCCGCGATCTCAAGTGCGACCTTGCGCATCGTCGCGGCATAGACCGTTGTCCCTTCCGGCGTAGAGAGCGCCGGAAGAAGTACGCTATGGTATTGTGCGCCGAGGAAAATATAGAGCGCAAAGGACGCGGCCGCGAGCACGACGGTGAAGATTGCGAGATACGCGCCGACCAGTCGCGCGATCACTTCTCGAACTTATACCCGACGCCCCACACCGTGGTGATGACGTCGCCCGCGCCGGCCTTCTTCAGTTTGCGCCGTAGCTGGCTGACGTAGACGTCCACGATGTTGCTCGATCCGTCAAATTCATAATCCCAAATCCGCTCGAGCAGATCGGTGCGCGAAAACGCGATACCCGCGTTGCGCGCGAGGAATTCCAGCAGGCGAAACTCCGTCGCACCCAGATCGACCGGCTTACCGTCGTACGTGACGCTGCGCGCGGAGACGTCGACCACTAGCGGACCGGCGGTGACCCGATCGACGATCGGCCGTGTCGCACGCCGCGCAATCGCTCGCAAGCGCGCGACGAGTTCTTCCTCGGCAAACGGTTTGACCAGATAGTCGTCCGCACCGCAATCCAAACCGGTCACGCGATCCTCGATGCCGTCACGCGCCGTCAGCATCAAGATCGGTGTCGTGATACTCAACGCGCGCGCGCGGCGCGCGATCTCGAACCCATCGCGCCGCGGGAGCCCGACGTCGAGAATCGCCGCGTCGTAAGCGTCGCGCAAGAGAAATTCGAGGCCCGAGTCACCGTCGATCGCGATGTCGACGGCATACTTCCGCCGCTCGAGCATCGCGCGCACGGCGTTTGCCACCGGGATACTGTCCTCGACGACCAGGATGCGCATATGCGCTAAAGCTTCGCCGGATAGGGAAAAGCTACTGTCAGTGCGCCGCCAAAGCTGCCCGTGCCCCGGATGGTCTGGACCTGTTGGAGCAGCACGCGTGCGCGCCCGAAGAGCATGAAGGCGCCGTAATACGTCATATCGCGGGCGATCAGCGGATTGTCAAAGGCATCGTAACGTACGCCCAGATAGATGTGGTCGTCGTCGAGATAGTATTTCGCACGCAGGTAGCCGCCGGCGCTTCCGACGACCGTGCCAAAACCGTCGGCATTATCGTCGCGACCCCACCACTGCTCACCTTGCAGTTGTAGCCGTCCATAGGTGTACTGCGACCAGAACGCACCGCGATCGTAGTCGTCGTCGAACGGCGATTTACCCGTAAGCACGATGCGTCGCGTACCCTCGAGGCCTTCGACACCAATCACCGTTGACGATCCGACGAATGCACGCGCCCAGAGCCCGAGTTCCGGTGTTGCCGCCGAGGTCGTTTCGCCGGTCGGAACCGGTGCGCCGCCGTACGCCGCACCTTTGAACTCTCCCGTGTCCAAAACTGCATCGACGACGGCGTCACCGATCGTGCGCTCCACCTGCGCTCCCCAGCGCGGTGAAGACAGTGGCAAATCGTTGAGACCAACGTGCGCTCCGTAGTAGCCATACTGCTGCAGATCGTCGAGACGTTGGCCGGGCGACTGCGGCAGCGGTAGTTCAAAGAGGCCGGCTCGATAGAGCATCTGCGTGTGCGCGTTGTACGTTGCGAGGTACCCGAGGTAGAGCCCCGCCGGGCCGCCCTGTGCGCCAAAGTTGTAGTGCACGAACGCGGCGATGTTGCCCACGTCGACGTTGCTCAGCAGCACGCCGCCCGGCGTCCAGCGGCGGCTGTCGACCGGATCGACTTGGTACTGCAATTGATAGCGCACGGCCACGCCGGTCGTGCCGTGACGCGGTAGCGGCAGTTGATAGCCGTGTTGGCGAAAGTATTGGCCAAATGCGTTGAGCTCGGGAATCACCGTGTGGCACTGCTCGCACGTGAAGTGGTAGCGCTGCGCGAAAAGCGGGATCGCCAACAGCAGGGTCATCAAACTACTTAGCAACGATCACTCCTCGCATACCGCCGCTGTAGTGAAAGAAGCAGCCATAAATGTACGTCCCCGGTTGGTCGACGACAAAGACTTGGGACATTTGTCCGGGCTCCAGCGCTCCCGCGCCCCAGCTGCCGGAAATGCCGGCGCTCGCCGTCGGCTGCAAGGCGGAGACTCCGAACGGTGACGCCGCCGGAAACGCCGTCGCGCCCGGGATCGATGTCGCGGTGTGCTCGGTATTGTCGACGTTGAGGAACTGCACGCCCGAACCCACGCTTACGTTGGTGACCTCGGGAGAGAATCCGCGAGCGTCGCCGAGCGGCGTACTCTCGAGCGCGAACGCCGCAATGCTAACGTCGATGGTCGTCACGTTCGTTACGCTCGCGCCTCCGCCCGCGGTCGGGTTTACGCCGCCGGCCGTACACCCGCCGCACACGAAAACAAGCGCGAGTACGAGGGCTCGAGCAATCATACGCGTCCTCGCGGCAACATCGTGCCGGCAACGCGTCCACCGCTGTCCAACACGGTCAAAAATGTGGTGTGCGCATCCGCATAGCCATCCCGTCCGCGCGATACGTCGACGCCGAACGCCTGCATCACCTGACGCACATCGGCCGGCGCGCCGTCGGCGATCAACCAGTATGTTGGATCCGCATCGAAGGTGCGCGCGATGTGCACCATATCGGCGTGCGTATCTCGCTCGGGATCGAGCGAGATCGTCAGGAAGCGCAGGCTCCCGTGTTCGCGGCGCTGACGCTCCGCGGCAGCGGCGACCTGCGATTCGATAAGCGGACAGACGCCATCGCAATGCGCCGAGATGAACGTCACGATCAGCGGACGGCCCCGGAGATCGTCGAGCGTGAAGTGCCGGCCAAGTTGATCGACCAATTCCGCGCCGCGCGCGCCGGCGTGTTCGCCGCGCGCCGCAGCGATCGCGACGATCAGCGCGGCGGCAGCGGCAAACAAGCTGCGCATGTTAGAGCGGGTTCCGGCTACGAATGTAACCGCCGGGTGTCGCGGTCGGGGCCGTCGTCGCAAGCGCGCCGCCGTCCGGCTCGCCGGAAATACTGGCCGAGCCTGCCGGCGGGGGCGTTGGAGCGGCCCACGTGCCGCCAAAGCTGACGATGCCTACGCCGGTCGCGACGCCGGTCGTTGAGTCGCCGGCATAGGTGTAGAGCGGATGGGCCACACCGTTAACCATTAGCGCCCACTGTAGCGCGCTATTATCAGAGCGCGAGAAGACCGAGATTCCGCTCGACAACCCCATTGCGGTCTCGTCCGAAACCGTCGCTCCGGATGAGTAGGGGATCCATAGACCGGTGCATCCGCTTGCAACCGTGCAAGCGAGTGAGGTTGTCGTGTCGTTGCTCAACGTGTAGAGCGTGAAGCCCGCGCTCTGGCTACCGCTGGCGAGCGTTGTCACCAACAACGTGTCCGGTGACGAGGGAGAAGACGTGGCTGCGGTCGTTGGTGTCGACGTAGCTGAGGTTGTGGCGGGCGCACCCGGTGCGCTAGTGCCGCCGCTACCGCCGCACGCCGCGAGTGTCAGCGCAAATACCGACCCGGCGAGTAAAGCTGCGCGTTGCATATAATAAGAGCCTCCAGTGAGTGTGAGGCTCGCAGCATAACGGGGAGTTCTGAAGAAAGTGTAAAGCGATTTTACGGTGTGGCGATTGCGTTACGCATTTCAATTGCAAGCCCGCGCAATGTGGGATCGTCGCTCGCATCGGCGGCGGCACGATCGAACGACGAGCGAGCACCGGAGCGATCGCCGGCGTGCAAGAGCACCGTGCCGAGCGCAAAGCGTGCACGCGCATAACTCGGAGCGAGCTGCAGTGCGGTCTGAAACTCCCGCTGCGCGTCGTTGTACTGTCCCGCTCGTACTTCAGTGATGCCGAGGTCGTAGTGCGCCACGGCGTATTGCGGATCGTTGCGCAGCAGTTTGGAAAAATCGTCGCGCGCGCCGGCAAGATCGCCGCTCTGCAACGCAACCAGCCCGCGCGCGTACAGCGCGCGCGCCGAGTCGGGTGCGAGTGCAAGGAAGCGATCGGCCACGGCTCGCGCGCCGCTCAAATCCCCCCGCGTAACGTCGACGGCAATCAGGTTACCCATCGCGGCAAGGAACCCGGGGTCGAGTGAAATCGCGCGTTCGAACGAGCGCGCAGCATCGTCGTACTGGCCGCTCTGCGCTTGTGCGAGTCCGAGATCGTACGCGGCCGTCGAGCCCTGCGGTTCGCGCGGGTCGAGCGCGAGGATGCGCGTGAACTCGGCTTCTGCATCGCTCCAGCGATGCGCATCGAGCGCCGCGAGACCAAGATGAAAGCGTTCGACGATTTCTCGCTGCACCGCTTGCGCGTGCAGCGCTGCGGGCGACGTGCTACGCGGAACCGGCGACGCGCCGTAGGTTTGTGCGACGGTAGGAGCCGTAGTCAGCGCGCATGCGACCGCGAGCGCAATCCACTGCGGACGCATGAAGTTCTACCGCGATAACCCGAGCGGGAGTTCGGCGTTCTTTGCGTTCTTCGCCGCCGCTGCTTGTTCGGGGCGACACAGCCACCCAGTGCGTCCGTCTTCGTTGATCGCGCCGAGCAGGGCCGGTTGCGACGACGGCGCGAGCATCTCAGTGCTTGCGGTCAGGACGCCGGCATCGACATACGCGTAGCGCAGGCTTACTGCCGCGAGGAGCAGTAGACCCGCGAGGGCTAAACGCGCGATAAGGCGGGCGAACATCAGGATTAGTATAGTCCAAAATCTGAGGAATCGATGAACCGCGCCGCGTTGTTGGCGCTGGCGCTTCTCACCCTGGGCGCCGTGCCTGTTCCGCTCGTCGTCGGAAGCGTCCGGGATCAGGACGGCGCGCCCATCGTCGGCGCGCACGTCCGCCTCCTCGGGGCAGCGGGCTCGCCAAGCACGGTTACGGCCGCTGACGGGACATTCTCCATCGAGGGATCGGGCAGCGCGGTGCAGATCCGCTGCGACTACTGCCGAGCGGCCGAAGTGCGGGTGGCCGCAGACGGCACCGTGACCGCCATCGTCCAACGCTACGACGCCGTTCGGCTCGACGGCCCAAGCCCAAGCGATTTGCGGGCGCTGCCATACACGCACGCCGAATCGGATGTGGCCTTGACGCCGTTTGTCGTCCTCGAGGAGAACACCAACCCGCTCTTCGGAACGTCGCTGCACGATCGCAGCATCTCCACGGTCGGCGGACTGCTCGTACTTGACGGCGTTCCGGATTACAATAGTACTGACGGGTTCGATTCTTACCAAACGATCGCATACAGCACCGCCGCCGGCGTTGACGTCGAGCGAGCATCCGACGGCTACGAGTACGGGAGCATCGCGCAAGCGGGGACGTATGCGATCGACACGATCGGCGGCGCGACATCGGTCGCGGGCGGCACCGACGCGATCGAAACGCTCGATACCGCCGGTCTCGCCGGCGGGTACTCGGTCGGGCCTGGTGACCTCCGTAGTCGCGTCGCCGCGCAGATTCCGGTTGCGTTTCCCAACGCGACGACGCAGATCGCGCTCGCGAGCGGCTCGGGTGACGTCGCCGGCAGCGCGAACACCAACCTCCAAAGCGCTTTTTCGTCGCTCCGCCTCTCCTACGAGCGCACGCAAGGCGCCGATCTCTACGCGAATTTCATCGCCGATCGCGGCACCGATGCGTATACCTCGCCATACTACGGCGCGGACGACCGTTGGTCGGACGTCGACGCGAGTGTAGGAGTACGCTCGCACGCGGTCGTGGCGCCGTTTGCCGAAGTCGACACGCGCACGACCAGCGGCTGGTATTGGTCACCGGCCTTCGCGCCGTACGTTGCAGGATCGATCGATCAAACGCGCGCATATGGCGGCGTCAACGCGAACCTGCCCTGGTATTCGGCGAACGTCGCGTACGGGCTCGACACGATTCACTACCTCAACGCGTATCCCGATCAAGTGTCAGCGCCGGTGAGCGGGCATGACGCCTCCGCATCGCTCGACCTCCATCCGGACTCAACCTGGGATCTGCAGGCCAGCACGAGTTCCGGCTACGTGTTGCAGACGATCCTCGGCTACTACACCGCCGAAGACGACGGCTATTCACCGGACGACGTGCTCAGCACCAACGAACTCGATCTCACCCTGCACGACCTGCGCCGCGTGCGGCTCGGGCTGACGTCGTTTGAGACGCGCAGCAGCTCGGGCATCGCCGACACGAGTTCGGGCGCGGAATTCGCCTGGCAGATCGCCCCGGCGATCAGTTTACGCACCTGGTGGCTCGAGGTTCATCCACGTACCGGCTCGACGCAGAGTGTCGGATCAGCATGGCTCACGGCACAGAGCGGCGTGATACGTATCGATCTGATTTGGCAGCGCGATCTGCTCGATTTGGCCGGTAACATGCATCTGGACGGCTCGATAAGCGGTCCGATCGGCGTCCGCGTGCGGTGGTTTGCACAAAGTGAACAATTCGAAGGCGCGCGCAGCACAAACGTCGGGATACGTTTTTAGACTTTCTTCATTGTTTCACGGGATCGTCAAGCCCATGAAACAGCTTGCTTTAACACTCATGCTCCTTGCGGCGTTCGCGATCCCAGCCGCCAGTCAAGAACCCACCTCGATCACCGTCAAGATGCAGGCCCTCAACGGCAGCGGTGAAGACGGGATGGCAACGGTAACCCAGGCCAGCGGCGGCATCTTCGTCACCGTCGCATTGCAGAACGGCAGCGACGTTGCGCAACCGACGCACATTCACATCGGCACGTGCGGCGCGATCAACAAGGCGCCGGAATACGCCCTGCGCGACACGGTCGACGGCAAGGGTGAATCATCGGTTGCCGGCGTCTCGCTCGGCGATCTGCTCAAAGGGCACTACGCGATCAACGTGCACAAGAGCGGTACCGATCTGGGCACCTATGTCTCGTGCGGCAACATCCGCTAGGACCGGATCACTGCTTCGCTTCGAGCGTCCTTAGTGCAGCGAGCGTGTTGGCAACATGCTCGCTCGGATCGAGAGCAGTGTAGCTGTAGACGATCGTGCCGTCCTGGGCAATCACGTACGACGTGCGATTCGCGTACTGCGGCTTCGCAGCGAGAATCGAATCGTAGGCCTTCTCGACGGCTTGATCGGTATCGGCGGCAACCGCGAACACGCTGCGGCACTCGCTCACCGAGAATTTCTGCAGCGTATCGAGTTGATCGTGTGAAACCCCGATTACCGTGGCATTGAGGGCTTTGTACTGATCGATCGCGTCGGCGAAATCGTGCGCTTCGATCGTGCAGCCCTTCGTAAATGCCGCTGGATAGAAGTACAGTACGACCGGGCCCTTTTTCAGCGCATCGGCGAGATTAAAGGTAAAGACGTTTCCGCCGAGCGTGGCTTGCAGCGTGAATTCCGGGGCTTTCGTCCCATTTGGGAGCGCAGCCGAGGCCGGAGCGGCGATGCAGATGCCGGCGAGCAGTGCCGCGAGAAAAAATCGATAACGCATGATACCACCCTACTCGTCCCGACATGGGTTTTCGCAAGCGCGGAGAACCGTCGGGCCATGTCTGAATGGATTCCCTACGAGTCGAGCGATGACCCGTCACTCGAAGTTTCGATCGACGTCGACTTCGATGGGGACGACGAGTTCCAAAAATCGCATCCGTACCTTGTTAAGGTGACCATAGCCCGGTTCGCGACCGACGATGGCGGCCAGCCGACTGAAGCGGTCGCCGAAGAGCTCTTCGAGCTCGAACAGCGCCTGGAAGCCGCGTGCGAGGAAAACGACGCGGAGTCGGTATGCACGGTCAGCGGGTCGGGCAAGTACGAGATTTACATCTATGCCGCCGGCATGGAAGCATCTGCGGCACTCAAGGAAGATGCGGGAACGGCATCGTTTGCAATTGACGTGACGGTTGATCGCGACGAGGCGTGGAAAGCCTACGGAAAATATATTTTGCGCGGCGACGAACTCGAGGACGCGCGCGACGCCGATCAGATTGCGCAGATGGATGAGGCCGGCGAAGATCTCGCCGAGCCGTTTACCGTGATCTTCGATTGCGACGTGCCCGAAGGGAAGGAAGACGCCGCCGCGCATGCGCTGGTGGCGGCCGGCTTCGAAATCAACGAGGAAGCCTACGACAGCGAAACGGTGATCGAAGCAAGTCGCACGATGCTGGTGACGACGGCGAATCTCAAAGCCGCGCGCACCGACATTGCGCGCGCGATCAAGCCATTCGGCGGTTCGTACGAAGGCTGGGGTATCGATCCGGACGAGCCCGGCGGCCTCGAAGAAGACGACGAAGACTAAACGCGTCGATGTGCTAGGTGCGCGCCGCTGCAACGAGTGCGCGCGAGGCCGCGCGCAGCAGCGGCACGGCTTCGTCGCCGCTAATCACCTGCGAACTCACGAAGGCGCCGTTTACCAGCAGCAGCAACTGCGCGGCGAGGTCGTCGGGACGTTGCACGCCTAATCGATCGGCAATGACTTTTAGGCGGCGGCGAAGTTCGAGCTTGTGCGCAGCGGCAACCACGCGCGCTGGGTGCTGCGAATCCGGAAATTCGGCAGCCATGTTCAACTGCGGGCAGCCGCGATAGTTTTTGCGGCCGAGCCGCTCACCGACCCACTCCATGTGCGCGTCGAGTTCCGCCTGCGCGTCCGACGGATGAAGCGCGGCAATGTTGTCCCATTTCTTCCAGAACTGCTCGTCCTCTCGTTGGAGAAATGCCGCGATGAGATCGTCTTTCGTTCGAAAGTGCCGATAGAGGCTGGTCTTGGCCACCCCGGCCCGCTCGACCACCAGATCGACCCCGACCGCGTGCGCGCCCTCACGATAGAACAGCTCCGAGGCCGTCCCTAAAATCCGCTCCTTGAGCTCGTCCATACTTGACATGATACAGACCTGTCTGTTTTAATGCAAGCAACAGACAAGTCTGTAGCGAGGAATCGACATGAACATCGCGGTCTATGGCGCCTCAGGGCACACAGCGCGCTTCGTTATCGGGGAGCTGCTGAGTCGCGGCCACGTCCCGATCGCAATCGGACGAGACGCATCAAAGACAGCGGCGGCGCTTCTCGTTCACGGCGTGGAGCTGGAGATTCGGGTCGCGAGCCTCGATAGTGCGGATTCACTTGACCGCGCACTCGCGGGTGCGGATGCGGTGGTCAACTGCGCCGGGCCCTTCCTCGACACGGCTGCGCCGCTCATCGAAGCGGCGCTGCGTTGCCGCGTGCATTACTTCGACGTTACCGCAGAACAAGAGAGTGCGCGTTCGACGTTCGAGGTGTTCGACGCGCCGGCGCGTGAGCGCGGCATCCTCATCGTTCCCGCCGCCGGATTCTATGGCGGTCTGGGCGATCTCTTGGCGACGTACGCAATGGGTGATTGGTCGCAAGCAGACCGCATCGACATCGCCATTGCACTGAGCAGTTGGTGGCCTACGCGCGGCTCACGCCGCACCGGCGAGCGCAATACCGCGCCCCGACTGACGTTTTCCGATGGAACGCTTACACCGATGCAACCGTCGGCGCCGTCGTCATGGAGATTTCTGCCGCCGTTTGGAACGCAAGGGGTCGTCGAATTGCCGTTTACCGAGACGATTCTGATGACCCGTCATTTGCACGCGCGTGATATGCATAATTACTTGAATACCGCGCCGCTGCGCGACATTCGCGACCCCAAAACACCGGAGCCGGTCGCGTCCGACGCGCGCGGACGCTCGAACCAGCGCTTTGTTATCGACGCGAGGGTTCAGTGCGCCGAAGAAGAGCAATGCGTCACCGCCGAAGGCGCCGACATCTACGCGATCACCGCACCGATCGTCGTCGAAGCGATTGAACGCACTTGCCAAACGCCGCAGCAACGTGCCGGAGCTTTTGCGCTCGGCCAGCTCGTCAACGCGTCTGAGTTTTTGCGAGCGCTCGAGCACGCGGGAGAAATCGTTCTCACGACCGATAGCAAAACGCCCCTCTCGCGCTAGCATAATCCGACGCAGAGTGTTGCTTCGTCGGTCCCTCGACTTCGCTTCGCTAGCTCGGGATGACAGGAGGCGCGTTACAAACCCATCATGCGGGCGAGCACCATGCGTTGTACTTCGTTGGTGCCTTCGCCGATCTCGTTGATCTTTTGATCGCGGTACATGCGCGAAACCGGATATTCGTCCATGAAACCGTAGCCGCCGTGGATTTGCACCGCCTCGTTGACAACGCGCCGTGAAACCTCGCCGGAGTACAGCTTCGCCAAGCTCGCAGTTTGTTCGAACTCGCGGCCCTGGTCTTTCTCCCACGCGGCCTTGAGCACCATCATCTTGGCGTGCTCGATTTCGGTCAGCATGTCGACCAGCTTGAACGCGATTGCCTGGAACTTGCTAATCGGTTTACCAAAGGCAATGCGGTCTTTCGAATATTGCAGCGCCTCGTCGTAAGCGCCCATCGCCAGGCCCACCGAAAGCGCCGCGACCGAGATCCGGCCACCGTCGAGAATCTTCAGAAACTGGGCGAAGCCCTCGCCTCGCTCGCCGAGCAAGTTCGCTTCGGGCACCGTCACATCGACGAAGCTCAGCTCGCGGGTGTCCGACGCGCGCCAGCCCATCTTCTTATACTTCTTGCTGCGGGTGAAGCCCGGGGTATCTTGCGGGACGATCAGGTTCGAGATCTCGGGCTTGCCGTCGGCCCGCGTTCCGGTGGCCGCGGTGATCGTCGTCCCGCCGCTGATCGTCGTGCCGGAGTTGGTGATGAAGGCCTTCGTGCCGTTGATCACCCACTTCCCGCCCTCCAGCCGCGCCTTAGTCTGGACGTTGCCGGCATCGCTGCCCGCATTGGGCTCGGTCAGGCCGAAGCCCCAAAGCATCTTCCCCTGTGCAAGCGGAACCAGATACCGCTGTTTCTGCTCTTCCGTGCCGAAAAGATAGAAAGGCGATGCGCCAAGCGAGATGTGCGCGGCCATGGTGATCGCGGTCGATGCGTCGACGCGAGCGATCTCCATCACCGCAAGCGCGTAGCTTACTGTGTCGGCACCGGAGCCGCCGTACTCTTCGGGAAACGGTAGCCCCATAAAGCCGAGCTCGGCCATCTGCGCCACGAGATCGTACGGAAAGGCTTCTTCCCGATCCATCTCCTCAGCGCGCGGCCGCACCTCGTTTTGCGCGAAATCGCGAGCGAGGCGTTGGATCGCTTTCTGATCGTCGGTCAGATCGAAATTCATAGCCCGGAGGTATAGCTCCCGCCCTAAGGAAAAACCCTTTTGCAGCAATGATTTCTCTGCGTAATGTCTCGCTGGTCTATCAGAACGGCGTACGAGCTCTCGATAACGTCACGCTTGAGATCGGCAAGGGCGACTTTGTGTTCCTGGTAGGACACTCGGGGACCGGCAAGTCCAGTCTCCTACGGTTGCTCTATCGCGAACAGCTCCCCAGCACCGGTGAGATCACGGTCGATGGTATTCGCGTCGATCGCCTTCGTCGTGGCCGTGTACCGGCGTTGCGGCGTCATCTCGGCGTCGTCTTTCAAGATTTCAAACTCCTCAGCGACAAGACGGTGTGGGAAAACGTCGCCTTTGCGATGCAGGTGACCGGCGCGCACACCAAAGACGTGATGCGTCAGGTACCGCGCGCGCTCGACCTCGTCGGGCTCGCGCACAAGAGCCGCATGTATCCGGGCGAACTCTCCGGCGGTGAACAGCAGCGCACCGCGATCGCGCGAGCGCTCGTCAACAATCCAAAGATTCTGCTTTGCGACGAACCGACCGGCAATCTCGATCCGTCGAACACGACCGAGATCATGGAGTTGTTGCTGCGCATCAACCTCAAGGGCACGACAGTGCTCGTCGCCACTCACAACCAAGCCGTTGTCGATCGCATGCGCCGCCGCGTCGTGCGGCTCGAAGACGGCAGGGTCGTCACCGACGAAGAACGAGGCTACTACTATCTTGGACTCGGGCAAGGTCAAATTCTTTCTGGGTGAGGTGTTGCGCAACTTTACGCGCAACGCCGGCATGCAAGTGACCGCGATCGGGACGGTCGCTATGACCATCATCCTCCTCGGTGCCTTTATCTTCGTTCATCAAACACTCACCGGGCTCGGCAACGATCTGCTCAACCAGATCGAGATTTCGGTCTACTTCAAAAGCGACGTAACGACCGCGCAGGAAGACGCGCTACGCGCCGCACTCGAACACGATCCTCGCGTTGCTTCCACGCAGTTCGTCCCGAAGAAGCAGGGCCTGGGCGAGCTAAGCGCCCAGACGCACGGCGCGATCGACATGTCGCTCCTGACGGAAAACCCGTTGCCCGACAAATTGCGCGTGTGGCTGCACGATCCGCGCGGCGTCGCCGCGATGGCTACCGAACTGCAGACGCGGCCGGGAGTCGACAAGGTCTTTTTCCCGCAGGCTATCGTGGCGCGGCTGCTCGCGCTCGGCAGCGTGTTGCGTCCGATCGGTCTCGGCGTGATCGGATTGTTCCTGGTTGTTGCGGGCGTCATTATCTCGAACACGATCCGCTTGACCGTCTTCGCACGCCGGCGCGAGATTTCGATCATGCAACTGGTCGGCGCGACGAATCTGTATATCCGTGCCCCGTTCGTCTGCGAAGGCTTACTCGACGGCGTCATCGGCTCGCTGCTCGCCGTCGCGATCCTGGTTATCGCGCGCTTCTGGCTGTGGCCGCAACTGCTCCTGGCTTTGCCGTGGGTTCAGTTGAACAGCGCACCAATCGATGGGCCGCTGCTCGTGACGCAGCTGATCGGTGTCGGCGGCGCGATCGGCATCGTCGCCTCGTGGATCTCGGTCGGCCGTCATCTGCGGACGTAGCCAAGTGGCAGGCCACTAATGCATTTACGCGTCGAGCTCGATTTCGATGCGCTCGCCGACTGGATATCCGATGGGATCGCGTATGTAGGTTCGGATGGCGTCGTCGCTGCGTGGAGCGCGAGCGCCACGGCGATCACGGCTATCGCGCGCGCCGACGCGGTCGGCAAATGTCTCGACGAGCTTTTCGCGCGCGTCGAACCGCCGCTCGGCTTGGCCGTGGTTCCCGAGCCGATCGTGCTCTTCGCCCAAGATGAGCGGCGGAGAACGCTGCAGGCAACCATGCTCAGCGTCGATGACGGCTGGCTGCTCTCATTTGGGCGCGAACTGCGCTTTGCCGCGATCGAACAGCTCAAAGAAGAAATCGTCGCGGCCGTTTCGCACGAGCTCAAAACGCCGATCGCTACCATCAAAGCCTACGCGACGACGATGCGCACGAATCCCGACGCGCTCGCCGATCATCGCAACGACTTCCTCGCCACGATCGAAGAACAGGCCGACCGTCTCACGCGTGCCGTCGACGATCTGCTGCTCGTTGGACGCGTCACCGCGCGTCATCTGCTCTCCAGCCGCTCGAGCGTCACGCTGGATCGCTTGCTGGATCGCGCCTTCGAGCGCCTCGGTCCGACCGCCGCCGAACGCGTCGAACGCCGCTCGACCGCGATAACGCTCAGCGGCGATCCGGACTTGCTCGGCGACGCGCTATTACATCTGGTCGACAACGCGCTGAAATTCTCTGCCGATTCGGCAAGTGTCGTGATCGAAGGACTGGACGAGGGCGCGGTGGTCGCCGTGCGCGTGAGCGATAGCGGCATCGGAATCGGCGAGGAACATCTTCCGTATATCTTCGACCGCTTTTACCGCGTCGAGCGCAACTTGACCGCCGCGACCGGCGGCAGCGGCCTTGGCCTCACGATCACGCGCGAGATCGTCCAAGCGCACGGCGGAACCGTCTCCGTCGAAAGCGTGCCGCACGGCGGTAGCACGTTTACGATCTCGCTCCCGTCGCCGAGTGCACGGGACGCGTCGTGAAGGAGATCGCGCAAGGTGCCGGCCACCGCGTGCTCGTCGTCGACGACGATCGCAACCTGCGCAAGATTATCTCGACCAATCTCGAGTTGGCCGGCTTTACCGTCGAGACGGCGTCCGACGGACCCGAGGCACTCTCGACGATCGAGCAGCTGCAGCCCGATATCGTGTTGCTGGATTTGATGATGCCGCACATGGACGGTTACGAAGTCGCGAAACGGATTCGTAACCACCAGAATCCGACGATCGCCAACGTGCCGATCATCATTCTCACCGCGAAGGGCGAGACCGAGGACAAATTACGTGGCTTCGAAGCCGGCGCCGACGATTACATCACCAAGCCCTTCGGTCCACAGGAGTTGCTGGCACGTGTGCGCGCCAAGATTCGGCGCGTCGAGGTCGACTCGTCGCTCTCGCCGCTGACGCGTCTCCCCGGCAATCTCGCGATCGAAGCCGAGCTGCGGCGCCGGATCGACGCGAACGAGCCGTTCGCCGTGATTTACCTCGACCTCGACAACTTTAAGGCGTTCAACGACGTCTACGGCTTTACGCACGGCGACGAAGCGATTCAATTGCTCGCGCGCGCCACCGTCGACGCCGTCCGCCGCCGCGGCACGACCAACGATTTCGTCGGACACATCGGCGGCGACGATTTCATCGTGGTCACCGCCAACGATCGCGCCGAGGAGATTGCCAAGGAAGTCATCGCCGAGTTCGATCGCGACATTCGCAACCTCTACTCGGTCAAAGATCTACGTGCCGGCTACATCGAAACACGCGATCGCCGCGGCGCGCTTAATCGCTTTCCAATCATGACGCTCTCAATGGCGATCGTGAGCAACGATCGTGGTCAGCTCGGTAACTACGCGCAAGTCGGTGAAGCCGCCGCCGAACTCAAGCGCTATGCCAAATCCATCGCCGGCTCCGTCTACGTGAAGGACAAGCGACGCCAATGACCAGCTCGCCCATCAGAACGATGCTCTGCATTCTGCTAATCGCCGCCGTTCCGTCGTTTGCGAGCGCGAAAACCTCGTCGCTCCAACAGCGCATCGAGGCCCAGCGTGAGAAGGCTGCGGCCATTGCGGCAAAGCTTCATGCCAAGCGGGCGCAACTCAACGCTGCAACGGTGAAGGTGCAGGGGCTGCAGCAGCAACTCAACGAGACCAACACGGCGATCGGTCAGGTCAGCACCCACCTCGACGACATTACGTCCCAAGAAGACTCGACCGAGCGCAAAGCCGACTGGAATACCGTACAGCTGCGCGCCGCGCAACGCTCGCTGGAAATGCATGACCAGGCCTTGCGCCGCCGGCTTGTCGACATCTACGAAAACGGCGATCTGAGCTACACCGGCGTGTTACTCTCGGCGCATTCCTTCACCGAGTTCGTCGAACGCTGGGAAGATTTGCGGCTGCTCATCAACGCCAACGAGAGCGCGGTGCGCGAGCGGCGCATGGCCGAGCAGCACGTTGCCGACGTTCAAGCCAACTTACAGCGCACCCAACTCGAGCTGGGCAGCGAAGAACAGGATCAGGCGCGCACGAAAAATCAACTCGCGGCGCTCGCGGACGAACGGCGCAATCTCGTCGCGGTGGCCGATGACCAGCGGCGCCACGTTGCAAGCGAAGTCGCCCAGATGGAAGATCTTTCGGCGTCCGAGGAAGCCCAACTCGAGGCCTTGATTCAGCAGCGCGCGCGCGAACTCGAAGCGCAGCGCAAGGCCGAAGGGATTGCCGGCACCGCGGTACCCTCCGGCCCGCACGGCGTCTTTGCGTGGCCGCTTTCCGGCACGATCACGTCGCCCTTCGGCTGGCGTTCCAACCCGTTCGGCGGCGCGCCCGAATTTCACCAAGGACTCGACATCGCGGCACCGACCGGCACGACGATCACGGCCGCGGCCGGCGGAACCGTCATCATGGCACAGTGGTACGGCGGTTACGGCAACTACATTTTGATCGATGACGGCGGCGGCTATTCGACCGGCTACGGGCACCTCTCGGCGTTCTACGTTTCCGCCGGACAGCAAGTCAAGCAGGGACAAGCCATCGGAGCGGTCGGCTGCACCGGCGAGTGCACCGGGCCGCACGTCCACTTCGAAATCCGCATCAACGGCAAGCCGGTCGACCCCGCGACGCGGCTACATTCGCCGTAAAGAAACGGAATGTACCCCACCCTTCGTTAAGCTAGGCGGGTATGATCGATCCCATGACCGGTAAGTTCAGGGCGCTGATGGCGGCGCTCGTGGTTCTCGTCGTCGTCCTCGTCGGCGCGCTTTCGCTTTGGCTGCGCAATATCGAAGCCGTTACGGTGCGGCCTGTCGTGAACGTCAGCGTCAACGATGCGGGCGTCGCCCGCGACGGAAGCGATGCGAACGTTCCACCGGCCGAACTTTTCGAGAAAGAGCTCACCGATCTGCAAACGCAGTATTACAAGCCGTTCAGCCCGCAAACGCCGTTCCACGGTGAGACGCAAGCGCTAACCAAATATCTGCAGAGCAATCACGTCGCGCATCCGACGCTGCCGGACGAAACGGCAAGCGGCGACCCCGGTGAAGACGCGCAGCGCATGGCGAGCGTCGTGACCTATGCGCAGCGCACCTATGGAAAGCAACTCGGCGCGAGCGCAACGACCGGATTGACCGAAGCGGCGCTCAGCGGCGTGATGAATTCGGTCGACGATCCCTACACCGTCTACCTGACGCCCAAAGAAATTCAAAGTCTCCAAGAGTCGCTCAACGGCGGGGATTTCGGCGGCATCGGCGTCTATATTTTGCAATTTAAGGACGGCGAGGTCGTGTTGCAGCCGATCGACGGCGCACCAGCCGCGCTCGCCGGCATGAAGCCGGGCGAAGTCGTCGACACGGTCGACGGTCGCAGCGTGCACGGCGTGCCGATCGACGTGATCGAACGTTGGATCCGCGGTGAAGCGGGCTCGCACGTCGCGCTCACCACCCACCCGTACAAGAAGCCGGGCGAACGGCACTGGACGATTACCCGCGCCATCATTCACGTGCCGACGGTCGTGAAGAACATGGAAAAAGACGGATATGAGTACATCCGTCTCACCGACTTCGGCTCGACGTCGCCCGACGAAGTGAAGAACGCGCTGCTCTACGGGAAGGCCCATAACGCGAAAGGCTACATCCTCGACCTGCGCTTCAACGGCGGCGGTCTGGTCGAAGCCGCGATCAAGATCTCGAGTCTGTTCATCCCGCAAGGAACGATCGTCTCGACGATCGATCGCGAGGGCCATCGTCAGGTCGAAGAGGCGTTAGGCGACGCGATCGGCGGCCAACCGCTCGTCGTCCTGGTCAACCGTTATACCGCCAGCGCATCCGAGATTACGGCCGGTGCGTTACAGGACTACCACCTCGCCAAGATCGTCGGAACGAAAACCTTCGGGAAGGGCGTCATCCAAAGTATCTACGACATGCCCGACGGTGGTGCGTTGAAGATCACGACCCAGCGGTATCTCACCCCGCTCGGGCGCGAGATTCAACACAAAGGTATTACCCCGGACGTTACCGTTCCGCAAGGCGACGACGTGCCGCTCGACGGTCCCAACGACAAGCAGCTCGCCGCCGCTAAGGCTCAACTCGCACAACTCCTTCAATAGATCGGTCACCATGAAGCGCCTTCTCTCCCTCGCCCTCGTGGGCGGCATTGCCGCCGGTTTGCTCGTGCACATTGCAGCGTCGGCCGCGACGCCGCTTGCCACGGTCAGTCCCGCGCAAGCCAACGAAATCACGACCACCTATAAAGATTTGACCGGCGAATTCTATAAGAAAGTCGACGATCAGCAAGTGCTCGACGGCGCTCGCGCCGGCGTGGTTTACGTTCTTGGGAAGCATCATGTCAGCGCCAAGATCCCGATGTTCCATGCGGGCGCCGACGACGCCAACGTGCGCGCGATCGAACTGACCGTCGAAGACGGCCAGCGCGCCGCCGGCAAAAAAGTTTCGGCGACCGATCTCACCTACTCGGCGATTGCCGGCATGCTGAACTCCGTGCACGACCGGTACACGGTTTTTCTCGATCCGAAAGACTATGCCGAACTCAATACCGGGCTCGACGGATCGGATTTCGGCGGAACCGGCATCGTAATCCAAGAGGATGACACGAGCAAATTCATCGCGGTCAGCGACGTCGTGCCCGACGGCCCGGCCGACAAGCTCGGCGTGCAGCAAGACGATCTCATTACCGCCATCGACGGCGCATCGACGAAGGGTTGGTCGATCGACCGCGCGAGCGCGCATCTGCGCGGCAAAGAGGGCACGAAGGTCTCGATCACGCTGCAGCGTGACGGAAAATCACTTGCGCCGATCACGATCACGCGCGCGAAAATCCATCAACTCAGCGTGTTCGATAAAATGCTGCCGAACAACATCGGCTATGTCGCACTGACGGTCTTCGGCCGCGATACAACCGCGGAGCTCACCGCCGCGTTGGATCGCCTGCAAAAGAAGGGTGCGCGCTCGTATATTCTCGATCTGCGCAATAACGGCGGCGGTTATCTCAATGCCGCGGTCGGTGTGAGCTCGAAGTTCATTTCGTCGGGACCGATCGTCTCGGTGGAATCACGCGGCTCGAACATCACGACGCTGGAAGCTAACGACACGGCGATCCCGCCAGTGCCGCTCGCGGTGCTGGTCAATCAGTTCACCGCGTCGGCGTCGGAGATCACTTCGGGCGCGATTCAGGATTCGGGCGTCGGCACGTTGATCGGCACGCGGACCTTCGGTAAAGGCGTCGTGCAGACGATCTATCCGCTACCCGACGGCTCAGCGGTGAAGATCACGACCGCGCGCTATCTCACGCCGCACAATCGTGATATCAACCATCTCGGCATCGATCCGGATATCATCATTGCCGAACCGCGCAGCGCCCGCTTCGGCGATCCCAAGACCGACCCGCAGTTGCGGCGCGCGATGCAGTACGTTGACGACCGCGTCGCACACTTGAGCCAAATCAACGGCAGCGCCGAGTAGCGCTGCTTTTGTCATCCCGAGCGTAGCCGCGAAGCGGTGGGCAGAGTGATAGTTATCGTGCTTTACGTCGCGGCGATGGCAGCGGTCATCGTTGGCGTAGATGTCGCGTTCTTCAGAAGCCGATTCTGGGAGCGACTCATCGTGAATATTGGAATCGTCTTGGTGTTCGCAGCATTTTACATCATGTTTGTGAGACGCTGATGTAGCTATCTACTCCTTGTCATCCCGAGCGTAGGGGCGGAGCCCCGAAGTCGAGGGAAACGCGACGAGCAAAGAGCCTGGCGTAACCGTCGGGCTCTTTATCATGTACGGCATGGCCGTCCGAGCCATATAACGGGCACTGGCGTCGTTTGAGTGTGGCTTATTGTTTGGCCGCAGGGACATTCGCTATTAGCAAGGAGTTGTAGTATGAGCCGTTCCTTGAGTGCCAAAAGGTTTCTTATTCTCGTGCTTCTCGCATCACTCGTTGCCTGTTCGAGCACCGCAGCTGGCTCATTTGATCCCTCGACTCAGCCCGGAATGACGACGGGCGAGGTAGGTCGCGTCGTTCTGGACGCTCGGGGAATGCAGCCCATGAACTCGCAGCAACTCGCCGTTTTTCAACATCGGTACCATGTCGACGCGACCGGTAGTTGCCTCGGAATCTGCTCAAATGGCATGATAGGAAGTGGCAACGTCATTGCGATGCCAAACGGCACCAACAGCCTGCAAGCCAATGTTGGAGCTATGCCGGAAGGCACGACGGTTACCGCGTGGCTCACAATCGGGGGCGTGACAACGTATGAGACGATGACTATAGGCGGGGACACGACAATAATTTTTGTTAACAACTTGCCATCGGGTCAAGCCTTCACGTTCGGGTTCTATGATTCGACTGGAGCATACACCGGCATGATCACCGATTCAGACGGGGAGACCGGCGAGGACCAGTATAACGGCACGGGGGGTGCCTGCGGCCTGTGCCACGGCGAGCCCTTGCTGTCAGGTCCTCGCCCGTGAGAGTCACATCGTTGCGCCTCAGCGTCCTGATCGCATACCTCGCGCTAATCGCGGCAAGCCAGCCACCGACCCCAAATCCCATCATCACCCTAACTGCGGGCCGGTGTTTCTCATATTATTTCAGCAGCGATGCCGTGCGCAAAGCGGTTACTGCTGCACATGAGAACCCGACAAATGTTCCTACGGAAATGGGCCCGGTAACGCGCTACTACTATGACCGCGGCGACGTGACCATGCGCACGTGCACGCCGGAAGAGGCGACGCGAATCAAGGTGTTGCCGAACGCATCGCCGGCCACCCCCCATCCATCGCCGAGCTAGCTTCTAGCTGGTTTTCTTCTTTCGCGATCCGGTCGACGTCGACGTGCTCTTCTTGCGCGTCGACGTTTTCTTTACGCCGCTAGCTTTCTTTTTGGGCGCAGTCTCGCCGTCGGCAGCCGGTTCGGCCTTCTTGCGCGTGCGCTTCGGCTTGTCTTCGGCCGGTGCCGGCAATGCCTGCATGACCGTCGTTTCGAGTTCACCCGCAACACCGCTCGTGCGCGTGCGACGGCGACGCGTCGGTGTGGCGTGACTGATTTCTTCCGCTGGAAACGTGAGATGCGGCGGCGGCGCGTCGACTGCCGGCGGTTTGGCTTTACGAATCGGCGCGATTGCACGCGACGGTTCGCGCGGCGCGGTCATGCCGGTCGGCTGTGCCGAGCCGTGTGGGTCAACGCGGAACACGTGACGATCCGGAACCGATGGACTCATCGGCAGCGAACCGGTCAAGCCTTCCTGATGCTGCTGCTCGCTGATCGGACCAGCGCCACCGCGTCCGCGGCGACGACGCCGCCGGCGACGGCGTTTGCCTCCGGTTTCGCCGTTGGTGCTCGGGACAGCCGTCGCGTGAACGGCCGGCTGCGCCTCGTCGTCTTCGTCTTCGTCCTCGTCGTCAAACTCGGTTTGCGCGGCGGCGCTTTGCGGCGTGATGCCGACTTGCGCGGCAACGTCAAAGCGCTGCTGCTCGCCGTTCCCGCGACCACCGCGTCCACGGCGGCGCCGGCGACGGCGACGCTTGCTGCGCGAGCCATCGCCTTCGCGCGCTTCATTTTCATTGATGATGATCGCATCGGGCTGGTGCTCGCCTCGAGCTTCAGCCACGAGCGCCGGATCTTCGGCCTCTTCCTCTTCGGTGACCGTGGTGATGCCGATCGGCGGACGCGCTTGTTGCTGCGATGCCGCTTCTTCGGCCAGCTCGCGCAGCTGCGCGGCTTGCTCGGACGCGGTCAGCGGGGCCTTGCGCTTGCCGCCGCGACGACGCTTCTTCTTGGCTTCACCGACGGCTGCCGCCACGAGTTCGGCGAGCACATAATCGGCTTCGTCGTCGATATCGAGCACGCGAATCTTCGCCACGTTCCCGGCGTTGTTGGCGGCGTTCTCGACTTCGACGATGCGATCGCCGATGACGGCGGTCGCCGACGTCGGATTCGGGAGACGGCCGGGCAGCAAGTCAACTTCGACTTCGTCACCAACGCGAATCGGGCGCAGCTGCTCGATCGGTTTGGCGATGCGTTCGACGCGCGAGCGTTCAGGATGCATCATTGGATCCACGCGCACGTGGATCTTGGTGTTCATCTCCTTGGCGAGCTCGAGCACCTCGTCTTCGTACCAGAACTCCATCTGCGCGGCGACCGTCGGTGCGGCATAGACGAGCACGGGATGATGCGCGTGATCGTGATGACCGTCTTGACGAACGTGCCGCAGGGTATCGATCGCGACCGACTGCGGTGACATCACCGATCCGGTGCCGCTACACGTCGGACACGTGCCGCTCAGCTGCGCGCCCAAATCTTTGCCGATGCGCTTGCGCGTGAACTCGAGCAAGCCCAAGTTCGAAAATGACTGAATCGTAGCGCGCGTCCGATCGCGGCGCAGCCCGTCCTCGAGCGCTTTGATTACCTTGGTGCGCGCCGATTCCGACGCCATGTCGATGAAGTCGACCACGATGATGCCGCCGATATCGCGCAAGCGCACTTGGCGCGCAATTTCGGTGGCGGCCTCGATGTTGGTCTTGACGATCGTATCTTCGAGGTTCTTGCCGCCGGTAAACTTGCCGGAGTTCACGTCGATGACGGTCAGCGCTTCGGTCGACTCGATGACGATCGATCCGCCCGCGGGCAGATTGATCTTGGGTTTGAGCAAACGCTGCAGTTCGTCAGTGACTTTGTAGTCGTCGAACAGATCGCGGCCGTGATTGTAATGTTGCACCCGATCGAGGTACTGCGGTCCAAGCAGCTGCAAGAACTCGCGAACCTTTCGATACTCGTCTTCGTCGTCGATGAGCACTTTGTCGACGTCGGCGGTAATGAAGTCGCGTGCCGCCTTGTAGACCAAGTTCATGTCGCGATGGAGCAGCGACGGCGACGGTGCCCGCTTGAACGTCTCCAGGATGCCGTGCCACATGCGGATCAGCACGCCGAGATCGGCGATCAGCTCCGCTTCGCTCACGCCGGCCGCGGCGGTGCGGACCACCGTGGCCATGCCCTCGGGCCGGATCCGCTTCATCACCGCTTTGAGGCGGTTGCGTTCGTCGGCTGATTCGATCTTGCGCGAGACGCCGGAGTACTTGCCGGTCGGCATCAGGATCAGGTAGCGACCCGGCAGCGAGATGTTGGTGGAGATGCGCGCGCCCTTGAGGCCGCGCGGCTCTTTGACGATCTGCACCAGCACGTCATCGCCCTTTTTCACCTTCTCACTGATGGTGAATCCGGAATGACCGTGGGTGATCTCGACGTCCCCAATGTTCAGGGGTTGTTTATTAATGTCGTCTACATAGAGAAAAGCGTTGCGCCCAAGGCCGATGTCGACGAATGCCGCACCCATCCCGGGCAGAACGTTTTGAACTTTTCCTTTGTAGATCGATCCGATGACGCGCTCTTCGCGCTCGATGTAGAGTTCGGCTAACGTGCCGTTCTCAAGTATGGCAACCCGGTTTTCCCACGGGTCGCTCGAGATGAGAATCTCGGTTGACAAATTTTCCTCAGTTAGTCTAGAAGCGCGCCCTTCGGGAGCGCACATTGTGCGCACCACCGGGACGGGACGCTGGTGAGCGTCTTTGCTGGCGACCGTGGCCACCAACCGTCAGGCGCGGCTCCTGGGTAGAAATCTTTAAAACGCCTGCGAAGTTCCGCTGACCCGGCAAGCGGACCTGCTCGGAGCGGCTAAAGAGCTGGAAGGCACTCGACAGCCTGACCCATTTGGTTCATTATGGCGGAAGATGACCTCCGCGTCTTATCAGCCGCGTCATTCGCTTATGGGAGCGGCCCGCTAAATGGCCGCCCGGTCGAATCGCCGGTCGTTTTACCGCCAACCGATGTACCTGCGGATCAACCTGCGGGCCTCGGGGATACGTGCGCCGGTCCCGGCCACGCTGGTCGACCTCTCGGGCGGCGGCGGCATGGTCTCGGCGCGGACGATGCTCAAAACGCAACAAGCGGTGGAGTTCGATCTCGTCCGCGAGGGCCAGCCGCATCTGCGCCTGCCGGGGAAAATTCGCAAGGTTAGCTACTCTCCGAGCGAGCGCACCTTCCAGTATGCCGTCGAATTCGACTCACTCGACGACGAGACGCGCGAGGCGCTGCTGCGCTTCATCATCGAGGAACAGCGGCGGACGATCAGCGTCTCACGCCGCGGCGATGGCGCCCCCAAGCCCAAGCTCTCGACGCGGCTGCAAGAGCAGCGCGCGCACCGGCGCATCGACGTCAATATTCCCGTCCGCATTTCGCTCGGCGAAGTGCCGGGTTCAACCGAAGCGATCGCGATCGATGTCAGCACCGGCGGCGCCCGCATCCTCATCGATCACGTGTTGCGTCAAGAGTGGACAGTCACGCTGAAGTTCACCTTACCCAACGAGGTCCTGCGCGCTCAGCAACAGATGCAAGGGTCCGGTGCACGCGCCGCCGCACCGTTTCATGAACTCAAAGTCGACGCACGCGCGTTGCCCGGCATCAAACAATCACGCGGAAAGTACATTCAGAGCCTGGTCTGGGTACATCCCGATCCCAAGATCACCGGAGAGATCAGCCGCTTCGTGCAGGCGGCGCAACTCGCAGCGCTTCGAAAATAAACGGCCATGGATACGCCCAGCTGGCGCGACGATAGACTTCGACGTTCTTGCGGCGCCCGCCGATGTCGATTTCTACGCGGACGAGATGTTGCAGGTTAGCGAGCGGCATCACGTCGTCGAGCTCGAGTTGCCAGAACCCGAGCATCTCGAGCTGCTCGAGTGAATCCCAGTGCAGCAACGCTGCAACGCCCCGAATTTCGCGCAAATGTTCGAGCGCGAGCGTGTGCAGCGGCAACGCCGCAAGTTCGCGCACGTCGACCGGCGTTTCGATGCGCACGAGCCGAAGCGCGCGCAGCGATCGCGGAAACTCGAGCGAGGTCAGCGCGACGCCCGAACATTCAAGCACTTCGAGCAGCGGATACTGCTGCGCGAGTTCGCGTGGATCGAGCACGCGGCCGCGCTCGGCGATGCGAACGTAGCGCGAATCGGGCGCAAACACCGGATTCCACTGGTTGTGCACGTAGAGCGGCGGCAATTCGAGATTGGCGATCCCTACGTGCGTCGCCACGATCCGCTCGGCGTGCGCGGGGCCCAGCCAGAGGTTATCACGGTCCCTCGACTTCGCCGTTTCGCGGCTACGCTCGGGATGACAAGAGATGCGTTTCCACCTGCGCAGCACCAGCGCGCGGTCGCTGACGCGGCGCAGCGTCATATCCGCGACCGCGATGTCGACCGTGTGGTGATCGTGCGCCACGATCGTTGCCTCGACGGTCGAACCGTCACCGAGCGGAAGCGCGAATGAGTCGCCTGCGCGATAGGGAAGTTTCACGCGTGGCCAAATCGCGCAGCGACGGACGACGGTTCGATCACGACTACGGAGTTACCACACACGCCGTGCTCTTCCTCACCGATCTCGATCCGGACGCCGCCGGCGACGCCGGCGCGCACGCCACGCATTACGAGGCCGTACCGGTTGCCGACTTTCGCGAATTGCTCGCCTTCGTCCCAAAAGACGCGGTTCCACAATCCACTTTTGTCGACGTGGGCGCAGGCATGGGCCGAGCTGTCATTCTCGCCGCGCTGTATCCGTTCAAACAAGTTGTCGGCATAGAGGTCTCCCGGGCCCTTTACGAAGTTGCCAAAGAAAATCTTGCGATCGTCCGAGCGCGCAACCTGCGCTGCCGCGACATTTGGTTGCAGCGCGGCGACGCGCGCATCGCGAACTATCCGCCCGGCGACCTGGTCGTCTTTTTATTCAATCCGTTCGATGCCGAGGCGCTGCGTGTGACCATTGCGAGCGTTGCGAACCGGCGCGACCCCGGTGAAACGTGGCTGCTCTACCACACGCCGGTTGAACGCGCGGTCATCGATGCGATGCTGGAATGGCAACTGGTCGCCGAACTACCCTGCGGCGTCGTCTATGCGTTGCCGAGTACGTCGCGGTCTTTTTGCGAATAGATGTTCAGCAGCACGCCGACCGCGGCGAACTCGGTGAGGATTGCCGAGCCGCCAAACGACATGAACGGCAGCGGAATGCCGGTGATCGGCATGATGCCAATGGTCATCCCGATGTTGACCAGGACGTGAAAGAAGAGCATCGCGACGATGCCGGCGGCGAGTAAGAAGCCGAACCGATCGCGCGCGACGATCATGGTGCGGATGCCGCCGTAGAACAGCGCAACGTAAAGAATCACGAGCACCAAAGCGCCGACGAATCCAAACTCTTCAGCCAAGACGGTGAAGATAAAATCGCGCGAATGAAAGGGAACAAAATTCAGCTGCGTCTGCGTGCCTTGATGCAAGCCGCGTCCCAACCACTCGCCGTTGCCGACCGCGATCTTCGACTGATTGAGGTTGTAGCCGGCGCCTTGCGGATCGGCATGCGGATTGAGAAACACGAAGAGCCGCGCCTTTTGGAACGGCTTGAGGATTGCGTTGGTTCCGACGGCCGCCGCACCTGCGGTCAGCACCGCCATTGCGTAGATCGCGAAGTCGCCGAACTTCGGCAACCCAAAAAACAATTGCACGGTCAGAATCGCGCCGATAACGAGGCCCGTGCCGAGATCGGGCTGCTTGATGATCAGCAATGCGGGAATCGCGGCCGTCAAGATCGGCTTCCAGAGATCCTGAATGCGATCGTAGGTGTGGCGGCACAGCACGAACGCTAGCGAAATCGCTAAGATCAGCTTGGCCGGCTCCGAGGGTTGAAAGGTGCCGAGCGGCCCGAGCGAGATCCAGCGCTGCGCCCCCAATGCCGAGTGGCCACCGCGCAAGATAAAGATCAGCAGCAGCAAGTTGACGACGTAGAGCGCCGGCGCCCAACGGCGCCAATTCCGATAGTCGATCAGCGAGAACCCGAGCATCACCGGAATCCCGAGCGCAATATAGACCAGCTGCCGCTTGTACTCGCCTGCCGCATCCGGATCGTGCAAATTAGCCGATTGAATGCACAGTACGCCGAGAATTGCGATGAGAATCGGCGTGAGGGCCAGCGGCCAATTGAAGTTGCGAACGAAGCGGCGGGTATCGATCCCCAGAGCAATGACGGCCACCTATCGCTCCTTCCACATGATCAGCGAGAACACCGTGTAGCTCTTTGGCAAGTACCAGCCCTTCCAATTCCCATACTCGTCCCGGGCTGGCTTGCCGTCGAAAAATTCATTTACAACACGAGCCGGTGCGGTGAGACTCGATGTAAAGGCCCAAGCGTCATCGTGCACAACCGAGTAGCCAAGCGAAAGAAGTTCTCGGCGCACAGCATTGAGTGCCTCGCTGTTACGATTATATTCGGCCTGGTCTACAAAGCAAAAGAAGGCTCCGGGTTTGGCTGACCCCGCGATGGTCGCTACGTTCTTGAGGCTCTGCGCGCAGTACATTTCATTCCAGCAATTTTGGAATGTATAGACGTCTGCACCCGTAACCGCATCGAAATTTGCGTCGGACCAGCGACTTCGCAAGTCAAGTTGGAGATCGCTTCGAGTCGTGCGAACGCTCGGGACAAAACGTCGCGCGAGCTGCTCTGAAAGGTGGGCCGCCCAGCTCCAGTGATCGCAGAAGAGATCTACACTGCGGTGGTCGAGCGTGGCGTGACGCCCCGCAGCCATACCTTCGCCCAGGACCGCGGCCAGGCCGAGCAATTCAGGCGCCGGCCCGCTGCAAAAGGAAATGGCTTGCAGCTCGCTAGTCAACCTTGGCCTTAGGTTCACCAACGCGTCGTAAGAAAGCAGCGCGTAGTTCGGGTAGAATGCCAGCGTGTAGGCCGCAGTCTTTTCGAGAGTGTCGTACGAGATATTGACATCCGCCGCTCTATACGATTTCCGGATCTCATACATATGCGGTCGGAGCCGGGCACATAGCGCCGACTCCCCCAAGGCAAAGTGGTTTGCGATTCTGTTAAGGAGACTTCCGTATAAGCTCTGCTTTAGTGTCTCTCGCACCAATCACCCGGAACGTAAGATTAACACGTTCGCCCGTTACTCGCCTTTCCTTGGGTACCGAATGCTGAAAGCGTCGCTGAGTGTCGCCCTTCATTACAAGTAGACTTCCGTGCTCCAGATATACCGCGCTCTTCTTCTGCGGTTCATCCCTTGAGCGAAGTGCGAAGAGGCGAGTTGCACCGAGGCTCACGGACGCGATCACTGGGTCTTGCCCCAACTCGGGCTCATCATCGGCGTGCCATGAAAGGCTGTCTGTTCCGGAGCGATATCGATTTAGGAGCACGCTATTGAAGTGAATCGATGTCGCGTCCTCGACGCGTAGTAATATCTCGAGGAGCGTGTCTGTCCAAGCCAGCGGCTCGTTCTTGATTCCTGAGTAAGTATATGAGGCACCGGGGTCGCCGTACCACGCGGTCAGCCGGGGAACGGAATGCTGTTTGCCGTAGAGCCTGATCTCTTCTTGCGTCCATTCGACCTCCGCAAGAAGTTTCTCGAAGTACGAGTCGGCTTCGTCAGCAACAAGAAAACGTGGAAAGTATAGAATCTCGTCGTTAAGCGGTACCACAGAACGTGCGTGATCGTGTGGGCAAGCTGCCCCGGTCATTTCAGCCTCGAACAGACTTGCCTGCACTCACAACCCCTCCAATTGCAAATGATATCGAACAATCGTTTGTTCGTCCACAATGCGCTTAGTGCGCGGTCGCCGGATTCTGCGTGGGCGGCTTCTTACGCCGGCGGCGCCGTGGCGGCGGTCCCGCGTGCGAAGCGGTCGGCGCCGGCTTGACCGGCTCGGGGGGCGGGCTCGGACGGTTCACCGAGACGATCGGAATGTTGGCCAGCATCGCCAGCGCGCGATCCTCACGCTCGAAGTTGACCTCGACCTTGTCGCGATCGACCTCGACGTAGCGCGAGATCACGTCGACCAGATCGCGCTTCATGTTCTCGATGATCTCGGGCGCAAGCGCCAGATGGTCGGTCATCAAGACCAGACGCAGCCGCTCTTTTGCGGTTGAACTCGAGGTCGGCGCTCCGAAGACTTTCTTGACCCACTCGATCATGCGCGCTTCCCTCCGAAGAACGAGCCGAGCTTGTCGATGAACGACCCTCGCAGTTCGGGTGCGGGCGCAGGCACATCTTCGCCGGCGACGCGAGCCGCAATGGCGTGGTAGGCGCTCGCGGTTTCACCGTCGTGGCGCAGCGCAATCGGTTCGCCTTTGTTGGTCGTAATGATGATCTCCGGTTCGTCGGCAATAACGCCCAGCAGCGGCAGCCGCAGGATTGCGTTGACGTCTTCGACCGAAAGCATCTTGCCCTTCTTGACCAATTCCGGACGCAAGCGATTGATGATCAACTGCGGCTTGAACCGGTTGCCGAGCAAGCCGACCACACGATCGACGTCGCGCACGGCGGAAACCTCGGGCGTGCACACCACAATTGCCTCGTCGGCACCAACGACCGCGTTCTTGAACCCGAGTTCGATGCCGGCCGGACAGTCGATCAGCACGTAGTCGAAGCGCTCGCGCAGACTTTGGACCAGTGCGCGCATTTTCTCGGTGTCGACGTCGTCTTTCTCGCGCGATTGCGCGGCGGCAAGCAGCACCAGCGTTGGGCTGTGTTTGTCGGGCACGAGCGCTTCGTCGAGTGAGACTTTATCTTCGAGCACGTCGAGCACGTGATACTTCACCCGGCTCTCTAAGCCGAGCACGATATCGAGATTGCGCAGACCGACGTCAGCGTCGATCAGCGCGACCCGCGCACCGCGCTGCGCGAGCGCCGTACCCAGATTGGCCGTGGTCGTCGTCTTGCCGACGCCGCCTTTCCCGGAGGTGACGACGATCGCGCGCCCGAGTTTGGCCGCGGGAACGCTAACGTCTTGAGGAACAGGTTGGTGCATGCTGAGCTACCCCGCCTTGAGTGCGCCGAAGAGTTTGCCGAAAAAGCCTTGCGAATCGAAACTGGTAAACGGGACCATCTCGCCTTCCAAGCGCCGAGCGATCTTCTCGTAGATGCCGCCCAGCTTTGCCGTCGGATCGAGCACGATCGGTTCGCCCCGATTGGTCGTATCGATGACTTCGGCATCATCGGGAATGACGCCGAGCAATTCGATCGCGAGAATTTCGCAGACGTCTTCGACCGAAAGCATGTCGCCGCTACGGACCATTTCCGGCCGCAGACGATTGACGATCAAACGCATCGGCAGGCCGCGATCGTTCAGCTTGCCGACGACCCGGTCGGCATCGCGAATCGCGCTTACCTCGGGCGTCGTGACGATGATCGCCTCCTTCGCGCCGGCGACGGCATTGCGAAAGCCGCCCTCGATGCCGGCTGGGCAATCGATCAGCACGTAGTCGGCGTTCTCGGCGGCCTGGGTGATGATCGCTTCGAATTGCGATTCGGTGATCGCATCCTTGTCGCGCGTCTGAGCGGCCGGAAGAATCGAGAGCGATTCGAAGCGCTTATCTTTGATCAGCGCCTGCCGCAGCTGGCAGCGGCCTTCGGCGACTTCAACCAAATCGAAGACGATGCGCTTTTCGAGCCCGAGCACGAGATCGAGGTTCCGCAATCCGATGTCGGCGTCGACGAGGATGACGCGCAATCCGCGCTTTGCCAACGCAGCACCAAGATTCGCGGTCGTGGTCGTTTTGCCCACACCGCCTTTGCCCGACGTGACGACAATGCGACGTCCTGCCATGTTATCCGGCTACCTCCGCTGCCTTGGAAAATGGGGCGATCGTGATTCGCCCGTCACGCACGAACGCTACTTCCGGTTCCGACGCGCTGCGCGCGTGATCCTCGTCAACGGCAATCACCGTTGCGATGCGCAACTGCGTCGCTTGCATATCAAGCGCATACACTTTCGCTTCATTGTCGCCTTGTGCGCCGGCATGTGCAACGCCGAGCAAGCGTCCGAAGACGACAATGTCACCGGTTGCAACCAACTCAGTCCCAGGGTTCACGTCGCCGATCACCACGATGTTGCCCGCGTGATGCAACGCTTGTCCGCCGCGCAGCGTACCGACGTGATACATCGTGCCGGGCGGCGGCGCGACTTCGAGCGGCGGCGTTACCGACGTGGCAGCTGCAGCAACGTTGGCGCGGCGCACGGTGGTCTCGCCGCGTTTGCGGCGCTCGGCGATATCGGCTCGCGCGCCGGCAAAGTCGGCCACCAGCGAACGCGCCGCGTCGGAGAGCCGCAACTCGCGCTTGGGGCGCATCGCCCGCCGGCGGGCCAGTTCTTCACCGCCGGGTGCCTGCTCGACCGGACCCAATTCGATGCCGGCCGAGGCTAAGACGGCGGACAGCGTCTCGAGCTGCTGCGGCGAGAGGGGGGTCTCGCCGACCACGAGCGTCGCCGCGGTCCCGCGATAGAAGTCGCTCCGCTCGCTAAGACGAGCAGTCAATTCAGCTACCGCCGCGTCGAACTCCCAACCGGCAAGATGCACTTCGAGCCTCAGGCCCCGCCCGCGAATCAACGACATTGGCCTCGGTTTGAGACGCCTGCGGCGAACGGCCCTCCCGGCATCCACAGGGACTCGCAAGTTCTTCCGGTTATACACACAGCTACACACAAGTAACGGACGGTTCCGGCCGCCCGTTGTACGGAAATCGGGTCCGCCGTAACATTAAAAGAGCTTTCCCGGTAAAGGACGTCACATCTATGCTCCGTCGCATCGCTGCCTTTTTGACCATGCTGCTTCTTGCTGGTGCCATATGCCCGGCACCTGTGAGCGCGACTTCGACGCAAACCGAAGTTGAAATGGGTCGCCAAGAGGACGAACAGATTGTCGACACCAGCGTGATCGAAACCGATCCGCTGCTCAACGCCTACGTGCAAAAGATCGCCGGCAATATTTGGAAGCAAGTCGATCGCAAAGACGTCCCCTACAACATCAAGGTCATCAAGGATACCGAGGTCAACTCGTTCGCGACGCTCGGCGGTTACGTGTACATCGACGAAGGCCTGATCGATTTCGTGCAGTCCGACGACGAGTTTGCAGGCGTGATCGGCCACGAAACCGGCCACATCGAGCGACGCCACGTGCTCACCTCTCAGTCGAAGCTCACCGCCTTGAACCTCCTCTTCGGCATCGCTTCGATGTTCAATCCGATCATCTACGAATTCGGCAACCTCATGGAAGCCGGCGTCTTCATGAAGATCGAGCGCGCCGACGAATTGCAGGCCGACCGCACCGGGCTCCAGTTGATGTCGCGCGCGGGCTACGATCCCGATAATATGAAGACGATGCTCGAGCATCTCACCATTCTCGGCAACGAGCATAGCAATATGGTCGATAAGTATCTCGAGGATCACCCCGATCCGGGCGCGCGCGTGAATCACTTGGAAGGCTATCCCGAGCTCGATCCCAAGCTTGTGACCCAAGACCAACTCGTGGTGCAAGCGGCGAGCGATCGCGAGCGCGCGCGGTATTCCTTCTCATCGCTGAAGTTCCAAAGCATTCTCAAGACCAATCCGACCAATGCGGAAGCGCTGCTCGGCTTGGGTCAAGATCAGATCGCGCTCGGCTTTCCGAGCAAGAGCCAGCAGACGCTGGCGGAAGCGGCGCAAATCGGATCGCCGGAGACCAAAGCGCTCGCCGAACAGAAGATGGCGGATCTACGCGAAGTGCAGGCGAAGCGCGTAACGCTGACCCAACCGAATCTCGGTGGCCTACGCACGTCGTTCGCCGACGTGCAAACCTCGCAAGCCGCCGCCAACAGTGCAATCGCGGCGCGTCACGATCAAGGCCGCGATCAGCTCAAGCAACTGCAAACACGTGCCGAAGCGCTGCAGTACGAAGTACCGAACTTTGCTAACGTCAACATTCAACACGGCTCGAAGCTCGAATCGATCTTCAAGAACGTGATGACGATGGGCCGTTCGCTCAACAGTGCCATGCAGGATGCTGGCACCGCGATCAACGGCGTCGGCTCACTCGAGCGCAATAAAGAGTCGGGGCTGCTCAAAGAGAGTAATAGTATCCTCGACGAGATGCAGCAGACGCTCAACTCGACACCGATTCCGACCGATCAAATCGCGATTCTGCCGTCGTATCCGAGCATCTTTAACGAACTGCGGCGAGCCGATAGCGATATGATCCGCAGCGTCGACGCCGCACGGGTATCGCTCACAACGCTCGACCAGTCGCTGGGCGATCTCGATGCATTCTTCCGCGAACTCAATCGCGCACCCATGAGCTACCGCGGCGACATCAGCCAGTCCGAGTACAACACGCTCGAACCGATGATGCAAAAATCGATGACCGAGCTCGACACCGCGGCCACGCAAGCCTCGCAGGCCGCGCAGCTGTATAACATGGCGCGCACGCGGCAACTCTCGGCGCGCATCACGCTGCTCGGCGTCGGCACCTCGCCGGAACGCTATGCTACTCTGCAATACGCACTGCAACAGCGCTTCGCTATGGACGGCGTTCCCTACGAAGTAATGCTGCACGACGGCATTACACCGGGCGACGTCGTGGTCGCAACGATCCTGGCCGCCGACATCAAGACGCTGCCCGAAGACATCGTCGATCAGATGACAAGCGAAAAGAAATCGCCGGTCGATTTGGCCGACGAACACGGAATGCACGCGTGGGCGCTCGAGATCTTCACCGGCCTCGTGTATCTCGATTACACCGACGATCCGGCAAAGGAAATGGCAACCACGTAACGTTATGGCATCAGCACTTGGCGCGCGCGATCTCTACCGGCTAGTTCGACAAGGCATTGACGTCAAAGCCGTCAATGCCAACGTCCGCAAGCCGTTTCGTTTCTTGCTGTGCGGTGATTCCGGGCTGATCGCGCAGATGCGCGCGATGCTGCTCTCGGGCCACGCCGAGGACTCCATCCCGCTCGACGCCGCCGCCTGTCTCGAGACGATTCCGCCGAGTGTTCCGTTGATCACGTCGCCCACCGAAGTGCGCGTGGTGATCTTCCTCGGTCATCCCGGTGACCGCGAAGGCGCTAACCTCGAACCGCTCAAGACGCTGCGCGTGCCGATTCTCGCCCTGACTATCGATCCGCAAGAAGTGCCGAGCGGACCGTTGACGATGCCCGCGCCGGGAACCGTGGGCGACTACGTGGTTAACGCGATCACCAAAGACGCGCTCAAAGGCCGCGTCTTCACCCACATCGTCGAAGCGTCCAAAGGCGTGGAGATCGCGGTTGGACGGCGTTTGCCGCCGCTGCGCGAAACGGTCGCCGCAAAATTGACGCGCGATGCCGCCAACAATTCGCTCAAAGTGGCGCTGGCAAGCGCGTTGTTCGATCACATTCCGGTCGTCGGCGTGGTGCTCGGCGCGTTTGCGTCGGCAGGCGACATGGTCGCGATCACCGGCTTACAGATGATGCTGCTGCTGCACATCGAGGCGACCTACGGCAAGGATCCCGACGTGCAGCGCATGTGGAAACTGCTGCCGGTCATCGGCGGCGGCTTCGGCTGGCGCACGCTGGCGCGCGAACTCGCCGGCTTCGTCCCAGTTGCGGGCGTCGCGATTAAAGGCGCGATCGCCTATGCCGGCACGATCGTCGTCGGCGAGGGCGTGACGTTCTTCTTAGAACACGGCTCGTACATGAGCAAAGCGCAAGCCGCACAACTCTACGATCGCACCAAAGACGACGCGCTGCGCTTCGCCCGCGATCTCATCCTGCGCTTTAAAAAGAAGTAGCGCGCCCCCTGACAAAGGGGCTACAAGCGCTCGAGTAGGTCTTCGTCGTCGAGGCGTTGGAGTTCGGTAGGGACGCGCGGGCGGACGCGGTCTGCCAGTTGATGGGCGAGGGCGAAGCGGCGCGCCGGCACGATGTCCTCGCGGCGTTCCAAGAAGCGCCGAATCAGCGAGCGCTCCTCGCCGCTGACGTAGGCGGTCGCGGCGTAGACCGGCTCGGCCACGTCACGCAGCATCTGCTCGGGCGACTCCATACGCGATTCGCGAATCACGATCGTTCCCGCCGCGATGTCGCCGATGCGTTTGTTCATCGGCGAAAAGACCGCGACGGCAGCCGAGACCGCGTAGAATCCGAGCGTCATCTCGCCGACCCGAATCAGATTGCGAATGAGCGAAGCCATGAAATCCACCGGGTAGCCGCCGTCGCGCACGACACGGATGCCCAGCATTCGCTTTCCGGGCGTCTGCCCGTTCCACAGCGCCTCGAACGCGATGAAATAGCCAAAGAAAATCAAGAACACGATCGCAATGATGAGCGCAATCGTGAGGTTGTAGACGACGCGATCGGAGCCGTGAAGAGCGATCTGGCGTGTCACTCCGCGCGCGCTCGCCGCGAACAACGCCCAAGCCACCAGCAGCACGGCCGCAACTTGAATCGTGAAATCGACCGCAAGTGCAAGAAAGCGGCTCCCGACGCCGGCGAGCTCGTAGGAGAACGCAATTGATTCCGGGGTGCGGACCTCTAGGGTTCGATCCATCGCCGGAGTAACGTAAGACGGCGTGACGCAGGCCACCTTTGTCGAACGGCGCAGCGCCGCGTGGAACGAACTCGACGCACTGCTTCGGCGTGCCGGGCGCCGCGGCGTCCGCCGCCTTCAACCGGAGGACGTCGAACAGATCGGCCGCCTCTATCGCGCGGTCACGAGCGACCTCGCGTACGCCGAGGGCCGTGCCTTCGACACGCGGCTTCTCGCGTATCTCAACCGGCTGGTCGCACGCGCGCACGCCTATGTCTATGGAAGCGCCGCAACGACCGGATGGCAGCGCTTCGCCACGTTTTACTCGCAAACGTTTCCACGAGAATTTCGTCGCTCGTTCGGATTCATTGCGATCTGCATCGCGATCACCGTGGTGGGTGCGGTCGTAGCCTACGTGCTGGTGCGAACGCACCCGGGGGATGCCTACGCGCTCCTCCCCGATCAGCTGATTCCGGCGCAGATCAAGAAGAGTCTTCACGATTCCAATTTCGCGTTCGACCCGGCCAGTTCGCCCTCGATGGCCGCCGCCATCATCACGAACAACATCAAGGTTTCGATCTTCGCCTTTGCGGGCTGCGTAACGCTCGGGCTCTTCACGCTCTACATCATCACGCTCAACGGGTTGATGCTGGGCGCGGTCGGCGCGCTCTTTACCAACGCCGGATTCGGCGCTGATTTTTGGGCGACGGTGGCGCCGCACGGGGTGATCGAACTCAGCGCGATTCAAATCGCCGGCGCGGCGGGACTGCTGATTAGCGCGGGTATCCTCGCGCCGGGACGATTCCGCCGGCGCGACGCTATCGTTGCGGCGGCACGCCGCGCCGGCGTTTTAATTGCCGGCGTCGCGTCGATGCTGCTGGTGGCCGGTACCATCGAAGGCTTCTTCTCGCCGCTACGCCTGCCGGCATCCGACCGCATTGCGGTCGGCGTCATCACGGCGTTTGGGCTGATCGCCTACTTTGGTTTTGCCGGCCGACCTACGAACCCGACGAAAGAGAATCCGACTGCAGCGCCCCATCCACTTCGATCGTTGTAACGCCGCCGGTGGTTCCCGCAGTCTGACGGATGGTTTCGTATTCGTGCACCTTCGTCGTCACGAGTTTGGCCGGGTCATAGGTGTACGTCATCTCCGAGTGCACCGTGCCCTGGGCTGAGCCCTCGTCGCGGACGCCCGAGATCGCGAGGTCGCTGGCACTCGCGGTGGCCGTATAATCGATCGACACCCCGGCCCCCGGAGCGATATGCCAATGTCCCTTCGCGTCGAGCGCGGTCGGATCAAGGAATTTCGGATTGAGCGTACGCAGAATGCCGGTCTCCTCGGGCGTCACGACCGAGGTGCCGCAGACCACGTTGGTGTTGCTGTACACCACGCACGTGGCTGGAGCAACCGAACGATTTGTGCGCGCCTCCTCAGCGACGTTTACCACGAGGCCGCCGTCGGCTTCGAGGCCGACCGCGGTAATCGTAATCGTGCCGACGTCCGAGTCTGAGTTGTGCTGCACGTTGGCGTGCTCGCCCATCGACGAGTCCACGCTGCGATTGTAAATCCCGACGCTAAACGAATAGACGAGCACGCGCTGCGGACCGCCGCCGGCGATAGCGATGAGCGTTGATGCAAGAAGATGAATCATAGCAAAGCCCGAGATTTGACGCGCAGGTACTCATCCACTGCTGCGATCGTGAGCTTGTCGGCCGGCACGTCGAGTACGATTACGCCGCTCCGTTGCAGCGTGCGCACCGCAACGGCGCGCTCGGCTGAGAGACCCAGCGCCACGGCTAGTACAAATGACCCATTGACGTCGTGCGGGGGCTGTGCTAGAGCCGTGCTAACCGCCGCATCGTTCATGAAGATGCAGAGCACGACGTGGCGCTTGGCGAGCGTCCCAAGCTCGGCCAACACCGTACTCTGCGCGACCGGATCGATCACGTCGGTGAAGAACGCGATCAAACTGCGCCGGTGCAGATGACCGCGCAGATAGGCGAAGGCACGCGCGTAGTCCGACTCCTCGAAACGCGGTTCCACATCGCACAGCGCATCGGCGAGCGCACGAACCGACGACGCCGTCGAACGTGGAGCGCGCGCTACGAGAATGCGACGCGCAAACGCCACAACGCCCACCCGGTCGCTCGCGAGCGACGCTATCGAGGCTAGCGAGAGTCCGGCCGTCACCGCATAGTCGAGCTTGCGCTGCGGGCCGATGCGCGCGGTCATCAAACGGCCGCAATCGAGCAGCAGCATCACGTCTTGACTGCGCTCCACTTCCCGCTGCACCACCATCAACTTGCCGCGACGCGCGGTGGCCTTCCAATCGATCGAACGAAAGGCGTCGCCGCTCGCATAGTCGCGCACGCTCTCGAACTCGGTCCCGATACCGCGCAAGCGCATGCGCCGCAGGCCCGCTTCGACCAAGCGGTTGCGCACGTGCAATTGTCCGTAGCGCTCGACGGCTGAGAGGTCGGGATAGACGCGAATGGCCTCCGGCGCGTCGATGACCATCCGCCGGCGCACGAGGCCTAGCGTACTCTCGTACCACGCGTAGATACGGGTGAACGTGTCGCTGCCGCGCGCAATCGGCAACGCAGCCAAGGCCGCCTCAACCTCGCTGCGCTCGGGAACCAGCGCGATCAGTTCGTCCTCGCCGAGATTCAGCGTGCGTAGCGGCGCCTCGACCACCCCGACGCGCAGCGCGCGGCGCGAACGATTCACGATCGCGTAGCGTAGCTCCGCCGTACGCCGCAACGAGAAGTGCGCCGGGATCGCGCGCCGCACGTGCAGCGCGCGCGGAGGCGGCAACAGCACCGCGTCCGCTGCGACGGCGAGCGCGAGTACGACACCGAGGACGACCGCGAGCGGTAGACAAATCGGTGCACCCGGCGAGCACGCGAGCACCACCGCGATGATTGCGAGCGCCCACAACGCGCGCGCCGACAGCCAGATCGGCAAAAATTTACTCACGCGGGACCGGTACGCTGGCCAAGATTTCGGAGACCACCGAGGCAGCGGTGGCGCCTTCGATCTCGGCTTCGGGCTGCACGATCAAGCGGTGCGCCAGCACCAGTTCGGCGACGTCTTTGACGTCGTCGGGGGTGGCGTAGTCGCGGCCGTCGATCGCCGCCGCCGCTTGCGATGCAACGAGCAACGTGACGGCCGCACGCGGCGATGCGCCGAGCGCGAGCCGCGGATGCGCGCGCGTCGCACTGACGACTGCATACGCGTAGGCGCGAACTTCACTTGCGACCAGCACACGGCGCACCAACGCTTGCGCGGCAATGATCTCGCTCGCGCCGGTAACCGCCGAGATACCGGCGAGATCGAGCGCGCGCGAGTCAAACCCCGCGGCAACGCGCGCGAGTAGATCCAACTCCTGGTCGGCGGCGGGATAACCGGCACTGATCTTTACCGTGAACCGGTCGAGCTGCGCTTCAGGCAACGGATAGGTACCTTCGTATTCGATCGGATTCTGCGTCGCGCAGACGATGAACGGCTGGGGCAGCGCAATCGGCGTGCCGTCGATGGTGACGCGTCCCTCTTCCATCGCTTCGAGCAGCGCGGCTTGCGTCTTCGGTGGCGTGCGATTGATCTCGTCGGCCAGCACGACGTTCGCGTTGATCGGGCCCGGCCGCACGCTAAAGGTCGCGCTTTGCGGATTGAACACCGACGTACCGACAACGTCGGAGGGCATCAGGTCGGGCGTAAATTGTATGCGCCGGAACGGCAAGCCCAGCGCCGCCGCGAGCGCGCGCACCGCGAGCGTCTTACCGGTGCCGGGCACGCCTTCGATCAACGCATGCCCGCGCGAGAACAACGCGACGAGCAGACCGAAACTCACGCGATCGCTGCCGACGACCGCCGTGCCGACGGCCGAACGAATGCGCGCGGCCAAATCGCGGACCGCAGAGGAAGAATCGTTCACGCGTGGTCCTTTCGAAGCGTTGCAAAGATCGCGGCAGCACGTTGCACCAGTGCATCATCCGGCCGCGTGACCGCAGCAAGCTGCGCGAGCTCGTCCGATTTCGGGTAGGCACGGGCGAAGCGTTCGATCGCGGCGCGTCCGGCATGGGCGCGCCGCAACAGCGACGCCATCGAGCGAAGGTAGTCGGACGAATCGCGATCGGCGGGCGGTTCGCGAGCGATCGGCGGCGCAAAGCGTACGTTTGCGTCGATCAACGCCAGCACCATCGCAACTGCAGCCAGCCCGATTGCGACGCGCACCGCCGTCGGCAACACCGACCAGAGCGATTGCGTACGATCGTATCCATAGGCGCGCTCGTCGAAGGCGACGAGGCCTTTCCCGGCGACCGCATCGTAGATCGCTTGCGCGCGTTGCGGCTGTTTGCTTAAGGCGAGATTAGTGTAGTCCGCAACCTTGAATTGCAGCAGGCGTGGCGAGTGCGTCAAGCCGGGAACACGAACAAAGGCGATTACCGTCCCGCCGTCGCGGAGAAAGTTCGCCAGCCGTTGCACGTCGGCGCGATCGTAATTCGGTGCGGTGACCGCAAGGACGCGCACGAGCCGGCTGCGCAGGCCCAGCGGCACCTCGAGCCGAGTTACCGGAATGCCCTCGCGCTGCAGCACGTCATACAGCGCGCGATAGCCGTTGCGCCCGGTGTCGTAACTCGAAGCTATCGACGGCGGTGCACTCGACGACCCGGCCGCGAGCAGCACGAGCAGGCCCAGCAGCATAACCAGCACGACGCTCTCGATAATGCGTCGCATCATAGCGCCGCGGCCGCCGCAAGTTCGTCATAGGCTGCGCGCGCCCGCTGCCACGCGTCGGGGCCGGCCGGTGACTGTGCGTAGGCTGCGGACGTATAGAGGCCCGCGATCTCGACAAACGCCGGTTCAAGCGCACCGTCGCGCTGGTGCAGCGCGCGCCGCAACTCGTTGATCGTCGACGAGCGCTCGTCACGCACCACGCCGCGCAAATCCAACAGCGTGACCGCTGCGATAAACACCAGGCGAATCGCGCGAGCGTAGTCTCCCGTGTTTGCGGCTTGCGCAGCAAGCGCGGCAAGTGCGTGCGCACTGCGCCGCGGCGCAAGCGCGGTCGCGTGCTCGCGTCGCGTGCGTTCGTACTGAAGCTGCAGGAGCAACTGCGCACCCACGACGGCAATCGCTAACACGCAGAGCACGACGAGCACGTCGCCGATCAGCGACAGCCCGGCCGGCCCGAGTTTTACGTGGCTCGCCACCGCGTTCCAGAGGTCGTTCCATCGATCCGCAAGCCATTGCAGCGCGATGCCGATCAGCGAACGATGCGGCGACGGGATCACGCCAAGATGGTAGCGCCCCGGAACAGCAAGTTCGGCTCGGACCGCCCCGACGATTGCGATGGGCGGTGCGTGGGTCATGACGGCGCCGTGAGGCGCTCGAGATCGACTTCGAGATCCAGGCCTTCGCTGCGCGTGCGCACATCGTAGTAATACACCGCGAGCAAAATCGTCACGAAGGCCGTAACGGCGGAATTGATGACGGTGTTGACCACGAACTCGGCGACCGCGCTGTGTGCAAACGCGAGCAAGAGCGCCGCAACGGTACTGGCGATGACGAGCGCGCCGATCTGGATTGCCAGATACGCAAGCGAAATCAATGTCGCCTTGCCGATTTCACGTCGATTGAGGATACGCCGGAATGCTTCGCCGATTGCGTCCGCCGGACTCGCTTGCTCGATCGTGGTGGCGTAGAGCGCAAATGCGCAGCACATCAGTAAGAGCATAAAGAGTAGGACGATCGCGAGCACGATCACCACACCAGCGATCGCGAAGAGCAGGCCCAGAAACCTGAGGGCCGCCGCCATCAGCGCCGCGATGAAGACGACGATCACCGCACCAATGACCACCGCAAAATAGGTTCCCAGGAGAATCAAGCCGCACAGCACGGTCGTGCCGAGCAGCGGAGCCCAGCGGCGCAGCACGCGTCCATATCCATCGGCGTACGTCGGTGTGCGCCCGGCATAGATCGCCGCGACACCCACCGCGACGGCATTATTGGTAAACGGCGCCAGAATAAGGGCGACGAGCAGCAGGGCGAAGATCGCGGTAAGTTGGCCGGGCGAATAGATCGGCGTTGGGTGCGCGCTCGGATGTTGAATTTGCGCGAGCAACTGCGAGAGCTGCGACGTCGACTGATTGGTCATGAAGTAGTCGAGGATGCCGAGCGGCACGAGCAGCGTGAGAACGATCAGCGTGAAGACGACGAAGTGGCGCACATACATCGTCACCGCGCGATCGAAGATCTCTCCGATCGTGAGTGCGCGTAGCGCGGGACGCCCCTGCAACTCGTCCATTGCGCGGCCCCGTTCTTGGGGGTAATCTCGCCTTCCTATTGTAGTACGTATTACGAATGCGAATCGGGACGTTACGCGCAATCCGGCGGTATCCGGTGAAGAGTCTGCACGGCGAGGCACTCGATGCGTGCGCCGTGCTCCCGGCCGGCCTCGAAGGCGATCGCGTGTCGGCGCTGATTGCCGACGATGGACCGCGCGCCGGCAAGCCCTATCGCGGTAAGGAAGACGACCGTCTGCACCGGCTCAGCGACGTCGAAGAGGCGCTGTCGCTGGTTCCTAGCGCGTCGCTCGCGCAGAGTGATGACGGTGGATTCTTCGACGATGCGCCGGTATCGCTCATCGTCGATCGCTGGCTCGACGGCGTCTCGTCCTTTGTCGGCTATCGCGTCGAATTCGAACGCTTTCGTCCCAACTTCTATGTTGAGGCCGAGCCCGGCATCGCCTTCGACGAAGCGGCATTAACCGGCCGCGAATTGCGCCTCGGTGAGGTAACGCTACGGGTGCGCTATCCGATTGAACGCTGCGTCGTGCCGACGTACGATCTCAATGGCGGAAAAGTCGATCCGCGGATCCTGCGCTATGTCGCGCAGGCGCGTTCGAACTGGATGGGGATTTACTGCGACGTTCCCCGCGCCGGAATCGCACGCACCGGTGACTCACTCGAACTCATCGAGCGCTGAACCTCACGCACGACGCGCTCGAGCGCGTCGATGTAGGCCAAGAACCGTTCGCGACCGGCGGGCGTGATACGCACGATCGTTTGCGGCCGCCCTACACCCGTGCGCCGCTCGGTTTGCACGATGCTGTCTTCTGCCAGCGCGTGCAAGTGGCGGTTGAGGTTGCCGTCGGTCAGCGCGCAGGCATCTTGCAACTGCGTAAACGACACGCCGTCGGGATGTGCGACCAGTGTCGAGCAGATCGCTAGGCGTCCGCGCTCGTGAAACACGCGATCGAGATCGGTGGCGCTCATCCTCGCTCCCGCCGGTCGCGCGCAACCAGCACGCCGATCGCAATTTGTCCGACGCCGAAGCCGATCGGCAAGACCCACCATGCAAGCGCGATCGCCGACGGCGCAAAAAGCAACGCAATGCCTGCGGCGAGGAAGAACGCGGCGATCGGTAACACGTCGCGCGGCAGCATCATCCGCGATGCAAACAAACCGACGCCGTAACAGCCGTACCATACGCCGGGCAAATACGAGAACGCACCGCGACTGAGCAGCGCGAGCGTAAGCGCCGCACCGAGTGTCAAGGCCGGCAGAATGGCAAGTCCGACGGTACGCGTCTGCCAGCGATCTCGCGCGCTTTCGTCGCTCACGAACCAGTGCGCGATCGAGCCGTAGTTCACGATCATTGCCGCGGTTCCGCACACGAGCCAAATCGAGGCATACACGCGTTGCTCGTATGCGCCGTGCGGCACCGCCACCAGCAAGGCTTGCAACACGCCGGCCGCGATCGCGAAGCAACCCGACGCAATTGCCGCCACACCCGAAATGCCGCGGAAGCGCTGCGTCATCGCCAGGCGGTCGCGCACTTCGGCGATGTCGAGCATGGCGCGTTCGATATCGGTCATGCTCTACTTTGTACCACAAAGTCTGGGGCGACGGCAACGCGGGCACTCCTCGTCGTGCATGGACCGGCAAGCGGGATTCACCCTCATCGAAACGCTGCTCGGGGCCGCGCTCGCGGTCACCATGCTCTGGGCGCTGATCGCAATGGTCGATCGACTGGTTGCCTCGGCGACCGCCGCCAATCTGCGCGTCAACGCGAGCACGAACGCCGCGCGCTTGATCGAGCGGCTCTCGAGTGAGGCGGCAAGTTCGCTAGCGGTCTACGTCCCGGCCACCGACGCGCTGGGGCAAAGCAATAGCGACGGCCACGAGGTCGATTTTTTCACCCAAGACGGCGCGCATCGCACCTACGCCTGGACGTATACCTTCAATGCCGCGGCAAAGACGCTGACGCGTTACACGCTGACCGGCAGCAGTGCGCCCGTCGCCGGCGACAGCCTCGCCGACATCGATACGTTCAGCGCTACCGCCGCGAGCGTGAGCGAACTCGCCACACCGTCGAGTGCCGCATACGATCCGCTTTTCGCCGCTGCCAGCGCAACCGACGTGCCGTATAGCTTTGCTGCAATGCCGAGTGCCGTCGGCGGAAACCGACTGGTTGTGGTGCAGATCGTGGCAAACGGCGTCAATCGAAGCGTACGGCTTGCAAGCGAAGATGCCCCGACGACATTTACGGTTATCGTTGCTTACACGCCCTCACCGGCACCGCTAGTAACACCAACGCCAACGCCCGTTCCGATGTGGTAGGTAGACCACGCGGGAAAAGCGCTTATCGCAGCGCAGTAAAGCGTTCCACGCTGGGAGGCGCACGAGATGTTTAACGGACGAGTAGCAATCGTTACCGGCGGTACGCGCGGCATCGGGCTTGCGATTACGCAAGCGCTCGCACAAGATCACGCGCACGTTGCCGCCGGCTACAGCAAAGGCGCGGATGCCGCGGAACGCTGCGCAGAAAAACATCGCGCCAACGGGCTCTCGGTTTCGACGCATCAAGGCCGCGTCGACGACTTCGACGATTGCAAGCGCGTCGTCAATGAAGTGCTCGACGCCTACGGCAGGGTCGACTTTCTCATTAATAATGCAGGCATCACGCTCGACAAGACGCTGCGCAAAATGAGTTCCGAGGATTGGTGGAACGTCATCAACGTCAATCTTTCGGGGACGTTCAACATGACTAAAGCGGTGCTCGAGCACATGATCGAGCGCGGCTCGGGGCGCATCGTCAACATTAGCTCGGTGATTGGTTCGACCGGCAACATCGGTCAGGCGAACTATGCCGCGTCTAAAGCGGGACTCTTCGGCTTCACCAAATCGCTCGCGCTCGAGACCGCCAACAAAGGCATCACCGCCAACGTCGTCGCGCCCGGTTTCATCGCGACCGAGATGGTCGAAGCGATGCCCGAGGCGGCGCTGGCAAAAGTGGTCGATAAGATTCCCACCAAGCGGCTTGGCAAACCAAGCGAGGTCGCGCGGGTGGTTAAATTCTTATGCGAGGATGACTCGGGATATATTACCGGGGCCGCCTTCCACGTAAATGGTGGGCTGGATATGGTCTAGGGCCAGAGCTGCACGATGCAGCTGAAGGTCCGGAGCACACGAGGTGCGTCCTAGCCTACGGCTAGGCCGGACCGTCTAAAGATCCTAAGATTTTCTTTATCCTTTGCTAGGTGAGCATAGCGGATGGGTACAAAGTAGTGCCCATGATAACCACCTCGACAGCCCCCTCGGGCACGCTCGCGCGGCTCGATGGTCGAGTGGCGATCGTGACCGGCGGTTCGCGCGGTATTGGCGGCGCGATTTCGTCGGCGCTCGCTGCGGATGGTGCAACTATTGCCGTGCTTGGTATTCCAGCCGATCGCGATCGTACCGAAACGTTGCGCGCGTCGCTCAACGGCACCGCCAAGCTCGTGCATTTTTATGAAGCTGACGTCGCGGATTCCGCACGCGTGCGAGGTGGCCGCACAAGCGGTCATCGCCGAGCTCGGCAAAGTTGACATTCTCGTCAATAATGCCGGCATCACGAAAGATCACACGGCGCGCAAGATGACCATCGAAGAATGGCAGACGGTCCTGAATGTGAACCTCTCAGGGCCGTTTTTTATGATCAAGGCCGTCCTCGATCACATGCTCGAGCAGCAGTACGGACGCATCGTTAACATCAGCTCCGTGGTGGGGCACACCGGGAATTTCGGTCAAGCGAATTACGCGGCGGCAAAAGCGGGACTCTTGGGCCTCACCAAGACACTTGCACTCGAAACCGCGCGTTCGGGCATTACGGTCAACGCCGTTGCACCGGGCTTTACCGCGACCGAGATGGTGCGCGCGATGCCTGAAGCTGCAATCGCCGGAGCGCGCAGCCGCACGCCGGTCGATCGGCTCGGTCAACCCGACGAAATCGCGCGCGTCGTGCGTTTCTTGATCGATGACAACTCCGGCTTTATCACCGGCGCAACCTACGACGTCAACGGGGGCATGTACATGTAATGGTCGGCGCGGTACCGATTGAAGAGTTCAGCTATGGTCTCGATCTCTCCGGCGCCGATCCGGCATCGCTCAACGATGCGCTGCGCGCGGTGACGCTCGACGTGATGAGCGATCCGCTGCGCATGGGCACGATCATGAGCGGGATGATGATCGCCCAACAAGGCGTCGCGATGAACGCGCTGCGCCGCATGCAGGGCGAGAACCCGCCGCCCGCCGTCGACGTGCAGGGCGACAAGCGTTTTTCCGATCCCGCCTGGACCAGCAATCCGTTCCTCATCTCGATGGTGGAAGAGTATCTCGTGCGCCGCCAGTACGCGCAACAGGTCGTCGAGAGCACGCGCTTGCCCGAAGGCACCAAACGTAAAGCGCGCTTCGCGATGAACATGATGATGGACGCGCTCGCGCCGAGCAATGTTCCCTGGCTCAACCCCGGCGTGATCAAACAAGCCATCGACACCGGCGGCACGAGCCTGGTCGAAGGCATGCTCGAGTTCATCGACGACGTGCAAAACAACGGCGGCTATCCCAAGCAAGTCGATGCGTCGGCATTCATGCTGGGTGAGAATCTCGCCGCAACACCGGGCGAAGTCGTCTTTCGCAACGAGCTGATCGAGCTGATCGCCTACTATCCCCAGACCGAAACCGTCTACGAGCGGCCGATTCTGATGAACCCGCCGTGGATCAACAAATACTACATCATGGATCTCGCACCGGGCCGCTCGTTCGTCGAGTGGGCGGTGTCGCGCGGCCATCAAGTCTTTATGATCAGCTATCGCAATCCCGACGCGACGATGCGGGATTTCACGATGGACACCTATTTCGAAGAGGGCGTGCTTGCCGCGCTCAACGCGGTGGAGCGCATCACCGGCGCGCCGCAGGTCAATCTCGCGGCGCTGTGCGTCGGCGGGACGATGACGCTCTTGCTGCTGGCCTATCTCGCGGCAAAGGGTGAAGCGCATCGCATTGGCGCGGTGACGCTCACCAACACGATTCTCGACTTTGCCGAGCCCGGCGATCTCGGCGTCTTCACCGACGAAGCGTCGATCGCGCGCTTGGAAAAATCGATGAACGAGCGCGGCTATCTGGAGTCGAGCGAGATGGCCGGCACGTTCAATTGGATGCGCGCCAACGATCTGATTTGGAGCTACGTCGTCTCCAACTGGTACATGGGAAAGAAACCGCCGGCGTTCGACATTCTCACCTGGAACGGCGATGCAACGCGCATGCCTGCGGCCATGCACTCGCAGTATTTGCGCGCGTGTTATCTTCACAACTTGCTCGTCGTGCCCAATGCCTTCGTACTCAACGACGTCCCGATCGACATGGGCAAGATCGAGACGCCGCTCTACGTCCTCGGCGCCGAGAACGATCACATCGCGCCGTGGCGCACGAGCTTCATGACGTCGCAATACGTCGGCGGACCCGTGAAATACACGCGCACCAATTCCGGTCACGTGGCCGGCATCTGCAATCCACCGGGCAATCCGAAATCGTGTTTCTGGACCGCCGACGCGGTCGACGCCGGGGAGACGCCTGACGCCTGGCTCGCGCGCGCAGCCAAACACCAAGGAAGCTGGTGGGACGATTGGTCGGCTTGGGCCGACGCGCACGGCGGCGCGCGCCGCACACCGTATCCGCTGCCCGGCGGCGGCGAGCCGGCTCCGGGCCGGTACGTTCGAAACGAAACGGCCGAGCCGTTCGACTCCACCGCACAAAACCATGACGAGGCCACCATCGCATGATTAACAACCGCGACCACTTGAAGGGCTTGGGCGAATTCATTCGCACGCAACGTGAGCTGGCGAATCTGTCCCTTCGGCAACTCGCCGATCTGGCGAAGGTCTCCAACCCCTACCTGAGCCAGGTCGAGCGCGGGCTGTATAAGCCCTCGGCGGAGGTCCTCAAGCAGATTGCCCGGGCGCTCCACCTCTCGGCCGAGACCTTCTATGCCCAAGCCGGGCTGCTCGACGACAACGTCCGTAATGAAGCCGCGGACGCGGTTGAGTCGGCGGTGAAGCTGGACCCCCGGCTGACCGCCGAGCAAAAGGACACGCTGATCCGGGTCTATCGGGGATTCACCGGAGAGCGCTAGCTAGTTGACAGACTTCGCATTCGCTTGGTATACTAAGCGCATGAACACCTACACTGAATTCGTCGAAAAGGCCCAAACCGAATTACTCAACGGCCTCAAGCAGGCGCAAGACCTCAACGTGAAAGCGATCGCGTCGGTCACCGAACTGCTCGAGAGCAAGAACGGCGAAGCCAAGCTCCCGACCCCGGCGGAGATCGTCGAGAAGAGCTTTGCGTTCACGAGCCAACTGCTCGAGGCGCGCAAAGAGTACATGCTCAAGCTCGCGGAACTGCTTCCGAAAAATTAGTTTTCGCGTTTAGCGAATGTAAAGAACCTCGGCGTTTGCCGAGGTTCTTTTCTTAATCGTCCTCGTGTAACGAAGTTAACAAAGCCCCTACGCTGCGCATACACTGACTTAACCTCCGCACCGCCCGCCTGCCTAGTTCGTCGCATTACCGATCCCGACAACTGTAAGGTGATGCAGCATATCTTTGATGGCTTGCCAATTTTGACTTCCTTCCTCATCATCGTGCTGGGGCTGGTCGCATGTTTCTTTGGAAGCCTCGTCGGCTTCGGCGGCGGTTTCATCTCCGTTCCGATCCTACGGCTTTCGGGCCACCTCACGCCGCAAGTCGTCGCTGCCACCTCGCTCTTCATGGTCGGCGTCAACGTCGCGGTCGCGTCCTTCGCGCTGCGCAAGAAAAAGCGCATCAATCTGCGGATCGGCTGGTCGATCGGCCTCGGCGGCATCGCCGGCGCGTTGTTCGGCGTCGTCGCGCTCAAGTACGTGAGCTCGAGCCAGTTCGACGTGCTCTACGGCGTGATGCTGCTCTTCATCGCCTACAATATGCTCAAGCCGTCGAAGCAGTCGACGCTCGACGACGCCGCCCTCGAATCCGACCGCTCGCTGCGCACCGGAAACTGGGAGTTCGCATTGATGGGCGTACTGGTCGGATTTTCTTCCAGCTTGTTCGGTATCGGTGCCGGCACGGTCGCGATTCCGCTGCTGCTTTGGCGCTATAAACTGCCTGCCTACGTCGCGATGCCGACCGCATCGTTCATTGCCACGATCTACATTTGGCCCGGCGTTCTCGCGCAAATCCACGAAGCACGGGTCGACTGGGCGCTCGCGATTCCGCTCGCGATCGGTGCCGTCGTCGGCGCGCACTTCGGCGCGCGTTACTCCAACAAATTGAAATCGCCGCAGCTCACGCGCATCTTCGGCGTCATCTGCGTCGTCACGTTCATCACCCTGAGTATCCGGCATCTGCCGATGTTCCAGCCCCACGCGGCCACCCTCGCCACCACCACCATTCAAATTTCGAAAGCGACGACAAAATGAACAAGCTGGGCATCGTTGGCGCCGGAGCAGTCGGCGCGGCAGCCGCGCTCGCTTCGTGCGTGCGCGCGGTAGCGACCGACATCGTTCTGGTCGACCGGTATCCCGCGCGCGCGAAAGGCGTCGCGGCCGATCTGCGCTACGGCGCGCCGCTTTCGCCTTCGGTTGACGTACGTGCCGGCGAATTCGATGATCTCTCGGGCGCGGCCCTGGTGATTATCGCTGCCGGCATCAATGAAAAAACCGGTGGCGCGACCGATCGCAACGACCCGCTCGGGCGCCTGCGTCTGTTGCGCACCAACGTCGAAGTCTTCGAAGAGATCGTTCCAAAAATCGTCGCGGTCGCCCCGAACGCCGTCTTGCTGGTTGTCACCAACCCGCCCGAACCGCTGGTCGACATCACCTGCCGTCTCGCTCGCCACAACCGCGTGCTCAGCACCAGCACCTACTTGGACACGCTGCGCTTTCGCGTGCACCTCGCCGAGCGCTTCGGCGTAAGCCCGCAAAGCGTCGATGCCTATGTGATCAGCGAGCATGGCACGAACAGCGTCTTCTGCTGGTCGTCGGTGCGCGTCGGCGGCCAACCGCTTTCACGCCTCATCGCCGAGCGCCGTATCCGCTTCGACGAGCTTCGCAGCTCGATCGAACAGGACGTGCGTCATGCCAACATCTCGATCATCGAAGGCATCGGCGCAAGCCAGTACGGCATCGGGATGGTCGTCGCCCGGGTCGCGGAGTGCATCCTGCGCGATGAACGCGCGGTGCTCCCGGTCGGTTCGTATCAGCCCAACTACGGCGTCACGCTGTCGCTTCCGAGCGTCGTCGGCAAGCATGGCGTCGGCGACGTGATCTGGCCGCTGCTCTCCGAAGAGGAACAAGCGGGGGTCGACGCTAGCGCCCAGCGCCTCAAAAGTATCGTTGCGGAATATAGCGCCGCCGCTGCGGCCGCTTAACTCAGCTTCTTCGAACTAAAGAGCGCCAAGTAACAGCCCGGCGAGATGCCGAGCGTTGCTTGAATCGGTTCGAGCTCGCATAGGCCGAGCGTACGATGGCACACCAAAAACGCCGGTACGTCGGGCGGTAAGACTTCCCAGTCGTTCCACACCCGCGTGAAATCCGGATCGCGCATCATCGTGGTCAGCAAGTCATCGAAATGCTTGTCGCCGTAGTAGGTCGCGTAGATATTACGATACACCGCGACGCAGCCGCGTGCCGCCGTTTCCCAATCGACGTACAACTGCCGCCGCGACGGATCGAAGAACATCCGCCACAGCACGTTGCGCGAAAGCAAATTGCCGTCTTCCTGGTAGTCGAAGATCTCGGCCAGTTGTGAGTTCCAGACCAAGAGATCCAAGCGCGGCGTGGCGAGGTACGCCGGTGCGGCGCGATGCAGTTCGACCAGCTTGCGCAGGGCATCGGGAATCTCCGGATCGAGCGTGCACTCGTGCGGCGGCGCGTCGGACGCCAACACTTTGAGGTACGCGACCTCGGGCGGCGTGAGGAGCAGCGCGCGGCCGATCTCGTCGATCACGTCGAGCGAGAAGTTGATTTCGCGCGCCTGTTCGATCCAGGTGTACCAGGTGGTCGAGATGCCGGCGAGCTTGGCGACCTCTTCGCGGCGTAGTCCGGCGACGTGCCGGCGGTTGGTATCCTCCTCGAGCCCCACATCGATCGGGCGCAACGCGCTGCGCCGAGTACGCAGAAACTGACCGAGGTCTGAACGTCGGGAAAACGTGGTGGGGACGTCGAGCATACGGTTCTCCGAGGGTGCAGGGGTACTGTGCGGAGCTTTGCCATGCTGGGCGCTTTGCCTCCACGGATAGCCGAAACCGACCCTGGTCGCCCCCTTAGGGGTAACCGTGCTGTCGATCACATCGGGTGCCATCAATTAGGCCTGGACGGGGAAGCGCATCGTGACCGTCGTCCCTTGGTCGGGACCACTTGCTAGTCCGATGGAACCGCCCATGCGCTCGACGGCGCGTTTAGCAATGGCGAGACCGAGCCCCGAACCATCGACGTCGCCGTGCGACTCGCCGCGATAGAACCGGTCGAAGGCGTGCTCGACGTCGATCGGCGCCATGCCTGGGCCCTGATCGGCGACCTCGAGAACCGCCGTTTCGCCGTCACGGCCGACCCGAACTTCGACCGCCGAAGCCGGCGCATAGCGCACCGCGTTCTCGACCACGTTCTTCACCGCTTCGTAGAGCTCGACGTCGTCGCCGACGACGACCGCTTTGCCGTCAGCCGCCAAATGCAGCCGTTCGCCGGCCAGTGGACGCAGCGCGTCAACCGCGCGCGCGGCGACCGATTGCAGATCGATCTGGTCGAGCATCGAATCGCCGTCGCGCTCGAGGCGCGCGAGCAAGATCAGCTTCTCGATGATCCGGCGCATCTTGCGGCTCTCGTCGAGCATCGTTTCGTGCACCCGGCGCACGCCGTCGCCGTCTTGCACGACTCCCGATTGCAACGCATCGAGGTAGCCCATGAAAATCGTGAGCGGCGTGCGCAGTTCGTGGCCGGCATCGGCGATGAACTGGCGCATCTGCGACTCATGGCGACGTTGCTCGTAGGTTGCCGCGTTGAGGCGCTGCGCGACCTCGTTGTACGTTTGCGTCAGCTCGTGCAAGCTGCTATCACTTTCCAGCAACAGCTTCGGCGTAAAGTCACCTTCGGCAATCGAGAGCAACGCGTCGTTGACTTCGCGCAGCGGGCGCAACGCGCGCCGGGTGATCACGCGGCCGGCCAGCCACGCGATGACGACCGCGATCAAGCCGATCGGCAGGATGCGCTCCCAGTAGCGCACGAGCGAGTGCGAAAAGTCGCCGACGTCGGGTTCGAGCACGATTGTCCCGCCGCCCGGCACGCCGACGAAGCGCGGCCGCAGCGCCAGGGCCGCGGCGATGAAGCGTTGCGAGTCATCGAGTTGCGCCGAGCCGCCGGCAACAACGCCATGCTGCGGACCGAGCACCAGGATGCGCGATCGTGCGTTGGGCTCGTCGGCAATGACCTTGGGCGCGAGTTGCGTGAGCGTCAGATGCTGTGCGGCGAGATCGCGAACGCGCGCCTGCATGCGGGCTTGCGCCGCGTCAATTGACTGGTTGAAGGTCGTGGCAAAGCCGATGATCGCAAACGCCGACGACGCGCCGACCACCAGCGCGATCAACGCCACCGCAAGAATCACGTAGCCGCGCGTGATGCGGCGCGAAAAATTGCGGAAGGTCGGTTCAGTCCGCACGAAGCGTGTATCCGGCGCCGCGTACCGTCTGAATCAATGGCCGGGTAAACCCTTCGTCGACTTTCACACGCAAATAGGAGATGTAGCGCTCGACCGCGTTCTGGCCGACGTCTTTCTCGTTCCCCCACACCAGATCGAGCAATTCGTCGCGCGTAAAGACTCGGCGCGGGCGGCGCAGCAGCGTCACCAACAAATCGTATTCGAGCGGCGAGAGTTCAATCCGTTTGCCGGCGCGCACGACCGTGTGTTCGTCGAGATTGACGCTGATATCGTCGTAGGCGATCACGTTGCGATTTTCCAAATGCGGGCGGCGCAACTTGGCATCGATGTGCGCGATCAATTCTTGCATTTCGAACGGCTTGCTCAGATAGTCGTCGGCGCCGTGCGAGAGGCCCTCGACCTTGGTATCGACCTCGCCGCGAGCCGAAAGCATGACCACCGGCGCGTCGGTGACGCGGCGCAGCATCGGCAGGAGCTCGATGCCGCTGACCATCGGCATCATCACGTCAAGCACGATGACGTCGGGGGCCCAATTCTTGACCAAGTCCAGACCGGCGGGCCCGTCGGGGGCCGTTCGGACGGCATACCCGTGGTGGCCCAGGGTCAATTCGAGCAGTTCGCGGATCCGGGGTTCGTCGTCGATGATGGCGACGCGCGGCTTGGTTTCAGGCATATGAGTTAAATACTGGTACCCCGGGTTGAGACTTCCTGGAGAGGGGCCGAAAAAGAAGATATGTCCAGGGTCGTGGTGATTGACGATTACGAGCCGACGTTGCGCATGTATGCTGCAGCGATCGAAAAGATGCTCGGCGGCGAGGTAGTCCCCTTTTCGGACCCGCGCGAAGCGCTGCATTACTTAAACGGCATGGAGCCGACGCTCTGTGTGGTCGACTACAGCATGCCGGATATGGACGGCGTCGAGTTCGTCTTGGAACTGCGCGGCGTACCCGGCCGCGAGCGCACGCCGATCATCATGCTCACCGGCAAGGACGATCGTGAATTGAAGAATCGCGCGCTCAGTGCCGGCGTGAACGTCTTTCTGAACAAGCCGGTGACGGCCGACGAATTTGCGAGCCACGTGCGGCGCCTCGCGACGCAGCAGACCGTGCAGAACGATCGCGACGGCGAAATGCGCGAACTCAAAGAGCGCGCCGAAGGGGCCGATCGCCGTTTGCACGCGCGCGATCGCGAAGCGCTCGACGTAATCGCTCGCGCCTATGCGGCGCGCGATCCCGAAGGCGCGGCCAAGATGAAGTTCGCGGGCGAGATCGCGGTGATGCTTGCGATCGAAACGCGCTGCTCCGTCGCCGACGTGCAGGTGCTGCGCGAAGCGGCGCACGTATACGATGTCGGCAAATTGTGCGTCGCGGAGAAGACGCTCGGCACGACGGCGCTGCTGTCGCCGGCGTCGCGCGCCGCGATTGAAAAACACGCAGAGGCGGGAGCGGAGATCCTCTCGATTGCCGATTCACGCCTCTTTAGCGCGGCGGCGGCCATGGCGCGCTCGCATCACGAACGCTGGGACGGCATGGGTTATCCGCGCAAGCTCAAAGGCGAAGCGATTCCGCTTTCTGGACGGATCATTGCGGTAGCCGACGCGCTGGTCGCAATGATGACTGCGCGTCCCGACCGGCCGGCGATGACGTTCGGCCACGCGCTCGACCAGATCAAGCGCGAGAGCGGTACCCACTTCGATCCGACGATCGTATCCGCGCTCGAGCGCATCAAAGATAAAGTCGGACAGCTGCGTTCATAACGCGCGACGCCACCAGCGCAACCGGCACACCAAAGCACAGCGTGTGCGCGACCAGATTGTTGATCAAGCCCGGCAGCGAGTAGGGAATGCGCGGCGCGTGCCCGAGCGGTACGACGACGTAATGCATAACGAGCATCACGACGACGCCGTAGACGGCGCCCCAGAGCACCGGCCGTTCGATCACTTCCGGTAAGCGTTGCGCAAGCGCAACAAAGATGAATCCCCACACCAAACTCACCGCCACGTGACCGGCTTGACCGAGCAGGATGCCCGGCAATCCGGCGTGCAATGCGGCGTACACGCCGATGAAATTCGCGGTATCGAGGGCGTAAAGCGCGAGCGGCGAGATATGAAAGAAGAGCGGCAGACTGATCGTGAGGTAGAGAAAGATTGTGACCGCGCCGGTGAGACCGGCGGCGATCGCAGCGATTACATCGGCTTTTCCCATGCGCCTGGAGCGTATGCCGGCGCCGAGCTGTGACGAAAGAGCCGTCGCACGTTGAATGCGGCGGCGCAGGTAAAACCGGCGATCCCGATCACCAGCGCGGCTATCGCGATTTGATTGATCCGCGGCTGGGCGAGGATGAGCGTACCGCCGCGCAGTGCGAAGGAGCAGCCGACAACGAGCGCGGCATTGACCGCCAGGTGCGTGATGTCGCGCACGCGGCCCCACAGCGGATTGATGAGCGTCACAAGATTGACCAGCGCCAGGATCGCCGTCCCCGCAATTGCGATGCCGTACAGCGGAAGCCACGCCGCGGTGAAGGTGACGTTCGGCAGCGCAGCTCCGGCGGGCCCGTAGAGCATGAAGAGCACGAAGTGGCGCGCCCAGCCCTGATCGAGCAGAAGCACGAGCATCCCGGTGCTACCGAGCGCCTCAAAGAAACTCGCGTTGCGAGGAACGCCGATGCTGCCGCTCCTAGGTAGCCGTCGCGGATCCCAGCGTGTTATCCAGGCGATCAGCGGCGATGCGCCGCCGCCGGGGACCCGTTCGATGAGCGCAAATATTACGGTGATAACACCCGTGTAGATCCAGAGCGCATCCCACGCAAAACCGGCGCCGTCCCAAAACCGCGCAACGTCGCCGGTCTTAATTGCCGCAACCGCCGCCAGGAACAAATCCAGCACCACGATGATCGAAAGCACGCAGACGAGTGTTGGCCAATAGAACGGGAACAGATCAGGGCCAATCAACGCCTGATGTTTTCCGTAACGCGATGCAACGAGGCGCGGATGGCCATAGGCTTTGATCAACGCGGCTTCTTCGTCGTCGGTGAGCGGGCGCCCGAGGACGCTTTCGCGTTCTTCGATCTGCGATTGCAAGTCATCGGCGATCTCGGCAATAATGTCGGCGCGCGCAGTTTTTTTCGGTAGGTCGTTGCTGACGGCGTAGAGATAGCGGCTGAGCATATCCATTGTTATGACTCCGCAGTGATGCGTTCGAGTGAAGAGTTGATGCGATGCAATTCGTCCGTGAGTTGGTCGAGGATCAGTTGGCCCGCCGGCGAGAGCCGGTAGAAGCGCTTGCGGCGCTTGTTCTCCTCGCGCCACTCGCTCTGCAAAAGCCCTTGGGTTTCCAAGCGGCGCAGCAGCGGGTAGAGTGTGCCCTCGTCGATGTCGAGCCCGGCTTGCTCGAGCGCCTTGCGCAGCGTGTAGCCGTAGCGTTCGGTCCGCAGCTGCGAGAGGACCGCGAGCGTGAGGCACCCTCGGCGCAGCTCCAGGCGCAGATTATCGAAGACCCCTGGAAGCTGACCGCCTATACCGTGTTGCATATACTATGTGTAACATAGTATATGCTGCACAGGCTATCGTCAAGGTATACTTTACTACATGGAACAGGCTACACGATTGGGGGAGCGCATCAAGGCTCGCAGGCGCGAGGTCGGCATGACTGCAGCGCGCTTAGCCGCGGCCGCCGGCGTGACTGAGAACGCGATCCGGAAGCTCGAGTCCGGCGACTCAGCCGAACCGCGCTTTACGACCGGCGTCCGCATCGCCGCGGCGTTGGAACTTTCCAGCGACGATCTCGCCGGACGGAGCACGTCTTCAAGCGGGGCTCCCGATCTCGCGAAAGTCATCGCGACGATTCGCGCGATCCGTAATTCGCTTGAGCGCGAAGGCATCGAGCACCTTGACGTGTTCGGCTCCGTTGCACGCGGTGATGCCGGCCCGGAAAGCGACATCGATGTGATTATAACTCCGCGCGAAGACGCTCGCTTCTCACTATTCAATCTTTCCGCCGTGGGTAGCGATCTGGAAGACGCGCTTGCGCGGAAGGTTGACATCATTACGCCGCACACCGTGGGGAACTCGAAGCGTCTTCGCGGTGTACTCGAGTATGCCATCCGTGCATTCTAAGCCTTCGCGTGAAGAACGGATCCGCAATTGGTGCGACGATGCGATCAAGGCCATCGATAATATTACTTCGTTCATCGAAGGCATGGACTACGAAACCTATCGGGTGGACCTTAAGACGATGAGTGCCGTCGAGCGGCAGCTTTTCATAATCGCCGAGGTCATGGCTCGGATACCGGAGTTCGCCTCGACTCACGAATCCGCGTACAAGATCCGTGGATTGGCCAACCGCTTACGCCACGAGTACGATGCCATTGACCCGCGTTTCATTTGGGAGGCGATCAGCGGACCTCCGCTCGTAGAGTTGCGCGCGGCGCTTACTGCCTTCTCACCAAAATAGACGCGGGCTCCGGCGGAGGAACATACTGCCGGAGCCCGCTGTCCCTATTCGAAGCGCAGGGCTTCGATGGGGTTGAGTCCCGCCGCTTTCTTCGCCGGATAGTATCCGAAGAAGATTCCGACGAGTGCCGAGAAGGCGATCGAGAACAGGACCCACGCGATCGGAATCTGCGTAGGCCACTTTGCAAGTGCGGCCACGATGAATGTGCCGATGAATCCGGCGAAGACGCCGATCACACCGCCACAGGCCGCGAGCACCGTCGCCTCGGTGAGGAACTGGCGCAGAATCGTTGCGCTGCGCGCACCGACCGACATGCGCAGTCCGATTTCACGCGTGCGCTCGGTGACCGAAACCATCATGATGTTCATGATGCCGATGCCGCCGACGATGAGCGAGACTGCTGCGACGCCGGCGAGCAAGAACTCCATCACCGCGCCGGTTGACGATGCGGCTGCGGCGATCGACTGCAGGTTACGCACCTGGAAGTCGTCGGGCCGTCCCGCGCCGATCGCGTGACGCTGTTCGAGCAGCGTGGTCACTTCGGTTTGCACCGGAGCAATCTCGTCGCCGGTCGTGGCCGACACCATCAGCTGGCTCACCGTCGTTTGTCCGGTGATGCGCTGCATCGCCGAGGTGTACGGAATCAGCACGGTGTCGTCTTGGTCGGTGCCGAGGCTGCTTTGTCCAAGTGCGGTAAGCGTACCGACGACCGTGAACGGCACGTCTTTGATCAGAATCGTCTGGCCGACCGGATTTTGTCCGTTCGGGAAAAGCTCCGAAACATCGGTCTGTCCGAGTACGGCGACTTTGGCGGCGTCGTTCACGTCGTTTTGCGTGAAGAACGCACCGCTGGCCATCGGCCACGAACGAATGAACGAATAGGTCGGCGCGACGCCGGTGACCGTCGTTTGCCAGTTGTTGTCGCCGGCGACGATCTGCGTGCGGATCGTAACCGCGGGCGAAACCGCCGAAACGCCGGGCAGCTGCGCGATCGCCATGCCGTCGGCGGGCGTCAGCGTCGACGCGGTGCCAAAGCCGCCGCGCGCGCCGGTGCTGGTGACGCTGCCGGGTTGCACCACGATCAAGTTGGAACCAAGGGAGTTGATGCTCTGCTGCACCGAAACGCGCGCGCCGCTGCCGATCGCCACGGTGACGATCACCGCCGCGACACCGATGACGATGCCGAGCATCGTCAGCATCGAGCGCACTTTGTTACGAATCAGCGCCTGTAATGCGAGCCGGAAGATGCCGGTGAAATCAGACATGATTATGCTGCAACCTCCGTCTTGTCATGGTCGGAAACGACGCGGCCGTCGCGGAACGTCACGATCCGTTTGGCATGTGCCGCGATGTCGGGCTCGTGCGTAACCAGCATGATCGTGATGCCCTGCTGCTCGTTGAGCTCACGGAAGATGCGCATTACGTCTTCGCTGGTCTTGGTGTCGAGCGCACCGGTCGGCTCGTCGGCGAGGATGAGCCCCGGATTGTTCACGAGCGAACGTGCGATAGCAACGCGCTGTTGCTGGCCGCCCGACATTTGATTGGGATGATGCTGCGCCAGATGCGCAACGCCGACGATGCCCATCTTTTCGTGCGCGATACGCGCGCGTTCCGCGGCCGGCACGCCCGCATAGACCATCGGCAGCTCGACGTTTTCGAGCGCGCTGGTGCGCGGGAGCAAATTGTAGGCCTGAAAGACGAAGCCGAGACGACGGCTGCGAATGTCGGCGCGCGCATCGCCGTCGAGACGCGAGACATCGGTGCCTTCGAAATAGTAGTGACCATCGGTCGGATTGTCGAGCAGTCCGGTGATCTGCATGAATGTCGATTTGCCCGAGCCCGAAGGGCCCATGACGGCGATGAATTCACCGGCGCGAATCTCGAGGTCGATGCCGGCGAGTGCGATCACCTCGCTGTCGCCGAGCGAGTAGACTTTGCGAAGTCGCTCGACGCGCACGACCGGTTGTAGCTGTTCCACGATCTGTTCCTCCATCAGCATCGTAGGACGCACGCTTGAGGTAGCGTGGCAAGCGGGGTTAGAGGCGGGTGAGAGACGAACGGCCCCCCGATGACGCTCGCGCAGCTCAACGCGCTGGACAACGAGGCTTTCACGACGGTGATAGGCCCGGTATTTGAGGCCTCGCCGTGGATTGCGCGCGCAGCAGCCGAGCGCCGGCCGTATGCGTCGCTCGACGCGCTGTATGCCGAACTTGTCGGCATCGTTCGCGCCGCCGGCAAAGCGCGCCATACCGAACTGATCGCCGCGCACCCCGATCTCGCCGGGCGGCTGGCCCGCGACGGGCGCTTGACCCCCGCCTCAACGGCCGAGCAGGCCTCCGCCGCGCTCGACGCGCTTTCCCCCGACGAGCGCGCCACCTTTGATGAGCTCAACGCGGCGTACCGTGCGCGGTTCGGCTTTCCGTTTGTCATCTGCGTGCGCGAGCAGACCAAGTCGTCGATTCTCGCGGCGATGCAATGGCGGGTCGGCAATTCACGCGATGAAGAGATCGATGCGGCGCTGCGTGAGATCGAAGCGATCGCGCGCTTGCGCCTCGCCGACATGGTGGAGCGAGCGTGATGTCAGGCTACGTCCTGAGCTGGTTCGATCTGGTCGCACGCTGGTTTCACTTCGTGGCCGGCATCTCGTGGATCGGCGCGTCATTTTATTTCGTCTGGCTCGACAACCATCTCGCGGCGCCGCTCAAAGCGGAGGATCGGGAGAACGGCGTCATCGGCGAACTATGGTCGGTGCATGGCGGCGGCTTCTACCACAATCAAAAATTCTTGACGGGTCCCACCCGCGAACCGCTGACGCAGAACCTGCACTGGTTCAAGTGGGAAGCCTACTCGACGTGGCTCTCCGGCATGGTGTTGCTCGCGATCGTGTATTGGTTCGGCGCGCAGACCTTTCTGATCGACCCGAGCGTAATGCCGCTCTCGCCAGCGGCGGCGATTGCGATCAGCATCGCGTCGCTGGTGATCGGGTGGTTCGTCTACGACGGCTTGTGCCGCATGCTCGAACGACGGCCGCGCGTCCTCGCTGCGAGCATCTTCATCTTTTTGGTCTTTGCCTCGTGGGCGCTGTATCACGTCTTTAGCGGGCGGGCGGCGTTCATTCACGTCGGTGCGATCATCGGGACGATCATGGTGGCGAACGTCTTCTTCATCATCATTCCGGGCCAGCGCCGCATGCTCGCGCAGATTCGCGCGGGCCAGCGGCCCGATCCGCGCCCGGGTATCTTGGGCAAGCAACGTTCGGTGCACAACACGTATCTGACGATGCCGGTGCTCTTCACGATGATCAGCAGCCACTACCCGATGACGTACTCGGGCACGTACGGATGGCTCGTGTTAGTCGCGCTCGGCGTCGCGGGCGCATTGGTGCGCTATTTCTTCATCTTGACGCACCGCGCGCGCCTGGTCTGGGTGCTGCCCGCAGCCGCCGCAATCGTAATCGTTGCGACGGCGATTGCGCTTGCGCCGCGCGGTTCAGCCGGCGCGACGGCGGCGCCGGTGAGCTTTGCGCGCGTGGAGCCGATCTTCGCGCAGCGCTGCGCGGTCTGTCATGCCGCGCATCCGACACAGCCCGGGTTTGCCGTCGCGCCGGCGGGTGTGCTGCTCGATACGCCGGCGCACATCGTAGCCAATGCCCCACGCGTTCGCGAACAAGCCGTGACTACGCACGCAATGCCGCTCGGGAATATCACGCACATGACCGAAACCGAACGCACACTGGTCGGCGTATGGATCGATCAAGGAGCAAAAATCTGATATGGCTTCGCTTAGCACTCACGTCCTCGACCTCGCACGCGGCGCGCCCGCTACCGGCATCGACGTCGCGCTCTGGCACCTTGGCGCGCATCCGCGCGAACTCGGCCGCGGCATCACCGACGTCGACGGACGCATCGCCATCAGTCTCGCCGGCTCGCTGGCGCGCGGCATCTACGAACTACGCTTCTTCGTGCGCAGCTATTTCGATGGGCTGCAAACGCCGGCGTTTTACGACGAAATCCCGGTGCGCTTTAGCATTGTCGAAGACGTGCACTATCACGTGCCGCTGTTGCTCTCGCCTTACGGATACTCAACCTATCGCGGACGCTAACCGGCGGACGCCTTAAACGCGGCCCAGCCGCCGAACCACGAAATATCGGGGTAGCCGTGCTTCTCGATCAGTTCGCGCGGAAAGAGCATCGCTTCGGCGTTCGAGCCGTCTTCCAACTCGATCGTCACCTGGTACATGTCGGGCGGTTCGCCAGCCATCAGCGTCGCGTGTTGTTCCGGTGTGAGTTCGTACAACTCGCCGAGAATCGAGATGCCGCCGCTGGGCACTTCGTAGATCCCTGGATGCCAACCGTTTTTGACCGCGTGCAGGCGGTATTTTGCCGCCGTACACGCTGGTCCCAGCAGTTTAGCATCGCCGAGATTTTTATTGTCGGGTTGCCCGGTCAGCGCCGAACCACAGATGAAGAATCGCATACGAGGGCTTCGCTTCTAGTCGACGACGCGGTCGACCTCGACGATGGCATTGGCCAGCGCCTCGACGCCGAGCAGCAGATCGCGGTCGGCGGTGCGTTCCTCGCTCACGTGACTTTGACCGCCGATGCTCGGCACGAAGATCATCGCGGTGGGCACGATCTTACCGAGGCTCATCGCATCGTGTCCCGCACCGCTCGGTACGTCGGCATACGCTTCGCCCAGTGTGGTAATCGCGCGCGCAATCGCGTCGCGCAGCGCCGGCGTCATCGGCGTTGCACTGCGCCGCTCGTAGGCTTCCAGCTCGATCTCGACACCGCGCCCCTTGCGCACGCGCGCGATCACTTCCGTGAGGCGCGCTTCGATCGCGTCGAGCTTGCCTGCATCCGGTGAGCGGATATCGATCGAGAACACGACGTGCGCGGGGATGACATTGGTCCCATTGGGTTCGACCAGCATGCGTCCCACGGTCGCAACCGCGTCGCCCTGCTCGCGCGCCACGCGTTCGATCGCCAGTACGAGTTCGGACGCGGCCCCCAACGCATCGGCGCGCATCGCCATCGGCACCGTGCCGGCATGGCCGCTGCGTCCGGTGACCGTTGCGCGCAGCCGGCGCTGCGCGGCTATCGCGGTCACGATGCCGAGCGACAATCCGAGATCTTCGAGCACCGGGCCTTGCTCGACGTGCAATTCGAGATATGCCGCGACCTCGCGTCCGGCGCGCATCGGCACGCCGTCGAGCAATCCGCCCTCCGGTGATGCAAGCGCTTGCGCGAGCGTTATGCCGTCGTCGCCGACGATCGCCAACACCGCGCGTTCGTCGTTGAGACCGGCGAACACCGAACTGCCCAAACATCCCAGCGGAAACCGGCTGCCCTCTTCGCCCGCCCACGCCACCGCTTCGACCGGATGCGCCGTACGTACGCCGCGCGCATCGAGCACGTCGAGCGCGCAGAGCGCCGCCGTGACACCGTAGGCACCGTCGTACGCGCCGCCGGTCGGCACGGTGTCGAGATGCGAACCGACCAGAATCGGTTTCGCGTTCGCGCGGGTGCCGTCACGCCGTGCAAACAGATTGCTGACGCGGTCTTGCGTGACATCCAGACCGCTCGCGCCCGCCCACGACGCAAACAGCTCGCGCGCCCGACGCTCGGGCGGGGTCAAGAGCGCGCGATCGATGCCGCGTTCGTGCGCGCCGAGCGCGCGCAACACTTCGAGCCGTTCGACAACGTTCATCGCGGGGGATGGTTCGCAATCCAGTGGCGCGCGATATCGACGCGGCGGCAGATCCACACGTCGTCGTGCTCGAGCACATGATCCAAAAACCGTTCGAGCGCCGCAGCGCGGCCCGGTCGGCCCGCCAAGCGCGTGTGCAAGCCGATCGACATCATCTTGGGCTGCGTCTTGCCTTCGCGGTAGAGCACGTCGAACGCGTCGCGCATGTACTCGAAGTATCCTGACGGCGACGTAAATCCGGGCGCGACCGAAAACTTCATATCGTTGACGTCGAGCGTGTACGGAATCACCAGATGATCTTTGCCGCTCACTTTGGTCCAATACGGAAGATCGTCGTTGTACGCGTCAGCGTCGTAGAGAAAGCCGCCCTCTTCGACGACCAGGCGCCGCGTGTTCTCGCTGGGTGCGTAGCGACAGTACCACCCGTAAGGACGCTCGCCGATGGTTTGCGCGATCGACGCGACCGCTTTGCGCATCTCCTCGCGCTCCTGCGCTTCGCTCATATCTTGGAATCCGACCCAGCGGTAGCCGTGCGAACACACTTCGTAGCCCGCGTCGCGAATGGCGCGCGCGGCCTCGGGGTTACGTTCGAGCGCGAGCGCGGCACCAAAGACGGTAATTGGCAGCTTGCGCTCGGCAAAAATCCGCATAAGGCGCCAGAATCCGGCGCGACTGCCGTATTCGTAGACCGACTCGACGATCAGATCGCGCTTCCCGGGCCCTAAGCTCGCGCCCGGCACCTCGGTCAGGTACATCTCGGAAAACCCGTCGCCGTCGGGGATTGAATACTCCGAACCCTCTTCGTAATTCATGACGATTTGCACGGCCAAACGCGCATCGCCGGGCCATTTCGGGTCCGGGGGGTTCGCGCCGTAACCGACCATATCGCGCATATCGTGCTCAATACCGATGGACGAGCATGGCATCCTTGCGTTCGCGCGGAAAACTCCAGGCAATCCATGTGGTGGCACCAAGTACTTCAACCCCATTCCCTCGACGAAGCCCTCGCAATGCTGGCGCGCGCCGACGAGCACACGCGTATCGTCGCCGGCGGCACCGACGTTGTGGTTGAACTGCAGCGCGGCGTCAAGCCGGCGCGCACACTGATCGACGTCAGCAAGCTCACCGCGCTGAAATACGTCCGGGAGCACGAGGACGCGATCGAATTGGGCGGACTCGCAACGCACAACGACGTGATCGCTTCGCGCGCGTGCGTTGACTACGCGTTGCCGTTGGTGCAGGCGTGCGTTGAAGTCGGTGCGCCGCAGATTCGCACGCGTGGAACGATCGCGGGCAATCTCGTCACCGCCTCGCCCGCCAACGACACGATCGCGCCGCTGGTAGCGCTCGATGCATCGATCGAATTGCGCAGCGCAACAGCGACGCGCGAGATGCCGATCGAAGCGTTCTTCACTGGCTTTCGGACAACGGTACTGCGGCGCGACGAACTGATCACGGCGATCCGCTTTCCAAAATTGCGCAGCGACCAGCGCGGGCTGTTCGTAAAACTCGGTCTCCGGCGCGCGCAAGCGATCTCGATTATCGACGTCGCGTTCGTGCTGACCTTCGACGGCGACGTGGTGCGCGATGCGCGCATTGCGCTCGGCTGTCTTGCGCCGACGATCGTGCGCGCACATCGCGTGGAAACGTATCTGTGCAACAAGCGTCTCGACGCCGCGACCTGCCGCGAAGCAGGGCGCCTCGCGCTCGGCGACGCCACACCCATCGGCGACATTCGCGGCTCGAAGGCCTATCGCGAATCCACGCTTGCGGTGCTGATCGAAGACGGGCTGACGCGCATCGCCGGGCGGCATCACGCCGACGGGTTGCTCGATCCGCCGGTGCTGCTCGAAACCGGCGAGGGTTCTCACGTACCGCCGATCGCGTTTGACGGGACGATCGAGACGACGATCAACGGACGCGCGCTGCGCCTCGAAGATGCCCAACGCAAAACGCTGCTCAACGCGCTGCGCGAGAACGCCGCCTTGACCGGTTCGAAAGAAGGTTGCGCCGAGGGCGAGTGCGGCGCATGCACGGTGTGGATGGACGGCATGGCGGTGATGTCGTGTCTGGTGCCGGCGGCGCAAGCGCACGGCACCACGATCACGACGATCGAGGGGCTGGCCGACGGCGCGCGACTGCACCCGTTGCAGCAAGCCTATATCGATCGCGCGGCGGTGCAGTGCGGCTTCTGCATTCCCGGCATGCTCATGGCCGGCGCGAAGTTGCTCGACGAACACGCACGTCCGACGCTGCGCCAGCATCAAACCGCGATTAGCGGCAACTTGTGCCGCTGCACCGGTTATCGCAAGATTCTCGACGCGATGATCGAGGCGAGCGTATGATCGGCCGATCGCTGGCGCGTCCGGATGCGCTCGGCAAAGTCACCGGCGCGGCGAAATATCCGGCCGATTTAGTGCGCGACGAGCACCTGCGGCTCAAAGTCGTCTTTGCCGGTCGCGCGCACGCGCGCATCGTGGCGATCGACGATGCGGCGGCACGCGCGGTTCCGGGCGTCGTCGCCGTGCTCACCGCGAAGGACGTGCCGTATAACCGCTACGGTCTGGTGCGCTCCGATCAACCACTGCTTTGTGATGACGTCGTGCGTTTTTATGGCGACCGCGTTGCGCTCATCGTCGGCGAGACGCAAGAGGCGGCCGACGCGGGCGCACGAGCGTTGCACGTGACGTACGAAGATCTGCCGATCGTCGACGACGCGCGCAAGGCGATGCAGTCCGGCGCAACGCTGGTGCACGCCGGCCAACTGAGCAACGTGCTCGAACACGCGCGCATCCGGCGCGGTGACGTCGATGCGGCCTTCGCGCGCGCGGCCGTCGTGGTCGAAGGCGAGTTTACGACCTCGTGGCAAGAGCACGCATACCTGCAGCCCGACGCCGGCATCGCCTACTACGAAGGCGATCGTTTAGTGGTGGAGACGGCGGGGCAGTGGCTCCACGAAGATCGCCGGCAGATCGCCGAGATGCTGGCGCTCACGCCCGAGCAGGTCGTGATTCGGTATGCCAAAATCGGCGGCGCGTTCGGCGGCCGCGAAGATCTCAACGTGCAGCCGTTAGTTGCGCTCGCGACCTGGAAGCTCAAACGTCCAACCGCGATTATCTGGAGCCGCGAAGAGTCGATCGTCGGTCACCACAAGCGCCATCCGTACTTCATTCGTTCGAAGTGGGCCGCGGCGCGCGACGGCACGATCCTCGCCGCGCAGACCGAACTGGTTGCCGACGGCGGCGCGTATGCCTCGACGAGTGCTGAAGTGCTCAAGGGTTCCGTGCTCTTTGCCAGCGGCACCTACGCGATCGAAAACGTGCACACCGACGGCTACGCGGTCTACACCAACAACGTTCCGGCCGGCGCGTTTCGCGGATTCGGTTCGCCGCAGGCGCAATTTGCGGCCGAAGTGATGGTCACGCGCCTCGCGCACGCGCTCGATATCGATCCGGTCGAGATTCGCCGCCGCAACATCTATCGCGAGGGCGATATCCAACCGACGCAAACACCGTTGCCCGCCGGTGTCGGCGCGCTGCCGGTGCTCGAGCGCTGCGTTACCGAAGCGCAATCGCGCCTGCGCTACGGGCGTCCCGACCCGCAGCCCAAGACGCATCTGCGCCGCGGCGTCGGCATCAGTTCCGGCATCAAAAACGTCGGCTATTCGTTCGGATTTCCCGAGCAGGCTACGGCAACGGTCGAACTGATCGGCACGCGCGCGATCGAACGCGCGATCGTGCGTGTCGGCGCGGCCGAGTGCGGCCAGGGCGCGCACACCGCGCTACGCCAAATCGCGGCTGCAACGCTGGGCATCGCGCCCGAAGCGATCACGATGATCACCGACGACTCGTCGGAAGCGCCCAATGCCGGCAGCGCCTCGGCATCGCGCTTGACGCTGATGGCGGGTCGCGCTGTGCACGATGCCGCGCTTGCCGCGCGCGCCAAGTTCCCGGGTCGCAATGCGAAGGCGACCGTGAAATATCTGCCGCCGCGCACGACGATCAGCGATCCCGACACCGGCGCCGGCATCCCGAACTACTGTTATGGCTACGTATCGCAAGCGGTAGAACTCGAGGTCGACACGCGCACGGGTCACGTGCAGCTGCTCAAAATCATCAGCGTGCACGATGTTGGTCGTGCGATCAACACACAACAAGTCGAAGGACAAATCGAAGGCTGCTTAGCACAAGCGGTCGGCTATACATTGACCGAAAACTTGCTCTCGCGCGAGGGGAAGATCCTCACGCCGCACTTCAGCACGTACTTGCTGCCGACCACGCTCGACATGCCGACCGAAATCTATCCGGTATTGCTCGAACTCGCCGATCCGAACGGTCCGTTCGGTGCGCGCGGCGTGGCGGAGATGCCGCTCGTCCCGTTTGCGGCAGCCGTCGCGAGCGCAATCCACGCGGCAACCGGCGCCTGGGTCACGCAATTGCCGATGACGCCCGAACGCGTGCTCGAGGCGATTGCGTCACCGCAGCTCGTCGCGGACGAGCGCCCGCGCGATCCGGTTGTGCCGGTCGATTAACTTCGGCAAATCGACGTCGACGAACGCGCCGTCGCGGATGCGTACGCGGCCGTTGATGATGTTCAGATCGACGTTGCCCGGACGACAGAACACCAGCGACCCGAGCGGATCGTGCACCGCGCCGCCCGCCAGCCCGAGCCGATCGAGACGATAGCCGACGATATCGGCCGCCATGCCCGGCGCGAGCGCGCCGATGTCGTCGCGACCGAGCACGGCCGCACCGCCGCGCGTTGCAAGCCGCAACGCATCGCGTGCGCTCATCGCATCGGGGCCGTGCGCCACGCGCTGCAACAGCATCGCTTGCCGCGCTTCTTCGAGCATTGCGGATGAATCGTTCGACGCCGATCCGTCGACGCCGAGCCCGACGCGCGCACCGGCATCTTCGAGCGCGCGCACCGGCGCGATGCCGGATGCGAGCCGCATGTTCGATGTCGCGCAGTGCGCGACGCCGGTGCGCGTCGCACCCAGCCGTCCGATCTCGGCGGCGTTGGGATGCACCATATGCGCGTGCCACACATCGTCGCCCACCCAACCGAGCGATTCGGCCAGCTCGACCGGACGCATGTTGAAGTGTTCGATGCAGTAGCGCTCTTCAGCGAGCGTCTCCGCAAGATGGGTGTGACTGTGGACACCGTAGCTGCGCGCCAGCGCGAGCGATTCGCGCATCAGATCTTGCGAGACCGAAAACGGCGAACACGGCGCCAGCACGATCCGCGTCATCGCGTAGCGCGACGAATCGTGATACGAATCGATCGCGCGCTGCGAGTCGCGTAAGATCGTCGCTTCGTCTTCAACGCATGCATCGGGCGGAAGGCCGCCCTGCGACTGACCGACCGACATCGACCCACGCGACGCGTGGAAGCGCATCCCCATCTCGGCGGCTGCTTCGAGCTGATCGTCGATCCGCGCGCCGTTGGGCCATACGTAAGTGTGATCGCTCGCGGTGGTGCAGCCGCTGCGCATCAATTCGGCCATCGCGATCGCGGTCGCGACGCGCATCGCCTCGGGCGTCAAGCGCGCCCAGATCGGATAGAGCGCAGTGAGCCACGCAAATAGATCGACATCTTGCGTGCCCGGCACATTGCGCGTCAGCGTTTGGTAGACATGATGGTGGGTGTTGATCAGACCGGGGATGAGGATCATCCCGCGTGCATCGATCACGGAGTCCGCAGTTTGTGGCAGCTCGGCGGCGCGGCCGATTTGCCCGATGACGTTGTCGCGCACCAGCATCGAGGCGCCGGAAAAGACGGAGCCGGCGTCATCGAAGGTTGCGATGACGTCGGCGTTCCGAAGTAAGAGCGTCGTCACGGGCAACTCAGATCAGCATCACGAGCTCGGAATACGGCTTGAGCTGTTTGTCGGCCGTAAGCAAGCGCGCCGGTAGATGCAATGCCTGCGCGATCAGGAGACGATCGAAGGGGTCGGCGTGATGCATAGGCAGATCAGCAACGCTCGCCGCGACGTCGGTGGCAACCGAAAGTTCTTCGTAGCCCATTGAACGGGCCTCGTTGAGGACAATCAGAGGATCCGCGTCAAAGCCACCTTTTCGAAGGCGCCTTTTTATGGCGATCTCCCAAATGCTCACTGCACTGAAGACAATCGTGTGTTGCGGATCTTCCAGCATCTCCCGTGCGCTACGGCTGAGTCTCTTCGGTTGGATTTGCGCCCAAAGCAGGACATGCGTGTCAATCAAAATCCTCATCATCTCGCCCGTAAAATAACGCCAAAATCTCGTCCGGCAAGGGGGCGTCGAAATCGTCCGGCACGGTAAACTGGCCTTCGAGGCCACCCAGCTTGCGGCGAGGCTTGGAGCCCGCATCGACCGGCACGAGCTTGACCATCGGCTTGCCGGCCTTGGCGATAACGATCTCCTCACCACTCGCGGCCTGCTCGACTAGACGCGAGAGGTGCGTTTTCGCCTCATGGATATTGACGGTCTGCATAATGGACTAAGTTTAGTCTAGTCCGAATCGGGAGTCAAGTCCGGAGCACGCGTGGCGCCCGTTCGAAGGCTCGTGGCGTTGCCCCATCACCCTTTCGGAAATTGCAGCTGCTATGAACGAGCTGGAAATTCGGCAGTTCGTCGGCACCGCCGAGCGCCTTGGCGACGATATGGTCGAAGGTGGGCTGCCACGCTGGTTCAGCGCTTGGGTGGAGCTCGCCGTCGCGCGGGAAACGAGCACCGCACAATGCGCAACGACCATCCTGCTTCTCAAGCAGCAGCGCCTTCCAACGCTCGCGCGTTGCACGATCGCGAAATTCACTCCAACTCACTAAGCTTCGAATTGCACGCCCTCACTGCGGCAGCCTTCGGTCCCTAGACACGGGACGACCACTGCGTGATATGGTCGAGGTGAGGATCGAACCATGCAGCGCGCGATCGACGAAAAGCCGTACACAGAAATCCTGGCCGGGCGGCTGGTCCGCAAGGTGAGTCCACAGCGACGCCATGCGATACTTCAGCTACGCCTCGCTACACTGGTCGCGCGCCTTGCGGGCGAGCGCGGCGACGTCGGCACCGAGTGGCGCTTCTACATGCATACGCGCCAGCCGCGCACCTCGCTCGTGCCCGATATCGCGTTCGTTGCGCGCGAGCGCCTCGATGCGTTGACGCCGGAGAAACGCGAACAGCCGCCGCTCTCACCCGACGTGGCGATCGAGATCCGTTCACCCGACGATCGCATCGCCAATGTCGACTGGAAAATGCGTGCGTATCTCGAGATGGGCGGGACGCTTGCGCTCGATGTGCTGCCGGAGACGGAGCAGATTCACGCATTCACGCACGACGGAATGAAAATCTTCGGGCACGGCGATCGCTTTGTGTGCGAGGGCCTGCCCTGGCTTGCGTTTGACGTGGTGGAGATTTTCGTAGGCCTCGGCGACTAGTTCCCGTTACGCCGGCGCGCGATTACGGCTGAATGATGACCGTCAGCGTGTTGCCGTTATCCCAATGCTTGCTACAGATGTTGTCCGGATTCTTGCTGAGCCAAAAATCGGCACGGGCCGCAATCGGGAGTGCCGCAATGACAAATGCCGCGAGAAGTGAGACGAATCGCATTCGTCCCACTTCCCACGACCACTCGGCGCTTCCCTATGTAGGCTTTACTGGATGCCGCGGGTTGCGCCGCGTGAGGTGCTGCCCCCGGCCAGCGGGTTGGTGCTCGCGCCTTGTTGCGCGTGCTGACCTTGATACGCACCCTTGTGCGATCCGCCGCTCATTGCGGTGACGACCTTGTCGCCGGCTGCGAGCGTTGCGCCGTTTGCGGGCGTGACCGCCGCTTGCGTGGTCGTGACGAGACCGACTTGCACCGGCACGCGCGTGATCTTGCCGTTGCGCTGCACCATGACCGTCGCGTTCTGGCCAGTCGTTACGCTGCTCGCGCCGCTCGCGCTGCCGCCCCACGGATTGGCTGCACTTGCACTACCGGCCGTTGCGCTTTGCGCACTGCGTGCCGCGTGCACCGCACTGAGCGGAACCACCAGCGCGTTGGGCGTGCTTGCCACATCGATCGTCGCGTTGGCCGTCATGCCGGGGAGTAGTTGGCCGGTCGTGTTGTTGACGTCGACCACGACGTCGTAGGTGACCACGTTGTTGACGGTCGTCGGGTTGATGCGCACCTGCGTGACCTTACCGGTGAAGATTTGGTTCGGGTAGGCGAGCACCGTAAAGTTGACCGTCTCACCCTGCTTCACGCCGCCGATGTCGGGTTCGCCGACGTTGATGTCGACTTCCATTTGATCGAGGTTCTGCGCGATCAGGAAGAGCGTGGGTGTCTGCAGCGAAGACGCGACGGTTTGACCGATCGAGACGTCGCGCGCGATCACCGTGCCGGTCACCGGCGACGTGATGACGGTGTTGTTCAGGTTGACTTGATCTTGCGCGACCGTTGCGGCGGCGGCTTGCGCGGCGGCCTGCGCGGCCTGTGTGCCGGCGCCTTCCGCTTGCGTTTGGGCTTGCGACTGAGCATAGGCCGCTTGCGCTTGGGCAACCACGGTTGCATCCTGGGCAACCGTCGATTGATCTTGCTGCACGGTCTCTTGCGCGATGTAGCCTTCCTTCAGCAGCGTTTGATCGCGGGTGAGCTGTTCTTGCGCAACCGTCAGCGCCGCTTGCGCTTTGGGAATCGCGGTTTGCGCCGCGGTGGCGCCGGCCGCTTCGGCGGTCGTGTTCGCGCCGGCTTCAGCAGCCTGCGCTTGCGCTTGTGCGTAGTTCGCGTCGGCTTGATCGAGCTGATCTTGAATCGAACTCGGGTCAATGCGCGCGAGCACTTCGCCTTTGGTGACTTTCGAATTGTAGTCGACGTCGAGTTGCGAGATCGTTCCCGAAACTTGCGTGCCGACCGAAATGCTGTTTTGCGGATTGACCGTACCTGAGGCGGTTACCGACTGCGTGAGTGTTTGCTGCACGACGGGCGTCGTAACAACGTCGACCGCCGAACGGGTGCGCACCATGATCGTGCCTGCAACCAGGCCCACGATAACGATGAGCGCCACGGCAGCGAGCGCCCAACGCGGAAACCGGTCGAACGCTCGCCCGATGGCGGCGCCGAGACCCGAAAAACCCGCTTGCAGCGGTAGCGATTGAGCTGACATGGTGTATTCCTCCATTGCCAGCTTAGGCGAGCGGCCTGACGGGAGATGGTTATTCGGGTTAGTACCTGGTGAGAGCGTTTGTCATCCCGAGCGTAGCGAAGCGCCCCTTGTCATCCCGAGCGTAGCGAAGCGTAGTCGAGGGAACGTGGGTTATGGTGCGCATGAACATCGGAATCATCGGCGCCGGAAACATCGGCGGAAACCTGACGCGGCGCCTGACTGCTTTAGGCCACGCCGTGTCGCTGGCGAACTCGCGCGGGCCCGAATCGCTGTGGGCACTCGCGCACGAAACCGGCGCGACGCCGGTCACCGTCGAGGACGCGGTACAGAACAAAGATCTCGTCATCGTGACGATTCCCGAGAAGAACATTCCGACGTTGCCGAAAGGCCTGTTCGGTACGCTCGGGCCGAACGTCGTCGTGGTTGACACCGGGAACTACTATCCGCAACAACGCGACGGACGCATTGCCGGCATCGAGGACGGCCTCACCGAGAGCGGCTGGGTGCAACAACAACTCGGCCACCCCGTAATCAAGGCCTTCAATAATATCTACGCCGGGCATCTGCTCACTGCCGGAAAACCGAGCGGCACACCGGGCCGCATTGCGCTGCCCGTTGCCGGCGACGATCCAAAAGCGAAGGAAGTCGTGATGGACCTCGTCGATCAGCTCGGCTTCGCTCCGGTCGACGATGGCAGCATCGCCGATTCGTGGCGTCAGCAACCCGGAACGCCGGTCTACGGCACGGACTTCGATGCCGCCGGCGTGCAGCGCGCGCTTGGCGAGGCGAGCCAGGAACGCAAACCGGACTGGCGCGCTAAGAGCACTGCTGGGGTATCATAACAACATGAGTAACGAACGCGAAAAACCGCTCACACCACGCGAGGCGGAGTCAATGGGCCGCCAGACCGAGACGCACACGATCGGCCAGAAGATCAGCGACCAAGTCGTCTACGGCGACACTGAGTCCGTCGAGAACGAAGACCAAATGGACGAACACCACGCCGACGCAGACGACATCGTAGAGCACTAGACGAAGAACAGCGCGATGCGAAGCTGGGATAGCCCGGAGGAGGACGTACCCTCCAAAGAATCTGCCAGTTGCCCGTAGACGATCGATTCCTAAATGCCACCCTGGTGGCGCGTTGCTAAGCGACAATGTGGCCAAGAGCAGGCTTCCTTCGAAACTGTTGTCTGAAGAAGGGTTTGCTCGAAACCTAGTAGGATCTACGCGTTAATGCTTGCAGTACGACCGATCGTATCGCGGGCCAAGCGCGTGACGAACGCCATTCAAGCGTCGCCCAGTGAGTCGGCACGCCGCCTCGCGCTGTTTGCTTTTGCCACAAGGAGCCTTTGGGAATGTCTTCTGTTCGCGCGGCTAAGACTTCGCCAGGTACGCCGGAGAATCCCGAGCGATCCACTCAGTCGCCAGCTGATTCTCTTCTCTACTTCGCCGGAAACACGCGGTATCGGACCATATATGCTGACCCGCCGTGGCGGTTTCAAAATCGAACCGGCAAAATGGCGCCGGAACATAGGCGGCTGTCGCGCTATGCGACCATGACAACAGACGAGATTTTCGAGTTACCGGTCGCCACTATAGCAGCAGAGAGGAGTCATCTATACTTATGGTGCCCAAATGCCCTACTGGCTGAGGGCCTCGAAACGATGCGACGCTGGGGCTTCACCTATAAGTCGAATCTTGTGTGGTTCAAAATACGCAAGGACGGCGGCCCAGACGGCCGCGGCGTCGGCTTCTACTTTAGAAACGTTACGGAGCTCGTGCTGTTCGGCATTCGGGGAAAGGACAATCGAACGCTCAAGCCGGGACGAACGCAAGTCAATCTCGTGGGCACGCGAAAAAGACGTCACAGCCAAAAGCCTGACGAAATGTGGAACCTAATCGAGAGATGTTCGCCGGGCCCTAGGCTTGAGCTGTTTGCCCGGCACTATCGAAATGGGTGGCACCAATGGGGCGACGAGGTCGAGCCTCCGCCGCTCCGGCTAGTGTAGCTATGACGCGGTTCAGCAATGCGGTATACAGTCTGATGATGAAGCGCCGAACGCGCTCGATGTCCTCCCGTGAGCTCTGGCAAGCCTTATGCGAGGAAGAGCCTCAACTGACCACGCCATCAGCAAGACGCAAGACGCCCCGTTCGACCGCGATGCGTGACCTTCGCAGGGACCCTCGCTTCATCGTTCGCGGCGGCACAATTAGCCTAGCCACTCCGACGGTGCAGGGCGCCCTCACGTAAACATCCTCCATCCCGTGGTACTTATGGATCATCGGTGGGAAGGCGCCCGCTCGGAGCGCAGGTGATAGCATTGGTCGCATGAACATCGAGGGGTGACTGCGCGCAGACGCGTTCCTCGACTTCCGACCGAGTCCCCAAAGTTGTTTTCGACTCTGCCCTCGCATGCCGACGGCTCGCCATTTGATATCGCGCCGGGCTTCGACGAGACCGTTGACCTGGCACACGTTCCATCCGACATAGCGGACCTATATGAGGTCCACTCCTGGAGGAACGCGGCGGCCCTTATGAGCTCTACCCATCCAACCGAATGGGACGATGTGCTGACGGTACTGCGCGATTTTCGACTTCGAAAGTCGTATGTCGTAAAGAGCAAAGACGAGGACGATGAGGACTCTGAGGAAGAGGCCGAAGGCGGCGGCAATAAATCCAAGATTTCGAAGGCGCTTGACAGCGCATTTTACTCCCGTGGTTGGTTTGAAACCATCTTTCACACGAGAATCGATGTCGTCGCCGAGCGCCGCGTCAGCCGCGCAAAGAACGCGCGTGGCGAGACGTTTGCCGTCCAGCAGTATAGTGCGCCAACGCACTACATTGACTGCTACAAACAGCGGGTGGGCTTAGAAGTTCAGTGGAATAATAAGGATCCGTTCTATGATCGAGATCTCAACAACTTCAGGCTTCTATTCGACCTACGAGTCGTGGACGTTGGCATAATTATAACGCGCTGCGCCGAACTGCGCGATTTTTTCAAAGAGGTGTTGCCGCGCGGCGCACACGCCAAGTACAGCAGCAACACGACTCACATGGAAAAGCTAATACCCTTGCTTCAAGGCGGGGGAGGCGGGGGATGCCCCATTTTAGTTTTCGGCCTTGGTCCAAATCTTTTCGATCCGAACTCGTGACACGACGGCGCTACCGCTGTTCAAATTAGCGTTGTCCGCGCCTGCAGTGCCTTAGCGAGCGTGACTTCGTCTGCATAGTCCAGGTCGGCCCCGATTGGAAGGCCGTACGCCAAACGGCTCACTGTTGGTGCGAGGGGCTTCAACAGGCGAGACAGATAGAGCGCTGTTGCCTCACCTTCGGCATTTGGGTTTGTCGCGAGAATAATTTCGTTCGGATTTTCGAGGCCGATTCGCTCGACTAACTCTTTGACGCGAAGCTGCGCAGTACCAATACCATCCATCGGGGAGATCAGTCCTCCGAGCACGTGGTAGCGGCCCTTGAATGCGCCGGTGCGTTCGAGCGCGTAGATGTCTTTTGCTTCCGCCACGACGCAGATGATCGAGCGATCGCGTTCTTCATCAGTGCATATATCACATGGGTCGTCTTCGGTCAGCGAAAAGCACACCGAACAGAAGCGCACTTTGTCTTTCACTGCGAGGATTGCTTCGGCGAGCGATTGTGCCTCGTTGCGGGGGCGATTCAGTAAATGAAACACCAACCGCGCAGCCGTTTTTTGGCCGACGGTCGGGAGTTTCGAAAACTCGTTGATGAGGGCTTGCACCGGCCCCGTGATGGAGCCGCTTTTTGTTGGCATCTACATGAGGCCGGGGATGCGCATGCCGCCGGTGAGACCGCTCATGCGAGATTGGGCCTTTTCGTTGGCCTTCGTCAGCGCATCGTTGACCGCGACCGTCACGAGATCTTCGAGCGTTTCGATGTCGTCGGGATCCACCGCTTCGGGGGCGATCTTCACTGCTTTCATGCGCTGATCGCAGGTCATTTCGACCGTTACGATGCCGTTTGCAGCGATGCCGGTGACGGTGGTGTTGGCAAGTTCTTCCTGCGCTTTCACCATCTCGGCTTGCATCTTTTTCATTTGCTGCATCAACTGGGCTTGATTCATCACGTTCTACTTGATCCGTTCGTTGGCGTAGCCGAAGAGTTCGTCGGCGCTTTCTTCTTCATTCACGGGCGTCGGCTCTGCCGTTTGCGCCGGTGCTGATGCTCCGGATTCGAGGCGAACCTTCAGCGGCGCGCCCAAGACATCGGCGATCGCGGATTCGAGCAGCTTGGTGTGCTCTTTGAGGATGTCGGCGTCGAACTTGGCGCGAAGCTTGAGGACGACCGCGTTGCCGTCGATCGAATCGACCATTGCGCCGGAGAGCGGCGCGCGCAGCGGAGGACGCTCCGCCTCGACTTTGCCGCGAATGCTGGTCCACGCGGCGCGGAGCTTTTGCACGGTGATGGGGCCCGAGTCGGGGGTGGCCCCTCGACTACGCTCCTTCGGAGCTACGCTCGGGGTGACAACCTCGGTCCCTCGACTACGCTCCTTCGGAGCTACGCTCGGGATGACAATTTGCGCTTTTTCAACCGAAGTGCGGCGACCGGAGGGAGCCGCGCCACCTTCGCCCTCTTCCAATAAGAACCGGAGCAATGCCGTTTCGAGCTCCAGGCGCGGGTTGGCGCCGGTGCGGGCGAGGCTGGCGGCGTCGGCCAGCACGCGCAGCGCGCGCACGATCGTCGCCTGCGGCACGTCGATGGCACGCTCGGTGGCGATCTCGGCATCCTCGGGCGCGAGGTCTCGCGCGAGCAAGTCGGGGTCGATGAGCGCCACCAGCAGGTTGCGAAAGTTGGCGATCAGCGAGCGGGTCAGCACCACCATGTCGGCGCCGGCGTCGCTTGCTTCCTCGATCGTCCGGAGCACGGCGGCGGCGTCCCGTGCAACCACCGCGTCCACTAGCGTGTTGGCATAATTGCGGCCGGTAGCGCCAAAGGCCAACTCAATGACTGTGGTCGTGATTGGCCCGTCGGCAAATGCCGCGGCCTGTTCGAGCATCGTTAGAGCATCGCGCAGGCCGCCATCCGCGCGGTATGCCATCGCCGCCAACGCCGCTTCATCAATCGTGATGCCTTCATAGGTCGCGATTTCGCGCATACGTTCGATCATCACCGGAATCGAAATCCGGCGGAACGCATAACGCTGACACCGCGAGAGAATCGTTACCGGGAGTTTCTCAGGTTCCGTTGTCGCAAGAATAAATACCGCGTGAGCGGGCGGTTCCTCAAGCGTCTTTAAGAACGCGTTGGCACCCTCTTTAGTAAGCATGTGCGCTTCGTCAATGATATACACTTTCATCCGCATCACCGATGGTGCGAATTTTACTGCTTCGCGCAGTGAACGAATCTCATCGATACCGCGATTACTCGCGGCGTCTATTTCCAATACGTCCAACGCGGTGCCGTTGAGCATCGCGATGCAATTTTCGCAGGTGTTGTCGGGATGAGCCGTGGGACCTTGTACGCAGTTGATGCAGCGAGCCAAAATTTTGGCCGCCGACGTCTTGCCGGAACCGCGCGGACCCGAAAAAAGGTACGCGTGCGCAAGCTTGCCGCCCTCGATGGCGTGAGTCAGCGTGCGAACGACGGCGTCTTGCCCGACGAGATCGGCAAACGACTTGGGGCGCCAGGTACGGTAGAGGGACACCGCTTTAGGATTCGGGCTGGCCGTTTGGTTCGGCCTGCCGGCGGGTATGTTATGCTCTACACAGGGGAGGCCTTCGAACTCGTCGTGGATTTCCGTTCCGCCCTTCTAGAGAAGTTCGGATTCGAGCGTTTTTATCCGGGCCAAGAAGAAGTCGTGTCCCGCGTAATGACCGGGCAGGATACGCTTGCCATATTGGCAACCGGCGCGGGCAAAAGTCTCACCTATCAATTACCGGCACTGCTCCTTGAAGGCACTACCGTCGTCGTCTCACCGCTGATCGCTCTTATGAAAGATCAGCTTGATATGCTGCGCGAACGGGGCATCGAAGACGTCGTCGCGCTCAACTCGACGCTCTCGGAAGATCAAGAGATCCGCGTGCGCGAGCGCATCGCGAGCGGCACGATCAAGATCGCCTACACCACGCCGGAAAAACTCGAAGATCGCAGTTTTCTCGAGCTCCTACAGTCAATCACGATCCCGCTGTTTGTGGTCGACGAAGCCCACTGTATCTCGCAGTGGGGCCACGATTTCCGGCCCGCCTATCTCGCGCTTGGCGCGGTGATCGACCGCCTGCGCCGGCCGACCGTGCTGGCGCTGACCGCCACCGCGACGCCGGCGGTGCGCGAAGATATCTTGCATCAGCTCGGAATCGAGCACGTCAAGCCGATCGTCAAAGGCTTCGATCGTCCGAACCTGCAGTACGAAGCGCGCAAGGCCGACAAAGAGGCCGATAAACTCAAGATTCTCTCGTCGCTATTCACCGGGCCGCGCGCCCTTGACGGCACCGGCATCATCTACACCGCGACGATCAAGAACGCGCTCGAAGTGCAAAAATTCCTCGTCGAAACGCTGCACATTCCGGCGTCCGTTTACCACTCCAAACTGCACAAAGAAGATCGCACGCTCGTGCATGAGTGCTTCATGCAAGAGACGATTCGCGCCGTGGTCGCGACCAACGCCTTTGGTCTGGGCATCGATAAGCCGAACATCCGCTTCGTCGTGCACTACGATCTGCCGGGTTCGCTCGAAGCCTACACCCAAGAAGCGGGGCGCGCCGGCCGCGACGGCGAGCTGTCTCGCTGCATCCTGATCTATCGCATGAGCGACACGCGCGTGCAGAACTACTTCCTGACCGGCAAGTATCCGGATATCGAAGAAGTGCAGCGCGTCTTTGGCACGATCGAAGTCTTCGGCGAACAGACCAACGGCGTTTCGATGACCGATCTGCGCAAGATTCTGCAGCTGCCGTTAACCAAGCTTAAGGTGATCCTCGCGCTGCTCAAAAAATCCGGCTACATCGAAGGTACCGGCAAATCCGCCTATGGCCTGACCGAAGCGGTGCGCAAGAACCGCGAGCTGGTGCTGAGCCTGGCGAACTACGAGACGAAGAAATCCTACGATCAGTCGAAGCTCTCGATGATGTTGCAATATGCGGAGTGCGTCTCGTGCCGGCGCCGCTTCATCCTCAATTACTTCGGCGAAGATTTCGAGACCACCAATTGCGGCAAATGCGATAACTGTCTGCATAGCGCAATCACGCGAGCGACCAATCTCCCGGCCGTTGGCGCATCGACCGGCGGCTTTAAGATCGCCGACGTGGTGACGCATCCGAAGTTCGGCACCGGCACGGTCGAGCGCGCCGAGAAAGACCTCGTCACCGTGCTCTTCCCGAGCGTCGGGTACAAAACACTTCTGGCGTCGGCGGTATCTCGGGCGGAAGCGGCGAAAATCGCCTGACGTTGGGGCCGGAGAAACTTCTACTCGTTGTGCTGCTCGGCTGCGGCGCCGCCCTGGGCGGTGCTGCTTCGGTCCGCGCACAATCGACGCCTGAACCCGCGATCACCGCCACGCCGTTCGCGCAACCGCTGACCTCGCCGAGCGCCTCGGTATCGCCATCGCCAGCCGCATCGACGACACCGTCGGGCCCGACACAACCACCCTCACCCACGCCGACACCGACCTTGCCGCCGATTACCGCGTCGCCGGCAGCGGCCTTCGTGCCGGTCGGCAGCACGCAAACCATCACGGTGCAAGGCTCACTCGGCGCGCTCACCGCCGTCGCCGCGTCGACCGCGTACTTCACGATGGCGATCGATCAAGACACGCGCTCGATCACGATTACCGGCACGACGCCCGGCTCGACGGCGATCACGATCACCGATTCGCGCGGCGTGAGCACCACCGTCGGCGTGCGCGTTGCGTTCCCGGCCGGCTCGCTGCCCGGGCCGATCACGCTGCCGGTGACCGGCGACCCCGCCGGACCCGACTATCTGCGCGAACTCGTCGCGCGCACGATCCTGCGCTCGACGCAAGTGCGGCCCGGCGCGCAAACCATTGTCACCGCCGACGGGGTACCGCTGAACGGCGACCTCGCGCAAGATATGAGCGCGAGCTTCGACGTGCCGGTGCTGATTCAAGGCGAGCAATACTTCGACGTCAACGGCTCGGTGCACGTCACCCTCAACAACATCGCGGTGCCGCGCATCTCGCCCGACATTCTGATGGTTAGCGACTATCCCGAAAAGCTGACCGAGAACGGCACGCTCTTCAGCGCCGACCTCAAACGCGAAGTGCCCTCGCGCTTTTTGTACTTCCACTACAATCCGCCGGGGCAACCGGACCGGCGCATCGTGCTGGTCGCGCAGAATGAATCGAGCGAGCCCGCGACCCTGCAGTACATCAGCGGCCGCGGCGCGAGCAAGTATGAAATGGAAGCCGGCCACGACGCGACCAAAGATTTCTTGGTCGACGTGGTGCAGAATCAGGGCCGGCTGTTGCAGATTCCCGGCAACTCGACGCAGGTCATCGCGCAGCAAGAGATGCCGGCCGGCGCGATCGTCACCAATTTGTTGCAATTGCGCGTGCTGGAAGGCAGCACCGTACACTTGACGCTGGTTGCGCAAAATGCCAGCGACGATCCTGAGACGGCATTAACGACCGGGCAACTGCTCACCAGCACGGTGAAGCACGCGCGCGGGATTTACACCGTGCCGGAATTTCATTTCGCCACGCAGTGGAACGTCAACGACGCGTATCTCGAGCTGCCGATCGGGCAACTGCCATTGCCGAATAGCCTGGCGGGCGAAGCACTCTCGGGCGACTACGGCGTGCTCGAATCGTTTGTGGTGAACGTGCAAAATCCACTCTCGACGCCGCAGAACATCGCGATCTACGAAACGCCGCGCGGCGGTCACGCGACCGGCACGTACCTGATCGACAACGTGCTGGTGCAATCGCATCAAACTGCGGCGTTCACGCGCTACAAGGTGCGCCAGTATGTGATTCCGGCGAAAGGCTTCGTGCGCGTGACGATCGTGACGATGCCCGAAGCCGGCTCGAGCTATCCGCTCAATTTGGTTTTCGCGCCCGACGACGGCTCCGTCGCGCCCGGCGGCCCGGGGTCTCCTGTATACTAGAGGTGGGTACTAACGGGGGGTGTGGGCGATATGAACTTGCGTTTGATCGCAAGCGCGCTTGGCATCGCGGCAGCACTTGCCGCCTGCGGCGGCGGAGGCGGTAGCAGCGCGCCAGCTACGACCAGCCCGATGTCGACGCCGACACTGATCCCATCGCAGGGACAAACCACCACGAATGCGAGCGGCATCGTCGTCGCCGACGGCAGCGGCGCACCACTTGCGGGCGTCGCGGTGAAACTGATGCCGTGGGCACCATGCGCGGCGACGCCGGTACCAGCAACGTCGATCACACCGGAGAACGACGGCTGCCCGACACCGCTGCCGTCGCTGCAAGTGACCACCGCCGGCAATGGAAGCTTCACGCTCGGCGGCGTTCCTAACGGCCACTACCTGCTGATCATCGGCACCGACACCGTTTCGACACCGCCGGCCGGCTATGCGCCGCCGGCGTGTACGACAAATTGCGGCACGCCGACACCGGCACCATTTACCGTCGTCGCGACGGTGCATGATAACGTCACGCTCACCGGCGGAAATCAATCGCTCGTTGCGCCGACGTTGCCGACGGTACCGTCAGGCTATACGCCGCCGACGTGGGAAACGAATGGCGACTATCGATTGGCCACGCTCAACGCACAAACCGAAATGCCGTGCTACATCGCGTGGCAATATGAACGCGCGCAAAATAATCTCGCCGGCTCAAGCGTCGACGAATGGCTGACTGAGAACGTGCGCGCCATGCTTGGGTACTCAACCGCGAATGACGGCGGCTCTACACAGGAACTTACAACGGGCGACGTCGGAATTTCCGGTGGAACGTCGTGTTGGAACATCGTTAATCCGCTCGCTGGGTCTTATGCGACGGATCCGCGCACACTTTGGTTCGGTGGAGAGTATAACTATTACGGCTTAAACGGAAACATGACGTCGAGTGCCTTCGGCGTTGCCGAGTTCCCGATCGACCCGCGCTCCTACACCGATCCGAACCATTCAAACTGGCCATAATTTCGCGGCCCGCATCCTAAGGTAATTGTGGCGGGGGCGTCGGTGGTGGCCGTGTTGGCGACGGGCACGGAGCGGGGGTTCCGCCCGACGAGGTATATACCGGTATCGTGCTGGCAGCCGCCGCTTCCGTTTCATCCGCTACGCTAAGACCGAGTGCATTGAGGATAGACACGTTGGGCTCTGGCCCACCGGCGCCGCTATTGTAGCCGTCCCCGCCGATCGGCGTGTCGCTGACGGTGTTCCCATAGTTAATGCCGTACTGCGTCCACTCTGATTCGTTGGCGTAGACGGTTGGGCATGTGCCATTCGCCAGAAACGCAGTCGACATTTCGCTCTGAGGAACGTAATAGAACTGCAATATCTGATACGGGTAGCAGCCTAAGCTCGACGTTTCGCACGCAGCATTTATCGGCGGCGAACACAAGTATGCCGTGACGACGTTCCCTGTAGATTCGAGCTCACAATAGCCGGTGGCGCCGAAAAGAAAATAGCATGTACCGTCGATCGTCTCGTACCCGCTTCCCGTGCAATTCGTCACGCTCACGGCGACTAATCCGGCATCTGGCTCAGCAGCTGTCGTAGCGCCATCGCCCAACGTAACTAAGCACTGTCCCTCGCTCTGCCCTTCTGCTTCGAGTAGCGCCTCTATGCCGCTCGCGTTTACGGGATCCCAACCGTTAAGACCAATCGGACATCCGGTCTGTTTATAGGCGTAGGTCTCTTTCTGATTGTTTGGGTTGTAGGCGATCATGCCGGCGCTCGTAGCGGCAATGGGATTGTCGTTCGCGTCGACCTCACAGCCGTTCGAATCGACGTAAATCCCCAGAGCGCCACTGACCGACATTGGCAGTGAATTATCGACGTATTGCCCCGTGTTGTCGCCAAGCGTGTACGCTGTCGTAACGCCAAGCGCGTAACATGGCGTTTCGCCTGCCGCCTGCGCGGCGGCGCCTCCGAGCAGCGCGTTGATCACTGGCCCGAATGCGATCGCCGGAATGAACGCATCGCTCAGCACGGTCCCGCTAGTATTACCGACCGACCCTCCATTGACGCCGAGCACTAGTTGCTGTGGCCACGAGGCGATCGACTGCTGCACGGTCACGCCGATTGTCACTTGTTCGCCATACTGATCCTGCACGATGAGATTACAGGTGCCTTGCACGATCGGCGTAACCGCCACGGTTCCGGTCGCCGGCGTCGTCGAGGGTGAACTCGGAAACGAGCCAGATGCAGTCGTTACGGTAACGATGCCCAGGCACGGGCCTCCCGCGGAGAGCAGCAATTGTTGACTATCAAACGTCTTCGAGAGTTGAATCGTCTGCGCAGCTTGACCCACCGTGACCGTCAGCGACGTCGTTGACGGCGTAAGATCGCCCATCACTTGCACGGTCACTGTCCCCGATTGGTTGTAGTCGTCCTCGACGGTCACGGTGCACATGCCGCCGTTATGTAAGACCGGTGAGAGCTGAAACCACGCCGGTGGATCGTTTGGGTCGCCAACAGGCCAGGTGTACGGTGCAAGCGCCGGCGGCGCCGGTGCAGCGCCGCTTTGGCCCGCAGGACTCGGTTGCGCGTATGGCCACGGACTGGCAAACACCGCTGGCGCGGCGCCTGTATCCGAGGATTGCGTTTGACACGACGCGCCATTGTGCGTCGAAGCATACCAGTGATAGTAGCCGTATTCTGCGGCTTTGAATTTCAGCGGCCCGCTATCCGTCGTATCGTGCGCCAGCAAATACGTCGGTGAGATGTGCGGAGCATTTGGTGTCGGCGTCGGATCGGTGCCTGCCGCGATTGGAACGGGTTCGTTGCACGGCAACGTGCGCGTCGCCGTTACGCCCTGGGGGTTCGTAAATGTGAGTTCAATCCCGCCGCTCGGGCACGGCGGTTGTTGTGCGATCACGTTGAACGTTGGATTTTCTTGCGCGTCGAGCGTCGGATAGTTTGCGCTGCCGGTTGGGTAGCCGGCGCTGTTCAAAAAGATCGCAAAGGGCGGATTGCCGAAGTGCGCTTCGCTTACGCCCGTCGGGCTGCTCGCGATCATCGTGTTCGTCGCGGTTACTGCGTTTGCGGCGTTCGGCCGACCGGAGAAGACAGTTAGTGTAAAGCCCGATCCATTACTGGGATGTGGCGCAAAGACCAAGGTGGCCCCGTTACCGCTGCTTGCTGCAAGCGCTTTGGCCGCAGCGAGATTCGCATCGAAATCATCGAGCGCCCCGCGCAGTGCGCCCGGTCGCATCGAGAGCATCCAGTAGCCGCCGGCCGTGAGCAGAATCACGGCGATGCCAACCGTCACGACTGTTTCGAGCAACGTGAATCCGGCTTCGTGCGCGCGCATGCACGGGACAGTGCCCGGTTGTTACGTACTCGGGACGTCTCCCATGCTTGCCCAGAATTTTCGCAGCGCTTCGCACGCGCGCGCGAACGCTTCCTTCGCGTCGGCGCCATCGGTCGTTGCTACTTTGTAGGCGGCACTGAGCGCGACGCTCGCGTCGTAGAGGGCTTCAGCCTGAAAGTCTTTGAGCATATCGAACACGTCGGATGAGCGCAGATACTCGTTCAGCCGATCGAGTGATTCCTCGAGTCCGGCTTTGTCGAGTAAGCCGAGTTGACGCGCGGACCGCGCATAGGCAGACACATTCTTCATAATCGCGTACAGATGTGCACGCGACGTAGCAATTAGCGGCGAACGTTGCCGATCAAGCGACTCGCGCATGGCTTGGCCTATGCAGCGTGCTTGCCAAAGCCGCAACGATCGGGCGCGTCGCCTCGCTTGCGTTTGCAAGCATCGCGCGCAAAACCACGTTCGGCGAAATGCTACGTCCAAATTCATCGGGCGAAATCCGTTGGTCGAACTCGCGAGCGACGCTCACAATTTGCTTCATCTGCTCGTCGCACGCATGGCGCGCAATGTGGCGCAGCTCGACGATGCGCTCTAAAACGGCGCAATCGATATCGCTCAAGACGCCGACCCGACGCGCAAGCGCGGGATCCAGCCCGCCGGGCAGCGTGGTAGCTATGCGAGCGCACCATTCCCCGGCATGCCGCGCGCAGGCGATCGCCTGGGCGTCCCCGCCAAGGGTTACCACAACAACCGCGTCGATCACGGCCTCGATCTGGGCCTCGCGGACCCAGGCGGTCTCGAGGACTGCCGCGGGGAGCTCCTGGAGCTTCCGTTCGGCCTCCAGGCGGCTCAGTTCGTGGAGCGTGAGTTCCTTATCCATGCTGCCAGGGTAGCCCGCCGAAAGCGGTCCCCACCATCCGCGGATTTAAGTAGCCCAAAAGTCCCTTTTCAGGTAGGATGTGGAGTAATCGTCAAAAAGTGTTGAAAGACTACCCGGTGGCGGGTATACCCGCTTCTCCCTTATCTGGAAGGAGCCCCTAATGTTTTCGATTTTCCTCGCCTTTCTCGTTTATTTTCTCGCGCCGGCCTCAATCGGTGGGGCACCTGGCCACGCCGCAGTCCAGACGCCGATCTCCTCGCCGGGTCATCTCATTCACAGAATGGACTCGGGCGGGGGGCCGGCAGACTAGAGGGTCTTTCGGCCTAGAATTGGTCAAGAGCGAAGGGCGACCCTCACCGACAGATAAATTCCGCACTATGGGTTCGAGGGTCGAGGTCGCACGGGCGTGGGATCTCTTCCACCTCGGCAACTTTGCCGAGGTGGAGTTTTTGCTCTCGCCCTATCGCGATAACGCCGAGGCTGCTCAAATTTTGCTCTGGGTCGCCTTGCGTCGCGGAGACCAACAAGCAAAACAACAGCTCGGTGCATGGCTCGCAGAACATGGTGGTGCGAAGCTAGCGGCCGTGGGTCGTGCGCACGAGAATGTTGCGCTCTCGACGCAAAATCTTCCGCTTAAGGAATGGCTCGCATCAGATTCGAGGTGGGCACTAGCTGAGATCGCTTACGCACGCGCGCTCATCGCATTCACTCAGGGCGAGGCCGGCAAGGTGCGAGAAGAACTAGCCAAAGCGCTTCCGCAAATACCTGAGCAGCGCGTAAGATACGCCCAGCTTCGCGCCTGGATTGACGGCCTCAATGAGCACTTCGAGAAACAGTCGACGCAACTGCTTCATGCTCTGTCCCTAGCTACCAAAGAGAATGTTGATCGTGGCCTCTTCGCCCGCATTGCCGAGTCCCTCGCTCCTCTCGTTCGCGAGGTCGAGCTTGGTGAACTCGGGCTTTATGCTGAAAAACTGCTCGGAGACATTTCGTGGCCCGTAGAACGGACTGAGGCGCGTTTTTACACGCACCGCGCAATCGCTTGGCAAAAGGCTTTGCGCGGCGAATGGATCCCCGCAATGCATCTCTTGGACGGCGCCTTTGGGCTCGCGCCGGATTCGATGCGACGCGGGCTGGTCTTCGCGGATCGAGCGCGCATCAGTGGCGCAATCAGTGAACGTGTTTCCGCAGCCTCCTCGATCGCCAATGCCTTCGAGTGTTTTTCTGAGATCGACTGGACGATGGCGCGACGAGAAGAGGCACCGGGTGTTTTTGGTGCGATGGACGTGCTCGGGTGCGACCGCGAACGCGCTTCGGCATTATTCGCGCGAGCAGCTTCTGTCAGCGTTTCCAAGATGGCAGCCATGGGCCATGGCCGGCGGCTCGAGGCCTTCAGAACCTTTGCACTCTCTCATCTCACCGACGGTGAGGAGGCGCTACGTTACGCACAGAGCGCGTATAAGACGTTCAAGGAACTGAAATACAGCCATCGTGCGACGAGCTGCGCTCTACGCGCAGTGGAGCTCGGCGGCGGCATCCGGTGGCGCGAGCGAGTCGAACGTCTGGTGGCTGCTTATCCACGTTCGCTTGCCGCGCGCCAGTACGAGCAAATGACAGCTCCGATCGCGCGCGTTCGCGGTCGCATGCGCGAAGTTGCCGAGTTACTCGCGACGAGCAACAAGACTGCGCGGGAGATTGGTGAAGCGCTTGGCATGGCCGAGGGCACGGTTCGCGTGCACATCAAGCACATGAACAAGATTCTGAATATCGAAAACCGCTCGCAGCTCGTTCGGCTCTTCCTCGAATCGAGCAGCGCCGCCTAACCCTTCGCTAACGCCATTTGATACGCCGCGACCATATCGCGGGCGCTGTTGTCCCATGAGAAACGCTCGATCGCGGCCGTGCGGCCGGCTTGCGCGCGTTTGTCGTCTTCGCCCCGCAGCGCAGCATTGAGCGCTTTGATCCACTGTTGCACGTCGGTCGCCGGCACGATGCGTGCACCGTCGCCGACGATCTCCGGCAACGAGGCTTGATCCGACACCACGGCCGGCACGCCGGCGCACATCGCCTGCGCCGCAGCATAGCCAAAGCCCTCATACAGCGACGGCACCGCAACCACTGCCGCGGTCGAGCAGAGATCCAGCACCTCGCTGCGCGGCACGTAGCCGCGAAACTCCACGCGATTCTCCACACCGAGCGCGCGCGCGAGGCCCTCGCACTCCTCCTGGTAGGGCGTGTATGGACCGACGGAAATCAAACGCGCGCGTTCGAGAAACGGCAGCGTCTCGATCAGCGCTTCGAGATTCTTACGCCGCTCGACGGTCCCGATCGCGAGGATCGTTTTGCCGTCGCCGCCCTTCCGCCCGATCGCGCAATAGTCGGCCGCGACGCCCGGATACACCACGTGCACGATTGCCGGATCCAGCTCGGGCATGACCGAGAGTAGTTCTTCGCGCGAGAAGGCGGAGTCGACGGCGATCGCCGCCGCGCGCCGATAGCGATCGATCGAAAAGCGCCCGAAATAGTAGCGCGCGTACGGCCGGGCATGCGATTGCACGCGCAGCCATGCAACATCATGCACCGTTACCACATAGGGAATCGCCAGTCCGAGCGGCACGGTGCCCGACGCGCAATGCACGACATCCGGAGCGGTTTGGCGCACGCGCTGCGGAAAAAGCACTTGATCCCAGAAGACGCGGCGATCGAAGCGCCACGGGTCGAGCTTCGGCTCGGAGAGCTCAATAACGTCGACGTCTTGCGTCGCGAGCGCGTCGATCAAGCCGCGAACGTATTCGCCGATTCCGGTCGCGGTGCCGACGGCGAGTTGCGCGTCGACCGCGACTCTCACCGTAACGCAGCCTCGAGCGCGGGAATCATCTGCGCATGCGGATCGACGCTGCGCGCTTGCTGCAGGTAGGCCTGCGCGCGGTCACGATGGCCCTCGTGCAGCGCGATCAAGCCCAGCCCCGCGTACGAATCGCCGCCGGCGGGATCGATCGCCACGCCGCGTTCGAAGAGCCGGCGTGCATCGGCAAAATCGCCGAAAAGAGAGGCGTTGTTTGCCGCTGAGAGCAGATAGCCCATGTTGAGCGGCGCAAGCGCGAGGGCTTGCTCATCGAGCGCGAGCCCGGCCGGGTAGTTCTGGCGCAATGCCTCGTAGTTGGCGCTAATCGCGTACGATTCCGCCACCGCGTCGGGATGCGTGCCGTCCGCAATCAGCCGCTCGCGAAAGCGCGCCTCCAACTGCGACGCCGTCGCCAGATTGTAGCGCGCGACCAGCGCGACGTCGTGCTGCACCGCATCTACGTCATCAGCCGCAAACGCGTACTCGCGGGCGAGCACGTCATTGCCTTGCGCGTGCGCGACCTGCGCCAGCAACGCGTCGCGACGCGGGCCGGCCGGCATGCGCAGCGCATAGCTCTGCGCCGCGGCGGCGTCGCCTTGCGTCAGCGCGGTCTGCGCCAGCGCATCGTTGACGTAGGCGGCCGGGGCAATCGCATCGATGGCATTGTACACGCCCAGTCCGAACGCCAGCGGGATATGCGCGACGAGCGCCTGCGGTGCCGCACGCGCGTACAGCGCATCCGATGCGAACTGCACGAGCGCAAGCGCGACCACGACGCACGCAATGACCACGGCGACGATTGCGCGCGGCAGCCGAGCGGTCGCGTTAGAACTTAATGGTGAAATTGACGTTGGCGTTGGTTTGCGTCAACGCGTTCGACGGCACGAGGTTGTCTTGGAAGTGATACTGACTGGCCGAGAACGAGATGGCGCTCGACCAGCGCGGAATATTATAGGTCAGCTGCGCGCCGTAGATGGTGTTGTTGGCGTCGAGATTCGAGATGCCCGGCTGTCCGTAGGTGCCGAGCAAATGCTGCGTGTCGAACTGCAAGTTCGCGGTCAGCGAACGGGTGACCGGCACGGTGACGCCGGTCGAGAGCGTGTGCGCGCTGACGTCGGCGTAGGCCGGCACGAACACCGGCAGATTGTCGCCGGTAAGGCCGACGGCGGGCGCACCGGTCGTCGAGAACTGCGGCGCGCTTAGCGTGGCGTGTTCGAGTTGGCTCGAAAGATCGACGCCGAGGTTGCGGGCGCCCGCGCGCACGTTGAGCGTCGCGCCGGCACCTAGTGCGCCGTTGGTAAAGTTCGTTTGCAGGTTCTGCGTTTGCGCGGCTTCGGCGTGCGGCGAGAAGCGCAGCTTGCCGAGATGCAACGGCATCCGTAGGCTCGCACCTTGCGCGCCGTTTGGCGCGTTCGCGTTAAGCGACGTCGGCGCGAACGCAGCCGCCGGCAGCGACTCGACTTGCAAGTGCGAGAGGTCGAAGCGCTCCGTTGCCGGCGCGTCGGTCGGATTCGGCGCCGCACCTTCGTAATATTCAACCGCCGGGACGTGCAGCTGCGAACTCAGATCGGCAATCGAGCTGAGGCGCGCCGGCGACGGCGGCGCGAACGACGGATCGGAAAGCGTGAGATTCGGTGACGGCAGCTCCGCAACGAGCACCGGCGCGGTCACGGTCGTTGGCGCGGTGTCATCGACGCGGAACGCGAGATCGCGCAGCGGCGTTTCCGCCAGCGCATCGCCGGCTACCGCATTAAACGTTGCATCACGATCGCTCGATTCACCAAAGAGCCGAGCGAAAAGTTGCGCCGAGAGATCGATCGACGGCGGTGCAAACGTATTCGCGAGCGATGCTGAGACAACACCGGGCCAGAGTACTGAGGCTAGTACTCCAATCTGCAGTACGCAGAGCCACCGGCGCATGATCCCTCCGTCAACTGCGGCTAACCACCCCTGGACCGCAGGCAACTTTTAATATCGTCCAAAAAGGGCGGACGTTTCAGTTAGACTCCGGCCCCATGGTTGCCTTCGTCGGCTAAGTAGCGTCGAGCGATAAGGACGGCGGCGTAGTCGTCGATCGGGCGCGGCGGCAGTTGCATCCCCAGAGGAATCAAGCGGCGCCACCCGCGGGGTGGATGGTCGGCAAAGTAAAGCGAGCGAGCCCGCAGGGTCGTCTCGCGTTCGTCGACGTAGGTCACCGGCACTCCTAAACCGGCCAGCTGACCCCCGAGCGCCCGCGCGTTGGTTCCGGTCCCGACCGCGATTGCGGCAATGGCCCATTGCTCCAACAACAACCGTACCCGCACGCCGAAATCGGCAATCGGCGCTATCCCTAAATCGCGCGCCTCGCCGTGCTGATCGACTACCGCAAACCCGACCTTGCGCGTGCCGGGGTCAATGCCGAGAATCGTCACTTGGCGCGCGTCAGCGTTACCACCAGCGGAATGCCGCCGGTGTGCGGATAGACGTCTTCCGACGCAAAGGCGGTCATCAAGTAGTTGCCCTTCCCGCTTGCGAGCTCGGTGCGCATAACGTCGAGCGACGGATAGAGCGCGACGACTTGCACGTTGCCCGAAAGAAACAGCGGCAGCTTGAGCTGCGAGCGGATCGTTGCCGCGACGAGCTGCTGCACCTCGCCGATCGCAAGGCTCGGGTCGGCATGCGCGTTGCCGGGGATCTGAATCGAACCGATTTCTTGGCCCTTACGCACCAGTAACTCGTCCTTAATCAGATTCAGCTCGAAATGAATCGCATCGTTGCGATACAGATTCTGCGGGGCGGTGACAAACATGATGAGATCGCTCGCGAGATTCGCCTCGGTCACTTGCGGACCACCGTAGTCATCGGTAAGCGTCTTGTCGATGTTCGCCGGCGCCGTGTAGTGCTTGAGACCGCCCCGGTCAGCTTGATTCTGATTGAGATAGCTGACCGACGCACGATAGAAGCGCTCGATCTCCGCGAGCCGCTCATCGACCGGCGTGCCCTGCTTGATCTTCAAAAATGACGGCACCATCAACGCGTTGACCGGCACGACCAGCTCGCCGGTATTGACCTTCGCTTCCAAGTCGCGCTGCTGCGCTTCGAGCTGCGAGATACGCGTCGTGATCTGATTCATGCGGAAGAATGCAGTGCGCACCTCGCGCGAGACCAACAGCGCCACGATCGTGACGCTGAGCGCGATCAGCATCCCGGTGCCGATCGCGACGATCGTCGACGTGTAGCGCGGACGAATCCCGAACAGCGTGAGGCGGCGGCGGCCGACCTGATGACCGACGCGGTCGCCGACATAGGCGATCCCACCGGCGATGGCCATGATCAGCAGCACGCTGCCGCTGCCGCGAACGAAATCGACCCAATTCATTCTAACGCAGCGCGGCGCAAGCGCGCGAGTCCGATTGCGGTAAAGATGATGTTGGGCACCCAGGCCCACAGCGGCGCCAGCGTGACGAAGGCCTGCGAGACAAACGAAAATACCGTGAGCACGATGTAGTACACGAACACGATCGCGACCGCGAGCCCGAATCCGACGCTCGTGCCGCCGCCGCTGCGCGCCGCGCGCATGCCGTACGGAATCGCGATCAGCACGAACACGAAGCACGCAAACGGTTCGGCGAGCTTCTCCTGGTAGGTCGTAACGTACTTGCGCAGCTCGTTTTGCGTGAGTTGACCCGAGCGCACGATATCAGCGATCTCAGCACGGCTCAAATTCTCAGGATCGTTTTGGCTCAAGCGTTTGACGATGTCCGTTGGCTTCTCGCCGAGTTGAACCTGCTGCTGGGCGACGCGCGGTTCTGAGATCAGCGTGCCGTCGGGATTGAAGCGATACAGGCTCGCATTTTCGAGCTGCCATTGATCTGCCGAGAAATCGGCACGGTCGGCAAAGATGATCTGGACGGGCACGTCGTTACGGTCATACTGGATCAGCGTCACGTGCAACAGCGCCTGCGTGTGCTTTTCATAGGACGTCGCCACCGTGATCTGCTTGCCGCCGCCGGGCAGCGGCGCCGACACGGTCAAATCGCGATTGAATGCACTCACCTTATTGAGCACTTGGTCTTCGATCTGCGCCACTTGATCGGCCGCAAAGGGTGCAATGTATTCCTGAATCACGAATGTCATCAGCGACATGACCAGCCCTGCCGCAAGCAACGGAATCGTCATGCGCGTGAAGCTGATGCCGCCGGCTTTCATCGCGGTGAGCTCGCTCTCGCCCGAGAGCCGCTGAATCGCGAGCAGCGTTCCGAGCAGGAGCGCCATCGGAATCACCAGCCCCATGTAGCCCGGCAATGCCCAGAAGAAAATCTCGATTGCCGCCCAGAGCGGCACGTGCTCGCTCGAGACCATGCGGCCGATCGCAAGCAACTGCGTCGCCGCAAAGATCAGCGTGAATGCCGAGAGCCCAAATATGAACGGACCGCTGAGCTCGGTGAGCATGTAGCGGTCGAGAATCGAAAGCCGAGTGTAACGCCGCACGCGGCGCAAGGAGAGTGCGACCGACACTAGAGCCGAAAGCCCTCGCCCAAATAGAACGTGCGCGCGATCGGCGACTCCAGCACTTCATGCGCGGTGCCCGAGACTTCGATGCGGCCGTTGTTCATAATGTACGCGCGATCGACGATGGCGAGCGTCTCGCGCACTTGGTGATCGGTGATCAAAATGCCGATGCCGCGATCGCGCAGTTGGCGGATCATCGCTTGGATGTCGGCCACGGCAATCGGATCGATGCCGGTGAACGGCTCGTCGAGCAAGAGGAACGCCGGCTCCATCGCGATCGCGCGCGCGATTTCGACGCGCCGCCGTTCGCCGCCCGAAAGATTGTCGCCGCGTGCATTGGCGAGTTTGCGCAAGCCGAATTCTTCCAGCAAGACCGGAAGCCGCTGGTTTTGCTCGGCGCGCGGCATCCCGTTCTGCTCCCAAATCAACCGGATGTTATCGCCCACCGAGAGTTTGCGAAAAATCGAGTTCTCTTGTGCGAGGTAGCCGATGCCGTTGCGGGCGCGCTGGTACATCGGTTTTCCAGAGAGTTCGATCTCCTCGCCGTTACGATCGAGCACGACGCTGCCGCCGTCAGGTTTGACCAAGCCGACGACCATATAAAATGTCGTCGTCTTTCCCGCGCCGTTAGGACCGAGCAAACCCACGACCTCGCTCTGGTGCACTTCGGCGCTCACGCCGTTGACAACGGTGCGTTCGCCGTAGTTCTTCACCAGCCCGCGGAGCTTGATCCAGCTGTCGTTTTTGTTCATTGCATCCGTGTGTGCGTCAAAGAAATATCCGATTCAAAGCGGTTGCCCGTCGCGCGAAAGCCCGTGGCGCTGGTAAAGGCCACGTGTCCCGTGCCGTAGATCATCTCCGTGAGATGATCGTATGTCAGCGAATCGCAGTTCAAGGTCGTGCCGAGGTTGTTTCTCGCACGCACGCCCCCGAGCATCTCGATGGTATTCGTCACCTGATCGACAATCGCTTTCGGCGCGTCCGCCACGAGCGTAGAACCGTCCTTACCGTGGAAGGTTACGTGCACGTGCTCGAACTGCGCGCGCGAACCGGCCTGCTCGCTGAGCGTCTCGTAGGAACGTGCCAAAAGGTCGTATTGCACGCGGCCGGTATCGCGTTGTTGCTCGACGATGCGCACCGGTTGCTGCGACGTTCCTCGGCCGCTGATTTTCAGTGAGAGCGAACTTGAGGTGGGGCTGGGATTGGGGTTTGGCGATTCCTCGGTTTGCGCACTTGGATTGCAGGCATTGAGGCACACGAGCGCGGCCAGCGCGCCCGCAGCGCGAGCCGTCATGCATCACCCGGGCCGTACTGCCCGGCCGCCAGCGCCAGCGCAAGCATCGGGACCAGCAAACCGAAAATCACAACGCTCACGGTATCGATCAAGCCTTGCACGAGCGCGCCGACAACTCCCGCTGCAATCGCAGTCGCGAGCAGCGAGGCCTGCGCCGGCAATGCGCGCACGCGCCGGTACCATTCGCGCGCAAAACACCAAATCACCCAGCAGAATGCCAGGAATCCAACGATGCCGAGCTCGGCCACAAACGTGAGGTACATGCTGTGCGCGTGAAACGCGGTCGCATCGCCATCGGGAAGCCGCACGAACGGATAGATCTTCGAAAAGCCGAACGGTCCGACGCCGGTGAGCGGAAAGCGATCGATGATCCCGAGCGCGGCTTGCCAAATCGAGAGCCGGGTGAAGTTCTCGCTCGGATTGTGGTGTTCGTTGAACAGCAATACGACGATTGCAACCGCCGCGACGATGATCGCAAGACCCTGTACGAATCGTGCGCGGCCGGATTGCGCGCGCATCACGATCAAGAATGCAATCCCCGCCGCTAACCCCACCCAGCCGGTGCGCGAGAACGTCATCACCATCGCTACCAGCCCGACGCCGCAGGTGATCCAGGCGATCGTTCGCAGCGCCGCGCTGCGCGCGGTGCGCGCGAGCGCATAGCCGATCGGCAACAAAAAGAGCAGGTAGCCCGCGAGTTCGCCCGGCAGCACGAACGTTCCGACCGCACGACCGTTGGCGATCGTGTATTCCACCGGCGGAATACGCGTGACGACCATCGCGATTGCGGCAATGCAGGCGACGAGTCCCGAGAGCAGATACGCCCACCAGATCGTGCGCGCCATCCCCGGCAACGCGTAGAAACGATCGTTGTGCGCATGCCAAAGGATCGTCAGCATGTAGATCAAGACGAAGACCGCGCCGTCGCGCCAATTGAGTCCCAGTACGAGCGAAAGCACGATCGCCGCAAGCCACACGAGCAACGCCGGCACGAGCACCGGCATCACCCGCGGCGGCTGCGCGAGCGCGATGACGGCTACCACGGCGAGGACCAGCATTGCGCACAGCAGCGCGATCGCAACCGGCAACGGCACGACCGAGACACCGGGAAACGCGACGTTGGTCAGCGTGATGAAGCTCGGGAAAAACGGAATGCACGCAAAGGCAATCGCGGTCGCGGTCAGCTGCAGTCGATTGAGCGTTGTCATTGCAGACGCTCGGCGATCGCGCGCGCGATGGCGAGCGCGCCGCCGGGTTTGCCCATGCGCTGCGACCCCTCGAGGCTCATCGTCGTGCGGCGCTGCGCATCGTCGAGCAGCGTGCGCAAGCCCGCCGCGGCTTGGTCGGGATCGCCGGGTAAGACCGCGAGCGCTTCACCCAGCAAACCGTGCTGGCGCATCCGGTACCAGGTTGTCTTGCGATCGCGATCGAGTTCGAAAGCCACCACCGGCACCCCGGCCGCGGCGGCAGCTTCGTTGGCGGTGCCGGCCTGACCGGCCACCAGTTGCGCGCGCTCGAGCAACGGACCGATCGCGCCGGTCCACGCGCGCGCGATCACGCGCTCGCCGGCGCGTGCGTCGAACGGAATGCGCGTATCGGCGCGATCGTCGATTTGCCAGCCGTCCTCGCGCAAGCCCGCGGCAAACGTCGCCGCGTCGAGCAGCGGCGCAATCGACATCACCGCACCAAGGTTCGGGCGATCGCTTGCGACGCGCCGAATGACATCGAGCAAAAAGCGCGCGTCGCGATACGAGGTCTGGCGGCTGCCCGGAAACACCGCGAGCATCGGCGCGAAGCCGTCGGCGGCATCATCGGCGCGCGGATCGTCCTGCGTTCCGAACAGGTCGACGATCACGTTGCCGGGCGCCTGCGCATCGACGCCTTGTTCGCGCAAGCGCTGCGCCGTCGCATCGTCGCGCACGAAGACATCCTGCGCGCGGCGCAGCACGCGCCGTTCAAAGAAGCCGTACGGTGCGACACGCACGCTCTTGGCCGTGCCGACGTAGGTGACCGGCGCGTGCGCGGCCAGCGCCATCAACAGCGCGAACACATCGCCGACCGCGACCACGCGATCGTATGTGCCACGCGCGCCCGTCAAGAAACGCCGCTGCGCGTAGGTGAGGCCGAGCAATCCGCCGCCGACGTCGCGCACGATGTTACCGACGTTGCCCATCGCGAGCAGGCCGCCGCTCGGCATTGCGCGGCGCGGTCCGACTTCGCGCATGATCTCCGAGCGGCTCTCGCCCACCAGCGGAAAGTGATCGATTGCCGTGTCCGGACGCAACCCGTGCAACTCGAGTGCAATGCGGTCGGCAATCGCAATCTCGCCGTTGCCGTTGCTAACGAGGAGGATACGCTGGCCCATTACGGCGCGCCGAGCAGCGGCAGAAGCGCAAAGTCGCAGATCGTAAATCGCGCGCTCGATGCGTCATAGGCAAGCTCGGTGCGCGAGACGTACTGGCCGTACGGTCCGGCGTGCACGATCGGCACGCCGTTGTGTGTCTCCGGTTTGAAGAGCGTGTCGTGACTGTGTCCGCCCAGGATCAGATCGATGCGCGGGATGCGTTGCGCCAACTGGCGATCGAGGGTGAGGCCCACGTGCGAGAGCACCAGCAGCATGTCGCCGTCGGGCACGCGCTCCGCATACGGCGCCACCGCGTCCCACGGATCGAGAAAACGCCACCCGAAGATCCGCTCGTACGGGCTGCCGACCGGATACTGCATGATCAAGAGGCCCAGCACGTGGATCGTCGTCTCATCAAAGCGCATGGTCATCGAGGAGAGAAACGGCAGCTCGCGGCCCTTGGTGTCGAGCAGATTGCTGCACACTAACGGATGCATCATCTTGCGCGCGCGGGCGCGCAGCAGCGGAAATAGGTAGTTGAATTCGCGATTGCCGATCGCTTGCGCATCGTACCCGGCGGCGTCGAGCTCGGCGATGATCGGCTCGTTGCGATAGTACACGGTTTGACTGCCGCGCAGCGAATCGCCGCAATCAAAGAGTAGGCCGGCGCGTTCGTCGCGCAAGGCGCGCAGACGGGTAACGAAGCCACGGTGGTTGTGCAAGTCGGAGGTATGGTAGAGCCGGATCATTCCTGCCCAGCTTTCGCGAGCGCGACCGCAAACTTCGCGCAATCCTCCAGTGCCGTCGTCGGGCCGAGGCGCTCGCGCACTTCAGCGAACTGCTCGTACTGTTGCGACGGATCGAGCAGCACGGCTTCCATCGCCGCCGCCAAGGCTTCGGGCGTCGCGTCGTCTTGTAGCAACTCGGGAACGAGCTCGCGTTCCAGGACGAGATTGGGCAGCGTGATGTAGGTGGCTTTAAAGATCTTCTTTTGCATGCTCCGCCCGTAGCCGGCCACCATCGGATTGACGATATAGAGCGCGATCGACGGCACCCCTGCGAGCACGGCCTCGAGCACCGCCGTACCCGAGGCGACAAATGCGGCGTCGGCATCGCGGATCGCATCCGCAACGCCGTGCGCAATCGTGACGTTGCCGATACGGGCGCGTTTGATCGCGCGCACGATCGCGCGCTCGCCCTGCGGATTCGCGGCGCCGAACACCGCGCGCAGCGCAGGCCGAGAGGTGCGCAAAATGTTGAGCGCCGCGAGCAGCGCCGGTACGTGGTACTTCAATTCACCCGCGCGGCTGCCGGGCAAGAGCGCAATCGTGCCGCCGTCGAGCGGCGGTGCCGGGCGCGGCGCGCGCAGTTCGTATTGCGCGGTGAGCGGATGGCCGAAGAACATCGCCGGCTGCTGGTGCGACTTGTAAAACTCGTATTGGTGCGCGAACGCCGTCACCGGCACGGTCATCGCCCCCACCGCACGCGCCACGCCTTCTTTATCCAGCCAGGTTGCCGGCGGAAAAAGATACATGATCGGGCCGCCGTAGTGCAGTTTCGTGCGCAGCTCTTTCGCCAGACGCATGTTGAATGCGCCGAAGTCGACCAACACGATCAGCTCGGGCCTTTCCGCTGCCAGGTAGGCTGCGGTCCGCCACATCGTGACGAGCAGCGGCGGGATGCGCGGAATCGCCGCGAGCGGTCCCATGCTCGCCCAGCCGGTGTGATTGCGCCACAATGTGAAGCGCTCGCGGCTCATGCGCTCGGCGCCAATGCCTTCGAACTGCGCCTGCGGATCGTACGCGGCGATCGCGCGCGACAGCAGCACGGCGTTTAGTTCGCCTGAGGCTTCTCCGGTAGAGAAAAAATAACGCATACTATCATCTTGCGCGAGCGAAGCCGCGCGTCTTACTTCAAAATGCCCCGTTGCGACGGGGCCTCGAGAAACGCGACCAGCTCGCGGCCGGGCTCGCTCGACGCTTCGGCCTTCATCTCTTCCACCGCCTGCGAGACGTTCAGTTTCGGATTGTAGAGAATCTTGTAGAACTTCTTGATCTCGTTGCGTTCTTCGACGCTGAAGCCGGCGCGGCGCAAACCGACCGAATTGAGTCCGTAGGGTTCGGCAGGATTGCCTTCGATCAAGAAAAACGGCGGCACGTCTTTGGTGATCTTGCTCGCGCCGCCGACCATCGCGTAGCGGCCGATGCGCGTGAACTGATGCACGCCCGCTTGGCCGCCGATCGTGACGAAGTCGGCGACGTCCACGTGCCCGGCGAGCTGCGCGAGATTCGACATCGTCACGTGATTGCCCAAGACACAGTTGTGCGCAATGTGCACGTAGGCCAGCAGCAAACAGTCATTACCGACCGCCGTCACCTGATCTTCGCCGGTCGCGCGCTGCACCGAGACGTATTCACGCAGCACGGTACGACTGCCGATTTTGGTAAACGCGCGTTCGCCGGCGTACTTGCGATCTTGCGAGGCCGCGCCGATCGTCGCGAACGGATAGATCACGCAATCCTCGCCGAGCGACGTCCAGCCGTTGATCACGACGTGCGCTTGCAGTACCGTGCCCTTCCCGATCGATACGTTTTCGCCGACCAGGCAATACGGTCCGATGTCGACGCCGCGCGCGATATTCGCACTCGGATGAACGATAGCGGTGGGATGAATCACGCGTGCAGCACCGGCGCGTCTTGATTGAAACTTCGCGGATCGGTCGCAATCGAGAACATCAAGTCCGCCGAGCATACGAATTGCTTTTCGACGTTCGCTTCGCAGTGCACCCAACCGATATTGCGCTTGTGCCGTTCGAGCACCACTTCCATCATCAAGCGATCGCCGGGCACGACCGGACGGCGGAATTTGCACTTGTCGATGCCGGCCAGATAGGGCACGCGACGCGCGAACTCGCCGGGCTCGAGCACCACCGCACCGCCGAGCTGCGCCATCGCTTCGATGATGTACACGCCCGGAAGCACCGGGTTGCCGGGAAAGTGCCCGGTGAACATCGGCTCGTTGGCGGTGACGTTCTTGAAGCCGAGCGCGCGCACGCCGGGCTCGAGTTCGAGAATACGATCGACCAAGAGCAGCGGATAGCGGTGCGGCAAGATCTCCATGATCTGCCGGATATCCAATTCAGCCACGGTTCCTCAATTCGTTTATCACGCGCGTGTGCATCGCATGCCCGCTTTTGATCGCGATCACTTCGCACTGCGGCCAGGCGCCCAGCAGGCCGAGGTCTCCGATGAGGTCGAGCACCTTGTGGCGCACCACCTCATTAGGCCATTGCAACGGTTGCATCGGGCCTTCCTCGTCGTAGACCAGCGCATTGTCCAGGCTGCCGCCGCGCGCCAGCCCCGCTGCCCGCATCGCTTCGACGTCGCGCAGAAATGCAAAGGTGCGCGCGCCGGCGATCTGCTCGCGGTAGACCTGCGGCGTGATCACGCTGTCGAAGTAGTGCGTCCCGATCGGCGCGGGATAGTCGCCGACGAAGCGGATGCGAAAAGCGTCGGACGGCAGGACGATCACCGCGCGGTCGCCGTCGCGAAACTCGAGCGCGCGCTGCGGAGCGAAAACCGGCCGCGCCGTATCGAGCGTACGCAGTCCGACCGCGTCGATCGCGTGCACGTACGGTTTCGCGCTGCCGTCGAGAATCGGAATCTCCGTTCCCTCGAGCACGATCTCCGCATCGCTGACGCCGCTCGCGAGCAGCGCCGACAGGATGTGCTCGACCGTCGAGATCGTCGCGCCGTTTCGGCACATCACGGTCGCAAGCGGTGACTCCACGGCAAAGTCGGCCGTGGCCGGAATGCGCTCGCCGCCGGTGAGAAAGCTGATGCCCGCGCCGGGATGGGCCGGAAGAATCTCCATCGCGGCCTGCGCTCCGGTGTGCAGACCGACGCCGGCGAAATGCAGCGGCGCCGCAACGGTCGCCGCGTGCACTATTCGCTCTTCTCGAGTGCGTCGACGCGCTTGAGTAACTGCGGCAGCTTGCGCAGCATCACTTCGTTGCGCAGCGTTTCACGATGCTCGCGCGCGGGGTTGCCGGAGATCATCGCGCCGTCGTCCACGTCGCCCCACACGCCGGATTGTCCGGCGACCGTTGCCCGCGAACCGATGTGCATGTGACCGCGCGTCCCAACCTGGCCCGCGATCTTCACGAAATCGCCGACACTGGTCGAACCGGCGAAGCCGGTCTGCGCCGCGATCGCGCAGTGTTTGCCGATGCGGCAGTTGTGTCCGATTTGTACCAGGTTATCGATCTTGGTGCCGTAGCCGATTTGCGTGCTGCCGGTCTGCGCGCGATCGACGCAGCTGTTCGCGCCGATCTCGACTTCGTCGTCGAGCACGACGTTGCCAACCTGCGGAATGCGCTCGAGCCGTCCCTCGATGAAGGCCCAGCCGAAGCCCTCGCTGCCAATCACGCTGCCCGAGTGCAGCACCACGCGCGAACCGACGACGCAGCGCTCGTGCACCACCGCGCGCGGATGCAGCCAGGTGTCTTCGCCGATCTGCACGTCGTCGCCGACAAATGCGCCCGGACTGATCGTGCTCCCGCGTCCGATCTTCGCGCGCGCACCGACGTAACTGTGCGCGCCTAGGTACACATCCTCGCCGATCGTTGCGCCGGATTCGATCGTGGCCGAGGGATGACGATACGGTCCGCGCGGACGCGGCGGTTTGAGCGCGGCGAGGAAGGTCGCTAGTGCGGCACGCGCGTTCTCGACGATGAGCAGCGGTTTGCCGGCGCGGCTTTCATCGAGCGGGACGTTCGCGTCGACCAAAACGGCGGCAGCGCCGCTCGCAAGCGCCGCCGCGTAGTATTTTTCGTCGGTCGCAAAGGTGAGCGCGTCGGCGCTCGCGTCGTCGACCGCGCTGATTCGCGCAATCGTGACCGAGCCGTCGCCGACGAGGCGCCCGCCCACGCGAGCCTGCAGATCAGCGAGCGTACCCAGCATGCGTAACCTACGTCGCCGCGGGCGTGGCTTTCTCCGTGATGTTCATGGCCTTCTCGACATCTTTGGTGATGTCGACGCCGCCATAACCCACGCCCTCTTTGGTCACCACCAGCGTCAGATGCTGTTGCTGCGCGACTTTGGTGGCGGCATCCCGAATTTGCTTGGTGAGCTCATCGGTGATGCCCTGGTATTTCTTTTGGAGTATGGCGGCTTGGCGCTGCTTCACCGACGTTGACGCCTTGCTTTGCGAAATCGTCTGCTCGTCGGAAAGCAACTGTTGCTGGAACGACTGATACACCGCCCAATTTTGCACGATGCGGTTAACGTCGACGAGCCCCACCGGGCTCGAGTTGGCGCAGCCCGCGAACATCGCGGCGGCGAGAGAAATAAGAAGTAGCTTTGTTTTCACTCGTGTTGGCTTTCGAGGTCAGCAATAAGATCGTTGGTCAGGTCATAGCCGCCGTTCGCGGCTTGGACGTCGTCGAGGACGATGGAGAAGCCCTTTTGCTTGGCCAGGCGGACGGCCTCGCGTTGGATTTGGTCCTGAATTTGCCCCTGCAGCTGTTCCTGACGCTTCTGCAGCTCGCGCAGCTGGACGGCGGCCGCACCGGTGGCAGTGGTGCCTTGGCCATGCAGCGCGGCGAACTGCGCGTCAAGGTCGCTCTTGGTCGCTTGGTATTCTTCGACCGCCTGCTGCGCATCGGCCTGGAACTTGGCCGCGTATTGTTGGTGAATCTGCCCGAGCCGGCGACGCAGGGCTGGCGGGAGGCTCACGGTTGGAACCGGCGCTGCGCCGAGGCCGCGAAGCTGCGCGCCGACGGCGTTGCGCCGCTGTGCGAGCTTGGCCCCGGTCTGGGCCTGGATCGCGGTTTGCTGCGAGCGGATCTGCGCCGAGGTCTGCGCGGCGAGTTGCGCGCGGTAGGCGGCGAGCGCTGCCGCGTCCTGCCTGCGCAGCGCGTTGATTTGATCGCCCTCTTTTTTATCCAGCGCCGCGAGCTGGTCGTTAACGCTCTTGCGCTGCTCGGTGCTGAGCGCGAGCGTGCTCAGCTGCGTGCGCAACGACAGGCGCTGGGGCGAATCTTCTTGCGCGAGCTTGAGCGAAAGGTCGCTTTCGTTCTGCTGATACTCTTCCGCGCGCGCGCGCATCTTATCGTCGGCGGCTTTGGCGAGCTGCTGCGAGATCGATTGCATTGCGGCATTGTCTTGCGCGATCACGCCCTGCTGATAGGCCGCATAGCCTTGCTGCGCCGCCGCGGCTGCGGCTTGCGCCTGTTGCGCCGACGTCGCGTTCATCGATTGACCCAAACCGGCTGCGGCGGGATCGATGCCGGCTGCTTTGACCGCGGCAACTTCCGCATCGTGTTCTTGCTGGCCGTACTGTTGCTGCTTGGCTCCGATGATCGCATTCGCGCGAGTCTGCGCCGCTTGCAACTGCGCGTTGAGATCCTTGGTCTGCGCCGCGATCTGCGCCGGCGTCAGCGGCGCGTGCGGAAGCGACGCCTCGAAATTGATCGCGGCGATCGCGTTGTTGAGTTGGTCGAGCTGCGGGTAGAGCGGGTGATGTTTGATCACGTCGTCGACGCGCACGTAGGCGACACCGCGAACGGTAGCCGAGTGTACGTCGACATGCGAACAGCCCACAAAAAGCAACGCTCCCGAAAGAGCGAGCAGAGCGAGCGGGACTCTAGCCCGCAAAGCTTTAGCTTTGCCGGGATAGAGTCTACTTATTGAGCGCATTCTGGACATCTTGAGTGATGTCCGTACCTCCGAAGACGACGTCGGCCCGATCGATCACGAGCAAGAGATTCTTGCTGCGCGCGACCGACGCGGTCGCGTTCTTGGTTTGATCGATCAACGGCTTGAGCAACTTGTTTTGCTCGTCCGAGATCGCTTTGTTGTAGTCGGCCATCACCTGCTGTTTAGCGACGTCGTTGGTGGCGTCCTTAAAACGCTTGGCATAGATCGGTTGCTGCGCGGTTTGGAACTGCTGCAGCTGACTGCTCGCGCTTTTGACGTCGTTCGAATTTGCCAGCGCCGACTGATCGACGAAACCAATCGCCGAAGGCGGGGGGCTCGCCGCCGGCGGCGGAACCGCCGCTGCGCTGCGCACCGCGCTGATCACGTCGCTCGTGATGTCTTGGCCGCCGTAGATCACGATGCGCTTGTCGACCACGATCGAAAGCTTGTGGGCAGACGACACATTGGCAATGGCAAGCTGCGTGCGCTGGTAGAGCGGGCCCACCAGCTCGTTCTGCTTGTCGGAGAACTCTTGCTGGAATTGCAGCGAGATGCGTTGCTTATCGGCATCGGTCTTCGCGCCGCGCATCGCATTCGCGAACTGCCCGTTGAGTTGTGATTTATACGCCGCGAGCTGCTGGTTCGCCGCGACGAACGCGGGCAGATTGCCGAGCGCGGACTGATCGAGGAAGCCCACGTCGTTGAGATCGGCCGCGATCGCGGCCGGACCAACGGCCGCGGTAAGCCCGAGCACGAGAAGCAGTGTTGCGAGGTATCGTCGTTTCATGAGTGTTCCTTGTTACGTCAATCGATCAGAAGCTTTGGCCAATGCCGAAACTGGTGTGGCCGCCGTTGGCGCCCTTGGCGAAGTCGATACGAATCGTGTGCAGCCCGAGTTGCGGCACGTCGAAACGCAAGCCGATGCCCAAGTCGCCGCGCAGCGACCAGTCGCCCGGATAGCCGATGATTTGGTTCGTGTACGGATTGAGATCCGGATAGGCGCCGCGAATGCGGTAGTCGAGTTCGTCGACGAAGGCCACAATCGAGAGCTTCCGGTCGTCGGTCAACGGCTGGCGTAACTCGATCTGTCCGAGGAACGCATCGGTGCCGTAGAAGACCGTATTGTATCCGCGCACCTGTTGATCCGAGAAGGTAAACAACTCGTTGGGCGGGATCACGCCGGTCGAGAGGTAGCCCGCGCCGTGAATACCCAAGGTCGCCGCGCGCAGCACCGGGATGAAGCGCGCCACGTCGAGCGTGGTCTCGGTGTAGTCGAAGCTCGAGTCAAACGACGGCGACGAAATCGCTTCGCTGAACGCGGCCTTCCAGCCGCGCCGCGGATTGTACGGATCGTCGGTCGTAATCGGCGACGTGCCCAGACCAAACGTCAGCGTGTTGAGTTGATACGGCAAGCCGGTGTTGACGTTGGCAATCGAGGTCGCCGCAATTCCGAAGCTGCCGTTGACGGTTTCGTTCGATTCCAACGGGTTGGGCGTCGGTCCAACCAGCACGTTGGGCTGCGAACCCGAGAAGAAGTACGGCGCCGGCACGGTGGTCGAGTACTTCACGCGCGAGACCTGTGGTGTGAGCGACGCGGTGATGTAATCCGAGAGACGCCGGCCGAGCGAGAAGTTGAAGCCTTGTTGCGATGATTCGCTCGTCGAGACCACGCCGCCGATCAGCGACGACGTGCTGTTCTCATACAGCGTCACTGGAATCGGCGCGGCCGTGCCGCCGACGACGGGCGCAGGTGCCACGGTGTTCGACGACACTGAATAGACCGGATAATAGTAGGTTTGCTTGATCGAAAAGAGGCTCGCGCTCAGCGAGTACTTCGAGCCCTTGGGTGAATCGCTCAAATACGGAATTGTGCCCGAGAGCGTATCCGACGTCGTGCGCGCGCCTTGCTGGAACTGAATCGACGCCGAGTTGCCCGTGCCGTGCAGATTCGTGTCTTGGAAGCCGAGCGTGCCGTAGAGACCCTCGCCGGTGATGCCGCCGGAGTAGCCGAAGCCGACCGAAGCTTGCGCGGTGCGCTGCTCGGTGACTTGCCACACGATCGTCACGTCCTGCGGTTTCTTGGGATCCGGACCGGGTTTGATGTCCGGATTGACTTTGGAGAAGTAACCGGTCGCGTTGAGGCGTTCGTAATCGGCCTTGATCCAATCGGTGTTGACGATCATGCCCGGCGTGACGCGCAGCAGACGGCGAATCACTTGGTCTTTGGTGCGCGTGTTACCGGTGATCTGCACCGCGGCGACCCGTGCCACGTCGACGTTGTACTTCACGACGGCCGTGCCGGCTTTTTCGTCGATGGTCGACGGATCGATACCGCCCTCGAAGTTGCCGAGTTCGATATGCCACTTGTCGTCGTACCAGTTCTTGAGCGCTTCCTGGTCCTTCTGACGAATCTGATCGGAATACACCATGCCCGGCTTGAGCGTAAGTTGCTGCAGGATCAACGGAATCGGTAGGACGTGATCGCCTCCGATGTCGATCGCGCGAACGGTCAGCCCCTCGATGATGGTGAGCGACAGCGAGCCGGTCTTGGTATCGAAGTTGAGATCGTGAATGTGCGACGGAACTTGGCCGCCGTACCCGATGCGCTCGTAGTAGTTGTTGATCTTGAGCACGTCCGAGTGGAATGTGTTGCTATTGAACACTTGCCCGACCGAAAGGTCCATCAGCGCGAGCAACGTGTCGCTCGGAACGGCCTTGTTGCCGGTGAACGTGATCTTGGTGATCACCGGATATTCGATCACTCGATAGGTGATCGCAACGCCGTTGGGCCGCGCGCGGATGAGCGGCGCGGCAATGTCGGCGAAATAGCCGAGGGCGCTGATGCGTTGCAGGTCGCCCTGCACGATCTTCGGGTCGTACACCTCGCCCGGGCGCGCTTGGACCACTTGCATGATCGTGGCCGTCGGCACGTGCAGGTTGCCCGTCACGTCGACGGAGACGATTTCCGGAGCGCCGGAAGGAGCGCCGGCGGAACGAGCGGCCGGCGATGCGACGATCGTGAGCGCGACGACGAGGGCGAGCACGGCTGCCGCGCTACGCACCAGAGCGCGTGGCGCGCGCCGAAGGTCGGAGATCATGCGATTCTTGTTGTCCTTGCTGTGGGCATGGAGGCTGACAGAGGCCAGCAGAGTTCCGGCCCCTGGTTCGCTCTAGCAGTGGGTGGTCCTTGCCACCCCATAAATGCTGGGGTTTTCACCAAAAAAGTCGCTGGAAAGTAAATGCGAAGCCTTCGGAGCCTTGCAGCGGCAACCCAACCGCGAGACGGTTGCCTGATGTGTCCGACGCCACAGGGGCGTAGAACAGCTTCTGGACGCCGTTCGTGAAATAGAAGGAAAGCTGCGCGCTCGTCGCACGCTCGCCCACCAGCTGCAAGCCGAACGAAGTGCGCTGCGGGATCCCGAAGGTAGCGGCATATAAGAAGTTCACGGTCTTGCCGAGGAAACGTGACGCCGAGAATCCGACGTTCCCATAATAGTCGAGCGTCAGGTTGACGTTTTGGAAGCCGAGACTCTGGGAGAGGGCGCCCTCGAGCGGCGAGAGCAGTCCCGCCGAGAACTGCGCATTGAGGATGTTAAAGGCCTCCTGGCCGGCAGTGATCGACGCTGACGTGCTCCCGACGGGCTGGGTGCCAAGGATCGGGGCTGCGCCGTTAACCGGCTGCGTCGGAGCGTACGAGAGCCCGCTGAGAATCACGCCGCCGAAGGGGGCGATCATCGCCAGGATCTGTTCGTTCGAGTAGCCCGGCGGGCTCGAGCTGAAAGGTCAGCTGCGGATTGGTCACCGGGCCTTCGACCGCCACGGAGACGTCGACCGAGCTGTACGCGCTGTTGGGGTCGGGGTTCGAGATGTGGGTCGTCGCGGTCGCACGCAGGGTCGGGATGATCCCCTGTGCCGGATCGAAGATGACCTTGGCCGACTGCACGCGGAAAGCGCGATCGTAGTAGGTCAGCGTGCCGCTGGTCGATGCGAAACTGCCTTTGAGCGCAGGCGCCGCTAGACTGCCGGAGAGATTGACGCTGCCGGTTGCGCCGATATCGAGACCCGCGCCGTAGCCCGAGCCGCGCACGCGTACGCCCTTGCCGACGTCCATCTGCACGTCGAAGTCCAGTGGCAGCGGCGGCCCGGTACTCTGCGCACTTCGCTGCGCGGCGGCAAGAAATGCGGCAAACGGAATCGTCGCGTTCGACACCGTGACTTTCCCGCGCAACATCGCGTTCGAACCGCTCGCGCGCACGACTGCCAGGTCGGCATCGATCGTGCCGTCGCCGTAGTCGGGCAAGTTGAGTTGCGCGCCGTGCGCTTTGAGATCGATGTCGTAGGTCGTGGAAGCGCCGAAGTTGATGTGGCCGGTTCCGGCCACCGTGCCGGTGCCGAATTTCGCTTGCAGTTTGTCGACCGTCGCCGATGTTCGATCGAAGGTCACCGCCGCCTCGATACCGGTGATCGGCGTGCGTTCGAAGGCGCTGACGTAGGTGCCCTTGGCGACGCTGAAACGTCCGGTGATGCGCGGCACCGCGACGGTACCGCTTATGGCAAGCGATCCGTCGATCATGCCGCCAAGTTTGGTACCGGTGCCGGCAAGTGCATCAAATGTACTCGGATCCACGCCTTTGACCTCGACCGTAAGGCTGATCGGTTTTCCCGGCGGACCGAGGCGGAACGGGCTGATTTGAATCGGCGCCGAGCCCGCGATCGCGATCGTGCCTTTGGGCAGCGTGACGCCCGCATTGTGCAACACGACGTCGTTGCCTTGGAGCGCGAGCTCGCCGTACGCCGACGGCACCGTGATACCGTAGAGTACGGCGTTCTTTGCATTGAATGCCGCTTCATAGGTTGCGTTCGCGAGCGAGCCCCCGATCCGCAGCGTCGCCGCGAAGTCGCCTTTGACCGGCGGCTGCATGCGCCAGAGCTCCGCGACGAGCTCCGGCAGATCGCTCGAACTCGCATTGAGCGTGAGCGCGAGCGGCGCGCGCGCCGAAAACCCAAGGCTCCCGTTCGCACTCGCGGTGAGTCCCGGCGCAGTCAGATCGAACGAATTGATGGTGAGACGACCGCCGTTCGACGAGAACGTCATCGCCGCGGTATTGATCGGTAAGCGCCAGACCGTACCGTTTTGCATGCTCGCGTTGCCGCGCATCTGCATCAACGGATACGTGCCGTTGATCGTAGCATTGCCGTTGACGCGGCCGGTGACGGCGACCTCGGGATAGCCGAGCGCCGCAATCCAGGTCGAGAGATCGAATTGGCTGACTTGGGCGGTGACGTCGTAGTACGAATTGCGCATCCGCGGCAAGAGGTCGACGTCGTTGGCCGCAGCGATCGCGCCGTGCGACTGCAAGACGCCGGCGGGACCGTTGACATCGAGTGATCCGCGCAACACGTTGTGCGCACTCGACCACGACGCGTTGGTATTTCCGAACGGCAAATTGCGATAGCGAAAGCCGGCGATTGCAATTTCGCCGTTGCTCGACAGACGGTGCGCCTGCGAAATCACGTCGAAGCGCACGCTCCCGGTGCCGCTGAGCGTGTCGCCGGTATTGAAGAAATTGTTGAAGTCCGAGAGATCGGCGTGTGCGGTGTCCAGCTGCAACGCGCTGACGTGCGGATTTTCGGCCGCGTCGAAGGCGAGCTGGGTGGTCGCCAAGGTCACGGCGCCGTCGCGCACCGCCACGCCGCTGCGGTCGGCACCAATGATACCGCTCGCATCGATGTAGTACAGCCCGTTGATCGAGCCGGCCGGCACCGCAATCGGTCCCTCGACGTGCGGGTCAAGGCCGGACCCGCGCACGTTGAGCGAGGCGTTAAACGTGCCCTCGCTGTAGTGGCCGTCGATGCCGAGCGCCGCGATCGCGGTTTGCAAACTCCCGGCCGGTACGCGTGCGTCGATGGCATACTGCGGGACACCCGACGTCAGCGCGTCGAGATTGCCCGATGCCACCGTGTAGATGTCGTTGATACCGCCGACCACGTGATCGAGCCGGACGCCATCCCCGTGCAGAGCGATGAGACCGCTGCCGGCAACCGCAAACTGCGCGACGTGTCCGTCGGCAAGCGTGACGCCGCCGTTGAAGCTCGGCAGCGGTTCACCGCTTGCCAATTGTCCCTCCGCATCGACGACGCCGCCGTCGAGCGGAAGACCCAGCGCGCGCAAGCCCGCGCCATCGAGATGCGATGCCACAAGCGAGATGCCGCGGTCGTAGGCGCCCGCAGCGACGACCGTGCCGCTCGCGACCTGCGCGCGAACGCTTTGAATGCTCAACAAGCCGCCGCGAATCACCAGCGTGCCGGTCGCGCGCGAAATCGGAACGCCGCGGATGTTCGCGTCGCGCAGTTGCATGTCGTCGGCTTGCACGATAATGCCGTGCGAACCGAGCGCCAGCGCCGCGACACCGTCCACCTCGCCGGCTGCCGGCAGATCGCCCATGAACGGACGCAAACCTTGCAGCGTGCCATGATAGTTCCCGTGCACGCCGATCGAGTTCAACGAGAGCGCACCGGTCCCGTAGAGGGAACCCCAGGGTCCGCGCGCGACGATCGGATCGATCGCCGCGTTGGCGAGCGTTCCGGCAAAGGTTGCGCTGACGGCGCTGAGCGGCACGCCGGCAACGGTGGTGTCATGAAGACGGACGGTTCCGGCAACCAGCGCGTACGTGCTGCTGCGGCCGCCGCCGTTGATCGAAGCGTCATCAACGGTACCGTCGAGCGGCGGCATCACCGGCAGCGCTACGGCTAGGAACGACGGATGCGCCGGCGTGTGAAGCACGAGATGCTGCGCGCGAATCCAGAAGGCGCTGGTGTCGTGCTGGCGATCGAGCGCATATCCCGCGTAGAGCGTCCCTCGCCCGGCATCGATCCACAGCGGTGCAACATCCAAAATGCCGCCGGGATCGGCGTGCGCAACGGCGGCCATGCGCGAGATGCCGCGCGCCGACTGCATCGCGCCGTAGCCGTAGAAGTTCGTGTCGTGCCCTTCGAGCATGAAATCGGCGACCAGCGGCTCGCTGCCAAGGAGCGCGCCGGCATACGGCAGCGCGTCGGCCGGCGCGGTGACATGCAGGGCCAAACGGGAATGCACGACGTCTCCGATTTCGAGCGCGCCGCGCACGACGAAGTCCGCGCCTTGCGCGTGCGCTTCGAGCGGCGCGAGGACGACCGTGCTGTTGGTGTAGGCGACGACGGCATGGAGATGATCGAAAGCGATGGCGCGATAAGACGCGTTGGGCGCATCGACGCTCGCGCGTACGCGCGGCGAGCCGACTGGCCCGTCAACGATCACGCCGATTTGCGCCGGGCCCGCGATCGCCTGGGCACGCGCGAACGTAAACAGCTGGCGCAAGGCCGCGAGATCGCCGGCTCCGGCGATACGAATGCGAAACTGCGGATCGCCGAAATCAAACAGCGCGCCGGTGGCGGTGAGCGGAATGCTCGCGATCCGAGCGTGCAGATCCTGGAAGAACAGTTGGTTGTCGACGATCTGCAGATCGGTTGTCACCCCGGTGACCGGCTGCGCCAACCCGACGAGCCGGAGGACGACGCCACTAATGGCAACATGGCCGCTGAGGTGATAGTCGATGGGCGCGTCGGGCGCAAGGCCAAGGCCGTAGTATCGCAGATCGACGGCGCGCGCATTGCCGGCGAGGACTTGCGCCGAGTGATTATTGATGAAGAAGTTCGCCAACGGCCGCAGCGGAATCGACGGCGCGACGACGTGGTTCATCGCATAACCGCGCGCGACGTCGGACGTACCGGCGATCGAGAACGGCGCTGCCTTCGCACCGTCGGCAAACGTGCCGGAGAGACGGTAGTGCGTGCGGTCGGCGGTATTGATCGTGCCGGTAAGTTCGAGGTTGTGCACGTTGATCGAGCGCGCTTGCGGATCGAGCGCGGTCGGATTGCGGAGCGCAATCGAGCCGGCGTGCACGTTGATGTCGAACGCGAGCGGCACGGGATTGATGCGCGACGGCTTCGCCTGTGCCTGCGCTGCGTGTTTAGGGAAGCCCAGTGCGAGATCGTAGCTGCCGTCAGCGCGGCGCACGATCGTGAAGATCGGGTGGTCGAGCGTGATGCCGCGCAATCCGAGTCGATGCCGGCTGCCCGGCAAGAGATCGCGTAGGGAGTAGTCGATGCGGATCTGCGATGCGTCCAGGAGCCGGTCGCCGTTCTTGGTTGCGTGCACGTTGCGTAAGATCAAGCGCGTGCTGCTGATGTCGACGTGGCTCACGGTGACGTTCCCGTGAATCGCGAGCCCGAGCAGGCCCGGCAAGATCCAAGCGGCCAGCGCGCGGCCGCCAACCGCGAGCACACCCACGGTCACCAGAGCAACCGCCGCCGCGGTCCAAGCCGCTCGCCTGCGCATCAGGGAGTAAGTACCCAAAGGCGGCACAGGGGCCTTCCGCCCGGCCCCGATGCTAAGCGGACCTTAAAGATCCAGGTTTCGTACGGTCTTGGCGTAGTCGAAGATGTACTGCTTGCGCGGCTCGACTTTGTCGCCCATCAAATCGGTGAAGATTTGCTCGGCTTCGACCGCATCTTCCACCGTGATCTGCTTGAGGCGGCGATGCCCGACCTCCATGGTCGTCTCAGCAAGCTGATCGGCATCCATCTCACCCAGACCCTTGTATTGCTGGATGGTGAAGTCTTTGGGATCTTCCGTACCGATGACCGCCTTATAGTCGGCCTCGTTGAACGCATACCATTGCTTCTTGCCCTTTTTGATGCCGTAGAGCGGCGGTTGCGCGATGTACACGAAGCCGTTCTCGACCAGCGGCTTCATCTGGCGGTAGAAGAACGTGAGCAGCAACGTGCGGATGTGCGAGCCGTCGACGTCGGCGTCGGTCATGATGATGATCTTGTGGTAGCGCAGCTTCTCGAGATCGAACTCGTCGCCGAATCCGGTCCCGAGCGCGGTGATCATCGTGCGGATCTCTTCGTTGGAAAGAACCTTATCCAAGCGGGCTTTCTCGACGTTGAGAATCTTACCGCGCAACGGCAGAATCGCTTGCGTGTTCGGGTCGCGTCCGCCTTTGGCAGTACCGCCGGCCGAGTCGCCCTCGACCAAGAAGATTTCACTCTCCTTGGGATCGCCGTTGCGGCAATCCACGAGCTTGCCGGGCAGCCCCGATCCCTCGAGTGCGTTTTTGCGGCGTGAAAGATCGCGAGCTTTTTTGGCCGCTTCGCGCGCGCGTTGCGCCTGCATCGTCTTCTCGATGATGACGCGCGCCTGTTTGGGATTCTCTTCGAAGAAAAAGTCCAGCCGCTCGTTGACGAGGTTGTAGACGATGCTGCGGACTTTGGCGTTGCCGAGCTTGGTCTTGGTCTGGCCTTCGAACTGCGGGTTTTCCAGCTTCACTGAGACGACCGCGGTCAAGCCCTCCATGATGTCGTCAGTCGAAAGCGAGCCGTCGTTTTCTTTGAGGATGCCTTTCTTCTTCGCGTACGAGTTGACCGCTTGGGTGACCGCTTGGCGAAAGCCTTGCAGGTGCATGCCGCCTTCGATGGTGTTGATGTTGTTGGCGTAGGCGAAGATCTGCTCGGTGTACGTGTCGGTGTACTGCATCGCGACTTCGACGTCGACGCCATCGCGCTCGTTGTGCGTCGAAATAACCGGGTGCAATGAATCTTTCTTCTCGTTCAAGTATTCGACGAACGAGACGATGCCGCCGTCGAACTTATACGAGCGCTCGCGCGGTTCTTCGCCGCGTTCGTCGCGCAGCGTGATCGTAAGGCCGCGATTGAGAAACGCGAGTTCGCGCAGGCGTTTTTGCAAAATATCCCAGTGCAGCTCGAGCGTTTCGAAGACTTCGGGGTCAGGCATCCACCATTGGAACGTGCCGGTTTCCTCGGTCTTCCCGATCTTCTTGAGCTTCTGCACGGTAATGCCGCGCTCGAATTTCATCTCGTAGATATTGCCGTCGCGTTTGACGCGCGTAATCATCCACTCGGAGAGCGCGTTGACGACCGAAATACCGACGCCGTGCAGACCGCCCGACACCTTGTAGCCGCCCTTGCCGAACTTGCCGCCGGCGTGCAGAATCGTCATCACGACTTCCACGGCGGGCATTTTCTCTTCGGCGTGAATGTCGACCGGAATGCCGCGGCCGTCGTCCTCTACCGAGACCGAGTTGTCTTTGTAGAGCACGACTTTGAGCGTTTTGGCATAGCCGGCCAGCGCTTCGTCGACGCCGTTGTCGACGGCTTCGTAGACGAGTTGATGCAAACCGCGCTCAGCGGTGTTGCCGATGTACATGCCGGGGCGCTTGCGAACCGCCTCGAGGCCTTTGAGAACTTCGATTTGTTCGCCGGTGTAATTGTTGGTCATCGCGTTGTTATCGTTCTACCGTTTCGTATAAAAGATCGTGCAGGTCATCTCCCAGCACGTTGCGCACGATCGCGGGCGTCAGCCGTTCGGGGGCGAGTTCGCTCTTGAGCAAGACATACGAACTTGCAATCAACCGTTCGGCGCCGTCGCGCGAGAGCGTCCCGGTCAGACGAACACGGCGGAGCCGGTCCCACCAGCGTGAGAGCAGGCGACGGCGGATCGATTCGTATTCGTCCTGACGCAGGTCCTCGACCAGCTTTGCCGTTCCGGCGAACCCCAGCCACGGTGCTTCAAAAAGCAGCCGCGAGATCAAGCGTTCCCGCTCGGCTTCGCGTGCGATCTCGCACGACGTACAGAGCGGTCCGGATGCAGGCGCGATCAAGGCAGTGCAACCCGTGCATTCATTCCACCCGCGTGCTCGTTTGGCCCGCTCGGCGGCGTCGACGGTAGCGCGAAAGCGCTGCAGCGCTTCACCCGCGTCCGTCGCCGGCTCGCATGCGAGTGGCGCCGCTATACCATCTACAACCCGCGCAGCGCGCGAATGGCTGCTTCCACGTACCGGCAGCTTGCCGACCCGAAAGCGTACTTTGGCGATTCCGGCGCGCGGCAAGCGCGCCCGCAGCATTTCGACGATCTGCTCTGCGAGGTAGCTCAACTGCGCGCTCCATACGCTCGATGCGGTCACCACCATCAGCGTGTCGCCGGCGAGTTGGACCGGATGCGAGTTACGGGCGTTCTCGTCCCCCACGATCTCGCTCCACGCCGCCCCGAGCAATACCACCGGGTCGGCTGGTCCGACGCCCTCACCGGGCGACCACGCCCCCAAGGCTTGCGCGAGCTTCAGCATGCGCTCACCGTCGCGCGCTCGACGTGCGACGTCCGCGCGGCGGCCGGCAAACCTGGCGGGAGATGGGTCGCGGTGACAAAGGCTTGCTCGTAGCCCCCAACGCCTTCCAGAAATGCGGCCGCGCGCTCGGCGTCGAGCTCGGAGAGGACGTCGTCGAGTAAGAGCAGCGGCGCCTCGCCGGATCGATCGCGCATGACCGTGTATTCGGCGACCTTAAGCGCCAGCACCGCCGTACGGCCTTGCCCTTGTGAACCGTAGGCCGCCAGCGAGTGACCGTCGAGCTCGAGCGTCAGATCGTCGCGATGCGGGCCGGCCACGCTTGCCTTGCGGGCGCGTTCGCTTTCGGCAACTTCGAGCAAGCGCGCTTCGAACGCACCTGCAACCGCCTCGGCGGTCGGCGCTTCGAATTTGATGCTCGGCGTGTAGCTGACCAGCAGCTTTTCTGCGCCGTGCGTCCACTGCGCGTGAATGCGTTCGGCCTCGCGCGCAAGCTCGCGCACGAAATGTTCGCGCGCCAGCATCAAGCTCGTCCCGGTTTCGACCAGCGTGTTGTTATACACGGCGAGCAGCTCGTCGTCGATCGCGACCGCCCCGCGCAGCATCGCGTTCTTTTGCTGCAGCGCCTTGCCGTAGCGCGCGAGCTCGTGATAGTAGCGGCGGTCGTCTTGCGCGAGCGCGATGTTGATCAGCGCGCGGCGCAGCGCGGGCGCCCCGGCGACCAGCTGCAGATCCGCGGGCACGAAGGTGACGACGCGGATGCTGCCGAGAAATCGCGCATAGCGCACACCTTGTCCGTTGATCGTGTAGGTCTTGCGCGTGCGGTTGCCGTTTCGCGCGATGGTGCAACCCAGATGAATGATCCCGGCGCGCACCTGCGCATCCCCGCCGACGACCGACAGCTCGAGGCCGTCGCGCACCAGATCGATGTCGCGGCTGGTGCGAAACGATTTCCCCGTGCCGAGCATCGCGATCGCTTCGAGCAGATTCGATTTGCCTTGCGCGTTGGCGCCGATAAACACGTTGAGGCCCGGCGCCGGATCGAGATCGAGCTGCGCGTAGTTCCGAAAATTCGAAAGCGCCAGCCGCATTAATTGCACCCTATTGGCGCAGCGGCATCAACACGTACAGTTGCTGTGCGCCTTCGGGCGGTTCGACCGGACGAATTGCGGCCGGCGAAAGCGGCCCGAGAAATTCGATCACCGTTTGCGGGCTCTTGACGTGGTTGAGAATTTCAACCAAGTAGCGCGCGTTAAACGCGATCGAAAGATCTTCGCCGGTTTGTTCGACTTCGAGTTCTTCGTAGGCGTTGCCCGAGATATCGCTGCTTGCAGTGACGATCAAGGTTTGATTCGAGACCGCGAGTTTCACCATGCTGGCGCGATCGCCGGCCACCAGCTCCGCGCGGCGCAGACTGCCGATGAGCGCCTGCGTGTTGACCGTAACGCTGCGATCGAACTTGGCCGGAATAACCTGCTGGTAATTCGGGTACTGTCCGTCGACCAAGCGTACGGTGATCGCGGTATCGCCCGAGTTCATTTGCAGTTGATTGCTCTGTGCCCCGAGCGCGCTCACCGCGATCTGGTCGTTGCTGCCGAGATTCCGCGCGGCTTCGGCCAGCGCGCGCGAGGGCACGATATATTTCTCTGTCCCGCTGATCCCGTCGTCGAGCGTGGTCTGGTAGCGCGCCAGGCGGTAACCGTCGGTCGCGACCATCGTAATCGCGTTGCCTTCGAGCTCGAGCAGCGTCCCCATCAACACGGCGCCGCGCGCCTCTTCGCTCGACGCGGCGAAGATGGTGGCCTCGATGCCCTCGCGGAAACGTTTCGATCCAATCGTGAAGTGCGAGCCTTTGGTCGCGGCCGGCAGCGGCGGATACTCATCGGCCGGCAGCGCGTGAAAGTCGTAGTTACTGCGTTCGCACTTGACCGAGGCGCGCGTCGGCGTGCCGTTCAGTTCCAAAAGCCCGGCGGGCAGATTAGCAAGATAGCTCGAGAACAGTTTGGCTGGGATGGTCACCGAGCCGCCCTCGCCGACTTCGGCCGGGAAGGCGTGTTCGAGGGTGAGTTCCAGATCCGTGGCACGGACCGCGATCTTACCCTCCTCGGCTTGCAAGAGGACATTGGAGAGGATCGGCACGGTCGTATGCGCGTTGACCACCTTACTTGCGGCGCCAACTGCCGAGGCGATGTCTTTGGTGTTACAGGTGAACTTCATATTCCACCGATTCGAGCGTCGTCGTAGTTCCGAGTAAGTTATAAAAGAACCGTCGTAACAGTAGTAGTGCGGTGTATTTCGCGGATAACTGCCGATTTGCTTGTTGGAGTGCGGGTTTGCGCCTCGGATAAGCTGTGGAGCGTTCTCCCGCCGCATACACCTTTGCACCGGTTGCGACCCCGATGCTGTTATCCACGCGGAAAGGCCCAACCTTGTGCCGGAAACCGTGTATAGAAGTTAGTTAAAAAAAGGCCGGGATGTTACTCCCGGCCGGCTCGCGTTATGGAGACTGGCACATGGCGATAAGTTGTCGTATTTTGTTGCGATACGCTTCGTCGCGCTGCATTTGATCCTTGATCTTGTCGCGCGCGTACATCACGGTGGTGTGATCTTTCTTGCCGAAGTCGCGCGCGATCTGCGGCAGTGAATAATTAGTCAGTTCGGTCGCAATGTACATCGCGATCTGGCGCGGACCGGCCAAGCGTTGATCGCGGCGTCCGTTATCCATCTCCTTGACGGTGAGGCCGTGCGCGCTTGCGACCGTCTCTTTGATCTTGCCGATCGTAATGCGCTGCAGCGGGGCTTGCGCCACCGCGCTCTTGAGCACTTCGGCCGCGAGGTCGAGGGTGATCGGAGATTTCGTCAGCGAGGCGTAGGCGACGACCCGGATCAGCGCACCTTCAAGCTCGCGAATGTTTGAGGGGATCACCTTAGCGATAAACGACGTGACCTCGTCGGGCACGGGAATCTTCTCGCTCTGCGCTTTCTTGCGGAGAATCGCTTCACGCGTTTCGATATCCGGCGCCTGAATGTCGGTGAGCAGGCCCCATTCAAACCGCGAACGCAAGCGCGATTCCAGCGTTTGAATCTCTTTGGGCGGACGATCGGAACTGATGATCAGCTGTCGTCCGGATTCGTGCAGTGCGTTGAAGGTATGGAAGAACTCTTCTTGGGTCGTTTCTTTGCCGGCCAAGAATTGAATGTCGTCGATCAAGAGCACATCGACTTGGCGATATCGATTGCGAAACTCGGGCGTGCGGTTATTTTGCAGCGCGATGATAAATTCGTTGGTGAATTTCTCGCAGGTGACATAGACGACGTTCGCGCTAGGATTGTCGATCAGCACGCGGTGTCCGATCGCGTGCATCAAGTGCGTCTTGCCTAACCCCACGCCGCCGTACAGGAAGAGCGGATTGTAGGCGCGCGCCGGTGCGCAGGCGACGGCTTGCGCCGCGGCGTGAGCGAACCGGTTGGAATTGCCGATGACGAACTCTTCGAACGTGTAGCGCGCGTTGAGGTTGGAGCTGCGCAGCTCTTCGGGCGCCCGCAGCGCCGGCGGAGCGACTGGGGGCGCTGCGCCGGCCGCCCCGTTATCCGGCTCGGCCACGGTAAATTGCAGCTCCAGAACGGCCCCAAAGACCTCGGAGAGGACCTCGCCGATCTGGGATTTGAGCCGGTGCTCGACCCAGTCGCGAGCGAAGTTGCTCTGAACCGAAAGCACCAACGCGTCCCCGGTGATCGAGACTAACCGGATCGGCTTGATCCACATCTCGAAAATCGGCTTGGAAAATTTCCGTTCGAGCGCCTCAAGTGCCGAACGCCAAAGCTCATTCGAAATGTCGGAACTGCCAACCGCAAGCGCCATCCTATGCGTCCCCGTGTGACGAGTGACAAAGCCCGATCCGCCGGAAGCGACTGGTAGTCGCAGTTACGTACGGGCCGGGTAAGGACGCAATCGGTTAGCTTAATCAGCCTTCGCTCCTGCGAATTTCCTCCACGATCTTATGCACTTATCCACAGGGCGGTCGACACGGTTTTTCGCGGGTTTTCGCTGCATCACCATGTCATCAAAACGACCCCTTGACAGCCTCAAAAAAGCCCGTCAGAACGCCGTAATCCAGTAACTCAGTGCGCGCTCAGCGGAGGGGTTGTCCACAACGCTATCCACACGTGTGGAAAGCCTCCCTTTTTGACGGCTCAGGGAGCCGGTGCCGGGAACGAGAGCGGCGGCCGTTGTCGCGGCCGCCGCTTCGTTCTGACCCCTAGGGCGGACCCCAGCGGCCGCCGATCCAGATGTAGACGCCACCGCGGTTGCTGTAATAACCCGGGTGCCAAACATAGCCGTAGTGTGGCGGGCGTCGGTATCCGCCACCGACCCAGACGTAGCTATGACCGTTCCAGTGATTGTAGCCGCCGACCCAGACATCGCCGGAGTGGGGCGGCGGCCCATGGCGTTCATAGCGAGGCGGCGGCGGGGCGTAACGTGGACCATAACCCTGCGCCGAGACGCTCAGGCCGCTCGATGCGACGAAGACCGCGAGGCCCAGGGCCGTAAGAAGACGACGAATCATGTGTGTGAGTCCCTTCCTTTACGCTCGGATTGTGCCCGGGACGGCCGTTGGGCCAAACAGCGATATCCAGCCTTGACGCGCCGTGGGCACCACCCCTATACTTAGGCGCTGTGTGCCGCCCGGCAGGCGGCTATTTTTCCTTTAGGAGTTACCGACCATGAAGCGGACGTTTCAGCCGCACAACCGTCGACGCAAACGTGTCCACGGTTTCCTCGAACGGATGAGCACGAAAAACGGCCGCGCGGTCCTCTCGCGCCGCCGCAAAAAGGGGCGTCACCGCCTCAGCGTCTGATGCGCCCATACGCTAGCCTGCGGCGCGCTGCGGAGTTTTCGCGCATGCGCCAGCGTGGCCGGCGTTTCACGGCCGGCGCGCTCACCATCTATACCGCCGAGCCGCTGCGGGCTGACCGCAAATCGGTGGTCGGCATCACGGTGGCCAAGCCGGTCGGCACGGCCGTCGTCCGCAATAAGGTTCGCCGCCGGGTGGCGGCGATTTTGCAGCAAATGCTCCCCGGGCGCCGTTTACGGCTCTTGGTCGTAGCGCGTCCGTCCGCCGCCGCCGCGCCGTTCGCGCAGCTGCGTAACGAACTCGAACGCGCGCTGGTATAGGCGCCTATGCAAACGGTTTTGGTGTTGGTGATCCGACTTTACCAGCGTCTGGTCTCACCGCTGATTGGCCCGCGCTGCCGATTCTATCCGAGTTGCTCGCAGTATGCGGCCGAGGCGATCCAGAAACATGGGGCGATTCGCGGCATCGCGCTCGCGCTCGCGCGCCTGATGCGCTGCCACCCGTGGCACCCGGGCGGCGTCGACCACGTCCCCGATCGCGTGCCGTCCTCCCTCGAAAGGTAAGTGTTGAACCTCCTAATTGCCGCTGTCGCCGCTGCTGCCGCGACCGCGTCCCCAAGTCCGGCTGCTAGCCAGAATGCTTTCGGCGACATCGGCAAGGCGTTCGGCGCGGTCTTCGGCACGCTCTTCGGATGGATTCCGGGCGTGATCGCAACGTCGATTTCGTTCATCAATCTCGGCGTGCACAACCTCGGCGTGAGCTTAATCGTTGTCGCCGCGCTCATCACGCTGCTGTTTTGGGGGCTCAACGCCGCGCAATTCAAGTCGATGCTCGCCATGCAGAAGGTTGCGCCGAAGCTCAAGAAGATTCAAGAGCGCTACAAGAACGATCGCGCAAAGCAACAAGAAGCGACGATGGAGCTGTATCGCAGCGAAGGCGTGAATCCGCTCGCGGGTTGCTGGCCGACACTGGTGCAGCTGCCGGTGCTCTTCAGTGTTTACTACGCGGTGACGTCGCATCGCGCACTGTACGAGAACTCGTCGTTTCTGTGGATCAACGGTTCGCTCTCCGCGTGGCTTTCTGCGCACGTGCCCTACAATCTAGGCCATTTTTTCGCCCCCAATCTCGCGCAGGCCGATGTCATCCTGATTTTGATTTACATGGTGTCGCAGTATCTCTCGATGCGCTACACCACGATGCCCGCGACCGATCCGGCGCAAGCGCAGCAATTGAAATTGATGCAGGTGATGTCGCCGTTGATGATCGGCTTCATCGGGCTACGTGCGAACTGGCCGGCGGCGATGGTGCTGTATTGGATCGCGTACAACGCGTTTCGCATGGGTCAACAGCTGTATCTGCTTCGGAAGTATCACGAGCCGCTCTCGTTCATCGATAGCGACCATGTGATCACGGACGACGTGCCCGCCGCACCGGCCAAAGCGCTGGCGAGTGGGAACGGCGCGTCGAAGCGCAAGAACAAGAAAGGCGCAAAATCCTAATCATGCTCTACGAAGACGACTACGAATTCGAAGAACAACCGGCCAACATTCGCGACCGGCAAATTCCGGGAAAGACAACCGGCGAGCGCCCGGCCAGCGGCGGACGCCGCACGGGCGGTAGCGGTGGCGGCGGCACCGGGGGCGGCGGGGGACGTCGCGGCGGCGGTGGCGGTTACAACGGCGGTCGCCGCGGTGGTGGCGGCGGTGGCGGCTATCAACACCCGCCGCACGCGCGTTCGACCCACGAACTGCCCGACGATGCGAAGCCGGCGCGCGATCTGCTCGCCTCGATCCTCAATCAAATGGGCATGGAGCACGTCGATATCGGCTACATCCCACGCAAAGAGGGCGAGTATCTCGAAGTGACCGGACCCGATCTGGCGATGTTGATTGGACGCCACGGCAATACGCTCGAAGCGCTGAACTTGATCTTCAACAACATCATCAACGCGGGCGTGCGCAACAATCGTCGCTACTACACAATCGACGCCGAAGGCTACCGTGCACGTCGCGCCGATCAGTTGTCGGAGCTTGCGGTTGCCACGGCCGAACGCGTGCTGCGCGACGGCAAGCCGCACAAACTCGAACCGATGCTGCCGTCGGAGCGCAAGATCGTGCATCTGGCGATTTCCGACAATCCGGGCGTGCGCACCGAGTCGGAGGGCGAGGAGCCCGAACGCTGCGTGGTGATCTTCCCGAAAGGCGAGTAAGGTGGGCGCGTACGAGCGCACGCAACACGCCGCGTGGATGTGGCTGGTATTGATCCCCTGCGGGGCGATCATCGTTGCCGTTTGGCTAGCGAGTCCGAGCATTGCGCTGAATGCGTCGGTTAGCATCCTGTGTCTGGTGATTCTGGGGTGTTTCTCGGTTTTTACCCGGTTAACGATTCGCGTAGACGCGGATGCGGTGACGTGGTATTTCGGCTGGGGCTTTCCGGGAAGCGCAATTCCGATGAGCCAAATCGAGCGCGCCCAGGTCACGCAAACGAATTTGGTTGAGGGATGGGGCTTGCATTGGACGATTTGGCACGGCTGGCTCTGGAACGTCGGCGGTTTTCGAGCGGTCGAGATCTTCACGACCGACGGCAGTCGAGTTACGGTCGGTACCGATGATCCGCAAGGACTCTTCGGGGCGATCGAACGATTCCGTAAAGGTGCTGCGTAACGCCCGACTCGTCGTCCTTATCCTTGTGCTCGCGGCATGTTCGCGGACCGGTTCGACGTGGGGCACGCCCGGCGAAGTGCGCATCGGGTACCTCGGCACGATCTACACGCTCGATCCACTGATCGCGTTCGGGCAGCGGTTGATCGATCTCACCCAACTCTACACGCAACCGCTGGTCGGCATCGGGACCGACAGCCGCGCGATCCCGTTGCTCTGCACGCAGATTCCAACGGTTCGCAACGGCGGCGTCTCGCGCGACGGCCTCACGATTACCTATCACTTGCGCCACGCGCGCTTTGCCGACGGCGTGCCGTTCACTTCACGCGACGTCGCGTTTACCTATCGCGCGATTCTCGATCCACGCAATCCGATCACCGAAGCCGATCCCTATCGCCGCATCGCTTCGTTGCAAACTCCTGACCCGCACACCGTGCGCATTCGTTTGAAAGCGCCCTGGTCGGGGGCGGTGTACGAACTGTTCGCCGCGAGCGATTACGTCTTCGGCATCCTGCCGGCGCACGCGTTTGCCGGCGATACCGATCTCGCGCACGCTGCGGCGTGGAACGCGCGACCGTTCGGCACCGGACCCTTTCGCGTGGTGCAGTGGAATCGCGGTGATTCCATCGTGCTCGAACGCAATCCGTATTCGTGGCAGCAGCCCAAACTGCAGCGCATCGTCGTCAAGATGATCGCCGACGAGAACACGGCCTACATCGATTTGCTGGCGCATTCGATCGACTTCACCGACATCACCTACGATCAGGTCGAAACGGCGAAGAAGGATTCGGGGATCGCGCTCGTACCGGTTCCGCGCAACGAAGTCGATAATGTCGAGCTGCAAACCGAGCATCTTCCGGATCTACAAGCGCGCCGGGCCATCGCCTATGCGATCGATCGCGCGGCGATCGCCAAAACGATTTACCACAACTCGAGCGCGCTGGCCACCACCGAAATTCCTTCGCTTTTCCCGCAGCACGATGCGGCGATTCGTGCCTTGCCCTACGATCCGGCGCGGGCGCGCGCGTTGCTCGCGGGACGGCACCTGAGCGCGCGGATCTCATTCAATCTCTCGGAGAACGTGTATAAAAGCGTGGCGACGCTGATCCAAGAGAATCTGCGCGCGGTTGGCATCGATGCGACACAAGAAGGCGCGACGCCGAGCCTGCTCTATGCACCGCCGGCGAGCGGCGGCATTCTGTACGACGGCAAGTTCGATCTGGAGATCGGCGGCTGGTACGGTGGTCTCGACCCGGAAGCCTCGGAGCCCTGGACGTGCGCCAATCGTGCGCCCAACGGACCCAACGTCGCGCGCTGGTGCGATGCGCGCTACGACGCCGCGTTCGCCGCGCAGCAACGGCTGCTCGATCCGGCCGCGCGCACCAAACAGTTTTGGATCATGCAGCAGCGCATCGCGGCCGAGGTTCCGGTGATTTTTCTGGTCGAGCGCACCGAGTTCGAGGCCGTCAATCCGGCCTTGCGTGGCTTCGGTCCGAACATGCTCTACAATTTCGGCCAGACGGAAGACTGGTCGCTGCCGTGAACGAGACGATCGCGGCACTCGCGACACCGCCTGGGCGCGGCGCGATCGCGATCGTCCGCGTCAGTGGTCCCGATGTTCGCGCAATCGCCGCGCGCGTCGTGCCGTCAGCAGCCTTGCAGCCGCACTACGCGCACTATGGAGCGATCCTCGACGAACGCGGCGAGACGATCGATCGCGGCGTCGCGCTCTTTGCGCAAGCACCGCACAGCTACACCGGCGAGGACACGCTCGAACTACAGATTCACGGCTCGCCGATCGTGGTGCGCGAAGTGCTGCGCACGCTGCTTGCGCTCGGCGCGCGCCCGGCAGAACCGGGCGAATTTACGCGCCGCGCGTTCATGCACGGCAAGGTGGACTTGCACGCCGCCGCCGCGGTCGCGGATCTGATCGATGCGGAAACGCGTTCGGCGGCGCGCGCCGCGCTGGCCAATCTCGGCGGCGGGTTGGCCAACGAGGTCAACGCGTTGCGCGCGCGTTTAACCGCGATCGTCGAAGATTGCAGCGGCGCGATCGATTTTCCCGACGAAGTGCCGGATCCCGATCGCGCGCGCGTGCAGCACGAGCTCGACGCAATCGTTGCCGCCTTGCAGCGTCTGCAGCGCGACGGTGAAGTCGGACGATTGGTGCGCGAAGGCATCACGGTCGCGATCGTCGGTCCGCCCAATGCCGGCAAGTCCTCGCTGCTCAATGCGCTCTTGGGCGAAGAGCGCGCGATCGTGTCGGAGATTGCCGGGACGACGCGCGACACGATCGAGGAGTCGATTGCTATCGACGGCGTGCGCGTGCGGCTGGTCGACACGGCCGGGATTCGCGATCATGCCGATCGCTTAGAAGCGGCGGGCATCGAGCGGTCGCAGCGTGCGCTGGCGTCCGCGCGGGTCGCGCTCGTCGTGCTCGACGGATCCGTTCCGCTCTCGGCCGACGCGCGCGCCTTGCTCGCGCGGACCAGCGCGGACGCGCGCGTGGTGTTTTTCAACAAGGCCGATCTGGGTGAGCGCGGAGCCCTCGAGGCCGCGATCCCCGACGCAATCAGCGGCAGCGTGTACGAGCCGGGCACGATTCGTGCGCTGCGCGCCGCGCTCGCGCGCGTCGGGTGGGGCGGCGAAGCCCCCGACCTCGAGCGGCCCCATCTTGCGTCCGCGCGGGAGTTCGCGGCGGTCAATGCCGCGCTACACGCCCTCGACGACGCGCGTGAAACCTTACGGACCGGCGAACCGGTCGATTTGGTGGTCGGCGACCTGCAGGAGGCTCATGCCGCCCTCGGGCACGTCACCGGAGACGTCGCCGCGGAAGAGGTGCTTGGCGGCGTTTTTCGTCGATTTTGCATCGGAAAATAAGGAGAGAACGACATGCTTGGAGTCTTGGCACGCAACTGGTGGGCGCTGCTGATCCGCGGCATCGCTGCCGTCATCTTCGGTCTTCTCGCGTTTTTCTGGCCCGGCGCAACGGGATTCGCGCTGGTGGTACTTTTTGGCGCGTACGCGCTGATCGACGGCGTGTTCGCGATCGTCTCGGCGGTTCGCGCGGCCGAAGCGCACCAACGCTGGATTGCACTTGCGGTCGAAGGCATCGTCGGAATCGCCGTTGCCGCGATCGTGTTCTTCCAACCGTTGCTCGCTGGATTCGCGCTCTATCTGACGATTGCGGTGTGGGCGGTGCTCACCGGCATCCTCGAGCTGATCGCCGCGTTCCAATTGCGCGCGCTGATGCCCAACGAGTGGATGCTGATCCTCGGCGGCATCCTCTCCGTCGTCTTCGGCGTGCTGCTGATCATCTATCCGTTGATCGGAATCCTGACCGTAATCTACCTGATCGGCTTCTACGCGATACTCTTCGGGATCGTGATGATCGCCTTTTCGTTCCGCCTACGGTCGCACGCAACCGCGGCGGCTAGCTAACCCGGTCCCGGGCCGCCGCCCGGAAGACTGCAATGGTAGTCGAGCGTCGTGCTGCAGGCCTTCATCGTTAGGACCGTGATCCGGTTGCCGGCGAGCGTCACTTTGAAGGTCTGCGGCGGCACGTCGTTCGACTCGACGTCGACGGTGTAGGTACCGGGCGCGAGGTTCTTGAGCGTGAACCGGCCGTGCGCGTCGGTGGTGGCATCGCCGACGCTCGGGCCGGCCGCGTGGACGTGCACCTTGGTTAGCGGCTGCCCAGTCGTTTTGTCGAGGAGCGTGCCCGAAAAGGTCGCTAGGGCAAGCGCGAGCGTCACGAACGTCTTCATTCTCAAGGGTTTCGTTTCGGACTGCCCAAAGCGCTGGCCTGGCATGCAGAATGTGCACAATGATGACGCAAGCGTCATCGTCGTCGGGGGTGGTCATGCGGGCGTGGAAGCGGCGCTGGCCTCCGCGCGCCTTGGCGTCGAGACGCTGTTAGTGACGGGCGATCCCGAGAAGATTTGCACGCTGCCGTGCAATCCGTCGATCGGCGGAAGCGCCAAAGGGCAACTGGTGCGCGAGATCGATGCGCTCGGCGGCGCGATGGCGCAGATCGCCGACCGCTGCAGTCTGCACGCGCGCTTTTTAAACGAGAGCAAAGGGCCGGCGGTGCGCGCGCTGCGCCAACTGATGGACAAACCGGCGTACGCAAAGTTAGCGATCGAGGTGTTGCGCGCGCAACCGAACCTGACCATCGTGCGCGGGTTGGTCGAGGATCTCATCGTCGACGGTGACGTCGCGCGCGGCGTGGCTTGCAGCGACGGCGCACGCTACTATGCGCGCAGTATCGTGCTCGCGACCGGGACATTTTTGGGCGGCAAAACGTTTCGCGGCAGCGTGGTGCAAGCCGAAGGGCGTTTTGGCGAAGCGCCGGCGATCGGACTCGCGCAGGCGCTGCGCCGTTTGGGTTTTCCCACCAAGCGTTTGAAAACCGGGACGCCACCGCGCATCGACAAAACGACCGTCGACTACGACGGGATGCTGATGCAGCCGCCATGCGACGAGCCGTTAGTTTTTTCGTACACCAGCGAGGCAACGTTCGCCGGCCCGCAACTGCCGTGCTACATCACCGAAACCAACGAACGCACGCACACGCTGGTGCGCGATAATTTGCTGTATTCGCCGCTCTACGGACTCGATTTGATCGAGGGCATTGGGCCGCGCTACTGTCCATCGATCGAAGACAAAGTCGTGAAATTCGCGCACAATCCGTCGCATCAACTCTTCATCGAACCCGAAGGCTGGGATGAACCGACGCTCTACGTCGGCGGTTTCTCCACGTCGTTGCCGGCGGAGATTCAGATCGAGATGCTGCACACGTTGCCTGGCTTGGAGCAGTGTGTGATGCTGCGTGCCGGCTATGCGGTGGAATACGACATGGTGCCTCCGACGGAATTGCACGACACGCTCGAGACGCGCCGCATCGCGGGTCTGTATCATTGCGGACAACTCAACGGCACGTCGGGCTATGAAGAGGCGGCGGCGCAAGGCTTAATTGCGGGTGTCAATGCGGCGCGCGCGGTGCAGGGACGCGAGCCGTTGCGACTTTCGCGGAGCCAAGCCTACATCGGCGTGTTGATCGACGACCTCGTCAGCAAAGGCGTCGACGAACCGTATCGCATGTTGACCTCGCGCGCCGAACACCGCGTGATCTTGCGGCACGACAACGCCGACACACGCCTGACGCCGATCGGTCGCGAGTTTGGGTTGGTCGACGACGCAGCGTGGTCGGCATTTGCATCGCGGCAACAGACATTGCGTCACGCCATGGTGCGCGCCGAACAGACGCGCGTCGGCGTGGAGCAGATCAAGGATCAGCGCTTCGAAACCGGCGCGACGCTGGCCGATGCGCTGCGTCGCCCGACGCTCGAGTTTGGTGATATTGCCGAACGGTTCGAACCACGACTCGATGCCGCCACCGGTGAACGCGCGGCGATCGAACTCAAGGTCGCGGGCTATGTCCGGCGGCAAGAGATGGCGATCGAACGTGCGGCTAAAACCGAGCGCGTCGTGATCCCGGCGGGCTTTGACTATGCCGATATTACGGCACTCTCGCGAGAGGCGCGCGAGAAGTTGAGCGCGCAGCAGCCGCGGACGCTCGGTGCAGCCAGCCGCATTCCCGGCGTGACGCCGGCCGATGTCGCGATCGTGGGCCTGTTCATCGAGCGTGAGCGAGCTTCGCGCGCTTCTTGAGGCGGCCGGCGCGCCGTCCGAGCACCTCGAGCGCCTCACCCGGTACGGCGAAGCCGTGCTCGAGGCCAACCGGCAGTTCAATCTGACCGGCGCTAAGACCGCCGCCGAATTTGCGCCGCACATCCTCGACAGCCTGTCGATCGCGTCCCAGATTCACGAATCGCTGGTGGATATCGGGTCGGGCGGCGGCCTGCCGGCGATTCCGCTCGCGATCGTGACCGGGGTGCCGGTGACAATGATCGAGAGCACGGTGAAAAAGGCGCGCTTTCTCGAGCGCATGCTCGAGGAACTCGGTCTACGCGGCGCGGTGATTGCCGAGCGCGCGGAGATCGCCGGCCATAATCCGCGACTGCGCGAGCAGTTTGCGGCCGGAACTGCGCGCGCGGTGGCGAGTGCACCAACCGTGGCGGAACTGCTGCTGCCGCTCGTTGCGGTGGGCGGCGTCGCGGTACTGCAGCGCGGACTGCTCGATGAGCGCGAACGCCATGCCCTCAACGATGCTGCGCTAATGTTAGGCGGGGCGGTTGAAAGCGAATCGCCCCTCGACGGCGAGCGCCGCGTCGTGCTCGTGCGCAAGACGGCACCAACCGGCGCACGTTTCCCGCGCCGCACCGGAATCCCGGAAAAACGCCCGCTCTGTTTCTAAACGCGCGCGAGCGAGACGGCTTGGAGAAACCCGCGGAAGAGTGGGCCTGACAGCGGCTCGTCGAGGCCCATGCGCTCGGGGTGCCACTGCACCGCGGCGAGCCAGGGCCGGCGCATCGGACGCGTCCACTCGATCGCTTCGATTGTGCCATCCGCGTGTCGCGCGGCGACCTGCAGACCGTTCCCCACGACTTCGACCGCCTGATGGTGGCTGGACGTCACCTCACCCTGATTCACGCCGGTCAGGATCTCCAGCGCCGAGCCCGGTTCGAGCGTTACGAGGTGCCGTCGATCGTCCTCAAGCCGGTGATTCGCGAGATTCGGCATGTCGGGTTGCAGCGAGCCGCCCTGATACACGTTGAGGAGCTGCATCCCGCGGCAGATCGCGAGCATCGGGAGCCGTCGCGCGAAGGCCGCATCCAGCACTTCCCATTCGATCTCGTCGCGTCCGGGGTAGGTCTCGCACAGGTTTCGGTCGTCGCGGTAGCCGTAGCGGTGCGGCTCGACATCGGCGCCGCCGGTAATCACCAGCCCATCCATGGTGCGCATGGCCGTGCGATCGGTTTCGCGCTCGACACCACCGAGCCAGAAGGGCTGAACGTCGATGCCGGTCTGTTCGGCCGCAGCCATAAGCGCCCCAACATAAAGGCGATATTTGGGCGTCCCTTGATCGTAGCTCAGCCCGATCTTCACGCGCAGTGCGTTCGGCACGCGAGGGGAAGAAGCTTGCGCTTAGCGGACGCGCCCGTTCTTGTCATCCTGAGCGCAGGCGCGAAGCGCCGCAGTCGAAGGACCGGCACCTTTCCTTAGTTTTCGCGGTCCCTCGACTCGCTTCGCTACGCTCGGGATGACAAGCATCACGTGAAACAATTCGGGTGGATTGTTTGTCGTGAAACATTAAGGATTTCGGCTTCGCTGGTACCATAGGAGGCGATGTATCAGCCGCATCCGCTTGACGCCCGGCTGGCCGAGGCGCTCGCCCCTGGCCGGCTTTTTGCCGTCGGCGGCCGGGTGCGCGACGAGATCCGTGAGGTGGTCGAAGGGGTCGACTTGCCTGCCAAGGACCTCGATTACGTCGTGACCGGGCTCACCCTCGACCAGCTCACCGCGCAGCTCGAGCCGTTGGGCCGGGTCGATCTGGTCGGCGCGGCCTTCGCGGTAGCCAAGCTGACGACCGACGGCAAGACGGTGGACGTGGCCCTTCCGCGTCGCGAGCGCTCGACCGGCCATGGCCATCGCGAGTTCGAAGTGCAGAGCGGCCCGGATATCCCCCTCGAGGACGATCTCGCCCGGCGCGATTTCCGCATGAATATGATCGCGCGCTCGCTGCCGGGCGGCGAGCTGGTCGATCCCTACGGCGGCGAGGCCGACATCCGCGCGGGCTTGATCGACATCCTGACGCCGCAGGCGTTCGAGGAAGATCCGCTGCGCATGCTGCGCGCCGCCCAATTTACGGCGCGCTTCGGCTACGTGCCCACGCCGGCGACGATCGCGGCCATGCGGGCGTCGGCACCGCTGGTGCGGACGGTCGCGCCCGAGCGCATCCACGATGAGCTGCAGAAGCTCTTCACGCTCGCATCGCAGCCCTCAGTCGGCTTGCGCCTGCTTGCCGAGACCGGTGTGCTGGCCGAATTCTGGCCGGAGTTGCTCGAGGGGATCGGCGTCGAGCAGAACGAGTGGCACGCTTACGATGTCTGGCAACACAACCTGGCCACCATCGATGCCACCCCGCCCGGCGATGCGACTCTCCGCTTGGCTGCCTTATTCCACGATATAGGCAAGCCGCGCACGAAGGAGGGCCCGCACTTCTACCGGCACGAGCAGGTCGGCGCCGAGATGGCCGGCGACATGCTGCGCCGGCTGCGCTTCTCAAATGAGACTGTCGAGACCGTGGAACACCTGGTGCGCCAGCACATGTACGTGCAGGATCCCGACTTGAGCGATGCCGCGATCCGCCGCTTCATCCGGCGCATCGGTTTGCCGCATTTGCAACGCCAATTCGCGGTGCGCCGCGCGGACATCACCGGATCGGGTCTGCCCAAGCGCGACGATTCAAACGAGCGCTTTGAAGCGCGGGTGTGGGAGGAAGTTGAACGCAAACCGGCATTCTCGGTAGCCGACCTTGCGATCGGCGGCGACGACGTCATCAAGGCGATGGTTTACGCAAAACTTGCACCAGTGGGATTCCGCGGCGACACCCGCGTCGGCGCAGCGCTGCAGTGGCTTTTCGAGCAGGTCACGGAACGCCCCGAGCGTAACGAGCGCCAAGTTCTCCTCACACTTTTGGACGGCTATCTTGCCGTTCATGACAGAGCCATCGGTTGAGTCGGATTATCGCCCTCGTGAATCAAAAAGGCGGCGTCGGCAAGAGCACGACAGCCGTTAATCTTGGTGCAGCGCTCGCCGTTGAAGGCCGGCGTGTGCTGGTTGTCGATTGCGATCCGCAAGGTAATACGACGACCGGCTTCGGCATTGAAAAACACGGCATGCATCGCGACATCTACAACGTCTTGATGCAGGAAGCGAGCGTCGATGACGTCGCGCAAGCGACCGAGATCGACACGCTCACTCTCATCCCGGCGACGATCAATCTCGCCGGTGCCGAAATCGAGCTGGTGTCGGCGCTCTCGCGTGAAACGCGCCTGCGCCAAGCGCTGCTGCCGATTGCGTCGCGCTACGATTTCGTGCTGATCGATTGTCCGCCGTCACTTGGCCTGCTAACGATCAACGCGCTCACCGCCGCGGAAGAAATCATCATTCCGGTGCAAGCGGAATACTACGCGCTCGAAGGGCTCTCGCAGCTGACCGCGGTCGTCAATCGGGTGCGCAGCGCGCTCAATCCGACGCTGCACGTCAGTGGCGTGCTGGTGACGATGTTCGACGGTCGCACGCGCCTCGCGACGGAAGTGCTCGATGAACTCGAGCGATATTTTCCGCAGCAAATGTTCAAGACGCAGATTCCGCGCAACATTCGTCTTTCCGAAGCGCCGTCGTTCGGCAAGCCGGTCATCCTCTTCGACGTGAAGAGCCGCGGCGCGCAAGCGTATATCTCGCTCGCGAAAGAATTGCTCGGAGCGCACGCGCCGGTATGAGTCAACCCAAACGCGGGTTGGGCAAAGGCCTTGGCGCGCTGCTCGGTGATGCGCCGGTGCCAACCTCGCCGACGCCCGACGATGCGCTGCGGGAAATTCCGGTCGCGCGGATCACGCCCAATCCGTTTCAGCCGCGCAAGAACTTCGATGCGGCCGCGATGGACGACCTCAAGAATTCGATCGCCGAGTACGGTGTGCTGGTGCCGATCATCGTGCGCCGGCGGGGTGAGAATTTCGAGCTGGTGGCAGGCGAGCGGCGCTGGCGCGCGTGCGCCGCGCTGCAGCGCGCGACGATTCCCGCAATCGTGCGCGAGTCCGACGATCGCGATTCGCTCGAAGTGGCGATCATCGAGAATTTGCAGCGTGAAAACCTCAATCCGATCGAGGAATCCGCCGGCTTTTCCAGCCTGATGGACGAGTATGGTTTCACGCAGGAGGACCTTGCGCAGCGCCTGGGGCGCAGTCGCCCGGCGGTCGCGAATGCGTTGCGCTTACTCGCGCTGCCGGATGCAATCAAAGCGATGCTGGTCGACGGCCGTTTGACCGCCGGTCATGGCCGCGCGCTGCTTGCCGCACCCGCGCAGGAGCGCATCAGGCTGGCCGAGCGCGCCGCCAACGACGGGCTCTCGGTCCGCGCACTTGAGAAACTCACCGGTGCGGTAAAAACACCGGCGGCAACCGGTCGCGCGCGCGAACTCTCGCCCGACGAGGCGGAATTCGAACAGCGCTTGCGCGAGCGTTACGGCACGCACGTTGCACTGGTGCGCGGCGGCCGGGGCGGTAAGATCGAATTTCGCTTCGCCAACGAAAACGAATTGTTGCGCCTTTCGGACCTGTTGCTCGAACCATGATTCCCTTCACGCGCATCATGACGATCGTGATGTTCGCCGCGCTCTGCTTCGTGCTGATCGTGCCGCTCGCGTTGCAACGCCATCAATTCGTCATCGCCGTCGGGATCTGCGTGCTCTTCGCGTGCTATCTCGCGGCGAATCTCGTGTTATGGCGACGAATGAAATCACGCTCCTAGTGGGCTGGCGCCTACGCGAAGGTGCATTGCAACCCGAAGGGCTGAGCGTCAGCGAATGCGTCAGCGCGTAGGTAGCAGCCCATTCACACGCGCGCAACGTGTCGCGCAGTTGCACGGCATCTATGCGATCGTCAACGAGGACGCGCGCGCGATGACCGTGGCGAACGCGGCGCTTGCCGGCGGCGTCCGCCTGCTCCAGTATCGCGCCAAGAACGGGATCAGTGCGGAGCACCTGCAGGCCTTGCGCGAGCGGACGCGCGCGTGCGGCGCACTGTTGATCGTCAACGATGATTGGCGCGCGGCGCTGGCGTTCGATTGCGACGGCGTGCACCTCGGGCCCGACGACGAAGGCTTCGCAGCGGTTGCGCCGGTGCGCGTGGCCCTGCGCGAGCGGCTGATCGGCTTGTCGTGCGGGACGGTTTCCGAAGCGCAGCGCGCGAACGCCGAAGATGCCGACTATCTCGGCGTCGGTGCCGTGTACGCTACCGGCTCGAAGGCCGATGCCGGCGCGCCGATTGGAATCGACGGCTTGCGCGCGGTCGCCGCGGTGAGCCGCTACCCGGTTGCGGCGATCGGCGGCATTAGTGCGGCAACGATCGCTGCGGTGCGGGCAAGCGGTGTGGCGATGGCCGCCGTGATCGCGGCAATTGGTTCGGCACCCGATCCGGAATCGGCAGCGCGCGCGCTGGTGGAGCAGTGGTATGACCGCGACGCGTGATTTTCGCGGCACCTTTGCGGTGCTCAAGGCGCTGCTCACGCCGTACGCGCCACGCTTACACGCGGCCGCGGACACCGAGACGTTCTACATGCTCGACGGTGAGTACGTGCCGGATTTCAAGCGCGCCATGCGCTTCGGCGGCGTGCAGATCCGCCGCGCCCACGTGGCCTTTCATCTCCTGCCGATTTACTCGCATCCCGAACTGCTCGGCAGCACGAGCGATGCGCTAAAGAAGCGCATGCAGGGCCGATCGTGCTTTAATTTCGTGCGGCCCGAGCGCGAATTGCTGGTGGAACTCTCGGCGCTGGTCGAAGCCGGTTTCAGTCTCTACGAGCGCCTCGGGTGGGTGAAATGACGATGCGCGACCTAACCGTTCTTTCGATCGGGACGACGCATCCGTGGAACGTCGCCGGGACTGGACTCGACCTGCGCATCGGCACGGAACTGGGCGTGCGCGTGCTCAGCGTGGTTGCCGCGGTCAGCGCGCAAGATGCGCGCGGCGTGCACGCGCTCGAGCCGCTTTCGCCGGCGATCATCCGCGCGCAGCTCGACGCGATCGGCTGGGAGCTGGTCGACGCGATTCGCGTCGGTGCGCTCGGCTCGGCGGCGGCCGTTGCGATCGTCGCGCAGGCCATCGGGAGTGCCGATCTCCCCGCGGTGATCGATCCGGTGCTAGCCGCAAGCGGCGGCGGCGCGCTGGCCGATGACGCGACGCTACGCGCGATCGGCGACGGTCTGCTCTCGCTGCCGCAGGCGATCGTCACCCCGAACCTGGACGAGGCGAGCGCGTTGCTCGGCCGCGAGATCGGCCGCGCGCAGTTGGTCGACGCCGCACGCGAGCTGCGTTCGCGCGGGGCGCGGGCGATATTGCTCAAGGGCGGCCACCTTTCGGGCGAGCCCTCCGACGTGCTCGCCGACGCGGACGGTGTCGAGACATTCGCGGGTGGACGCATTCCTGGCGACATGCGCGGTACCGGCTGCACGCTGACGATGGCGCTGGCGTGTGCGCTCGCGCGCGGCGACGAGCTGCGTGCCGCGGTGCACTTCGCGCGCGCGTTCGTTCGCGAACGAATTGCGCACGCCGTGCAAGTTGACGGCATGCGCGCGGCGTACTGACCGGCGATGACGGCTACCACCACCAAACCGCGCGTAATGTCGGGGATGCGCCCGACCGGCGGATTGCATCTGGGCCATCTGGTTGGCGTGCTCACGCAATGGGCGGCCTATTGCGACACGGCCGACGCGTTTTTCGAAATTGCGGATCTGCACGCGTACACCACCGGGTTCGAAGATCCGCAGGCGATTCGCGACGCGCGCAACGAGATGGTTGCGGTCTGGCTTGCGGCCGGCGTCGATCCGGCCAAAGCGACGATCTACTTGCAGTCGGGCGTGCCGGAGATCATGGAACTCTACACGCTGCTCTCGATGATCACGCCGGTGTCGTGGCTCGAGCGCGTCCCAACCTACAAGGGACAGATCGAGGCGCTGGGCTCACAGATTGCCACTATCGGGTTTCTCGGCTACCCGCTGCTACAGCTGTGCGATGTGGCGATCGTGCGTGGTGAACGCGTCCCGGTCGGCCGCGATCAAATCGCGCATCTCGAACTCGGGCGCGAAGTGGTGCGGCGCTTCAATCATCTCTACGGCAACGGTGCGGAGATTTTGGTCGAGCCGCATCCCACACTCACCGAATTTGCCGAAGTTCCCGGCACCGATGGCCGGAAAATGTCGAAGTCGTACGACAACGCGATCCTGATCGCCGACGACGACGCGACGACGACGAAAAAAGTGCGCTCGATGATCACCGATCCGCTCAAGGTTCGGCGCAACGATCCCGGACATCCGGAAGTCTGTCCGGTGTTCGCGCTGTGGAAGTTCGTCAATCCGCTCAAGCTCGACATCATCGCTGCCGAGTGCCGCTCGGGCGCACTCGGGTGCGTCGACGACAAGACCGATTTTGCCGCGCAGCTCAACGACTATCTGCGACCGGTGCGCGAGCGGCTCGTCATGTATCGCGACGATCCGGCGCTGGTCGAACGCATCATCGCCGACGGTACCGCGCGAACGCGTGAGATTGCGGCCTCGGTGATCGCCGATGTCAAACGCGCGATGCGCTTGACCTAAACATGCAAGGCCCGGCACTTACTCATGCCGGGCCTCGGTTTTGATAGGGTTCGTTTCTCTAACCCCTGCAATTCTACCGCGCCGCCGGCGGGATTAAACCTCAAACGAGTGACCCCGGCGGGCCAGTAACCGCCGGGGTCGATCGCGTAGCACGGGGACGTTTGATTGGTTACTTGACGACGTGCCAGTCGTCGATGACAAACTGTGCGCCGCTCGCGGTCACCGTCAGCGTGCCGTCGCCGAAGCAATCGACCGCGAAGGTCGCGACCTGCGAGCTGCTGCTTGCTATCGTACCGGTGATGAAGTTCGAATTCGTTGGGGAGAGATTGGAATTGGTGGTGACATTAAGCGTGTTACCGCTTGCTAGAGTGGCGTTGGTCACGGTGAGACTGGTCAGTTCACCGTGCAGGTAGGTGGCCGTCAGCGGGATTGAATAGCTCCCCTGCGAGGTGCCGCCGCTAAGCGTGTACTGCGGCGTGGCGATCGGACAGGTCGTGTTCTCCGTGCTGGTGGCAATCGAGAGCGAGCCGATTGCGCCGGTGAAAACGGTTCCGCTGTGGGTCGAGGTCCACGTCACCGATCCGTTGCCGTTGAGCGTACGCGAGCCGCCGCTTGCGACGCCGCCTTCCCAGCCGAAGGTCTCGTTGAGCGAAGCGATACCGGTCGCGTTGTAGCCGGCCGAATCGCCGCACCAGGTATTGGTGCCGCCGCTGCCGGCCTGCATGACGAGTTCGTCGTCGCCGACAATGGTTTTCGAGCCGGAGATGTTGGTGGCGCTCGCGGCGTCGCGCGCGAAGCCGTCGGCCACGACCGGGTAGCCGTTGGCGTCATACGAGCCGTTGATGTAGTTCACGGTGCTGGTGCGCGTCGCGATCGGTGTCGCGTTGTTGATCGCGTACGCTGATTCCGTGCGATTGACGGTTTCCGACGTGCCATTGACGGTGTAGATGCGCACGACGTCACGCGCGAGCTCGGTGCACGCGGTGTCGTAAAAATATTGTTCCTCGGTCGAGTTGGGATCGCCGTTCTTGTCGGGCGACCAGAACTCGATGCCGTTGGTGCAGGTGCCGCTCGTCAGCATGACGGTTTTGTTCATCGGGCGCTGCGCGGTCTCGGTTCCGCTGGTGGTGTCGTTGAAATCGGCCGTGGTCTTGACCGGATCACCGAGCGCGTTGGTGGTATCGATTGCAGTTTGTGATTGCGTTTGGCTCGATTGCGTCGAGCTGCCGCCGCCCGATGCGGGTGGCGTCGACGTGCCGCCACCGCTGCACGCGGCCAGCGCGATCGTTGCAGCAAGGGCGAGCAACAGGGGAGTTCGCATGGTATGTTCCTCTTCATCTCGTTAGGTACAGACGTTCTGGCGCATTCGAGCATACGAATTGCAGCGCGCCTCGTGCATTAGGCCGGACTGAGGAAATACTTGGAGAATCACCCCAAAATGAAGCAGCGATTAATCGTTCTGGTATGTGCGTTTGGCGCACTGATTGCCGCGGTACAAAGCGCGCCCGCGCCGCTAACGATGACACAGATCATCGCCGCGCCGCTGTTGCGCCATGCGATCGTCGCCGGCGAGGTGTACGACCTCGATACGCATCGGGTACTGTTTGCGCGCAACGCGCAAACGTTTATGGAAGCCGCGTCGACGACCAAGCTCCTCACCGAAGGCACGAGCCTCGCGCTGCTCGGCCCGGGCTTTCGCTGGACGACGCCCGTCTATCGTACCGGTCCGGTTGACGCGAGCGGCACGCTGCAAGGCGATCTCGTCCTCGTCGCAAGCGGTGATCCAAATATCTCGCAGCGTATCCAGCCCAACGGCACGCTGGCATTCCAGAATGAAGATCACGCGTACGACGGATCCCCGCACACCAAAGCCGTGCCGGGCGATCCGCTGGTGGTGCTGCGTCAATTGGCAGCGCAAGTGAAAGCAAGCGGCGTCAAGGCGATCGACGGCCGCGTGGCCGTCGACGCGTCGCTCTTTGCAAGCCCTGGCCCCGAGGGCGGCACCGGAACGATGGTCTCGCCGATGATCCTCAACGACAATGTGGTCGACGTCACGATCGCTCCGGGTGCGCACGCCGGTGATGGCGCAAGCATCACGGTGTCGCCGCAGACGCCGTACGTGAGCTTCGTCAATCACGCAACGACGAGCAAACCCGGAGGTGAACCCTCGATCGATATGAGCGGCGACGTCACGCAGCCCAACGGTTCGCACGTCGTTACGATTACCGGCGCGATTCCCTCGGGACCGACGATTCTGTTTGCCTATCGCGTTCCGAATCCCGACGTCTTTGCGGCGATGGCCTTCGCGAGCGTGCTGCAGGACGCCGGAATTACCGTTACCACGCCCGCGGATGCAAAGCCGTTCGATCCGGCCGCCGCAAAGGCGAGCTACACCGCCGCGAATCTCGTCGCGTCGCACACCTCGCTCCCGCTCGCGCAGGACGTGCGCATTACGCTCAAGCTCAGCGACAATCTCCACGCCGCGATGGGACCGTATACCTGGGCGGTGCACCTTGCGCCGTCGCCGCACGGCGATCTGCTCGCGCAGGGCTTCGCACTCGAGCGGAAGATGTTGCAAAACGCGGGGCTCGACGTCAATAGCGCGTCGATGGAAGACGGTCTGGGCGTCTCGGCGTTTTTTACTCCGAATTTCATGGTGCACTATCTCGCCTGGGTGCACACCCAGCGTTGGTATGACGATTTCCACAACGGACTGCCGATCATGGGCGTCGACGGCACGCTGTTCAACATTCAGAACGACTCGCCCGCAGCGGGCAAAGTGTTTGCGAAGACCGGCACGTTCGGTGCTGCCGACGAGCTCAACGCCGGCGAAATCATCACCGCCAAAGGTCTGGCCGGGTATATGACGACGCGCAGCGGCCATCACGTGGCGTTTGCGTTCTACATCAATCGCTCGTCGGGCAAAGGCAGCATCTACGACGACAAAGACATCGCGCACGCCAACGGCGAGCTGCTCGGCGCAATGGCGACGGCAGCGTGGCTATCGTTGTAGCAGGTGTTGTGAAAACGGTTGTGGCGCTGCTCATTGGTTTGCTGTTAGGCGTGACAATCGGCTTTGCAATTGGATACCGGAGGGCGGACGATCAAAGGAAGCGCGCGCAATTGATCGCCGTGTGGTACGCGGATTACACGAGGTGCGTGTCGATGATTCCGCGTCAGCGTTGGCCGTTGGCGAATACCGCGCAAGAAGAGATCGCCGCGAAGGATCGCGCGTTCAATTTATTGGGCGCCATGTACGACTGCGGAAGCACATCTGGGATCGGTGGCCGCCGTCTGCTTGAGATCGGGCCGTATAGCGGATTTTCTGAAACTAGTCCGTATGCGCTCCGCTTCGTTCGACCGCACCCTTGAACTTCGGCGCCATGGCGACAGCAGCGTGGCTATCGTTGTAGAGCAAAGGTTATGTCAGCCCTTGAACTTCGGCAGATACTCCCCGAGTTGGTGCAGCGCGTAGTCGATGTCGGCGAGCGACGCCGCGTACGAGAAGCGTAGATAGCCTTTGCCGGCTGGTCCGAAGCTCGAACCGCCCCCGCATGCTACGCCGGCTTCCTCTAAGATGAAGCTCGCGAGCTTCTTATCGTCGGTCGTGATCTGCGAGACGTTGGGAAAGGCGTAGAACGCGCCCTCGGGCAGGGTACAGCGTACGCCGGGCAACGCGTTGAGCCCGTTGACCAGCTTGTCGCGGCGCTGACGGAAGATATCGTTCATCTCGCGCACCGCCGCATCGGGTCCGAGCAACGCCTCGATGCCGGCCTTCTGGACGAACGACGTGACGCAGCTAAACGTGTTGTTGTTGAATAGCGTCACGGCTTTGCACAGGTCTTCGGGCATGATCGCGTAGCCTAAACGCCAGCCGGTCATCGCGTAGGCCTTCGAGAAGCCGTCCACGATGATCGTGCGCTCTTGCATGCCGGGCAATGCAGCGATCGATACGTACTCCGAATCGAAATAGAAATTGCGGCTATAGATCTCGTCGGCGATCACCAAGAAGTTGTGCTTGTTCGCGAGTTCGGCGATCCGCTCGAGGTCCGAACGCAGCAACACGCCGCCGGTGGGATTGTGCGGCGAGTTGATCATCACTGCTTTGGTCTTGTCGGAAACACGCGCAGCCAGCTCTTCGAGATCCATGCGCCAGTCGCGTTCTTCGTGCAACGGAATGCGTACGGTGTTCGCTTGCAGATAGCTCGACGCCGAAGCGTAGGCGGGATATGCCGGATCGAAGTAGACGAATTCATCGCCCGGATCGAGGATCGCGGAAAGAATATTCCAGATGATCGGTTTTGCGCCCGGTGAGATCGTGACGTTCGCAGCGGTGTACGGCGTCGGCATCTTGCGGAAACGTGACGCGTAATCGGCGACAACTTCACGCAGTTCTTGCGTACCTTGTGACGGCGTATAGTGCGTATCGTGACCCAAGAGCGAGTCAACCGCCGCGCGTTTGATGTTCTCCGGCGTGTCGAAGTCGGGTTCCCCGATCTCCATGTGCACGACGCGGCGTCCCGATGCCTCGATCTCGCGCGCACGCTGGAGAATTTGGAACGCGTTCTCGGAGCCAAGCCGCGAGAGCGCGCGCGTAACAAACGACTTTTCTGTTGCGAGCATGTGGATTATTCCCCAGGTTGCGTCCCGCTCGCGGCGAAGGTTCACCGCGTCATGCGCACCCTATCTGAAGTTTTTGCACCGGGAGCACCAACGTTACCAGAAGGGCTTCGGACGCTCGTCGTTTCGCCCGACCGCGAGTTGGAACCTGGGATGACGGTGCGCGCGACCTTCACGTTCCGCAATCAAGGCGGCGCACCGGCAACCGGCGTGCGCGTACGCTTCAACCTGCCCGACGGGCTGGTGTACCTGGTCGGCACGGGGCAGCTCGACGGGCTAAGCCTCGACGACGAGCAAGGGAACTCGCCGCTGCTCTCACGCAGCGGTGCCCACATCGGCGACGTCGATTCGGGCGAAGAGCGCCGCATCGAAATATCGTATAGCGTCGCCGGCGCCATCGAGAACGGCACGATGATCGAGCTCCAGGCCGCGGTTGCTTCCTTTGAAGTGCCGCCGGTCGGGTCGAACATCGTCCGCCTGATTGCCCGCAGCCGCCCGCAGCTCGAAAACTCCTTGACCGGTGTCGCCATCGAAGCGCGTTCGGAGCCGGTCCCCGGAGCGGAGGCCACGATTACCGTTCGCCTGCACAACGCCGGTGAGTCGAGCGCGCACGACGTGGTCGTGGTGGCGCCGATTCCGGAGCACACCCGCTATGTCCCCAACTCCGCGCGCATCAACGGCCGCGAAATCGAGCGCGACTTGGGTCAGCCCTTCGACCGCGTCCACGCGCCGATCGTCACCCCCGGTCTCGCCGCCAGCGCCAGCTCCACGCTGGTCTACCGCGTGCAGATCGCCTCGCCGCTGCACGACGGCACGGCGATCGTCGCGCACGCCCAGGTCGCGTCACAGGAGACGGCCGCATTCGCGCTCGAGCCGGCGTCGCTGGTCGTTCGCTCGACCCCCGACTTCGACGACGACCGCACCACGTTCACGATCGAGCCCGCCTACGACGTTCGGCCGGGCCAGCGCATCACGATGACGCTCGGCGCCTTCAACGCCGGATCTGCAGCCGCGGAAAATGTGACCGCCGTGCTCGAGCTGCCCGACACGCTCGTGCCGGTGCGCGGCGCGACGCTGATCGACGGACGCCCGATCAATGGACGCACGATCAAAGAAGGCAAGAAGCGCGAAGCGCTGAGCTTCGACCTCGGCCGCGTCGATTCTGAAGAGCGCGTCGATCTGGTGTGCGAGGCGATCGTCGTCTCGCCCCTTCCCGACGGCTCCACGATCGATGTCGCCGCGACGCTGTCGTGGGAGCCGGCGCGCGGTGATGATTCGCAGCGCCGCTTCGAGCGCACGATTGCCATCCACTCCGAGCCCGCGCTGCCGTCGCGGCGCAATGCGATCACGCGCACGCACGGCGAGGTCGTCAAGCCCGGCGAAGAAATCGAAGCGACGATCACGGTGGCCAACGAAGGCAGCACCAGCGCGACCGACGTGGTATTGCACTTGCGCCTCGATCCGGCGTTGGATGAGATTCGGCTTACCGAAAAATCGTCGCGCGTCGCGCTCGACGGTGACACGGCGGAGATCGCCGGCATCGAGCCCTACGCGCAACGAAAGTTTGTATTGCGCGCGCGCGTGCGCACGCCATATGCCGATCGCAGCGAGTTGCGCGTGGGCGCGAGCGTGCACACCCGCGAGCTCGGCGAAACCGCGCTCGGCGAAGCGACGTGGCGTGTCGATTCCCATCCCTCGTTCTCGCCGCAAAGCTCGCACCTGCGCATCGAAAGCGACGAGGTGCTGCGCCCGAACCAGTTGGCCGACGTAGCAGTCGCGGTCACGAACGTCGGCAGTGACATCGCGCACAACGTACGCGTGCGCTTGTATATCTCGCCCGAAGCGCGTTTAGAGACGGTCGACGGCGCAACGCGCGAGAAATCCAAGCTGGTTTTTGGTGAGATCGGCCCCGGTGCCATGGCGGAAGCGCGACTGGGCTTGCGTTTGCTGCGCAGTCTCGCGAAGGAGTATCCGGTCACGGTCGACGGGGTGCTCACCGCCGACGCGATGCTGCCGGTACCGCTCGAGCGCTTGACGATTGCGACCACGGCGGAGCCCGATTTCTCGGTTGGATCGCTACGCAGCGAACCGATCGACGTCGTCGATGTCGGCGAAACGATCGAATGGACGCTGCACGTGCGCAACGGCGGCGACGGACCGGCGCGGCGCGTGCAGATCTACTGCGCGCAACCCGAATCATTGATCTACGTGCCGAACTCGACGACGGTCAACGACGTGCCGATTCGCGACGTCGGGGCGCTTTCGGCGCTTTCGAGCGAACGCGGCATCGTGCTCAACGACGTCGATCCGGGCGTGGAGGCGACGATCCGTTTCCGCGACGTGGTGCACAACGGCTTGCCCGCCGGCGAGGCGATCGTGCGTGTGGCGACCGTCCTCTACGACGGTGACCGGCGCGATGAGATGCCCTCAAACGAACTCAAGGTGCGCGCGACCCCGGTCTTTGCCAACGCGATTCCCGGCTTGCCGTTCGGGCTCGACGGTATGGTCGGGCCGGCGTTCGGCGGCGGTCAGCGGATGTTGACCGAGGATCGCTTCATGGAGCTGCCGCCGGCGACGCCGGTAGGCGGCAACGGCGACGTTCCCGGCGGCCGCATCGCCGCTACCGAGTATCCGGCGCTCGCTGCGGCCAGCAACGGCTCGGGCGACGTCGACAGTGCGCTCGGGGGCGATCGCGTCGGGGTTTCGGTGACCTTTACCGCGGAGCGGCACGCGCGCGTGCTGCGCTTCCTCGACGAAGCGCGCTTCGATGGTTTGATCACCCACCTGTTTGCAATGCGCGCGTTCTTCCCCGAGGCGATCGGCGACACGCACGTCGGTGCGGTTGCATCGATGCGCGAGATGTTGCGCGACGAAACCGACCGGCTGTTCATCAAGCTGCGCTTGCCGAGTTACGTCATCGCGCCGCGTGATATCGAGACGCCGTCGATGCGTGCGACGCTCGAACGCTTGCTGCACGACACGGCGGCGGCGCGGAGCATGCCGGCGGAGACACCCGGTGCGGCGGTCGTGCTGCGCGGCAGCTACGATCCGCAGATTATGGCTGAACTCGGCGACCGGTTGGCCGAAACCGAACTTGCATCCGCCTTACCGTGGGCGATTCTTGCGCGCTTCTTGCCCGACGGCACCGCGCAGTTCGCGCATTATCGCAGCATGCTCGTGGCGCGGTTGGATAGTTTTGTCGACGCAGACAGTACGGAGTTTCTCGATGCGCTGCAGCGCCGGCGCGACGTAGCGCTCGATGCAGCCCTCGACGTGGTGCGAACCTCGCTACACGCGAATGCCGTCTAGGGATTTTCCGTGTCGCTAATTGCGATTTCGGCGCTGCTCGCGCTGATCGCCGGACTTTTGCTGGCGCTCTATGCGTGGCGCGCTCCGCGACGTATCGCGGAAGCCAAACGTGCGCGCGAGGGCGCGCCGCTGCAAGCGACGACCGCGTGGACCAACGAAGCCGGCGCGGAGTTTGCGGGTCTTTCGGAAGCCGCGCGCTGCGATTTGGTCTTTGCGGTGGCGGCGCTCGATGACGAACGCTCGCAGAAATTACTCGAGCACGCGCTCAACGATCCGGCCGAAGCCGTCTCGCTCGCTGCCGCGCACGCGCTGGCGGGTCACGGGCGCCAAGCGTTGGTCGAAGCCTATCTTTCCGGCCACCCGGGTGCCCGAGCCGACCGCATCGCGCAGGCGTTCAGCTCTCTTGGACTAAAAAGGAGGCTCGTGGCTTCGACGTCGTTGACCGGGATCTTCGCGCCGGGTTCGCCCGCATTAGTCGAGAGTCTGCGGACGCTCGTGCTCGAGCCCAACCGCGCGGTTACTCCGGGCGAGACGATTCGCGTCCATTTCTCTTTTTCCAACCTCGGCGGCGCTCCCGCGACCGGTGTCCGCGTGCGCCTTGCGCATCCGCAGGGCGTCGAACATCTTGCTGCGGGCGATGTGGTGGACGACGCGGCGATCGCGCAAGGCTCGTTCATCGATCCCAACGGTGCAGCGATCGGTGAGTTGGAACCCAATGGCGCGCGGCGCATCACCGCGGTCTTTCGCGTCAACCCCACGATCGAAGATGGCACCGAGCTCGTCTTTCAAGCCGCGCTGGTTACCGATCAAACACCGCTCGTAGGTTCCAACATCGAGCGGCTTTTCGTTCGCAGCCGCCCCGATCTGGAAAACAGCGCGACCTTCGTGACGATTGCGGCCGCGAGTTCGCCGCGCCCGAGCGATGCGATTACGGTGCGCGCGGTGGTGCGCAATACCGGAAGTTCAAGCGCGCACGACGTCGTCGTCGTGCTGCCCGCGCCCGATCACACGACGTACGTTACCGGCAGCGCGCGTATCGACGGGCGCATTGTGGCCGGCATTTTGGGCGAGGCATTCGACTACGATAGTTCGACGGTGGTGAGCGAGCGGCTCGCTCCCGCGCAGTCGGTGGTGGTCGAATATCAGGCGACGATCGATTCGCCGCTCGGCGACGGCACGCGCATCAAAGCACATGGGACCGTCGGATCGCGCGAGACCTCGGAATTTTCGATTAGCTCGGCGGAAATCGTGGTCGCGTCGCCGGTCGATTTCGACGGCGAAAATACCGCGTTTGCGGTGACGAGCGACGATGTGGTGACACCGGGCGTGCGCGTGCCGATGATGCTGCGCGCCATGAACACCGGTACCGGCATTGCCGAGCGCGTGCAAATCGTCTTTACCTTGCCGGAAGGTCTGGTCTACGCGCCGGGCACGGCGCATGTCGACGGCCAGCCCGTCAGCGACGATACGCTGAGCAATTTGACGTTTTCGCTCGGGTCGCTCGCTGCCGGACGCATGGTCGAAGCCGGTATTACCACGACCGTTGCGGTACCGGCGACGGCGGACACCGCGTTGCAAATCGATGCGGCGCTGCGCTGGAAGGCCGGGGAGCGCGCGTTTACCCGGCGACTCGCGGTTCGTGTCGCGCCGCGCTTTAGCCGCGCGCGCAACTACGTCGAGACCAATCGCGGTGTGGCGCAGGCGCGCGAAGAGCTGGCCTTCACCGTCCATGTGTTCAACGACGGGACCGCGCCCGAGTCCGACGTCCGTTTGCGCTTGATTCCGGGACTCTATCTCGAGAATCTGCGCATCGGCGAGAGCGCTGAAGACACGATTCCCTACGATGTGCCGGTGGCGCTGGGCTTCGTGCATCCGCACCAGGAACGCGTGTTCGTCGTGCTCGCGACAATTGCGTCGCGTGTACCGGATCGTTCGTCGGTAACGCTCGGCGCGGTGCTCGAACATGGCGGCGGTGCGATCGATCTCGGTACGGCTACGACCGTGGTGCGCTCGCGGCCAACGGTCGAGAGCGTTGCCTGGGAGTTGACCTCACACGAACCGCTGCGCCCGGGACGCACGGTCGATGCAATCGTTCGCGTGGTGAATTCGGGTTCCGACGTCTTGCGCGACGCGCGGCTCTCGCTGACGTTGCCGCCGGAGCTTGCGATCGATCGCGCGGTCGATGCGCGGCGCGATCGGGAAGGCTTGGCGTTTGCCGATATCCCTGCCGAAACGACGCATGAATCGCGCATTACGCTGCGCTTGCTGCGCGCCGTCAATTCGAATCGCACGCTCGTGCTCGAAGGCTGGCTGCATGGTAAAGGCATTAGCCCGGTGCAGTTTGCGCCGCTTGACGTACCGACGTTTGCGCAGGCGCAGTTTGCAACCAGCGCGCAGATCCTCGCGATTCCATCCGAAAGCGTCAACGCGGGCGAGCGGCTCTACTACGAGATTCGCTTGCGCAACGACGGCGACGGGCCGGCCGATCGTTTGACCGTCCGCGTCGTCGCTACCAATTTGGCGGTCTATATGCCGTCGTCGACGACGATCAACGGGCTCGCGGTCGCTGACGATTCGGGTTCATCGCAACTTTGGTCGGCGCGTGGCCTCGTGCTCGCCGACGTCAATCCGAACGTCGATCTGCGCATTCGTTGGGAGATGATGGTGATGGCGCCGCTTGCAGCGGGCACCGCGCTCGATACGCGCGCGATTTTGGAGTGGGGCGAGGGAACGACGTTCGCCGTAGCTGCACCGACCGTCCGCGTGCAAGCGCAACCGAGTTTGAGTGAATCGACGGCGGGCACGCCGCTCTCGATCGCGCGCATCTTCCCGGTCGAAAAGCCCATCGCCGAACTACTGCCGCTGCCGGAACCCGAACCGGCTGTGGAAGCGGTGGCGCAAGCGCCTGCGCGTGAAGCCGCGCCGCGCGCGATTACCGAGCTCGTCGAATCGATCACGGTCGCGCAAGACGTCATCGCGCCGTTTCCCACACCGAGCGTGGCTGCGGCGGAGGACCGCGTCGAAGTTCCGGTTTTGTACCTCGACTTCACGCCCGATCGCCTCAGCAACACATTACGGATGATCGAACGCAGCAGCAGTGCGGGCGGACTCGTGCAGCATCTCTTCGCGGTGCGCCTGTTCTTCCCCGAACACGCGCAAGATGCGCCGGTGTCGGTCGACGACGCGTTCGCCGGCGCGAGTCGCGCGTTGCGCGCGCCGCTCGAAAAACTGTTTGTGCGCCTGCGCATGCCGCGCCTGACGATAACCGGCAAGGATTTGGAAGATCGCGAAAGCCGCGAAGCGCTGCGCGACGTGGTTGAGAACTTGGGGTTTGCACCGACGACGTCCCCGCAAGCGCCAAGCGAAGGCATCGTGCGCGTCAGCGGCGCGATCGAGCTCGACGTCGTGCGCGCGTTGTTGCCGGACCTAGAGTCGGCGCCGCTGGGTGCGGTGACGCCGTGGCTGATCAACGCACAGCTGCTCGGCACGACCATCTACCACGGCAGCGATCGTGACGACGCGCTCGAAACCTACCGCGGGGAATTGCTCCACGTACTTTCCGTCTTGAACGAACTCCCAATCGAAGAGTTCCATCGCGTGCTCACGTCGAGCGTGAATCGCGCGCTCGATGAAGCGTTGGCGAACGCGATGGATGCGTTGCGCGGCGCGGCACAGGTTGCTCCAGAATAATCCCGGCGCCGCGATTCTGCTCGTTGTCTTTCTCGTCGGCGCGCTTTTTTTTGCCCTAGGAACGGTACTCGTTCGGCGCGAGCGCGCGGTGCGCGAACCGGCGCAAGCCGCTGAAACGCAAGAGCAGCGTCTCGAATTGGTCGAACGTTTGGCGATCGTCGGTCAACCGTGGTGCGTCGACGAGTTGCGCGTCATCCGCGAAAAGGACCCCGATCCATTCGTGCGCGATGCCGCCGATGCGGCGCTCATGGTTATCGCTTCGCGATAAGCCAAGACTCGCTGTGTGCACGATCAGATGTGCCCACTTCGTCAAGCGACGGGTGTCATTGTGTGGACATTTTTAGAACCTGGGTGGCATTGCTCTGAGCCGATGGGCCTATGAATCTGAATCATTAATTGATCCCTACCATGCTCTTTGCAGCTCCTTAAGGGGTGAATTGAGCGCCTTATTGCTTTGCGGGGTAAAGATCGTGTAAGGTTATGCTCTTAGGGTGGCGTTTACTCGTCCGGCTTTGATCATTTTCGCCCCAGGGAGCATCCATGACTTTTGAGGAACTGGCAGGTCCCTCTTTTCCCCGGTTCGCTGGCCGCATGGTGCCAGCGCTGAAAAAGTTCTACGAATCCATCCGAATGCCGGCCCTCCCCGCCGCCCTCATGATCGGCGTACCGCTTGCCATAGCGGTCGGGCTGCTTGTCCTTGTGCGTGAACACGCACTAATCAACATCGATCTTGTCTACTATCCGCTCTTCGTCTTGGTCTACGCCATCTGGGTCTTTCCGATCCTCGGCTTTATGGCGTTCTCGTTCCCAGGCATCAAGCCGTACCGGAAGGCTGCCCCAAAGCAGCGCTTCATTTGCGTCGTGCCGGCCTTCAACGAGCAGAGCGTGATCGGGAACCCGGTGCGCAGCTTGCTCGCGCAAGATTATCCGCGGGATCTGTACGAGGTGTGGGTCGTCTTCGACGGGACGGACGACACCGCCGAGATCGCCCGGTCGCTCGGTGCGAACGTGCTGATCACGCCGACCGATGGATTCGGTAAACATCGCGCGCTGAAGTACGCTTTCGAGCGATTGCTCCGCGAGGATGACGATCGCTACGTCTGCGTTTTCGATGCCGACAACACGGTCAGTCCGAACTATCTGAGTGCAGCTAACAACGCGATCCAGGAGAAGGGCTTCAAGTGTCTGCAGTCGTTTCACGACGTGCTCAACGGCTCGGCGAACTGGATTACCAAGGCGTTGTGGTGCAGTTGCGCAACGTCGTCGCGCGTTTATCTCAGCGGGCGCTACCGCATGCCCGGAAACACCCTCATCTGCGGAACGGGCTGGTCGTGCGAGGCGACCTTACTGCGCAAGCACTGGGGCACAATACGGACGCAAACCGAGGACATCGAGTTAAACGGCATCCTCTTGCTCGAGGAGGGGATCACCGTCGGGTACGTGCCCGAAGCGCACATCTATGACGAGAAGCCGCTGAACCTGTGGGTTTCCATTCGCCAACGCATGCGTTGGATGTGTGGGCACACGCGGGTTGCGTACTACTACTTCTGGCCGTGCGTCAAAGAAGGTATCAAACGGCGCAACTTGGCGCTGCTCGAGCTGGCGGCGTATTATCTCGTACCCTTTGCTCTGTTGGCGTCGTTCTTGAGCTTTCCGCTCCTTGCCGGTCTCTTCGTTCACGTTTTTCAAGTGACCGGGCCTCTTGCTTGGAATCCGATTCAGATTGGCTTTGAGATCGTCGCGTGCTTCTTCATATTCGTTTATCAGGTTGTCGGGTTCTTTCCATACGACATCGGTGCTCCGAACGCACTCGTCCACACCCTCCGGATACTGCTCTACTCGCTCTATACAACGATCTTTGCTTCGCTTGTTTGGGCGCCGGCGGTAGTCTGGGCGTTCTTTCGCCTGACGAAGCAAGACTGGCTCTTTCACACGCCACACGTAACCGGTGTTGAGACAAACGATCTCGACGACCAGCGTGCGGAACGGTTCAAAGGTTTTGTATCAACATTTCCCATGCCGACCGGGTCGGCAATATCAACCCATTCAGTCACCGACGTAGAAGTAGAATTTGAAGCGGAGGCAGTTTCGTGAAGGGGGCTACAGTGATTAGACGTTTTCTGATTCTCGTACTGGCGATGTGCAATCTGTGCACCGTGAGCGCGCTCGCAGATCAACAGGTGCAAGTCGTGCAAACCGTTATCGGCTTCAGTAGTCCCGGCGACGCGTACGGCCCCTGGGACCTCACTGATCTCCGGTACATTGACGTTCTCCAGGGTCAATCGTTCGTTCTTGACCTATCGCATCGTAGCGATCACGATCAGGCCTTCCCGACCTCGGGGAACTACGGAAATCTCTCATGGTCGCACGATCTGACGCCCCGCTTGTACTTCAACGTAGCCGCGGGGTTTGGTAGCGGCGGCCCGTTCGCCACGCAAAATTATCACCTCGAGTTCGACTACAAAGCTACCACCGATTACCGCCTTGTGACGGGCGTTGCGGGGGACGCGGTCACGTATGCAAATGGGCTCAAAGGCAACGACGTTGGGGTTGCGTTGTCGTACTACTGGCCGCATGTGATCGCGCAACTTCGCGGGTATGCGGCTTCGAATAGCAATAGCCCGACACGCGGTAGCCTACTCGGATCGTTGGAGCTGCGACCGAATAATATGGTCGACATCGTGGCGACCGCGATTGCCGGGCCGCAGTATTACGAAGTCATCATTCCCGGCATTCCGCCGGCGTTCCAGAATCAATCCGGATGGGTCTCGACGCTGAGTTACCAGCAGTGGGTCAGCCCTCATTTCGGCCTGATCGTCGGTGGCTACCTCAGCAACTACACGCAGTTTGGAACCGGAGCTCCAATCGCCGCCGGACGCGGTTACACATTCGGTGTCAGCGTGAGGTAGCCAATAAGCCGTGATCGGCAGGGTATTCATCACTGGTCTCATCCTCTGTTACCTCACCTCGTCGGCCGCGACGGCCCAGGATAGCAGCCGCGCCTCTTACGACGCTGTCATTGCCGCCAACGTCGCCTATGTCCACGGCCTTGCATTGCCGGACGGCGCGATCACCGACAATCACAAATACATCGAGCCCTATTTCGCGAATCAGGCGGCCATCGCGCTCACCCTGATACCCGGGCAGATACCGTACGTCCGTTCCTGGATGCGGTGGTACCTGGGTCACGTCAATCAGCACGACGTCTGGGGCTTGAGCGGAACGGTCTACGTGTACGACGTCGCGGACGGCGCCACCGCAGCCTCGCGAAACAACGCCGACTCCGCCGACGCGTATGCGGCAACATTTCTTTCGGTCGCCTTTAACGCGTGGGAGCGCGGCGATACCGTGACGCGATCGTTTGTGCGCGATCTCATCCCCGAGCTCAATGGAATCGCCGCGGTCGAAGCACAGACGTTGCAGCCGAATGGCCTCACGTGGGCAAAGCCTTCGTATCGGGTGGAGTACCTGGAGGACAACTGTCAGGTTTATCGCGGACTGGCGGATTACGCGATGTTGCTGGCCGCAGTCGGAGACAAGAACGGATCGGCGCGCTACGCTCGCGAGGCGCAAACCGTGCTGGACGCGATTCAATCCGTTCTCTGGGTCCCGTCGCGGAACGAGTACGCGTTCTTCGTCAACGAAAAAGGTAAGCTTGTGTTCGCGACGGCCAAGACGGCGTGGTACGCGGGCGTGGCGGAACTCTTTCCGGTTATCTACGGGGTCATCTCTCCGTCGAGCGACCGCGCGAAAAGCTTGTACGACCGCTTTAACGCCGAGTTTCCCAACTGGGATACACTCGATAAACCCGACGCCTTCCCACAGGCCAACGTCGCGTACGCCGCGGTTCTGATGAACGACACGCCACGGGCGACGCGTTACGTGCAAACCGTGACCGCGAAATATCAGGATCACGGCTTTCCGTGGCCATGGCACGTCGGCGAATCCGCGTGGCTGATTCCCACGGCGAAGCGGCTCGAGGGAAACAGCAATGTACTGTGAGCCGCGCGCTCTCTCGGCTTTGCTGCTTGTGGGAGCATTATATTCCTGTGGTGGCGGCGGAGGGAGCAGCACGCCCGTCGCGACGGCGACTCCCTACACTCCGGCCGCGACTCCGGTCGTTTCTCCGACCGCGCTCGCATTCGACGGCACCGGCGCTTCGTTAAGTCAGACGGTCACGATAACTGAAGAGAACTACGCCGGCGTGTTCACCGCAGTGAGTGGAAATACGTCCGTCGCAACCGTCTCGCCCGCGAGTTCAGGCGCAACATTCACCTTGACACCGACGGGCGGTGGCACCACCACTGTAGCCATCAAGGATGCGTACGGGCAGACCGTCTCGGTAGCGGTCGGCGTGACGGCATCCGTTATCGAACCGCAAGGACACCAATGAGCAAGAGAACGGAAATTACGGCCATTGCTTTCGCGCTGTGCCTTCCGGCGCTCGCTCTGCTGTGCAGCTGTTCGGGAGGCAGTAGCGCCGGCGGGGTGATGACGCCGGTCACGACTTCCAAGCCGTCGATCACGGCGCCGGCAACGATCAGCCTGCTGATTCCGGCGGCGACGCATGGAACGGGCGCGCGCGGCAAGCGGCCACAATACATCTCTCCCTACACCAATGGCGTCGCGATTTGGGCATACGCTGTCGGGGCAACGCAGCCGACGCAGCCAACGACCACCGCGAACGTGTCGTCCGGTTCGAGCATCTGCACGACCAACAGCGACGGATCGCGCACGTGTATTATCCCGATTACGCTCGCGCCGGGCAATTACGAGGTTATGCTTTCGGCCTACGATGCAGTTCCGTCAAACGGCGTGCCGCAAGGCAATCTGCTTTCGACCGGAACCGACAACGCGGTCCAAATCGTGGTCAACACAACCAATACGATTCCGTTGACCCTTGACGGCGTGCCGGCAAAGCTCGCCTTGGGCCCACAGCTCAATGCCGAGGCCAACAGTCAGTCGCAGCAGTTGACGCTCTACGTCAACGCGCTCGATGCGGACGGAAATGTCATCATCAACCCGGGTTCCTTCACCGCGCCGATCAACCTAACGTTGAACGATACGGGCAACACCGTGACGCTCGGAACGACGCAAATCACCTCTCCCTCGACAACGTCGATAACGGTAACGTACACCGGCCAAACCGACAACTATGCAACGATCACGGCGAGCGCCGCGGGGGCACAGAGCGCGTCGATCCAATTCGCTCCGCTCAATATCGGTCCGCAAACCGTCTCACTCGAGACGACCCAGCAGCAGACGGTAACGATGTACGATTACAATATCAGCGGCGCGATGACCGCGACGAGTAGCTCGGGCTGCGCGAGTGTCTCACCTGCTTCCGCAACTCCGGCGCACGCGGGCGCAACCGTCACCTTTACGGTGACCGGCAGTTCGGCGGGAAGCTGCAACATCCAATTCTCAGCCAACTCCGGAAATATCAGCTTTTCGCTTCCGGTGTCCGTGACGAGCACGGATATCACCGTCGGCGTTCCGGCGCAACCGGCGGATGATTGGACGACCTTCGCACACGATCAGCAGCGAACGGGACTCGAACTCAACACGACGGGCATCACCAAGGCAACGGTCTCGACGCTCGCGCTCTCTTGGACGCAGCCGATCGATGCAGCCTGTGGTCAAGTAGGGGGCGTCTCCGTCTCCTACGCGAGCCCGCTCGTAGCTGACGGTATCGTCTACGTCGTCTCGATGTGTGGTAACGCCTACGCGCTCAACGGACAGAACGGAAATATCATCTGGGGTCCGGTGAACGTCGCTACGCAAACCGGCCAGGATTGCACCTATCCGACGACCGGGAGTGGTCCGGGCTGCGTGCGCGGCACGCCGGTGCTCGATGGAAACTCGCTCATCATCCCCGTGTATGGCTTCCAGACCGGTACGTGCGCGTACAATCCAAATACAAACGCGGTTTCCTGCACGCCAAGCAACGGGCAGCAGCAAGGCGGTCAGCTCGTCGCGCTTAACGCGACAACGGGTCAGGTCCTCTGGGCAACGACTGCGCTCTCCGCCGGCGTATTTCGCGGCGAACCTTTGGTATTGAATGGAACGGTCTATCAGGGCGTAGCCGGCGGCGATACACAAGCAGGATGTATCCAGGGTGGCGTGCTCGCCTTTACTGAAAGCACTGGCGAGCAAGATGCGCAGATCTTCCACACGACGACGGTCGCGAACGACGGCGGCGCCTCATGGTCGGCGATGAGCACGGACGGGACGTACATCTACGCAGGGACGGGCAACACATGCACCGGCGCGGGTAGTCCGCAGGAGTCAGCCGCGGGCGTAATCGATTATGAGGATTCCGTGGTTGTGCTGAATCCCGTCACGCTCGCGGTCGAGTGGTCGGCGCCGGCATTGTCGTTTTTTCTGCGCGATAACGATGTCGGCGCGGGCGAGCTGCTGTGGAAAAACAATCTGTACTTTTACGGTAAGAATGCGGTACTGTACGATTACAATGCGCAGTCCGAGCAGCTCGTTTGGTCGGAGCAACTCACCTCGCTCGACGGTTTCGGGGGTTATGGCGTTCCTACGACCGATGGCAACGCAATCGTGGTCACGGGCGGTTACACTTCCACCGCGCCAAATTTGAGCCAGCTTCAGGCCTTCTCGCCGGCAAGCGGAACGCAACTTTGGTCAATCCAATCCCACACAGACGCGATCTACGGCTACGCAGCGATGGTGCCGGGTATCGCTTTCGTGCTGATCGACGGCCATCTTTACGCGCTTGACTCGTCGAGCGGCACCGTCTTGTGGAAGTCGTCGATTTTCGCAAGCAGTTACTCAGCGCCGGTCGTGGTCCCCAGCGGCGTCTATTATATCGATTACGACGGGAACGTTTACGGATATAAGCTTCCTCAGTCGTATACCGGCACCGGAAGCATGAAGCGGGTGATGTTCACCTCGCATATCCGTCCGTTGCAGCACTTCAAACACCGAGGCACGATTTGGTCCGGCAACTAAGTCCGCTGAGCGCGTGATCTTCGATCGTGCATCGCAAATCATTCATCGCGTCCGTGACCGGGGCCGCAGCAAGTACGATTATGCCTTTCAGAGCGAGGGCCGGTGACGCGGCCGGCATAGCATTTTCCGATTGGATCCTGAATTACCAGATTGCCCCGAGCGGCTTGTGCCGATATTTTCGTTTTGGCGCGCACGCTGCTGAAGAATCGCCGCTCGCGACCGCGTACGCAATCCTCTGGCTGCTCGGCACGCATCCCAGTGAAGCGCGACGTTTGGGTGAAGCACTGCTCGAACTCCAACACGCTTCACTTGAAAACCGCCACGTTCATGGCGGTGTGCCGAGCATCGCCAATGCGCGGCTTCAGTTCTACTACTCCAGCGATGCGTTGATTTGTACGAAGGCGATGGTGGCCTTATGGCACGCGACGCACGACGATCGTTTCCTCGGTTCGGCGGGAAGATTCGCAGACTTCGTAGCCCGTATGACTAGCGGTCCAGAGTTCCTCGTAAGTAATGTGGGCTATCCCATGCAATACGTCACGCCTGACGGAGAATACCAAAATTCTCTGGTTACCAACGTCGGAATGCTCTTCTTCGATGCGTTGCGCGATTATGGCCAGGCTGCGGGTAACGGGCGAATTCTGCAGCTCTTCGACGTCGGTAAGGAATTCTTATTGTCGGAAGTCCAGGCGCCAAACGGTGCCTTCTACGATCATTACGATCCCGGTTATCCGCCAGTACGTTACTCGCGTTCGCGCTGGCGCTGGTTCAAAAATGACGGTGACGGCAAGATTGGTATCTCCGACAATATGCTCATGTCGGCGCTGGGGGCGCAGTTGCTGGGCGACGGCTCACACGTGGCACGGTTCCTCGATTGGGTTCGCCCGGCAGATGGAGCCTTCTATGCCTATGTCAATGTCGACAGTCATGAGCCTGCATTTGTTTCCGGCGACCGGCCCTACTTCGATATCGTCTGCTCCGGGATGTACTCGGCACTCCGCGCACGAGCCCAACGCAGCGCCGATCCCGCGGCGCTCGCGACCCTTACCGAGGCCGCCGCCGGCGACGGCGGCTACCGTTGGGGGAAGCTCGCGGGCGATGGCTGGGTCGATAGCAGCGCCGAGGCGCTGGTGACCGGATACTGGGCTGCCTTGTGTCTATGAGCAGTGGATAACTACTACCGGTAGCGACTAGCAAGTTCATTAGGTAAGGTGTTTGTAAAGAGACTATTAACGGTAGTCTCTTAGTTCGATACGTGCTGTGGAGGGATTAACAGCATGTATCATTCAAGTTCGAAAACTCTTAACAGCCGGCTCTTAGCAGGGTGCGGCATTATTGCTTTTGCTCTTACGCTCACCGCGTGCGGCGGAGGGGGCGGCGGTGGCGGGACGCTCCCGTCAACCGGAACGCCAGCCGGGGCCTCGACCGGAAGCGGCTCGCCGCCGGCAGCCTCGAGCTCGTACGGCTCGAATATTGCGGGCGCAGCCGCCTGGCTGAATACCCAACAACTGCAAGACGGCGCGATTCTCTATACGAGCTCGAAGATCGAGCCGTACTACGCAAATCTTGCGGCTACGGGGCTAACAAAAGTACCCGGGCAACTCGCGCACGTTCGTCAGTGGATGGCGTGGTTCGTCAATCACATCAATACGAGCGACGTGTGGGGCCTCGGCGGCACGATCTACGATTACGGCTACAGCGGCGGTGTCGAAACGCCGTTGAACAGCGCCGACTCGGTTGACTCGTACAACGCGACCTTCCTAACGCTGGCGCGCGTACTGTACGATACCGGCGATCCGACGTCGCAACAGTACGTGGCTTCGTTGAGACCGACGCTCGAGAAACTCGCTACGACGATCGTCGCGATTCAACAGAGCGACGGGCTCACCATCGCACTTCCCGGAACGAAGTTCGCGTATCTGATGGACAATGCGGAGGTCTATCGCGGCCTTTCCGATCTCGCACACCTTGAGTCAAACGCCTTCGGCAACGGGTCCAATGCGACGACGTACACGCAAGACGCGCAACTGGTCGCTACGGGAATAAGTTCGCTCTGGAACGCGTCGACCTCGACGTACGCCTATGCCAAGTCCGAGCCGAACGGCGTGCTCAACCAATCGAAATGGTCGAACTGGTATCCGGATGCAACCTCGCAGCTCTACCCGATCGTAGAAGGCGTTATCTCGCCGAGTTCGTCGCAAGCGCTTTCGTTGTGGAACGGTTTCAACTCGGCGTACCCTCAGTGGTCGACGCTGAGCAACCCATCGGGATATCCGTGGGCGGTCGTGGCCGATGCGGGAGTGCTGATGAACGACACCAGCGCGGTCACCGCGTACATTCAGAACACGCAGACGCAGTATGCGGCCAAGAACTTCCCGTGGACCTGGTACTGCGCGGAAGGCGGCTGGTACATTCGCACGATGAACCAAGTGCAGATCGGCACGAGCGCGCTGCTCGCCGACAACTGACACCGGCGCGATCTACTGAGCGTGGAGGGCGCTCGGTAGAAAGCCTCGACCAGATTTCCCGCGCTATTGCTCCGGCGACACTGGCACCATCCCTCCAACGACTGTGCCAGACGAAGACCGCCATCGCGAGCGCGGGATGATGGGAGGGCGCCCACACGACACGTCGTGTCGGCGCCCAACCCGTTCACATCGACGCAGACATCTCGAAGATATAGAGCGGCTGCTCGCTAGCGATTAAGACTATCTCAAAGCAATGAATAGAATTGCTTAATGCCGGTCTTCTGTCGTCGGCCCCACTATTGTTTGCGCCGCAGAGATGGTAGATTGAAGCCGCGGTCCGCAAGATCGCATAAATTCTTCACAGCCTCGATCCTCAAATGCAGATTGCATGGGAGCGGCCGTTTTGCTAGCTTCGAAATACTCTCTATTCATGGGCAGCCTCAGTGTAGGGCTCGCCGCCTTGATCGTGTCCTGCGGGGGCACCCAAGGCGTGACGCCGGCACCATTTGTCGCGCCGACGCCGATCTCCGCACCGAGCACGACGCCCGCGACGGCAGTGCAGCAAATCTCCGTCTCTCTGTCTGCCGCGACTGCCGGCGCGACGCCGCAGCCGGTGCCGCTCCCTACCGTGGCCGGCTACGCGCCGACCATGGCGCTTCCACTTCCGCAAACCGCGACGAACGCGCAACTCACCACGGTGGTGTCGAGCGCTGCGTTCTCATCCTCGCCGCCGCTCTCGCTCACGCGGTTCGTGCAGTCCGTTCGCAGGGCCGCGCTCCCGACCGATGCGGCAGCGCTGCTGTATGTGCAAATCTACTCGAGCGCAACGATCGTTTTACCGACGGCGCCGAACTTCTCGATCGTCATTCCGTCGGCCGATGTGTTCTCGGGCGCGAATTACTATCTCGCGCTGTACGATCCGACTCGCCCGAGCCTAGGATGGCAATACGATTTCGAAGGACCCGGGACCTGAGCGGAACGACCGTCACCTTCGCGAGCAACCCGAGCCCGTTCACGTTTGAGGGATCACTCTCATACTACTTCGCGTTGTTCGTCATTCCGCAGAACAGCGGACAGCCGACGCCGGCACCCTCTATCGCACCGACGAGCGTTCCGACGCAAAGTCCGCCTCCGGTGCCGACGCCGCCCACTCCCACACCCACGCTCGCGCCCACGCCCACGGCCACGCCGACCAGCGGAAGCGGAACCGTGGTTATCAGCATTCCTCTTGGCCGTACCGCCCTGGGGCCGCCGTCTTCGGCGCTTCGGGTTGCGAGGTCTGCAAAGCCGGCATTCCTTGATGCCAACAGCAATGGCGGCATTACAGCCGTTTTCGACGGCGAAACCATCGCAAATGAGATTGCGTTTGCCCCGAACGGCAACGTGACCGAAGGTCAAACGGGTCCTTCGGGTAGCGGTACGCTTCCCAATGGCGGGAGTTACGCGTACACCTCTGTCTATACGTTCACGAATAGTCAGGGAAGCGGCTCGGGCAATCAGCCCTATGCGAACATCACGCTAACGTATACGACCAACCCTGGTTCGCATACGCTGGGTGTGGTCCAGCCTGATGGACCGTGTGCCGATGGTGGCCCGTGTATTTCAAACACCAATGGTTACGTTCTTAGCGAAGGTCAACAGACGTTCAGCCTTCAGCCGGGAGCAAACACAACCCCGACGTTGCTCGTTCTGCGCGGCGTTCTGCAATCAGCATACCTCTGCGATACCGCTTGCGATGGCGGTCCAGGTGTGTATTCTAACGGTGCATACGACATTACCGTATTTGTCGCGGATGAATCGGGTACGGCGATTCCATACCAGGTCGATGGCAACGGCAATCCGGTTCCTTTCGATAATGGGTCGTACCAAATCGTGGAAACCGATGCGAATAAAATCGTGACGATTACGCAGCCTGCGGCTTCATATAGCGTGCCGGGTCAAGCCCTGCATAGTCTCTACGGCGAGGACATAACCATCTCGTGTAACCAGGCCGGCAGTACCACCGTTGCTGCCGAGTTGGTTCCGGGTGGGCCTTCGTCGGGTTCAGTTGCCGGTTTCACCTATACGTCAGCGAATTATACGGCTGCTGGTAGCGTTCTCGGTTCGGTAGGTGCCGACCAATATTTCGGCAACACCTTGGCAGTTAACTGTACTTCTACAGGCGGTGTTACCGTCCAATAACTACGGTGCGTAGGCTTCGCTCTTGTGAAAATATTTGACCAGAATGTCGCGCGCGATCGGTGCGGCGACGGTTGCGCCGTAGCCGCCGCTGCGATCGACGAACACCGCCATCGCGAGTTTGGGATGATCCCGCGGTGCCCAAGCGATGAACCACGTCGTGTTGGCTCCCGCGCCGTTACCGGTTTCGGCCGTTCCGGTCTTTCCAGCAAAAGGCAGGCCCGCAATTTTCAGTCCGTACGCCGTACCGCCGGGATCCGTGACTTTGCCCATGCCCTCGCGCACGAGTTCGAGTGCCTCTTGGGTAGCGGGAATTTGGCGAATAGCTTCCGGCGCGAAGGTCTTGATGACCTGACCTTGCGGCGTGCGAATCTCGCGCACGACCTGCGGGCGATAGAGGGTTCCGCCGTTGATAACTGCTGACGCAATGTCTGCCATCTGCAGCGGCGTGGCTTGCATCGCCCCTTGCCCGATGCCGAGCATGCACACCTCGCTCGGCTCCATCGGCACGCCGTAGACCTTCATCTCCCACGCATTGGTCGGCCAGTTGCCCGCATTCTCGCCGGGAAGATCGATGCCGGTCTTGCTGCCGACGCCGAAGAGGTGCGCCCACTTGGTGAGGCGCGTGTAGCCAAGACGCCACGCCATTTGATAGAAGAATCCGTCCGACGACGCGGCAAGCGCGGGCACGAAGGTCGTGTTGCCCAAACCGCCCGCGGCGATGTCGCGCGCGATGTAGCCGCCGCAATTCCACTGGCCGGTGTCGTACACGACTTCCTTGGGTTTGACCAAGCCTTCGGTGAGTACGCCGGTGCCGGTAACCATCTTGAACGTCGACCCGGTCGGCGTCGCGGCGCCGATCGCGTTGTTGAACAGCGGATCGGTCGGATCGAGCAGATACTTTGAAACGCGCTTCCAATTGTCGGCGGCAAAATCGTTGGGATCGAATTCGGGATAGCTCGCCATCGCGAGCACGCCGCCGGTCCACGGGTCGAGTACGACGACCGCACCGGCCAACTTGCGTCCGTGCGACCACTTTGCAATGCCGTCATCGAGCGCACGTTGCACGATCTGCTCGAGCCGGCCGTCAACGTTGGTGATGAGCGTGTCACCCGGAATCGCGGCCTTGGCCGGAAGCTTGATACTCGGGACCACCTGATCTTGCGCATCGACGACGACACGTTGGCCGCCCGCTTCGCCGCGCAAGTACTTGTCGTAGACGTATTCGATGCCGTCTTTGCCGACCACGTCGTTGGGGGTGTAGCCTTCGTGCTTGCGCCGCTCGTATTCGCTCTGCGTGATTTGTCCGACATAGCCGAAGATCGAAGCTCCGGTAGCGCCGAGCGGATAGCCGCGAATCGGCTGCACCTCCAGATCGACGCCCTGCAGATCACCAAGTAGCTCGGAGAGCCGCGCCACCTTGGCGACGGGCAGATCGCTCGCCAGCACGACCGGGCCGTACGGCTCGTAGGTTTGCACCTGGGCGAAGCTTTCGTAGTTGACGCCGCGGTGGTGGTAGAGCCGGTAGCGCAGCTTGCTGACGTCGATGCCGAGCGTGTGCGAGAGCGTTGCGAGCACGCTGTCGATGTCGGTGATCTCGGACGGAATCAACCCGACCACAAACGACGGGCGGCTTCGCACGAGTACGTGACCGTCGCGGTCGTAGATCATACCGCGCGGTGCCGCGACTTCGATCAGCCGCACTTGGTTTTCGAGCGCGGCCGCACGGTAGCGCTGGCCCTGTACGAGTTGCACGTGCGCGAGCTGCACGATCAACGCAATCACGGCGATGCCGACGATCGCAATGAAACCGGCAATGCGCCAGGGTGAACGTTCCCACGAAATGCGTGGGGTGCGCCGCCGATCGATGATCATGCGTAACGGTTGTCGAAGCGCCGGTTGATCAAAATGACCATCATCATCACGAGGCCGTTGAGCACCGCTTCAAAGAGCGCTCGGTGGAGGTGCATCACCGCAAGCCCGCTGGGAAAGCCTTCGAAACTCATGACGACCCAGTAGATCAATCGCACCACCAGCGTTGCAACGAACGTGATCGTTGCCACGAGCGGAATTGAATCGGCAAAGAATCCGCGCGAGATCGTGCTCGAGAAGTAGGCGACGGCAGTCATCGCGATCGTCCAGGCGCCGCCGCTCATGCCGAAGGTGAGCAGATCGAGTGCGAAGCCGGCAGCGAGACCGTAGGCTGCGGCGCGCCATGCCTCGACGCGAATCGCGTACCAGACAACCGCCACGAGCACGAGATTTGGTTCGACGTTGCGGATCGTGAGCACGTGCATGAAACATGCTTGCGCAAACAGCGCAAGCAGCAGCCACGCAACCGAAATGTACCATGCCGGTGCGGTAACGCGCGGGATGTGAATTCTATTGCGGGACGACGACAACGCGATCGAGGGTGCCGAGATTGACGGCGGGCCGAAGGACGGCAGTTTGATACAGCGTGGCGTCGCCGCGCTCGACCGAAAGGATCGTGCCGATCGGCACACCGGAATGGAACGAACGACCCTGACCGGTGACGATCACTTCTCCGGGTTTGATCGGTGCGTCTTGCGGAATGTACTCGACGCGCACGCTCGAGAGATTGCCGCGTGCGATACCCCAATACCGTCCGCGGCGCGTCACCGCGGGAATGCGGCTGGTGTAATCGGTGATGAGCACGACCTCGCTCGAGAACGGACCGACCGATTCGACCCGTCCGACGACGCCGTCGCTCGCAATCACACCGTCGTCCTTGTGGACGCCGGCGTTGCTACCGCGATCGATGGTGACGGTGCGCGAGTCGTTCTCCGGCGGAAAGCCGATCACGCGTGCTTCGATGCCGGTGGGATTTGCGTCAACGGCCGGCCGGATGCTCGCCTCAGCGGCGTATTGCGCCGCGAGTTCGTGCAAGCGCGTGTTCTCATCGCTGAGCGCGCGGTTGTCGTTGCGCAGGCGCGCGTTCTCTTTTTCCAGCGACGGCAGCTCGGCGACCGACGTTCCCGCACCGCGCACACCATCGATCACGATCGTCGTTGCGCTTTCCGCAAACGACGCGAGCGATGTCGCAATCGCGGTGAGTGGACTCGTTGTGCCGGCGCGTTCAGCGTTGATTTGCACGAGCGCCAGCGTCGCCGCCACGATGATGACGGCAATCAGCGCGAATAGTTTGCGCTCGTCGCGATAAGTAAAGATGGCCAGCTCCCGGGAAAGGCCTATTCGTTGAGGTTGCTCTTCGCCGTGGGTAACGCAAAACCCAACCGGCGCAATGCCCGAACGAAGCGGGCAAGCGGGAAGCCCATGACCGTATAAAAATCGCCGTCGATCGACTCAACCAGCGCCGCCGCGCGACCCTGAATGCCGTACGCGCCGGCTTTGTCCATCGGCTCGCCGCTCGCCACGTACTGCGCGATCTCGTCGTCGGCGAGCGGATAAAAGCGTACCCGGGTGGTCGAGCACTCTTGGATCAGGTCTCGGCGCCCCGGAAATGCGATCGCGTAGGCGGTGTGCACGGCGTGCGTCCGGCCCGAAAGCGCTCGCAACATGCGGGCGGCGTCGGCACGATCGCGCGGTTTTCCAAGTGCCGTCCCATCGACGTCGACCACCGTATCCGCCGCCACGACCAGGTCGTCGGGGAAACGAGCTTGCACGTCGCGCGCCTTGGCAGCCGCGTGGCGGATTGCCAGATTTGCCGGCGCGATCGAAGGATCGTCGGGCTCGTCATAGCCGCTGGGCTCGACCAGCACCTCCAAGCCGAGCGAGCGAAGCAGTTCGAGCCGCCGCGGGGAGGCGCTCGCAAGGACGATCGATTCGAGGATCATCTCGCCCTACTGGTAGATCTTGCCGGCGGCGATCACGTAGCCGGCGATGTGGCGGCCGGACGGATCGTGATGCGTCCAATGAATGACGCCGCCGCTGGGGTCGTCTTCGAACTGGCCCTTGACCGTGACGGTTTCGCCGGAACGCAGCGGGACCGGTCCGGTGATCCCGACGTTGGTCTCGATCCGTAACAGTAAATCGCACTGCTGGTTGAGTTTGAGCAAGAAGCCCTCGTGTTCGCCGCTCGGGCCATTGCTCGTCCCGAGGACTTCAACCACCGTGCCTTCGCCGATCACTTCGGCGCCGCTGGTCCCGCTCGCATACAGCGTGCAGATTTGCCCGTTGTCGGCCTTTTCGGTGACGCCGCCGCTGCAGCCGGCGTTTGCCAGCAGCGCAAGGGCGAGTGCTAGCGTTCGATACCGTAGAGCCGGTGCGCGACGATGTATTGCCATACCGCTTCCGGTACGAGATAGCGTACGCTGCGTCCCTGCGAGAGCAAGGTCCGCACGAGTGTTGCCGACTCGGTCAGCTCGGGCATGTTGAGTGTGGCGATGCGCTCGCGCAACGTTTTGGGAACGGCGGCGATCACGCGCTGCAGTGCCTCCGGGCGCACGCCGATGCGCGGTGCGATCACGAAACGTTCGAGCTGTTCGAGGACCTCATCGAAGCGCTCCCATGGTGAGTTGGCGAGCGAGTCGGCGCCGATGATGAAGGTGAACTCGGCGTTCAAATATTTTTTCTTGAGCAGCGGCAAGAGATCGGCGGTGTAACCCGTGGCGTCGGCGCGCAAATCACTTTCATCGAGTGCAAAGCCCGCGTTGCCTTCGATGCCGGCGAGAATCATCGCGCAACGGTGAGCGGCGTCTTCCTGTGCCGAGTTGCGGTAATGCTTTTGTTCCTTGGTCGGAACGAAGAGCACGCGATCGAGATTCTCGAGCGTGCGCGCGGATTCGGCTAAGAACAGATGCGCGTTGTGAATCGGGTCGAAAGTGCCGCCGAAAATGCCCAATCTCATGAGTACGTAAACTCGTACGGCCCGATGCGGACGGTATCCCCTTCGGCTGCACCAAGTTCGCGTAATTTCTTTTCGACGCCCATTTTCGCAAGCGTTCGCTCGAAGCGCGCGAGCGCCTCATCTGAATCGAAATTCGTTACTGCGGCAAGCCGTTCGATGCGCGGCCCGGTGATGACGAACGTTCCGTCGGCATCGCGTTCGACGGCGAACGCTTCCTCAGGAACCAGTTCGATCAGCGCCGGCGGCGGCGTAACGATCTGCGGTGGCGGGGTTTCTTTGATCGTTTGCCAGACGGCGTAGACCAATTCTTGGACGCCTTCACGCGTCGCGGAGCTGAGACCGCGCGTGGCAGGGAAGCGTTCGCGCAGTTCGCGCAAACGCTCCTGCGCATCAGGAAGATCGAGCTTGCTCACCGCCAGAATAGTCGGCTTTTCTACCAGCGCAGGATTCCACGCGCGCAGTTCGCCTTCGATCGTCACTTTGTCGTGCAACATTTCGTCGAGCGGCTTTGCGCCGTCGAGCAGATGTACGAGTGCACGCGTGCGCTCAACGTGTTTGAGAAATTGATCGCCCAACCCCGCGCCCTCGTGCGCGCCCTCAATCAAGCCCGGCACGTCGACCATCACGAACGATTCATCGTCGGAAACGCGCACGACGCCAAGCTGGGGCTCGATCGTGGTAAACGGATAATCGGCAATCTTTGGGCGCGCGGCCGAGACGACCGAGAGCAGCGTCGATTTGCCGGCGTTGGGTACGCCGATCACGCCGCAATCGGCGAGCAGTTTCAATTCGAGCCGGATCGTGCAGTGTTCGCCGGGCTCGCCGTTGTAGGCGATGCGCGGCGCTTGCCGCGTGCTGGTTGCGAAATGCTGATTGCCCAATCCGCCCTTGCCGCCGCGTGCGACCTGCACGCGATCGCCCTCGTGCGCGAGATCGACAAGAAAGGTTTCGGCCTTTCCTTCATACGTGCGGTAGACCAGCGTGCCGATCGGTACCGGTATCGTCAGATCGGTGCCGCTGCGGCCGGACTTATTGGATTGGCTACCTGCTTTACCCGACTCACCATTGAACTGCCGCTTAAAGCGAAATTCAACCAGCGTCGAAAGCGCCGAGGTCGCCTGGAGAGAGATGCTACCGCCGCTGCCGCCGTCGCCACCCGCCGGACCGCCTTTGGGAACGTACTTTTCACGACGCCACGCAACGATACCGTCACCGCCGTTTCCGGCGACTACGCTGATCGTTGCTTCGTCAATGAATTGCAGCTAGCGTACGTTAACGTGCTGCCGATTGCGGCGCGTCGAAAACTCGACCGTGCCTTCAATCAGCGCGAAGAGCGTGTGATCCTTGCCCATCCCGACGTTCTCGCCCGGATAGAACTTGGTGCCGCGCTGACGCACGATGATGTTGCCCGCGAGCACGCGCTCACCGCCGAAGCGCTTGACGCCCAGACGTTGGGCATTGGAGTCGCGCCCGTTGCGGGTAGAGCCGGCGCCCTTTTTGGACGCAAAAAGCTGCAGGTCGAACTGGAACATAGCCGGGGAAGTATAGCAAAGGCTCGGGAGGATTGGCAAGGACCGTTCTCAGGGTAGAATGGACCAACGATGCTGGTTACGCCGATCGGTCCGCCGACCCAACCCATTTCGCTCCCGCAGGCCCAACGGCCCGAATCGGTGGCCGCGGTCACGGCGACGCCGCAGGTCGTGCTGGTTGCCTCGGAGCCCAAGAATCTCAGTCAGGCGGCATATCCGGTCTACCAGTCGCTCCAAGCGGCAGCGACCATCCCGCCCTCGAGCGACCCGATGTTTGTGCCGCCTGCTAATGGTAATGCGCTCCGGCTTTATTCCGCGGTCCAGGCAATCGCGGCCGAGCGGGTCTACCCGGCCCCGGTCTTTTCGTTTAGCGCGTAGGCCGCGGATTCGGCGGCCGCCCGGATGGACGCGGCGAGGGCCGATGGCCGTTCCCCCTACAGGGGTTCCCGTGGCTGCCGTGCGGCGGCTTTTTGTTGCTGCTCTGGGGCAGGCAGCCTCCGTCATAATAGTAGTTCGACGGAAGCGGCTGGGCTGTAGCGGTCGGGCGCATGCTCGGCTTCGCCTGCATCGTCCAAAAGGTTTGCTGTTGCGCACCAGCGCCGGCGGTCAGTGCTGCGGCTAAAGCGAGGGTTGCAAAAATCGGTGCGAGGCGTTTCACCTACCCTTTGTTCGGAAGAGGTTGACCGGGGTCCCGGCCGTAATGGTGAGGCGTTTTGAGCAGCAAACGAGTCGTTGTCACGGGCCTTGGTGCCGTGACCCCTCTTGGAAACAACCACGAAGAATTTTGGCGACGCTTGGTTGCCGGTGAGTCGGGCGTCGCGCCGATCACGGCCTTCGACGCTAGCGCCTTTACCACGCAGATCGCCGCCGAAGTGAAAGACTTCAATCCGGAAGAGCTGATCGGGCGTAAGTTGGCGCGGCGCATGGATCGCTTCGCCCAGTACGCCTTCGTGGCGACCAAAGAGGCGATCGCCGATGCGGCGCTCCCCGCCGATCAGGACTTCAAGAATCAAGTTGGGGCGATGGTGGGCAGCGGCATCGGCGGCATTCAGACGTTCTGGCACGAGTCGCTCAAGGCCGCACAGGTCGGCAATTGGACCAAGACCTCGCCGTTCTTCATCCCAATGCTCATGGCCAATGCGGCGCCGGCGCACATTTCGATGGCCTTCGATTTCCGCGGCCCGGTGTTTTCGGTGGCGAGTGCGTGTGCCTCGGCGAACGACGCGATTGCGATGGCCTATAATGCTGTCGCATACGGCGATGCGCTCGCGATGATCACCGGCGGCAGCGAGGCGTGCATCTCGCCGCTTGCGGTCGGCGGATTCTGTTCGATGAAGGCGATGTCGACGCGCAACGACGAGCCGGCCAAAGCGTCGCGTCCGTTCGACAAGGAGCGCGACGGCTTCGTGCTCGGCGAGGGCGCCGGTATCCTGATCTTTGAGGAGTACGAGCACGCCAAAGCCCGCGGCGCGAAGATCTATTGCGAAGTGCTTGGCTACGGGCAGTCGGCTGACGCATACGATTTGGTTGCAGTCGATCCCGACGGCAACGGCGTGGCGCTCGCGTTCGATCGCGCCTTTAAATCCGCCGGCGTGTCGCCGGCCGACGTCGACTACATCAACGCGCACGGCACCTCAACCCCGATCGGCGATCCGGCCGAATCCTTGGCAATCGAAAAAGCCTTTGGCGCGCACGCCCCCAAGATGGGCGTGAGCTCGACGAAGTCGATGCACGGTCACGCGCTGGGCGGCGCGGGCGGACTCGAAGGCGTCGCGACCGTGCTGGCGGTGCAGAACGACATCATGCCGCCCACGATCAACTACGAATTTCCCGACCCCGAGTGCACGCTCGACTACGTGCCCAACGTGGCGCGCAAGGCGCCGGTCAACGTCGCCTTTTCGAATTCGTTCGGCTTCGGCGGCCACAACAGCGTGATCGTGTTCGGGAAGGTTCGTTAGCGGCAGCTGGGGGCTGATTGATGGCCGGTGAAAATCGTAGGCGCCGCTTGCGCGCGCTCCTCGCCTGCGCGGGCGTGCGTTCGGCCGGCGACCTGACGCTGATCGAGCAGGCCTTTGTGCACGAAAGCTCGGCCAAAGAATCCGGCGGCGTCTCCAATGAGCGAATGGAATTTTTGGGCGATTCGGTCTTGGGCTATATCACCGCGGGCTGGCTCTTCGAGCGCTTTCCGCAAGAACCCGAAGGCCGCCTCACCGTCCGCAAGGCGGCGATCGTCAACGATGCGCAGCTCGCGGAATCCGCACGGCGGCTGGGATTCTCCGAGCTGGTCGAGCTGGGGGTCGGGATGCGCAACGCCGGCGGCGCGGACAACACCTCGATCTTGGCCGACGCCTTCGAGGCCTTCGTTGCGGCGGTGGCGCTGCGTTACGGTGTCGAGAAGGCGCGCACGTTCGTGGTGCGCGAGCACATCGAGCAGCTCGATCACGCGTCGGATGCCCTGCTCGATTCCAAGACGCGCCTGCAGCACTACGCGCAGGAGCACCTCTCGGCAACGCCGGTCTACCGCGACCGCAGCCACGGCACGCCGCAAGCGCCGCGCTTCTCATCGAGCGTGCAGGTCAACGGCAAGACGTTGGGAACCGGGAGCGGGCCATCGAAGAAGGCAGCACAGCAGGCTGCAGCCAGCGCAGCTCTAGCCTCCCTTTTGCCGGATTAAGCACAAGCATGCAATTAAAGAAGATCAAGGCCTTCGGGTTCAAGACATTTGCCGAGGCGACAACGCTCGATTTTGATAGCGGTATCACCGCCATCGTCGGACCGAACGGTTCGGGAAAATCGAACCTGGTCGATGCGTTTCGCTGGGTGCTCGGCGAAACGTCGAGCCGCAGCCTGCGCTCGGGCAAGCTCGAAGACGTGATCTTCGCCGGGAACGACAAGCGCAAGCCGCTCGGCATGTCCGAAGTCTCGCTCACCTTCGACAACACGACCGGCAAACTGCCGATCGAATTCAGTGAGGTCGAAATCACCCGCCGCGCCTATCGAGTCGGCGAGAGTGAATATTTCATCAACCGCAATCAAGTGCGGTTGCGCGACATCGTCGAGCTTTTGATGGGCACGGGTCTGGGCCCGGGATCCTATTCGATCGTCTCGCAAGGGCAGATCGATTCGATTCTCACGAGCAAACCCACCGAACGCCGCGCACTTTTCGAAGAGACCGCCGGCATCAACAAATTTCTCGCGCGCAAGCACGAGTCGATGCGCCGCCTCGAACAGACCGAGAACAACGCGATCCGCATCAACGATCTGATCAGCGAACTGGAGCGGCGAGTTCCCGAACTCGATACGCAAGTGCGCCGCGCCAAGCGGTATCGTAAGGTGAGCGCACGCGTGCGCGATCTCGAAATCCTCTCGTATATGCGCGCGAGCGCGTCGCGCCGTGCGGAGCGTGAGGGCTTGCGCGGCGAACTCGAGAAGCAAGAAGACGTCCGCGGTGCCGCTGCATCCAAGGTCGCACAGCTTGGCGCCAATCTTGCCGAACTGCGCACGCGCGTCTATCAGCAAGAACTTTCGCTCGAAGAGATTCGCGGCACAGCCCAGAGCAAGCGCGCCGAGCTCGCGCGCATCGAGGCGGATTACGCGGCAGCGCTGGCGCGTCGCGAGGTGCTCGAGTCGCAGTCCACGCAAACACACGAAGACGCTGCGCGCGTGCAAGCCGAGCGTGAATCGCTTGCGGTGACGATCGCAAACCTAGAATCACGTCTTGCCCCACTTTCGATCGAACTCGAAGCGGCGCGCGACGCCGAATTGCAGGCGCAGACCGCACTCGCGCAAGCGCGCGCGCAGCTCGATTCCATTTTCACGCGCCTGCGGGCGGTCGAATCGCACGTCGCGGCCGGCGCCGCCAAGCGCGCCGAACGCCGCGTGCAAGGTGAGAATCTGCGTGCCGAAGCCGAGCGGCTCGAGGGCGAGGCGCACGCCGCGCGCGAGCACGTCGCGCAGCTCGAGATGACGGCCGGGACGGCATCGCAAAAGTACGCCGAACGCGAAGCGCAGCTCGCTGCGCTCGAGACGCAGCTTACCGGCGGACGCGAGCGAAGTGACGTGGCCGAAGCCGCGCTCACGCGCGCACAAAGTTATCTGGGCGAAGCGCTCGCCGCACATCGCGATCAAACCGGTGAAGTGAAGGCAGCCGAGTCACGACTGCACACGATCGAAGAGCTGGAGAATTCGCTCGAAGGGCACGTGCCCGGTACGCGGGCCGTGGTGGAAGCCTGGCAGCGCGGTGACGTGCGCGGCATCGAGGGGATCGTCTCCAACATCATCACCACCGAGGAGCGCTACGCGCGAGCGATGGACGTCGCGTTCGGTGCGCGCCTGTCGAATATCATCACCGCGACGTCGGAAGATGCCGAGCACGCAATCGAGTATCTCAATCGCAGCGAGCAAGGCCGTGCGACGTTCTTGCCGCTCGATACGCTCGGCAATCGTGACGCCAAGACCATGACGCCGGATCTCGAGCGCGTGTCGGGCGTGATCGGTTACGCGCACACGCTCGTGAAGACGCAGCCCAAATACGAAGGCGTCGTCCGTTTCCTCGTCGGCAACGTGCTGGTGGTCGATACGTTGCAGACCGGCATCCATTTAGCGCGCGAGCGCGGCTTGCGCGATACGATCGTGACGCTTTCGGGCGAGCAGATCGCCGGCGGCGGCGCGATCACCGGCGGCCGCTTCAAGCGCGAGCGCTCGATTCTCTCGCGGCGCGTCCAGGCGCAGACGCTGCGCGAAGCGCTCACCGGGATGCGTGCCAAGCTCGAAACGCTCGAGCGTTCCGCCGGCGATGCGGGCGTTCGGGTCGAAGGCGCGGTCGCGGCGCGCGATGCCGCGCGCGAATTCCTGGCGCGGATCGAACTGCAGAGCGCGGAGCTGCGCACCGAGATGGCCGGACTCGGCAGCGATCTCGAGCGCATGCACGCCGAAGTTGCACGCGCCCATGCAAGCGTCGAAGACGTGTTGGTGCGGGCGCGCGAGTCGCGCCGGCGCGAACACGAGCTCGAAGCGCCCGAATCCGAAGCGGTGCACAGCGATGAAGAACGCTCCGCGCTCGAAGCTGAGCTTGCGCGCGCGCGCGACCACATCACGCGGGCCGAAGAGGCGCAGCTCGATGCGAGCCGGCGCGCCGGAGATCTCCGCGAACGTGTGGCAGCGCTCACCGCGGAACGTGACGCGGCCCGCGGACGCTTGGGCATGCTCGATCAAGATAGCGAGCGCGCGCGAACGGCGCGCGAGTCGATGCTGGCTGAAATCGGGACACTCGTCGAGCAGACGCGCAACGCGCACGCCCACGTCGAAGGATTGCGCCGCGGGGTCAGCGATCTCGATGCAAAACTCGACGTCGCTCGGCGCGAGCGCGAAACGATGGCCAACGCGCTCTTGCAGCTCGAAGCCGATCTTCGCACGGCCGAGAACGAGGAACGCGAGGCGGCTGCCGGCGGCGAGCGCCATCGCATGCGTCTGGCGGAGATCGAAGCCGAACTCGGCATGTTGGTTTCGCAGTTCGCGCAAAACCCGGCAACCGACGCGGAATGTCACGATGTCGAGTCGCGCTACGGCGAAGAGCCCGACACGGTGATCGAGGATCTGCCGCGGCTGCGCGAAGAGCTCGCGCGGCTCTCGGCCAACGTCAACCTCAACGCCGAGGCCGAGCGCGAGGAAGTCACGCAACGCGAGACCTTCCTGCGCACGCAGATGGAAGATCTAGCCAAGGCGCGCGAGACGTTGCTCGAGTCGATCAGAGAGATCGAAGCGCAGTCGCAAACGCTCTTCAACGAAACCTTCGAGAAAGTTGCGAGCGCCTTTACCGAGATGTACGGCAAGCTCTTTCCCGGCGGTGACGCCAAGATGTGGCAAACCAATCCGGAGAATCTTTCCGAGACCGGCATCGAAATCTCGGTGCAACCGCCGGGCAAGAAACTCATGTCGCTCACCGCGCTGTCCGGGGGCGAGCGCGCGATGACGGCCGCAGCGCTGATCTTTGCGCTCATCGCGGTCAAGCCGTCGCCGTTCTATCTTCTCGATGAGGTCGATGCGGCTCTCGACGACGCGAACGTCGAGCGCTTCTCCGACATGGTGCGCGAGCTCGCCGGCGACTCGCAGATGATCATCGTCACGCACAATAAGAAAACTATGGAACTGGCCGACCGGATGTACGGCGTCACGATGAAGGAGCCCGGTGTCAGCACGATCATCGCGGCGACACTGAGTCAAGAGCGTCATCCGGAGCTGGCGCTTGCCTGACCGAAGTAAAGCAGCGGCGCTCTTTTCGCTTTCGGACAAGACCGGATCGGTTGAGTTAGCGCGCGCGCTGCACGATCGCGGCACGGTGATCTACGCCACCGGCGGGACGCGTCAGCATCTGCACGATCACGGAATCCCGGCGCACGACGTGGGCGAGATGACCGGTTTTCCGCCGCTCTTCGACGGGCGCGTGAAAACGCTGCATCCGAAAGTCTTCGGCGCGATCCTCTACGATCGTGACAACGCCGAACACCAAACCCAAGCCGAGAAGTACGCGATCGCGCCGATCACCACTGTGGCGGTGAATCTCTATCCGTTCGAGGCGACCGTCGCGCACGGTGGAACGACGCATGCTGAGGCGATCGAACAGATCGACATCGGTGGCGTCTCGCTGCTGCGGGCTGCTGCCAAAAATTTCGATCACGTCGCGGTGCTCACGCATCCGTCGCAGTATGCAAGCTATACCGCGGCACTCGAAGCAGGCGATGTGCCGCGGCAGCTGCGCCGCGAGCTCGCGATTGCGGCGTTCGAGCGCACTGCCGAATACGACGCCGCGATCGCGCACTATCTCGCGACCGAAGGCTCGGTGCTCCCCGCCGATTTGCCCGGCGCATTGACCGTTACGTTGCCGCTCATGCAGCGCTTGCGCTACGGAACGAACCCGCAAAATCGCGCGGCCTTCTATCTCGATCGTCCGGACCGCCTGCCCGAACAGCTGCACGGCAAGGCGCTCTCGTACAACAACCTACTTGACTTGGACGCAACGTTGCGCCTGCTCTCACGCGCACCGCTCGGCGCGACGTTCGGCAGCGAACACGAGCGCTTCGTTCGGGCCGCGGTGGTGAAGCACACCGTCCCGTGCGGTGTCGCTCAGCGCTCGCGCGCCGGCAAAGCCGTGCACGACGCATTGCAAGCCGATCCGGTTTCGGCGTACGGCGGCATCGTCGCGGCCGACGCCCCGATCGATCTCGAAACCGCTAACGCGCTATCAAAGTTCTTTCTCGAGATCGTAGCTGCGCCGGCATTCGACGACGACGCGCTCGACGTACTTGCCAACACGAAGAAGCTCAAGGATCTGCGTATCATGCGCTTTACGCCCTCGCTGCCCGACGAACTTGCGCGCGAGTTGCGCGTCCGTAGTGCATTGGGCGGCGTGCTTGCCGAAGACGATAACCCGGCCGCGCCGCCAGAAACCTGGCGCGTGGTTTCAAAACGGCAGCCGACGCCGCAAGAGTGGCACGACCTCGCCTTTGCCTGGGACGTCGTGCGGCACGTGAAGTCAAACGGCATCGTGATCGTCAACGGGGGAACGACGCGCGGAATCTGTGCGGGCCAAACCAATCGCGTCAGCGCGGTCGTAATCGCTGCGCATCGCGCCGGCGAGGGCGCGCGCGGCGCTGCCTGCGCAAGCGACGGATTCTTCCCGTTTGCCGACGGACTCGAAGCCGCCGCGGCAGGAGGTTGCACGGCGATTATCGCCCCGGGCGGTTCGATCCGCGACGAACATGTCATCGCCGCCGCCGACCGCCTTGGAGTAGCGCTCGTCTTTTCGTCGTATCGCTATTTCTTACATTAGCCAGACCCTTGTCATCCCGAGCGTAGCGAAGCGAAGTCGAGGGACGGTACTACTTTCGCAGTTTTGCGTAGTGCCGCTCGAGATATTCCGGCTTAGGGCGTAGGGTTGGGTTGTCCGGCATTTTCACTTTGGTGTTGTGCAATTGATAGTAGACCTTGCCGTTGTTGAACTCGTCAGCAAGTGCATTGCTAACGACAAACGTGTGATCGGGCCGAATCGAAACATACCCTCGGTCAAATAGCTTATGAATATCTGACCGAAGCGCGATTCCGTTCGAAATCTCATGCCGCTGGTGCTCTGCGAATTCTGCTACGTGCGCAGCATCGATAACGGGAACGGAATGCTCGCCGGTCACGGCGCATTGATTCCCATACGCAGCAAGGACGAATCTTCGAAACGTCCCCTGACCTTGTCGTGGCAAATAAAGTGCGGCTTTTCCTCTGCCGCCAAAGGGGGCTAGTTCGCTTGTTGCAAGTGGCGGCATCCTGACGCCTAGGCGTTCTTGAACCTCGTTCCACATCAAAGCGCCTTCCCCAGAGTCCATGTCGAAATATTCGCCCTGCACAATATTGGGTTTCCAGCTTGCAGGCTGAGCTATCCACATGCTCTCTGGAAAAAACACCGGCTGCGAGAGAACTGTGCAGCCGATGACGTGAAACCGGTCAACCGGCTTTTTAAGAATGCGACCGATCGTCCTAATAAGGTCGTCCAAGGTGGCCGCGCCGTTCTTGGAGCTGTAAAATTCCCAGGCATCCGCTATGGACATTCGCTCTGCGTATTCAACGAATCCGAGGCCGGCGATGGCGTTTTGGGGTGAACGGCGCTTGAAGAGCAAAGGCGCGCCCTGGGCTGCCTGTAGGAGGCTGCCACCACCCGGGCGCCAGAAGTTAACTTCGTCAATTTCCGGCCGCGACGAAAGAAACTCGTACCACGAGCTATCGGTTACACCAACATAGAGCTCACGGCCGCTTCGCGCCACAGTGTGATCTACATCGACCGCTGCGGTTATCCTGGTACCGCATACTTTGGGGGTCTGCTTATGCCACGATTTCTTCACACCTCGATCTTCGTCAACAACATGGACGAGTCGATCGACTTCTATACCAACAAGCTCGGACTCAAATTGCTCGATGGCCCGTTCCACTATCCCGGCAATGCCGATATGGCGTTCGTCGGATCGGATTGGAACGCGTATATCGAGCTGGTCTACGATCTGGAAGCGCATCCGCCGTACACGATCGGCAATCGCTACGAACACTTGGCGATTGAAGCGGATGGCGACCTCGAGCCGTACATCGCACAGTTACGCGAACGCGGCGTGAAGATTCTCAAAGACGCCTACAAATCGCCGAGCGGTACGCGCGCCATCGCCTTTATCGAAGATCCCAACGGCATTCCGGTCGAGGTGCTCGAGCCGCGCAAAGCCGCGGTGCTGTCCTAGCGGTACACGAACGGGTCGGCGGGCGGCGCGATTGGCGTCAATTGCTCGACGTGCAAACGGAGTTGCGCGCCGTCGCGCTCGAGCGTTCCGCGTGCACGCATCCAGCGACCGTTGACGCCGGCAAGGGTGTGGTCAAGGGCGAGCGCGACTGGCGCGGCGTCCGCGCGACAACAAATAATCGCGTAGCGCACGAGTGCGGAGCTGCTGTGTTCCGTAACGGCGACGCCGGTGAAGTCGACACGCTCGCCCGCAAAGCCATCGGCCAGCGTCGTTTCGGTGCCGTGATATGACGGTGCGGGCGCGCCGATGACGACGGCGGCAAGCGTTGCGAGCGCGAACCACCGAGGCGCGCGTGCGCGGCGTGAACGAACGCGCCACGCGAAGATCAAACACATGCACGCGGTGAGCGCGAGCGGAATCGTCATGCGCGGATGCACGAGCATCCCGCCATGCTGCGTCGCGACCAGCGCGCAGGCGAGTCCGAGCACTGCGTACGCCCACGGGTCATGCATCGCGTCGTGCGCGTGACGCCGCCAGACATTTGGCAGAAGCCCCGCCGTGCACAGCACACCGGCAGCGGCAACTGGCGCGCGTGCGTGCAAAGATGCCGCGAGCGCAACGCCGCCGAGCGCACACGGCGACGTCACAACGCCGAGGATCGCGCCGCCGATAAAGAGCACGGCGACCGGAAGTGCCGCTATCGGGAGCACCGGCAGTACGAGCATGATGACCGCTGCCAGCAGTGCGGCCGGAATAAGTCCAGCGACTTCGCCAAGCACGTCGACGTGCGCGTCGTGATGTTGGACGGTCGTCATGCGAGATGCAAGGCTTGCCACGACGACACGCGCCGCGGCGACAGGCAGCCCGAAGAGCGCCGCGGTCGCGATCGCTGCCGGGATTGACCGAGCGCTCGGCCCCGCCGTGCATCCGCAACCGGCGTAGGCGACGAGCACGCGTGCATAGCGTCCAAGCAGCGGCGAACATACCGCCGCAAGCGTGAGATAAGGGAGCGATTCGAGCAGCACGCTAGCGGTCCCAGCGCACAGGGCCATGGCTGTTTGTGGTACGATCGCGGCGATCGCTAATGCGAGCAGGCCGCAGGACCAATAACGCACGTTCGACCTTCACGCCGAAGACGTGCGATGTCTAGACTCCGGGCTACGTGCGGATAAGCGTGCGCATGAACGCATTAATAATCGACGGCTGCCCGGGCCATGGGAAGAACCGTACCGTCGGAAAACGCTTAAGTCATTCTCGACAAGACTCGAGCGATACCGTCGTCGTATGACGTCACCTGCAGGCCGGGCAGCAACGCGTGCAGCGCGCGGTCGTCGAGTAAGACGGGATCGCTCTGGAGATAATTCATCTCGACGAGCTCGCGCATGATTGGATCGAAGAGGCCGATGAGGCGCAGCATAACAACGTTGGCGACCATCAACTGCGGCTTGCGGCCGACGCGGGCGAACACCTTATTTGCAAACTCGCGCTGCGCGATCGTCCCCGACCCGGCGAAGTTCCACGCCTTGCCGTAGGCGCGATCCTCGCGGGCCAGGGCGAGCGCAACCGGTCCGATGTCGTCAACGAAGACATATTGGTGTGGGCGATCGATCGGACCGATGACGTTCGCGCGGCGGTTCTTCACTGCAGCAACGAAGATATCGCCGACCAAACTCTTCTTGGGATCGTTACCGTAGAAGTCCGGGACGCGCAAGATCGTCGCTTCGATGCGGGCGGCAGCATGCGCGGCGAGCACGAGATCCTCTTGCTCTTTGCGCATTGTGCCTTTGTAGGCGTCCGGATTGCGCGGATGTGATTCATCGACCGTCGCCGCCTGTGGATGGCCGTACGAATAGATCGTTGCGAGCAGCACGATGCGCCGCACGCCGGCCGCAATCGCGCCGTCCAGCGTCGCGCGCATGAGCTTAGGATGCAGCTCGAACTGATTATAGGGGACCCCGACCAGATAGAAGATCGTATCGATGCCGGCAGCAGCGGCTTGCACCGAGGCGGGGTCGTCCGGATTCCAAACCGCGATCTCGGCGAGCGGCCGTTGCCCGAATTCGGCCTCCAGCGACGCGCGGTCGCGCCCGACGACGCGGTAGCGCTCTCCCGCCGCTTCGAGTGCCGAAGCGATGCTTGCACCGGTCGAACCGGATGCACCGAACAACGCAAACGTGCTCATACTTGAGTCGTAACACATCGCCGCCGAAAATGTTTCACCGCAAGTCTCGCGAAAACGGCCTGGGTGTCCACGAAAATCACCGCACCGCGCGGCACACAAGACATCCTTCCGCCGATCTCTCGCGACTGGCTCGACTTGGAATTCCGCATCCACTGGCTCGCCGGCCGCTTCGGTTATAGTGAAATCCGCACGCCGATGTTCGAAGCGACGGAGCTGTTCGAACGCGGCGTCGGTGAGACGACCGACATCGTCGAAAAAGAGATGTACACCTTCGTCGACAAGGGCGACCGCAAGATGACGCTGCGCCCCGAGTGGACGGCGCCGGTCATGCGCGCGGCGATCGAGCACAACCTTTTCGCACACGGCCCGCAGCGTTTGTATTACGTCGGTCCGATCTTTCGCTACGAACGGCCGCAGAAAGGCCGCTACCGCCAGGCGCACCAGTTCGGCGTCGAGTGCACCGGGTATCGCGGGCCGGAGGCGGATTTCGAAGTCATTTCGCTTGCATGGGAGCTCGTGCGCGGGTACGGGCTGACCGATGCGCAGCTGCGGCTCAACACGATCGGCGATGAAGCATGCCGGCCGCGCTATCGTGACGCGCTGATCGCGCATTTTCGTCCGCACCTGGCCGAGCTCTCGCCCGATTCGCAGCGCCGCCTCGAGCGCAATCCGCTGCGCGTGCTCGACAGCAAAGACGAACGCGATATCGCGCTGGTGCGGACCGCGCCCACGTTCGAATCGGTCTTATGCGATGCGTGCCGCGAGCACTTCGATGCGCTGCGCGCGTATCTCGACGCGGCGCAAATTCCGTACGTGGTCGATCCGTCGATCGTGCGCGGGCTCGATTACTATACGCGTACCGTGTTCGAAATCACCTCGAGTGTACTCGGCGCGCAGTCGACGGTGTGCGGTGGCGGCCGGTACGACGGCTTAGTGCGCTCGCTGGGCGGTCCCGACGTTCCTGCGGTCGGATTCGCGCTCGGGCTCGAGCGCTTCCTGATGATGTACAACGCGATGTACCCAAACCGCGAGCTGCGCCGTTTCGGCGTGCAGGCGATTGCTTTAGGCGCGCAGGCGCGCGCGATGCTGGTGCCGCTGGTCGACGTGCTGCGCCGCACCATCGCGCAGCCGGTGTTCATGGACTACGAGGATCGCAAGCTGCTCGCGCACTTGAAGATCGCGGACCGGAACAACGCCCGTTTTGCGCTGATCCTCGGCAGCGACGAGATTGCCGCGGGCGAGCTCGTCCTGCGGGACCTCGAGACGCGGAACGATCGGCGGGTGACGCTTGGCGCCGCGGCAGACGTTGCGGGCGCCCTTGCCGAAATGGCGACCTAATGGCCTACGAAGAGGAATCCGAAACGATCCATTCGCTGCTCGACATCATGCACGAGCACGATCTCGACCGGATCAAGGTCAAGGTGGGGGATGCGGTCTACGAATTGGTCCGGCGGGAAGCCGGCGCTGCGATCGTAGCGGCCGCCCCGGCTGCCGGCGCGACACCCGCGGCCCCTTCGGACGGCGCGAATGTGGCCGCTCCGCCCAACGTCAAACGTGTGACCGCCCCGCTCACCGGCGTGTTTTATCGCTCGTCGTCGCCGGACGCGGAGCCGTTCGTCGCCATCGGCGATCGCATCGACACCGGTTCGGTGTTGTGCATTTTGGAAGCGATGAAACTCTTCAACGAGATTCAGAGCGACTACGCCGGCGTTATTATGCGGATCATTCCGGAAAACGGCGAGCTGGTTTCGCAAGGGGACGAACTGTTCTGGATCGCACCATGACCGATTATAAAGCGCAACGCGGCATTGACGCGTTGCTGGAAGATCGCGCGGTATTGCGCGATATGACTCAGTTCAAAAAAGCTGTCGAAGCGATCGTCGAGGTGGTCGTGACCGCGCTGCGTAACGGCAAACGCATCTATTGGTTTGGCAACGGCGGGAGCGCCGCCGAAGCGCAGCACATGGCGGCGGAGTTGTCGGGACGCTACTTGCGCGAACGTCCCGGTCTCAATAGCGAAGCGCTCTCGGTGAATACCTCGACGCTGACGTGCGTCGGCAACGACTACGGCTACGACTACGTTTTCGCGCGTCAAGTCGAGGCGTTCGTGCAGCCGGGCGACGTGCTGATCGGCATGACCACCAGCGGCACGTCGCGCAACGTCGTGCTCGCGCTCGAAGCTGCAAAGAAGAAGGGCGCCGTCACCGTCGCCTTCACCGGTAACGGCGGCGGCACGGTGATGGAACATAGTGACGTCGCGCTCGTAGGACCCGACGGCTATGCGGCAATCGTGCAAGAAGTGCATCAAGTGATGGCTCACATCGTCTGCGATCTGGTCGAACAGCGGTTGATCTTCGAGGACCATATCGCGTGAGCGCGACGCTGCTAACGAGCGATGCGCGAGCGTTGGTCGAACGTATGCGCGGCCGCTCGATCCTCGTCGTCGGCGATCTGATGATCGACGAATGGATCTGGGGAACCGTCACGCGCATTTCGCCCGAAGCGCCGGTGCCGGTGGTCGCCGTCACCGATCACTCGTTCACGTTGGGCGGCGCCGGCAATGTGGCGAATAATTTGGTCGCGCTCGGTGCGCGGGTCGAATTCGTCGGTTCCGTCGGCGACGACACATTTGCCTCCGACGTGCGTCGCATGCTGCGCGAGGAATCCGTCGACGACCGCGGCGTGTTGACCGTGCGCGACCGACCCACCACACGCAAGACGCGTATCGTCGCGCACAACCAGCAGGTCGTGCGCGCGGATTGGGAAGAGGCGGCGCCGCTGTCGGCCGGCGATCGCGCGCAGCTGGTCGGCTATGTACGCGAGCGTGCCGCGGCGTGTGATGCAGTGATCCTCAGTGACTATGCGAAGGGACTCCTCAGTGACGAGGTTGTGCAGGCGGCGCGCGCATGCGCCCTCGTGCTTGCCGATCCGAAGCCGCAGAACCTCGACATTTTTTCCGGCGTCACCTGTGTTGCCCCCAACGAACATGAAGCGGCGGCGGCAAGCGGAATTCCCATCACCGACGCCACGTCGCTGGTTCGGGCCGGTCGCGCGCTGCTCGAGCGGCTCAAGTGCAAGTACGTGGTCATCACGCGCGGAGAGCACGGCATGTCGCTCTTCGGTTCGCAGGGCGAACGTTTCGATATTCCGTCGGTTGCGCGAAAGGTTTACGACGTATCGGGCGCGGGCGATACGGTGATTGCCGTGCTGTCCCTCGCGCTCGCCGGCGGTGCGAACATCGAGAGCGCGATGCAACTTGCGAATTTCGCCGCCGGCGCGGTGGTCGAGAAGCTCGGTACCGCCACGGCAAGCGGCGACGAGATTCTCGCGCTCATCGATCATGCTGGAACCTGAGCTTTTCGCCGCGCTGCTCGACGTGGATGCGGCGGTGGCGTGGCGAGAGTCACAGCGCGCATCCGGACGCCGCGTCGTGTTTACCAACGGCATCTTTGACGTCTTACATGCCGGGCACGTTGAGTATTTGGCGTGGGCGCGCGAGCAGGGCGACGCGCTGATCGTGGGGCTCAATGTCGATGCGTCGGTTCGCGCGCTCAAAGGTGAGAAGCGTCCGATCGTCCCGTTTGCCGATCGTGCCAAACTGGTGTGCGCACTGCGCAGCGTCGATGCCGTGGTCGCGTTTGGGGAGCGTACGCCCGAGGCCCTGCTCGAACGCATTCGTCCGGACGTGCACGTGAAGAGCGCGCAGTATCGAGAGGAAGATTTGCCTGAGCGCGCCGTCGTGTTGGCGCACGGCGGGGAAGTGCGGCTCGCGCCGCATCTCGCCGGACGGAGCACGACCGATATCATCGGGGAGATCGTCGCGCGCTACGGATCGCGCGGATCGTAGCGCCTCCATGAAAATCGCATTTACGGCCAACGGTCCGGGAGAGGTCGCGGGCTGGTTTCGTCCGCTCGTGCGCCGGCTCTACGAGCGCGACCCGGATCTCGAGGTGTGGCTCTTTTGCGTGCCCGACGATTACGCTACCGGTTATGAGAGCCAACTGGCGCAGCGGCTTTTTCCGAGTGCGCACGTCTACGATCCGAAAGCGTACCTGCGCGTCGCGCTCGGCCGCGGCGCCGCGGACCTTCCCGATCGGGTGGACGTCGTACAGTACTTGGGCGGCGACCTGATGCATGCGCTTCGCTTGCACGGCCGGCTTGGCGGCGTGGCATCGAGCTATAAATTCTCCAAACGCGGCTATCGACACCGCTTTGCGCGTTTCTACGCGGTGGACGGCAAGAATCTCGAGCAACTGCGTTCGTGGGACACGCCGCCGGATCGGATCGTGCGTGTCGGCAATCTCGCGATCGACGGCGCACTTCTCGAGGCAGCGCAACCGGTCGAGCCGGGTGCGCCCGATGGCGGCATTCTGGTGATGCCGGGCTCGCGCGACTACGAAGTTGACAATCTGATCCCGTTCTTCTTTACTATGGCGCTGCGCATCGCACGCGAACGGCCGGACGTGCCGATTGCCTTCGGACTTTCGCCGTTCACGCCGCTGGCCGACGTGCGAGCGGCGATCGAGCGCGGCGGCGATCCACGCGTATGGGCACAACGCGGCACGCTGCTCGAAGAGGCAGGACGCGCGTATCTGGCCACCGCCGACGGCACGTCGCGCTTTCCGATTCTTCACAACGCGCTTTCCGCCGCGCTGCACGCTCGATTGGTTGTCACCATCCCCGGTACGAAGTGCATCGAACTGGCGGCACTCGGCGTGCCGATGATCGCGATCACGCCGCTCAACGCACCCGAAAAGGTCACGTTCAACGGACCGCTCACCTATCTCGACCGGATTCCGCTGGTCGGACCGTCGCTCAAACGGGCGGTCGCGGTGGGCGTCTCGCGCCGTTTCGTCTTTCACACGCAACCCAACATGGATGCCGGCGAGTCGTTGATCTGCGAGCTGCATGGCACGCTCACCCCCGGTCGGGTCGGCCGTATCGCCCTCGAACGGCTCGGCGATCAGGCCTGGCTCGCGTCGAGTCGCGAGCGGCTCGCTGCACTGTACGCCGATCACGTGGGGGCGGCCGACCGCATGGCCGAATCGCTCATCGAACTCGCAGCTTCGTAGCCGACGTTGTATCCGTAACCAGTCATCATCATGCGCATTTCCATCGTTATCGCAACCAAAGATCGTTCCGCATACGTCGCGCGCGTGCTCGCGTCGCTCGCCGGTCAGATCGGCGCGCCGTCGTTTGAAGTCATCGTCGTCGACAATGGTTCGAGCGACGACACGAAAGCGGTCGTCGAGGCGGCAGCCGCGCGCGAAAGTTTTCCGGTGCGTTACGTATTTGAGGCGGCGCCCAATCGCGGTGCGGCGCGCAATCGTGGCGTGGCGATCGCCGAGGGCTACCTGGTGCTGTTCATCGACGACGACGTGGCGCTGCCGCCCGGATTCGTTGCGGCGCACGAGGCCGCGCACACCACCAGTAATTTGGTCGTGAACGGCCCGATCATCAACGTGCCGTCATACGAGGATCGCCCCAAGCCAACCGTTGGAAACTACTCGCGCGCATTTTTGTGCACGTGCAACGTGTCGCTGCCAAAACACGCGATCGACGCGGTCGGTGGATTCGACGAGGCCTTTCATCTCTACGGTTGGGAAGATACCGAGCTTGGCGTGCGTTTGCGTGAGGCCGGCATGCGGTGGCGCTTTGCATGGGACGCGTATCTTTGGCACATCAAGGCACCGGCGCACAATACGCTCGAGGTCGAGACGCGCAAAGTGCTGGAGCGAGCGCGGATGGCGCGCCATTTTCTAGAAAAACAGGCGTCGCCGCGCGCTCGAATGGCGACGGGCGCGCATCCGGTAAACCTCCTGCGCGCTCGCTACTTGCTGCCCGATGCTCTGCTCGCGGTGTACGCCGGTGTCGCTACGAGTGAGAAGGCGCCGGCGTTTTTACGCTCGCTCGCGCGGACACAATTTCTCGACGGTATGTACGCGCGCGAACTCGTGCGCGTACTCAACGAGCCCGCCCAGACATGACGCGCGCGCTGCTCTACTGTGCGGGCGGCGGTATCGGCGATTCGCTGGTCGCCTCGCTCGTCGCGCGCGCACTCCATTCGCGTTACGAGCAGGTTTACGCACTCACGCTGCCGGCCCATCGCGCGACGTTGGAACGCGTTCCTGACATCGATACGGTACTGGTCGATGACGGCGGTGACGAAGGCGCGCTCGCGGCCTCGCTGCGCGACCGCGACTATGGCGCCTGCGTGGTTACGTGGGCGACCGCGCGCACGGCCCGCGTGGCCAAACTCGCGAAGATTCCCGTACGCGTCGGTCAGGCACGCCGCCTCTACTCGGGCGACTTCACCAAACGTGTCGTCGTGCGCAGTGAGCGCGGCGACGTGACCTCGCACTGGTCCGACATCCTGCTCGACTATGCGCGCGCGCTCGATTGCGACACTAACGATCGCATTCCACGCTTCGTTCCGACGCCGCAGGATGAACGCGAAGCGACGGCGCTGGGGTATAGCGATTACATCGTCTTGCATCCAACCAACGCGATAGCGTCCCAGCGCGGCATCTGGCCAACGAGCGGCTGGGGCTCGTTAGCCGACGCGCTCGCCGATAGGTTTGATGCGACAGTTCTGCTCAGCGGCGCGACGAGCGACGAAGGGATCAACGCCGCTATTCTTGCCGATACGGCCGGCGAGCGGATCGTGAACATTGCGGGGAAGCTCGGGATCGGTGCGTTCGGTGCGCTGGCGCGGCACGCGCAGGCCTTCGTTGGGATCACAACCGGCACGATGCACGTCGCGGCAGCGGTCGGTGCGCCTACCGTCGGCATCTTTCCATTTCAAAGCGATTTCCCCGAGCGCTGGGCGCCGCTCGGCATCCATACCGAGGTCGTGCGCGCGAGCTATCCGTGTCATCCCGGCGATACCAAAGAACGTTGCCCGGACTACGCGTGCATTGCGCATCTCGATGTCGAGCGCGTTGTTGCGGCGACGCAAGCGTTGATCGGAGGTCGTCGTGCGCGCCACGATACAACTGTGCACCTATAATCGCGCGGCGCTGCTCGAGCGCGTGCTCGACGCGTGTTTCGAACAAACGCTCGACCCGAACGACTACGAGGTCGTACTCGTCAACGACGGTTCAACCGACACAACGCCGGAAGTCATCGAGCGCGCGAAGCAGCGCGCGGCCTGCCGTTTTGTTGTCATCGACCAGGTCAATAGCGGCCTTGCGAAAGGCCGTAACGCGGGGATCGCGCGCGCCACGGGCGAGCGCATTATCTTCATCGACGACGACGTACTGCCGTTGCCGAACTTCGTCGAGGAGCATCTGCGCTCGCACGACCGCGCGCCGAAAGCCATCGTGCGCGGCGGAGCGATCAACGTCGAGAGCTTCGACGATCTCCCGGTGCCGATCTGGAGCTTCAAAGATTACAGCGGCAATCTCTTTTGGACGACCAACGTCTCGGTGCCGCTGGCGACGATTCGGGCGATCGGCGGATTCAACGACTCGTTCTCCGAGTACGGCTGGGAAGACATCGACGTCGGCTTGCGCCTGCGCTTCGGCGGCGTGCGCGCGGTGTTCAATCCGAAAGCACTCGTCTATCACTATAAACCGCGTCCCCGCAGCGGCAACGTTGAAAAGATGATCGCGCAGGCGCGGGCGCAGGCGCGCACTGCGGTGCAGCTGGCCGCGATCCATCCGCACTGGCGCACCTATCTCGCGACCGGCATCAATCCGATGCAGCGCACGTGGCATCGTCTCCGCGACGGCGATCGTACAACGCTGGCGCTGCGCACGCGCGTCGGCGATCTGGCGAGCGATCGTGCGCTCTCGGAACGCGAATTGCGCGCCGCTCGCCAACTGGCAACAGTGGCATACTTTGATGAGTTGGAGAAATCTCTGCGATGAGGGCGGATCGGGCGGAGCCCGAACGCCACGGATTCGGCGTCAGCCGAATCCTGCTTTCGCGGACCGATCGCATCGGTGACTTGATTCTTTCGACGCCGGCGATCGCCACGGTACGCGCGTCGTTCCCCGGCGCGCACGTCACCATGGTCACCAGTCCGTACAATCGTGTAGCCGTCGAGCGCAACACGGACCTCGACGAGTTGATCGATCTGCCGCGCGAGGTGCGCGGTGACGCGTTTGGCGCGGCCCTTCGCGACTACGATTTGGCGATTGCGCTTGCGCCCCGAGCGACCGACATCGGTTTGGTGGGCGCCTCGCGGGCGCGCATCCGCGTCGGCTACACTTACACGCGCCGGTGGTTCGCGCGCATGACCGCGCGACTCTCGCTCAATCGCGTGATGATCAGCCCGGCCGATCCGGAGCTGTGCGAGCGCGATCCCAACCGCATCGTGCCGCATGAGGTCGACCAGTTGCTTGAGTTGGTGGCGCTCGCCGGCGCAAGGACGCGCGTCACCGCGCTGCGGTTGGACGTGACCGACGACGACCGGCGCGCGGTCGCGCACCTACCGGGCGAACCGGTCGTGCTGCACCTGGGCCAGCGATGGTTTTCGACTGGGAGTACGCTCGAATCGACGCTGCAGCTCGCCGGCGAACTAGCCCAACTCGGCGCACCGCTTGCGGTCAGCTGCGCGGCCGAGTGCGACGAATACGCACAAGCGTTCGAGGCGCGCGGACATACGGTCTTGCGCTCGCTGCCATTCCATCAATGGGTGGCGCTGTTCGAACGCGCACGATGTGTCGTCACCGTCGACACCGGTGCGACCCATGTCGCAAGCGCGGTGCGCAGGCCCACGCTGGTGGCTTTCGAACACCGCTACTTCCGGCTCAACTCGCAAGAATGGGCGCCGTACCGCGTTCCAAGCGTGCTGGTGCGCAAGCCGGGTTCCGAGGACGATGCCGCGCTCGCAGAATTTCGCGCGCAGATCGTCAGCGGCGTTCGTGAATTGATCGATGCCTGAAATTTCCGTCGTCGTTCCGACCTATAACCGGTTGGAGACGCTCGCACCCGTACTGCCGACGCTGCTCGCGCAAGATCTTGCGCCGAGTGAGTTCGAGGTGCTCGTCTGCGATTCGAATTCGACCGATGGGACGGCCGAGTTTCTGGCCAGGATGCATGCCGAGCATCCGAACGTTCATCACCTTCCGGGCGCCTACACGGGCCGCGCGGCCGCCCGCAACGCCGGAATCGCGGCGGCGCAGGGCGAGGTCGTGCTCTTCAACGATTCAGACATCTTCGCGTCACCGGATTTGCTCTCGCAACATCTGCGCCACCATCGCGCGAAGCGCAAGGTTGCGGTCGTCGGCTTGGAAGTGCAAGTCAAAAACTACGACGACTACCTTTACAAGCGCGATCGTCCGGGCGAGCGCGGCGCGCTGCACCGGCCGACGCGTAAGAAATTGCCGTGGCTCTACTTCTTGACCGGTAACGCCTCGGTGCGGCGCGCGGATTTGCTTCGCGTCGGGTGCTTCGACGAGAGCTTCACCGGCTACGGTCACGAGGACCTCGAGCTCGGGTACCGGCTGCAACGGGCCGGGGTCACGATTCTCTACGAACCACACGCGATTAACTATCATTGTCAGGACGTGCCGCATGACGATCAAAAAGCAAAGATGCGGCTCGCCGGCCGTTCGACGGTGCGCTTCTATCGCAAGCATCCGGATTTTGCCGTGCAGCTCAATCTGGGCATGACGCCGGTCTCGCTCGGGCTGCACAGCGTGCTCGAACACATGCCCGGAGTGCTGGCGTACTTCGATGCGCGCTCGGATCAATCAAAATTTGCGCGCGATCTCGTGCAGCAATATCATTATGTTTCCGGCGTCAAAGACGCCCTGAAGGAATAGGGAGCCTCCGAAGAAGTCCATGTACCGATTGTTTAGGCGCGAAATCTTCAGATATGAGAAGCCGGCGACCGAGCATACTCGAGCAGTCTGTGAGGGAGCCGGCGACGAAGTAGATGAGGATTTCGCGCCTAAACCCAAAGGGCGGTCGGCCTTTTCGCCCAATCCATCGTCGCTGCGTCGCTCACGATGCACTTGGACATCGCTCCTCGCTTCGTGTCTTGGTGCGAAAAGGCCGATCGCAATCGGTGCAGCGACTTCTTCGGAGGCTCCCTAAGCGTTGGCTAAGCGATTTTCCTGTGGCGCGTTGCGCGCGAGCAACGTCGGCGAGACCGTCGAACTCAATGGGTGGGTGAACCGCCGGCGCGATCACGGCGGATTGATTTTCGTCGATTTACGCGATCGCGACGGCGTGATCCAGATCGTCTTCGATCCGCAGCATCCAAGCTTCAAGGAAGCCGAACGTCTGCGCAACGAGGACGTGCTGCGCGTGCGCGGCGCGGTGCGGGCGCGACCGGCGGGAACCGACAACGAACAGCTCGCCACCGGCGCGATCGAGGTCGGCGTCGACGAGCTCGACGTGCTCAATCGCTCGCAGGTGCCGCCCTTCCAGATCAACATCGACACCGACGTCGACGAGAACCTGCGTTTGGAGTACCGCTATCTCGACCTGCGGCGGCCGCGCATGCAGCGAAACATCCGCATGCGCCACAACATCGTTAAGGCGATGCGCGACTTTTTCGATGGTCGCGAGTTCATTGAAATCGAGACGCCGATGCTGATCAAGAGCACACCGGAAGGCGCACGGGACTATCTCGTGCCGTCGCGTCTCCATCCAGGGGCGTTCTACGCATTACCGCAGTCACCGCAGTTGCTCAAGCAGATCACGATGATCGCCGGTTTCGGCAAGTATATGCAGATCGCGCGCTGCATGCGTGACGAAGATCTGCGGGCCGATCGCCAGCCGGAGTTCACACAGGTCGACGTCGAGATGTCGTTCATTACGCAAGAGGACGTGCTCGAGGTGATGGAGTCGTGCATACGCTACGTCTGGAAGCGCTGTCTCGACGTCGACCTTGGTCCGTTTCCGCGCTTGAAGCACGAGGAAGCGATCGCGCGCTACGGCGTGGATAAACCCGACTTACGATTCGATCTGGAATTGTCGCAGGTCAACGACATCTTCGCCGGCACGGAGTTCGTCGTATTCAAAGGCCCGATCGAAAGTGGCGGCGCGGTCGTCGCATTGCGCTATCCCGGCGGTGCCGCCTTGTCGCGGCGTGATTTCGATGCGCTGACCGAAGAGGCAAAACAGTTCGGCGCGAAGGGCATGGTGTGGATCGCGCTCGGTGCCGACGGCACCAAGTCGTCGGCGGCAAAATTCATCGCAGACGATCAGATTGCGAAGCTGCGCGCCGCGAGCGGCGCGCAGACGGGCGATGCGATCTTGCTCTTTGCCGATGAGCGCGCGATCGCTCTTGCAGTCGCGGGCAAGATGCGCAACGTCGTCGGCGAGCGCTGCGGCCTGCGCGATCCGAAGACCTTCGTGTTTTGTTGGGTGCTTGATTTTCCGTATCTCGAAATCGACGAAGAGACCGGCAAGCCGGTCCCGTCGCACCATCCCTTCACCGCGCCGGGCGAGGATCAGTGGCAGTACATCGACAGCGACCCGCGCAAGATGCGAGCGCAGCACTACGACATGGTGCTCAACGGCTGGGAGCTTGGTTCGGGGTCGATTCGTATCCACAAACCCGATCTGCAACGCAAGATTTTTGAGATGCTCGGCATGACCGCGGAGCAAATAGAGGAGCGTTTCGGCTTTTTCGTGCGGGCGCTCGAGTACGGCGCGCCGCCGCACGGCGGGATGGCCCTCGGGATCGACCGCATCGTCATGCTCGCGTGCGGCGAGGAGAATCTCCGGGAGGTTACCGCTTTCCCCAAGAACCAGGTGGCTCGCGACGTCATGATGGATGCCCCATCGCCCGTTCCCGAGGAGCTCTTGCGAGAACTTTACCTACGAAGTGCAGCCCCCCAGCAGCCGAGCGGCCAATAAAATAGCGTGAACTTCCGACTCGTCACCAGCGTGGCGACCGCCGGCGCACTGCTCGCGCTGTTCGGCTCGCTTCTGTTGCCCGCGCGCGCGGCGACGACGGGACCATCATGCGGCGACCACCTCTACACCAACGACAAAGGCATCCAGATCCGCGTCCTCTGGGCGAAAAACGGTGCGGTCCAAAAATTCGAGATCGTTGACTCAAAAGAGAACCCCGAAGACGTCAACGACATGGAAAAGGACCTGGAGCGAACCTATGGTCCGGAGGGGACGAACGCTCCGCCACTACGAATCGTGTCGTTCAAACAAGGTGGAAGCGGCGGAATGATGGTTCCCGATAAGGCAGTTGACTCGTGCGGGCGAACGATCTCGTTCCAATAGCGCTGATCGCGATCGCCGGCTGCGCCGGTGGACACGAGCAAAGCGACGCCTCGCCCTCACCATCAAGTTCTCCCGACGCGCTGCGCTCGTGTGAAGTGCGCGAATTTTCACTTGATGGCGCAGATCTCGTCGTGCAAGCCAACGCCGACGGTACGCCGGCATCGATCGTCGTGATTCGCGCTCCGAGCGACGACGTGCGCATCAAAGCCTTTCAAGATGCGCGTACGGATTTTGGCGATCCGCACCCCGATCCACGCACCGAAATTCGCGCTTATAAAGACGGGCTGACGCAGCTCACCGATATGTGCGGACGTCCGGTGATGCCGAGCGCGACGCCGTCCGCGACAGCGTCACCGTAGCGAGAGGGCACCGGTGCGTACCGCGTTGTTGGCGATCCTGCTCGTTGCCGCAGCCTCCGTGCCGGTCTGGGCAAGCGCCAATCCTGCAGCGATCGCCGTGCTTGACCGGGAGCATCTCTGGCTCAAAGCGATAGCGACGCGTAATGCAACGCTGCTCGGTACGATTCTTGCCGAGAACTTTGTCCATATCAACTATCGCGGTGAAATCTCTTATCGCGAACAAGAGCTGGCCAATGTGGTCAAGTCGAAGCCGAGTGCGCAAGTAACGACCGAACAAACCGTAGATTTTGCCGGCGACGGTGCCGCGGTCGTGCACGGAATCAACACGGTGTCGCAGCACGGTACGGTGACCTTGCGTCTGCGTTACACCGACGTCTACGTAAAGCTGCGGGGTCGCTGGATGGTACTGAGCGCCCAGGAGACCCGGATTGCGCCTTAAGACAGAAGCTGCTTCGCCCGCGTAAAAATCGCATCGAACATCGGCACGGTGAGCTTGCCGGTGTTGGTATTTTGCCGGCTGGGATGGTAAGAAGCGATCAGCGTGATCCGCCGCGCGCCGTTGATCGCGACGCTTTCCGCGCCGTGCGCGAAGACCGGCGGTCTCTCGAACGTGAAGCCGCGTTCGCGCAGCACTTTGAGCATAGCGTCGAACCCGATCGAGCCGAGCCCGATCATGATCTGCAGATCCGGCAGCGCGTCAAACTCTTGCAACAGAAACGGAAAGCAGTTGCGCAGTTGCTGCGGGGTCGGTTTGTTTTTCGGCGGCGCACAGCGACCGGCCGAGGTGATGAAACAATCGATGAGCGCGAGACCGTCGTTGCGATCGGTTGCGTGCGGTTGTGATGCCAAGTCGGCGCGGTAGAGCGCCGGGTACAGGAATTCGCCGGACGCGTCGCCGGTGAAGGGACGGCCGGTACGATTGCTGCCGTGCGCGCCCGGCGCAAGACCGACGAGCATCACGCGCGCGTGCGGATCGCCAAACGGTGGGACCGGCTTGCCCCAATAGGTTTCATCGGCGTACGCGCGGCGCCGCTCGCGCGCAACCTGCGCGCAGTACGCGCGTAGTTCCGGACAGCGCTCGCATGCGACAATGGCCCGCTCGATCGATTTCAACGTGGGCATTTATGGATCAAGCATCTCCGTGCGGATGAAGTCGATGAAACGGGTTGCCGCCGGTCCGTACGGATCGCTGCGCGTGACCAGCGACATCGTGCGCATGATGCGCTGCGGCACGACCGAGAGCAGCGCAACGTTGGGGCCGGGCGTGTTGCCGATCATGCGCGGATAGAGTGCGATGCCCAGACCTTCGGCCACCAGCGAACGGACGGTCAGCGAATCTTCGCTCTCGAACGCGACGCGCGGTTCGAAGCCGGCTTCGTGCGCGAGTTGATTGAGCAAATGCGTGCTCGCCGAACCCGGGCGAAAGATCACGAAGGGGTCGTCGCGCAGCTCCTCGATGCGCACGTTCGAGCGCGATGCAAGCCGGTGACGCGCGCCGACGGCGACGACGAGTTCGTCCTCGTAGAGCGGCTCGGCGCGGAACCCCGGTGCAAGCCTGGCACCGGCGAGGTGCCCGATGAAGACGTCGGTTGCTCCGCTCGCGAGTCCCTTGAGCAGCTGGTCGGCCATGCCCTCACGCATGGCGACCTCGATGCCGGGCTGCTCCGCGTGGAAGCGCCCGAGGAGCTTGGGGAGCAAATGCTCCGCGAAGGACTGATAGGTTCCGACGACCACCCTGCCTCGAAGGCCACCGGCGTAGGCGGTCATCTCCTCGGCAGCGGCTTCCAGATCGGCGATCACGCGCTCGGCGCGGGCGACGAAGGCGCGGCCGGCGTCGGTCAAGGCGACCCGCCGGTTGGTCCGCTCGAACAGCCGTACCCCGAGTTCGCGCTCGAGCGCCGCGATCTGCTGCGAGAGGGCGGGCTGGGCGACGGCAAGTTCCTCAGCCGCGGCGGTAAAGCTCAGGCGGCGCGCGATCGTGACCGCTGACCGGAGCTGGCGGATTTCCATAGATGCATTGATCTTATCAAATTGAGTCTAATAATGTATTGGACTTATCATAGGCAAGCGTGCGAGACTAGAGTCATGACCGCCGGCGCGCCCTCCCTCGCCTCGAATTCCGTCATGCCCTCGACGGATCGGGCGGGGCTTCGATTGCTGACCGTAGCCCATGCTTTTACCGATCTCAATCAGGGCGTGCTGCCGGTCATGATTCCGTTCCTCGTAACGCAACGCCACCTCACGCTCGCGGTTGCCGCGACCCTGGTGCTGGCCTCGAATCTGCTCGGTTCGGCGGTCCAGCTCGGCTTCGGCCACCTCTCGGACAAGTACCCGACGGCCTGGGTCATTCCGGCGGCCGTCGTCGTCGCTGCGACCGGTACGGCGCTAGTCGGGCTCGCGCCGACGCTGCCGTTGATGCTCGGCGGCGCAATGTTGATGGGGTTTGCGGTTGCCGCGTTTCATCCCGAGGGCTCGCGGTTCTCGAATTACTTCGCCGGCCAGAAACGCTCGGCCGGCATGAGTGTCTTCACGGTTGGCGGCTTCATTGGTTTTGCACTCGGCCCCGTACTTGCCACGCCGTTGCTGCTCGCATTCGGATTACGCGGTGTCGCGTTTTTGCTAATCCCGGCCTGCGTCGTTTCTGCGCTGCTCGTGCGCGAACTGCCGCGCTTTAATGAAGTGCGCGCGAATGCGCATCGAGCGAATCGCGAACGGCCCGGACGCAATGACTGGCGCGGGTTCTCGATCATGTCGATCGTAGTCGCGCTGCGGTCGACGACCTTCCTTGCGGCGATCACGTTCACACCAATTTTCGTTTTGCGGGTCGTGCACGTTAATGCGCTCCTTGGGTCGTTCGCGCTCTTTGCGCTGCTCAGCGGCGGCGCGATCGGCACGATCACCGGCGGATTACTCGGCGAGCGCGTCGACCGCCGGCGCGTCGTCACGCTCTCGATGCTATTGACGGGGATCTGCGGCGCGGCAACCGCGCTCACCGGCGCGGCGTTTCACCTCGTGGCACTCACCGTCGTGCTCGCGGCGTTCTTTGGCGTGTCGCTCGGCCTCTCAGCCGGCGTCCTCGTGGTACTCGGCCAGGAATATCTGCCGAAGTCGATCGGCATCGCATCCGGCATGACGCTCGGACTCGCCAACACCGTCGGCGGCATTGCCGCACCAATCTTCGGCCACATCGGCGATCTCTACGGACTCGTTAGCGTCTTTCTAACGATTGCGGTCTTCGCCGCCCTCGCGTTCGGCGGTTCGCTGCTAATGCCGAAGCCCGCATCACTCGCAGTGACACTGTCACCCCGAGCGTAGCGCCTCACCTTTTGTCATCCTGAGCGTAGTGAGCGCAGCGAACGGAGTCGAAGGACCGCTAAAATAGGCAGTCGCTAGACCGGATTGGCCGAAGGCAGTGAGATAGCGATCGCGATAGCGATTGGAATCGTCGGCTTTGCCTCGCTCATTGGGGTGGCAATATGTCGCTTTTCGCCAGTTGCACGCTGGGTTAATAGGTCGTTTGACAGCGATCTCGATGAAGATCGTGACCTGACTTATCGATTCGTATACTTTGGCGTTGGCGCGATAATCGTTTCAACGCTTTGGTTGTTGCTCGGCGTCAGGAAATAAGCCATGGCGCCGTCGGTCCCTCGACTTCGGCGCTTTGCGCCTACGCTCGGGATGACAAATATCGTTACTCGCGCGTCATCACGATGTCGGAGAACGGTTGAGCTAATAGCGCGGCAGTATCCGTCGGCACCAGCTTGCGGCGGCGGTCGTCGATGCGTGAGAAACTAAAGCCGAGCGCGCGGAGTTCATCGAGCTGCTTTGATGGATCCATGCCGGCCTCGCGCATAAATGCGGGAGCAAACTCCATCATCACCGTGACGCGATAGTTCGGATCGGCGAAGATGCGCCGGCCGCCGGCGATGATGTCGGTCTCCGCGCCCTCGGCGTCGATCTTCAGAAAATCGATCTTACGGTCGTAGCTCGAGAGAAATGCATCCAGCGTTGTGGCCTGCACGGAAATCGTCTCGCGCTCGCTTTCGGTCAACTCCGGAATCTGCTGCAGGCCTGCGACCAGTGTGCCGCCGCCACGGTGACGCGTTGTCGCGCGAAACGTCAGCGCGCCGCTTTCCTTGCTGACCGCGTGTTCGTCGATTGTTCCGATGCGCGAGAAGCCGTTGAGCTCGAGATTATCACGCGCGATCTGCGCCAGCACCGGATCGCACTCAAACGCATACACCGAGCCGCCGGAACCAACCCGATGACACATCAACAGCGTGAAGAGCCCGACGTTCGCGCCGATCTCGACGACGTGCATGTCCGGCGTCACCAGCCTCCGCAGCACGGCATCGGTATGTTCCTCGTAGACGCCTTCGAGAATGAGGTGCGGTGCGATCGAGACGTCACGCGAATCGACGAACATCTTGTAGTTGTTCTTGGTCCACAACAACACGCGGTTGTTGCCGACGTACATCGCCGGGCGCTTCATATCGTATGCACCATGCGGTACTGCCGTTCGACAGTGCGCCACCCGCCGTCCCGCAACGCGCCGGACAGCGGCGAGTCAGACGGCTCGTTGTTGAGGGTGAGATCCTGCGGAACGTGTATATCGAGCTCGCGCACCAGTGCTTGGGCCGCCGCGTCGTCCCGTGCGCTCGCATCGAGGACATTTGCGAAGTCGCCGTCGACGCGCACGAAGGCATAGGCGCCCGGTACGTCGATCCGGGCGTGTGCTGGAGCGCGCGCGACGCTGCGCGGTTCGCGCTGCCAGCAAGCCGGCGGGATGTGTGCGACATCGGCAACCACGCGCTCCGTGTAACGCCGCACGGGAAGCGGCGCGGCGGTCGCGGTACGAGCCCGGCGCGCCCATACCAGCAACTCGCCGCGCGGCTCAAATCCAAAGGCGCGGATGAACGCGAGCGTGGGCGCGTTGCGTTGCGAAATCTCAAGCTCGATGCTCGCGACCTCGCGGCCGCGCACCGCATCGATCGCTTCGAGCATCATGTCGCGCGCGATGCCTTCGCGCCGGTGTTTTGGATCGACGCCGATTAGTCCGAACCACGCGCGATCACCGCGCACGCCGAAGGCGAGCGCGGCGATCGTCACGCGGCCGCGCACGCGCGTGATCGCTGCGCCGAGATCGATATCGTTGCGGCGCACGAAATCCGCGTACGATTGCGGCGAAAAGATCGCGTAGTCTCCAAAAACAGCACCGCGAAAGAAACGGTTGAAGTCCGCGGTGGACGGGGAGCGGCTCATTGCAAGCCGGGAAAATCGAGCGCGGCGAGCGCCGCATACGTGACGATGCCGACGGCGGTCGAAAGATTGATGCTACGGACGCTGCCCTTACGCATCGGTATACGCAGCGCGCGCTGCGGTTCGTGCTCGATCAGTGTTCGCGGTAGGCCTTTGGTCTCGCGGCCGAAGACCAGCACGTCACCGCGCGCAAACGGTGCTTGCGCGTACGGGCGCGTTGCGTGTGCCGAGAAATACCAGCGCGAACGGCCGGCCGTGGAATCGAGGAACGCATCGAGCGAGGGATGCACGACCACGTCGATCGCGGGCCAGTAGTCCAATCCGGCGCGCTTGAGCTCGCGATCGTCGATCGAAAAGCCAAGCGGCTCGATCAGATGCAGCGCGCATCCAGTTGCCGCACACAACCGCGCGACGTTGCCGGTGTTGGGCGGAATCTCGGGTTCAACCAGCGCGATATGCAGCGGCGCCGCTTCGACGTCCGCGAAGGTCATGAGGCGCTCGCGCGGCTGCGTCACGCAAGAACGCTCGCGTAATCGATGCCGGCCGGGGCGATGACGTAGGCCACCCCGTTGTTGCGCTGCCAAATCGCTTCGATTGCGCGACGCGGGTAAACGACCGATACCCCGGGCGCAGCCGGATCGTTGATCGCGCAGTCGCCGTTCTCGGTGAAGCCGCGCAAGACGACTAAGTGTCCGTCGGAGTGCGGCAGCGGCGCCCCGGGCAATTCGCCCTCGCGCCACGAGTACGAGATCACCACCGGCACGTTGCGTTCGATCAGACGGGCCGCTTGATCGAGATTTTGCAGGTACGCCACCACGGCACGCAGTCCCAGGCTGCCGCTGAAGGCGGTGTTGAACGCCCAGTTGCCGGTGCCGTTGTACGCGCGATCGATCACCGCGAGCGCGGTCTCTTCCACCGGCCGATCGATCCCGTGATAGGCGTTGACCATCGACAGACTCGCGGCGCTGCACCATCCGCGCTCTTCCTTGCGAACGTACTGCGTGCGCGCCGGCACGTCGAGAATCATCGCCTCGCGCGCATACGGGAGCGACGGTTCGGGACGCTGCGGTGCGGCAAACGCAAGCAGATTGAAATCGAGGTCCTCGCCGAAGAGGTCGATGCCGTCGAACGGCTGCTCTGCGCCGAGCACGTCGACGTCGACGGTAATGCCGTCGCGATCGCTCTGCGGGCTAAACGATTTGCGTCCGCTCGGCTGCCACTGCGCGTAGTCATACCACGCGCTGGCCGGCGTGCCCGCCCGCAACACGCGGAAGCGCAGGGTGCCGCTCGGCGCAAGCGTGTTCCAACTAATCACGCCCCCGCGCACCGGTTCGAAACGCAGCGTGGCGCCGCCGCGAACGTTGAGCGTCTGCGTAAACACGCTAGCGGATATTCCACTCCCAAGCGTTCCAGGTGTCCGCGAGAAACGCGGCCGGCCTATAGCCGGTGACGTGATCGCTGATGCCCCAGTACCCGGTCTCCCAGTAGAAGAAGACGGCCGGCACGACGGCGCGCAGGCGCGATTCTTCAAGCTGATACAGCTGCTTGCGTTTGTTTTGATCGAACGTCGAGGCCGCGGCGGAACTGGTTTGGTCGACGATCGGATCGCGCAGCCACGACGTGTTCGCACCGTTGGGCGGAATAGCCGCCGAATTCCAGCTGCCGAAATTGTCGGGATCAGGCCCGTTGGTGTCGACCGACCATTCGAGATCGTAGGTGCCTTTGTAGAGCGGACCGTTCTGCGCGAAGAGCAGGCTTGCGGGATAGTTGCGAATGACGAGCGCGATCCCAAGCGGGCGCAGCATCGATTGCATCACGACTTCCGACGCCTCGTTGCTCTTGGTTGCGACGGTGGCGGAGATCGTCAATTGCATCGCGAGTGGGCCTTTGTGCAGGATGCCGTCGGGCCCCATGCGCCAGCCCGCTTGCGCGAGCAGCGCGCGCGCGTGGGCGGGATCGTAACGATACGGCGGCAGGTTCGGGGCCGCCCATGAATCGGGAAAGACGTCGGAGACGGCGAGGCGATTGACGCTATGGTAGACTGTGTCGTTGATCCGTTTCCAGTCGACCGCTTCGGCGATCGCTTCGCGCACCCGAAGGTCGGCCAGTTGCGGCTTGCTCATGTTGATGCCGAGATGGCGCCAATTGGCGATCGTGCGGTGGAGCACTGTGATGCCGGAGATCGACGCAAGCGCGCTCACCGCGTTGACGTCGACGGTGGGATACACGTCGATCTCGTGCGTTTGCAGCGCCGAGAGCAGCGAATTCGAGTCGGGGATGACCTGCCAAACGAGTTCTCGCAGCTTCGGTGCGCCGCGCCAATAGTGCGGATTGGGCACGAAGACCAGCGATGCCCCGTGGTTCCAGGCTTTGAGAATATAGGGTCCGCTCGAAATCGGTGCTTGATTGAACGCGGCACGATTGATGTCGGGCAGCTTCGCGAGCACATGCGCGGGCAGCGGCGGGTAGGCGCTGCCGCCCATGGTCAACACGTCGAATGCCGCGACACTCGGCCGCTTCAAGCGAATCACGAGCGTATACGGATCGGGCGCGGATGCCGAGGCGATCTCGGTCCAGCCATAGTTGGTCTTGGTGTTGTTTCGCGGATTCATCACCGCGTGATAGGTAAAGAGCCAGTCCGCTGCGGTGAGCGGCGCGCCGTCCGACCACACCACGCCTTTACGCAAATGCACCGTAATGGTTCGCTCGTCGCGGCTGATGCCGCCGTTTTGCAGCGTCGGAACGGCGAGCGCGAGGTCGGGGAACAGATTGCCGTTGTCGTCGAAACGCAGGAGGTGACTGAAGAGCAGCACGTCGACTTCGTCGGTTGCTGCCGAGTGGCCAAACATCAGATTGAGCGAATCAGGTTCGTCCTGCTCACCAAGACGCAACACGCCGGGCACGACGCCGGGCCGCGCGCACGCGCACAACGCCGCGAGCACGACCAGCGCGATCAGACGACGCACGGTGCTTCCTTATGGAACGACGGCGCGATCGCGGCGTAGAGCGCGTCGGGGCCGTTGCGCACCACGTCATCAGCGGGCAGTCCGGTCTCCGCGCGGGCACGTTCGATCTGCGCCCGTGCTTCCTCCGGCGAGAGATTGCGCGTGTTGAGCGCGATGCCGACCGTGCGCGCCGGCTTCACCGTCGCAAGCAGCGCTTCGTGCAGGCGAATCAGTTCACGATAGCCGAGCGTCGGCGTGTCATAACCGCCGATACGCTCGCGGGTCGGATCGCATACCAGCACCAAGGCGTCGGGCGCCGCGCCGTACATCAGCGCGAGTGTTACCGGCGCGTAGGCGGGATGGTTGATGGCGCCTTGACCTTCGACCACGATGAGATCGGGATGCGATTGCGCGGCGTACAGCACCAGTGATTCGGTTGCGCCCGGGGCGAAGTCGGCGATCACGCGATCGATCGAAATGCCCCATCCCGCGATCATGATGCCGGTTTGTCCGGTCGGAACGAAGCTCGCCTGTTTGCCCGCGCGATCGGCGGCCGCGCAGAGTTCGAGTGCGACCGTCATCTTGCCGACCGAACAGTCGTTCCCGACCAGCAACAGCGTCGGCGCGGCCACCTGGTAGACGGCGCCGGAGAACAGCGGCGTATCGGGCGGCTCGCGTACGTCCCAAATGCGCACGCCCGCGCCCTGCGCAGCGAATTTGAATTCTTGATCCTCGCCGAGCATGTCGTGCAAGCCGCTGACGATCTCGAGCTTGGCTGCAATCGCCGCGAGAATTTCGGCGCGCCAGTCGGGCGGCAATGATCCGCCGCGCGGTGCGGTGCCGATTAGCAACGCCGTCGGTTTATACCGAAGTGCTTGAGCCACGTTGGCGACGATCGGTGCGTCGCTGTCCAGGTACGGCACGACGTCGCGGACACGTTTGCCGGCCAGTTCGGGATCGATGACCGCGATCGTTTCATCCGTCCCGTAGGCGATCACGCCGTGCGCGGTTTTGGCGTTGTCGGCGAATTGACCGGGTGCCAGAATTGCGTAGCGGCGCTTCATGCCATGACGCGCGCGCGTACGCCGAGCCCCGGCTCGTCGGGCAGCACCAGCTTGCCGTGATCGTACTGCACGCCGGTGAACGGATCGTCGGAGGTCAGGAACGGACCGTCGATGTCGGCCCAATCGACCAGCGGCGAGATTTGCGCTGCGGCGGTGGACGCAATCGAACTTTCAACCATGCAGCCGAGCATCACTTTGAAGCCGAGTGCGCGCGCGGCGGCGATCATCGACAGCGCACCGCGAATGCCGCCGGTTTTGGCGAGCTTGACGTTGACGCCGTCGACGCAGCCCATCAGGACCGGCAAATCGCGCGCGTCGAGAGAATCCTCGTCGGTGACGATCGGGATCTTCGAACGATCGCGAATCGCGCGCAACCCTTGGGGATTCCCGGCGGGAATTGGTTGTTCGCAAAACTCGATGTCATAACGCGCGAGCTCGCCCAGGATCGGAATCGCGCGATCGACCGTCCAGCCTTCGTTGGCGTCGATGCGAATCGTGCCGGTGTACTTGTGGCGGATCGCCTCCACGGTCTCGATCTGTTCGCGCGCGGTTCCGAGGCCGAGCTTCACCTTGAGGACCGGGTGATCGCCGATCTCTGCGAGTTTGCGCAGCGTCGTTTCGGTGTCGCTGATGCCGAGCGTGAACGACGTGTGCGGCGTTTTGGACGCATCCAATCCAAGCAGCTGGTAGAGCGGTACACCCAGACGCTTACCGAGCAAGTCGTAGAGTGCGAGGTCCAGCCCCGCGCGCGCGGCCGGCGGGATGCGTCGATCGATCAGCGTTTCGAGGGCGAATGGGTCTTGCGACGTCAGCGGGTTGTTGGCGAAATAGTAGGCAACGCTGTCGGCGGATTCATGGTAGCGCTCGATTGGTGTGGCTTCGCCGAGCCCTTCGAGCTCGCCGTCGCTCAATCGGAAGAGCACGCTGTGGGCCACGGTCTCCTCGCCACGCGCGATCTTAAACGGATGCCGCAGGCGCAGATCGAGCGGCGTGAGCGAGAGCGAAAGAGCCATGCGGGCGCGCATTCTGGGCGGGTTCCCTCGATCCTCGGAACGCCGGGCAGGCGCGCTACCAGAAATTTTTTAGAGTCCGAAGGACTAGGACGACCTTTCGCGCATTAAGGCGCCTTAAGAGTGAACGAACGCGTCCTGCGTCGGTCACTTTTTCTTTTCTCTGGACCTAATGAGGTAGAGATGCAAGACACGCGTTCCATCGGCGGGCGGGTATCGGCGCTTCTGGCAGCCGCAGCCTTCCTGTTGGCTTTTTTTGCGAGTCCGCTAGTGGTTCGGGCCGGCACAACCGGCGTTCTCGAAGGCACGATTAGTGACGGTGCCACCGGCAAGCCGATCGCTGACGCGACGGTGAAGGCCGTGTCGCCGAGCGGCGCCTTCAGCAGCGTGACCGACGCTCACGGCTTTTATGCGATCATGAACATGCTTCCCGACACGTACACCGTCAGCGTTAGCGCCTCGGGCTATAGCGACGTGTCGACCCCCGGCGTCTTCGTTCAGCAAGACGATATCGTCCGCTTCGATCGCAAGCTCGCGAACGCGGGCCTTAAGACGATTGCCAACGTCACGTCGCGTAGCCGCGGCAGCCTCTTGCAGCCCTATCAAGGATCAGACGTGTACAACGTCTCCGGCGATCAGCTCAGTGCGGCGACCGGTGGTACGGATTCGCACGAAACCGAGTATCAGTACATCGATACCGTCCCGGGTGTCGTTGGTAGCGGCGGGTACGCGATCGGTCAACCCTCGATTCGCGGCGGTTTCTCCGACGTCGATACCGGATTCGAACTCGACGGCGTGCCGATCAGCGATCGTCAGACGGGATTCTTCGGAACGAACCTCGTCAATATCGGCGTTGGTAACGTGGAAGTCGTGACGGGCGGTCTCACGGCGGACATCGCGCAGAACGGTACCGGCGTGATCAATCAGGTCTCCAAAGTAGGTACGTATCCAGGATATTTCTGGATTTCCGGCGCCTTGACCAACAATCAGTTCTCCCACCTTGAACGCGCCGAATGGAGCGGTGCCACTCGCAACGGAAAGTTCAGCTGGTTCGTTAGCAACGACGCCTCAAATGCACAAAATTACTACTGGGTGGGCAGCCAGCAGCTCAACGGCGCGAACTATCCGCTCCTCGGCATTCCCGGGGCAGTCGAAGCCGGCTACCCGGGCGGTATCTCGTTTGCAAATGCAGGCTGGATCTGGACCCGTGACGTGCTCGGGAATTTCCATTACCGGCCGGATGCGCGCGACGACATTCAGCTAATGGACTTAAACAGCTACTTCAACGATCAGGGCACTTGGGGTATCGACAACCCGGGCCAACCGGGGTTGGCCGTAACGGCTTGCCCGGGGGCGACCGGAAATGTCCCCGGCTCGGCATCGAGCGGCTCAGGCGGAACGGCGCCGAACGGTCAGCCCTGTCCGATCGGGTTGTATAGCTATGATCTTGCGCCCGGGCAGGGCAATTTCGCGGGCCACCAGAGCAACGTGTTCAAGCTTCAGTGGAATCACACGATTAGCGAGAATTCCAGCTTTGAAGTCCACGTCGCGCAGTTCTACAACAAGTACGTATTCGACCAACCGTACTCCGACCCGAACTGGCCGGTGTATAACTCTGAATGGACGGGCACCGGATGCCCGACCTATCCGATCGCAAACGGCACGCCGGTCGGAAGCTTCGGCTCGTATTTCTGGGACCAGTGTCTCTTCAATCTCTCGGATTCGTATGAGATCCGCGACGACAAAGATTACTTTTTCGCCGGCGACTACACGTGGACGCCGAACGAGAACGTGACCGTGAAAGTCGGGGCGCAACAGGAATACGATGACCAAATTCAAGAGACCAATTATCTCAACATGTTCAACGCCTCGCCCGCGAATGAGGCGGCGGTCGGCGGATTATGCTTCGGGAATAGCGACACGTACCCGTGTATCAATCAGCTCAGCGACAATCCCGCACACACACCGTCCGTCTACGCGGAAGCCACGTTCAATACGGGCAAATTCACGCTCGAGCCGGGGCTGCGCTGGTCGCGCGACTACTACGGCGTTCCGGCTGCTGCGGGCGGTACTGTTTCAGCGGGGTATTGGGCACCGTCACTCGTTGGAACCTATCGCATGAATGCGAACAACGTGTTCCGTTATTCGTATTCGTCGACAGCTAACTACGTCGGATCGATCTTCCTCTACGAGCTGAACAATCCAACGTTCAATCCGCAACTCAACGGCCCGCAAGCGTATCAGCCGGCCATCAATCACATGGTGGACCTCATGTGGGAGCACGCGTTCAATCCCACGACGACACTGCGTTTCGGTCCGTACTGGCGTACGACCGACAGCTACCCGGCGTTCTTCACGCCGTTCAACGGATATATTCCGGGAACGAATGAATGGGAGCCGTCGACGCCGATTCTTGAGGACAACCTCTCGATCCGTCAGTTCGGCGCGGAGCTCGGCATCAGCCACGACGACCCACGACCAACAGGTGCAAGTTGGTGGGTCTCAGGGTCGTACTGCAATTGCTGGACGCAGATCGGCGACTTCAACGGCGGCCACGGATCGTATTTCAACGAGCCGCTGACCGAGTATTTCCTGCAGCAGGGCGTGTATCTGCGCTCAACGTCGACGCCGCTCGTCGCGATGACGTTTACCGCGGATTTGCACACGCATGGCTGGCACCTGATTCCCTACGTCTACTGGACGTACGACAACTACTATAATGTCGGTGGGTGTCTACCGCTCAACGCCGCCGGTACCGGGTATGCTCCGGCAAACCAGAACAATCAGCTCGGATACTGTCAGCAGAATACACTGGCCAACGGTAGTACGGTGAATCCGGTCCTCGGGCAGGAAGGCATCGGCCAAGGGTATTGGTACGCCAACCTCTCGTTGGTCAAGGACATCACGCATACGTGGCGCGTGGGTATCCAGATGCAGAACATGTTCAACATGCAGCACGGACCGACGCCCTCGTGCTTCAACAACGGCCAAGGTTGCTGGCCCTACGGACCGCAATCGGGTTCATGGGGACCCGTGGGAACGTGGAACTACCAGAATTTCGTGAACGGCACTCCGCGAACGATCGAGGTATTTGCACGCGCCTACGTTGGCGGCGGGGCCGCTCCGCGGAGCAGCATTCCGGGAGAGACACAACAGCCCTAGCGAGAGAAACGGAGGAACGTTATGCGGGTGATGCGTTCGATTGGAGTCCTTGCGCTGCTCACGCTGCTGCTCTGCAGCAGCGTGGCTGCGCAAGGCGGTAATCCACAACTCGTCGCACGTTGGACGATCTACCATGTCTCGGCCGTCGGCCAAGACACGTGGGGCACGTGGTACGCGCAAGGTCCATACCCCGTCCGTTTTCGCTTTAAGTGCTCAAACGGTTCGGTGATCGTTAACGCGCAGAACACCGACAAACTCACGCAGGGCGTTACCGTACGCTATTGGGACGTCGAACGCGATCAATCGGCACTCGAAAGCGCGATCGGAAGCAAGAAGGCCTTGCAGAATCGGGGCTTCGCGTTGCAACCGCGACAATCAGTGCTTCAACCGATCGTTCGCCCCAAGGCGTGTAGCGCGACTTCGAATTCGTTCGTGTTCGGCGCGTACCTGGGCGTTTAGTGCGCGGCGCGCATGCGTGCGCGTAATTCTTCGCCCAGGTCGATCGCGTCTTGCTCGACCAACGGCTTGTCGCTTGCGACGAGCCGCGCGATATCCCAGCGCTGATCGGGCTCGGTGCCGAAGTAGCCTTCGCGCACCGCGGCCTCAGCGTGCGACATGATGTGGTCGGCGTCGATCGGCACGTTATAAAATGCCGCTAGTCGCGCGCCGACCACGCAGAGCCCGTTGATGAGTTCTTCGGTCAACGGATAGGCTCCGAAGTTGGCCGGCGTCGCGCCCTGCATCGCCATGATCGAAATACCGAGCGCGTGGGAATTGCGGCCGCGCGTGTGCTGCGCGTAGGGCGCATCGGGGTTTTCGTACACGTTGCGCATGTTCTCACGCACGTCGTGGGTGTTGACGACGACGATGCCGTCCGGCGTCGTCGCAATGCAAAAGTGATACGCGGGAAAGACCGACGCATAGTCGTGCGCCGACCAGTGCGTGTAGATATGGTCGATCCGTCCCGGAACGTCGGGACGCCATTTCGTCAGCGGCCAGTGTGGAAAGTCCTCGATCCGATAGGCGACTAAATCTGCCACTGCCACGCGTTCCATTCGTCGGCGATGAACGCCGCCGGCTTGAAGTTTTTCAGGTCGCTGTTGTAACCGAAATAGCTCTGGTGCCAGAAGGCGAAGACCGCGGGGTTTAGCGCACGGATCCGCGCGGCTTCCTTTTGGTACAGCGCTTTGCGCTGCGCCTGATCGAAGGTGCTTGCCGCGGCCTCGGTCGTCGCGTCGACTATCGGGTCGTTCAGCCAACTCGTGTTCGCGCCGTGCGGCGGAATGTAGTGTGAATTCCACGAGCCCGAGTCGTCGGGATCGGCCCCATTGATCGCCTGCGACCATTCGAGATCGTACTTGCCGCTGTAGATCGGGCCGTTCTGCGCGAAGAGCAGGTTAGCCGGATAGTTCTTCACGTCGATTCCGATGCCGAGTTGTTGCAGCATCGATTGGATCACCAACTCGGCGCGTTGATTGACGTCGTTGTCGGTCGTTGCGGAAATGGTCAACCGCATCGCGAGCGCACCCTTGTGCAGCACACCGTCGCTTCCAATCCGCCAGCCGGCTTGCGCAAGAAGCCGGCGCGCATCGGCCGGATCGTAGCGATACGGCGCCAAATTCGGCGCGGCCCACGATTGCGGAAAGATGTCCGAGACCGCGAGCTGCCCGTGGCCGTGGTAGACGGTTGCGACGATGCGCGACCAATCGATGCCCTCGGCAATCGCCGCGCGAACGCGCGCGTCGGAAAGTTGCGGCTGCCGCATGTTCATCTCAAGGTGCTGCCACCAGGCCACCAGACGGTTCGTCACGCGGATGCCGGAGATCGAGTTGAGCTGATCGATCGAATCCTCACCGACCGCCGGATAGAGATCGATCTCGTGCGCCCGCAGCGCGTTGAGCAGCGTCGTGGGATTGGGCACGATCTTCCAGACGATCTCCTTGAGTTTGGGCGGCCCGCGAAAGTAGAGCGGGTTGGCGACAAAGGTGAGCGAGTCGCCGCGCACCCAGCGCTTTAAGATGAAGGGCCCGCTCGAGATGGGCATGCTGTTAAACGCGGCGCGGTTGAGATCGGGAAGCTTGGCCAGCAGATGCGCCGGCAGCGGCGGATAGGCGTCGCCGCCCATACTGAGGATTCTCGAGCACTTCGACCGTCGGCTTCTTGAGATGGATGACGATCGTGTACGGATCGGGCGCTTGCGCCGAGGCAATCTCGGCCCATCCGTAGTCGGTTTTGGTGTTGTTGGCCGGATTCAACACGGCGTGATACGTGAAGAGCCAATCTGCTGCCGTCAACGGCGCGCCGTCCGACCATTTCACGCCGTGCCGTAGATGGACGATGACGGTCTTTCCGTCGCGACTGATGCCGCCGTTTTGCAGTGTCGGCACCTCGGTGGCCAAATCTGGGAAAAGATTGCCGTCCGCGTCGGTCCGCAAAATGAACGAAAAGAGCAAACAGTCGATTTCGCCTGTCGCGAGCGTATGCCCGAACATGAGGTTGAGATTGTCGGGCTCCTCAGGATCGCCGATCCGCAGCACACCCGGAACCGTCCACGGATTCGCGGCCCCGCTCATTGGTGTGCCGGTTTTCGTGCACGCACAGAGGGCGATAAGCAGCAGTGCAACAGCACCTCGCAGAAACATCGGGTAATTCTTCGACGGCCTCGGTGGTTTCACCGCGCTCACAGCGAATGGGGTAGGCCGATGTTGGGAGCGCATTTCGAGCGAGAGATTCGCGAACAGCCCGATGTGTGGGAAGCCATTGCTGCGTCGGATAAGGCGCAAGCACTGGCCAACGCGATCGACGGCCGGGATATCGTGCTGCTCGGAAGCGGCAGCTCGCTCTTCATGGCGCAACTGGGCGCGCTCGCGTTGCGCCGCCGCGCGATTCGCGCGCACGCGCTGGCGGCTACGGAAGCGCCGCTCGATCACGCTGCGTACGCCGGCTCGGCCACCATCGCGGTCTCACAGAGCGGACAATCTGAGGATCTGCTCCACGCGCTGGACGTGCTCAACCCCAAGCTGTTGATCGCGCTGACCAATACGCCGCAGTCGCCGCTTGCCCAACGCGCTAATCTTTCCATCGACGTCGGCGCGGGGCGCGAGATCGCGGTGCCCGCGAGCAAGAGCGTGACCGCAACCGCGGCCATCTTGCTGTGGGCAGCCGGCATCGTCGGTCAGCCGCACCAGCGCAGTGCGCAAACGCTGATCGAAACCGCCGAAGACGTACGCTCGTGGCTGAACAGTCCCGGCGTCGACGAGGTGCGTTCCGCCGCGGCCCGCATCGCGAGCCGCCGCAGCGTGCTGATCTTCGCCACCGGCTACGGCCTGCCGATCGCGCACGAATTCGCGTTGAAGCTCAAGGAAGCAAGTTACATTCACGCCGAGGGATTTTCGGCGGGGGAATTTCGCCACGGCAGCGGCGCGATGCTCGATGCGTCGTGCGCATCGATCGCGATCGTCGACGACGTATCGCGGCAGGTCGTCAATCGCCCGATGCTGGAGGCGGCCGCCGCCGACAGTTTGCGCTACGCCATCGGCGGACGTCTGGGCGAGGTTCCGCTGCTCGGTCCCGTCGTCGGTATCGCGTTCAATACGCTCGCCTGGCTCGTCGCAGCGCAGATGATCGCGCTCTACACCGGTCGTGCACGGCACGTTGAGAGCGATGCGCCGCGCGGTCAAGCCAAAGTGCTGGATTCCTAGCGCGCGCTAGTTCCACGCATCGACAATCGCCTTGGCAAGCTTGGCGATAAGCAACCGTCCGCTATTGTCGGGAGTCCAGCTCTGATCCTTATTGTCGTAGGTGTATGCCGAGATCACGATCGGGCCGTTCTTGGCATACACGATGCCGACGTCGCTGCGCGCCGCGTCGACGGCTCCACCCTTGCTTGCGACGGTGAGGTCGCCGAGATAGCGCGGAATTCCCTCGCGATCCGTTTGGTTCTTCAGCATACCGAGCGCCACGTCGCACAGCGCGCGATCGCTTTGGGAAGGCTGCGTCGTCACGCCCGGCGCGTTGAGGTCGCACGTCGCGAAGCGCCGCATGACTGCGGCCATCTCGCGCGCGGTGGTCTTGCCAAGCCCGAATTTGGGTTGATCCGCGGGCACAGGCGGGACCGGATCCATGAACACTTTCTTGTAGAGCCACGTATTCTGCAAGCCCATCCACACAATGCGATCGTCGATGTTTCGCAGACCCAAATCATCGATGGCCAGGTTTGTGGCCGTATTGTCGCTGACGACAATCATCATCGTGAGCGCGTCTTTGAGCGTCAACGTCAGCGGCGTATCGAAGAGCGTCAAGACGCCCGAGCCTTCGACCTGGTTTGCCTTGGTGAGCGTTAGCGGATCGTTCCAGTGCTTACGGCCATCTTGAATCTGTTTGAGCGCTTCGAAAAGCACGGTGAGCTTGATCGTCGAGGCGGTGGGCACCGGGGTGTCGGCGTTGATCGCCACGGTCCGGCCGGTGCTCAGAATCCTGCGCGTAGAGCGCGACGTTGCCCTGATAGCCGGCGGTCAAGCCCGCAAGCTGCGTCGTGAGCGTCGTGTCGGGCTGAGCTGATGCAGATGCTGTTTCAAATGTCATAAATAAAAGTAAAAAAGCTAGGAGCCTGCGCATGGGAACGTCGCATTCGCTGCGCGTATCCTTCGGGCATGCCAAGCCTCCGTCGTCTCGCGGTCATTGCTCTTGCGTGCGCGCTTCTCGGCGGCGCGGCGCCGCCGGGCTTTTCTTTGACTGCGGTGCTTTCGTATCCATTCCCCGACACGCTGGTGAGCAGCGGCGACGGCACCGTCATTGCCTACGGCATCAATCAGCGCGGTCTGCGAAGCATCTGGGTCGCGCGCGCACCAGCGTATGATCCGCACGAGCTGGTGGCGATGCACCAAGACGATGGCGTGGGAATCAACGCCGTGCAGTTGTCACGCGACGGCTCGCGCCTGGTCTACGCGTATGGCAGCAGCGAGAATCCGAGTTTGAGCACGGCGCAGCCCGAGACGCAAATCTGGGCGGTCGAGACCGCCGGCGGTACGCCGGCGATGCTCGCCGCGGGACACGCGCCCGCGCTTGCGCCCGACGGATCGCGTGTTGCCTTCCAACGCAACGGCGAAGTGTGGATCGCGCCGGCCGACGGCAGCACGCAAGCCAAGCGACTCTTCTACGATGCCGGCAAGGACGCCGATCTGCAATGGTCGCCGAACAGCGATGCGCTCGCCTTTGTCTCGTCGCGCGGCGACCACGCGCTCATCGGCGTGTATCGCGGCGACGATCGGCCGCTCGAATTCTTGGCGCCGTCGGTGACCTTCGATCAAGAGCCGCGCTGGTCGCCGGACGGCACACGGGTCGCGTTCGCGCGTACGCCGGGTGGCGGCGGTGCGCTGCCGTCGCCGTTGCAGACGCCGGTGGTGCCGTGGTCGATCTGGATTGCGCGCGTCGCCGACGGCAGCGCGAGCGCGGTGTGGAAGAGCGGCTTGAACGCTCGCGCGTCGTTTCCCACGCAAGGCGGTGACGTCGATCTCACCTGGGGCGGCAACACCCGATTGCTGTTCTTGAGCGAAGCCGACAACTGGCCGCATCTCTACAGCGTGAGTGCCGACGGTGGTCCCGCACGCCGGTTGACGAGTGGTCCGTTCACGGTGGTGAGTTTTGTTCCCGATCGCGATGGGCGCACGGCGCTGTATGTCGTAAATACCGGAACGACATCGGGCGATATCGATCGCTGGCATATCTACCGCGTAAGTCTCGCAAGCGGCGCGAGCATCCCGGTAACATCGGGATACGGCTCGCAATGGTGGCCGACGCCGCTTGCGGACACCCACATCGCATACGTCACGACGACGGCGCAACGGCCACCGCTCGTCGCGATCAGTGCGCCCGACGGCAGCGCGCAGCGGTTGCTCGACGCGTCGCTGCTTCCGGCCGACTTTCCGGCCGCGCAACTCGTAACGCCGAGTGAAGTGACCTATCACGCGCCGGATGGAATTCTCGTGCACGCGCAGCTCTTTCGCAGTACGGCGAGCGGACGGCGTCCGGCGATCGTCTTCGTGCACGGCGGCCCGATGCGGCAGATGCTTTTGACGTGGAATCCGCTCGATTACTACAGCAACGGCTACGCGGTGAACGAGTATCTCGTTAGCCGCGGCTACACCGTGCTTTCCGTGAACTACCGGTCGGGTGTCGGCTATGGTCACGACTTTCACTATGCGGTGCGCACCGGCTGGACCGGCGCGAGCGAGTACCAGGATGTGCTCGCCGGCGCGCGGTGGCTGCAACAGCAATCCTTCGTCGATCCGAAGCACATTGGGATCTGGGGCGGTTCGTGGGGCGGCTATCTCACCGCGCTTGCGCTCGCGCGCAACTCCGACGTTTTCAAAGCCGGCGTCGACTACAGCGGCGTGCACGATCTCATGCACGACGCGATCGACTACTTTGCGAGCGGCGCCGAAGGCAGCGCACGCGTCGATCTGAAGCCGTGGCTCAAGCTCGCATGGGAATCCTCACCGGTTGGATCGATGAAGACCTGGCGATCGCCGGTTTTGCTGATTCAGGGCGACGAAGATCCCGACGTCTCGTTTCATCAACTGGTCGATTTGGTGCCGCGCTTGCAGCAGTATCACGTGCCGTATCAGCTGATGGTGCTCCCGGATGAAGCCCACGGCTTCCTGCGCTGGGATTCGTGGGTGCGAGCCGACACGGCGGCAGCGCAGTTTTTCGATCGCTATCTGTAAAGCACCGGAAACGCCGTCACGATCGCGCGCTTGATCGCATCGTCGGAGAAGCGCACGGGTCTTCCATCGACCATGCCGCGCCGTCCGAATGCGTCGAGATAGATGACGACGCACGTCGATCCGCGCGCGTCGCGCACCCGGATCGCGTAGCGCAGATCCGCTGCCCGCGCGTCGCTGCTGGTGTCGGTATGCTCGATCGCGGCAACGATATGCGCGACCGTTTGCGGATCGCGCGACTCGACACGAATGCGGGCGCGGGCGCCGACATCGCGTGGTGAAAGCGCGGCACGATACGAAATGCTGTTCGGGACGTGGTCGATTTCGATTCGTGACGCACCGCCTACCGAAATGGCGGCGGCCAAAATCATGTGATCCATCGCTATCTCGTCACCGGCGATGCAACGCGGTAGGTGGTCCCACCGTGATCGTAGCGAATCGATTCGCCCAGCGTTCGCGCGACGTGACGTTCGCTGCCGGTGATGACGCGGCGCTCTTCGGCATTGTCGTATCGCGCATCGGGCGTATCGCGCAAACGGTCGGCGATCCGTGGATTTTCCACCGCATGATCGACTTCGTGACCAAGTCCGAGCGCGGGCGATTGGCGTCCGCCGCGCGTTGTGCGCAACGCGCTGTACGGATCCCACGCGATATCGTTGCTCTTCGGGTCGAAGGAATCGTCGTTGCGATGATTGATCGTCAGGTGATAGCGCCGTCCGTCGGGGGAATGCTCGAGTTCTTTGAAAAGCTTTGCCTCGACCGGATCACGGTTAAGATAGTGCTTGGCTTGCTCGTACAGAGTGTCGGCGCTACGAGGAAGGGTGAGCGTTCCGTGCTGCATGCCCTTCCATCACGCGTAGTTCGGCCGGTGTCAAGGGCTTGACGACGGGTGGTACGTTAGTAGGGCTCGACTGCGCCTAGCGCGCACCATGCTAAAGGTGCCGAACCGACTTGGATACCTAGGGAGCACCAGCTCCGGATACGACGAGAGGGCTTGGGCCTCGTGCCTGCCCGCAAAGCGCCCGGGCCGCACCCACCTGCGAGACCGCAGGTTCAGTTGCCTCGCATGGAAGACGCTACGTGCGGTTGAGTTTGAAGTTTTCCACTGTTGCGCCGCCGTCGGCACGATCGAGCGCGACGAATCCGCGAAACTGCTCCCAACCCGTTAGCTGTGCGCTCGCTGCGTTCCGCCACAGCAGTACGGTTTTTGGTGCGAGCGCGAGCGGATCGCTCGCGGCGTCAAACACAGCGGGCTCGAGTCCATAGCGCAACCACGCCGAATCGGTTTCTTTCGTCACGCGTTTGCAATCGTGCGAAGTCGCAGCGAACGTGTGCGGCGCGTTTCGCAATGCGAGCGTGACGTTCGCCGATTTGGCAAGCGACGACGCGGCACCGAGCTTCCCGAGTTGGTCGCTCCACGAATACGCGGTCTCGCCGCCCAGACGTCCAGTCAGCAATGGCGTGCCGAGCGCTAGCGCGCGACCGAGCGCCGCGCGCATCTCGTCGGTCGTCGCGGAGAAGAACGCGTCGCTCGCGAGCGCCGCAATACACAGGCCCAGATCGGTGGCCGTCTTCTTGACTTGGGCGAGGTAGTCACTGTCCGTGCGCGGAAAATGGCGGTCGTCTAAGACCACGCCGTCGTACGCCATTACGTGAGCGGCAGCGTCGAGAAATTCGAGCTGTGTTAGGTCACCGCTTTCGAAGGCTCGATGAAATGCACTACTCGCGCACGCGAACTTCATGCCGGGGGATTCAAGCTCTATGCGCGTCGCCCTGGGAGCCGATCACGCCGGCTTCGAATTCAAAGATCGCATCGCGCAAAAGCTGCGCGAAGCGGGCCACACGATTCTCGATTTCGGCACGCACACCGCGACGCCGGTCGATTATCCGCAGTATGGGTACGCCGTCGGCGAAGCGGTGGCAACCGGGCAGGCCGATCGCGGCATCGTGGTGTGCGGATCGAGTCTCGGCATATCAATTGCCGCCAACAAAGTGCCGGGCGTGCGCTGCGCCGTCGTCACCGAGCCGCTCTCGGCCGAACTTGCGCGTCGCCATAACGACGCCAACGTCCTCGCGCTTTCCGAACGGCTGACCGGATGGGAAATGATCGAGCGCCTCGTCGACGTGTTCATCCACGCGCCGTTCGAGGGCGACACGCCCGAAGGCGCGCGGCACAAACATCGCGTCGAGCAACTCTTCGAGTTCGGCACCGCGCAACGAGAACGCACGCTCAAAGCGATCGAAGCCGGCGAAGTGACCGGCGCGGTGACGCCGAAGGAGCTGATGTAGCGATGGAGATGACGATTGTCCGCGCCGCGACGCTATGCTTTCTCGTGTTTATGCTCGTGCAGTTCGTGGCTTCGATGATCAGTGGTGTGCGCGGACGTTGGATCAGCCAGAACGCAGGTATTGCACTGCTCGGCGCGATCTGGCTTGTATTCGATCTCGCGCGCCGGGAACTCCACGTCGTCTTCGATGCGCGAATCATCGGGGCGCTCACCACCGCAATCGCGCTCTTTTTCCTTGGTCGAAAGGCCCTGCGCGGTGAACGATGGTCTTCCGCCGAGGCCAATCTCATTGCGTTCGCGTGCATTGGTGCCGCGCTGACGCTCGGCTCACTTGCGGCCGGGATATTTCTGATGCTCATCGCGGATGTCGCAGCAGCAGTGGCAACGGTGCTGTTCGTGCGCGAGGTCTCCGGGAGTTCGGCCCCGGCTCGTTAAATCAGGAACCATCATGGATATTCTGACCCCTTCGCAGATCGAAGCCCAGGATCCCGAGGTCTTTGCCGCCATCGTGGGCGAGGAGCGCCGGCAACGAGAAAACCTCGAGCTGATTGCTTCGGAGAACTACGCCAGCCGCGCCGTGCGCGAAGCTATGGCCTCCGTCATGACCAACAAATACGCGGAGGGCTATCCAGGTAAGCGCTACTACGGCGGCTGTGAGTGGGTCGACGTTGCCGAGACGCTCGCGCTCGAACGCTTGAAGCAGCTCTTCGGCGCCGATCATGCCAACGTCCAGCCGCACGCCGGCGCGCAAGCCAACATGGCGGTCTTCATGGCGCAGCTGCAGCCCGGTGACACGGTGCTGGGTATGTCGCTCGCGCACGGCGGGCATCTGACCCACGGTACCAAGGTTAGCTTTAGCGGAAAACTCTACAACGCCGTGGCCTACGGCGTGCGCAAAGACACGGAACTCATCGATTTCGACGAAGTGCGCGCGATGGCGCGCGAGCACAAACCGAAGATGATTATCGCGGGCGCCAGCGCCTATCCGCGCGTGATGGAATATGCGCCGTTCCGCGAGATTGCCGACGAAGTCGGCGCGACGCTCATGGTCGATATGGCGCACATCGCTGGACTCGTTGCGGTCGGATTGCATCCGTCGCCGGTCCCATTTGCGGAGTTCGTTACTTCGACGACGCACAAAACGCTGCGCGGTCCGCGCGGCGGCATCGTTCTATGCAAGGAAGCGTTTGCGCAAGCGATCGACAAGAGTGTCTTTCCGGGGATTCAGGGCGGCCCGCTCATGCACACCATCGCTGCCAAGGCCGTGGCGTTTGGCGAAGCGTTGCAGCCGTCGTTTAAGACCTACCAGCAAAATGTGATCGACAACGCGCGCGCGATGGCCGAAGAATTCGTGCGCGGCGGCCTGCGATTGGTGGCGGGCGGCACCGACACGCACCTGATGCTCGTCGACGTTTCGGTCAAAGGACTGACCGGCAAAGCGGTCGAGGCATATCTGGATCGCATCGGCATCACCGTGAATAAAAACGCCATTCCCTACGATCAGCAAAAACCGATGGTCGCAAGCGGCATCCGTATCGGAACGCCGGCGATCACGGCGCGCGGACTCGGCGTCAACGAGTGCCGGGAAGTTGCGCGCATCATGGTCGACGCGCTCGGCGATATCGAAAGCCAAACGAAGGTCGAGCAACTGCACGGACGCGTGCGCGAACTCACCTCGCGTTTCGACGTTCCATAGCCGGCTAGTCGGTCCGGAGCTTCGTTTCGTCGATACCGAACCGGTCGGCGAGCGCGGCAAGTGCAGCGAGGAATGCAGACGCGAGTGCCACGCCGCTAAATCCCGCTTCGAAGGCGACGATCGAATCGTGTTGCAACGCCGGATTGTCAAAGTGGGCGCCGCCTAAAAGGTCGCGCTGCGCTGTTGCTGCCGCCCGCGTCAACGGCGCGGCATGCATCGCGTCGAGCGAGCGTTGCATCGACGCCCAGTAGAGGCTCGTGACCACGATCGTTAGCGCGGCGATCGCGAGCAATCCGGCGAGGCGCGAGACGGCATTGTTGATGCCTGACGCAACGCCGACGTGGCGCCGATCGGCTGCATTGATCACCGTGGTGGTAAGCGGCGCCACCGTAATGCCCATCCCGAGGCCGGCAATGAAAAGACCGGGGAAGAACGAGCCCCAGTACGACGGCATCGCTGCGAGAAGGGCGAGCAGCACGAATCCGGCCGCGACGATCGCCGGCCCAACGGTTAGCACGTTGCGTATACCAAACCGTTTGGCAAACGTCGGCGCAAAACGCGAAAGGACGATGATGCAGATGCCGAGCGGCAGCATACCGAGCGCCGCTTCTAACGCAGAATAGCCGTGCGCCTGAATCATCACGAACGGCAACTCGTAGAGCGCCGCGCTCAACGCGCCGTACAAAAAAAGTGTTGAGAGATTGATCACTGCAAACGTGCGCGAGCGAAAGATGTCGGTCGGCACGAGCGGATTGCGCGTGTGGTGCTCGTGGGTGACGAATAGTGCGAGCAGCGCGGCGCCGCCGAGCATCGAGGTGTCGACCGCGAACGCGCGCCAACCGGCGGTGCTGGAAAGAATGAGCCCGTACGTCAGCGCGCCGAGTCCGGCCGTTCCCAGCGCTGACCCAAGCCAGTCGAGCTCTTTTGGCGCCTCGTCGTCGCGGCTTTCGCTGATGTGACGCATCGCCACCACAATCACAAATGCCGCGAGCGGTACGTTGATCCAAAAGACCGAGCGCCATCCGAATGCATCGATGAGGACGCCGCCGAGCGCCGGCCCAAGCAGCGAGGTCAACGAGCCGAAGGCCGACCACGCCGCAATCGCGCGCCCGCGCGCGTCACCCGAGAAATGGTCGCCGAGGATTGCAAGACTGGCGGGAACGAAGAGCATACCGCCAACGGCTTGGATCGTGCGCGACGTGAGTATTGAGGCTATCGACCACGCGAACGCGCAGCCGATCGAGCCGAGCGCGAAGAGCGCGAGACCAGCGATGAAAACGCGTTTGCGCCCGTATCGATCGCCGAGCGCGCCACCGAGCAGCATCAGCGAGCCAAGCACCAATGTATACAGCTCTACGATCCAGGCAACATCGCCGGCGCCGGCATGAAATTCGCTTTGGATTTCCGGAAGCGCGAGCGAAACCACGGCGCCGTCGATGAACGCAAGACTGGAACCGACGATCGTCGCCACCAGTACCCAGGTATCGCGCGCACGCATAACAAACCCGACTTGCATGCCCGGGAGCCAAAGCCTCCACATTGTCGACCATCCAGCCGTCGCCGATCGCCTTGCGCGACTGCGCGATCGCTCAACTCCGACACCGGTCTTTCGCGCGCTGATCGAAGAGCTTGGCGCGTTTCTTGCATACGAGGCGACGCGCACGCTCCCGATGCGCGACGAGACGATTGCCACGCCGTTGATCGAGACGACCGCACGTCGTATCGCGACGCGACCGGTCGTCGCGCCGGTGCTGCGCGCCGGTCTTGGGCTCTTGCCGGGATTTCTCGACGTCATCGACGACGCGGTCGTCGCGCACTTGGGCTTTTATCGCGATCCGCAGTCTCTGCGCGCGGTTCCGTATTATGCAAACGTTCCGCCGGAACTCAAAGACCGTCACGTGTTCGTGCTGGATCCGATGCTGGCAACGGGCAACTCCGGCGTCGCGGCGCTCGATGCACTCGTCGAGCGCGGAGCGCGCCGGCTGACGTTCGTATGCGTCATCGCCGCGCCCGAAGGTGTCGCGCGCATTGCCGCCGCGCATCCCGAGGTATCGATCTTTGCCGCTGCGCTCGATGCCGGTCTCAACGACCACGCCTACATCGTTCCGGGGCTGGGCGACGCGGGCGATCGGATGTTTGGCAGCCTTACCTCGGTTCCAGCCGCGGTCCGCGTGCACAACGCATGAGCCCGCGCCCCGGTTGGGACGAGTACTTCATGCAGATCGCCCATACGGTCGCATCGCGCGCGACCTGTCCGCGCGCCTCGGTCGGCGCCGTGCTGGTGCGCGATCATCGTATTCTGACGACCGGCTATAACGGTGCGCCGCGCGGCGTCGCGCACTGCACCGACGCCGGTTGCATCATCCTCAACGGTCACTGCCAGCGAGCGACGCACGCCGAAGCAAACGCCATCGTGCAGGGTGCGTTGCACGGCGTCGGTCTCCAAGGCGCGACCGCGTACTGCACGCACCAGCCGTGCGTGGGCTGCTCAAAGTTGCTGATCAGCGCCGGCGTAACGAAGATCGTCTACGATCAACCGTATCCTGACGCCGTGGCGAGCGAACTGTTGGCCGAAGCCGGTGTCGCGCTGGTCGCGTTTGTGTCGCTGGAAGGGGCGCGCTCGTGACCGCAGCGCTGATCTACTTTTTGACCTTCGCGATTGCAGCCACGGTGACGGCGCTCGCGACGCCGCTGGTCATTCGTCTTGCTACGCATCTCGAGATCATCGATGCAGCGAACGAAGAGCGGCGCGTCCACGAGGTCCCCACGCCGCGCATCGGCGGCATCGCCGTGTTCTTCGGTTTCGCCTTCGCGCTCTTTGCCGTGCTCGGGTTCGCGCTGAGCTCGCCGTACGCGCTCTATCCTTCGATCGTGCATTTGGGCGTGCATCAAAAGATCAACGCCATCGCCGATCAGTTCGACGCGGTCCATCGGCTCGTCGGCTTGCTCTTCGGCGGCATGCTGATCTTGGCTGTGGGCTTGTGGGACGACATCATGCAGATGCGTCCGCGCAACAAGTTCCTCGCGCAGATTATCGTGGCGCTCGTCTCGATGCTCTACGGCTTCATCATTCCGGGCGTCACGAATCCCTTCGATCACAATCCACACACAAACTGGATCGACTTTCCGATCTGGCTTTCGGTTCCGCTGACGCTCTTGTGGTACGTCGGCATGATGAACGCGATCAACTTCATCGACGGGCTCGACGGACTGCTCTCGGGCTTCACCTTGATCTCGTGTCTGTTTCTCTTTACGATCTCGGTTCTGCACGCGAGCCCGGTCGTCGCGCTCGTTGTCATTGCGCTTGCGGGCGCGGCCCTCGGTTTTCTGCCGTACAATTTCAATCCGGCAAAGATCTTTCTCGGCGACGCCGGCTCGCTCTTCATCGGCTACGTCTTTGCCACCGTGTCGATTATCGGTGCGAGCAAGACGGCGATCGCGATCTCGATTGTCGTGCCGGTCGTTGTGCTGGCATTGCCGATTCTCGATACCGCCGCGGTCATCATACGGCGCGCGAGTTCGGGCAAACGCATTACCGAAGCCGATCGCGGGCACTTTCACCATCAGTTGATCTTCCGCTTTGGACTCAACGTGCGCCAAGCGGTGCTCTTGATCTATGCGATGTGCTTCGTCCTCGGATTCGTGGCGCTCGCGCTATCGGGAGAGTTCACTCACGTCTTTCGGCATACGCTCTAGGCATACGCTCTAAATGAAGAACGAACGACTGCGTGTGATGACCGTGTTCGGCACGCGTCCCGATACCATCAAGATGGCCCCGGTCGTGCACGCGCTGCATGCCGAACCGGCGATTGACGATATCGTGTGCGTCACGGCGCAGCATCGCCAGATGCTCGACGACTTGCTCGAGCTCTTTGCGATCGAGCCGCGCTACGATTTGGACATCATGACCGAGAACCAGACGCTCACGCAGATTACCACGCGCGTGCTCGAGGGCATGGAGCCGGCGCTCACGCAAGCCCGGCCCGACGTCGTCTTAGTCCACGGCGACACGACCACCAGCACCTCGGCCGCGCTTGCCGCGTTTTATCAGCAGATTCCCGTCGGCCACGTGGAGGCGGGCCTGCGCACGCGCGATCGCTGGCTGCCATTTCCCGAAGAGATGAACCGGCGGTTGACCGGGACGATTGCCACGTATCATTTCGCGCCGACGTCGCTCGCTCGCGAGCATCTCTTGCAAGAGCACGTCGATGCCGACGACATCATTGTCACGGGCAATACGGTGATCGACGCATTTTTGGAAACCGCACGGCGCAGCGACCTGCCGCCGCCGCAGCGTCTGGACGAGCTCGATCCGAAGCGACCGATCATCGTCGTGACCGCGCACCGGCGCGAAAATCATCCGTACATGCGCGAGATGTGCGAAGCGATGCGGGACATCGTGCAATTGCCGATGCGTCCGCAGATCTATTGGCCGGTGCATCCGTCGCCCCACGTACGGCCGATCGCGTATCAGATTCTTGGCGGGATCGACGGCGTGACGCTCGTCGATCCGATCGACTACGCGCAGATGGTCGTCGCGGTGAAGGCGGCGACCTTCGTGCTGACCGATTCGGGCGGCTTACAAGAGGAAGCGCCGACGCTCGGGAAGCCGGTGCTCGTGATGCGCGAAGAAACGGAACGGCCCGAGGGGCTCGAAGCCGGAACGCTCGAGCTCGTGGGTCACGATCGCGCGGCGATCGTCGCGGCGGCGAATCGCTTGCTGAGCGATCGCGACGCGTATGCGCGCATGGCGCGAGCAGTCAATCCGTACGGCGACGGTCATGCGGCGCCGCGCATCGTCGCGTGGCTATTGGCGCGGCTTCGCGGCGGACGATTTCCCGCGCCCTTCGACGCCGCCGTTCTCTGAAGCCGGACGAACAACGAGCACCGGAACGTCAGCGCGACGTACGACGCCCTCGGCGACGCTGCCGACGAACAGGTGCGCAAGACCGGTACGCCCGTGCGTGCCGATGCAAATCAAGCCGGCGCCGTTTTCGTCGGCGAGCCGCACGATCTCGTCAATCGCATCGCCTTCGCCGATTGCGGTGGCGATCGTCACGCCGCTCGGGACCAGTGCGGCCTTGATCTCGTCGAGGAGTTGTTGGCCGGCGGTTTGCAGCATTTGGACCGCTTCGACCGGATAGGGCGTGTCGTAGCCCGCGACCGAGATCAGCTTGGCGACGTCGACGACGTTGATGAGCAGCAGGCCGGCGTGATCTTCGGACGCGAGTCGCGCGGCAAGGGCGGCGGCTTCTCGGGCTGCCTGCGATTCATCGACGGCGACGAGGATCGTGGTGAACATTCCCATGGTATACCTCTAGTATGAAGGGCGCTCTGACGGCAGGATCAACCTTTGCGATCCTCGTGCTTCTCGGTTTTGCCGGTGGCCTTGCGCTCGCGCATTGGACCGGATTTGCGTTGTGGACGGTGGCGGGTCTCTTTGCGGGCGTTATCGCCGGTGGAGCGCTTGCGGCCAAGGCCTTGCTTCAGGCGGGAAAATAGGCCGAAGTGACGTACGTACCTCTCGCCCGCGCGATACCGCTTGCCATTCTTGCCATAGCCGTAGGCCTATTCTGCGGCTATCTCAATCTCCGGCTTCTGAGCGCTGCGGGAGAACGGCTGGCGGAATCCGGTGCCTCCAAGTCCTTCGTCTTAAGTAGTTTATCCCGGGTCGGGGTCTTCGCTATAGTCGCGGTGGCGATCGCGGCGGTCGGACCCTGGTGGTGCTCCCTTTTATATATCGCCGGTCTTTTGATACCCCTTGCGCTTTACGCCGTCCGCGTAGCGCGCGACCGTTAAGGTAAGAGAGAAACATTTAGCAACCGTGCAAATCGGACAACACGCGGTCTGGCATCTTTTCCCCGGACCTCTCGGTACCGTGCACTCCGACACCATTTTGACGACGTGGGTCGTCATGTTGGTGTCGCTGCCGCTCTTTGCCTGGATCGGCGCGTCGTATCGCTCGGCCTTCGTCAATAAGCGCCAGACGTTCGTCGAAGGCGTGATCAACTATTTCGCGGACCTCGCCTACGGATCGCTCGGCAAGCAAGGCGAGCCGTACGTGCCCTTCTTCATCGCGCTTGCGATGTTCATCTTTCTCCTCAACGAGTTCGGCGCGTTCCCGTTCAAGGAACCGTTGCAACTTCCGTTCGGCGGCTCGCCGACTGCGGATATCAACACCGCCGCCGCGCTGGCAGTCTTGGTCTTCGTGGTCATTCAGGTTAGCGGCATCCGCAAGCGCGGCCTGGGTTTTTACAAGCATCTCGCGACGCCGTTCGCGGCGATGCTTCCGCTGAACGTTCTCGAAGAGTTGCTGCGCCCGACAACGCTGGCCGCTCGTCTCTTTTTCAACATTTTCGTGGGCGAACTGCTGCTCTTCGTCATCATCCAGATCATCACCGCACAAGTGAAGATCGGCGCGTTCGATCTCTCGCTTGCGGCTGCGATCGGTCCGTTCTTCTTAGAGATCTTCAACTTCTTGGTGGGGCTGCTCCAAGCGTTCGTCTTCGCGCTGCTTTCCATCGTCTATCTTTCGTTGGCGCTGGCCGACGACCACTAGTACCCGAGAAAGGACACTACGTTGAGCCCTGAAACTATCATCGCCGCAGTCGGCGTCGTCGCATTTGCGATCATCGCGGCCGGATTTGCGGTCGGCACGACGATCGGCGACGGTATGGTAAGCGCGCGTGCAGTCGAAGCGATTGCGCGTCAGCCCGAGGCCCGTCCGAACATCCTCCAGTTCCTGATCATCGGCGTCGGGTTCGTCGAAGCTAACGCGTTTATCGCGCTTGGTCTCGGTCTGTTCATCCTCTTCGGCGCTTCGAGCATTCCGCTCGTCGCCAAGGCGTTGGCCGGACACTAAGGAACGCACGAACAGTCGATGTTTCTCACGCCGGACGGGACGTTTTGGGTCCAGCTGATCAATTTCGCGGTCTTCTACGCGATTTTGTATGTGGTCTTTTTGCGTCCCGTGCAGCACGCCATCGCCAAGCGTCGCGCGTATATCGATAGCCTGACGCACGACTACGATCATGCGCAGGCCGAGGCGACGCAACTGCGCGCGCAAGCCGAAGCGGTTCGAGCCGACGCGCGGCGTGAATCGGACGATCTTCTCGCCGTCGCACGCAACGAGGGCGGGAACGAATCGGCGAAGCTCGCGAGCGAATACGCCGCCCGCGTGAAGAGCATCGTCGAGCGCGCGCACGAAGAGGTGCAAAAAGAGGTCGCGGCCGTGCTCCCGCGTGAGGCGGCGCTCGCGCAAGAACTTGCCGACGGCATCGTCGAGCGCGTGTTGCCGGAGGTTCACGCGTGAACTACGATCTGATCGCCTTCTGGAGCCAAATCGCCGGATTCGTGTTCTTCGTCGCGTTTCTGATCTGGGCAACGATGCAATGGATTACGCCGGCCATCACGGCGGCGCAAAAGGCGGGCAACGAACGGATCACGCAAGCCGAGCGGCATCGCGACGAAATGAAGGCCGCGCTCGAGTTGCTCCGCCGCGAGATCGAAGGTGCGCGGCGCGACGCGCAAGCGATCGTCGAAATGGCCAAGCAGCGCGCCGAGCACGAACGTGTTGCGATCGTCACCGAAGCGCATGATGGTGGCGAGCGCATGCTGCGCAATGCCGAAGGCGAGCTCGAACGCGCCTGCGGCGCAGCGCGCGAGCATTTGCGTGAGGAGCTTGCCGCCAAAGCCCTCGACATCGCGCGCGTCAGCGCGAGCCAACGCATCGATGCTACGGTGAACGCCCAGCTACTCGAAGAGTTTCTCGGGCAGGTGAGCCGTGGCTAATGAAACGCTGGCACGCCGCTACGCGACCGCGGTCTTTTCCCTTGCCTCGGAGGCCGGTAGCGTCGAGCGGGTTGGATCGGAGCTGCAGACGATCCTGGACACGATCCACAGCGACCCGGCGATTCTTCAGTACTTCACCTCGCCGGTCGTCAATCGCACCGAGAAAGAGCAGACGTTGCTCCAATCGCTGAGCGGAAAAGTCGACGATATCCCGCTGCACGCGCTGCTCTTGCTCGTTCGTAAGCGCCGCGAGACGCTGCTCGAAGAGCTGGTGACGGAGTATCGGAAGATTGCGCGCTCCGCCCGCGGCGTCGAACCGCTCGTCGTGATGACCGCGCGCGAGCTCAGTGACGGCGACGTTCGCGCGCTGGTTGAACGTCTCGAGCGCACCTACGGGAAGAAATTTGAAGCCAGCGTCACGGTTGACGCGTCGCTCATCGGCGGCGTGCGCATCGCGATGGGCGATCGCGTGATCGACGGCTCGGTCTCCGGGCGCCTGGAAGAACTCACACGTACTCTCTTTGGAAGTAACTAACATGATCAACGCAGACGAAATTGCGGGAATCCTCAAGCAACAGATCGCGAGCTTCAATGCCGGCGTCCAAGAGGACGAAGTCGGTACCGTGATCGAGGTCGGCGCGAATCTCGCGCGCGTTTACGGCCTGCGCGGCGTGCGCGCTTCGGAGTTGGTCGAGTTCGGTAACGGCGTCCAAGGCGTCGCGCTCAACCTCGAAGAGGACAACGTCGGCGTCGTGATCATGGGTGATGACGAAGCGATTCAAGAGGGCGACACGGTTCGCCGCACCGGACGCATCGCGTCGGTGCCGGTGGGTGAAGCGCTGCTCGGTCGCGTGGTCAATCCGCTGGGTCAGCCGATTGACGGGAGAGGCCCGGTCGATACCAAGAAATTCCGCACGATCGAAAACGTCGCGCCGGGCGTGGTGCAGCGCCAAGCGGTCAAACAGTCACTTCCGACCGGTATTCGCGCGATCGATGCGCTGATCCCGATCGGCAAGGGTCAACGCGAGTTGATCATCGGCGACCGTTCGACCGGCAAGACCGCGATCGCGATCGACACGATCATCAACCAAAAGGGCAAGAACGTCTTCTGTATCTACGTCGCGATCGGTCAGAAGAATTCGACCGTTGCGGCGCTGACGCAGGTGCTCGAACAAAAAGGCGCGATGGAGTACACTACTATCGTTGCCGTAAGTCCCTCGGAGGCAGCCGCGTTACGCTGGATCGCGCCGTTCGCCGGCTGCGCGATGGGCGAAGAGATGATGTACGGCGGAAAAGACGTCCTGATCATTTACGATGATCTCACCAAGCATGCGCAATCGTATCGTGAGATGTCGCTCTTGCTGCGCCGTCCGCCGGGCCGCGAAGCGTATCCCGGTGACGTCTTCTATCTGCACTCACGCTTGCTCGAGCGCGCGGCGAAGCTTTCCGACGATCTCGGCGGCGGCTCGATGACGGCGCTGCCGATCATCGAAACGCAGGCCGGCGACTTCTCCGCCTATATCCCGACCAACGTGATCTCGATCACCGATGGACAGATCTACCTGACGCCGGAGCTATTTTTCCAAGGCATCCGTCCGGCCGTCAACGTCGGTTTGTCGGTTTCGCGCGTCGGCGGTTCGGCGCAAACCAAGGCGATGAAGTCGGTGGCGGGTCAACTCAAACTCGAGCTTGCGCAGTATCGCGATCTCGCGGCGTTTTCGAAGCTTGCAAGCGATCTCGACAAGTCCACGCAAAACCAATTGATGCGCGGCGAGAAGCTCACCGAGTTGCTGAAGCAGCCGCAGTATCAGCCGATGGCAATGGAAGATCAAGTCGCGCTGCTCTACGGCGCGACCAACGGTTACGTCAACGACGTTCCCACGCCGCGGCTGCAAGATTGGGCCAAGGGCTTCATCGACTTTCTCCATCAGAAGTACGCTGCCGTGCCCGAAGCTATTGCGTCGAGCGGTCAGCTTTCGGATGAGAACAAGCAGAAGCTCAACGAAGCGTTGACGGAGTTCAACAAGACTTTCTAATGCCGAGCGTCAAGGATCTTCGCGAGCGGATACGCTCGCTGAAGAATACGCAGCAGATCACCAAGGCGATGAAGCAGGTCGCTGCCGCGAAGATTCGCCGCGCCGAGCAGGCGCGCAAGGAAGCGCGTCCGTACGCCGACACGCTGACGGAGATGTTGCGCGACTTGATGGCGGCGGTGTCGACCGTCGATCATCCGTTTATGAAGCCCGGCAACGCGGCCGCACCCTCCGGCGTGATTCTGATGACCGCCGATAAGGGACTGGCCGGCGCGTTCAACTCGAACGTGATACGCGCCGGTGAGCTGTATCTGCGCGATCGTAAAGACGTCGCTTGGTACACCGTGGGCGTCAAGGCGCGTAACGCGGTACGCCGGATGGGCAACGCCGATCGTCCCTCGTGGGCGATCAACGCGCCCTCAAAGCTCGACGTCGCTCGCGAGGTTGCGCACACGGTCACCGAGGATTTCGTCAACGGCAAGATTTCGGATATCACCTTGGTCAGCTCGAAGCTGATCTCGATGATGTCGCAAAAGCCGGAAGTGCGCAAACTCGTGCCGATTACACCGGACGACCTGCGAGAGGGTGACGACGGCGCTCCTACGGATGACAAGGTACGCGGCGCGGTGGAGTTTGCGCCGTCGCCCGAGTTCGTACTCTCACGCTTGCTGCCCAAGTATCTCGAGTTCACGATCTTTTCGGCCATTCTCGAAACCGATGCAGCCTTCTTCGCTGCGCAGTTGCTCGCGATGAATAACGCGACCGAGAACGCCGGGAAGCTCATCGATGAGCTCACGATTCAAATGAACAACGCCCGCCAAGCCGCGATTACGAAGGAACTCCTCGAAATCGTCGGCGGCGCAGAAGCTCTGGTAAAGGGATAATTATGGCTGCCACCGGTAAAATTGCCCAAGTGCTCGGAAACGTCGTCGACGTGGAATTCACGGCCGACACGCTGCCGAAAATCAATGACGCCTTGCGCGTCCGCGTCAACGAAGACGCGCAAGCGGGAAGCAACGGTCACGCGACCGTCGCCGGAACCGAGCTGGGCGGAACCGCCATGCAGGCGCGCGATCTCGTGCTCGAAGTACAGGACGAACTCGGCAACAATCAAGTGCGATGCCTTGCGATGGGCTCGACCGATGGCTTGCGTCGCGGCGATGCCGTGACCAACACCGAAGGGCCGATCACCGTGCCGGTTGGTGAAGGTACGCTCGGCCGCATTTTCAACGTGCTCGGCCAAACGATCGATTCGAACGAGCCGGTCAAAGCCGCCGGCCAGTGGCCAATCCATCGCCCCGCGCCGGATTTCAAGGACCAAGATCCGACGCCAAAGCTGTTTGAAACGGGCATCAAAGTCATCGACTTGATGGCGCCCTACACGCGCGGCGGCAAGGTCGGACTCTTCGGCGGCGCCGGCGTGGGCAAGACCGTGCTGATTCAAGAGTTGATTCGCAACATCGCGAGCGTCCACAAAGGCTTTTCGGTCTTTACCGGCGTCGGCGAACGGACGCGTGAAGGCAACGACCTCTGGCTCGAAATGAAAGAGTCGGGCGTGCTCGCGCAAACGACGCTGGTTTTCGGACAGATGGACGAACCGCCGGGCGTGCGTTTCCGCGTCGCGCAAACCGGCGTCACGATGGCCGAGTACTTCCGTGACGAGGCCGGCGCCGACGTGCTGCTCTTCATGGACAACATCTTCCGCTATCTGCAAGCGGGTTCTGAGGTCTCGGCGCTGATGGGACGCATGCCGTCGGCCGTCGGATATCAACCGACGCTCTCGACCGACATGGGCGTGCTCGAAGAGCGGATCACGTCGACCAATAAAGGTTCGATCACGTCGGTCCAAGCCGTGTACGTGCCGGCCGACGACTACACCGATCCGGCGGTAGCCGTGACGTTTGCTCACTTGGATGCGACCACCGCGCTCTCGCGTCCGATCTCGGAGCTGGGTATCTACCCCGCCGTCGATCCGCTCGCCTCGACCTCGCGCATTCTCGATCCGGCAATCGTCGGCGACGAGCACTACAAGGTTGCGACCGGCGTGCAAGAGACGCTGCAGCGCTATCGGGACCTGCAAGACATCATTGCCATCCTCGGCATCGAGGAGCTCTCGGAAGATGATAAGGTCATCGTCGGCCGGGCGCGCCGCATGCAGCGCATGTTCTCGCAGCCGTTCTTCGTCGCCGAACAGTTCACGGGCACGCCCGGGAAGTACGTCAAGATCCAGGATACGATTGCGTCGTTTCGCGAGATCCTCGACGGCAAGGTGGACAATCTGCCGGAACAAGCGTTCTTCTACAAGGGCGGCATCGACGAGGTCCGCTCCGCCGCTGAGAAGTTGGGCGCGACGGCGTAGCCATGGCGAATACCGTCCCGTTCAAGCTCATCACACCGACGAAGGTGGTCTTCGACGGCAATGCGGCGTTGATCATCGCGGTTACAACCGAGGGTGAAGAGGGCATCCTGCCCCAGCACGCGCCGTTCTTGGCCGCGCTCAAACCGGGCGTGCTGCGCGCGAACGTGGTAACCGACGGCAAACCCACGCGGCTCGAGCTTGCGACCCGCGAGGGCTTCATGCAAGCGCTGCCCGATCGGGTGACAGTCCTGGTTGACGAAGCGCTGCATTTCGACGACGTCGACGTCGCCAAGGCTCGCGAGGAACTGGCGCACGCGACCGACCAGGCGACGATCGATTTCGCCAACGCAAAACTGCGCCTAACAGGCCATTGAAAGGCGCTCCGCCCTAGGCTCCGCGCCCCCCACTTCGTGGGGCCCCCAAACCGTGGGGCGCATAAACGTGTTGGAGAATCGGTGATTCCCCTGGGGCGCCCCAAACAAGCGTTACGTCTCGTGCAAACATGTTCCGGGACTTCGTCTAGCGAAGCCTGATATCTAATGCTAGATCGGTTGGAGACCACGCTGCGGGTGCGTGGCGGTGTCCGCTTGGAGGGCTCGGTCGCAACGCACGGCGCGAAGAACGCGGCGTTGCCGATCATGGCTGCCGCCATTCTGTGCAAAGGCAAAGTGACGCTCCATCGCGTGCCGCGTATCACCGACGTTTCGGTGATGTGGTCGCTGCTCGAAGCGCTCGGCGCGCGCATTCGTTACGAAGGCGATAACACGGTCACGGTCGATGCGAGCAACGTTGCGTCGTATCGCGCGCCCTACGCCCTGGTGCGTAAGCTTGCGGCATCCTTCGATATCGTCGGTCCGCTGCTCGGACGCTTCGGTAAGGCCGAAGTGCCGCTGCCCGGCGGCTGCGTGCTCGGCACACGCGCGACCGACATGCACGAGCAAGCCTTTCTCGCACTCGGTTGTGACGTGCGCAGCGCACACGGCTATCTAATCGCCGAATCGAAATACAAACGCCTGCGCGGCGGAACGATCGAGTTTCGCATGCCGAGTGTCGGCGCGACGAAGAACGCGATGCTCGCTGCCGTGCTTGCGCAGGGTACCACCGTGATCAAGAACGCGGCAATGGAACCCGAAGTCGTGGACCTTGGCTACTTTCTCAATGCGGTGGGCGCAAAGATTTCGGGTCTTGCCGGTGACACGATTACGATCGAAGGTGTTAAAGAACTCTCGGGCGGTGAATACACGATCATTCCCGATCGCATCGTGACCGGCACCCTACTGTTCGCCGGCGCGGTGACGCGCGGCGACGTGACGGTTACCGGCTGCCGTCCGGAACATCTCGAAGCGTTCATGTTGAAACTGCAAGAGTGCGGCGTCGATCTGACCTACGGTGAGGATTGGATTCGCGTCGACGGCAGCGCGATTACCGGCGGCACCGAGATTCTCACCGCGCCATATCCCGGCTTCCCGACCGATCTGCAACCGCAGATGGTGTCGTTTCTCACCACGGTTCCCGGCACGAGCGTGGTGGAGGAGTCAATTTTCAACGCCCGCTTCTCCTACGTGAACGAACTCGCGCGCATGGGCGCCGACGTGCGTGTCTCGATGGAGAGCAATACCGCCGTCGTCAAAGGCGCAGCGCAACTCTCCGGAGCGCCCGTCGAAGCACCCGACATTCGCGCCGGCGCGGCGCTGGTGATCGCCGGGCTCGCCGCCGCGGGTGAGACCGAGATCATCGGACTTGAATATATCGATCGCGGCTACGAGCGATTGGAAGAACTGCTCTCTGCACTCGGCGGCCAGGTACAGCGCAGCAGCGGTATTACGCCGCTGGTCGAGCCGGCCGGGCTCTTCGAAACGCGCGAATACCCGCGCGTGAGTTAATCATCATTACCCTTTTCGCCATCAGGACTCTGGAGTAACTCGTTTGGATATCGGGATCGATCTTGGCACGGCCAACGTGCTCGTGCATGTCAAGGGCAAAGGCATCGTTCTGCGCGAGCCCTCGGTCGTCGCAAAGGACATGAACACTGGGAAAGTGCTTGCGGTGGGTGAGGAAGCGCGGCAAATGCTGGGCAAAACGCCGGCGCACATTCAGGCGATCCGACCGCTGCGCGACGGCGTGATCGCCGACTTTGAAGTGACCGAGGCGATGCTTTCGTACTTCATCAAGAAAGTGATGAAGGACCGCTCGTGGTGGTCGACGATCGTGAAGCCCAAACCCCGAGTGATCATCTGCGTGCCGGCTGAGATTACCAGCGTCGAAGAGCGCGCCGTCAAAGACGCGGCCAAGCTCGCAGGTGCGCGTAGCGTGGATATCATCGAAGAGCCGATGGCTGCCGCAATCGGAGCCGGGCTGCCGATCGACGGTCCGTCGGGATCGATGGTGGTCGATATCGGCGGCGGCACGACCGATGTCGCGGTGATCTCGCTCGGCGGCGTGGTTGTTTCGCAGTCGTTGCGCGTCGCCGGCAATAAGCTCGACGATGCGATCGTGCGTTACATTCGTCGTGTCTACAATTTGATGATCGGCGAACGGACGGCCGAGGAAATCAAGATCAAAATCGGATCGGCATACAAACTCGAACAAGAGCTCGCGATGGAGATTCGCGGCCGCGATCTGATCAACGGGTTGCCGAAGACGGTGAAAATCACGAGCGAGGAGATTCGCGAAGCGCTTTCGGAGCCGGTCGGCGCCATCGTCGAGGCGGTCAAGGCCGTGCTGGAAAAAACCCCGCCGGAGTTGGCTGCCGACATCATCGATCGCGGCGTCATCCTCACCGGCGGCGGCGCGCTATTGCGCGGCTTGGACAAGTTGCTCTCCGAGGTGACCGGTGTCCCCGCGATCGTTGCCGACGACCCGCTTTCGTGCGTTGCAATCGGCACCGGTATGAGCCTTCACGTCTGACATGTTGGTCCTCGACGCGCGCGTCGAGTCGCTCGAGCGCGTCGTCGAAGCATGCACGCGAGAAATCATCGCGGGGGGAACGATCGTCTTCCCCAACGACACGGGCTACTGCCTTGGCTGCGATCCGTTTCGAAGCGACGCGGTCGATCGGATTTATACGGCCAAGGCCCGACCGGATCATAAGCCCTTGACGCTGTTGGTCGCGACGCCAGCGGAGTTTTTGGAATACGCACCCGAGAATCCCCTGGCCATTCTCGCCTCCAAACGTTTGCTTCCCGGACCGGTCACGTTCATCGTGCGGCGTCCCTCGTTCGTCAGCCAAGAGGTAACCGCGGGACACATGACCGTGGGCTTACGCGTTCCCGATGAGCCGCTCGCCCGCGCAATCTTGGACTGCGCTGGGCCGCTTGCGACGGCAAGCGTCGAACGAACCAATGAAATTGCCGCGGATTTGATGATCGAGAATGGTCCGACACGCTACGAGCGCGAATCAACCATCGTGGATTTGACCGGACGACATGCCCGGCTCGTGCGCGAAGGCGTGGTGAGCTACGAACACCTTGCGGCTCGGCTTGGGCCCGTCGAACGCCAAACCGTCAAGGTACGCTCCCAGTCATGAAACGTATCGCGAGCGCGCTAATGATTGTCGCCGCACTGATCGCGGCGACGCCGGCGCCGAAGCCGAGTGCGAGTCCGAGTCCGAAGCCGAATCCGAGCGCTTCGCGCGGTGCGAGCCCCACGTATCAAGTCGGGGTTTGGAACGTCAAGGCGTCGCTGATGGACGTGAATTTCAAATCCGGTGATTTTAGCACGCCACAGCAGCTGACGATGACGCGCGGTGGTGGCGACATTACCGCCGATCGCGCGAGCGGTAACTTCAAGTCAAAGGCGGCGACGCTCTACGGCCACGTGGTGCTGCACGACACCGAAGGCAATTTCGCCGGACTCTCGAGCACCAAACCCGCGAAGTCGCGCGGGCCCTCGACCCTAACGGCCGATCAGGTGCATATCGACGGCGTCGGCAAAGTCTATACTGCTACGGGGCACGTGCACTACGTGCAAGCCGACACGACGGTAGATGCCGACAACGGCGTGCTCAACGACCTGACCCACGACTTGGACTTGACCGGCAACGTCAAGATCGTTCAAGGCGAGCGCAACATGGCCGCCAATCATGTGCTCTATAACACGATCTCGGGGCAAGCGCACGCCGAAGGCGATGTGACGATGCAATTCCCGAGCGAAGTGAACACGCATATTGCAACGCCGCGACCGATCCATATCCCCAATCCCTTGCAGCGTCACAAGGGCGCAACGCCCGCGCCCAGCCCCTCCCCGCGCTAACCATGGACTCGCTCTTCGGCGAGCCGGATGCGCCGCTTGCGGCGCGCATGCGTCCGCGCTCGCTCGAAGAGTTCGTCGGCCAAAGTGACATCGTCGGGGAAGGGCGAGCGTTGCGTCGCGCGATCGAGAGCGATCGCGTGCCGTCGATGATTTTGTGGGGACCCCCGGGCACCGGGAAAACGACGCTGGGGGAAATCGTCGCCCGTTCGACCGGCGCGCACTTCGAAAAGCTGTCCGCGGTGAGCGCCGGCGTTGCCGATTTGCGCCGTGTCGTTGCCGAGGCCCAAGCGCGGCGCCGCGTCGGCGCACGCACCGTGCTCTTCATCGACGAGATTCATCGCTTCAACAAGGCGCAGCAAGATGCGATTCTACCCTACGTCGAGGACGGCACGATCACGATGATCGGGGCAACCACCGAGAATCCGTCGTTCGAGGTGAACTCCGCGCTGCTTTCGCGCTCGCGCGTCTTCGTGTTGCATCCGCTTTCGGACGGCGACGTTGCGACGATCGTCGATCGCGCGCTTGGCGATCCGGAACACGGCCTCGGCACGCAGGCGATCGAACTTGCGCCGGATGCGCGCGAGACGCTGATCGGCTATGCTAATGGTGATGCGCGCACCGCGCTCTCCGCACTCGAGTTCGCCGCGTCGAGCGCACCGGAACGCAATGGTGCGAAGACGATCGATCGTGCGCTGGTGCTCGAAGCGTTACAAAAACGCGGCTCGACCTACGATAAGGGCGGCGAGCAGCACTACGACATCATCAGCGCCTTCATCAAAAGCGTACGTGCGAGCGACCCGGATGCCGCCGTGTATTGGCTCGCGCGCATGCTCGACGGTGGTGAGGATCCGCTCTTTATCGCGCGGCGGCTCGTGATCTTAGCGTCGGAAGACATCGGGCTCGCTGATCCACAAGGGATTCAAGTCGCGATTGCCGCGCAGCAAGCGGTGCACTTCATCGGTATGCCCGAGGGCTTCTATCCGCTAGCGCACGCGACGCTATATCTCGCACGCGCCAAGAAAAGCAATAGCGTTGGCGGCGCTTATTCTGCGGCGTTGCGCGACGTTCAAGAGACGCGCAACGATCCGGTCCCGTTGCATCTACGCAACGCGCCGACGGGTCTTATGAAGGGACTTGGTTATGGGCGCGACTATCATTACGCCCACGACGACTACTCCATCAAGCAAGAGAATCTTCCGGAGAATCTGCGCGGCCATACCTACTATGAACCTGGCGAGAACGACGAAAAAAAATAACGGCCCGGGGGATGAACCCCCGGACCGCGTTCCCGTTGCTACTTCTCGGAGTGTGCAATGGAGCTTCGCACACGAGTGAGCGTACGACAAGGCTCTGAGATCGATCTGAGAAACGGATGAAAAAGCGCATCTACCTCGACCACGCCGCGACCACGCCAGTCCATGCCGACGTTCTGGCCGAGATGCTGCCGTATTTTATTGAGGCCGGGCACAATCCGAGCTCGCTGCACGCCGAAGGCCGGCGGGCCCGGGCTGGGCTGGATCGCGCGCGCGATCGTGTCGCTGCGGCGCTCGGGGTATCGCGCAAGGAAATCACCTTCGTCGGGAGCGGCTCCGAGGCCGACAACCAGGCGATTCTCAGCGTTGCGCGCACCTACCGGGCTCGCGGCCGTCACATCGTCTCGACACAGATCGAGCACCATGCGATATTGCATACGCTCGACGCGCTGCGCGACGAGGGCTACGAGGTCACGCTGCTTCCGGTCGACGATCGCGGCTTGATCGATCCCGCGGTGTTCGCGTCGGCGCTGCGCGACGACACGGTGCTGGCCAGCATCATGTATGCCAACAATGAAATCGGTGTCGTGCAGCCGATCGCACAACTGGCGGCCGTCGCGCATGAACGCGGGGTGATCTTTCACACCGACGCGGTGCAGGGCGTGGGGCTCATCGAGGTGCGGCCGCGCGAACTCGGCGTCGACCTGCTCTCGCTTTCGGCGCATAAATTCTACGGGCCAAAGGGCGTTGGCGTGTTGTACGTCCGCGACGGTCTGGTGCTTCCGCCGCTGGTGCACGGCGGTGGACAAGAATTCGGGCGGCGTTCCGGCACGGAAAACGTCGCGGGCATCGTGGGCCTTGCCGCTGCACTCGAGCACGCGATCGGCGGCCGGCGCGCGCGCGCGGCGCGCATCGGTGCGCTGCGCGAACGCTTGGAGCACGGCATCCGCGCGCAGGCCGGCGAGGTGCGCATCAACGGCGCCGACGCCCCGCGCTTACCGAACAACAGCAACGTCTCGTTTGCCGGCATCGATTCGGAGGCGCTGCTGATGCGGTTCGATTTGGAGGGCATCGCGGTTTCAGCCGGAAGCGCCTGCACCTCGGGTGCGTTGGAACCCAGCCACGTCATTGCCGCGCTCAACGTCGATCCACGCTGGCATCAAGGCGTCATCCGGTTTTCGCTCGGCGAGGGGACGACCGAGGAAGAGATTGACCGGGTTCTGGAACTCGTGCCTCGTATCACCGCGGAACTGAGAGGGAGAGCATCGTGAGCGCACTGGATTGGAGCGTGGTCCTCGATATCGGCGTCGGCGTCGGCGTCTTTCTCGTCGGCATCGGGGCCTTGGTCGCCGGCATCGCACTCGCGGGGACACTCCGCCGCGTCGACCGGACGCTTGACGTGGTCGACGCACAGATCGAGACGATGGGAAAGCCGATCGGTGAGACCCTCGAACACGTCGAGAACATGGCCGACACCGCCGATCAAACGCTTGCCCGCGTGCGCGGCGTGGTGTCTACGCTCGAAGGTGTGGCCGACTCGGTCTCTCAGACTGCTGACCTAGCCAAGGGAGCGATCGCCCCGGCGATCATCAATATCGGCGCGACGCTTGCGGGGATAAGCGCTGGTTTGCGGCGGTTCGTGAGGGGAAGAACATCAGGCGACGGGACCGAGTGAAGGGTAGGTCATGAACAACGACAATGGCGGAGGTAGCGGCTTTTTTGCCGGCTTCATCCTCGGGGTCATCGGGGGAGCCGTCGTCGCACTGCTCTTAACGCAAGAGGAAACGCGCGATCTCTTGGTTGGGAAGGCACGTGAAGCGGGTAACCTAGCGATGGACGCCTCTGGGGATCTCCGAGAGAGCGCCGCAGACCTGTACGAGCGGGGTCGCACAATCGTCGAAAATGCGCGCGCCACGATAGGTGACGCGCCGAATCAAGACTAGGATGCACTAGCGCAATATATAGATGGAGAGAACGACGTTGGACATCAAAGTAAACGTGCGCGAGGCGCAAGGCGACTGCTACATCGTTGAATTGAGCGGCGAGATCGACGTCTATACGTCGCCGAAGGTCAAGGATGCGATCGGTGATCTCATCGATCGAGGCGTCTACAATTTGGTCATCGACTTGGAGAAAGTTCGGTATATCGACTCGACCGGGCTTGGAGTATTGATCGGCGGTCTCAAGCGCGTGCGCGAGCACGGCGGCTCCGTCAATCTGGTATGTACGAATCCGCAGATTCGAAAGATATTCGACATCACAGGGCTGGTCAAGATTTTCGGCATCTTCGAAAATGAAGACGCCGCCACGAAGGCGCTTGTGTGAATCAGCCGTTGCCGAATACCGACGATATCGACATCGTCGATCTTCGGATTCCGTGTAAGGCGGAATGGGTCGCGCTTGCGAGGCTTTCCGTCGCTGCAGTGGCGAGCCGTTTGAATTTCTCGATCGACGAGATCGAAGATATCAAACTCGCCGTCGCAGAGGCGTGTACCAACGCCATTCAGCACGCGCACGGTAGTCCGTTTATCGAGATTAAGTGCGAAGCGAGCGGCGGTGAACTGCGTCTCAGCGTTCGTGACTACGGCCGCGGCACGCGCCCCGAACATATTCGCTCTCGCGAGCCCAACGACGAGCGCGTCGGCGGGCTGGGCGTATTTCTGATTCGCTCACTGATGGACGAGGTGGACTACGACGTTCATCCAGATCAGGGTACGCTGCTTGTGATGGTTAAGCGGCTCACGGCTTAACGTGCAGGATCAAAACAGCGACGTCCGCTCGGTACGAGAGCGTACGCGTGAGTTGTTTGCGCGCTTTGCCGGTACACGCGAGCGACACGATAAGAATCCCGATGTTCTCGACCGCGAGTACGATTCGCTCCGCAACGAGCTCGTGATCGCGCATCTGAACCTCGTGCGTTTTCTCGCGCTCAAGTTTTCCAATCGCGGTGAACCGCTCGACGATCTCGTGCAAGTCGGTACGGTCGGATTGCTCAAGGCGATCGATCGCTTCGAGCGCGATCGCGGTGTCGAATTCACGACGTATGCCACGCCGACTATCGTCGGCGAGATCAAGCGCTACTTCCGTGACAAAGGCTGGGCGGTTAAAGTCCCGCGCCGCTTGCAAGAACTCAACCTGGCCGTGAATCGTGCCAACGAAAAGATGTCGGTCGAGCTCGGCCGCAGTCCCACCGTCGGCGAATTGGCGACGCAACTCGGGGCCAGCGAAGAAGATATTCTCGAGGCGCAAGAGCTCGGGCAAGCATACAACCTGCTCTCACTCGACTCCGAAGTGATGGGCGAGGGCGATAAGCGCTCGCAGAAGCTCGCCGACACGGTCGGCATCACCGATCCCGGTCTCGAGTTGCTTGAGGATCGCGCCAACTTGGAACGCGCCTTCCACGTGCTCAGCGGCCGCGAGCGGGTGATCATCTACCTGCGCTTCTATGAATCGGTCTCGCAGACCGAGATCGCCAAACGCCTCAACGTCTCGCAGATGCACGTCTCGCGGCTGCAGGCAAAGGCGCTCGAAAAGCTCCGCTCTGCGCTGGGCGAGTAGGGTTCTGCCGAGCGTTTAAGGCGCCAGCGCGTCGGCCGGATCGGCGAGCCCGTGTTTGATCTCCTCGACAAGCTCTGGATCCTTGGCTTTTGGCTGCTCGGCAGTGAGCGCCATCACGTATGCGCGTATCAGCGCATCAGCGGCGGTGGTAGCGACATCGGGAGCGATGCCCGTACCTTCCCAATTGGTTTTTGTGATCGGACTGTACGCGCGCCCGTTCGGCATGAAGATTGCGAATGAGTCACCGAGTGGGACGAAGCGGCCGGGATTTGCGCCGCCACCGGTCGTTTCGCCGACGACGGTCACGCGCTTGAGGTTACGCAGATCGTAGGTGAACTGTTCGGCGCATGAAAATGTACGGCTACTCGTAAGCAGATAGATCGGCTTGTTGAGATACCGCGGCCCGGGGACGGTGGCATTGGTGTACTGCTGGGTTTCCGTGACGACGCCGGTGTTTGGATCGCGGATCATGAGCGACGTCATCTGTTGCGGTTGGTCGAAGAAATACGCCTCAAATGTTTGCGCCGCGCGCGGGCTGCCGCCGCCGTTCTTGCGCAGGTCGATGACGAGCGCGTCGGTATGGGATACGAAGGTCATGGCAGCGTCGATCACATAGCCGACTTCTTCGTCATCGGAGAACTCGCGAAAATCGATGTACCCGATATTTCCGCGCAGCCGACGAACCGTGAGGAACCCGGAGTTGATCGCTGATCGAATTGGTGCATCTGCGCTGCGTTCGGTTGTGATGCATCGCCGAACTGGCTTGGGTCGAACGGATACTCGATATGCACGTGTTTGTCGTGCGTAACGGCGAACAGGTCCGCTGTTATCGCCTTGGCGAGTGCTTCGGGATCGGCGATCGTCCGATAGCTCGGCGCCTTGTCTTTGAGAACGGCTACCGCCTTCGCCGCGACGTCGGGATAGATGTAGCTGTGAAACGCCGCCTCGGCGCCGGCCACGACGGAGTCGACCTGCGCCGGCGTAAGCGCAACCGCAAGAATCAGTGCGTGAAACATTCGTCTCTGATTATACGGCAGCCGTAGATCAATTTCACACCGATTTATGAGGGAACGGCCGCCTTTCCGCGAAGAAAAGCGCAGTGATAGACCCCGTAGACCGCGATATTCTCAGCATCCTCGAGCGGGACGCGCGCATTTCTTTCAAGGATTTGGCAGAACGCGTCGGCCTCAGTGCCAACGCGGTTGCCGAGCGCGTGCGCAAACTCCACGACTCGGGTGTCATTGCGGGCTTTCACGCCGAGGTCGACCCGAGCGCGTTTGGCCTAGGCTTGCGAGCCCTCATCGAGGTGAAGCTGGAAGGCTCGACCACGGCAGCACGCTTCGAGGGGTTAGCCGCTCGGACACCGGGCGTTGTACGCGCCCTGGTAACGACCGGCAAATATGACCTGCTTTTGGAAGTTATCGCGCGCGATCAGGCCGATCTTCAACGCATCATCGAGGAACTGCGTGCAGGCGGATTGACGCGCGACACCTATAGTCGCGTGATCGCGAGCGACCGCCGCTTTCCGCTCACGCGCTCCCCTTAGGTGGTAGGAAGCGGGCGCGGCGGTCTGCTATCATCCAGCATTAGCTCATGAAAAGCCAAGAACTCCGCCAGGCTTGGATCGACTTCTTCGTCGCCAAGCAGCACAAGCTGATGCCCTCCGCGAGCCTCATTCCTGACGCGTTGAGCACGACGCTCTTCACCATCGCCGGGATGGAGCAGTTCGTGCCGATCTTTCTTGGTGACCAGCCGGCGCCCGCGCCGCGCGTCGTCACCGTACAGCGCTGCCTGCGCGTGGCCGGCGCCAAGAGCGACATCGAAAACGTCGGACGCACCGGACGCCACGGCACGTTCTTGGAGATGCTGGGCAACTTCAGCTTCGGCGACTACTACAAGAAAGACGCGATCGCGTGGGCTTGGGAGTTCGTCACCAAAGTGCTCAAGCTCGAACCGTCACGGCTCTACGTCACCGTGCACACCGGCGACGATGAAGCCGCGGAGATTTGGCACAAGGACGTCGGACTTGAGAAGTCGCGCATCACGCGCTTCGATGAAGACAACTTTTGGACGATGGGCCCGACCGGTCCGTGCGGGCCGTGCACCGAGATCTTCTACGATACCGGTGAAGCTTACGCAAGCGGTCCCGACGACAGTGGTCCGAATCTGGGCAATCGCTACGTCGAGATTTGGAACGTCGTCTTCCAGCAATACAATCGCGGCGCCGATAGCACGCTGAGCGAACTGCCGAAGAAATCGATCGATACCGGCGCCGGACTCGAGCGCATGCTCGCGGTCGCGAACGGTAAAGCCTCGATGTACGAGACCGATCTTTTCACCGATATTATCGACGCGCAGCCGAAATTCGCGAATGCATCCATGCATCCGCAAGAACAACGCGAGCGGCAGAACATTATTGCCGATCACGCGCGCGCCGTGACGTTCCTGATCAACGACGGGATCTACCCGTCGAACACCGATCGCGGCTACGTGCTGCGCTTCTTGATTCGCCGCGCCATTCGCAACGGCAAACTCCTCGGCTACCCCAACGGTTTTCTGACCGAACTCGTGCCGGCGGTAGTGCGGTCGCTTTCACCCGGCTACCCCGAGCTGCGCGATAATGTCTCCCGCATTCAGCAAACGCTGCGCACCGAAGAAGAAACCTTCGACCGTACGCTCGAGCGCGGGATGAGCATGCTCGACGGCTTGATCACCGATGCGAATGAAAATTGCACGCGGCTGATCTCGGGCCATGATGCGTTCGTGCTGCACGACACGTTCGGATTCCCGATCGAGTTGACGCGTGAAATTGCGGCCGACGGAGGCGTTGCGGTCGACACGGTCGAGTTCGAGTCGGAAATGAAGCAGCAGCGCGAGCGTGCGCGTGCCGACGCCAAGTCAAAGCGCGCGGTCGTCTCGCTGGCGGAATTGCCGGCAGTGCGCTCCGAGTTTACCGGCTACGGCGGCCTGGAAAGCGACGGCGAGATCGTGGCGATTCTCCGGGATGATAAACCCGTCGATATGCTAACTGCGGGCGAGCACGGGACATTGATCCTGGACCGCACGGCGTTCTACGCTGAGCGCGGCGGCCAGATCGGTGATCGCGGACGGATCACGCTCGCCGACGGCTCGGTCTTCGATGTCGAGGACGCGCAGTACATGAGCGAGGCGGTCGCGCATCAGGGCATCGTCAAAAGCGGTGAATTCACCGTCGGCGCACCCGCGCACAGCATGGTCTACGATTGGTGGCGGCGCGAGATCCGGCGGCATCACACGTCGGCGCACTTGCTGCAGCGCGCCCTCAAAGACGTACTTGGCGACGACGTCACGCAAGCGGGATCGTGGGTCGGTATCGATCGCATGCGCTTCGACTTTCGCAATCCCGGCGGCGCGCTCACCCCCGAACAAAAGCACGCCGTTGCAGCGCGCGTCAACGAGATGATTCGCGACGATTCGCCGGTGATCACGCGCGAGCTGCCGATCGAGGAGGCCAAGCAAAGCGGCGCAATCTGGATGTTCGGCGAGAAGTACGGCGAGAAGGTTCGCGTGCTGCAGGCGGGGCCGTCGGTCGAATTCTGCGGCGGCACGCACGCGCACTCGACCGGCGAACTCGGGCTGTTCGTGATCTTGAGCGAATTTTCGATCGGCAGCGGCATTCGCCGCATCGAGAGTTGCGTTTCAGCCTCCGCCGAGCACTTCGTGGTGCATCAGCAAGACCTCGTCGGCGAGCTCGCGTCGTCGCTTGCGACCACGCCCGACGAACTGATCGATCGGGTCGGCAAGCTGCAGCGCGAAGTGCGCGACCTACAAACCGCCGTCGGGCAAATGAAGTCGCGAATGGCGTCGTTCGAAGCGCAAAGTTACCTCGAGCACGCCGAACGCGCGGGCGATCGTACCTTCGTGGGCGCGGTCGTGCACGAGGCCAACGCCGAAGCAATTCGCCATCTTTCAAGTGCGTTACGCAGCCGGTTGCCGAGCGGCGTCATTGCCCTTGCGGGTGTGGACGACGGGACGGTGAGCTTGCTCGTCTCCGCCAGCGACGATTTGGTGAAGAGCGGCGTCCACGCCGGTAACCTGGTCAAGCTAGCGGCGCCGCTCGTCGACGGCAAAGGCGGCGGCGCCGCAACGCAGGCACAAGGCGGCGGGAAAAACGCTGCAGGCGCGCCGGCCGCGTTGCAGGCGATTCGCGATGCCGTCTTAGCCGCCCCGAAGTCCGCGTGAGAGCGTCACTTCTTGCGTTGATTGCGCTGTTGGTGCTGCTCGGCGCCGCACCGGTTGAAACGCTCGATTCGCAACTCGTGCTCGCGCGGTATCAGATGGAAATGGATGCGCTGCAGTCACCCAAGGTGATGATCTTCAGCTACAACGTGTCGCAGCTCGGAGCAAGTGACATCGAAGAGCGACACGTCATCTATCGGAGCGGCCTCAACGTTCGCGACGAGACGATTGCGGTCGACGGCATTCCGATCAAGCCCAAGATCGTGAACTTCGGACAGCGCGAAGATCGCTATGCGATTGGACATCTTGCGCCGCGCAGTGCTGCGTACGCGATGCTGTTCCTAAAGACGGTTCGTGACGGAGCGCACCTGGACTATCGGTATGACGTCACACCGCTAAGCGTCGCGAGCGGATTCGTCGTTACCGGACTGGTGATCGACGGCCTCACCTTTCTACCACGTGAAATCGATTTTTCGACGCGTTCGAGCGCGGCGCAGGGCCACGGCACGCTGGTCTACGGAAAGTCGGATGTCTATTGGGTGCCGTTCTATGTAACGGTTGAAGCGATGGTCGGCGGTAAACCAGCGCGCGAGCGTATCTCCTGGGGCGACTACCGATTTCCGGCGGCGCTCCCCGCGTCGACCTTCATTGCGCCCAAACCGCTCCCACACGCGACGCTTCCGCCGATTTGAGGCGGCTTAGCGGCTCCCTCGCCTTCTTCGCTCCCCTCGCGATCTATCTCGCAAGCGCCTATCGCGACGTGATGTACTGGGACGTCGGCGAGATGGATACCGTGCCGTACATCTTGGGCATCGCGCATCCGCCCGGTTATCCGCTCTATACGCTCGTCGGTTGGGTTTTCACGCACGCGCTACCATTAGGCAGCGTCGCGTTTCGCATGAGCGCACTCAGTGCGCTGGCGCTGGCGGCGACGTGCTGGTTCGTGTGGCGAATCGTCGCCGACGACTGCGGCGATGCTCTCGCCGGGCTGTGCGCCGCGCTGCTCTTCGCGTTCGGCGAAGATACGTGGGCACACGCGACGCGCGCCGAGCCGCATGCGCTGGTCGCGTTGGCCGCGGTCGCGCTGCTGTGCTTCTTATTGCGCTGGCTCGCGCATGGACGAGCGCGCGATCTCTACGCGAGCGCCGTTGCGCTCGGACTCGGGATCGCGGTGCATCCGGTTATGGCGTTCACGCTGCCCGGTGTGCTCGCGGCGGTGGTGGCGCGCGCGCATCGAACCGACACGCGCCTGCTGCGCCGCGCGGCGGTAATCGCGGTTGCGGCAGCCGCAGTCTGGTTTTGCTATCTTCCACTGCGCAGCGCCTACGTCAACGCCGAGCGCCTGGATCCCCTCGCGCCATACGGTGTCGGTGGTAGCGCGTTTTGGAACTACGACGACCCGGTACTGGTCGACAACTTCGTTGCGCTAGTTACCGGACGTGAGATCGGCATCGACGACGTTCACTACGGCTATACCGCCCACGCCTTCACGCGCGGGTTCGTGCATTTCGTGCAGTTGAGCGTAGGCGAGCTCACCCCGATTGGCTGCGTGCTCGCGCTGGCCGGCCTGATTGTGCTGTTTCGCCGCAACACGGTCCGCGCGATCGTGATGGCAGCGACGCTGTTGCCAAGTGCGCTGTTCGCGTTCGGCTTCGCTGCCGAGTCCGACGTGGACCGCTACTTCTTGCCGGCGTTCGCGCTCTTTGCGATTGCGGCGGGCGAAGCGCTAGCGCGCCTGCGACCGGCGCGCATCCACCGTGCCGGTCTCGCCTTTGCCGGACTCGCCGTACTCTATCTCGCGTGCTCCCAAGGGCACTTCTTCGACCAGCCGCACGATGGTCGGGCGGCGCGTGATGCCGCCGAGATTCTGCGCGCCACCCCGCGCAACGCGATGATCATTGCCAGCTGGGTGATCGCGCCGCCGCTCGCCTATGACGACTACGTTCTGGCGCGAACCGGAGCCCGCGTGATCGTCCCGTCGTGGTATGGCGAGCAGATCGACCGCGTGCCGCAGTGGGTCCGGGCGCAGCCGGTGTTCGTTGCCGGGACGCCGCAAGGAAGCGTTCCCGGATATCACCTCGAACGGATGCCCACGCAAACCGAACTCTACCGTGTGGAAGTAAATCGTTGAAAGTCAGACCGTCGATCGTTGCGGGTGCCGTTGCGCTCGTGATCATTGCGCTCTTTGCGCACGGGCGGTCGTCACCATACAATAATTACGTTCTGCTTGCGCAAGCGCTGCTGCACGGTCACACCTGGATCACCTGGCCCGGCGGCTACATCGATGCGCTTCCATACAACGGCCAGTACTACGTTATCGAAGGTCCGATGCCGGCGCTGCTATTGCTTCCGTTCGTCGCGGTCTTCGGCTCGTTCAACCAGACGGTGCTAGCGGTTGTGCTCGGCGCGGTGGCGATCGGAGCAGCGTTCGAACTCGGACAGCGCTACGGCGTGCCCACGCGCACCAACCTCTGGATCTGCGCCTTCTTTCTTGCGGGAACGGACTTGCTGTGGTGCGCGATGCTCGGCGACGTATGGTTCATCGCGCACGTCAGCGCGGTGTGCTTTACGATGCTCGCGCTGGTCGAGCTTGCCGGCGTGCGGCGTGCGTGGCTTGTTGCACTGTGGGCCGGTTGCGCGATCTTCTCGCGCTTCGACTTGGTGCTCGCGCTACCGGTGTACGCGTATCTGCTCGGCGACCGGGAACGCATACGATCGTTCGCTGTGGCGCTGCTGCCGATCGCGATCGTGTGGATCGGCTACAATCTCGCGCGCTGGGGCACCTGGTACGATATCGGCTACACCGCTTGGTATCATCAAGATCAGGCCGGCATGCCGACCGGATCGCCGTTTCGCTTGCAATATTTTCCGTACGAGCTGTGGTCGTTTTTCGTGCAAACGCCGCAACGTCTCGCGACCTACCCATGGTACCAGCCGACGATCAGCGGCGTCGCGCTTACCTGGACGTCGCCGGCACTCGTGCTTGCGTTTTTTGCGCGCCGGCCGTGGCGGTGGGTCGCCGCGCTATGGGTTGCCACGGTGCTCTGCGCGGCGCCGAACTTCGTGTATTATGTCAACGGGTTTGCGCAGTTTGGGATGCGGCACGCGCTCGACTTCGAGCCATTTTTGGTGGCGCTCATGTTCTTGGCAGCGAAAGAGCGCCTTGCCGTGTGGGGCAAAGCGCTCATCCTCTATTCGTGTGCCGTCGGATTGTGGGGCGTCTGGTTCTGGAATTCGTTCGTTAGACCAAACTAACGCTGCGCGACCATCGGCAGGCCGCCGATCACCGGGCGTTTTCCCGACGGCGGTGCCGGCTGCGGCGGCTGTACGGCGTTGGTTTGAGAAACGTACCGGCAGGCGATCAGCCACGCGACGTAATCGTTGTACGACTCGCACTCACCCTGGATCGTAAAGCAGCGCGCGATCCACAGCGGCACGCTGATGAACATGCCGATGCCGCTAAACATCGCGATCGTCATCCAAATGCCGCGCTTCCAGTCACCGATGTAGTACGATTCACCACCGATGATTCCGAAAAAGATCGTTAGCACGAGCGCAACCGCTGAGTCCTTGGCGTAGCGCTCATACTCATAGGCATACACGCCCTGGGCTTCAGGGCGGACGTAGGCGAGCAACATCTGGGCATACGGCGTCATGGCGGTGTTCCTCCGCCTCTCTCTACGCGCGGGCGCCTTTAGTGTTTCAGCTCGAGCGGCCGGCAGGCGGTGCCCTCGCAGAGATAGGCGGCGGTCGCGCCGGCCGGGTCGCTCTCGACCGCCACGAAGGGGGAGGGGAGCTGCCGGGCCGCCCGGCGCAGGGGCGACCCCGCGGCGAGGTCGCCGGTGATACGCACGCTGACCTCGGGCGCGAGATAGCGCGCCAGCCCGCGCACGTAGGCCGCCGAAAACGACATTGCGCGCGCGAAGCTTTTCACGTAGAGCAGTAACGTGTTCTGTGCGTGCTCGCGATAGGCCGGGTCGTGCAATAGGACACTCAGTCGCAGCAAACTCTCGATCATCAGGCCATTTTCGGTAATCGGACGATCGGGGACGTCGAGCCTGCCTAGCGTGTCGCGATTCGCGCGGTCGTAAAGCCCGCCGTCATCTGCGCCGAAGGCTGCAATCGCTGCATCGGCATGGGTCTTCGCGCGCTCCACCATGCGCGCTTCGCCGCTGATCTCGTAAGCATCGAGCAGCGCGCGAAGGTACGCGACTTGATCGCCGAGCAAGCCGGTGACGCGCGGTTCCTCGCCCGGAGCGATGACGTGATAGAGCAGCCCGCTTGGATCGCGCAGGCGCTCGTGCATGGTATCGAGCGTCTGCAGTGCGTCGTCGATCAGCGAGCGATCCTCGAGTGCGATGCCGCACCAGGCGAACGCGCCGGCCAGCGCTGCGGTCCAATTCGAATACGAACGCCGGTCGACGAACGGTGCTTCCAACTTTTGGCGCTCGTCGAGTGGCAGCGTGTAATAGTGCTCGTCGGCGTCTTGACTGCCGGCGAAGAATCCGGTTTGCGCATCGCGCAGCACGGTACGCACGTAGGCAATCGTGCGTTCGAGATCGGCGTGGACCAGCGCGCTCGGCGCCCAGAGCTGCAGTTGCGCGAGCACGCGCAGTAGCCCGGCATGATCCTCGGCCATCTTCTCGTAGTGCGGAATCGACCAGTCGCGCGTCGTCGAATACCGGAAGAAGCCGCCTTCGACCGCATCGTACATGCCGCCGTGCGCCATTGCGCGCATCGTGTGCGCGACCATTTCGTAATAGCGCACATCGCCTGATAGACGCCAATAGGCGAGGAGAAACTCGTGCACTTCGGGTTGCGGAAACTTCGGCGCTTCGTTAAATCCGCCGAACTCCTCGTCATACGCCGCGAGCAACGACGCAGCATACGCATCGACCAGCGCCGGCGACAGCGCTTCCGGCGGGGCGATGTCGTAGGTCGTACGCGCGGTGCGGACCTCGCGCGTCTTCTCGGCGATATCGTCTTTGCGTTCGGCGTAGAACGCGGCGACCTCATCGAGAGCGCGCTGCATATTGTCCGGCGGGAGATAGGTTGCGCCGGTGAGCAGCGAACCGTCGGGCGTCAAAAACGCGGTGGTGGGCCAGCCACCCATGTTGTAGCGCGCGTTGACGTCGGGACGCTCGTCGTTGTCGACCCGTACCGGCACGTAGCGCGCATTGATGGTGTCGATGACCCCCGCGTCGGAGTAGCTCGTTTCGTCCATCACGTGACACCAGTGGCACCACACCGCCGATATCGAGAGCAGAATGGGTTTGTCTTCACGCTGTGCGCGAGCAAAGGCATCCTCGCTCCACGGCTTCCAGGCGATCTCGGCGGCGCGATTCGGCCGCGGCGAGAAATGAAATTCAGTCATCACTTTCGTAGGCTCCGCGCAAGTACGAGGTTAGGTAAAACACTGCAAAGAGCACGAACGCGGCGAACAACCAGATCGTTGCGCCGCTTCGAGGCCACCACCCGGCGACGGCGAAAAATGCCAGGGCGAAGGCTGAGGCGACTATGGCGTAGCGCCGATGAGAACGCGGCGTCATCCCATATACCTCGGCATCGTAGAAGCCACCCGGCGAACGGCTGCGCGCCGCTGCCGCAAGAGCAAGGAGAATCGATGCAACTGCGCCGGCAATGTCCCATCCCATGGGTTCGATGATTCGCCGTCGAGCGGCCGGAATCGGCCTCGCCGCGATCGTTGTCGCGGCCTGTGCGATTGCATTGATCGCGCATCTCGTTGGGTATGGCCGGTAATACCAATGGCGCGAACGCTTGAGACCTATAACAAAAAGCGCGATTTCACCGCGACGCCCGAACCGAGCGGCAAGCCCGAACGCGGCGGCAAGCGTCTTCGCTTCGTCATTCAAAAACACGACGCTACCCGTTTGCACTACGATTTCCGGCTCGAGGCCGACGGCGCGATGCCGTCGTGGGCGGTGCCCAAGGGGCCAACGATGGTACCCGGGGAGCGGCGTCTTGCTATGCACGTCGAGGACCATCCCTTGTCGTACCGCACCTTCGAAGGGGTCATTCCAAAGGGGCAGTACGGCGCGGGCGAAGTGATCGTCTGGGACGAGGGCTGGTACAAACTCGCGGAAGGCACCGATCCCGTCAAAGAAATCGCCAACGGCAAAATCAAGTTCATCCTGCACGGGAAGAAGCTGCACGGCATGTTCACGCTGGTGAAGATCAAGCCGAAGGAAGGCGAGCACGGCGATCCATGGCTGCTCATCAAAGATCACGACGGCGACGATCCAACCCACTACGACATCGACGACTATCCGGAGTCGGTCAAAAGCGGCAAGACGATCGAAGACATCAAAAAAGAAAGCAATCCCAAAACGTGGCAGTCGCGTCCGGTCGATCCGCCGGCGCGAACGCGCGCGCGCGCATCGGCAAAGGCCGATCCGCTCCCGAAGATCACCGGCGTCGAGCTTGCGACCCTGATCGACGAGCCGTTCGATAGCGATGATTGGCTCTTCGAAATCAAGTGGGATGGGTATCGCGCGATCTGTACGGTCGATGCGAAGGGCAAACTGACGCTGGTATCGCGCAACGGGCTCGATCTGCTCAATCAATTTTCCGATCTTGCGGGTTTAGCCGATGCGTTCGAAAGCGTGCCGATCATCGTCGACGGTGAGATCGTGAGCCTCGACTCGAAAGGCCGCTCCGATTTCCAACGGCTCCAAGAGTACGCCGAGCAGGGGCACACGCTGACCTACGCCGCGTTCGACGTGCTGTATGCCGACGGCCGCGATCAGCGCAAGAACCCGCTCGACGAGCGCAAAGCGCTGCTCGAGCGGCTGATTGCCGACGACGATCTGGTGCTCTATTCCAAGCACGTCATTGGGAAAGGCAAAGCGCTCTTTGCGCAGGCTAAGCGCAACCACTTGGAAGGGATCATCGGCAAGAAGCGCGCGTCGACCTATCAGGAACGGCGAACGCGCGACTGGGTCAAGATCAAAGCGCAGTTGGAACAAGAGTTCGTGATCGGCGGCTGGACCGATCCGCGCGGCAGCCGCAAGGGGTTCGGATCGCTGCTTCTCGGCATTTACGAGGGAAAAGATTTGCGTTTCGTCGGCAACGTCGGCACCGGCTTTTCGGTCAAGCGCATCGGCGAGATCATGAAGCAACTCAAACCGCTTGCGCGTGAAACCTCGCCGTTCGCCAACAAAGTGATCGCCAACGCGCCGGTTCACTACGTAAAACCGCAATTGGTGGCGCAGGTGCGCTTCACCGAGTGGACGCGCGACAACATCTTGCGCCAGCCGGCCTTTTTGGGGTTGCGCATCGATAAGAAAGCGAAAGACGTGGTGCGCGAGTAGTGGCAACCGTACGTACGCCGGTAACGGTCGGGAAACGCGAGCTGTCGCTTTCCAATCTCGACAAGGTGCTGTTCCCCCGCGACGGGTACACCAAAGGCGATTTGATCGCTTACTATCGGGGCGTGGCGACGTGGTTGTTACCGCACCTACGCGATTGTCCGCTCACGCTGCAGCGTTATCCCGACGGCATCGACGGCCCGTCGTTTTTCGAAAAGCATCTGCCCAAAGGCTTGCCCGATTGGGTTGCGCGCACGTCGCTGAGCAGTCCCGGCGGCACGCGCGCGAAGACCACGTACATGCTGTGCAACGACGAAGCCACGCTGACGTTCGTTGCCAACCTTGCATCGATCGTATTGCACGTGTGGACCTCGCGCGTCGAGACGATTGAAGAACCGGATTATATCTTCTTCGATCTCGACCCGGGCGAGCGATGCACGATCAAGACGCTGGCAGCGGTTGCTCTCGAGGTGCGCGATCTGCTTGCGTCGGTCGGTTTGACGACGTTGGTGAAGACGTCGGGCGGCATGGGGCTGCACGTCGTCGTGCCGCTGGCTGAGGGCTACACCTACGACGCGGCTAAGATGTTTGCAGAGATCGTCGCGCATCGGCTCGCGCACGAGGACAGCGCGCGCATTTCGCTCGAGCGATCGCTGGCCAAACGCGATCAGAGCGCGGTGTACTTCGATTTCTTGCAAGTCGGCCGCGGGAAGACGATCGTCAGCGCGTTTTCGGTGCGCGCGCGCGACGGTGCTCCGGTCTCGACCCCGCTTGCGTGGGACGAGGTCGAAGCCTTCGCTCGCAAGCGAGCGGGCGTCCCGGCCGAGGTCTTTGCGGCCTTCAATATCAAGACGACGCCGAAGCGACTCGAGCGCGACGGCGACCTGTGGGCCGGCAAGGCGTGGAAAAAGCAGCGATTGGAACCGGCCATTGCCAAGGCACAGAAAGCGTGGGTCTAGACAGATAGTGCCGCCCAGCGCCCGCTAACCACTATATCTTGTGGGGAATGTACGGCACTTGTGCATCTCGGGTACACTAGTTCGGCTATGGCTCACGCAATTTGGTCCGGCGCAATCAACTTCGGGTTGGTCACCATCCCGGTAAAACTCTTCACGGCCGTTCGCACCGACGAGCTCTCGTTCAACATGCTGCATGCCAAGGACGAGGGGCGCATCAAGTACGAGCGGATTTGCTCGGTCGACGGAAAGCCCGTTCCTTGGGACGAGATCGTCAAAGGCTACGAGTACGAAAAGGGCCAGTACGTCATACTGACCGACGAAGATTTCAAGAAAGTCAATCCGGAAGCGACGCAATCGGTCGATATTCTCGAGTTCGTCGATCTCGACACGATCAACCCCATGTTTTTCGATAAGCCCTACTACCTCGAGCCGAGCAAACAAGGCAAACATGCCTACGCGTTGCTGCGCGAAGCGCTGACTGAATCGAACAAGGTCGCGATTGCGCGCGTCGTGATTCGCACCAAGGAATATATTGCGGCGGTGAAGCCGATCGGTGAAGCGCTCGTGCTCGAGCTTATGCACTGGGCCGACGAAATCGTCGGAGAATCGACGCTTGAGCTTCCGGGCAAAGAGAAACTTCCCGACGCCGAGATGAAGATGGCGCGTATGCTCATCGACACGATGAGCGTCACGTCGTTTGAGCCGGAAAAATTTAAGAATAAGTACCACGACGAGCTGATGGCGATGATTGAAGCGCGCGCTCAGGGGAAAGAACTTCCCAAGGCCAAGAAGGCCGCGGCGCCACGCTCGAAGGTGGTCAATCTCATGGACGTGCTGGCACAATCGCTCGAGGAAAGCAAGAAGCGGCGCGCCGGCAGCAACGGCCATGCAGCCTCCAACGACAAACCAGAAAAGAAGCCGACGACGACGCGCCGCAAGAAATCCGCTGCTTAGAGGAGTTCTCGCATGCGCATCGCGCTAACCATTCTCACCGCTGCAGTGCTCGCACTCTCCGGTTTTTCAAAACCTGCCCACGCGCAGTCCTATCCAAGTTGGCCCGGCGGCAGTTGGCAGGCAAGCTGCCGTCATGCTCGCGTCAACGGCGGCCGGTTCAGCGCCGCCTGTCAAACGACGAGCGGTTCGTGGACGTATTCGTCGATCAACTTGAATTCGTGTCCCGGCGGTCAATTCGGCAACAATAACGGTCAACTGTTCTGCGAAAGCGCGGGCAGCTACGGTTCCGATCCGGGCTATGGTCGCTGGCACCATCTTCCGCGTGGCAGCTGGACGGCCAGCTGCGACAACGCGTCGATGAGTGGTTCGGTGTTTAGCGCGGAGTGCAGCACCGGCAACGGCTATCGCTCGAGCTCAATCGACATGCGCACGTGTCCGTCGCGGCAAGTCGGCAATCGCAACGGCATGCTCTTCTGCGAACAGTAGCTAGCCGCCGTAATTAGCTGCCGTCAAACATCCCCTTGAGGAGCGACCCCGCAATGCCGCCGGCGATACCGCTGCCGACGGCAGTTTGCGCGGTGTTCGTTGCTTCTTTGCCGAAATACGGCAGCAGTGCGTGCGCGAGATTCGGCATCGTCAGCGTTTGCAGCCAGACTTTACCGGGCCCGGTCAGGCGCGCGATGAAGAGTCCGTCGCCGCCGAAGATCGCATTGACGACGCCCTTCATGAACGTGATCTCGAAGTTCACGGTCGATTCGAACATGCCGATGTGGCCCGGATGCACTTGAATCGTTTCGTTGGGTTGCAGATCGTAGGTGACGATTTCTCCGCCGAGTTCCACCCAAGCCGTCGCGGTCCCGGCGAGCTTTTGTAACACAAAACCGTTGCCGCCGAAAATGCCGGCGCCCAGCGACTGCTGAAAGCCTATCGTGAGCTGCACGCCTTCGGTCGCGCATAAAAAGCCATGCCGGTGAATCAAGTACTCGCGTCCGGGTGCAACGTCGACCTGCATGATCTCACCGGGAACCTTGGCCGCGAACGCGATCAAGCCGTTACCGCCGGTCGTGCTGTACTCGGTCATGAAGAGTCCGCCGCCCGAAAGCGCGCGTCCGAGCACGCCCAACAGCCCCTTTGTGCCGGCGGTCATTGCGGTCGTGTTCAGTTGCACGTTCGAGGTCATCCATGAGAACTCGCCGGGTTCGGCGACGATTTTATCGCCCGGCTCGAGTCCGAGTTCGAGAACCGGGAGCGTGGTGCCGGTGATCTTCGATTTCACGTTGTCTCCAGTTCTTCAACAGCAGCAAGCGATGTCTCTACGATGACCGGTGGTACCGGGGGAGTGACCAGACTGTTACGCAGTCCCAGGATCAGCCCGATGATGCCGGCGACGAGCGATTCGATGCCGGCAAATGACGAACCGTAAAAAGCCAGAAGGCCCGTCGAGATCGGCGGTGCGATGATCCCGGAGAGCGAGTCGAGCGATGAACCGACGCCGAGCACGGTGCCTTGTTCGCGATCCGAGGCGGCGTTCGAGAGCATGGCGTTGATGCCGTTGTTGGCGTACGCGCTACCCGTCGCAAAGAGCACCATGACGGCGATAAAGCTCAGCGAGTTGTGCACGAAGGGCGTACACGCCATGCCGACGACGAGCAGGGCGAGGCCCAGCGTGGACATTATGCGGTCGCCGAAGAGACTCGACGCTTTGCCGACGCCAATGCCGTTGATCAGCACGTTGACGACGGCGAAGGCCGAAAAGTAATACGTCGTCGCAACGAGACCGAAGTGCAGCTGCCCGGCGAGATATAGCGCGATAACGGAGTACCAACCGTACAGGCAAAGCGAGAGCGCGAGCTTCTGAACGAGCAGCGGCGAAAAGCGCGGATTGGTAAAAGTCGACGCAATCTCGCGCACGCCGACATGCGCCTGTTCCTCTTCGGTTTTGGTTCGTGACTCAGGCAACAGAACGATCGTAAGGACAAGGGTGAGGAACTGCAGCGCTGACGCGGCGAGGAACGGAGCGGAAAAGCCGAATCGGCTGTAGAGCAGGCCGCCCCCGGCGGGCCCAAAGATCATGGCCGCGGCGAAGGTGGCGCTGATAAATCCAAACGCGCGCGCGCGGTCCTTTCCTTCGACCAAGTCCGCGACATAGGCTTGGGTCACGCCGATGTTGCCGCCCGAGATCCCTTCGACGATGCGCGCGATGAAAACCCACGCGATACTCGGCGCGAACGCGAGCATGCACCACCCGATCGTCGCGCCGATCTGACTGATGATGAGGACGCGTTTGCGCCCGATGCGATCCGAAACGTTGCCCCAGATCGGGCCGGAAACCAATTGGCAAAACGAAAACGTCGAGAGCAAAAGTCCGACGACGAGTCCGCTCATCCCGAAATGCGTCACGAAATACGGCAACACCGGCAGCAGCATGCTGAAGCCGATGATGTCGACGAAGGTGATGCCGAGGATCGGAACGAGCTTACGGATCATTGAAGCGATTCTATTACGGTGATTCTACAGGCAGAATGATCGGCGCGAGGCGCTCGCCTTTGCGCAAAATATCGAGCTTGTACGGGCGGCTCAGATCGATCGAGGTGAGACGCTTGTGTAAATCATCGACGCCAAACACGCGCTCGCCTTCAATTGCGAGCAGCACGTCGCCCGCGTGCAAGCGACTGGTGTCAGCGGGGCTACCCGGTTCGACGGAATCGACCAGCACGCCGCGTGGATCGCTGAGGACAAACCGACGCGCGGCGGATGCCGCGAGCGTGACATCTTGTCCGGCGATGCCGAAATAACCGCGCCGAACTTTGCCGTCGCGAATCAAGAGTCCAGCGATGTGCTTTGCGGTGTTGATGGCAATCGCAAAGCACAATCCTTGGCCGGGAAGTACGGCGGTGTTCACGCCGATCACCGCGCCCCTCGACGTTACGAGTGGACCACCCGAGTTGCCGGGATTGAGCGCGGCGTCGGTTTGAATGATGTTATCCATGAGCCGGCCTGACTGCGAACGCAGCGAGCGACCGAGTGCGCTCACGACGCCGGCCGTCACCGTATAGGCGAGACCGAACGGATTGCCGACCGCGACGACGAGTTGTCCCGGGCGCAGCCGGCCCGAGTCGCCGAGCGCGGCCGGCGCCAGTTCCGTGGCATCGACGCGCAGGACGGCGAGATCGGTGTGGGGATCTTCGCCGACCAGCGTCGCGGGAATCTCTCGCCCGTCGAGCAGGGCGACCGAGATTCGATCCGCGTCGTGAACGACATGGCTGTTGGTAAGGACAAAGCCGTCGGGGGTGAAGACGAAACCCGAGCCGTTGCCGCCATGGCGTCCGGCGTGGACTTCGATCGCGACGACTGATGGACTGACCCGCTCCGCAGCGGTGGTTACGGCTTCTGAATAGGGGTCAAGCACGTCGGTCTCAGCCGCCTTGGCATCCGATAAAAATCTAACTTGGGGCATATGCTCCATCGCTAACCCCGAGGACAATCCCCCGGTTTCACGAACGAACCTCGGCCGCAAAGTGCGGCAATATGTAGCCGAAGGATGCGGCTGTGCAGCCGCTGGAGGCGGCTGCTGTTTTTGAGCACAGGATGCGCGATCCGCGCCGAAGGCGCGGCAAAAATATGCCCAGGTGGCGGAATTGGTAGACGCACCGGCTTCAGGTGCCGGCGGTGGCAACATCGTGGGGGTTCGAGTCCCTTCCTGGGCACCAAGGTTCTGTTCAATTGCGATACGCTTGCAAGGCCAATGCTCTTTGCCTTGAGTGCGTGCTCAATCGCGTCGATCAGCGCCGCCGATTGCTCTGCGAGATCAGCATCCGCGGGACGCGCTTTCTCCGACGGTTCGGAACCTTGACTTTAAAACGGCTCGCACTGTGTACGTGATCATGCACGAGACGGACGATCGATTGCAATATCATTCAGAACGCTTGTCGCACCCTGCAAGACAGCTTGTAATGCTTGGTGTTGCAGTGGTCCTCTGCCTCTCGGGTTGCGCGATGGCACCTGTCGAAATTAGCCAATGTAAAATTCGTGAGGTGCACGCGGGGGAAGCTGCTCTCGATGTTAACATTCGGAATGACGACCGCCGTGCTGCACAAGAAGTGCACGTGATCGTTGAGACGGCTGGTCTGCATCCAAAGGCGAGAGATGGAAGCGATGCCGAGTATGCGGTCCAAGGCCCATTTGTACAAGGGAATTGGGTACATCGAACAACGCCAATGCTGCTAGATGACGTCACGCTCGCAAAACGGCTAGGAACAATCACAAAGTGCTACGCGCATGCGGTCGACTTCGAGGACGGAAGTCATTGGGAGGGACCCTCGCCCCTCTGACGCTGGCACGCATTGACCCGCCTGCCTGACACCGGTGAGGCCCTGCACGATCACGGCCCTGAATTCGAGTGGCGGGTATCGACCCTTCCGTGACGAAACGCAGTTTTTGAAACCCGCGACGTGGACTTGGCAGTTTTTGTAATCCGGGACCATAAGGCGCAGTTTTTGCAAATTGAGCCCCAAGGTTCCAAGGTTCCAAGATTCAAGCTACGACAGCACATCGGCAATGAGTCGTGCGGCGGTCGAAGCGCCGGTTGATTCAACGGCGCGATAGGCAAGCGGGCGACGTAACTCTTCTTCAATCGCCCTGGCGATCGTCTCCGGGGTTGCGTCCGCAAAGAGCATGTGGCGGCCGGCATTGTAGCGTTCGAGACGATGGCGCACGTGGAAATTCTGTTCAAAGTGGTGCTGCAATGGAAAGTAGATGAACGGCCGGCGCGATGCCGTCAGCTCCATGGTCGTCGTGAGGCCGCCCTGCACGAGCGCGATATCGCAAGCGGCTAAGCGCCGATAGAGTTCAGGAACGAACGCATGCACCTCTAGGTCCGCGTGCACCGGCAGTGAGGCCGGATCGATACGCGGACCGGCGACGACGATCATACGCAAGTTCGGAAAGCGGCGTTTGAGTTCAGGATAGGCGTTGGTCGTGGCGCGCAGCAACGGCATGCCCACACCGGAGCCGCCGACGCTCACGATACAGATCAGCTCGTCGGGGCGGTAGCCAAACGCATGACGCAGCGCCATGCGCTCGTCGTCGGTGGGCGGCACAAAGCCGGTAACGTAGCCCGCAAAGTCATAGTGCGCTTCCGTCCATTCGCGAATCAGCGGGAGATCGGCGCCGAATCGTTCCGGCACGATGTCGTCAGGATCGCCGACGAAGATCGCGCGGTCCCGCACATTCGGATGGTGCTCGATATGTTTGATCATCTCGGCATTGTAGTCCGAAGTAATTCTCGCTTCGTACTCGCCACCGTCCGGCATGGGAATCCATCCGACAAAATCCGTCATCCATACGAACGCCGTCTGCTTCTCGCGCGGATGTTCGTGCAGATAGTGATCCACATCCCACGCCTCGTCACCGACGACGAGATCGTAGTGCTCCTCGCTAATCACGTCGTGCAGCACCATGAAATTATTAACCAAGATCTCGTCCATCCGCCGGATCGTTTGGAATGCATGCAGATCGTGCTCGCCGCATTCACTTTCGATGTGAGCCGACTCGTTCGCAAGCGCCGCACTTGCGGGATGGACGCGTTCGCCGCGTGCCTGCAACACGCTGGTCACGGGATGCTGCGCGAGCCAGTCGATCGCGATATCCGGCACGAGCGCGCGCAGTTCGGCAGCGATCGCGGCGTCACGCTGCGCGTGCCCGAGTCCGATCGGCGACGAAATAAAGAGCGCATGCTTGCGCCGTCGCGCGCGTGGCCGTTTCGGACGATCGCCGAGGGCATCGCGGATCGCGAGATTGACGCGCACGGGGATACCGCGCTTGCGGCAAGTGGCCGGCGCTTTCGAGCGAGACGAATTCGCCGTGCGTGAGCTGCGCGAGCGCGCGCCCGGAACTTGGCGGCGCAATGCGGTCGATGTCGCCATGAAGCACCAGTACGGGGCAGCGCACCGATTGGGCAAGCTGCTGCGCCTCGGCTTCGCTAAGGCGCGGTGAAACGGCGGTGGCGGCGAGTGTCTCGGGCGTCGTCTCGAGCGCCCAGCCGACGCAGTCCTCGAATTGTTTGGTCGAGTGCGCCTCCGGCAACGCTTGCGCAAAGAAGAATTCGACAAAGTCGCGATAGTGCTCGCGCCAGTAGTGCCGGTTGTACTTCCACCAGCCCTTATGCGCGTCGAGCCGTTCGTCAAATCGCCCGATCGCCTCGTGGCGCGGATGGTTCTCGAGACCAAGCGGCACGGCGGGTCCGATGCAAATCAGCCGCTCGAGGCGCTCCGGGTGCCGCGCCGCGACGAGCAAAGCCCAGCGCGCGCCGGCTGAGAGCGTTACGATCGTCGCGCGTGCGGTGTTGGTCGCGTCAAGGACCGCAAGCGCATCCGCCGCAAAGGCATCGTCGGAATAGTCGAGCGCCGCAGCTTTATCGGAACGGCCGTTTCCGCGGCCGTCGAATGTCACCACGCGGGCGTGTCGCGCGAAATACGGCACTTGGGCCTTCCACATGCGCGAATGGATGATCGACCACGCCGGCATGAACAGCAGCGTGCGTTCGCCGCTGCCGTGCACTTCGTACGCGATCCGGACCCCGTCGCGCACCGCGAAGCCCGCGGCGGCGGGCTCGGAGGCTCTCATCCTGCCCCGTCTCGTTCCCATCGCTGCAGCATACTGTCGATCATCTTCAGAAGCGCGCGGTGTCCATTGTCGTAGCCGTTGAGACGCTCGAGCAACAAGCCCTCGTTGAAGGTTCGCACAAGCACGGCGATGGCTGCGGGCGGATAACGGCGGCGGTCGAGGCCGTACTCGCGCATCGCTGCCGTAATCGCCTCAGTGAGTACCGCGTCCCATTGCTCGTGTATGTGCAGGAGCCGGTCGCGAAATTCCGGTTTGTTCCAGGCTAACGCCTGAAGCTCGTACCAAATCTTTGGATATCCCGAGTCGAGATCGACATCGATATAGTGCATCGCTTTGCGCCATTTCTCGATGAATGGCAGATCGGGATCCGCATACATCGCGCGCTGGCGCGTGAGAATGCGATCCGTGAACCGATCGAGGACTTGCATCAGAAGTTCCTCCATCGAGCCGAAGTAGTAATGCACCAAGCCGTGATTTGCGCCGGCCTCCGCAGCGAGTTTGCGCGTAGTGATCGTCGCATACCCTTCGCGCACGAGCAGGCGTTCCGCGGCATCGAGGAACGCCTGCTCGGTTTGCTGACGCGAAGGACTCGCACTGAGTCGCTCTCGGTTCAGGGTCGTACCTCGTAGATGATATTGAAGTGCGTCTCTGTTGCGCGCCGGAATCGCGTGAATCCCGCTTCCTTGACGATGCTAGCAATGCGCGCCTCTCCTGCTTGTGCGCCCAGCGCCAAGCCGACGTCTTGCGATAGCGACGACGGTGTACAGAGCATCGTCGAGGCGGCGTAATAGATTCGACCGACGGGATTGAGATTCTCTTCGAGCCGATCGTTGGCGAACGGTTCTACGAGCATCCAAGTTCCGTCGTCGGCGAGCACGTTGCGAACGGCCTTGGCTGCACCGACCGGATCGCCCATGTCGTGCAGGCAATCGAAATAGGTGACCAGATCGTACTTGCCGGGCGGAATCGCTTTTGCCGACGCGGCCTGGAAGACGATGCGATCCGAAACGCCTGCGCTTTGCGCGCGTTCACGGGCGAGGTCGATCGACTTTGCATGGTAATCGAACCCGTGGAAGGTCGACTTCGGATACGCGAGCGCCATGATGATCGTCGACGAGCCGAGGCCGCAACCGATATCGGCAACCTTCGCGCCCGTCCGGAGCTTTTGCTCGACGCCATCAAGCGCGGGAATCCACGCACTCACCAGATTGGCGTTGTAACCCGGCCGGAAAAAGCGTTCGCATCCTTCGAAGAGCCGATCGTCGTGCTCGTGCCAACCGAAGCCTTTGCCCGAGCGGAAACGCTCGGTGATCGCAGGCTCGTCAACGATCATGGATTGCAGCATTTCGAAGAGTCCGGTCACGTTGAGAGGGCTGTCTTCGGCGGCGAGCATGAACCCCTGCTCGGCCGGCATGGAAAATCGTTGCGTTGCTGCGTCGTAGTCTACATAACCGCTGGCGGCTTGCGCGGCGAGCCACTCGCGGACATAGCGTTCCGACGTCTTTGTGCGCGCGGCAAGCTCGGCCGAGGTCAACGCCTCTCCCTGTTGCAGCGCACGATAGAGCCCGAGCTTATCACCGATGATCACCAACGCCGCATTTGCTATCGCGCCGAGATCCCCGAGCATTTTCCCAACAAACGCGTTGAGCTTCTCCGGGTCGGGTTGGCGGACCGCCGCCGGTGCTTGAACTGCCATATGAACCCCTCCCTCAATGGGACTTTAGTCACTCGTTTTAGTCACATGACTAATATCGTGCGATGACTGTACTCCTTGCGCCGGCACTTGTCAACTCCGAGGACAGCGGCGGATTCGTTCGAACCTGCCCTTGATGGACAACATGCTTCGTGCTGCCCGGCTCTCGGCAGCCCTGCTCTTCACCCTGGCCGCCAGCGTGACCGCAGCGTCGGGAAGCGACGCCAAGAGCGTTAGTTTCAATATTTTCAATCGCACTGACGTGTGCGCTTGGGTCACCATTTACTGGTCGTACCATACGCAGGCCGGATGGCATATCGCAGGCGAGGGACACAACCGCCCTCGATACGTCGCGCCCGGAACAAACTGGATTTCGAACGTGAACTACAGCCAAGGTTTCTTCGGACCGCAGATCCGGTATCGCGCGCAGATGACATACAGTGCCCACTGCGGTGGCGCGACCGTACGCGACATTCAAACCGACGGTCACATCGCGTATCCAGCCAAGGACTTGACGTTGATGCTTGTGGATATCACCGGATCGAAGCATAACTACTCGATTAGCTCGACGACGCAAAATCGGTAGTTCCGCCTCCACCATTTCGGAGACGCTGAGCAGCGATACCGTACGTTGATCTTCGCTGGGTATCTTCTTGCCCTCGTTGGCGCGCTATCCGCAGTCTTCTATTTCGTCATTGTGCGGCAGTCATACGCGTGGTACATGCGAGAGTTCGATGTTGGATACCGGACAACAACCTCATATCTCCTGTCGAGACAGAGTTTTCCAAGCAAAGAATAATGCGAAGCTCAATTGCGATCCACGAATCGCATGTGGCCCCGCTACTACTGTAGCCGGGAGAGACTGGTTGACGCTAAAGACGAATTTCTCTCCCCCTTCTCGAGACGATGAGGCTCAATAATTACATGCATCTTCTTTTTGCCGCTCTCACCTACGGCTATCTCGTCGTACACGGTACGAATCCGCAGGTCGCACCCGCCGTCCGTCTGCTCTCAGGCCCGTGCTATATAAATGGCCAGGGGCAGAACATCTGCTCTGGGTCGGGCAGCTGGACAGTACTGCCCAGTGGAGTAGGGCGCGCAAAGGCGTATTGCGAGGTCGCGATGTGGCCTGCCGCCAAGGGTGAGGCGTGGGAATCACGCGTCAAGCTCAACATCGACAGCGTGTGTTCGCTGCACTGGACCAAGCCGAACGTTCTGGACGTGACGATCAAGAACTAGCGTTGGCTTGCGTCCCCGTTTTCGCCTATCTAAAGACTTTTTGATGTCGCACCGCGTACTCTGACTCCCATGATTGCGATTCTGCTCGCGGCGCTGCTTGCTGCCGCCGCGCCCTCGGCGTCCCCGTCGGCGACGCCCTCCCCGGTTCCGACCGCCAAACCCATCTACCAAAGTATGCAGTGGCGTGAGATCGGCCCGGCGCTCCCGGGCGGCCGTGCCGCCAACGTCGCCGGCTCGGCCAAGAACCCGAACCTCTACTACGTCGCTGCGGCGGGCGGCGGGGTGTGGAAGAGCACCGACGGCGGCGAGACGTGGAACGACGTCTTCGGAAAAGAGCCGGTCGCGTCGATCGGCGACGTGGTGATCGATCCGACCAATGACGAGACCGTGTGGGTCGCAACCGGTGAAGGCAATCCGCGTAATGACGTCATTCCCGGCGCCGGCGTGTACAAGTCGACAAACGGCGGCAAGGATTGGACCGCGATGGGACTCGAGAAGACGCGAACGATCACGCGTTTGCTCGTGGATCCAAAGAATCCCAATCACGTGCTGGTCGCCGCGCTCGGCGATACGTTCGCACCGAGTGAAGATCGCGGCGTCTACGTTACCGACGACGGCGGCAAGACGTGGACGAAGACGTTGTACGTGGGCAATCAAAGCGGCGCGTCGGATCTCGCCATGGATCCAAGTAATCCAAACATCGTCTATGCGGGCATGTGGCATTTCCAGCGTCGACCGTGGACGACGGAAAGCGGCGGTCCCGACGATGGGCTCTACAAATCAACCGACGGCGGGAAGACCTGGAAGCAACTCACGGGGCACGGTCTGCCCGACGGCACGATCGGACGCATTGGTCTCGCGGTGGCGCCAAGCAATCCCAAGCGCGTCTACGCAACGATCGAAGCGTCGAAGGGCGTGCTCTGGCGCTCCGATGACGCGGGCGCCAATTGGACGCTGGTGAGCAGCGAGTCGTTGGTGAACCAGCGGCCGTTCTACTTCTCGCATCTCGCGGTCGATCCGAGTAATCCCGATCACCTCTTCGGGATTTCCGTCGTGCTCGTGTCGTCGCGTGACGGTGGCAAAACATTCCGGCCGTTGCTCAATGGGCCGCACGGCGATTTCCACGGCATGTGGATTGCTCCCAACGATCCCAAGCGTATCATCGTTGCCGAAGACGGCGGCGTCGGGCGTTCGCTCGACGGCGGCGCGTCGTGGTTCTTCGATCGAAATTTGCCGATCGGTCAAGTCTATCACGTCGGCGTCGGTGCAACCGGCAACCCGTACTGGATTTGCGGCGGCTGGCAAGACAACAACGCGTGGTGCGGGCCGAGCAATTCGCTCGATCCGTCGGGAATTCAAAACAAGGACTGGATCAACGTCAACGGCGGCGACGGCGAATGGGCCGTTCCCGATCCGCTCGATCCGAATATCTTTTGGTCCGATGCGCAAGGCGGATTTGTGATCGTCTATGACAAGACGAATAACGACGAATACCTGGCGCTGCCATACATCCCATTGACCGGCGAACAGTTCGATCTGCGCACGGCGAAATATCGTTTCAATTGGGACTCGCCGATTGCGTTCGCGCCGTGGGATGGGCATGTCGCCTGGCTCGGCGGCAACGTGATCTTTCAAACGAAGGATCGAGGACGTCATTGGAGCGTCATCAGTCCGGACCTGACGCTCAATGAGAAGGCGCATCAGGCGCCGCCCGGTGGACCGATTACCCACGACGTCTCGAGCGCTGAGAATTACAACACGATCCTGGATATCGAAGGCTCGAGCCTGCGCAAAGGCGAGATCTGGGCCGGCACCGACGACGGGCAAGTGCAATACACGCTCGATGGCGGATTGCACTGGAAGAACGTCACGCCGCCTGGCGTACCGGATCATGGCGAGGCGGAGACCGTCGCGCCCTCGACGACCGCCGACGGCACCGCGTTCGTGAGCATCGATCGCCATCTGATGGGCGACTACACGCCGTACGTGCTGGTGACGCACGACTTTGGAAAGACCTGGAGCAACATCGGAAAGAATCTGCCGTCGGGCACCTGGTACGCGCGTTCGGTTCGTCAGGATCTTCACAACGCGAATATCGTCTACGCCGGAACCGAGACCGGCATGTTCATCTCGTGCGACGCCGGTACATCGTGGCACGACTTCAAGAACAATCTGCCGACGGCCGCAGTTCGCGACATTCGCTACCAGTCGACCTGGGATGACATGGTCGTCGCAACCCACGGCCGCGCACTCTATGTGATGGACGACTTGCGCCCGCTGCAGATGGAGGCGTGTTCCGCGCCCGCACAGCCGTTTGTCATCGGCCCGCGCGTGTCGTATCAATATAATCTCCACGGCAACGACGAGGGGATCTATACCGACTACGGTGCGAGAAACCCGGACTACGGCGCGATCTTCTGGTACTATCAGCCGACGCCGGGTGCGAAAGCACCGGTCCTGCAGATTCTCGACCACGGACGCGTGATTCGAACGCTGCAAGGTAATCGCGAACCATCGCCGTTCGCGCCGCCGTCAGCCAGTAGCAAGCCGAAGCCGGTGATTCCTAACGGCGCGGGCCTGCAATCATTTACCTGGGGTTATGCCGTCGACGGGCCGGTGAAATGGAACGGCGCCGGCAAGTTCTTCAAGGGTCCCGACGCGGGCGCGTCGGTGCCTCCGGGAACCTATGGGTATCGCATGACCGTCGACGGAAAGACGTTCAGCGGAACCTTCGTGGTCAAAGCCGATCCAGCAACGCATTTCACGCAAGCGGAACTGGTCGCTTCGTACGAGTTCTCGAACCGCGTCTTCGCCAAGCTCTCGCAACTCGACGTGGCGCTCAATAGCCTCGACGACGTGCGTGCCGCGCTCACGAAGAAGAACGATACGGTGGGACTGCAAGCACTCCAAAACATGCAAGATCAACTCACCGCAAACTATCAGGGCTTTGAAGACTTCGTTCAACGCTCGGGTAAGCTGCGCGAGGATTTGATGAGCGTGGCCGGCGCCGGGTTGATCACGCCGGCGGTGCTGGATTCGGAACGACGGATGAATGCGGAATGGGCGACCGACGCGCGCGCGTTCAACGCCTACATTCAAACGCTACCAGGAGATGTCTCGAAACCGAAGCCGCTGCCGATCTAGTGGCGAACGTAACGGACCAACTTGCCAACGAGCGTACGTTTCTTGCGTACCTTCGAACTGCGCTTGCCTGCATCGGCTTCGGCTTCGTCGTTGCGCGCTTCGGGCTTTTCGTGCGCGAACTCGCGGCGACCACCGGCATGCACGAGGCCACCGCAAACGTGTCGGCGCCGCTCGGGGTGCTGATGATCGGCGTGGGCATCGCGTTCGCGCTCTTCGGGGGCTATCGCTACGCCGTCGTCGCGCGAGCGCTCGCACAAGGGCGAGAGGTGACGCTCTCGGTTCGGGCGGCCGCTATCGCCGTTATCGTGCTATGCGCTCTCGGGCTCATTACTGCGTTTGTCATCTACCACACCTGAGAGGTCGTCGCGTTCGAGCACGCCGGCCGCAACCAGAATCGCCAGGGCGATGCACGCGGTGGCCGCGGCAAACGCCGCACGAAAGCCGCCGATCGAAGCGATCGTTGCGAGAACGGCGAGTCCAACCGCGGCGCCGCCCTCGGACGAGGTTGCGAGCACGCCGGATGCAACGCCGGCATCGGCTTCCGTGGTGCCGGACATCGCGAAGAGCATCAACGGCGGGAACGCGGTGCCCATGCCGACTCCGATAAGCACCATCGCCGGGAATGTGGACGCAAGGTAGTTTGCGTCGGACGGCGCGAGCGTGAGCGCAAGCAGCCCGAAAAACGCGAGAGCACTTCCGCCGATGAGGACGCGACGAGCGCCAAATGTCGTGACCAAACGCTCCGCCCATCCGAGCGAGAGCGCACCGCTCGTGATCGTGAGTGGAAGAAAGGCGACGCCCGTCTCGAAGGCGCTGTAGTTCAGCGTGCGCCGCAAGAGCAGTGCATCGAGAAAGAAGAACCCGAATAGCCCGGCGCTGAGCAGCATCTGCAACACGTTTGCGCCGGCTACGTTGCGCGAGCAGAACAGCCGCAGCGGAACGAGTGGCTTGGTCGCCGATAGCTGTCGCGCGAGAAAAGCAGCGAGGAGCACGAGCGAGAGCGCGCCGCAGATAAGCACCGGCGGCGATGCGATTCCAACGATCGGCACTTGGACGACGGCGTAGACGCCGAGCATCAGCGAGGCGGTGATCGTCACCGCGCCGATCACATCGGCGCCGTTTCGCCAACCGATGCCCGGCGGAGCGACGATGACACGTTGCCCAAGTACGATCGTGATGATCCCAATCGGCACGTTTACCAAAAACGCCCAGTGCCAACCGAACGTTTGCGTGATCGCGCCGCCCAGCAACAATCCGACCGAACCGCCGGCCGATGCGGTGAAGCTGAACACGCCGATTGCGCGCGTGCGTTCGCCCGGTTCGGGGAACGCAGTCACGATCATCGCCAGAATCACCGCTGAGGCCATCGCACCGCCGACGCCTTGCGCAAAGCGGGCGGCGACGAGGACAGGCGCGCTCCACGCAATCCCGCAGAGCAGCGACGATGCCGTGAACAGGCCGAGCCCAATGACGAAAATGCGTTTGCCGCCGAACAGATCGCCTAAGCGGCCCGAGAGCAGCAGCAGGCCGGCGAACCCGATGAGATACGCGTTGATCACCCAGGCGAGTTCGGATTGCGAGAAGCCCAGGTCACGCTGAATCGACGGCAGAGCGACGTTCGCGACGGTAATGTCGAGCACGATCATCAACATGCCGATGCAGAGCACATAGAGGGATGTCCAGCGGGTGTCACGCTGTGAAGAAATAGCCGATGTCATGGAAGCTCCAAGGCGCAGAGGGGAAGGGCGCGCGGTGAAGGGCTCGTGCAGCTATTTCATAAGAATCTGGTTATACAGCAGTAGGATTACTCGCGTCAAGTTTTCATAGGATGGCAATGGCCTCGGTAAAGCGGTACTACCCGTTACTCATAGCGGCGGTGACCTTTATTCTCTTGGTCGCGGCGGCCGGGGTTCGTTCCGTGCCCACGATGTACGTGCGCCCGTTCGAAAATGAATTCGGCTGGAGCGACGGCATCATTTCGAATGCGCTCGCACTGCAAATCGCGCTCTACGGTCTCACCGGACCGTTTGCGGCGGCTGCGATGGAACGCTACGGCGTGCGCAAGACCGCGGTTGTAGCCATCTCGTTGCTCGCTGCGGCGATGTTTGCGCTTACCCGAATCGATGCGGCGTGGCAGCTGCTGCTGTGGGCGGCCGCGGCGGGCATCGGCGTCGGCGCGCTCGCGCTTGCGATGGGCGCGACGATGGCGAATCGCTGGTTCGTCACGCAGCGCGGCCTCGTGATCGGCGTGTTCAGCGCGGGCAACGCAACCGGCCAGCTTGTCTTCTTACCGATGTTCGGTGTGCTGATCGATCATGGCGGCTGGCGCAACTCCGCCATCGTGCTGGCGGTGATTGCTCTGGCGCTCATTCCGTTTGCGTGGTTCTTCCTACGCGAACGGCCGGTCGACGTAGGCATCCCCCCGTGGGGCGGTGATACGATCGAGCCGGCTCCGGTGCATAAGCGCAATCCGCTCGCCGAAGCGTTCACCGTGCTGCGCAGTGCGTCGCGCACGCGAACGTTCTGGCTGCTCGCCGGTTCGTTCTTCATCTGCGGGGCAAGCACGAACGGATTGATCGGCACGCACTTGGTTCCGGCGTGCGGCGATCACGGAATTCCGGAAACCCGCGCCGCAGGACTGCTCGCGGCCATGGGAGTCTTCGATCTGCTCGGCACCACGGCGTCGGGTTGGCTCTCGGATCGCTTCGATCCGCGCTGGCTGCTCTTCTGGTACTACGGCTTGCGCGGCCTCTCGCTCATCTTCTTACCGTACGCCTTTGGTATCGGGGCCATCGGGTTGCCGGCATTCGCCGTTTTCTACGGGCTCGATTGGATCGCGACGGTGCCGCCGACGTTGCGGTTGACGACGGCTGCATTCGGACGTGAACGCGCGCCGGTGGTTTTCGGTTGGATCGCCGCATCGCACCAACTCGGTGCCGGCGCGGTTGCATTGGGTGCCGGGTGGGCGCGCACGCTGATGGGAACCTACGATCAAGCTTTTATTACCAGCGGCGTGCTGTGCCTCATTGCCAGTACGATCGTGCTCGCGATCGCGCGCCATCCGCGATTGGAGCCCGCCTTCGCGTGAAAGGCGCGCTGATGGGCATCGCGGGCGTGCTCGCGAGCTTCGGCGCGATGTACGCAATCTGCATGCGCGCCGGCGTGAACGCATCGCCCGCGATTCTCGCCGCGGCGCTCGCCGTCGGGCTTGCGCGACGTCCGGAAAAACTCGATCTGCGCGCATCGCTAGCGAAATTTGCATCCTTGCCGCTCATTGCACTCGGTGCCGCGCTCGTCGGGTTAGCGTTTCGAACGCTGCCCGTGCTGGGCGCACTGTTATTTTGCGGCGGCGTGACGCTCTCGATTTGGCTGCGTAACTACGGCGAGCGCGGATCGGCGATCGGCCGGACGATTGCGCTGCCGTTGCTCACGATGCTCGTCGTCCCGCTGCACGTCGCGGGGTCGCCGGGGCTCGGCGCATTGCTGGTCATTGTGGCCGGTGCTGTTGCCTACGCGTGCACCTTTGTCGTGCAGAGGCTGGCCGCATGACCATTCACACGCGCATGGCGCTGCAAATGCTCGTCGCACTCGTGCTGGCGTTCGCGATCGGCATGCTCGCGTTTCCGCAGCACTGGTCGTGGGTCGTGCTCACTGCGTTCATCGTGTGCAGCGGCACCGTTGGCCGCGGTGACGCCATCTATAAGGGCTTGCTGCGCGTGGCCGGCGCGATCGGCGGCACGCTGGTTGCGGCGGTGGTTTCGCGTTTCGTTCCAACGAGCGGTGTCATCGACGCGACCCTTATCTTCATCGTCCTCTTTATCGGAATGTGGCTGCGGCCCATCAACTACGCGTATTGGGCCGCCTGCGCGACGCTGATCTTTGCGCTTCTGCAAGGCTCGCAAGGCGCCGGGGTGGGGACGCTCTTTGCGATACGCGTGCTGGGCATCGTGGTCGGAGCGCTTTGCGGGGTGGTTGCGACATGGTTCGTCTATCCGGTGCGCACCGAGCTGCTCATACGCCGGCGCGTGGCCGATGCGCGGGCGGCCTTGCGCGAGGTGCAGCGCGGTTGGGATGACCACGACCTGCGGCATCACCTGGAACAGCTCGAACGCGTGGCGCCCCCGGTGCGCCTCCACCGCGCCATCTTCGGCACGAGGGGCGATACCCCGCATCCCGCGACGCTCATCGACGAAACGCAGGCGCGCCTACGTACGCTCATCGAACGGCCGAAGGTGCGCGTTTACGTTTCGGTGGCCGTCTCGCTCGACGGCTACATCGACGATCGTTCCGATCAACGGCTCGTGCTCTCGAGCCCGGAAGATCTGGCCGACATGCGCCTTGCGCGCGAGCAATGCGACGCGTTGCTGGTCGGGGCGGAAACCGTGCGCCGCGACGATCCGTCGCTGCGCTCGCCCAACGCCGCGCGCGTCACCGTGACGAGTTCCGGCGATCTCGATCCTGCGTTGCGTTTTTTCGACGGCAGCGCACGTACCATCGTGCTGACCGGCAGTGAAGGGGCGCAGCGTGTGCGTGCGCGGATCGGCGATCGCGCCGAAGTCGTCGTCATCGATCGCTTCGATCCCGCGGCGATCATCGCCGCGCTCGCCGATTGCGGCCTGCACTCGTTGTTTGTCGAAGGGGGCACGCACATCCTCACCGCGTTTTTGGCGGCGGGGACGTTCGACCGGTTGCGCGTGGCCATCGCGCCCTTCTTCGTCGGCGATGCGCAGGCGCCGCGACTGGTCAATGCCGCCTCGTTCCTCAATGATGCCAAGCATCGCTTGGTGCTGCGCGGTGTGCGCGCGCTCGGCGGAATGGCCGTGCTCGAATACGAGCATCCGCTACCGTGAACGAAGAGCCGCGCGATCTACGACTGCTGCGCGACGCGATCGCGCTCTCACGTATCGCGCTACCGTCGAGCAGCGCGTATTCGGTTGGCGCGATCATTGCAGCCGAGGACGGCGTGATGATCGCCGATGGCTATAGTCGCGAGCGCGGCCCGCAATCGCACGCCGAGCAAGTCGCGATCGACAAGGCGGTCGAAGCCGGTGCGGATCTGCGCAGCAGCACGCTGTATAGCTCGCTTGAGCCGTGCAGTACGCGCGTCTCCGGCCTGCCGGCGTGCGCGGCGCGTATCATCGACGCCGGCATTCCCCGCGTCGTGTTTGCGATGCGTGAGCCGTCGATCTTTGTCGAGGGTCACGGCGCCGAGGACCTGGCGGCTGCGGGCGTTGAGGTGATTGAGGTTTCCAGCGAAGCGCCGGCGGTTGCGCAGATCAACGCGCATTTGATCGGCTAGTGCAGATGGTCGCGCAGCTGGTGATCAACCTGAAGTCGGGGCGCGCGCGCACGCAAGCCGATGCGACACGCGAAGCACTGCGAGCGGCCGGGATCGAATTCGTCGAAACCGCGTGGCCGAGCGACGTCGTTGCCGATGCCGACTGTATCGTGTGCGCCGGCGGTGACGGCACGCTGCTCAGTGCCATCGAGGCCGCAATTACGCGCAATCTCCCGCTCGGTATCGTCCCGCTCGGTACGTTCAACGATCTTGCGCGTTCGCTTGGAATCTCGCTCGACGTTCGCGGCGCGGTAGAGATCATCGCCGCGCGGCACGAACGGGCGATCGACGCAGCGCGCGTCAACGGCCGCTACTACGTCAACGAGGCGAGCATCGGTGTCTCGAGCCGCATCACGCGCTTGCAGACGCCCGAACTCAAGCAGCGCTTCGGTTTCTTAGCAGTGATTGCCACCGCGTTTGAGGCGCTCCGCTACGCGCGGCCGATTCGAGCCGAGGTTGGCTTCGACGGTCGGCACTTGCGGATGCGGACAATTCAACTTACGGTCGCGAACAACCGGCACTTCGGTGGCTTTATCAATGTTGAGGATGCGTCGATCGATGACGGTTACTTCGAGCTCTATAGTGTCGACATTCGAAACGTCTATGAAGCGTTCGCCATTGCGCAAGCGCTGCTCACTGGACGTCCCTTCAACGGGCCCGGTCTGCGCGCGCTGCGGTCGCAACGCTTCGAGGTCACGACGCGCCGTCCGCACCACATCACCGCCGATGGTGAGCCTGCCGGCACCACCCCTGCGGTGTTCGAGAACATTCCGAAGGCGCTGCGCGTCTTTGTGCCGCAGTAAATCCCATGCGCTATCGCGCCCTCGGACATTCGGGATTAAAGCTTTCGGTTATCGGCATCGGATCGTGGCTTACGTTTGGCAACAGCGTCGACCGCGACACCTCGCGCGCCTGCATTTTGGCCGCGTGGGAAGCAGGTGTCAATTTCATCGATACCGCGAACGTCTACGCGAAGGGGGCCGCTGAGGAAACGCTTGCCCCGATCGTGCGCGAGCTCAATCGTGACGCGCTCGTGCTCGCAACGAAGGTCTATTTCCCGATGGGCGATAGCGTGAACGAACGCGGTCTCTCGCGCAAGCACATTCACGATCAAGTCCATCACTCGCTGCGTCGTCTCAGTGTCGAGTACATCGATCTCTATCAGTGCCATCGCTACAGCACGAGTACGCCACTCGAAGAGACATGCGAGATGATGAACGACGTGATTCGTGCGGGCAAGGTGTTGTACTGGGGCGTTTCGGAATGGAATGCCGATCAGATCGTGGCCGCGGTAACGTTGTGTCGCGCGCGCGGATGGGCCGTGCCGATCAGCAATCAACCGCAGTACAGTGCGCTGTGGCGGCGTATCGAAGCGCGCGTGCTGCCGGTCTGTGACGAATATGGCCTTGGAAACGTTGTCTGGTCACCGCTTGCGATGGGCATTCTCACCGGCAAGTACACCGACGCGACGCATCCGCCGGCCGGGACGCGCGCTGCCGGACCGTACCGCGACATGATGGACGAGTACCTCACCCAGCCGGTGCTCGATGCCGTGCAACGGTTGCAACCTCTCGCGAGTCAAGCAGGTATCAGCATGTCACAGCTGGCGCTCGCGTGGGTGCTGCGGCAACCGGCGGTCACCAGCGCGATTGTTGGAGCGACGAACCCGGCGCATGTCAAGGACAACGTGGGGGCGGCCGAGGTAAAGCTGGGAGATGATCTGATCGCGGAGATCGATCGCGTCCTGCGCCCGGTGGCGCCAAATGAACCCTATCTCGCTTGAGCGAAACCTCTTCTTGCGCGGGGCCGTACACGAGGGCAGACGAGTCCGCCCGCCACAGGAAACGATAACATGAGCACCTATGAGTTCGGGTCGTTCCGGCTCGACGTCGAGCGCCTCTTGCTGCTGCATCGGGGCGAACTGGTTCCGTTGGGTCCAAAGGTCGTGGAGACGCTGCTTGCGCTGATCGAGCACCCAGGTGACGTTCTCCCGAAAAACGCGTTGATCGAACGTATCTGGCCCGAAGGCTACGTCGAAGAGGCCAACCTCGCTCAGAATATCTATGTGTTGCGCAAGACGATGCGCTCGCTTGCCTCGCTTGATGCCATCGAGACCGTCCCGCGCCGCGGCTATCGCTTTGCGATGCCGGTCCGGCGAACCGAACGTCCGACGGCTGCACCGGTGCCCGCCTCGCGGCGGCGCTGGATCGGCGCGACCGCGGCGGCCGCGTTTGCGCTGGTCGCGGTGGTCTTCGTCAGTTTGGGGGCGGCGCATCGCAGCAGCGCTGGCGGCCTCTCGGTCGAGGGCGGGCGGCTCTACGAAATCGGACGCTACTATTGGAATCTGCGCACGCGCGTGGGCGTGGAGCGCAGCCTCGACTACTTCGGGCAAGTGATCCGGACCGATCCGCGCGACGCGCGCGGGTACGCGGCACTGGCTGACGCTAACGCGATCATGGGCGATTACCGCTACGGCACCGCCACGCCGCACGTGTACTTTTCGCGCGCGCGCAGCTATGCCCAACTGGCTCTGACCCTCGATCCCAATTCTTCTGAAGCGCATGCGGCGCTTGGCCTCATCGACATCGACGGGAAGAATCTCAACGACGCCGTCGGCGAATTACAGCGCGCGATTTCGCTCGATCCGGCTAACGGACCGGCGCACGAGTGGTACGGCGTCGCGCTCATTCGGCGGGGCAACTTGCGCGCGGCTTTCGCGCAGCTGCAGGTCGCGGGTGAACTCGATCCGCTCTCGGTTTCGACCAGCGCGTGGCTCGGGAGTACCGCGTATCTCGATCGTCATTTCAATGAGGCGATCGCGTATTCGCGGCAGGCGTTGGATCTTTCGCCGCAGCGTACCGATGTGTTACCCACGATCGGCGAGGCGTATGAGGCGGAGGGCAATTTCAGCCGCGCGATCGACGCGTACAATCACTACGCCGCGTCGTGCAGCTATTGTCGCGCCGAAGCATCGGCGCTGCTCGCACACGTGTACGCCAATCAGCATCGCGTCGGCGAAGCGCGCGCGCAGCTCGCCTATGCGATGATGCACGAACGCGACGTCGTACCGACGGATCTGGCTGCGGCTGCGGCTGCGGTCGGCGATCGCACGATCGCGCTCGAGCTGCTCCGCCGGATGCGCGGACAGATGGAGTGGCTCTCGGTCGAAAACGACACTCGCTTCGATTCGTTACGCGGCGACGCCGGGTTCCGCGAACTGACGCAGGCCGGTTAAGCCACCGCGTGGCGGGGTTGTTCGACGCGCTCTCGGCACGTCCGGCGTTGGCGCGTTCGCTCGCCGCGCACGTACGTGAGTAGACGCCGGCGTCTTGCCGCCGCGCACGCGAGAATTGATCGCGCTGATGGTAGCGTGGCTCAATGCTTGCGAATATTGCACCTGCGTTCACAAAGAGATCGCGAGTGGCTTGGGTGTTGACGAAGCAACGCTTGCGACGCTGGGTGACTTCGCCCACAGCCCACTCTTCTCCGACCCTGAGCGGGCCGCGCTCGCGGCAACCGTCGCGCTGACGCGCGAGCCACGCGCACTGCCGCCGCCACTTTGGGAAGCGCTGCGCGCGAATTACGATGAAGCCGGCTGCGTCGAAGTTATCGCGGCGATCGGCCTCAACAACTATCTTAGCCGCGTGATCAACGCGCTCCGACCCTTGTCATCCCGAGCGTAGCGAAGTGGAGTCGAGGGAAGCCCGCGCCATAATCCGTTCCGCGCGGATAAGGCGCGTGCCGCTCCAGCGATCGTGCAGCATGATCCGTCGTGAAAACGGCGCCCAGAGCAAGACCAGCCACCATAAGAACATCACGATCAGGTAGCGCCAGAAGGAACGCAACAGGCCGGGTTGGCCAAAGTCGGTCGTCACCACCCGCAGCCCGGTGATCATCATGCCGAAGCTTTGGCCGGCGACGCCGACGAGCAGCCAGAGATAGATCGCGGTGAGGTACACGGTCGGGCTGAAAGAATATCGCCCCAGAATGGACGCGGCCTCACCGACGAGCTTGAGGTGCGTGAAATTGTGCCAATCCTCGTCAGTGAGGTAATAACCCATCGGCGAGTGGCCGCTCGCGCCCGCAAAGACGCCTACGCACGCAAGCACGACGACGGTATCGATTGCAATCGCCCAGCCGCGACGAAAGATGCTCGCGCAGTCGGCGCGCGTCACGCGAACGCTCGTCGAGGTCGCGAGCATCGGCGGTTCCTCCGAAATCTCGCGCCCGAGCCACGCTTGCGCGGCCACGTATTGCGGCGTTTCTTCAAACGCACGCAGGTCGGCGATGCGTCGGGTCGCGTAGGGTTCGCCGCCGAGCCATTCGCCTAAACGCAGGACGCTATCGCTGGCGATCTCGCGTCCCTGTTCGGCGAATTGTTCGGTGCTGATGTGACGACCGAAACTATGAAATGAGGCGATGACGATCGAGCGGGTCGCCGCGTCAAGCGAGCCGCAGATGAGCAGGCCGACCTTGTCGCAGGTGTGGCTGCAGGTACGGAGCCACCCGCCGAAGATCAGCGAGACGATCGGATTCTCGTTACCGTTCACGCTGAGCAGTGAAAGAAAACGGGTATGGCCGGCAGCGATATGGCCCAGCTCGCGCCCAACCGCAAAGGCCAACTCGTCGTCTTCGAAGTGTTCGATCCAATGCGTCGAGAGTACCAGCGAATAGGGTTCGCCGAATCCGAGGGCCGCGACCGGGACGTAGTTGTCTTCGCGCACGAAGATCAGCGGTAGCGCGATATCCAATCGCGCGCAGGCAGCTTTAACGATCGCAAAGACGCGCGGGTACTGCGTTTCGTGGATCATTACCGAGGAACCGATTAACCGCCCGCGCGCGAGCGTGACGTAGAGCATCGCGACCACGATAAAGAGCGCGACTTCGGACACGCCGACACTCTGGTGGATGACCAGGCCGATCAGCGCGGCGATCGGAAACGCAAAGAGGAGGGTGAGGACGAAGGCTAGGCGCTCTCGCGGGTCTCGTATCGAGTCCGGGCCGGTGAAGAGTGGGCTTGCCATGCGGTGGCAAGTTTGATACCGTTGCCGCCGTTCCGCTTTACTTCGTACATTTCGCGATCGGCAGCGGAGAGCAGCGCCGGCGGCGTGGCACCAGAGCCGGGGTAGGTCGCGACCCCAATGCTCGCGCGGACCCGAATTGGCCGATCGTCGATACGTAGCGGCTCGTCGAGACTGCGCAGAATCTTGCGCGCAGCGTCGGCGGCCGCTTCATTGGTGAATAGATCATCGATCAACACCACAAACTCGTCGCCGCCCATGCGCGCGACGGTGTCTGACGAGCGCACGTGCCGCGTGAGGCGATCGGCCACGGCAATCAAGACGCGGTCGCCGTATGCGTGACCGTACTGATCGTTGATCGCTTTGAAATCGTCGAGATCGATGAAGAAAATCGCGCAGCGCCGGTCATTGCGCTCGCAGCGCGCGAACGCCGCGCGCAAGCGTTCCTCGAGTGCGCAGCGGTTCGGCAGACGGGTGAGCGGATCGTGCAGCGCCAGCTCCGAGAGCTCGGCTTCGCGTTCCTTGAGGTCGGTGATGTCAAGCAAACTTCCAACTCGGGCAATGGCGTTGCCGTCTCCGTCGAACATCGTGCGCACCCGTTCGCGCACCGCGCGTACGCGCCCGCCTTGACATAGGATGCGATGGTCGCATAAGTAGCTGGACTCGCTCGCAGCGTCGGCGAGCGTCTGGGTGATGTGTTCGCGATCGGCTGGATGATCGAAACTGCGCAGCGACAGGTGCGTCGTTTCAAATGGTAATCCCAAGAGGTTCGCAAGACCCTCAGAGATCGTCACGCCGCCGGTCCGCAAATCTTCGTGCCACGTGCCCAGCCCCGCGGCGCGTTCAGCGTGCGGATAGGCGGCGGCGAGCGAACTGCCGGACAACGCGATCTCGACGGCCCGACCGGTCACGCCGGCGACGGCGCCAAAGACGTCGAGCAGCGGCTCGACCTCGAACGCGAGGTGCGTACCGCGGACGCGGGCCTCGAAGGCGAGGGTTTCGCCCGCGAGTGCCCACTGGTGAGCCAGGATCGGGAAGGGGTCTTGTCCGTCCCAGAGATCGCTCACGTGGACGGATCCGGCATGCTCACCGATCTCTGCGAAGCCGCGCAGCCGAGCCGTAAGCGACGTGACTTGCAGTGACGTGTCGGTGTTCCAGATCAGCGCCTGGTTGCGCATGCCGTGTTCCTCTCCGTGAGCGTCCCTGGGTGACCCCATCCTAGCCCGTAGCGGGCGCCCGATCATCCGTGGAAACCCCTGACCTCCTGATATTTGTACGTATATTCCTTGGTCTGGGACCGGCTCGCCGGAACCCCGATCGAAGCGTTCCGCACTTGGAAGACGTGGGGCAACCTCCTGTTGCAAGCAGTTACGTCGTCGCGCCTCTCGCCATCCGGGGCTCCGGCGCGACCCCGAGTCTTCCCGCGTCGCGGAACGCTTTCTCTCCGCCCGGTCTGGAAAAATTTTGGCCGGACCCTCTTGACGCGAGCGACCTACTGTCATATTATACTAGTGTACTAGTACGACAGCACAGTAGTACTGGACGCAACAGGAGAAGAGGAACATGACACGCTTCATCAACCACCCCGAAGACCTTCGCGAATCACGCGTCTGCCAGCCGCAGCGCATGTCGACCCCCCTATTCCAAGGCTGGGGCCCGAAGCTCTAACCCGCGATGCCGGTCGTTTTAACGGTTGACCCCCGCAGCGGGGTGCCCATCTACCTCCAGGTGATCGAACAGGTCAAACGGTCGGTAGCCTTGGGCGTTCTCGCTTCCGGTGAGCAGCTACCCACGGTCAAGCAGCTCGCGCTCGACTTGACGATCAATCCCAATACTGTTGCGAAAGCCTACCGCGAACTCGAGCGGGACGGCGTGATCGAGACGGCACCGGGACGCGGATCGTTCGTGCGCAGCAATGGCTCGATCGAAACGACCAAAACTGCGGCGACCGACGTGGCGCGCGACGCCCTCGACGCCGCCGTCCGTGAAGCCAAGTCGATCGGCTTGCACGCCGAGGATATCCGCACACTCGCAAGCGCCGCCATCGACCGGTGGTTCCGGGAGGACGCATGAGCACGATTAGCATCAAAAATTTGCGCAAGACTTACGGCCCCTATGTAGCCGTCGACGATCTCACCTTCGAGATCCCGGACGCATGTGTGTTCGGTTTGCTCGGGCCCAACGGCGCCGGCAAGACGACGACCTTCAAATGTATGCTGGATCTTGCGCGCGCGACATCGGGCAGCGTGCTCTACGACGGCGTACCGCTCGTGCCCGAAACGCTCGAGCGAATCGCCTACGTGCCTGAGCGCAGCGTGCTCTATGAGTGGATGACGGTTGCAGAGCACGTCGAAATGCAGAGCCGCACCTATCGGAAGTTTTCCGTGGCTCGCGCGCATGAGCTGCTCGCGCAGTTCGGCATCGACCTTCGTAAGAAAGCGCGCGCGCTCTCCAAAGGTATGCGAACGGCGACGATGGTCGCGCTCGCGATTGCTCGCGAAGCCGATGTTCTCATTCTCGACGAGCCGACCAGCGGACTCGATCCGATCAATCAGCGCCACGTGCTCAATCTGATCATCAATGAATCGGCTCGCGGAGCAACCGTCATCTTCTCGTCGCATCAAATCGGACAGGTCGAACGCGCCGCCGAGCGGATTGCGGTGATGGATCAAGGGCGGCTCGCGCTCGAAGGCAACGTCGACGACCTCAAGGCCGATCGCAAGATCGTCGAGGCCATTCTCCCGACCGAAACCTTTGCGCTCAACGGGATCGCCGGCGATCCGCACATCTCGCGCCTGGATCGTAACGGCCGCATTGTGCGCGCGTTGACGTCGTCCGACGCAGCCGAGGTGCTCGCCAGGTTCGAAGCCTTGGGTGCATCCGGTTTGCGCATCGTCGATCTCAATCTCGAGGACATCTTCTTGTATGCGGTTTCGCCAGCTGACGCGACCGCCGACGTGGTGGAGGAACACTAGCTCATGAATTATGTCGAATGGTTGCGCGTCCGTAACGCGCTGCGTATCACGGCGATTTGCCTTGGTGTCTCGATCGTGATCGCCCTTATCGTGAGAATCTCTGTCGCGGCGCAGTTCGGCAGCACGCACGACATCGTCAATCGTCTCGGTAGCGAGAAGGATACCGTAACCACACATTCAGTGGTCGACGGATTCGCTCGCACCACCATGACCAACGCGCGCGAACATACAGTCGTCGTGATCGAAGACCAACCCGACGGTTCGAAGATCATCCAGATAACCGAGCCGGGCCATTATTCGAGCCACAGCAACACGGTAAGCATGGGTCCCGTGCGCGTGTCGACGAGCGAAAGCGGCGGCGTTGAGAAGACGACGATCGAGACCAATCGGCCCGTGCCGTTTGCCATCTATCTCGGGATCGCTGCGGTCATCGCACTGATCGTTGCGACGGTGCTAGGGGCACCGTTTGCCCGCGAGAACGACGGTCACCTAGAGTTTGCGTTTCTTAAACCGGTGTCACGAACGACCAACGCGCTCGGCACGATCCTCGCGGATTGCGTTGGGATCTTGATCGCCGAGGTGACCGCCATCGTGGCGTTCGCGATCATGCAAGCGTTTTTCCAAATACCGCACTTCGACTTTAGCGGTGTCAATGCAGTCGCGATTCCGGTGGCGATAGCGCTACCGCTTTCCTGGTACGCGTTTCTCAACACAGCAACTGCCTCGCTCAAACGCGGCGCCGGCGCGGTGATCGGGCTTGCGTGGCCGGCGGCAATCGTGAGCGAAACGATCGCCCACCTTAATCTCGGCGACACGCTCGCCGGTCAGACCTTTCACACGATTTTTTGGAGCATCTCGCGACTCTCTCCGCTGACCTACGTCCAGTTTGAAGGCAACGACCACGACCTCAGCACGCTGGGCCCGAAGTTGATGACGACAGCGGTGATCCTTACCGGACTCTTTCTCGTCTACGGTGCGCTTGCCGTCGTGCAATGGCGCCGGGTGGAGGCGTAATCATGGAGATATTTGGCACGAATTTCTCGATCACGCTCGGATCGTGGCAGCTGCGATTCGGCTTCTCGGTCGAAGACGTCGACGTCGCGCCGCAGGCGAAAGAACCGCCGCCGCACCGCGTGCGCATCATCTCAGACGATACCTACTCGCGCCGCGAGGCGTGAAGCGTAGCCGCACGAGGCGGCTGAAGGTTCGGAGCGCAGGATGCGCGACCGTCCGAAGGACGGCCGAATCGTCTAAACGACGAAGCCGTCGGAAAACGCCGGCTTGTAGAATGTGAAGCCGTCGGCGGTGAGGGTAAAGAGGTACACGTTGGGAAATGTGGCGTCGCCGGCGTAGTTGAACGAGTAGTTCCCAACCATGATCGAGTAGGTTCCGCCCTGCTGCAGTTGTTCGAGGACTTGAAAGCGATTGGCGGCGTTCGCGCGCTGTTGCGCTAAGATGATAAGCTGCGCGGCCGCATAGCCGTATGCCGAGAACGCGGTCACCGCGCCGACCGCACCGCGAAAGTCGGGCAGATAGGTCACGATTGATGGCACTTTGTCGAGCGGCGGAAGCGCCGACGCGACGATGGCGCCGCTCAATGCCTTCCCAAATGTTTTCGGCACGTCTTCGCTATAGAAACTGTCGGCGAAGCCGAGATCGCCGGTGTAACCAGCCGTGCGAAGCGCCACCGCGATCGGCCCGAGTTTGTCGGGACGACCGGCGAAGAAGATGTAGGCGGGGGCGTGCCGCTCGATGATCGCGGTCGAGTCGGCTACATCGGCGTTGGATTCCAGCGTGAGTAATTCGGCATTGTGTTTGTTCGCCTTGGCCTGCGCCACGAACGCGCGAGCTACCTCAAGGCCGTAGTCGCCGTCGACGATGACGCCAAGGACGTTCGAGGTCGAGCGCCCGCGCAGCACGGCGCTTGCGAAGAGCCGACCCTCCGTCGAATCGCTCGCCGGCAGACGATAGACGTTGTGATAGCCCTGCTGAGTGAGTTTGTCGGCGGTGACGCACGGCACAACGAGTGCGAAACCCGAGTTGGCGTACTGCGGGAGCGCCGTCATGGTAACGTCGAGCGTCAGATTGCCGATCATGCCGATGACGGTGGGATCCGCGGCGGCGACCAACACATTGGAGGTTGCGATCGCGCCCGAGTTCTGATCGTCGAAATACCGAATGCCATACGCCTTCGTGAGCGAGGCGTTGTACTTGTTGGTCTCGTTGATCGCAGCGGTCACGCCGTTGACGAGGTCGCGGCCGTAGTTTGCATACGGTCCCGAGAGCGGAACGTTCACGCCCAGTGTGACTTGTTGCAAGATCGGCTGCTGTAGCGGCGTGACCGGCGTAACGGTCGTCGTCGCGAGCAGTCCCCCGAGAAACGTTGCGCGATCCATCAATGAATGAGATAGCCTCCGAGCGTAGCGGCCAAAAAGACGACTGAGAACGCCATGTTCCCGGTAAAGATACGTTCGTTCATGACGAAAACGTTCTCGGAAACGCCGTAGAGCCGATTTTCGTACACCGTCAAGGCAATTGCGGCCGCTACCCCGGTGTAGTAAAGCCAGCCTGCATCCCCGAGTATCCCGGCGAGCGCCAGCATGGCGGCCATCATCGCGTGCAGCGCGATTGGAACCCAGCGGCCGGCGCGTTCGCCGAAACGAGCCGGAACGGAATTGATGTGCTGCTCGCGGTCCGTCGGCAGGTCCATCAGCGCATAGGCGATGTCGAATCCGGCAACCCAGAGTGTCACTGCGCCAAACAGCAAGAACGCGCTCGCGCTCACGGTGCCGGTCACGCCGATGTAGGCGCCGAGCGGAGCCAGACCGTCGACCGCGCCGAGCACGAAGTGCACGAGCCAGGTGAAGCGTTTGCACAGCGGATAGAGCAGCACGCCGGCTGCCGCAATCGGCAGCAATTTCACGCAGAGCGGGTTCAGCTCCCAGGCGGAGATCAACAACAGTACGAGACCCAGAACGATCGCCCAAATCATCGCGCCGGGCGCAAGCGCGCCGGTCGCCAGCGCGCGTCGCGCGGTACGCGGATTGCGCGCATCGATCTCGCGATCGAAGTAGCGGTTTGCCGCCATCGCGGCCGTGCGCGCGCCGAGCACAGCGAGCGTGATCCACAGCAATGCCCACCAGTTCGGAAGTCCACGCGCGCCAAGCACCGCACCGACGTACGCAAACGGTAACGCAAACAGGGTGTGCTCGATGCGAAGCTCGCGCAAGAAGAGTTTAATCACGAAGGGTTCTCCGGAACGCTTGTGGGCCTTGGCCCGACCACGCATCCGGGACGAGCGACTTCGCGATCGCATCGAGGCCGTAATCGCGCCAGCGTTTGCTCACCCGTTCCTTGGTCGCCTTGTCCATCACGATGTCGGGTGGCCATTCGCGCGTGTAGCCTTCGGCCGCGCTCTTGCGCGTTGCGTCGATGCCGACTTTGGTGCCGTAGGCGATCGCGTACGACGCGTGATCCAGATCGTCGACCGGACCCGGCATCATCACCACGTCGCGGTCGGGCGCGAGATTGTTGAGCGCAAACCACGCGACGCTGCGGACGTCTTGCACGTCGATGTCGGAATCGACCACGAGCAGTACGCGCGTGAGCATCATCATGTGTCCGAGCCCCCACAGCGCGTTCATCACTTTCTTTGCGTGCCCCGGATACTGCTTACGAATCGAGACGATCGCCAGATTATGAAAGCCGCCTTCGACGGGCAAATTCATGTCGACGACTTCCGGCAACACCATTTGCAGTAGCGGAAGAAAGATGCGCTCCGTTGCTTTGCCCAGCCACGCATCCTCCATCGGCGGCTTCCCGACGACCGTCGCCGGATAGATCGGATTGCGCCGATGCGTAACGCAACTCACGTGAAACGTCGGATACATATCCGCCAAACTGTAGACGCCGGTGTGATCGCCGAACGGTCCTTCCGTCCGCAGATCGGTGTTGTCGACGTAACCTTCGAGCACGAACTCCGCGCCCGCCGGGACTTTTACGTCGATCGTTCGCGCTTTGACTAGCTCGACCGGCTTGCCGCGCAGCAGCCCTGCAAACGCGAACTCGTCGAGTACCGGCGGCAGCGGCGCGGTCGCGGCGTAGGTCAGCACGGGATCGCTGCCGATCGCGACGGCAACCGGAATTTTCTCGCCCCACGCGTCGGCATGGGTGCGCCCGTGTTTGTGGCGCTGCCAGTGCATCCCGGTCTCGCGTTCGTTATACACTTGCATGCGATACATGCCGACATTGAGCCGCCCGGTGCGCGGATCGTTGGTGATGACGAGCGGGAGCGTGATGAACGGACCGCCGTCGAGCGGCCACGTCGTGAGCACCGGCAATTTACGCAAGTCGGGATCGCGGACCACGACTTCTTGGCACGCGGCATCGCGTACGGTCTTGGGAATTGCATTCGCCAGCGGTGCGAAGCGTTTGAGGGCGTCGAATTTCTCCCCCCACGATGCCCCCGGCGGAGAGATATCGATCAATGCTCGCAACCGCGCGGCAACCTGATCCAATGCCGCGGCGTCAAATGCCATCGCCATGCGCCGCTGCGACCCGAACTGATTGGTGAGGACCGGAAATGTCGAACCCTTGACGCTTTCAAAAAATAGCGCCGGACCGCCGGCTTTGACGACGCGGTCGGTAATCTCCGCGATCTCGAGGTGAGGATCGACCGTTGCGGAGACCGTGTGGACTTCGCCCGCGCGCTGTAACGCGTCGAGGAACGCTCGTAGGGAGTCGAAGGGCATGGCCTCCGTCTTTCTCGGCAGTACCAAGGCCCTCCCCGTAGAAACCCACGCGGCATGGAACCGCTCGATTTGACGCGGCAACCGCCGCGCTCGTGCTTCCTAGAACTCGACGGATTGATGCTGATGCCGCGGACGATCGACAAGCTTCGCGGATTCTTACCCGGCGGGAATCCCGCCGAATACTTCATCAACGGCAAGACGCCGGGTCTCTCGCAATTCCTGCTCGATCGTCTAGGAATCGCCTTGGAGGATCTGCAAGAAATCGTTGCGCGTGCCGCCGATGAAGAAGAGATCGTGAAGTGGTTGCGCGAGCGCACCGACACCTCGCAATATCCCGCCATCAACGCGACGCTACAGCGGATCAAGCCAAAGCACGCGCACGATCCGCAGTACTTTGCCGAGATTTATGCGCACACGCTTGCATTGCATCCGGAACTCGAGCGCATCGTCGACATCATCGATGCCGACGACCGTCGCGTTTTTGGAACGGTCTTCTTCAAGCAGTCTTTGTAGCGTTTACTTCCAGAAGGGCTCGGCCATCCACGAGTCTTTGAGTTGCTGCGTTCGCGTGCGGGTAAGCGCGGTCGCGCAGCCGTTTTTTGCATGCGAACACGCTGTTTTACGATATCGCACGAATGCTCGTTCCGAGTCCGCAAGAAGGTCTCGCTCGTGCGGCGTGATGAGCACCTCAAGCAAACCGTAGACGCGCTCGTGTTCGGCTTGGACCCGTCGATCGGGAATCGCCGCAATCGGATTCGGAAGACCGGTGAACAAGCTGATGTCGCGAGCGCGTGCGGCCGCCGCATCGGTGTTACACCGCGAAAAGAGCATCGGTGCAATCGACCCGCCGGCGTACATTTCGTACGAGAAATTGCAGGCTGACCTTCGCGCATCGTGCCAGCGCAACTCGCTCAGGTGCAAGAGCGGATCGTTGTACGTACGCCACTCGGCAGTTTGAAACGCCTCCGCCTCGAGCTTGTCGTTGCGCGTTTGTGCGGCTGCCGCGCAATCGTCCAGGTCGATCTGCGTTGCGGTCGCGCCGCAATTGAGTGCCGCTATCAGAATTAGAGCGATCACGGCAATTTCATTGCTCGCTTGACGAGCGTATCGCGGGTCGATGGCGGCAGCATCGCGGCCACGGCTTGAATCTGCGCTTTGCGTCCGATCACATAGCGCTCACGCGGTTTCGGCGCGCGCAGCGCCGCAAGAACGGTATCGGCGATGACCTGCGGGTCCATACCCTCGCGCTCTTCCACTTGCGTTTGTGCGATGACCGCATCGGCGAGCGCACCATAGTAGGTCATCGCCTGCGCCGGCATTGATGCAACCAGGGTCTCGCGGCCGGCTCGTCCCTTCGCCCAGATCGGCGTTTTCACCGAAGCGAATTCGAGGAGCGAGACCGCGATGCCGAAGCGCGCAAGCTCCTGCCGAAGGGCGTCGGTGAGTGAAGCGATTGCGGCCTTCGAGGCGCTGTAGGGACCCACGAACGGCGCGGAGAGACGTCCGGCGATCGAACCGACATTGATGATGCGTCCGCGCGATTGACGTAGGAGCGGTAATGCCGCTTGGGTCATGGCGATCGGGGCGATCACGTTGATTTCGAACTGGCGGCGTAACGCTTCGAGCGGTAGAAATTCGAGCGGCCCGGCGATCGCGACGCCGGCGTTGTTCACCAGGCCGGCGAGCGTGTCACCATTCTCGAGGACCGTCCGTACGGCACGCGTAACGTCGGCCGGAACGGTGACGTCGAGAATGACGGGCCGGATGCGCGCGTGTTCGGCTTCGAGGCGCTCGCGATCGCTTTCCTTGCGTACCCCGGCGTAGACGGTGTATCCGTTAGCCGCCAGGTGCATCGCGATGGCATGACCGATGCCGGTCGATGCACCTGTTACTAAAACTGCGTCGTTAGCCATGCACCTTTCGTTGGTGAATGATCACGGCGTTGCCTTCGGGATCCGGGCCAAACGCCATGAAACAGTTCGGCGTTTCGGTGACGTCCCTGAGCTCGAAGCCGCGGCTGCGCAGTTCGGCGGCTTTTGCTCGGACGCTGTCGACGGCGAACATCACGAAGCCGCCTTGGCGCTTGTCGGGCATCATCCATACACCGAACGTGGAACCGTCGGCGAGTTCGAATTCGCTGCCGCGCCCCTGCGTGATCTGCGTTGGCGTGAGGCCAACGACGTCGCGATAAAAGTCGATCGCCCGTTGCGGGTCGGTCACAAAGTAGCCGGCGAGATCGATGCCGTTGATCGTCGTCAGCGTGCGCGCTTGTCCGGAGGGCTTGTGCTCGTCTTTGGCTTTCTTCTGGTGCACGATCACGGGGTTGCCTTCCGCATCTTTGCTCAACGCCATATAGCACACCGGCGACTCGAACGGATCGGAAATCTCGCCGCCGCGTTCGCGGATGGCTCTGGTTGATTCGGCGGCGTCGGCCACCGCGAACATCACGCTGAATCCCGGCGCGAACTCACCGTCTTCGGGCTGCCAAATCCCAAACGTCGTCCCGTCGGGCAGGTGGAATTCGGCGCCGTTTTCCGAGACGACCGACGGCTGCATGCCAAGCGTGTCGCGGTAAAAGGCAAGCGCTTTTTGCAAGTCGCGGACCGTCACGCCGGCTAGATCGGTGCCGGTGACCGCGCTTGCGGCGGGGGCGGTGGATTGAACGCTCACGGGGTTCTCCTTTGCGTCATTTCAAGATACCCCAAGCGTAACCGCCCTATATGACATCCGCTGTCATATTTGCCGAAAGCGCTAGAATCGCAGCGCGCTCTCGACCCTGTCGATGGCGCGGTTGAGCACCTCGCGTATGCGTCGCTCGCCGCCGGTCGCGCCCTGTTCGAACCAAAGCGAGAACGCCTCTTGCAGCGCGCCGGTCAGGGCGCCGCACGCGATGCGAACATCGAGGTCGTTCGTCGGCCGGCGGAGATGCCGGGCCATCAATGCGGCAAAGAGCTCGATCGCACGCTCCTGTTCCTCAATGAACGCCGCTGCCAATGCTGGTGTCTTTCTGCGAAGCTGATGGCGCGCGATAAGCAGCTCACGATCGCGATCGAAATATTCGGCGAGCACGCCGGTCATCATCGCACGCACGGATTCGATGATCGGTTCGTCGGCGGGGCGATCGAGCAGCGACTGAATAACGATCGGGTCGTACTCGTCGGTAACGACCAAATCTTCTTTCGATCGATAGTATCGATAGACGGTTGCGGGTGAGACTCCGGCGGCGTCCGCGATTTGCTCAACCGTCGTCTGCTCGTAGCCTTGCTCGGTGAAGAGGCGTATCGCTTCTTTCTGGATCGTGGTGCGGACATGCTCTTTCTTGCGTTCGCGAAGTCCCGCCATTTTATGCAGCCTGTGCCATTGCCGGCGACTCGCTGCTGGCTTGCGCGGCGGTACCGGGACGCACGAACAATATCAACGGGATCGTGGCAATAAAGAGCAGCGCGCTCAAGCGAAACACGTAGTCGTAGGCGATGACGCTCGAGGCCTGCGCGAGTAAAGCCATGAGCGTCGCTTGCGATGCGCCGTGCGCTTGGGTGATACCGCCGGCGAGCTCCGACCACGCAACTGCGGTTTGGCGTGTAAGCAGGGTGGTAATTACCGCGATACCGAGGCTTCCGCCGAGCTGGCGGATGAGCTGCGAAATGCCGGTTGCACCGGCAAGCTCTTCGCGCGGAACCTTCGAAAGCATCAACTGAGTGAGCGGAATGAAGAGCAAACCTAAACCAAAGCCGATAAGCGCTCGCGGCCAGAACGTGTTATCCAGCCCGGCGTCTTGCGTCAGTCCGCCGAGTTGCCAATTGGCCCATGCAGCCATCAGCGCGCCGGTCACGAGCAGGATACGTGCGTCGACTTTGTTGACGATCCGGCTGGTGATGATCATCGCCACGGCGGTCGCGATGGCGTTGGGAATGAGTGCTTTGCCGGATTCGAGCGCGGTCATTCCAAGAATGCTTTGGAAAAACAGCGGAACGATCAACTCGCTTCCGAAGAGGCCAAACCCGACGACGAACAGGATCACGTTTCCCATGCTGAAGCTAGCGATGCGAAAGACCCGTAGATTCACGACCGGATAGCGATCGCGTACCGTCTGAAAACCGAAGATCGCGAGGGAAGCGACGGAGACAATTGCGAGCGTCACGATCGTCGTCGAATCCCACCAATCTTCGTGCTGACCGCGCTCGAGTACGTATTGCAGCGCGATCAGACCGATCGCGAGCAGCCCCAGCGCGAACCAATCGATCTCGCGCCGCGCGCGTTCGATGTAATGGGGCGTCGGAATGAACGCCAGCGCCATGAAGAACGTGAGGATGCCGAACGGCACGTTGATAAGAAAGATCAGCGGCCACGAGGCATTGTCGACGATGTAACCCCCCATCACCGGACCGAGCGCCGGCGCGGCCATGATGCCGATACCGAAGATCGCCATCGACGCGCCCGAGCGCTTGGGTCCAAACGTTTCAAAGAGAATGGCTTGCGCCGTCGGCTGCAGCACACCGCCGCCGAGCCCCTGGATCATCCGGCAAATCGTGAGTGCCACGATGCTGTGCGCCATGCCGCACAGGAACGACGCGATCGTGAAGATCGCAATCGCGCTGCAGTAAAACGTCTTGCGTCCGAGGTAGGCGGTAAGCCAACCGTTGAGCGGCATCACGAGCACGGCGGCGAGAATGTAGCCGGTTGCGACCCACGCCGCGTCGTCGAGCGACGCGCCGAGATTGCCGGCGATTGTCGGTAGGGCGACATTGACGATCGTCATATCGACGATCGCCATGAACACGCCGAGCATCACGGTGACGGTGATGAAGAATTGCGCGCGTGTCATCTGCTCAAGATTCCTCGACGAGCGACGCGAGACGCTCACTGCCGGTCGCGGTCAGGGTATAGCGCCGCGATCCGCGCTCAACGGCACAGGTTATGCAGGCGCGCGCCGTTAGATCGGCGAGCACTGCTTCGATCTGGGCGGCCGCAATCTCGGTGGCGTACGCGTGGTGCAAGAGGCCGGCAGCGCACTCGCCCGGCGTCGCGGGTCCCTCGTAGAGCACCCGAAGCACGCCTTCCTCGAGCGAAAGCACATTCGGGCGTACCTGTCTCATCAGGCGCCGGTTTCGTGGTAAAAATGAGATAACCTCTCAAATGAGAGAGATTATCATTTGAGGGGAGTTCTTAGGTGGCTTTGGGCTTCCAGGCGGCGAGAATCGCGCCTTGGATGGCCATCCCGACCGCGACGTAGCCGGTATTGATAAACCCGAGCGTGATGCCCCAGCCCGAATAGGCGTAATCGAGCCACGTCATCGATCCGAAGATCAAGAGCCCGAACGCGAAGCCGATCCAGGCGCCCTCGAGCGGGCCCACGGGGCCGCGCCACTTGAGAATCATCGCGAGCCCGTATGCGAGGAAAAACGCGGTGATGAAGTCGACCGCAAAAAGATAGACGGGACTCGCGCTCATCATCTGACTGGCCGCGTTTGGTCCGTTCGTCCGCGCGATCTCGGTCATCCAGAGTTTTCCAAAAAGCAGATCGTACCACAGCCATCCGAAGAGAAAGAGGACGATCGCCGACACGACGATCGCCCACCAATTCACCTTGATGTGCACGCGCATACGAATACCAATACCCCTTTGACTTACGGCCGACCGGAGAGTAACTTCCGTTCGACGGGATCGACCTGTACCGGCCGGCGCGGATGCGGATCGATCGCATGATGCCCCACCATTCTGTGCATCTGCTCGGCAGTGCGATATGCAATCGTTCCAACTCGATGCGACGCGTAGGTGATGTTGCCGCTGCTCGGCGCACCGTAGATGAGTGCGTAAACAACGCCCTGGCACGGATCGGTGACCCAGACATAGCCACCGCCGGCCGCTATGCTGTACATCTCCACCTCTTCCTCGTCGCCGCTGTTGGGTGGCGGATAGTAGCCCGCAACGGGAGCGCTAGACGATAGGCCGGAGAGACGTCCGATCCCGGAAGCTTCATCGTCCGGACCGGCTGTCCAGAAGCTGCCATCCGCGTAAGCCATGGTATACGAATAGTAGCTCTCGATTGGGAACGCTCCTTCGGCGAGATTCGATGTCGAGAACGTCTTTGACCCAGGGACGTAGCCGTAGTAGTAATGGTCAACGATTTCGTCGTTGCCGAACCACGCAGTGGTTCCATCGGTCGCTGCAGCAATCGCTTGCGGATCACCGCTGTTGTTGAGCGTGATCGCGGTAGGCGACGATAACGTTGCCGTCGCGATTTTCGTTGCCGTACTGTTGTCCGAGTCCGCGATGAACATCGCCGTTCCGGCGCCGTTGATGGCCATGTCTCCCGGATACCCGATGCCGCTCAACCCGGCGGTGCTAAATGATGTTTCCTTCACTGTACCTGACGCGGTGAGCTCGCCGATTGCCCAGGTGCTGCCGGAAATGAGTTGCGACTCGCCGCAGTAGCCGGAACCTTCGATGAACCAGGCATTACCGGAACCGTCGACCTTGATCGGTCCCGGGTAGCCCTTGAGCACGTATTCCGTCGTCGCGCCGGTCGTCGCGTTCATTTTCCCGATTGTGCCGGTCTGCAACTCATCTTCGAGACAAGATGGAGCATCTTCAGGCGAGTCGGTGCTCCCGGAATAGTAGACGAAGCCGTTCGCGCCCGCAATGTCGTCGTACGCGTCGAACTCCTCGTGGTTGATCTCAGTGCTCATGTTGGGAATGTACGTTACGCCGGGAATGGTTTGCGGGGAGCTCGCCGGGTTGTAGAAGTCGCTTGTACCACCGACGTAGATGGTATTGATCGTTGTCGGCGACGCAATAGCGATCCCCTCGAAGTCCGAGTCCGCTGCGTCGTCGTAGACTTCGGACACGATGGCTGCCGTTCCGTTTGCAAGCGCTCCAACGTCGTAGGTTTCGAGCGTCACGCCGTTGGTCGCGTCGTAATACTGGAACAGATTTAGCACGCCGCCGGTCGCGTTGAACGTAACCGGTGAACCGGTCATACCCGAACCGCTGGGCGTGATCGTCGAGCCGACGTTCGTTCCGCCGTTATAGTCGAGTGTCACGACTTGTCCCGGCGATGTTACGGAACTCCCTGAGAGGCTCAAGGTGTGGTACGTATCGCCGGTGACCGCAAGACCGATCGGCGTGGAGAACAGGCCCGGGCCAATAATAAGATTTCCACTCGCATCGGCAGCTTGCACGATCACCGCGGTGGAACCGGCATTACCAACGGGCAATTCAGACTGCCCGAGCACGAGCGCAACAGCAACCGGTACGCCGTCGAGATCGAGCGTTACCGTCGGTGTCGTCGCGCCGCGCGTGATCGTAACTTGTACCTCGCCTACCGAAAGCGCGGTGCCCGCGCCGTTGGTCTGCGGAAACGTCGATACCGCAAAGGTGTCGGTCCCGTACGGCGCGTTCACGGTTACGGTGCATTGCAGTCCGCCGCCGGAGGGCGTCGTGCAATTTGACGAGCCGGTGGTGAGATTGACCGTTGCAAGCGGTGTCGTCGAGCCGCCGGAAACCAGACCAACCGTCATCGATTGTGTTCCCGCCGAAATATAATTTGGCCGGAAGTGTTTATTCTGCTGGCTCAGTGGCGGGATCGTGATCACCATGTTAGCCGGAGCCGTGCTCTGCGTTTGCTGGCCGCCGCCCGTCGATGGGAGCGGGGCACTGCCGCCGCCACCGCCGCAGGCGCACATCGCAAATAGCGCCGCCGCTACGAGGGGGGTGCGAAAATGGGTCATGTCCAGCCTCCTTAAGCGCATAGCGCAAGGCGAACGAGATGGAACCCGGCTCTGGTCTACTACAAATTCGAGCCGGCGAGTGTCCGGCCTCCAAAATTGAATAGTAAAAGAGACCTACGTCAAAGTAGGTCCCTTTTGTGGCCAAACCCGGAGGGGGGCTACTCGTCGTCGCGGTGCGTCGGGGGACGCCGCCGGCGGCGTGTCGGCGGTGCGCCTGGTCCAGCCGGGACTGCGCCGGCTTGCTCGTCTTCGTTGCGCTCGCGGCGCTGCGGACGAAACTCACCGTTGCCCCGGCTCTCGCGTCCGCCGCCGCTGTTCTCCGAACCCGGAGCAATCACGGCTTTGCGCGAGAGGTTGACTCGGCCTTGGCCGTCGATCTCGAGGACCTTGACTTGTACCGTGTCGCCGACGTTGAGCACGTCTTCCACTTTGGCCACGCGTTCGGGCGCGAGCTGGCTGATGTGCACGAGGCCTTCCTTACCCGGAAGAATCTCGACGAACGCGCCGATCGGAATCACCCGTTTGACCGTGCCGGTGTAGATCTCACCGACCTTGATGTCTTTGGTGATGTTCTCGACGTACTGCTTGGCGGCTTCGCCGCTCTTGCCGTCGAGCGAGGTGATGAACACCGTGCCGTCATCTTCGATATCGATCTTCTCGACGCCGGTTTCGGCGATGATCTTGTTGATGATCTTGCCGCCCGGTCCAATGACGTCCTTGATCTTGCTCGGGTCGATCTTGATCACGATCATCCGCGGCGCGTACTCTGAGAGTTCGGCACGCGGCTGCGCGATCGTTTCGGCGAGCTTATCGATGATGAAGAAGCGTGACTTCTTGGCTTGCGCCATCGCTTCGCGCATGATTTCGATCGTGATGCCTTGGACTTTGATGTCCATCTGGATCGCGGTGATGCCTTTTTTGGTTCCCGCGACTTTGAAGTCCATCTCGCCGAGCGCATCTTCGAGGCCCTGAATGTCGGTGAGAACCGCGTAGTCCTTACCCTTCATAATCAGGCCCATCGCGACGCCCGCGACGTGCTCGCTGATCGGTACGCCGGCATCCATCAGTGCGAGGCTCGAACCGCAGACCGACGCCATCGACGACGATCCGTTCGATTCGAACACTTCGCTCATCAAACGAAGCGTGTACGGGAAATCTTCCTTCTTCGGAAGCACCGGCAGCAGCGCGCGTTCCGCGAGTGCACCGTGGCCGATTTCGCGGCGACCGGGTCCGCGCATCGGGCGCGTCTCACCGACCGAGAACGGCGGGAAGTTGTAGAAGTGCATGTAGCGTTTGTCCGCGAGCGCGACGATGCCGTCGAGCCGTTGCGCGTCGCTGGTTGAGCCGAGCGTTGCAGCAGTGAAGACCTGCGTTTGCCCGCGCGTAAACACGCCCGAACCGTGCACGCGAGGCACATAATGCACCTTGCTCCAGATCGGACGAATCTCGTCGGGCTTGCGGCCGTCGGGACGAATTTTCTCGTCGACGACCATCACGCGCAACTCGTCCTCTTCCATCGATTTGACGATCTTGCCGAACTCTTTGGCGGTGTCCGAGTTCGAGAGCAGTTCCTTGATCTCGTCGTCTTTTTTGCCGACGCGATCGAGCGCTTCAGCGACGTTGATGTTCGAGAAGGCCTCTTCGCGCGTGTGCTTGTCGACGATGCGCATCGCCTTGGCGACGTCCTTGGCAAACGTTTTGCGCACCCACTTATCGAGGTCAGCGTTGACCTTCTTGAGCGGATACTCGCGCTTTTCTTTGCCGACTTTCTTCACGAGCTGATTGATCGCTTTGACGATCTTCTTGATCTCACCGTGCGCGAACTCAACGGCACCAAGGAAATCTTCCTCGGAAATTTCAAGCGCGCCGCCTTCGACCATCATGATCGCATCGGCGGTGCCGGCGACGACGATCTCCATGCCGCCGGTTTCATATTGCGGCAGCGTCGGATTGGCAATGAACTTGCCGTTCTCGTCGCGGCCGACGCGCACGCCGGCAACCGGTCCGTCGAACGGAATATCCGATAGCGCGAGCGCGGCGCCCGCGGAGCAGATACCGAGGATGTCGGGGTCGAGTTCGGGATCGACCGACATCACGGTCGCGACGACTTGCACGTCGTTTTGGAAACCTTCGGGGAAGAGCGGACGGATCGGCCGATCCATCTGGCGCGAGCTGAGCACAGCGTGCTCGGGCGGACGCCCTTCGCGCTTGATGTAACCGCCCGGAATCTTTCCGGCGGCGTACATCTTCTCTTCAAAGTCGCAAGTGAGTGGGAACCAGTCAATGCCTTCGCGAGGTTTGAGCGAGGCAGTGGCGGCGCAGAGCACGACGTTTTGGTCGCCATAACGAATCAACGCGGAGCCGTTGGCTTGCTTCGCGAGTTCGCCGGTCTCAATGACCATCGTGCGCCCGCCGACCTCTAAGGTCACGGATTCGGGCACAAATAACTCCTAGTTTTCTTGTGTTTTGCTTCTTTTATGAACCGTGCTCGGTTCGCGTAGCGGCCAAAGTGCCCCTGTGTATTCCGCCGGCCTTCGGCCGGGCGCACCTCGTGTGCTCGGAACGCTCAGCCGCCTCGTGCGGCTCAGATCTCAGGCGACTGTATCGATGGTGCTGCCGGCGGCGGGCGTCGAACCGAGGTTTTGAAGCTCGGTTGCCAGCTGGGCAAACTGATCGGCGTTGAGCCCGGCCGAGGCGTAGAGCGCTGCCGTCGCACCCGACGTATTGCCGGTAAGGCTCTGGGTCAGCGTCTGATACTGCCACTGCTGGAGCGTGGCAACCGCCTGCTGGTAGGGGTTCTGGCCGGTGGCGCTCGTCGACGACGTGTTCGAGCTCGTCGAACTGGTCGACGGCGTGGTCGAGGTCGTCGAGGGGCTGCTCGTCGTGCTCGATGACGCAGTCGTGCCGTTGGCCGACTCCGCGTAGCTCGTGGGATTGAGCACGTCAAAGCCCGGGATGGTCAGCGGGGTGACCGCTGAGGTCAAGGCATCCGAGCCGATGTACGAGGTGCTCATCGGGGCCATCGTACCATCTCGGGCCGGGCCGTCGCCGTACGCCACAGGAAATCTTTACGTCCGCATAGCGAAGGGGCGCTCATGCACGCTTTTCTCCTCGCCGCGCTTCTTGGCGTTGTCACGGCCCCGCACGCCATGGTGGTGAGCGAGCAGCGATTGGCCTCGCACGCGGGGCTCGACGTGCTCGAGCACGGCGGCAATGCCGTCGATGCCGCCGTCGCCGTCGGTTACGCGTTGGCCGTTGTGGATCCGTGCTGCGGCAATATCGGCGGCGGCGGGTTCATGCTGATTCGCATGCACGACGGCCGCGAACGCTTCATTGATTTTCGCGAGAAAGCGCCGCTGCGCGCGACGCGCGACATGTATCTCGATCCCAACGGCAACGTCGTACCGAATCGTTCGCGCAAAGGGTGGCTTGCGATCGGCGTGCCCGGCACCGTCATGGGTTTCGATCGCGCGCTGACCGAGTTTGGAACGATGAAGCGGGCGAACGTGATGGCGCCGGCGATTCGTCTCGCGCGCGACGGCTTCGTCCTTGGCGCGGGCGATCTTATTCCGTTTGCCGGAGCGCCGACGCAAGGATACACCGGCGCCTCGACATTCGCACAACCGAACGTACGCGCGATCTGGATGTCCGACGGTCAGATGCCCCACGCCGGCGAGCGCATCGTGCAAACGAATTTGGCCAAATCACTGCAAGAGATCTCCGACGGCGGTACTGCGGCATTCTATAATGGTGCAATCGCGCGCGCCATCGTCGACGCAAGCAATGCAAATGGCGGCATTCTCTCCATGCAAGATTTCGCAGCGTACACCGTGGGTGAGACGTCACCCCTGCAATGCGATTATCATGGCCTCACCGTCATTTCGGCCCCGCCGCCGAGTTCGGGCGGTGTGACGCTTTGCGAGATCCTCAATATCATCTCACCCTATCCGCTCGCGGAGTGGGGCTGGCACAGCGTGCGCGAAGCGCATTACACGGTTGAAGCCGAACGCCGCGCCTACGCGGATCGCAACGAGTATCTCGGCGACCCCGTTTTCGTCAACAATCCGATCGCGCAACTCCTCGATCCGGCGTATGCCGCGCAATTGCGCGCGCAGATCGAACCACAGCGCGCGACGCCGTCGTCGCAGGTAAAGCCCGGCTTGCACATCGACGTGCACGAGAACGCACAAACAACCCACTATTCAATCGTGGACAGCGCCGGTAACGCCGTAGCGGTCACCTATACGATCAACGACTGGTTCGGCTCAAGCGTCATCGCCGGCAATACCGGATTCTTTCTCAATGACGAAATGGACGACTTCACCTCGAAGCCCGGCGTGCCCAATGGATTCGGTCTCGTGCAAGGAGCAATGAACGACATACAGCCGGGGAAGCGTCCGCTCTCGTCGATGGCGCCTACGATCGTGCTGCGTGACGGTAAGCTCGCTATGGTGACGGGAAGTCCGGGTGGATCGCGGATAATCACGATCGCACTCGAGACGATCCTCAACGCGTTCGACTTCGGTATGGATGCGCAAGCCGCCGTCGATGCGCCGCGCATTCACATGCAGTGGCTTCCCGACGAGATCGACTACGAGCCCAACGCCTTGACCGACGCGACGATGAGCGCGCTGCGCGGCGACGGATACAGCCTGCGAGAGATTCCGTTCTGGGGCTCGGCGCAAGCGATCGTGGTGCTGCCTGACGGCACGCTGCAAGGTGGAACGGATCGCCGGCGTCCGGCGGGTGCGGCGCTTGGCTACTAGGCCATTCGGCAGGGGTTCGGTAAAGAGTTCGTAAAAGCGCGGGCAGAGGGATGCGACGACGCGGGAACGGCGACACCCCTGCCGCTTGCTTTGTGGCGAAGGGAGAGCTCGTGGCGATAGCGCCAGAGCGTGCACCGGTCCCCACCATCGTTGTGGCGATCGATCGGGCCTTGCGCGTGACCACCGCGTATGGTCCGCGCGCCATGGACTTGGAAGCGCGACCGCCCAGCGGTCAACTGTTACGCGCATTGCGCAGCGCGCTGCGCGGCCGGCACCGTGCAATTAAAACCGAACTTGGCGGCCTCGTCTTCGACGGCCACGTATTTCCGTTGGTTGTCAATGAGGGCGAGATCGCGGGCGCGGTTGCGGTCGGGATCGACGCGAGCGAAGCGGAAAGCGCGGTACTGTTTCTCTCCACGCACGATCCGTTGACCGGTCTGCTCAATCGGCATCAGCTCCTCGAAGTGCTCGACCATTACGCCAAGAACGGCGGTGCAAGCGGCGCACTCGTGCTGCTCGACATTGACCGTTTCGCGCAAATCAACGAGATCGCCGGCCACCTTGCCGGCGACCAGCTGCTGTGCGCGATCGCCGATCGTATGCATTTTCTCGAGGTCGACGGCCACTACGTCGCGCGTCTGGGTTCGGACGAATTCGCGTGCCTGCTGCTCGAACCAAAGAACGGCGCGGTGGTTGAAAAGCGTATCGAACAATTGCGCGATGGGCTCGACGCGCCATTTGAGGCCGGTCATGCCGAGTTTGTGCTGCGCGCTACGATGGGGGTCGCGCACTTCCCGCAGGATGGCGCGGGCGAACTGCTCTTGCAAAACGCTGCGATGGCGTTGCAGGCGGCCAAAGGCGCCGCGCGTGGCGGCCTGGTGCGCTACGGCCCGGCGCTCGAGCGGAAGATGAGCGTTCGCAGCCGGCTCGCGCGCGATCTTCCCGCCGCGATCGATCGTAGCGAGTTCGCCATGTACTACCAGCCGCTCATCGATGCGTCGAGCAACCGCGTGACCGCGACCGAGGCGCTCTTGCGCTGGCAGCATCCTGAACTGGGATTGCTGACGCCCGACGTGTTCCTGACCATCGCCGAGGAGTCCGACGTGGTGGTCGAGATCGGGCGCTGGGCGATCGACCGGGCCTGCCGTGACGCGATGCTGATCCGCGACTCGTTCGGCCGGGACGTGCGGCTCAACGTGAACGTCTCACCCCGCCACGTTCAGTCAGAGCGGCTGATCGGGCACGTCTCGGCGGCCCTTCGTGACTCGGGTTGGAGTGCCGGAGCGCTTCAGCTCGAAGTTACTGAGCAGCTGCTTATCGAAGACATCCCCAGCGCCGTGGCCACGCTCGAACGGCTGCGCGATCAGGGCGTGTCGATTGCCATCGACGACTTTGGGACAGGGTACAATACGCTGTCCTATTTGAAATCCTATCCGGTTAGTTGTATCAAGATCGATCGCGCGTTCGTAAAGGATGCTGAAAATGACCAATACAGCAGGGCCATTTGCCGATCCGTAGCCGCACTCGGGGATTCCCTGGATATGAATGTGATCGGGGAAGGCGTGGAAACGGTGGGCCAGGCTGAGTTTCTCCGCGCGATCGGGTGTCGGGAACTGCAGGGCTATCATTTCGGCCTGCCGGTGAGCGCATGGGACTTTATGACTACGTATGGCAAGGAGGGGGTCTGGGTATCGTAGCGCCTACATGAAGATCGCTGCGGGAGCCCAAAAAGGCGAAAGGGCGGCATTGGACGAGATCTTCGGAGCAGTTAGCAAGAAAGGCGCACGCCCGGCCGAGCGCCTTGCTCTGATGCGCTCGTTTCTCAAGCGTCTGGACACCGAACTCCCCCAAGTAATCGTCGAGGCGCTTGAAGAGGTCGGACGAATCACCGGCGCCGACGTAGCCGCGATCTACGAAGTCAAGGTCGACGTCTTACGCTGCGCCTTCTCCACCGATCCCTCGTTGCTCGAAGCTCGCATTCCGCTCGGTGACGAGCGCGAAGTGCACGAACACGGAAGCTCGAGACTGCGCGATGCCGCCGGCGTCGCCGACGCGCTCTGTGCGATGCTCTACGCGGGCGAACGCGAGTGGGTGCTGTTGCTCGGCGAGCGGAATAGCCGTATCGATCGCGCCGCGTTCGAGACCGACGTCGAAACGATTCTCGACGTTTTCACGCAATTGATCCGCCAACTCGTGCACGGCGTCGAAGCGCGCTCGTTGACCGATCACGTTACGGGTCTGCCCGATCGCTGGGCCTCGATGAATCGTCTTACCGAGACCGTCTCTGCGGCAAAGCGCAACAACACGCATGCGGCATTGCTGTTCATCGACCTCAATGGATTCAAGGGCGTAAACGATTCCTTCGGACACGCGCACGGCGACATGGTGCTCAAGACGATCGCCATGACGCTGCGCGAAGCGCTGCGCGCCAATGAATTCGTTGGGCGTATCGGCGGGGACGAGTTCGCGGTGATCCTTCCGGTCGTACGGAGCGCCGAGGAGGCTACGTCGGCCGCACAACGATTGGCCGATGCGGTACGCGCTCTGGAAATCGTGCACGGCGGCGGCGCGGTATCGCTGAGTGTCGGTGTTGCCTTTTTTCCCGAGCACGCCAACGACGTCGAAGAGTGGTTACATCACGCCGACCTCGCGATGTATCAGGCCAAACGCCAGCGCGAAGCACATTGCGTCTTCAATCCGGGTGAATCCCCAGAAGAGTGGGCGCCACTCGCAATCGAGGTGGAGGAAGCATACGCGCGCGAGTTTCTGCTGTGCTTTCAGCCGATCTTCGAGGTGGAATCGGGTAAGGTCATAGCGGCGGAGGCGCTGTTACGCTCGCTTCATCCGCAAGAGGGTGTGCAATCGGCGTTCATTACCATGGAGGCGGCACGCGCTCGACGGTCGCTCGATCATCTCGATGCCTGGGTAACGCGGCGCGCACTCGCATTCGCGAATGAATGGCGTGCGCAAGGTGTGCAGCGCATTCACGTCAACATCGGCCAGGCCAGCGACGAGATTCTCGGCAACATTCTGCGCGCCGTCGACAGCAGCGGCTGCGATACGTCGATGCTGGCGCTCGAGCTCGAATGGTCGCGCTTCCGGGAGGACCTCGACGCCTATAACACGCTGGCCGAAGCGGCGGAGCGCTGCGGGCTCTACGTCGGCTTGGACGGCTTCGGTGAAACCGAGCTCGACTTACCGTTGCTCGAGTCGCTGGCGGTGCGCTTCGTCAAACCGTCGCGTGCGTTGCTTCCATCGGGCGGCGGACGCGGGAAAAGCATGGAGGCGATCGTCGCGCTGGCGCGCGTCTTCGGTTGGGACGTCGTGGCGACGCGCGTCGCAACGGCCGATGATCGTGCCGCGATCCGTGCGGCCGGTGTGAAGTACATGCAGGGTTTCGCCGTCGCGCAACCGATGACTACCATCGACTTCAATCAATGGATCGAAAGCAGCCCGGGCATTGCTCTCGTCGGTTAACCACCGTTTGCACTCTCGCCGCGCGGACCGACGGCGCGTGCCGCTGGTGCGGTGAGCCATTGCCAAGCCGGCGGAAAATGTGGTGCAGCAATCGCTGCTCGGAGCGCTTCTGGACCAATCACTGGTGGACACTTGCCCGGCGTGCAGCGAAGCGACGCGATCGTTATCGTTGCAAACGATGTGGGCACAAGCCGCCGTCCCGTTCGCACCCAAAATACAAGCGCTTGCGCAAAGCCGATCGCCTCGAAGTTAATCACATCGAGCAAGCGCGCGGCGCGCACGGCACGCTGAGTTGCGTCCATCATCTCGACAACTTGGAGACACTGTGCTTGGGTTGTCATCGTGAGGAGACCGCCGCCCAGCGCACGCACCCGCAACGAGGAGGAGAGTCATGAAACGTTTCTCTGTGGTTTGCAGCCTCAGTCTTGTCGCGCTGCTGCTCAGCATTCAGCCGGTACTGGCCGCCAGAATTTACAACAACCTCAATATCAGTGTGGTGGTTCGATCGATCAACGGCAGCGTCGTCGTGGATCCGGGCGAGAAGAGCGGCAGCATCAGTTGGCCGAACAGCGCCATCGTCGACGTGTTTCCGCATCTCCAGAAGCATCCGTGGGAACTCTGCCACTTGAATTTCGGGGTCCATGCGGAGATCACCGGCGGTCACTATATGACCATCGGGAACCGGGGCTCTGAGGTCACCTGTACCGTTTGCGATTCGGATTACAAGCGGATCGCTTGGAATTCCCAGGCCGCGAGACTGGATGAATACACGCGCAACTTGCAACACACGACGAGCAGAATCGGCTGCTGACTGTAGCGGCGCCCCGACAACGGGCGTAGGTTTGCCCTGGGCGGCCCTGGTATAACGGGCGGTATGCAGAAGACCCTGACTTCCGAGCGCCGCAAGGAGCTTGAACTCAAGGCCAACGACGTGCGCGAAGGCATCATCCGCTCGCTGCTGGCCGCGTGTTCCGGCCACTCCGCCGGCTCGCTCGATATGGCCGATATTTTTACCGCCCTCTACGGTTTCGTCATGCGCCACGATCCGCAGCAACCGGATTGGCCGGAGCGCGATCGCTTGCTTCTTTCGTGCGGCCACATCGCGCCGGTGCGGTATTCGGCGATGGCCAACTTCGGCTACTTCCCGGTCGAGGAATTGTTGACGTTACGCAAGTTCGGATCGCGTCTGCAGGGGCATCCCGAGCGCTTGAAACTGCCCGGCCTCGAAACGACGTCAGGGCCGCTGGGTGAAGGGCTCGCGCAAGGCACCGGTATGGCGCTGGGAGCGAAGCTCGACGGCAGTGATTGGCGCGTGTACGTCGTGACCTCTGACGGCGAGCACGAATGCGGCCTGCATTGGGAGGCGGTCATGACCGCGGCAAAGTTCAGGCTCGACAATCTTACGTGTATCGTCGATCGCAATTTCATACAAATCGACGGTAGCACCGAAGACGTCATGCCGCTCGAGCCGTTTGCCGACAAATACCGGGCCTTCAATTGGGAGGTCTTCGAGTGCGACGGCAACGACATCGGCCAGTTCATCGAGGTCATGGAGCGCGCCAAGGCGGTGAACGGCAAGCCGCAAGTGATCGTTGCCAACACCGTGCCCGGAAAGGGCGTCAGCTTCATGGAGAGCGACTACACGTGGCACGGCAAGCCACCGAACAAGGAACAGGCCGACGTAGCGCTGCGCGAGCTCGAGGCAACGCGGGAAAGGATTCTTGCACGTGTATAGGAGTCTGTCGGAGTGTGGTCATGGACGCTGTTTGGCGCGCCGCCCTCTCGCGGCAAGGATCGACGAGCGTGGAATGACCGCGTCATTGAAGCGAGGAGAGACGCCGACGCCGGATGGCGCCGCGCCAAACCCGAAGGGCTCCGAACGATTTCGCCGATTTTCTTGTCGCTCGATCGGTCACAGAGCGTCACTATGCTCTCTCCCTCGCTTCGCAAACTCGGTCGAAATCATTCAGGAGCAGCGTTCATGAGCACAGTCCGACAGACTCCCGGCACCGAAACGCTCGACGACGCCGCGCGTTCGATGGCGTTGGTGGACTACCGCGATGCCGGTGCGCTAAAATCGCTGCCGACGCGTAACGGCTTCGGTGAGGGATTGATCGAGGCCGGCACGCTGAACAAAGACGTGCTTGCAATCTGCGCGGATCTCGCCGAGTCGACGCGCATGGAAGGGTTCAAGAAAGCCCATCCCGCGCAGTACATCGAAATCGGCGTTGCCGAGCAAATGCTCGTCGCGATGGCCGGCGGCCTTGCCGCGGTGGGCAAGGTTCCGTGGATCGCCTCGTACGCGATGTTCAATCCCGGGCGCTCGTGGGAGCAAGTCCGCACGATTATGGCGCTCAACGAAACCAACGTGAAAATCGCGGGCGCACATGCCGGGGTCTCGGTTGGACCCGATGGCGCGACCCACCAGGCGATCGAAGATATCGCGATCATGCGCGTGATTCCGCACATGACCGTCGTCGTGCCGTGCGACTCGGTGCAGACGAAGAAGGCGACGCTCGCGCTTACCGAACGATTCGGTCCTGTCTATCTGCGGTTTGCGCGCGACAAGTCGCCGATCGTTACCACCGATGCGACGCCGTTTGAGGTCGGCAAAGCGCAAACGTTTCGCGGGGGCAACGACGTCGCAATCGTCGCGTGCGGCATTCTGGTCTACAACGCCTTGATCGCTGCCGACGAACTTGCGCGCGAGGACGGGATCGACGCGCGGGTCATCAACAACCACACGATCAAGCCGATGGACGAAGCGTCGATCGTCGACGCGGCTCGGGCCTGTGGCGCGGTGGTCACGGTGGAAGAACATCAGGTCCATGGCGGCATGGGCTCGGCTGTCGCCGAAACGTTGGCCGCCAAAGCCCCGGTGCCGGTCGAGTTCATCGGCGTACAGGATCTGTTCGGCCAGTCGGGCGATCCGGTCGAACTGATCGAGTACTACGGCATGGGGACCGCTGCCATCAAGGACGCGGTGCGTCGAGCCTACGCGCGCAAGCGGGGATAAGCGCTCGGACGTTTGAGTCTGGCTCGGGCGTGGGTAGAGACAACATCCAGGCCATGACCTTCGGTGCGACGGGCGAATTCGGAGCCTCCGCGCTGCGCGCGTTCGCGCAACGCTGGGGCCGTGCTGCGTTCATCACCGATCCCGCCGGTGCGTGCACCTATGCGCGGTGACCTCGATGATCGCGTCGCCGACGATCGCTTCTGGAATCTCGCCGACGCGCTACCGATCATGGTGTGGACAACCGACAGTGAGGACCGGCTGACATTTGTCAACCGAGCCTGGTTCGAATATACCGGACTGCCGTCGGGCTCGACGCTCGACGAACGCAATGCGCTCGTGCATCCGCTCGATTTGCCGGTGTTGATGCGCGCGCTGCGCAGCGGCAGTTCGGAGGCGGACTTTCGCATGCGCCGCCGTTCGGATGGGATGTACCGCTGGCATTTGATCCGGTGGGTGCATCTCGGCACCCCATCACCTTTCCACCGAATTGGTACGGCGATGGATATTCACGATCAGCGGACGGCACACGAAATACGCGACCGGCAAATGCGTACGATTGCCGAAGCGCTCCCGGATCTCGTGTGGTCGACCAATGCGCGCGGCGAGCAAGACTATGCCAATGAGGCGATGCTGAAGTATACCCGTCGCTCGCTGGAGGAGGTGACCGGCGTCGATGCCTGGGAAACGCTCGTGCATCCGGCGGATCTGCCGCTGAGCCGCGACCGTTGGCAACATTCAATTGCACGTGGTGTGCCCTACGAGATGCAACATCGGCTGATTGGAGCTGACGGGCGTCCGCGCGCTGGTTCCTAACGCGCGCCTCACCGATGCATGACGAGAACGGCGAGATCGTGCGCTGGTTCGGGACGAGCACCGATATCGACGACCAGAAACGCATGTCGCAGGAACAAGCGTACTTAGCGGAACTCGGCCGCATCGCCAACAGCTCGCTCGAACTGGATCGTACGCTGCGTCACATCTGTGAAGCGGCAATCCCGCGGCTCGCCGACTCCTGTCAAATCGACCTCCTGATGAACGGCGTCCCGCGGACGGTGGCGTTTGCGCACGACGGCATGCCACGCGAAGTCCCGGCCTCGCGCATTCGTGCGCATGTCTACGGTGAGGCGCGCGCCGCGAGCTTTGTCGAGAATATCAACGACACGGTGCTCGAGACGGTCGTCGTGCCGATGCACGTGCGCGGAAAGTCGATAGGCGCGATTTCGTTCGTGCGACCCGACGACTGTGACGCCTACCGCGCCGCCGGCGTGGCGTTTCTCGAAGAGGTGGCGCGGCGCTGCGCGCTCGCGATTCAGAACGCGCAACTCTACCAGCGCGAGCATCGGGTTGCCGAGGCGCTCCAAGCCGCGTCACTGCCGCGCCGATTGCCGCTAATCGACGGCATTGCCCTCGACGCGGTTTACGTGCCGGGCAGTAGCGAAGCGCAGATCGGCGGCGATTGGTATGACGCCTTTGCGCTCGCCGACGGGCGCGTCGTCGTTTCGATCGGAGATGTCGCGGGAAGCGGGCTCGATGCCGCGGTGACGATGAGCAGCATGCGGCAAATCATCCGAGGTATCGCGCAGGTTCATGCCGACCCGGTGTTGATGCTCAACTCGGCCGATCGCGCATTACGCGTGGATGAGCCGGACGGTTTTGTTACCGCTTTCGTCGGCGTGATCGATCCGATCGCGAGTACGATGGTCTATGCCAGCGCCGGGCATCCACCGCCGTATATTCGCCGTGCTGACGGCAGCTTGGATGAGCTCGTCTTCGTCGATCTTCCGCTCGGCTTGCGCGACCGCGTTTCCATTCGTGCCTGCAGCGTTAGTGTCGGCGACGGTGATCTTCTCGTATTTTATACCGACGGTTTGATCGAATCATCGCACGACATCGAGCGTGGAGAGCAACGGTTGCGTGCGATCCTTGCCGATTCCCAGATCGATACAGTCCGGCATCCCGCTGCGCTGATTCGCGAACGGGTGCTCAGCGACGGCGCGCGTGACGACGTGGCGATTCTCACCTTACGCATGCATCGCGACCAGCGTGTTGCGAACATGCGGCGCTGGATGTTCGCCTGCCTCGACGCGGACGGGCTTTCAAGCATGCGGCGAGAGTTCCGCGCGCTGCTGATCGGATACGGCCTCTCAGAGTTGCGGCTAGAGACCGCCGAACTTGTATTTGGCGAATTGGCCGGTAACGTCGTTCGTCACGCCGCGGGCTCGGTCGAATTCGTGCTGGATAATACCGGCGGCGATCTCGTCTTGCACGTGATCGACGAAGGGCCCGGCTTCGAACGCGCGCCGATGTTGCCGATCGACGTGATGAGCGAATCGGGACGCGGGCTCTTTATCGTCTCCGAGCTGACGCGCGAGTTCAGCGTAACAAAACGGCACCCGCGTGGAAGTCACGCGCGTGCCGTTTTGGTCAAGTAGCCGCACGAAGCGGCTGAAGGTTCCAAGCACAGGATGTGCGACCGGCCGAGGGCCGGTGGAACCATCTAGCGGCGCAAGCCGAGTTCGCCGATGAGCGTGCGATAACGCTCGAGATCTTTCTTCTGTAAGTAGCTCAACAGACGACGACGTTGACCAACCTGCAGCAGCAATCCGCGACGGCTGTGGTGGTCCTTCTTGTGAAGCTTGAGATGGTCGGTGAGCTGATTGATCGATGCGGTGAGGATCGCAATCTGCACTTCGGCCGAGCCGGTATCGTTGGATCCGCGGCCGTACTTGGCGGCAATCTCCGCCTTTTGCTCTTTGGTGAGAGGCACGAAACGTTGCTCCTTGGAGTCAGGATGGTCTCGCTCGAGTACAGGGTTCGCAGCTTGCCTAGCGGCTGCGGCTCCATCCCGGCGACCGGCGTAGCATAGCAAAGACCTCGGGACGCCGCAAGGGCAAAGGCGCTAACTTTGGATCGGGGTCGGCTTTCCGCGCTCGTCGACGGCCACGAAAACGAAGGAACCGGTGGTCGAGAGTCGCCGGTTGCCGCTGGCCGGTTCTTCAGCCCACAACTCGACCTGTGCGGTCAGGGAGGTGCGCCCGACCTTCACGATGCGGGCCACGACTCCGACGAATTCCCCGATGTGGATCGGCTCTTTGAAGTCGATGCGGTCGATCGAGGCGGTGACGACGGCCTTGCGGCACGCCCGCATCGCGATGATCGCACCGACCTCGTCCATCATCGCGACCGCTTTGCCGCCGAAGAGCGTGCCGAGCACGTTGGCGTCTTCGGGAAAGACGAGTTCGGTGCGCCGCTCGATCATCGATTCGTACGGATTCATGCCGGGCGATTAGTCCAGCGCAACGACGAGCGACACCTCCACCAGATATTCCGGGGCGGCGAGCTTCGCCTCAACGGTCGCGCGCGCCGGCGGATTGCGCGGGTCGATCCATGCATCCCAGACCGCGTTCATCGCCTCGAACGACGCGATGTCGGCAAGCCAGATATTGGCGGAAAGAATGTGCGAGCGCGCGGTTCCGGCTTCTTCGAGCAGCGCAGCCAACTTCGCCAGCACGTTTTTCATCTGTCCGGCAACGTCGCGCGCCTGCGCATCGACATGGCCGGCGGTAAAGAGCAGCCCACCGTAACGTACGCCGGCGCTCATGCGCGGGCCGGGTTTCAGACGCACGATTTCCGACATATTGACAATATTATTAGCTTCATGGCAAATTAGCAATATGGCAATGAGCCTAACCGCTGAGGAGTTCGAATCGGCGCTGCGCGCGCTCGCCAGCGACCGGCGGCTGATCATTCTTAAATGGCTCAAGGATCCGCGCGCTCATTTCCGCGAGCAAGTCGACGGCGATTTGGTCGACGACGGCGTATGCGGCGTGTTCATCGCGGAAAAGCTCGGCGTTAGTCAACCAACGGCGAGCGAACACCTGCGCGTGCTGGTCGCGGCGGGTTTGCTTCGCGGCAAGCGGATCAAACAGTGGACGTTCTACAAACGCGATGAAGCGCGCATCGCGCAACTAAAGCGCTGGTTCGAACGGGCGATCTGACGATGGACCTGGTGTACCACATCGTCGACGTCTTTACCAAAGCGGCGTTGGAAGGCAATGCGCTCGCCGTCTTTCCCGACGCGTCCATGCTCGACGCGAAGACGATGCAGCGCATTGCGCGTGAGTTCAATCTCTCGGAAACGACCTTCGTCCTCCCCGCGCAATCGCGCGAGGGCGCGACACGCGTGCGAATCTTTACGCCCAACGCCGAGATGGACTTCGCGGGTCATCCGACGATCGGGACCGCGTATGTCATGCGCCGCCTTGCGTTGGTCGCGAAAAACGCGACGTCGTTCACGCTCGATGAAAACATCGGGCCGGTGAACGTCCGCGTCGACGCCGGCGACGATCCGATGCTGTGGCTCACGACGCCCGAGATACGGTATATCGGGACGATTGCGCGCGACATGTGCGCTGCCGCGGTTTCGCTAGGCGAAAGCGATTTGCTCCCCGATATTCCGTGTGAAATCCACTCTGCGGGCAATCCGACCTTGCTGATCCCGCTTCGAGATGCGGCCACGGTCGATCGCGCGCGGGTTGACTCTCAGGCATTTGCAGCGCTGGTGGAGGCTTGCGGACTTCCCGCGTTGGCGTTTGTCTTCTCGCCGCGCGACGGCGGTGCGTACTCGCGCATGTTTGCGCCGCACTTGGGCGTGCCCGAAGATCCGGCGACCGGCAGCGCGACCGGACCGCTGGCGGCATTCATGGTGAAGCACGGTCTCGTCTCGCGCGCAGACGGCTCTAGCTTCGTCAGCGAGCAAGGCCGCACGATGGGACGGCGCAGTCTGCTACACGTCCTCATTCACGGTGACGGCGGTTCCGCGGGGATCGAAGTCGGCGGGAACGTTACGCCGGTCGCAACCGGCCGCTTTACGCTCTAGAAAGAAGAACGATGTCACGTTTTTCTCCAAACGAAATCATCTCGCTGATCGGCGAGGAGCCGCGTTTCGATTTGGGCGGCAGTTACGGACCGAATCTTGCGCTGGAAGCGTTCCTCGACGACGACACGGAGGCGCGCATCAAGCGCGTCGCGCTCGGTTACGGCACGGCGCAGGGAGATGCGGAGCTGCGCGCCGCCATCGCCGGCGTCCAGGGCGCGCAGGCGGATGACGTGGTGATCACCGTCGGAGGTGCGCACGCGTTGTTCTTGTTGGCGTTCATCCTGTGCGATCGCGGCGACGAGGCGGTCGTCGTTACGCCGGTCTTTCCTCCGGCGCGGTCCGCGCTGGATGCCGTCGGTGCAACGGTACGCGAGCTCGCGGTCTCGTTCGATCGCGGCTATCAGGTCGATCCCGATGCGCTGCGCTCGCTGCTCTCGGAGAAAACCAAACTCGTCAGTGTGGCGTCGCCGCAAAATCCATCCGGCGTTGCGATTCCACTCGACCGGCTGCGCAAGATGGTAGAACTCATGGCCCAGCTCGCGCCGCAGGCGTTTCTCGTCGTCGATGACACCTATCGTGAGGCGTCGTTCGGCGACGAGCCGATCGCCGCGAGCGCACTGTCGCTGGGACCCAAGGTCGTCACGGTCGCTTCGCTTTCGAAATGTCACGGCGCGCCCGGCTTGCGCCTCGGATGGGCGATCACGCGCGATGCATCGCTGCGCGAGGCGCTCGTGCTTGGCAAGTTCAATACCGTTGTGTCGAGCCCAGCCATCGAAGAGGCATTGGCGTTGCGCGTGCTGCAGCTGCGCGATCGCATCTTGGGCGAAAGGCGTTCGTTTCTCGCCCAGTGTTTGACGACGACGCAGGCATGGATGCGCGCCAACGCGAGCGTGGTGCAATGGGTTCGACCTGACGCCGGTGCGATCTGCTGCGTGCGTCTGCGCCCCGACGTCTATGACGAGGCCGCGGTCGTTCGGTTCTACGACGCGTTGTCGCAAGGCGGGGTACGCGTCTCGAAGGGCGTATGGTTTGCCGACGAACCGCGTGTGTTCCGGTTGGGATTCGGCCATCTCGCGCTGCAGCAACTCGACGCGGCCTACGTTGCGCTTGGCGCCGCGCTCATGCAGGCGACCGGCGCCGTTGCTTAATCGGGAGGGCATCGCGGCGATGGAGCCGCTGATCCGGCCGTACATCCGCAACACGCCGGTGCTCGATCTCGACGGCACGCTGCTCAAGTTGGAATGTCTGCAAGTTGCCGGCTCGTTCAAGGCGCGCGGTGCATTTGCCAATCTGCGCACGCGCAGCGTTCCGCCGGCGGGCGTCGTTGCGGCATCGGGCGGCAATCACGGCGCAGCGGTGGCGCATGCGGCCGCGACGCTTCACATTCCCTGTCGGATCTTCGTACCGGAGATTTCCTCGCCGGCGAAGATCGAACGCATTCGCGCGACGGGCGCCGAGCTGGTCATCGTCCCCGGCACCTATCCCGACGCGCTCGCAGCCAGCATCGCTGATGCAGCCACACGTGAAGCGATGCCGGTCCACGCGTTCGATGCGGTGGAAACGATTCTTGGGGCGGGTTCGCTCGGAAAGGAATTAGAAGAAGCCGCACCCTTCGATACGGTGCTCGTGCCGGTGGGCGGCGGCGGTCTGATTGCCGGGGTCAGCGCCTGGTTCGAGGGGCGCGTACGCGTCGTCGGCGTCGAGCCCGACGGCGCGCCCACGCTGGACTGGGCGCTGCGCGCGGGCGCGCCGGTTCTAGCACCGACCGGGAGCATCGCGAGCGATTCACTGGCTGCGGGCGCACTGGGATCGCTCGTCTATCCGATCGCGGCGCGCTTCGTCGAGCGCGCCATCCTGGTCAGCGACGATGAAATTCGCGCGGCCCGTGAAGCGCTCTGGAGCCGTGCGCGCGTAATCGCCGAACCCGGTGGCGCAACCGCCTTTGCCGCCCTGCTTTCAAGGAAGTATGAGCCCGCGTCCGGAGAACGAGTCGCGGTGATTGTAAGCGGCGGAAATACGGTGGTGACATGGACTTAGGCATTCGCGGGCGCGTGGCGCTCGTTACCGGCGCAAGTGCGGGTATCGGCGAAGCAATCGCGCTCTCGCTCGCGGCCGAAGGTGTATCGCTGGCGGTCGCGGCACGGCGCCGCGACAAGCTCGAGTCGGTTGCGAAACGCGCAATGGACGCCGGTGCGACCGACGCGCGCGCCTTCGAGGTGGATCTTAACGAGTCGAAATCGATCGGCAAACTGCTCGGCGCGGTGAACGACGCATTTGGCGCGATCGATATCGTGGTGCTCAACGGCGGTGGGCCCAAACCCGGCACGCCTTCGAAGATGACGCTCGAGGATTGGGACGCCGGTTATCGCGGCGTGTTGCGATCGATGATCGAGTTGACCAACGGCGTGCTGCCGGCAATGGCGGCAAACCAGTGGGGACGCATCGTCGCGCTGACGTCGACCTCGGTGCGACAACCGATTCCAAACCTTACGCTATCGAATGCGTTCCGTACCGCGCTGGTCTCTGCGCTCAAAACGTTGTCCTTGGAAGTTGCGAAAGACGGCATCACCGTTAACTCGATTGCGACCGGACGCGTAAATACCGATCGCTTGCGCCAACTTTATCCCGGCGCTGGCGCAATGGAGGCGGCAGCCGCCGCCGAGGTTCCGATCGGGCGTGTCGCAACACCGGAAGAATTTGCACCGATGGTGACGTTCCTGTGCAGCGAAGCCGCGCGCTACGTGACCGGCCAAACGATCGCCATTGACGGCGGCTTGACGCGAGCGCTGTAGTAACAACACCGCAAATGGATTTCATTCGTGTCGCGGACGTGACGTCGGTTCCGCCAGGAAGTTCGCGCGCTGTCGTGGTCGGTCGCTATGAGGTTGCGCTCTTCAATGTCGGCGGGAACTTTTACGCGCTCGAGAACGCCTGTCCGCATCAAGGCGGACCCATCGCCGACGGTTGGATCGAAGGTTTGACCGTAACGTGCCCGTGGCACGCATGGTGCTTCGATTTGCGTTCGGGTACGATGACGCTTGGCGATTTGGCGTTCATCCCACGCTTTGACGTCAAGCTGGAGCAGGACGGTGTCTATGTTTCCGCGGAGCCGGTGGCGCGATGATCAATAAGGATGAGCCGGCGTGGGATGGACGGGTCGGCACGGCCGGCGGTGCAGCATTCGGCCGTGGTCTGACGGCCCTCGCCGCCGAGCGTGAGGTCAGTCACGACCGGCTTGCCGAAGCGGTTGAGCTGCCGCCCGAGCGTCTGGCGGCGGTGCTCGCGGGCCGGGAACGCGTCGGCGTGTCGGCACTCGCGCGGCTGGCGCAGGCGCTGCGGACGCGTCCGATCGAGTTTTTGCAGCGCACCGGCATCCTGTCACTCGAGGTCTACGCGTTCGGGGTCGATCCGCTCTACTTTCTGCCCGACGGGCCGATCCGGTACGAGGCGCGCATCTACATGCGCGAGATCAATCCGCGCCACCGTGTACCCGAGGGTGACATGACCAAACGCAATCCGGCGCTGGCGGCCGTGACGGCCGACGTAGTGCTCGATGCGCTCGGCAAAATAGAGGTGGAGCTTGCTTACCTCCTTCGGGCAGCCGTCCAGCAGACGGGTGGGACACTCTAGCGGACGGAGCGAAAGACGGCCCCCACGATGCAAGGTGTTGATGGAAAGCGAATCGCCGCGCTGATCGGCGACGGATTTGAAGAAGCGGATTTGTTCGAGCCGCGCAAGGCGCTCGAGGAGGCCGGCGCTATTGTGACGATGGTCGGAATCGACGAGAAGGCGCGTACCCGCATACGCGGCAAACGCGGTCTCGACGACGGCCAGAGCGTGCGTGCCGAAGAGCTGGTAGCCGATTGCACGGCCGAGGACTTCGATGCGCTGCTGCTGCCCGGAGGGGTTTCTCCCGACCGGATTCGTACGAACAAAGAAGTGCAGCGGCTCGTTCGCGAGTTTGATTCGGCGAAGAAACCGATCTTCTCGGTGGGCCATGGAGCGCAAGTGTTGATTTCGGCGCAACTGGTGCGCAGCCGCCAAGTCACCGGCGCGCACGCCATTGCGGATGACATTCGCAACGCCGGCGGACTCTATCGCGATCAGCCGACGGTTGGTGATTCGAATTGGGTTACCACGCGCGGCGCCGAGGATCTCCCGCAATTCAACCGGACGATGCTCGAAAAATTAGCTGCGTCTGGAGCGGCTTTGTCCGCTTAAACGATGGGGTCATAACGCGCGAGCGACTCACCGTACTGGCGCAGCGCGACGAACCCGATGATTGCACACACGATCAATTCAGTGGCGACGCCGACGGCGTCGCCACTTTTCGTCGAGTAGGCGTCGGCATACACCGCGAGGACGTACGCGACCACGATCGTGGCGACGGCGCACGCTAGCGCCAATATACGAGCGATGCCCGACGTGACGGTGGCGTTGAGTGCAACGAGCGTGCTCGCGAGCACGCATGCAAGCGCAAGCAAAAAGAACGTCGGCGGCGCAGCAAAGCCGCTGAGGAATTGCGCCGCCCAGTACACTAACGTGGCGAGTGTTGCGGAAAGCACCGGCGCCAGCGCCTTCGCGCGCGCGAGTTCGCGTCCGAACAGCGGTGCGCTGCGCTCGGTCGTGTCAAGGAACGCGTGGCGCCCCGGCCCTTGCAAGAGCGCAATCGCGATGCCAATGGTGGAGCAGAAGAACATCGGTCCTGCAAGCCAGACGCTGCGAGTCGCGACGTCGGCGGTGAGCGGATCGGTAATTGCGGTGATCCCGTGCGGCTGCACGAAACCGACGATCGCTGCTCCGGCACAGGCAAAGACGAGCGAGCGGCGCTCGGCACGTAGGCGCGCGCCGACGACGGCGCGCAACGCGCGCGGCGTCACGAGCGGCTCGCCGTTTGCACGATCAACACTGCGCAGCCTTCCGCTGCCGCGAGAATTTGCGGCACGAATGCCGCTTGCGGGCGATCGAGAACCAGCAGTTGCGGTGACGGCAGCAACGCGCCGACGATCGGAAAGGCGAACGCCTCATGCAGTCCGTCGAGCCGTTCGTGCAACCGCTGCGCGCGGGTCCGAGCCGCAGGCGCGTCGATGTCCCAAAGGGCCGCGAGGTAGGCGATGTAACGCGGCGCGTCGATTTGCGAGAGCGGCAATGGATCGTGCGAGACGTATGCGGCTATCCGTTTGCAGTGCACGGGCTGCACCCGTGGATCGAATTCGCCGATGGTGACCGAGCCGGCCGTTGCGCGGGCGATTGCGGAGGCCATCATTGCCAGCGCCTCCGCCTCGGGCGCCGTCGCGCACTCACGCGTCGTGCGCTCACCCGCCGCGACGTCCAGGTTTGTCGGACCGACGATCGTTTCGCCGCTGCGGACATAGGTCGCGTCGCGAAGGCGCAGGATCTGCATCGAGGGCGTTTTCGCCACCCGAGGCGAAGAATCCGCAGGGGGTTCAACCAGGCTCGATGCTCTCCAACGCCGACGTCGCCGCGAAGCTCCTAGAGATCCGCACGCTCATGGAGATGGCGGGGATGAGCTTCTATAAATATATGGCTTTCGAGAAAGCGGCTGCGTCGGTCGAAAACGCGCCGCCGCTACGGGATATTGCCGCAGCGGGCGAGTTGACGAAGCTCCCCTCCATTGGAAAATCGATTGCGGCAGTGATCGCGCAGCTGCTCGAGCGCGGCGGCGCCGACGCACTCGACGAACTCTACGCCATTTTTCCGCCGACGATTGTGGAAGTGCTCGGCGTGTCGGGCATCGGAGCCAAGACCGCGGCGTCGCTGTGGAGCGACTTTCAGATCGGTTCATTAGCGGATCTCGAAGCCGCGATCGAAAGCGACGTATTTGCCGGTGTTCCGCGGCTGGGCCCCAAGACGATCGAGAATTGGAAGCGCGGCATCCTGGCCTACAAAGGACGCCAGCGGCGCATGCCGCTCGCGCACGCGCTGCGGATCGCGCACGAAGCGATGGAGTATTTACGCGCCGGTCCGACGCACGACCGGCTGGTGTACGCGGGCAGCGCGCGACGCCAAGAAGTAACGGTCGGCGATATCGATTTGGTCTGTACCGCCTCCGATGCCGCCGCGATCACCGCCTACTTCGCCAAGTGGGAACGGGCGCGTGCCGTATTAGCCGAAGGCGCGACCAAGACCAGCATTTGGCTCGATGACGGTTTCCAAATCGATCTGCGCGTGCTGCCCGATCATCTCTACGGCAATCTGCTCCAGCATTTCACCGGATCGCGCGAACACAACATCAAGTTGCGCGAGTACGCGGTGCGAAAAAGCCTGCGCGTCAGCGAGAACGGAATTCTCAATCTGGAAACCGGGGACGCGATCACCTGCGCAGATGAGCTGGATGTGTATCAGGCGCTCGGTATGGCGTACATTCCACCCGAGTTGCGCAGCGGCCTCGACGAGATCGATCGCGCACTTGCGGGAACGCTGCCGGCACTGCTCGACGCAGGCGATCTGCGCGGCGATTTTCACATGCACTGCACCTGGAGCGACGGACGCGATTCGCTCGAAGCCATGATCGCGGCGGCGAAGGCGCGCGGCTACGACTACCACGCGATCAGCGATCATTCGTGGGGCCGCGGACGAACTTATGGGCTCGATCCGGAGAAGTTGCGCGAACAGTGCGCTGTGGTGGCGGAGCTTTCCGCGCGCGTCGGCATGCGAACGTTTTGCGCGAGCGAAGTCGACATCTTGCCCGACGGTGCGATGGACTTCGACGACGACGTGCTGGCGCAGCTCGACGTCGTGATCGCAAGCGTGCATTCCGCCTTCAACCTCGGACGCGAAGCGATGACGGCGCGTATCATTCGGGCGTGCGAGAACCCATTTGTAACGATCATCGGGCACCCGACCGGAAGAATGCTCGGCAGTTTCCCCGGCTACGATTTCGATCACGACGCCGTCTTTGCCGCCGCGGCGCGCACGGGGACGGCGCTCGAGATCGACGGGCAGGCACTCCGGCTCGATCTTCCCGCGCCGCTTGCGCGTCGCGCCAAAGAGCTTGGTGTGACGTTCACGGTTGACTCCGATGCGCACGGGGTCGAGGACTTAACCGAGATTGAACTGGGCGTCGGACAGGCTCGGCGCGCCGGCCTCACTAAAGAAGACGTGCTCAACACGCGCTCGTACGAGGACGTGCGGGCGTTTATTTCTCGCAAGCGAGGTCGCGCATGATCGAGACGATGGCGGTGCAGGCGCCGGATGGCGTTGCGTCCGCGGTGCGCTACGCCGGAGCCGGTGGCCCGGCGCTCGTCTTCGTGCATGGCGTCGGTTCAACGGCTGCGATTTGGGACCGCCAACTCGAGCGGTTCTCTGCCCAATATCGCGCGCTAGCCGTCGAATTGCGCGGCAACGGCGTGCCGAAGCCCGAGCCCGATCCGCAGGCGATTACCCGCGCCGGCTATGCCGCCGACGTGCTCGCCGCGCTCGACGCCTTCGGCATTCGTCGCGCAACCATCGTCGGTTGCAGTTTGGGCGGCGTCGTCGCGTTTGAGTTATGGGAGCGCGCGCCGGAGCGCATCGACGCGATGGTGATTCTCGGCAGCTTCGCCGCCTATCCCAACGCCAGCGCCTATGCTGACGGCATTTGCAGCGCCGTGCGCGCTGCCGGAACGATGGGCGCCTTTGCCCGCGAGCGCGTGTCGCGCTTGGGTGCGATGCCGCAGGATCGCTTACGCGAAACCCTCGACCAGATGTCGAGCAAGAGCATCGTTTCGTATCTTGCCGCGACCGAAGCGACGTGGACCGGCGACTATCGCGCCATGCTCGCGACGATCGATGTGCCGGCGCTGGTGTGTGCGGGCGAAAACGACCTCATCGCGCCGCCGGCGCTCTCACGCGAGATTGCCGACGGCATTGTGGGAGCGGAACTCGAGATGATTTCGCGAGCCGGGCACGTCGCCAATGCCGACAATCCCGCTGCATTCGACGAACTGCTGGAGCGCTTTCTCGTGAAATCCGCGGTGAGCTGAGATGCGTGCCGCAGCACGCCCGGCGCATGAAGCCGCGCGCCTCGAGGCGCTGGGTGAATATCAAGTTCTCGACTCGACCGAAGGCGCGACGTACGTGGCTTTTACGGAGCTTGCGTGTGAGATCGCCGCGTCACCGATGGCGGCGATTTCGCTGGTGGACGATACACGCGTGTGGTTCAAGTCATCAAAGGGCTTCGAGGTACGCGAGATCCCCCGCGAGATGTCGTTCTCGGCCCACGTCGTCGCTTCCGGTGCGCAGTTGCTCGTCGAGGACGCACGCGCCGATGCCCGTTTCCAAAAAAGCATGCTCGTCACCGGGCAGTCGCAGATTCGTTTCTTCGCCGGCGTTCCGCTGGTAACGCCGCAGGGCTTTATCCTCGGCGCGCTGTGCGTGCTGGACGGGCGTCCGCGCACGCTTACCGAGCTGCAGTTACGCGAGCTAAGCGCGCTAGCCGGCGCGCTGATGGATGTTTTCGAGACGCGCCGGCGGATGCTCTCGCTGTTGGAGACGGCGGGCGCCGATGTCTTTATGATCCGCGCCGACGATCAGGCGATCTTCTTTGCCTCACGCGGAGCCCGCGAGCGGCTCGGATACTCGAGCAAAGAGCTGGTCGGTATGCCGATCTACGACATCATCCCAGCGATGACGCAGGCCGTGCTGCGCGACGTGCTGACCCGCGGGCGCCGCGGCGAGGTGATCGTCCGGGAAGCCGAGCTGTGTCGCCGCGACGGCACGAGTTATCCGGTCGAGATTCGTGTCGACGTCACCACCGAGGTTGGCCTCGAGCGTATTCATGCCATCGCGTTCGATATGACGCAGCGGCGCGCGCAGGAGCGCGAAATCGCACTCTTGCTCAACGCGATGAACGTGGCGGGCGACGTGATTTTGGTCTATTCCGTCGGCGCCGACGGTGAATTGACGCTTTCCTACGCCAACGACGCGTTCGCGCGGCAAACATCGTACACGCGCGAGGAGGCAGTCGGGCGTAGCCTCGCATTCTTCCGGCAGGGGATGCCCGACGACGAAGGGATGCGCGCGGTTCGAGGGGCCCTCGAGCAAGGCACGCCGGCGAAAGCCGAGATTGCGAGTTACCGAAAAGACGGCTCGACCTATTGGAATCAGGTCTCGCTGCACCCGGTTCGCAACGCCGACGACATTGTGACGCATTGGATTTCGACCGAGCGCGACATCACGGGCGAGGTCGAACGCACGAGCGCACTCGCCGAAGAGCACGATCGCCTGCTGGCGCTTACGCGCACGGCGCGACGGCTTTTTACCACGCTGGACGCGACCATGCTGGTGACCACGGTACGCGAAGCCGTGGCGCAGTTGCTCGGAGCCGAGGCGCGCCTGCTCGCCGTTTCCGAGAACGGGATGTCGGTTGCCGTCGACGCACTCGATGCCGTCGATTGGAGCGCGGCCGCCGCCGATCCGCTCGCCGACAAGGCCGTGCGTCAGCGCGTTCGCATCGTCGACGACCACGAACCGCGAGCGATCGTCTACGCTGGACGGTTCGGCGATGCAGCGTACGTGCTGGAGGTGCGAGCACGCGTCGGCCGCACGTTACGCAGTACCGATCTCTTCGTCTTTGATTTGATCGCTGAATACTTCGCGGTGGCCGTTCGCAATGTCTCGCTTTACAACGAGGTCGAGGAACGGCGCAGCGCTGTCCTGGAGCTCAATCAGACTAAGAGTGACCTGATTACTATGCTGGCGCACGACTTCCGCGGGCCGCTGACCTCGATCGTCGGCTTCGCGGATCTTACGAGTGAAGTCGGCGAGGTCAATGAGGAACAACGCGACTTTCTCGAAACGATCAAAGGGTCAGCGATGCAACTCTCCGAGCTTGCGACTGACACCCTCACGCTCTCGCGCCTCGAGCGAAACGAGGTCACGCTGCAGCTCTCGGAAACGGACCTGGGTGAGTTGGTCGAATCGATCGCCGCGCAGCAAAAGGATCGCCGCCACATCGAGGTGAGCGTCGAGGGCGATGCGCACGTTACCGGTGACGAGGATCGGTTGCGCCAAGTCTTTTCCAATCTCATCGACAACGCGATCAAGTACACGCCGGAAGGCCCCGATCCGGTCGTGCGCATCGTCGGCAGCGGCGACGACGTGACGGTTATCGTGCGCGACTGCGGCATCGGCATTCCGGCCGGTGAGTTATCGCGCGTCTTCGATCGCTTTACACGTGCATCCAATGCGCGCAAGATGCGCATTTCCGGCACCGGCTTCGGACTGTTCCTCACCAAGCAGCTCGTGCAACTGCACGGTGGTACGATTGCGGTCGAAAGTGAAGAGGGTCGAGGTAGTACCTTTACCGTGGTGCTTCCTCGCCGTGCCGACCGCCGGTTTGCACCGCGCACCGTGCTGTTGCTGGATCAGGATCGCGATCGCTCGTTCCTCGCCTACGGTTTGCAGGAGGCGGGGTACCGCGTGCTGATTGCCGCGACGATCAACGATGCGCTTGCGACCGCCGATTCACAACCGTTCGACGCAGTCGTACTCGCCACGCCGGAAGCGCTCTCGAACCAGGCCGCGGTGCAGTTCCGCACGTTCAGCCGCGAACACAATGTGCCGCTCATTGCGATCGGTCCGGGTTCGCCGCGCCTTGGCGCCGCGGCCACGTTGATACGTCCGCCGGTTATCGGTGACGTGGTTTCGGCGCTAGAACGCCTGCTTGGTTAGTGCCTGTTAACGGGAACTAATTCGCTCGGTCGCGCTGTAGATATTGGCGCGTTCGCCGCGAACGAATCCGGCCAGCGTGATGTTGAACGCTCGCGCGAGATCGACGGCGAGACTACTCGGCGCGGAAACGGCACAGACGATCGGAATGCGCGCAACCGCGGCCTTCTGCAAAATCTCGTAACTTGCCCGTCCGCTGACGAAGAGGATCGATCCGCTCAGCGAGCGGCCTTCGAGGAGCGCCCAACCGGCCAGCTTGTCGACTGCATTGTGACGGCCGATGTCCTCGCGCACGGCGATCGTCTCACCGCGTGGATCGAAGAGCGCGGCGGCATGCAAACCGCCGGTCATCGCGAAGATGCGCTGCGCCTCGCGCATTCGCTCGGGCAGACTATAGATCCGTGCGATCGGCACGCGGATATCGTCCTGCACCGGCTCGACACCCAGCTCCGTTAGCGCTTCAAGATTTGCGCGCCCGCAGACGCCGCACGAACTGTTCATCGTGAAGTGCCGCTCGAAGCGCGTCAAATCCGGAAGCGCGGCGCCGGCTAACTCTATGTTGACGATGTTGTAGCGCTGCTCGGCGTCGATCGTGGGGTCGATGCAGTAGCTCACAGCGACGATCTCGGCACGGGAATGCACGATCCGCTCGCTCGAAACAAAGCCTGCGGCAAGTTCGAAATCACTACCGGGCGTACGCATCGTTACAGCGAGCGTGTGCGTCGTAGCGCCCGCGACGAGGCGTAATTCCAGCGGCTCTTCGGTGACGACGTTATCGAATGTGCGCGACGCGTGCGACCCGTCGTACCGCACGATCGACGTTTCGACCGCGCGGCCCGGGCGCGCGTCGCGCTCGATTCCGTCGTCGATCATTGTGGCTGAACGAAAGCTACGCTTGGGTCCTGCACCGAGACTCTGCCGGCGCGGACCACGGTGTCGCGCAGCAGGTACCCACCGACGAGCGTGAACACCGACGCGATGACGGTGCGCACCGCATCGACCGGTTTCGGAAGCGGAACGATCGCTCCCAGCAGATTGAGCGCGAGCGGAAAAAGAATACCGTTCCGCGTGGTGTAGGTGCGAAGCCGCTCTCCGGGGGCGCCGGAAAACAGCGCCTTGCCGTACTTGCCCGCATGCCGCTCGAAGCTCATGAGGGCGATAAGCTCGCAGGTGCTCGCGAGCATCTCGAGGCGTTCCAGTTTGTGTGTGACTTTGGTGTTGCCTTCGAGCGTGCTCAACAGACTCGAGAGCGCGCATGCCGAGCCCATGCTCGAGCACACGAACGCGACGGGGATGTGGCGCTTGCCCGAACTCCATAGCGGATTCGCGGTTGCCGAGATCAAGACGCCGGTGTAACCCATGAGAAACGCACCGATGACCGCCTGCAGCTGTGCGAAGAAGCTCGGCGCCAAGAAACGCAGCCAGCGCGGAAGCACGCCGCTCAGCGCAAGTTCGCGCGCCACATTCATACTCGCGGCACCGGAGTAGAGCACAAGCCCCCAAACGCCCATCGACATCGGGGACTTGATCTTGACGATGCGCAGCATATGCAAGAAGCGCTCGGGACGCCCGAGGTGCGTGACCAATACCGCGGGGTTGGCGGCGGCAAGCACGAGTGACGTGACCGCAAGCGTGCGCTTGAGTCTGCGGTCGCTCTCGCGTTTGGGATTCGTCAACACGCCGATCACGCCGAGGCCGCCCATCACGCCGCCGAGGAAGAGGTAGGTGACGACGTTCCAGCCGTCCCAATGCGGCATCTTGAGCAGCGGACGCTCGTAATAGGTCGGAACCGGTGTCGTTTCTTCGCGGCCGGGCGGTTCGAGAAGATCGCTCATTGCCGATCACGCATTGCGGAAGATCATCCATCCGGCGATCGCGAGCCCGAGCGCGGCAAGTGCTGCCGAAGAGTATCCCGCCGGCTGACGGGTTGACGGAAGCACCGGCTGCGCCGGCAGGTTGTAGATTTCGGGCCGATCGGTCAAGAGAAAGAAGGCATGGAGCGGCCCGACACCGCCGCCCACGTCGTCGACGCCATAGAGCTGCGCGCCGCTCACGCCGCGTCCCGTCAACGTTTCGACACGCTTACGCGCGCGTTCGCGCAGCACGTCGACGTCACCGAACTGAATCGACTCGGTCGGGCATGCTTTGGCGCACGCGGGCTCAAACCCGATCTTCTGACGGTCGTAGCAGAGCGTGCACTTGCCGGCGACACCGCCGTGCCCTTGCAGTGCGGTCTTGTCTTCCTCGCGCCGCGCCTCGTTGAGCGAAGCGAGATTATAGCGCAGGCCGTCGGGATCGAACTGCTCGATCAGGTCGACCACACCGAACGGACACGAGGTCACGCAATAGCCGCAGCCGTTGCAGACGTCGGGTTGGATGAAGACCGCCTCGAATTCGTTGCGAATGATCGCGCCGGTCGGACAGGCCTCCATACAGCCCGCATTGGTGCAGTGCTTGCACACGTCACTGCTCATGAGCCAGCGATCGTTCAGGCCGCCATCATCGACCGACATCTGCTCGATGAAGGCGACGTGACGCCACGTCGTACCCGAAAGTTCGCTCGTGTTGTCGTAAGAGTCGCCGGTGAACTCGAACCCGTCGGAGGGCAACTCGTTCCACTGCTTGCAGGCAACTTCACACGCCTTGCAGCCGATGCACAACGTCGTATCAGTGAAGAACCCAGTAGCCATAGTTATTTCTTTTCGCCTTCTTGCTTTTGTCCGCCGCCGTGAGCGGCGCCCGCCCACCGGCCCAACGGTTGTCCGAGCGGATTACGTTCGTCCGGCGGTACGGGCTCGTCGACCGGACCCTCTCTGTACGCTGCTCGCCGTCCCGGGCGAATGTTGCACGTAAGCGTCTTGGATTCGTGGATCGAGACATTCGGGTCGAGCGAGATCGGAATCAGCGAACCCACCGAATCACCGCGTGCAAGTGCAACCATGCTGCCGTAGTTGTAAGGAACGCCGATCTGATGCACGCGTTTGCCCTTGCCCAAACGCAGCGGACGCATCCGTCCGCTCACCAGCGCACGCGCTTCCATCTCGCCAACCGCAGTCGAAAGCGTGACCCAATCGCCGCTCTTGATGCCTTTGCTCACCGCGAGTTCGGGATCGATCTCGCAGAACGCCGACGGTTGCAATTCGGCCAGCCACGGCACGTAGCGCGTCATGATGCCGGACATTTCGGTGATCCGGTACGTCGTTAACACGTGCGGATAGTTCTCGTCGATCGGCTTGTTATATCGATTGTCGTCGCGATCGTAGCGACCGAACACCGGGCTGCTCTGCTGCTTGTAAAGCGCGTTTTCGATCACCGATTGTTGCGGCTCGTAGTGGGCCGGAATCGGCGCATCTTTGAGGGCACCCGCTGGAACGAAGATTTGTCCCACCCCATCGAGCATCATGATGAACGGATCCGCACCGGAATGGAAATCCATGCCGAGGCCGTCCGGATTGGCCGGCGTGTCCGGTGCTTTCGTGAGCGGGAAGTCCGGCACGTCAACGCCGGTCCACTTCTTTGCCTCCGCGTTCCACCAGACGTATTTCTTGCGCTCGCTCCACGGATTGCCCGCCGGATCGGCCGACGCGCGATTGTAGAGCGTACGCCGGTTTGCGGGCCATGCCCAGCCCCAATTGGGCGCCGTGTACGGACCGCTCGCATCGCGGCTGCGCGCATGATTGGTGTGCTTGTCGGGACAAACGCCGGTGTAGATCCAGCCGCCGCTGGCGGTTGAACCGTCATCCTTCAGATCGGTGAACGCCACGACTTGCTCGCCGGTCGCCGTGTAGTAGCCGTTGATCTCTTGCAAGACTTTGAGCACGGACGGCTCGCCTCGCTCGCGTTCGTGCGGATCGTCATGTTCGTAATTCCAGGTCATGTCGAGGATCGGACGATCCTTGGCTTGCGTGGAGCCGGCATACAATTCTTTGAGCCGTTTGGCGAGCCAGTTGAAGTACCAAGCGTCGCTCTTCGATTCACCGGCGGGCTCGACGGCCTTGTCGTGCGCTTGCAGCAGTCGGCTGGTCTGCGTCATCGTGCCCTCCTTTTCGAGCACGGTTGCCGCCGGGAGGAAGAACACTTCGGTTGCGATGTTGGAGGGATTCGCGCCTTCGCGCCGCCAGAAGGAGACCGTTTCGTTATCGTAACTGTCGATGTTGACGAACCACTCGAGCGATTCGAGCGCCGCTTTCGTCATCTCGGCATTTTGCCCGGACGCACCCGGATTTTGTCCGATGCAGATGTAGCCTTTGACGCCGCCGTCCTTCATGGCGATCGTGGTCACAAGCTGCGAGTGGTCGCCGATGAGTTGCGGCAAATACTCAAAGCAGTAATCGTTCTCTTTGGTCGCGGCATCGCCGTAAAACGCTTTGAGCAGCGAGATGACATACTTGGGCGTGTTCGCCCACCAGCCGGTTTTCTTGGTATTCGTCTTGAGGTAGGCCTCGAGGGTCTGCTCGTTGCGATTGACCGACGGCATCGCCAAATAACCCGGCAGGGAGTCGTAGAGCGTTGCGATGTCGGTCGCGCCTTGAATGTCGGCATGGCCGCGCAACGCTATGATCCCGCCGCCCGGCCGCCCGATGTTGCCCAATAGCAACTGGAGGATCGCGGCGGTGCGAATGAACTGCACGCCGTTGGTGTGTTGCGTCCAGCCGACCGCATACGCGAATGCCGTCGTGCGGTCACGTCCGCTGTTTTTTGCGAGCGTTTGTGCAATCTGGGTAAAAAGTTCGCGCGGCGTTCCGCAGACCGCCTCGACCATCTCCGGCGTGTATCGTCCGTAGTGGCGGCGCAGTAGGCTGAGCACGCAGCGTTCGTGCTGCATGGTCGAATCGGTCTTAATGTGGCCTTTTTCGTCGCGCTCCCAGGTCCACGTACCGAAATCATAGACGAGCCCATCGGCATCGTAGCCGGAGAACATGCCGCCGAGGTCTTCGGTGTCCTTGAAGTCAGCGCTGACGATGAACGGCGCGTTGGTATACGCGGCCACGTACTCTTTGAAATAGTTCTCGTTGGTCAGCAGATAGTTGATGATCGCGCCGAGGAACACGATGTCGGTGCCGCTGCGTATTGGCGCGTAGATATCCGCGACCGCCGAGGTGCGGGTGAAGCGCGGATCGACGTGGATGATCGTCGCGCCGCGTTCCTTTGCTTCCATCACGAATCGGAATCCCACCGGGTGTGCCTCGGCAAAGTTCGATCCCTCGATCAGGATGCAGTCCGCGTTAGCCAGATCGGGGAGCCACACCGTCGCGCCGCCGCGACCGAACGAGGTGCCGAGACCCGGCACCGTCGAGGAGTGTCATATTCGGGCTTGGTTTTCGATCGAGACCACACCCAGCGAATGCATCAGCTTGCCGAGCATGTAGTTTTCTTCCACCCCAAAGGTCGCGCCGCCGAGCGTCGCGATGCCCAGGGTGTGATTGACGCGCTTGCCGTCACGCATGTGAACGAACGTCTCGTCGCGCGTTTTCTTGATATGCTGCGCGATGCGCTCGAGCGCCCATTCGAGCGGGCGCTCTTCGTAGCGATCCGAGTACGGCGCGCGATACTTCACCGTCGTCCAGCGCGCTTCGTTGACCGTAAGCCCGAAGAGTGCCGAACCTTTGGGACACAGGTGCCCGCCGTTGATTGGACTGTCCGGGTTGCCTTCGACGTCGAGCAGTTTGCCGTCGCCGCTGACGTATGCGAGCGTGCTGCAACCAACCGCACAGTAGCAGCAGAGGCTGGTGACGGCCTTGGCGCCGCTGATGCGCGCTTTTAATGTTTTGGTTCGCTGCGACGCGACGTTCGGCAACATGCCGACGTGCTCGCGTAATTCCGTGCCGTCGCGGGGAAGGAGCTTCGTCAAGTCAACGGTGGTTTTCACGACGCTCTCCGATTTAAAAGCGGGGGCCGATGCCGGCCCCCGCATCTCTCAAGGACGATTGTACCCCAGAACTACGCGGTTGCGGCCTTCGGTTGCCCCGTCGGTTTCTTCACGAAGAACGGGATGACCGCCGCGATGATCAGCATGACGGCGATCCAGACCAGCGCGCCGGTGTACGAACCGGTCTTGTCCCTGACGAACGCCGCGATGAACGGGCCGACAATGCCCGCGACGCCCCAGGCGGTTAGGATGTACCCGTAGACCTGCCCGAGGTACTTCGTTCCGAAGAGATCGGCCGTGAACGAGGGCATCACGCCGAAGCCTCCGCCATAACAGAGCAGGACGATCGCGAAACAGATCAACACGCCGGCTAGGCCGCTGACATGCCCAACCGTGAAGAAGATCACCACTTGGACGAGATACATGACGGTATAGGTCATACCGCGGCCGATGCGATCGGAGATCGAACCCCAGAAGAAGCGACCGAGTCCGTTGAAAATCGCGATCAAGCCGTACCAGAGCGCCGCAGTTGCCGCGCCGGCGCCGCTGAACTCGCTGATCATCGGCACCGCGTTGGAAATGACGAAGATGCCCGCCGTCACGTTGAGAAACAGCAAAAGCCACAACCAATACAGCTGAGGCATCGCGAGTGCCTCGGTTGGAGAGTAACTCGGCGTGTGCGCAACGACCGCAGCGGTCGCGCCGGCGACGCTGTAACCTTCGGGCGGGTTCTTCAACACAAGCGCTGCCAGGCCGCCGAGCAGGACGAAGACGATACCTGAAACGATGAAGAGCATCATGACGCCGTGCACGACGTCGGGCGACAGTTGATACGAGGTGGGGTCGAACGTCGTTCCCGCTTTGATCGCGTCCGCACGTGCCCTTACATAAGCGAGCGCCGGTTTCGCCGCGGCTCCGTACGTCGCGATTCGAGTGATGATCTGATTGTAGACGAATGCGCCGAGGCCGAAACCCATCACTACCATGCTGCTCCCGAGGCCGCGCCGGTCGGGAAACCACTTCGTAACCATCGCAACGGGTGTCACGTACGCCATGCCGTTCCCGAAGCCGCCGATGACGCCGTAGGTGATGTCAAGCCAAAGCTTGCCGAGGGACTGCGTACCGAGGCCGGCAAGTAGCACGCCTACTCCCCAAATGACCGCACCTACGATTGTAACGGTGCGCGGTCCAACGCGATCCTGCCATCGGCCGCCGAATACGGCGCCAACACCGATAAAGAAGATTGCCGCCTCAAACGGGATCGTCGCGTCTTGCGTCGACCAATTGAAGCCTGCGATCAGCGAATTCGTGTAAATGCTCCACGAATACACCGTTCCAAGACAGAGCATCACCAGAATGCCTGCCAGCGCGATAACCCAGCGATTGCCTGAGGACGCGGGATTGGAAGCCATGCGCGTTTCTCCCTTGTAAAGCTCGGTGACGATGCGTGCTACTGCAAATGCTTGGTGGGTACTTTACCCTACGCACAGTAAGACCTTGGCCGCTTGGCTCGCCAAAGTTTAGCGTGGTTTGTGCCCCGCCGCGCGCGCGCTGCCGGCGCGCGTTATGTTCGACACCGTGTCATGAATCTTCGTCGCGACGGCGTCGTCGATTTGTGTCGCTGTTTCGCTGACGATGTGCCACGAAGCGCCGTCATCCCGGCGGTTTTAGGCGCTCACAAAGGGGAAAGAACCAGCATCCCGCGTCGCCTCATCACGGGGGAGGTGCGCCGACGCGGGAACGGCAACCCTCGGTCCTCTAAGGAGTGTTTAACGCCCGTGGATCTGTCGTCAATCACCGTCTACGCAAACGGCAAATTTTGCCGCTACGATGAAGCCAAAGTCGGCCTGCTGACGCACGGCCTGCAATATGGCACGGGCTGTTTCGAAGGGATCCGCGGGTATTGGAGCCCGAGCGAACGCGAGCTCTATCTCGTCCTGTTGCGCGAGCACTACGATCGTTTGAAAACGTCGGCGAAGATTCTGATGATGAACGTGCCGCACTCGGTCGATGAGCTAATCGATCTGACCATCGAGCTGAGCGCTCGCAACCGGTTTGAAACCGACATTTATATTCGCCCCTGCATTTTCAAGGCGGCGGAAGACATCGGCGTACGACTGCACAACGTACCGGACGCGTTCGCGATCATTCCGGTGCCATTCGCGAATTATCTCGACACCAGCAAGGGACTCAACGTCTGCATCAGCTCGTGGCGCCGCGCGGACGATTCGATGGCCCCGCCCCGCGCAAAGATCACCGGCCTCTACGTGAACTCCGCGCTTGCGAAAAGCGAAGCAATTACCAACGGTTACGACGAAGCGATCTTGCTCTCGCACGACGGACACGTCGCCGAAGGTTCGGCTGAGAACGTTTTTCTCGTGCGCGACGGCAAATTGCTTACGCCCGATCCCTCGCAGAACGTGCTCGAAGGATGCACGCGCCGGGCGATCATGGAGATCGGTGCGAGTTTCGGCATCGAGACGATCGAACGATCGGTCGACCGTGGCGAATTGTATGCTGCCGACGAGCTGTTCTTCACCGGCACCGCCGCCGGCATCGGGTACATCGCATCGGTCGATCGCCGCGTCGTCGGCGACGGCACGATGGGCCCGGTAACGCGCATGCTCGCCGAAACGTACCAGCGCGCCATCCGCAACCAAGACCCGCTATGGAGTCATTGGCTGACTGCAACCTATGCCTCAAAAACGAAAGCAACGGTGTAATAAGCTTCTACCGTTGTACCCCCGACGAGAAGTCTACAACATTTTGCGCCTTCACACGGATGTGAACTTCAAAACTTCGTTCTGCGAAAAATGTGTCGAAGCAGAAAGCCCGCACGATGCGGGCTTTCGAGCGTCTTCACGTCGGGGGTGCAACAGTAGAAGCTAGTGCAAACCGTTGCTTGAGGGCCCGGCGCTCCGTTGCCAATAACCCAGGTCCGGTGACGTCAGGCCGTCGGTTTCGGTGAAGGCGCTAATGCCGGTGACGTCGCGCCACGCGGTCATGCGCGCTTCTTCTTGAAACGCGAGAAGCGAAAGCGCGCGGATGAAGGTGCGGCCCATGTCGAGCGACGGTAGGTGCGTGGTCATCACGGCGATGACGTACGGATCGTCGCCGTAGACGATGCCGACGTCATTGAGCGTGTCGAAAAAGCTTCCGGTCTTGTGCGCGATCGCAATGCCGGGCGGCAACGGTTCGGGGAGCAGCGTGTTGATCTGATCGCCTTCGAGAATTGAAATCATTTCGTTGGACGACCAACCGTCGACGAGTTCGCGCTTGGCCATCATCGTGAGCAGGCGTACCATATCGGCCGGTGACGATTCGAGTGCTTGCCGGACCGCCCAGTTGTCGGTGCGCACGTACCCGCGCAAACGCGTCTTGTCCAGTCCCAGATGATACATCGTGTGGTTGATGCTGCCAAGCCCGACCAGACGGATCAGCATGTTCGTTGCAGTGTTGTCGCTGATGTCGATCATCTTGTCGAGCAATTCGTCGACCGTGTACGTGCTGCCGACGGGTGCGTCGCACAACTCGCCCGAGCCAAAGTCTTTGTCGCCCGCGAGCAGCGTCACGCGGCGATCGAGTTCGAATCGTCCGGCTTCAAGTTGGCGGAAAACCTCGACCATCACGGGTACTTTGATCGTCGACGCAGCCGGCATCACCGCGCCCGCGTTGTAGCCGACATGATAGCCGGTAGCGAGGTCCATCACTTCGACGGCAGTCGAAGCGGGAAAGCGCACGACCATGCGATGGAGGTCGGCGCGCAACGATTGCATCGGAGGAGGGACGAGCGTCGCCTGCGCGGGTGTTGACACCCAGAGGTAGGGCATCACGATTCCCGCGATTATGGCAATGACGTAACGTACTGCCCGCAAATCGCCCACGTTGCTCGCAGTATATCACAGCCGGCAATAGGTTTTTCTGGTGCGTGCTTGAGCCCTAGAACGGAACGCCGTCGGCAGCAGGCGCGCGAACTCTTCCGGTGACACCGGCGAGCGCGATAAGCGCCGCGATATACGGCAGCGCCTGCATGGCGTTTGCCGGAAGCCACGCAATCTGGCCTTGCAGTACGTATTGTAAAGCTTCGAAAAAGCCGAAGATGACGCAGGCGATGGTGGCGCCGACCGGATGCCAGCGGCCGAAGATCACCGCCGCAAGTGCGATGAATCCCCGCCCGGCGGTCATACCGTCCGAATACAGATTCAGCTCGCCGATCGAGAGAAACGCGCCGCCGAGACCGGCCAAGGCACCGCTGAGTATGACCGCGTAGGTGCGCAAAAGCAGCGGATTGAGTCCGGCGGACACGACCGCGCTCGGATTTTCTCCCGACGCCCGGATCCGTAGTCCCCACGGCGTGCGGTAGAGCACCCACTGCAGCAGCGCGGCGAGCGCAAACGCAAGCACGACGAGCACCCAATACGAACTTCCCAGGCTCGCAACTTGCACGCTCGCACCCGGCTGGTTGAAGAGCAAGACCAACCCGTACGCAGCGCCGCCCGCGCAGATCAAGTTGATGCCGGTGCCCGCCACGATCTGATCGACCTTGAACCGCGTTGCCGCGAAGGCGAGCAGGTAGCCGAAGAGCGCGCCGGCGGCGATGCCGGCAGCAAGACCGAGCACCGGGTTGTGCGTTGCAAACGACGCGACCACCGCGGTGAACGCGCCCGCTGCCATCATGCCCTCCAGCCCGATGTTGATCACACCGGAGCGTTCCGAGATCACCCCGCCGAGGGCCGCGTAGATGATCGGTGTCGCTTTGACGAGCGTCAAAGCGACGAGCGTGACGATCAGTTCGTTCATGGGAGCGTTCCTTCGACGCGTGTCGCGACGTAACGCCGCGCAGCGAGCACCAGGATGATCAGGCCTTCGATGACGTGGATCGCGTCTTTGGGCACTTGCGCGCTTGCCTGCATCGCGAGGCCGCCCGACTCGAGAATGCCGAATCCAAAGGCCGCAAGACAGATCCATAACGGTTGCAGATCGCCGACCAGTGCAACGGCAATCGCCGTGAAACCGTATCCCGGAGAGAGCTGCGTGTTGAAGCGATGCAACTCGCCCGAGACGATCGTCGCACCGCCGACGCCGGCGATCGCACCAGACAGCGTGAGTGCGAGCCAGGTCAACCGGCCGAGGTTGATGCCGCTGCGGCGTGCCGCCTCCGGGGCTTCGCCGCTGGCGCGCAGATCGTAACCAAAGACCGTGCGCGTAAACACCCACTGCAAGAGCAGCGCGAGTGCCAGCGCGAAGAGCAAGGCAATTGAAAGTCTCGTCCCGGGCAGCAGTGCCGGCAGCCAGTATTTCGGCTCGAGCCACGCCGTCTCGGCGCCCGCAGCGAGCGGGCCTTTGAGCGGGCCGCTCACGAGTTCGAGTGCAAACGCGGCAGCAACGAAGTTGAGCATGAGCGTCGCGATGATCTCGTTCGCGCCGAAGCGTGCCTTCATCCAGCCTGCAATCGCACCCCATGCACCGCCGCCGATTGCACCGGCGATCAGCATCAGCGTGATACCGATCGGTCCGGGCACGGTGAGCACGGCGCCGAGCGCTCCCGCGCACAGTGCGCCGATCAGCAACTGTCCCTCGGCGCCGATATTAAACAGGCCGGCGCGAAACGCGAGACAGATGCCGAGCGCCGGAAAAAGCAGCGCCGTCGTCGCCACCAGTGTTTCGCCTATTTCGTTGCGGCCGCCGAGCGCGCCGACGAAGAGCGCTCGGAAGCCGTCGAGCGGGCTCGTGCCGGCGACGATCATCGCGAGCGACATCAACACGACGATCAAGACGATCGCCCCGAGCGGTCCGGCGACGATCCGGCTCGAGCGGTTCATGCCGACCCGGCCATGAGCCGGCCGATCGCTGCGCGATCGAACGCGTCGCGATCGAAACTCCCGAGCACCGCGCCGCGGTACATCACAATCACGTGATCGGCGAGCGCGAGAATCTCGTCGAGCTCGAATGAAATCAGCAGCACGGCTGCGCCGCGGTTGCGCGCCTCCATTAAACGCGACTGCACGAGCGCGGCAGCGCCGACGTCAACGCCCCGTGTCGGGTTATAGGCGAGCACGAATTGTGGTTCGTCGATGAGCGCGCGCCCGACGACGAGTTTCTGCTGATTGCCGCCCGAGAGCGTGCGCACGGCGACGTCGAGGGTGGCGGCGCGCACGTCGAGGCGCTCGCAAATGGCTGCGGTGTCGGTGCGCGCCCGCGCGCGATCGAGCTTGAGTCCGCGTCGCGCCGCCTTGCGGTGCTGCCGCCCCAGCAACGTATTTTCGACCAGCGACCAGTTCATGACCAGCGCTTCACGCTGACGGTCTTGCGGGATGATGCCCATCGTGCCGCTGCGCTCGATGATCCCGGTGTAGTCGATCAGTCCGGCAAGCGCATCGGCCAGCGTCGACTGACCGTTTCCTTCGACGCCGGCGATGCCGACGATCTCACCGCCGCGTACGTCGAGAAAGAAATCGTTGAGTTGTGTTGCCCCGCGACCGGCGCATAGATCTTTGACGTGCAGGCACGGCGTGAGTTCGGTGTGGACGCGCGCCGCAACTGCCGGCACTTCGCCGCCGACCATGGCGCGCGCGATCGCGTCAATGCTTGTCGCGCTCGTCAACGTGCGCTCCACCACTTTGCCGTGTCGCATGACCGTCACACGCGTCGCGTACGCGATGACTTCTTGCAATTTGTGCGTCACGATCATAATCGCGGTGCCGCGGGCCGCAAGCTGCACCACGGTGGCGAAGAAACTCTCGATCTCAGCCGGTGCTAGCGCCGCGGTCGGTTCGTCGAGCAGGAGCACGGCCGGGTCGCGGTCGAGCTCGCGCAGCAACTCCACCCGCTGTTGCACGCCGATCGGTAAGGTGTCGACGAAGGCATTAGGATCGATCGGGAGTCCATTACGCTGCGCGATTGCCAAGACTTGTGCTCGCGCAGCTGCTTCGTCGATGCGCCAGCCTCGGTGCGGTTCGCGCCCAAGCAAGACGTTTTGCCAGACGCGCAAACGTCCGATCAACTCGAAGTGTTGGTGCACGAGGCCGACCGTGCCGCGCGCGGCGACCGTGCCCGCATCGGGTTGCAGTTCGCCGAAGGCGATCGCCGAGAGGGTCGATTTGCCGGCACCATTCTCGCCGACGAGCGCGTGAATCTCCCCTGGATAGAGATCGAGGTCGACGCCGTCAACCGCAACCACACCGGGAAAGGCTTTGCGGATGCCGCGCAGCGTCAGGGCGGCTTCCATCACAGGGCCACCGGTTTAAAGGATGCCAACGCGTCGCGCGAGTCAGGCGGTGTGATCTTCCCGCCGACGATGGCCGCTTCGATTGTTTGGAGACGCGCGAGATTCGCCGGGCCGATCGCGGCCTTGGTGTAGTGAAAATCGGTCAAACCGATCGCGCCGTCTTTCAAACCAAAGATGACGTGGCCGTGCATCGGATGGCCGTCACGCAACGCCTTCGCGACGTCGAACACCGCAACGTCGACCTTCTTTACCATCGAGGTCAGCACTTTGCCCGGCACGAGGCCATCTTGATCCGAGTCGACACCGATCATGTAGCAACCTTGGTGTGACTTCACCGCGTCGGCGGTTCCCAGTCCGGCTTTCCCGGCGGCGGCATAGATAATGTCGGCGCCGCCATCGTAGAGCAGATCGGAAAGTTCTTGTCCGGCGGCAACGTCATCGAAGCTGCCTGCGTACTTCACATCGACGCGGATCGACGGGTCGATCTCGCGCGCGCCGGCGATATAGCCGGCTTCAAATTTGCGGATCAACGGAATGTCTTGGCCGCCGAGAAAGGCGATGTGGTGCGTCTTGCTGACCATCGCGGCCAGCGCGCCCGCCAAAAACGATCCGTCCTGTTCGCGAAACGTAATCGAGACGACATTGGGATCGTCGACCACGGCGTCGATGATCGCATATCGTTGCGCCGGATTTTGCTTCGCGACCGAATCCAGATCGAGACCCATGAGAAACCCAATCGCGTACACCATGCCGTAGTGCAGGTTGGTGAGCGCGATCAAGTTCGGCTGATAGTCGGCGGCAGAGCGCGATTGCAGCACCTGGATGTAGGCGCCAAGTTCGGATTTGGCGCGCAGAAGACCGCGGTACGCCGAGTCGTTGAACGAACGATCGCCCAGTCCGCCGACGTCGGTCACCATGCCGAGCGTGATCTGCCCCGGCGCAGGTCCACGGTCCTGCCCGCACCCGGCACACGCGAACGCGCAGACCGCTGCTAGGAGTGCGGCGACGGCCGACTGCTTCATCGCGGCAAGTGTTGGACTCGGGGAGGCCGATGCCTTCGTACCGAAGGCGCCGCACATGCAGGTCCGGGACTTACGGCGCGAGCCTCCTCGTCGCTGGAACGAGCAAATCGACGGCGTCGTGTGGCTGCCGCGCTTGATCGACAAGGCGCGTGCGGCGCTCCGCGGCACGCTTGGTACCTATTTGTACGGACAATCGCCGGTCGATCGCGATTTTTTGCACACACTTGGGCTCGGGCATCGCGCCTTTGCCGAAATTGTCGCGAATGCGCCCGACGATTGCGGCGTGGTCGACGCGTTAGTTGCCCGCGATCCGACGTGCATGGATCGAGTGCGCCGTTGGACGCGGGACTATCCGCGTGCGTCTCGTGCCTTTTTTTATACACTCGACGTCGACGACGGTTACGCACCCGGCGTGGGCTTCCTTAAGCCGATGAGTAACGCGCTCAGCAGCGGCATCACGTGGCTGATGAAGCGCATCTTTCCGAAAAAGCCCACCGAAGGGATCACCTCAAAATGGTAACCCGCACGATTCATAGCCGCACCTCGCGCGTCGATGTCATCGGCGTGCCGATGGATCTGGGCGCTAGCCGTCGCGGTGTCGACATGGGGCCGTCGGCCATCCGCTACGCGCGACTTTACGATCGCCTGCGTGAACTCGGCATTCCTGAAGTGCTCGACCATGGCAATCTCGCGGTTCCGATTCGCGAAGGTCTCGAGGCGATCGATTCATCGGCGAAGTACATCGACGTCATCGAGCGCGTGTGCGAGGATCTGGCGCAGTTCGTTGAAGAGAGCGTCCGCAGCGGCGGATTGCCGATCGTGCTCGGCGGCGATCATTCGATCGCGATGGGAACGCTCGCGGGCTTGACGCGTGCGCGCAATGCGGCGCCGGGCTTAGTGTGGATCGATGCGCACGCGGACATCAATAGTCCGCAGAGCTCACCGAGTGGCAACGTGCACGGAATGCCGCTGTGGTTCGCGCTCCGTAACGGCTTTGCGCAGCCGGAGACGACCGTGCAAATCGGCTTGCGCGACGTCGACGAAACCGAAAAGCGCTTACTCCGTGAGTCGGGTGTGCGCGCATTCTCGATGACCGACGTCGACAAATTGAGCATGACCCGCGTCATGGAAGAAACGCTCGCCATCGTCGGTAATCACCCGATTCACGTATCGTTTGACATGGATGCCATCGATCCAAGCGAGGCGCCGGGCACGGGCACGCCGGTGAAAGGCGGATTGAGCTTTCGCGAAGCGCACCTTGCGATGGAGATGCTGTACGAATCGGGTCAACTGCAGTCGATCGAGATGGTGGAAATCAATCCAATCCTCGATACGCGCAATCAAACCGCCGGACTCGCGGTCGGGTTGATTTGCTCGGCGCTGGGAAAATCGATCCTCTAATCTCGCTGCACGTTCTCTCGCTCACGGGAGAGCCAAGCCGCCGCAGCGGAATGCATGTCATCGCCGAATCGATTGCGTCGCGGAAGACGGCAGTCTTTTGCGTGCACGGTATCGACGAAGGGGACGCCCTTGCGCTTGCGACGCGATTTGATTGCGGCTATGCGTACCGCGGGCGCCAAGCCTTGTTTTGGAATGCGAGCTATATTGCGCGCGAAGTGCTCGATCGCTACCTGCCGAGTTCGCCGTTGCGTCCATTCGACCGGCGCGGGCTGCTCGAGGTTGAGGGCATCATCCACGGAGCCCCGCTTACGCTCATTGCAACACAGTTCGCCGCCGAGCGCGCGGTGCGCGTACGTGAAGCGCGTTTTGCGCGAACGGTTCTGCGCGAGATCAGCGGCGCCGCGCTATTGTTCGTGACCGGCGTTGCGTCCGGCGCGATCAGCTTTGCGGACTTGGGATTCGCGACCATCGCAAGCGATCGCGGAACGCTGGTAGCAGCGCGCGCCGTACCCGTCGACGCCACCGTGATCATCGTGTGATCAAAGGGTAATGGTAGCCTGGCCTTCACAGGTTATGCCGCCGCCGCACACCGCGGGATCCCACGACGCCGACGCGAGCAGGGATTGAATCTGTTGCTCTATGTTCGGATCCAGCGGCGGTGAGAACGCGACGTGCTTCGTATGTCCGTTGCCGTCGACGGTGATCGTCAGCGTGACGTGCACGCCGAGGGCGACGAGCGCCTTGTGCACCGATGGGTCGAGCACCGGTGTGTCGTTAACACCGAGCGGTTCGTAGCCGCCGACGGCCTGCCGGCTGGCGGGCTCATTCACATTTTGCGGCGCGACGGTCGGCGGCGCAACCGTCACCGATGGTTGCGTGGTCACGCCGCCGGCCACGACGCCGGATGCGACGATCGGTGCGGCAGCCTCTCGGTGCGCGGGACGCGCCGTGTTGCGGCCCAGCGGCCGCTGCGCGGGCGAGGGTGCGTGCGCCGTGGTGAGTACCGGCGTCGCGGCCTTCGCCGGCGCGGCGGCTAAATGTTGCGGCCGCGGCACCGGAGTCGCAATGCGAATGGTCTGCATGCGCACGAACGAAAGCAGCTCGACGTTTTGCGCCCCTTCGAACCTTGCAAACGGCGGGATCAGCGCGAGCAGCACGAAGTGGAGCGCGAGCGATGCCAGGAGCGCCCGATAGAGCAAGCGGTTGTGTGAGACGGCGTGGCCCATGCTTACCTTTAGAGAGGTCTCTTCGCTCATCGAACGGTTGGTACCGGCCGGCCGTGACGGGAGGGGGTGCGTGGCGGACCGCGCAAGCTCCAGCGATATGATCGATACGAATATCGTCCTCTATCAAGCCGAATGGTGCCCGTACTGCGCGCGGGTGCGAGCAAAGCTGACGGACATGCTGTTGGACTACAAGATCGTCAACGAGCCGCACGATCACGGCTCCCGCGCCAAGCTCAAAGAGATCTTCGGCGTCACCGGGATTCCGTCGATGACTGACGGCGACGTCAAGATCGCCGACGATGACGATGCGATCATCGCCTATCTTCAAAAGACCTATGGCGCAAAGCAATCCGGCTGAGGGCCGCTATCCCATTGCCGTTGCGGCACTTGGGTTTTTGCTGGCCGGCGCCTTCATGCCCTCGCCGCTCTATGAGTTGTATCGCGAACACTGGGCTCTTACGCCCGGTGAAATCAGTATCGTCTTCGCCATCTACGCCGCGTCGCTCATTCCGTCGCTGATCTTCTTCGGTGGCGTCTCCGACGACATTGGCCGGCGCAGGACCCTGATTATCGCGCTCGGTTTCGCCGCACTAGGCGCGCTCACGTTTGCACTTGCCTCGAACCTGTGGTGGCTGCTCGCCGGCCGCGCATTGCAGGGTATCGCCATTGGCATCGGCACCCCGGCCGCGACCGCTGCGATCCGCGAATGGCTGCCGGAGCGGTTGCAAAATCGCGCCGGCCTGTTCGCGGTCGTCGGTGTCGCAACCGGTTCGGCAGCCGGCTCGGCGGTCGCCGGTATCCTCGCGCAATACGCGCCCCTGCCGAGCAAACTCACGTTTCTGATCTATATCGCGTTCGCGCTTGCACTCGCGCTCATCGTGCAGACCGTGCCGTCGGCTGCGCACACGCACTCGGCTGGTCACCACGGGCTTCCATCGATTCAGCCATCCATTCGACGGCCGGTCCTGCTTGCGTCGGCGCAATCCTTCATCGGCTGGTCCGTGATCTCGCTCTTTGCCTCGCTCGTGCCGTCGTTCTTGGAGGGCGCGCTGGGCGTGCACAATCTGCTCATCGGATCGAGCGTCATCGTTTTGGTTCAGAGCGGAACGCTGTTCGCTGCAGCGATCGGCAGCCGCTTGAGCAATCGCAGCGCAATCTTTGCAGCGATGCTCGCCCTCGGTGCCGGCGTGTGGGCGCTCCTGCTCGGCGTGCCGCATCAGATCTACGCGGTGCTCGTCCTCGCTTGCGTGCTCGCGGGAATCGGCAACGGCTTCAGTTATCTAGCGGGACTCAATATTGTCAATGCGGTTGCACCGCCCGAGCACCGCGCCGAGACACTTTCGATCCTGTTTATCGCGAGTTACGTCGGCTTCAGCGTTCCGGCATTGACCGTCGGCGTCGCCGCGAACCATACGGGATTGCTTGCGGCGATTACCGGCTTCGCGTTCGTCATCGGTGTGTTGGCCCTCGCAACCATGGTCGCCGCCACGCCGCGCAACCTCAAAGCCGCGCCGACGTAGCGCGCTAGCGGCGAAACGCGAAGTATACGGCGCCGATGATGAAGAGGTAGCTCACGTAGTAGTTCCACTTCGGAACCTGCCCGAACGCGACGAATGCAAAGATCGTGAAGACGATGAGCGTGATGATCTCTTGCAGGATCTTGAGCTGGGTCAGCGTCAGGGCGCCGTAACTAATGCGATTCGCCGGCACCTGAAAGCAATATTCAAAAAAGGCGATCCCCCAACTCGTGACAATCGCCAGCAACAGCGGCGTCTTGAGGTTCTTGAGGTGGCCGTACCAGGCGATCGTCATAAAGAGATTGGAAAACGTGAGCAGCACGACGGTCGAGGCAATCGGAAAGCGTGCAATGAGTTGAGCCATGTCCGCTATATTCCTTTCGCGGCTTGAGAATCAGACGAGCGCGGCGACGACTGCGCCGCAGATCGTTGCGGCAAAGTTGACCGCGTCGTTTTCGAACCACGCGAGGCCGCGTCGCACGACGGTCGGCGCACCGCAAACGTGCGGATTCGTTTCGCAGTCGCGATCGCAGCGCGGGCAATAGCGAAGCGTCTGCAACGTCGCGCCGAGGACCGAGTCGGCAATCGAGCCGATTACCCCGCCGAGCAGCACCGGCCACAATGGCGCAAGGTGCACGAGCATTGCCGTGAATGCGACGACCGCTGCACCGCCGGCCTGCGCGAGCGAACCCTGCCAGGTGATGCCGCCTGAAAGCCCGGTCGCAAGTGGACGAAAGGTCAGGATCGAACGCGGCGCGCCCTGGGCGAGCGTGCCCAGCTCGGTCGCCCACGTGTCGGCCGACGCCGCGGCTAACGCGCCGGCAAACGCCGCGAGCATCGGTGCCCCGAAGCGCAGCGAGCCGAGGATCGCGACCGCGGCGACGCCGCCATTCGCCAACACTTGCCATGCGTCGCGCGGGCCCAGTTTGCCGACGTCGATGAGCGCGCGTTTACGCGCGCGACCGACGCGCGACAACAACGTGGACGGAATGAAGAAGGCAAACAGCACCGCGACGCCCGGCCAGCCTCCCGCAATGAGCACGACCGCGCCCACGCACGCAGCCGCAATCGCCCCGCTTCGCGAAAGGCCGATCTTTGTCAAGCCAGCAGCGCGAGGTGCGCCTCGAGCGCGTCGAGCAGGCCATCGGTAGTAAAAACGTCGGCCACGACGTCGACGTGCAACCCGAATTCGTCAGCGGCTTCGGCCGTGATCGGCCCGATGCAGGCAATGAGTTTACCCCGCGCCACTTCGCGCGCGGCACCTTGACCACCGAGCAACTCGACGAACCCGCGCACCGTGCTTGCGCTGGTAAAGGTAAGGATGTCGGCACGTTCGGCTTTCTCGGCGAATTCCGGATCGACGTCGAAGACCGTCTTGTACGCGGCAACGACGTGCGGTACACGGCCGGCGTCTTCGAGCATCTGGGGCAGCACGTCGCGCGCCTCTTGCGCGCGGTAAACCAAAATACGGTCGCCGGAATGTGAGGCTTGTATGAGTGCGCGAGCGATCTCTTCGCTCACGAACTCTGCCGGAACAATGTCGGCGCGAACGCCGAACTCGCGCAGGCGCTCCGCGGTCTTGGCCCCGATCGCCGCGACCTTCGTTGCGCCGAGGTAGCGCGCATCGCTGTCGAGCGCGGCAAGACGGTCGAAAAATGCTTCGACCCCGTTTTGCGAGGTGAAGACGACCCAACGATAGCTCGCGAGATCGTCGATTGCACGGTGCGCCGCCGCCACATCGTCGGGCGGCACGATCGCGATCGTCGACGCAAGGATCGGCTCGACACCGCGCGCGTACAGTGCGCGCGCGAACTCCGCTGCTTGACGCGCGGGCCGTGTGATCAATATGCGCTTGCCGAACAACGGCATTCGATCGAACCAGCGCAGACGATCGCGCAGCGTGACGACTTGACCGACGACGACGATTGCCGGTGCGCTCAGGCCATCGCGGCGTACATCTTGCGCAATGGTCGATAAGGTTCCGGTGACGGTGCGCTGCGTCGGACGCGTCCCGTTCGCGATGACCGCGACCGGCGTTTGCGCAGGTAGACCGTGTTCGATCAACCGTGCACAGATCTGCTCGAGATTTCCCATCGCCATCAGCAGCACGAGCGTTCGATGCGGGTCGGCGAGTTTGCCCCAGTCGAGCGTCGATAGCGCTTTGGTTGGGTCCTCGTGGCCGGTGGCGATGGTCAGCACGGGATTGATGTCGCGGTGCGTCACCGGAATGCCCGCATACGCCGGCGCCGCGATCGCCGAGCTGATACCGGGCACGATTTCGAAGGGGATTCCGGCTTCGTGGAGTGCTTGCGCTTCTTCACCGCCGCGACCGAACACGAAGGGGTCGCCGCCCTTGAGCCGCACGACGTACTTGCCGTCGCGGGCGCGCGCGATCATCAGTGCCTCGATTTCGCTTTGGAGCATCTCGTGCGCGCCTCCGCGCTTGCCGACGTAAATGCGTTCGCAGCTCGCGGGCGCAAGCGCCACGATCGGATCGCTGGCGAGCGCGTCGTAGAGTAAAACATCGGCGGCGGCAAGAGCGTTGGCAGCGCGGAGGGTGAGAAGGCCTGGATCGCCCGGTCCCGCGCCGACCAAGACGACACGGCCACTACTCACCGCTCTTACTCATCCGCGTCGGAAATGTAGGCCGGTGGTAAGAGTTCGGCCATGCGGTCGGCGAGATCGAGCTCGAAGAGTTCGTCGAGCAGGCGCGCGTGCGCGATCACTTCGGCATGATTGCTGGTCGCCTTGTCGCGAATCTTTACCACGACCGAATGCAAGAACTTCGAGACGATCGTCATCGACATGCCGGTCACCAGCATCTTCTCGCGCTCGGAGAGTTCCGGGCACCGTCCGAAGAGCCGCGCGAGTTCGCTCATGCGAATCGCTTCGGCTTTCTGCGTGAGCGAGGTAATGACGGGTACGGCAAGCCGCGACTGGTACCACGCGCCGAAACGCGCGATGAACTCTTCGATGATCTCTTCGACTTGTGGGATCGCTTCACGCCGCACTTCGAGTTTCTCGTCGATCACCGTCTTCAAACCGTCGACGTCGACCAGCGTCACGCCGGGAAGTTCGCGCACCGTTGGATCGGTGTCGCGCGGAACCGCAATGTCGATAATGAAGAGCGGACGGTCGAGCCTGCGCGCCATTGCCTGCGCGACGTTGTCGTGCGTAACGATGAAATGCGACGCACCGGTGGAAGTGACGACGATATCCGCAACGGCGAGCGCATCGACCAGTCCCGGCATTTCAATCGCCTCGCCGAAGCCGACTTCGGCAATCAGCTCTTGTGCGCGCGAGATCGTGCGATTGGTGACGATGAGCCGTTGGGCGCCTTCATCGCGCAAGCGGCGCACCGCGGTGCGGCCCATCTTGCCCGCGCCGATGACGACGACCGCCTTTCCGTCGAGTGGTCCGAGGCGCGCCTTCGCAGCATCGATCGCAGCGGTCGCGATCGAGGCCGACTCTTCGCCGATCCGCGTTTGCGAACGCGCGTGCTTCCCGGCATTGAGCGCTTCCCGGAACAAGCGGTGCAAGCTCTTGCCGAGCGCCTTGGCCTGCTGGGCCGCAATGTACGCATCCTTCACTTGGCCGAGGATCTCGGCCTCGCCGATCAGCATCGAGTCCAGACCGGTCGCGACGCGGAAGAGGTGCTCGATCGCCTGGCGCCCGAGCAACGTATAGAGGTAGGAATCGAGATCGTAGCGTTCGCGCACCGCACCGTGACCGAAGTTCCCGAGGAACGAACGCAATTGCCCAACACCGACTTCGTAGTCGTCGAGTTCCGCATAGATCTCGAGCCGGCCGCAGGTCTGCAACATCGCGGCTTCCTTCACCGCGGAATAGTCGCGCAAAGCGATGAGCGCCTCGACGACGCGCGAGGGCGGAAAGGCGTGGCGTTCGCGCACTTCAATCGGCGCGGTGTGATGCGAGAGGCCCAGACAAACTAACGGCATGAGATTAGGCCTCTGCCTCCGTGTCGGCATCAGCCGCGGTGAGCCAGTGGGTGAGCATTGAGAGTTCGCCCGCGAGATCGACATTGCGCACGAGCACCGGCGCGCGTACGTCCAGAACCGTCGGAGCGAAGTTCAAAATTGCCCGAATGCCGGCGGCCGCCATGCGCTGCGCGATCGCTTGCGCAGCGGGAGCCGGGACCGCGATGACGCCGATGTTGCAGCCGGCGCGCTGAATATCATGTTCCATCGAATCGATGTCCGCAACCGTGATCCCTTGCCAATCCCCACCGATGAGCGAAGGCGATCGATCGAAGATAGCGGCGACGCAAAATCGTGACTCACGCGAAGTAATGAAGGTTGCGAGTGCGTGGCCGAGATAGCCGAAGCCGGCAATCGCGATCCGCCACTCATGCTCTAATCCTAGGACCCAGGCCAGCTGTTCAGCTAGCGGATTGATAGCATATCCCTGGCCGCGCCGGCCGAGCGGCCCCAAGGAGGAGAGGTCCTTGCGGATCTGGGTGCTCGAAATCGTGTGGCCCAGCAAGGCGGCCAGATCCCCAGAGGTGATCGTGCTCTTGCCTGCTGCGGCCGCTTCGCGCAACGCCCGGTGATAGGCGTAGAGACGGGGAATCGCCGGATCGATCATCAGACCGCGGCGCGGATCTCGGAAAGCGCCGAATCGGCGGCGGCAAGCGTCCGTTCGATGTCGCGCGTGGTGTGGGCGCTGGAGACGAAGCCGGCCTCGAATTGCGAGGGCGCGAGGTAGATACCGCGGTCGAGCATGGCGTGGAAATACTTCGCGTAGAGAGCGACGTCTGACTTCATCGCGCTCTCCAGATCGCTGACGGGCTCGGCGGCAAAGAAGTAACCGAAGGTCGAACCTGCGTATGCGGTTTGATGCGGCACGTCGTGCTTGTCGAAGATTTCGTGCAAGCCGTCGGTCAAGAGCTTGGTGAGCACTTCGAGGCGTTCGTAGAGCGTCGCGTCGTCGCGCACGATTTTGAGCGTGGCGATTCCGGCGGCCATCGCGAGGGGATTGCCCGAGAGCGTGCCGGCGTGAAAGACCGGTCCGTCGGGCGTGAGGTAGGCCATGATCTCGGCACGTCCGCCAAACGCACCAACGGGCAATCCGCCGCCGATGACCTTGCCGAGCGTAGTGAGATCGGGGACGACCCCGGTACGTTCTTGCATCCCGCCGCGCGCTACGCGAAAACCGCTCAAGACTTCGTCGAAAATCAGCACCGCTTTGTAGCGCGTAGCGATCTCGCGCAAGCGTGCGAGATAGCCTTCATGCGGGATGACCAATCCCATGTTGCCGACACAGGGCTCGACAATCACGCAGGCGATCTGCGATCCGTATTCGGCGAAGGCGTTTTCGAGCGCCTGTGCGTTGTTGTACGGAATGACGATCGTGTCGGCGGCAACGCTCTTGGGAACGCCGGGCGAGTTCGGCACGCCCAGTGTGAGTGCGCTCGAGCCGGCCGAAATCAAGAACGGATCGGCTGCACCGTGATAGCAGCCGGCAAACTTCACGATCTTATCGCGCCTCGTGTAGCCGCGCGCGAGCCGCACCGCGCTCATCGTCGCTTCGGTGCCGCTCGATGTGAAGCGCACGCGTTCGACGCTCGGCACCATCGCGCAAATCAGTTCGGCAAGCTCGCTTTCAGCTTCGGTCGGTGTTCCGAACGAGCTGCCGCGCGTCGCCGCCGCTGAAATCGCCCTGACTACGGCGGGATGTGCGTGCCCGAGGATGAGTGGACCCCACGAGAGCACGTAGTCGATGAACTCGTGCCCATCGATGTCGGCGATCATTGCGCCCGAGCCGCTCTTCATAAAGATCGGCGTCCCGCCGACGGCTTTGAACGCACGCACCGACGAATTGACGCCGCCGGCGATCACATTTTTGGCGCGCGCAAACGCGGAGATGGAGCGCTCGAAATTCACGGAGCCTCGGCCAACAACGAAGAATCCGCGCTCGTGTTGATATTCGCAAAGGCGTGCGCATCGCACGCGACACGGCGCACGCGCAAGCGCGCGAGAAGCGCGTGCATCGACGGGTCGTCGCTGTGGAGGCAATCCCAGGCCTCGCGGACCAGCGCATCGCGACGGTAGAGCGCGGCGAGCGGCTCGAGCCGGCCGTCGTGTTCGGGCACGACGGCTTCGTCGCCGTCGTTCCACGCCTCGAGGAGTTGTTGGACGAGCGCGCTGGTAATCAGCGGCGCATCGCCGGCGACCGTAAAGATCCGCGCAGCGCTGGTTTGATACGCGGCCGAGAGTAGACCCCCGAGCGGTCCGCGATCCGGCCAGCGATCGACGACGATCGGGCATTCGAGGAGTGCATCCAACGCATCGGAAAACGTGCCGCGACCGGCAATCATGACCGGCGCGATCTCGCGCAGTTGGCGGTAGACGTGCGCCAAAAGCGGCTCGCCCTCGAAGTCCGCCTCGAGTTTGCCCGGAAAGCGCGTGGCGCGCCCGCCCGCCAGAATGACGATCGTCAGATCAGCTACGTGTGGCTGCACGTTGCGCGTACTCCTTTGCGAAGTAGGTGATGATGATGTCGGCACCCGCGCGGACAAATGAAACCAGAAGTTCGTCGATGGTGCGATCGCGTTCGAGCCATCCGCGTTCGATTGCGGCTTGCACCATCGAATATTCACCGCTCACGTTATAGACTGCAATCGGCACGTCGAAGGTATCGCGTGCCATCCGGACGATGTCGAGATACGGAAGTGCGGGCTTGATCATGACGACGTCGGCGCCTTCTTCGATGTCGAGCGATATCTCGCGCATTGCCTCGCGTGCATTCGGCGGATCCATTTGATAGGTACGACGATCGCCGAATTGCGGCGTGCTGTCGGCAGCTTCGCGAAACGGCCCATAAAAGGCCGATGCGTACTTCGCGCTGTACGCCATGATCGTCACCGCCGTGAAACCGCGCGCGTCGAGCGAACCGCGCAGGGCTTCAACGCGGCCGTCCATCATATCGGAGGGCGCGATCACGTCAACGCCGGCTTGCGCGTAGGTGAGCGCCGTACGCACCAGCAGATCGACCGTCTTGTCGTTGTCGACGTCACCGTGTTCGTCGACGATCCCACAGTGTCCGTGATCGGTGTATTCGCAGTTGCACAGATCGGCAATCACGTACATCTGCGGAACGGCTGCTTTGATCGCGGCGATGGTGCGCTGCACGATCCCGTTGGGATCGTAATTGCTCGACGCGATAGCATCCTTGCGGTCGGGAATGCCGAAGAGCAGCACGCTACGCACGCCGAGCGCATACAATTCCCGTGCTTCGGCGACGGCCTGTTCCAGCGTGAAGCGCGAAATCCCGGGCATCGACGAGATCGGCCCCGCGTCGCTTTCGCGCGCGACGACGAACATCGGCATGACCAGCGCGTCGACGCGCACCGCGTGCTCGCGAATCATCGCGCGCACCACCGGCGTGCGGCGCAGGCGCCGCGGACGCGAATTCATCGTGTTTGCAACCGCTGCGCAACGGCGGCTACGAACGCATCGATTGAAGCCTCGGGCGCGACGATGTCGGGCGCGAATCCCGCTTCGCTGGCCGCCGCGCCGGATTGCGGTCCCATTGCGGCCACGAGCGGACGCACCGCTTGGCCCCGCAGCCAATCGAGATAGGGGCGAGCCGCCGCGACTGAGCCGCTGGACGGAAAGAGGAGCATCTGCGGAATCATGTTCATCAGGTCCGAGCCGGATTCTCCCTCGCGCAGCTCGACCACTTCGACGCCGCGGCCGCGAAGCTCGGCGGCGATCCGGCTTGGGCGCTCCTGCGTGCGCGCGAGGAGCACGCGCGGGAGGGCGCGGCGCTCGCGCGCGGTCGCGAGTGCCGCGGCCAGCTGGATGCCCAGCCGGCGCGAGGTTTCGGGCGAGTCGACGCCTCCCTCGACGTGCTCGCGCAGCATCGTGCCGTCGGCCAACGAGAATGCGGCGTCGATCGTCATCAGCGCGCCGACCAGCTGTGCGTGGACTCCAAGGGGTGCACTGCATCCGGCGCGCAGCGCGCGCAGCACCGCACGTTCTGCTTCGATGCACCACTGCGTCGGTTCGTGGTTGACCGCCGCGTATAACTCGGCAGTGAGGGTGTCGTTAGTCGCCAACGTTTCGACCGCAAGCGCGCCCTGCGCGACCGCCGGTACCATCCGGTGCGGATCGAACGGGACGGTGTGTGTCGCCTCGATGCCGAGCCGGCGCAGACCCGCCATGGCGAGCACGATCGCGTCGTATTGGCCATCGCGCAATTTGCGCAGCCGCGTGTCGACGTTACCGCGCAGACTCTCGTAGCGCAAATCGGATCGCATCGCGTGGAGCTGTGCGCGGCGCCGCTCGCTCGACGTGCCGACGACGGCGCCCGCAGGCAGCGCATCGAAGTTGGTATAGCGTTCGCTGCAGAACGCATCGCGCGCGTCTTCGCGCGCGGAGATCGCGGCCAGCTGCATCGTGGGATCCAGCTCGCCCGGGAGATCCTTGCACGAGTGCACCGCGTAGTCGGCGCGGCCCTCGAGCAGCGCGACTTCGAGCTCCTTGACCCAGACGTTGACGCTGCCCAGTTCGCTCACCGGACGATCCTGTTCGCGATCGCCGGTGGTCGTGATCGTTTCGATCGTGGTTGCGATGCCGCGCTGCGCGAGCGCGGCCGCGACCAGACGCGCTTGCGTCATTGCGAGCGCGCTAGCCCGCGAGGCGCACGTTACCTTCGTCCCTCGACGCTCACTACGCTCGGGATGATAAAGGCGCTCGACGGTCTCTTCTACCAAGTGCTCCGCTTGCACCGGATTCATGCGCGCGAGTTCGTCGATGGGAAGTTCGGCAAGCTCGCGCATCACCGCCCGGCGTCGTGGAGGGTCGAGCACCGTGCGTACGTAGGTGCGCATGCGCGCGAGGGTGCGCCCCGCCGCATTATATTGCGGGCCGAATCGTTCGCGCAGCTCACGTGCGATGCGCTGCGCAAACGCGGGCGAGCTACGTCCTGAATCGATGGCAAACGTCAATTCGCCGATGCGAACCGTGGTTTGCATGATGAAGTCGCCGTCGTCGGGATTCGTCGCGTCACACGAGAGAACGCGTGCTGCGCGTGCATCGGCGAGGACCGCCGCGTTGACCTCGGGCCGGTCGGTCGCCGCAATCACGATGGCGGCGTCGCCCAAATCACCGCCGGCATAGGCGCGTTCGAGCAGTACGCTATCCGGGCGCTCACATAGTGCACGCAGTCGCGCGTCGATCGACGGCGCGATGACGGTGAGGGCGAAGCCGGCCTCGAGTAACGCTTCGGCCTTGCGGCGCGCAACGTTTCCGCCGCCGACGATGAGCGCTCGACGCCCGTCGGCGCGCAGGGAAATCGGGAGCATGGGTAACGGATGACTTCCGCACCGGGGTGCCAAACACCGTCCGTCGATATGGAGAGACCGGCGCGTGCGGCTTTTGTCGGCGCATTCATCGCGGCGCTGATCACGCTGCCTGGCCTCGGCGTCGGGACGCTGTGGGACAACAGTGAGACGGCCTATGGTGAGGTGGCGCGCGAGATCTTGCTGACCCACGACTGGATCATCATGCATCTCAACGGCGCGTCGTGGTTCGTGCAGCCGCCGCTGTACTTCTGGATCGGCGCAATCTTTGCGCACCTCCTGGGGGTAACGTCGTTCGCGCTTCGTCTACCGTCAGCGATCGCGACGATCTTGATCGGCGCTATGACCGGCTATGCGGTAGCGCGACAAGCCGGTACGCGCATCGGCATCTACGCCAGCGCCGTGCTGTCGAGTTCGCTCATGCAAGCCGTCATCGGGCGCCTCGCGATCATGGATGCGCTGCTCGACGTCGCGGTCGCGCTGTGTATTTTCTGGTGGTTCCGCGCGCTTGAATCGGGGCGCGGCCGCTACTTCATCTACGGATGCATTGCCGCCGGATTCGGATTTCTTGCCAAGGGGCTGGTGGCGCCGGTGATGGCGCTCATGGTGATCGTGCCGTACGCGATCTGGGATTGGCGTCACGAGCCGCTGCGGCTGCCGTCGTGGCGCGCATGGATCGCGGGCGGCCTGGCCTTCGTGCTGATCGTCGCGCCGTGGATGGTCGCGGTCGCCGTCGTCGCCGGCCCGCACGCGTTCGAACGCATGATCGTGCACTACACCTTCGGTCGCTACACCGGCGTCATCGAAAATCAATCCGGGCCGATCTGGTACTACGTGCCGGTATTGATCCTCGGCTTCTTTCCGTGGATCGCGTTTCTTCCGATGGGTGTTGCCTATGGCATCGTCGCCCTGCGTAACACCGCGACACCGCCGAACCTTGCGCGGCTCTGGCGGCTCGCGTTCACCTGGATCGTTGTGCCGCTGGTGTTTTTCAGTTTCGCACAAACGAAATTGCCGAACTACATCGCGCTCGAATTGCCGGCGTTGGCGCTGGTTGTCGCCCTCTACTTCGATGCGGTGGTAAAGAAAGGCGCAAGCCGATCGGTTATCGTGTCGACCGCGAGCGTGCCGATCTTCATCGGATTGTGCGCGGTCGCCATCGTATTGTTCGTTCGCGATAACAAGCTCGGAAGTTCGGCACCGGCGGTTGCGCCGGATCTGATTCAAATGGGCGCCTCGATCGGGATCGGCGCGATCATCGCTGCATTCCTGTTCGCGCGACGCGCGACGATGGAGTCGGCACCATACGTGCTGGGATTCGCGATGCTGATTGCGGTCGACATCTTGGCGGTCGAGGCGCTTCCGCATGCAGAGCCGTTCAAACCGGTACCGCAGTTGGCCGCGATCATCGATCAGCAGCGCCGTCCCGGTGATATCGTTGCCATCCAAAGCTTTCGCGGCGCCAATGCATTGGTGTTTTATACGCAGCCGCACGTGTATGCGCTGGCGCCCCCCGGCGCCCGCAGGAGCGACGAAGGCGTCCCGGCACGCAGCGTACTGTGCACGCACGATCGCATTTGGCTTGTCGCGCCGCTCAAACGCCCGGACTACGACCCAACCTACGGACGCACGCGCACATTGATTATGTCGCGCGGAACCGGCGCTCTGTTCTTGATCGATGGCCCCGGCTGCACAACCGTGTGATTACTGCTGCGTGACGGGCCGCGCCTCACCCCGGCGGAATGCCCTCCGCAAAACGAAAGACGTTTGTGGGATCGAATTTTGCTTTGATCGTGCGTAGCCGTTCAAAGTTTCCGCCGTGATAGGCGAGTTGCCAATCGCGCAGTGACGGATCGATGAAGTTCTGATAGGCGCCCCCCTTCGCCAGCGGAACGATCGCGTCGTAAAACCCGTCAAGCCAGGCCAAATTGCGCGCGAGCACCTCGGGCGGAGTGGTCTTATCCCAATAGAGTTCGATCGAGCTCAACCACTGGCTGAAGCGATGGGCAAAGGCCGTATCGTGCGGTCCGCGATCGTTCACGCGCGCGCCGGTTTGAAACACTTTGAACGCGGCGGTTTTTGCGGTGCGCGGATAACGGCGAAGCCATTCGAACACGATCGCATGTGCGCGGTGATCGAACGGCGCGTTGAAGAACCGCGAGCGCTCCTGGTAGTACGCCGGATGGCCCGGCTCGGCGAGGACGTCTTGCGCGCCCCAATAGGTATCGTAGGTGATGCGCCCCTGCGGTTGCGCGATCGCGTAGACCGGCGCAAGTATCTCGCGCAGTTGCGCAGGCGTGCCTTGATACTGCCCGAGCAGTTGGACCGCAATCTCGGGCGTCGCCACCGAGGGCGCGATAGCCGAGACTTTCGAACCGAGCGTCGCCGGTGCGCGACCGAGCACGTCGATCAACCGCTCGAACACGCGCTCCGCTTGAGGGTTCCAAATCAGGTCAAATACCGTCAACGGTCCGACCTCGTAGGTCTGAAACGAGAACGAGGTGTTGATACCGAAATTCCCGCCGCCTGCGCCGCGACAGGCCCAGAGCAACGCATCGTTGCCGTGCGCCGAACGGATCGCGCCATCTGCGGTGACGATTTCCGTGGCGGTCAGGCGATCGCAGGTGAGGCCGTGCGCTCGCATATTGAAGCCGATGCCGCCGCCGAGGACGAGCCCGGCGATGCCGACCGACGGGCAGCGCCCGTGGGTGATCGCGAAATCACGATCGCGGAATGCCGCGTACAGGTGTGCGTTTCGAGCGCCACCGCCGAGCGTGGCAATGCCGGTCTGCTCGTCGAATGCCACGCGGTTCATGAGCCGCAGATCGATCATCAACCCCGGCGTCGTCGAATACCCGGCGTACGAATGGCCTCCGGACCGTGCGACCAGCGGTACGCCGTATTCGCGCGCGAAGCGAATTGCGGTGCTGACGTCGCGAGCATCGCTGCACAGCGCAATCGCTTGCGGAAGTATTGCGTCGTAGCGGAGGTTGTTCGGCTGCGCGTAGGGGCTATACCACCGGTCTCCGGGAAGTACGACCTTCCCTTGGAGACGACGCGCAAGCTCCGCCCATGGAATGGAGCGAGTCGCGCCAAGGAGTCCGAGCGCCGAAGCGCCGAGCGCGGCGGAAGCCGCGCTCCGGAGAAACACCCGCCGATTCAGCATTGGCGCGCGTGCGCTCCCGTTATTTAATTTGCGACTCCGTGACCGGCGAAGCTTTGTTGGGGCCAAGCCCACCGCGAATGTAGGTGATCACCGCGGCGAGGTCCGACTTCGAGAGCGAGCCTTTCCAGGACGGCATCGGCGCACCAAACGTTTGGCCCATGATCGTTTGTCCGTGCAGACCGTTTTCAACGACGTTGATGACGGCGCTCGGATTGCCGGTGACGAACGGATTGCCGGCGAGCGGCGGTGCGACGCCCGCTTGTCCTTGACCGTTTGCGCCATGACATGTCGAGCAGTTCTGCGCGAACACTTGCGCGCCGTTGCCGGCCGCCGCCGGCGCGGTACCAGTCGTTGTGGTTGTGGCTGCTTGCGCCGGAGCCGCCGCAAGCACTTGTGATTCGGGAAGCGATGGCGGGCCGGCGGCTTCTTTCGCCTGAATACCGGCCTGCGCGTAGATCGAGAGCCCGATGATCGCGGCGACGATGAAGAACGTCGGCCAGAGAATCTTACCGCGTGACGCGAACGATCGCGTCGTGCTGCGGTCGAGCCACGGCAGAATCAGGATGACGATCAGCGCGATCGTCGGCACGACGATCGCCGCAAGCATTTCAACCCACGGCGCGTTGGCTTGCGACGCCAATCCCGGAATTTGGCTGAAGAGCCACGGGACGAAGTTCAACAGGCCGAACAAGAACAGGAAGTACCACGCCGGATACGGTTGGAACGCCGCGTTGGTGGGATCGGCCTTCTGATCCAGGTACGGCGGCGCGAAGCTCGCTAGCGCAATGATGATGATGAACACGAAGAACGATGCCGCCGCGTCCATGAACATCTGATCCGGCCAGAAGCGACCGGGTTTGAGTTTGCGCGGATCGTCGACGACCGGGCCGGCGGCCCCGTTATGACGGAAGATCGCCAAGTGCGCGCCGACCAGCAGCACGAGCGCCGCCGGCATCAGCCACACGTGCAATCCGAAGAAGCGATTGATGGTGTTGGTGCCCATCACCGGGCCGCCTTGCGCGATCAACTGCAGAATCGAGCCGCCCGGCGGCAAGCCTGCGATGTTCAGCGAGACCTGCGATGCGAAATACGCATCCATGTCCCAGGGCAGCAGGTAGCCGGTGAGGCCCAGCACGAGCGTGACGAGGAGCAGCAACACGCCGACGATCCACTGCAGCTCGCGGGGTGATTTATACGATCCCCAAATCAGCACTTGCATCAGATGCAAGAAGACGAGCGCGATCATCGCCGATGCGCCCCAATAGTGAATGGAGAGCAGCGTATGCGTCCACGGGTTCAAGTAGATGTCGCGCGTAGATTCCCACGCCGTATTAGCCGAAGGCGCGTAGAAAAACGTGAGAAAAATGCCGGTCACGATCTGCAGGATCATCGCGAACAAGGTCGCGCTGCCAAAGACGTACCAATAGCTGGCGCCGCCCGGAATGTCTTCCGTAAGGAATTCCTTCGCCATCGAAACGAAGCCGGTGCGTGACTCGAGCCAGTTGAGCATCGCTATGCGAATCCTTCCTTAGGATGTATACGAGATGATCACGCGGTTAGGCACGCCAGACTCATACCGGATCCACATGATGTTGGCGACGCCGCTCTGCTCTTTGAAGGGAAGCGGATCCATGCCGCGCGGCGCGGGTCCGGCGACGTGCTCGCCGTCGAGGTCGAATTGCGAACCGTGACACGGACACTGAAAGCGCGTTGCGCTGTCGTTCCAAATGGGACGGCATCCCAGGTGCGGGCAGATCGGGCTAAGGATCACGAAGTTCATCGTGACCACGGTGTAGGCGCCGGCAAAGTACGGCAGCGTGCCGCTCTTGGGCAGATCGGTCCGGTCCGAGATAAATTTTTGTTTGTCGGTCTTGATGCCCCACACGTACTCGCCGGTTGATTGTTCGGGCAGGTACGAGTCTTTCGACTTGAGTTGAAACTCGAGTTTGACCGGCTTGCTCGTCGCGCTTTGGAGCGATGTGAATTCATCGGCCGTAAGCGGCGCCCAGGTCCCTTTGCCACCAGTGTCTTGCGGAAGCAGTGATCCGACAATCGGGATCGCGAGTCCAAGACCGATGATACCGCCGACCGCCAACGTTGCGTTGGCCATGAAGCTCCGGCGGCTGATCTCATCGGGCGTACCCGGATCGTCGTAGGCACTATAAATTTTGCTGGACAACGTACATTCTCCGGAAAGCTGGCTCTCGGGGCTAGTCCGCTAGCCCACTTCCCAAGAATTGTACGGCCGCCCTCTTCGCCGGTGCTACTGGGAAAGTCAGCCAACAAAAGGAAGCCTGGTAGGCCGTTGATCGTGGCAGGACGGACCTCGGACGCCTATACTAACATCGCATGCGCTCACTCGTGCGAGGGATGTTGCTCGGGGCCACGTTGCTTGCGACACTTGCGGCATCCGTCCCGGCTGTTCCAGGGATCGTCATTCTCGAGCCCGGTGCGGGTCCGTCATCGCAAGGACGCGTCATTGCAGCGAGGCTCGCTGCCGCGGAATACGCAACGCTGATCGCGACCGGCAATCCGCTCGCTGCTGCGGCGACGCTGCGGCATGGGCCGGGCGTGCGCGCCGATGACATTGCGCTCGTCGGCTTCGGCGAGGGCGCATCGAGCGTCCTCGCGACGATCGTCGAACCGTATGATCTCGATGTTGCGCAGCCGCCGGTGTTTCGTTCCGCTGTGGCGCTCAGTCCGGATTGCGCGCGCCGCTACGGCGACTGGACCGGATCGATGCCGTTGCGTGCGTCGGGCACGGCGGGCGCGCCACACGGCGGCGGTCCCGAATCGGGATTGTTTCGAAGTGCCACGCCGCTGCTGAAGCGCGCTATTCATACGAGCACGAGTATTTCGTGGACCGCGCGAACAGCGACGCATTCGGACCGATTGCGGCGTTTATCGCTGAAAATGCGCTCTATTCCGCGATCTCGTTTCCGTCGTCTCAGCACGGCACGACGCTGACCGGCGAGTTAACGATGCCCACGCTCGGGTCGCGCGTTCACATCTTGTATGAGTGCAGGCCGCTGATCCAGATGTTGACGCCGAGATAGGTGAAAATCACGACCGCGAAACCGAGCACGCTCACCCAGTTGGTGCGCAGGCCGCGCCAGTTGTTGCGCGTGTGTAGATGCATGTACGCAAGATAGACGATCCAGGTGCATAGCGCAGCGGTCTCTTTCGGGTCCCACTGCCAATAGGCGCCCCAAGCTTCTTTGGCCCAAGCGGCGCCGGTGATGATGCCGATCGAGATCAGCGGTAATCCAATCGCAACCGCGCGATAGACGATCACGTCGAGTTGCGCGAGCGACGGCAGCGATTTGAGCCAGAGTGCGGTGGGGTTTCCCGAGGCTGCGGCAGCGTCGATACCCGGCGTGTCCTGACGGATCGTGAACGGCGGAGGCGAGGGAAGCCCCGCGTCCGAGAGCGCGAGCGAAGCGGCAGCATAGGATTCCGACAAGCGCATACTCCGCTCATCGATGGCTCCGAGTATGCTCTTTCCTTCGAAATGATCTTCGGCGTAGTATTTGATCAGGTAGATTACCGAGAAGACGAAGGCGACCAGAAACGCCGCGTACGACGACACCACGATCGGCACGTGCACCTTCGCCCAATACGATTGCAGCGACGGGACCGCGGGCATCGTGCCTTCGTTCCAGGTTACGCCGTAAGCTAGCGCGATGCCGGCCAGCGCCAGGACGAAGCCGCCGGCATACCACGCGTTGTAGCGCCACGCCATGCCGATGAAGATTGCCACCGACATTGCCGCAAAGAGCGAGAGCGAGCCGTAGAGATTGAGCAGCGGCCAAATGCCGGTGAGCTCCCAGCGCACGCCGAGCTGGACGAACTGCGCGACGCAGCCGACCACTGCAAGCGGAATCCCCAAATTGCGCAGCCATGCTTCGCGCGAGAAAAAATATGCGAACAAGGCGAGCGCGCCGAAAACGTAACAGGCGATCGCGACGATCATCAGCAGCTCGTCGGCTTGCAAGTGTCCGTTCATGACGCCTCCGCCGCGTTCTCGGATGAGAACTCCGAGATGAGGCCCCGGAACTGCGATTCGAACATGTCGTACCCTTTGACAGTGGTTGCCGCCAGACCAACCGTCCACCGCCCGCCGGGGGCGGGATCGACGCGGGCGTACAGCCGTGCGGGAAGAAAATAGAACGAGATCAAGAGGCCCGCTACCAGGACGAGCGCGCCGATGCCGACCAGCGGAATGCCCGGATCGTAGCGGTACTGAAATCCGCTGTAAAGCAGATAGCGGCTGGGGACCAGACGCCAACCGCCACCGAGATCGACCCAGCTGCGCAACGGGACGATGGCGGTGCCCGCTTGCTGGCCGCCGCTGCTGACCGAAAGGATTACGGCCGGATCGTTGACGCGCGGATCGGCGGAAGGCATGCCGCTAGCGCGATCGACGGTCGGAACGAAGCGATCGTAACTGATCGTCAGCCGTGTCCCGGGAACGTCGAAGTTCTCGCCCTCGAGCAGCACGCGCTCTGAGAGTGCCGGCACAGGCTTGCCGTCGTGCGTGATCGTGAAGCGCATCGCGAAACCGTAGCTCGCTTGATAGTAGAGCGTGCCGTCGACATCTATCGGATGATTGACGCGCACGGTCATCAGCTTGGGCACACCGTCATTTCCGGTTACGGTGACGTGGGAGACGTAGTCGGTCGGTTGATAGACCATCCCACCTTTGGTGAGCACCGGCGTAATTTTGTACGCGAAGTCGTCCAAGTGCAAGATCGCTTTGGTCTGAGGAATTTCGACCGATTGTCCGGTAACGACCGCGGTCTCGCCCGAAAAACCACGTGCCCAGTAGAGCGTCGTACCGGCGGCGATGATCACGAAGCCGATGTGTGCGACGAGTACCCCACGCCGTGCCCAGTTGTGCTTGTCGGCAAAGGTCCACTCGGTCCCGTCGAATTCGCGTTTGCGCAGTTGCCAGCCGCGCGCGCGAAAGAACCCCTCGACGCGTTCGCGAATGTTACGCTCGTCGCCGGCGAGCTCGACGCTTGCATGCAGCGGAATCTTATCGATCTTGACCGGCCGCAGCGGCGGCATACGCGCCGGGATCACGCGTTTGAACGTACACACCGTCAACGAAAGAAGAATCAGCCCGATGATCCCGACGTACCACGGCGAGTGATAGATGTTGTCGAAGCGCAGCCGCAAGATTGCCCGCGCGATCGGCGCCGGATAGCTGGCGAAATAGATGCCCGGATCTTTGCCCTGATCCACGATCACGCCGATCAGCGTCAGCAGACCCCACACGACGAAGAGGCTGACCGCAAAGAGCACGTTTCCAAACGTGCGGACGAAATCGGTATAGTAGGTGTCTAGTTTCGAGACCACGATGCTTCGAAGATACGGATGATCCAGATCGAGACCTCATACAAAACATACATCGGCGTCGCGAGGAGTGCCATGGTGAGCGGATTGCCGTCGGGCGCCGCGATGCCGGCGGCTACGACAAAGGCGAAGAGTGCGTGACGACGGTAGCGGCCGAGCCATGCGGCATTGACGATGCCCAGGCGCGCGAGCCCCACCAAAATGATCGGAAGCTGAAAGATGATCGCGAAGAGCGCGAGCAAGATGAGGACGAAATTGATCGTCTCGCCGACGCCGAAGGTCGGCGTCGCGACCGCATCGGTGATGCCGATGAGCGCCGCGACGACGCGCGGCAGCACGATGAAGTGCGCGAACGCAAGACCGAGCGCCGCAAGCAGCAGCGACGGCACGATGAAGCTGTAGACCATGCGCCGCGTGCGCGGATGAATGGCCGGCACGACGAACATCCAGGCTTGATGGAACAGGACGGGTAAGCCGAGTACGATCCCCCCGACCAACGAAAACTTGAACTCGGTGAAGATCACGTCGGCCGGTCCGAACGCGTGCAGCGCGATCCCGTGAAAATAGGATTTCACCATCCACTTAATGGCGAACTGCGACGGCCAAAAGAGCACGACGGCGATTCCGCCGACGGCTGCAATCGAGATCAAGAGACGCGTACGGAGCTCCCGCAGGTGCTCCGTGAACGGCATTTCTTTCTGATCCCAGATGGATCCATCGCTTCGCGATGGATCTGTAACGTTTGAGTCGCTGTGCGACCCAATCCGTTCTCGTAAATCCACGTTAGTGCGCCTTAGGCTTGCGTGCCTTTACCGGGGGTAGGCGGCGGAACGGCCTCGCCGGCGACGCTTCCAGCCTCGACGTTTTGCATGACATCGGCGTGCTGCGAATCCATCCGTTGGCGTGCCTCTTCGCGGGCGCGCGCGGTGGCTTCGTCCGCCTCGATCTGGCCCATCATGAATTCCTTTTTGGCCTGACCGGCGCTACGGGCGAGCTTCGGCAGCTTATCAGCTCCGAAGAGGATCGCGCCGACGACCAAAATGCCGATGATGATCGGCGCGTCGATTATCGCGAGGACGGGGTGAAACATGAACGTTCCTTTCTATTCGGCGGCCAGCGCATCGGCCAGTCGCCTCATCTCTTCCTTCGCCGCGCTTGGGGGCAAAGGCTCCAGCGCGGCCTTGGCGCGCTCAGCATAGCGAGCGATCTCCTCGCGCGTGCTGTCGAGGCCGCCTTCTCGCGCGATGGCGGCCACGACACCCGGGATTCCGGCGTCGCCGGATCCGCTGAAGAAACGATCGACCGCTTCGTAAAATTCCCGGTTGCCGGCTCCAAGCGCCAACACTAACGGAACGGTTACTTTGCGCTCGCGTAGATCGTTGCCGACCGGCTTACCGAGCGAGCGTTCATCGGCGGTCATGTCGAGCAGATCGTCGTTCATTTGGAACGCGATGCCGTAAAAGTCGCCGAAGACGCGCATCGCGTCGATCTGCTCGGCACTACCGCCGCCCATGATCGCGCCGCACGCCGCTGACGCTGCGAACAGCGAGGCGGTCTTTTTGCGAGCGATCTCGACGTAAGCGTCGAACGTGAGGTCCAAATTCCCCAGCGCCTGGAGCTGCAAGACTTCGCCGTCGCAGATATCTGCCAGCGTCGCCGAGAGAATGTTCGGTATCGGATGCGGATAATTTGCGGTGACGTTCTTGAAAATCCACGCGAAGAGATAGTCGCCGGCAAGCACCGATACGCGATTGCCGAAGTCGACTGCGGTCGCGTTGACGCCGCGGCGCGTCATCGCGTTGTCGACCACGTCGTCGTGAATGAGCGTTGCGACGTGAATCAATTCCATGTAGGCGGCCAGGTGCAGATGGCGCTGCGGATCGTCGCCGCACGCGGAGGCGGCAAGCAGCGCGACGCGCGGACGCAAGCGCTTCCCGCCGGCGGCGAGCATGCGTCGAACGGCCTCGGTGATAATCGGATTGTCGGTCGAGAAGCTCGCGCGGAAAAAGTGCTCGACGAGGTCGTGCAGATTCGATTCGTCGCTGCGCAGTGTGCTAGCCACTAGGCCTTGGTTCCGTAGTGAATGGCAATCGATCCGCCCATCATCCGTTCGAATCCCGCGTCGGCAAAGCCGGCTCGCGTGAAGCGGGTGCGCAGATCCTCGGCGCCCGGATGATGTGTCAGCGAATTCGGTAAGTAGGTATAGGCTGCGCGTGAACCGCCGACCATCCCGCCGATCAACGGCACGAGCCGATAAAAGTACAGATCGAAAAATCGTTTGAACAGGCGATTCGGTGCCTTGCTGACGTCGAGGTTTACGAAGCGCGCGCCGGGTTTGAGCACGCGCACGATCTCGCGCAACACCTGATCGATCTCGACCACGTTACGCAAGCTAAACCCCATTGTCGCACCGTCGAACGTGTTGTCTCCAAACGGAAGCGCCATCACGTCCCCTTCAACAAAGGACGCCTCGCCGCGCGCCTCGCGCACAGCGCGCTTGCGCGCGCCCTCGAGCATGGGCGCGCAGAAATCGATTCCCGTAACATGCAGCGATGGATCGGTCCGCAGCAGATGAAAGACGACGTCGCCCGTTCCGCAGCAAAGGTCGAGCACGGTACCGCCGCGCGGCGGAGCCAGCAATGCGATCGACCGCTTGCGCCAGCCTTCGTCCATGCCCGCCGTGAGTACGCGGTTGGCCGCGTCGTAGCGAGGGGCAATGCGGGCGAACATCTCGCGCACGAACGCGCCTTTGTCACCGGCCGGGGGAATGGGTACCTGGGTCGCCATGAGAGTTCTGGCTCTTCTCCCCTAGATATGGCGCACCTTTGTCGTGATGGTAGCGCTGATGATGACATTGAGTTCGACCGCAGAGCTCGTCTGTGCGCTCGCGAACGCACGCGACGTTTCGCTCATCGCCTATACTTTGCCCGCGGGACGGGTTCTCGACGGCCTAACCGCCGCCGCGAAGGCGGGAACGCACGTGCGCGTTCGGCTCGAAGGCTACATTTATAAGGACGATGGCGGCGTGACCGGGGCCAACAGTGCTGCCATAGCTCAACTCCGAGCCGCCGGCGCCGACGCCGCGCTCGTGCATCCGGATCAGCATTCGTCCGATGCCATGCTGCACTGCAAAGCGGCGCTGGTCGACGGGAAGCTGTTTCTCGACGATCGCAACTGGCCCGACGACGGTGCCGATACGATCGTCCGCGATGATTTCGCGCGCGACGCGGCGATCGTCCGCGACGCGGTCGCGGGACGCGAAGATGCTCCGACGCCGTTCTTTGCGGTGGCCAAGCGCGAGGCGCTCGCATCAGAGGCGCGGCTTCTCAACGAAGCGCACGGCGGGGACGACGTGATCGTCGAGAGCGAATCATTCGGTGCGAACAATCGCGTGTACACCGCGCTCGATTCGCTCGGCCGCGCCGGCGCGCACGTGCGCCTCTTGGTCAGCGTGCGTGACATGCGCGGAAATCCGAACGAGCGCGGCGCTCTCGAGAAATTGTCCGCCGACGGCGTGAGCGTCCGTGTCGTAGATGCGGACGAGAAGCTTGTCGTCGTCAACGGCTCTCGCGGATGGATCGGCTCGGCCAACGCGACGGTGGCCTTCGATCACCCCGATCAGCTGGACTGGGGCGTGCGTAGCGACGCACCCTCGATCCTTGCGCATCTGCGCCAGACATTTGACGCGCGTTGGCAAGGCGCCGCAACGCTGGCTACAGCGTTGCGACCGGCTTCATGATTGCCTCGAGCATGTCGGGTGTATTCGTAATCCGCTCGAGATGCGGATAGAGCGGCCCGTCATGATAATCGATCGAGAGCGTCGTGTACCAGCCGTCTTGTGAAACCACCACGGTGATGGGCGGGCCGCCGTGCTCCGCACGTTTGAGCGCATAGTCAAACACGTCGGGATCGAACGCTTGACCGTCGAGCGCTTCAATGGTCTCGCCGACGGCGAGCCCGGCATGCCAGGCGGGCGAGTTTTCACGTACGTCGGTAACGCGGCCGCTGCGGCCGGCAATGGTAGCACCGATCGAGTACCAGGCGTTGATCGAGTGCCGTAGTGATTCGCCCGCGCGGATGAACGTGTTGGGCTTGTCGTTATAGACGAACTTCCATCCCGCGCGTGCCAGCTCGTCGGTCGGCGGATGAATGGCAATCGAGTAGACGTACGTATCGAAGAACGCGTGCCAATCATACGGCTCGGTCTGGTTCAGCAGCGCTTCGATTTCGGCGCGATCGTAGGTCTTCACAATCGGTCCGGTGCTCAGCGGCAGCGTGTACTTGTGCAAGAACGTATCGAGCGAGCGCGCCCCATGCGAGCGCTCGCGAATGATCGTGTCGACGTCGAGCCACATCAGCTCGCCTTCGGTGTAGAAGTCGCCCGCGTTGCGGCGGATCGCGTGATAGTCCCCGCGCGCTTCGTAATAGTATGGCGCACCGGTAGTGAGGTCGATGAGCGGCGTGGTTTCACGGCCGGTCTCGGTATCCATCTCGGCGTACAACGAAGCCAAATATTCCGGATAGTCCTTATAGTCGCGAATGCCCGAGCGGAACGAGAGCAGGTCACCGAGGTATTGATTCATGCCCTCGTAGACCCAGAGCAGATCGGTTTGCTGTGGAACCTGGAAGTTGGGCGTCGTCAAATCCGCGGGACGGCGATACTTGCCGTTCCAAGAGTGCGAGAACTCGTGCGTGACGAGATCGCCGCCTTCCAGCGCCTCCTGCGGGTTGGTCAGGAAGTCATCGGGCGAACGGTCGTCGCTGGACTGATGATGCTCGATCCCTTGAAAGCCGATCTGGTCGCTCAGCGTGAGCAGCGCGTGGTAGTCGGCAAAATGCCGCGAGCCGTACAACGCAAATGCCTGCCCGGGCATGCGTTTATAGGCTTCGACCATCTTGTCGGGCACCTCGAGGTCCTGCGGACGGCCCGCAAACGCATCGAGCTCGACGTACGAGCCGTTACCTTTCCACAACGTCCACTTCTTCACGTATGCGCCCATGTCGAGCGGCGAGTCGATGAATTGGTTGAGCGTCGTGACCGCAAAGCTCACGGTGTTGCCGCTACGCTGCGGATCGCGCAGTGCCGCGCCGAAATCCCAGCCGGACGGCAATACGATCGACGGCTTCACATAGTAGTCGTGCGAATCGATGCCGTCCTGATACAAAATGTAGCGGTTCCAGTTGATGACGGTGACGTCGTGCGTCGACATCGTATCGCCGGGTGCGTTCATCAGTATGGTAAAGCTGACATCGAGCGTAGAAACGCCGCTCGGCACATCGACGTGAAAGGCGTACAGATCGACGGTGTCGCGGCGCCAGTCGAGCGATGTGCCCCCGGCCTTAACGCGCAACGAGGTCAGATTGTTGAGTGGGCCGGTGGGACCGTGCTCGCCGGGGATCCATTTCGGATAGACCAGGGTCATCTCTCCCGCGTGTACGGGGACGGCTTCGTGCACGTACGCGATGCCGCGCGCGGCCAGCGACGCATCGACGGCGAGCGTCAGCGGCTGCGACTGGGTCGCATACGGCGTTGCGGCGGTAAAAGGAATAATAACTGCGATCAGGGCAACGATCAGATTCATCCGGCTCCTCGAATGGTCTAGGGCAACGGGAATACGGTGCGCGCGTTCGCGTCGGTGACACTGACAACCTCGTCGACGCCGCACTCCAGAACTTCAGCGAGCCGTTTCGCGGTGAGTTCGACATACGCGGGTTCATTACGCTCGCCGCGATGCGGGACGGGCGCAAGGTACGGACAGTCGGTCTCGAGGACAAGCGACCGTAACCCGACGGCGCGAACCGCGGCGCGCAATGGCTCGGCGGCTTTGAATGTCAGCACGCCGCCGATGCCCAGATAGAGACCGAATTCTTGCGAGAGGATCCGCGCTTGGTCTGCATCGCCGGTGAAGCAGTGGACGACACCGCGCATCGGTGCGCGCCAGCGCTCGCGCAGAATTGTCAAAAAATCTTCGAACGCGTCTCGCTGATGAAAGATGAACGGAAAGCCGGTCTCGCGTGCCAGATCCAGCTGTTCGCGTAACACGCGTTGCTGCACGTCGCGCGGACTGTGATCGTAGTAGTAATCCAAGCCCGCCTCGCCGATGGCCACCACGCGTGAATCGTGCAGAAACGGCTCGAAAACGGCCGCAATATCCGGCGGGGCATCCTTGGCTTCGTGCGGATGAATGCCGACCGAGGCGTGGAGGCGATATTCGCGGGCGGTCTCAAGCGCACGCAGCGAGTCGCCAATATCGCAACCGACGTTCACGATCGTCGAAATGCCGGCCGTACGTGCCCGATCGATCACCGCGGCGCGATCCGCATCGAACTTCGCATCGTGTAAATGCGCGTGTGTATCTATCATTTCTTATTGGGAATCATCGTAACCTCAAGCAGATTCCCGATCCTCCACCATCCGGTTGCGGCCTTGGCGCTTAGCTTCGTACAAGCCGCGATCGGCGCGGGCAAGTAATGTCTCCGCGGTGTCGCCGACGCGAGCGGCCGCCGCACCGATGCTGGTCGTGACCGGCTCACCGTTAGCGTACCGCATGCCGCCGAGTGCAACCGCGAGGCGAAGGCGCTCGCCGACGGTCAACGCGATATCGCGCGAGGCGGCGGGCATGACGATGAGAAACTCTTCGCCGCCGATGCGGCCCGCGGTATCACCGCCACGCACCGTGTGGCGAATGATCTCGCCGATTTTGCGCAGGCATTCGTCGCCGGCGGCGTGGCCGAGTTGATCGTTGATCGCTTTGAAGTGATCGATGTCGAGGAGGAGCACCGCCCCGTTCTCAGTGATCGATATTTGCTCGAGCATCGCGTGCAGGCGCTCCATGGCCGTCGCACGGTTCACCAGGCCGGTGAGGCCGTCGAAGGTGGCGGCATTTTGCGTGGCGGTGATGGTGCGCATGTCGCGCAGGAGCGGTGCCAGCTCGAAGGCGGCATTGGTGAACTGCGCGATTTGCTCGCTCGAAAGCGGGCGGTCGTTGCGGCGATGCACGGTGAGTGCGCCATGCACCTCGCCGTCCGCGAGCCGTGCGGCAAAGGCATATGCCGTATAGTAGTCGTCGCGCAACGACGTCGACGGCGTACCGCTGAATTTCAAGCGTGCTAAAATCCGGCGCCCCAGTTCGTCACCGGCGGAACTGAGCGTGGGCCCGAGTGTGGTCACCGTGCGCCATGCATCGGTCCGGGCACTCGTGGCGGCGAGTACCGATACCGTTTCGTCGAACGATGGTACGCGCAGCGTCGCGAGGATGGCGTTGATTTGAGGCAGCGGATCGCGATCGCCGAGCATCGCTTGCACCGCATCGCGCACGAGCCGCAGGCGGTGCAGTTCGGAGTGCTGCCGGTCGATCGTGTGCAGCAAGAACGCGGATAAGCACACCGGTAGCCAGAGCGCGATGGCCACGAGATTGTGGCCGAGCACGATTTCGTTACGCCCGATCGTTGTCCATAGTACGCCGCCCAGCGTGATGGCCCAGGTACGCGGATCGCGCGCCAGCCGGCCCCACAAACGCCCGATGGAGAGATGGAACGTGTACGACGATGCCGGTGCGGAAACCCCAAACAAAAAAACGAACGCCGCGACACAGACGATGGCGGCGAAGATCGGCGTAGCTTGCGCGATCGGCATCGACCGCAGTTCCGCCGCCTCCCCAACGAACGGCAAGAAGACCAACGTCGCAAGCACGCGCAAGACGCCGTGACGCGGGAGATCGGCAACCGTGTCCGCGCTGCGCACGATCGAGGCAGCGCCGAACCCGAGCGCAAAGGCAAGCGCGCAGGCCGTTGCGCCCACCTCGCCGCCAAGGGCAAAGAGCGGCGCAGCGATCGGAAGATCGAGAAAGAGCGCTTCGGCCGAGAGTCCGGTGCGGCGCATGCGCAGCCCGCGTACCGGCAGCGCGTTGCACGCGACGAAGCAAATAGCGAGCGCCCCGCACGCAGTCAAAGCCCAATCGACTTGCGTGAACGACGTTGCATACAGCGTCAACGCGACCGCGAGACCGGCGACGGCGATGATCCCGCCGCCGACGGTGATTGCCCGGCTCGGCGCGTTGCGTTCGCTCATCGCCGCTAAGCGCTCTCTTCCAATTCTATTCGGGGGAAGAGCGCTTCGCCGACGTGGGTCTGTGTGCCCGGCTCGAGGCCGCCCCAGCGCAGCGTACGTGCCCAATCTTCGGTGATGCCGATCTCCAGGCCGAGCTGCTCCCACATCTGCATCATGCGTTCGGGCATGAACGGATGCAGCAGGACGGCAAGCCAGCGCAGGCCCTCGCACAGATCGTAGAGCAAGGCGTCGAGGTCGCGATCGCGTCCTTCCTTGGCTAGCGCCCAGGGCTTGCGTTCGTCGATCGCGCGGTTGAGTGCCGTCACCAGTTCCCAGATCGCCTCGAGTGCGCCGCGAAAGTCGAGCGCGAAGATCAACCTGCGCACTCGCTGCGGCAGTTCCCCGAAGCGCTGCACAAAGACGGTATCCTCGCTGCGATGCGGTACGACGCCGCCGCGGTATTTCTGCAACATCGTCAGCGTTCGTTTGAGCAAGTTGCCGAGGTCGTTCCCCAAGTCGCTGTTGCGGCGTTGCGCGATCTTCTCTTCGGAATACGAGAAGTCGCTGCCGAATGGGGCCTCGCGCAGAAGAAAATAGCGCAGCGAGTCGGCTCCGAAGCGATCGGCGAGCGCAAATGGATCGACCGCATTGCCGAGACTCTTGCCCATCTTCTGGCCGTCGATGGTGATCCAACCGTGCGCATACACCAGTTCCGGCGCCGCCTCGCCAAGAGCCCAAAGAATCGCGGGCCAAATGATCGTGTGGAAGCGCGCGATCTCTTTGCCGATCAATTGCACGTTCGCCGGCCAGAGCGAATGAAAGCGCTCGTTATCTTCCGACCAGCCGATCGCGGTGATGTAGTTGAGCAGCGCGTCGAACCACACGTAGATCACCCCGCCATCGTTTGGGATCGGGATGCCCCACTCGAGGTTCGTGCGCGAGATCGAGAGATCGTCGAGCCCCTCTTCGAGAATCGCCACCATCTCGTTATAGACACTGCGCGGACGTACCCACTCGGGATTGGCTTTGAAATGCGCCAGCAGCCGGTCGCGATACGACGAGAGGCGAAAGAACCAATCGTCCTCGGAAATCCACTGCACCTCACGTCCGCAGGTTGGACAGCGGCCGTTCACGAGCTTGGACTCGAGCCAAAACGTCTCGTCGTTCACGCAGTACCAGCCTTCGTACTTTCCCAGGTAGACGTCACCGGTTTCGCGCAGCCGTTCGAATACGCGCTGCACTTTGGTCGTGTGCCGCGGCTGCGTCGTACGGATGAAGTCATCGTACTGGACGTGGTAGGTCTTAAAGAGCGATTGCCAGCGCGGTACGAGTTCGTCGCACCACTCCTGCGGCGTCTTTCCATGCTCGGCGGCGGCGTTCGCGACTTTCTGCCCGTGTTCGTCGGTGCCGGTGAGAAAGAACGCCGGTCCGCACGCGCGGGCCGCCCGCGCAAGCACGTCGGCCACGACCGTGGTGTAGACGTGGCCGATATGGGGATTGCCCGAGATGTAATAGATCGGTGTGGTGACGTAGAAGGCGCGGCTCATTTTAAGAGGATGCTTGTTCGGCGGCGGGCCGGTCGCCGCATGCTACCGCCGGGCGGACTTCCGCTCGCTCGCCCGAGCGTAGAGGTCGCGCCTCTCACCCGCGCCGCGCCGCACCAAATCGCGCGCGATCTCGGCAACGCTGGCGCCGCGCTCGAGCAGGAGGTCGATCTCGGCGTCGAGGTCGAGCGTCGCGGGCAGGATTGCGGCCGGCGCGTACGGCGCAATTGCAAACGCGATCTCGCCGCGCACCGGTGTGCTCAGTGCCGCCGCGACTTCCAGCGGCGTGCCGAGCACCTGTTGTTCGAAGCGCTTGGTGTATTCACGTACCAAAAAAACGTGCGCATCCGCGGCGACCGCCGCGAGATCGGCGAGCGTTGCGGCTATGCGCTGCGGCGACTCGTACCAAATCGTCGTCGCCTGTGCGCGCAACGCATGCAAAAAGGCTTCACGGCGAGCTGATGACGTGCGCGGCGGAAAGCCTTCGAAGACGAACCGCCGCAGCGGGAAGCCGCTGAGCACGGCGACGCCAATGACGGCGCTTGGGCCGGGAAGCACGTCAACCGCGATCCCGGCGACGCGTGCCGCCGCAACCAGCTCGCTGCCGGGATCCGAAATTCCCGGCGTGCCGGCGTCGGTCACGAGTACGACGTTTGCACTGCGCGCGCGTTCCAGAATACCGGCGGTAACTGCCTCGGCGTTTTGCTCGCGATAACTCCAAAGCTCTTTGGGACCAAGAGCAAGCGCGCTCAAGAGCTTGCGCGCGACGCGCGTATCCTCAGCGACGATCAACTCCGCCTCGCGCAACGCCTCGATCGCGCGACGGGTCACGTCACCAAGATTTCCAAGCGGCGTCGGCACCAAAACCAGCGGCATGGGTCCTCCTTCGCCGCCGAGAATCTAGGCCTCTCGTTATGGCCATCGACGTCGAGCATCCGCCGGTCGGCGCCAAGCTCGAACTCTATATCAGCCCCAGCTGCCCCTATTGTCGCGATGCGCTGGCGTACTACGATCGCAACCGTGTCGCCTACGCCAAGCATGATGCGCAAAACGATCGTCGCGCTCGCGAGAAGATGTTCGCCTACACCAAGGGCGATCCAACGGTTCCCGCGATCGTCATCGACGGCGCGTACGTGCAATCCGGCTGGGGTCATCCGCCCCGCGGTTGAACCGTGCACTAACTCTTCGGTCGAAGAGTTCTAACTGCGGATGACGCTCCAGACTTGGCGCAAGCTCGGCGAGCGTCCGTAGAGCAGCATCCCGACGCGATAGATCTTGCCGGCGAGCAGCGCGATCGCGTAGAGCGCGACGAGGTTGATCCCGATCGAGAGCGCGACTTGCCAGACCGGCACGTTGCTCACCGCGATGCGCGCAAACATCACGAACGGCGCGAGCAGCGGAACGAAGCTTGTGAACACCACGAGTGGTGTGTCGGGTGCTTCTAGGGCAACGATCGCGATTAAGAAGGCAGCGACCACGGGGAGAACGAGGGGCAGCGTGATGCTGCCTAAATCTTCGGTGCGGTTTATCAGTGAAGCGGCCCCGGCGAAGAGCGTGGCGATCTGCAGAAACCCGATCACGAAGAATGCAAGAAAGGCCACGACGATGCTGGGCGTTATCACATCAAGCGCACTCGCGAGCGAAATCATCTGGTCGGGCGACGTGCCGGCGTGCGAACCGCTCGGTCCGCTACCGGCGCCAAGGGCCGCACCAGCAGCGATCCATACCGCAAGCTGGACGAAACCGAGCGTCGCGGAGGCGAGTATTTTGCCGGTCAACAGTGCGGCAGGGTTTACCGAGGCGATAAGAAGCTCGGCGATGCGGCTGGTCTTTTCTTCGGCCACCGAGCTGAGCACGAGTTGACTGTTGAGCAAGATCAGAAGATACAGAAAAATGAGCAAGGTGTAGGCGATGCCGCGCACGGCGAAAGCTTGCCCGGCAGAGGTGAATTTTGAGCCCGTCGCCTCGATCGTTATCGGTATCGTGGACAGCTTCTTCACAACCGCGGCGCTGCGATGCGTGGTAAGCGCTAACTGCAGCGGCAGCAGCGCGCTGCTGAGTGTAGCTTTATTAAAGCCTGCGGGATCGTGCGCGTAGACCGTGACGCGCAGGCCGCCGCTTGCACTCGCGAGAGCAATTGCCGCACCGGCATGCTGCTTCTTGAGGAGCGTATCGTCGATCGGTTGCGGGGCGACGGTGGCGAGAATGCGATAGTCACTCGCGAGAAGTGGCTTCGCGCGCGAGGTTAGCGACGCGTCGCCGACGAGCACGACCCCGGAGGAGCCGGCGATCGCCCGATTGAGAAATGACGGAAGTTTGCCGACCAATACGATGCCCAAGACGCCCACGAGCAGCCCAACGATAAAGGGCCGCGATGTGATGCGCCGCGCGATTTCTGCAGCGTAGACAATGGTCCATTCGCCCATCATGCGCTCTCCCCGGTTGCGCGCAAATAGATTTCGCGAAGCGACGGCTCTATCGCTTCGAATTTGGTGACCGGCGCAACCTCGACCAGCGCGCGCAGTAGCGCGGCAAAATCGGTGGTCGCCGGCACGCGATAGTCGATCGCGCCGTTGACATGGTCGAGCGGCTGCGCGCCTGCGACGCTTTCAAGGCGCGCGCGCACGGCATCGCTCGGCGGCGAGACGCGGACGACACGCGTGGGCCACGCCGAACGCAATTCGGTCAGGGTTCCGTCGGCGCGATTGACACCGCCGGCGATGATGCAGAAGCGCGATGCAAGATCCTCCAACTGCCACATCTGGTGACTCGAAAGAATCAGCGTCGTGCCGTTCTTGCGCAGCTCGTTCAAGACGGAGAGCAACACCTCGGCGTTGACCGGATCGAGCCCGGAAAACGGTTCGTCGAGCACGAGCAGTTGCGGTGAGTGGACGGCCGCGCATGCGACCTGCACCTTCTGCTGATTGCCTTTGGAAAGTTCTCCGCACGGCCGATCCTCGTAGGCGGCGAGCCCGAGCTGCTCGATCCAGCGATCGATGCGCTTGGTCAAATCGGGTTCGCGCAGGCCGTGGAGTTTACCGAAGTACGCGATCTGCTCGCGAACCTTCATCTTGCCGTAGATGCCGCGCTCTTCGGGGAGATAGCCGAAATGGCGGCGGCTGTTGTCGGTAATGGGCGAGCCGTTCCAGATCACGCGGCCGGCGTCGGGGATGAGAATGCCCAAAATCATGCGCATCGTCGTGGTCTTGCCGGCGCCATTGGGGCCCAGCAATCCGAACGTCGTCGCATCGTCAATAGTAAAGTGCACGTCGCTGACGGCGCGTACCGAACCGAACTCCTTACGGACGTGATCGACTTCCAGCATGTTAGCTGCTTTCCATTACCGCCGCCGGACGCCTTGGTTTCAACGCCGCCATCGTGGCGGCCGCAACGACGAGGCCGACGTAATACGACAGATCGCCGTATTGCGGAAACGCGTGCGCGAACGGGCCGATAAACCAGGCTTGATTCCAAAACGGGACCGAGGCGACGACGCCCAACACCCAAGCGAGTGCGCCGGGACGCCACGCCAGGACGTGCTCGGGGTCGCGTTCGAGCGTAGCTGACTGCCACCAGTCGACCAGCACGACGCCGGCCCAAGGCGCGGCCCAATACGAGAGCAGCAAGAGAAAATTCGTATAAAACTCGGCGGTTTGCGTCGGACGCGAGCCCCACAACGCGAGGATCGCGCCGAGAATCCCAACTGCGAGCGCTGCATGTGCGCGCGAGATGCGAACGTTGAACGCTACCAGTGCCGCGAGGGCCCCGGAATAGAGATTCATACAGTTCGCGGTAAGCGTTCCGAGCACGACGGTGACGAGCACGGCCTTTGCGACGACGCCGGACCCGAGCAGTTGGGCGATCGCCTCGGTCGGCACCGACGTGCGCAGATTGACGTGTGAAGCGCTCACAGCCGCAGCGCCGAGGATTTCGATCGCAATGCAGGGCAGCGCGCAGCCCGCAAACGCATACCACCAGATTGCACGAGGATTCGCGTCGCGCGACAAGTACCGCGTGTAATCGGAAGCGCACGGAGCCCAGCCCATCGCATACGCAAATCCGAGCGCAGCAGCGAACATGAATCCCTCTAGCGGCGCGGGCGCCGGCGACCACGAGGCATGCGGTAGTGTAACCACGCCGAGCAATACGAACCCGGCTGCTAGCAGCACCGCGCAGGTTCGCTCGAAGACGCCGATGAGATTGTAGCCGTAAACCGCGAGCGCGATTTGCAACACGAGCATGATACCAAGCGCGACGCCGTAGCCGAGGTGGGCGAGCGTTTCCAGTGCATATGCGCCGAAGATCGTGTTGATCGTGAACCATCCGACGCCGGCGAGAAACGAGAGCGCGGCGGGTGCGGTGTTTCCGAGCTTGCCGAACGCCAAGCGCGACGCGAGCATCTGGGGCACGCCGTAACGCGGTCCGATGGTCGCCAGCACGCCCAAAATCGCGAAGCCGAGGATGTTGCCGAGCACGATGCCCAGCGTTGCGCTACGCAGATCGGCGCCGAAGAGTGCAGCAATAAAGACGCCGACCATCCACGTGGCGATTTCTGCATTCGCCGAGAACCAGACGCCGAAAAGGTCGCGCGGCCTGCCGTGACGCGAGGCGTCATCCACCGGTTCGATGCCGGTGGGCTCGACGACGAGGACCTGATCTTTATAGATCAAGCCGTCAAATCAGCAATCCAGCGTTCTACCGCGTCCGCCTTGGAAGGCAGAATCGCGGAGAGGTTTTCGCGGCCCGATGCCGTTACCAAGACGTCGTCTTCGATGCGGACGCCGATGCCGCGCAGTTCTTGCGGTACCGTTGCATCGTCGGGCTGGAAGTACAGGCCGGGCTCGACGGTGAGCACCATGCCCTCGCGCAGCGTACCGTAACGATAGTTTTCCGAACGCGCGTGCGCGCAATCGTGCACGTCGAGACCAAGCATGTGACTGACGTTATGCAGGGTGTAGCGGCGGTAGTATTGACTCTCGGGGTCGAGCGCTTCCTCGACCGAGCCGTTGAGCACGCCGAGGTCGATCAACCCTTGGGCCAGTACGCGCATCGCGCGCCGGTTCGGCTCGAGAAAGTCGTTTCCGGGCGCGACCGCGTCGATCGCGACGCGCTGTGCTTCGTACACAATGTCGTACACCGCGCGCTGTGCGTGCGAGTACCGTCCGCCGATCGGCATAGTGCGGGTGATGTCCGCCGTGTAGAGCGAATCGCATTCGACGCCTGCGTCGAGCAGTAACAGCGCGCTGCGATCGACGCCGTCGTCGTTACGGTTCCAGTGCAGCGTGCACGCATTGTGCCCCGATGCCGCGATCGTCAAGTAGCCGACGTCGTTGGCTTCGATGCGCGCGCGGTTCCAAAATGCACCCTCGAACTCGCGCTCGCTCTTCACGCTGGGGAAGAGCCGGATCACGTCTTCGAACGCGCGCTTGGTGATTTCGCACGCCTTGCGCAGCTCGGCGATTTCATAATCGTCCTTGACCAGTCGCATCTCCGAGAGATGGACGGCGAAATCGTCGTCTTGCTCGTCATGCGGGAGTAACGAATCGATCGCGCGGTTGTGTCCGCGCAGTACGTGCACCGGATGGTTGCTGCCGGCCAGCTCTTGCAGATAGTCGGGAATCGCCTGCAGCGGCCGGCAGCGATCGACGCCGAAGAAGATTTGGCTTTCATCGAGGCCGCGATGCCGCCCAACCCATAGCTCACCGTAAACGCGATCGGTGAAAAACTCCGCTTTGCCGCGATTATGCTCGGGCACGAACAAGACGCTGCGGTGCGATGCGCCTTCGGGCTCGAGCACCAGCAACGCGCCGGGCTCCCCGGTACCCATCAAATACGCAAAGTCACTCGCCGGCCGAAAGCGGAAGTTCGTGTCGTTGGCGCGCACGTGCTCCTGACCAGCCGGAACGACCAAATAACAACCCGGAAAACTGCGCGAGAGCGCGTCGCGCCGCGACTGCAAACGTGCCAACTGCGGATGCGCGCCGGCGCGAAGTGGGGCGTCGGCCCAGCCCTGCGACATGAAGACGATCAAGCGCTGCGGCGTTTCGCTGTCGTAGTTCGTCTTGGCGCCCGTCGCGGGGGCCGATGTGGTCGAATCTGCCATGCCGTCCGGTTCGGCAGGGCCGTCCGGAACACCGGCCTCATTCTCAGCCTTTCCCAGGGTAATCTGACGTACAACTGTTCTCATGAACCGTCTTCTTTTCGCACTCGCGCTCGTGCTTGCGGTGCCGGCCATTGCCGGTGCTCAGCAAAACCCGGGCACGCCAAATCCGGCGATGCGCCAGCAGATGCACGCAAACATGCAGCAGATGATGAAGCTGCACGAGCAGTTTCGCGCGCAGGTGCTCGGCGCCCTAACCCCCGCACACAAGCAACTCTACGCGCAGGTCGTCGGCGGTCTTGCGATCGCTGCAAGCCCGGATCCGCGCGCCGCGGCCAAACAACTCGATGCCGCGCTTTCGGCAAGCGAGAAGACCGCGATTCTCAACGCCGCGAAGCAATTCTCCACGCAGATGAAGGCAATGCGGCAGCAGATGATGGCCAATCATCCGTGGCCGAAGCCCAGCGGCTCACCGTGGCCGCATCGTAGCCACGGGCCGCGCAAGCCGCACACGCCCGATGCCGGAGAGGTGTTGCTCGGCATGGCCGGCGGACATGGCGGCATGATGATGCGCGGCCACATGCACGGCGCACCGGGCATGAGTCACCCCTAGACAGTTCGGCCGGTCGCACATCGTGTGCTCCGAACCTTCAGCCGCATCGTGCGGCTAGGCGATATCTAACCCGAGGTCCAGGGCGGGTGCGCTATGCGTAAGCCATCCGACCGAGATCAGATCGACACCGGTCGCGGCGATTGCGGCAATTGTTTCCGGACGAACGCCGCCGCTTGCCTCGGTGATCACCGAACCACCGGCGATGCGCACCGCTTCTTCCAGCATCGCCGGCTTCATGTTGTCGAGCAGCACGGCGTCGATCGGCTCGCGTAGCGCGTCGCGCAACTGTTCGAGCGAATCGACTTCGACTTCGATTTTGACCATGTGTCCGACGTGAGCGCGGACGCGCGCAACCGCTTCGTGCACGGAACCAGCGAGCGCAAGATGATTGTCTTTGATCAGCACCGCGTCGTCGAGGCCGAACCGATGATTGCCGCCCCCGCCGCACCGTACGGCATATTTCTCTAAGATACGCAGACCCGGTGTCGTCTTGCGGGTGTCGACCACCTGCGCGCGCGTGCCGGCAACCGCCGCAACCATCGCGCGTGTGGCCGTTGCAATCCCGCTCAGACGGCAGAGCAGGTTGAGCATCGTACGTTCGCCGGTGAGGAGGACGCCGGCCGGACCCTCGAGCTGCGCTACGAGTCCGCCGTTCGTGACGGCGTCGCCGTCTTCAATCGACGTGCGCACCTGCACCGCCCCGGGATCGAGAAGGTCGAACGCGAGCAGCGCAGGATCGAGCCCGGCGATCACGCCATCGGCGCGCGACACGATGCGTGCCGTCGTTCGTAAATCCGGCGGAACGATCGCGTCGGTCGTCAAGTCACCGCCGTGCGCGAGATCTTCGAGCAGCGCGGCGCGCACGATCGGCTCGACGAGGAGCCGGCTTGGCTTATGCGCCGACAAGACGCGTGAAAGAGCGTTTGGCAAGTGCGTCGTCCGTCGATGGATAGTCGCTGCGATAGTGGCTACCCCGGCTCTCTCTACGCGCCAGGGCTGCTTCGGCGATCAGCCGACCGACGACGAGCAGATTGCGCAATTCGTTGCCGGCGCGGGGAAACGCCGCTTCCAGCGCTTCGATGCGCGAGAGCGCCTCGCGCAATCCGAATTCGCTACGCACGAGCCCGACGTTGGCATACATCAAGTTGCGCAGGTCACTCGTAGCTTGGACGGTTTGGCCGTCCTCCGGACGGGCGCACCTCCTGTGCTCCAAACCTTCATCCACATCGTGTGGCTCACTTCTTCCGTGTTGAGCACCGGCGATATTTTCGGCGACGCGCGCGCCGTAAACCAACGCTTCGAGCAGCGAATTGCTGGCGAGCCGGTTCGCGCCGTGCACGCCGCTCGCGCTTGCCTCACCGCAGGCCCACAGGCCTTCGAGAGACGAGCGTCCCCACTCGTCGACCGCAATTCCGCCCATGAAGTAGTGTGCCGCGGGAGCAACCGGAATGCGCGCCGTGCGCGGATCGATACCCGCCGCTTGGCAAAAACCGAAGACCGTCGGAAATTCACGCGGAAACGCGTCGCCGATCGCAGCGCTCGCATCGAGCCCGACCAAACGGCCGCGCTGCAATTGTTCGAAGATCGCGCGAGCAACGACATCGCGCGGTGCGAGCTCCGCGTCAGGATGAATCGCGAGCATGAAGCGCTCGCCCAAATCGTTGAGCAGCACGGCACCTTCGCCACGGACCGCTTCGGTCACGAGCGGCATCGGGTCGGCACCGATTGCGAGCGCCGTCGGATGAAATTGCACGAACTCCATGTCGGCCAGCAACGCGCCGCAGCGTGCCGCCATCGCAATGCCGTCGCCGGTAGCTTCCACCGGATTGGTGGTGTAGCGATACAGGCGGCCGATGCCTCCGGTCGCAAGCACAACCGCGGGCGCCAGATATGCATGCGCAACGTTGTCGCTTCCGTGCGCGTACACGCCCGCAACGAGGTCGTCGTCGAGAATGATATCGTCGGCGGTGACGTCTTCGATGACCGTAATCGACGGCGACTCGCGAACAGCCGCAATCAACGTGTTGAGGATCTCGTGTCCGGTTGCATCGCCGCCGGCTTTGACGATGCGGCGGCGCTGATGCGCGGCCTCGCGCCCGAGTGCGAGTTCGCCCGATTCGTCGCGATCGAAGGTCGCGCCGAGCTCTAACAGCTCCTCGATTCGAGCCGGCGCGTCGCTGGTGAGAATCTTGACGATGCGTGCGTCGCTGATGCCCGCACCCGCGCGTTGCGTATCGATCGCGTGCAGCGACGGCGAATCATCGGCACCCATCGCTGCGGCGATTCCGCCTTGCGCCCAATCCGTGGCCGCACCACTCCCCAGACGCCGTTTGCACAAAACCGTGACCGGCATCGGCGCGAGTTTGAGCGCGGCCATCAGCCCGGCGATGCCGGCCCCCACGACCACGACGCCGGTGCGATGAACGTTCATGATTGACGCGAGCGGCTAAACTCGAGCATGCGATCGACCGCCATGCGGGCACGTTGCGCAACCGCGGGATCGACCGTTACTTCGTACTGCATCGTTTCGAGGCTGTGCAGAATTTTTGGAAGCGTGTTGCGCTTCATGTGCGGGCAGAGGTTGCACGGGCGCACGAACTCGACGCTGGGATATGTGCCGGCCACGTTGTCGGCCATCGAGCACTCGGTCATCAGCAACACCCGAGCGTGCTGATGCTCTCCGACGTACTCGACCATTCCGTGCGTCGATCCGACGTAATCGGCTTCGGCAAGCACGTCCGGCGGGCACTCGGGATGTGCGATCACCACCAGCGTTGGATCGCCTTCGCGGAACTTGCGAACGTCGGCACCGGTGAAGCGCTCGTGCACCTCACAGTGACCTTTCCACGCGATGATCTCGGTGGTGGTTTTCGACGCGACGTACTTTGCCAGATATTCGTCGGGAAGAAAGATCACGCGCGGCACGTTGAGCGCCTCGACGATTTCGACCGCGTTGCCGCTGGTGACGCAGACATCGGATTCCGCCTTCACCGCCGCCGACGTGTTGACGTAGGTTACGACCGGCACGCCGGGATAGCGTTCGCGCAGCAGGCGAACATCGTCGGCGGTGATCGATTCGGCGAGCGAGCATCCCGCGCGCAGATCGGGCACGAGGACGGTCTTACTGGGATTGACCAACTTGGCGGTCTCGGCCATGAAGTGCACGCCACACAGGACGATGACGTCCGCGTCGGTTTTAGCGGCTTGGATAGCAAGCGCAAGCGAATCGCCGACGATGTCAGCGACGGTGTGGTAGATCTCGGGAACTTGATAGTTGTGGGCGAGGATCACCGCATTGCGCTCGCGCTTGAGGCGGTTAATCGCCGCCACATAGGGTGCGTGGAGCGGCCACTCGACGCGCGGGATGACGTTCGCGACGCGCTCGAAAATCGGCATGGTCTCGCGTTCGACGTCGGCGGTGAGGGTGAGATCGGTGAGTGTCATGAATCCTTGGGGGCGATGCGTTCTCTTCGCTACCTCTTAATACCCGTGATTGCTGCAATCATTTGCAGTGCCGTCCCCGGGTCTGCGGGAGCGCAGGTATTGCCGGGGCCCACGGCGACCCCGGCGGCGACGCTCTTTGCGACCGCGCCGGTTATCATCGACGGTGCGACGGTGCTGCGAATCGCGGCGCTTGCGAACCCGCCTCCCGACGCAATGCCGATCCAGACGCGCGGCTTCCTGATTTCGGGCGCGATTTCGCAAGTGCTCGCGACCGACCCGGACACGGGCAAGACCGTCTACGATCCGGCGAACTTTAAGGTGGCGCTGCAAAAAGAGGGCGCGGAATACGTGCTGGTCGTGTCGGATGCGCGACATCCGGCGCCGTACCCGATTCTCACCGTTACCACCGACGACGCGCGACGTGCAAATACCACCGTTGCTGACCTTGCCGCGCAGTGGCAGGCGTCGCTGCAGAGCGCACTCTACCAGGCGCTCGAGCGCCGGCAACCCGAGGCGATCCATCGCAACACCGAGCTGAGTGTTCGCGCGGCAATTGCGTTGGCGGTGCTTACGCTTGCCGGTTTGCTGCTGTTTCGATTCTTACGCAATCGCCGGGCCGCCACGGTCGTCGCGTGGATCATACCGCTATTGTGGCTGGCAGCGATCATCTACGCGTTGCTGCAATTTCCGCAGACCGTCAGCTACGGCGAAGCGATCCGGCGAACTGCAATTCGAGTCGCGTTGGTTTGGATCGGAGCCTTTGTTGCCGACGCAGTGGTCGCGACCGCGATTCGTCAAGTGGTGCAGTGGTGGGCGACGATCGGCAAGCCGCCGGGCGGCCAAGCGCGCGCACTGCTGCGCGTCCCGACGATGTCGAAGGCGCTGGTTGGATTCAGCACGTCGATCGTTATCGTGATCGCAATCCTTGGGACGCTTGCGGTGCTGAATGTTCCGATCGCATCGGTCGTGACGATCGGCGGTATCGCGGCGGTGGCGATTGGATTCGCAGCGCAGAGTTTGGTTCGCGACTGCCTCGGCGGATTGCTCGTGCTCTTCGAAGATCAGTACGTCGAAGGTGACTACGTGGCGATCGGTGATGCCAACGGCATCGTCGAGCACTTGACGCTGCGCGTCGTGCAGGTTCGCGACGGCCGAGGGAACCTCATCACGATTCCCCACAGTTCGGCGATACAGGTCGTAAACTCGTCGCGAACGTGGGCACGCGTTGATTACCGCGTCACGATCGCCGTCGGCGCCGACCTGCGCAAAGCGATCGAAGTTTTGCGCGACACGCTAACGGGCCTGCGTTCAGACCCATGCTGGCAGGATGCGATTGTCGAACCGGTCGAGTGGATCGGCGTCGAGAGCATGTCGCGTAACGGCATCGTGTTGCGCGCCGCCGTGCGCACGAAGCCGCTGCGGCAATTCGAGGTGCGCCGCGAGATCAATCTTCGCGTGTACGAGAACCTTGCGAAGGCCGAAATTGCGCTCGGCAACGATCCATCTGCGCCGTTCGTCGCGCCACCCGACGCGAGCCCGGACCCGGCATGAAGCTCATTGCGCGGCTCGTGCTCATCGCGATCACCGCGCTCGTGATTGCGATTTTCTACGTACCGCTCGGGCACGCGGATTACGCCGGCGTATGGGGCGGCGGCACATTCGGGGTCGGATCGACGCGTCAGTTCTCCCTTCGCGTCGATGCGGTCGCGCCGGGGTCACCCGCCGACTTGGCCGGCGTTCGCGCCGGCGACACGCTCGACGTCACGCCATTCAGCAAAGGCTTTGCGTCACTCATCTACCCGCGCGCGGGCGATCGCGGCACATTTACTTTCCGCCGCCCCGATGGCCGCGCGTACACCGTAACGATGACGGCCGTACCGCTCGCATCATTTTCGCGAACCGTGCAGCTGCTGGGAATTATTGCAATTCTTCCCGCGACGATCTTTGTGGCGATCGCGTTCGTGCTGGTATTTTTGCGTCCGAACGTCATGACGTGGAGTTTCTACGCGTTCGCAACCGGATTTCTCTCCACGCAACCGTCGATGGCCTTCTATCAAGCGTATCTTTCGCCGGGCGCGTTCGCGGTGCTCACCTTCTCGCTCACGACGGTGTGGGGAAATTTCGCGGTGCTTCCGCTCTTACCGTTCGTAATGCGATTCCCCGACGATCGATTGACGGGCTTCACGCGAACGTTCGATCGTGCGATGTGGATCGCGATCGCCGCCGCCTTCGTAGCGTATTCGGTGGCGTGGTTCGAGTGGGAGCGCGACGGCTATTCGTTTTGGAGCAGCGCGCTCGACGTGTGGATACCGCTCGCCGCGTTCGCACTCGCGACGTACGTCGTCATCAAAAAATATAAGTACGCCTCGCCGCAGGTACGGCAGCGCTTCGGATTCCTCGTGCCCGGCTTGATCATTTCGTTTATCGCGTATGCGATCTATTTCGTGCCGGCGGTGCCGCGCTGGCTCTCGGAGATCATTGGGATTGCCGTCGTGATCATGCCGATCAGCGTGATGTACGCGGTGCTCAAACACCGCGTGCTCGATATCAACTTCGTGCTCAACCGCGCGCTCGCGTACGGCATTCTCTCGGTGTTCGCGATCGCATTCGTGTCGTTGCTCGATTGGACCGCCGGACATCTTCTTTCGGAAGGCCGGTTTGCCACCGGGATCGAGTTGCTGGCGACCATCGGCATCGGCTTTCTGCTCGATCGCATCAACCGCGCCGTTCAGAATGGTGTCGAAGTCGTCTTCTTCCGCGGGCGCCGCGCGGCCGAGGACTACCTGCGCCGTGTTGCTCGCGCGCTGCCGTACGCGACCGAGGAATCGGCAGTCGCCGACGGACTCGTGCAGGCGCCGGCGGACGCGCTGCTACTCAGTGCGGCGGCGCTGTACCGCCGCTCGAGTGACGGCTCTCGCTTCGAGGGGCTCGCCACCTCGAGCAACACAACGGTCGCGCCGCCCGGCTTTGAGGCGAATCATCTCTTGGTGCGCATGTTGCAGTCGGGCGAGCAGCGCGTGTGGCTTGAGGAACTGCGCGGCCACCTGGATCGCGAGCAAGCCAAATACTATGTCTTGGCTATGCCGGTCACGGTTCGCCACGAACTCGTCTCGTTCGTACTCTACGGCGCACATCGCAACGGCGCGCAGCTCGATCCGGAAGAAATCGAGTCGCTCGAAGAGCTGGCCCGCGAAGCTTCCCGAGCCTACGATCATATCGAAGCGGTGCGCGTGCGCGAACGTTATGCGACGCTCACGGCCGCTCAAAACGCTGCGGCGCTCGGCTAAGGGCGGCGCGTGCACGCTCACCGTCGTTTGGCGGTTTTCGCCGGTCCATCGCTGCCGGCGCAAGATCGTCCGGAGCTCGATTCCGTAACCTATCTTCCACCGGCCGCGCGTGGCGATGTCGAGCGCGCAGCGCGTGAGTACGATGCCGTCCTTTTGATCGACGGCGTCTTTCACCATGACCTTGCTCCGTCCCCGAAAGAGTGCTTTGCGGCGCTGCGCGACGCGCGGTTGTTCGGCGCAGCCAGCATGGGTGCGTTGCGCGCGGTGGAATGCGCGCCGTACGGTTTCACGCCGCTGGGCGCGATCGCAGGATGGTACGCAAGCGGCGCGATCGATGGCGACGACGAGGTCGCCGTCTTGACGCATCCGCAATCGCTCGAGGCGTTGACGGTACCGCTGGTCAACGTGCGGTACCTCGCGCGGCTTGCTCATCATCGCGGGCTGCTCACCGCGCCCGAGCGCGGCGAATTGATTGCGCGGGCGCGCGCGATCTTCTACATGGACCGGACGTGGGATGACGTCGTCGGCCTTGCGCCGCTTCCCGCCCGCAAAGCCATCGCCGTACTGGCCGAGCGCTTCGGCGATCTCAAGCGTTGGGATGCGCGTTTCGCGATGCGGAGGGTGCTGCGTGCGCTCGAGCGCGATAGTGCGCGAACCGATGCGACAATCGCGCCGACCGTCGTGACGATCGCATCGCATCCGCCGCGCCGAAGCGCGCCGCTCGCGCTCGCGCCGTCGGTTCCCAAGGCGTCAGGAACCTACGACCGCGCCGTCCCCTTCGAGCAGACGCTCGCGTTGGTCCCGGAACTCCGCCGGCGCTACGGCATCACGCGCCTTGCCGACACGACGTATCTGGATCGAACCGGCATTCCGACGTATTCGGCGCTCGTGCCGAACTCTCCGGATCTCCTCGGCGTCTACAACGGCAAGGGCATGACGCGTGAAGGCGCGATCGCAAGCGCAGTCATGGAGGCGACGGAGCGGCAGATCGGCGCCGCCGTGAATCTACCGGTGTTCAAAGAATCACTGCGCGTGGTCGGCCAGCGCATCGACCTCGACGAATGCGGCATGCGCGCGGTCGCGGGCGATCTCGTCGTCGACTGCGTGCTCGGAACGGACCTGCTCTCGGGCGATGTGCTTGCGGTGCCGCTCGCGATGGTGCAGTGTCCGTGGTTCGGGGAACGATTGTTCGACGTTACGTCGACCAACGGGCTTGCGTCGGGCAATAATCTCACCGAAGCGGTCTATCACGCACTGTGCGAATTAATCGAGCGCCACGCGTGGACGATGTATCACGTCCGTTGTTCGCTCACGCCGCGATTTTATCTGGGTCCGGATGCCACCGATCATGGGTTTGCCGCTGAGATCGACCTGCCCGCGGGTGAGGCGAACGTCGACCGAATCTCTCATGCCATCCGAGCTGCCGGTCTGACGGTTCGAGCACTAGCGCTGCCGGAAGGTACGTTGCCGGTAACGGTGATCGCCTCGGTCGCTGAGCCGGACGCCTTGGCGCCGATGGCGCACCTGGGTTTGGGTTGCGCGCTCTCCCCCGCACATGCACTGACACGCGCGCTTACCGAGGCTGTGCAAAGCCGCGCCGTCGACATTCAGGCTGCGCGCGAGGATATTTTACGCCCGGACGATCCCGCCGGCATCATGGGAACACACGCGCGCCGGCTCAACGTCATTCCGACCGGACAGTGGTACTATGACGTCCCGAGCCGGCGAATCTCGCTCGCGAGCCTGCCCGACCGCGCCAGTGACGATCTAGCTCTCGATCTGCGCCTTACACTCGACGCACTGCGCGCGTACGGTATTGCCCGCGCGATTGCCGTCGATCTCTCGCCGCCGGAACTGCCCATACGCGTGGTCCGCACCATCGTTCCGGGACTCGAAACGTACGTCTTCACCGGGCATCTGGGTTTACGCGCGCGCTCGATCCTCAACCCGTTCGCGCTGCAAATGGGGGCGTAGATGACGCGCTATCTCGATCGGGTGATTGCCGGTGACGCGGCGACGCCCGATGACTGGAACGAACACCTCATCGCCTTTCATCGCGCCTTTAACGACGGGACGGCGAGCCTTGTCTCGACGTTACGAACCCCAAGCTGCCAAACGTCGTACGAGGTGCTGGCGGCGCGGATCAAAGCGCTGGCGCCAACCGCGCACAGTATTCTCGACGTGGGCTGTGGCGACGGAGCGCTGCTCGCGCTCCTGGCGCAAACATTCGGCCCCGAGGTCGCGCTGAGCGGCGTCGATCTTTGTGATAACGAAATCGATCGCGCGCGCGAGCGAGTTCCTACGGCGGCGCTCGTCTGCGGCGACGCATCGGGCTGCGACATGGGCCGGGGCATGTATGACGTCGCCACCGCCCACCTGAGCTTCATGTCGATGCCACGCGTCCGTGCCGTGATCGAACGCCTGCGCGATGCACTCCGCCCCGGCGGCGTGCTCGTCTTCGTCGTCGAGGACCCGCTCGCCGGCGATACGATCGTGAGGCTCATGCGTGAAGCTATTGGCGTCGTTCGCGGCCAGTTTCCCAGGTTTGCGCCGCTGGTGCCGGGGCGCGAGCCGATCGAGCGAGACGATGCCCTGCAGGCGCTCCTCGCCGATATAGGACTAAATACCCATACGATCGAGCGCTATGCGTTGGCGGGCGCATGCTCCCCGGCGCAGCTTTGGGCGCTGCTCCAGCGCACCTATCCGCTCGGCCTGCTCGACGCTTCGCTGCGAAAAAGCATACGGGAGCACACACTTGCGCATGCGCCGGCGGACAGCGATGGACTCGTGCGCGTTACACTTTCGCTGCGACTCGTTGTGGCCGGCATTGGACAGTGATGAACCAAGGACTCGCTTGAATTCCACGGAACGCATTCGATCCACGGTTCTTGATTAACGGAGTGTTATCGCTATGACCGAGGTACAACAGCGCGCAACTGCCGCGGGCTTTCTTCACGTCCTGCACGCGTCGCCGGAGGTCTATAAGGAGTGGAGTACGCTCAAGAAAGACGACTATGCCGCTCTTGGAAAGCTGATCCAAAAATCGGTCGGGCTTTCGGAGACACCCAACAAAGACGATATCCACGCCATGGCATCGTATATTGACCAGCATCTCAAAGACGAAGCGAATAAATTCACGGCCGCACATGCCGATGCTCCTCGCCTCGTTGGTTCGATCGCTATGATGCAGCAGAGCTAGTGCGCATGAACCACGTCGCCAACTGAGTACGCGAGTTTACGTTTACTTTCGCGAAAAGATTGGCGATGTGCCCTTCAACGGTTCGTTCACTGAGCACGAGCCGTTCGGCGATCTCCCGATTGGTCAAACCTTCCGCAACGAGACCGGCAATCTCGCACTCTCGACGCGTCGTATTGTTCGGGCGCGGCTGCGTCGCGTTGTGCGCGGCAACGCTCGCGGTCCCGAGCAGTCCGTTTGCGACGCTTACAAAATACGGAGCGTCGAGTTCCGCAAAGCGATCGCGCGCGCTCTGGAGAATCTCCGCGCTTTCGCTCTGTCGCAGGGCGGCCGACGCAACGCCGCGCGCTAGGCTATGATGTGCCACGTTCCAGGGCTGCGCGTCGGTCCAGAGCGCGCCTGAGGCGATTGCCTTTAGCTCCTCACGCGCGTCGAGCGTGCGCGCGGCGATGGACAACAATACCGGATACGAAAAGAGCATGACGTCGGTTGGCGCTGACGATGCGGCGATGGCATCTGCCAGCAGCTTGCAGGCACGCTGCGGCGACTGCGTCGCGAGCGGGACCAGCGAGGCGGTGACGACGGGAAGAGCCGATAGCGTCCGTTCACCCGCCTCGAATGCGGCGACCTCATAATGTGCAAGTTGCCAAATCGCGTCTTTCGCGGGCACGCCACGCAGTGCCGCAGCGGTGTAGCGTGGACATGATAGCAGCCCCTGCATCAACGAATCCTTCGGGCTCTGCAAGCGTTCTCCGATGATCTCTTCGAGATCAGTGAATTCTCCCCGCGCGATCATAACGTGCCCTTGAACGGCAGTGGCAATCGCTAGTTTCGTATCGGGGCGAAGTTGCGAAAGAAGCTGGTCAGCCGTATGCGTGCCGCGGTACCGCAAGCCGTGCAGGAGCTTGGCGGAACGCGGCATCGACGCGAAAATGGGTGGTGCAGTGACGCACAGACGCTCGGCTTCGTTTAGGTGTTCCAGTGCGAGGACCTCGTTCCCAACTCGCATGGCGAGAAACGCATTGGTAACTTCGTGGCGAATCGCGACCATCACGTCGGCGTGTGCGGCGTGCTGGTTGTAGCGGTCGCGATAGACGCTTGCTGATTCGATGTCAACGCAATGCATCGCGATATATTCTCCAAGCGAGGAGAAGTTCGCGCGATCGGCGGGGGATGAAAAGGCCTGTTCGTATCGTGCTAGTGTCGATCGTGCCTCACTCGCCAAGCCGGCGTGCCACTGCGCCAGAACGATCGATGCAGCAATGGGGCCTAATCCTTCGGAAGTTCCCGCGGCTTCCGCTTCGGCGAGCGCGCGCCGCGATACGCGAATGGCGTCGGATTCACGGGCTAGTGCGTTGTACATCTGTGACAGACGCGCGTATGTCGGCGCGATGTCGCTCGGCGGCGGCGGGGCGATGGCAATGGCGCGCTCGAGCGAACTAGCGGAGAGCGAGATAAGCGACTTCGCCGCGGCCTCGTCGGAGAGCTTGATGAGTGCCTCGCGTTCCGCTTGCGGATCGCCGCATGCGGCGCTCTGCGTGACCATTCGTTCGTAGTCTTCAAGGCGAGGCCCGGGCAGTTTTTTGAGCGCCTCGAGCACGCGGTAGCGTAGCGGGATCGCGATAGGAATTGTTTCAAGCACGCTTTCCATGACTGTTGCGTGGACGAATCTTAGGCCGTCCGCATTGGAGACGAGATACCTTCCCGAAAGCCGCTCGATCATCTGGAGCAGCTCCTCCTTGGGAAAGAGTTGTTGCAGTAGCGGCAACTCGATCGGCTCGTCGATCAGCGCGCACACTTGCAAGAACTCGCGCACTCGCGCATCGAGCAGGGAGAGATCGCGTGCGACAACGCGGCGCGTGCTTGCGCTGACGTCGCGTAGCGTCGTGGCGGCGCCTTCGCGCGCGGCGGTAGCGACCGCCACGATATCGACGGCTCGCCCTCCCGTTTCCGCCGCGATGCCAATGGCGATGTCGTCGCTCACGCCCGGGTAGATCGCGCGGACGATCTGAACCGCGACCTGCTGCGGCAGCTCGCCGAGAGCAATCGCTTCGTCGGCAAGTCCGAACGTGCGCTCGGAGGACTCGTCACTGCGTTCGGTCGAGATGAGTACGATCGCGCGATCGGCAAGCGCCGACGCCGTTCGTTCGAACAGCCGCCGGCTTTCGCTATCGGCCCACTGCGCGTCGTCGAGAATGAGCAGTAGACGGTGATCGAGCGTCACGCCTTCCACGATGCGGAGGAAGGCTTCCTCGAAATCCTCAGGCTTCTCGCGATCGAGTGTCAGACCCGACCGGTAGCGTTGCGCGCTTTCGCCCAGCCCGTCAATCAGCGCTTGGATAACGCGGCGACCGGAAAAGAGCGGCAGGGTAGCGTGGAGGCGGAAGCTCGGCGCGCAGACCACCAGCCAGCCCGACGCCGTCGCGTCCGCGGCAATGCGCTCGGCGAGGGCGGTTTTGCCGGCCCCGCTTGCCCCGACGATGCGAAGTGCCCGCACGATGCGCTCGCGTGCGGACGAGTCCAGGACCATGCGCGCTCTCGAGAGCTCGGCGTCCCGGCCGAATAGGCTGCCCACGCGCTGGGGCTTAGGCGAAAACTAGGTATTTCCCCGGACGAACTCGGGACGGTGGAATTGCTAGTCTGGGAGCGTGGAGGACCCCCGACCATGTATGCACGACCACTGACCATCACGGAAACCTTGCCTTTGGCGGCGCAGCCCGAGACAAGTCCCATACCCTACTGCTTTATTTTGGATGACGCCTATCGCGTGCTGATGGCCGGGCCGTCCGGTGGCGAGGATCCGCTGTCGGCGCTCTATGCCGCCGACTCACGTATCGATGAATTGCCGGGACCGATCGACCGCGTAGTCCGTGCGCTCACCGCAACCTGGCGCACATCTCGCGCGCCTTCGAACGTTAGCGCGGTCGTCTCGCACCTGCACGTCACCGTTGCGCCGCTCCACGGATACGATGGCCGCCGCATCGCGGTCTTCGTGAATCGACACGATCGGTTGAGCGCCTAGCTCGGTCCCCAGGGCGCTGCATCGCGCAGCGTCTGCACGTCGCGCGGATCCTCAAAGGCGCCGGCGTAGCGAGCATAACTCGCTCGCGCCGCATCGTGCCGGTCGACCATCCACTGCGCCTGCACGAGTTGTGCGGCGAGACCTCCCAGCGGCGAAATGCCGCGATGCTGCGCTTCGCTCAGCGCGTGTGCTGCAACCGATTCGGCGCGCGCGTGATCGCGCGTTTCGGCGAGCGCTTCGAAGAAATTCGTGTAGAATTCGATGAACCGGTCGTCGGGCGGTTCGCCGAGCTCGATGTGGCGTTCCGATGCGCAGACAATCGCCCGCGGCAAGTGTTCGGCTTTGGCAGCAAATGCGAGATCGAGCAGCGCGCTGCGCGCGCGCGTACCGTCGCCGCTTGCAAGTAATTGCTCCGCTACCATAAGCCGCTCGCGGGTGCCACGCAGGCCACGATGCTCGATCGCGCCGATAATGCGCCGCCGCAGCGGAATCTTCATGGCGATCGTCTCGGCAATTGCCGCTGCAGTCAGCGCGTGTCCGAGGTGCGGAAACTCCGGCACCGGTCCGTCGAGCAGCGTAACGTCAATCGGCTCGGGCAGGAGCGAAAGCATTTGCAGTATGGTGCGCTCGTGCAGCGGTAGCGTCCGCAGCTCCTTGGCAATCGCGGCGCGCGACGAGAACGCAACGTCGGCTTGGTCGCGCGTACCATGACGAGCCGCCGCAGCGGCGATAACGATTACTTCGTACGGAATCCCATGCGCGCGCGCGACAACGGCGTCGAGTACGGCGCGGGGTGCATTGCGATACTGCTGCTCGGCAAGCGAAAGCGCCGCTTTCGTCTCGAGTTCGCGCAGGACGATCGGCGGGTGCCCCCTGAGCGGAAGCGCACGCCCGTGTTCGTTATCGGAGGCGAGCACGACGAGCAATGGGCGCCGCGCGAGTGCTTCCACCGACGCCGCAATGCCGAGCAGGCTTTCGTCATCGGCAAACTGCGCGTCGTCGATCGTGATCACGACCGGACGTTCGAGCGTGTCCCGATCGAGCTGATCCGGCAAGTCGGGCGAAAGCCGGGTGGCTATCGCGAACGGAAACACGCGATCGAACGGCTGCGCGGTCGTTCGAAGCACGAGCGCGTGCGGTTCGGCGAATGCTTCCAACGAGCGCAGGAGCGCAGTTTTACCAAAGCCGCTGGAACCGCTAATAAGCAGCGTCGCGGATGCTCCTGACTCAACGGCGGTCGTATAGGCCGCGCGCAACTCGGTGATCTCGGGTTCGCGGCCAACGAGTTCCATCGCGCACGCCTGCTCGGGAACGGCGGGCTTTTCCTGCCCATGCGTGCAATCGAACGCTCGTGCAAACGATAGAGAAGGCGCCGTCACGCCGCGTCGAGCTTACGCTACGCGCGCTTGCGCTAGGCGGACTAATCACACTGGTCTTTACCGCGGCGAACGTCTACCTCGGGCTCAAGGTCGGCTTGACTTTTGCCTCATCGATTCCGGCCGCGGTCATCTCAATGGCGATCCTGCGCGGCTTCAAGACCGCGACGATTTGGGAGAACAACATCGTTCAGACGGTCGCCTCGGCGGCTGGGACGCTCTCGTCGGTCATCTTCGTGCTCCCGGGTTTGGTGATAGTCGGGTGGTGGACCGGCTTCCCGTTTTGGGAATCGTTCGGTATCTGCGCTATCGGCGGGATCCTCGGCGTGATGTACAGCGTTCCGCTGCGTCGCGCGCTTGTGACGAATTCGGATCTGCCCTATCCCGAAGGCGTTGCCGCCGCCGAAGTGCTCGAAGTCGGCGCGGGTGAACACGCCGCGGACGCCGCGGCGGAAAATGCCCTGGGGCTGCGCGCACTGGTTATCAGTTCGATCGCCTCGGCTGCCGTACAGCTCGGCGTAGCGCTTCGGCTGCTCCAGAGCTCCTTTGCCGGGTACGTACGCATCGGGCCCGCGATCACCGGTATGGGTTTTAATCTTTCGCTTGCGCTTGTCGGCGCCGGACATCTTATCGGTTTGACGGTCGGCATGGCGATTCTCGGCGGGTTGTTCATTGCGTGGGGCATTTTGATTCCGGTTATCACCGCCATGCACCCGATGCCCGGCGCGATCGGCGACATAGCAAACACCGTGCGATCGACCGACGTTCGTTTCATCGGCGCCGGTGTGATCGGCGCGGCGGGCATTTGGACGCTATTTAAGCTTATTTCACCGATCATAAGCGGCGTGCGGTCATCGCTGCGTGCATCGGCCGCGCGCGGGCGTGGCGATACCCTCGATATAACCGAGCAGGATATTCCATTTAATATCGTTGCCCTGGTGTCCGCTGCTTGCCTCATACCGATCGCTATTCTCCTCTATGCGTTTCTCGCCGGCGGCGTGCTGCAGTCGATGATCGTGCCGCTCATACTTGCGTCAATCGCTTACATCGTTGTCGCCGGACTCTTCGTGGCTGCCGTGACCGGCTACATGGCGGGACTCATTGGATCGTCGAATTCGCCGGTCTCGGGCATGGCGATTCTCACCGTCGTCGGTGTCTCGCTCTTGCTGCTGCTCATCGCCAAGGCCGATCCGGCAACGACACCCGCGCTGATCGCGTATGCACTGTTTGTCACGGCGATCGTGCTCAACGTTGCCACGATTTCGAACGACAACCTCCAAGATCTCAAGACCGGTCAAATCGTCGGCGCAACGCCATGGAAGCAGCAGGTCGCGCTCGTCGTCGGCGTCATCTTTGGCGCGGTTGTCATTCCTCCGGTGCTCGTAGTGCTCAATGCTGCCTACGGATTTGGGGGCAAAGGACTCGCTGCGCCGCAAGCCGTGCTCATCTCCACGCTAGCGACAGGGGTGATCTCGCTAAATGCGCCGTGGAATCTGATCGGCATCGGCGTCGGAATCGGCGCCATCGTCATCGCGATCGACGAGATCGGCAGGATCACCGGCCGTTATCGCTTCCCACCCCTTGCGGTGGGTCTGGGCGTCTATCTCCCACCCGAAACAACGTCGCCGGCCGTCATCGGCGCAATCTTTGGCGCGCTCTACAATCGCTGGGTCTCGCGGGGCCCCAACCCCGATTCTGCGCGGCGACTCGGTGTGTTGATCGCTTGTGGCCTGATCGTCGGCGAAAGCCTCTGGGGCGTTTTTTACGCCGGTGTCATTGTTGCGGCGCAGCGCGGATGGATGCACGTCGCCGATCCTTCGAATCCGTTCGCGGTCGTTGGTGATAATTTCGGAGCAATCGCAAACGTGTTGGCTATTGTTGCGTTCGTCGCGGTTCCAGTCGTGCTTTATCGCTGGGTCGCCACGCGGGCTCGGGCGCTCTAGTTCGGCGGCATCGACCGCAGCCACGCGTCGTCGTTGCGCGCTGCAGCGACGCGCGCCCGCACCGCGGCGATGAGCGGCGCCCCACGTAACGCTTCGCGCGCTCCGCGCACGGCCGTCGCTGCTGAAATATCCGCGTTGGCGTATGCGGCATGGGCGGCTTGGGGCCAAAGGCACACGCTGCCCGAGATGCATCCCGCCGCCCCGTAGGCTTTGGCGTCGAGCAGCGTCGCTTCGGTGGACGGAAACACCCGTAGCTCGGGGTGCCGCTCGAGCACCGCGCGCTGCAGCGCGGTATCGTTCGAACTGTCTTTCATGCCGGAGATGAGGCCGGGAAACGCTTCGATCAGACGATCCACCAGCTCGGGATGGAACGTGATGCCGCTCATTGCCGGGAAGTTGTAGAGCAGGATCGTTGTCCGTAGCGGTCCGCTGCGTGATAGGAGCGCATCGAAGAAGCGGACGACGCCGTCGTCGCCGGCGTCACGAAAGAAGAATGGCGGCATGATCAGCGCCGCGGCAAACCCGAGTTCACTGGCGGCGCGGGTGAGGCTGATCGTATCGCCGAGCGCCGACGCGCCGGTCCCACACATCGTGCGCTCGCGTGGTACACCGGCGGCGACTTGCTCCATCAATCGCAGGCGTTGCTCGACGCTGAACGACATCGCCTCGCCGGTCGTGCCGAGCAGGTTGATGCCGTCGATGCCGTCGCGCAAAAGATCGCGATAGTACGCGATCGCGCGGGCCGCGTCGGGCTGGTAGTTCTCGTCGACCGGCGTGAGCACGGCCGACCAAATGCCGGTAAGAGCTGTTGTGGCGATCATTCGCGTGTAAGGGCTCCCTTGAGGAAGAATGCCAGATTGGCGGGACGTTCGGCAAGCCGGCGCATCAGATACGGAAACCAATAATAGCCGTAGGGCACGGCGAGCCGGACGCGATACCCGCGCGCAACCAATGCGGTGGCGAGTGGCCCGGCGATACCGTAGAGCATTTGAAATTCAAAGCGGCCGCGGCGCGGAATCGCCTTCTCGCGAACGAATGTCTCAACCCGCTCGATGATGCGCGGGTCGTGCGTCGCAATTGCGGTGAAGCCCGGGCCATCGAGCGATTCAAACACGAGACGCAGATAATTTTCGTCGACCTCCGATTTTTTCTCGTAGGCGACGTCGGGCGGTTCGAGATAGGCGCCCTTGACGATGCGAACGCTCGGCGCAAGCGGCTTGGCCGCGCGGAGGTCGTCGAGACTGCGAAAGAGATAGGATTGCAGCACGAATCCAACGTTGTCGAACCGCTCGCGCAGACGGCGCCAAATCGCCAGCGTCGCGTCGACGTAGCGAGACTGCTCCATGTCCACGCGCGCGGTGTTCCCGGCGTCCAATGCGCTTTGGGCGATGCGCGCCGCGTTCTCGTAGGCAAGCTCCGGGTCGATGTCGAGCCCCAGGTGCGTGAGTTTGAACGCGACGTTGGCGTCGATCCGCTCGGCTGCAAAAATCCGCAAAAGCTCGCAGTACTGATCGGCCGCGCCGATCGCCTCGCCGCGCTCGCGCACGCCTTCCCCGAGAATACCGGCAGCGACGGCGAACCCGCGCGCGTTGACCTCGCGCGCGACGGCGAGGAACTCCCCCATCGTCTCACCCGCGACAAACCGCCGGGCGCCGAGTCGCATACCGTAGCGGCTCACCAGTCGCTGCACCGCGGTGCTGTCTGCGGCTGCTAAAATTGCCGCACGTAGCGGCCGTTCGAGCAGCGAATCGAGGGATAGCGTGGGCATAACGTGTGAATAACTCGTCTTTCTTGCGAATAGCTTGTGAGTTCGGGAATTTTGCTCTTGCACGGCATATTGTTCGCTTGCTACTATGCAATCACTTCGAGTAACGACGAAGTGCGAATTGTAGAAAAGCGCGAATCACCACACGCCCGACGGTCACTATCGTAAAGAGGCCGGAGTGAATGGGATCGAAGCCGACGACGCGGCGGTCAGTACGGGCCTGGCAATGGGCTCAGACAGGCTAAAGCGCTCGGTGACTACATCAAAGCCCGACGCCTCACGGCGGCGGGCTTTGACCTTTATCCACGAGCTGTAGCGCAAATAATCCGGCGAGCCCGGCGAATACGACTGAGCCGGCCACCACGTCGGGGCTCCACCATAGGCCGCCCATCGTGAGCGCCAACACGCCGAGCAATACCGTCCAATAGAGTGCGGGAATGCCGAACGCGAAGAGATTCGGGCGCCGACCCACGGCGTCGCCGAAGATGCCCGCGCACAGACTTGCGACGACGACCGCCGCGAATTGCCCGGCGTAGTTGGAGTGTGCTGCGGCGATAAAGACGTTGCCAACCAGGAAAAGTACGGCCAGCGCTCCGGGCGCCAAACGAATGTTGCGCGCGGCGTAGAGCGCAAATCCCACCAGCAGCAAACTCTGGACGAGCACGGCCAGCAGACCGATGCCTTGCTTGTCGTAGAGGAGCGAGAGCAGGGTGAGCGTGTCGTGCGGAAAGCGGGCCGCATCGAGCGGCGCGTTCATGCGTTCGGCCTCACTCAGGAAAATGAATTGCGTTCCCCAGTGCAGCAGCTCCATCATCGACGCCAGCGCGAGCAGCATTGGAAGCTGCGCGACGAGCGTCAATGGTGGTCGCTCGCGCTCGATTGCCGAGCGAACCGGACCCGCGATGATGAGAAACATGCCGGCGCCGATGAGCAGGTGTGTCGGACTGAGCAGCGCGTCGAAGCCCTGTTCGAATCCCCACAACGTGTGCTTGATCATGTCGAGCACACCGCCCGCCAAGAAGACGATCAGGCCGGCAACCGTCGTCTCGTAGCCTTTTGGAAGCGCATTGCGCCAGGCGAATCCGCGGCGATGATTGCGCACCATCGCGATGGCGACAAACACGTACGCGGCGAGCAATCCGGCATAGAGTAAGCCGTGCGCCGGCTCGAAAAATGTTTCGACCGTCGTGTGAAAGTGATGATAGGCGTCGATCATGATTCCGCCGGAACACCACAAGCTCGCGACCGCCATCGACCAGTCGAAGAGCGTACTCGGGGCCGGACGATTCGTCATGTGCGGGTGGATTCCGCGGAGCAACCGAAACGACCCGTTATGTTGCGATTGTGGTGCGTGTTGACCGGAGTGATTCTCGTGTTCGCAGGCTGCGAAGAGCCGGTTCAAGGAACGCCCGTGGATTCGCGTGCGGTGACGCTTGCGCCGCCGCGCTGGCCGTCCGCCGTGCCCGCAGCACCGAACGATCCGCCGCGAATCGTGGCGTTGGAAATGAACGAGACGTCGATCGCGCCGGGCTCAGAGTGGACCGGCCGCATCGCCACGACGACCAACGTGGCGAGCCTGGAGGTTCGCACCGAGTCGTTTTCCTTTAACGCGACACGTGTCGGATTCGGCCAATTCACCTTCGACCAGCACGTCCTCGACATCGTGCCGCAATATAAACGCGGGTACACGCTGCAGGTCATCGCGCGTAACGCCGCCGGCGCCCAAGATGCTCGCCTGATTCCGATTGTGCTGCGCTAGAGCGACGCTAGCGCCGCAGCCCGCGCAGCACCTTGCCTTCGGTATTGAGGTAGTAGTGCCCGCCGTCGAAACGGGTCGTATCGGCAAACATCAGATAGAGATACTTGAAGTTTTCCGAGAACGCATACGCCGGAAAGAGGTCGTCGGGAATCATCGGGAACGGCCGAACGTCGAGAAGATTGGTGTAGCCGTTGGTCACGCGGCAATTGGCGCGCAGCGCGGTAAAGTATTGATACGCGGTTCGGCGATAGCGTTCGTCGCGGGTGAGAAACCACAGTTCAAAGGCCGAGTTCGCGTATTCCGGCCGGAGGCGGTAGGCGCCGTCGACGGCGTCGAGCGTTTGGTAGTCGATAACTTCCGGAATGAGCGTATGACGATTGAGGACGCCGGTCCAAGAATCGTAGAAGGCCTCGCCGACGGCCCGATCGCCGCCCTTCGCGACGAGTTCGGCGTAGAATGCGGAGAGTTCGGAGATTTGCGTGTCGCCGGCCGGTTCGCCGGTAAGATAGTTCACCTGGCGAAACCAGAGACGTCCGTCGACGTGAACGACTTTGTATTTCAGCAGTGCGTCGGTCAGCGCACGGTACCAGCTACGCGATTGGGCGATGCCGAGCATTTGCCAGCCGCCCCATAAATATTCGTAGAACGAGTCGGCCGGTTCGTCGGGAGCGACGTCGATCGGATCGATGAAGGTGCCGGCCTCAATGTCGAAGTTCGTTGCGAGCAGGTCGAGCGACGAGCGTTTCGCGATCACCGCTTCGTAGGCGCGCATCGAAGCTTGCAGATACTTGGGATCGCCGGTCAAGCGCGAGAGATCGCCGAATTCCAAAATATTCGAACCGATCTCGGCAAGGTTGTTCTTCGGATCGCGCACGGCGCCGGTGCGCAGATTTGCGAAGCGGTACGGTGCACCGGTGGGTGACTTCGTAAAGCACACCAACAAACGATCCGCCAAGTCGCGCGCGCCGTCGAGCATGAAGCGCTCGCCGGTGGCATAGTACCCGGCCAGCAGCCCGGCGACCATGCGAATTACGGCCTCGAACATTTGGACGTCCGCATCGACGTTGAAGTCGAGATGGGTGCGCAGCCACGCTACGCAGGCATTGAGCTCCGTATCCAGGCCCATGATGTACAACGTGTCGAGCGCTTCGATGATCGAAAGCCCGAATGAGTGACCCGGAACGAAGAAATCATGCGACGTCCCGCTGACCGGCTTGACTTCGTCAAATCCCCAAGCGAATTGCTTGTAGCCGTTCCAGGCGTGGACGAACTCGTCGCGTACCGCCGCGGCGATCGTTGCCGCATCGGGCATGTCATCGTCGGCGCGTGCACGCAGCGGCGACAACGCGGCAGTGCTCGCGCAGGAGAACAAGAAGTCGCGGCGCCTCACGAGTGCGTGAGGCCGCGCTGATACACGTCGAGCGTCGTGTAGGCCGCTTCGAGCAGCGGCGTCGAGAGACCGAAGCCGCGCGCGCGCGCGAGCAGATCGCCGAGTATTTGATCGGCTTCGACCCGACTACCGGCGAGCATATCGCGATACATCGAGGCGGTAAGGGGTGAGCCCGGCGTGGTCAAGTGCGGGCGCATGCTGGCAACGAACGCGTCGCTCGGAGTGTAGCCGGACTCGCGTGCCACGCTTGCGCACTCGTCGAAGATCCTGGAGATCACGGGCTCGCCGCCGGCCGCGACGATCGAGCCGATCGAACCGCGCATCAAACACGTGCTGGCGCCGAGCGACGCAAGGAAGACCCATTTCTCCCACATTCCGAGCAGAATGTGGTCGGAGAGTGTTGCCGTAAACCCGGCGCCTTGGAGGGTCGCGTCCAGTTCGCGAACGCGCGCGCCGTTCTTCCCGCTACGCTCGCCGTAGATCAGCTGCTGCGCCTCATTGAGCTGGACGATGTGTCCCTGCGCATCGAGCGTGCTCGCGACGATGCAGACGCCGCCAAGCACGCGGTCGTTACCGAAGCGCTCGGAGAGGACATCGAGATGCCGCATGCCGTTGAGCATGGGCAGAATCAGGGTTTGCGGACCGACGGCCGGGGCGAAGTCGTCCATCGCCGCCTCGAGTGCGTATGCTTTGAGCCCGAGCACGATGGCGTCGAACGGGGCCGCGATCGTTTCGGACTGCGCGATCTGCGGCGTGATCGTCAAATCGCCGCGCGGACTGCGTATCTGCAGGCCTTGCTCGCGCAGCTGCGCAGCGCGGGCCGCGCGCACGAGAAAGGTGACGTCGCGCCCGGCGTGCGCCAAGAGTCCACCGAAGAGACCGCCGGTCGCGCCGGCGCCGACGATGAGAATTCGCATAGCGCCTGTCTTCGAAGAAAAAGGGCGACGCAACTGCATCGCCCTTCACTTTTTTACCGCTGGTCCGGTTATTTGTGCCAGACGTGTCCGTTGGCAAATGTTACCGAAACGGCCGTGCAACGCGCGGCCTTACCGCCGAACGTCACATCGTTGTAGAGGTCGAAATGATGATCGATGGTGGCGCCGGGTGCAAAGCTGCCAACGTCGGCAACGCGACGGATATAGTTCTGACTGGAGTTGCGATAGCTCACGACAAACACGACCTTGGTTGCCGGTTGACGTGCGTTGACCGTGTACACGATCTGCGTGCCGCTCGCTCTGGAGCTCATATGTTTCGGCACGGTGACAAAGCATTGCTGGACGGAAACCGGATTCATCTGGGCACTCGCGGAGAGCGAAACGCCGGCCGCGAGCGCCATGGCCAGGAACGGAAGAGTACGAGAAACGGGTAGCATGCGTGTTCCCCTTTCGTCGGTGCGAAACCGTGAACGGAGGCTTCTTCGAAGGCTGGGAACATCTTCGCGGTTTGCGCTTATCGGATACCCTGGTCGCCGGCATTGACTATATTTATAGTCTGAATGAGTGTGCCTGCTTGCTCTAAGCGTGCTCTCATCTACGAAGCCGAACGCTATCAACTTCGCCGGCTACGCTATTGCCATCATGAAACTCCAGATCCCGGTCATCGCCTGTCTCCTCGCTGCACTGCCTGCGGCAGCGCTCGCCGACTCGCACAACGACCATACGTCCTACTCGCGTCCATCGGCGCCGGCGCGTTCGTCACAATCGGCCCGCACCTATCAGCAGGCGCCGCGTTACTCGCAACGGTCCGCGCCGCGCTACTCGCAACAGTCCGCGCCGCGCTACTCGCAACAGGCTGCGCCGCGCTACTCGCAACAGGCTGCGCCGCGCTACTCGCAACAGGCCGCGCCGCGCTACTCGCAACAGGCCGCGCCGCGCTACTCGCAACAGGCCGCGCCGCGCTATACGCAACAGATGCCGCGTTACCAAGCGCGCGCGAATTATGCGCCGCGTGCGTACGCCTACGGCGGGTCGGGCTATGTCGGTCGCCGCAACGTCGATCCGTGGTATTGGAACCGCGGGCAAGCGTGGGTAGCATCGCCGGCTTATTGGGGCGGCGGCTTCTGGGGCGCGTTCTCGCTCGGCCTCGCATTCAATAACGGCGGATACTACACGGTGCAAGCGGACTCGCCGGGCTCGCAGCTGCTGGCAAACTACGGCCTGCAGCAGACGGATTGCAACCAGCCTAATTTGGTTGACATCCTCGGTCCCGACGGTAGCGAAATCTGCGCCTATCCGAACAACGAAGTCGGACCGGGCCAGTACCAGGTCGATCCCTCAACCCTGAGCCTCGTCTCGGGCTAACGAGAAACGAACATCGTGAAAGGAAAGAAGGCGCACGGAGGCGCCTTCTTTATTTCCTTATGTTCTTCGTGGGCTAGGTGCGCGTGATGCAGCGAAATCCGAGATGGCTCATCGAGGTTTCGATCATTTGCGGTGAACGTGCCGCCGGGCGAAAGCGCAGGCAATAGTTCGGAGCGCACAGATGCGAGCCGCCTTTGACCACTTTGCGCGGAATGCGTACGTCGGGTTGATTCGGATCGTAGCTATGCTCCATCGCTGCACCGCGCGCCGACGGCGCTCCGCAGCACGGTTTTGTCTGCACCGCCTCAGGCGTCGCGCTATACCAATCGGTCGTCCACTCCCACACGTTCCCGGCCATGTCGTACAGACCGTAGCCGTTGGGCGGAAACGTTCCAACCGGTGAGGTGCGTTCGTACCCGTCCAGTCCGAGATTCTGCCACGGGAAATCGCCTTGCCAGGTGTTCGCCATGAACTTTCCGTCGAGCGTTAGATCATCACCCCAAGAAAATACGGTCCCGTCGAGTCCGCCGCGTGCCGCGTATTCCCATTGCGCTTCGGTGGGAATCGATTTATCGGCCCAGCGGGCGTACGACTCGGCGTCTTCGAACGCGACATGGACGACCGGATGATCCTCAAGTCCGAAGTGCGACGATGATGGCCCGAGCGGATGGCGCCACGATGCGCCGGGCGTCCATTCCCACCACTGCGACCAATCGCGCAAATCGACCGGACCTTTGGTCGGGCGAAACACCAGCGAGCCCGGCACGCACAATTCCTCGATAGCGCCGGGATATTGCGACGGGTCGATCGGGCGTTCCGCGACGGTGACATATTGCGTCTCGTCGACGAATCGTGCGAATTGGGCGTTCGTAACGGGATAGCGATCGATCGCAAAGCTTTCGACGCGAACGCGACGTAAGGGACGCTCTTCGGGATAGAAATCCTGCGAACCCATCGTGAACTCGCCGCCCTCGATGCGGATCCGCTCGGCCGTCGCCAATATCCGTGCCATATCTTGGATTCTGTCAAAATGCCGGTGCCCGGCAGGCGCTGCTGTCCTGGACGTACGAAAGTGGTTGCCGGAGGACGAATTATGGAGATCAGCGCGCGCAATCAAATTCGAGGACGGGTGGTAGGCGTTCGCACCGGTGAAATCATGGGTGAGGCGGAGGTCGAAATCGAGGCCGCCTCTATTACGGCCGCAATCACGGCGTCGTCGGTGCAGCGTCTGGGACTCAAGAACGGCGATCACGTGACCGTCATCATCAAGTCAACCGAAGTGTTGATCGGAAAGTAAAACGCGTCGAGGCGGCGTCTTAGAGCCCTTGTAAATGGGCGCGCGAACGTAAGTGTGCTTCATCGGCGAATAGCGGCGAAGAGATGAGAAAATCTGCCGTTGCTCGATTGCATGCAATCGGAACGTTATAAAGAACCGCGAGCCGAAGAAGCGCTTTGACGTCGACGTCGTGCGGCTGCGTCGTCAACGGATCCCAAAAGAATACGATGAGATCCAACTGATGTTCCACCAGCATCGCGCCGACTTGTGCATCCCCTCCCAGTGGCCCCGAAAGCAAGAGATGGATGTCTAGCCCAGTCTTCTCGGCGATTAGGCTGCCGGTGGTTCCGGTGGCAACGAGCGAACAGCGCGCCAACGTCTCGCGATTGAACTTGGCCCAATCGGTGAGGTCATCTTTGCGCGCGTCGTGCGCAATCAGCGCAACGCGAGCTGCATCTGCGTGGAATGGCGCGTCCGAGCGTCGAATGGTCCCCATGGCTGTACTTTATCGCCAGTACCTCAACGATGACTAGGACTTAGGCAGCCAAAAAGGACCGATAGCATGTGCGAGCGGCCGGTGCGTGGTTCGGAAGATCGCGAGGAGAAGAGCGAACCGCTCGGCGGAGACCCCACGTGTTGGCTGCATCTCGTCTGCCCAAGTTGCGGCGTCGTGTTCGACCGGAATACGGCGGAACACCGGCCTGGCTGCGAGCAAGGACCGTCGTCGTAGCTATTACCGAGAGAAAGCTGTCAGTGTGCCGTTCTGGTCGGCGCAATACACTGCACCGCCGGCGACAACCGGAATCTGCCAATGGATCGGGCCGATTGCATCGCTGCTCCATCGGCGCCGGCCGGTCTGCGCATCGAGCGCCAATAGCCCGTTGCTCGTTGCAAGGAATAGCACGCCGTCACCGACGACCGGAGTGGCAGCCTCTCTTCCGAGTTCAAGCGCGGTGTTCCAGGCATTGACGAGATGGCTGACACGGTTCGTCGTAACGAGGCGGTATGCGTGTACGCCGTCAGCGATTCCGATGAAGACGTAGGTCGTGCCCGCGCGATCGGTCCACACGCCCGGAATCGAAAAGAGCAACGAGTCGATGGTCATCGTCTGCAGCGGCGGGTGCAATCCGTCGAGATGTGTGCGATCGAAGAGACGTAAGACCGAATCCTTGCCGCCTTGTACGGCCATCAGTGGTGTAGCACTTTGCGATTGACGCGGCAGCATCGCCGGTGACGTGCTTCCAACATCCAGATCCTCTGCATCGAGGTCGCTGTAATTCGGTGGCGTGAGATATCCGAGCAGCTGCGTCGCATCGTTGCTGAGCGACAGGATCGAATCGCCGTAGTTTCCGGCTGCCGCATCAAACGGGCCGTTCCCGGTGGCGACGTAGATGCGTCCGCCCATGGATGCGTCGGGATCGACCACGACCCCGGCACGCGACCACATCCCGGCGCGCTGCGCAGCGCAGGTTTGCGGTTCGATCAACTCGTGATGCGAACTGCAAAGCACGTTGAAGACGCGTTTGCTACCGTCACTGAGACGAATCGCGACGACGTGACCGACGTAAGGCGTCGCGTCGCCGATATAACCCGATGTCTGGGCGTACAAATAGCCGTTGGCTACCTGAAGCGGGGATGCGTCTTTTTCGGTCTGCGGCGCGAGTGTAATCTGCTCGGGAAAACCGCCTTCGCGTACTTCTCGCCCACTCGAGGGATTGAGCCGGTGCACCATCCCGTCGACGCCAGGCACGTAAAGGCGGTGCGTCGCCGGATCGTAGGTGGGGACCGACGTGGTGATCTTCGGACCGTGCGTCGCGAAGCGCCAGAGGATTCGCCCGCTTGTCGTGTCGACGGCATAGGTCGTGCCGTCGGTCGCGGTGATGTAGAGCGAGTTTCCGTAGACGAGAGGCGCGGTGTCGGCGACCGAACCGAGCTTGACCTGCCATCGAACCCGCAGGTCCCCGACGTTACTCGGTGCACTCGTTGCGCCCATCGCCAGGATGGCGAAAATGAAGGGCAAGAATCTGCGCATTTCCGCTTGTTCGTACCCCATTCCGTGTGTCAGCCGGAAGGTAGCGAGGGCTTCCCTAGCTGCGGCGCGCTTCTCCCGCGCGGTAGCGGTACACGATACGGCCCTTGCTCAGATCGTAAGGAGAAATTTCGACGTCGACGCGATCGCCTGGAAGAATCTTGATGCGATGCCGCCGTAGACGTCCGGCGATGTGAGCCAGAATCGTGTGGCCGTTGTCCAGCTCGACCGAGAACGTCGTGCTTGGAAACACCTGCTTGACGCTGCCGTGAACCTCGAGTGGTGCCTCTTTGAGGTCGACGCTGCGTGCCTTAACTTCTCGTGTTTTTGTTGTGCGAGTGCGAGTAGCGATAGTGATCCTCTCTCTAGCGTTGCATAGTGCCGTTTGGCTAAACCCCAACGATACACCTAGAGTTGCATCTTTTGGTAGACAAAGGCGCGGGCGGCCTCGGATGGGCCGGGTGCCTGCGTGGTAGGCTTTGCACCCCGCATGCCGTTTTCTGAGAGGACGTTGATCGTGGGGCGGACTATTGCGCAGACGAAGAGCTTTGTTATTCGTACTTCTATAGAAGGAGCAGCAGTAGATGAACATTCGTCTTCCGGCATGGCGCGTTCTTGCATGCGCCCTGCTCGTCGCAAGTCTCCTAGCGATCGGCTTCCCACGTCCCTCGGCGGCCGCCTCGGCGCCGTCGGAGATCAAGATCGGGACCCTCTTCGCGAGCACCGGCACCTTCGCCGTTGCATCCCAAGGCCAGTTCGATGGCCTCAAATATTGGGCTGCCGAGATCAATAAATCCGGCGGCATTTTCGTAAAGGCGTTCAATAAGAAGATTCCCGTAAAGATCGTGGCGTATGACGATCAGAGCTCGACGTCGACCGCAACGACCCTCTACAACCAGCTGATCACCCAAGACAAAGTCGACGTGCTGGTTGCGGACTTCGGATCGGTGCTGACCTCCGTCGCGATTCCGCTCGCGGCAGAGCATCACATGCTGTTGATCGATCCGACCGGCTCGGGCGCAAACTTCTTCACGAAGAAGACCGATTATCTGGTCGACGTCAGCATCCCGTCATCAGCCGTATGGCCGGTTCCGCTCGGGAAGTTCTTGCTCGAAAAGAAGATTGCTCGCATCGCCGTTATCTACGATTCCAATGATTTCGACGCATCGCAAGCCGAAACGTTGAAGTCGGTGCTGGCCGAGGGCGGCGTGCAGCCGGTCTACTACAACGGCGTGCCGACGACCGAGTCGAACTATGCGATCCTTCTGCATACGATCGCCGCGACGAATCCGGATGCCGTACTCGAATTCGGGTATGCGCCGAACGACATCGCGTTTTTGCGCGATCTGGCGTCGAGCGGCTTGCATTTCAAAATGACGTTCACGATCTTTCCGGGGCAGCTGATCAGCTTGATCACGAAGAACGTCGGCGCGAAAGCGCTCGCATACACCTACACCTATCCGACGCCACCGCTTGTTAGCTTCAAGAGCGTCACGCTCGGTCCGACCACCGACGAGTTTGTGAAAGCCTTCACGGACGCGTCGCACCAGGCGCCGAACTTCCTGGATTGCGCCGGTTACAACAACGGCTTGATTATCCAGGAAATGCTCGGGCGCGCACCGGAATTCGCGCAACTTGCGTTTCATCAGGCGCTCATGGACATGTCGGGTAAGACCACGACGCTCCTCGGCGAGTTCAAGATCAACGAGAACGGAGCGCAGCTCGGAGAACTGCTACCGGTTGCTCAGCTGATGCCTGAAGGTGACGGGAACAAGTTCATCGTCGTGTACCCGCAGGACAAGGCGACCGGGAGCGCCGTTTACCCGGCGCCGGAGCACTAGGCTCTGCGCCGCGAACATTCCCGCCGGCGTGAGCCGGCGGGAATCGTCATCTTATGAGTCTTCTCGAATACGCTCTCGTCGGCGGCATCCTATACGGGGTGTTTTTCGCACTGGTTGCGCTCGGGCTCAATCTGATCTTCGGCGTCATGCGCATAATCAATCTCGCGCACGGCCAATTCGTATTGCTCGGCGGATACGGCGCGTATCTTCTCAGCAACAATTTGCATCTCAATCCAATTTACGGCGTCGCGCTCGCCGCCTTGGGTGCGATCGTCGTCGGCATCCCGCTTTATACGGTGGTTCCGCGATTGCAGAAGAGCAGCGATCCGGAGATGCTGTCGTTTATTTTGTTCTTCGGAGTCGCGCTGATGATCGATGCAGTGCTCACCACCCTGTTCGGCGCAGATCAGCGCTCGCTGCCGCAAGACGCGCTCGGTGCCGGCAACATCAGCGTTCTCGGGCAAGCCTTTCCCGATAGCTGGTGGGTCGCCGCCGGCGTGAGCGTGCTGGCTGCGCTCGGGCTCTATCTGTATTTCACTCGTACACGGCTCGGTTTTGCGACCCGCGCAATCATGGCCAATCGTGACGAGGCGCTCGCAACCGGAGTCGACGTACAGCGTGTCTCGGCGATCGCATTTATCATGGGCCTTGCGTTGGCCGGCATTGCCGGCGTGTTCGTGCCGTATTTGCTCGGTTCGATTTCGCCCGACATCGGAAACGAATTGACGACGACGTCGTTCGCCGTGATCATCATCGGATCGCTGGGCAATCCGCTCGGCACGGTCGTCGGTGGTCTCGTATTTGGGATCGGGACGCTCTTCATGCAAACGTACTTTCCGTCGTGGTCGAATCTGGTGCCGTACGCACTGCTAATCATCATCGTGCTGATCAAGCCGGCGGGCCTGCTGGGGCGCGCGGTGAGAACGGCATGACGGTCAAACGCCCGGTGCTCGCGACGGCGATCACGCTGGCCGCGATTGCCGCCGTCTTTTTGATCGCACCACACTTCTACGGCAATCGCAGCCTGCTGCTCTCGATGCTCACCTTCGTGGCGCTCGCGCAAGGGTTGAACCTGCTCTATGGGTTCACGGGATATCTGCCGTTCGGTTACGTCGGATTCTTCGGCGCGGGAGCATATGCTACGTCGATGCTCGTGCTCCACACGGGGATTCCGGTTCTGGCATGCGTCGTGCTTGGCGGGGCGGCGGCCGTGCTCGTCGGGTTGATTCTCGGGCCCTTGTTGCGGCTGAATGGGGCCTATTTTTCGATTGCAAATCTCGCTGCTTCGCAGATTCTGTTCAACATCGTCTCCAATCAGGATCTCTCGGGTATCACCGGAGGGCCCTACGGGCTCAAGATCGACAAAGTCTACAATCTTCCGGCTGCCTACCTCTCGATGCTCGCGGTCGTGCTGGTGGCGACGGCGCTAGCGGCGTACCTGCGTTTCTCGCGATTTGGCCTCGGGATGCGGGCGGTTAAGGAAGATGCAACCAGCGCGGCGATGGCGGGGATCAACGTCGTGCGTGGACGGCTGATCGTCTGGCTGCTCTCGGCCGCGATCGCCGGGCTCGCCGGCGGAGTCTATGCGTGGAGCCTCTCGGTGTTTTATCCCGACGCGGTCTTTACGCTGCAGATTTCCGTGTTTGCTATTGTCTTCGCGCTTTTCGGCGGCGTGGGAACGGTGATCGGTCCGGTCGTCGGTGCGATCGTGCTCGACGCGCTCTACAACGCCGTCGGCATCTCGACGCCGCAGTACTTCGAGTTCATCTACGGCGCACTGATCGTGTTACTGGTGCTCTTCCTGCCTAATGGCGTGATGTCTCTGCTGACGCGGCGAGGTATCCGTGTCTTCTGATGCGTTGCTGATGCTTGAGGGCGTTGGCAAGCAGTTCAACGGTCTTGCCGTCCTCGACGACGTGAGCTTTTCGATACGTCCGGGCGAGATCTTGGGTCTCGTTGGACCGAACGGCTCGGGCAAAACGACGGCGATCAATCTGATTTCCGGCATCTACCAGCTCGATGCGGGCCACATCGCGTTCGACGGACGCTCCATCGATCGCGTGCCGTCGTTCCGGCGCGTGCCGCTCGGCATCAATCGCACCTTTCAGGTCCCCAAGCCGTTTCGTGCGATGACGGTATATCAAAACGTGCAAGTAGCTATGCATTTTGGCGCTCACGTTGCGCGAGCCGATGAAGATGCAGCCGTTTACGCCGTGCTGGCCGACATCGCGCTCCAAGACCAGGCCCAGTCTCCGGCGTCGGATCTGACGGTGAACCAGCAGAAACGCTTGGACCTAGGGCGCGCGCTCGCGACCAATCCGAAATTGCTGTTGATCGACGAGATCGGCGCGGGCCTCAATCCGCAGGAACTGGCCGTCGTGGCGGATTTATTGCTGCGGCTCGCCAAACGCGGCATCGCGCTGATCGTCGTCGAGCACCTGCTCGACTTTCTTAATCGCATCACCAATCGCGTCCTCGTCCTTAACGCGGGATGCGTGCTGTTCGAAGGAACGTTGACCGACGCATCGCGCAATCCCGATGTTATCGCGGCGTTTATCGGAGGATAAGGATGATGGCATTGCTCGACGTGCGGGGCCTCGAATCGGGATATGGGGAAATGCAGATCCTTTGGGGCGTCGATCTGCAGGTCGGACCTGGAGAAACGGTGATTCTGCTGGGCGCAAACAGTGCGGGGAAGACCACGTTGCTGCGGACGATCATCGGATTGTTGCCGTGCCGTGGCGGGTCGATCCGCTTCGAAGGAGAGGCGATCGAAATGCTAACGCCGGATCAGCGCATTCGCCGCGGAATGGCCTTCATGTCGGAACTCGGCGTCTTTCCGACGCTTTCGATCGAGGAGAACATTCGTCTGGGCGGCTATTCGCTGAGCAGTGGGGAGGTTCGCCGCCGCAGTACGCGCCTCTACGAACTCTTTCCCGATCTTGCCAAGAAGCGGCACGATCTTGCGGCCTCGCTCTCGGGCGGTCAACGCAAGATGCTCGGCATCGCGAAGGCGCTCGTCTCGGAGCCGAAGCTTTTGCTGATGGACGAGCCGTCCTCCGGGCTTGCGCCGGTGTTTGTGAAGCAAGTGGTGGAGGTTCTCCAAACGGCGATCGTTGGCGGTACGGCGCTGCTGCTCGCAGAGCAGAACGTCGCGTTCTTGTCGCTTGCCGATCGCGGCTACTTGATCGACGGCGGACGCGTGAGGCTCTCCGGCACGCCGGAGCAGCTCGAGGCGAGCGACGCCGTCCACGCAGCGTACTTCGGGTTATAGTGATGGACGAACGAGAACGGCTCGCAAAAGGCAAGGCACTGCGCCGCCTGGTGCTCGGCTCCGCCTATGTCGATGCTCCCGGTTCGGCACCGACCAAGTTTCAAGCGGCGTTCCGGGCGTTTGCGGAGGAGCACTGTTGGGCGAACGTATGGATTCGGCCGGGACTTGAATTACGCGAGCGCAGCATGATCAATCTTGCGATTCTCGCATCGCTCGCGCGCTGGCCGGAGTTCGAGGTGCATATTTATGGCGCATTGAACAATGGTGTAACCGAAGACGAGATCGTCGAAATCATTTTACAAGCGGGCGTCTATGCGGGAATTCCGATCGCGTCCGAAGCATTCCGCGCCGCCGATCACGCCGTTGCCGAGTACAGGAAAAGAAACGAATCGTCGCACTCGTAGCGACCGCGAGCGTCCTACTTCGTTGGGCAAGCGGACTTAGGCGCGAGCCACACGGCGTACGATGGCACAAGGGCCCCGTTGCGAGCTTCAATGACGTGTCCGTTTGCGACCAGCGACATGTGCGCGAAGCTCGTCGATGGCGCGGGGCAACCGAGCATGTTGTGGCGGCCGACCGGGTTAGCCAGCATGCTTCTGATGCTGTAAGTACAATATTGTCGGATTGTGAGCCCTTCGTTCCGGCTTCGACTCGCAATAGCGGTTGAGGCGACCGTCGACGGTTTTCCGAAGCCCGTGCGCGTCACCGTCATCGATCTCTCGATCGGCGGCTGCCGTCTGACGGCTGGAAGCATCTTCTTGACGGGGTCGGACGTCCGATTCAGCCTACCGGTCGGTCCAAGGAAAATCCCTATTACCGGACGGATCCGCCACAACTCCAGCAGCTCGACGGATTCGCTCGAATACGGCGTAGAATTTGCGAAGCTCGCACCTGACGATGTTCGTGCGCTCGACGATTTTCTGGAAGAGGAACGTTCGAAGAGCGCGGCCGCCGATAGCGCGATTCGCGTCGAGACCGAATTCAGCGTAACGCTTACAGTGACCGGAACGAAGGATCGAATGAACGCGCTCGCGCTCGATTTGAGTCGCGGCGGCATGGGCCTCGCATTCGAGAAGCGCATTCCCGAGGGAAGCCTGTTGAACATGCAGTTCGAGTTACCGAACGGCGGAGCGGGGCGTCCCTTACAAGTGCGCGGAAAAGTCGTCCACGCGACGCAACAATTTCGCGAATTCCACCACAGCATAGTATTCGTCAATATCTCGCCTGCGGTGGGCGATGAAATCGAGCGCTTTGTTCGCGCCCTGCGACTGAACCAACGCTGATAGCGAACAGGGGCGCTGTCACAAGGTCCCCGGCTCCGTTGTTAAAGGCAAGTACCCGAAATGGAGGTACCGATCTATGACGCTCTTGCGGTTGCCTCAGGCACTCTTTGCATGCGTGGCCACTGCGCTGTCGCTCGCGTTTTCCACCGTAGCGTTCGGACAAGTCTCCTCGCCAAACCCCTACCCGGCGATGGCCCCGATCGCGAAGTACCTGATCCCCAGCGCTGCCGCCGAAATTGCCTTGGCTCGCTCGGCAGGGCCGTCATCGATCTCCGCTCATGCCGAAGTGCTCGTTCTCACGAAGCGAGGCTACGTGGTCGGGGTCAAGGGCACGAACGGCTGGGTCTGCGTGGTCGGACGCTCGTGGACGGCGGGTTTCGATGATCCCGAGTTCTGGAACTGGCACGGTCTTGGGCCGGCATGCCTCAATCCGCCGGCCGTGCGAAGTGTACTCCCGCAGTACCTTGCACTGACGAAGTGGGCGATTGCCGGCGATACTCGTGAAGCGATGGCCGCGAAGGCCAAAGCCGCGTATGCCGACCACCAATTCACCGATCCCGCCCCCGGCTCGTTTGCGTTCATGCTATCGAAAAACGGTTACTTGCTCGGCGCCGACGGACCGTGGCGTCCGCATGTCATGCCGTTCATTGCGTACGACCAACTGGCCACGTGGGGCGCGGGCTTCAAGGGGTCGCCGATCTTCGCGCCTCCTCCATCGGCCGGTTTTCGCCCGTACCAGCCGATGACGATTGCTATTCCGGTGTCCCACTGGTCCGACGGTTCGCCCGCCCCTAAGTAGTTCTCGCCGGCCTCGGCGCAATCGTGACGCGCATACCATTAGTTTCGTCCGTGAACTTCACAGTGTGGCGGATATTGCTTTTCGACGATATCAAAGTGCGAGGATGAAAGGGCGCTCACCCCGGGGCCGCACTGGTTTCCATGTGCGCCCGTGACGGTGAGATGTTTTATCCAGCAGGCGCCGGTGTTAACCGTGAAGGTGCCCCGGGCGAAATGGTCGGATGATCGTCTCTGTAAAGGTAGCTAATATAGACGATGTCGACTTTCACCGAATAGCTCGTTTGGTTATTGACCCAAAATCTTCCGTTCGCGAAGGCCGGCTGACTCGAGGCCAGCGAAAGAACCAAGCTTAGCAACACAAAAAAAGTGCTTTTTTCATAAGGTCCTCTTTCAAGCGGGTGCGCTCATGCCCGTCACGGCCATTTTGACGCAAGTACAAAACGTCCCGCGTACTCGCCGTTTAAGGGCTGGGGGACGCTCTTGCACGGCGGCGCGTCATGGCAGTATCGCGTTCAGCCATTCGGACTCCCCGTTGCTGCTAACCGTAACGGCGGCGTTTTCGTCGGTCCGATAGATGCTAGCGCCGAAGCGTCTGAGCGTTTCAATCGTCGATGGCGCGGGGTGGCCGAACAGGTTGTGGCGGCCAACCGAGATGATCGCATAGCGCGGATGCACGGCCGCGATAAATTCGGGTGACGAGCTATACGCCGAACCGTGGTGGCCGACTTTGAGCACGTCGGCGTGAAGATCGACGGCCTCGTCCAGGAAGCGCCGTTCTGCTGCGCTGCCCGCGTCGCCCGTGAAGAGCATGCGGAAGTGTTTATATGTCAGAATGAACGCAATCGAATTGTCGTTGATCGCGTTCTTGCCATCAATGAACGGTAGCGATGGCCCGATGAACGTGAGGACCACGCCATCAGCCGTTCGCCATACGGCGCGGGCGCGCGGGTAGACGATCGGCACATGGTCGGCTTGAGCGGTGTCGAGACAATCGTGATACGCGTGTCCGCCATAGGTTTGTCCGCTGTCCGCGATCTCTGCGACGCGTAACTTATCCAAAACTGGCCGGCATCCACCGACGTGGTCGCCGTGCGGATGCGATAAGATCACGGCGTCGAGATGATGGATACCTTCGCGAATGAGAAACGGAACGACGATGCGTTCGCCGACCCGCTCCGCAACCGAGTCGTCGCCTTGCGGGCCACGTTCGAGCCGGCCACCGGCGTCGACGAGTATCGCATGGTGCGCCGGCGTTTCGATCACGATGGCGTCGGCTTGACCGACGTCCAGGACGGTAATGCGTAGCTGCGGCGCCGAGAAATGCGGCGGCCGAAGCACGAGCGACGTTGCCGCGACGACCAGTGTGACGGCAAAGGTCGCGCCACCTCGGCGCACGATCGGCACGGAGGCGAGCAGCGTCCCTTCGTACGCAGCGATACACCACAGCGGCGCGGGCGTCATCACCAGCGTCGCGCCGGGCAACGTTCCAAGCGTTCGCACGACACCGATCGACCAGGCGAGAATCCAGCTATTGAAGTTGGCGCAGGCATGCGCGAGCGGCGCGCACCAGGTCAGTGCGAGCTGCGCCGCGCCGAGTACCATCGTGAGCGGCACACACGGGACGATTGCCAGATTCGCCGGCAGTGCGTAGCTCGACCACTGTAAGAACATCGCCGCGGTGATCGGCCAGGTCCCAAGTTGGGTCGCGAGCGTGAGCACGAGCGCCTCGCGCACGCGGTGAGGGATCCACGTATACACGGCAAGCACGTCGCTGATCGCATTACCGGTCGCGAAGATCGCACCAACGCAACAGAACGAAAGCCAGAACGACGGCGCGGCGATGCTGCCGGGAATCACTGCAATTACGACCGCGGCCGCGACGATCAGCGTGTTCCACGAAAATGCCGCGCGCCCGCATGCGCGCGCGGTGAGCGCGCAGGTTGCCATGGTGGCGGCGCGTAGCGCCGGCAATTCGAGCCCGCTGAAGATGGCAAATGCCCAGACCGCGGTGATGCCGGCGCAACACGCTACGCTGCGGGGTACGCGCAGTTGCGCTGCGCACCAGGCGACAAACAGGGCGACGAGCCCGACGTGCAGTCCGGCGGTGACGAGCACGTGAACCGTGCCCGTCTCTTGAAATTCAGCACGTAAATCCGGCGGCAGCGCGCCGCGCTCACCCCACAGTTCGCCGGCGACAATTGACGCTGCGGGCTCAGCCAGATATAGACGCAGCGCCGCGTGCGCGTTCTCTCGGACACGTGCAAGCCGCGCGCGCCACGAACGGTCCTCACCGAGCGCGGCGATCAGCGTAGCGCTCTCGAGACGTGCGTGAATGCCGCGCTCGCTTTCAATCGCGCGCTCGCTTATCTCACCGGGGTTGCGTGCATCGTCGAGCGGTTCGAGACGTCCGCGCACAACCGCGCGCGTTCCGGCTGCAAGATGCTGGCGCAGCGAAAGCAGCACCTGTGGGCCGCGCTCGATCGCGAACGTATAGGTCGTGAGCCCAGGGTCGTCGCCGCGGGCGTCGAGTATCGTGCCGGACCACCGCATCGTGCGTGTCTCGAGCACGGGCGCGACAGTGTGTTCGCGGGCCCACGAGCACAGGAGCGCTGCACTGACGAGGGCGCATAGCGCGAGTACGCGAAACAGGCGAGCCGAGGTGTAGCCCAGGATCATCCGCGGCCTCTGCGTCGGTGCGCGGCCATGACAAGTCGTTAAGGAATGTAGCCGTGCGTATCATCGTAACCGGCGGGGCTGGTTTCATCGGATCCCACATCGTCGATGCGTATCTGAGTTCCGGGCACGAGGTCCTGGTGCTCGATTCGCTATGGGAACATGGCGGCGGCCGGCGTGTGAACGTGCCGGAGCGCGCCAATTTCGTGCATATGGATATCCGCGATCAGAGCGTGATGCGGATCTTTGCGGAATTCAAACCCGAGATCGTGAGTCATCACGCCGCGCAACATTCGGTTGCGATCTCGTCACGCGATCCAAAGCTTGATGCCGACGTCAACGTCATGGGCATGATCAATGTCCTCGATGCCAGCGTAAAGACCGGCGTCAAGAAGGTGATCTTTGCGTCGAGCGGCGCAACGTACGGGACGCCCGCGCGCCTTCCGATGAGTGAATCGACGCCGCAGCGGCCCGAGTCGCCCTATGGCATCACCAAAATGGTTACCGAGCACTACCTGCGCTTCTACAAGAACGAGCGGGGTCTCGATTTCACCGCGCTGCGCTACGGCAACGTCTACGGCCCACGCCAGGATCCCAACGGTGAAGCGGGGGTCATCGCAATCTTCATCGGGAAATTCCTCAAGCGTGAAGGCGTGCGCATCGATTGGGACGGCGAGCAGACGCGCGACTACATCTACGTTAAAGACATCGCGCAGCTCAACGTCCTGGCGCTCGATAAGGGATCCGGCGGCTGCTATGCGATCGGCACGAATACGCGAACCAGCGTGAACGACATCTACCATTCGCTGGTCGAGATCAGCGGATTCGAAGCGCCGATCACGCATGGACCCAAGCGCCCGGGCGACGCGCGCGATGCGCAGTTCGATGCGTCACTGGCTAAGAAGGATCTCGGTTGGAAACCCCAGACCACGATCCGCGTCGGCATGCGCGAGACCTTCGACTACTTCAAAAGCCTCGTACCAGTTTAGACGCGTGCTCGGGGCGGAAGCCGATGCCCACGAGGTACGCCGGGATACGACGGAATCCGGGGATCCTCGTGAGCATGCGCAACCCGAACGGCGCGCGTTTCGGCGGCGCTGCAGAACGCAGGACCGAGGTGATGACCGAACGTTGAATCAACACTTGGAGTCCTTGCGTCATCACGGTGGGAAAAGTTCGCCGCCGCTGCACCGCTGCAAGCACATCGTCTTTGACCGGTCCCGGCTGAGCTAACGCGGCAGCCAGAGCGTTGGCGGTCGCGATAGCATCTTGTATCGCGAGATTGATGCCGACGCCGCCGACCGGCGACATCGCGTGGGCTGCATCCCCGATAAAGAGCAGGCCCGGCAAACTCCAACGTTTGAGGCGGTCGACGTCGACCGACAGGAGTTTGACGTCATCCCAACTCGTGATTTCGTTCACGCGATCGGCGATGACCGGTGCGGTAGCAGCCAGCTCGGCTCGAAATGCGTCCAATCCGCGTCCGCGAACAGCATCGGCGCTATCCTTGGCGATGACAAACCCGCACTGCCAGTAGTCGTTCCGGTTGATCAAAATCAGGAATGCGCCGGCGCCCACAAATCCGAGCGCCGCGTTCCGATCGTCGCGGCGCCGGGACAGACGCATCCAGAGCACGTCCATCGGGGCGCCGAGATCACGCGGAGTGAGGCCGGCTGCCGATCGAAGTGTCGACGTTCGTCCGTCGCATGCGACGACGACGTCGGCGCGAATCTCGAGCTCGCCGTTCTGACCGGATGCGCGAACGCCGGTGACGCGGCCCTGCTCGCGGATGATGCCGGTTGCGCCGGTGTTCATTAGGAGTGAGAAGCCGGCGTATGCGCGCCCCTTTTCCGACAGAAAATTGAGGAAATCCCACTGGGGCATGATCGCGAGAAACTTCGTTTTTGCCGGAATGTGGCTAAAATCGGCGACCGTTATCGTATCCGAGCCAATGTGCGCGTCGAGCCGAACGATCTCCGAATGCGGGCGCTGCAAGAAGTCGTCGAGCAGACCGAGTTCGTCGAGCACCGTCATGGTCGACGGATGCACGGTATCGCCGCGGAAGTCGCGCAAGAAATCACCGTGCTTTTCGAGCACGGTGACGGCATGACCGGCGCGCGCCAACAGATAGCCGAGCACGATTCCGGCCGGCCCGCCGCCGGCGACGCAGACGCGAGTTTGGAGCGGCGTCATCCGATTACGAGATTGACCAGTTTGTCGGGCACGTAAATCTGCTTGCGAATCGACTTGCCGTCGATTTGCGCTTGCACGTGCGGATCCGCAAGCGCGAGTTCGATCGCGGCGACCTCGTCGATCCCCGGTGTCGCCGGAATGCGCGCGCGGATCTTGCCGTTGACCTGGACGACCAGCGTGATCTCGTCGATTGCAAGCGCGGCGTCGTCGGGTTCGATGACGCGTTCCAGATGGACCGACGTCGTGTGCCCCATCCGCGACCAAAGTTCGTCGGCGATATGTGGCGCGTACGGCGCGAGCAACAGCGGCAACGCGTGCACGGCATACAAATACGCCGGCGCTTCCTTCGCCGAAAATTCGGTCATCGCGTTGATCAGTTCATCGAATTTGGCGATCGTGGTGTTGAAGTGGAAGCGTCGCGTCGAGACTTCGTCGATCACCGATTTCGCCGCGACGTGGACGGCGCGCACCAGCGCGCGCCCGGCCGCGTCGTCGACCGGCGGCAACTCGCGCGGTGAAACCGCGGTCGCGCGCGCCAAGTACGGCTCGCTCGCGCGCCACACGCGATTGAGGAAGCGCACGCGCCCGCTGATGCCCTCGTCAGTCCAATTGCCGGTGTCCTCCGGCGGCGTCATGAAGAGCAAAAACAGCCGCATTGCGTCGACGCCATTGGTGTCGGCGGTCTCATCGATGCCGACGACGTTGCCGCGCGACTTTGACATTTTCTCGCCGTTGGCGAGCAGCATGCCTTGATGGAAGAGTCGTTCGAACGGCTCGTCGCGCCCGCTCACCCAGCCTTGGTCGTGGAAGAATTTATAGAAGAAGCGCGAGTACAGTAGATGAAGGACGGTATGCTCCGCACCGCCGATGTACTGATCGACGTTCATCCAGCGATTGGCAAGATCGGTCGACCACGCCGCGTGCGTATTGCGCGGGTCGATGTAGCGCAGAAAATACCACGATGATTCGAAGAACGTGTCCATCGTGTCGCTCTCACGCCGCGCGGGACCACCGCATTTCGGGCAGGTCGTGTTGATGAATGCCGGATCGCGCGCGAGCGGTGAGCCTTCGCCGGTGATCGGCACGTCGGGCGGCAGCAGGACCGGCAGCTGATCGTCGGGCACCGCAACTTCGCCGCAGCGCTCGCAATACAGAATAGGAATCGGAGTTCCCCAATAGCGCTGGCGCGAAACGAGCCAGTCGCGAAAGCGGTAGTTGACCGTTTTGTGTCCGACGCCCATCGCGTTTAGGCGCTCGGCGAGTGCGATACGCGCGCGTTCGCTCGGCATGCCGTTGTAGTCGTCACTCGCAACCAGTCGTCCGTCGTCGACATAGGCCGCTTCGAGCGGAGCGACGACCTCCTCACCCGCAGGAACGATCACTTGGATGATCGGCAGAGCGTGTTTCTTTGCAAAGTCGAAGTCACGCTCGTCGTGCGCGGGCACGCCCATCACGGCGCCCGTCCCGTATTCGGCCAGCACGTAGTTTGTGACCCAGATCGGAACGCGTTCGTGCGAGAGCGGATTGGTCGCGAATGCGCCGGTGAACAGCCCGTCTTTTTCCATCAAGCTGGTGCGCTCGAGCTCGGACTTCGACTGCAGGCTCTCGGCGAATTGCTCGATCGCGTGCGCGTGTTTGTCGGAAACGATCTTTTTGATGTGGGCAACGAGCGGATGCTCCGGCGCCACCGCCAGAAACGTGACGCCGTAGACGGTGTCGATGCGCGTGGTAAAGACCTCGATTGCGGCGTCGAGCCCTTCGACGGCAAAGCCGAACTGCACGCCTTCGCTGCGTCCGATCCAGTTGCGCTGCCCGGTTTTTGTGCGCTCGGGCCAGCCCTCCAATCCGTCGAGCGCGTGCAGCAACCGATCCGCGTACGCCGTGATCTTCAAGAACCACTGCGAAAGGTTGCGGCGCTCGACCATGTGCCCGCAGCGCCAGCACCGCCCGTCGATCACCTGTTCGTTGGCGAGCACGGTTTGGTCGTGCGGACACCAGTTGACCGGTGCTTCACGTTTGTAGGCGAGACCGTGTTCGTACAGCCGCAAGAACAGCCACTGATTCCAGCGGTAGTACTCCGGCAAACACGTGGCGATCTCGCGCGTCCAGTCGTAGCTCGTGCCCATCAAGCGTAGTTGCCGGCGCATGTTTTCGATATTCGAACGCGTCCACGCCGCCGGTTCTATCCCGCGCGCTATTGCCGCGTTTTCCGCCGGCAATCCAAAGGCGTCCCAGCCCATCGGGTGCAGCACGTTGTAGCCGAGCATCCGCATCGTGCGCGCGATTGCGTCGCCCAAGGTGTAGTTCTTGGCGTGGCCGACATGGAGATCGCCCGACGGGTATGGCAGCATCTCCATCGTGTAGTATTTGGGACGCGCGTCGTGTCCGGGGGCCGATGAAGGGTTGTGCGCGCGGTAAATGCCCTCGCGCTCCCAGCGTTCTTGCCAGGCGCGTTCAATGCTGCGGAAGTCGTAGGAGTCGGCCATCGGGAGGATGGTAATTGGGACGGCCGCGCGCGGGGCCCCTTTCGGGTCGGAGCTTTCGGCGTGAAAGAGCAGCGCAATGCAACGTTGGATCGTCGTGCTCGGGCTGCTCCTGCCCGTCGTCGCGTTCGCCGTTTGGCACCGGGCGCCGCCGGCGTTCACGACCAGCACGGTCAGCGAACCAATCCCCAGCGCCCCACCGCGCCCGGAGATCCGACGCGCGCGTCGCCCAGCTGCCGTCGAAGCGGCACTGGTCTACGTCGTAGGTGCCGTCGCGCGTCCGGGGCTGTACCGGGTCGCCGCTGATGCCCGAGTCGACGACGCCGTTCGCGCTGCGGGCGGTCTGCGTGCTAATGCCGATCCGGCCGGCATCAACCTTGCCGCGCGCGCCAACGATGGGGACGAGATTGCGGTTCCTCTGCTTGGTCAACCGGCGCAAGAACGACTAAATACCAAGCGAACGCGCACGCCGCGCTCGCGTTCTGCAAAGAAGATTCCGGCGATCGTCGACATCAACACGGCATCGGCACAGGCGCTTGCATCGGTGCCCGGCATCGGCGCAATGATCGCCGCACGAATCGTGCAGGTTCGCGAAGAGGAAGGTGCGTTTACGACCTACGATGAGCTGCTCGACGTTGCCGGCATGACCGACAGTCGCCTTGCGCGCGCGCAGCCGTACCTGCGGCTTTGATAGAATGATCAATCTCCCGCTCGGCGAAAAACCGGCGGCATGTCCACCTCGCTTTCACCCGACGTGACGCTGCCCAAAGAGACGCTGCCGCACATCATCCGCCGCGCGCTCGCCGATCCTCGGCCTGAAGCGCTGGTCGAGCGCGTCAACGGCGCCTGGACACCAATTTCGTCGCAAACGGCTTTAGAGCGAGCGCTCAACGTCGCGTGCGCGATTCGCGCCAGCGGTCTGCAACAAGGCGATCGCGTCGCGTTGATTGCGCACGACAGCGTCGATTGGATCGTCGCCGATTTTGCGACGATTTTCGCGGCGTGCGTGGTGGTGCCGCTTTTTCCGACGCAGGCGCTCGATCACACCGCGTACATCTTCGAGCATTCCGAGGCGAAGTTGCTCTTCGTCGATTCGGAGGCGACGCTCGAGCGTTTGCGCAGCGGGAACTTCCCGCTACCGCAGGCGGTCGTCTTTGAAGCGACCGGTGCAGGATCGTTCGCTGCGTTCGAAGCCAAAGGCGCGGCGATTCGCGCCGCGCATCCGGAGTTGCCCGGCGAATATGAGGCGGTGCTCAAACCTGAAGATCTCGCCGTGCTGATCTACACTTCGGGGACGACCGGCGTGCCCAAGGGTGTGATGCTCTCGCACGACAACCTCAGCTTCGACGCGCAGTCGGCGCTTTCGTACGGTCTGCGCGATGCCGAGGGCGAGAACGTGCTCTCGGTGCTGCCGTTCTCGCACATCTACGAGCATACGATGATCTACATCTATCTGCTCTCCAAAGTGCGGTACAACATCAGTCACGATCCGAACAACCTGCTCGCCGATCTGCGCGACGTCCAGCCCAACTACATGACCAGCGTGCCGCGCATCTTCGACCGCATTCTGGCCGGCGTGCAAGGTCAAGCGATGAAAACCGGTGGCCTGCAGGCGCGGCTCGTGCCGTGGGCGCTGCGCGTGGGGCGTGAGTATATGGAAGCGCAAACGCTGGGTTCGGGCGCGGGTCCGATGCTTGCGCTGCAGTACGCGATTGCCAAGCGGCTCGTGCTCGAGAAGCTGCGCAAGGTCCTCGGCCTCGAAAACATCCGGTATCTGACCAGCGGCAGTGCGAAGTTGCATAACGACGTGGCGATGACGTTCCTTGCGATCGGCGTGCCGATCATGCAGGGTTACGGCTTGACCGAAAGCTCGCCGGTCATTAGCAGCAGCAAGATCGACGCCAACGAGTACGGCGCGGTCGGCAGGCCGATCCCGGGCGTCGAGGTCAAAATTGCCCCCGACGGCGAGGTCCTTGCGCGCGGCCGCAACATCATGCAAGGGTACTACCGCGATCCCGAAGCGACGGCCACGACGCTGGCCGACGGTTGGCTGCACACCGGCGACATCGGCGAGATCGATGCGCGCGGCTTCCTCCACATCACCGACCGCAAGAAAGAGATCTTCAAAACCGCGACCGGCAAGTACGTTTCCCCGGCGCGCGTCGAAGCGGCGCTCAAGCGCTCGGTGTTCCTTTCGCAAGCGATGGTCATCGGCGACGCGCGCGCGCACCCGGCGGCGATCATCTCACCGAATTGGGACCTGTTGCGCGTTGAGTTGAATATCCCCAGTGGCACGCCCGCCGAACTCGCTGCCCGCGATGACGTGCGCGAGTTCATCACGGCGGAGGCGCGTAGGCAAACTGCCGATCTCGCGAGTTTCGAGCAAATCCGCCGCGTCATCGTGGCGCCGCGTGAGTTCAGCATCGAAGGCGGTGAGCTATCACCATCGATGAAGATCAAACGGCGTGTGGTCGAACAGCGCTATGCTGATGCGATCGATCGCGCGTACGCCGTCGATCTTCACGAACATACGCATGCGTGATCTCTTAGCTGCCGCGAGTCCGTCGTCACGCCGCGTCGACGAAGTCATCCGCGGTCCGATCAAGAGCAAGACGATCTTCCCCGTGCTCTTGCTGCACCTCATTCGGGAGCATCCCGATCACGGCTACGGTTTGATGCAGCGCATCGAATCGGTCTGCGGGGATCTGATCGCGGTGAACACCAATAAGATCTACCCGCTCTTGCGGCGTTTGGACGAGCGCGGATTCGTCACCGCGACGTGGGATCACCCCACCAAACGTTCGCGCCGGATCTACGCGATCACGCCGGCCGGCGAGGAACGCCTCGCGAAGATCAAAGGTGCGATGTTACCGTATTTGGATTCGATCGAACGCGCCGTGGTGCGGCTCAAGAAGCGGCTGTACCAGGTGCCGAGTGCGCATGCCGTTTCTAGCGCTCGTCCATCTGCGTGAGCGCCGCTGCCCGGAGTGCAATGCGCTGCTCGGGGCGGCCGGTGCGCGCTCGTTCGTCGTCGATCGCGCCGGCAATCCGGTAAACTTCTCGATTGAAGACCCGCCTGAGGCAATGACCGTCGAGTTCGTGTGCCCGCGCGGCCATCGCTGCACGCTCACGGTGCCCGAGGATCTTTCCGCAGAAGAAACGCTCTCGACGCCGGAGAGCGCCCCAATCGGTCGTGATGCCATGATCGTGGCCTAAAGGAAGACGCGGGCGCGCGTAGATGATAGAGCCTTATGAACCGTGTGCTCTCATTATTGATGCTCGCGGTGCTCGCTGGTACCAGCGCTACGGCGCGCGCAGCGGACGCACCTAACGCGAAAGCGCCGCCCCCGGCCGCGCCGAGCATGCCCTCCGAGCCGGGCAGTTATCCCGATTCCGTGACCTCGCATTCGCTGGCGATCGACGGTAAGACGATCGCCTATACCGCGCGTGCCGGCCTTATCACCCTTCACGATCGAGAAGGCAAAGTCACCGCGCAAGTTTTTTACACCGCCGACACGGCGGACGGCGCAAATCCCGCGACGCGTCCGGTGACCTTCATCTATAACGGCGGTCCCGGCAGTTCGACGATGTGGTTACGCATGGGCTCCTTCGGCCCGGTACGCGTCATCGCAGCCGACGGTACTGCGGGTGGTCCGGCACCTTATCGCATCGTCGACAATCAGTACAGTCTGCTCGACAAGAGCGATTTGGTCTTCATCGATATGCCCGATTCGGGCTTCGGGCGCATCACGCCGGGCTTAGAGAAATCATTCTTCGGCGTCGATCAAGATGTCGCGGCCTTCGGTCAGTTCATCACGAACTATCTCTCGAAGTTCGATCGCTGGAACTCGCCGAAATTCATCTTCGGTGAGAGCTACGGCACGCCGCGCTCCGCCGTCCTTTCCGGCTACCTCTTCGATCATGGCGTCATGCTCAACGGTGTGATCCTGCAGTCGTCGATTCTCAACTTCGGACTCGACTACGGCAATGGCGACCCGATCGGTGGCGGCGATTGGGCGTACGTGTTCTATCTGCCGACCGAAGCAGCGACCGCGTGGTATCACAACATGATCCCGAACCGGCCTGCCGACCTCCCGTCGTTCCTCGCGTCGGTCAAGCAATTCGCGATGGGCGAGTACCTCGACGCGCTCTACAAAGGCGACAGGCTCGGTGCGAGCGAGCGCGACGACGTGATCCGCAAGCTCAGCTACTTTACCGGTGTTTCGCCGCAGTATGTGCGGCTCTCGAACATCCGCATTCCATACGACAAGTTCGAGAACGAATTGCTGCGCAACCAGGGCTACACCGTTGGACGCCTCGATTCACGGTATCAAACCTGGAACCTCGATCGCTCCACGTTTGAAGGCCCGCCCTGGGATCCGACCGATTCGACGATCGACGGCCCGTACACGACGGCGATCAACCAATATCTGCGCAGAGACCTCCAGTACAATCCGCCCATTCCGTATCGCACGCAAATCTACGACATCATCTTTGGAGCGGATTTTTCGAATCCGGATGGTTGGGACATGTCGCACAACCATCGCTATCCGACCAACACCGCACCGGATCTCGCCAGTACGATGGCGCAGAATCCGAGCATGAAGGTTTTCTCGGCGAACGGCTATTACGATTTTGCGACGCCGACGTTTGCGACCGATTACACGCTGCGTCACCTCAATCTGAGTCCGACGCTGCAGAGCAACATCACCTACGGTTACTATAAAGCCGGTCACATGATCTACCTCAGCGAGCCGGCGCTCGCGCAGTACAAAGCCGATCTTGCGCGCTGGTATGACAGCGCGCTAGGACATTAGGGAGGACGCGAACATGAAATCACGCATACTCGCGGCCTGCCTCGGGGCCGTACTCTTGGTCGGAGCCGCATCAGCGGCGCCGTACGTTCCGCCGGCGCCGCCCGATTCGGTGACGCACGCGGTAGCGCACGTCAACGGTCAGGCAATTCCGTACACGGCGCGCGCCGGCATGATCACGCTGCGCAACGACAAGGATCAGTTGACGGGGCGGATGTTCTACACCGCGTTCATCAAAGACGGTGCCGATCCGCGCACACGTCCGGTGACATTCTTCTATAACGGTGGCCCGGGCAGCTCGACCATTTGGCTGCGGATGGGATCGTTCGCGCCGATGCGGGTCGAGACCGCAAACTACAAATCGATTCCCGGTCCGCCGTTTCATCTGATCGAGAACAACTACAGCTTGATCGACAAGAGCGATTTGGTTTTCGTCGATGCGCCCAACACCGGCTGGAGCCGTGTGCTCGGCGTCGGCGATCCCAAAGACTTCATGGGCGTCGATCAGGACGGACGCGCGTTTACGCAGTTCATCGAGCGCTACATCACCCAGTTCGGCCGCTGGAACTCACCGAAGTTTCTCTTCGGCGAGAGCTATGGCACGACGCGCGATTGCGTGCTCGTGAACATGCTGCAGGAGGCCGGCGTCCAAATGAACGGCGTCGTCTTGCTCTCCTCGATCCTCAACTTCGGTTTGGGGGGACTGGGCGGCGGTGAACAGATCGGCGGCGGCGACTGGGCCTACGTCGGCTACCTTCCGACCGAAGCCGCAGCCGCGTGGTACCACCACAAAGCTGGGCAAGGTCAATCGCTCCCGAGCTTCCTACGTACGGTCGAAGCCTTCGCCGCAACGACGTACCTCCACGATCTCGCGGCAGGCGCCGATCTGAGCACGTCGGAGTTCAATTCCGACGTCGCCCGGCTGCACCAGTACATCGGCTTACCGGAGGACTACATTCGCAACTCAAACCTGCGGATTCCGTACTTCCGGTTCTTGCAAGGCTTGCTTCGCGATCAAGATACGCTCGTCGGACGTTACGACGCGCGCTACACCACCTGGGATCTTGCGCCGAATCAGGACTATCCGCAGTGGGATCCGTCGGACGTGGGAATCTCAGGCGGTTTCGTTGCGCTGGGCATGAACTACATGACGCAGACGCTCGGGTATCACACCAACCTGCAGTACCGGCCCACATCATACGGTCCGGTGCTCGGTGCGCGGTGGGATATGCATCACGACGGCGACGATCCGCCGGCGAACGTCACACCCGACCTTGCGCGCGCGATGACGACGAACCCGCACTTGCAGGTCTTCTCGGGCAACGGATACTTCGATTTCGCGACGCCCTATTTCGCGACGGAGTACACGCTGCAGCATATGGGCATCGCTCCGGCACTGCAGAAGAACCTCACGTTCGGATTCTATCCGTCGGGACACATGGTCTATCTGAACCCTGATGCACTGGTCTCGTTCAAACGAGATTTAGCAAATTGGTACGATAGAACGCTGGCCGGCCAGTAAAAGAGAAGGCGGCCGGGCAACGCCCGGCTGCCTTTTTTATTTGGGGCCGGCGATGGCCGCCAACTTCGCTATCGTTTCATCCAAGCTGTGAGAGAGCTTGTTGTAGGCAAGGTGCTGATCGTGGGTCGGCGCAGCATCGGCACTCTGGACTGCGAAGAACAGAAATTCGAATTGCTGACCGAGGACGCGGAGCGTCGTAAAATCGGTTGACGGTACGCCGACCGAGTTGTCCGGATTGCCCGCATTGCGAATGCCGAGCACGTCGCGCTGTAAGCGCGCGGTTTGTTCGGCGTTGAGTTTGCCAGACTTGAGGAGCGCTTGCGCATGTGCGCGGGCAGCCGCGACCTGTACGATCTTGTCGTCGATGGCGTTCGAGAGCACGAACTGCTCGCGAAGCGCTTGATCGGTGACGTTGATGCGCGGATCATTTGCGAGCGTCACCGCACGCTCGTAGGTAACACCGCCGACGGAGAGGCGCACCGTATATTGCCCGGGCGGTGCGAGTGGCCCGTCGTCGCGTCGCGTGGTGAAATCCCAGACGAAGCGATGCGCGCCCGGATCGGTATTAACGGTAAGCGGCGCGGGAATCCAGCGTGGCGCAATCTCCTGTGTCGAGGGATCGATGACGTTGGGTTTGTCCGCGCTCGAATAGCGGCGCAGCACGGCGCCGCGCGGCCCGACGAACTCGATGACCACCGGTGTCGACGGCGACCCGCGCAGATAGTAGTCCACGTACATGCCGAGCGGCGGATTCGGCGCTTGCGGCTCCTCGGGCTGGATCGGCGTGCCTTCGTCACCGGCACGCCTTACTCGATAGGTTGTGCGCGGGGTGAAGAGATAGTTGCCGTTGCTGCTCACCGCCCGTGCCATTTCGCGCAGCGGTGCGATGTCGTCCATGATCCATTCGGAGCGCCCGTGCGTGCCGATCACCAGATCGCCCGCGTGCACGTCGATGTCGCGCACCGACGATACCGGCAAGTTACGCTGTAGCGACTGCCAGTGGGTGCCGTCATCGAACGAGACGTACACACCGCGTTCCGTGCCGGCATAGAGCAAACCGCGCACTTGCGGATCGGCGCGTACGACATTGACGAACGACCCGTCGGGCATCCCGGCGGCGATCGCGCTCCAATGCGCACCGCCGTCGATCGTCTTATAGATGTAGGGGCGGTAGTCTTCGAGCCGATGGCGATCGACCGCGATGTAGGCGGTGTTGCGATCGAGGCGCGAGGCGTCGATGATCCCGACCTTGCTCCACGGCGTCAACTGCGGCGGTGTCACGTTGTTCCAGTGCGCCCCGCCGTCGCGCGTGATCCACACGCGGCCGTCGTCCGTTCCGGCCCAGATCGTTTTTGCGTCGAACGGTGACGGCTCGATCGCGTAGACGACGCCGCGCCGCGGGAGGCCGCTGCTATCCGCGAGCGTTGCCGGATCGAGGTTGCTTGGATGATCTTCGCTCGCCGGACCGCTCAAATCGGGACTGACGATCGTCCAGGATTTGCCCTCGTCGCGCGAGCGGAAGATCTGCTGGTGCGAGGTGTAGAGCGCGTGATCGACCGGCGATACCGCAATCGGCAGCGTCCAGGTGCTCCGCCACACGTTGTTCGGATAGGCGGTGGTCGCGCTGATGTTTTGTTCCCAGCCGGTCGCAAGATCTTCGTACGATTCCGGATTGCTGCCGAAGAGCCGTCCGGTATGATTCGGATCGACCGCAATCGTGCCGCTCTCTCCACCGACGTCCATCGGGCGCCAGTCCGTGAAGTTGATGTTGCGCTGGATCGATTGGCTCGGCGATGCAATTGCGCCCGAGTCTTGTTGCGCACCGTAGACGCCGTAGAAAAACTGATTGTCGGCGACGATGTGATAGAGCTGCGCTGTCGGCTGGTTGTACCAGGAACTCCAGGTGTGCGCGCGGTCGAGGGAGACTTGCACGCCTTGATCGCTTCCGAGAATCATGTGTGTCGGATCGTCGGGGCTGATCCACAGCGTGTGATAATCGTCGCCGCCCGGCGAACCTTTGATGGCGTTGAACGTCTTGCCGCCGTCGTCGGAACGATACGTCGCGGTATCCATCACGTAGACGGCGTCGGCGTTCTTCGTATCGACCGTGATCCCGCTGAAATACCAGCCGCGCTCCCAAATGCGGCGTTGCGCAGCACCGCCGTCCATGTGCGTCCAGGTCGCGCCGGCGTCGTCCGAACGATAGACGCCACCTTGTGCGATATCGGTCGACGCATCGACCTGTGCGTAGACGCGCGAAGGATTGCTGGGTGCGACCGCTAGGCCGACACGCCCGAACTTCGTCGGTAGTCCGTTGGTGAGTTGTGACCACGTCGTGCCGCCGTCGGTCGTTTTGTAGACGCCGCTGCCGGGTCCGTTCGACGGTGGATAGGTGTTCCACGGTGGACGGCGCGTTTGCCACAGCGCGGCATACAGCGTTTCGGGGTGCTGCGGATCCATCGCAAGCGAGATCGCGCCGGTGTTCTCGTCTTTGTAGAGCACTTTGGTCCACGTCTTGCCGCCGTCGGTCGTCTTGAAGACACCGCGTTGTGCATTCGGGCCATATTGATGGCCGAGGGCTGCAACGTACACGACGTTCGCGTCGTGCGGATCGACGACAACCGCGCCGATCTGGCGGGTGTCATCGAGGCCGATGTGCGTCCAGTTTTTACCCGCATCGGTTGACTTGTACATTCCGTTGCCATAAGCGATGTCGGAACGCATGTCAGCCTCGCCGCTGCCCACGTAGATCGTCTTGGGATCGCTGGGCGCTACCGCGATCGCGCCGATCGACCCGATATCTTCACTGTCGAAAATCGGGTTCCAGGTGCGTCCCGCGTTCGTGCTTTCCCACACGCCGCCGTCGACCGCGCCGAAATAGTAATGATCGGGCTCACCCGGAACACCGGTCACCGCGAGCGCGCGGCCCCCGCGAAATGGGCCGATCAGCCGCCACGACAGCGAGGTGAGATACGCCCCATCGACGTGGGCCGGTCCGGCGGCAGAAGCCGATGATGCGCTAAGCGCACCACTCGAAAGCGCAATAAATGCTGCAAGCACAAAGCAAAGAGAACGTCGCATATACCGTCCGTTTTGCAAAATCGGGCGGGCGCCTTCTCGGGCCAAGCGTGTGACCGTGCGCAGATTCGGGTACCACGCTCGTATGATACCTTCTACTCATACTCTTCGCGGCACCGCGCTCGCGCTGTGCGTCGCGATCGGCGGATCGATTGCAACGCCGGTCGTTGCACTTGCCGATGCCGGCTCTACCGCAGCCGCGATTGCCATCGGCGCGATCATCGGCACGCTGATCTACGATTCAAGCCGTCACCAATATTATTACGTCAACGAGAACCGCCGCGTGTACGTCAACAACACGACGGCCCAGGGCTGGTACCAACGGCAGGATCCGCAATATTTCCGCGCCCATCAAAACGACTTCTATCACAACCCAGGCCAGTTCGACCGCGAGTATCGCGGCTCGCACCACTCGCCGCCCCGCCCCTAAGAGGGCGCTTTCAACGGCCCTTCATGTGAACGGCAAGCCGTTATCAAGTTGCCAGCATACGCTTGGACTGTAGATAACGGAGGTGAGCAAGCATGAAGGGCCAGAAGATCATCGCATCGATCCTTGCCGCCACACTCTGCGCCGTTTCGCCCGCGTTCGCGAGCGCATCGGATCACGGAAGCAGCGGCGGCAGTAGCAGCAGTAATAGTAGCGACAGTCACTCCTCCGCACCGGCGCCGGCTCCCGCTCCGGTGGAACGTTCCGCACCTGCCCCGGTTGAACGTAGCGCTCCCGCACCGGTCGTCAATGCGCCGGCCGAACATGGCAGTACGGTGCCTCTCCCGCGGCCGCCCGGGCGTAGTCCGGTTTTACCGCTCCCGCATTATCAAGCGCGTACGCCGGTGAACACCGGCGGCAGTGGCCAGCCGGCGCCCAATCCCAACCAGTATTCGAATCAATCACAGTCCAACGACGACGACGACGACGCCTGGCTCGGCGGTGGCGATTCGTACTGGGGCAACGGCTTTTGGGGTCCGCTCGGAGCTGGGCTCGCAGCCGGCGCGTACATCGTCGTTCCCGGATCACCGGGCTATCAATTACTGCAGGCTTACGGTCTGAGGCAAACGCCTTGCGGACCGCCGAATCTCGTCGAGATCGTCGGACCTGACGACAGCAAAATCTGCGCCTTCCCAAACGACGCCGTCGGGCCGGGTGTTTACCACGTCGACCCGGACACGCTTACGCTGTATTCGTCCGCGTAGTTTTACGCACCGGCCCATCGTCGAGCTTGAGAGTCAGGCACTTTGACGAACCGCCGGCGCGGTGAAAATCCGAAAGATCTGTATCGAACACGCGGTAGCCGGCGCGCTTCAAGCGATTACGCAGCGCGCCGCTCGCGCGATGCAACACGAGCGCCTCGCCTACCTCGACGGCATTGCACGCAAAGTCGAGCGCGTCGTCCTCGCTCACGTCGATCAGATAGTTGTCGCCGAGGGTCATGCGCAACATCGCTTGCGACTTCGGCGAAAAAGCTGGCAGGTACACGATCGCGTGTCCGCTCGCCAGCGGACACAGTGCCGTATCGAGATGGTAGAAGCGCGGGTCGATCAGGCGCAGTGGGAATACGCGGGTACGGCAGAGTTGTTCGAGTTGCACCGCTGCCGCGTGATCGCTGCGCCAACCGTAACCAAAGTACAGCAGCGGCAGACGCCGATCGAATAACGCATCGCCGGCGCCCTCGAAGAAGACGCCATCGAGTTGGGTCGTTGCGTAGCCGAGCGAACTGAGGCGTTCGCGATAAGCATGTTCTTCGTGGCGACGTTCGGAATGTCGAAAGGAACTGACAATCGCGAGACGATCGGTGATCAGTGCGGCGTTGGCCGTGAAAACGATGTCGGGCAGGCTGGGCTGCGGCTCGACCAGCTCGATGTGCGCGCCCCCGATGTCCAGCACCAGCGCAACGAGACGTTCCCATTGGCGCTGCGCACCTTCTGCGGTGCGGCCCACATGCGCCGTCATCCACGGATTGATGTCGTAGGCGACGCGAAAGTGCGTTGGCGCACACATCAAGAGCCTTGTCATTACAAAAAATAATAGGCGAACGTGCTCAACTGCACATCCGCCTTTTGTTACGCCGTATGTATTCTAAATTAACCGGAGGACTGGTAGGTGTGAGGTATGACGTTCCACCGAACGGGTTAGCCGAGCGGCGAGCACCCTGACATTAACTGTGCGAGACGCGAGGCGCTTAGAGAGGGGGAATGTCATACCGAACACTCACCATCCGCCGCCGCCGCCATCGCCGCCGCCAAAACCACCGCCGCCGAAATCGCCGCCGCCGCCAAAGCCACCGCCGCTCCAATCGCCACCGCTCGACGCGCCCATGTCGGATTGCCCGGCGTCATTAGCCCAACCGCCGGCGTTGCCACCGCCCCACGTTCCGCCGCTCTGGTCGGTGGGCATCATGTTGCCGCCCGATTGATCGACGATCGTCGTTCCGCGGTTACCGAACATTTCGTTGCCGAGCCAAGCGCCGCCGAGACCGCCGAGCAATCCGCTCCAGAAACCGCCGCCGCCGCCGTAATATCCGGGGCCGCCGTAACCGCCGTAACCCGGACCGCCGTAGCCCGGGCCCGCTCCGGCTCCCGGACCAACGCCGGGGCCGCCGCCGTAATAGCGCGGTCCCGACCTTGCGCGCATAAGCGAGCGTAAGACCAAAAATCCAATAACCGCGAAGATGATGATAGTAAACACGGAGACTCCTGAGTGCCGGCGAGCCGGATAGGTCGTTGTTGAGGGAACGGCGGGAACGTTATTCGCCGCGCCGTTGTTCGGCGCAGTGTTCAGATGCGCGCGAAAGACGTTGAGGATTCCATCGACCGCCGTCGTGATGCCGCCGTCGAAGTCTTCAGCCGCAAACCCGCGCTCCATCGACTGACGGATCGACACGATCGTCGCTTCCGGGAAAAATTGCGCCGTCGCATCGTCGGTGAGGATGAAGTCGGCCCGATCGTCCTTGGCGATGAAGATCAATACGCCGTTGACGTTCTGCTGTTGGAAGACGGCTTCGGCCGCATCTTTGAGCGGCTTGCCGTTGAGCGAGGGGACGGTGACGACCACGATCTGCTTGCCGGTCTGTGCGGTGAAGCTGCTGATCTCTTGATTGAGCGTTGCGACGGTCGACGCCGAGAACATCCCCACGCCGTCTTGAATAGGCGCGGCGGCGAGGGCCGGCAGCGCGCTTGCCAGCAAGGCAAGCAGCACGGTGGGCAGCATTCCAAAACGAGTCATGACGGTTGGATCCTCCGCTCCCTAGTATCCCGGTGGCAGCCGCCAGGTTTCACCGCGAGAACGTGATCGCGATGACCCCGCCGGCGACGCTGAAGACAAAAACGATGATGAAGGCCCAAATGAGGGCGCGTTTCCACCACTCCCGTCGCGCTCGGCGAACCCGGGTCTCGTGAACGAGACGAACGCGATTGCTCATGAGCCTTGTGCCTGCCGTTTTTCGACCTCGCTCCAGAGCCGCTCCAGATTGTAGAACTGCCGCTGGTCGGGGGTGAAGACGTTGACGATGACGTTGCCGAGGTCGATCAAAATCCACGAGCCGTCGGAATGTCCCTCGACCCGTCGCACCGCGAGCCCCTCGATCTTGCAGCTTTCCACGATCGCATCGGCAATGGCGCGCGTCTGAATCTTCGAGCGGCCGGTGACGATCGCGAAGGCGTCGGCCAGGATCGTGCGTCCGCTGACGTCGATGGTGATGAAATCTTCGCCCTTTTTCTCGAGCGCGGCGTCGCGTACGACGTCGATCAATTCAGCGATGGTTGGACTCCCTGTGAAACGGGTGGATCAAAGATACGTTGCATGGCCAGCGTCTGCGGCGCCGGTTCGCGAGCCAGCGACGCGAGATACAGAAAGTTATCGACGACGGCTGCCGACATTGCCGCACGCAAATCAACGCGCGCGAGGTCCCAAATGGAGCGGCGATTGGCAAAATCGCGGCCAGGTTCGAGGGCGTCGGCAAGGTACACGATACAGTCGAGCGGCGACATCGCTTCGTCGCCGAGCGTGTGTTTGGCGATCGCCGAAAGTACCTCGGGGTCATCGACGCCGAACTGTTCGCGAGCAAGAGCGGCACCCAGCGGCGCGTGGAGCACGACCGGATTGCGCCGTTCGAACTCGCCGATCGGCAAGCCGCGCCGCTCGCATTCGTCGATGAGCCGTTCGCCCGAATACAGACGGGCGAGATCGTGAAGCAGCGCCGCCAAACGCGCTTTGCGCGGATCGACACCGTGAATCTGCGCGAGAACGTCGGCGCTGCGAGCAACCCGGACGCAATGTCGATAGCGATGATCCTGATCCAGGTGGGCACGCACTGCGCGCGTGAGCTCGGCGTAGCTCACGGATCGAGGTGAAGCTTCTGCAAAAGCGATTCGTTCGCCAGCGTAACCTCGCGCAGACTACCGTCGGCAGTGCCGTTTGCCGCAAAATCAAAGCGCATCATGAGATCGTTGTCGTAGTGATATTCCCAGCAATCGGCCCCGAAGGTTCCTTTGCAAAGTGTTGAGGGAGCTTCTAGGGCTAGGCCTGTGTGACTGCTCTGATTGAAGGTGTAGCCGATCTCACGCGAATCTTCCGTGGCTAATCCAAGCGGCTGATCGGGTGGAGCGGCGGTTTCGTCGATAAGCGTGATGCCGCCATTCGCTCCAGTGAGAACGGTAATCACGAGGCCCGAGGATTGGCGCCACTGATATCCGGGCATCTCGCGGAAGATAACGGCCTGCGGTTTACCCATAGCTGCGGTCGCGGTCGGGAGCGGCTCGCCCAAGTACATGCCTTCGAGTGATGCTATCAACGGTTATGCCAAACGCGCGCGCAGCGCTTCGAGGCGTGCGCGAAAGAGGTCACCCCGGAGATTACCGGCCCACATCACGAGTGCGTTCTCGTTGTTGTCGCTGTAATACCCCTTGCGTGTCGTAACCGTAGTGAAGCCATACTTCCGGTAGAGCTGTTGCGCGCTGACATTGCTCTCGCGTACCTCGAGCGTCATCCACGAAGCGCCGCGTTCAATCGCCTGATCTAAGAGATAGAGCAAGAGTGTTTCGCCGTAACGCCGGCCGCGCATCGACGGATCGACCGCAATGGTCGTGATATGTGAATCCTCGAAGATGACCCAGATGCCGCCGTAGCCGACGACCTTGCCGCCCACGCGGCCGACATAATAGTGCGCGAGTTTGTTGGTGTGCAATTCGTTGTAAAAGGCGTCAGCCGGCCAGGTTGTGACGAACGACGAGCGCTCGATTGTTAGCACGTCGGTGATATCGGCGTGGACCATCGGCGCGATGTCGAGCGGTTCAGGCCGCTCGGATGAAACGTGCGAAAGTTCGGCTTTCATGCGTCGCGCGGCGCGGGTGAAAAGCGCGGAACTTTCGCCGCAGGCAGCTCGCCATAATCGGCGCGCACTTCATGGGCACTTGCGGCAGGACGCGCGCCAATGCCCAACAGCGCAATGGCTGCGGCCGGCGGCGTCACGAGCGGCGTGAGTGCATTCACAGTCCACCCGCCTTCGGCGAGGGCGCAGGACACGTCCTCTGGGGCGCCGACGACATCTAGTTCGCCGGGCTCGAGGTCGAGCAGGACCTCGCGCAGCACGTCGTCGATCCGGCCCGACGTGCGCTTGCTTGCCCCCGCGCTGCGGTATCGCGCCGAGATGACACCGCTTCGACCGACCACCACCGTGAGAACGCGCGGCAAATCGCGCCCGAGCTCGAGTGCATCGAACGAAGACACCGGCACGAGCGGACGCTGCCATGCCTGCGCCAGCGACTTCGCATAGGCAATCGTGATGCGCAGACCGGTAAATCCACCGGGTCCGACGCCGACCGCCAACCGGTCGAGCGCGGTTGGCTCCAACCTCGCCTCGCGCAGCAACGCCGCGAGCGCGCCGAGCCCCGACTCGAGGGCAACGTTGCCCACCAGCGCGCGCTCGGTTACGATCGCTCCGTCGCGTGCAATTGCGACCGAGAATCCGCCAAGGGCACCGTCCATTCCAAGCACGATCACGCGGGCGGCCGGACCTCGATGATGCGCGGCTGATCGCCCGCGCCGGCAATCGTCACCTCAAACCGCCGCCGCGGTACGAGTGACGGCGCGTGCGTCCACCACTCAATAAAGGCGATGGAGCGTCCGTCGAACGCTTCCTCGAGCCCCAATTCATGCAGCTCGGCCGGATCGTCCACGCGATAGAGATCGAGATGATCGATCGGGGGATCCCCGGCGTAGCGGTGCCAAAACGTAAACGTCGGGCTCGTGGTCTGATCCTCGCCGTGACGCGCGCGCACCGCGGCGCGAACGAAGGTCGTTTTGCCCGAGCCGAGTTCGCCCGAAAGCGCGACGACGTCGCCCGGCTGCAGCACGCGAGAAAACTCCGCCGCAAAGGATTCGAAGGCGGTTTGTGTCGGGAAAGTCTGTCGCGCCCATGCGGCGAAGCTATCGGGCATGTCGAGCGGCGATTTCGAAGCGGAGCTGCAGCAGTCCGTCCAAGATCATTTAGCGTTGATTGCAACCGCGGCCAAGGCTGCCAAAGCGCGCATCGGCACAAGCGTGCAATCGCTGCGCACCCCCGAGCCGCCCGCGGCACCCGCCGATTCGCCTGCGCGGGCACCGGGGAGGCCCCGGCCTGCGGTGAATTTCGATGCCCCCGAAGGCGACGTAGATTTGGCCTTCGCCGCCGAGGCCTCGGCGTTTAGCGAAGCCGACGCGTTTGCCGCCGAACCCGCGCCGTCGCCGCTGCCGGCCGGGGCGATTTCCTTCGACGACTTGGCCGTCGAAGCGGTCGACGACGAGGGCATCCCGGTGTGGGAAGACCCACCGTAGAACGCGAATATATTAAAGAAGATTCCTGTCAGAGAAGGAAGGGGTCCTACGCCGCGTGGTCGGCGCTTTTTTAATTTAAATGCACAACGATATCATTCAACACGTTAACGTCGAAGATGAAATGCGGGAGAGCTATCTCTCGTATGCCATGTCGGTCATCGCCTCGCGCGCGCTGCCCGACGTCCGCGACGGCCTCAAGCCGGTGCAGCGACGCATCCTCTTCGCAATGCGCGACATGGGTTTCGACCCGACCAAGCAGCACCGCAAGTGCGCCGGTATCATCGGCGAGGTGCTCAAGAGCTATCACCCGCACGGAGACAGCTCGGTCTACGACGCCCTCGTGCGCATGGCGCAAGATTTCACGCTGCGCTATCCGCTGGTTGACGGGCACGGCAACTTCGGCTCGATCGATCCGGATTCACCGGCGGCTTACCGCTACACGGAAGCACGCCTGGCGCGGTTAGCGCTCGAAGCGCTCGCCGACATCGAAAAAGAGACGGTTCCGTTCGTTCCTAACTTCGATAACCAAGGAACCGAGCCGAGCGTGCTGCCGGGCAGACTGCCGCAGCTCTTGCTCAACGGCTCGAGCGGCATCGCCGTCGGCATGGCAACCAACATTCCGCCGCACAATCTCAACGAAATTGCCGACGCGATTGCGCTCTTGGTCGATGACTCCAACGCGAGTGACGACGATCTCGCCGCGATCGTCAAGGGCCCGGACTTTCCAACCGGCGGCACGATTCTCGGACACGAAGCCATTCGCGAAGCCTATCGCACCGGGCGCGGTTCGATCACGATGCGCGGCAAGGCCGAGATCATCGAGGAGAAGGGCCGTCACAAGATCGTGATTACGGAAATTCCGTATCAGGTCTACAAGAGCCGCATCGTGGAGGCAATCGCCGAAGCGCACACGGAAAAGCGCATTCAGGGTATCGCGCGCCTCGACGACCTTTCGAATCGCAAGGGGATGAAAGTGGTCGTCGAGCTGCAGAAGAGCGCGACGCCCAAAGTCGTCCTCAATCAGCTCTTCAAGCACACCCCGCTGCAGTCGAGCTTCGGCTTCAATATGCTGGCGCTCGTGCCGGTGGGCGAACACCGCGCCGATGGAACGGTCGCGCTCGAACCGCAGGTGCTCAATCTCAAGCAGCTGCTCGAGCACTTCATCACGCACCGCAAAGACGTCATCACGCGGCGCACGCGCTACGATTTGCGCAAAGCCGAGGAGCGTGCGCACCTGCTCGAAGGCTATCGCATTGCGCTCGACAACATCGATAAGGTCATCGAGATTGTACGCGGCAGCCAGACGACCGACGAAGCGAAGACCAAGCTGTCGGCGCAGTTCGGTCTCTCCGAGATTCAGGCCCAAGCGATTGTCGATATGCGTCTGCGCGCGCTCGTTGGCCTCGAACGCCAGAAGATCGAAGACGAGTACACCGAACTGATCAAAACGATTGCCGAGTTGCAAGACATTCTGCGCAGCGAGCGCCGGATCGCGCAGATCGTCAAGAGCGAAACGCTCGAGATCAAGAAGAAGTACGGCGACGAGCGGCGCACCGACGTGCAGCCCGCCGAGGACGAGATCTCGATGGAGCAGCTCATCCCCAACGTCGACGTCGTCGTCACCTACACGGTCGGCGGCTACATCAAGCGCGTTGGGATCGACACGTTCCGCACCCAGAACCGCGGCGGACGCGGCGTCACCGGCATCGCGAACCTCAAGCGCGAGGACGTGGTGCGCAACTTCTTCGTGACCAAGACGCACGATCACGTGCTCTTCTTCACCAATAAGGGTCGCGTCTATCGTTTGCGTGGCTACGAGATTCCGGATACCACGCGCACCGCGCGCGGCACGGCATTGGTCAATTTGCTCACGCTGCCGCCGGGCGAAGAGGTAACCGCCGTTTTCCCGATCCACGAGTTCGCGGAAGGCCGGTACATGGTGATGGTAACGCACAAGGGCGTGATCAAGAAGACGCCGCTCTCCGAATTCGCGAACGTGCGCCGCAACGGCCTCAACGCGATCAACCTCGACGACGGCGACGAGCTCTTGTCTGTCGATCTCTCGGATGGAACACGCGACATCATCCTCGCTTCGTCGGCGGGCATGGCCGTGCACTTCAACGAGAAGGACGTGCGGCCGATGGGCCGCAACGCGCGCGGCGTCAAGGCGATGACGCTCGACGAAGGCGACACGATTGTCGCGATGGACGTCATCGAAGACGAACGCAAAGAAGTCTTGCTCGTGACGTCACAAGCGTTCGGTAAACGCACGCCGATCGAGGATTACCGTCACACCTCACGCGGCGGCAAGGGCGTCAAGGCCTTCGCGCGCGAGCGCGAGGACATCGGCCAAGTCCTCGATCAGATCATGGTCGCACCTGACGATCAGATTTTGATGATCACCAGCGGCAATCAGGTCATTCGTCTCAACGTCAAGGAGATCCGCAAGGCCGGGCGCTCCACCAAGGGCGTGCGCTTGCAGCGTCTGGGCGAAGGCGACGAAGTGATCGCAATCACGAATCTCGGCAAACAAGCCGAGCAAGTGACCGACATCGTCGGCGAGGCTACCGAAATCGAGTAACTTGTCAGCGCGCTCGCGGGATGACCGCGAGCGTGCTCGAGGTTTTCGAGACGAGCACGCGCTCGTCCCCGCGTTCCACTGTGACCTCGGCTTCGACGAAAATCAGTGATTTGCCGGCGCGCAGCACGGTCGCGCGCGAATGCAGTACGTCGCCCGCGGCGGGGCGCATGAACGATGTCTTGTTCTCAACGGTGATAACGTCTTGGTCGTTGCGAACGACCGAGGTCGCAGCGCCGCCGCAGGTGTGATCGGCGATCGTCATGACGACGCCGGCGTGCGCGAAGCCGTGCTGCTGGCGGTGTTCGGGAAGCACGCGCTGCCTGGTCTCGCACCAGCCATCGCCGTAATCCACGAGTTCGATCGCCATCGTGCGGACGAATGCGGCGCGTTCGAATACGTCCGGGACCAAGCCGTTTTTCTCGGTTGCCATGGGCCGGGTGATTCGGGGCGGCGCGGCGCAACCTTGGAGCACGGGCCAAGGGTTGATATCCCCGGAGGCAAGAATCTACATCCTATGAGCGCTTTAGCAGACGTCGGTCAGACGAATTTCCAAGACGAGGTCCTCGGCAGCAAGCAGCCGGTGCTCGTCGACTTTTGGGCCCCATGGTGCGGCCCGTGCAAGATGCTTTCGCCGGTGGTCGAGAAAGTCGCGGCAGCCAATGGCGGCAAGGCGAAATTCGTCAAGCTGAACACCGACGACAACCCGAGCATCGCCGGCCAGTATCAGGTCTCCGGCATTCCGTGCCTGATCCTGTTCAAGGACGGCCAACCGGTGGACCGGATCGTCGGGTACGTTCCGGAAAACGTCATATCGGGTATGCTCGCTAAGCACGTAGCGTAGCAACAACCGTGAGCAGCCGTCGCGCCGTTCCGGCGATGAACCGGTTGCTCGAAGACCCGTCCGTTGCGCCCTACGAGTCACTCGTGGGGCGCGATGCATTACGCGAGCTGATCGGCATTGAACTCGACCGCGTGCGCGCGGCGGAGGCCGTGCCCCCGTTCGAGGTGATTGTGCAGCGATTGGTGACACGCGCACAGGCGCGCGCAGCAACCGGCTTGCGCGGGGTTATCAACGCGACCGGCACGCTGTTGCACACCAATCTCGGACGCGCACCGATTGCGCCGGCGGCGTTTGACGACGCGCGCGCGGTCGCACAAGGGTATTCGAATCTCGAGTACGATCTGCGCGACGGCGAGCGCGGCTCGCGCTACGATCACGCAAGCGATCTTCTGCGCCGCTTCACCGGCGCGCAGGATGCGCTGGTGGTCAACAACTGCGCGGCTGCGATTTTACTCATCCTCGATACGTTTGCACGCGACGGCGAAGTCGTGCTCGCGCGCAATCAGCTCATCGAGATCGGCGGCGGCTTCCGGCTGCCCGAAGTGCTGGCGCGCAGCGGCGCCCGGCTGGTTGAAGTTGGGACGACGAATAAAGTCTACCTTCGCGATTATGAACGCGCGCTGTCTTCCCGCACCGCGCTCTTGATGCGCTCGCATCAGTCGAACTACGCAATCGAGGGATTCGTCGACGACGTCGAACCGTTGAATCTTGCGGCCTTGGGGCGGCGCGTCGGCGTCGCGGTGGTGGAAGATCTTGGAAGCGGCGCGCTCGTCGATCTGCGTGAATACGGCTTGCCGCACGAACGTACGGTGCAAGACGCAATCGCCGATGGGATCTCGCTGGTCGCCTTCTCGGGCGACAAATTGCTCGGTGGTCCGCAGGCAGGCATCATCGTCGGCTCCCGGGCGCATATCGCGCGCCTACGCTCGAATCCGCTGCTGCGCGCGTTGCGCGTCGATAAGGTAACGCTCGCGTTGCTCGCCGCGACGTTGCGTTGTTATGCCGACGCGTCGTCGCGCGAGCAGATACCGTTCTTCCGTATGCTAGCCACGACGTGCGACGATCTTCGCGCGCGCGCATCACGTAGCGCCGCGGCCATACCGGGCGCGACCGTCGTCGAGCTCGAAGGGCGGGTGGGCGGCGGCTCGCTGCCGCAAGCACGCATTCCGTCGGTTGGGCTCGCTCTCGAATCGGCGCAGCCCGACGAACTTGCGGCGCATTTGCGCAGAGCGGAGCCGCCGATCGTGGCACGTATCGAACAGGGGCGCGTGCTGCTCGATCTTCGCACGGTCGCGCCCGAACATGACGGCGCGCTTGGAGCCGCAATCGCAAGCTTCGGTTCGACCCCCTAGACGTCAAGACGGCGCGGCGCAGTGTCATGCTATACTGCCGATGAAGGAGACTGCATGACCGCCCAGCCCTGGGAAGCCGGCTTGGCGCGCCTCGAGGGGGCCTACGCTCAAGTTGCGGACCGTTTGAATTCGATCGATGCGCGCTTCGCGCAGATCGACGGGCGCTTCGCGCAGATCGATACCCGCTTTGCTCAGATCGACGGGCGTTTCGCTCAGGTCGACATGCGCTTCGGGCAGATCGAGAACCGCATGCAGCAGCAATTCTTATGGCTCGTCGGTTCGATCTTCGGCACTTGGATCACGACAATGCTGGCGATCCTCTTTCACCACTAATCCTTTTGGGCTAGGCCTTACAGCGCGAATCGGGCGTTACGCCGGTGAAGAACGTCGATTCGTTCGGATAAAACGCGCCGCGCGCCACAAATGTCCCGGTACGTTGCTCTTCCCAGAAAATTCCGTTGCGATGCAGGATGCAGTGGCTGGAAAACGCGATCGGCGTGGGATCGGCATCGCGTTTCAGCCGCAGGTGCGTAACAGTGGCGCGGCTATTGCTTCCGGGCGTGCTTGTCTCCGTGCGCACTTGAAAGTATTTGCGTTCAGACGGTTTGACGAAGAGCGAGGCGGCCGCCGAGCAAATCGTTCGATTGTCGACGAGCAGGCGCAGCGACCCGGCGCGAACGTAGACACCGAGCCGATGTGGGCGCCCATCGTCAATAAACAGGTTCGTATCCCGGTATTCGACAGCCGTGCTGTGCGGGAGCGCCCAGGCGATGGCAACGTGCGGACGATAGTCGAAGCGCGCCCAGCGGCTGATCTCGACCTGCGCGAACACATCTTCGTTGCGCAATGGCCCAAAGTGAATCGCGCTATCGTACCAGCCGCGGCGACCATCGAGCGGCGTGGTGAACGCCGCATCGGCGCCGTAGTCGGCGCGCAGGTGCCGGTCGCCGACGTAGAGGTACGTCACGCCCTCTCCCACATCCGTAGCATTCGTTTTCGGCTTGTAGTCCGGCAAAAGCGGCACCGAGCATGTCCACAGGGCGGCCGCCAATATATGTGCGATCAGCATCGTATCTAATAGAGGCAAACGGTCGTGCAAATTGTTGGCGGGGCTACTCGTCAGCAAAGCGGAATGGCTCTGGCCGTGAAAGGGATCTTTGCGCGGCAGCCGCTCGCGTGGACATCACGCGAGACAGAGGGCCCGTCGCTGCGCCGCACGCTCGGCTGGTCGGCACTTACCGCGATCGGCCTCGGCACCATGCTCGGCGGTATCTTCCCCACGCTCGGTGCGGGCGCGCATGCAGCCGGCCCCGGCGTCATCCTCGCCTACGTGCTCTCCGGCTTCGTGAGTTTGTGTGTCGCCTTGTGCTATGCGGAGTTCGCGTCGATGGTGCCGGTCGCCGGAAGCGCGTACACCTATGCTTATGCAACGCTCGGCGAAGTAGTGGCGTGGGTGATCGGTTGGGACTTGATTCTCGAATACGGCTTATCGGTCGCGCCGACCGCATCGTCGTGGTCGGCCTATGCACAACAAGTCTTAGGTGAGATCGGCATTACGCTTCCGGTCTGGCTGCAGACCGGCGCGATAGCGAGCGGGCAGATCGACGTTATCGCGGCGCTCATCGTACTCGCGATAACGCTGCTGGTAGCCATCGGTATTCGCGAATCGGCAAACGTCAACGGTGTGTTGGTCGTCTTTCAGATCTTTACCATGATCGTCTTTATCGCGGCGACGATCCATGCGGTCAAAGGCACGTACTTGCATCCGTTTGCGCCGCAGGGCTTTCATGGCATCGTGGCAAGTACGGCGCTGGTGTTCTATGCTTACATCGGCTTCGACACGGTGACCGTGGCCTCAGAAGAAGCGCGCGATCCGGTGCGTCACGTGCCCATCGGCATCCTCCTGGCGCTCGTCATCGGCGCACTGCTCTACGTCGCGCTCGCCTTCTGCACGGTCGGTGTAATGCCATATCAGAAACTCAGCGAAGGTGCGGCGATGCTCGATGCGGCGCAAGCTGCGACGCGCAGTCCGCTCATCTTTTGGATCGTCGCGCTCGGCGGTGTCGCCGGGAACACGACCGTCATGGTGACCTCGCTCCTGGGACAGATTCGCATCTTCTACGTGATGGCTCGCGATCGCATGTTGCCGCCAGGGGTAGCGAGAATTCATCCGCGTTTTCGTACTCCGGCGATGATGACGATGATTACCGGTGGAGTCGTCGCCGTGCTCGCCGCCTTGCTCCCGCTCTCCGACCTCCTCGACTTCGTCAACATCGGGACGCTCTCGGCGTTCGCAATCGTGTGCGCCGGCGTGTTGGTGCTGCGTGTCGTGCAACCGCACGCGCAACGTCCGTTCCGTGCGCCTCTGGTGTGGCTCTTCACGATTGCGGGCGCGGCGTCGTGCCTATTCCTCATCACCGGATTGTCGCTGCCGACATGGATTCGCTTTGGCGTCTGGTTCGTCATCGGACTTGCGATCTATGCGATCTACGGCTATCGCAAGAGCCGTTTGCGCACGCTGGCGCCCCCGCCGTAACATGCATATCATCGGAACAGCGGGTCACGTCGACCACGGAAAATCATCGCTCGTCCTCGCGCTGACCGGAACTAATCCGGACCGTTGGCTCGAAGAGCAAACGCGCGGCATGACGCTCGATTTGGGCTTTGCGCATCTACATTTCGACGACGGCGTTGAGGCCGGTATCGTCGATGTGCCGGGTCACGAGCGCTTTCTGCACAACATGCTCGCCGGCGCCGCCGGCATGGAACTGCTGCTTTTGGTGATTGCGGCCGACGACGGCGTGATGCCGCAGACGCTCGAGCACCTCCAGATTTTGCAGTTTCTCAACGTCAAGCGCACGATCGTGGCGCTCACCAAAAGCGATCTCCTCACGTCGGAGGAATTCGGGCGCGCCTTGGAGCGCATACGTAGCGAGCTGCGCGACACGATCGCGGGCCGCGGCCCGTTCCTGTCTGTCTCGAGTGTCACCGGCTTTGGTCTCGATGTTCTACGACGCGCGCTGCACGATACGCTCGCCGCGTTGCCGCCGCGCGATCCGGATGCGCCCGTCTATCTTCCCGTCGATCGCGTCTTTGCGCTGCCCGGACGTGGGACGATCGTGACCGGCACGCTGATGCAGGGGCGCATCGGCGCTGGCGACACGCTCGCGGTCGCGCCGCTCGGCGAACGTGCGCGCGTGCGCAGCCTACACGTCTTCGGCACCGCGCGCGATGCTGCCACCGGCGGCGCTCGCGTGGCGCTCAATCTGCCGGGCATCGATCGCGCATCGTTGCAGCGCGGCGCGGTCATCGCCGATCCGTCGCTTACCGCGCGAGCCCAATTCGCGGTGCGTTTCACCCCGCTTCGGGAAGCACTTCCATTGCTGCGCCGGCGCACCCACGTGCGCGCTCACATCGGTTCAGCCGAGGTATTGGGCACGCTCGTCTTCGACGCAGCGCCGGCCGATGCTTACGAGACGCATGCGACGCTGTTCTTGCGCGAGCCGGTGCTGGCGTTTCCCGGGGTGCGATTTGTCGTGCGTCGCGTCTCGCCAAAAACGCTCTTAGGCGGCGGCGAAATCGAGGGCTTCGAGAGCCAACGCGAGCTTGCGTCCCCACGCGCCGACGCGCATGGAGCGATCGCGGCCGTGCTCGAGCGAACCGGCCTCGAGCCACAGGAGACGGGCGAGATCGCTTACGCGGCCAACCTGCGCCCCGACGTTGCGCAAGCGGCGCTCGAAGCACTGATCGAACGCGGCGACGCGGTCGCGCTTGCGCGTCCGGTCGCGTACGTTGACGCGAGTGCATTTGCCGATCTCGGCACACGTGTGGCAAACGAGCTGGCGGCAATGCACGAAGCGCAGCCGTGGGCGATGGGGGCTACCTCGTTCATGCTCGCGCGTGCTCTCGGCATCGCGGAGCCGCTGCTGATACGTCTTCTGACGGCGCTCGCTGACGAAGGCCGCATCGCTTCACGCCAGGGGTACTACGCCACCACCGAACATCAGCCCAAGCTCTCGAATGAGCAGCGCAGCTTCTTCGAAGAGTACGTGCCGTTCGATGCCGCGACGCCCTTTCTTCCGGTCGCATTCAGCGACGTGGCAGCGGTGGTGAAATCGTCGACGATTCCCGGTATCGCTCGGGCCCTCGAAACGCTGCTCGCTCGGGGTGTGCTGGTCAAAGTCGGTGATGCGCTCTATCGCAGCGCGCAGATTGAACGCGCGCACGAACGAATCGATGCATTCATCACGCAGCACGGCAAGATGACGATGGCCGAGTTCCGCGATCTTCTTGGCACCTCACGCAAGTACGCGGTGCCGCTGCTCGAGTGGTTCGATAGTCGAGGAATTACGGTGCGTAGCGGTGACGATCGCATGTTGCGCGTGCGAAAAGGCGCGCACGGTCCATCTGTATAACTTCGCGCGAGTGATCGACCTTAGGCAACTTCCCAAAGCCGAGCTCCATGTGCACATCGAGGGTACGTTCGAGCCCGAACTCATTTTCGCGATCGCCGAGCGAAACGGGATCGATCCCGGATACGCTTCCGTCGACGCGTTGCGGGCTGCGTACAATTTTACCGACCTGCAGTCATTTCTCAACGTGTACTATGCCGGCATGCGGGTCTTGCGTACCGAGCGCGATTATCACGACTTAGCCACGGCCTATCTCGAGCGCGCGGCGGCACAAGGCGTGCGCCACGCCGAGATCTTTTTCGACCCGCAGGCTCACACCGATCGCGGTGTTCCGTTTGCTACGGTTGTGGCGGGACTGACCGGCGCGCTCGAAGCGGCCCGCGAGCGTCTGCGCATCAGCGCGCATCTCATCTTGTGTTTCCTCCGCGATCTGTCGGCGGATTCGGCCATGGCTACGCTCGAGGTCGCGATTCCTTACCGTAATCGCATCGTCGCGATCGGGCTCGATTCGGCCGAAGTCGGCAATCCGCCCTCGAAATTTGCGGCGGTGTTCGATCGTGCGCGAGCCGAAGGTTTCTTGACCGTCGCGCACGCGGGCGAAGAAGGTCCGCCCGAATACGTCTGGGAGGCGCTCGATCTGCTCCACGCATCGCGCATCGATCACGGCGTCCGCAGCCTCGAAGATCCGCAGCTGGTCGAACGCCTGCGCCGCCAGCGCATTCCGCTAACCGTCTGCCCGTTCTCGAATGTGAAGCTGCACGTGGTTGCGGATTTGGCGCATCACCCACTCAAGCGGATGCTGGATGCCGGCTTGCTCGCCACCGTCAATTCCGACGACCCGGCCTATTTCGGCGGCTACGTCGCCGACAATTTCGCGGGTGTCGTTGCCGCGCTCGGCCTCGCCGATAGCGACGTGATCGCGCTCGCCAAGAACTCGTTTGAAGCGTCGTTCATCGACGATGCGAAGAAGCGCGTGCACATCGACGAAATCGACCACTTCATGACGGCGGCCGGCTAACTAGTGCCGCACGAGCGTGACGATTCCGATCACGACTTCGATGGCGATCAATAAGATCACCACCACCTCGAGGAATTCGTCGCGGCGTCCGCGCGCTTGATCGATAAAGAACTGATAGAGATCGCGAACGCTCGACAGTTTGCTGTCGATCTGGCGCTGCCAATCGGCTAGCCCCAAGCGAGCAGCGGCGGCGCGATAGATGCGCGCGTAGTAGGCGTCGCCGACGACTTTGAGCGCATTGCTCGAGCGATCGATCAATTCCAGCACGTCAACGATGAGGTATCGGACGTTGGCGGCGAGGTCGGCTTCGCGCCGGCCAAAGAACGAGCGCGAACGCTGTCCCGGCTGGGTCGCGTAGATCGTATCGAGTTCGCGATCGAGCAAGGTGTCGTAGGTGCGCAGCTCGAGCAATTGGGAATTGGCAAATTCGAGGATGTCTTGGATCGCATCGCTCGATTCGCGGCGGTCGTAGACGAATGCCGTATCCCACTGCACCACCGTCAGGTCGTCCGTGTAATAAGAAAAGCGCGTGCGCAGAGATTCCTCGATCTCGCCTTGCGACAGCGAGCTCGACTCGCCGAGCAAGATCTTGGCCAGCGCCTCGGAGTGATCGTGCAGCAACTGTTCGGCTTCGATGCGCGGCTCGAAGCGATCGATGTCGATGATGAGGTAATCCTCGATCAGCGGCGCATGCCGATCGTCGAGCGCATCGCTCAGCTCGTCGCAGATGCGGGCGACAGTTTGCCTGGCGTGGGCGAGCAGTTCGTCGTTGCGTCGAATCCGTGTACCCGCGCTCGCCAATTCTTCCCACGCGCCGCTGAGTGGAAAGCTGTAGCGTAGCGAGATGACGCCATAGTCGAAGAACTTGGCCCGCAGCGTGTAGGTGAGTCCGTCGAGTTTGCCGTCGGGGAGGCGCGCCACCAGCGGCGGAACGGGGAACTGGAGGTAGGAGGTGGTCTGATGCGCGCGTAGCGGGATGTCGGCCGGGGCGACGCCTTCGCCCTCGACGGTCCGGAGCGCCCCAAGATCGATCGTGTCGGCGACGTCAAAGAGATAAAAAGCGCGCACCGCCCCCGCTGCGATCTTCATACGTGGAGATACAATAGCTGCGGGGAGAGCCTACTCCTTGCCGGAGGATGACCGGTCGGGTTGGAAGGTCGATCCTGCAACCCCATGGCTCAGGAGGCGGTTGAAACGAGAGAACCATGAATGTTGACAAGATGACCGAGCGCGTTGCGGACGGCCTCAATGAGGCCTATACGCTTGCGCTGCACGAACACAACACCCAAACCACACCCGAGCACCTGCTGGCTGCATTGCTCGACCAGGAGCGCGGTATCGCGCCCGACATTTTGGCCAAAGCCGGTGTCGACGTCAAAACGTTCCGCCGCAAGGTCGATGAAGCGATCGCGCACTTGCCGCGCCACTCCGGTCCCAATGCCGACTCGGCGCAGGTAACGATTTCCCCCGAACTTACGCGCATCATGACTGCGGCCGAAAGCGAAGCGAACGCGCTGCAAGACGACTACGTCTCGGTCGAGCACGTGCTGCTCGCCATGTCGCAAGCCAGCGGCGCCGTGGGCAAACTCTTTCGCGACGCCGGTCTGACCAAAGACAAACTCCTGGCCGCGCTGCGCGACGTACGCGGCAATCAACGCGTGACGTCCAAAGATCCCGAAGGGACGTACAAGTCGCTCGAGCGCTACGGGCGTGATCTCACGCTCGAAGCCGAACGCGGCAAACTCGATCCCGTCATCGGTCGCGACGACGAGATACGCCGCATCGTCCAAGTGCTCTCGCGCCGTACGAAAAACAACCCGGTGCTCATCGGCGATCCCGGCGTGGGCAAGACCGCCATCGTTGAAGGCCTGGCGCAGCGTATCGTGCGCGGCGACGTGCCCGAAGGATTGAAGAATCGGCGTATCGTCTCACTCGACATGGGCGCGCTCATTGCCGGCGCGAAGTATCGCGGCGAGTTCGAAGAGCGCCTCAAAGCTGTGCTCAAAGACGTAGCCAATTCCGAGGGCACCATTATTCTATTCGTCGATGAGCTGCACACCGTCGTGGGCGCGGGGAAAGCCGAGGGCGCCATGGACGCCGGCAACCTGCTCAAGCCGATGCTTGCACGCGGTGAACTGCACTTAATCGGCGCGACCACGCTGGATGAGTACCGCAAGTATATTGAAAAAGACGCGGCGCTCGAACGGCGCTTTGCGCCGGTGCTGGTCGACCAGCCGAGTGTCGAGGATACGATCTCGATTCTGCGCGGTCTGCGCGAGAAGTACGAGACGCACCACGGCGTACGCATCAAGGACGCCGCGCTGGTTGCGGCGGCAACGATGAGCAATCGCTACATCTCCGATCGTTTCTTGCCCGACAAGGCGATCGATTTGGTCGATGAGGCCGCGGCGAAGCTGCGCACCGAGATCGACTCGATGCCGCAAGAACTCGATGAAGTCTCGCGGCGCGTGATGCAGCTCGAGATCGAGCGCGAAGCGTTGCGCAAGGAAAACGATGCGCAGAGCCGCGCGCGCCTCGACGTACTCGAACGCGAACTTGCCCAGCTCCGCGAGTCGCAGGTCAAGCTGCGCACGCAGTGGGACGCGGAAAAGCATGCCGCGGTGCGGCTGCGCGAACTGCGCGAACAGATCACCGATGCAAAGGTGCAGATCGAACAAGCGGAGCGCCAATACGATCTCAACCGCGTCGCAGAGCTGAAGTACGGACGCCTTCCGGCGCTCGAAAAAGAGCTCGCGGCAGAGGAGATACGTCTACGCAGCGCCGACGGCGGCCGCTTGTCGAAGGAAGAAGTCGACGAAGAAGACATCGCCGAGGTGATCGCGCGCTGGACCGGGATTCCGGTCTCCAAGCTGCTCGAAGGCGAGCGGCAGAAATTGTTGCATCTCGACGACGAGTTGCACAAACGCGTGATTGGACAGGATGAAGCCGTCACCGCGGTGGCCGAGGCGGTCTTGCGTTCGCGTTCGGGCCTGGCGGATCCGAATCGTCCGATCGGGTCGTTCATCTTCTTGGGCCCGACCGGTGTCGGCAAGACCGAGCTCGCTCGCGCGCTCGCGGACTATCTCTTCGACGATGAACGCGCGCTCGTGCGCATTGACATGTCGGAGTACGGCGAGAAGCACAGCGTCGCGCGCATGCTCGGCGCACCGCCGGGATACGTCGGTTACGACGAGGGCGGGCAACTCACCGAAGCGGTGCGACGGCGTCCCTACTGCGTTGTGCTCTTCGACGAGATCGAGAAGGCGCACCCCGACGTGTTCAACGTCTTCCTCCAGATTCTCGATGAAGGGCGTCTGACCGACGGTCAGGGCCACACGGTCGACTTCCGTAACACGATCGTCATCATGACCTCGAACATCGGCAGCCATCGTATCCTCGATTACAAGGGTGCAATCGGCGGCGCGGAAGAGGCATTGATGCGCGCGACCGTGATGGAGGAGTTACGGGCGCATTTCCGTCCGGAGTTCCTCAACCGTGTCGACGAGATCATCGTCTTCCACTCGCTCTCCGAAGAAGAGCTGATGAAAATCGTCGACATCCAGCTCGCGCGCTTGCGCGCACGGTTGCACGAACGTCGCATCACGCTGGTGCTCGACGACGCCGCGAAACGTCACGTGGTCAAGGCCGGATACGATCCGACCTACGGCGCGCGCCCGCTCAAGCGAACGATTCAGAAGGAGCTGGAGACGCCGCTCGGCCGCAAGATTCTCGCGGGCGAGATCAACGACGGCGATACGGTGAACGTGGGCTTCAACGACATCACGGGCGAGCTTACGTTCAGCGCTTCGCCCAACAAGGTCCCGGCGACGGTCTAGTTCAAGCGGTTAGGGTTTCTCGACGGCGTTGAGTACGCCGTCGAGCAGCCCGGGGAACATGTCGTCGATCAAGTCGCGGCGCAGCCAAATGAATTTCTGGCGTCCCTCATAGCGCGCCATAATCACGCCGGCCTCACGCAGAACTTTAAAGTGATGCGTGAGGTTTTGCTTTGAGGTGATGTCGAGGAAATCGAACGGACACTTCTCCTCGTGCTCGGCCAATTGACACACGATCGCGAGCCGGGTGGGATCGCTCAATGCGGCAAGGATCCCGTAAATAGTGATGTCCTCACGATCGGGATACCAGTGCGTGCGAGGGGTCGGGGTGGCTTCGATAATTTCTTGCGACATCAGGTTGACAGTAAAACATCCTTTGTACTATATATAGTACAAGATGTATTTTACTATAGACGAACGGGAACCGTCTAGTGCCACCCAAGACACCCGGCGGTCCTTCAACACGATCCGCACCCATGCGGCGGTTTTGGCCGACCTTTCAGCTTCATTCCGGGAGCAAGCAACCGAAGTGACGGCCGCCTACCGGCAGGCCCTCTCGCTCGGTGACCAAGCAGCCTGGGCCCGGTTCATCTATGCCGCCTCCAATATCGCGACCCACGGCCAGACGGTTGAAGAACTGCTCGGCCTGGGCGAACGGGAGCGTGCCGCTTGGCGCGTCTTCCGCCAGATCGCCGATGAAAACGCCGATCTGCTGCTGATGCAGCCGGCACTCGCGACCGCCTAACCCGCCACCCCACAAAGGAACCCCTCGTGAATTCCGTCGTCGAATACGGCGCTCGCCGTGTGTTTGTTGTTGCTGCCGTGATGCTCGCGGCGCTGATGCAACTCGCTGACACGACGATCGTCAACGTCGCGCTTCCCTCGATCGACGGCGCCCTCGGCGCCTCGACCGATCAGGGCGCCTGGTTCGTGACCGCCTACATCATCGCCAACGTGATCGTCATTCCGCTGACGCCGTGGTTGCAGTCGATTTTTGGGCGCAAGCGCTACTTCGCGATGTCGATTGCCGGCTTCACGGCCGTGTCGATTCTGTGCGGCCTAGCCAACGACACCACCACCGAAATCGGTTTGCGTTTCATTCAAGGCGCGTTCGGCGGCGGTCTCATGGTGCCGGCGCAGCAGATCATTCGCGACACGTTTCCGCCCGAGCAACTGGGCAAGAGTCAGTCGCTCTTTGCCCTTGCCATTGTGATTGGCCCGACGATCGGACCGACGCTCGGCGGTATTCTCACCGACGATCTGAGCTGGCGCTGGGTGTTCTTCATCAACGTGCTGCCCGGCATTGCCGCGGCATTACTCGTCCTGCTCTTCGTGCGCGATCCACACGCCCCCAAGCGCATCCCGGTCGACGCGATCGGCATGGGATTGCTGGCGGTCGGACTTGCCACGATGCAATACGTGCTCGATGAAGGCGAACGCAACGGTTGGTTCGACGATGCGACGATCGTGCTGTGCACGGTATTCTCGGTGATCGCGCTCGCCGGTTTCGTGGCGTGGGAGCTATGGGGAACCAAACATCCGGCGGTGGCGCTGCGCGTCTTTCGCGACCGTAACGTCTGGTCGTGCTCGATCGTGTTCTTCGCGATCGGCGCAACGATGTACGCATTGATCTTCATTCAGCCGCAGTACGTGCAAAACTCGCTCGGCTTTACGACGACCATGGCAGGCTTCTTGCTGATGGTACGCGCCGGCATGCTGGCGATACTCTATCCGGTGACGACCTGGATCGTCTCGCAACACAAGTGGGATCTGCGCATCGTTGCTGCGGTCGGGATCTTCGTCATGGGCGTCACGACCTGGTGGCAAACCTTTGAAATGACGACCAGCTCGACGTTTGGGACCTTCCTCATCACGCAAGCACTGGGCGGCGTTGGGCTGGCCTTCGTCTTCGTGCCGGTCTCGGTCGTGCTCTTGGCGGGGATCGAACATGCGATCGTTCCGTCGGCGCTGGCATTGACGCGCTTGATGCAACAGATCGGTGCATCGGTCGGCTCGGCCTATGCGGCGACGCTGCTGGATCGCAACTTCAATACGGCGCTGAGCAGTATCGCCGGAACGATCACGATGGGCCGCGCCGATGTCGCCTCGGTAGTGATGGCGCACGGCTCGCAAGCGATCGCCCAACTCACCGGACTCGCGTACACGGAAGCGGCCAATCTCGCCGCGGTGAGCACGACGCAATTCTTTGCGATCGGAACGCTCGCGACGACCTTGCTGCCGCTGCTCATGATTCGCCGCGCGATCAAGCCGGCTTCGCACGAGCCCGCGCCTGCTGCTACGCCACCGAAGGTCATCGTCGGCGAGCTGCGCATCGAGCGCCCCGAACCGGTCGCGCGCTAGACGCTGGTTTTTTCGCGCCGGCGCGCCTTGAGGCGGTCGCTTTCGTCGAGGATGCGCTTGCGTAAGCGAATCGATTGCGGCGTGACCTCGACCAGTTCGTCGTCTTCGATGAATTCGATCGCGCGCTCGAGCGACATGTTCTCTTTGGGCGGCAGCTTCACGGTGTCGTCGCTGCCCGACGCGCGCATGTTGGTCAGTTTCTTTTCACGCACGACGTTGAGCCCAACGTCCTTATCGTCGTTGGCGCGGCCGACGACCATGCCTTCGTAGATGTCCTCGCCGGGGTCGACGAAGAAGCGTCCGCGCTGCTCCACGCCGGCGATCGCGTACGCGGTGGCACGGCCCGTATCGGTCGCGACCAGCGCGCCGACATTGCGGCCCGGCAGCTCCCCCTGCCACTCTTGATGGTCGTAGTAGGTGTGCGACATCACGGCGGTACCGCGCGTGAGGGTCAATAGTTCTCCACGCAAACCGAAGATCGCGCGCGTCGGCATCGTGTACTCGAGACGGCGCGAGTCGCCGATGTTGATCATGTTCGACATGATCGCCTTGCGCTTGCCGAGCGACTCGATCACCGCGCCCGAGTAATCCTCGGCGACGTCTACCACGACGTACTCGACCGGTTCCCATTTCTTGCCGTCGCGCTCCATGATGATCACCTGCGGCTTTGAAACCGCGAGCTCGTAGCCTTCGCGACGCATCGTCTCGATGAGGATTGAGAGATGCAGCTCACCGCGCCCGCGGACTTCGAACGTATCGGCCGACTCGGTGTCGGCGACGCGCAGCGCGACGTTCGACTCGAGTTCGCGCATCAACCGATCGCGAATCTGGCGCGAGGTGAGGAACTTGCCTTCCTTCCCCGCGAACGGCGAGTTGTTCACCGAGAACGACATCGACACGGTCGGTTCGTCGACTGCAACCGCATGAATGCCTTCGGGCAGGAGCGCGTCGGCGATCGTGTCACCGATGTTGAGATCGTCGATACCCGAGACGCAGACGATGTCGCCGGCCGACGCTTCATCGACCTCGATGCGCTCGAGACCGGCGAAGGTCAGCAGCGTGGTGAGGCGGAGGCCGCCGACGACCGTGCCTTCACGATCGACCTTCGCGATCGGCGCGTTGAGTTTCGAGCTGCCGCGGAAGACGCGGCCGATGCCGATGCGCCCGACGTACTTGTTGTGGTCGATCGCGGAGATGAGCAGTTGGAACGGCCCATCTTCGCTTGGCGCTTCGGGCACGTGATGCTTGATGAGGTCGAAGAGCGGCTCGAGATCGGCGCTCTCTTCCTCGAGCGACCGTTTGGCGATGCCGAGCTTGCCGTTGGTGAAGACGATCGGAAAGTCGGCCTGCTCGTCGCTGGCGCCCAGTTCAATGAAGAGATCGAAGACCTCGTTGACGATTTCGGTCGGCCGCGCGTCCTTGCGGTCGATCTTGTTGATCGCCACCAACACCTTGAGGTCGAGCTCCAGCGCCTTGCGCAGTACGAAGCGCGTCTGCGGCATCACGCCTTCGGCGGCGTCGACCAGCAAGAGCACGCCCTGGACCATCTGCAGCACGCGTTCCACCTCACCGCCGAAGTCGGCGTGGCCGGGCGTGTCGACGATGTTGAACTTCACGTCGCCGTGGCGTACGGCGGTGTTTTTGGCCAGGATCGTAATCCCACGCTCGCGTTCGAGGGGGTTGGAGTCCATGACGCGGGTCGCGACATGCTGGCCTTCGCGGAACACGCCGCTCTGTTTGAGCATGGCGTCCACCAGCGTGGTTTTGCCGTGGTCGACGTGGGCGATGATGGCGACGTTGCGGATATCGGGGCGGGTCTTCACGCTCCCGGTTCTACCATAGAAGCACGAAAATAGCTACTTCCTAGGTTAAGGCACCGCCTGCGGGAGGGTGAACCAGAAGGATGTGCGCTTCTCCGGCTCGCTCTCGAAGCCGATCTGGCCGTGCATCATGCTCACGAGTTCGCGGCAGATGTAGAGCCCGAGGCCCGTCGATCCCTCGCCCGACGACACGCGTCCAAACCGGGTGAAAAGCTTCATTCGATCCTCTTGCCCGATGCCCGGCCCCTCGTTGACGATCGCAATGCGCACGCGTCCGTCGTTGACCTTCACGTCGATGTGGATCGCGCTGGTCGGATAGCTGTACTTCACCGCGTTGGAGAGCAGGTTGGTGAGAATCTGCACCGCGCGGCCCTCGTCGGCGAGCATGTACGGCACCGGATCGAAATAGGCGGCGTTGAAGAGCCGTTCCGGATATTCGCTGCGCATGCGCGCCATCGACTCTTCGATGATGCCGACCGGCGAAATGCGCTCGATGCGCAGCGCCAAGTGGCCCGCGTCCATGCGCGAGAGCAACAAGAAATCTTCGAAGATCGACGAGAGCCGTGCGGTCGAGCTGGAGAGCACGCCAAGCAGCTCCTGCCGCCGTTCCAGTCCGAGTGTCTCAAAATGTGTTTGCAACAACGCAGTCGCGCCGCGAATCGCGGCCAGCGGCGAACGCACTTCGTGCGACACCATGCTGAAAAACTCGTTCTGCAAGCGCGCGTTTTGCTCGAGATTCTGGCGCTGTTCGGTTTCGACCGCGTGCGAACGCGAGCTGGCGAGCGCGAGGCCCACCAGATTGGTAAAGAGCTGCATGCGACGCAGCGTTTCGATCGACGGCACTTTGCCGTCGAGCGGCGCATCTGCCGACAGATAGCCGAGCATATTGCCGTCACGGTCGGGCAGCACCAGGGTGAGCGTATCGCGCTCGTGCCACGCGTCCGGCGCGCTGCGCGGCTCGTTGAGCGGACGATAGCCGGTGTAGATGCTCTGCTTCCAGTAGATCTCACGCTCGGCCGGATTGTAGAAGCAGTACGGCAACACTTCAGATTCCGCGGGCAGAATCTGCATGACCGCGCGCCGGTCGATGTGCTCGCCGAGTCGCTCGCGGATTACCTCGTCGGGAAAGCCGAGCAGCACGCGCCGGTAGAGTTCACCGCCCGGCGCATCGGCGGCGACGATCGTCACATACTTGAAGCCGAACAGGTCGGCAACCGCGCGCGAGATCGACTCGAGTGCGGGCGCGATCTCTTGCGCGTGCAAGATCTCATAGGTAATGCCGAGTAGCCGCGCGAGCAGCCCCCCATCCCCGCCGGGCTCAGCATCATAGAACATCAAATTGCCTGCCTGCTTATGCGAGCGACCGGGTCATCCTGCGCCATTAACTTGCCCTTTACGATATACTCCTTCTAGGATGCTCTTCCACGCTCTGTTCGCCCTGACGGTCGTCGCTGAGGTTAACACCGGGGCAAAACTCGTTGCCCAAAACGGGTGTCAGGCGTGCCATGGCGCGACTTTTCGAGGCACTGCGCCCTATCCGGCGCTCTACGGCATCGAACATCACCGCACGCGGCCGCAAATCATCACCGCAATCATCAATCCCAAGGCCCCGATGCCGAACTACGGCTTCACCGCCGCACAGGCGGGCGACATCGCCGACTATCTTTCCGGCCTCGATGGGGGCGCGGCGGCCGATCAGCCGGTCATCACCGTCGCACCGGCGCATCCTAGCGATTACGCCGACGTCAGCGTGCGTTTCCCCGGCGTTGCGCCCAAACGTGTAACCGCCGTGGCGTCGATGGCGATGGGGAGCATGTCGATGCATTCGCCCAACGTCACGCTGCACGCAACATCCGATCCGCACGTCTACATCGGGCGGGTCGAGTTCTCGATGTCGGGCGCATGGACGATTCATATCGTCTATGACGGCAAGACCATCGACCGGCCGATCGTCATCGGCCAATAGTGCGCCGCTCGCGGTTTGTCGCCGCCGTCGCCGGGTCGATGAGCGCGCTCGCGCTCGCCCCGCTTTCAGAACGTGCGCGTGCAAGCGATGTCGTTTCGTATCGTTTGCTTGCAACGCCGATGCGCTACACACCCGCACCGGGCATTGTCGTCAACGCGATCGGCTACAATGGCAGCATTCCCGGCCCGCTGCTGCGCGTTGCGCACGGACAGCGGGTGCACGTCGAGTACGTCAATCAATCCTCGATTGCAACTTCCGTGCATTGGCACGGGATGGTGCTTCCCAATGCGATGGACGGCGCGGCCGGCGTGACGCAAGCGCCGATTCCATACGACGGACGATTCATTTATAGTTTTGCTCCGAATCCGCCCGGGACACGCTGGTATCACGATCACGCCGGCGCCCTTGGGGTGCTGCGTGGACTGTTCGGCATGTTCATCGTCGATGATCCGCGTGACGAGCCGGCCGACGTCGAGTGCGCGATCGTCTTTCACGACGTGCCCGACTTTGCGAGCGTCCGCGCGGCGATGATGGGCGATAGCCGTGCACCGATGATCGATCCGATGGGATCGCCGGAGATGCGCGCGATGAAGCCCGACGACAAGATGGGCGACGAGGTCCGCTACCTCGCCCACTGCATCAACGGCGCGACGTATCCGAACACCAAGCGCTTGCGCGTCAAGGCCGGCGATCGCGTGCGGCTGCGCGTCCTCAACGCCAGTGCGACGCAAACGCGCTACGTGCGTCTAGCCGGCCACCGCCTGCGCGTCACCCACGCCGACGGCAATCCGGTGCCGGTTCCGATGGAATTCGACGCGCTGCGGATCGGCGTGGCCGAACGCTACGATGCGTGGTTCGAAGTGCGCAAACCCGGCGCGTGGTTGTTGCAAGGGCTTTCGAGCGATCCGCTTGCGTTCGGGCAAGCGATGGTCGTGTATACCGACGGCTATGAAAAGGCGGCGCCGCTCTCGTCGCCACAATCGGTCGAGGGCGTCGACTATCTCACCTACGAAAAGCTGGCCACGGGTTTCGCCACGGCGGTCGACGAGCGCGGCATCACCGTGCGCAAGGCGTACACGCTTGGCGGCGGCGCGTGGAATTCGCCGCGCTGGACGCTCAACGGTGCGACCTGGCCGAATACGGCGAAGATCGCGGTGCGCCGCGGTGATCGCGTGCGCGTGCACTTCAAGAATACGACCGACATGGATCATCCGATGCACTTGCACGGACACGTCTTCCGGGTCGTCGAGATCGACGGGAAGCCGCTTGCGCGTCCGCTCGAAAAAGATACGTCATTGGTGCGCTCGAACGGCGGCACGCTCACCTGGATTTTCGATGCTGACTCGCCCGCGGGCCGCTGGTTGCTGCACTGCCACAACGAAATTCACATGATGGACGGCATGATGACCGAGGTCGATTACATCGCGTGACGCATCGACTGATTCCGCTGCGAGCCATAATGATTGTGGCCGGCGCCTTACTTCTCGCTGCGTCGTCGACCTCAAGAGGCGTGGCTGACGAGCCGAGTGTACCGTACGCTTTGCAGATTCCGTCATCGGGGATTCATATCGACAAAATTGACTTTACGAACGACGGAACGTATCCAACCATTTGGTTCGAGTGCATATCATTTACGAATCTCGGCCCCAGCCCCGTAATGTGGGTGCTGTTTGATTTTTCGTGGGTGCAGCCAGGCGACGCTGACGAGAACGACGAGTTCTACCTTGCGTCCGCGACCGGGCCGAACCCCACAGCATCCGGGACCTTCGCCCCGGGAGCACAAACTGGATTGGTGAGGGGACGAGCCGTAGGTTTTTGTCGGATGGTGCTCAGGGAGTGGTCAGGAGCGAAACCCACCGCCAGCCTTGTCAAGTTTGTTGCATCCGTAGAACACCCAAATGGCACGTTGTGGCATTGCATGCCGACAATCGACGGTACGGCAGTCAATCCTGCGGGGGCTCCGGTAAGGGTATCGAAGGTCGAGTCGACTGGATCAAGCGAGCCGCGAGAGTGCGCAACAATTGAGAACACGGCGAGTAAGCCGATAGAGCACGTGCGAATCACGTGTCGGCATAATGGCCCAGACGGGAGTGTTCTCAGCGATGACGCTCTCGACGTCCGCGCGGCGATTCCGAACGGCGCGGTTGTAAAGAACAACTGCCGCAATTACTCCGGGGTGCTTATTCCTGGGCTCCGCGCATACGCCGAAGCGCAAATACGGGGTACTGCTCCTCCGGTCGCTCAGATCAAATATAAGAATCAAATCTCCACGCTGTCCGCGTTTGTCGACGAAGTCGATTTCTCCGACGGAACAAAATGGCAACCAACATCACCGTAGACGAGCAATCGTAGAAGCGACCTATTGTAAACTTTTGACTAGGGGCGAGGCTCGGGCGCCGGCGGCACTTCGGCCCGCGGGCTTTCGCGGCCGATGAAATACTGTGCTCGCTTCCGAAGAACAGCGCGCGGGCGACCGGCCGGAGGATCTTTATAAGCTCTGGCTTCAGCGCAATAGCTGTAGCACGGCGCTCTTATACAGTGTGCTCATCGGCGTGCTGGTACCGGCATTTCACTACGTGCTTGTCGTTCTGCCGGGCCTGCCCCCGGATTCGCTTCCGTTGCGCTTTGCGTGCACGGCCTGTTCCGTCGTCGTCGCCGGCTTGATCCTCTTCGTTCCGGCGGCGCGACGCTATGCTTCGCCCCTGCAATTCGTTCAGGGCGTGCTTGCGCTTTGTGTTATCGCCGCGCTCGTCGTTAACAGTGGCGACCAGAACCTGTATATCGCTTCCGGCCTCCTGGTCATTATCGGCGCACAAAATGCATTTTACGATTCGCGCGCGCTTGCAGCAGCGATGGCGATCGGATTCCTGTTCATGGTCGGATACTCAGCGTTCCGCGGCTTATTGTGGACGCCGGACGGTCTCGCGACGCTCGTCATTTACGGAACGGGGTATACGCTAGCGTTCATTCCGGCGTCGCTCCACATTCGTAGTCAGCGCACGGCGATTTTGAATCAGTTTGCGGCCGAGCAGGCTATGGCTGACGTGGAGGAAGCCCACACGATCACGCATCTCGGAAAATGGATTCTGAATATCCAAAGCGGCGCGATCGAGTGTTCTGCTGAAGTGCTCCGTATCTTCGGGCTTCCTTTGGACACGCCAAATGCTGCACTCGCCGAGTTGTATCGCCGCTCCCTGCCTTCCGAGGATCGCAGTCGCGTCGATATCGAACTCGAGCGCGCGCAATCAACGGCCGAAGAGTTTACCTTGGATCATCGTATCCAACGCCCCGACGGTACGATGCGATGGGTCCAGTTGCGCGGGAAGCACGAGTATGATTCGAACGGTAGAGCGATCCGCCGGCTCGGCACGCTCATGGACATTTCGGAGCGGAAAGAGGCGCAGCTCTCGCTCGAGCGTCTGGCGCGATACGACCAACTGACGGGACTGCCGAATCGGGCCACCATGCGCGAGGCGCTTATCGAAGCGCTGGACCGAGCGGAGCGCGCCGGAGAAATTTGCGCCGTGCTCTTTCTCGACCTCAACCGCTTCAAAGACGTCAACGATACGCTGGGCCACACGGTCGGCGATCTGCTTTTGAAAGCCGTCGCCGATCGCATACGCGCACTCCTACCCGAGCACACGCTGGTCGCGCGGTGGGGTGGCGATGAATTCGTGGCGGTGCTGGAATCCATCGGGAACGAACCGTTCGTCGAAAGAATATGCAGGCAGGCGATCCAGGGACTTTCGGAGCCGTTCTACGTCAGTACGTACGAGTTTTCGGTTGCGGCCAGCATCGGCGTTGCGTTGTATCCGGCGCATGGAACGGATCCGGAAGTGCTCATTCGCAGCGCCGATACGGCGATGTACGTTGCGAAGGAACAGTCGGGTCCGCCGTACGCCATGTTTGCCGAACGTATGCATGAGGGCGCGGCGCGCCGCCATCACATCCAGAATCAACTGCAGACGGCGGTCAGCTCAGATAGTTTAATCCTGCACTACCAACCGATCGTCGACGCGAAGAGCAACCGCATCGTGGCGGCAGAAGCGCTGCTGCGCATGATGGGGTCCGAGGGGCGCATTCACCCCCCGGCCGAGTTCATCTCGATCGCCGAGGAGACCGGTGCTATCGTTGCGATCGGCAAGTGGGCGATCGAGACTGCGGTGCGACAGGCCATGCGCTGGCAGATCGAAGGCAGGCCGATCTCGATGGCCGTGAATATTTCTTCGCGGCAATTGGCCCATCCGGACTTCGTGGACATGGTGGCAAACGTGCTGCGAGACAACGACGCCGATCCCTCGGTCTTGGAGATTGAAATTACCGAGTCTGCGCTCGTGCCCAATGCGGAAGCGGATCACAGCGTGCTCGAGCGTATCAAGCGCATGGGCATTCGCATTGCCGTCGACGACTTCGGAACGGGCTACAGTTCGTTCTCGTATCTCAAGCGGTTGCCGCTCGATACGCTCAAGATCGATCGCACGTTCGTCGAGGGTATCGAACGCGACGTAGATCGGTCGCTCGCCGAATCGATCATTTCGATCGCGCACAAGCTTCGGTTATCGGTCACCGCCGAAGGCGTCGAATCGCTCAGTCAACGCCATGCGCTAAGGGGACTCGGCTGTGACCGTTTCCAGGGCTATCTCATCAGCAGACCGCTACCGCTTCACGCCTTCGAGGACCTCGTTCAGACCCAAGCCATGGCGCCGGAAAAAAACTACGTGTGAACTTGGCTCGATGATCCTACGAGCTCGGCGGATCGATCGCTGCGCCGCCTTTGCTCTCACGACACTGCAGCGGCCCGGACACAAAGTACACGGTTCCAAAGAGCGATTGTGCGGGAGGTTGCCATTGCGTCGTGATCAGGATCTCTGCTTGAGAATTCGCGATTGGCCCCCATCCGGTAAAAAGGTTCACGTAAATGATGCCGGTGCTGTTGATGACGTAGCTTGAGGTAAGGTTCGGATTCGCTTGTCCCGGTCCGGGCAGGTTGGCGAATGTCCAGGCGACAGCCCCACCGTTCGTGTGTCCGTAAAGGAGCGTGATCGCATTGCCATCTGAATCCGTACTGGCTGCCGTCCCGGTGACGGTCAATGAGGTCGGCATCACGCTCGATCCGCATGTGCCCTCGAACGTATTGTAGGGGATCGGAAAGGTTCCGATGTAACGAAGGCGCTCCGGCTCCCGGGAGCGCCGTGGATTGCGTTGTCGTAAAGCCGGAACTCCCGGAACACGCGGCTGACAGCGTCACCGCAAGAAGAACGATGGCGTAGCGCGGAACGGTCACGGTTGGCCCCTCCTGTAACCATCTTAGCATCTGATGCTGAACGATGTTAGGCGGGAGCGTCGATGGGAACGCGCGAAAACGGCCTGCGCGGTCGCGCGCGGTAAGATGCGCGGACGCTAACTATGGGAGCGTACGAGTCTGGTGGCTCGCACGGTCTTCAAAATCGCTGAGGCCGCCGCAAGGCGGCTGGTAGGTTCGATTCCTACACGCTCCCGCCACATTCGCTAGAACATAGGTACGACGGGCTTTTTTCGTGCAGGCGGTCGCTTCGTCACACTAACGGCACACTACGCTCGTGCAGAACGGGCCGTAGGCGGGTTGACGACCGGCCCCAAATATGCGTCGAGGCGATCCGCTTTCTCGCTCTTGGCGTCGTCGCGCAGGTGGACGTAGATCGCGTCGGTGATGCCGATCGCGCTATGGCCCAGCGACTCCGAAACGCCGCGTAGCGAAACGCCGGCGGCGAAGGCTAGGCTGGCGTAGCCGTGCCGTAGGTCGTGAAATCGGAAGCGAGGGAGCTTGCGACGAGTAACAAGGCGCGAGAATTGCCGAGAGAGTTCGTTTGGGTCCCAAGCCGCGCCGCTTAGCCGGGTGAAGACATAGCCGTCCTTCTGACGACGGCGGGCTTCCAATTCGTCAGCATATAGGGCAGTGAATTGCGAAAGCTGTTCGCTTTTGTACCGTTGCAGAGCGGCGACGACGAACGCCGGGAGGTGGTCGACGCGCTGCGATCTTTTCGTCTTAGTCGCCTTGATAACGACCTTGCCATCGAGGTTAGCCGCCGCGCGGCGCACGGTAATGATTCCGCCGTCGAGATCGAGGTCGCTCCAATACAACGCGCACAATTCGGAACGACGCAGCCCGGTGCCGATCGCCGTGGCAACGACCGCAAAGAGGTCCGAACCTCTTGAAGCGCCGAGTATTGCCGCCGCGTCCGCCGGCGTTAGCGTCGGGCGCTCGATGTGCTCTTGGCGCGGCAGCTCCACCTTTGAGGCGACGTTCTCGTTGCAGAGGCCCTGTTTGATTGCCCATGCGAGCATCGCGCGCGTGAAGACAAGCAGGTTTCGTAGGCTCGTTGCTCCGAGCGGTTGTCCTTTGCGTTGCGTACGTGAAACGTCGCGCGCGTTATCGAGCATACGCTGTTTGTGGATTGGTTTAAGATCGCGAAGCTTGATGTCGCCGATCGCGGGGCAAACGTGCTTGTTGAGGTTGCGGCGATACCACGCGAGCGTCGTGGGCTCTTTCGATCGGCCTTTGTGCTCAATGTAGAACGCCGCGAGGTTTCGTACCGTCATGCGTTCGCCATCGGCGACGCCTCCATTCCGAACGCGCGCCACGAAGGCGTCAAGGAGCTTCGCGGCGGTCGTTTTATCGGGTGCGAATGCGATGTCTGATTCGCCCATATAGCGAAGTTGCCACTTTCCATTGCCAACCGATCGCAGCGAGCCGGTTCCGCGTTGACGCCGGCGCTTATTTTTGGCTGGTTGATTAGAGCCTTTCACGATTCTTTCTCCTCAGGAAGATTGGACCAGTATGCGTTGGCGCGTCTCTGCTGATCGCGATAGCGGGCAATGGAAGCCTCGCGCTCGCGTTCGATAAGCAGTCGAGGCCGAGCGCCTAGAATGGCGCCAAGATTGGCAACGCGGCCCTGCTGTAGCGGCGGACTCGCGGCCGCGTTTGCCCATTCCCAGACGAGCGTAAAGACTATGCGTTCGCGTATGGCGATCGCGATATTCTGGCTATCGCCGAGCGCGGCCGCGTGCGCGAGCAGCTCGTCTTCGTCGTGGATGAGCGCGCGCCGTCGCCCGGAGGCTTCGTTGTGTGTTCCAGTGAGATGCGGGGAGACGAACTCGGCAAACCCGCGGCGCTCCGCGCCGAGCCGATCGGGATTAGCGTCGGTGAACAGATCGAGTACAAGGCTCGGGCTGGCGAAGAGCGGCGTCTGCATTCCGATGAAGACTGCAACGTCGCTTCTGGAATAGGGGGCGTCCTCCGGCAGACCATCGCTTCGCGCGAATGTTGCGAGCCGACGAGTAAACGCGCCGAAATAGCCAGCGCCCCACAAAGCGCCGAATCCCGTACTCCAACCGATTCCACACGCGCGCAGCGCCTCGCCCGTCTCGAATGCGAGTCGGGGCGAGACCGTCCGGTCGCCGTCGAGCCAATCGCGCACCTGCCATCCCGCGTCGCCGCTCCGGGCAACGCTCGCGCTAATCGCACGCGAAAGCGCCGCGACGGAGACACCCGCCTCGGTCCCTACGACCGGACTCAGGAAGGATGCCCAGCGCGTTCGTACAGTGCGATCTTGTGCAGTTACCTTGCGCGCCATGCTCGGGAGTATATCTTATGCATATAGCGGAGTCCTTCTGTGTCATTTGATACTGTATCATCAGGAAAAAACGCTACTATACGAAAGGCAACCAAGGGCATGGAAGATGAACGCGAGCGTTCCCAGCGCAAGACCTGCACGATCGCTGAGGCCGGCGAGATGCTCGGGATCGGAAGAGCTGCGAGCTACGAAGCCGCGCGCAGAGGTGACATACCGACGCTGAAAATAGGACGAAGAATCGTCGTCCCACTAGTGGCGTTGGAGCGGCTCCTGACTGGCGAAGCGCGCCCGTGACGCATGAGGCGCAGTCGTCTGCGATGAGTTCTGTGTGAAAAGAAAAGCGGCGCCTGCCAGCGCCGCCGCAACAAATGTGCAGCCCCAGAATATCACGCCGACGCCTCCGGTCGAAACCGTGGAGCGAGTTCAGGTCAAAAAGCGACCTGCGAAGCGAAGAAAGCTCGCGCGACAACACCACGCCCACCTCAATCCGGCGCACCGATATTCGCTTGTGGATTTCGGAGTTCTCCAAGCGCGGCACCCCAAGACGGGCCGGCGCCTTGATGGAACGGCTCTTCGCATTTACACCGCCTTGGCGTCGCGCGCCGACCAGGACCGCGGAAGCTGCCACCCAAGCATCGCAAAAATCGCGAGCGATTCCGGCGTGAACGACGTTCGAGCGGTGCAGCGCGCGATTAGAGACTTGGAAGCTGTTAGCTTGCTCAAAGTCGATATCTCAAGCGGTCCGGGCGGCGTGAACCTTTTCTGGTTGACGCCCCCGGAGACTTGCGAAGCAGCACTCCACGAATCGGAACGACGGGTGGTAAAAATTACCGCCCCCTCGGTGGTGAAGTCTGCCGCGGTCGAATCTACCACCGCCCCCTTGGTAGCAGATACCGGGCAAAGAGACCAGACTAAGAGAGAGGTAACGAACGTAAAGAGGAGAGTAGTTCTCGATACCGACTCATTGCATATCGTTGAAGATTTTGATTCGCTGATCGCATATGCGACCGAGAAGGGTTTGCTCGCGTGACTCCGGTCGAACGCATCTTGCGGCTCCTGCCGGACGCGCGTCGCTCGGGCGAAAAGTGGATGGCACGCTGCCCCGGCCATCACGACCATTCGCCTTCGCTGTGCATTTCCGAAGGTCGCGATCATCGTGCGCTCCTGCATTGCTTTGCTGGCTGCTCGATAGGGCGCGTTTTGAGGGCGCTTGGGCTTTCGCTGCGCGACCTGTATCGTTAGGGCATGATCGATCATGCAACCGACCTTCTGTGGTTGTTACTATTGCGAAATCGCCTTCCCCACGGTGCACGAAAGTGCACCCAATGCGACTGCAGCCGAGCATAGCCGCACTTTCTGGAACGCGCTATCCGAACAACTCCTCGTCGTTCCATACCCTCTCGTTGGTATCGCCCTCATCTCTGGACTCGGCGGCCATTCTGCCAATTTGGATGCGATAGTCGTCGCGAACATCGACCATCGAAGGACTAGGATTCCTGTCGACGTGATGCGCAAGGGACATGGCTCTTAATGCTCGATTTATTGCTTGATAGGCGGTAAGCGATAAAATCCAGATGCGCGTAACATAAAACCATTCAGCATGGTCGAGGTCGGCCCCGGGATGACGTTCCTCGAAGTCTTCACTGAATGGAATATCGAGATCGCGAATCTCTTCACTCAATCGATGGAACGCTAAGTCGGCTTCAAAACCTGCGCTTAGAAAACCCTGGACCTGCTCGCTCGTAAGCGCATGTCCGATCCTGATGTCAGTGCCAAAGTCCAACAATCGATGAAGAGGGCGTGCCCACTTCTCTGGCTCAAAGACAGCGTTCCGGGCTGCGTCATTGACGAAGCGGTAAAGGTCCAGCAACAAGGCCGTCGCAACGGCTCGCGTTGCCAAGTCCTCCCTTTCGAACTCGGCTCGTTGAAGCGCCCTTTGGGATTTGATGGTTCGCGAAGTAGCCATGTACGCCGAGAGAAACGCAATGGATCCGCCGAGGATTGTGCCGACGAACCCCCAGAGGGCGGCCGGCGGAAAATAATTCAGAATCACGCCCCAGTTCATGACGTTATGGCGTCGTAAGGCTCGAGTAGCGCCTGCAGTCCGTTAGCCAGGAACGTTGTCCTGAGCGGTGCCGAGTTCAGAAGCGATGGCCTCATGTGGTTCCAATCCCGGATCGAGTTCCTCGTCATATTCAACAACGCCCGACTCTTCGACAATGCGTTCGTAATGCTCAACCGGCCAGGATACGAACTCTGAGCATTTCTCGGGTGGCGGGAATCCATACTCTTTCCCCAGCCATGGCTCACGAAAGACGGGGTATGCAAGCGTATCGCTCAGTGAACGATACTCGGTAATGTACTTATTGCCGTAGATATCGCTGTACCTAATTCGCACTTTCTGCGCATACCGCGAGGACGAAGGCACGTTTGGCCACTTCAACCCGGTTGGTTGTTGCTCGTTGGCCCCGAGGATTTGCAACGTGTTTCCGGCCCTCGAATATAGCTGGCCGGCCGGATCGAGAGCGGACAACCCCACGTAGCGTGCTACGCCACCGTGGTTCACGAGCCAGACCACAAATTTTTGTGCCAGCTCGTCAAAGCGAACCTCAGCCGTAAGCTGCGGCGAAATTTGCTTGACGCGATCGATTGCTTCCCTTTTCGCTAAAAGGCTTTGCTCTTTCGAATAATCCAATGCGAGCTTCGTTTGCTCAGCGGCGCGCCTGGTCTCCCCGAGCTGATTTACCGCAAGTTCCAGTTCAGCTTGAGCTGCCTTAAGCGTTTCTCTCGTCAACGTTAGTTCTTCGTTTGTAACGTCGAGAGTTCTACGAGCGAGCCAGATTTGAATGAGCACCCCAAACAGGGTAATAAGGGAAACGACGAGGGCGGCTTCGGCAAGGTGTAGGCCCGTGACCGCGAAATGATCCGGTGCCGGCGACGGCAGCTTATCGACAATTACGGGCACCGGAGACTTCATTCGTGTCGTGTAATCACGCCAGCCGCGTGACCCAGTCGCTCGCGTATCGCATGCTCATGTTGAGCAAAAAGAGTTCCAGCATAATGTATGTGGACATCGAACAGGCTGCCGCGCTGTTCGACCCGTGCACTCGCGCGCGCCCACTGTGACAGCGTGGCTAGATTTGGATCTACCATCAGCATGGCAAGGTCGACCTCGCGCTGCGCTTCTTGCTGCGTCATTTCAGTATCGTTAAGAAGGGCCAAAACGCGGTCAAGCTCCCTGCGCAGTGCCCGTAGACTTACACTGATTGCACGGCTGTCCCCGTCGTGCGCTCCTGAATGGGCGAAGACTTCTAGCTCGCCCTGTAGACGTGACGCGTGGTCGAGAATCGTCCTAGTCGTAGCCGAATCAGAAGCATCACACATTGGTATTCTTCCTCACGCGCCTTCGTGGTGGCAACGAAGGTTTCTGCGATACCGACGCGAGGCGCTTGGACCGAGGTTTCGACCGGAGCCACGAGCGGCCTTGGTACGAAAGTCCTAGAGGCAATCCTGGTTTAGCTGGGGCTGGGGTAGGCGCCTATTTTATGGGTTCAGTGGCATCAAGAATGCATTGCGGTTTCGTGTCGAGGGCGCTGCGATGCGGCAAGCAACCTCCAAAGAAACCGATCGCGTTCCGCGTTCAACATCCGAATATAGCGCGGCCTGCGCTAAAGTGATATTCAAGCTGCGCTAGCGTGGCGTGGCGAATAGGACACGTTGTCCAAGGAGCGCTAGGAGGGATCGCTGGATGCGGGACGCGCGCGTGCCACGGTGAATCTCATTCTGGTGAATGGCGGCGAAAAGCTCGACGGCGATAGCACAGTATGCCTAGAATGCGCGGGAGGCGACGCATTTATCGCCCAGCGGATTGCCGCGAACAATGTCGTCGCGCCGTGCGCAATCTGCGGCGAAGTGAAGGCTTCTGTCACGGTTGAAGCTCTCGCAGAGATGGTGGATACCGTTTGCAAGAAATACATGCGCGACGATCGCGGCCGGGGGCTGTGGAACGACAACGGGTCGACGCCGAACGAGCTCATCCGCACTGAGATTCTGGAATGCGATAGTGAGGAGCTGACGGATGCGATCGTTGAAATCCTCAGTGACGCAGAAGGATATCGCGTCATGCACGATGGCGAAATGCCACTTTACGACGCAACTTCCTCAACGTATGAATTGATCGTCCCGCATTCGGGGGAATTCGAAGAGCGCTGGGAGCGCTTTGAGGAGGGCGTCAAGCATCGTGGGCGCTTCCTATTGGACCATGAACGCGAATATCTGGAAGAAATATTCGGCCCGGTGCTGAGAGGTGAACTTCATCAGGGCGAGCCGCCGTTCGTCTTGCTCGGGACGGAGGACGCCGGGATAAAGGCCGTCTATCGTGCGCGGGCGGCGAATACTGTCGGCGAGAAGAAACGCATTCTCGAGAACCCTTCCCGCGAACTCTCGCCGCCGCCACCGGCGCTAAGGACCGCTGGCAGGATGAACGCTGCGGGTGTGCTCGCGTTCTACGGAGCCACGGACGTAACGACATGCATCGCTGAGCTTGCAATTCCGATCGGCGGCGCTGCTTTCGTTGGCAGGTTCGAGTTCTTGCAGCCGGCACGGGTCCTCGACCTTCGCTTGCTTAGTCGCGCCGCGTTGCGAACGTCGTTCTTCGATCCAGACTTTCAAAGGTCAGTCGAGTACGGGCTGTTCATGCGCGGCCTGCGCGATCGCCTTCGCAAACCTGTGTTGCGGGAGGCCGAGGCACTCGAATACCTCCCAACACAAATGGTTGCCGAATTTCTGGCGAGCAAGGGACTCGATGGGGTGATGTTTGTCTCGTCGGTAACGACGGCGGCGGAAGAGGAAGCACGATACGAGGACGACCCTGATTCGTGGGTACGCGGGGAGGCCGAGATTGCGAGGACCACGGGCGTGAACATCGTGCTTTTTTCGCGCTCAGCAGTGGTGATAAATGACATGGGCCCACCAATCCGGCGGGTGAAAAAAATCGAACCGGTAGTATATTTCGGCGACGTGTCAGACGGATGGTTCTACGTGGAGGTTACCGATGCGCCGAATGTCGACACCAGTGAGCCGATTCCTTATCCGATGTTCGACGACGCAGTAGCGCCGACGCTCCAGCTTATTGAGGACTCCGTAGTTTTAGCCGAGCCGAAATCGATTGACTACAAGGTCGCAACGGTCGCGCCGACTTATGGCGAGAGGGGCGAGGGAATCGAGTTCTAGAGCACCTACGATGAGGTCAAGGTCATGAGCGACGAAGAACAACTTCAAATCGATAGTCAGCCTACCTTTCAGGTGCTGATGAACTGCTACGTCAATCCGCTCGCGTTTCACGATGTTGATTTGCCGTGGGCATCGAGCGATGCAACGCCCGAATCTGAGGCAATTCTAAATTACCTCTGTCAGCCGGGGATCGCGAGCGACGCCGACGCAATTGCGAATCGATATCGCGAGATTAGTACCGAGACCGCCCGGGTTTTTGTTGCGCCCGCTGAGCCCAATTACTTGAATCGTTTGGTCTGGCCCCTGCGTGCCGCCAAGGGCAGCTACGCCCTAGGGAATTATTTGGCGACGATCGCCCTTTGCGGGACCGTGATGGAGATGATAGCGATCCTTTCGTGTGCGCTTTTCGTTGTCCAGGGGCGCGAGCACCATTGGACCGAGGAGCGTCAGAAGCGGCTATTTGGTAGAACATTCGAACGCATGGGTCAGGATGAGCGCGTACGCGTGCTGCAGGGGCTCGACGTGATAACAGATGAGATTGCCGCGCTCTTCACATTCGTGCGGGAGAAGCGTCGCTTACACTTGCATCTGTTCAATTCTCCGCCGAACGTGGCTGCCGATGCGCGCGCATGCTATCTGAAAAGCGTCGATGCGATGGTGGCGATCCTCGGACCGGGCGTCGCCAATGGCGCCGCGGTTTTCAATCACAAACTTGTCGAATACCTGAAGGCGCATGGCTTCGTTGAAGGCACCCCGGATACAACAACTTAGCATGCTTGATCGATTTGTCGAACTCGGTAGGAGGATACGACGCGAAAGCGCGCGCGTTCGAAAGCCGCGGGGTGACGTCGCGTTTTACGCGGGGCACCAAATTCTCCGCTACTATGACTTTTTAGGAGTGATCGTTGAGCACTACCTGGCGGAGGAGCGAGCATACAAGCAGGCGTCGGAGGCGCGGCAGCGTCTATTGGAAGTACTCGGGCTGGGCCCCGTAGTGAACAACTCGCCGCTGTCTGATGTGACCGCCCGAGAAATAGCGCACCACATTGGGATACAGTTCTGGATCGAATCATTTTTCTTGTTTGCAAAGATACTGCTCGACAAGATGGCGCTTTTTATTCGCTACTACTATGGTGAACCGCGAGGCCTCAAGCTTGGCTCGCACGACAAACTCGAGAAGAACTTCAAGAAGCTTTGCGATGGGTTGAACCTCACAACCAATCCTGATTTCCTACTGCAGATGAAGCGAATGAAAACCGAAATACCAGACTTTCGAGACAACTGGATCGCGCATGACGACTCGCCCAGGACTCTGCGCGGAACGACTATTGACGGGCCGCACCAGGGGCTTTCGATTGGCTGCGTGTTCCCAACGGAGAGCGACCTACATGTTCGCGCGAGCGACCCGATCTCTTTAGGGTCAAACATAGACATATACCTTGGGCTTTTTATGGACTTTATTAGTGAGAATGGCCCACTCTCGCGCGATGCCAAGGATCGCGGACAAGCCTAGTACGTGTGGCATCTATTATCACGCGCCGGCGAGACGCGCGGTAATGGGGTGGCCACGCGAACGGACAGGTTGGTCGGCTTGCCTCGCGGCTTTGGGGCGCCGGCCAGCGGCCAGATTCTGGGGGCGAGCCCCCGGACCCGGCCGGCCATCGGAAGATGCTGGACTAGACGACGACGGGTAAGTTTTTGCGGCTTGCCAAAAAAGTTACCCATGGGCTACACTGTTTCCATGCCGGAAAACACGCCCAGCGGCGCCGTTGTGGAAGAAAATGAACGACTTCGTGAATTTCTTGTCCATTTGGCCCGCCTGTCCCTCACGGGTCGCCCGCAGGATATCCGAGCCTACATCGCGCGAATTGGGCGTCGCCTGCGCACATCGCTTCCCGATGTCGCCGAGCAGCTCACCGGCCTAATTCGGGAGGCTCCAACCCTCAACTCGCCCTTGCGAGGCGGTGCCGTTGCCGCCTTGCCCGTCGATGCCGAGTCCAGATTGAGTCTCGCGCGCGTGGAAACCGTTGTAACAGTTCCTCGGGAGCCAGTCTGGGCGCCGTCCGTCCGTCATAGGCTCGACATTCTCATTGAGGAGCGCAAGCGGTCGATGGAGCTCTCGCGAGCCGGCCTCGTTGCGACCCGCACAGCGTTATTCACTGGCGCCCCGGGCGTTGGAAAGACGCTCGCTGCTCGCTGGATCGCCGAGCAACTTCAGCTGCCGCTGATTGTGCTCGATTTGAGCGCGGTAATGAGCAGTTTTTTGGGACGGACAGGCCAGAACGTTCGCAACGTCCTCGACTATACCAAGGACATCCCCTGCGTTCTGCTGCTCGATGAGATCGATGCGATTGCGAAGCGTCGCGACGATCAGGTCGAAGTCGGCGAGCTCAAGCGACTCGTGACGGTGCTCTTGCAGCAACTCGACGATTGGCCCGGCACATCGTTGTTAATCGCGGCGACTAACCATCCCGATCTGCTGGATCCGGCTGTTTGGAGACGATTCGACGTGCTTATCGATTTTGGTCTCCCGTCGCCAGAGCAAGTTCGCGTTTTCCTGACCGCTCTCTTACGCGACGAGGACCTTAGCGACGCGCTCCTTACTGCGCTCACACAGCTATTTGGTGGCCAATCTTTCAGCGATATCGAGCGCACCATCACGTCGGCTAGGCGTCGCGCCGTCATGCTCTCTAGATCGTCCACCGAGACAGTCCTCGATCTCGTTGGCGAATACGTAGGCGGACTAACTCGAGCTGAAAAAAAAGCGCTGAGCGCATCGCTGGTTGATGCCGGCCTTTCGCAACGGCAAGCGCACGATCTCACGGGGGTGGCACGCCAAACAATTCGCAAGGCGCAGAAAGAGCTAGCCAATGCCTGATGCGCCGCGCTACCTTCTTGGCAAAGCTGAACGCCTGACGCGACCGGTAACGATCGTTAAGGGAGGTGGTCCCAAGGCTCATATTTACGAATGGGCGGAACAGCGCGAGCGCCTCGCTCCGCAAGCCGCGCAAGTTGCAAGAACGATTTCGGAACTACCGAGTTCTGCATGTCCCGAAGACCGCAGCGTTGGCGTCCTAACGTTGCATCCCACCTACTTTGCGAAGTCGTACTTTCCGGACGATCTGTTGCGCGAATGCGACCTTCGAGCGGTTGGCAGCCGACCGGTGACGGTGAAGCCTGACAAAGGAAACCCTGGCGTATCAACGGCGATCTTCATTGCCGGCAAGCGGGACGCATTCAAGGCATTCGCTGAGAACATCCCCAGGCGAGATGAACGCAACGTCGAGCTTCTCACAATCGAGACGTTACGCGTTCCGACTCCCGAAGAACGCATGCGTCTTACTTCGGCGAATGCTGAACAGACTCTCGAAGTCATCCTTCACGCGCCTTCGGGATGGGATAGCGTCATCGAGGGCTTTGACGAGTTCTTGGAAGAGCTTGGCTTTGCTGCCGATGTGGACCGTCGCCACTACATTCAGGATTTGTGCTTCATGCCGGTTCGTGTGCGCACCGATCGGTTACACGAGCTTGGCCAGTACTCATTCCTGCGTGTTGCGCGCACTATGCCGCGTCTTCGCGAAATGCGTCCCGCAGCGGCACTAAGCTCGATCAAGGAACTACACTATTCGCTTCCCGAAGCGGCTGCGTTGGATGCCGGAATTCGCGTTGCGATCCTTGATGGCGGCTTGTCGAAAGACAGCCCCTTGAACAAATGGGCGACTGCGAGAGAGGGGTTGAAGGTCGGGCCGGCACTGCCGGATTTCGAAGAACACGGGACTGACGTCACGAGTGCCGCACTGTTTGGTACTCTGACCGAAGCGCCCCCGCCGCCATACTTTAACGTCGACCACTATCGCGTGCTCGATAAGGACTCCCTTGATCCGGACGGTCAGTATTACGACGTACTCGATCGGATCGTCGATGTACTCGGAACTCAGCACTACGATTTCGTCAACCTCAGTCTTGGACCGCACCTCCCTATTGAGGATGACGAAATTCATCCGTGGACGGCAAAGCTTGACGAGATTCTAGCCGAAGGCAAAACGCTCTTGGTCAGTGCCGTTGGCAACGACGGCGAGCTCGACCGGGCCGCCGGCCTTGCTCGCATTCAGCCGCCTTCTGATGCCGTGAACCTTCTGAGTGTTGGATCGGCAACTCTGCCTGGCGCCGGCTGGGCCCGAGCACCATATAGCTGCATCGGACCCGGGCGATCGCCGGGCGTCACAAAGCCCGACATCATGTCGTTTGGCGGCTCCGCGGATTTGCCGTTTTTGGTTGCAGGAGCTGCCCCTAATGGAGCGGCGAGATCAACGTGCGGGACTAGTTTTGCCGCGCCGAACGCAATTCGTGTCGCAGCTGGCTTGCGGGCTCATTTTGGGGCAGTGATCAATCCCCTCGCGATTCGCGCTCTCCTAGTGCACCACGCCGACGCCTCGACGCACGCTGCATCCGAGGTGGGATGGGGTGCGATACCGGCAGACCTTCGCGATCTTGTTGAGTGCCCACCGGGCACGGCATACGTGCTGTATCAGGGAATGCTTGAACCGCGTCAGTACCTACGCGCAGATATTCCGATGCCGGCCGAGCGCGTCGAAGGTGACGTTACGATTCGCGCGACGTTTTGTATCGCGACCGATGTCGACCCCGAGGACTCATCGAATTACACACGCTCCGGATTGGTTCCGACCTTTCGGCCGGACAAAGACAAGCGCACGCCCTACTGGGACAAGCGCAAAAAGGAAATGCGAGAACCGCTACAACCTGACGCCGAAGGCTTCTTTAAGATCAGCGATTTCGAAACAGAGCAAGAGCTTCGTGAGGACGCCCTCAAGTGGGAGACGGTACTGCGCAAGGAGCGAACGTTCAAGGGAGCCCGGCTGAAGGACCCGATGTTCGACGTTCACTATAACCCGCGCGAGGGCGGAGCCGACGCAAGTAACCCACGCCCGATTCCTTATGCCCTCGTCGTGACAATTAGCGCGAAAGACGTACCCGATCTCTATGATCGCATCGCTACGCGCTATCGTACGCAGCTCGAGGCCCTTCAACCAGTGATCGAGATTCCGATCCGTATCGAACCGCAAGATGGCGGCGCGGGGCGCGCATAAAACCCCGCGCGCGCGGGGTTGCGGCATGGCGAGATCGTCAACGACGTGGCGGAAAGGCAACGGCGGCCCGAACGGTCGCGGTTGGGGAGGAAGCAGGCGCGGTGTTGGAAACGGTAATCCTCCGCGCTGTGTGGATGAGGCCGGGCCGGGACGTGGTCACTTCTCGATTGAGGGCGAAGATCGCAGGACGCGTCGAGAGCGCCATGCTGAGGAGATGTGTGAGATACTCTACATGATCGCACATAGCGCCGAACAACCGAACCTCCGGATTCAAGCGGCGGACAAGCTCCTAGACCGGATCGGGGGCCGGCCGGCACCCAAATCCGGCGACGTCGTTGATCCTGTGCAAATCATTATCGAGGGCGGCCTGCCCAAGCGATAGTAATTCACCGTAGGCGGGGCACGCCGGGCCATTTCGTAAGGTCCTAACGCGCGCGCGCGAGGGCATCCCGTCGCTTGTAGCCTTGTCCACTAGCCATCCACTAACCAGCGGCCATGTAACGATACTGGGTGCGCCAGAATGGCAGCGCCAAGTTGGAAACGCTTTAATTTACGGTACTGCGCGGCACACAACGATACCAGGGAAAATGGCGTCCGCGTACTACACGCTCCCGCCAATTCCGCGATCGTCAGCCGGCTGAGGTCTTGAAGAGTTTCGGACACAAGAGGACGCCGGTCGGCTGGCCCGAGAGCCATTCGATTTCGTTGTCGGTCACGTTGAATTGAATCTCGTCCGGGCCGCCGTCCCACTGCTGCGGGAACGGAATCTTGAGCCGGATGTAGTGTTCGTCGCCGGTCGGCGTTTGTAGTTGTAACGCGATGATCTCCGGCCCGCGCGCAACCAGCGACGGATCGGAGTAGAGCCATACGTAAAACGAATCCTGATCGTTCTCGACCGTGATGTGCGCGGGGATCGGATCGGGCACGGGCTTGTCGCACTGCGTGCTCTTATCGAACAACACGTAGGTCGGCGATAGATACAGAAACGATTGCGGCGCAATGCCGTCGAGCAGCATCGGATGCCCCGGTGTCGCGACGCCGTCGGTCAACTGTTCGGTGATCGTGCGGTTGTGTTGGTCGATGAAGAAGAGAAAGTCACTCGCGGAGCAGCGATATTGCGGCGCACTGATGACGACTTGATACAGTCCTGGTGGCGAGTCGAACTCGATCGGCGCGGTCGAATCGCTGTAGCGTTTCAGGGTGAAATCCTGGTCGACGTGCGGATGATCGAGACGGTCGACGATGCGAACATGAACCCTGGTGCTCGATTCTGCGGGCATCTTGAGCATCGCATTGCAGAGGCCAAGGTGAAGAACGACGTGTGCGCCGATCATGGAAGCGAGAATCGACCCTCTCTGGCAGCTTTTGCCACGAGCGCCGCGCGCGATCGAACGCTCAGCGCTTTGAAGATCAGCTTGATGTGATTGCGAATCGTCGAGGGGCTTCGGCCCAGGCGCGTCGCGATCGCATCAGTCGAGAGACCTTCGCATATCATGTGGAAGACACGCTCTTGCATCGGGGTTAGTGACACAGCCTCCGCAGCGGCGGGCAGGTCACCCAGGCTTTGCGCCTGCGCGAAGAGCCACGAGCTCGCGTAGAATTCGAGGTTTTCGAGCGCCAAAAGGCGCCAGCGCGTTGCGCCGGTCGCCTTCGCCAGGGCGAGCGCCGCCTTCCCCGCTCGCCATTCAGAGCCGGCACGATCGAAACTGTCGTACGCGGCGCTGAGATCGCGTACGCCGTCCCGCGTGCGGCCATTCGCCAAATAGACAAGGCCGCGCACGCCGGTCGCAATGGAGTCGAGTGCCGGCGCGAGCCGCGCGTGGCGCGCGATTGCGGCAGCCGCACCGTCGGGATCGGTCGGCGCGAGCACCTCGGCTAAGAGCGGTAGCGCCGAACGTTCTTCGGCTTCCGTATGCAACCAATCGACTTCGCGCAGCAGTTCGCTTGCGGCCGCGACCTCGTTTGCGCACCAGTGCTCTTCTCCGGCGTTATGCGCGAAGTGCGCGCGGTCGAGCATGACGAGCGCGCGCAACGGCGCACTGCCAAGCGTGTCGGCGAGCGCCGCGGCTTCACGCAGGTAGCGAAACGATCCGAGCGTGTCGCCCGCGAGTACCTTGCACCACGCGAGCGATCGCAATGATGCAAAGCGCTGCGCGCGAAAGTCCGATGGCCACACTGGGCGCGCAACGAGCGCGCTTGCGACGGTCGACGCGGCCACCGGGGCGGGAAGTTCGCAGGCAAGGCGGCTGAGTTGCGCGACCGCGTCATACCAGATCCCAACGTGCGCAGTGGTTCCGTCGCCGATGAGCGCGAGCAGACGGTTCAACGAGTGCGCTTGCTCACCGAAGCGCCCTTCAACACAATGAATCTCGCCCTTGAGCCGTTCGCTTTCGATGACGCCTTCGATGCTGCGGTCGACGAGCGTCGCCTCATAGCAGCGCCAGGCATCGCCGATGCGCGCTTCGCCGATGTAGCGTCGCGCGCGCGTGCTCGCCAGCGTTGCCGCCTGCACTAAAGAGCGGCGATCGAGCAGCACGCGAGCGCGTTCGAAGTGTGCGTCGGCGCTCGTGTAGTCGAACAGTGCGGCAAAGCCGGACCCCAGCAACACCTCTGCGGTGAATTGATCGGGGCTGCGCTCGAAGCGCTTGCGGTACCCAAGCAGTAGATCCAGGGCCGAGGCGGGATCGCATCGCAGTGCGATCCTCGCTCTCATGAGCACCAGGTCGATCGGTAGCGTGGCGTTGATGCCGCGCTCGTCATACAGGGATGCAGCCTGGGAAAAGTCGGCCGAAGCGTAGGCCGCTCGCATGCGGGCGGTCCAGGAGGAGGCGGCGGTCGATCGACGTCCCATTTTCCGGAGGGATTGGCGAGCGCGGGGAAGCGGACCCGCTGGGGTGGACCCAAAAGGACTACGGCAGGACTAGCCCAAATGGGCTAGCCGACAAAAGTCCACCCTCTGGAGGTTGCATCGTGCTCGATACGACCCAAGTCTTCTTCCGTTCCCGGCTGCTGGCCGACGACGTCCAACGCCGGATCCTCTACTATCCGCGAACGCTCGCGGCGGCGACGTATGTGCGCGAACATATCGGCGAACCGATTCGGCTCGAGACCGCGGCGGCACTCGCGGGCATGACGTCGTGCGCATTTTCCAGGTATTTTGCAGAGAAGGTCGGCATTACGTTTTCGACGCTCGTCAAGACGCTGCGGATCGAGCACGCGCTCTCGTTTCTCGAAGAACGTGACGGCGCGATCTCGGCGCTCGCCGCGCAAACGGGATATCAAAGCTGTTGCACGTTCTCTCGCGCGTTCAAAGATGTGATGGGCCAGTCGCCGTCCGAGTATCGACGCCGGATGTTGTTCGCCCCGCGCTAACCCGCCGAAGGCTCTTGCAAACCGGTGCGGGCGGCGCAGTGCTGCTCGCACTGGGAGGCTGTGCTTCAGGCGGAGATCATCGCGAGATGATGCGCGCGATCGCGCGCGTGATGCTCCAGGGAGCGCTCCCGAACGACGGCGATGCACTCGAGACCGCGGTGCGCGGCGTCGATGTCGCAATCGCCGGGCTGCCGCCCGCAGTGCAAGTTGAGATCGGTCAACTCTTTGGGCTGCTCGAATTTCCACTGACGCGGCGGCTGATGGCGGGCATCGGTTCGTGGCAGACCGCGTCCGACGCCGACGTCGCAGCGTTTCTCCAAAGCTGGCGCACGAGCAATGCCGCGCTTTTACGCAGCGGCTATGCGGCTTTACATCAACTCGTCATGGCCGGATGGTATGGTAGTGACGCAGCGTGGGCGCGCATCGGCTATCCCGGGCCGCCGCGTATCGCATGATTGCCGATCCGATCGCGCAGGGACTGGCGCGCGGATGGAAAGCCTACGACGCATCGACCTTCGATCGCGATCGTACGTTCGACGCCGACGTTGCCATAATCGGGACGGGTGCGGGCGGTGGTACCGCGGCGGAGATCCTCGCGAACGCGGGACTCAACGTCGTAATGATCGAGGAAGGGCCGCTGCGTTCATCGCGCGACTTTCACATGCTCGAGCGCGAAGCGTATCCGCAGCTTTATCAAGAGTCTGCCGGCCGGCGCACCAAGGACAAAGGCATCGTGATTTTGCAAGGCCGCGCGGTCGGCGGCTCGACTACGGTGAACTGGACGAGCAGCTTTCGCACGCCGCCGGAGACGCTAAACTACTGGCGAGAGCATTTCGGTCTTGACGATTACACGCAAGCACAACTTGCGCCGTGGTTCGGGCACATGGAGCGTCGCCTATCGGTGCACGCATGGGATGAGCCACCCAACGAAAACAACGCCGTGCTGGCGCGTGGCGCAAGCAAACTCGGTATCCCTACCGCCGTCATTCCGCGTAACGTCAAGGGCTGTTACAACCTCGGCTACTGCGGCATGGGGTGTCCGACCAACGCCAAACAATCCATGCTCGTCACGACTATTCCAGCGGCACTCGATCGTGGTGCGACGCTGATCAGCCGAGCACGAGCGCAGCGCTTGACGTTCTCCGGAGATCGGGCCGATGCGCTCGAGTGCGCAGCACTCGATGCGAGCGGGTTACAGCCGGGCCCGCATTCGATCGTCATTCGTGCTCGTACGTTTATCGCGGCAGGTGGCGCCATCAATACACCTGCGCTCTTGCTGCGTAGCAAAGCGCCGGATCCTTATGGCACGCTCGGGCACCGGACGTTTCTTCATCCGACACTTGCGTCGGCGGCGATCATGCCCGAGATCGTGGCGGCGTTTGCCGGCGCGCCGCAGTCGATCTACAGCGATCATTTTTTGCACACCCAGTCGCTCGAAGGCCCGATCGGTTACAAGCTCGAGGTGCCACCCATGCATCCGGTGCTGCTTGCAACCGCCACGCCTGGTTTCGGCAGCGAACAGGCCCGGCTGCTCGAGCACCTACCGCACTTGCAGGTCACAATCGCGCTCTTGCGCGACGGCTTTCATCCGCAAAGTCCCGGCGGTACCGTAGGACTGCGCGGCGACGGCACGCCGCTGCTGGATTATCCAATCACGCCATACGTCTGGGAGGGCACGCGCCGCGCGCTCAAGAGCATGGCCCAGATTCAATTTGCCGCGGGCGCAACCAGCGTGCTCCCGCTTCACGAGGCAGCGAAACCGGTCGGCTCGTACGAGGAAGCTGAGCACCTCATCGACGCGTTGCCGATGCAAATTCTTCGCGCGATTGTCTTCAGCGCACATGTGATGGGCGGTAGCGCGATGGGCAGTGATCCGCGTTCCTCGGTGATCGCCGGAGACGGCCGCCATCATCAAGTCGAGAACCTCTACGTCTTCGACGGCTCGGCTTTCCCGACGAGCCTGGGTGTGAATCCGCAACTCTCGATTTACGGCATGGTCGCGCGCAATGCGAGCCGGCTTGCAGGTCTGATCGCCGCGCCCGCCAAGCGCTAGCGGACTATGGAACAAACCGTGATTCACATGGCCGAAGCTGCGGCCTGGGTGTTTGTCGTCATCTTCGTCTTCGCGATCATCGGCGTCTGGGCCACGATTCGCTGGATCATCAATATGGTGACCGCCGGCGAACGCGCCGTCGGATCGGGCGTGCAGAGCGTCGAAAACAAATTCACCCATCACGACAGCTAAAACAAAATCGTTTGGAACTCTGAGACGGTTCGAAAGCCGACGCGTTCGTAGAGCGCGATGCCTTTATCGTTAAAATCGTTCACGTAGAGCGAAAGCGTCGGCGTGAGGTCGAAGAGCTTGTCGCAGATGGTGGCGAGCGCCGCGGTCGCCAGTCCTTTGCCGCGTAGTTCCGGCGGCGTCCAAATCCCTTGCATCTGCGCGGTCAGTGGACTCCACGGACCGATGTTGCAAAAGAAGCACAGCCGCCCCAGCGATTCACCCACCCACCACAAACCGCGATCGATCATCGTGCGCACGTTCGAGGTGAATTCGGGTGAAGAGCGCATCGGATCGTATTCGAGCTCGGCGGTGATCATCGCCGCCGAGTTGTCGGCGACCGCGGGCCACTCGTCGATGCGTGCTCGACGTACGACGACGGTGCGATCGACGGGCCGAAGCATCGGGCGATCGACCATCATGACGAATTGACGGTCGCGGATAAGGCGCGCGCGTTCATGTTTGCCGCGTATTAGTGCCCAATAGGCCGAGGTCTCGGTTCGCGGGCCAACGATCATCTTTTCGCCGCGATGGGTCGCCCCGACGCGCGCAAATGCTTCGATCGCCGCCGGGCTGTCGGCAGCGATTGCGACCTGACGAGAGAAAAAGGCAACGCCTCGGACACGGTTCTCGTCGTCGAGCGCGAGATGGAGTGCGTTCTGGGTCGCCGGTGAGCGGTCGAAGAGAATCAAATACGTCAAGAAAACATTCGCGTACGGGGCACGCGCAAGATAGGCGATGGCGTCTTGCTCGCGCGCGCTCGTCATGCGCTCGATGCGCACCATCAATCGAGCTGTTCGAGTACCAGCGGCTTGCTCGTAGGAGCCTTGCTTCCGCCGTCCGGTTCAAGCGTGATCTCGACCGCCGCAACGTCCTTGGCATCGACCGGAAGCGTCACGACGGCGACGCCGTGCGAGTCGGGCACGAAGGTCAGCGCCGGCTGCAACGCAGTGCCGGTTTTTGGCATCGTCCAGGCTTCGTAAACGCGTCCGCGCGGTGGCTGTGCGAGATCGTGCATCGTGATGTAGAGATGATTGCGGACGCGCACCACCTGACCTCCGGTGATATCGAAGCGTTGGGCGTCGTCATCCATCAGATCGGCCAGCGTGCCACGCTCGCCGGCAAGGTCGCGCACTAAGCCGGTGGTCCGCGTGTGCGCAAGGGTGAGTTGCGATTGAGCGGTCTTGAGCTGCTCGATCAACGACAGATTGATCAGTGAGAGCGTGACCGCGACGGCGAAGCATACTGCGGCAACCAGGTACGCCGGCCACACGATCGGCCGTCGGCCGCGCGTCTGTGGATCCACGGGGCTAACCTTCGACTCGGCGAAGTGGGCGCCATGCAGGAATTGGTCGAGCGTCTGCGCGCCGCGCGCTCCGTGCTGGTACTGACAGGCTCGGGAATCTCTGCCGAAAGCGGATTGCCGACGTTTCGCGGCGTCAACGGCCTGTGGCGCAGGCATCGCGTCGAAGAACTCGCATCGCCGCAAGGCTTCGCGCGCGATCCGCAGTTGGTGTGGACGTGGTACAACGAGCGCAACGCGGCGCACCGCCGCGCGCAGCCGAATGCGGGCCATTACGCGCTCGCGTTGCTCGAAGAGCGTTATCGCGATTTCACGCTTGCCACACAAAATGTTGACTCGTTGCATCTACGCGCGGGTTCGCGCAACGTGCTCGAACTTCATGGCGCGCTGCGCACGGCGCGCTGTACCGGATGCGACGAGCGCATTCCGATCGATTCATCCGGGCTTGCGCTCGACCGCATCGGCCATGAGTGCGGTGGTCGCATTCGTCCTGACATCGTGTGGTTCGGGGAATCCTTGCCGCGCAATGCGTGGGAATTAGCGTGCGCTGCCGCGGACCGAGCGGAGGTGATCGTGGTCGTGGGCACAAGCGCCGTCGTGTACCCGGCCGCCGCGCTCGCGACGCGGGGCAGCGCGTTCGTGGCTGAGGTCAACCCCGAAGAAACGGCGATCAGCGACCGGGTCGACTGCGTCGTGCGGGGGATGGCGGCCCAGACTTTGCCGGAATTGATCGACCGGCTCTGAATAATTCGGGCCCCGGCCGATACCTCGGGTATGAGTATTTCACGTACCCGTTTTCTCGTTGCCTCGAGCCTGGGCGCTACCGCCGTCGTCTTGCTGGACCGGTTGGTCGCTCGCGCCGAAAGCGCCGACCCCGGCGATCTCGATACGCTCAACGCCGCCATCGAACTCGAGCGCGCCGGGATAAAAGCGTACGACGATGCTGCTTCAACCAAACTGCTCTCACCCAAAGTGCTGTCCGTGGCGCTTCTCTTTAAGCGCGACCATCAGGTTCATCTGGCTGCCCTTTCCGCTGCCGTGCAAAGCGGCGGTGGAACCGTCACCGACAAGACGTATCATATTGAGTACCCGAAGCTTGCCACCGAAGGCGACGTGCTTGCGTTCGCGCAGGTCGTCGAGGAGAAGGCGGCGAGCACGTATCTTTCCGTCATCCCGGAATTCAAAGATCGCGAGCTTGCACAAGTCGCGGCGTCGATTATGGGAATCGAAACCATTCACGTGGGAATTCTCGCTCAAGCCGTCAACGCGTTTCCGCCTTACCCTAGCGGATTCGTAAAATAGGCGAATGCGCTTCGGGTTCGTCGCGCGCTTTGCCGCGGCGCTGCTGGTCTGTGCGATCGGCGTTGCCGCGGCGCTCTCGTTTTTCTTTGCGCGCACGCACCTTGACGCGCTCAAGCGCGATCTAATCACCACGGCGGTCGGTCAAGCCAGCGCTGCACTCCAGCCGCCGCTCGATCGCTACGCCTCCGGCGGCCGTCTGTCGCCCGGTTCGCGGGCGGTCGTCGATGCGGCCATTCGGAACGTTCAAAACTTCAACCCGCTGGTGCGCGGCGTCCGGCTGTATACTCCGGCGGGTCTTCCGCTCGATCCCCCGGCGGGCGAGCCGCAGCCCGCATATGTCGGTGCAGCAATATCGCAAGAGAACATCGTGCAGTCGCCGGTGGAAGCAGTTGCCGGCGAGTCGCTCGTCACTGCGTACATTCCGATCGCCGGTTCTTCCGGGCGCTATCTCGCCGTAGCGGCAGTCGATATCTCGGTGAGCCAGATCACCGCGCAATCGGGGCAAGAAACCAAGTTTGTCGTAATCTCGACGCTGATCGCCTGCGGCGTGATCTTTATTTCATTGCTAACGCTGGCCGCAGCGGCGCAGCGCGAACTCAATCGCCGCGGGCGCGCAGCCGAGACGACCTTTTTGCAGACAATGCTCGGCATCGCGAACATCGTTGACCAGCGCGATCCGTACACCGCTGGGCATTCGCATCGGGTAGCCGACTATTCCGTTGCAATCGCCAAGCACATGGGGCTCTCGCGCGTGCTCATCGAGCGCGTTCGCTGGAGCGCGCTTCTGCACGATCTCGGAAAGATCGGCATTCCCGATGCGGTGCTGCTAAAGACCGGACCTTTCGATCAGCTCGAACGCCAGATCATCAATCATCACCCATCGATTGCTCGCGACATCCTGGGTGAGGTGGAAGCGATGGCCGAGATCGTTCCGTGCGTCCTGCACCATCACGAACGGTGGGACGGCGGCGGCTACCCAATGGGTCTAGCCGGGGAAGCGATACCGCTGCTCTCGCGGGTGATCGCGGTGGCCGACTCGTTCGATGCGATGACGACCGACCGCCCGTACCGCAGCGCGTTGGCGCTCGACGAAGCGCGCCGCCGCCTCAGCGATGGTGCCGGCACGCAATGGGACGAGCGATGCATCGCAGCGATGGTCGAACTGATCGATTCCGGAAGTGTCAGGCCGCCGAGCGAACACGTGCGGCAATTCGGTTCGCGCCTTAGTGCGAAGTACGGATATCGAGCGTAAGATCCGCGCTTTCGCTCGGAACGTCAACCGTCATCGTGCGTTCACCATGCGCAAGATCCCACGCGTGTAATACGTACTTGCCCGCCGGTACGCCGCTGAGCACGTAGGCTCCGTTTGAACTCTGCGTGTACGGGCCGTCAGCCACGATGATCGTGGCGTGCATCGACGCATGAATGTGACAGTGCACGTCGATGACGCCGGGATTCGGAAACGGCACGACCTTGCCGGGCCCGGTATCGTAAAAGCCGATATCGAACGGATCCTGCGGCGAGTTCGAGTAGACGCTGTGGAAGAACGGGTCTTGATTCGGAAAGCGTATGGTCGACCCGACCGGCACGACCGTGAGCGGCGGAATGAAGCTACGATCCTTATTCGTAAGCGCAGCCTCGATCGGCTTCGGCGCCGCTTTGGGCGCGCTCACCCAGATGACGTCGGCATCCGTCGCACCATGTATCGTTGCGGCGTCCGCGTATCCGGTTGCGGCCAGCAATGCGCCGGCGAGCAATGTGTTAAGGAGGAAGCTGAACGGGAGGGCCTTGATCGTCTTCATACGTCCCGATGACGGGTGGCGGTTCGGGAAGCGCCGTTGCGTCGTCGTCGAGGCGCGAAAAGCGCCCGAACTCCGGCGGCGGTGCCGCTCCGGCGACGCGTTCGTCGACGGTATGCTCCGCTTGCGGCTCTTCCGGAGCGATGTACGAATCGGGCTCGACCGCGGCCGTTTCATTGGTCTCGTACGAGCGCACGACGGTTTCGGTGAACGCGCGCTGTGATGGCAGGGTGAGCAATCGATCGTCGGCCGCGCGGCGGGTGAGGCCGCGAATGATGTACGCATTTTGTAGCCGGCGCAAGCCGCGCAGCGGAATTGAGGAGGTCGGAACGCCGACGAAGAGTTCGCGTACGACATCGTACGTCTCTTCTGATGCGATGATTGCGGCGTTGAGATCTTCGGAGGCAGCTTCTAGACGCGCGGCGACCGCAACCGGATTTCCGACGACGGCAAACTCGCGCCGGTCCTTGTAGCCGGAATCGCCGGCGACGATTTTCCCCGAATTGACGCCCATGCCGACCGTAATCGGTTTGCGGCCCGCGTCGCGCCAGCGAGCCTCCATGGCGCCGATGACGCGCATGATGTCCAGGCTCGCGCGTAGCGCGCGTTCCTCTTGAAATTTCTCTTCAATCAAGATACCGAATGTTGCAATAACCGTGTCGCCGCGCAAGCTTTCGATCATCCCGCGATGGCGCTGCACCGCTTGCCCGACGATCGTGTAGAACTCGTTCAGATAGCGTAGCGTCTCGGCCGGCGAGAGCGACTCGGCGAAGAGCGCGAAGTTGCGAATGCGCACGCACAGGATCGTCGCGTAGTATTCACGCGCCTCGAACAGCCGCGCGTCCTTGCGCGCCAACAGATCTTCGACCACCGGCGATGGGACGTAGCGCGAAAACAGCGAGAGAACGCGCTGGTGCTCGGAGCGCGCAAAAACGTACCGCTGAAAAAAGATCCAAGCGTAATAAATCGCTACCCCGGCCAGAGCCGCGAGCGCGATGACCAAGATGGCAGCCATCGGACCTGGGGATTTCCCGAGGCCCCGCCGGGAAACCCGTCGTAAGAGGCGCGGATGGACGCACTCGAGGCGCTACGCGCAAAAATCCCCGGATTTCCGGGCTTCGAGGATGCTGACGCTCGCCGGCTCTCCGACGAGGAGGTCCGAGCGTACTTGGGCGAAGCGATGGCGCCGCTCGAGGAACGCCTGAGCTTGGCCGGGCCGCAAGCCGAGCGCTTCGAATCGACGCTGTTGCGCGCGGAATTCATGAATCAGGCCGCATTCCGCGTGTACGAATCCGCCAAGCTCGACGATGCGCAAAACGCGGCGATGGCCGCCGCCGACGTGGCTGCGATAGAGCTGGCCGACCGTGCCGATGGCGTGGATGCGAGTACGCTCGACGCCTATCTCGATTCAGTGAACGCCGTTTTTGACGAGCGTGACCGCATCATGAAAATGAGCGCGCCGGCTCCAACCCCGTTTCCCTAGTGCGAGCAGGAACTCGTCGCGGGTGACGGCGACGGCGTTGCCTTCTTGTGTGCGAAGAGTCCGCCGACAGCGTTTGCTACTTCGCCGCCGTAGCCGCCGGTAGCACTATTTACAGCATTCGACGCCTGATTCGAAGCCGCGCTCACGATCTCGCCTTTGGCTGCATCCCAACTCGTCGGCACGCCGAAGTCTGGTGAAAACCGATCGATCATTTGTTGCGTGATCGCTTGCACTTGCGTCTGCAACACGCCGTTGACCAAACGTGCCGCGAGCGATTGACCGGCAACGAGGGTGAATGTCTTGCCGTTCGCGGCCGTCACCTCGACGGGCGAGTCGGGGTCACAAACCTCGTAGACGTTGACCGTCAGATCGTTGCCCTCCGCGTCGATATCGCCTTCGGTTCCGCGTACCGCTACCTGCCCGGTGGCAGTAGCGAACGTAAAATCGGCCTTCGCGCCCCGCGGATGCTGCACGACGAAGCGTACCTTGCCGACGACGACGAACTTGGCGTGGGCGATGTCCGTTTGATCGAATGCTGCAAGTTGGACCTTGCTCTGCGAACCAACGAGCACCCGCGAGCTGTCAGGAAGCCCGATCGCCGCGAGCGAATCCGCGCCGGTGATCGCGTAATCGGAGTCATCGAGAACGGTGCTGGCTTTTGGCGCAAGCGGCGTTGCGGCGCCGCCGCGCGTGTAGCTGACGACACCGCGCATATTCTGCAGCTCTTTGTCATTTGCGGCGCGGACTGGAAAGGCACACAAGACCGCGCCGAGCGTCAATGCGGCGCCAAGAGCAAACGAGCGCGAGGACATCATGATGGAATAGTTTAACGCGCCTGTATGTTTGCCCCGCTACTCGCACTGCTCACACTGCATGTGATACCGAGACCCGTTTCGCTTGTGCCGGCAGCGTGTTCGATTGCACCGCCGCTCACTGCACCGGCCGGTATCGATGCGGGCGCGCTCGACCAATGGCAGCGGCGCTGGAAAGCAATGGGCATTGGGCTGGTGGCGATAGGGAGCGATTCTCCGTTGCGGTTCGCTCGCGACGGTACGCTGCCGCCGCAAGCGTATCGGCTCGACGTCTCGAAGCACGGCATCACGATTCGGAGCGCGGACTCGGACGGTGCCTTCTACGCGGTCATGACGCTGATACAGTTGCCCGCGCGCCAAAGCAACGCGTGGCGGGTGCCGTGCGTGCGGATCAGTGATGCACCGTCACTGCCCTGGCGCATCCTCTCCGACGACGTCTCGCGCGGTCCACTGCCGACGATGCGCTACTTCGAGGAGCGGATTCGTACGATCGCCGCATTTAAGATGAACGGCTACTCACCGTACATGGAGCACGTCTTCGCTTCGCCGACCGATCCGTTACCGGCCTGGCCCGACGGCATCACGCCGGCGCAATTGCGTGCGCTCGGTGTCTATGCGGCGCGTTATCACGTCGCCTTGATTCCCGAGCAGCAGACGTTCGCGCACATGCACAACACGTTGCGCCTCGAGCAATACGCGAGCGCGGCCGACTTCCCGCACGCGTTCTTGCTCGATCCGGGCTCGACGCTCGCGGCCGAGTACTTAAAACGCGTCATCGGACAAGAACTCGCTGCCGTGCCGCACCCGCCGTTTTTCCACATCGGGTCCGACGAGACATCGACGCTTGGAGAGGGCACGACCGCCGAGTACGTCGCAGCCCACGGCGGACGAAGCGCCGTCTACGCGCAGCACATCAACAACATGAACGCGTTGATCGCACCGTCCGGGGCGCGGATCATGCTTTGGGATGACGGCATCGAGAACGATCCCTCGATCATGAAGTCGCTGCCGCGCACGGCGGTGATCGTCAACTGGCACTATGGCGTCGAACCGAGCTATAACAAGTACATCCAAACGATCGCCGGCGGAGGCTTCCAACAAATGGTTGCGCCGGGCGCGAACAATTGGAGCCGGATTTTCCCGAATCTTTCCGCTGCGCTGCCGAATGAACAGCGGTTTATCGATGATGGTAAGCGTGCCCACGTGCTCGGACTCTTCGAGACAGTGTGGCACGACGACGGGGAGACGCTCTTCGAAGCAACCTGGTATCCGGTCATCTACGCTGCGGCGGACGCGTGGAGCGGTGTCGACGGATTTGCCGCGGACTTCCCAAGTTCGTTCTTTGGAGTCGACGATCCGCGGTACGCGCAGGACGAAGTGTTGCTCGGTTCGCTTGCGGATCGGCTCCCGCAGTTCGGAGACATGCTGGCGTGGGCAGATCCGTTCGGGCCGGCCGCAAGCGCGATGGAAAAAGTCGACGTACGGCAGCTGCGGCTCGATGCCGAACACGTCGCGACCGATATGATCGCGGCACATCCACCATTGCACGCCAACGCCGCGGCTGTGATGCTGCTTGCCGCGCAGCGCTACGATGCGCTTGGGCGCCGCTATCAAATTGCGCCCGAAGTGCGCGATTATTATGCCGATGCGGCCGCGCACCCGGCTGATGCGATCCGCGACCTGTACTGGTGCAAGTACTGGTTTTGGGAGCAACGCGATACCGACGAGCGCCTTGCGATCGAATACGCCACGGCATGGCGCTACGAAAACCGCGAAGATCACCTTGCAAGCAATCTCGAGCGCTATCATCTCGACGCGCAGCTCGCGATTCGCCGCGCTGACGACATCGATCGCGTGACGTACGAGGACTACGTACCAAACAAAACCTTGCCGCCGCTCGATACCGCGCTCGGAATCACTCCTTGATCGTCGCGCTCGCCGTTCTGGCGGTATTTCTCCTTTGCGCCGTGCTCATGTATCGCAGGATCATGCCGGCGATCGTTGCGGTGCCGGTGATGGCAGTTGCAATGGCGTTGGTGGCGGGGGTGCCGCCTTTGCAGATCGGCGGGATCGTCACCGGCGGCGCGGTCGCGCTTGCGCCGGTCTACGTGACGGTCATCTTCGGCGCACTGCTGGCCCGCGTCACGCTCGATACCGGTATCGCTCGTGCGTTGGTGAATCTCGCCGCCGAATACGGCGGCGAATCACCGCTGGTCGTTGCGCTGGTGCTTTGCGCAGTCGTCGCCCTGCTCTTCACGTCGCTCTCGGGGCTCGGCGCAGTCATTATGGTTGGCTCGATCGTGCTGCCGATCATGATGACGACCGGCGTTCCTCGCGTTATCGCGTCGACGCTCTTCTTGATGGCCTTCGCGCTCGGATTCATTTTCAACTTGACCAATTGGCGGTTCTACACGCAACTCTTCGGCGTCGTCCCGCAACAGATGACGCACTACGCCGTGATCCTCGCGGCGATCGACGCGACCGCGCTGGTGGTCTACGCGGTCGTATCGCTTGCTCGCGCGCGCGACTATGCAACCTGGGCCGTGCAAGTCGACGAGGATGAGCCCCCGGCGCCGCGCGTCCCGGCGATCGCGCTCATCACGCCGATCCTGCCGCTCGTGCTCTATTTCGCGCTCCACCTCGATCCGACAATCGCCTTCATCGTTGCGGCGCTGTTCGGCGCGATTGTCACCCGCGGTACGCGCACGATCGAGACGCTCGTCGCGGCCGCGATTCGCGGCGTCGAGGACGTCGCGCCGGCGATCTTGCTGTTCATCGGCATCGGGATGCTGCTCACCGCCACCAAGACGCCGGAGTTCACGGCTGCGCTCGCTCCGCTCGTGCAGGGATGGGCGAACAATCCGATCGCCTACATCGCGATCTTTGGTCTGGGTAGTCCGCTCGTGCTCTATCGCGGGCCACTCAATCCGTTCGGCGTCGGAATCGCGGTCTTTACCGTGCTGCTCGCGACCCACGCACTTCCGCCGCTGGTGCTGGTTGCCGCGGTGATGGCGGTCGTGCAGGTGCAAAACGTCTGCGATCCCACCAATACCGCCAACGTGTGGGTCGCAAACTTCACCGGGACCGCGATCGTCACCATCAGCAAACGAACGTTGCCCTACCAGGTGACGGTCGCAACGCTTGCGGTGACGATCGTCGCGGTCGCGTCGCCGCAGTTGTTCGGTGTACGCGCATTTGCGTCACTCGGCGCGCCGGCGTTTGCGGCGGCGAGCGGATTCTACGCCCCCGCCGCGGCGGCGCAGCACATCGCGGTCGACAATGACGGTTCGCCCCTGGCGTTGGCCGCGTCGCGGAGCGTGATGACCGCGCTCAACCATGCACCGAGCTTGGTCTTCGCGTGGCACGGCGATCCCAACGCGAGCGACTGCTCCGCCAAACCGTTCGCCGCCTACGTCTTGGTAAGCGCCACGACATTCAGGCTAATTGAAGGGACGGATCTCGACATCGGCGTGCGTTTGGAAGACTGCGGCGGGTGGATCGTCGACGAATGGCACGATCACGCGGTCGAGCCCGGGGCGCCTACCGCCGCGCAGGCGCAAGGGCTCGCGCTCGAGGGCGCTGCGCGCCTCGCGTCGTGGGCGGCGAGCGACCCTCGTGCGGCCGCGCTCTTCGCGAGCGGCGTCGCAGTGGCGCCGAACGAGACTCCAGGCTACCTTTATACGGTGTTCAAGACGGTCGATGGGAACATGCGGGCGTACGTTCGCGCGGGCGGCCCGGCATATGACGCGGGCCTGCGTACCGGCGACGTCGTTCAAAAACTCGATGGGCGGTTTTGGTGGGAATACGGAACCTACCAAACCGAACAGCGTGTCTACGACGGCAAACCGCACACGTTCGAAATTCAGCGCGGCGGTCGCACGCTTGACATCAGTTTGGCAGGTAGCACCCAATGACGACGATCGACCACGACCTCGCGGCGTACTGTACCACCCATCGCGACGCATACCTCGACGAACTCAAAGCCTGGATCGCTATTCCAAGCGTGTCCGCCGATCCCGCCCATCGCGGCGACGTGCGCGCCTGCTGCGAACGGCTGGTCGAGCGTATGCGCGGTATTGGGTTGGATGCGAAGGTACTCGAAACCGACGGCAATCCGCTCGCCTTTGGTGAGTGGCTTGGAGCGCCGGGCGCGCCGACGGTGTTGATCTACGGTCACTACGACGTGCAGCCGGCCGATCCGGCGGAATTGTGGGAGACGCCGCCATTCGAGGGACACGTTCGCGACGGCAAGATCTATGGACGCGGTGCGGTCGACGACAAGGGACAAGTGCTCATGCATTTGGCTGCGATCGAAGCGCACATGCGTACGCGCGGTAATCTGCCGATCAACGTCAAGGTCGTCGTTGAAGGCGAAGAGGAGATTGGTTCGCCGAACTTTGAGAGCGCGCTCGCGCGTTATCGCGATCTCATTCACGCCGACGTTGCGGTGATCAGCGATACCGCGGTATTTTCCGAGGACGTGCCGTCGCTTACCACGAGCGTGCGCGGTCTCGTTCACTGGGAAGTCACCGTGCACGGTCCGGCCGACGACGCGCACTCGGGTTATTACGGCGGGATCCTTGCCAATCCGATCGAAGCGCTCGCACGGATCATCGCGGGCCTCAAAGACGCGGAAGGACGCGTGACCGTTTCCGGCTTCTACGACGGAGTGCCCGAACTCGATGCGAGCGAGCGCGAAGAAATCGCTGCGCTTCCTTACGATGACGCGCGGGAAGCAGCGCAACTCGGCGTGCCGGAACTGGTTGGTGAAGCCGGCCACTCGGCGCTCGAGCGCAACTGGTTTCGCCCAACTCTTGAGTGCAACGGCATCTACGGCGGCTATCAGGGACCCGGCGCCAAGACGATCATCCCGTCATTCGCGCGCGCAAAAATTTCGGCGCGGTTGGTCGGCTCGCAAGAGCCCGCGCGCGTGCGCGAAATCGTGACGCAGGCCATTCTTGCTGCAGCACCGCGTGGCGTGCGGGTCGAGGTCGATGCAGCGGGGGACGTCCCGGCGGTTGTGCTCTCGCGGGATCATCCCGCGGCGCAGGCGGCCGGCCGCGCGATGCAGGCCGGGTTCGGCGCCGTACCCGTCTTTATTGGGACCGGCGGTTCGATCGGTCCGGTCGCGAGCTTCGACCGCATTCTCAAAATCCCGCAGGTGATGATCGGTGTCGGGTTGCCCGACGATCACATCCACGCGCCCAACGAAAAATTCGACCTGTCGCAATTCTTCGGCGGCATCGTAACGATGACGGCGCTCTACGACGAACTCGCCAACGCATGATCGCATGGCTGCTCGCGGCGATTCCGGTCGTGCTTACGCCGCCACCGGGCTTGTTTACGCCCAGCCCGGCACCGATTTCGGAGCGCGCGGTCTTTGAACAAGGTCTCGATGACGCGGTGGGACGGGCAAAGGCGCTGGGCGGAACGCTTGGCGTGACGATCGTCGATTTGACCACCGGCGTGAGCGCGGTGCAGGACGGCGACGAGAACCTGCCGATGGCCGGCGTACAGCATTTGCCGATCGCAGTGCTCGTGTATCGCGCGGCTGATGCCGGACATCTCACGATGACGCGGGATACGCGCGGGTTGGTCTCACGCATGCTCAACAACGACGACGACATTGCAGCCGACTCGCTGCTCGATATGCTGGGCGGAAGCGAAGCCGCCAACGCCCAACTCCGCACGCTGGGCTATCCGGCGATCTTTCTCGCACCGGGCGGCGCGGGCTACGCGACACCAAGTGCGCTGGCGAGCCTGATCGGCGATTGCGCGCAAGGAAAGTTGCTCACGGCCGCCTCAACAACCACGCTATTGCGCGACCTCGCGGGCGTGCGCAGCGCACCGGGCCGGCTGCGAGCCGGGTTTGCGCCGAGCGCGATGCTCGCGCACGTGCCGGGTACGGTTTCGGGAGGAGACGATACGAACATCGCGACCAACGACGCCGGCGTTGCGTCCTTGAGCGGACGAACCGTCGTCGTGGTTGTCATGCTTGCGGGCGCGCATGGCGGCGATGCACGGCGGGATGCGGTGATCGCCGGTGTGGCGGCAACCGTCGCGCGCGCGATCATCACACCGTGAGGGCTCCATGGTCGGCTTACTCGCTCGCTGCGTAGACCGACACGGCATTCACCTTGACACGCCTCGGTGATACGATGATCCGGCTGAAGGAGGGGTTATGCGAATTGCATCTGCGATCGTCATCATTGGTCTGCTTTTCCTACTTGTGGCACCTCGTTTAGAAGCTCAGGACGCCTGGCCGACGTCGGCCTCGTACGCAAGTGCGGCGGCCGACAACGGGAACTGGATACTTCCGGCCCGCAGCTACAGCGGCAACCGATACGTGCCGTCAGCCAAGATCAGCCCGGCTAGCGCGGCGACGTTACGGAAGGCGTGGTCCGCGACCGTGGACGCGCGCGGGCCGCTCGAAGTCTCGCCGATCGTTTGGCACGGCACGATGTACGTCACGTCGTCGCACAACGACGTCTACGCACTCGACGCGAAGACCGGTGCGATCAAGTGGCACTTTCCCTACAAGCCGCACGTCATTGCGTTCTCGGCAAATCGCGGCATCGCACTGTCCGGCGGGAATGTCTACGAGGCGACGCTCGACGGGCATCTGATCGCGCTCAACGCAACGACCGGAAAGCTGGTTTGGAACGTTCTTGCCGCCCACGATCCACGCAACACGTTCTACACGATGCAACCTGTCCCGTACGGGAATATGTTGCTGCTCGGCGCCTCGAACGGTGATTGGGGCGGCGTGGGCTACCTCAGCGCCTTCGATGCTGCGACCGGCAAGCGCCTGTGGGATTGGTATACCGTGCCCGGACCAGGCGAACCAGGTCACAACACGTGGAGCGGTGACTCTTGGAAGCGCGGTGGTGCGGCGATTTGGAGCGGCGTCGCAATCGATCCGTCGACCAATACGCTCTACGCGGATCTCGGCAACCCGCAGCCGGATTTCCTCGGAACGATTCGTGCCGGCGCGAACCTGTATAGCAACTCGATGGTCGCGCTCGACATCAGCGGCAGCAAGCCGAAAATGAAGTGGTATCACCAGTTCATTCCGCACGACACGCACGATTGGGATCCCGCCATGCCGCCCGTGTTGTTTACCGGAACTATCGGCGGGTCGCCGCGGAATCTCGTTGCCGCCGGCGACAAGGGCGGTAATTTCTGGGTCCTCGATGCCGGAACCGGCAACGTCGTCTATCATCTCGCGGTGAGCACACAGCGCGGGCAAAACACGCAGCCGAGTAAGGCCGGCGATATCGCGTGCCCCAACACCAACGGTGGCGTCGAATTCAACGGTGGGAGTTATCTGCCGGAGACCAACGCCTTTTACGTCCCGAGCGTTGACCAATGCGGTATCTGGACATCGCCGGGAACGGCGGTGTACATCGCGGGTCAGTTCTACCTCGGTGGCGCGTTTCCCAAACTCTACGGACCGAGCAGCGGGTACATGAGTGCCGTCGACATCAGCACCGGAAAGTTCATGTGGCGTAAGCACCTGGCGTTTCCGCAGATCGGTGGCGCACTCTCGCTTTCGAGCGGCATCGTGTTTACCGGGGGCGTGAACGGAGACTTCACGGCCTACGATGCCAAGACCGGAAATGTGCTGTGGCATTATCCGATGGGGTTGACGATCCAAGCGCCGGCGAGCTACTACGAACTCGACGGTAAGCCGTACGTCGTCGTGGGAGCGGGTCCGGCGGGCGTCAACTTCGCCGATCCGCGTTTCGGACAGGGTGCGCCGACGCTCGAAGGCAGCTACACGCATCCGGTGAAGGCGGTCATCACCGCGTTCACCACGCCATAGAAGGAAGGCCTCGATGCGCTCGATGCTCGCGTTGCTCGTCTTCGCGCTAACGCTCACGCGCGCAACGTGGGCGCAAGCGCCACGCGACGATCACAGCAGCGCGCTCGCGGCACTCGCCGACGTGCAAACGGCGGTGACCGAGATCGTGCGCATCGAGGACGGAAACGAAATCGGCCGAACCGCGTATCAGGGCGCGGCAAAACGCGCCCTCAATGCGGTCGGTAGTGCACTTGGCCTTGTCGATCGCATGCTCGATCAACGTGCAACACCGCGATGGCAGCCCGCCGTCGAAGGCGCGAAGGTCAACCTTCTCGAGGCAGAGGAAAATCTGAAGGATGCCATCGGCGAACACGAGATGGAAGACTATCAAACCGATCTCACACGCACGCTCGCAAGTCTTGCGCTCGCGGTGGGGCGGCCTTCGCAGGACGGCGTTCTCGGCGGACTCAGCGGTGCGCTTGCAAACACCGACCTGGCCGTACCGGCGGGAGCGACGCGCAGCGACGGTTGTGCGATGCCCTTGCGCTCGCCGGCATATGGCGTGATTGCGGGGCAGTTGGTGTATATTTCGCTGCCGCGGGCCGACGCGGCGACGCAGATCCCTACGAATCTCGACGTGCGCTCGGTTAGCGTGCGCGGTAACGAGGTCGTGCTCTACACCGTGCACGCCTCGGCATGCAAACGAGAGCGCACGCGTGAGGTCGCGATAGGCGTACCGGCGGTTCCGCCGCTCTACACGGCGGCTCAAGCTCGTGCCGGAAAAATCGTCTACACACGATATTGTCTGCAGTGTCACGGCGCCGATCTTCAAGGGACCGCGGGTCCGGCAGTTGCCGGTACGGAGTTCTTGAAAACCGCAAAGTTCGACGGTTGGACGCTAAACGACGTGCGCACGACGGTCTTCGAGAACATGCCGTTCTCGAATCCAGGCTCGCTCACACCCAAGCAGTATGCCGACGTCATGGCCTTCCTGCTCGCATCGAGCTGTTATCCCGCCGGAACGACGCCGTTTCCGCAAACCGACCAGAGATCGTTCGCGTCCATCCCCGTCGCGCCCCTGAGCGGAACACATGCAACCAATCCGAAGATCGGAACCTGTGCCGTCAGATAAACCGACGCAGTGACCAAACTTCGCATCGGCGTCGACGTCGGGGGCACATTCACCGATGTGGTGGCGATCGACGCGGAGCGCGGCGCGCTGGTTGCGCGCGTCAAGGTGCCGACCACGCACGATGCACCCCAAGGTGTCGCCGCCGGTATCATTGCGGGTATCGAGCGAATGCTCGAAGAGAGCGGCGTGAATGCTGCCGACGTAGCGTTTATCGCGCACTCCACGACGCAGGCGACGAATGCGCTGCTCGAAGGCGACGTGGCGCGCGTCGGAGTGGTTGGTCTGGTGCCGCTCGGCAACTGGCTCGCGCGCGCGCAGATGCGATTTCGCCCGGTCGCGCTCGCGCCGGGCCACTCGTTCGCACCGCACATCGCATTTGCTCGCGCGCGCGATGCCGGCGCCCTCGAGCGCGTGCTCGACGAATTCGTCCGCGAGGGCATCGAAGCGGTGGCGGTCAGCGAACCGTTCGGCGTCGACCATCCCGAACGTGAGCGCCACGCAGTCGCGGCGGCGCGCTCGCGCGGCATGCTCGCCACCAGCGGACACGACGTAACCGCGGTGTACGGCTTGCGCGCGCGTACCCGAACCACTGCCCTCAATGCTGCCATTTTGCCGAAGATGGTGCGCACCGCAGAGATGACGCGCGCCGCCGTGGAACGCGCGTCGATTGTCGCACCGCTGATGATCATGCGCAGCGACGGCGGGGTTATGGACGTGCGCGAAGTCATGCGCCGGCCGATCCTTACGATGCTTTCCGGCCCCGCCGCCGGCGTAGCCGGCGCGCTGCTGCACGAAAACATTACCGACGGTATCTTTCTGGAGGTCGGCGGCACGAGCGTCGACTGCTGTGTGATTCGCGGTGGCCGTCCGCAGATTCGCTCGGCGCGCATCGGCGGTCATCGGACGATGCTGCATACGATCGATTCGCGTACGCTCGGGATCGCCGGCGGCAGTATGCCGCGCGTCGATGCGCGCGGCATTGTCGACGTCGGGCCGCGCTCGGCGCACATCGCCGGCGCTCGCTATGCCGCTTTTTGTGCAGACGGGGATTTTGTCGATGCGCGACTGGAGCGCTTTGCTCCGTCGCCGCACGAACCGCCCGATTACGTGCGTTTCATTCTGCGCGACGGTACCTATGCAACAGTCACGCCGACCTGCGCGAGCAATCTGCTCGGCTACGTTCCCGACGATGCCTTCGCGCGCGGGAACGAGCGCGCCGCACGCGCGGCATTTGCGCTGTTGGCTCGCGAGTTCGGCGGCGACGCCGAGTCGCAGGCGCGCCGCCTGCTCGAAATTGCCGCTGCGAAAGTGTACGGCTGCATCGGCACATTGATTGTCGAGTATGGACTCACCCGCGAAGGGCTCGATCTCGTCGGTGGCGGCGGCGCTGCAACCGCGCTCGTCCCGTTTGTCGCAGAACGCTATGGATTCGCGCACCGGATCGCACGCGACGCGGAAGTCATCTCTCCGATCGGCGTCGCACTGGCCCTCGTCCGCGACGTGGTGGAACGCACGGTCGTCAATCCACAGCCCGAAGATATCGTGCGCATTCGTCGCGAGGCGTCCGATCGCGTGATCGCTGCCGGTGCCGCTCCGGATCGCGTTGAGGTGAGTGTCGAGATCGATGCGCAGCACAATCGCGTGCGCGCGACGGCGTCGGGCGCTACGGCGCTCGTCGAAGCGGCGAGCGCTGCGACCACGCTGCGGGTCGAACCGAGCGGCGGCGTTGCACGCATCGTCGACGATCGCGGCGTCGTGCGGCTCGCACTACCCGGAGCGCGGGTCACGCAGACGACGGTGAGGGCCCTCGATGCGCGTCTTGAATTCGCGATGGAGTCGGCTACCTCGTTCGGCGACGTCGGGCGCGCGCTACCGGACCTTTACGTTCTCCATCGTGGCCGGATCGCGGATTTCAGCGGCCTCGGCAGCATCGACCAGGCGCGTGCGCTGGTGCGCGAGGAGGTCGCGGGTCGCGATCCGGACGACACCGTGACGATTATCACGGTGAAGCGGCTCGCGTAGCGGCAGCTTCGTCCTTGCCGACCGTGCTATTCGAGCGGCTGTAGGTAAAGTACACAATCAGTCCGACGAGCATCCACACGATGAAAGCAAATATCGGCAGCGGAAGGCCGAGGATGTACTTCACGTCGATTGTAAGACCGAGGGCCTTCGCCAACAGCGGCGACCAGATCGGTGCGAGAAACAGCAGGCCCGAAAGAATAACGGAGATCACCGGAACGAGCAGCGGCCCTCCGGGGACTTGGTAACCTGTTGTTGAGGGATAGCGCTTACGCAGGATCGGCAGCGCGATCGAGACGAGCACGAACGCGAAGAGCGTGCCGGTATTCGTCAACTCGCCCAGGATGCTGATCGGAGTCAACGACCCAGCGATCGCGATCAGAAGGGTGAAGATGATCGTCGTAATCGTCGGCGTCCGGAACTTCGGGTGGACTTTTGAGAAAAAAGCGGGCAACAGACCGTCGCGCGACATCGCAAAGAAGACGCGCGTCTGCCCGAACATCATGACGAGTAATACCGTCGTCAGGCCCGCGATCGCGCCGAGAGCGATAATCGCTCCGGCCCAAGGCATGCCGATTTGATCGATGGCATACGCTACCGGCTGCGGCACGTTGAGATGGTTGTACGGAACGATGCCTGTCAGGATCGCCGCGACGATAAGGTACAGTACGGTACAAACTGCAAGGCTTCCGATAATGCCGATCGGCATGTCCTTTTTCGGATTGACCGATTCTTCGGCTGCGGTCGATACCGCGTCGAAGCCGATGTAGGCGAAAAAGACGAAGAATGCCCCGAAGAACGTCCCGCCGAGCGTGTACGGAAAATAGGGCGACCAGTTTGCGCTATTCACGTGGCCGACACCGATCGCGATAAAGAACAGGACGACGCAGACCTTGATCGCCACGATGATGTTGTTGACAATCGCCGATTCGCGCGTTCCGCGGTAGAGCAAGACTCCGATGAGACAGATGATGCCAAATGCAGGCAGATTCATGATTCCATGCATTGGTTCGCCCATCGGACCCGTGTCCCAGGGATTGTGCATCAGCGAGAGCGGAATCTGGAACCCCGTAATGTTCTTCACGACCGTGTAGAAGTATCCGGACCAGCCGACGCTGACGGTGGCCGCGCCAAGTGCATACTCGAGCACGAGGTCCCAACCAATGATCCAAGCGATGAACTCACCGAGCGAGGCGTAGGCGAACGTGTATGCGCTACCGGCGATCGGGACGCGGCTTGCTACCTCCGAATAACAGAGCGCTGCGAAAGCGCTCACAAATCCGGCGATGATGAACGAGACCGTCAGGGACGGACCGGTGTATTTGGCCGCGGCGACGCCGGTAAGGACGAAGATGCCGGTGCCGATAATGGCGCCGATGCCCATCGCGATCAGCGAGACGGGACCAAGCGTCTTCTTGAGACTGTGGGCGTTGTCTCTGGTCTCGGCCAAGAGCCGCTCGAGCGGCTTCACACGTTGTAGCAGCATCAAGGAGCCTCCGAAGAAGTTGCTGAGCCAATTGCGAGCGCTTCGCTCGCTCTAAAATGAGGAGCGAGGAGGAAGCGATGCCTCTGTGCATCGTGACCGACGCAGCGACGATGGATTGAGCGAGCGAACCGCTCGCCCTGCGGGTTTGCACCGAAAGCGCGCACCTGCTTCGTCGCCCGCTCCCCCACAGACCGCGGGGTATGCTCGGTCGCCGGCTTCTCACATTTGCGCGTTTCCGGTGCAAACGATTGGTGCATGAACTTCTTCGGAGGCTCCTTTGGGCAGCGGAATACTTGTCTTAACAGGCGTACCCCTGCGTGGTGGGTACCGCAGGGGCATATGACGTGCTTATCATCGGCGGCGGCAATGCCGGGTGTGCGGCAGCGCTGGCGGCGTCGCGTCACGGTGCGCGCACGCTGTTGATCGAACGCTACGGGTTCCTGGGCGGAACGGCAACGGCGGCGATGGTGGGACCCTGGATGACTTTTCATTCCGGAACCGAGCGCATCGTCGGCGGCATCGCGCAAGAAATCGTCGAGCGCTTGATGCGCCGCGGAGCATCACCGGGCCACGTCGCCGACTCCTCCGACTATGTCCCGACGATCACGCCGTTCGACCCGGAGATTCACAAAGCGTTGCTCTTCGAAATGATGCGCGAAGCCGGCACTGAGTTGTTGTTGCACGCCTGGTTTCTCGGCACGCATGTCGAGGGCGATCGCGTGGTCGGCGCCAGCGTTGCCACGGTCGGCGGCGGCCGCAGCTATCGCGCGCGTGTGGTCATCGATGCGACTGCCGACGCACACGTCGCCGCGTCCGCCGGCGTGCCGACACAGCAAGGCGACGAGCGCGGGCGCGTGCAGCCGGCGAGTTTGATGTTTCGCCTCAGTCACGTCGATCTCGCAAAGACCGCCACGTACGTGCGGATGCATGCCGATCAGATGCGCACCTCGCTCAAGGCGCACGAGCGAACCGCCCATACGCTCACGGCTGTCGCGGGATTGTACGATCTGTGGTCGCAGGCACAAGCCGATGGCCTGGTCGATGTGCCACGCGAACTCGTGTCGTTTTTCATCTCGCCGTATCCCGACGAGGTGACCGTGAACATGACTCGCGTGACGGATATCGATCCGCTCGATCCGGTCGACCTCACGCGCGCCGAGGTCGAGTCGCGCCTGCAAGTGATGCAGTTGCTGCAGTTCTTCCGCGAGCGCGTGCCGGGATTCGAGAATGCGCGCATCGCGGCGACCGGCACGCAGGTCGGTATTCGCGAGTCGCGCCGCATCGAGGGGCGCTACACGTTGACGGCCGATGACGTGCTGCACGCGCGGCAGTTTCCCGACGCCGTTGCGCGCAGCGCATATCCCATCGACATCCACAATCCGTCTGGAAGCGGCACGACCACGCATCGGCCGCCACCGGGATCGAGCTACGAAATTCCGTACCGCTGCCTGGTGCCGATAAATCGCGAGCAATTGCTCGTCGCCGGCCGGTGTATTTCGACCACGCACGAAGCGCTCGCGTCGACGCGTCTTACCCCGACGGTAATGACACTCGGACAAGCCGCGGGCACTGCAGCCGCACTCGCGAGCGAACGCAGCGTCGCCGTTTCGGAAATCGATACCGATCTTTTGCGGTCGACGTTGATGGCCGACGGCGTTGATTTGCGCAGGACGGCGTGAACCCGGCGCTGGATGCTGCGCGCGGCTACGGCGTCGAGGTCGTCTTTGAGGATCTCGGCGACTGGGGCGCAACCGAGTTGCGTTCGGAATACGATCCGTCGGGGCCACAGATTCGCATCAACGCACGCATCGTGCAGCGGTATTGCGGTGACGCGCGCGAAGAATTCGTGGCTCGCTGCGTGTTCCACGAGCTGTATCACCACCGCGAAGCGATCGGTGAAGTGCGCGGCATGCAGTCCCGTCGCGCGCGCGAAGAAGCAGCCGACGCCTATGCCCGCGCTATGGTTGCGTTGCGCTAACGATGCTCTTCGCGGGTATCGACGGCGGACAGAGCGGCACAACGGCCGCGATCGGCGACGGAACGCGCGTGCTCGCGCGGGGAACGAGCGGCGCCGCCGACGAGATCGGCGTCACCGCGGATTCCACGCGATTGCGCGACGCGCTCGAAGGTGCGGTTGCCGCCGCGCTGGCGGCTGCGGACCTTCCGCCGGATTCGTACTTCGATGGCATCGTTGCCGGTGTCTCCGGATACGAGGGGCACGTCTACGGACTGCCGCCGCGGCTCCCGGCGCAACGCTGGATCTTGGTGCACGACGCTCCGATCGCGCACGCGGGCGCGCTTAACGGCGCGCCGGGAGTGGTGGTGATCGCCGGCACCGGATCGGTTGCCTATACGGTAGCACCGGATGGCCGTGCAAAAACCACCGGCGGATGGGGCTATCTCTTCGGGGACGAGGGAAGTGCCTTTTGGACCGTGCGCAGGTCGATCGAGCGTGCGATTGCGCAGGGGGAAGCGCGAGCAGCCCCGCTGCTCGAATATTTCAACGTCGCAGGCGTGCGCGAACTCGTGCGTGCCTTCTACAGCGGCGAGATTTCGCGCGAGCGCCTGGCGTCGTTTGCTCCGGTTGCCTTAGGCGACGGAGAGATCGCCGACATGTCGGCGCGCGCGCTCGCGACGCTCGCTGCGCATGCGGTGCTCGAACGTCCCTGTTCGGTCGCGTTTGTGGGCGGGATGCTGCGCGACACCTCGTTTTTGCAGCGCGTGCACGAGTCTACGCGCGCGCTGTTGCCCGATTGCGATCTTATCGAGCCGGTCGCCGGCCCGGCCGAAGGCGCCCTGATCTTGGCGCAACGATTATGAAGACGCTCGAACGGTTGCGCGGCGGCCTGATCGTATCCGTCCAGGCTTGGAGCGGCTCGGCGATTGACGATCCGCTCGTGCTCGCCGCCATGGCGGACGCTGCGCAATGCAACGGCGCAGCCGGAGTACGGATGCAAGGCGCCGCGAATCTCCAAGCGGCACGCACGCGGTTGCGCGTGCCGATGATCGGGTTGATTAAGATCGATTATCCCGGCTTCGCACCGTACATCACGGCCACAGTTGAATCCGTGCGCGAAGTCGCCGCATGTGGCGTCGAGATCGTTGCGTTCGATGCGACGGCGCGCCCGCGTCCCGATGGCTCGACGGCAGAGACCCTGGTCACCGCGATCCACGACGCGGGCTGTATTGCGATGGCCGACTGCTCGAGCGCTGGGGACGCGCTCGCCGCGTTAGCCGCCGGCGCGGAGATACTCGCGACCACCCTTTGCAGCTATACTGATGAAACCGCAGGAACGCCCTTGCCGGCGCTCGCGCTGACCGCCGAACTTGCGGAGCTTGACGGATTTGTCGTAGCCGAAGGCGGTGTGCACCGGCCGAGCGACCTTGCGGCCGCGTTCGACGCCGGTGCCGATGCGGTCGTGGTCGGTAGCGCGATCACGAATACCGATTGGCTCGTCGGGGAGTTTGCCGCCCGCGCGCCTAAAGGGAGGGGTAAATGAAAGACTCGCGAGGTTAGGGAGAGAGATCGTTGGTTGAGAATCGCGCTACGGGCGTTTCGCTTGGCCGTGGCTTTTGGACCGTCACCGCCGTACTTGCGGTCTTGTCGATCTTCGGCATCATCTATTGGGTGATCGCCCCGATGGATACGGTCATGCCGATCGTCGCTGCGCAGCCTGGTGAACAAGTCGATGCGCTGCTGCGTTTCATGGCGGCCTCCGGTACCGCGCTCTTCATTTTTGTCGGCGGCTACCTGATCTATTTCTCGATCGCATTCCGCGCCAAGGCCGCCGACGGCCCCGACGCGATCGGCGTGCAAGTGCACGACAACCACGTCCTCGAGTTCTGGTGGACGCTGATCCCCACGCTCTTCGTCGTATTGCTCTCGATTCTGAGCGTGAGGATTTGGTACCAGATACAGGTCGCGCAGCCGGTAAATGGCTTGGTTGTCGAATCGCTCGGCCACCAGTGGTATTTCACGTTCCGTTATCCGCAGATCAACGGTGAAGTGACGAGCGAGATGCACCTCCCGGTGAATCAACCGGTGGTGCTCAACGTCACGTCGTCCGACGTGATCCACTCATTTTGGGTGCCGGCCTTCCGTCTGAAAGCCGACATGGTGCCGGGGCTGATCAATACGATTCGGTTCACGCCGACGCGCGTCGGCCGCTACCCGATCATCTGCACCGAGTTCTGCGGCACCGACCACGGCATGATGAACGCGCAAGTGCCGGGCGAAAACGGCAAGGCGAATCCGAGCGCGCAGTGGCTCGTCGTCGATTCACCGGCAGATTTCCAGAAGTGGTATCGCGGCTGGCAAGTCAAAAACGCGAACGTGAGCAATGCGTTACCGACGACGACCGGCACGGTCAGTCTGACCGGCGGTGACGCCGCCGCGGGGCAAGCGCTGTTCGCACAAAAGTGCAGCGCGTGTCATGCGCTCGGGCCGTTCTCGCAACGCATCGTTGGTCCGGGCCTCAAAGGCGTCCTGCACGACCCTTCGCACCCGAATCTCGTCGACGGCGATCCCGCGACACCCGCCGACGTTGCGACGATTCTGGAAAAGGGCTACACCGGTGATTTGGGCCACATGCCGGACGCGACGCAAAACGGACTCTCCGATAAAGATATCGCCAACCTCGTCGCTTACTTGAACACGTTGAAGTAATCCGGGAGTTATAGACCAGCCATGTCAGCAACAGCGGTACATGCCGGCGGCATCGCCGACCACATCCACCCCGAGCCGCAAGGCTTCGTTCGGCGGTACATCTTCTCGATCGATCACAAGATCATCGGAATTCAGTACCTAATCACCGGCTTCGTGTTCTTGATCCTCGCCGGCATGCTCGCCGAAGTCATTCGCACCCAGCTCCTCAATGCCAACGGCGGCTTCGTAAGTCCCGACGTGTACAACGAGGTCTACTCGATGCACGGGTCGTCGATGGTGTGGCTGGTGATCATTCCGTTGCTTACCGGCGGCTTCGGCAACGTGATCATGCCGCTGCAAATCGGCGCGCGCGACGTGGCGTTCCCATGGCTGAACATGATCAGCTTCTGGATCTTCCCGGTCGCGGGCCTCATGCTGTACTCGTCGTTCTTGATCGGCGCACCGGTCGCCGGTTGGACCGAGTACCCGCCGATGTCGCTGCAAGCAGGTCCCGGCACGTCGATGTGGGCCGCGGCGATCTTCTTGGTCGGCGTCAGCTCGACGCTGACCGGCATCAACTTCGTGGTCACGATGTATCAGATGCGCGCGCCGGGCATGACCTTCACCCGCATGCCGCTGTTTTGCTGGGCACAGCTCGCCACCGCACCGCTGTTGATGATCGCGACGACGGCGCTCGCTGCCGCGCTCGCCGCGCTCTTTATGGAGCGTCAATTCGGCGTGCCGTTTTACGATCCGACCAAGGGCGGCAGCCCGGTCATGTGGCAGCACATGTTCTGGTTCTACTCGCACCCGGCCGTCTATATCATGGTTCTGCCGGCGTTTGGCATGATCTCCGAAGTCCTACCGGTCTTCGCGCGCAAACCGATCTTCGGCTATAAGATGATCGCGTTTTCGTCGATGGCGATTGCGCTCTTGGGCTTTATGGTGTGGGCGCACCACATGTTCACCTCGGGCCTTGCGCCGTATCTGCAACTGCCCTTCATGATTCTCACCTTCTTGATCGCAATTCCGACCGGCGTGAAGATCTTCTCGTGGACCGCGACGTTGTGGGGCGGAAAGATTCACTTCACGACGTCGATGCTGTTTGCCGTCGGGTTCGTCGGCCTCTTCGCCTTCGGCGGTATCACCGGTGTCTTTCTGGCGGCGGTCCCGTTCGATTGGCACGTGCACGGCACGTACTTCGTGGTGGCGCACTTCCACTACGTGCTCGTCGGCGGCTCGCTGATGGGTATCTTCGCCGGAACGTACTTCTGGTTCCCGAAGATGACCGGCCGGTTGATGAACGAGACGCTCGGTAAGTGGCACTTCTGGCTCTTTCTGATCGGCTTCAACGGCACGTTCTTGCCGCAGCACTGGCTCGGGATGTTGGGCATGCCGCGGCGTGTGCCCGAGTACGATCCGCAATTCCAGTTCTGGAACGACTTCTCGTCGATCTCGTCGTACGTGATGACCTTCGCGATCTTGCTGTTCTTCATTAACGTGCTCTATAGCATTCGCAACGGCAAGAAGTCGGGTCCGAATCCGTGGGGCAGCCGCACGCTCGAATGGCAAATTCCCTCGCCGCCGCACTACTACAACTTCAAGCACATTCCAACGGTCTACGGTCTGCCGTACAATTTCGGCCAGCCGCTGCCGTACAAGGGGCTTGACGAGGAACTCACCGACTCTCCCGTTCACGTCGGTGCTCACTGATATGGCCGTTGCTTCGTTACCGCACGGCGCCGCGGCCCACGACGGGGTCGACCAACTCTACGCCGATACACGCGCGCTCCGGCTGCAAGGGATGCTGCTCTTCCTGGTTTCGGACTGCATCCTGTTCTCGTCGTTCATCTTCGCCTATCTCTACATGCGCAATAGCGGTCAGGGCTGGCCGCCGCCGGGCATCAGCCGGCTTGACGTCGCGTTTGCGTCGCTAAACTCGGTTGTGCTGTTTGGTTCGGGCGCGACGATGCACTATGCGCTCGAAAACTGGAAGCACGACAAATTCGGTCGCTACGCGTTCTTCATGCTGCTGACAATCGTGCTCGGCATCGGGTTTCTCTCCGGTCAAGGGTACGAATACACCAACCTGATCTACAAAGACCATGTGACGTGGGCGGGCAGCGGCATCTTCGGAGCTTCGTTCTTCACGCTCACCGGAATGCACGGCTTCCACGTTTCGGTCGGTGTGCTCTACCTGATCATTTTGTTCTTGCAATCGGTCCACGGCATCTATACGAAAGACAAGTACTTCGGCCTGACGGCAGGCACGCTGTACTGGCACTTCGTCGACGTCATTTGGGTAGTGCTCTTTTCCATTTTTTACCTGATATAAGGACCGTCGATTATGCATATTGATCCTCCAACGCTCGAACGGACCGTCGCCATCGTCGGCGGCATCGTCGTCGCGATCGTTTCGGCCAAAGCGCTGTGGGACGACCGCAGCACGCCCGGACTCGACAATCAGGTCTTCAAGCTGATGCTCGGTTTGCTGTGCCTCGGCGCGGTCATCGCCGTGCTCGCGGGCGCCAACGTGCTCGGCAACTTCCCGAAGGGGGCGTAATCATGATCGAACATCAAGAAGCGGTCGACTTCACCTATGTCCCGCAGTCGAAAGGCATTGGCCGCGGCACGACCGTGATTCTTATCATCGGTCTGCTGATGATCTTCACGATGGGCGGCCTCTCAGCGTTCCTCTCGGGCTGGGGCCACATGTGGCCGTCGAACACGACGTTGCGCGATCCGCTCGGCAACATGCCGAAGTAGCCTTTGTCATCCCGAGCGTAGTGAGCGCAGCGAACGCAGTCGAGGGACTGCGAAAATGACAAGCTATTAGTCTTCTGGGTGGGGACCTTTGCGGGGAGCGATGCCGATCGCTAAGGGCGGGAGATCATCCGGTAGCAAGCCGGTGTTGTGGCCGTCGATTCTATGAATTCCCGCGAAGACCGAAAATTCGATCATCGCGGGAATCGTTGCATTTTCGAGCCTGCGCGTGCCGAAGTATTCCCACTCGCACGCGACGGTGCGGTCCTCGAACAGCGTCGCGACATAGCCGTGCCCCTCGTCACTCGAGCGATCGTCGCTCTCGCGATAGCGCACGAAGCCGTCGACTTTATAAATCGGTTTGAAGGTTTGGAGATAGGCGCTAAACGGCGCAACCAGCACGGCGATGAAATAGCCCAAAAAGGCGATCGCACCGATCGCGAAGATCCAGGAGATTTTGATCAGGGTGTGTTCGGCCGGCACGTGCTGCGAACGATAGATGACCCCGATTGTCAGAAACGTCATGAACAGCACGCCCAGGAGCGGTTCGATCGCGATCGCCATTCGGCCCGAAAGTCCGCGCCACACGACTTTTCGCTCGGCGTCGGTCCAGCGGCGATGCGCGAGCTGGCGCGTGCGGTTATCGAAGAGGCGGTGTTTCATCGCCCGGCTGAGACGACATGGGCCTCACGCGGCGCTGCGCGCTCGACGATCGCGCGCAACGCGGTCTTGATCGGCAACGTGCCGATGGTGCGTCCGGAACCGGGCGTAACACGGCTCGCGATGAAGCAATCGCTCACGTAGTTGGGCGCACTCTCGAGCAATAGACTCGCTTGCCACAGCGTGGCCATCCGCTCGACCAGCGAGCGCGCGCGCCATTCGAGGTCATCCTCGGCGAAATCGTCGCGTAGTTCTCGGACCGCAGCGGCGATGCGCGGATCGCGCGTCGCGGGTTCCAGCTCGGCAAAGAGCGCCTCGACCGCCGCCGGCTGTTTGCTCACGATGCGCAGCACGTCGAGCGCGTTGATGTTGCCGGAGCCTTCCCAGATCGAATTGAGCGGCGCTTCGCGGTAGAGCCGCGGCATGATCGATTCCTCAACGTAGCCGTTGCCGCCCAAACATTCCAGCGCCTCGGCCACAAACGCCGGCGCGCGTTTGCAGACGTAGTATTTGCCGACGGCCGTGCCGATTCGTTTGAGTGCTGCAGCCTGCGCGCTGACCGGCGCATCGTCAACGGCACGCGCGAGGCGCACGAAGAGCGCCGTTGCCGCCTCGGATTCGAGCGCAAGGTCGGCCAGCACGTTCTGCATCAGTGCATGGTCGATCAGCGGCGCGCCGAAGGTCTGGCGATAGGTAGCGTGATGGACGGCTTGCGCGAGGCCTGCGCGCAACAGCGCAGCCGACCCGATGATACAGTCCAAGCGCGTTCCGTTGACCATTTCCACGATCGTCTGGATGCCACGCCCCTCTTCACCGATGAGCCAGGCGTGCGTTCCATGGAACTCGACTTCGCTCGACGCGTTGCTGCGATTGCCGAGCTTGTCTTTGAGGCGTTGAATCGCGAACGGGTTGCGTGTTCCGTCGGGAAGAACGCGCGGCACGAGAAAGCATGAGAGGCCGCGCTCGGCCTGCGCCAGCACCAAGAACGCATCGCTCATCGGTGCCGAGCAAAACCACTTGTGGCCTTCGAGAAGATATTCGCCGTCTTCGCCGGTGCGTTGCGCGCGCGTTTGATTGGCGCGAACGTCACTGCCGCCTTGGCGCTCGGTCATGCCCATGCCGCAGATCGCCGCCTCTTTTTCGGCGATCTGCACGAGCCGCGGATCGTAGCAGCGCGCGCCGAGTTTCTCGACCCACTGTGGCGCCAGCGCGGGCGCACGTTCGATTGCCGGAACCGCGGCGTAGGTCATCGAGATCGGGCAGAGATGGCCACCTTCGACTTGTGACCAGACGAAGAATTTAGCCGCGCGTTGCAGATGTGCGTTGGGATCCTCGTCACACCACGGCGCGGCGTGCAAACCGCTGGTTACGGCGACGCACATCAGCGCGTGATAGGACGGATGAAAGTGGACCTCGTCGATACGCTCACCGAAGCGATCGTGGGTGCGCAACTCAGGCGAGTTGCGATTGGCGTCAAAGCCCAGCTCGATCGTGCCGGGGTCACCGGCCAACGCGCCGAGCTGCAGCAGCTCCGTGCGATCGAACGCCGGTGCCGCGTGGTCAAGCGCGTCGAGCAGCGCGCGGTCGGATGCAAAGAGATTGTAATCTTGGAGCGGCGGCGGCTGGTTGTTGGCCGGGTGAGACACGTCCATGGGGCCTGATTCTCGTTGCGTTTGGCCGGCACCGCCAGCTTGGGTTCCTAAAGGCGCTTGCTTGGGATACCGATCTCCATGGGTAGTGCAAAGCGTGTATAACGGCTGGCTTGTAGCTTTGTCTCTCGGTGTGGCAATTCTGGCGTCTTATACGGCGCTCGATCTGGCGGGCCGAATCGCGATCGTTGAACCACGCCGGCGGGTCGTATGGCTCGCGGGTGGGGCGATTACCATGGGCGTCGGCATCTGGTCGATGCACTTTATCGGCATGCTCGCATTTGCGCTACCGATACCGCTCGGCTACGACCTCTCGATCACCACGCTTTCCCTCGTGATAGCAATCGGAGTGTCGTTCTTTGCGCTCAGTGTCGCCACGCGTCCGACCCTTGGATGGAGGCGTCTCGTCGTCGGTGGCGCGTTGATGGGCGCTGGGATCGCCGGCATGCACTATACGGGTATGGCCGCGATGCGGATGGAGCCGCCAATCGACTATCAGCCTTTACTCTTTTCCCTTTCGATTGTAATCGCGATGGTAGCCTCGGTTGCCGCGCTCTGGATCGCCTATTCGTTGCGCGATGAAGCGGCCCGACATATCTTTCTCAAGCGCGCCGCAGCGGCCGGTGTTATGGGACTCGCGATTACCGGCATGCACTACACCGGAATGGCCGCCGCGCAATTTCGGCCAGGTGCAATCTGTCTCGCCGCGAGCGGCGTTGACGCGCCATGGCTTGCGACGGCAATTACGATTTTCACGCTTGCCATTCTGTGTCTTTCGCTCGTGCTCTCGCGCTTCGATGCTACAAGAAACATCCTCCTCCGCAGTGTGGCGCGATTGGATGGACAGTTGCTGCGTTTGGCAGCGCTCGATCCGCTCACGGACCTGCCGAACCGAAAATCACTGGCCGACTTCATCGAGCGGGCCATTGAGTCCGCGAAGCGCGCGCGAGGCACGTTCGCGGTGCTCTTCATGGATATCGATGACTTCAAGCAGGTGAACGATTCGCTCGGTCATTCGATCGGCGATATCGTGCTGAAGGCCTTTGCTCGTCGCCTCCAGGGCTGTGTGCGCAACAGCGACACGGTCTCACGACTCGGCGGCGACGAATTCGTGATTTTGATCGAGAACCTCGCTTCCCTGACCGGAGCCGAAGACGTCGCTACCAACGTCCTGGATCGCATGCAAGAACCGCTCGTCGCCGGGGAACTACGATTGCAGGTCACGCCGAGTATTGGCATCGCGCTCTATCCCAGTGACGGGACGTCCGCCGAGACACTGCTGCGCAATGCCGATACGGCGATGTACAGCGCAAAACACGCAGGGCGCAATACCTATCGCTTCTTCGAACAACGAATGAACGAGGAGGCAACGCGTGCATTGACGGTTCAGCGGGCATTACACGATGCGTTGAGCGACGGTTATTTCTTCTTAGCGTTTCAACCGAAATTCCACGGTGAGGGCGGAGAGCTCGCCGGCGCCGAGGCGCTTCTAAGGCTCGATCATCCGGAGCTTGGAACCCTCGCTCCGCTCGATTTTATCCCAGTCGCCGAGCGTTCGGGCCAAATCGTGCAGATCGGGTATTGGGTCGTGCAAGAAACGTGCCGTCGCATGCGGGAGTGGTCGAATGCCGGACTGCCGCCCGTGACGATCGCAGTGAATCTTTCGCCTCGCCAACTCATCGAAACCGAACTGGCCAACAAGATGCTCGATATCGTAACCGCGGCTCAGATCGCGCCTGCGCGATTAATCTTCGAAATTACCGAAACGGCGGCGATGGCCGATGCCGAGAAGACCGCCCAGACGATCACGGATTTCCACGCGCACGGGTTCGAAATCGCCATTGACGACTTCGGGACGGGGTATTCGAGCCTCGCCTATCTCCAGCAGTTTCGCGCCAAGCAGCTCAAGATCGACCGGTTCTTCGTTACCGGCCTCGACAACAACGGGGCGGAGGGACTTGCGATAGTGACGGCCATTATTGCGCTTGCTAAAGCGCTCCAAATGCATGTCGTCGCGGAAGGCGTTGAAACGCAGACGCAACTCGACGCCCTGCGCTCACTGATGTGCGATCAACTCCAAGGGTTCTTGCTCGGTGTTCCGATGCGGTCCGAAGAATTTGCGCGCCTACTGGATGACCGTGTGGCTTCTGCCGATCGTGTTTAGCTGTTCGGGGGCGCGCGGATAGAGCGTGGCAGCGATTGCCAGCGCCACGAGGGCGACGCCGCAAAAACACAGGTAGGCGTCGCGGTAGCCGTGCAGCTCGCTTGAGGCAAGGCCGATGACACCGCCGGCTAGCGAACTGCCGAGAATCTGTCCCACGATAAGCGCTTGGCTGAGCAGCCCGACAGCGGTTGCGCGCCGGTCCTCGCTCGTCTCGCTGGTGACGATGTACCGCGTCGGTGCGCCAAGCAGCGCGCCGAATCCACAACCGGCGACGACCATCGCGAGAATCGTGAGCGGCAATGAGTAGAATCCCAGCGCGAAGATGGCCAAACCGATTTCGGTCAAAATCGCGCCGGCGAGTAAAACATCGCGGCTACCGAGTCGATCGAGTGCGCGTCCCGAAAGCGGAATGACGGCGACGAACATAAGCGCGCCGAGCGAAGCAATCAATCCGGCTTGCGCGTACGAGAGATTTTGCGCGCCGACCAACACGGTCGGAATGAAGAAGAGCGAGCCCTCGAGTACACCGATTGCGATTTCGAGGATGTAGGTCTTCGCGAGCTGCCCGGTGGTGAACAACGCAAGCGGCACGATCGGGTACTCCGCGACGCGTTCCCACCACACGAATCCGGCCAGGACCAGTACGCCGAGGATCCCCGTCACGAGACGCGCGGTCACCGAGCCGTCCATCACGAGCAACAGACCGGTGCAGAGCAGCAAAAGACCGAAGCCGTCGAGCGGACCGCGGACGCGCGGTGCGACGCGCGGCACATAGCGGTACGCGAGGACCAGCACGATCGCGGCGAGCGGAAAGTTCAAGACGAAGATCCAGCGCCACGAGATGAAGTGCGTGACGACGCCGCCGAACGCCGGGCCGATAACCGCTGCGAGTCCCCACGTCGCGGCGACCAGACCGAGTGCGCTTCCGCGACGTTGCGGCTCGACCACGTCGCCGATCGCCGCGGTTGCAACCGGAAAGACACCGCCCGCGCCGAGCGCTTGCAGTGCGCGCGCAAATAAAAAGACGCCGTACGTCGGGGCAAGGACCGCGACGACGCTGCCCAGCGCGAAGAGCCCGATGCAGCTCATGTAGACGACGCGCCGCCCAAATCGGTCGGCGAGCGTGCCCGCGATGGCGATCGACGCAACGGTTACGAGCAGATAGAGCGTGAAGATCCACGCGAGGTCACCGGTCGGCACGGTAAATTCGCGCGCGATGGCAGGCAGCGCGGGCGAGAGCACGCCCAGGTCGAGGGCACCGGCGAAAACCCCTAACGCGAGCGTGAGGAGCAGCGGCTTGTTGCTACGCAAGGATTCGGTCGATCACCATCACTAGGCACATCAGCGCCAAGTAGAGCAAGGAGAATTTGAAGGTGCGGCGCGCCCAGAAGGTACCGGCATCCTTCCACGTGCGAATCGTGTCGTAGAGGAAGATCGCCCCGAGCACGGCCGCAGCCGCAACGTAGAGCGTACCCATCACGTGAAGCGGATAGAGCAGGAGCGACGCGACCACCAGCAAGATCGTGTAATAGATGATCTCGCGTTTGGTGCGTTCTTCGCCGGCAACGTTGGGCATCATCGGCACGCGCGCTTTCGCGTAGTCGGTTTCGGTCATGAGCGCGAGCGACCAGAAATGCGGTGGCGTCCAAAGGAAGATCAGTGCGAAGAGTCCGAGAGCCGGTCCGCCGATTTGATGCGTGACCGCCGCCCAACCGACCAACGGCGGGACGGCGCCGGCCGCTCCGCCGATAACGATGTTGAGCGGCGTTGCGCGTTTGAGCCACATCGTGTAGATCGCGACGTAAAAGACATTCCCGCCGAGTGACAGCCACGCGGCGAGCGGATTGACGAGCAAGTAGAGCATCGCGAAGGCAGCGACGCCGAGGGTCACGGCATAGATCGTTGCATTGACCGGCGTGATCCGGCCCTGCGGGATCGGGCGATCCATCGTGCGCCGCATCACGCGGTCGATGTCGGCGTCGAAGACGCAGTTGAGTGCGCCGGCGGACCCCGCCGCGAGCGTCCCACCGAGCAGCGTCCAAAACACCAGCGCGAGCGGTGGAATTCCGCGCGCGGCCATCACCATCGCCGCCGCCGTTGTGATGAGCAACAGTACGATGATTCGCGGTTTGGCGAGTTCGAAATAGTCGGCGATCGTGTTCACGTAGGCGTGCGGCTCGATTCTAAGGCGAGACCGCGCGCGTCGAGCACGGCAAAGAGTGTTGCAACCACGAAAGCGAGGAAGACCAGCGCGGCATTAAACGCGTGCGCTTCGCGCAGGTCCATCGGAAGACGCAGCGCAACGTTGAGCAGCCCGAGCACGACTTGGACGAACACCAGCCCAAGCCCGGCACTGACGGCCACGCGCACGCGCAGCGACGCCGGCCGGATCCAGGCAAAGGCGAAACTACAAACGGCGCAAAGCAGGGTCGCGGCGGCGATGGTGCGGTGTAGCATCTGAGCATATTGCCCTTGCGTGTAGACCACAACATTTCCCGCGCATCCCGGAATTGAGAGACAAGCAAGCCCATCACCGCTCGAGCTCACGTACGCCCCGATGCACATCGTCACGAACGCTACCAAGGCGGTTCCGGCGAGAATCCCGGTCAGCGCGATCTCGGTTCGCGGCGGATGCGGTTGTGCCGCCTCGTCGTTGCCGGCAAAAAGCATCATGGCGCACAAGGACGCGATGAAGGCCATGGCCGTCCCCCAATGGAGCACGACGGACATTGGGCTGTTGGACAGACGAACGGTTTCAGCTCCAAGCACACATTGAATGATGAACAACGCGCCCACCGCGCCGAGCGCCGGCGTGACGAATCGGGAACGGTCACGTACGCGCCATGCAGCGATCATAACGGCAATCACCAGCGGCGCAACGCAGAACGCGAAGAGCCGGTGCGTCCATTCCCAGATCGTGCCGTCGGCCATAGAAGGCACCAGCATACCGTGGCAGAGCGGCCAATCCGGACATGTCATGCCGGCTCCGTTGATGCGCGTCCAGCTTCCAAGCATCACGGTTCCAAGCGCGACAATCACCGACGCGGCCGATAGACGTCGCAGGGTTTTCATCGGGACCTCAAGCGTACGTGGCTAGACGATAAGCAGCAACGAGTAAGGTAGCCGCCCGAGAGCGACCGCCGTCAGGCGGCCGACCGTCTCAGCAGTGGTCTGCTGCTTGCTCGATATGACTGCCCGCCGTCAATTCGTCCTTCATAACGGCCGGCATGCGGTCCTGGAAATCGGTCGAAGCGGCCTTCGCCATCACCAGATCGTCGTCGAGCGATTCGGTGCCGACCATCAGCGGTGGATGGGTCATAGCCCACTGCACCTGGGGCACCCAATACGAGCCCAGTTCCTGTGGGTTGGCACCGGGCATATCTTGCGTCATCGGGTGACGTGGGCCGTCGGCGCTATCGTCGACCATCATATCGGAGGCCTCCAGGAAGGAGACGAAGCCGTCCAGATCGCGCTGAATCAAGTGTTGGCGATAGAGGGCACCGCCCAGGGCATCGGCGGCCGCTTTCAATTCGGCCTTTTCGTCCGGATCCGTCGCCTGCTTGGCCAGGTCGCGGAGTTCGTTGACTTCCTTTTCGCCCATCCGATACTGCTTGTAGATGCTGTCCGCCAGCGAGGACAACCGGTGAATTTCAGCCAGGCGATCGAGCGAGGACCCCGCAAGATCGGTCGAGCGCAACGTTAGGATCGTCGTCCCGAGGTTCTGATCGTTCTGGATGGTTGAACCGATGGCCGCGTTGGTATGCGCCGCAAACTCGCCGCATAGCGGCGACGATTTGACGGTAACGATCGTTTTTAGCAACGGCGTCGGTGACGGGCTCGGAGCGCTCGCCGTCACCACCGCCAGCACGATAGCTAGCATGTCTCATTCTACAACGCTCGTCCGGGGAAGGTGGTGACAGGAGGAATGTCTGACGCTTGGGCCCGCGAAAGCGAGGAGCCGTGAAGCGCTGGATGCCCCTCGCGGCGGCGGTGCTGCTGCTCTTGACCGGCTGCCGTGAAGTACGCGTTCAAACGCTCGCTGTCGGTACCACGGCGGGGCCAGGCGGCAACGCGATCGTCGTCGTTCGGGACCCTACCGCCCTTGCGCACTTGGGCATCAAGGCCCCGGTCCGTTTCAAGGGCGAGTTCGGGGTGGTATTGCTCATGGGTCCGCATTCGCGCAGCGGCTACCGGCAAGTCATCGAATCGATCCGCGCGAGCGACCAGCGGGTACGCGTCGTCGCTTTCGAACAAGCACCCGCCGATGGAGGCGAACCGTCAGGCGATTATCGCACGTACACATTATGGATCGTACCGAATTCAGTTTACCGAAGCGGGATACGCGTGGAAGTAGTGACGCCGAGCGACGATGCGATCGCGCAAACGGTGCTGCCATAGTTACGATGCATGCCGCCGTCGAGCGGCTCGGTCCCGTGCTCGTCCCCGACGGGGACCCGAACGAAGTTGAAGGCGTGCTCAATCCGGCGAGTGCACGAACGCGTAATGGCAATTTGTTGCTCTATCCGCGCGCAGTCGCGAAGGGGAATATTTCGCGCGTCGAGCGCGTCCATGTAGCGCAGCGTGACGCCACGTTTATCACTCAACGAGACGGCTTTGCGCTCGAACCCGAGGCGCCGTACGAGGTGCGCCCGTCAGCCGGGTACGGCTGCGAAGATCCGCGCGTAACGTTCCTACCGGTCCTCGATCGCTACGTGATGGCATATACGGCGTTCGGTCCGTTGGGGCCGCGGATCGCGATCGCGGTTTCACCTGACGGGCACACCTGGGAGCGCCTAGGGCTCATGCGCTTCGCGCAGCCGGGCATGGTCGACGGCGACGATAAAGACGCTGCATTCTTTCCGGAACCGGTGCTTTCGCCGCGCGGCGAGCGTTCGCTGGCATTTTACCATCGTCCGATGTTGCATCTCTCCGCCGTCGACGGCCGTGCCGCGATTCCGTTGATCGAACGTTTGCCGTTCGAGGATCGCGAATCGATTCGCATCGGGTACGTTCCGCTCGAACCCGCACTGCGCGATGTGCAAGGTTTGTTGGACGTCAGCGAGAGCGTCATCGTGCTGTCCCCCGACGCTAACTGGGGCTCGATCAAAGTGGGCGCAGGCACGCCGCCGGTCCGCATCGCGGAAGGGTGGCTTTCGCTCTTCCACGGCGTCGACTTGATCGATAACAGCGGAGCGAGGCCGAAGTTCCGCTACAGCGCGGGCATCGTGATCCACGATCTGGAGCAGCCGAATAAAATTGTGTATCGTTCGCCGGAGCCGGTGATAACGCCCGAGACCGAATACGAGCGCAAGGGCATCGTCGACAACGTCGTCTTCCCAACCGGCATCGACGTGCGAGCGGATTTGGGCCCCCGTACCTTCGACGTTTATTACGGTATGGCAGACTACGCGATTGGCGCAGCGCGTTTGTCGTTAGACTAGTCGTGCTTCGGTACTTCGCAATCGCCACGGTCATCGTACTCACGATCGCCGTTATCGTCACCGCTCGCAGCTACGGCGACTTCATGCGATTCCGCCTCGCGGCGTCCCGGCACTCGCCGTTGCCGCAGCACCTGCGGATCTCCGCCGGTGGCGGGTCCTCGGAGGACGACGTCACCGGTGACGCGCCGTGGGCGCTCTCGGCACTTCCGGATTGCTTCACGCAGCGCTCCGAGACAACCGGCTCCCGGGCGTACGTCGACACGCGGATTCCCGCCGGAGCGCAACCCGTAGCCGGCGGAACGCGTCTGCGGTATGGGCCCTGCACGATTCTGGTGCGCAGGAGCGAACTGCTCGTCGAGCGCGGCTCAGATCACCTGCGTGTCCCGCCACGCGCAACCCTGTATACGGTGGGGAATTCGCTCGTGCTCGTCCGCACGAGCGGAAACTACGCCGTGTTGCGGACTTACGACATTACGACGAACCATTGATGAACATCACTGACGAAGTTAGCCGGCGACGGACGTTCGCCATCATCTCGCATCCGGACGCGGGCAAAACGACGCTGACGGAAAAGCTGCTGCTGTACGGCGGCGCGATTCATGTCGCCGGTCAGGTGTCGGCGCGCAAGCGTCAGCGCGCGGTGACAAGCGATTGGATGGAACTCGAGCGCGAACGCGGCATCTCCATCACCTCGACGGTCCTGCAGTTTCCGTACCACGGTTACACGATCAATTTGCTGGATACGCCGGGCCACCAAGACTTCGGCGAGGATACCTATCGCACGCTGCTCGCCGCCGATTCGGCTGTCATGCTGATCGACGCCGCTAAAGGCGTCGAACCGCAGACCAAAAAGCTCTTCGCGATCTGTCGAGACCGCAAGATCCCGCTCTTCACGTTTATCAACAAGATGGATCGTCCGAGCCGGGATCCGCTCGAGCTGCTCGACGAACTAGAGAGCGTGCTCGGCATCGGTACCTACCCGATGAATTGGCCGCTGGGCAACGGTGAGACGTTCAAGGGCGTGTACGATCGTGAGACGCGCGAACTGCAACTGTTCGAGCGCAGCGCGCACGGGGCGACAAAAGCGTCGATGCAGACGGCCGATGCGCGCGACCCGGGGCTCAAAGAGCTCGTCGACGAGGTAACCTTCACCTCGTTCGTCGATGGGCTCGATTTGCTCGAAGGCGCGGGCGAAGCGTTCGATCGTCAAGCGATGCTGCGCGGCGAGATCACACCGGTATTCTTTGGATCGGCAGTAACCAACTTTGGCGTTCAGCTCTTTCTCGACGCCTTCGTCGCGATGAGTCCCGCGCCGGTCGGGCGCGGCGTGATCGATCCGCGCGACGAACGCTTCACCGGATTCGTCTTCAAGATTCAGGCCAACATGGATCCGCGCCATCGCGATCGCATCGCATTCGTCCGGGTGTGCTCCGGAAAGTTCGAGCGCGACATGATCGTCCGCAACGAACGCACCGGGAAGGACGTGCGGCTTGCGCGCGCGATGAAGCTGTTTGCCGACGAGCGCGAGTCGCTCGACGCGGCATATGCGGGCGACGTCGTGGGACTCGCCAATCCGGGAGTCTTTGCGATCGGGGATACCCTCTACGAGGGCGCTCCGGTCGTATTCCCCCCGATCCCCTCATTTGCCCCGGAACATTTTGCGGCGGTTCGCAGTATCGATACGTCGAGCTACAAATCGTTCGGCAAGGGCGTGGCCCAATTGCGCGAGGAGGGCGCGGTGCAGATTTTCTATCCTTGGGGGTCGACGCGAACCGAGCCGATCTTCGGCGTGGTAGGCGAACTGCAATTCGAAGTTGCCAAGTATCGTCTCGAGTCCGAATATGGGGTGAAGACGCACCTCTCGACGCTTCCCTTCGCGGTGGCATTGCGTGTCGGCGGCGATCCCGAGATTGCGGCCAAAGCACAGCTGCCCAGCAATGCGAAACTCGTCGAGGATTGGGAAGGACGGCCGATCGCGCTTTTTGAGAGCGAGTGGAGCGTCCGTCTCGCGCAAGAATGGAATCCGTCGCTTTCGTTTCTTCCCTACGTGACGCAGGAGGTTCTCTCAACGTGAAACGTTCTTATCGTGCCGCGGCGCTGCTCTGCGCGACGGTGCTGCTTTCCGCGTGCTCGTTCGAGAACAAGTACGAACGCGAGGCGGACAAAATTACGCATGCAGTGATGCAGAACGATCTCACCCCGGTCAAGAACGATATCGCCCCCGGCCTGAACATCTCGCGGGTGAAAGTTGCGGAATGGTCGGACGAGTTGAACGACCAGGGCAAGCTCGAATCGATCAAAGAGAACGATACGAACTGCGACCCGGGCTTCCACTGCTTCGACGTAAAGTTCGAGAAGCATATGTATCGCGAGCAGCTCGCGATGGACGATCAAGGCAAAGTCACGCAGTGGCGCTTCAAGATGGCCGATGCCCGTTAGCTTCAACGACGTCGTCGAAGCGGCGGATCGCATTCGCGGTGTCGCGCACCACACGCCGACCCTGACCTCGCAGACGTTCAACGAACGTACCGGCGCGCAGCTCTTTTTCAAGTGCGAGAATTTGCAGCGCATGGGTGCGTTCAAGTTTCGCGGCGCCTACAATCGCTTGGCGCAGCTGACGCCGGAGGAGCGGCGCGGCGGCGTAGTCGCCTATTCGAGCGGTAACCACGCCCAAGGCGTCGCACTCGCCGCGCAACTGCTCGATATTCCGGCAACCATCGTGATGCCGCGTGACGCTCCTGAGAGCAAACTCGCTGCGACGCGCGGTTACGGTGCCGAGGTCGTGCTCTACGAGCGGTCGGAAGAAAATCGCGCGGTCATCGCGCAGGGGATTGCCAACGACCGCGGCGCGACGATCGTGCCGCCCTACGACGACGAACGGATCGCCGCAGGTGCGGGGACGACGGCGCTCGAGCTTTTGCACGACGCGGGTCCGCTGGATGTAATCGTCACGCCGCTTGGAGGCGGAGGGCTCCTCGCCGGGTGCGCGGTCGCCGCACACGGTATCGATGCCGACATCGAGATATGGGGTGTTGAGCCGCGGGCCGGCAATGACGTGCAGCAGTCGTTGGAACGCGGTGAACGCGTGACGATCGACGTGCCTAAGACGATCGCCGACGGACTGCAGACGCAGTCGCCGGGCGAGATCACGTTTCCGATCATCAAAGAACACGTCACCGGCATCGCGACGGTTAGCGATGAGGAACTCATCGAAGCGATGCGGTTGCTCTTCGAGCGCATGAAGCTCGTCGTTGAACCGAGCGGCGTCGCGGCGTTTGCCGCAGTGCTCAACGAGCGATTGCCGGTCCGCGGCAAACGCGTCGGGATCGTGCTCAGCGGCGGGAACGTCGATCCGTCGCGTTATGCGAAGCTCCTAGCGTAAGACGAGCGTCACGTCTCGAACTGACCCAGCGTGCTGTATGCGTAGCGTTAGCCGAGTGCCGCGTGGCGCGGTGACGAGATCGGAGAAATCTGCCGCCGAATAGTTCGTGGCATTTTTCCCGTTCACGCTCACAATGCGATCGCCCGCGACGATTCCCGCGCCGGCCGCGGCCGAGCCGGGAACCACCTGAAAGACGTCAAATGCGCCGGGTGCGTTCTTTTGAAAACCGATGCCGCTGCGATTTCGCGGCATCCGCGTCGCGCGAAGTTTGGGATCTAGGTACAGGGTCTGGCTTCCATAATCAAACGTCGGAAGAAATCGCGACAAAACGATCAAGCCAAAGTTCCCCGCTTGCGTCGACGAGGCGAATGACCCGCTTGCCATGTGCGTAAACAAAGACGGGATATCGTGCATGTCGTGGCCGGCCAGCGTGAAACGGTGCAGAGTCTGGATTTGACCGGTGTTACTGCCGCCCGTGCCTTGCCCGGTGGTTTTGAGGCCGCCCGAATAGCGCGCCGAGAGGCCGGTACGATCGAGGAAATCTCCAAATAGGATGAGGACTCCGGCATTTCCGGTGTCGGTGCCGAAGAGACCAGGATGCCCGTCGGCAGCAGCACGCACGACCGGCATGTCCTCCTGATCGTCGAACATCAACGGTACCGCGGTGCCAGGTTTACCGTGATGAAATGCCGAGAGCGGCGTGAGCGTCACGAGCCGGTCGCCGTAATCTATCCGGACAGCGAACCGTTCGAAGACTTCTAAGCCGAGAATGCCAGCAAGCGGCGTCCGTTTGCCGCGCTCGTAAAACGAGTACGGATATGGAATGACTAAAAACGGCTGATCGAGCAATTCGGCGTCACCGATTCGCACGATGCGCACGCGTGTGTAGTGCGTTGCAATCGTCCCCGACCCCGAGCCGCCGCTCTCGCCGGTGCCCTGCGCCGCTAATCCCAGCGACTTCGCGGCCAGCGTCGTAAGAATCGCGTGGCCACCGGTATCGAGAATGAACGGCAACGGCGCGTGGCCGTCGATCGATGCCCATATCAGCAACTGCCGCTCTTCGAGCCGTAACGGCACGGTCGTGGACGTGGCGGTGCCGATCATTCGTACGTCGTTGGCTGCGGATGGCCGAACAAAGTCAACGTCTCGCTCGCGCGGAAGAACGGCATAGCGCCGTACTACGAGTGCGTATCCATCGGCCGGGCTGGTCTTCGTTCCGAGCGAGATCGAGAATGGCAGCACGAGCTCACCGACGGTTCGATAGTCGGCGAACCGCGTCACCGAATCGTCACCCGGAAGCGGGAATCGCTCGCTGATGCTTGCGAGCAGATGCGTTTGCTCGTCAATTGCGAGCTGGGCTGGGATTCCGCCGCGAGGCTGCACGCCGATCACGGTGAGCTCCCGGCCCGCCTCGGTCTGCGTGCCCGGACAGGTGACGGTCGCGTCCGTGCGCGGATCCAAGTACGCGCGGCGCGTGAGATAGGAGCTCGTCACCGCTCGCTCGCGCGCGAACGGCGTATCGTACGGATGCACGCCGCCGGAGATGTCGCGCGTCCAGATGGTCCTGCCGTCGTAGACTTCGGCACTACGGCCCATGACCGCGATATCGAAGAATTGCGCATAGCGCCCGTGCACGCGATCGGCATCGATTCGTCCCGATCCGCGCAGGCCGGCAATGGTCGCCTGCCCGTCGGCTGACGTTTCGGCCACACCGCGCCACGCGTCGCCGCCGGTTGCGGATCGCATCGCAGCCAGAACGTCGCGTGCGTCGCACACCGGCGCACTCGGCGCCGCCTGTGCGGTAAACGCTGCAATGCAGACCGCCGTGCAGACAGTCACGAAGCGCCACATGTTAGGTCCCCTTTTCGGCGCCCACGTACCGAATCCACTTGAAGAACAATGCAGGCTCGGTGGAGAGATTGTTCGCGTTTCCGTACACCAGATAGAATTCGTTGCGCCGGAGCAAAAAGTGTGCGGCGACCGAAACGTTCCCGGCGTTCACGAAGCACCCCGGCTGGTAGAGGTTGGTAGCGCAAACGGTCGTGTTGTAGGTCAGGGCCTGGTACGAGACGGGCAGATTACCACCGATGATCCGCCGCACGCCGACATCGAACTGCAGTTCCTTGCTGAATTGCCAGTCGAGTGACGCGCGCTCGAGCCACTGATCCGTCGTTATTTCGCTCGGATATGCGGTTAGATACTTATCCTCGTCCGTTTCGAGCGCCAGGTGGATCCGCCGCGCGACCGGCAGCGTCGTCAAGTACGTCCACGCGACCAAATGCCCGTGATAGTAGTTACCACCGCTATATGTAACGTACGTCGGCGTGTTGGTATTGCCGCGATAGCCGAGGTAGAACCCGTTCTGGTCGAAGGGTAAGAATTCGTTCGCGAATGTTCGCACGCCGTTCCAGACGCCGAAGACATGAATGCTTATCAGATCGCGGAAATCGAAGTTGACCTGCGGGTCGGCGTCGGTCTGCGCGAGCTGATCGAAATGATTGTTGTAGCGTGCGAAATAGACGCTCGGGACGATGTCGTGCAGAAGCCGCTTGGGTGCGAAATTGAAGGTATGGCTCCCGTAGATCTGATAGCCGAGAATGTCGCTTTGGGCCGCGTAGCCGTCAAGCGGCGCGAATTGCGCACCGATGCGCTGGATACCGGCGGTTATGGTGGTGACCGCCGTCAAGTAGCCGAGACCCAGATCGTGATAGGTTCCGAGGCTTGGATCGGTCACGAGCGTTCCCGTCTCAACGCCGTTGTTGCTGTAGAGAAAGACATGCGCACGCTGATCGAAGTAGCCGCCGTCGAGCGTGTTCGTGTTGTCGTTGAGTCCGTATGCCGCGACGTTGACGCGTTGCGCGTTGAGCGCGATCGATTGCCCCGGGTCCTCGTAGCTGTAGTTGATGGTTTGCGCTTGGTCGGTGCGGCCATCGCCGAGCGCGTCGAAGCCGGCGAAGTTGAAACGGCCTTGCGTACCTTCGAGACCGTAGCCCTGGCCGAACGTCGGAATCGACGGCGTATACAGTGTTTGCGGGCAATTCGAACAGTTGAACTTGGAGTTGAAGAAAGACGAGAGCTGGGTGAAGAAGGGGCGCACCTCGTAGTATTGGCGCGCGAATGCGGTAGGAGCAATGGTCTGTTGATCGCTCTCGACGTTCGAGTAGTCCGGGTGCAGCGTGCCGACAAACGACGCCGTCGGTGTAAACGGCAGCGAAAAATCAGCGCCGATCCGCGACGTACTCCCGCCGTTTTCCGCGGACGTCGCCTCACCGAGCGCGTACGGCTGGAAGCGTATGGGATTGCGCGAGGCGGAATTCTTGCCGCCGGCAGGCGCGACGCCGACACCGATCAGCGTGCCGATGAAGGTAGGATCGGTGGGTGATGTCGCGGTCGGCGAATATGCCCACACGTCAAGCGCATTGGTCGCGACCGTGAAATGAACGAACTGTGCTTGCCACGTATGCGACCCACCGGTGCGCATGATCCCCAGTGGAATGCGCAGCGTCACCGCGTACCCGCTCGCGGTGGGCCTGGCAACGGCTGTCCACTCGGGTGAATACGCGCTGTTCTCGCTGGACGTTTGATACCGTGCGCCGTTGGGATTGGCGAAGAACGCGTATTGAAAGCCGCGCTGTCCTAGCGGATCGAGATACACGCCGACGTAATCGTCGTTCTGTACCGAGCTACCATTCGTATGCTGGTTTGCCGTGATGTTGCCCTGAGTAACGTCAAACGCGACGTAAAGTGCCGTTCCGTCTTGTGTTACGCGCACGTGCGCGGGCGCGGCGGCCGGACGGCGGTAGGTGAAGTCATAGCCGAGTGTGAGCGCTGCGGCCTTTGCCCACGAGTCGTCGATCCTACCGCTCAGTGCCGGAGCCGCGATCGCCGGGAGTGTGACCGACGGCAAAGTGGCGGCGCCGGCGAGGCCGCGGCACGCGAATAAGAAGACCCCACAGGCGAACAGCGTTCGTCTCATCAACCCAAACATACAGAAAAAACGGCGCCCGGTTTCATGCCGCGCGCCGTTTTGAGCGATCTTTGAGCGAATGGTTACGGTTACATCGCGGGCGCGGTGATGTTCCCGCACGAAACGTAGGTGGCGAGATCGGTCGTACTCTTATGCACGTTGATCGCATAGGTGCCCTTGAGGAGATCGGCGAGTTGCACGCCTTTGACCGTCGCGAGACCTGCGCCGTTCACGGTGTTGGCCAACGGGTACTCCGGTGCCTTATTGATGTGTCCGCAGTTGCCCACGTGGATGTGCGTCGGCTGCGGCACGTCGGTCGGCGCGCCGTCTAGCTTGACCGCGACACGAACGCCGTCGGCCACCTGCGTGAGCGTAGCCGTACCGTTCTCACCGCTGTTGTTCTGCGCCACCATCTTAATCGTAATGGTCATTGGCGCGTCGGCCGAGGCCGCCGCGGCGAGAACGCCTGCGAGCGCGGCACCGAGAAGAGCGAATCGAAGACTTTTCATGAGTGCGGATCTCCTTCTAGTAGGCAGAACGCTAGTGGCTGCATAGGGGGTTGCGGGTGGGAGCCGTACCCAGTGCCGCCAGTGCCTGCGAACGCACGGTGCAATACGCGTCGGCCGTCCCCTGCGGTACCGGCGCATCGGCGCCGTCAATGATATCGATAAGGAATCCCAACCCCGCGTTTACGCGCGCAAGCGCCGTGGCGTCCGTGGTATCCTTGCGCGCCACGTCCCGCTCGTGAGCATCGTAGGTGCGGTCGATGAGGCTCGCAACATCGTGGGCCATCTGGTATTGCTGCACAAGTGCTGCTTGCGAGATTCGGATACGCGGATCCATCAGTAGTGTCAGCGGCTGGGAGCGCGTAACCCCGTCAACGGTAAGACGTACCGTGTAGTGACCGGGCACGACGAGCGCACCCTGCGGCACGCGCGGCGTGTCGTCGTCGTTGGCCGAGATCGGCAAATCGAAGCTCAACGCTTCCGGTACCGGCTCGTGAAGATCCCAGACGAAACGGTGCATGCCTGCGTCAGTTGCTGGGCGGACAAACGGCCGCTCCCAGTACGACGGCTTATCGAATTCGACGGGCCGCGGCGCCGGATCGTCGCTGGAATAGCGCCGCACCAACATCCCGCGCGCGTCGTAGACCGCGATAGCGACGTGCGCTGCCGGCGTAGCCAGCCCGTAGTAGAAGATCGCGCCGTCGGGTGGATTCATGCCGTGCGGTTCCTCGGGCGGCAGCGGCGTGTCGGTGTTTGTGTTACGGCGCACGCGATAGGTTACGATCGGTGCGAAGAGATGCGGACCGCTCCACGCGCTGGTGCGCGCAAGTTCGCGCAGCGGCTCGATGTCGTCGAGGATCCAGAATCCACGGCCATGCGTGGCAACCACGAGGTCGCTGCCGTGCACGTTGAGATCGCGCATCGAAGTGTGCGGCAGGTTCAGTTGCAGTGACTGCCAGTGGTCGCCGTCGTCGAACGAAACGTAGACGTTGCCTTCGGTCCCGGCGTAGAGCAGGCCGGGCACGGTTGGATCGGCACGAACCGCGTTCACGGGTTCGCCGGACGGCAAGCCGTCGGTGATTTTCGTCCAGTGGGCGCCCCCATCGCGCGTCCGATAGATCCAAGGGCGCAGATCGTCGAGACGGAATCGATTGACCGCGATATATGCGGTGTTATCGTCGAAGCGCGATGCTTCGATGATTGATACCTTGCTCCACGGCGTCAGCGCCGGCGGCGTGACGTTGCGCCAGTGCGTGCCGCCGTCGCGCGTGATCCACAGCAATCCGTCGTCGGTGCCGGCCCAGAGCGTGCCGGCGTGACGGTACGACGGCGCAAGCGCATAGACGACGCCGCGATGCATCCCCTTTTGCGGATCGTTCGATTCGAACGCGGCAATAACGCTTGGAATAGCCGGATGTTCTCGCGCGAGATCGGGGCTGATCGTGTGCCAACTCATTCCGCCGTCGCGCGTCGCGTACACTTGGTTCGCGCCGAAGTACATCAGCGAGCGATCGAAGTGATCGAACGCGATCGGCTCGGTACGGACGACGCGATAACCTTTCGGCCGTAACGGGTGCGGCGAGACTTCCTGCGCTTGCGAAGTGCGATCGTCGTACTTCTCGACTTTGCCGCCGAAGAACACGCCAGGATGCGCCGGGTCGGGAACGACGTAGCCGTATTCTTCAGCACCAACCGGATGCCAATCGCGTTCGGTGATTTCGCCCCAGTCGCCGCGGCTGATCACGCACGCAGACCCCGACTCTTGCTGACCGCCGCAGACCCAATACGGGAGGCGGTCGTCGGTGTTGACGTGATACATCTGCGCGGTCGGCTGGTTGTACCACGAACTCCACGTCGCGCCGTGATCGACCGAGATCGTCGCGCCTTGATCGCTCGCCAGCGCAATGATGCTCGGATCGTTGGGATTGATCCAAATGTTTTGATAATCGTCACCGCCCGGCGCGCCTTTGATCGCGGTAAAATGCTTGCCGCCGTCGGTCGAACGATACGTTGACGTGTTGGTGATATAGACCGTTTGAGGATCCTTCGGATCGACGGCGATCGCGACCAAGTCGTCACCGCGTTCGCCGATTGTACCCTGATCGTCGTTGGTCATCGTGAAGTGTTCGCCGCCGTCGTCGCTGCGGAACATTGCGCCGCCCGAACCGCCGAAGCCGTCGACGAAGGCATAGACGATCTGCGTGTTCGAAGGGGCAACCGCAATTTCAGCACGGCCCATAGCTGCCGGCAGTCCAGCCTGCAGGCGCGTCCAATGGTCGCCGCCGTCGATCGATTTGAAGATGCCGCTGCCCGGTCGCTCGAATGATCCGCCGACTTCCCACGGTGCCTGCCGCGCGGCCCACAACGTCGCATACACGACCTGCGGGTTGGCCGGATCGATCTGGACGTTGTACGCGCCGGTGTTCTCGTCGCGGTAGAGCACCTGGCTAAATGTTGCGCCACCATCGGTAGAGCGGTACACTCCGCGTTCCGGATTGGGTCCGTACGGATGCCCAAGGACGGCGACGAAGAGGCGCTGCGGATTGGCCGGATCGACCGCGATTTGCGGGATTTGCTGTCCCTCGCGAAGGCCGAGGTGTTGCCAGGATGTGCCGCCGTCGGTCGACTTATAGATGCCGTTGCCGACCGCGAGATCGGGGCGTTGCAAGCCCTCGCCGCTCCCCGCATAGATGACGTTCGGATCGCTGACCGCCACGGCGAGCGATCCGATCGATCCGGTCGGTTCGTTGTCGAAAATGGGTGACCAGGTGCGGCCGGCGTCGTCGGTACGCCAAATCCCGCCGTTGACGGCGGCGATGTAGAAGCGGTTGGGTGCACTCGGCACGCCGGTGACGGACTTGGTGCGCCCGCCGCGCAGCGGGCCGATGAAGCGCCACTGCAGCCCGGCGTATTGCGAGCCGGGGATGTTTGCGGTGGCGGCTGCGGCCGGAACGAGCGATCCGAGCAGCGCGGCCAGCGCGACCAGCGCCAGCGAACGAAAAACGAGCCGCGAGACTTTCAACGGCGCCTCCCTCGGCGCGGATTCGGTTTGAACGCCGGGCCGATCTTGAACGGTGCGCGGTGCGAGAGCGCCTCGTCGACGTCTTCGCAACCGATCGGGGTGAAATCTGCGCAGTCATGGGGGCGCGCCTCGTAGATACCGCAATAGTAGCGCCCGCTCTTACTGCCCATCAAGAATACGCAATTGTCGGAGAGATCATCGGTAACCTTGCGCAGCCACCCCACGTGGAACCCGTCGGCGGACGGACGCTTCACGACGTATTCGTCCATAACATCTGTGTAGGTCATCCCAAGGTGATCGGCGATGCGCTGCACGTCGCTCCGGCTCACGAACGGCTCGTAGCCGCTGCAACACTCGGCGCAGCCCGGCGGACAGGCGACGTTCTCGGGCAAATCTTTGAGGTGCTTGCGCGCGAGGTCGATCACCTTGCCGATCGCCTTCACGAACTCGGGATCATCGTTGTATTTGTAGACCCATTCGCGCTTCGTGATTTCGTTTGCGTTGTAAAAACGCGTAGTGCGCTCATCGTAGGAAATCGTAATGTGCTCTTCAGTGATCTCGATCTCGTTCACGTGCTGTATCGGGCGCGCGTCGAGTAGTTCGGGATGTGTGGGTTGGCCGGTTCGCTTGGTGAAATCGCGCAGGCCGATCAGATCGATGGTTTCCATAATTCGCTTCAAGTTCGATGCGCGTTGCGGGTACGGCCTGGTGCGGCGGATAAGATTACGGGCCCAGCTCGCCCGGTGTTATCTAGGGAGAAGATGACTTTGCGCACAGCTATCGGCGTCGACCTCGGCGGTTCGCACGTTTCCGCAGCCGTCGTCAGCGAAGACGGCACCATCCATGGCCAGCATGAAGTCGATCTCGAAGACCTCTCCTTCAGCGCGGTCAGCGCCATTCTGACCTCAACCATCGAAGCGGCCCTCAAGGACCCTGATGCCAAGGAGGTCGTGGGGATCGGCATCGGGTCACCCGGTAATGTCGAACCGCGCTCGGGCGCGGTGCTCTACAGCCCCAACTTCAAGTGGACGAATGCGCCCCTCGGTGAAACGCTGCGCGCGCATTTCGATATGCCGGTATTCGTGGGCAACGATGCACGCTGTGCGACCCTGGGCGAATATACCTACGGGATGGGACGCGGTACGCGCAACTTTGTGTTGCTGACACTTGGGACGGGTATTGGCGGCGGAATCGTGGCCGACGGCGACTTGATTCTTGGGAACCGCTTCGGCGCGGGTGAAGTGGGCCACCATCAAATTCGACCGAGCGACGGGTTCATATGCAGTTGCGGCAAGATCGGCTGCTTTGAAGCCCAGGCATCGGGCACGGGATTGATTCGTCACGCCTTCGCGGTTGCACCGTCGTTCCCGCGGAGCACCCTGCTGGACATGGATCGTGACAAGCTCGGCTCGAAGAAAATTCGAAAGATGGCGCAAGCCGGCGATTTTCATGCGCTCGCGGCCTGGAAGAATTTCACTGCCGATCTGTCGATCGGTCTCGCCAACGTCATTGCCTTCGTCAATCCGGAAGTGATCGCGCTTGGCGGCGGGGTTTCGAGCGCGGCCGACTTTATGCTCGATGCGGTGCGCGGGCGGGTCGACGAATTGACGACGATGGTGCCGCGCGGAACGACGCGCATCGTGGTCGCGCAACTCGGCAACGATGCGGGACTCGTCGGCGCCGCGACGATGGCGTTCCGCGGCGGCCTTACGACGCTCGGCTCGTGAACGCGATTGTCACCGGCGCTTCGGGCGGCCTGGGGTTGGAGTTCGCAAAGCTGCTCGCCGCCGACGGCCACGATCTCGTGCTCGTTGCCCGATCGGCCGCCAAGCTCGAGACGATCGCGGATCAGTTGCGCTCGCAACATGGCGTCGGCGTCGAGGTGATCGCCGCGGACCTCGGGCTGCCCGACGCCGCAGCGCGCCTCTTCGAGCGCGTGCCGGCCTGCGATATTCTCGTGAACAACGCGGGGTTTGCCAATCGCGGCCGATTCGATTCCATTCCATTCGAGCGGGTACGCGAGGAGCTGCTGCTCGATGTAGTAACGCTCACCGAGCTTACACGCCTGTACCTGCCGGGCATGCGCGAGCGTGGAGCCGGGCGCGTCCTCAACGTCGCGTCAACGGCGGGCTTTCTCCCCGGGCCGTTCATGGCGGTGTATTACGCCGCCAAAGCCTACGTGATCTCATTCTCGGAAGCGATCGCCGAAGAGTTGCGCGGTAGTGGGGTCAGCGTGACAACGCTTGCGCCCGGCGCGACCGCAACCGGCTTTGCCGAGCGCGCCGACGTGCAGCAGTCGCTGCTGTTTCGGCTTCCGACGGCCGACGCGGCCGCGGTCGCGCGGGCCGGCTATCGCGGGATGATGAGCGGCAAGGACCTGGTGATTCCCGGATTCTCCAATGCGGCGCTTGCGATACTGACGCGACTTACCCCGCGTCGCCTGCTGCTGTGGATATCTCGCAAACTCGTCGAATAACGCCGCGGGCGGCGCGAACGATCGCGACCGGCCGCATCATCAGTTACACGGTTACGATTGCTGCCGTGGTCGCGGTTATGCTCATCCGGAACTGGTTCTTCGCCGGTTTCATCGTGTTTTTTGCAACCCTGCTGCAATCGCGGAACATCTACGCCGGCTACGTCCCGTTGCAAATCCCGAGTTTTGACGATCAAGTCGCGGGCCTGATGCTCGGTGGGACGAGCGAGCAAGCCGCGATCCTCGAGGTGTCGCGTGGGGAAAGCATACGCGCGATAGGCATGACCATCGTGGGAAGTCTGGTCTGCGTGATGCTCGTGCTGATGGCGTACGGCGTCAGTTTTCACCTGGGGCTATCGGTCGATGCGATCGGCGCGATTGTCCGCCAAGCAGCATTGTGGCTCGTGGGAATCGGTGTGCTTGGTGTTATTCTGCCGCTTGGTCTCGTCGCGTTCGAGCTTCGCAATACGAAGCGCCCTAATTCTTAGTGGCCTGCGTTCGCAGGGGAATACGCTTGCACGCTTGCTTGTGTGTCTTACAAAAAGTATGCTCCACGTACTTTTTGTAAGACAAAGCTATTTCAGCGACTACTATTTTTTTGGACAATATCGAACACATTAACGTCTTGTAATGCCGAATCTCTTTACAGTAGATTAGTTCAATCGTGCGCAAATTGCGCTCGAGAATTTCTTGCTACTCAATAGGAGGCCTATGCACATTTCGCAACGGGTGCTCGCGGGATCGCTAGGATTTGCGATGATGTTGACTGCGTGCAGCGGTCACTCAGCGCTGCCGGGAGTCGGCTCGACGTCGAACTCCCCGCAAGGAGCGACTAGCCAAACACCGAGTACGCCACTCATTTCGGTGCCCCAAACAAAAGGGGCACTCGCATATACCGACCTCGGAAGGCGCGTAGCAAACCTTCCGGTAAACGTGACGATGACGCTGCGCTATAACAATCAAGCGCAACTCGATGCGCTCGTCGCGTCCCAGAGCGGCCCAAACGGCTCGCATCAATTCCTCACTCCGGAGCAGTTCAACAATGAATTCGCACCGACGACGCAACAGGAACAGGCGGTCGTAACGGCGTTGCAAAACGCCGGTTTCACGATTACGCATCGGTATTCGAATCGTACGCTCGTCGACGCTAGCGCTCCCAGTTCCACTGTGGAGCGTTTCTTTTCCACCCAAATGCACAGCGTGCAGCAAGGGAAGTACGGCCAACGTTACACCAACCTAACGACGGCAACCGTACCGTCGTCGATCGCGCAATACATCAGCACGGCGTCGCTGAGCAACGTCGTGATCGCTCAGACGCAGGTCGATCAAGAGGGCGGCGCGATCCACCGCATTAGCGTGACGACCAGCAAGGCGCGTCAGCCGGGCCACCCCAATGAGGCACCGGCCTCGATGCGGATCGCCGCTAGCAGCTGCACCGGACAGTTGCTGCTCAACCCGGGCTTCGAGTCCGGTGATGTCGACTGGAGCGACCCCAACGGCGACATTTACGACTACCGTTCGTACGCGTACCAGGGAAGCTGGTTCGCGTGGATCGACGGTTATTCGTCGCCGGTCACCGATCCAGGCGTCTCGCAGACCGTGTCGATCCCGGCCGGTTGCACGGCAACGTTGACCTACTATCTCTTCGTAGGCAGCGACGAGCCTAATAAGGCGACCGACTACTTCTATGTCACCGCGAACGGCACAACGGTGCAAACGTTCAACAACACGACCAACACCGGCGGCGGCTACGTCAAGGAAACCGTGAACCTCTCGTCCTATGCGGGCAAGAGCACAGCGATCAAGTTCTACGGCGTGCAAAACGGCGACGAAGTGACGAACTTCTTCGTCGACTCCACCGCGCTGACGCTCAGCGGCGGCAGCACCGCGACACCGTCGCCGACGCCGACGGCCAGCCCGACGGCCAAGCCGACGGCAACGCCGACCGCGCCACCAACCGCGACCCCAACCTCGTCGCCGACGCATTCGCCGACGCCTCCGCCAACCGCGACCCCAACCGCAACGCCGACCACAGCACCGACGTCGTCACCGACAGCGGCGCCGAGTGGCGGATGTAACGGCGCGGCCGCGGACAGCGGTCCGCTCACCAACTCGAGCGGCACGCTGGCTACCGGCGTCGCCAAGCCGTTTGACTTCCCGGTCCAGCACGGCTGCAACGGTGCGGGCTACACGGCCGCGATCGTCATCGACGATGCGGTCAACACCAGCTACGTCAAGAGCTACCTCAGTGCAGCCGGCGTTACGCAAACCGGTACGATCACCAATGAAGCCGTCGACGGCGGCGGCACTGCCGACGATCCGGAAACCGACCTCGACGTGCAAACGATCTCGGGTCTCGCTCCGGGCGCCAACATCATCGTCTACGACGAGGGTTCGCTCTCCGATCAGAACATCGAAGACGCGTATAACCAAGTCCTCACCGATGGTAAGGCGAGCGCGGTGAACTCATCGTTCGGCGGTTGCGAATCGAGCGACACGTCGTTCGAATCGGCCACCAACTCGATCGCCGAACAAGGTGCATCGGAGGGCGTCGAGTTCTCGGCGTCGGCTGGTGACACGGGCTCCGACGAATGCGGTAACGACAACGAAAAGGGCGTTAGCGCACCGGCCGGTGATCCGTACTTCACGTCGATCGGCGGCGTGAACTTCACCGAGAACAGCAGCACCGGCGCACTGGAAACGGTGACCGCAGGCGATGCCTCCTGCAGTGGCGGCGTCAACGACACGTGCTACGGCGGCGGCGGCGTTTCGACGGTGGTTGCCGAGCCAAGCTGGCAAAGCGGCATCGCCGGAATGATCACTTCGGGCCGTAACCAACCGGACATCTCGTTGCCGTTTGACTACGTTGCGGTCTACACCGGCGGAGCATTTGCCGAGTACCTCGGAACGTCGTGGTCCTCACCGGCATCGGTGGCGTTGTTCATCGAAGCCGACGAACTCCACGGCGCCAAACTCGGCTGGCTCAACTCGACGCTGTACAGCCTGTTCTCATCGACCGGCTACAGCGATTACTACACGCCATGTACCTCCGGCAACAACATCGCCTACACGTGTAGCGCGACCCAATACAACCAAGCCGCAGGTATCGGCACACCTAAAGGTTGGGCATTAGCCAACGCGCTATAATCCCTAACCTTCGGCAAAACAAAGGGACCGGCTCACCCCCGGTCCCTTTCCCTTTTCTTTTTGCGCTAGCGAGCTGTAGGAGCCAGTTATCGTTCCGGTTTGCGTACGCAAACCAAAGAACTAGAGACTGGCGGCGACAGCGAGCGCCCGCGCCGGCATATCATCCTGCGCGGGAATCGTTCCCGTCTCCGCAATCTGCGCGATCAGCGCCGCGATGCGGCGTGAACTGCGTACCGGCGCTACCAGCTCTTGATTGCGCCGAATCTCTTCGAGGCGATGAGGCGTCCGAATCATTGCTTTAACCGCGCGCACGACTTCGGCGGCACTGTGCAAGGCGACCGTGCCAAGTCCGTTGTGGCGCACGAACTCGACGTTGCCGCGCTCTTGCCCGGGCACGTAATCGTACACAACGACCGGAAGTTGTGCCGCATTGGCTTCGGCGAGCGATCCGGGGCCTGCTTTGGTGACCAGCAGATCGACCGCGCGGAAATATTCGGGAATCTTGTCGGTAAAGCCGAGTACCGTCATCGGCGTTGGCAGCGCCGGCGCAATTTCCTCGAGCTTCATGCGCAGCGGTTCGTTGCGGCCACAGACGATCAGCAAATGAATCGGAAGGTTCGATCGCGCGAGCGCGAGCGCGGTAGGCAACAATTTGCCGCCGCCTTCGCCGCCGGCCATGAGCATCACGATCAGGCGATCCTTAGGCAATCCAAGCGTCGAGCGCAATTCTTCTTTGGTCCCGGTGACGTCGTCGAACCGCGGGTGAATCGGCTGGCCGAGCAGCCGCAGACGGCTGGGAGAAATCCCACGTGACAGTGCGCGCTCGTAGACTTCGCGTGCCGGGACGACAACGGCGTCCGCGTCGGGCATGAGCCAAGACTCGTGCACTTTGCCGAGATCGGTGATTACGGTGACGATCGGCACATTCTGCATTCCGGCATCGGCGCGGGCGCGCAGCGCGGCATGGTTGAGCAGCGGGTGAACCGAGACGATGACGTCGGGATGGTAACTAAGGAAGAGATCCCGCAATCGTTCGCGGTACAGCGGTTCGCAGAAACGGACCAGGGCACGGTAACGCCGGCGCCCGTTGGTGGCGTAGTAGAGTGCGCCGTAGACCGGCGGTGCGTAGCGCAGCGCCATACTGTAGCCTAATCCGAGTTGGGTCAGCGGGAAGGAGCAATGGGCCGCGACGTCTTCGATGCGGTGCTCGAATGCAAACGGGTCCTTGATCTCATCCAGGGCTGCCGTGATAGCGTTCGCTGCGCTACGGTGGCCGCCGCCCGTGTCCGAAATCAGAAAGAGCGCCCGTTTGGTCATTCAGTCTCCGCTTGTCGTCTAGGCGCGCACCGGGGCCCGTTTCGATCGCCGCAGCGCAGCGTTGCGCGTGCGGCGGGAGGTTGGGGCAAGTTTGGCCAGCAGAAATTGAGCCGGTACGTCATAGAAGCGAAAGATATCGCCAAACTCGATATCGGGGTTTCGGTGATGGCCGTCGTGGTCCTCGGGGAGCACGACCTGCAGGGATCGGCTGAAGGTCCGCAGCCATGCCGGCGTCTTCCAGCCCAATTCGGTGGTATGGCGCCACCAGACGTGCAGCTGCCCGAGTAGCAGGCCAAGCAGGGCGCCCGGCCAGGAGAGCTGCCAGACGAACGCGGCGACGATCAGATAGGGTACCGCTCCGAGGAAACCGTCGAGCAAGACTTCACCATTGGTCGAGAGGACCGCGTGATCCCAATACGACCGGCGCCGGTCGTGGTGCGTGCGCAGATGCAGCGTGAACCAGAGATGTTGAGGGACGTGGTAGAAGAACGTCGACGCGAAATCTCCCACCACGAGTACGATCAGCATTGCTACAGCAACTGCCATGTGTGCGCTTCCTTCGTCCGAGGACGGTCGTCATATTAGCCGTTGCGTCCATTTTGTGCGGATGCAGCGCTTCTACCTTTGAACGTACTACGCTCGGCCACCCGATGGCAATTCCCAATCTGAAATACGTCATTAACACCGCTTTAAGCTGGCCCGCGCCCACGCAAATCGATGTGCTCTTCGGCGGCCGCCCGATACAAGACGGTGGCCCGGTCAAGTCCGCGCAACTTGCAATTGCACGCGCGATCCTGCGCACCAATCCACGGATCACCGCGATCGGCTCGCTGACGCTTGCCGGCGCGACGGTTCGCGCCGCGCGCGCGAGCGCACTCCCGCCGGAATTTCTTGCTGCAACGATACTGCAAGAGAGCGCGTACGATCCACAGGCCCTCTCCTCCGCGGGTGCGATCGGCATCGCGCAGTTCGAAATCGAAACGGCGGATGAGTACGGCGTCGATCCGTTCGATCCATATCGTGCGATCCCGGGTGCGGCGCGCTTGCTTGGATCCTACGTTTCGGCGTATCGGCCGCTCTACGCCGATCCTTATGCCACAGCGCTTGCGGCGTACAACGCGGGTCCCGGCGCGGTCGAGCGCTATCGCGGTGTTCCGCCGTATGACGAAACGCGCGACTACATCGCATTGATCTACGAGCGCTGGGGGCGGATCGCCGGTTACGAGCGTGGAAGGCAGCGACGATGAGCGTGCAACGATTGAAAGATTGGGCCTTTGCGGTGCTTGCCGTATCCGCGTACGCATTCGCGCTTGGCGGATGTGGAAGCGCGAGCGATGCGGTGACGTTCAAGGCGCCCGCGAGCTATGCGGCGGCTGCGCAGATCGGTCCGTTCATGCAAGTCTGGCGAGGCCCGCAGCACAGCTCGCTGGCATTGATGGCATTTCCGGGGAAGATCGATCTCGATAAGGCCATGACGAGTTCCAATGTCAAAGACGCGCAAGTGCTCAAACAGTCGACGATCCAGATCTGCGGCAATCAGCCGGCGTACTACGTTTCGATGATCGGCAACGGCGAGGCATTCGGGACCTCTTCCCCCGGCGTCACCAACGAAAAGCGCCAAGTCGATCTACTGGTGACCGATGTGGGCGGCAAGACCTACATGGCGATGTACGTTCGCCTCGTCGGGACATCCGCGGATCCGGCGGCCGAGGACGCGATCCGAGACGTCTGTTCCAAACCGTAACTAAATGCCCCCGAACCTGGGTATAGGGGTGCATGCAGCAGAGGATTACGGTCCCTCGGGATCGCCTCGAGATCGTCGAGCTCGCGAGGGCCGCGGCCGGGTACCACTTCGCACAAGACGTTCGTGACGGGCTGACCGCGCAGTCAAAGAGCCTCTCGTCGAAATATTTCTATGACGATCTGGGATCGGCGCTCTTCGACGCCATCACGCACCTCCCCGAATATTACCTGACGCGGGCGGAGACCGAGATTCTGCACGAGTGGGGATGGGAGATCGTGCGCGTGCTCGACGAGCCGGTCGATTTCCTCGAGCTTGGCAGCGGCAGCGCGAACAAGACGCGCCGCCTGATCGAAGAGGCGCTGCGCGTGCAGCCCACCTTGCGATACAGTCCGATCGATATCTCGCTCGATGCGCTGCGGGCGTCGTCGGCGGCGCTGGTCGAGCACTTCCCGGGACTGCGCGTTCGTGCGTATGCCGGCGACTACTTTACGGTGCTCGCCTCAGGAGCGTTGTCATTTGAGCGGCGGGTGCTCGCCATGCTGATGGGTTCGAATCTCGGCAATTACCAGCCGCACGATGCACGCCGGTTGATCGCGCTGGTCTCTCGCGCGTTGCGTCCGGGCGATGGTCTGCTGCTCGGTGTCGATCGAAAGAAAGACCGGGCGACGCTCGAGCTTGCGTACAACGATCCGACCGGCGTTACCGCTGCGTTCGATCGGAATCTGCTCGCACGCATCAATCGCGAGCTGGGTGGGGACTTGAATCTACAGGCGTTCGATCACGTCGTGCATTACGACGAAGAGCGGGGCGTGGTGAACTCCTATCTGCAGTCGAAGGTCGACCAGCGCGCTCATCTCAATGCGTTGGATCTTGACCTGGCGTTCGCCGCCGGCGAGCGCATTCACACCGAGTCGTCCTACAAATACGATGACGCAGACATCGCGGAACTTGCGGCCGAAAACGCGTTTGCCCTGCGCAAGACGTGGACCGACCACGCGTCACGCTTCGCGTTGCACCTGCTGGTACGAACGGGTTAGACGCTCGAACAATCGTAGCGCGATGTCGACGGCGATCGCGAGCGAGCATGCCGCGATGCTGCCCGCCACGATCTCGTCGGTGTGGTGCAGCGTGAAGCCGATAAAGATCAGCGAACCAAGACCTCCCGCGCCGACGTAGCCGCCAAGCGTCGCGAGCGCGATCATCGCGACCGCGGCGATACGCACGCCGCCGACGATCACCGGCAAGGCTTGCGGAAGCTCGACGCGACCGATCCGTTGCAGTGCCGACATGCCCATCCCGATTGCAGCGTCCCGCTGCGCCGGATCGATGGCACGTACGCCCGCGACGACGTTGCGCACCAGCACGAACTGCGCGTAGATGACCAGCGCGACGAAGATTGGTGTGGGACCGAGTCCGACGATCTCGACCAGAAGCGCCAGCAGGGCCAGCGACGGAATCGTATAGAGCGCGCCGAGCGCACCGAGGACGATGCGCGACCCCCGCTCGTCGCGAGCGATCGCGAGTCCCAGCGGCAGTGCGATGAGCAGCGCGGTGCCGAGCGCCGCGGCGACGAGCGCGAGATGGGCCACGGCAAGGATCGCGACGTGCGCCGGATGGGCCAACAAATAGCTCATTGGTCACGCGCCCGTTCGCGCAGGCGCGCGATCGTCTCGTCGGCGGCGAAGAGTTCACATACATACGCATTTGCGGGATGGGCAAGAATTTCGAGCGGCGACGCGCACTGCTCGATGCGGCCGGCCCGAAGCACCGCGATCCGGTCGGCCAGGAGCAAGGATTCGTTGACGTCGTGGGTCACGAAAAGCGTCGTCGTTCCGGTGCTGCTGACGATCTCGTGTAGCTCGCGTTGCAGCGAATGACGGACGATCGCGTCGAGCGCGCCGAATGGTTCGTCCATCAAGAGCGCGCGCGGTTGCGCAGCGAGGGCGCGGGCTACGCCGACGCGTTGCGCTTCGCCGCCGGAGAGTTCGCTCGGGCGGCGGTCGCGATAGCGCGCCGGATCGAGGCGCACGAGGTCGAGCATGTCATCGACGCGTCGCTCGATGCGTACGCGGTCCCAGCCGAGCAGCGACGGCACGACGGCGATATTTTGCGCCACGTCCATGTGCGCAAAGAGTCCCACGGCTTGGATCGCGTAGCCGATACCGCGCCGCATCGTGACCGGATCGAGGGTCGCCGTATCCACGCCGTCGAGTTCGATGCTGCCGTGCTCGAGCGGCACGAGCCGGTTGACCGTTCGCAGCAGCGTGCTCTTGCCGCTCCCCGACGGACCGACGAGCGCGATGAATTCGCCGGCCGTTACGTCGAGGTCGACGTCATTGACCGCGAGCTGCGCCGCGCCTTCGTAACGCGCGCTCACGCCGCGCAGCCGAATCGAAGCGCCGCTCATGCGGCGCCCCGAAGAAATTCGGCCGCGACGTCGGCCGGATCGCGATCGCGGTTTTCGACTTGCGCGTTCATCGCGCGCGCCGCCGTGTCGGTGATGCGCGGCGAGACCGCATCGAGCACCGACGCGATGCGCGGCTCGCGAGTAAGAGTCGCTTGGCGCACGAGCGGCGCGACGTTATACACCGGCCAGAGGTGCTTATCGTCGTCGAGGGCGACGAGATGGTCGACCGCGATTGCGCCGTCGGTCGTAAATGCGGTTGCGACATCGGCATCGCCGTCGAGCAAGGCCTCATACTTGAGCGAAATGTCGTAGCTGCGCACCGAGGCAAATTTGAAGCCGCCGTACACGCGCTGCAATCCCGGCAACCCATCGGGGCGACTGATGAACTCGGGAATCGTCGCCAGGCGCAGACGCGATGCGACCGGCGCGAGATCGCTGAGCGTTCGGAGGTGGTAGCGTTGCGCGATCGATGCGGTCGTGGCGAGTCCTTGCGAGTCGTTCATCGGCGAACGCTCGAGCCAGATAATCTCATAGTCGCGCGCGAAGACCTCGCGGACGTACGCATAGCTTGCGTTTGGATCGCGTATCGGAGCGTGGTGCAGCACGTCGATGAGAGCCGTCCCGGTATACTCGGGATAGATGTCGATCTCACCGCGCGCCATCGCGGCCATCGCGATCTGCGTCGATCCCAAGTCCAAGCGGCGTACGACGTCCAAGCCGGCGCGTTCGAGGGCTTGCGCGTAGATCTCGGCGATGACGATCGACTCGGTGAAGTTCTTCGAACCCACGGCAACGGCGTTGCGCGAAGCGCACGACGGCAAAGCGGCGAACGAGGCGAGCGTGGCGATCGCCCGGGCGCGCGTCAACGTCATCGCCTGATCTCGGTTCCTAGCGCCATCGCCGCCACGATCGCCGAAGCAATGAGCAAGAGCCGGCCGTCGCCCGTCTGCAGCCCGCGCACGATGTCGTCGCCGAGTCCGCCCGCGCCGACGAACGTTGCGAGGGTTGCGCTGCCGATGACCTCGACGCTCGCGGTGCGCACGCCGGCGAGTGCGACCGGAAGCGCGAGCGGAACCACCACGCGCGCGAAGCGTTGCTGCGGCGACATGCCGAGCCCGCGGGCGACGTCGAGCGCCGCAGCCGGCGTCGAACGAATCCCGAGATCGACGTTGATGATGATTGGCGGCAAGGCGAGCAATGTGAGGGCGGCGATGGCCGGCGGCACGCCGACGCCGAGCAACGGGACGAGCAGCGCAAGCACCGCGATGCTCGGCAGCGTGCGCCCGAGCGCGGCCGCTGCCAGGATCGGCGAGCGCGCCCAGCCGCGCGAGGCGGACAGCAGCCCAAAAGGCCCCCCGACCAGGCAGCCCAGCGTGAGCGCCCCCGCGGCGAGCAGCGCGTGACGCAGGGTGTCGGCGAAAAGCGTCGGCCACATGGCGCTGGATTTTATCCCTCGCCGGGCGAAACCATGGAAACCATGCTGTCGCAAGAAGACGCTGCACTCGAGCGCCTGCCCCTAGCGCTCGACGATCCTTCATTGTACTTCAGCCGCGAACTCTCGTGGCTCGAGTTCAACGATCGCGTCTTGGAAGAGGCCCTCGATGCGGGTAACCCGCTCTTCGAGCGCCTGAAGTTCGTTGCGATCTACGGGACCAATCTCGACGAGTTCTTCATGATTCGCGTGGCCGCGATCAAGCAGCAGATCGAAGCGCAGGTGGTACGACGTTCGGACGATGGCCGCATGCCCGCCGAACACCTGGCCGCCATTTCCACTCGGCTGCGCAGTTCGCTCACGGTGGAGACGCGGCTGCTCAACGAAGAGCTGCTGCCCGCACTCGAGCGAGACGGCATCAAAGTGCTGCGTATCTCGGAACTCCCTGAAGATCGCCAAGTGCAACTCGAGCGCACGTTCGACGACCGGCTCTTCCCGGTGCTCACGCCGCTCGCCGTCGACTCGGGACATCCGTTTCCGTACATTTCGAATCTCTCGCTCTCACTTGCGGTCGAATTGGAAGAGCCGACGGCGGAGGGCGTCGAGCTGCATTTCGCGCGGGTGAAGATCCCGCCGACGCTGCCGCGCTTCATTCCGCTCGAAGGTGCACCTGACGGCGAGCGTCAGTTCGTCTCGATCGAGGACCTGATCGCGCACCATCTCGATTCGCTTTTCCCCGGCATGACCGTGCGCGAGGCGTACTTGTTCCGTGTGACGCGCGATGCCGATCTCGATCTGCAAGAAGACGAAGCCGATGACTTGTTGCGCGCCATCGAGTCGGAACTGCAGCGGCGCCGTTTTGGTGAGCCGGTGCGGTTGGAAATCGAGCGCGGCATGCCTGAATACATGCGCGACATTTTACTGCGGGCGCTCGAGCTCTCCGAAGTCGATTGCTATGAGGTCGACGGCATCATGGCGGTCTCGGACCTGTGGCAGATCATCAACCTGCCGGACTACGACCAGTTGCGCGACGCGCCGTTTCTCCCCGCGATCCCGCGCGCACTCGTCGGCAAAGTCGATCTCTTCGCGTTGATGCGTGAAAACGACATCTTGCTGCATCATCCGTACGAGTCATTTGACCCGGTCGTGCAGTTCTTGCAACAGGCCGGTGAAGACGAGCAAGTGCTGGCCATCAAGGCCACGCTCTACCGGACCTCGGGCAAGAACTCACCGATCGTGCGTGCGCTGCTCGAAGCGGCCGAGAACGAAAAGCAAGTCGCGGTCGTCATCGAGCTCAAAGCTCGCTTCGACGAAGAGAACAACATCGAATGGGCCCGGCGGCTGGAACGCGCGGGCGTTCACGTCGTCTACGGATTCCCGGGACAGAAGGTCCACGCCAAGACCTTGATGGTCGTGCGTCAAGAAGAGGACGGCATTCGGCGCTATATGCATTTCGGGACCGGCAACTACAACGAAAAGACGGCACGATTGTATACCGATCTGAGCCTCTTCACGTGCCGGCGCGAACTCGGCGCGGACGTGACGCAGCTGTTCAACGCGCTGACCGGCTTCTCGAATATCACCGACTACGAGGACCTGCTCGTCGCACCGGTCACGTTGCGCCGCGAGATGCTGGCGATGATCGATCGCGAGACCGAACACGCTCGCGCCGGCCGCCCGGCCGGGATCCGGGCCAAACTCAACGCGCTTACCGACGCCGACATCGCGCGCGCGCTCTACCGCGCGTCGCAAGCCGGGGTGCCGATCGAGCTGCTCATTCGCGGCATGTGCATCCTGCGGCCAGGCGTGCCGGGCGTGAGCGAGACGATTCGCGTGCGCAGCATCGTCGGACGGTTCTTAGAGCACTCACGCATTTACGTCTTCGAAAATGGCGGCAATCGTGAGGTCTACATCTCCAGCGCCGATTGGATGGGCCGCAACCTCGATCGCCGGGTGGAATTGGGTGTGCCGGTCATGGATCCGGTGATCGCGGAAACCCTGACCAGCCAGATTCTCTCCGTGTTGCTCGCCGATAACGTGAAGAGCCGCGTCCTCGATTCCGACGGCTCGTATTCGCGCATGCAAATTCCTGCTGGGGAAATGCCAATTCATGCACAGCGTATTTATCTGGCCCAAGCACAGTCGGCATAATCCGCCAACTGCATAATGACATCTTAAGTTTCTAGCCGATAAGCTCTTAAAAGGGTCGCTGCGGATTTGCCGCGGTCGCTTTAGTATATATTTTTGGTGTCGAGCTGGAGGCAGTGTGCATAACTTCGTTCGGGCTCTCGTCGCAATCGCTCTCGCCGCAACCGTCGCCGTACCCGCGTACGCGGCGACGCTGGCGAACGGGCAACTCGTCTCTCAGGCGACGAGCACGACCACCGGGGGCATCTCGGGCACGGTCACCGACGATACCGGCGCGCCGGTTGTGGGCGCCAAGATCACGGCCCGCGGCCCTAAGACGGTAACGAAGACCTCCGACGCCAAGGGCGCCTTCGCGTTCGATAATCTTCCTGCCGGTGTCTATGCGATCGTCGCCGAGAGGGCCGGGTACCAGACGGCGCAGCAAGCGGACTTCGCGATCTTCTCCGGCGAAGTTCAGAAGCTCTCGATTACGCTTCCGCATGCGACCTTCACGTCGCTGCGCACGATCGCGACGGTGCGATCGGTCGGAGCGGGGACGTTCAACACCTCGCCCGCAGCGGTCGACGTCGTTTCGAATCAGGACTTCGTGAATCAGGGCGCGACCGGGGTCAGTGCGGTCCTCAACGAGGTTCCGGGCCTTCAGAATCTCACTCAGTTCTAACGACACGAACGGGGCCAGTCCCGGTGCCATCACGTACGCAAACATTCGCGATGGCCTTTCATTCGAAACGGCGACCGAGATCGACGGTCACCCGCTCTCGGTCGGGAAATACGGGGATTACGTCCTCTCGTTCTGGACGCCGTTCGTCTTCCAAAGCTTCGACACGATCAAAGGGCCGGGCGCAGAGGCCACGCAGACGAACTATGCCATCAACGGAACGCTGAACATGCGTACCATCGACCCGACGCAGGCGTTCGTCTCAACGTTCACAGCCGGCGTCTCCAGCTACGGCGGCAATTACTTCAACGTCCGCTATAGCGGCACGACCGGACGTCTCGGATTTGTCGCCGACATCGGCGAGGTCAATATCGATTCGCCGCTCGATAACATTCAGGTCCAGCTCGGCAACACCAGCGGCGGCTACCTGCCGAACGGCACCAACATCGGCTACAACGACAGCCTCTCGCCGGTTCCCGGTACCTCGGTGGTCGCCTACAACAACTACTCGCTCTTGACGTGCTGTTACACCGTCTCCGGTTATATCAACAAGCTCAACGAGCTACTTAAGTTACGGTACCGCTTCTCGCCGGCGACCGTTGCGACCGTCAGCTATCTCGGGAGCCAGGCGACGTCCGACGAGAACGGCGACACGCTCCAGATGACGCCTTCGGTCTTCCAGCCCGGAGCCGGATATGCCGGATCGGTTCCTATCGGCGAGCGCGTTCTTGTATCCAACGTTTATCCGGCTCCCGACATCGAAACCAACAACGAACCGCTTTTCCAGGCTGAAATTACGTCGACGCTGGGAAATGATACCGTGTTGGCTCGGTATTACCACGCGGCGATCCAGCGCTTCATCCAACAAGGCAATACCAATCCGAATTCTCCGAATACCGAGTATGACACGCTGAGCGGTACGCTTTCGAGTGGCCAAGTCTTCAATGACGTCTCTACGCCGGTCAACTGGTACGAGTATTTCGTCGAAAGCGAGGATGATTCGCTCTCCGGTCTCGATCTGGAATATCAGCACCCGTACGGCTTAGGCAACGTCGCGACCGCTTCGTTCAGCCGAACCAGTTCGCAAACGTCTTATTGGGAAGCCGAAGCGGATACGGCTGCCTATCCGGTCGTCACCGGCGGTGTACAGGACGTAACGATCCCCGACGGAACGTCGCAAGTCTTCAATACCTACCGGCTGAGCGACACGCAGAACTTCGGCAACAAATTCAACGCGCGTCTCTCGCTCTACGAAAACCAGTATGCCTTCACCGCGGCAACCGTGTGCGGCAGCGGCGCATCGTACACGTCGTCGACGGCATGTCAATTGAGCGGCGCCAATGCGACCTTCCGCACCACGAACCCGACCCACTTCGACGAGCGGCTCGGCCTAACGTATCGGCCGGATCCCAATCTCGTCCTCCGCGCTTCGGCCGGATCCTCGATCGCGCCGCCGTACGCGAACTTGCTCTCGAAGTTCAATCAAAACCCGTCGTGCTCGGCTACCTGTTCTGCCACGCAACCGATCACGGTAAATCAGAACAATCCGAATCTGGAGCCCGAAACCTCGTTCGGGTACGACGTCGGCTTCGATTACCGTCCGCGACCGAACTATTACGCCAGCGCCGATGCATACTCGACGAACCTTTTCGATCAGTTCCTGACGACCGACGTCTTCGAGGGCTACTGCACCTCGGCGAGATTCCCGAGCTCCGGATGCGGTGCCGCGGGATCGAGCACGTCGCCGCCGCTCTACTACGCAATCAACGGCAACCTGAACAACGCACGCTACCAAGGCATCGAACTCACGCTGCGGCACACGGTACAAAACGGTATCGGCTGGCTGGTGCAGGGTTCGACCCAGCGCGGATATGCGTACAACCTGGGGAATGGCTTTTATTGCTCGGGCCTTCCAACGACGCTACCGTGCGTGCCGCAAAATTACAATCAAAATCTCGGCGTCGTCGAAGGGATAAACTTTACCGGCGGCGGCTCGGGCACGTACTACCTGCATTCCGGCTCTTGCCCAGCCACGGACTACTATTGCGTCGAGGACGGCGGCACAAGCGTTTCCAATCAGAACGTCCCGTATCTGCAAGGCTATGCGGAGGTCAACTGGCAGACCTCGGGCGGATGGTACGCGTCGTTCGGCGGAACGTTGTTCGGCAAAAACAACTCCTTGAACGAACCACCGTTCGTCGTTGCGCGCTTAACCCTGCGCGCCCCGATCACGAGTTCGCTCTTCCTCCAAATCTCAGGAAACAACATCTTCAACGAATACAGTGGATTCTTCCCGATCGTCGGTGGCGGAGTGGGCATTCCGCTAGCCAACGGCGGCGTCGTGCCGTCCCTTGGTAACGTCATGGGCCCAGACACGTGGACCGTTCAACTTCAAAAACTCTTCGGAGGCGCCCAGTAAACCATATGCGGAACTTCCTATTAGGTGCGTTTGGTGTTCTCACATTAGCCCTCGTCGCGGCATGCGGCGGCGGTAGCCCCAGCACCAACTATCCCGCCCCGCTCGTCGGAGGCGGATCGACGACAGCTGGCATTGCAATCGCACTGCCGCAGGCGACCGGACTTGCGGTCGGTTCGGTGACGATCGCCGGTAGCGGTTCGGTTTCGGCGCAGCAAAGCACGTCGAACCCGTCGGCCGTTACGGTGCTGTCATTCAAGCATCGCGATATCATTCCGGCGGGCCAAACCGCGGTTGCGTACGTCACGATCACGGCGACAAGCGCGGTAACGATTTCAGGTGTCACCGTGGCCGTAGCGCCTCAACCACCGGTGACCAGCGGTACCTACAGTCTCGCCTATTGGAATGGTTCGCAGTGGGTTTCGTATCTCAACTCCGCGGGAACGGCCCCCGTAACGGCGACGCCCTCTTCGAGCGGCGTGATCACCCTTTCGAGCGGCAATATCACTCCCCCGGTCACGCTTGCGCAGGGCGCGAGTTTCTATCTCGCGGTCTACACCGGCGGCGGCGTCTTTTCCACGCCGACGCCGAAACCGGCAGCTCCGACCGTTACTCCGTCGTCAATTACCCTTTCAGAGGGCACGCAAGGCACGCTGACGGTTACGAGCGGCGGCAACATCACGATCACGGCGAAGAGCAGCAATACAGCCATTGCGACGGTCACCTCGTCAGCGACGACGGGATCGGGTACGACGTCAACGGCTACGTTCACCGTGACCGCCCAGACCGGCCCCAGTTCAATTGGAACAGCGACGATCACGTTCACGGATCCGCTCGGTCAGACAACCACTGCGACCGCTAACGTGAACAACACGGCGCCGACGCCGGCACCTTCTCCCGCATCGGCTACGGTCGGGTTGGGTGACGTCGTGCCGATCGTCGTATCCGCACACGTCAGCACGCAAATCACGATAACGAGCAGCAGCACGTCCGTTGCTGAAGTCAATACCACCGACTCCAGCTCGGGCGCGTCCGGCTCGATCTCCGTGACGACCGGCGCCGCGGGCAGCCCCAGCGCAGGTCAAGCGACATTCTACGTCTACGGCGCCGGAGGCGGCACGGCGACCATCTCGATGGCTGATACGTATGGGAATACGGGTACGCTACCGATCACGGTCTCGGCGATCAAGAACGGCAACTTCACCCAGGGCATGACCGGATGGACGCCGTGCACCTATTCGCACACGAGTCAAACCACCGGAACCAATGCGACGCAAATCATCGAGAGCGGGACGCCCTCGTATGCGACCGTGCAAGGTCCGCAAATCGGTGCGACGGCCTCGCCGGTCTTTACAGCGGCGCCGGCGCCAACCTCAACGCCGCTAAGCAGCCTCGTGACGCCGACCTCGCCGCCGAATAACGACAATCCGGGCTACCCGTCGGCGGGATCCCTCGAGATTCAGCTCGCGGGCGTGGCCAGCGGTGCGCCCACCACCTACACGATCGACACGCCGGGAACACCGCCACCGCTCCTTGGCAGCGGTGTCATGCTTCTCGGCAACGTCAACGCCTCAACCAACCCGAATCCCGCGGGCACGTTCGGCATGTGCCAGACGATTACGGTTCCCGCGTCGGCACCGTACCTGAGCATGTACGTGCTCGAAGGTGGCGAGTATTACAAGAGCACCGAGAACGATCAAGAGGTCGCCGTGTTCCCAACGAGCACGTTGACCAACGGCTACATCGTCACCGGTACGCCCACATATCTGTTCCTCGAATGGAACTGTTACCTCGATGAGAGTTATCTCGATTGGGGCACCGGCGAGTCGGCAAGCAATTCGTGCTTGAACACCGACACAACGGCGGGTTCGAACTGGTATCTCGGCGGTGTATGGGAACCGCGCGGTCCCTACAGCCTCTCGGCGTACGCCGGCGACCAAGTCACGCTCTTTGTCGGCATCTGGGCGTACTACTCGAACTATGGGGCCTCGGATGCGAAGTACAACGAGTTCATGTATGTCGGCAACGTCCAGATGACGGCGAACGGGACGAGTATTCCGTCGTCGGGTCCGCTGTCGCGTACGCGCCCGATTACCTTCGCGCTGCCGACAACTCGTGGTAGCGTCCAGGCGATCAAGCCGCCCATCCACTAAAGCGACACGGTCGCAAAGGAGCAAGGGACTCGCATGTGCGAGTCCCTTGCTTATTCGTCCGAGGTGCGCGACAGTTCTAAAATGATCTTCCACTCGTGCGGCATCACCGGCTGTACTGAGAGGCGCTGACCGCGCTTGAGCAGCGCCATGCCGACCAGGCGCGGCTCAGCGCGCATGCGCGCTAGCGTGACCGGATGCGCAAGCGGCTCGACGCATTCAACGTCGACGTTCATCCAGAGTGGTTTGGCTGGGGTGCTCTTGGGATCGTAATACTCGCCGCCGCGTTGGAAGGCGGTTTTGTCCGGGTATGCCGTGCGTACAACCTTGACGATGCCGACGGCTGCCGGTTCGGCGATGCTGGAATGATAGAAGAAGCCGAGATCGTCCACCGCCATCTCCATCATGTTGTTGCGCGCCTGGTAGTTGCGTACGCCGCTCCACGGTGTGACGCGATCCTTGCACAGTTGTTCGAAGCTGTAGGCGTCCGGTTCGCTCTTGAATAGCCAATAGCGGGACATGGACTTCCTCTCTCGGAAATGCGCGTCTTCATGCTCCGGTTCGTTCTCGCGTTTGCGCTTGCTAGCGCAACTCTCCTCGTCACGCTTACCACCCCCGCACGGGCCGCTTCGCCGCAAGCGTGGATCGTCCTGAGCGACTTGCACTTCGATCCGTTTGCGCAGCCGCGCCTGGTCGATCGGCTCGCCGCTGCGTCGCCCGAACGCTGGCGTGCAATTTTTTCAACCGGCGACGTCGCGGCGCCGTCGGGCCGCGGCAGCGACACCAACGACGCGTTGCTCGAATCGACGCTCGACGCTGCGCGTAATGCCGTGCCCGATCCGCGCGTCGTGATCGTCGCCGGCGATTTCCTCGCTCACGACTTTCGCAGCAAGTTCGATCGCACCGCTAAAGTGCACGATGACGCGGCCTACGCGGCGTTCGTCGACAAGATGATCGCCTTTCTTGCCTGGGAACTGCAGGCCGCATTTCCGCGAGCGCATTTGTTGCCGGTCATCGGCAACAACGACAACGCCTGCGCCGACTATCAAAGTACGCCGCACGACGCGTTTCTCGCACACATGGCCGCGGCGTGGGCGGCGTCGGTGGGCGCGGCTGATCCGAACGCCTTTATCGCGCAGTTCTCGACCGGCGGCTACTACGCAGTGCCCTTGCCGGTCGCGCACGCGCAAGCGATCGTGCTCAACGACGTGTTTTGGTCGCTCAAGTACAAAAACGCATGCGGTGACCCCAAGGCCGATCCGGGCGGCGACGAGTTACGCTGGATGCAGTCGACGCAAGCCGCGCTCGCACCGGGAACGCCGGTTTGGGTGATTGCGCATATGCCGCCCGGCATCGACGTATATGCAACGCTGCACGCAACCGCGGGTTCGGCACCGATACCATTCCTGACCGACCGCTTCAACGATACGCTCCTGACCGCACTCGATTCGAGCTCGACGGTCGTGATGTCGATTGCCGGGCACACGCACATGGACAGCTTTCGCACGATTGGCCCCGACCCAAGCACGTTACGCGCGCCGATGCTGGTGGTTCCGTCGGTGAGTCCGATCTTCGGCAACGCGCCGGCCTTTACGGTGCTCGACGTCGACGACGCGACAGCGCAAGTCGAAGACGAACAAGTGTACATCCTCACCAAGAGCAAAGACGATTGGCAGTGGCATCGGGAATATGACTTCGATAGCGTGTACGGGCCCGGTCCGATCGACGCCGCAGATCTGTGGCGCGTCCAACAAGCGATCTTTGATGACGAACGCGTGCGCCGGCGCTTCGAGGAAGACTATCAGAGCGGCGACGGCGTCGCGCCCATTACCGACACGACGTGGCGCTCCTATTGGTGTGCCAACGTCGCCTTGACGGTTACCGAATATACCGCCTGTGCGATGCCGCAGATCGAGCACGACCTTCCGCCGCATCCGTCACCGCCGCCGTCGCCGACCCCGTCACCCACGCCGTCGCCGGCGCCGGGCATTACGCCGTCGTCGTCGCCAACGGCTAGCTCGACGTAATCGGGCGCGAGGGATCGGCGATCCACTCGCTCCACGAACCGGCGTAGAGACGCGCGCCGCGGAGACCCGCGATCTCCATAGCGAGCAAATTCAACGCGCCCGAGATGCCTGAGCCGCATTGATGGACGATCGACGCACTCGGACCGTAGGCTTCGAACGCCGCGCGCAACTGCTGCCCCGGCCGGAAATGTCCGTCATCGGCAAAATTTTCCTTATAGAACCGATTGCGCGCGCCGGGAATGTGCCCGGCCACCGGATCGACGGTTTCGTTTTGTCCGGCAAAGCGATCGGCTGCACGCGCATCGAGCACTTGCATCGCGCGATCGTCGAGGTGCGCGAGCACGTAATCGGCGTCAACGACGAGTTCGTGGCGCAGATGCGCGTGCACGTTTCCGGCACGCGGTTGCGGCGGCGGCACGTGGGTCACCGGAAGGCCTGCGGTAATCCACGTCGCGAGGCCGCCGTCGAGCACGGCGCAGGCGTCATGGCCGATCCATCGGCATAAGAACCACAATCGTGCGGCAAAGATGTCGCCGCCGGCGTCGTAGGCGACGATTTGCGTCTCCTCGTTGACGCCGATACTGCGCAGAAAGGCCGCGAAGACTTGGGGATCGGGTAAGGGATGGCGCCCGTTGGTGCCGCTCTTGGGCCCGGCGAGATCGTGCTCGGCATCGGCGAAGTATGCGCCGGGAATGTGCGCTTCCACGTAGAGTTGGCGGCCAGTCGAGAAATCGGCGAGCGCATGGCGGCAGTCGACGATCACCCACGCTGGATCGTCGAGATGCTGCGCCACGGTCGCCGCGTCGACGATCGTCGTGTAGGCCACGGCTCGCGCTAACGCAAGTTGATGGTGGTTTTGGTTTGCGCTTCGGGGCCGAACGCGTCGCGCAGTACGGTTTGCAATTCACCGTTTTGCGCCATCGGGCCGAGAATGTCGGTATCGCCGTAAAACTTGCCGTCGATGAAGACCTTCGGCAACGTCGGCCAATTGGTCATCTCCGCCAACACTTCGCGCTTCTCCATATTCTCGAGCACGTCGACCACCTCGAACGGATAGCCGAAGTGATCGAAAAATTGGATGGTCTCGAGCGTGAAGCCGCAGCGTGGTGCCGTCTTGGTACCTTTTCCGTAGACCAGGATCTTGTTCGCCGCGATCTCCGCGGTGATTTCTTCTTTCAATCGTTCCGACATCGTTATACGCTTTCGCTGACGAGAGTTTTGAGTTCGACCGCGTGCACGCGGCCGTCTTTGAGTGCGGCGCGCAACGCGCCGTACACGAGTTGGTGCTGTTCGATGAGCGTTCGCCCAGCGAATGCGCGCGAGCGAACGGTCACGTTGAAGTGGTCCATCGTGCCGGTCCGGTCCACGATCTCGACCTGTGCGTCAGGCAGGTCGCGCTGGATCAGCGCCGCGAGCGAATCGTTATCGATCATGCATTTCTATTCTACGGGTTGAGGCGCGGCCGGTCGCCGCGTAACGTCTGTGCCAACCCTTTGGCCTCGCTCAAGGTTTCGGGGAGCCGGCGCGCGCTTCGGGCCAGAAAAGCCGCGACACCCGAGGCGGCGACGATCCCGCACATGCCGAGCAGAACAGCCGGCACACCGGTCGCGCGCACGGGCCCGACCTCGAGCGTGAACTGGCGCTGCGTTCGCGCCATCCCCTTGAAGAGGGCCTTGATGACGGCGGCACCTTTTTTTGACATGGGTTCCTTTCGGAGGTCTTTTTTCGTTCTTCGCGCGAACCGAAGGGCCCCCATGCATTCTTTGCCTCGATTGCGTTACGGCGAACAGGTGGGCGACGCGGCCGGGGACGGTGAGGGCGATGCGTACGTGCTCAGCTCGGTGTTGTAGTTGTTCTGCAGCGCCGTAATGACCGAGGTATTGCTCGTCGGGATCGTCATGCCCCAATCGATGTAGTCGTAGTCGGTCATGTTCGAGGAACCCATCCAGGCGTTCGTTACGGTCGAACCGTCCAAGACCAAGAGTATCTTCTCGCTCCCGCCTGCGGTTTGGACGTAGGTGTTGGCATGGTTATACGCGAGAATCGAAAGGGCGCACGCCTCGTGGCTGCTGGTAATCGAACCCTCGACGATGACGTTCACCGTTGCACCCGCCTGGGCCGCAGCGAGCAACGCGCTGAAGACACTCTCCGGCGCTGAGTTGCCATAATCCAAGAAGCTCTCGCTGATGAAGTCGACAGTGTAGCCGTTGCCTGCGCTAGCGCCGTTAAGAACGCTCGCTTCTTCGTTGAGCGAATTGTACTTATCGGTGGTAAAAACGTAGTTGCTTCCGGTTACTGTGGGCGGCGCTGACGGGAACGTCGTCAGCTCAGTTCGGATCGCAGTGTAGTCCGCGGGGTTTTGGTCCTGCAGAATGACGTCGGTCGGATTCGACTCAAACCAATTGTGGCCGTCCATGTACGCGACGCCGTTGACGAGCGCGAACTTTGCATGGATCGGTAGGTACGAGTCGGTTATGTACTCACCGGATGGCGTTGCCGATATGACGTACTCGGGTGATTGTGTGTCTTGCAGCCAGACGACGTGGGCACCGTCGGCGGCGAGCGTCGACGCATCGGATTGGTCGCTGGACTCGCTGCTGGGGTATTCTTCGGCCGGGAAGATCACCGTGAGCGCCGCGCCATTCCGCGCTGCCATTTCCATCGCGCTCATCACTTGGCTTGAGGGCTCGTACACGCTGACGCAGATTTGGCTGCCGCTGCCGGCGCTCTGCAGCGACGTGAAGAACGTGGTCGTTTGGTCGGAGACGCCACCGCCCGTGTAAGTGGGGTTGGGCGTCTGCATGCAGCTATTAGCGGCGGTCGTTGGTGATGCGCTCGTCGTCGCGGTTGCGGTCGGCGATGTCGTGGGTGTGCTCGGCGACGTGCTCGGTTGCGCACTCGGGGAAGAACTGGGCGATGCCGTTGGTAGCGGCGTGCCGGAGTAGAGCACGAAGTACAGGCTCCCGGAGGTCGCATTGATGTCGAGGCTCGGATCGTTGACCGTCACGGACGAGCCGTTGACCGTCGCGGCGGTATCAGAGACGTTGTCCCACTCCGTGTTGTTCCAGTACGCGAGATAGACGGGCGTCGCCGGCGCGGATGCTAACGTGAACGTCGAGCTCAAGGCGATCAGGTAGAACGCGCTTTGATTCGTCGAGCTAACGGTGAAATAAAAAAGCGCCGTCCCGGTTGCCGTGTTGTTTCGCCGGCGCAATAGCGGCGACGTGCCGGTCGGGGCGCCCGAATCCGCCGACGCCGTGACCGCGGTGCTCGCGGTGATCGATAGCGCCGCCGAATTTCCCGCCGAGGAAATGGTTGGCAGCGCTTGCGGCGTCGGAACGCTCGAGCTCGGCGTCGTTTGTGGTGTTGCTTGCTGCCCCGGCGGCAGTGCGCTTCCGCCACCCCCTCCTCCGCCGCCGCACGCAACGAGAGCACAGAGCAACGCCAAAGCGGCGAGCGCACGACGACGAACGTTCGGGAGATGCATCCGTTCTATGTTCGCCGCCGCAGCTTATGACTGCATTATCGTAGGCAGCAAGATTTTGCCGGTTTCGGACACAATCACGCGACAATGAGCGCGATGATGAAAGCCGTGCGGTTGCACGAGGTCGGCGGCCCTAAAAACCTGCGGATCGACGAGGTCGATCGCCCCGTGCCTGCGCCGGACGAGACGCTCGTGCGCGTGCGCGCCGCGGCCTTCAACCGGCGCGACGTGTTTATCACGCAAGGACTCTACCCCGGCATTGCGTTGCCGCGTACGCTCGGCTCCGACGGCGCCGGCGTTCATGAGGAAAGCGCGGCCGAGGTCGTCATCGATCCTATGCTTGGGTGGGGCAGCGATCGCGAGCTCTGGGCCGAGGGAGCGTCGATTCTCGGGATGCCGCGCGACGGCACCTTTGCGCAATACCTCGCGATTCCGAAATCCAACGTGTATCTCAAGCCGCCGCATCTCTCGATGCAGGAGGCTGCGGCGATTCCACTGGCCGGTCTCACCGCCCATCGCGCGCTCTTCACGCGGGGCGAGTTGAAGGCGGGGGAAACGGTGCTGATTCCTGGCATCGGCGGCGGCGTGCAGACCTTTGTGCTGCTCTTTGCCAAAGCCGCCGGCGCGCGAACGGTCGTCACATCGGGCAGTGAAGAAAAACTCGAGCGGGCGCGCGCGCTCGGCGCGGACGTTACGATCAACTACGCGGAGAATCCCGATTGGCACAAGGCGCTCAAACGCGGCGAGGTCGATCTCGTCGTCGATTCATCCGGCGGCGACACGTTGAACAAAGCGCTTTCCGCAGTGCGACCCGGCGGACGAGTCGTGCTCTACGGCGGCACGCGGCCGGAAGCGACGATTCGGATATTTCCGATCTTTTGGAATCACCTCGATATTCGCGGCACGTCGATGGGTAGTCCACAGGATTTTCGCGGCATGCTCGATCTCGTCACCAAACACGAGATCCGTCCGGCGATCGATCGCGTCTATCCGATGGGCGAAGCGGTTACAGCGGCCGAACGGATGGCCGCAGGACAGCAATTCGGCAAAATCGTGCTAGCCGTCGAGTAGCTTTTCAGGAAAGAGCATACTCGTACAGCGCGTCGAGCTTGAGCATGGCACCGAGTTCGGCCGCGATAACCGGTGCGTGCTCGGCGCCGACGATTGATTCCCACGACGGATTGAGAATCGTGTTCTCCTGCTCGGTCATCGGCCGCGCGAGCGCACGCGCGGTAACGGCGCCTTCTTCGCTCAGTGCCAGTAGATAGGCCAGCAGCTGTCGCGCCATCGCAGGCCAGAGCATCGGGCGTTGCGCGCCGTAGATCGCGATCACGAGTTGCGGAATCGTCATCGGTTCGCGCGCGAGCACGGTCAGCAGCTCAGCCTCGCGCAGTTTTCGATGCTCGATGTACTCATCGATTTTAGTGCGTGCGTCGTCCACGATCGGTCCGTGTCCACCGTAGATGCGCGCCGCGCTTGAAAATTCGTCGCGTAGCCGCTGCAGCGTACGTTGGTATGGACGCATTGCACCCCCAGGCGGTGCGACGACGACCGTCCCTTCTCCCAAGATCACGTCCCCGGTGAAGAGTGCTCCTTCGCCCGGCTCGTAGAGTGCCACGTGTTCGAAGGTGTGGCCGGGCGCATCGATGACGCGCAGTGCAAGCGAACCCACGCGCAGTTCGCCGTCGAGCTCGAACGTGCGATCGTGTTGCACGGCTGAGTTTGGATGCACCCACACGGTCGCGCCGGTTCGCGCAGCAAGTGGAGCGGCGGCCGGTGCGTGATCGGGGTGACCGTGGGTCAAGGCAATTGTCGAGATGTTCAAGCCGCGCTCGCTTGCGTTTGCAAGCAGTGCGTTGAGATGACGTTCGATCACCGGCCCGGGGTCGATCACGATGGCTTCGTTGTTGCCCGCATCGATGACATACGAATTGGTTCCGGTGAGGGTCATCGGTGACGGATTAGGGGCGCGGACCAACGCAATGCGGCTCACCATCGTCCCTCTAACGCTCGCGGGAGCACGACACCTTCCGACGGGCCGCGATCGGGCATGATCGTGACAATCGGCTTCTCTCGCGCGAAGGCGAGCAACGCGTCGACACTATCGAAAGCGGCGAGTCGCTCCAGATGTTTGATCGTAGGGAAGACGAGGTGCATCTCGCCTCGCCGATGCGCCGCGAGAGCGTCGGTGGGCGCGAGCCACTGCGCATCGTGCGTTTCAACGCTGTCGGCGGTGCCGAACGCCCCGGGCGGCGCGTTCGCGACAAAGAAGTGCGTGTTGTAGCGGCGCGGCTCGCTCGGCGGCGTAATCCAGTGGGAAAAGAGGCGCAAGCCGGCAGCATCGACGTCGACGCTGGCTTCTTCGGCGAGTTCGCGCACGGCGGCATGGACCAGTGCGTGCGCGTCGCGCGTACCGATTGCGGGCTGATCGACGGGCAATTCCTCCGGCGAGACGGCGCGGAATTCTGCCACGATGCGCGCGTCGTTCCAGCCCAACGGTTGGCCGCGGTCGTAGTCGACACTGTCGACGGCACCTCCGGGAAAGACATAGGCGCCGGGCATGAACGGGCTGGCTGCGCTACGACGCAACATCAGCACTTCGGTTTGCCCGGATAGCGCGCGCACCAGGATCACCGTCGCGGCGAGGCGCAATGCGGATACCATAAAACGCGAGTTATGCGCCACAGCGGCGGTCGTCCTGTTGAGCTCTGCATTCTCGACGTAATCCTTCGCGCGACAATCCTGGCAAAAAATCCCCCATGTTCGATCAGGCGCCTGAACACGGGGTTAATGTCGATGCGGCAAACTAGATTGCATGAATATCACGCTTCGCCACGGGGCGGCTTGTGCCGCGCTCGTGATACTTTCGCTCGCTGCGTGTAGCAGCGGCAGTACCTCGTTTTCGCCGGCGACGGGTGCGTCGACCGTGCAAAGCGTTTCAGCCGGGAAGCCGGTAGTCAAACAATTCGATTCGACCGGCGTGTTGCAAGACGGCGGATTTGAATCCGGCGGCTTCACGTATTGGCAACAATGCGGCACCGTCAACGCGCAAATCGAAAGCACCGTCGTCCACAGCGGCAGCTACGCCGAATTCAGCGGCACACTTTCCAAACCCGAGATCGATGGCAACGCCGGCGTTTGCCAAGAGGTCACTATTCCTACGGGCGGCCAGCTGACGTTTTGGGTGAATGAAGGCACCGACGAAACTTCGACTGAGTACTCATATCAGGAAGTCGCCCTACTCAAGTCGGATTCGCGCACGTCCACCACGATCGCGCAGCTCGACAAGGAAGTCACCACCACCAGCGGTTGGGTAGAGCGCACCTACAGTTTGAGCGCCTATGCGGGTCAGACGGTGTGGCTCTATTTCGGTGTGCACGCGAACGGCTATTCGTCGGATTACATCTATCAGTACGTCGACGACGTCTCGATCTCGGGAACGACGCCGACGCCAAGCCCGACACCGACGCCGAGCCCGACGCCGACGGCCACGCCAACGCCGAAGCCAACGGCCACGCCCACGGCAACGCCGAAGCCAACTGCGACTGCATCGCCGACGCCGGCTGCCAATCCGTGCCTGCAAACGCAGGCTGCCGGGCAGGCCGCCAGCGTTTCAGTGGTCGCCTTCACCGCGGTGACAAGCGCCATTACGTCGGGCCACAACGTGTGTCTCAGCGCGTATGTCTTTACCACCGCGATGTTCGATGCGCTTGATACCGCGGCAAAGAACGGTGAAAAAGTAACGGTCGTGCTCCCGAACGAGGAAAAGAGTTCCGACTCGAGCGACGCGTCGACGTTGCAATCGGCCGGCGCGACCATCGTCTGGGATCCCGGATCACCAAACGATAATCCGCTGCACGCCAAGCTCGCGATTGTCGACGGGGTCGCCTATCTCGACGGGCGCAACTGGGATACAACCGACGTGACGATCACTGATGGTGTTCCCGCGGACTACACCGCGATTGAGAACGCGCTCAACCTCGGTCCGACGAGCTCGACCAATCTGGATACGCTCAAGTCAAAGGCCATCACGCGCGAGGACGCATTCATCAACGGATCGGGTGCCGGAAGCGGCGTGACCGTGCAATTCATGTCCGAATCGTTCGGAAGCGACGCCAACACGGTGACGGCACTCGAAAACGCTGCGAAGGCGGGAGCGACCGTTCAAGTCATCGTGCTCTCGTCCGACGAGAGCGGTAACTCGACCGAAGAGACGGCGCTCAACGCCATGAAGGCTGACGGCGTGCAGATTCGACTCAATCCGGCAAGCGGAAGCGAGAAGATGACGCTCATCAGCAATCAGAGTACCGCATGGTTCGGGTCGGCCAACGCGACGACGTACTCGACGACGGCAACCAACTACATCGATTGGGGCATGACCGTCACCAGTGCGTCGGTCATTTCGACGCTGCAGTCGTACTTCAACTCGACGTGGAGTTCGAGTACGGCGTACTAGTCCGGAATGTTGGGCGGGCGTCCCAAAGACGGGACGCCCGCGAGCTTCGCAACTAGGGTACGAGCACTCCGTCGACAACGTCAATTATTCCGTTGGATTGGAGGACATCGCGAACGGTCACCTTCGATCGATCGCCGTGATCGTCGATCAAGATGATGTCGTCGCCGTCCATCTCCGCCGTGAGATCGCCGCCCTCGACGGTCTTGAGCATGGCTTTACCACCGCCGTCTTTGATCTTCTGCTCGATATCGGCCGTTGTGACGCGTCCAGCGATAACGTGATACGTGAGGACCTTGGTCAGCAGCGCGTTGTTGCTGGTAACCTTGGCAACCAATCCCGGCGGTAGCTTCGTGAACGCCAGGTTGGTCGGCGCGAAGACCGTGAACGGTCCGGGACCCTCGAGGGTTTCGACGAGTCCGGCCTGCTTTACCAACGCCACAAGCGTCGTGTGATCCTTCGAGTGCACTGCGTTCTGCACGATGTTCTTGGTCGCGTACATCGGCGCGCCGCCGACGATCTGATCCGCGGCAAGAGCGCCCGTGACGCCTGCGCCGAGCAGAAATAGTGTTGCTAGAGCTGCGGCCCCTGGATTTTTCATTGAAACGTTCTCCTTGTACAGGAGCTAACGGGAAAGGCAGCGGTTTGGATTTAGGGCGTGAGCAGCAATGTTGCGACGCATAGCGCAAGCATCCAATTGATCACGTGGGACGTCCAGCAGTACCTGCACGGCATTCGTGTCACGAAAAGCAGCGAGTAGGCCAACACGACCGAAACGCCTGCCGCCATGAGCGCGGCTAGGAACAGTACGAGAAACTCGCTTCGATCGGTGGCGAGCCAAATCGCGAGGCCGAGCGCGGGGTAGTAGATTGCGCCGAGCGTGGCATTGGGTATACCCCCAAAGAGGCGCGCCCGGGGCGTTTGGACCACGCTTGGCTCGGAAAGCTCGCCTCGAGCCGCCGCCTTCCCCTTACGCAGCATGAAAAGCGAAGCAAAGAGACCAACTCCGCACAATATCGTGACTATCGCCCGTAGCCCCAATCCCACCGCACCTGCCTCTTGAGTCTGCTCACCAAACGCCTGGGAGCGATTGCGATGCTTGCGGCCTCGTTCACCCTGGCCGCCCTCGTCATTCGTTTTCAACCGTTGGTCGAACGTGAGATTCGCTCGCTCGGTCTTTCCGCCTACCCTCTCGCGATTGCGATCTTCACGGTTGTGGCATCGGCGCCGTTCTCGGTCACCGACGCGCTCGCAATTATGAACGGCGCGATCTTCGGTCCGGTGAAGGGCTCGATCGTCAATGCAATCGGGTTGGTGCTTGCGGCGTTGGGAGGCTATTGGATCAATCGTCATGCGTCAGAGATGCTTGACTTGGATTCCTACCTCGAGCGCGTGCCGTGGTGGGTGCGCCGCTTCCCGATCGGTTCGCCGGCGTTTCTCATCGCCGTGCGGATCATCCCGGGGTTTGGCGGAACGGTTGCAACCGCCACAGCAGCGACCTTTCGCGTGCCGATTTGGCGGCACGTCTGGACAATGTGCGCAGTCGCCATCCCGGTTTGCACGATCCTGGCGATTTTCGGCGACCGGGTCACGGTCGTCGTGCACAACTACGAACACCGTGCGCACGTGTACTGGGAACTCCACCGGCCGCATTTACATCTTCCGCACCACGTGAAAGTGAAGCCCACGCCGTGACGACCGATTCGATCGCTATGATCGCCGAACCGAACGGACTGGCCGCGCTGTGCGCGCGCATCGCGCGCAGCGAGCACGTCGCGCTCGATACGGAGTTTCACACCGAACGGACCTATTCTCCACGCCTGATGGTGGTGCAGCTGGCCTTCGATGACGGCGCGGTCATCGTCGATCCGCTCGCGGTGCCGAATCTGCGTCCGCTCATCGAGGCGCTCGCGCAGACCACCGTTGTCGGCCACGCGCTCTCATCGGATCTCAAGATCTTCGCCGATCGCTTCGACGTCGTGCCGCTGACCGTGTTCGACAACCAAATCGCGGCGGCGTTCCTCGGTTTCGGCATGCAGATCTCGCTGGCCGATCTGGTCCGCGAGCTCGAGCACGTGCGGCTCGCGAAGTCGCAAACCGTCAGCGATTGGTCGACGCGGCCGTTCACGCCGAAGCAACTCGACTATCTCGTCGACGACGTCGCGCACTTGCTGCCCATGCATCGTAAGCTCACCGCGCGCTTGGAGAGCGCGGGCCGGCTGACGTGGGCGCTCGAGGAATGCGCATCGCTCGGCGACATCGAGCGCTATCGCAGCGACGAGCGCCGCGCATATTTGCGCCTGCCGGGCGCCATGCGGATGAGCCGCCGCGAACTCGCGGTGCTCAGTGAAATCGTCAAATTGCGCGACGATCAGGCCCGTGCGCGCGATCTGCCGCCGAAGTACATCATCCCCGACGACGTCGTCTCCGGCCTCGCCACACTTCGGCCGAAGCGCGTCGAAGAGCTCGAGCAGTTGCGGCGCTTTGATGCCGGCGCGCGCCGCTCGTTGGGCGCGGCGATCATCGAAGCAATCGCTCGCGCTGAGGCGCTACCCGAAGATGTGCTGCCCGAGCGTCCGGCGCGGCCGCTTGGTCAGAGCCGTGACACCCTGGCTGCGCTGATGGGGGTTGTAGTGGGCGAGATCGCCCGCGAACACGAGCTCCCCCAGAGCCTGCTGGTCCCGCGGGCGGCGCTCGATCGGGTCGCACGTGAGCTGCCGAACGATCGTGCCGACTTCGAGCGCGCGCTCGAGCTGACGCATTGGCGTTTGTCCCTAGTCGGCGAGCCCTTGTGGCGACTTTTGTCTGGAGAGGTGCATGTTGCAATCGAAGGCTACCCCGAGCGGGATCCCAAAATACGGTTGTTACCATGAATCAGCACGCTAAGAGTTTTGACGCGGCCGACACGCTGAACGTCGGGAACCGTTCGTATGCATATTTCCGCCTCGATGCGGTGGAGAAGGCCGGGCTGACCAAGCTCGCGCGTCTGCCGTACAGTTTGAAAATTTTACTTGAAAATCTGTTGCGATTTGAAGACGGACGTTCGGTGACCCGTACGGACATCGAAGCGCTGGCACGTTGGAATCCAAAGGAACAATCCGAAAAAGAAATTGCGTTTCGGCCTGCGCGCGTGCTGTTACAAGACTTCACCGGCGTACCGTGCGTCGTCGATCTCGCGGCGATGCGCGACGCGATGGCTGCAATGGGCGGGGATCCCAAAGCGATCAATCCGCTGCAGCCGGTCGAACTGGTCGTCGATCACTCGGTGCAAATTGATTTCTTCGGTTCGAACGACGCGTTGCAGAAGAATGCCAATCTCGAATTCGAGCGGAACCGCGAACGCTACGCCTTCTTGAAGTGGGGGCAATCCGCACTCGACGGCTTCCGCGCCGTGCCGCCGGACACCGGGATCGTCCACCAAGTCAACATTGAATATCTCGCGCGCGTGATCTTCGGTGACGGCGGCGCCGGCGTCGCCTTTGATGCGAAGAACGCGACTGCGTATCCTGATACCGCGGTCGGTACCGATTCGCACACCACGATGGTCAACGGCGTCGGCGTGTTAGCGTGGGGCGTCGGCGGTATCGAAGCCGAAGCGGCGATGCTCGGGCAGCCGGTCACGATGCTGATTCCCGAAGTGATCGGCTTCCGTCTCGAGGGCAAATTACGCGAGGGGGTCACCGCAACCGATCTCGTGCTCAAGATTACCGAAATGTTGCGCCGCAAGGGCGTGGTCGGCAAGTTCGTCGAGTTCTTCGGAAAGGGACTGTCGTCGCTGCCGGTCGCGGATCGCACGACGATCGGCAACATGTCGCCCGAGTTTGGGTCGACCTGCGCGATCTTCCCGATCGACGATCGTACGCTTGAATACTTGCGCCTCACCGGGCGCGCGCCCGAACACATCGCACTGGTCGAAGCCTACGCGAAAGCGCAGGGCCTCTTCCGCACCGATGCGACGCCGGACGCTGAATTTACCGATATTCTGCATCTCGATCTCGGCGAGGTCGAACCGAACGTCGCCGGTCCGCGCCGTCCCCAGGATCGCGTGAATCTGCGTGACGTGAAGCGCACCTTCAACGACGCGATGAACGAGTGGATTGGTGCGCGCGATGCGAACAACGGCGCGCTTTCGCGCTGGCAAGGCGAAGGCGGCAGCCAAACCGCGACGATTGCGCTCACGCAGAAAGACGTCAGCGACGGTTCGGTGGTCATTGCCGCCATCACCTCATGTACGAATACATCAAATCCGTCGGTGCTCATGGGCGCGGGATTGCTCGCCCGCAACGCCGTGGAGCGCGGGTTGCAGAGCAAACCCTGGGTGAAGACGTCGCTTGCCCCGGGATCCAAAGTCGTCACCGATTATCTGGTCAAGGCGGGTCTGCAGCCGTACTTAGATCAGCTCGGGTTTAATCTCGTGGGCTATGGCTGCACCACGTGCATCGGTAATTCCGGTCCACTTCCACCCGACGTTGCCGAAACGGTTGCCGAGCAAGACCTGATCGTCGCGGCGGTCCTCTCCGGGAATCGCAACTTCGAAGGCCGCATCCATCCGCAGGTGCGCGCGAATTATCTGGCCTCGCCTCCGCTGGTGGTGGCATACGCACTCGCCGGACGCATGGACATCGATCTCACCACCGAGCCGTTGGGCGCCGATCGCGCCGGGCAGCCAATTTATCTCAAGGACATTTGGCCGAGCAACGACGAGATCGCCAAGACGGTCGCGGAATGCGTGAACGACAGCATGTTCAAGGCGCGCTATGCCGACGTGTTCAAAGGCGACGACAACTGGGCGAAGCTCCAAGTCGCGCCGAGCGAGCGCTACGCCTGGGATCCGAAGTCGGAGTACGTCAAGCGTCCGCCGTATTTCGAGAATATGCCGGCGCAGCCGGCGCCGCTCACCGATATCAAAAACTCGCGCGTGCTGGCCATGTTCGGCGATTCGATTACGACCGATCATATTTCGCCGGCTGGAAATATCGCCAAGACGTCGCCGGCGGCGAAATATCTGATGGATCACGGTGTCGAGCCCAAGGACTTCAACTCGTACGGCGCGCGGCGCGGCAATCATGAGGTGATGGTGCGCGGCACGTTTGCCAACGTGCGGCTGCGCAATCAGCTCGTACCCGGTGTTGAAGGCGGCGTGACGCGTTATCTGCCGACGGGCGAACAAATGCCGATCTACGACGCAGCGATGAAATATAAAGGCGAAGGCACGCCGCAGATCGTGCTGGCCGGCAAAGAATATGGCTCGGGCTCGTCACGCGACTGGGCGGCGAAGGGGCCGTACCTGCTCGGCATCAAGGCCGTGATCGCCGAATCGTTCGAGCGCATTCATCGAAGCAACTTGATCGGTATGGGCGTGCTGCCGCTGGAGTTCGAAGGCGGCGCAGATCGTTCGACCTACGGGCTGACCGGCGAGGAAGTCTACGAAATTACCGGGATTGCCAAGAGCGTCGCGCCGCGCATGCACGCGCACGTGCGCGCGACCGATCCGAAGAGCGGCAAGACGGTCGAATTCAAGGCGCTGGTGCGCATCGACACGCCGGACGAGGCGGAATACTACCGTCACGGCGGCATCCTGCAGTTCGTGCTACGACAGCTGCGGGCGAGTTCAAACTAGCGCCGCGTGCGACTTGAGGAGCGCGATGAGCGTCTTGTTCACCGGTTGGAGTCGTTCTCCGACCTGGTGATCGGGTTCAGCCTCGCGCTTCTTGGCTTGACGCTGGCGATTCCCAACCACCTGATCGAGCTCTATCGCAATCCGTGGTGGTTGATCGCCTACCTTTGGACGTTCGCCGTCATCGCTTCCATCTGGTACACGCACCAACGGCTCTTCTCGTATTATTTCACGGTTCGCCCGTACACGATTTTCTTGAACTTCGTGCTCCTTGCGTCGCTCGGCTTGATCGTGTATTTCGTGCAGATGTTTGTCCATGTCCAGGGCGAGCCCGACAAGGTCTGGGCATTTCTCGTCTATTTCTTTATGCAGAGCCTTGCATTCATTGTCATGGGTGTCCTGTATGCGCACGGCGTTCGTGCGCGTTGGGACGCCTTAGACGGAGAACTCCGCTACCAAGGCGTGCGCAATGCCGTACGTATGCTCATGACCGGCGGCGCCGTTCTCATTGGCGTGATCGTAAGTGCGCTACGGCACCCCCAGTCATTGAACGACGCCGTGATAGTCGGGATCATCTCGCTCGTGGGCGCGCTCGGTTCGCGAGTCGTCATGCGCCTGTTCGCACCACGAATCGCTGCCGCGACTTAGTTCTTTTTTTGATGCAACACGAACGCGTTGCCGTCGGGGTCGAGGCACCACTGTTGATAGCACGGTGGTAGATCGCGCAGCTCGCCGTTGAGTTTGCCGCCGAGCTCGGTAACGCGCGGAACGAGCGCCGCGACATCGGGGACGGCGAAGAGCACGGTTCCCGAGGGGACGTGCGCCGCGTCCGGAATCTTGCCGACGCCAAATGCGCTGCCGTCATCGAGAACCCACTCGGCACCGTGTTCGTTCTCCCACGTCGTCTCTTTGACGTCGAGGAGTGCTTTGTAAAAGACGAGCGATCGCGCGACGTCGTCGACTGAAAAGTAGATGGCGTCGATGCCGGTGACTTTCGTGCTCATAACTGTTTGCGTTTGTGCAACGCGAAGCTGTTGCCCTCCAGATCGTTACACCATACCATCGTGCACACCGGTGTCTCTACCGCGTGACCGTGCACGTTCGCACCGGTTGCGCGTACGCGTTCGAGCGCCGCGTCGAGATCGACCACCGCAAACATCGCGCCCCCGGTTTGATACCAATCCCCGCTCGGCAGTTTAGAAAGCGCAAAGGTCGAGCCGTCGGCGAACTCATACTCGACCCATGTCTCGCCTTGCATCGCCGGGATCATGCCGAGCACGTCTTCGTAGAAGCCCCGCGCGCGAGCCAAGTCCTTTGCGAGATAGCAAACACAATCCATACCGCGAACCGCGGTCAGTTGATCCGTTGTCATGAGTAGAGCCTACCAGTGCCTACTTGACATCTGCTGTCAGGTTTGCCAGGCTCGCGATATGAAATCCGATCGGCTGATCTCGTTGCTCCTGCTCCTGCAGTCCGCGCATCGCCGGACGGCGCGGGAACTCGCGAAGCGGCTCGAGGTCTCGGAGCGCACGATCTATCGCGACGTCGATGCGCTTTCGGCCTCCGGCGTGCCGGTCTATACCGAGCGCGGCCCTGAGGGCGGCATTTCGCTGGCTGATGGCTACCGCAAGGCGCTGACCCATTTCGCCGACGACGAAGTGCGCGCGCTGTTTATTTCGGGTTCTGCTATTCTCGCGGATCTCGGCCTGGGCGCGAATTTGGACCAGGCGCTCGAGAAATTGCGCGGCGGATTCTCCGACGTGCAGCGGAAGGCCGCCGAGAAAGCACGCGGCCGGATCCACATCGATCAGCGGCGCTGGTATCAGAGCGATCCGCCGGTCGAACGTTTGGCACTGCTGCGGCGCGCCGTGTGGGACGATCGCTGTCTCGATATCGTGTACGAAGACCGGCAGTTGGCGCGTACGACCCGCGTCGTCGATCCGTACGGGCTGGTCTCGAAGGCCGGGGTCTGGTACTTGGTGGCGCGGACACCCGAGGGCTATCGCAGCTTTCGCGTCGATCGGATGCGCGACGTCCGCGAGTGCAACGAACGCTTCGAACGCGACCCCGCGTTCGATCTCGATACGCACTGGCGTGAAAGTGCGACCAAGATGCGCGACGTGCAGCCGCCGTTCCCGGTCATTTTGCGCGCCGATCCCGATGCACTCGATTTGATCCTTGGGTTCTGGCCGACGGAATGGGTCGAGCGCGACGGCGGACGCGCCCTGCGCATCGAGTTCTCGAGCGAGGCGACGGCGATCAGCTATTTGGTGTCGTGGGGAATTCGGGTGGAATTGATCGACCCGCTCTCGCTCTGTGCGCCGATTCTCGCCCGAGCGCGCGCGCTGTGCGAGCGCTACGAACCGCTGGCAAACCGGTAGCGGTCTTTCCCCGCCGCTTTTGCGGCATAGACGGCGTCATCAGCATGACGCATCAACGCCGAGACGTCGATCGTGCCGATGGTAAACGCAACCCCGATCGACGCCGAGAGCCCGCTCGCGCGCAATTCCTTAAGGATGCGTTCCATGACGGCTTGCGCCGAGTCGCGATCGGTTCGCGGAAGAATCAGTGAGAATTCATCGCCCGCAAAACGCGCCGGCATGTCGATTTCGCGCGTTGACGTGCGCAAGATCTGTGCGATTGTCACCAGCGCGGCGTCGCCGCCGGCATGTCCGCGCGTGTCGTTGATGCGCTTGAAGTCGTCGACGTCGAGCATCGCATACGCCATCATCTCACCGGTGCGCCGGGCCGAACGCAGCTCGGTCTCCAAGCGCTCCATGAGCGCGCGGCGATTGAAGAGGCCAGTCAGGGGATCGTGCATTGCGAGGCTCTCGAGTTCGGTGGCCAGCCGCAGCCGTTCGAGCGCGAAGGCGGCGTGTGTCGCGAGCTCCTGCATCGACGCAACGCTCCAGGCCGATCCGCTGCGCTCGTTCGAGCCGTCAGCGTAGAAGATAAATGCCGCGCCTTTGGGAGGGCGAACGGACGCAGCGACGTAGCGACGCCGCGTATCGAAGAGCGGCGCATCGAAATCGCCGGCCCAGCCGGTCGCGATGTCGCTGTCGCCGCAGATCACGCGGTACAGGCTCGACGTCTCGGGCAGCGTGCCTCCGTACTCGGATGCTGCAACATTCGCGCCGTCGAGTTCGTAGACCGCGGCGACGTTCTGCGGGTCGTCGACGCCGAACCAAAGCGCGCGAGAAAAGCCCAGGCCCAGCCACGCACCGCGCATCGCGGCCGCGGCCAGCGTCGCTTCGTCGGTGGCAGCGATGATGTCGACGAACGACCGCTGCAACACTTCGAGGCGCTGCGATTTCTCGAGCAGTTCATCGCGCTCGCGTTCCACAGCGTCAATGCGTTCGGTGAGGAACGTTATGGCGCTTGAGGACTCGTCCATGCCCTTACAATAGCACGCGACGGAAATCACGCAGCAGCGAGGCGACGAATACCAGGAAGCGCGCCGCCCCCGCACCGTCGATGACGCGGTGATCGTAGCTCACGCTAATTGGGAGAATCAGCCGCGGCACGAAGGCGCTGCCGTTCCAGACCGGTTTGGTAGCCGCGCGCGTTGCGCCGAGAATCGCGACCTCGGGCGCATTGACGATCTGCGTGAATTGCGTGCCGCCGATGCCACCGATCGATGAGATCGTGAAGGTCCCGCCCTGCATATCGCTGATCCCAAGCTTGCCTTCGCGCGCCTTGCCGGCCAGTTCGGCGGTCTCGCGCGCGATCTCGAGCAGGCCTTTTTTGCCGGCCTCTTTGAGCACCGGTACCACCAGCCCGTTGGGCGTGTCGGCGGCGAAGCCGATGTTGTAATACTGCTTGTAAACAAGCTCGTCGCCGTCGAGCGAGGTATTGAAATCCGGATACTTTTGCAGCGCGGCAACCGATGCTTTGATCAAGAACGCGAGCATCGTCAACTTTGGCCCGCCACTCTTGCCTGCTTCGGCGTTGATCTCGTTGCGGAACGCTTCGATATCCGTGACGTCAGCTTCGTCGTAGTTCGTGATGTGCGGAATCGCCAGCCAATTGCGATGCAAATTCGGCCCGGCGAATTTCTTCACGCGTGGGAGGGGCTTGCGTTCGACCGGACCATACTGCGCGAAATCGACCTTCGGCCACGCCGGAAGTCCGGCGATACCGAATCCGCTCGTTGACGATGTGCCGCCTGTCAGTGCGCGCTTAACGAAACCTTGCACGTCCTCGCGGGTGACGCGCCCATGCGGCCCGCTTCCGCTTACGCCGTGAAGATCGACGCCGAGCTCACGCGCAAACCGCCGGATCGCGGGGCTGGCGTGGATGATACCGTTCGCTTTGCCCTTGTCATCCCGAGCGTACGCGCTTTGCGCGGTAGTCGAGGGAAGCGCCTCCGGGGGCTTTGCCTGTCCCTCGACTACACTCGCTTCGTTCGTTACGCTCGGGATGACAGGGGGCGCGCTCCCTACGCTCGGAGTTACAAGCGTTGCGATGACCGTGCCTTGCGAGATTTTGTCGCCGGGTTTCACGCGGACGTCTTTGATCGTACCGCCGGCACTCGCCGGCACGTCCATCGAAGCCTTTTCACTTTCGAGCGTGACGAGCGGTGCTTCTTTCTCGATGCGATCGCCCGGTTTGACCAACACCTCGATCACCGGCACGTCCTTGAAATCACCGAGATCCGGAACTTTGAGTTCGATCGTTTCGCCGCTGCTCTTCGCGGGCGGCTGTCGCTCGCTCTTCGACGCGCTCACCTTTGGCTCGCTCGGGGCGACAGGTCGTGCAGCGTCGCTTGCATCCGCGCTCTCTAGCGTAAGTAAGACCGCGCCCTTCGAAACTTTGTCGCCGACCTTGACGCCGACGCTCTTGACCACGCCCTCGGTGTCGGAGGGCACTTCCATCGACGCCTTTTCGCTTTCCAGCGTGACCAGCGCGTCGTTCTTCTTGACGCGGTCACCCGGCTTGACCAGCACCTCAATGACCGGGACGTCTTTGAAGTCGCCGATGTCGGGAACGCGAACGTCGATCGTGCTCATCGCTTACACCGTTACCGGATTGGGCTTGGCCGGGTCGATGCCGTACTTCTTGATCGCGTCGCTCACGACGGCGGCCTTGATCGTGCCGTCTTGCGCGAGCGCATGCAGCGCCGAGAGCGTCACGTAATGGCGATCGACTTCGAAGAACGAGCGCAGCTTGCTGCGATAATCACTGCGTCCATAGCCGTCGGTTCCAAGCGTGACATAGCGCCGGTCTCCAATATACGGGCGGATCGACTCGGCGAAAAGCCGGATGTAGTCCGTCGATGCGATCGCGGGGCCGCTGTGTCCCTCGAGCACGCTCGTCACATACGGCACCCGTTGCTTGGCCTCGGGGTGAAAGAGATTTTCACGGGTGCACTGCACGCCGTCGCGCGCCAGCTCGTTGAAGCTGGTCACGCTCCACACGTCGCTCGCGACACCCCAGTCGTTCGCCAGCAGATCGGCAGCCGCGAGCACTTCACGCAGAATTGCGCCGCAGCCCATCAGTTGCACGCGGGGCTGACCCTTTGCGGATTTGCCGCCGTCACGGAGCAAGTACATGCCGTGCAAGATCCCGTCGGCCGCGCCCTCCGGCATTGCCGGGTGCACGTAATTTTCGTTGAGCAGCGTGATGTAGTAGTAGCCGTCTTCCTGCTCGGTGAGCATCCGGCGCAAGCCGTCTTGAACGATCACTGCGACTTCGTAGCCGTATGTTGGATCGTAGCTGCGGCAGTTGGGGATGAACGAAGCGAACACTTGACTGTGGCCGTCTTCGTGCTGGAGGCCTTCACCGTTGAGCGTGGTGCGCCCCGATGTCCCGCCGAGCAAGAATCCGCGCGCGCGCGAATCTCCCGCGGCCCAGGCGAGGTCGCCGACGCGCTGAAACCCGAACATCGAGTAGAAGATGTAGAACGGTACCATCGGCAAATCGTGGTTGGAATACGACGTGCCCGCGGCGATCCATGACGAAATCGCGCCCGCTTCGTTGATGCCCTCTTGCAAGATCTGGCCGTGTTTGTCTTCGCGGTACCACATCAGCTGTTCGGCGTCTTGCGGATGATAGAGTTGTCCGACCGACGAGTAGATGCCGAGCTGGCGGAACATGCCTTCCATGCCGAAGGTACGCGACTCGTCGGCGACAATCGGCACGACGCGCGAACCGATGGTCGCATCGCGCGTGATCGTGTTGAGAATGCGTACGAACGCCATCGTAGTCGAGATCTCGCGGTCGCCGGTTGATTGCAGCTGCGGATCAAATGCCGGCAGCGCCGGAACCGCAAGCGATTCGGACTTGCGGCGCCGTACCGGCAGCGGACCTTGCGCCTGCATCCGTTCTTTGAGGTAACGCATCTCCGCACTGTCCTCGGGCGGACGATAGAACGGAATGTTCGCGATCTGATCATCCGGAATCGGGACTTGGAATCGATCGCGAAAGGTGCGCATGTCTTCGAGGTCCATTTTCTTGGCCTGGTGCGCGATGTTGAGGCCTTCGCCGGCATCGCCCATTCCGTAGCCTTTGATCGTTTTCGCAATGATGACCGTCGGCTCGCCCTTGTGTTCGACAGCCGCTTTATACGCGGTGTAGACCTTGATCGGATCGTGGCCCCCGCGCATCAGCCCCCAAATGCGATCGTCGCTCCAGTCGGCAACCAGCGCTGCGGTCTCGGGATAACGGCCGAAGAATTCGTCACGCACGTACTTGCCGTTGCGCGATTTATATGTTTGGTAGTCGCCGTCGACCGTCTCGGTCATCAACTGCACGAGCCGGCCACTCGTATCGTTCTCAAGCAACGCGTCCCAGCCGCTGCCCCAGATGACCTTGATGACGTTCCAGCCCGCGCCTTTGAACACGCGCTCGAGTTCTTGAATGATCTTTCCATTGCCGCGGACCGGTCCGTCGAGCCGTTGCAGATTCGCGTTGATCACCCAGATGAGATTGTCGAGCTTCTCGCGTCCGGCAAGCGAAATCGCGCCCAGCGTTTCGGGTTCGTCGGTTTCGCCGTCGCCGACGAACGCCCATACCTTGCGTCCGGCGGTATCGCGGAAACCGCGATCGTGCACGTAGCGCATAAAATGCGCCTGATAGATCGACATGATCGGCCCGAGGCCCATCGACACGGTGGGGAATTGCCAATACTCCGGCATCAACCACGGGTGCGGATACGACGCGATGCCCTTACCGTCGACTTCTTGACGGAAGCCGTCGAGCTGCTCCTGGGTGATGCGTCCTTCGAGAAACGACCGCGCGTAGATGCCGGGCGAACTGTGACCCTGGAAGTAGACGAGATCGCCGCCGAAGTTTTCCGACGGTGCGCGGAAGAAATGATTTTGCCCGACGTCGTAGAGCGTTGCTGCCGACGCAAACGTCGCGACGTGCCCGCCGAGTTCTGAGTTCTTCTTATTTGCACGCACGACCATCGCCGCGGCGTTCCAGCGCACATAGTGGCGCAAACGCGCTTCCAATTCGCGATCGCCGGGCATTGCCGGCTGTTTCTCGTGAGGGATCGTGTTGATGTACGGCGTTTCGAGACCCAGTGAAACGGACGCACCGCCCCGTTGTGCCTCGTCGACGAGATCCGCGAGCAAATCACGCGCGCGCTCGGGTCCCTCGACGGTGAGGACGCCGCGCATTGCTTCAAGCCATTCTTGGGTCTCTTGCGGATCCGGATCGTGTCTCATGCCCGGCCATTCCGCATGCGCGAGGAATCCCTTGCTATTGGACTGATCCGATTAGGCATCCGGTGCCATCCAAAAGATGGTGCCGATCGATCCAAGTAAGATGACACCGCCGAGTACCGCGGCCGCGGAGAGTGTCTCCCCAAACAACGCCAGCGCCAGCGCGGCCGCAAACACCGGCTCGAGCAGGGTGGAGAATGAAACCGCCGTCGGCGAGAACCAGCGCAGCGCGGCGTTCATACCGGTGTGTCCGAGCAGTTGTGAGATCAACGCCATCGCGAGGATGCCGCCCCACGCGGTATACGCGTGAAGCGCCGGCGGCGGCTGGTGCGCGATCAGGGCGAGCAGCACGAGCACGATCGCGGCGCTGGTGTAGGTCGTGGTGACGATCTGGCGCGTGTTTAACGCGGCGCGCACTTCGCGCACGCACAACAAGTACGCCGCGAATGCGGCGGCGCCCACGAGCGCGAGTGCGCTGCCCAAGACCGTGTGGCCGGGCTGCGGTGCAAGCGTGCGATTTGCGCTCGTAATCATCACTAACCCGGCGATGGCGGTGACGAATGCTACCGGAACGACGAGCGGAAAACGGCGCCGGCGTACGAGCGCATCGTAGAGCGCGGTAAAGAGTGGCGACGTCGAGACGAGCAGTGTCGAAATTGCGACCGTCGTGTAGTCGAGCGACGCGATCCAGGTTGCGAAGTGCACGGCCAGTACGATACCGGCCGCAAGGAGGATGAAGCGTTGGCTATTCGTGGTCGCGGCGGTGCGTTCGCGCGCGACGAGTGCAACGATCAGTAAGACGGCCGCGGCGATGCAAAGTCGTGCGGCGGCGACCGCCAGCGGTTGCGCTCCGGTGAGCGCGTAGCGTGCAAAAATAGCGGCGGCACCCACTGCAAGTTGGGCACCGCCGAGGGTTAAGTACCGAAGCAGCGTGTGCTAGTTCGCTCCAGGCGTCGGACGGGCACCCGGACGTCCCGGGGTCCGCGGCGCGGCCGACTGTACCGTAATCGGCACTGACGTCGTGCTCGGCTGTGGCGAGGGCGTCGGTGTCGCCGTCGCCGTCGCTGTCGGCGCCGGCGACGGCGTGTTGCTGTTGCTGTTCACGATCGTCGTGGTAACGGCAGCGGCGGCTAGGGCGCCACCTGCGATGGCCGTGGTTGCGCCGGCCGCGGCGCCGCCGGCTGCGGCACCCGTGGTGCCGGCGATACCGAGCGATCCCGCGTTGGCAGGCGCACCCAGTTCGCTAAACGGCGTGAACATTGATTGGGTGATTCCGGTAACCGATGCGGTGACCGCACCTGCGGCAGCGGTTGCTACCAGTGATTGCCCCGCAGCGAGCGTGAAGACTTGGCCGTTTACGAGCGTGACTTGCACCGGCAGCGTTGGATTGCTCAACGCATAGACGTTGACTTGCAAACCGGTCGGGTTCGCCGAGATGTCGCCGATCGTTCCGCGAACCGCGATTTGACCGGTGGCGGTGCTGAATTGATAGTCGGCCTTGGCGCCCTGCGGGTGTTCGACGGTGAAGCGCATCTTTCCGACCACAACGAAACGCGCGGTCGAAAGGTTGGCGGTCCGATCGAAGCTCACCATCTGGACGCTCGAGTTCGAGATCATATCGATCTTAGAGCTGTCCGGCAACGTGATCGTCGCTTTCGAGTCCGCACCCGTCGCAGCGAAGTCATTGTCGTTCAGCGTCGCGTTCGCTCTAACGGCTAACGGTGTCTTCGGGGCCGGGCCGACGCCGTACGTGACCGTGCCCTGGTTGTTCTGGAGCGTCTTGTCGGTGTCGGCCGGCGACGCCACCACTGGAAGCAGGGCGAAAAGCACGGTAAGAAACGAAGCGCACAAGGCCTTCATAAGGGTGCTCTCCTTGAGCAGAGGAAGATTGTCTGAGGTCACCCGTTCGATTGGTTGCTTCTGCCCCCTTCAGTCGTTTGGCCTACTTAGCTGATATTGGCCGTACTACTCGGGGAAAGCCCCTCCCGCACGTCGTAGCCCTTTGTTCTCTGCGGGAGCTTGCAATAACAGGCTGAGAGGGGGTCAAGACCCCGACCGCTGTGGGCTACGAAAAAGGATGCAAAGCGTACTTTTTGTAGCCCGAGACTCGCCGGATAATGCCGGGGCAGGAAGGACGAATTTATGAAGCGTTACATCCAGGGCCGCGATCCATCGGTTCGCGTGCCGGTGCGTGAGATTGCTCTGAGCGACGGGACCGCGCACACCGTTTATGATACAAGCGGCCCATACACCGATCCCGCGGTGAATCTCGACGTTCGCACCGGGCTTACACCGCTGCGCGAGTCGTGGATCGAGTCACGCGGTGATACCCAAACGCTCGAACGCCCGGCATCGGTCTTCCGCTTTGAAAACGCGCGGGCGATTCGTCGCGCTAAGCCCGGCGCGAACGTAACGCAAATGCACTACGCGCGCCGCGGCGAGATAACGCCGGAAATGGAATTCATCGCGATTCGCGAGGGCGTCGAACCGTCGTTCGTGCGCGACGAGGTTGCGCGTGGTCGCGCGATCATCCCGTCGAACATCAACCACCCCGAATCCGAGCCGATGATCATCGGTCGCGGCTTCCACGTCAAGATCAATGCCAACATCGGCAACTCGGCCGTCACCTCGACGATCGAAGAAGAGGTCGAGAAGATGACGTGGGCGACACGTTGGGGTGCCGACACGGTGATGGATCTTTCGACCGGCAAAAACATTCACGAAACGCGCGAGTGGATCTTGCGCAACGCGCCGGTTCCGATCGGGACCGTGCCGATCTATCAAGCGCTGGAAAAGGTCAACGGCAAAGCCGAAGAGCTCACCTGGGATCTGTACCGTGAGACGCTTATCGAACAAGCCGAACAAGGCGTCGACTATTTCACGATTCATGCCGGTGTGCTGCTGCGTTACGTGCCGCTCACGGCAAATCGTATCACCGGGATCGTCTCGCGCGGGGGTTCGATTCTCGCCAAGTGGTGCCTCGCCCATCATCAGGAGAACTTTCTCCACACCCACTTCGAAGATATCTGCGAGATCATGAAGGCGTATGACATCGCGTTCTCGCTCGGCGACGGTTTGCGCCCGGGCTGCACGGCCGACGCCAACGATGCGGCGCAGTTCGGCGAATTGGAGACGCTCGGCGAGCTGACCCAAGTTGCATGGAAGCACGACGTGCAGGTCATGATCGAAGGCCCCGGACACGTGCCGATGCACTTGATCAAAGAGAATATGGAGAAGCAACTCGAGATCTGTCACGAAGCCCCGTTCTATACGTTGGGGCCGCTGGTGACCGATATCGCGCCGGGCTACGATCACATCACAAGCGCCATCGGTGCGGCGATGATCGGCTGGTTCGGTACGGCGATGCTGTGCTACGTCACGCCGAAAGAACATCTCGGCTTGCCCAACAAGAAGGACGTCAAAGACGGCGTCATTGCTTATAAAATCGCGGCGCATGCGGCCGATTTGGCAAAAGGCCATCCGCGCGCGCACCATTGGGACGACGTGTTATCGAAAGCGCGTTTCGAGTTTCGGTGGGAAGATCAATTCGAGCTTGCGCTCGATCCGGAAACGGCGCGTGAGTTTCACGATGAAACACTGCCGGCAGCGGGCGCGAAGGTTGCGCACTTCTGTTCGATGTGCGGCCCGCACTTCTGCTCGATGAAGATCACTCAAGAGGTACGCGAGTACGCGCAAGCCGGTATGGCCGAGAAGAGCAAAGAGTTCTTGGAAAAGGGCGCTGAGGTATACGTCGAGACTGTGCCATCCTGAAGGGCGTGCTCTTCGATCGCGATGGGACCATCATCGTCGATGTTCCATACAACGGCGATCCTGATCTCGTCGAGCCGGTTTCGGGTGCGAAGCAGCTTTTGGATATGCTTCGCCTTGCTGGTTTGAAGGTCGGCGTGCTAACCAATCAGAGCGGTGTGGGTCGTGGCATGATTAGCGATGTCCAGATGCACGCGGTCAACGTACGCGTCGAAGAATTGCTTGGGCCGTTTGACGGGTGGTTCGTCTGCCCGCATGCGCCGGAGGTCGATTGCGATTGTCGCAAACCCAAACCAACGTTGATTTTCGATGCGGCACACGTGTGGGGCGTACGCGCGCCGGAGATCGTGGTCGTCGGCGATAAGGCGAGCGACGTTGAAGCGGCACACAATGCCGGATCGCCCGCGATAAAAATCGACGGCGCCTGCGATCTTGCAAGCGCCGTCGATCGGATTCTTACCGGCCGGATCTAGTGTCCGGAATCATCTGTCCAGTAGTCAACGTCGGGGGCGCGTGCGTGCGCCGTTGCGGCTAGCCAAGCGCCCTTGGGAATACGCACGGTCGAGCGCAAGACGTTCCAAGCGCGCAGGACTTTGAGCACGTAGTGCTGTGTTTCGTAGTATGGCGGCACGCCGCCATAGTGCTGCACGGCAAGCGGCCCGGCGTTGTACGCCGCAAAGACCAGCGCGTAGCGATCGGGGTTCGATCCGAACTTTTCGAGCAGGCCGCGCAAGTAGCGGGCCGCGCCCTGCAAGTTCTCAGCCGGATCGCGCGGATTCACGCCGAGCGTCGCCGCCGTGCCGGGCATGAGCTGACCGAGCCCGATTGCGCCGGCGTACGAAACGGCGTGCGTGTGCCAACTCGACTCGACGGTAACGATCGCCGCCAACATATTGGTGTCGACTTTCCAACGCGCCGCCGTCAGCAGCAGGTGTCTGGCGAGATCTTTGCTCTGCCAGTCCGGAAGCTCGGGATTATACTGCCGCAGCACCGCCGCATAGGCCGCGATGCTCGCAGGGGTCGCCGGAACCGGCTTCGTCGAGGCACTGGCTACAGCCGGAAACCCGAGTCCTAAAATGAAGCAGAGTCCCGCAAGGAGCGGGGCGCGGCGTCGGCTCATGGGGGGCCGGTTCGACGAGGCTAGGGCCGCTCCCCCACGGATCGGCCGAAGGCCGAACGTTACAGATTTGGCGAAGCCCAATCCATGAGCAGGCATGAGGGAATGTCGCAGCAAGCGCGGCGAGCCTGGGGGATCGGCGCAATCGCCGTCTTCCTTCTGTTGTGCGGCGGCATTGCGATCTCGCAGTGGTACGCCGTGCACGTCAACGTGCCGCACTACCAAGCACTCAACCAGAAGCAGAAACACTAACCGCGTCGCAAAAGGCGACGCAGGCTTGCGTTCTGATGCCACTTTGATGCACGGTGCGCAGGAGTTTGTCGGCGTGGCTGAGGACCCGCGAGTTATTCCGGTTTGCTTTGGAGGTCCGTACGTGAAGCTTCGCCTTACTGCATTATTGGCGTGTTCGATCGTGATGTGCTGCACGGGAGCGGTGCTTGCGCAAACGACGCAAGTGCAGCCCTCGCCTTCGGCGAGCCCCGCGCCACCGAAGCCCGCGAAGCCAACCCCGACGCCGTCGCCCACCCCGACTCCCGGACCGCCGTACGCCAACATGAGCTGGCGCGAGATCGGCCCGGCAACCGCCGGCGGCCGCGTTGCCGCCGTCGCGGGCTCGGCGAGCGATCCGAAACTTTACTACGTCGGTTCGGCCGGCGGCGGCGTGTGGAAGAGCGAAAACGCTGGGCAAACCTGGGATCCGGTTTTTGCAAAACAGACGGTCGCGGCAATCGGCGCGGTTGTCATCGATCCGAACGACAACAACACCGTGTGGGTCGGTACGGGTGAGGACAATCCGCGCAACGACGTCAGCTATGGCGACGGCGTCTATAAGAGCGTCGATGGCGGCGCTCACTGGACCAACATGGGCCTGAGCGCGACCGAACAGATTTCGCGCATCGTCGTCGATCCGCGCGATCACAACCACGTCGTGGTTGCAGCGCAAGGCGATCTCTTCAACGACGGTCCGGATCGCGGCGTGTACGTCACCGATGACGGCGGGAAGACGTGGAAGAAAACGCTCTACACCGGTCCCGAAGCGGGCGCGTCCGATCTCGCGATGGATCCGCAAAACCCTAGCGTGCTTTACGCGGGCATGTGGCAATTCCAGCGCCGCCCGTGGACGTTCACCAGCGGCGGCCCGCAAGACGGGCTCTACAAGTCAACCGACGGCGGACGCACGTGGAAGAAGCTCGAGGGGAACGGACTGCCGACTGACACGATCGGCCGTATCGGTCTCGCGGTCGCACCGAGCAACGGGAATCGCGTCTACGCGTTGATTGAATCCAAGCAGGGCATTCTGTGGCGCAGCGACGACGGCGGCGATCACTGGACGATGGTTTCCAAAAACACGCTGGTCGATCAACGGCCCTTTTACTTCACGCACATCGGTGTCGATTCGAAGAATCCTGACGTCGTCTACGGCGTTTCGGAGGCGCTCTCGAAATCAACTGACGGCGGCAAGACGTTCAAGGCGATCGCCGACAGCGTGCACGTCGACTATCACGCGATTTGGATTGCGCCCAACGACCCGGCGCGGATCATGGTTGGCGAAGACGGCGGCTACGCGCTGACGGTCGACGGCGGTGACAACTGGTTTTTCTCGGCGAACTTGCCGATCGCGCAAGTCTATCGTGTCGGACTCTCCAACGAGAATCCGTATTGGGTGTGCGGCGGCTTGCAAGATAATAACGGCTGGTGCGCGCCGAACAACTCACAAGATCCATCAGGCATCCAGAACAAAGCGTGGATCGCGGTGACCGGCGGCGACGGCGAATGGACCGTGCCCGACCCGGCCGATCCCAACTACATTTGGGCGGACTCGGAAAACGGTTCGGTCACCGTCATCAACAAGGTGACTAAAGACGGTTGGTTCGTGGAGCCCTATTTACAGTTAGCGATCGAGAGTTTCGACGTTCGTCAGGCCAAGGTGCGTTGGAATTGGGAAACACCGATTGCGTTCGCGCCGTGGGACGGCCACATCGGCTGGATCGGCGGCAACGTGCTCTTTCAAACCACTGACCGCGGGTTGCATTGGACGATCATCAGCCCCGATCTCACCCGCGACGTTAAAGATCATCAAGCGCCGTCGGGCGGTCCGATCACGCACGACGTCTCAGGCGCAGAAGAGAGCGACACGCTCCTCGACATCGAGGGCTCGAAGCTGCACAAGGGCGAGATTTGGGTCGGCACCGATGACGGCCTGGTCCAACTCACGCTCGACGGCGGCAAACACTGGAGCAACGTCACCCCGCCGAACGCGCCGGAGTACGGGCGCTTCGCATCGATCTCGCCGTCGCCGTTGCGCGATGGTACGGCGTACGCGATCAACGACGGCCACTATACCGGCGACAACCATCCGTATGCGTTCGTCACACACGATTTCGGCAAACACTGGGATCTCATCACCAGCGGTCTCCCCGCAAATGATTGGGCCCGGGCGATCGGCGCCGACATCCGCAATCCGAACCTCGTCTATCTCGGAACCGAAGAGGGCTTCTGGATCTCCTACGACGGCGGAACATCGTGGAAATCGTTCAAGAACGACCTGCCGACCGTTTCCGTGCACGACATTCGCATGCAGCCGCAGTTCGACGACCTGGTGATCGCGACGCACGGACGCTCGATCTACATCATGGATGACATGACACCGATCCAGCAGCTGCAAAGCGCGACGGCGGCCGGCACGTACATGTTCCCGATTCGCGTCTCGTATCAGTACAACACGCGCGAAGACGACGAAGGGACCTACACCAATTACGCGGCCGCGAATCCGCCGACCGGCGCGATCCTCGACTACTATCTCAACGCGGAACAAAAGACACCACCGATATTGCAAATCCTCGACCGCACGGGCGCCGTCGTTCGCACCTACAAAGGCACGCACGACGTTGCCGGCAAGCAAGAACCCTACGTGCCGAACAAGGTCGGGATCAACCGCTTCGTGTGGGACTGGTCGATCGATGGTCCGGTGAAGTGGCTCGGAGCGGCCAAGAAAGCGTATCAGGGTCCCGACGGCGGCCCCACCGTTCCGCCGGGTGAATACACCGCGCGATTGACGCTCGGCACCAAGGTGTTCACGCAGCGCTTCATCGTCAAAGCGGATCCGCGCACGCTTTACAGTCAGGCGCAGCTGGTCGAGGCGTACAACTATGGTCGCCTCGGCGAGTCGCTCCTTTCAAAGGTCGACACGATGCTCAATAATCTCGATACGGTGAAGAAATCGATCGACGAGGGCATCGCGGCGGCCAAGAAGGCCGGCGATACGGCCACGCAAAGTAGACTTGAGTCAATTGAGACGGCGCGCGCGGCCGTGTTCAACGAGCTGACGGCAAACTATCAGAACGACGAAGACTCGATTCAAATGCCCGGCAAGGTGCGTGAGGACGTCCAGTCGATTATGTACTTTGCAGGCACGGTGATTACGCCGGCGCTGCGGGACTACACTCATCGCGTCGAGGGCGAGCTACAGAGTGCGACGTCGCACTACGACGCCTTCGTCAAGGAGCAAGTCCCGGCGCTCAACGACGCACGCAGCACGCTCAAATTGAAGGCGGTGACCATCCAGTGATCGCAGCACTCGTTCTCGCGGCAGCCACCTCGTTCGGTGATCTTTCGATGCGCGTCGTTGGACCGGCGGTTGCCGGCGGACGTATCGCGGCTGTGGCCGGCACCGTCCAAAACGACAAGTTGTATTACCTCGGCACCGCCGGCGGCGGCGTGTGGAAATCGGAAAACGCCGGTGCCACCTGGTCGCCGGTCTTCGATGCGCAGGATGTTTCGGCAATCGGTGCGGTCGCGATCGATCCCAAGAATCAAAACGTCGTTTGGGTCGGTACGGGCGAAGGCAACCCACGCAACGACGTCAGCTACGGCGACGGTCTCTACAAGACGACCGACGGCGGCAAGCACTGGTCACGCGTCGGACTCGACGCGGTGTGGAGTATTGCGCGCATCGCGATCGATCCGAAGGATCCCAATCACGTCGTGATCGCCGGGCTTGGCGATCCGTTCAAAGATTCGAACGATCGCGGCATGTACGTCACCTTTGACGGCGGCAAGACCTTCGCCAAAACGCTTTACGTGGATGAGAAAACCGGCGCAAGCGATGTGGTGATGGACCCGCAACATCCAAGCGTCGTCTACGCCGGCATGTGGACGTTTCGCCGCGTGCCGTGGACCTTCACCAGCGGCAGCAACGCCGGCGGCGTGTACAAGTCCACCGACGGCGGCAAGACATGGACGAAGCTCACCGGGAACGGCTTGCCGAGCGGCATGACCGGTCGCATCGGCCTCGCGCTTGCAGCAAGCGATCCCAAACGCGTCTACGCGACGATTGAGGCGAAAGGTGGCGTGCTCTGGCGCAGCGACGACGCCGGCGCGCAGTGGAAAATGGTGTCAAACGATTCGATCGTCAATCAGCGTCCGTTCTACTTCTCGCATCTCGCGGTGAATCCCAAAAATCCCGATGACGTCTATGGAATCTCGAACGACCTCGCCGAGAGCAAGGACGGCGGCAAGAAGTTCGAAGAGGTCGCTAAGCCGGTGCATGTCGACTTCCACGACATGTGGATCGCCTCGAACGATCCGAATCGCATGATCGTGGGCGCTGATGGCGGCTATGCGATCACGCTCGACGGCGGTAAGAACTGGTCGTTTGCGCAGAATCTGCCGATCGGACAGATCTACCACGTCGGCTACAGCGTCGGTAACAATCCGTACTCGATCTGCGCGGCGCTGCAAGACAACGAAGCTTTCTGCGGACCGTCGAACTCGCTTTCGAGCGACGGCATCCTCAACAGCGATTGGTACAACGTCGTCGGCGGCGACGGCGAGTGGGCATGGCCGGATCCATCTGATCCGCGCTATATCTGGTCGGATCTGGAAGACGGCGTGACGCTCGTCAACGACACCAAGACGCAAACGGCCATCTCGGTGCGCCCATGGGATGCGATGGGCGGTACGCTTGGGCCGTTCGACTCGCGGGATGCAAAGTATCGCTATAACTGGGATTCACCGATCAACTTCGCGCCGTGGGATCCGCATATTGCGTGGCTCGGCGGCAACGTCGTTTTCCAGAGCACCGATCGTGGCTTGCACTGGACGGTGATCAGCCCCGATCTCACCCGCAACATCAAGGATCACCAACTGCCCGCGGGTGGTCCGCTCGCGCAGGACGTGTCGGGCGCAGAGTATTCGGACAATTTGCTGGACATCGAAGGCTCGTCGCTCACGAAAGGTGAGATTTGGACGGGTTCGGATGACGGCGTCATCTCGCTCACGCGCGACGGCGGTGCGAATTGGGCGACGGTCACGCCGAGCGGCGCGCCGGAGTACGCGCGCATGGCGAGCATTTCGCCGTCGCCGTTCGATGCCGGTACCGCCTATGCGATCGCCGACAACCACATGCTCGGCGACTACAAACCGCACATCTACGTCACGCACGACTACGGCAAGACGTGGACGTCGATCGTCGACGGCATTCCCGAGAATCAATACGCTCGCGGGATTCGCGCCGACACGACCAACGCGAACATCGTCTACGTCGGTACCGAGAACGGCCTTTGGATCTCGTACGACCAAGGCGCGCACTGGCAGAACTTCCGCTTGAACATGCCGCCGGTTGCGGTGTACGACATCCGAATCCAGCCTGAGTTCGACGACCTGATCGTCGGAACGCACGGGCGCGACGCGTGGGTGCTCGATGACCTTACGCCGGTGCAACAGCTTCCGCAAGCCGAGAAGGCCGGCGTCATGTTCTTCAAGCCGCGTACGGCCTATCAGTATCACCAGCATTCCAACGGCGACTACGGCGCATACACCAACTTCTCAGCCGAAAATCCACCGAGCGGCGCGATCCTCAACTACTATCTCGCTGCACCGCAGAAGAAGAATCCCACGCTTGCGATTCTCGATGCAAACGGCAAGCTGGTGCGCTCGATCTCCGGCACGCACAAAGTCGACGGCAAGGACGTCCCCAATGTGCCGAACAAGGCCGGCATTAACCGCATGACGTGGGATCTGCACGAAGCGGGCCCGACGCCGTGGAATGGCGCCGGCGCTCCGCAATTTCGCGGTCCGCGCACGGGTCCGCTGGTTTTACCGGGCCTCTACACGGTGCGCTTGCAACTCGATAGCACGACGCTCTCGCAAACGGTGACGGTCAAGCCCGACCCGCGCGACACGTTGACCGCCGCGGACCTGCAATCGGCACACGACTTCGCGGAGAAGTACAAGGTTCGCTACGGCAAGATCGACGACGCGCTCAATAACCTCGATGCGATCAAGAAATCGCTCGATAAGGCCAACGCCAGCGATCCGAAGATTGCAGCAGCCAAGACGCAGTGGCAAGACGTCTTCTCGACGATCACGGCCAACTTCAAAAACGGCGAAGATTCGGTCGAACATCCGGGCGCGCTGCGCGAAGAGATTCCGCGTACCGGGTTCGGCGCGGACTCGCCTCCGACTGCGGCGCAGCTCGACTACGCGTCGCGCTGGGATACCGCGTATGCGGCGGCTTTTGCGAAGTACAACGACTACGTGAAGTCGCTTGCCGGTATGAACATCGACGGCGCCAAACCCATTACGCCGTAGGTGGGACTCGTACTCGCGCTGTTGCTGGCGGTACTCCCCGCACCGCCGCAACACGCGGACTTCGATCACTACACGTTTGCGTTGACGTGGCAGCCGGGCATGTGCCAGACGGGCGAGGGGCGGTGCGTCGCGGATCAACCGAAGGCGCCGTTGATCGGCTTGCACGGACTCTGGGCGTCGTTACCGCATGACCTTGCAGCCCAAGGCGTCGTCGATCAGCAATGGTGGTCAAAGGGCTGCGATTTCTACCACTCCAGCAGCGATCCGCCGGTGCTCGACGCATCGTTGCTGGCGCAACTGCACGCCGTCATGCCCCATTTCGAGCACGACCTGCTGACGCACGAGTACGACAAGCACGTGCAATGCTTCGGGTTCGATCCGGCGCATTTTTTCGCGACCGAACTGCGCATGCGCCAAGCCGTCGCATCCAGCGCGTTTGGATCGTACCTGGAGGCGCAGGCCGGGCACGACGTGACGCACGCCGCCGTCGTCGCGCAGTTCGCCGCATCCTTTGAGACCGATCATCCCACCGCGCTGCAACTGGAGTGCGCGAAGAACGATGCGGGCCAGCTCGTACTCACCCAGTTCTGGATCACGATTCATACAGATAAAATCGACGCATTTCCAAAACCTGCGTCGCTGATGGACACGCCGGCGAATCAGGACACGTGTCCCGCGACCTTCCTCATTCCTACGTGGTGAGAGTCAACAGTTTCTTGACCGTCCCCGGATGATTGGGTGAGCCGCCGTCACTGAAGCGCACGGCGACGATCTGCTCCGACGGAATCACATACAGGCCCTGACCGCCCGAGCCGCTCGCGTAGAAAAGGTCGGACGGAAGCTTTGGACCGTTCAACCACCAGCCTAATCCGTATCGCGGATTGGGGAGCGATCCGGCCAACGCTTCGCGATAGCGCTCGCGATTCGCGAGCATATAGGTGCCGTAGGCGAGCCAATTGTGCGCCGTCAAAAATGCGCCGGTCGGAAGCGGCTGCGTTCCGTCTTTGAGGGCGCGCCATGAAGCGACGTTGACGTTCGCTGGGTTGAGCACGCGTTCGCGCAGATAGTCGTGCGGCGTGAGGTTCTTCGGGCGCAAGCGCTCGGCAAGAAATCCGCCGAAGACTTGGAGCGGAATACCGCCGTAGGTGAAGGTCGTCCCGGGTGCGTTCTTCGGGAGAATCTCGAGCGCGTGCTGAAACGTCGGTACCGCACTGCCCAAGCCGCCGAAGCCGTAACCCGCGGTGAGGTTCAAGAGCATACGCACGTTGATGCCGTCTTTCACGCGTTCGTCGAGGTCGAGCAATCCGTCGTCGTGCGCTGCGAGCGCGGCGATGCCCCAAAAGCTCTTGGTTCCGCTGTAAAGCGCATGCGGCGACGACGCGTCAAAACCGCTGGCGTAGGACTCGTGGATGATGGTGCCGGCTCGTGATACCACTAGGGCCTGCTGCATGGCGGGGCCTTCGCCGCGAACTCGCGAAAGCGCTCGCGATGAGGCCATTCGTTTTTCTGGTCGCATCGGTTGCCGCGCTCGGCGGGTTGCTCTTCGGCTATGACACCGGAGTGATTTCGGGCGCGATTCTCTTCATCACGCGCGACTTCGCGCTAAGCACGCGTCTGCAGGAACTCACGATTAGCATCGTGCTCGTCGGCTGTATGGTCGGATCGGCTGCATCCGGCACGATCGCCGATCGTATCGGGCGCCGCATAATGTTGCTCACCGCCGGTGTTATCTTTGCCGTGGGTGCGCTCGGGTCGGCGTTCGCGCCGACGATCGACGTGCTGCTGGCCGCGCGTTTTGTCGTCGGCATTGGAATCGGCTTCTGCTCGGTCGTCGCGCCGCTGTACATTTCCGAAGTTGCACCCGCCGACATCCGCGGCGCGCTCGTCTCGCTCTATCAGTTTGCGATCACCGTCGGCATTCTCGGCGCGTTCCTCGTGGATTACGCGCTCGCAGGTTCCGGCGCATGGCGCTGGATGCTGGCGCTTGCGCTCATTCCGTCGCTGATCTTGATCGGCGGCATGCTGCCGCTTCCTGAAAGTCCGCGTTATCTTTTCAAGATCGGAAATGTCGAGGCGGCAGAGGCGGAATTGCGCCGTATCGCCGGTAGCGACGCGATCGGCGTAGAAGAAACGGCGATCGTCGATTCGCTCAAAGTGCACGGTTCCGGCTTCGCCGCGTTTGCGACACCGGGGGTGCGTTACGCGCTCGTGCTGGGTGTCGCACTTGCGATGTTGCAGCAGGTTACCGGCATCAACACGGTCATCTACTACGGCCCCCACATCTTTCAGCTGGCCGGCATCGCTTCGAACGAAGCGTCGATTCTGGCAACGGTGCTCGTCGGCGTGGTCAACGTGCTGCTGACGTTGGTCGCGATCTTCTTTGTCGATCGCATCGGGCGTAAACCGCTGCTCTACGCGGGCTGTACCGGCATGTTTTTGGCCCTGAGCGTGCTGGCAATCGCATTTGCGCAGCCGCACCTGGGCGGTTCGCTCGCCACGATCGCGCTGGTGAGCCTGATGGTCTATGTGGGCTCGTTCGCTTACAGCTTGGGCCCAATTCTCTGGCTCTTGATTTCGGAGATTTTTCCATTACAAGTGCGCGGCTTGGGTATGAGTATCTGCACCTTGAGCAATTGGGTGGCGAACCTGGTGGTTTCACTGTTCTTCCTCTCGATGGTACAGGCGCTCGGAGCGTCGGTGACCTTCTCGATCTATGCCGCGCTTTGCATCGTCACCATCGTGGTCGTGGCGCGGGGAGTGCCGGAGACCAAACGCGAAATTCTCGAAGATATCTCGCTGGCGCGAGGCCCAAGCCTCGCCCGGCCGGAGGGCATTCCATGAGCCGCGCATTCGTGAAAGACGATAGCGACGGGCCGGAACCTCGGCTCCAACGCCCCGTCAGCACGCTACCGAACTACGTGACGCCCCGAGGGCTCGAGCTTTTGCGTGAGAATCTGGCCCGCGCGCAAGCGGCCGGGGATGCGCGCGAAACCTCATACCTTGCCGAGCGCGTCGATTCGGCAATCGTGATCGACCCGTCGGCGCATCCGCAGGGCATGGTGGAGTTCGGCGCCAGCGTCCGCGCCCACGATGCTACCGGCCACGAGCTGCGCGTCCGGATCGTCGGCGAGGACGAGGCCGACCCGCTGCGCGGGACGATCAGCTGGGAGTCGCCGATTGCCCGCGCCTTGACCGATCATCGGGTGGGCGAGCGGGTCGTCGTGGTCCGGCCGGCCGGCCCGATCGAGTACACGATCGACGAGATTCGCTACGAGTAACGCTCTGTAAAGATACGGCAACGTTAAAGGCGCGTTTATGGGGGGCGGCAAGGCGAGTTCTGCTATAATCTGGAGGCCATGGCATCGATCACGACCTTGAATAACTCGTTGGTCAACCAGACCGGGCAGACTCAAGAGAGTCTGCTGCAGCAATTCAATCAGCTTTCGAGCGGTAAGCGCGTCAACAGCGCCGCCGACGACGCGGCCGGTTATGCGATCGCGACCTCGCTCAACACCCAAGCGGCCGCGGCGACCACGGCTTCGGACAACATTCAAGAGGCGTACAACGCGACCAACGTCGCGCAAGGTGCGTTGCAGCAGTTGACCGGTGTCCTGCAACAGGTCAACAATCTCGCCGTGCAAGGCGTCAATTCGTTCCTGAGCCCAGCCGATCGCGCGGATTTGCAAGCGGAGAGCAATCAGCTCGTCCAGCAGGCGAATACGATCGCTTCGTCAGTCAATTTTAACGGCCAGCCGCTACTCAACGGAACGCTTGCGGGTCCGCAAGCCGGAACGCAAACCACTGCCAAGGTGACGAACAACGACATCGTGCAAAACGGTGGAACGGTGGTGACGCAAGTCACGGCCGCGAATGCGAATTTCCAGACGCCGCCGGCCGGCGCCGCGCAAGGTTTCGGTGGAACGTCCACGACGAATTCGACGATTCAAGTGCAGGTGATCAACAACAACGGCGTCGCCGCTGCGGTCGCAACGGTTCGCGACAACGCGACCGGCCAAACCGTAACGACGGGTCCGGTTGCTTCCGGCGGAACGATTACCGGCGTCGAGAACGTCAACGTGCAAGTCGGCAACATCTCGCTTGCCGACGTCGGACAGACGGCAACGATTCAGATAGCGCAAGCAACACCGGCGAATTCGCAGAACAGCGCGCTCACCGTGCAGAGCGGCGCCAACGAAGGCAACTCGACCAACGTTGCGATACCCGGCGTCAGCTCGACGACGCTGCAAATCAACAACGTCAACCTCTCGAGTAGCCTGAGTTCAACGCAGGCGATCGGTCAGATTCAAAATGCGCTCAATTCGCTCACGACGGCACAAGCGCAACTCGGCGCCCAACAGGTCGCGCTACAGACCGCCGCGCAAGCGAACGATGCGTACGCCAACAATCTCACCAGCGCCGCGTCAACCATTACCGACGAGAACTACGGACAAGGCGTCACACAGTCGACGCTCTCGCAACTGCAACAGCAGATTCAGTTCGCGTTGCAGGCGAAAAACAACGTCAACGCGTCAGCAGTTCTCGGCCTCTTTGGCTAACGCAGACCACTAGAGCTTCCGATGAGGCTCGACCGTCCGCGCCTGGAGAGCCTCCTTTCTGCGCGTTCACCGAGGTTTTTGGCGGCGATCGCGACGGCCGGCTACGCCAAAAGCAGCGTCGTGCGCACGTACGCTCGTACGCTCGGCACATCGGCCGTGTGCGACTGCCGTGAAACACGCGACGTCATCGATTTCGCCCAGCGCACCGCTGCCGCACTTGTAGCCGGCGATGCGCGTGCCGAAGCGCGCGTTGCAGAACAACGCATCGCGGCGGCCGGCGACGCGACCGTATGGACCGAGTTCGTGGCCGACCTTTGGGGCCGCCCGTACGATCATGCAACGTTTGTCTTCGAGAATCTCGAGGAAGCCATCGATAACAGCGATGCAATGGAATTCTTGGGTCGCCTGCTCGCGCGGACGCCCGCGCAGCGGAACATTGCCATCTGTTCGCGTCGCAGTCCGCCGCTGGGGTTGGGGCGGTTCGCGCCACCGCACGAGGTGCTCACCCTGCGAGAGGGCGAGCTTGCGTTCGACGAGAGCGAGATCCGCGAGGCGTTCCGTGAAACCAGCGTTCCCCTTCGCACCGTCGATCGCGTAGCCGAGATCACGCGCGGCTGGCCCGTCGCGGTCCTCCTCTTCGAGCGGCTGGCGCGCGCCGCGCGTTTGAATGTTGCGCTCGAGCGCGCTGAGGCGCTAGACTTCTCGGACCTCTACGATTATTTAGCGCAAGAAGCACTCGCCGCACTGGTGCCGGCACAATTTCAGCGTCTCTTGGCGGTGGCGGCGATCCCGAGCGCAACCGGCCGAGAAGTCGAACTCGTGCTAGACGATCCAAGTGCTCCGGAGGCTTTGGCGACCGCTGCTGCCGCCTCGGCGTTCGTGTATCGTCTGGTCGAAGGTTCGTACGAGGCGCATCCGCTCGTTCGTACGATGCTCCGCGAACGCTATGCGCAGCGCTGCCGCGAGCTCCTGCTGCTCGCAGCGCAACGCCTGGCATCGAGCGACGCGCTTCGTTCGGCGCAACTGTATCAGCTTGCGGGAGACAATGATAGCGCTGCCGGACTGCTCGAGGGCAAAGCCGTCCTCTTCGCTGACGAGCTGCCGCCGCGTTTCGCCGAGATCGTCAGCGGGTTTGACGTTCCGGTGCTGCTGCGTCATCCATCGATCTGGTCGAATGCGCTGACCAACCGATCGATTGCAATATCACAGCGCCAGTGGCTCTATGAGGCCCTTGCGGTACGTGAGCGCCTCGACGAGCGCACGACGCTCGAGACGCGCGTCAACGTCTTGACGGGCCTCGCAAACATCCTGACCAACCTCGGACGGCACGACGACGCGCTCGCCGTGCTCGCGAAATTCTCGTGGGGCGACGATGCGTTGCCGGCGCGGTACAACTCGGTGGCGCAACTCATGCGTGGGGCTGTCGCGACGCGCCAGGGACAATTCACGCACGCGTTGGAACTTTGGCGCGGTGCCGAGCCGGACTTCGAAAACGTCCTGACGACGCGGGCCATCGGCCTCGAAGAGATCGTCGCCCGCGCGCAGCATTTCAATGGAGAACGCGGGGAACAGCGCGCAACACTCGACCGCTCTATTGCGCTTGCGAATGAATCGGGTGTCGCGGTCGTTCGCGCACTGGCCTTGCAGGAGGCGTTGTTCGGCGCCTGGTTCGCCGGCGAGGATGCGCTGATGGCGCAGTACGCGCGCGAGCTCGAACGCGCGATTGCGCCGAACACCGCGCTGGGAACAGAGGTGTTGCGCAACGCCGTGCGCGGCGACATATCGCTGGCGCTGCGCGAGGAAACGTTCGAGCGATTTCGTTTTCGGCACTATGCCGCGCTTATCGCGTGTGGACGCGCGCCGCGCGGCGAACGCATGCGCTTTGCCGACGCGGCGCTGGAGGCGGCCAAGAATGCGGACGAACCGGCGTGCTGCGCGGTGAGCGCGATCGCACTGGCGGAATGCGAGCCACGCATTCGGGCTGAAATGGTCGAGCGCGCCATGCAGTGGGCGCGACGGACAGATTCAGCGGCGCTGCGCGCGTCGATCGAAGCCTATGGCAATGGCAGCTCGAATCTCGGCTTGCTCGAGCCGCTGGTGCAGCGTCTTCGCGACGAGCCGACTGCGCGGCGCGTACGCGATACGGAGGCGCCGGAGATCTCCGTTTCAACCGGCACGGTGAGAATCGGCGTCACGACGATTCGGCTTGCTCCGCGCGAACGCGAGCTGCTGTTTTATCTTGCGCTCGCACAGCGTCCGTGCAGTCGCGCGGAATTACTCGAAATGATTTGGCCTGAAAGCTCGGAGCGGTCGCCTTCAGTACTGCGCGTGTACGTCAGCCGGATCCGCACGCGCACGGGTGATCCGCAGATCATAACGTTGTTGGAATCCGGTGACTATCAAATCGCTCCGTACGCGCGCGTCGACCTCGACGACGTTGAAGACATGTTGAAGGCTGCGGGCGACCGGCGAACCTTTGACGAGGCGATGCGCGAGCGGCTGTCGCGATACGTCCAATCCCACGGCTACGAGGTTCCTGCATCGATGAGCGCGTGGGAATGGTTCGCGCCATATGCGGGTCGCGCGTTGGAGCTATCTCGCCGCGCCGCGCTGCTCTTGGCCGGCGATGCGATCGAGCGCGGCTCGCCGTCGGAGGCGCGCACCTACGCGGACCGTTTGATCGCGTTTGATTCGTATGACGAAGCGGCGTGGGAGGTGCTGATCCGCGCGTCGCTCGCCTCGGGTGACACGGCGTCGGCACGCCGGTCGTATCGAAAATTCTCAGCATTGCTTGCGAGCGAACTCAATTCTCAGCCTTCGGCAAAACTGAGCGAACTTGTCACGCCACTGTAGCGGCTCGCTGCTACGATGCAGCCCATGCAGCAAACATTTTATCGCTCAAGTTTCTTCTATGGTGCTTTTGCACTAGCACTCGCGGTCGCGGCATGCGGCGGCGGCAGCAGCACCAGCACCCCGGCAACGGCAAAGCCGAGCGCGACAGCTTCAGCGTCGGCCTCACCCTCGTCATCGGCTTCCGCGTCGGCAAGTCCGAGCTCGGCGCCCACGCCGCAATACGCGTTCCCGGCGCCGCAGGCGACGATGCCGTCCACCAATCCAACGGTGACGCTGACGCAGGGCGCCGTAACGCTGACCGGGACGTTCTCCGCGAATACCGGAGGCAGCGGAACCATCGACGTCAATCTTGGCTTCAACAATGGCGACATTACACCGGCGATTTCGCCCGCTGACAACGCGACCGCGAATACGCCCATCATCTATGGCTCGTTCTACAATCCAACGACGAATGACATCCAGTTTGGCTCGTCGACGCCCAAAGTCGTCCTGACCGACACCAACGGTTTGGGCGCTGCCACCTCGTGCTCGCTCGACGTCTATGCGAACAACGGTGGTGGCTTTGCGTGGGGAAGTGTCGCAACCGGTACTCCGGCGGGTAACAGCGTTACGATACCGGCAATGGCTCTGGGCGGAAGTAGCACGCTCGACCTTTCGCCCGGCCAGCAAATCATCGCGGTCTCCTGCAACTAGCGCAACTCGGTAGATAGCTCACGCTGTCGAGGGCAGCGTGATGCGTGACACGATCTGGTTGCTACCCGGCCTACGTACGCCGTTTGCACGATCCGGCAGCTCGCTCGCGCCCTACGACGCGATCGAGCTGTCCGTGCCGGTGGTGCAGGCAATGATCCGGCAACTCGGCGGCGGGAAGCCCGATTTTGCTGCCTGGGGTACGGTCCTCCCGAACCTCACCTGGAGCAACATCGCGCGCGAAGTCTTGCTCGATGCCAAGGTCGATCCGACGATTCCGGCGTTTTCGACCGTCATGGCGTGCTCGACCAGTATGATCGGCGCGCTCGAGGCCGCGTCGATGCTCGACGGTGCACATCGATCGCTCGCGCTCGTCGGCGGCACCGAGAGTCTGAGTCACGTGCAGATCGGTCTGTCGCAATCACTCTCCGACTGGTTGCGCAGCTTTCTTGCTGCGAAGGGCGTTGACAAGAAGTTCGAACATCTTGGTGCGCTTGCGCAAACCAAGATCGGCCTGTTCATTCCGAGCATCGCCAATCGCTCGACCGGAAAGAGCATGGGCGAGCACATGGAGATGACCGTTCGCGCGATGGGAACGATCTCGCGCGCCGAGCAAGACGCCTGGTCGCTCGCGAGCCATCGTAACGCCGTCGCGGCGTGGGAGCGCGGCTTTTTCAACGACCTCGTGATTCCGCTGGGCGGAGCAACGCGTGACACGATTCCGCGTCCCGATACCTCGCTCGAAAAACTCGCGCGCCTTGCGCCCGCCTTCGACCGCCGCGACGGTACGATCACCGCGGGGAATTCCTCGCCGCTTACCGACGGCGCGGCCGGACTATGGGTCGCCTCCGATGCCGGTCTGGCACGTCTGCCGGCCGCTCTGCCGCGGGCGAAGCTGATCGACTGGGAAATTGCGTCGATCGACCTCTGGAACGAAGGGCTGTTGATGGCGCCCGCGTACGCCATTCCGCGCATGCTTGCGCGAGCCGGCTTGCACTATTCGGATATTGCGCTGTGGGAGATCCACGAGGCCTTTGCCGCGCAGGTGCTGGCGCACATTGCCTTCTTGGAAGATCGCACGTTCCTGCGAGAACGCGTGGGCATCGACCGGGATTTCGGGCCGTTTCCGCGGGATCGCGTCAATCCCAACGGCGGTAGCATCGCGCTCGGCCACCCGTTCGGCGCGACGGGTGCACGGATCATGAGTCAGGCGGTCAAAGAGCTGGCCCAATTGCCGTCCGGTTCGCGCGCGATCGTTAGCATCTGTGCCGACGGCGGGCAAGGATCGGTGGCACTCTTGGAGTCGGTCTAGCGGTTCAAGGTTTTACATGGCGTGCCAAGCGGGAAGAAGCAAGCGTTGCCGCCCAAACACACCAAACACTGTAATTATGTCATGAGGTATCGCTGATGCATGTACGTATGTGGATGGCGACGTCCGTCATCATTTCAGCCTTGGTGCTCGGAGGGTGTAGCACCGCCAACACCTCAAGCACATCTGCGTCGTCGAATCCGGCGAGCAGCGCGAGCGCAAGCGCCGGCGCCGCGGGTGGAGCGGGCTCGTTTACCGCAGATCAGGCGTCCGACGGTGCTTCCGTCTATTCGTCGAGCTGCTCGTCGTGTCACGGGGCGAATCTGCAAGGCCAAAGTGGTCCGCCGCTCACCGGCGCCGTTTTTGCAAAATCGCTGGTCGCGTACGGCACCGGGCAGCAGATGTATGATTTCATCAGCAAGCAGATGCCGGCTAACGCGCCGGGAAGCCTAACGGCAGCGCAATACCTTTCGGTGACGGCGTATCTGTTGCAACAGAACGGGTTTGCGAGCGGCTCGCATCCGCTCGACGCGACGAACCTGGGCAGCGTCAATCTCTCCAACGCCGCGAGCATGGCATCGGCGAGCAGCGGGCCCAACAGTAACGAGATCGTGCGCGGCGCTCCGCCCGAGACGGTGGACTACGGCAGCATCTCGGGCAACGTCAACGTCTCCGACGCGATGATGAGCAACGCCGACGGCGCCTCCGCGGATTGGACGCTGGACGGCCGCGGCTATTCCAACGATCGCTATTCGCCGCTCTCGCAAGTCAACGTCGGCAGCGTTTCGGGGTTAACGCCCGTCGCGATCGTGCAAACCGGCATGACCGCAAGTTTCGAAACGACGCCAATCGTGGTGGGCGGCACGATGTTCATCACCACTCCGGTCGTCAGCAATAAAATGAAAGTCATGGCGCTCAACGCCACAACCGGCGAGCGCTATTGGGAAACCACCTACAACCTCGGCTCGTTCCAGATCTGCTGCGGGCCCGTGAACCGCGGGGTCGCGGTCGGCTACGGCAAGGTGTATTTCGTCACGCTTGACGACAATCTCGTCGCGCTCGACGCGACGAACGGCAAACTGCTGTGGGAGGTCAACGTTGCGGATCCGACGCTCGGCTATTCAGAAACGATGGCGCCGCAACTCTATCAGGGCAAAGTGATCGTCGGCAGCGCCGGCGGTGAGTGGGCGCTGCGTGGATTCGTTGCTGCGTTCGACGCCAACACCGGCGCCAAGAAGTGGCAATGGTGGTCGACCGACCCCAAGACCTACGCCGGCGATTCGTGGAAGACGGGCGGGGCCACATCGTGGACGACGCCGGCAATCGATCCCAAACTCGGGCTCGTGATCTTGAGCACCGGTAATCCCAACCCCGATCTCTTCGGCGATTCGCGTAAAGGCGATAATCTCTACAGCGACTCGATCGTCGCGCTCGACGTAAACACTGGCACGTTGAAGTGGTATCTGCAAGAGGTCAAGCACGACGTCTGGGACTACGACGCGGTCAGCAATCCCGTGCTGTTTGACGTGCATCAGAACGGGCAAACGATTCCGGCCGCCGGCGAAGCCGGAAAAGTCGGCTGGATCTTCATCGTCGATCGCCGTACCGGCAAGCTGATTCGCAAATCTGTTCCATACGTGATGTTCTCAAAGAACATGTTCTCGATGCCGACGGCTAAGGGCGTGGACATGCTCCCCGGCGCAAACGGCGGCGCGGAGTGGTCACCGCCGGCGTACTCGCCGCAGACGCACAACCTCTACGTGCTGGCGATGAATCAGCTGATGACCTTCACGACCAACGCACCCACGGCGGGCAACGGACAAATCCGCCTCGGCAGTGCGTTTGCCAACGTGAAGAAAGGCGCGATTCAAAACGGCCCGTTTGTTGCAGTGAACATGGACACCGGGAAGATTGCCTGGCAGTACACGGCGCCGCAACCGCTGATCGGCGGTGCGCTTGCGACCGGCGGTAATCTCGTCTTCATGGGTGAAGGCAATGGCTGGTTCGATGCGTTTAATGCGACGACCGGACAGAAAGTCTGGCGTTACAATCTCGGGGCCGGTGTCAACGCGCCGCCGATTACGTATCAAGTTGACGGCACGCAATATATCGCCGTAGCGGCCGGAGGAAACTTCCAGCTCGGCTTCCCCTACGGCGACGCGGTTGCGATCTTCCGCTTGAGGTAGCCGGTCACCAGTGCCGGAACGCGCCGGCGAAGATCTCCCGCAGCGCAGCCTGCGAGGTCTCGCGCGGCGCGTTCCGGATCAACCCCTGTTGCGGGAATGAGCCGTTGGTCAGCGCGTCGAGGTCGACGTCGCTGTAGCCGACCGCGCCGAGTCCGTTCGGCATGCCGGTGGCCTGCATCAGCTCGATAAGCCGCCGGCTCAAAATTTCGCCGGCGTCCTGCGGGCCGGCGCCGTTCGTATCGGCGCCGAGCTGTTTTGCCGCTTCGAGATGGCGCTCCGGGCATGCCGGCGCGGTGAAGCGGAAGACCGCCGGAGCATTCAAAATCACCGACATACCGTGCGGAACCATCGCTTCGTGCGTCGGATAATCCGGTGCGCGATAGTCTTTGACGAGTCCCGACACTGCGTACGACATCGCGTGCGGCAAATGACAGCCGGCGTTCCCGAATGCGATGCCCGCGAGCATCGCGCCGAAGATCATGCGCTCGCGCGCGACGTCGTCGGTTGGATCGTTCACCGCGCGAACGATGTGCTCACCTAAGATCGACAGCGCGCTGATGCAGCCGACGTCGCTGTATGGGTTCGCGCCCTGCGAGAGCGGACGCGCGACGCCTTTGGGCATGCGCGGATGGTGGGGGTACGGAAGCGCGGTGTACGATTCGAGCGCGTGGCTGAGAAGATCGAAGCCGCTGCAGGCGACGATCGTGCCCGGCAGCGTGCGCGTCACGTCGGGGTCGATCACGCCGAGCGTCGGGCGCAGTTCGCGCGCGCGAATTCCGGTTTTGGCATTCATCTCGAGATAATCGAAGATCGCAATGCCGGTGCATTCGCTTCCGGTTCCCGACGTCGTCGGACACGCGATGTGCGGCTTGAGCGGCCCTGGTATCGCTTTGCCGCCGCCGATCGGCGCATTGACGTAGTCCATGAACGGTGCCGGATAGGTCGAGTACACGTCCGCCGCTTTCGCGGTATCGATCGTCGAGCCGCCGCCGATCGAGATGAAGCCGTCGAACGTCCCGTCGACGGCAAAGGCCGCCGCGTCTTTGAATGAACGATCGGTGGGCTCGATGGCGATGTGCGTGTAGATCGCGCTGTCGATGCCTGACGCTTGTAGCGACTCGAGCGCTTTGTGCACGAATTCGGCGTCCCGCAAGAATGGATCGACGAAGACCGCGGCGCGCTTGATGCCGAGTGCGGTCGCGGCGTCTCCGAGTTCGGCGAGAACGCCGCGACCGTACTTAATGCGCGCGCCGTCGACTTCGAAGCCGTAATCGCCGGTCGCCGTCGCCGCGTAGTGGTCGTGTTGGCAACAAATCATGCGCTCACTTTCGCCGCTTCGGTAGTGGGAACCACTCGGTTGCTCGCCGAAAAAATTCTCGCCACCGGGGGTGTTCGCGATGCGGCTGAGTCATTTCGTGCAGGGCGCTGTGCTTGTTTTTGCCGGGCTTGGCGTGGCAAGCTGCGGTGGAAGCAGCAGCGGATCGTCGACAACAAATCCGGCGACGAGCGCGGGCGCGTTCTCGATAGCGGTAAGTACCCTGAGTGATTCCGGCACGGGATCGCTGCGCGCGGCAATTACGGCGGTCAACGGCCGGCCGGCGGGCACGTCGAACGTCGTCACGTTTTCCGTAAACGGCGCGATCGTGCTTGCGAGTGCATTGCCCCCGATCGCTGCCGAAGTCAAAATCGATGGTACCACCGCGCCGGGCTACGCCGGTACCGGCCCAGTCATCGAAATCAACGCGAACGGAAATAGCGGTCTGATCTTTGCAGCAGGCTCGAGTGGTTCGCAATTGCTTTCGCTTGCGGTCGACAACGCCGCCGGCGACGGCGTGACGCTCAACGCCGGTGCGATCACGCTCAACCTCGACTATGTCGGCCTCAATCCGGCGGGTGCCGCGTTCGGCAACAACGGTGACGGGATCTACGTTTCGAGCACGTCGTCGAACGATCTGATCGGGTTGAATCCGACCGGCGCGTCGGGCGTGGTCGGCAACGTGATCTCCGGCAATACCGGCAACGGTATCAGTCTGCACGGCAGTTCAGAAGACACGATTGCAACCAACCGCATCGGCACCAATCCTGCCGGCACCTCTGCAATTGCCAACGGCGCAAACGGCATTTGGATTACGGCTGCGTCGAGCGCCAATGAGATCGGCGGTACCATCTACACGGATTCGGCAACGGGAAAATCCAACGACCCCACCGGCGACAAGGGAACGGCGACGCCGGTCTTCATCGTGCCGCCATTGGGCAATCTTATCTCCGGCAACGCGCGCATGGGCGTGTTGATCGATGCCCTTTCGATCAACACCACGCTCAACGGTAACTTCATCGGTACGAGCGCCGGCGGCGAAACGGCGGTTGCCAACGGCGGCGATGGCGTCTGGCTCGACGGCGCAGGTACGACCTCGCTCATCGGCTGCCGGTTCAGCAACGATCCGTTCGTGTACTACAACGTCGTCAGCGGAAACGCCGGTAACGGCTTGCATATTACGAGTTCCAACAACGTGACGGTGCAGGGGAATTTCTTCGGTATCGACGCCGACAATTCGGTCGAGCTCGCCAATGGCGCCGACGGCATCTTGGTTGACGGCTCCTCGAGCAACTCGCAGGTGGGCGGCGTCATTCCGCTCGGCAACGTTGCCGCCGGCAATCGGAAGAACGGCATCGAGGTCACCGGCACCGCGACCGGCTTCACGACGTTCAACACCTTCGGCGGCTTGCTCGCGTTCAAGACCGCGGTTCCCAACGGCAACGACGGCGTGCTCATCACGGCGACCGGAGGCAATCAACTGGTGCGCACCAACGTGCTCTCGGGGAACGCCAACAACGGTCTCGAAATCGGCGGAAACGCGTCGGGTGTAACGGTGGATCCCAACATCATCGGTCTCGATACGATCGGCAACGCCACCATACCCAACGGCAACGACGGCGTGCTCATCGATGGAACCGCGAATAACAACGTCGTCGGTGGCTACAACCTCTCGGTGATTCCGCAGAACACGTTCTCGGGCAATAAGGGCTACGGCGTAGCGATCACCGGCCAAGCCTATGCGAATCAGATCTTCAATAGCTTCGTCGGTACGGGCGTCTTCGGCGCGGGATCGCTCGCCAATCAACTCGGCGGCATTTACGTCGGCGGATCAGCAACGAATAACCTCATCGGCGGCGTCAGCACGAGCGAAAGTCAGCCCACCAGGAACCTCATCAGCGGCAACGGCGGCTACGGCGTGACGCTTGACGCCGGCTCGAGCAACATTTCGGTCATCGGAAACCTCATCGGACTCAATGCGATCGGCCTGAGCCTGCCCAATGCGACCGGCCCGATCTTCGTGAACCCCGGGAGCACCGGCGACACGATTGCCGGGAACGTGACGACACCGTAGACGAAGGCCGATCCTCTCGGAACGAGAAAGGTGATCCAGGTAACCGCTCGCCTTCTTTCTGGAGGGCTTCATGGTACGATTTTCCCGCCTGCGTGCTGCGCTGTTGAGCGCTGCTTTCGTGCTGACCGCGTGCGGCGGGGCAGCGTCGCCTGGTACGCCGGCCGTCGCTGGTTCGCGGCCCTCGGGTTCCGCGGCGCTTAAGGTCTTCGTGCCGAGCGCGGCATCGACGAGCGCGCGACATCGCTATCAACTTCCGGCGGCCACGCAGTCCGTCGTCATCGCGGTTACGAGCACGAGCGGGACCCCGCTGAGTCCGGCGGTCGCGCCGGTTATCGCCAACGTCAGCGCAACGGCGGCCGGCTGTTCGAGCGCGAGCGGCGGGATCAGCTGCACGATCAATGTTACCGTTCCATTTGGATCATTGCTCTTTGCGGTGGTCGGTTATTCCGGTCAGAACGCAACCGGCAACGCGATCGCGTGGGGCGAGACGACGGCGACGATCGGTGCTACCGGAACGAACGCCGTCAGCATCTCGACGAGTAGCGTCATCGAATACGCAGCAATGGATCTCGACGGAGATTTCAGTCTCGCCGTCGTCGATCACAGTGCCGATACGATCAACATCGTCAACGAGAGCGATAGTACAACGCTCGACGGCACCATCACGTATCTTCCGAATGGCGACGAAAAAATCGTGGTTACTGCCTCTACGTCGGGGACTCCAGCCGGTGCCATCGTGTACGCCCGCGAGTTGGCCGGCGTAACATTCACGTTCCTTAGCACGAACACGAGCACGCCGTCCGTAACCGGCGCCGTATCGAGCTCGGCGGATTGGGGCGTGGGGACCGAGGTTTCCCCGTGTCCCACGACCGGAGCATCGTATCTTTCGAGTCTGGCAACCATCGAGGGACCCGCATATCAGTCCGGCAGCAATCTCACGACCGGCCAGGCCTTCGAGAATGGCACGGCGACCGTCTCGGTCAACGGCGGAGTCGCGTCGCTCGGCTTCAACGGAAACTCATACACGATCAACGGCACGCTCGTGCAGGCCGAAACCGGCAGCACGGGTACCTGCAGCGCCGGTCAATTCGCCGCGAATACCGGACCAAACGGATCGGGCATCGTCGCGTTCGATGCAGCCGGCGTGATCATCGGATCGAACGGCACCAGTGGTGGTCAATTGACATCGTTGACCGACGGCTTTGCCGGATTTTCGGTAGCGAGCGGCTCGACAGTGAACCTTACGGCGGTCACGACGCAAACGTATGACGGCTTTTTCGGCGGCTACACGATCATGGGATCAACGGTCGACAAGGAGGGCTCCCCGATCAACGCTGTTCCCAGTGGGACGAACACCTTGCTTTCGTGCAGCTATTCGAACTTCGAGGCCGGAACGGTCGCGACGTCCGGTTGCGCAACACTCACGTTCGGAGTTCAGCCGCAGCCGGGCGTGGTGCTTGGGACGCTCAGCGAATCGGGCACTCCGGTTCCAGCGGTGTTCGTCATCTCGCAGATCAGCGGCAAGTACGTCATATTCGGGGTGGCGGGTTCGCTCAACGCTGCGCTAATCCAGCACTAGTTCGCCGCAGGCGCGCGCTAGAAGAGCGCCTGATTCAGCAGCCGCAGCCGCTCGGTCATCGCGTGCATGACTTCGATCGAGAAGAACGGGTGCGTGGCGAGCAGCGAGATGAATTGTTCTTGATCGATCGCCGCGACTTCCGTGTCGGTCTTGGCTCGCGCTGCTGCGCTGCGTTCGCGCCGGTCGATGAGCGCCATCTCGCCGAACATGCCGCCGCTGCGAACGGTTTCGACGATCTTGTCGTTGATGACGATCTCGACGTCGCCGCTGAGCACGACGTACATCAGGTCGCCGGGATCGCCGGCGAAGAAAAAGTTGTGCCCGGCCGGGACTTTCCGGATCTCGGCGTTCCCCGCGAACATCGCTAGATCAGCCATGGCATCCACCATACGCTAGGCGCGCGACGTCACCTGGCTATTGCGCGGGTTTTTCGGAGACGATCGTCAAGGTCTGCGAGTTGAGGCTGTAATTCCCCGCCGAGACGAGGTTATTGGGGTCGGCGCAGATCACGCTATTATTCGGGCCGTAGATGACCACCAGACCCGGCGGTCCACACGCGGTCTGCGTCAAGTGGTAACTCTGCAGCAATTTTGCCCCGGGAGAACTCGGCTGCACTTGATACGATGTGATCGTCTGATTGTTGGCTGCGACGATCGAACCGTACACGGCGGCCGACGTAACGCCGATCGCGAACGCGCCCCAGAACCCGCCGCCATAGTAGTACGGCGCCGGGTACCACGCGTAGCCGCCGTTCCATCCGTACGCTGGGTAACCAACGTACACCGGATTGGTCACGATCGCGCCGTGATACATCGTGCCATTGTTGGCGTAGGTGTTCGAGTGATACACCTGACCGTACGAATTGACGCCGGTCGCAGAGCCGCTGTACGTGCGGTTGTACGTGTTACCGCTGCCGGAGGCCGAGTACGCGCCGTTCGGACTGCTGCCGCTGCCGGTGTGACTGTAGTTGCCGGTGTTGGTGTTGCCGGTGGTGTTGCGACTTTGGCTTGCATACCCGTTCGACGAGCTGCTGCCGTGCGTGTAATTCCCATTGCTGCTCGCCGCGCCGTAGCTGGTGCGACTGGCATTGCCGTTCGTCGCTGTGGTGCTGCGCGCGTAGCCATTGTCGGTCTTCACCGCAGTCGTCGTGCGGTTGGTTCCGGCCGGACCAGTGCTCGAGCGGCTGAAACTTTGCGGAGGTGACGATCTGGCATCGTTGTGAAAGTCGAAACCGCCGCCACCGCCGCGCGAAAAGCCGCCACCGCCGCCGCGCGAAAAGCCGCCGCCGCCACCGCGCGAAAAGCCGCCGCCGCCGCCGCGAGCGTCGCTAACCACCGGAACGAGAGAGAGCAGGAGCGCGATTGCCGCTATGCGTTGAACGTTCATTTTTGAATCCGATCGACGACGCCGGTTAGCGAGACGTAGGTTCCGGCTTTCGTTTGAATGGAGAGCAGAACACCGCGCGGCGGTAGCTGCGTCGACGAAAAGCTGAGCTGCTGATTGCTGTCGCTCGGATTGACCCACACCGTCCCGGACTTGAGCGGAATATGGGTGGCCCGACCGTGCTGCTCGAGCGTCGCGTCGTACGGCAGGCAACGCAGAAGCTCGCCGACCTTGGTACAGGCCGCCTTGCCGAGGACCAGCGTTCCTTCCCCATCGCTGGAGGTGATCGTCATGCTGTCGGTTAGCACCACGATCCGGACGTTGGCGTACGTCTTTGTCGAACCGTCGCTCTGCTGAATACGGACCGTTCCCGATGCGTTGGTGGGGCCAGACGGCACCGCGACCATAACGCCGGCGAGAACAATCGGCAGCAGGCTTCGGAGGTCAATCCGGGCCTTCATACTCCCAGCCTACGCTAAATTTCCTCGGCCCACTATCCGGAAAAACGCGCTAGGCCGGACTCCCGATGAAGTACGTGCCCGCTTCGAGATCTTCGATCAGACCGCAATGCGTCGGATTCCATCCCAGGCGTTCGCGAGTGCGTTTGCTCGACGCCCGAACGTTCATCGCGACAAATCGCGCGAACGGACCGAAGTGCTCCGCAGCAGTCGCGCTCGGCACCGAAACCACCGGCACGTTGAGGTGCTTGCCGATGACGGTCGCGATGTCCCGCAGCGGCACGCCCTCTTCGGCGACACCGTGTAGCCGTGAACCGGCCGGAACGTTTTCGACGGCCAACCGGAAGAGCACCGCAGCATCGAGCCGATGCACGGCGGGCCAGCGATTTGCGCCCTCGTCCACGTAACCCGACGCGCCTTTTGCGCGGGCAATGTGTATCAACGTCGGCACGAAGCCGTGGTCGCCATCGCCGTGGACCGACGGCGCAAGACGCACCAGTGACGAGCGCACGCCGCGCGAGGCCAACACATCGACGGCCTCTTCGGTCTGGCCGCGCCCAACGGGTTCGGGCCGGTCGTCCTCGGTCGCGACGCGCCCGGGCGTCAATCCCGCGGTGCCGGAGGTAAACACGAGCGGGCGATCGGAACCGGCAAGCACCGCGCTCATCCTCTCGATTGCTCGACGATCCGCGTCGGCTGCTGCCATATAGCCGGCAGCAAAATCGTCCGGCGAGGACGCGCGCAAGAATTCGTGCATGAACGCCGTGTGGATCACGCCATCGGACGCTTGCGCTCCACGCGTCAGGCTCTCGAGATCGTTGAGATCGCCGCGTTGCACGTCGGCCCCCATCGCTGCGAGCGATGTCGCCGAAGCGTCCGAGCGAGCAAGCCCAAGCACCTGGTGCCCCGCAGCAAGCAGCTCTTTTACGACCGCCGAGCCGACGAACCCGGTCGCACCGGTTACAAAAACGCGCACTGTGAATCCCCTTTTCGATGTAAGCTGTCGCTTATGGTAAGGCTTGAACTCGTCCACGAAAAGCCGTGAGGTTATACCCCTATAATGACTAACGGGCTAAACAACACGCTTGGAGACTTTCTACGCGACCGGCGCACCAAGCTTGACGCCGAGCGCTTGGGATATGGCGGCAGCCGGCGGCGCACGCCGGGCCTGCGCCGCGAAGAAGTTGCGCTGCGCGCCGGCGTGAGTACCACCTGGTACACCTGGCTCGAGCAAGGACGCGGCGGCGCGCCGTCAGCCGAGGTGCTCGATCGGCTCGCCGATGCGCTCGCGCTCACCGACACCGAACGCGAGCATTTGTTTTTGCTCGCGCAAAACCGGCCTCCGGAAGTTCGTCAACACGACAGCGATAACGTGTCGCCGCAACTGCAACGCATTCTCGACGCAATGGAATACAGCGCCGCCTACATCAAGACGCCCGAGTGGGATGTCATTGCGTGGAATCGTGCCGCCGAGGTCGTGTTCCGTGAGTTAATGGCACTGCCGGACGATCGACGCAACTTGATGCGCATGGTGTTTAATCCGCGCGTTCAAGCGACGATGTTCCACTGGGAAAGCGTCGCGAACTTTGTGGTCGCGACATTTCGAACCGAAACCGCGCGGGCCGGTGTCTCCGCCCACGCCAAGGCGATTGTCGATGAGTTGAGCGTCTCGTCGCCGGAGTTTCGGGCAATGTGGCGCAGCCACGACGTTCGAACGCATGGCGAAGGCACGAAATACATGGCACACCCGACCGCCGGACCGATCACGCTCGAGTACTCGGCGTTTGCCATCGACGGAAAGCCGCACTTGAGCATGGTCGTGTACAACCCGGCGACGGAAAAAGACAAAGCCCTCGTGCAGGCACTTTTGGAGAAGGAACACCGCTTCGTACTATAATCCGGGGACCGGAGGGCGGTCAGCCGGCGTATGTGCGCGCGTTGCAAGGACGTGGGTGAATTCGGCGCCGAGAAGCACGATCTGCGCCGAATAATTCACCCAGATCAAAAACGCGACGAGACCGCCGAAAGCGCCATAGGTCGACGATAGTGCGGCACGCCCGAGGTACCAGCCGAGAACGAATTGCCCGGCGACAAAGAGCAGCGCCGTGACGGTCGCGCCCAACCACGCGCTACCCCATTCTACATGCGTTTCCGGCAGGAATGTAAAGAGCACGGCGAACGCCGCAGCCGTTAGCATGAACGAGACGACGAACTGCCCGATCTTGCTCACCGCCGAAAAGAACGATGAGGTATTGAGAACCGCGTCCACGCCGAGCAGCACTATCAAGAGCAACGCGATGAAGATGACCACGACCAGTGCGACGGCGCGCGTGCGAATCGCTCCGAGAATGGATCGTGCGTCGCTTTCGACATCCCAGACCGTATTGAGCGCGCTCTGCAGTGCAGCGAACAACCCAATTGCCGCGACGACGAAGATGCTCCAACTGATGATTTGTGCGAGCACGCCGGCGTTGTGCTGATTGAACGTCGACGTAACGATCGAACGCACGCCGATTTCGGCTGAGGGTCCGGCCGATTGCGCGAGGTATCGATAGAGCTCGTCGAGGATCGTTTGATGTTGGCCAAGGAACGCACCGGCGATTTCGACGACGACGATGATCAGCGGCGCAATCGCGAGCATCGTGAAGTACGCGATGGCGGCGGCCATCCATTGACCTTTGTGCCGCGTAAAGTTCGCGACGGTCTCCTTTAGCAGCGAGACGATTTCCATGTATTCTTTGTGCCCAGTTTTCCGGAGTAGCGTGTGATGCCTTGCTCCTCTGGGTACCAATGGATTGATGAAAAAGAAAACTGCGAAAAAATCAGCCAAGAAGTCGACGAAGAAGACGACGCCCCGCAAAAAGACGACGACGTTGCGGAAGAAGGCCAGCAGCGTGCGCGGCAAGATCGCGCGCGGAGCTAAGACCACCGCGAAGGTTCTAGCGACGGCAAGCGATCTGCTCGACGCGGGTTCGGGCGTTGCCGAGACCGTCAGCGCGACGGCGGCCGGCAAGAGAACGGGTCAGCGCAAGAAGCGCTGACCGCCGGCTACCAGAAGAGCTGGTTTGGCGTGTGCGGCTTGACCCACACGATCAAATCCCAAAGCGTCGGGAACTCGAAGATCGTATCGACGTAGCTGGCGCTGGGCACGCGGCCGGCTTTGACGACCGTGTCCGCCGACGGGTTCGACAAGTTGCCGCCCAAGGCGACGAAGTCTTTATTCCAAATCCACTGATCGTAGACCATCTTGTTGCTGCCGGGCTCGCGCACGACGTAGTGGACGTGGCCGTTGAATTCGAACCAGCGACACGGATCGATGCCCCACAGTTGTGGGCGCGGTTCCCCATTTGGACGCGGTACGGAAAAGTCGGCGCCCATCAGATTGCCGTCGGTGTCATACCAGAGCTGACTTGGGTGCGTCGGATCCGACGTCCACTGCTTGTCGGCGTAGCTGATCGCGCCGGTGTCGTCGGGCGCAGTGTAGCGCACGTACCCGGCGGCAACCGCGTCGCTTGCATGCGGAAAGCGTGCGGTGAGATCGCGCTGCGCGCTTTGAACGAACGCCGTCTCGGTGGGTGAAAGCGGACCGCGGCAGGTTGCCGTTTCGTCGGCATAAGCTGGTGTCGCGATGGTCGTCGCGGCGGCGGCTGCGAACAGCACTGCCATAAAATTGGCCTTCATCAAAAATGCTCCCCATGTAGGCATGGCCGTTGCAACGCGCAATCGCCCCGATCTGTGACTAGGCGTCCACGGAGGCGCTTGCGAACACCTTGCGCATGAGTCGCACGCCTGCATCGCGCTTCGGCGAGCCCGCTGAAGCTGACGTCCCAGCCGATATTCGAGAAATCTACGAGACCAATCGGCAAAAGATCGGCTTCGTTCCGAATGTCTTTCGCGCCTATGCGAAACGTCCCGAACATTTTCGCGCGTTTATGACCTATCACGACGTACTCATGAAAGGACCGAGCAATCTCACGCGCGCGGAGCGCGAAGCGATCGTCGTCGCCGTCTCCAGCGAAAACCGTTGCCAGTATTGTGTGACCGCGCATGGTGCTGCGCTGCGGATTCTCGGCAAGGATCCGATCCTTGCCGAACAGATCGCCAACAACTGGCAGACCGCCGACCTCACGCCGCGCCTGCGCGCGATGTTGGCCTTTGCTTCGTACGTGAATGAACCCGGATTCGCGGCGACCGATGAAGACATCGCGGAGATGCGCGAAGCAGGGTTCTCCAACGACGACATTTGGGATATCGCCGCGATCGCGGCGTTTTTTGGATTCTCGAATCGCATGGCCGGCCTGATGGACATGCGTCCTAACCCCGAGTTCTATACCATGGGACGATGACTAGACGGATCTATTAAGTTCGTTCTCGATCGCGCCGGCGAGCAGCGGGTCATCCGGCGTGATGTCGGAGGTGAAGCGCCCAACAACCGAGCCGTCGCGCGCGACCAGGAACTTCTCGAAATTCCAGAAGACGTCGCTTGGGTCGTTGCGTGAGATCCCGTACGAGGCCATCTGTTTTGCAAACGAATCGTCGGGTTTCTCCGTTGCCCGCGGGGCAGCGGCGATCAGCGCTTGATAGAGCGGGTGCCGGGTCTCGCCCTGCACCGAAATCTTTGAGAAGAGCGGAAAATCGACGCCGTACGACGTCGAACAGAACTGGGCGATCTCTTCGTTCGCTCCCGGTTCTTGAGCGCCGAAATCGTTGGCGGGGAATCCGAGCACCATTAGGCCGCGCTCGCGCTGATCGCGGTAGGCACGTTCGAGGCTCTCGTATTGCGGTGTGAAGCCGCACTGTGACGCGACGTTGACGACGAGCAGGACCTTGCCGGCGAATTCGCCCAGCGTGCTGGGCGAGCCGTCGATCTTGGCGACGGGGATATCATAGATTGCGCTCATAGCGCCTCCAACCCGCCGGCAACGGCCGGGGATTCGTGAGCGCAGAAAGAATGCGTAGGATGATGTGGCTCGCGTACGTTTCTTACTTCTTCGGCGGCGCGTTCGTGACCAACGGGATTCCCCATTTTGTTAGTGGGTTGATGGGTCGTGCGTTTCAAAGTCCGTTTGCGAAGCCGCCCGGCAAAGGGCTCTCTTCCTCAACGGTCAACGTGCTTTGGGGTTTTTTCAACTTCGTCGTTGCGTACGTGCTCATCTGCCGTGTTGGAAGCTTCAACCTCGGTTCGTGGGATTGCGTGGTCGCGTTAGGCGCAGGTGCGCTACTCATGGGCGTGATACTGGCGCGTACCTTCGGACAACTTCACGGCGGCAACTCGCCGGGCGGCAGTCGATGACCGAAGGGCAACTCCTCTGGACGCCGGATCCCGCGCAGGTCGCGAAGTCGCAGATCGCTCGATTCATGGATTGGCTCGCGCGCGAACGAAAGCTTTCTTTCAGCGACTATGAGGCCTTGCGCCGCTGGTCGATTACCGATCTCGAGGGGTTTTGGAGCGCGATCTGGTCGTTCTACGACGTACAATCCGATCGCCCGTACGACCAGGTGCTCGATGCCCGCGTGATGCCCGGTGCGCGATGGTTCATGGGTTCGCGCGTCAACTACGCTGAGCACTTGCTTCGCCGCGAGCGATTGGCCGAACCGGATGAGGTCGTGTTCGTTCACGGGTCGGAAACGCGCGCGCTTGCGACCATGACGTGGCACGAACTTGGCGCCGCGGTGCGCTCCTTCGCGACCGCGCTGCGCGATCTCGGGATCAGCCCAGGCGATCGCGTGGTCGCCTACATGCCGAATGTTCCCGAGACGGCCATCGCGATGCTCGCGACGACGGCCATCGGCGCCGTCTGGTCGTCGGCTGCCCCCGAATTCGGCGCGCGCACCGTGATCGATCGCTTCGCTCAGATCGAGCCGAAGCTGATCTTTGTCGCCGATGGCTATCGGTTCGCGGGGAAAGACTACGATCGCGCGCGCGTCATTCGCGAGGTTCTCGCCGAGCTTCCGACGGTCGAACACGTCGTGTGGTTCCCGTATCTCATGCCCGAGCGAATCGATTCACCGGTCGCAGGCGCGTTGCCGTGGTCGCAATTCGCGAACGCGGCGCCGGTCGCGCCGGAAGCATTTGCGTTTGAGCGCGTCGCCTACGATCACCCGCTTTGGGTGCTCTTCTCGTCGGGAACGACGGGCCTGCCAAAGGCGATTGCGCACGCGCACGTTGGCGTGCTCATGGAACATCTCAAATCGACGGGACTCGGCCAAAGTCTCGGGCCCTCAAACCGGATGTTCTTCTATTCCACGACCGGTTGGATGATGTGGAACGCGTTGCTCTCGGTGATGCTGCAAGGTAGTTCCGTGGTGATGTACGACGGCCATCCCGCGTATCCGGACCCATCGATGCTCTGGCAGCTAGCCGTCGACGCAGGCGCGACGACGTTTGGAGCGAGCCCAACCTTCGTTGAGATGATGAAGAAGGCGGCCATCGTGCCGCGCGAACGCTTCGATCTCTCGAAAATCGACAGCGTGCTCTTAACGGGATCGCCGGTTTCGCCGGAGACGACGGCCTGGTTTTACGACAACGTCAAGGCCGACATTTGGATCAATTCGCCGTCCGGCGGCACCGAGATCGTCGCGGCGTGGGTCGGCGGCACACCACTTCAACCGGTCTACGCCGGCGAAATCCAAGCGCGCTGCCTCGGTATGGACGTGCGTGTATGGAACGACGCGGGCGAAGAAGTCGAGGGCGAAGTCGGCGAACTCGTGGTCACGAGTCCGTCGCCGTCGATGCCGCTGTTCTTCTGGAACGATCTTGATGGTGAACGCTACCGCGCAACCTACTTCGAGAAATTTCCGGGCGTCTGGTGTCACGGCGACTTTATCCGCATCAACGATCGTGGCGGCGCGTACATCTACGGTCGCTCCGATGCAACGCTGAACCGCCACGGCGTTCGGATCGGCTCCGCCGAAATCTATCGCGCCGTCGATACCCTCAAAGACGTTGCGGACAGTCTCATCGTGTGTCTCGAGCTGCCCGGTGGTGGTTTCTATATGCCGCTCTTCGTGAAGACGGCCGCAGGCGTCGAACTCGACGACGCCCTGCGCTCGCGCATCGCGGACAAATTGCGCGCAGATTGCAGCCCGCGTCACGTTCCCGACGAGATGCACGCGGTCGACACGATCCCCTATACGCTGACCGGCAAGAAGATGGAAGTGGCCGTCCGCCGGATCCTTGCCGGGGCCGAGCCTGATCGCGTCGCAAGCCGCGACGCGATGATGGATCCAAAGGCCCTCGATTGGTATGTGGCGTTCGCGCGCTCGTATCGGGCGGCGTCCACCGTGTTGTGATGGTCAGCCCGGCCGCCGATGCCTACGCAATTTTTGCGCGTACGCGTTCCGCGGTCACCGCCGCGCGCTATCCTCAGCGTATGGATTACACGATCGCGGTAAGCGGCGATGATGGATCGACGCTGCGAACGAACCATTACCTCGCATGGTGCGGCGACGGCGGCAGCATCTTCGTGAGCTCGATCAGCCGAGAAGAGGGCGCAAATCCCGCTACGCCTCGCGGCTTCAACTTTTCGATTCACTTCTATCTCTCGGAAGGCAATAGCCCAGGCAGAAGCGACACGAGCATTTCGGTCGGGCGTCCGGCATCGTCGGCCGACGTTCTGGGCATTCCAATTCTGAGGCCGACGTATATGTTCGGTCTGCGCCTTCCTCAGCGTCTCGGCAAAGCTCTGACATCTGGCCCGGCGCCCTCGCTTCCGACCATCGCCGTCGTTTCAGCGGACAAACGCGACTACGCCGTTTCTCTGCTTGGCACCGATGTCGTCGGCGGTGTTGACGCCTATCACCTAGGTTTGACGCCATTGCGAGCGCCGAAGGTCAACCGCCTGCGCGAGCTGTGGGTTGGCGAGACGGACTATCTTCCGCGAAAAGCGCTTGTTGCCGGCAACTTCACTATTGCACCGCTCGTCGACGTGCCGTGGACGATCAACTTCACGCTCGACGGAGGCGCGCCGTTGATCGCTAACGAGCACGCTAATCAGCCGCTGTACATGCCGCACCAACGAGTCGTTAAGGATGCGACGATCGCGTTCGACGACGTACGCGAGAACCACGATTTTCTTGGCGAGCCGCTCCTCACGCCGCCCGTCACCGATACGACGCTACTCGAGCCGCCCGATCGGTGATGGTGGTGCTCCACTTCGCACTGGGAGAAGACCGCCTTCGTCAATCGGGGGCCACAACCCACGTATCTAGCCTCGATGAATCGGGTCGATCCAGAGAACGGTCTCGGGCTTTTCGATGGGTTCGATATCGAGATTGATCGCGACGGCTTCACCGTCGCTGCGCACGAGCACGCACTCAAGTTCGTCGGTTGGGCTCGCGTTGATCTCTTGATGCGGAACGTAGGGCGGCACGTAGATGAAGTCTCCCGGCCCCGCCTCCGCCGTGAACTCCAGATGCTCGCCCCAGCGCATGCGTGCTTTGCCCTTGACGACATAGATGACGCTTTCGAGCGGGCCGTGATGGTGCGCCCCGGTTTTGGCGTCGGGGTGGATGTGCACCGTGCCGGCCCAGAGCTTCTGCGCGCCGACGCGAGCGAAATCGATCGCTGCCTTACGCTCCATACCGGGGGTCTGTGCCGTATTTGGATCGAGGTTCGTCCCGGGAATTACCTGTACGCCGTCATGCTTCCAATCGCTCATCGTCTTAGCGGGCCTTCTTCGATTTCGATTGATTCACCCGCGGAATTCCTTGCCGAAATGTAAGCTCTCATCGCAGAACCTCATCAAACCGCCGCACGACAAATGTATTAAAGAACGCCCGCTCAAAAAGCGGGCGTTCTTAAGGGGTCAACGCCCGTTTTTACAAGTGGAACTTCTCTCGCGCAGAAGGCGTTATCCGAGCGGTTGTTTAGCGGCTTCATGACGAAAACAAAGCCGATGCTGTAATGAGGAAACATATGAAACGGTTGCTCGCGTTTTCAATACTGCTCTTGGGATACGCCTTTTTTAGTGCAGCGCCGGCGAGTGCCTACATTGAAAGCGTCGGCCTTACAAATAAGACTGACAAGTGCGCGTGGATCACGGTGTATTTCTCGGACGCCCTATCGCCATGGTCGATCTATCCGGGCACGCCTGGTTTTCTGAAGGCGGGGCAGTCGATTGGTTGGGGAATCAACAAGAAATCGGAGATCAAGATTCGCGCGGAAGTCAAAGCTCACGCCGACTGCTCTGGCCCGACGATTGCTGATACGTATGACGTGCGAAAGACCGGCATTACGAGTCAGCCGTCTCACCCAACGGCTCGGATTCAACACGACTCGAACGGTTACCATCTCTGGTTCTATTGATCGCATAGTTTGCGATCACGCTTGTCCAAAAGCGAAAAACCCGCGCCGAAGTATGGCGCGGGTTTTTCAATTGGTGGAGATGAGGAGACTCGAACTCCTGACCCCTTACATGCGAAACAGACTAAGGCCGCCGGACACCGTTCACGAAGTTTGGAAAAAGTGCGGTAGAATAAGCAAAATTCGCTGATCGGTCGTCCGCGAGAGTTCGCGAAAGTACGCCCGAATTCGCCGCATAGGGTGTCAATTGGGTGTCAAATGCCGTATCCCCAGCTCATCGATCCGGCGTGGACACCGCGGGCACAAGCCAGGACCGACCTCGACTTTTTCCGTCGGCTATACCCAGGCAACTTTGTGGCCCCCAACGGCCCGCGCCGAGAGCGTTTCGCCTTTGAGATAATTGCAAAAATGCTCGCGGCGACAAATACAGCGAGATTTTCGACAATCGCTACGGTGAAGCGCTGCTTGGGCCGACCTGCTTCTGCTTTTCGCGTTCAAGAAACCGGTTGAACCACGTCGCGAATTTCGCGTCGACGATCCTATCGCAGAGCATGCGAACACGCTCTTCGAAGAATTGGTAGGAGAACGCCAGGCCGTTGGTTTCAAAGTTGCCCACGATATCTAACGCAGCTGTCGCGGGCATTGGTATTTCTAGCACGGCCTTGACCGCATCATTTCCGAACAGTGCCTGACCAGTAAACGCGCGCGCCAGCGGCTCGATCGAATAACCTTGGAATTTGTCATACGGTTCTCCAAGAAAGTGCTGGCGTCGCCACTCGTAGCGGTGCCGAATGAAGTTTGCAATCGCGTCTAGGAGACGGTCCAGGGGAACCCCGTGCGACGTAGGCTCGCCAAGGTCCAGACACGTTTCCCTGCTCGTCAATTCCGTAACCACAAACGTTATGATCGTATCGAAGGCCATGAGAAGCGCCTCGCTAAGAATCTCGCACTCGAGCATCGAGGCCTGTTTAGTTGTCGTTGCAGCGAAGTACAGTTCTTGATCAAGCCCATCCCAGCTGTTGCCATTCGCGCGAACCTCGTCCATGAAGCCGCGCTCCACTTCGCGAGCTTCGATGCCGCGTCGGTATTGCTCCTGAATATCATCAAGTAGACGGCTCATCGATGGGCGAATCGCCTCGAAACTGTGGCGAATCGACACCTTCATCGCCTCCGGGTGCGGGTGCGCGTACGGAAGCCGCATATTGATCGGCTTGAGGAATTCGTCCAGCGGCTCGCGGTACATCATCATTCGGTTACTCTTTCGCAGCGAATGTGGTCGGATCTAAAATCAATAGAAGCAATTCCACCTAGAGCCACCCAGGCTCGATGCGACTCCGACGGGGGGCAGCAGGTCTCACGCAAACCCTTCGAAGATGTCCTTGACGATCCCGTGCATTGCCGGGTCTAGCTGCTCCAGGCGCTCGCGGCTCACCGCCGGCCACGCGCAGGCCGGATCGTTAGCCTCGACCCATGAGCGCACGCACTCAGCGAAGTATTCGTCGATTCCGGTGGCTGCGTACGGTGTGACGAACTGCTGAGTAGAGGCGAAGGCTGCTCGGATCGCCTGATCGATCCCGGAAAGGTACACGCCGCCGCCGAGAGCGCAGTCCAGAGCGTGCCCGAACTCGTGGCAAATCGTCATAGCCGAGCGGCTGCGGACATATACTGTGCGCTCCTCGACGACGAAGAGGCCGGCGGGCGGAGCGGGCCACGCATCGACGTCGAAGCCGAGCCGTGCCAGCGCTGGCGAGGCCTGCGAGTAACGCTCGCCGCGTCCGAGAGGCCTGACCCGGGAGCCACGCTCGGCCGCAAATCGTAGGACGGGCTCGCCAAAAGCCTGGAGTGTTTTCGCGATCTGCGCGCGACTCGTTGCGCTCGCGTCAGGAATCAGTGCTGAAAAAATCTGGTTGTCCATCCCTCGCTCCCATCTGCGGCGGCGCCGCGTCGTTGTGGAAGCCGTGAATGGACATAGGAGCGTCGCTGCAAGGGCGCGATAGCGACGCAGTTTCCCTTGCGGTGACTCAGCGAGAATGTTCTAGGATTTCATTGGAAACGACGGAGCCGCGATGGCGTGCGAGACGAGCGCACACGCCGTGGAAGCGGTTCCCGCATGGGCCATTGGTCCCGCTGAGGATTTTCTTGGCACTATGAGAAGCCGAGTTGTTAGTGAAGAACCTTACATAGGCCGGCAAAGAGGGGTGATAGTGCCGCTATCTTATGATGAGATTGTAAAGCTGGGGAATGGCTCGCGTTTTGTTCGTGCGGATTTGCACATTCACAGCGCCTTTTCTCACGACATCTCCGACCAATCGATTACGCCCGAGGCCATCGTCGATACCGCTGAAGCGGCGGGCCTTGAAGTGATTTCCATCACTGATCACAACGCAATTGGAGCCGTGCTGAGGGCCGTGGAGTACGCTGGAAGCAAATACTCTAATCGACTGCTTGTTATCCCGGGGATTGAGATAACGACACCCCAAGGGCACTTGCTCGTCTATTTTGACGAATCGAACTTTTCGAGCCTTGAGAAATTATTTCACGCCCTTGATATAGTCTCGGATTCTCAAGGTTCTCGCACGCCAAAATCGATAGTTGATGTTGTTGGTATGGCGTTCGATCTTGGCGGGATATCGATTGCGGCGCATATCGATACTGCTAAAGGATTTGAGGTTGGCCATCCGGGGTTCGAAGCGTGGAAAACCGACCTGATGTGCCATCCCGGTCTGTTTGGGTTGGAGTTTAGGGATCCGGCGAATCGCTTTTGGTATAGCACGGATGATCCTGAACCCGGAAACGTAGCCGAGAGTCGAAGGAATATAGCGCGGAGGCGGGCTGCAACAGCAGCTAGAGCCTTTGGCGATCTGGCTCGATTTACAAATTCAGATGCACACACGCTGGCGCAGATCGCAAGCTGCTCCTCTGTCACGCGTATCAAGATGTCGAGTCTCTCGTTTGAGTCGTTTAGATGCGCTCTTGCTGATCCGGCATCTCGAATCAAGGTCGACGCGTCGCTACCAAACGCGGTCCCTCAAATAAGGGGTTTGGAAATCGAAGGAGGGTTCCTCGATGGCACCGCTATTCATTTTTCATCGAACCTAAACGTGCTTTTCGGGGGTCGCGGAACAGGCAAATCAACTGCTGTAAAGGCCCTCGCCTATGCGTTGGGGCACGCAAGCAACTCGTCCGAGTTGTTTGATGGAGTTACCCTGTTCTGTGAAGACGCGGCTGGGGTGCAATACCGCTTTGATCGATCGCAGACGAGAGAAGCAAAAGCTATACGAAAGCCTGATGGATCCGTCACGCATTTAACGGGAGACCCGTTTAAAATCGAATATTTTGGCCAGGGCGAGCTAAGTCGCGTCGCGCAGTCTCATCTTGCCAATACAGCGGCTTTGCAGGAGTTCTTCGATCAACACATCGCTTTCGACAATTTGAAAGACGAAGAGATTAGGATTTGTGGCGAGGCCGAGGAGCTTGGCCGTCAGCTGGCTCCCTTTGTAGTGGCGGCAGCTTCCCGCAAACAATTGAGCAACGATTTGGCCAGTTTGGAAGCGCAGTTGAAAGCAAGTGAAGCGTCTCAAATTAAAAGCGTCGCTGAATTTCAAAATCGACTGACGGCTGAGAGAACGCTTCGTGACAGCTATCGGGAGATTATTGGACTCTACAAGCGGGGCCTTTCCCACCAGGGTCTTGTTCGAGAACCTAAACAGCTGCGAGAGCTTTCGCATGTAGAAAAATTCCTAAATGACACGGACGAGCCATTCGGCAAAGCCGAATCTATCGTAGACGACACAAACAAGCTGTTGGTCGAATCCGCCGCAGGCTTAAACGCTGAACTTCAACGACGTGCTGACGCAATAGAAATCGAACTGCAACGAACGGAGCCTCCGCACAAGGACCTCGACGAGCGGATCGCTGCATATATTATTGATCTCAAGAAGAAAGGTCTAGCGACATCTATTGCGGAGTTTGTTGATTGGTCAAAACGGAAAACAGGTCTCGTAGCGCAGATCGGGCGCATTGACAATCAGAAGTCACAGCTAGATGAACTGCAGAGCAGGTATCAAGCGGTGATTGCCGAGTTGGAAGCGGTGCGCGCGGAGATCACGGAGCGCAGGAAGACTCAAATCGCCGCCCTCAACGATGAGTTCGCGCGGACGATTACGCAATACAAGGTTCAAGTGGTTGGGGATCCGTCTGGGATGACCCAGGATTATATTGCGTTTATTGGCCAGTTTATGGACGGCAGCTATATGGGCGCCGAACTTAAGGCTTCGCTTGCTGCCCAAACGAGCCCCAGCGAACTAGCAACAATGCTTGAAGCGGCCGACAAGACAAGGTTGGCTAGTTTAACTGGGGTAGGCGACAAGTGGGCCGAGGACCTGATAAAGCGGATGGGGATTCCCTCGGTGACACTCCAACTGCGAACCATCTGGAAGCCATATCTTCCGATTATTCGCGTATGGGATTCAGCGCGAGCATTTGCGGAGATCAAGTTTTCTAATCTATCGGACGGTCAGAAAAACACCATCCTTCTGACCGTAGCCCTCTTGTCAACGGCGGCGTCTCCTCTCGTTATTGATCAACCCGAGGATGATCTCGATAACCATTTCATTGCTGACACGGTGGTAAAGACCCTTAAGCGCGTAAAGGAACGACGTCAGGTAATTTTAGTTACCCACAACGCTAACATCGCAGTCCTCGGAGACTCGGAGCAATTGCTTGCAATGGAGCGTACTGGTGGAGGCGGTGGTGTCGCCAGCTCGGGATCGATTGACGACGCGCAGACAAAGCTTGCCGTCCAGGAGTGTCTCGAAGGCGGCGCTGCGGCGCTTAAGCGAAGAGTAGAAATGTATGGTTGACGGAACGGTTCCCGTTGAGAAGAGGCGTGAGTCAAGAAATGTCCCAGATAGGGAGCTCGCTAACGGAGCGATAAATCCTAGATTTGGTGGTCGTCCGCGAATCCTTCGGTTACTACAGCAAATCCTCAAGAAATTCCGACGCGGGTTCGACACCGGTCAAGAGCAGACTGTCCCGAGCGCGGGTGCATGCGACGTAGAGCAAATGACGTTCGCTCGCGTAGACCTCCTCCAGGTCTGCTTCATCGCCGATCGATTCGATGCGCTCTTGGAGCGGAACAACTTCGTCATCGCACGCCATGATCGCAACAGTGCGGAATTCTAGCCCCTTTGCAAGTGGCATCGCGCAAATTGAGGCGTACCCGCCTGTCGTTTCCACTGTTTCGTCCAGCACCTTGAATGAGATTCCGGCGCCATCCATCGCTGCTCGCGCCCGATCGATCTGTGCATCGGAGCGAACGATGACGGCGATCTCATGCGGTGCGACGCCTTCTGCAATTCTTGCACGTAGCCACTCACGCACGGCATTCGCTTCGTCGCCTTCCGTCTCAAACGTTTTAATCTCCGGCACGGGGCCGTTGAACGTCGATATGGTGCCATCGCGTCGCTCGGAGTTCCCATCCACGTCCGCCAACTCTGGGCCAAGCAAACGGTCGGCACTGCTGCGGATTTGATGCGACGTGCGGTAGTTGACCCTCAGCGTGAACGAACGTCCGCGAACGTCAACGCCCAGCGCCTTCCACGAGAAGGGCTGCTGGAAAATGCGCTGGCCAAGATCACCGGCAAAGAAAAGCGCGTTTGGTCGCTGACCGGCCAGGGCCGCAAGGAAACGCAATTGCGCGATGCTGATATCTTGAGCCTCATCGACGACTACATAATCGAACGGTGGGCGCGGGGAATCAGCTAACGCTGCAGCCAGTTGCTGGAAAAGCATTGGCCAAGTGAGAAGACTACGATCGCGAAGAGTCGCACGAACGCGTTCGAAGATCGCCCATAACGATTGGCGCTGCTTTTCCTGAAGGCGCGTCTTGCGCCCGAGCCGCGTTACATCGCGATAGGCCTCCCACGAATCCAATTGCCAAGCGTCGACGACGTGGTCCCATTCGCTTTCAAGAAATCGAAGTGAAAAACGCGACTGGGCTTCCTCGGCAGCCGCAGCGCTTAGGAGTGCTCGAATAGCCTCGCCCGAAGCGAGCTTCGCACTGCCCACATTGCGCTGATAAAGACGCTGGCCGATGGCGTTCATCGAGTGCACCTCGACCCGCTCGCCCAACGACGGCTCGTTGCTGATGAGGCGGCGCAACTTCGTGCGCAACGCGTTCGCCAATGTGTCTGAGAAGGTTGCGAGGAGCACTCGTGACTCGGCGTTTTGACGGGCGAGAAATACCGCGCGGTGTAGCGCCACAATCGTCTTGCCAGTTCCGGCTGACCCCGCGACGCGCGCCGGGCCACGGTAATCGCGCTCAACTAGCGCGCGTTGCTCCGGGTGGAGAAAAACGGTCCACTTTTCCCACGGGAAGGCGAGCGCGCGCTCAAGCTCTTCCGCGTTATTCATAATGCGGAAGCGGCGCTGTGCATCCGGGTGCTCGAACGGATCGGCGCCGACGCTTGTGTGTTTCTGTGGTGTCGGTGTCCCGCCCGTTGCAATTTCGAGAAGGGCCTCTGCCGCTTCCGGTGGCAGATGGTTTGCTAAATCGAGGATCGTGTCTTCGCTCGCATCCCGAACGTCGCCGAGCCAATCGGGCGGAACACCGAACGCTAGGATATCCGCATCCGGAAGATGCGCGAAAAGCTTTGGTTTTGGCGGAGCCGGCCGTTCTTGCTCAACGTACTTTGGAATGACGATCTCGCGGACGGTTTCTCGAATCTCGACGAGTTGCGCTGCCCCGGTAGTTGGATGCACGTCGAGTCTACGTCGTGTCGCCCAGTTGTACGCATCATCGTGGTGACCCACGTAGCACACAACGAGATCATCGCCATCCTTGTGTACGATTAAGCGAAGATCGAGATTGCCACGAATTGACCAAAAGCGTTGATCCTTCGCACGTTCGATCCGGTGAAACTGAAGGCTCGGATGCGTCGGATTCGTCTGAAGATCAAAGGCGGTCGTCTTTGTTGCCTTTTGCTCGTCCGCGGTGAGCTTTGCCAGGCTGTCGGTGAAAGTGTCTGCGATAAAGAACTTCATTTATCGATTCGAAACACTTTCATCACCTCATCGCCGAGGTGATTGATCACCTTCACTGCAATGCGCCCCGATTTTGGCTTAGGGAATGGTCGAGATGTGTCGCTGTTTAGCGACGTCCACGCCTCTTCGTCAATCTCGGCTTTCAGCGTTGTCTTGAGAGACCCGTAGGGGTCGTTAGCACCAAGAAAGTATGCATGCCGTACGAAGAAGCTTTCCTCATTGTAGTCCGTGTCGATGAACCAGCACGCGATTCCATCCGGCCCGTCGCTGCGCACTTCGCCGGTATTAGGATGGAACACGTCGACGCCGTTAATCTTGACGCGAATCTTGTCTTCCGGCTCTTTGATCAAGTCAATATCCGGCTCTCCGAAGATAACAAAGAGATTCCCCTTGCCGGTGTTCTTCAGGTCGTCGGCCATGTGGAGATCAGCATTCATCCGCGCTTTAAGTACGCGCAGGCCGCCGAGGCGATCGAACTCTGTCGCATACGCTTCATAGCTAAACGCGCACGTGATGAGGACGTCGAAGCCGGCGTCAGCGGCCTCGCGCGCTGACTGAACAAGGTCGGGCCGCGTAACTGTTCCGAACTCGGGGCCGATAAAGATCGCTGCGCGGCGCTCCTTGGCGGAATCATCATCGCCTTCCATGTAGCGCCCTTCCGCGCAGATCATATCGCCCGGCCACGGCGTAAGCGAGGTGAACGTGACCTTGTCATTCTTGTGCGCCTGTTGGACCCCGGCGGTTTTGAGGCTCTCGAGAATAATCTCTACGAACGTTTGTAGCGCGCTCCGTTCATTTTGCTGATCAAAGGGATCAATCAGCCCATCATTCTCATCCACGCCGAGTACGCGATATGGGCTGAGACTCTCCACCGTGAACGGCCCCGACACCCGCACAGTTCGAGGATCGCTGTAAGGCTTATCATAAAGATACTCAATGTCGGCTTTCGCAGCGATGGAGGCATTAAATGCCTTTTGTCTAGCCGCTATCCGTTGTGAGAAGTTCGAGTGCTTAACTTTTGCCGTCTGCGGCCAATTGTCGGGCGCGACCACTGGCACTTCCCACTCTTCAAGAGACGTGCCGAGCGCTGAATTGAGATCATGAAGGCTCGCATTTATCGAGTGCTCCCACTGTTGCACAATAACATCGATCTCGGTGTTGTTTGCGATGGAGCCGGACGTAACGTAGGGTTGCCGCCGGTACACAAAACCAAGCGCAATATTATTGCCAACCGGCTCGTCCTTCGGAACCGAGTGCCTCAGCTCGGCGTCCTTTTCCTGACCCTGTCTTGAATCGCTCAATAGATAATGCGGGAAGCGGCCCGCCATTAGTCTTCCGCGTGCTAAGGCCAGAGCGACGCGCGATGTATCGATTGTAATCCACCTGCGTCCCCATTGCTCGGAAACAAACGCCGTCGTTCCCGAACCGCATGTAGGGTCCAAAACGAGGTCGCCGGGATCAGTTGCCATGAGAATGCAGCGCTCTACGAGGCGCTCGTTGGTCTGGACGACATAAATCTGCTTGAGCGCGCCACGGAAGCCATCCCACCAATTTGCAATATTTTTAAACGGAAAGTCGTCGTAGTAACGCTTGAAATCAAGACTCGTCCCGGATGCCATTAATCGGCCTGCCGCTTTCACGCGCTGCATTCCAGTTAAAGCGTCTCCGTTTGGGCGTGAGGTATGACTCCAACAGCGATTCTTTGGCGGCGAGAAGTCTTTACCAAAAAAGCTAACGGGGTCCATCTGGTTCTCACGGAAGCCACCGTTTGAAATCGGCCACTGGCGCAGCAGTCGTCCACCGGGGAAATCCACTTCTAACAGCTTGGGAAATAGGCGATAGTCGACGTCCGAACCAACTTCATCAGGGTTTTTTAGGTTGATGATGCGCCCATCCGGCAGTTCCAACTTCGAAAAATAATCGACGGTCTCGTAGTCGAGCGCCCGCTCTTCAAAGAGGGTTCTGAATTTCACGATCTTTTCCGCACGAGGCCGTCGTGAGTACCATAAGATATAGTCATTTACTGGATCGATGAGCGCGCTTTTTTGGGCACCTTTCTTTTTCGCAACTATTTCACAAACACAGCATTCATCGCCGAATACTTCGTCGAGGATTGCGCGGACGCGGTGCACGTTATCACCGCCAATTTGGACAAAGATCGAGCCGCTTTCCGTGAGAAGATCCCGCGCAACAGTCAGGCGATCTCGAAGATATGTGAGGTATGTATGGATGCCATCGCGCCAAGTATCGCGAAACGCCTTAACTTGTTCCGGCTCTCTGCTGATCTTCTCGGCGGAGTCGTTCCCTGTCCCACCCTTGTCCGTAGTACTCCATTGGAAATTACTGTTGAACTTGATGCCGTACGGTGGATCGAAGTAGATGCATTGCACCTTGCCGCGTAGGCCTTCGCGCTCGGCTAGGCTGGCCATCACCTGCAGCGAGTCACCGAGAATCATTCGGTTCGACCAGTTCTGGTCGTGTTGATAAAATTCGGTCTTGTCGACGCCCTTGGGTATGCCGTTAAAGTCCGAAAAAAGATCTGGCATGATCTGGCCAGCAGCGTGTTCTCGTTCGCGTGTCTCCCGCAGCAAATCGTCAATCAATGCCTTCGGGTGCACCTTCTCCTGAATGTAGAGCGGGGCCGCAGTTACGGCGAGATCCGACCAATCTTGCTCGTCTTTGCCGCGCCAGACGAGTTGCGGATCGAGGTCACGGTTACGCCGATCGTAGGTGACTTGGATAGGGGCTTTTTCGCGAGTCTGGACTAGCGATTCGTACTCAACGGTCGGGATGTTCTTGCGCGTGGCCTCGTCATGCTTAAGGGCGTCGACGTTCTTGGTGATCGGCTGCTTTTTTGCCATGCTCTGCGTTACACCGTGGCCTTCGAGTGCATGGAGTCGATCAAGGCACTGAATTCCGAGTCGATTTTGAATACCTCTGTGAATTCAGCGAAGGCCCAACGTCCGTACGTGCCGAGGTTGTTAACGCCGGGAATCCAGTACGTTTCCATCGTGCTCTTTTTCTCCTTAGCATCCTCGCCGCGGTAGCCTTTGATTTCGACAACGAGATTCAACAAATCGTCATCCCCCTGCCCGTCATTGATGCGAACGATGAAGTCGGGGATGTAGCGGCGCATCTCCGAGCCGTAGCGGTATGGCACTTCGAATCCCATGCTTTGGTTTTTTACGTAGGAGCGGACGCGCGGATGTTTCTCTACGACTCGACATAACTCGGCCTCCCAGTCGCTGTCGAGCACGGCCCAATTCAGCTGACAGCGACGCGCGTCCGTCTCCCAGCGCCGCTTCGAGGTGTAGAAGTTCACGTTTGCCGTCGAGCCGCTTGCGTTATACGGGTCCAGTACCGCTTTGATCGGTCGCTCGCCGACGAACTTGCGCGTGATGGCTGCGCTGATTTTTTCGCACGCCATATCGGCGAGCGTCTTGTAGCGAAGCTGAGCTGGATACGTGCCACCCTCACAGAGCAAGTAGGTATCGAGCCATTGTTTCGTTATGCGTTTGAGCTGGCCGAACAGGTGCAGTTTGGCATCTTCGCCGGGATCGCGCCATTTGTGCAGCACCAGATGAGACGTCAGCTCATATAACACTTGTGACGGTCGAACCTCGCCGGTGTAAACAAGGTTCAGGTCGGCCTGCTCTCCGATGATCCCCGAATTTTGTGTTTCGGTCGCGCCAACGAGATCTGGCGTAAGTCTTAGCGTTGAGTCCGCATTGAAATCAGCAGAAAGACGTTCCGTCGGAAGCTCAACTCGGTAGCCCTCGACGCGAGGAAAACGAATTTCCAAAGCATCGCGATCGGGCCGCACTGCCTTCACCTGCACCGTTTCTCTCGGTGGCTGCGGCAGCGATATAACTGGCTTTGCCGTAAAGTCGAACGGGATCCCCAGTACGTCAGCATACTCCACATTAAAGAGCCCGGCATCGTTTAGATCGTACGACTGCCGGCGCAACGCGCGGCCGATGACTTGCTCGCATAGCAGCTGGGTTCCGAATGCTCGAACTCCGAGGACGTGCGTGACCGTGTTTGCGTCCCAACCTTCCGTTAACATCGAAACGGAGACCACGCATCGGATCGATGCTCCGAGTTGGTCCGGTTTTCCGACAGTGTTCATGACTTCGCGCAACAAGGCGACGTCGTCGAGTTCTTTACCTGAGCGAAGCTCCTCGGCAGCTCTTCCGCCGCGCTCAAATATCTCGCGGCGGAACCGCTCGATCTCCGGCGCTGCAAGAGATCGGAAGTTCGCATCGAGAGCCTCTCCGGATTCAAGTTGCTCACTGTCGATCAGGAGCGTGTTCGGGCGCCCGAATGGATTGCCGTGCTCGTCGAAATTCCGAAATAGTGCCAGGCGCCCGTTTTCGAACGTCGTTGAACCATCCTCATTGTCGCGGCTGAAACCTGAAACATAATCGTAAACAAGCTTTGACGTTGCCGTGTTGTTACACACGATGATGAAGCACGGCGGAATCCTAATACCCGCTTTCACCCACAAGTCGTAAGTCTTTTCGTAGTGACCATAGAGCGCGAGCAGCGCCGTTTGCAACTGTGGGGGCAGGTTTAGCGGATCAAGATCGCCGCCTTTACCGCGCCCCTTCTTTGGCATCTTCTTGCCAATGTGTTCCCACAGATTGCGGAACATCGGTACGTCGGCTCCCGGAATGTTGTCGGAGATCGGAACGCGCGGCAACTTCACGATACCGCACTCGATCGCGTCCATGAGCGAGAAGTCGCTGACGGTCCACGGGAATAACGTCCCTTCGGCATAGCCGGAGCCACTCAAGAAGAACGGCGTCGCCGATAGATCAATAACTTGCGACACGCCCAGCTTGCGGTTCACTGCTTCGAGGCCCGAAATCCACACGCGCGCGGCCTCAGTATTCTTCTCGGCCTCTTTTTTCTCGTCGCCTTTTAGCTCATCATCGATTGCGCCCGGCTTCTCGCGATAACAATGATGCGCCTCATCGTTCAGGACGAGAATGTTCTTGATGCCCATAAGTTCAGGCATCACGCGCTGCAGCATTTGCCCGTCCGTCTCAAGCGTATTGAGGGGATCCCCGTGACCTTGAAGTAGCGATCTCCCTCCCTTTGAAAGATCGATGCGCTCGCGCAGCTTAAATGCGTGGTAGTTCGTGATGACGATCTTCGCTCGATTGATTTCTTCGCGCAGATCGGTCGGAACGAGCTCGCGCGTGGAGTAATAATTTTCCAAATCGTTGGGCTGCAACACGCGCAGGCGATCTTTGATGGTAAGGCCGGGCGCGACGACGAGGAAACCGCGGGTGAAGCGCTTACTCTGTGGGTGACGGACCGCATTGATCGTCTGCCACGCGATCAGCATTGCCATAACCGTCGTTTTGCCGGCGCCCGTTGCGAGCTTGAGCGCCATTCGCATAAGCTCGGGGTTTGCCTCACCGTTGGCGTTAGCGAGGTGTTCTAAGAACGTCTTACTTCGAGCACCTTCGTGGGGAGCGACCTCGGTCAGCCAAATTGCCGTCTCGATCGCTTCGATCTGACAGAAAAAAGGTCGCGCACCACTAAATCGATAGCTGCGCCAGTGTTGAAGGAGGCGTGCTGTTTCGGGCGTCACGCCCCAATCGGCTGGATTTGGTCGTACGCGCCATTCGTCGACGCGTTGACGAATCTGGTTAACAATCGATGTGGGGTCGTACTGCTGCTTTTCGTCCGAGAGGCCCTTGCCCTCATCAAACACGAAGGCGCCTTGCCCGGCAGCTTTTTTCTGTTTCTTCGTTTTGGGAATCGGGGTGATGAAGCTTACCTTGCGGCGACCTTCGGCGATCCGCTGCGTCGGCTGACCATCCTCGTCGAGTTCCCAATGCCGGCTCGGATACTCATACGGCGAGTTGAGAATCGGCTCGGTAAAAAACCGATCATCCATTTTTCGCGCAACCCCTTGTCATTGGCTCGACTCGTCGTGATCGAAAGCGCGTGAACGATACATCAGAAGAGCACGAATCCTGTCCTGCTTGCGGCGGACCGGGCATGGCATTAGGGCGTCTTGGCAAGATGCCGTATTTTGCGTGCCGGGCATGTGGGGCGATATTCTCAGCCGCCGGGCAGACGACCTTACTTCCGTAACGCGGCTGCACTAGCGGCGGGACCTTTGGCTCACCACAATCAGGCGCCGGCCTTAGGATCGCATTCGAGGACGAAGGCGGCGATCGCGCCAGCAGTCGTCACGGCTAGTCGCGCATGTTTCCGCTCCAGGCCCACAAAACCGTCGGCTTTTCCGTGACCGGAGCCGTAGGCGTTTCTCAGCTCTGCCATAGTTCCGGAAAGGCCCGATAAATTGCCGAGCAAGCGCCGCAGAATCACGTCTGCTTTCTCGGGATCCGTGACGCCTGACGGAACGACTACAAGCACGTCGCGGATTGCCTTGAACATCTCGGTGACGTCCGCGTCGCTTGCGATTGCGATTCCGTGATGCTGGGCAACGGTGCGAAAGACGGATTCGAGCAGTTCTTTCGCATCGCCGATCGCGCCATCGGGATCAGATCCCACTTTCTTTTCAGCCGCGTGGATTCTGTCGTGTAGCCCCTTTAGGTCGAGTTCTCGCGTAACCGCCACAGCGCCGGAAACCAACGCGCCAGTAGTCTCGGTAATGCGCACCCCATCCCATTCGAACCCATCGCGATGGAGATTCACAACAAGCGGATTTAGCGGATTGGGAGCGTCGGTAGCGCGGTGTTGCTGACCGAGCGTCGTCATTATGTGTGCCAATGCAACAAGCAGTCGAGAAACGTTCGCGGCGTTCGTTTGATCGACCGAAGCCATATAGTCCATAAAGCGCGTTCGGCGTTGGCCTTGGAACTGCGCGTTCTCCGCTTTCCCGAGGGGAATTCCCGCGGCGCCGAACGCGTCGTCGATCTCGCGCAGAACAAGACTGGATGCGACGTTTCGGAATTGGACGATCGTCCCGTCGCTAATCGTCGGGCGCAGAGGCTTCTTCGGCTTGTTCGTAAGATGCTCGAACAGCGCGTCGAGATCGTCCAATCCTTCAAGCTCCTTGACGGCCGGGTTGAGATGTCAGAAAAATCTTGGCTTTTTCTGACAGATATCCCCTTGCCATCTGTCAGAAAAACAGCTATATTTTCTGACAGATGCCTACAGATTCGACCTCGGAGGCGGTCCGCCAGGCCATCCGGGTCTCCCCGGAACGGGTCTTCACCACCAGTGACATCCTCAACAGTACGCCCGGGGCCTCTCGGGACCTGGTCGATCAGGTCGTCTCTCGCATGGTTCGCAGCGGCGAACTCCAGCGCATTAGCCGGGGCCTCTTTAGCCGGCCAAAGATGCACCCGGAGCTCGGGCCTCTGTCGCCCTACACCGAGGACATCGCCGCCGCCGTCGAGCGGAGCATCGGCATGCCCGTGGTTCCGAGCGGCGCGCTGGCCCTAAACGCGCTCCACTTGTCCGAGCAAGTACCGGCGAAGCTTGAATTTAAGACGGCCGGTCCAACGCGGACGATCTCGGTCGGTAAACGTCAGATTCAGCTGAAGCACGCCCCGGCGCGGCGATTCCGCTCGCGCGCGCGCATCGTGCCGCTTGTTATAGAAGCGCTGAGCGCGCTCGGGCGCGAGCGAGTAACCGAAGACACGATCAGGACCCTTCGCAACGTCATCAACGAAGACGACCGCGCAACCCTAAGCAAACACGTCGGCGACGCTCCGGTCTGGATGCAACGTCATCTGCGCCAGGTCGTTGCGGAATGATATTCCAGGACCTAGCGCGGCTCACGCTTTCCGAGCGGTCCGAGTATATCGTTGAAGCAGCGACGAGTTTCGGTGTAAGCGAACTTATCATCGAAAAGGACTTCTGGGTCGTCTGGCTGCTCGAACATCTTTTCGCGTTGTCTGCGCAACTCGGGCCGTTCACGTTCAAGGGCGGAACGTCGCTTTCGAAAGGCTACAGCGCTATAGAACGCTTTTCGGAAGACATCGATGCTTCGATCAGCCGCGCAACGCTCGGCTTCGGTGACGACGCGTACTTTTATGAGGCAGGTTCCGCGAAGGAAACGAAACGTAGAATCGAAGAGATTCGCGAGAAGGTGCGCAGCTATGCGACCGATACTCTTTTGCCCGCGCTGCGCGCACGTATATCGTCGGAGCTTGCCGCCGACTGGACACTTGAAGACGGCGAGCCGGGAAGTTTGCGGTTTCGTTATCCCACTAAAGAACGTGGCGAGATTGGGTACGTGAAGCCGGACGTTCTCATCGAGTTCGGGCACGCTGATAGCTGGCCGGCGAATGACGTTGACATACGACCCTACGTGGTAGAAGCTCTCGAAGCGGTGACTGGCTCAGTGAAGGTCCACGTGCTTGATCCGCAGCGTACCTTCTGGGAAAAGGCGACGCTACTTCACGAAATCGCGCACCGCGATGAGCACATACCCTTTCCAGCGCGGTACTCACGTCACTACTACGATCTAGCTCTGATGTCGCGTTCCGAGATCGGCACTGCGGCGATCGCTAACACGGACCTACTGTCTGCGGTCGCGCGGTTCAAGAGCGTATTTTTTGCTTCACCAAGGGCACGTTACGATCTCGCTAAACCAGGCTCGTTGAGATTGATGTTCCCGCCGTTTCGCCGCGAGGCCGTTGCGGCAGATTACCAGCAGATGCAACCGATGCTGTTCGGTGAGATTCCGTCGTTCGAAGAGATTTGCGACCGTATCGCTGCGCTCGAAGTGCGAATCAATGAAATTTAGGTTCGCCGGCGTGTCGCGCGATCTGCTCCGGCAAAGGCGCCGCTTCGACGTGTTCGCGGTGGAAGGTTATGGGACTCGTAAAGTCACCGGTATAACCTACGAGGCGAAAGACGATAAGGAGTACCAAACGACGCAGCCGCTCGATATCGTGACAGCGCTGCTGGCGGTCCTCCTGGTTTAGCTGACGCCAGCGACGAACGAAGTAGCCGTTGTGCAAGAGTTGGTTTCGCAGCGCGAGCGCTCTTGTGCTATCCGGATCGCTCACATCGATCGCGAGCTTTGAGAACAGCTGAGCCTGCCGCCACGCCATCGTTGTGTCGTTTGCATGAACAATGCGATCACGCAGGTTTGAGCGCATCTCCTCACCTAGGCAAAGGTAGAGGTATTCAGGGATGTAGTCCTTGCGAATCGCTGTCGCAAATCGGTCCCAGATCCGATCGTCGATCCATACACTCAGCCCGAAGAGTCGATTCCACGCTTCGATCGCTGTATGAATCCCGAGTACAAGATGCTGTGCCTCGATGTCCCAAGGCGTTCCAGCGGCCGCATGCAGATGGTGCAGGACGACGTCGATCGGGAAATCGCGCTCCAAGAGACGATAAAACCCCTCGGCCAAGGTCGCAAACCCACCAGGGGCAAGGCGCCCATATGCCTCAAAGATCCGGTGAAAGAACACCCGTCGCGAATCGTCGGCGCTTGATGGTTGGTACTCCGTGCGTATAAGTTCCCCAGCTTCGTTAAAGAACTCCGTCGCGAGACAGCGCACGGTGTTCCCGGCGAGGAAATTGATGGCGTGCCAGATGGCGTCGGCTTGCGCATCGTCCGGTACCCACCCGAAGGCGACAGCGGTGCGCTCTTCGTCAAGGGGAACATCGTTGGCTGACAACGGGAATGCCAGAAGCGGGTAATTGAAAACCTGATCAGCAATGGCGAAGGCCGTGCGTGCGTAGATGCATCTAACTGCGGCGGCCGGAGATTTCTTGGCGGGACCATAAATCGTAAGCTTGCCAACGGTGAAGTGGTAGATTTCTTCAGACTTCCCATCGCCATAGTGCGAAGTCTTGCTGACGTACAACACGTCGGAGGCAGCCCAACCGCCGTCGGCGGGCTCGATGGTGCCGTAGCCTTCGCGTCCGATCAGCCACCCCGGCGCGACGTCCCTAAAGAGCTGACCCGGCTCAATAACCTCCCCTTTCGGCAAGGTCTGCAGTACGCGCGACTCCCAATGGCTTGTATCAGTGATTGAAGCGCTGACTCCGGAACTGCCGAGCGTAACGACGACGGCGCCTGCCAATGGAAGAGCGGCGCCGACGTATGTTGCGTTCCCATCGAGTTTCCTATCAAGCTGGAACGCGCGTCGAGATGCGCTGGCAAGCGTTTCAATAGCTATTGGCACTTCGGCTTCTTCCAGCGCGATCGCATCCACCGCCTCCCGGCCCAGGGGCGGGTAGGCCTAAAGGCCTGCTAGCTCCGCACCTCAGGACCTTATCCCACGGGCTCTCCGTGAGGAGTCTTGCATTCTCCAGCATTTTGTAGTATTTTGTATTTTGATCGAACCAGCGGTCGGTCAAAGGAGAAAACTACGTGAGCAAACGGGCAACGGATCTTCGATCACTTCGATTACAAAAGCGGCTTACTCAGGAAGAGGTCGCGCATAAATTCAAGGTTTCGCAGAGCTATTACTCAGCGATCGAGCGGGGCCAAAAGCCGGCCGAGATAACCAACGCGTTGCAAGTCGTTAACGGCATGAGGAAGAGGACCGATCGCACCGGCGGCGGCGCAAATAAAGCGGGAAGGGAAAAGACCTAAGGCGGACCTAAGCGGCGGATACGCCGCTCATCGGCTGCCTGTTCGGGACCCAAAAATGGATCACCATCAGATAACGTCGGGAGCGAAGATCGATGAGTATCGACGCAGCCCGCGCCATTGCCTGTACTGCGCGAATGCGCCGGATACCGAGGAGCACGTTCTCCCGGAGGCCATAGGCGGCCGGCTATGGGCACCGATTTTGTGCTCCACACACAACAGTGTTGCGAACGTCGGCGCCGATCAGCCGCTGAGCAAGAATTTCGCTCCGCTCGTTACGATGCTCCAGGCGCCGCGCCAACGAGGAGGCGCCGGTGCAGAGTTCACCGCCACAGACGCCAAGGGCGACTCCATCATCATTGTCGCCGAGGGTTTCGCGAAACAGCGATCGCTCGACGTGAAGCGCCGCGACGCGTCTGGCCGCATCGCCTTTGCGGAAGGCGATCTTTCGCGGCTGGACTCGCTGCCAAAAAATGCCTTTTCGGAAGGCGGACAGCGGCACATCATTGCAAAGATCACTATTCCTGAAGCGCGATTCGGCGTGACTTCAGATGATACGATCACATCAGGTTTGCTGAAGATGGCGCTGCATTTCGTGGCAGGCTTTGTCACGGACGTGAATATCGAAGACGCGCAGGCGCTGCTGCCCTTCGTTTCAGGCGAGAGGAAGCCGACCGGCGATATGATACGGACGCCGTTTCTGGATGAGGACGTCTTCCCGGAAGAGTGGCCGCCGCGCCATGAAATCACATGCTTCCGCGACGGTGAAAGCCTACTGGTAACGATCTTGCTGTTCGGCGCGTACGCCTACACCGTCCGCTTGCAGCTTGCGGCCGACCTTGCCGCAGGCATCAGATACACACAGACCCTTGGCGAGAACTACCCGAAGTTCTTTGACGGTATTGCTAGGCCGGCAAGTCTGGATTGGAACAAGAGGCCGCAGGACAGCGCGCCCGATGCAAGGGCGTGGTCACAGCCGATCGAGCACCGACTCAAGCGCATTTACGAGCATGGTGCCGAACAGGCAATCCGCGCGAGGTGTCGGCGCGCGTTTGAATTAGCCCTCAATGAATCCGGAAACTTTGGGGATCTCTGGGACCGTTACCGGGCTGCGCTCCAGCTCGAATGCTTCAGTGCTGAGGATGTCCACGTAATTGTGACGATCGGACGAAAGCTGCATAGCGATGGTAAGAACGCCTGGGAAATTCCCGTTGCTCTGGGGGAGGCGGCTTAGAGCGATTGCCAAGTCGAAGGGTGCAGACGCTATCGCTCTATTTCTTGCTCTCTTTTCGTGATCTGTTCCGCGCGGGAGAATGGGCCCTCGAAACGTTCTTTTGATCGCTCACGATGCTGCTGCTGATTCCGATGTTGTTCGGCAGAACGGCCCATACCGGACTCTCTCATTCGCTCCCGTAGCTCTTCGCGCTCTTGGATCCACTCACCGAATGGTTGCGGCCGCAGCTCCCTATAAATAGACGCGACAGCCCGTCGCATCGAGCGCAGCGCTTCGCGGTTCGCGTCGAGGCGTTCTTCGATAGAAAAGTGGGAGCCGCCGATCTCGTGCTTTCGTTCCCGGTATCTTGTCCGGACCTCGTCCACACGATCTTTCAACACCGCTCTCAACGGTTCAACAATTTCGAATTCGTAGACCCGGCGCAGCGGCGCGGCTTCTCGCTGCGCCTCGATGTTGCGCACCCGGATCGTCTCCTTGCCGCCCGTGCGGTCCAAGAGTTCATCGTAGGTTCGGGTTGTGGTTTTGAGAGAAATACGTTCCGAAATATGCTCTGCAAGATCTTCGATGTTTCCGAAGGCGCTACGCGGGACGACGATGTCCAGCGCGGTCTTCGAGCGGCTCGCAGCCACGAATAGCAACTCGGCCGAAGCGCTGCGATCGACTATAGAAACCGCCGCGTCCACACTGGCTCCCTGGGCTTTGTGAACCGTGCTCGCATCAGCGTAGTCGAATGCGCGATAGGCGCTGGGCATGAAGGAAACGACGCGATGATTATCGCCGTTGATGCGCACGGTAATACGGTCCCGCTTTATCTCTATCACTTCGCCGCGATCGCCGTTGCGGACTCCGAGACCGCCCTTTCCCGCGCTGTTCTCAAGGAACATCAGCCTATCGCCAGGCGTAATCTCGCGCGTACCGCCCGTGGTCACGTAGCGTAGCCCGACTCCCTGCCGTCCATCTCTTCGGCGATACTCTTCCGAAAGATGTCGAACACTGTCCTTATCGGAGGCAAGCGTGATCGTATCTTTGCCGTCGTCCTGGTGACGCCGCGCCAAGGTAACCGCTGCATCAATGGCTTCGTCACGGTCGGAGACCCACGCGATCGCGCCATGTTCATCAAGAGACGCGAGGGATTCGCGGACAAGAGCTAACCGTTTGGTCTCGTTACGCTCGACGATCGCATCAGCGAGCGTGACAACGGCGTCTTTATGCCAGTCGCGTCGTTGTCGTTGGATATCGCGCAGCTCACTGTAAGTGCCGGCTTCCTGAGCGGCCTCACGAACGATCCGAAAGGATGCGCCAAAGTCGATGGGCTGAAGCTGCCGCACGTCGCCAATTTCGAGAACGAGGCAACCGCGTTCGCGAGCAAGTTGCAGAATGCGGCCGTTCGCTCGCGAGTCGACCATTGCGGCCTCATCGACGACGACGATTCCGCCATGTGGGATAACGGGAATTCGCCCCTCTTCCAGGATTCGGGCGCGCGCGGTATTGACGCACTTGAAGCCAGCTTCGGATTCAAGGCGTTCGGCCGCCGCTTGCGAGAGCGTGAGTCCGACGACCTCCCTGCGCGTTTGCTCACCAAGGACTTGCACCGCACCCTGAATCGTCGTCTTCCCAACGCCGGGCAAACCGTCCATTACAACCAGTGAGCCTTGGGCCAGCGCCTCCAGCGCGGCGCGCTGCTCCGTCGATAGCTCGAATCGCCCCCCGCGCTTCGCGGATTCTTGCGTCTCGTACTCAATGATCGCGCGATCGATGTCGCCGGTCGTAATGCCGGAGCCAGTCGCAGCCAGAACGCGCGCGTCGCTATCGAGACGGTCCTCGATTGCCAAGACCTCGGTCGTTGTCATCAATGGCTGCGCGGTGTCCGCCGATAGCATACGAACAGATTCGTGGCGAACGACGCGATCGCCGAGGCGCTCGATCTCAGACGGGTCTGAGAACCGCGATGCCAGCCACAGGTCAACGTCCTCGCGCGCAAACGTACTGCTTTGCGCCGTTACGTCACGGAGAACAATTCCGGGATCGCGGAAAATGCTCTCAACGACGTCGCGCTCGGCCTCATCGATGCTCTGAAATCGCGGCATGTCTCTAAGGTCGTCGCGCAACACCGCGCGCAGCGCCACCGTGGCACCCACTTGCCGTTTGCTCAGGCGTTCACTTGTTTCTACTTTGATGTGCTCGGAACGCAGGTCGGCAATACGTTGGTCAATCTCGCCAGCCTCGATTCCCTCCGCCACAAGCTGCCTGCGGAGTGCTCGCCGTTCTAAGTCGTGCGTAAGCCGCAGCTCGCCGACGCCAACGTCGTGCACCATCACCTGGCCCTGCGCGTCGTCGTCGATCGCGCAACCATAACGGGCAGCGACGGCGTGCAGTGTTGCCCAATCCGGAACCCGGCCACGTTGTCGTGATAGATCCAGCGCGACCTGCAAACGCGGGCCCACCGTCGTATCGACGTAGCGCTCGAACGTACCGTCTCGCAGGCGATAGCCTTCGAATGAACGGCGCTCCTGTCGGACGAGGCGTTCCTCTTTGCGTTCAGCGCGCCAGGCCGCCAACTCATGTACGTCGGCCCATCGCACGTGCGCCGTCTCGAGCCCGGCGTCTTGCACGACCGCTAACCCGTGGTCGTGGTCGAGTTCGTGGTCGATTTCCACTTCGCGCTCCGCCCAGGCCATACGTCGATGCAATCCGGTTCGATCGTATGCTAAACCAAGCCGCGGATCGACACTGCCGACAGCGACGTGTACGTGGAGATTGTCCGTGTCGCGATGAACGACCGAGACCGAGCGATGGTGGCCGAGATTGAGCTTGGCCAACACCCCGCCGACGTACGTGTGAACCTGTTCGTCGGAAAGCTTGCCGCTCTCTTGCGCGTTCCACGACCAGACAAAATGCATGGCGCCCGTTCGAACGCCGGGATTGCGCGCCGCGTCCGCATCGATCTCCAAACTTGCGGTCGAAAATGCTGCGCAGTTCCGCACGAGCACCGATGACGGTCGCGTGCCGCCACCGGCCTCCGGGCTCCAGATTACGTCGATACCGAGGTCGGCGCGCGCCTCGGCTTCGATGTAAACGGCATCGAGCGCGTCGGAGATCTCCTCTCGCGTCGCGCCCTTTTCGCTAATCGCATAACCAACGAGATACTCGATGAGACCAGACGCGCTTCCGCCGCGGGCCGGTGCCGCACACAACTTTCCGACCATCTAGCCGCTCCAGCCTCCGCCGCGGCGCCGGTCGTTTGTTCGAACCTCTTCGTCGTGCTGGCGGCGCAGCGGGACCAGCGCATCGGAAGCGATTCGTCGCGCCGCGTCGAGTTCGGATGTGGCGGCGCTAACATCGCCTCGCTTAAGAGCATCAGCAGCCTGAGCGATACGATAGGAGACTTGCGCCAGCGGTTGCGCGATCTCGACGGCAGCAGTCGCGTAAGTTCGCTCGGGTTGCGCTAGTGCGTTACCGAGATACTCTGCCATCGAGAGACCGGCGGTGGCGGCGCGTTCCCTTAGCGCTCCCCGTACGCGTGCGTCTACGTCGAGCGATAGCACAACGCGGCCGCCGTGACGATTGCCGTTACCCCCGCGTTTCTTCGATCCCGTTTTGCCCTTGGGCACCATCCTGCATCCTTATCTGAAGTGGTCGCTGCATGTGCCCTGGATTATTGCATAGTGCCGCCGCGGCGTGCGTCTCGCGTAGTGCACGCGAAGTGGGCCAGTGTGGCTCGACCATCGTGTGCCGATCGAGACGCATCGAAAATGCACTTCTGCTAGCATTGCGGTTGTGCGGCTCGATAACCGCACAACTTTACAACGCAACAGTAAACCGACGGCGGTAAAACATGACGGATTCGCAACTTCAGTCCATATTAGACCGGCTCGAAATGCTTGCCCCGCAAAAGCGCTTCAGCGACAAACGCGAACGCCTTGCGTCGGCGCGCGAGCGGCTTCTCGCATTGCATGCGCGCGGTCACTCCTGGCGTGCCATCGCGCGCGAGATTTCCTCGACCGGCGAAAAGGTAAGCGCAGACCTCTTGCGGTCGATCTGCATCCCGAAGGGAAAGCGCCGAGAGCGGGCTGCCCGCAGAGGCGGCAACCCGACGTTGCAGACCGTGCCAGCGGCAACTCCGCGACTGGCGCTTGCCGAAAGCGGGACTGACTCGCGCTTCGGCGCCAAGGGGTTGAAGCTATGAAATCCCGCCGCGCTATCTTCACGACCGCACCGAAAGGCGGCGTCGGAAAAACGTATCTCGCCAAGCTGCTATACGACTTGCTACCGATGAACAATCGCGCCGTATCGGCCTGGGACCTGGACGCCGCGACAGGTACGTTCGCGATCTACGATGACGCTATCAAGACCTTTGACCTCAATAGTGGGCACAGCTCGTCGTCCTGGCTGGACGACTGCTATCGCGAGGAGGTCGACGACGTGCTCGTCGACGTGCCAGGCGGACGCATCGATGACTTGCTTCGCACCTTCGGCGACGACAATGTCGGCGCGCTGGTAAGTGCCGTTACGGACGCGGGTCGCGAGTTCGTAGTTATCAATCCGATCGGCGTCATGATTGCCGAGACCGTAACGGCCCAAGTAACGCTGAACGCCTTTGCGGGGACGAGCGCACGTGTCGTCATCGTGAAGAACGGGCGCTTCGGTGCAGCCGACGATTTCGTAATCTACGACGGCATTGACGACGACTCTGGTCGACGTCGCTATGGGGCGACGGCTGCACTTGCGGAGCGCGTCGGTGCCGAGACGATTTTTCTGCCGTGTCTTGCCCCACGTCTTCTCGCGCAGCTCGATGCGGAGCAGCTTAGGTTTATCAGTGCATCGGGCAGTTCCGGCGTCGAGCGTCTTGGGCGCCTCGGCGCTGCCCGCGCAAAGATGTACCTCGCATCGGCGGCGGAGGCGTTCCGTGGTTCATCGCTCGATCTAGCGGGGGCGATCCCGCTGCGCAAGGCGGCGTCATGAGTAAGAGCGCAGGAGCAAATGCGCGGGAGCGCTATCTCGCGTCGCTCTCACCTGAAGACGAGCTCGCTGCGAGGCGTTCCGCCGAGGAGACCGGCATCCCAGAGAACGATCCAACGTGGCTACTGCTTAGTGAAGTGCGGCGCGCTGCTCAAGAGGCAAACCGCTGCACGGCGGAACTTAAGCTTACCGCCTCCGAGGCAGCAGCGCGGATCGTACGCGCTAGCGCAAGCGATTCAGTATCGAAAACCAGAGATGATGCGCTTGCAGAACGCACGGCGATCGCCATCGGAACACAGGTCGCGAACAACGAGCGCGTAACCGAGGCCGTCGCGAACGCGGTCCGCGAAGTCGAGCGCGACGCGGTCCGCGCGATGCGCGCGCTGGAAACGGCCATTCGGGATTTCATGCGCCGGCGTGCCGCGGCCCCGGCCGCATCGATGATTTTCGCGTTCTCGCTCGGCGTCGTAAGCGGCTGTCTCTCGATATGGGGGACGTACCACGTCGCGGTCACCTACGGCCAAGACCTCGGCTATCGCGCCGGTTTTCATGACGCACGTCTTTACGATCGGAGTCACCAATGACCGCATCCGTCCTCGTTCAAGAGCGGGAAGCGAAATTTCTCTCGCTTGCTCTTCAGGTCGTTGATCCAGCCGGAGCAATCATCGCGGGGGTGTTCACGCTTCGCTACGCCGTAGCTGCGGTAATGTCGGTGCTACGCGGTGGCCATGGTTTCGATCCCGCTACAACGTTTTGGCTCTGGGGGTTGGTCTTGACTCTCGCAAACTCGTTTACCGCGGTACACCTCATTTTACGTGGGCTCGGCCTGCCAGCACTGAAGATACCAACGAGTCCGCTGCGCTGTGCGAGCGGTATCGCGTTGATGGTCGCAGCGAATCTTCCACAGGTGACGGCGTGGATTGAGAACATCGTGCCATCGTTTGACCTTGCATCGACGTTCGTGATCTGCGCTGCGGCGGCGTTCGGGCTAGGAACGGGCGCGGTTGGCGCGGTTAAGGCGGTGCTCAACGGGTTGACGACGTCGGCCGCAGCCGTCAGAGTTGCCAGCCGGAATAGTACGCGGTGCCGTGCGTTGAAGGGCGAGCTAACGCTGTCTGGAGGTACGGCGCGGGGCATGTTTGAGGAGCGTAACCTCCTCACTGGCGCGCCGCTTCGCGGAGAAGTCTTGCTCTATGGAGAGCACAGCGCCAGGCGCGGGACGATCGCCATCGGTGCCCCCGGGTCATCGAAGACGCGATCGAAGATCTATCCCGATTTATGTTGGGGGCTAGCCTCTTCGCCGCAGGCTGGAGCTCTGGTATTCGTTACGAAACGGCGCGCTACGCAAGATTGCCTGACAATTGCGCGCGCAATCCGCCACCGCGAGCAGATTCACGTTGTTGGTATCGGTGCTGATCGCGAGCATATCGATATCACGGCCGGCATGACGCATGAGTCGATTGGTGACGCGATTCAAGATGGGCTCGGTACATCGCACAGCGATTTCTGGCGTCATGGGCCCTCTGCGTTCGTGGAAGGCTTCATCGAAATCGCCCAGTCTCTCGCGCCGGCGACGGTTCAGGTTCCGGCCAATGTAGATAAGGAAGGCAATGTCACGCCGGGCGGTGAGGCGTATGAGTTCCAGATATCGCTCGGGTTGCCAACCGTCCTTAAACTCATCTCGCTCGATGGCCGGCGTTTGGACGCGGTCTTTGCATTTGGCTTCCAACTCGCGACCGAACTTCGGGAGTCAGACCCGGATCGTGCAAAAGCGCTGAGCGAGTTGCTGCACGAGGTGAAGGAGCGTGTTCTCCCCCTTATGGTTAAGGATGCGAAGCTTGGCGAGGAGCTGCGTCAATCTGTCCTCCCGCAACTTCAACCATTTGCGCGAGGTCCACTTCGCGAAGCCTTCTGCGATCCAAGCGGCATCGACCTTGCGTTACTGGAGAAGGGGCACGTGATTCTCATCGAGGTCGATGAGGCGGAGCACCCGCGCGCCGTTGCGACCGTCGTTCGCATGGTGTTTCGCCGCATCGTTCAGATGGCTCGCGACCGCACAGCGTCCGATCGCGTCGGCTTTCTTGACCCGGTAATTTTGCTTTGCGACGAATATACCAATTATGCTGCGCCAGGGCACGTACAAGCTTGGAACATCGTTCGCGAGTCAAACTTTTGCCCAAGCGTCGGTATCACAAGCGTCAGCGCGCTAGTGAAACAGCTCGGCGACCGCGCCGCCGCGAACGCTATCGTTGCAAATTTTGCCAATAAGTTCTTCTTTGAGGTAGACGATAAAGAGACGCGTGATTTGGCGCGCGAGCTTATTGGCCAGTCGGTTGTCCTGCGGCGAGCGAGGACTGACGGTACATCGCGATCGCACGGGAGTTCCTCTACGGTAAATAGCGGCGGCTCGCACAGCTCGCACGGTACGTCCCAAAGCGAATCGTCGACCGAGCATTTGGAGGATGTCCTAAACGGGAGCGTGTGGCGGGCGTTGGGAGCGGGACGCGATCACGCGACCGCCATAGCCTTTGTGCGAACGCCCGACGGTGTCAAGACCGACGTTGTGGTTTTGGGCGTGATCGACCCGGCGACTGAGACCTACACCGCTCTGCCTGGGTAGCTCAGGTAGCCCTATACTTCTTTTTCGGACGGCACCGGAATTCCGTAGCGACGGCGCTGGCGAAGCCAAAGCGCCTTAGCTTCATCGTCAGATTCGCACGTACGGAGATACCACGTCCAATCTCGTTGTGCGATCTCGTCCCGCTCAGCCGCGAATAGACGACGAGCTGCAGCATCGTCGGCGTCATTGTTTGCGTCGGAATAGCGGAATTGCTGCCAGGTTACGTGTTCGAGGTTTGCCGCATCATCGGCAGAGACGATCTCAACACAATCGATAAGGGCTCCTAAAGCAGCCCACGGGTCTGTTTGCTCCTTGAAAGCGCGGTGGGCGTCGGCGAGCCGATTTCCGAGATGCCGATACTCGTAGCCCATCGACCGCTTGGCTGCGACCTCAACACCCTCGACGCGGTGGATCTGGTCCAGCTGCTCTTCAACCGCGCTGCTGATGAAGGCAGTAATGCTTTTATCTTCCTGCCGGGCCCGTTCGCGTAGTCGCCGGGCAAGCTCATCGTCGAACCGGACAAGAATTGAATCGGCCATTTAATCTCCAAGAGCGTTGAGCGCCCCCTTGACTCTATCACGGTGATAGCCTATCATGCAACAAAAGATATCCTTAAGATACAATCGCGCTATCACCAAAAATAACTCACGAAAGGGTGGTCGGCACCGGCCGGGGCTGATGCCAACCGCAGGTCAAGATACTAACTATGGTGAGCAAACAAGCCATAATTTGCTTTATTCCAAGGGCGGACGGCGGATGAGTGCGCCACAGTCAAAATCCGATGGGGCCGACGTCCCCGGCGAACCCGGGGCGGATACTCGCCCGCGAGTATCCGGACGGAGGATGTCATCCGAAGCCTCACGTGAATACGCGAAGGGCTTCAAGACCCTCATGAAAGAATGCCGGCTCCCCTCGGTATACGCGCTGCTCATTCACTCCGACTCCGACTACGCCAGATCGACCTTGAAGCGCTGGTTAAGCGGGGAAGCTCGGATTCCCGTCGAGGGCGCACGTCGCCTAATCGAAGCTCTCTTGGCGTACGCGGCGCGGTTGTCGGCCAGCCCTTTACTTCAAGAGCTCGACAACCTCGTTAGCGTTGAGTCCCACGAGCCGTCGGACGAACGGCTACGAGCAGAGTTGCGCGCGCGCCGAGTTCCTGTTTCGCGAACGCTCGCGGCCTTGCGAGCCGTGAGCTTGCTGCCGCCTGAAGCGAATACGCCATGATCGGAAAAGAACGCCTCGCCGCACGTCTGAAGGAGCTCGGGAAACGTCCAGCAGGCTTGTCGGACGCAGAGCATATTACGAGCCTTCGGACATCCACCAAAGATGAGACGTGGGTACTTTACCTCGACTCGTTCGCACAGGGCCTCGAACGAGGACTCTCATATGGCGTGGCGATCGCCGATCCAATGAGCCTCGACCTCGATAGCGAGCTTCAGGAGCGCCTGAGACGTACAAAAGACTCCAGTGCCGTCGATGAGATGCTCCTCGACTCTGCCTTTGATCTACTGCGTCGAGTGAGCGACTACGACCAGTTCAAGTCGATGCTAGATCGTGCGGGATACCGCTATTCAATGCATCGGGACAATTCACGCGGACCTGGGCCTTACGATATCGACGTGTATACTGCAATGACGGGCTCGCATCCCGATTCGGAGCTCACGGGCGAAACGGCTAACGTTTCCTTTAGCTTTGGAGATAACGGGGCGCTCGACGGAATCAGATCATACTCGATGGGCCAAGCACCGGCAAATCCGGTGCGTCGCGGGGAAGAGATTCCGAACTACTCCGGCGTGAAAAGGCGTTTCGGTCCGCGGATCGCCGAGCCGATCTGGTGGCTGACCCTGACAACTCCAACTCGGGACAGATTCATGGCCGGGACTCCGAAGCTTGCTGAATTCATGCAAGGCTGGGCCATGCAGGCCAATGAGGTCGTCCTCGACTTTGAAAATCGTCTTGAGGTGCGGGGACGCGCTCGACCATTTCGCGGTGTTGAAATTATTGAAATCGGTGACGGCGTGCACGACGCTTTGCCGGTTTCCAGTCTCAGCGTGCAAGATTTTACGTGCATGCGCAGACTGTTCTCTGATCGGCGTGTTCGTTGGTGCCTGCATCCACTCGTAGCAGACACGCGGCAAGACGTGTTTGAGTATAACTGCTTTATCTCGCTTGACTATCCAACGGACGCCGATGGCGTTGAGCGCGCGAAGGCGACCTACGCGCGAGAAAGATCGAGCGTCTAGGGAGATAGTCGTGCCGATACTAAACCCGGAATACGATCCAGACTGGAAGGGAAGATTCGATCGGGCGTTAGCAAAAGCTAATGCGTCTCGCAGCTCGGAAGATCTCGCGGTTATGCACAGAGCCTTCTGGGCGCAATTCCGTACTATGCGGGAGATTCGGGATTTTCATTTTGATTCGCTGCGCAAGAAAGCCGAGATTTCCGGGCTAGAAATCATTCTCCCTGAGGTCGGGGACGATTGCACTTGGGAGCAGATTGCCGAAGCCTACGGGCGAGGTGACGACGCTATCAATGAGCGCTACATGGAAAATTACAAAAAACCATACGCGCAACCTGAAGGCTTAGAGGCTTTCGGCGATGATAACGAAGGTATCCAACGCCAAGTCGAGCGCTTTGAATACAGCGGCTTTTGGGGCAGCCCGTCGGCCTGCATTGTGACGAGCGAATATCAGGGAAAATCTGCTTATATCTGCTTTACCCTTATCTTGGGTGCCGGAACGTCGCCGATCAATATGATGGAAGATCTGGCTACAATGATCTACAAAGACCGCCTTAGTGACCGCTACAAACCCGATCAAGTACATTGGTTCGCGTACTTTCATTTTCGTGGTTTTACTGGACACGAAGGCTTCATGGAAGCCTGTATGCGGTGGGACAGAAAGCAAAAACAATACAAGGATCCGTCGTGGACGCATTTCGCGTCGATACCACGGGCTATCGCCGAGACGGCGGACCTTGCGGAACCACGTCCCGACTTGCCGCGCGTGATTTCGAAGACGCGCGAGAGTGGCGAGATCTCTCCCGAAAATAGCGAAGCTATCTAAGACGGTCCGAAAGGCGATTAGAGCAAGCAATGCTTCTTCAAGCGTCCGCAATTTGCGACTTCTGCGACGACCCGCGAGTCGTTGACGTATTCAAAGGACGTTCCATTACGGTTACGGCTGCTCGGGGGCATGCAGTTGACATGTTTCCAATAGGCAGCGCGGACGGAGATTGGTCCGCATGCGCCGAGTGCGCGTCGCTGGTGAAGAGCGGCGAGCGGGATCTTCACGTGATGCGAGTCGCTGACAAGCTGTCGGTGCGTACCGGTGCTCCGCCAGGCTTCGTGCAACCCCGAGTTATCGGCTCATTCTCCCGTTTTTGGGCGGCGCAGCGGGCCGACGGAATGCGTTCGTATGTGATCAGCGACGTATGTACTCCGCGCCAGCGCACACTGATCGAATTCTTCCGGCGCAGCAAGCCATCCGAACATCCCGGGCGTGGACTCGAGCGAGCGATCGGAAACGGGGTATACGCGAGTGTGTATCTGAAAAACGTGACGGAGCTTGGCCGGATCGCTGTCTATTTCTACGACATTCGATCGACAAACCGAGAGCGCGGCCACGCATCAGCTGCCTTAACGCGATTATGCGAGCTGGCGGACGCAAACGGGGTTGATCTGGTGCTGCCAGTAAAGGCCTACGAACTCCCTCCATATCCCGCGGCCTTGAGCGACGCGGAACTCGTAGCATGGTATGGGAGACACGGCTTCGTCGAGACAGGGAAACGTTCCGAGGTTGGCAGTCCCTATATGCTTCGAGTTCACGCAGCTATTTCGGAACCCACGTAGGATCAGGTTCAGGGCCTGATGTCTCCATTTAAGTTGCCTTTTGCTAGTCTCGATCTAGCTGCGTTTGCTGGTGTCAACTTATCTGCGCTGAGTGGGCCACGCCGGCTCGATAGTCGTGAACTTGATGAGACGCACGGTTATTGCGCTTCTGCTACGATAGTTTTAACGAAGTTCGCGGCGCGTTGTCGCCTCTCTATGAGTATCCGATCGCATTTGATGAACCCGAATAGCACCAATGACACTCGTCCTACTACTCACGATAGACGCGAGAATATCGATATCTTGCTTTCGCTTGAAGAATCGATGCGCGTACTAGACATCGGAAGGACACTGTTATACAAGCAAATGAGCAACGGTGAGCTGCCGTGGGTTCAGATTGGCAGCACAAGGCACATCCGTAAGAGTGATCTAATCGAATTTATCGATCGAAATCGTAAGGGAGGAAGGCGCGTTGCGTAAGAGACGTGGTCGTAACGAAGGCTCGCTATATCTTCGCGCTGACGGCCGTTGGTGTGCTCGCGTTGACCTTGGCATCAGCAAGGACGGGAAGCGTCTTCAGATTGCGGCGTACGGAAAGACCAAAACGGAAGCGCTCGAAAAGTTGGCCGCAAGACGGCAACAGCCGGCCGGGACGCGCGTGGCGCGCGATCAACGGCTCAGTGATTTCTGCGCCGACTATTTGGTAAACGTCGGCATTGAAAATTCGGACGCAACGTGGTCGCTGCGGTCTAGCACGGTCAAGAAATACGTAGACCCATTTATGGGGGGATCCCCGTCGGCCGAATCACGACTGATACGATTCGCGACCTTCTTCTTGAACTGAAGAAGGGCAGTAGAGATCGCAAGGCTTGCTCCGACCATACGCTTCACCGAGTTTATTCGACGCTGCATTCCGCGTTCCAGAAGGCTGTCGATCGCGGGGATCTACCACGAAATCCGTGTAAGGGATGCCCGAAGCCAAAGCCCAAGCGTAGGCCGCGCGTGATTCTCGAACTAGATGAGGCGCACCGCGTGTTGTCGACGGCGTTGAAAGAAGCGCCGCGCTATTTCGCGCTGCTGGTGCTTGCCGCGACGAGTGCAATGCGGCAAGGTGAAATCTTCGGGTTGCGCTGGGAATACGTGAATCTCGACAAGGGCTGGCTCGACGTCACCCTGCAGCTCGCCTATAACAAGGAAGGCAAACTCTTCCTAAAAGCGCCCAAGACCGAGAAGTCCAAACGGCGGATTCAGCTCGGTGAGCTTGCCATCGCTGCGTTGCGTTGGCACAAAGAGCACTTCCCGTCTTCCTCGGGCCTCGTGTTCACGACCGATGGCGAGAACGCCGTGTGGAAGCGCAACTTCGCGCAGCGGGTCCTCGATCCGTTGCTTGAGCTGGCCGGTGCTCGGCGCGTTGTTTTTCACGAACTGCGGCACACCGTCAACTCGTTGCTTCTGGCGGAGGGCGTGAGCCCGGTCGTTATGGCAGAGATGCTCGGTCACGAGAGCACGCGCATGACGCTCGACGTCTACGGCCAGTCCGTCCCCGGCGCGCAAAAAGCCGCCGTGCTGAAGACGAACCAGTTATTCCCGCTTTCCGAGTTAGGGTGTCAATTGGGTGTCAACGAGGCTTCGGCCGCAAATGACGTGCAAAACAAAAACGCCCGATCCGTCAATAGAACCAGGCGTTTCCAATTGGTGGAGATGAGGAGACTCGAACTCCTGACCCCTTACATGCGAAGCAAGTGCTCTACCAGCTGAGCTACATCCCCACGTTTTGCCGATCGCTGCGCGATCGTCACCGCGCATCCTGCGCTAAACGTTCTTGTCTCAACCTCCAGGTTCGATCCCCAGGGGCAACGCGCTGAATTATACGCATGCTGCGGTGCCCCTGTCAAAGGTAGACAAAGGTGGCAGATGGGGCGGCGGGAAGCAAGGGCCAATGCTTTCCGCCGTACTCGCGGTCGCGCTTTCGAGCACCACCGTGGCCTCCGATTCTCGTTGCAACGACATCCACATCAACGCGATCCAAGCCCAGCTGCAAAACTTTGCCGAACACCCGGCGCCGGCGGCTGCGCAGAATCAGCGCGGCGTGGCGCTCGTTCAGGCACAAAGCGACGTCGAGGAGGAGCAGGTCGTGCTCCAAGGCGTCTGCCCGGAAAACAACTACTTGCCGCTTGCGGCCCGGATCAGCGCCCTCGATGCGTGGGCCGATCTGCTCGTGCAACGCAACGTGAGCGCGGGCAACGCGGTCTGCCCACAAGCCGAAGTCAGGGTCGCGGCCGCCAGCGCGGCTAGCGCTTGGCTCAAGCTCGCGGTGGCCGCGAAAACGGCGCCCAATCCGCCGAAGCTCGTCGCGACGCTGGTGCCGCAGGTGCAGACTCTGGCGGCGCAAGCCGGCATAACGCTGCCGACCTTCGCTGACGCCACCTCTTATTGGGAACAGCAGTACGAAGTGGCAGCCAAGCAGGCGATCGTTGATTGCGCCTCGCGGACGCCCCAGCCTAAATGATTTTGCAAATCATTTGCAAATAAAGCGCGCATGGGAGTCCGGTCCGACTACGTTACGCGACCGCGCGAGCAGATCGCCTCGATCTTGCGTGCGCGCAAGCGCTTCATTTCCGCGGCGGAGATCCATCGCGCCCTAGGCTCGGTCAAGGCGCAGGTCTCGCTCTCGACGGTCTATCGCACGCTGGAACATCTGCACACCAAGGGCGACGTCACCGTGCGCATCGAGCCGGCGGGCGAATCGACCTACATGCTGTGCGAGCCCGAGCATCACCATCATCATGCGATCTGCAAAGTCTGCGGGCGCGTCGATGACGTCGACTGCACGGCAATCGAGCAATTCTCGGAATCACTGCGCTCGCTCAACGGCTTCGCATTAGAAGATCACGCGATGGAATTTTTCGGACGGTGTAAAGCATGTCAATGACGCGCGTCTTCGCGCTGCTCGTCGTGAGCATGCTCGTCGGCTGCAACAACGGCGCTTCGACCGCAAGTTCGACCGGGCCGATTCCGGTCGTCACCACGATCTCGACCTTCAACTCGCTGGTCGAAGGCGTCGGCGGCGATCGCGTGCGCGTGCAAAATCTGGTGCCGGTCGGCGCCTCGCCGGAAGATTACGAACCGACGCCGCAAGACGCGGTCACACTCTCGCAGGCAAAGATTCTGGTTGAAAACGGTGCGGGACTCGAATCGTGGCTTGCCGGTACGCTCAAGAACGTGCCGTCGAATTCGTTGCGCGTCGTGGTCGGCGCCGACGGATTGCAGGTCAAAAACGACAATCCGCACTTATGGATGGACCCGGAAAACGCCAAGGTCTACGTGGCGAAGATTCGCGATGCGCTTATTGCCGTCGATCCCGCCCACGCGGAAGAGTATCGTAAGAACGCAAGCGCGTATCAGACCAAGCTCGAGGCGCTCAACGATTGGATCGCCGCGCAGGTCAAGACGATTCCGCCGAACCAGCGCTACATGATCGTCTTCCACAACGCGTGGCAGTATTACAACGATCGCTATGGCATTACGACGCTGGGCTTCATCGAAGCCAATCCCGGACAAGATCCCAACCCCGAGCAGGTCGCGCACCTCATCGACCTCGCGCGTTCGCATCACGTACGTGCGATCTTCAGCGAGCCCGAGTACAGCAAGAAACTCGCCGATCAGATTGCAAGCAACGCGGGCATTCACCTCGTCACCGACCTGTACGATGACTCGATCGGGAATGATCCGCGCGTACACGATTACATTTCGATGCTGACCTACGATACCAACGTAATCGTGTCGGCGCTCAAATGAACGCCTGCGCCGGCGACGCCGTAGCGGTCGACCATCTCGTCGTGCGCTACGACCGGATTGTCGCGCTCGACGACGTCACGCTCGAGGTGCGCTTCGGCGAGGCAATCGGGATCGTCGGGCCCAACGGCTCGGGCAAATCGACGCTGCTCAAATCGATCGCCGGTCTGCTGACGCCGGCGCGCGGGCAGCTGTGCGTGCTCGGCACGGAGCCGCGTAAACTCACCCCCGGCTCGATCGCCTACGTCCCGCAAGTCGAAGCCGCGGACTGGTCGTTTCCCGCGACCGTCTGGGATGTGGTTGCGATGGGACGCTTTCCGCGTCTGCGGTTCTGGCAACGTTTCAGTGACGTCGATCGCCGCGAGGTCGAGCACGCGCTGCGTGCGGTGAACATGTACGACCTGCGTGACCGGCATATTGCACAGCTTTCCGGCGGTCAACAACAGCGCGTGTTCGTTGCGCGTGCGATCGCGCAGCAGCCGCGCTTGCTGCTGCTCGACGAGCCGACGACCGGCGTTGACGCCGAGACCGAGGAAGCGCTGCGGCGCGTGGTGCGGTCGCTCGTGGACGACGGCTTACCGGTGTTGATGACCACGCACGACCTCGAACGCGTCGGCGAATGGTTCGACCGGCTGCTCGTGCTCGATCGCCGCGTGCTCGCCGTCGGCACGCCCGACGAGGTCGTCGCTTCCGGCGCCTACGCGTCGATTCGCGAGCACACGCACACGCACGGACACGCGCGGACGGCTTGATGGACGCGCTGCTCGTTCCTTTTCAGTATGCCTTCATGCAGCGCGCATTCGTGGCCGCACTTACGGTCGGGCTGCTGTGCTCGATCATGGGCACCTACGTCGTGTTGCGAAAACTCTCATTCATCGGAGACGGGATCGCGCACGCATCCTTCGCGGGCATCGTGATCGCCTATATCCGTGGGCTAGACTATTATGCCGGGGCAGCCGTGGTCGCGGTGGCGACCGCACTGGGTATCGGCTTCGTGCATCGCCGCGGCAACATCTCGCTCGATACGACGATCGGCGTGCTGTTCACCGCCGCCTTCGCACTTGGCGTCTTTCTGATGAGCCGGCTCAAGAGTTACGCGGTCGATCTGCAGAGTTTCTTGTTCGGCGATATCTTGAGCGTGAGCGTTAGCGACGTGTTTTTCATCGCCGGACTCGGGGCAATCATTGCGATCACGGTCATCGTGCTCTTTCGCGCGCTGCTCTATACGTCGTTCGACCCGGTTGTCGCACAAGCGAGCGGATTGCCGGTCGGCACGATCGAGTACATCTTGCTCGTGATGCTCGCGTTGACGATCATCGTCGCGCTGCAATCGGTCGGCATCATTCTGGTTGCGGCGCTGCTGGTGACGCCGGCGGCCGCGGCTTATCAGCTCACCAACCGCTTTGCGCCGATGATGACGCTCGCCGCCGTGCTCGGTGTGCTCAGCACGGTCGGCGGTCTCTACCTCTCCTATTTCTTGCGCAGTTCGAGCGGTGCGACGATCGTCTTGCTCGCGACCATCCTGTTCTTCCTCGCGATCGCGATAAAGAATCTCCGGCTAATCCGCCCCGCGTAGCACGCGCCAGCGCTCGGCGCCGTCCGATTCGAGAAATCCCGCCTGCGCCAGCGCGTCGAGCACGTCGTGCATCGCTGCGCGTTCGTTCTTGTTGGGCATCCCGGCCCAACGCATCGCCGCGTCATTGAGGTCGATGGTCTCCTGCGCAACCAGCAGCGAGCGGATGAACGACATCGGTAATTTCACGCGTTCCATTCGCCGCTGTAGCGGCCCAAGCGCGCTCTCGAACGAGCTGACGATCGTCATCGGTGCTGCGACGACGATCGGTCGTTCGGGTTGGGGTGGTGCGGCCGCCGGTGTGACAAAGTTTGCCATCGCGCGGTCGGCCAAACCCGGAAGCCACTCGCCCAAAACGGTCGCGGCGGTTTGCCACGGCACCGCGTTGATGCGCGACGCGCGTCGATCGATGCCGCGCAAGATCGTCGCGGCGACGCCGTCGGCCGTCGCGTGCCACGACGCCGGCCGTTCTTCCATCCCTGCGGCGCGCGAGAATTCGGTGTCGACGACGCCGGGATCGACGTAGCTTACGAACACACCGCGTGCACGAAGTTCGCGACGCAGTTGGGTTGTCGCGGCGCGTATCGCGGCTTTTGCCGGCGCATATGCGCCGTAGCCCGGCGCGGGGACGCGGGCGAGTCCGGACCCGAAGAACACCAGACCTCCGTGCACGCGCTCGAGCGCGGGCAACGCGGCGCGCGCGATGCGAAGCGGCGCGGCGACGTGCAGTTGCCACTGCAGTTCGATCTGCGCGTCGGTTTCTTCCAGCAGCGTCGATGCGTGCGCCGATCCCGCATTATTCGCGACCACGTCGAGTCGATCGAATGCGCGCAGCGTGCGATCGACGATCGTTTGCGGCGCAGTGTTCCACGTAACGTCGGCAATCAGCGTTTCGCAGCGCCCGCCGTTCGCGATGATTTCGCGCGCCAGCGCTTCGAGCCGATCGCCGCGGCGCGCGACCGCCAATACTGCCCATCCGCCCGCCGCAGCGCGACGCGCGAGCGCTGCGCCGATGCCCGAACTAGCCCCGGTAACGACGATAGAGCGCATCGATTCCTCCGGGCAAACTCGCGTAAAAGGACGCTTCATCGGCAATCGGCGGCGGCGGCTCGAGTACCTCGAGCTGCTGCGCGGCAAACTGCGCGAGCAAGCGCGCGACGGGCCGCTCGGTGCCGTCGGCGCGAATCATCCCGAAGTGCAGTTCGTGCGCGGCTTTATCGCAGGGCGGTACGTTCGAAAGGGCGCTGACGTAGTCGGACCAGCACCACCACATCGCGCCGATCGTGCCGATTGCGTGCAAGCGCACGAGCACGGTGTACGCGTAGGCAGCCATTTCATCTTCGTCGAGACACTCGAACGAACCGATCGTCTGCGCGCCCGGCGTACATGCCGGGTTGCCGAATTCGCTAAAAAGCAGCGGCTTGCCGGTGAACGACTGGATCAGCTGCGCGTAGAAGGGCACGACCTCGGTGTCGAGCCGGTCACGCGCAAACCCGGCGTAGACGGAATAGCCGTGCATCGTGGCAATCGCCCAGGGTGCGGCCACGCTTGACGGGCGCAGGTGCCGATCGCGCTCGACGTCTTCGCCGTGCGTGCCGCCGGTCACGATGCCGCCCGACGTTTCGATCAGCGCGTACGTGAGCCGCGCGCTCCATGCCGCCGCGTCGTCCGGCGTCTGCGGCTCGCGCAAATTGGTGAACTCGTTCCCCAAATCCCACCCATAGAGCGCCGGATGATCGCGGGCGCGCTCACCGACGGCGCGTGCGAACAGCTCTTGTGCCTCGAGCAGCGCCGGATCGGCGTAAAAGTCGCCAATACCGTAGGGCGATATCGTGCCGTGCGACACCGTGCGAAAGCGACCGTGCGGCGTGTCGGGATCGAGCGACCAGGTGGGCAACCAATTGACCCCGCTCATGTGCCCGCAAAAGAGCGTCGGCATTGCGCGTAGGCCGGCATCGGCAATCGTTTGCATTATCGTATCGAAGCGCCGAATCATCAACGGATCCATGCGATTTGGCGTCGGCTGAAAGTCGTCCCAGCGCAGAAAGAAGCGCACCAAATCCAGGCCGAGCCCTTTGATACGCACCATGTCCTCGCGAATCTCGCCGAGGTCAAAGCGCTCCCACATGTACATTGCGCTGCGGCGCGGCCAGTAGTTGACGCCTAGCAAAAACACCGACATTGCGTAGGTTGTCCAACGTCACGACTCGAAGCGCCTGCAACGTGGCGCAAGCAACGCAAGCCTTGGTTGGCATCATCATGGGGAGTCGCTCCGATTGGGAGGCGCTCCTTCCCGCGCGCGAGACCCTCGACGAGTTGCAGATTCCGTGTGAGATGCGCGTCGTTTCCGCGCATCGCATGCCCGACGAGATGTTCGAATATGCGGCGAGTGCGCGCGACCGCGGCTTGCAGGCGATCATCGCGGGCGCCGGCGGCGCGGCGCATCTACCGGGGATGGTCGCGGCCAAGACGTTGGTTCCGGTGATCGGCGTTCCGGTCGAATCGAAGGCGTTGAGCGGAATCGATTCCCTCCTTTCGATCGTTCAAATGCCGCCCGGCGTTCCGGTTGCGACGGTGGCGATCAACGGCGCCGTCAATGCGGCGTTATTGGCGGCGCGGATTGTCGCGCTACGCGACGACGCGGTGGCGGCGCAGTTAGCCGCCTACGTCCAACGTATGCACGACGCGGCGGCGTCGAGCACTCCGTGATTCGCCGGATCGGCGTTATCGGCGGCGGCCAACTCGGGCGAATGTTTGCACTTGAAGCCAAGCGCATGGGCTTCGACGTCGTCGTGCTCGATCCGCAGGAGCATTCGCCGTGCGGTCAAGTCGCGGACGAACAGATCGTCGCGGCCTATGACGACATGGAGGCGATTGAGCGGCTCGGGCAGAGCACCGATGTCGTCACCTACGAATTCGAGAACATCGCGATCGCCTCGGTCGAATATCTCGAACAACATGGCTACCACGTGACCCCGTCGAGTGACGTACTGCGCATCACGCAGGATCGGTTATTGGAAAAGCGCTTCGTGCGCTCGTGCGGTATTGCTACCGCCGACTTCGCCGAGATCAACCGGCTCGACGACCTTTCTGAAGCCGGCATGAGCATCGGCTTCCCGGCGATTCTCAAGACGGCGCGCGGCGGCTACGACGGTAAAGGGCAATGGCGCATCCAGTCCCTCGACGAGGGCCGGGCCGCATTTTCGGCTGCCAAGGGCGCGAAGCTCATCTACGAACGCGTCGTGCCGTTTGCGCGCGAGTTGAGCGTGGTCGCGACGCGCGCCGCAAACGATGCCGTCGTCTCTTATCCGGCCGGTGAAAATACGCACGATCGCGGTATTTTGACGATGACGGTAGCGCCGGCGCGGATCAGCGACAACGCGCGATTACGTGCGCGCTCGATTGCGCTGACGATCGGCAAGAAGCTAAAAATCGTGGGGACGTATTGCGTCGAACTGTTCTTACTGGCGAACGGCGAATTGTTGGTCAACGAGATCGCGCCCCGGCCGCACAACAGCGGACACTACACGATCGACGTGACGCAGTGCTCGCAGTACGAACAGCACGTTCGCGCGATATGCGATCTCCCGTTGGCTGAGCCGAAGTTGGAAAGCAATGCGATCATGATGAACATTCTCGGCGCGGGCAAAGGCGATCACCTCACCGGCGAGGACGAATTGCTCACCGATCCGTCGATCGTGCTGCACATGTACGGCAAACGGCATGCGGTCGACCGGCGGAAGATGGGTCACTTCACGATGCTCGTCGACGGAGCGGTCGACGAACCGGCCATCGCGCGGGCCAAAGCCGCGCACGCCAAACTCGGCTGGCAGGATTAAAGAAGGCCGATTTACGCTAAATCAGAGGTTCTTTTCGAACCCAAGCGTCTTCGGTTTCTCGGGGATGTCGGTGTAGGCCATGGGCCGATCCCACCAATCGTGTGCGCGCCACTTCAGCTGCTCCGCGGTCGGCGCCGGCGGAACCTTCTGCGCGAGCGCGAGACGATAGGCATCGAGATACCGGTCGATCATCCGCTCGACGGTAAACTCGGCTTCAACGCGCGCACGGCACGCGCGGCGGTCGAGCGACGCGAGCCGCGGCACCTTCGCGACAGCGTCGTCAACGCTCGCGCAGATAAAACCGGTGACGCCGTCGACGACGATTTCGGGGATCGAACCCATGGCGGCGCCAAGGACCGGCGTGCCGCAGGCCATCGCTTCGATGAGCGTCAGACCGAAGCGTTCCGGGCGCGTCGTCATGTGCACGAGCGCAAGCGCATTGCTGAGCAGTTCATCGCGGGCCTCACGTTCGATGGCGCCGAGAAACTGCACGCGATCGCCGTCGATGTGCGGTGCTACCTGTTCGCGGAAATACTGTTCATCATGCGGGATCGCCGCGATCTTCAACCGCACGCCCGCGCGTTTGGCGATTTCGATCGCGAGATGCGTACCCTTTTCGGGATGGAAGCGCCCGAGAAACACGAGATAGTCGCCGGGGCGCTCGCGAAACGTAAATTCCGCCGGGTCGATGCCGTTATAGGTCGTTCCAAGATACGATAGGCCCGGATCGCGGTCGGCGTCGCTGATGGAGCAGAAGAAGCTGCGCTGCGCGCAGGCATAATAGGCCGCGAGAATTTGCGGCGACGAGAAGCCATGAATCGTGGTCAGCAGCGGCGGTGCGGTGGTCGACAAGGCGTAGGTCATCGGCTTCCAGTCGAAGTTGTTATGGATCAAATCGAAATCGCCGGCGCGCCGGAAAAGCTCACCGATGTGTAACGCGGTAAACACCTCGCCGTTGAGTGCCGGATCTTCGTTGATCCCGACCGGAATGACGGACGCGACCGTTCCGGAGAAGTGCGAGTTGCCGGTTGCGAACAGCGTCACGTTGAGACCGCGCGCCTGCATCCCCTCGGCAATATTATAGGCGATCTGTTCCCACGGTCCGTAACCGCGCGGCGGGGTGGGCCATGCAATCGGCGCGAGCACCGCAAGATGCAACCCGTTCAGATCGCCATCCCCGCTTTAATGACGCGTTGTGGCTCGCGCAGCGCGCGAATATCTTCGGCAATGTCGCGGCCGAGCAGCAGCAGATCAGCGGGTTCGCCGGGTGCGAGCGTGCCGCGATGCAACCCGATCAACTCCGCGGCCACGGCAGTGGCGGCGTGCAGCGCTTGCTGCGGCGTCATGCCCAGCAGGCTGTGCATGAGCTCGACCTCGTAGGCGTAGTTCTCGTGAGGATTGTAGGGCGTGCCGGCATCGGAGCCGCCCGCGATCTTCACGCCCGTCTCGAAGGCGCGGCGAATGTTGCGCAGCATCGCCTCGTTGACGCGTTGGGCTTTTTCGATGACGAAGGCCGGCTGCGCACCGTCGTGGATGTGCTCCAGAATGCACGTCGGCGCCGAAAGCGTCGGCACGAGATAGACGTCACGCGCCTTGAAAATTTCGATCGCTTCATCGTCGAGCATGTGGCCGTGCTCGATGGAATCGATGCCCGCGCGCAGCGCGTTCTTAATACCCTCGGTGCCGATTGCATGGGAGGCGACGCGCAAGCCGTGACGGTGCGCCTCGGAGATCGCTGCGTCCAACTCGTCGGGTAGAAGCTGCGCGTTCCCGGGAACGGCGCCCTTGGTCAGCACGCCTCCGGTCGCGATGACTTTGATGCAGTCGGCGCCGTCGAGCATTTCCTCGCGCACGGCTTTCCGCGCCTCCAACGGACTGTCGATCGCGCGGCCAATCCACCACCCGTGGCCGCCGGTCATGCACAACGCGCGTCCGGCAGCGCGCATGCGCGGGCCGAGAACGCCGCCGGCGTCGATTGCATCGCGCAGCGCGGGTGCAATCCCGTGGGGCGACCCGAGATCGCGCACGGTCGTCACGCCGGCGCGCAACGACTTCGCGGCATTGGCAACCGCCGCCAACATCAGTTGGTTCTGATTCGCCAGCGCGATTGCCGCCATGGTATTCGGCTCGCCGCTGCCGATCAAGTGAACGTGCGCATTGACCATACCGGGCGTGATGCACGCCGCGCCGGCATCCGGCGCGGTCCCTTCAGCGGCATTGCGAATCTCGCTGATGCGATCGCCGTCGATGACGATGTCAACGTTGCGCTTCGGCGCGGTCAGCGTCCCGTCGTAGAAAACCCCAGCGCGCAGAATCACTTCGGTGTGATACCGAGCTGACGATTGACGGTGAGCTGATCCCAAATGATCTGGATGTGCTTGATCTTATGATTCGCGTCGTACGCAATGATCATCGCGCCCGGATGATCGAAGTGCCGTCCGTTACCGGGCGTGCTTTTCCCGGTTGCCGGATCGATGAACGGGCCGCTCCACGTGCCGGCGACCTGCTCGACCGAGACCGCCGAGTCGCCCTGCGCGATCCACTGATCCATGGTGACGTGAAAATCCGGATACGCGGGGAAAATCATCGTGAAGAATCCGCGCGCGCCGTTGTAGTCGAGCGGCTTGGCATTCTCGGGCTGCTCGATCTGCACGTCTTTGGCGAGGATCCCGAGCACCGTATTGATATTGTGGCTGTTCCACGCATTCGCCCAACTCGCGGCGTCGGGATTACTTGTCGCCGTCATCGCAGCGAGAATAAGAGCGAAGATCGTCATGCGTTGGCGGTCCTCCGTAGGTCGGCAGCTTCGAGTGCCTGGAAGGCTTTGCTGGTTAATTCGTGATCGAGTATGCCGCGAATGAAGCGCGATGCGGCGCGAATCTTGGCGATGTCGACGCCGGTCTGGATGCTCATGCCGTGCAACATATACAGCACGTCTTCGGTTCCGACATTCCCGGTCGCGCCCGGCGCGTACGGACAGCCGCCGAGCCCACCCGCGGAGCCATCGAAAATGTGCACGCCGTGTTGCAACGCGGCGTAGAGATTTGCAAGCGCCGTCCCGCGCGTATCGTGAAAGTGATAAGCGAGTCGATCGAGCGGCACGACGCGCAGCAACGCGGGAGTTAGCTCGTCGACCTGGCTCGGGACGCCGACGCCGATCGTATCCCCAATCGACAGCTCATCGCAGCCCATCTCGAGCAACTTGCGGCTGACGTCGACCACCATCGCCGGCGTGACGACATCACCGAACGGCGAGCCGAAGGCGGTCGAGACGTATCCGCGCACCCACACCCCGTCACCTTTCGCCGCCTGCACGACATCGCGAAAGGTCGCGAGCGATTCGTCGATCGTCATGTTGATATTGCGTTTGGTGAACGGTTCGGATGCAGCGGTGAAGACGGCGATCGCGTCGGCGCCGGCGGAACGCGCGCGCGCGTAGCCTTTGAGATTCGGTACGAGTACCGGGTAGCGTACGCCCGGCACTTTGCGAATCGCGGTGAAGACTTCGGCCGCGTCGGCCAGCTGCGGAATCGCCTTCGGACTGACGAACGAGGTCGCTTCGATCCAGCGCAACCCGGTTTGCGAGAGCAAGTCGATGTAGCGGATCTTGTCGGCCGTCGAAATCAGCGCGTGTTCGTTTTGGAGGCCGTCGCGGGCGCCCATCTCGACGATGGTGACGATTTTCGGCAGTGTCATGTTCGTCACGACCGCTTCGCCGGCGCGCGCAGTTCCACCAGCGGCGCCCCCGCGGGCACGAGCTGGCCTTCCTTCACCAGTACGGTACCGACCGTTCCGGCGAACGACGCCTCGATGCGGTGCTCCATCTTCATCGCCTCGAGCACGATCAGGAGCGCGTGCTCCTCGACGGATGCACCGGACGCCACCGCAATCTTCACGATTTTGCCGGGCATCGGCGCGGTCACGCGTCCGTCGCCCTCGCCGGCCGCCGCCGCCAACCCGCTCGATTGCGCGGTGGGCGGCGCGATCGACTCGAAGCGTAGGTGCGCGTCGGTCACCGGGGCGCCGTTAAACGTGACGGCGATGCGTTCGCCGGTGCGATACGCTTGCAATTCCCCAACGATGTCGCCGGAAAGTTGCCAGCGTCCCTCGCGCGTTACCGATGCCCACACGCGAAACGCGCTCGAACCCGAGGCGAGCCAGATCGGTATGCCGACGCCGCCGATGCGCCACGGCACGTCGCGGTCGAGCAGGTGTCGCGCGATCTCGTAGGCCACCGCGTCTTTTGGTACGGCGCGCGGTGCGAAGATCGATTCATCCAGCCGCTGCGCAAGAAAGCTCGTCGTCGTGCGGCCGTCACGATACCATTCGTCACGCACGATCCATCGCAGCAGCGGCAGGTTCGCGCGAACGCCGTCGATCGTAAAGTCGTCGAGCGCGAGTTGCAAGCGCGCGATGGCCTGCGCGCGATCGCTGCCGAACACGATCAGCTTGGCGAGCATCGGATCGTAGTAGACGCTCACCTCGCTGCCGGTCGTCACGCCGGCGTCAACGCGAACGCCTGGTCCATCGGGCGGCGACCAGTCCGTAATGCGCCCGGTCGACGGCAGCATGTGATTCGCCGGATCTTCGGCGTAGATGCGCGTCTCAATGGCCCAGCCGCGCGGACGTACGTCGGCTTGCGCGATTGAGAGTGCTTCACCATTCACGATGCGCAGTTGCCACTGCACGAGGTCGACGCCGTAGACCAGCTCGGTCACCGGGTGCTCGACCTGCAATCGTGTATTCATCTCGAGGAAGTAATACTTGCTGTCACTGTCGAGCATGAACTCGCACGTGCCCGCATTCACGTAGCCAACCGAGGCCGCGGCGCGCACGGCTGCCGCACCCATTTCGGCACGCAGCTCCGGCGAAAGTGCAACCGACGGCGCTTCCTCCACCACTTTTTGATGGCGCCGTTGAATCGAACACTCGCGCTCGCCAAGATGGATCGTCGCGCCGTGCGCGTCAGCGAGAATTTGAAATTCGATGTGACGCGGATCGCGCAGGTAGCGCTCGAGCAGAACGGCATCGTCGCCGAACGCCGCCAGCGCTTCGCGCTTCGCCGACGCAAGCGCCTCGTCGAAACCGTCGAGCGACTCCACGACCCGCATTCCGCGTCCACCGCCGCCGGCACTGGCTTTGATCAGCAACGGAAGGCCGATCGTCGCGGCTTCGTCGCGCAAGCGCTTCGCCGATTGATCCTTGCCGTCGTAACCCGGCACCGTTGGAACGTTGGATGCGCGCACGCGCTGCTTGGCGTCGATTTTGCTGCCCATCGCGGCCATCGCTTGGGGCGGTGGTCCAACCCAGATCAAACCGGCGTCGATGCACGCTTGCGCAAAGGCGGCGCGCTCGGAGAGAAAACCGTAGCCAGGATGCACCGCATCGGCTTTCATGTCAATTGCGGCGGCGATCACCGCGTCGATGCTGAGATAGGATTGCGCCGCCGCTGCGGGTCCGACGCAGCGCGAATCCTCCATAAAACGCAAATGATAGGCGTCGGCGTCGGCTTGCGAATACACGCCCAGCGCGGCAATCCCCATCTCGCGCGCCGCGCGCGCGACCCGCACCGCGATTTCGCCGCGGTTGGCGATGAGCAGGCGCCGGATCGGCTTGTTACTCGCCATCGTCAACGAATGACGCCGGGCTACGTCCGAGAAATGCGTGCAGGCCTTCTTGCCCTTCCTCGCTCGTGCGCTGCTTGGCGATCATGGCCGCGGTGATACCGCGCGTTTCGTCGTAGGTTGCCGCACCCACGCGAGCGATCAGCGTCTTAGCGGCAGCGACCGCATTCGGTCCGCAGCTGCGCAGTTCGCGCACGACGCTCGCGACCGTCTTGTCGAGGTCGTCTTCGTCGACGACCTGGTGCACCAGGCCGATCGTGAGCGCGTGTTTGGCATTAAAGCGTTCGCCGGTCAGAAAGAGCGCGCGCGCATGGGATTGGCCGATCTTCGCGAGCACGAACGGCGAGATCACCGCGGGAATGATCCCGAGCTTGACCTCGGTGAAACCGAAGGTGGTGCCGTCCGCCGCGATCGCAATGTCGCAGACGGCCGTCAACCCGGCCCCGCCGCCGAGTGCCGCGCCGTGAATTCGTCCGACCACCGGCTTGCTGCAGCGGTCGATCGCGCGGAACATGTCGCTCATCGCTTCCGCGTCGGCGACGTTATCGTCGTAGCTCAACGCGAGCGCGTCGCGCATCCAATTGACGTCGGCACCGCCGGAAAATGTCTTCCCTTCGCCGGCGAGCACGACGACGCGAACGCGCGCATCGCTCGAGAGTGCGGTGAACGCGTCGCGCAGCTCCCGAATGACCTCGGCGTTAAAGGCGTTGCGGACCTCGGGCCGGGCAAGCGTGACGCGCGCGACTGCCTCTTCATGAGTAACGTGGATCGTTGTCATGCGAAGGCCTGAGCTTCGGCTTCTCATCCGAAGCCGCCTTGGAGGCGTTATAGTGGTGACATGAAGGTAGGAAAGCGGATCTACCGGTACGCGATCGCGACGCGAGCCAGCCATTGGCTGTGGGTCATTGCTTTTGCCGCCCTGGTCTCGAGCGGGCTGCAAATCTTCAATGCGGCGCCGTTTCTCGACGCATCGGACACGACCAACCCGGCGCATCGTGTACTGGAAATCGGCTCCCCCGCCGAGGGCGTGGGCACGACGACGATCTTCGGGCATACGTTTAGGACGACCGGATGGCTGGGCTACACCGACGACGGTATGGGCGGAAAGGTGCCGCGCGCCTTTCCCGGCTGGATCACGATTCCCGCATACCAAGACTTGGCCGATGGTCGCCGCTGGCATCTGTTCTTTGCGTGGATCATGCTGCTCTGCGGAGCGGCATGGTTGATCTCGACGGCGATCAAAGGCAATCTGCGCGACATGATTCTGCGTCCGAGTGACATCCCCAAGCTCTGGCCGATGCAAGCGTATTATTTGAAGCTTCGTAAGGAACCGCCGCCGCATGGTATCTACAATCCGCTGCAAAAGGTGGCCTACACGCTCGTGCTGGTCGTCCTCGCGCCGGTCATCGTGCTCACCGGGCTTGCGCTTTCGCCCGGGATCGATGCGGTCGCGCATCCGCTGACGTGGATCTTCGGCGGACGCCAATTCGCGCGCTTGTGGCACTTCGTCGCGATGTGGGCACTCATCGGCTTCTTCGTCGTGCACACCATCCAAGTGCTCACGCAGGGCGTCATCAACCAATTGAACTCGATGGTTACCGGCTGGTATCGCCTGGGCGAGCACGATGGAGCAGGTCCGTGAAGCGCCGGCTCTTCGTTGCGACCTCGATTTCATCCGCGCTGGCCGCGTGTGCACCGATCGGTACCGCGCTGAACAACAACGCGGGCTTCCACAAACTGCTGGGGTCGACGCAAGGGCTGACCCACGCGGCGATCGGTACGCGCGGACTCGCCAAAGAATATCACGAGCGCGACATCAGCGCCGATTTTCCGATCGACAGTTTACCGACGCCGGCCGATTCGCGGTACGTCGATCTCGCGCGCAACGGCTTTCGCGATTATAAATTGATCGTCGACGGTGCGGTGCAGCGCCGCGGCGTCTTTCCGATGGCGATGCTCGAGCGGATGTGCAATTCGACGCAGATCACGCGCCACGATTGTGTCGAGGGCTGGAGCGTCGTCGCGAAGTGGAGCGGCATTCGCGTCGGCTCGATTCTCGATCTGGTACAACCGCGCAGCGATGCGCGCTACGTCGTGTTTCACTGTCTCGACAAGGACGAGCAAGGTATGCCCTACTATGAGAGCCTGGACCTGCGCCAAGCTCGCCACCCTCAAGCGATCCTGGCGATGCGGATGAACAACGCCCCGATCCCCGTCGAGCACGGAGCGCCCGTTCGGCTCAAGGTGCCGACCCAGCTCGGCTATAAAAGCGCGAAATGGGTCGGCCGCATCGAAGTCGTCGGCAGTTTCGCGAACATCTATGCTGGCGGCGGCGGCTACTGGGAGGATCAGGGATACGAATGGTACGCAGGAATTTAATCCTTACGCTGGCCACCGTCATTGCGTTCAGTGCGGCCGCGCTCGGCGACGAACCGCGGAACTACACCTACAGTCCGCGGCCACCCGGAGCGATTGTGAAAAGCCAAGTGTTCTATCCGGCCGGTGAGGCGATGCATTCGCAGTGGCGTGCGGTGCTCAGCCGTAAGGCTCTCGGTAACGACGGGAAGACAAGGACGTTTTACCAGTGGTATCTCTCGATCTACGCGATCGACGGGACCGTCTATCGTCTGAAATATCGGTCGCCGAAGCATCCGATTCCGTTCACGACGGTCGAGAGGGCGACTGGCGCGAATCTGTGGTTCCCGGTGCAAGACGCGTCAATCGTGGGCGTAGGCGAGTTGATGGGGCCCGGTGCGCAACAAATCGTAATCGCGAGCCACCAAATGGCGGCGGATTGCGGTAGCGGACGCGTCGACGTGCTCTTTCAGGACGCCGCGATGCAGATGATCATGCCGACACTCTCGGTTGAAAACGGTTGCGACCTTTCGGCAAAAGTCATTCACGATGCGCAGGGCTACGCGATATCGATGACCGGTCCGTACTACGGCCCACATGCACCGATGTGCTGTCCAACCAAACCGAAAGCGACCGCGATCTTCCGCTTTACCAACAAAGGCTGGGTGCAGACGCCGAAATACTTCGAGGTCCTCAAGACGCCGTAGCGAAGTGCGGCCGAGTGAGCCGCATATGTCTATTTGCTACCCTGTTTGTCGTTCTGGGTCTCGTGACGCGAGGCACCGGCTTCGCTGACGCAACGTTTTCGACGATCGCCGGAACTGGCGCGGCCGGCCTAGCGGATGGCCCGGCAGCGAGCGCTTCCTTCCTGTTTCCGTATGGTGTCGCAGTGGCGAAAGACGGCACCATCTATGTCTCCGATTTTCAGGGCGAGCGAATTCGCGAGATTACGCGGGATCATCGCGTGGTCACGATTGCAGGCGGAGGCGCCATCGAGCCCGGAACGCTGCGCGTGCCCGGGGGGTATCGCGACGGAACCGGATCGGAGGCGCGCTTCTTTCATCCCGCCGGCATCGCACTCGATTCGCAAGGCGTGCTCTATATCGCCGACGCCGGAAATCACTGCATCCGCATCATCGATCATGGTGTCGTGCGAACCTACGCAGGCTCACCGACGACACCGTATCGCGATGGAACGCTTGCAACGGCCGGCTTTAGCGAGCCGCGTTCGCTTGCATTCGATAAAGACGGCAACCTTTGGGTCGGGGATTTCGGCGTTGGGTTACGCGAGATCACCAAAGACGGTCACGTCACGTCGATAGCGATCCCGATCGCCGACAGCAAGTACGTAACGTCGATCAACTTTGAGGACGACGGGATTCTTCTCGCCGACGACGGACGGTTGGTCTATGCAACCTACAATGGTCCTGCGAATTACACGATGCATCCACCAGGCGGCGTGGGCGATACCCAGGCAAACATTCCCGAAGGGTACGCGTTTCAGCTCGTAGCCCTTCCAAACGGAAAGTACGTCTACACCGACCCACGCGAACACGCGATACGCGGAGCGTTGCCCTTCAATCGTTTCTATCAAGTGCTGAGCCAGCCGCCGAACGATGACTACAGCATCAACGGTGGGGGCTTTCGCGACGGCGGCGGCGCGCAGGCGCTGGTCGAGGAGCCGCTCGGCATCGCGGCATCAAGTGGGAACAGCGCCGTCTTCGCGGACGCGGGCAACCGCCGAATTCGTGAGATGCGAGATATCGTCACGCGGCAGTTTGCGCACCCGAGCAATCCGATGGGCGATTACGGCGATGCAACGCAGTACTATCGCATCCTTGTCCTCGGCGACTGTTACGTGGGTTGGGGTATCCCATTCGAATCGACGCTGGGGGGAATCCTCGAAGCCGATCTCAACAAGCACCGCAAAGAGCTTGGCATTCCGCGTGAGGTCCGCGTAGCGATTGCATTTACCGGACGCCCGATCGATGTGCACGATTACGTCCGCGACGTTGCGTCGAGCGGTGCGGTCGATCTCGTGGTCTGGGAGTTCAACGATGCGATGCCCAACTTTGATTTCGACCCCGGGCGTCCGACATTGACGAGCCCGCTCGTTGACCTCGCGACGTGGCAGGCGACGCTTTCGCCCAAGGTCACGGACATTGGAAGGATGCTCAAACAGGCAGCTATCCCGTACTACGTCTTGCTTCACCCGACACCGTTGTATTTTCCGGAAATCGAACAATACGATACGCGGCTGACGTTTCTTTTTCCGAAGGAACCGCCGAAATGGTCGGACGTCTCTGCCATCTACAAGAGCATGTTCGCGGGCACCGATGACGGTTTGATCGACGGCGGCCCTGCGATGCTTGCAGCCGAGGCGTCGCCGAACCGGCGGCTTCTCTTCTTGTCCGACAACGAATATCAGCTCTCGGTTCCGGGCAATGCCTTGCTCGAAAAACTCGTCTACGCGCGGCTCACGCACGACAAACCGTGGCTAAAGGCTCAACCATGATGAAAATCTACGAAATGCGGTGGTTCCTGGTTTTTGCAATTGCAGCCCTCCTTGCATCGCCTGCAGCGGCCGACACGGCGACGCCCGGGCCCAAAGCGATCATCGCACGAGCGGGTACGTCGGCGTTGATTTTGTTGGACGTGACGACTACCGTCGCGGATGCGACGAAGAGTCACACGCCCCACGATCAGACGATGACGCAGCTCGAGACGCTTGCGCTGCAGACCCTGCGAACCGAAAGCGACAAACTGCCGCACAGCGCGACGCTAACGGCGCGCGTGCTCTACGACAAGATCGCCGCGCTTAATCCAGCGTACAACGTAGCGACGTATGCCGGTGCGGAGAAAGTCTTTGAAATGACGATTTCGCGCCAAGCGCTCTTGTCACAGTACGACGCCCTTGCTGCGCAACTCGCGCACGGCACCGTAACAGCCCCGTTAAAGATCGACGTTACAGGTGAATTACCGCCGGTGTAAACATTCCGCGTACGACGTCCCACGCCGCGCCGAACGAGGGCGCGGCGAACAAAATCCAACCGAACGCCACGAATGCAAACGTGACGAACACGGACACCGCGTGAACCAGAGCGCCCACGTTTTGGAGCAGCGCCTTTTTCCCGAGCGTCACGCTCCAGGCGCGATGCGCCGCCAGGCCGCCGCCGTGCCAAAGACCCCACGCGACGAAGTGCCATGACGCGCCGTGCCACAGTCCCGCTACCGCCATCACAAACGCAAGGTTGAAAAACGTTATGAGCGGTCCTCGGTGGCTTCCGCCCAGCGGGATGAAGATGTAGTCGCGTATCCACGAGCTTAAGCTGATGTGCCACCGGCGCCAAAACTGCGAGATGTTCGGCGACCAGTACGGGCGATCAAAGTTCTCCAGAATCTGGAAGCCGAGCAGTGCAGCCATGCCGATCGCAATGTCCGAATAACCGGTGAAATCGAAATAGATCTTTGCCGTGTAGGCGAGCATCGCGATCCAGTAGTCCGCCGTATGGTACGGCACTCCCGGCATCAGCAGCGGCTGGACGAACGGCGTCATGGAATCGGCGATGATCGATTTTTTGGCAAGTCCTAGAATGACGCGGAAGACATTGGCGGCAATGAAGAGCTGATTGAGGGTTCGCGTATGGCCGATCTGCGGTGCAAAATTTTGGAAGCGCTTGATCGGACCGGCGACGAGCGTGGGATAGAAAAAGGCAAACGTTGCAAAATCCCTGACGGAAAAATCGTCGATCTTACCGAGATACACATCGACGAGATAGTGCACGAATTCGAACGTGAAAAACGAAATGGCCAGCGGTATGAGGACATGCGGCGGGCTTAGCGTCAGTTTTCCGCGACTGAGTTGATCGATGGTCTGCACGAAGAGCGTCGAATATTTATAGAACCCCAGCACTCCGACGCTGGCTGCGACGCCGGCCGCGAGCGCCCATTTGGCGCCATTCATGCGTTCGTGCCGCCGGCACGACACAATGACCTTTGCGAGGGCGTACGTTACGCTCGCCAATACGATGATGAGCAAGAGGTACGGAGGATAGGCGTAAGCGTAAAAGACCAGTCCGCATCCGATTAATGCGGCGGGACGAAACCGTACCGGCGACGTCCAGCACAGGAGCAGCGACGCGATCGCAAAAGCCGCGAAGACCCAGGTGTTAAAGATCATCGGTCGTGCAGCGCTCCGCTGATGAGGCGCGCCAGTTGCTGCTGTCCGGCCGGATTCAGGTGATCGTTATCGAGGAAATCGCGCGACGGAATCGCGCGATCCCAATTCACGATCCGGACCTCCGAGCAATGCCGTATGTGCTCTAAGCGCGCGAGGTTGGCATCGTAGGCAGGGTCGTCGATATACTCGTGGAGCAGCTGGTGATTTGTCGGAGTCAAGAACAACAGCGACCGTATCCGATCCCGGCACAGCGTATCGACGAACGAGCGATAGTACTCAAAGGCGACGTTATCCGAGCCGATCGGCGAGAGATCGTAGGTTCCTAGAAAACGGTCCGGGGTCGGCGCGTGCTGTGCCGCTTCGGTCGCACTTTCGCCCGTCCACCGATGAAGGATGGCGGCCAACGCGCCGGCGGCGTCGTCGCTGCCGAAGAGTTGCTCTCGAATGTCGGAGCGCAGTGCGTAGAAACGCCAAAGCTTTTCAACACCGTCATTCAGGGCTTGGTTGATGTCACCGTTGCGAAAATGCAACGTCAGCGAACTTGCGTCACCGGCCGTGAGCGCCGGCTCGGACAGCCGTTCGAGCGATGGATGCAGCGTACTATACGCCGAATCGCCGGGACTAAATTCCTTGATGTTGATGTTTGCAATGACCGTCGTGGGCCGAACGCCGGCTCGCTGTAACGTCCGCAGCATCACCGCGTCATTCACGGTCGATCCGCCTTCGTAGGCGAGATCGACGACGCGCGTCTGCGGATCGGACGCCTGCAACATCGCGGCCGCGGTTTGGTCCGCGGCGAGCTTATAGCCCCACAGGACCGAGTCGCCGAGCAAGACGGTCGTACTGCGATCGTGCGGAATGTCGGCGAGGACCAAGTTCAAGTATGCGGGTGAATACTGTTCGGGCAAGCGAAGCGGGAGTGGCGCCCACAATCGAATCACGAGATCGAGGACGATCAAGAGCGCCACGGCGACCGGATAAGCAATCCACCAGCGCGTGTGTGCCAGAGCGTCGCGCATGCTAGAAGTCCGTGTAAATGAAGTGCGATTCAGTCGAGGGCGAAAGGACCACCATCGCTACGACGAGCAAGAATAACACGATCCCAAGCAAAAACGGGCCGCGCACGGGGTGTGCGATCAGCGGCCATATCCGGTTCGTGGTGAGGTACCAGGCTGCGGCGATCGGGTCTGACGTGCCGGTCGTGATGACCGTTCGCGCATCGCCCCACTCGATCTCGGGTTGTTGTTTGGAGTCCGACATCACATCCGGAAAATGCCGAAGTGGGTCGGCGGGAGCGGCGCGTTCGACGCGGCGTTGAGCCCCAGTGAAATCACGTGCCGCGTGTCGAGCGGATCGATGATGCCGTCGTCCCACAGTCGCGCTGTCGAGTAGTACGGGCTGCCTTCGCGTTCGTACTTCGCGAGAATCGGCGCTTCGAATTTCGCCTTATCCTCGGCGCTCATCTCGCCCTTGACGGTTGAGAGCACGCCCGCGGCTTGCGGGCCGCCCATCACGCTGATACGCGCGTTGGGCCACATCCACAGTTGTCGCGGCGAGTAGGCGCGGCCGCACATCCCGTAATTGCCCGCGCCGAAGCTGCCGCCGATGATCACCGTGAATTTTGGAACCTCGGTCGAGGCGACCGCGGTCACCAGCTTTGCCCCGTCTTTGGCGATGCCGCCGTTTTCATATTCTTTGCCGACCATGAAGCCGGTGATGTTCTGCAAGAAGAGCAGCGGCGTGCCGCGTTGCGTGCAAAGCTCGATGAAGTGCGTCCCTTTGAGCGCGCTCTCGGAGAAGAGGATGCCGTTATTGGCGATGATGCCGATCGGGTGCCCTTCGATGTGCGCGAACCCGCAGACCAACGTCGTGCCGTAACGTGCCTTGAACTCGTGAAACTCCGAGGCGTCGACCAGCCGCGCGATGACCTCGCGCACGTCATACGCGATGCGGCTATCGGACGGAATGATCCCATAGATTTCGCGCGGGTCGTACGCCGGCGGACGCGGTTCGAGCTTATCCCACTGTTGCGGCAGTTCGCGATGCAAGTTGTTCACGATCTCACGCACGATGCCGAGCGCGTGCAAATCGTCATTGGCGAAATGATCGGCAACGCCCGAGATGCGGGTGTGCACGTCGGCGCCCCCGAGTTCTTCGGCCGTCACTTCCTCACCGGTCGCGGCTTTGACCAGCGGCGGTCCGCCCAAGAAGATCGTGCCCGTGCCGCGCACGATCACCGTTTCGTCGCTCATCGCGGGCACATACGCGCCGCCTGCCGTGCACGAGCCCATCACCGCGGCGATCTGCGGGATTCGCTTACCCGACATGCGCGCCTGATTGTAGAAGATGCGGCCGAAATGATCGCGATCGGGAAAGACCTCGGCCTGCAACGGCAAGAACGCGCCGCCCGAATCGACCAGATAGATGCACGGCAAGTGATTCTGCTCGGCGATTTCCTGCGCGCGAAGATGCTTTTTGACGGTCATCGGGTAGTACGTGCCACCTTTGACCGTCGCATCGTTAGCGACGATGACGCAATCTTGGCCCTCGACGCAGCCGATACCGGTGATAATGCCGGCGCTCGGCGAGTCGTTGTCGTACATATCGAGCGCTGCAAGCGCGGAAAATTCGAGGAAATCGGAACCGGGATCGATGAGCGTGTCGATCCGTTCGCGGGCCGTCATCTTTCCACGGGAGCGATGCTTGGCGATTGTCTCGGGTCCGCCGCCGCTGCGGGCGGCAAGCAGTCGCTCGCGGAGCTCGTCGCACAGACTCTGCATGCGCTCCGCGTTGCGTGCGAAGCTCTCGCTTTGGCGATCGAGGTTCGTTTCCAGAAGGCTCACGAGGGGACGCGTTTCGCGGAGAATCCCGGCTTAACCCGTCCTTCATGACGATTCGGCGTCGGCTCTCGTTACAATGGCCGTATGGCTGCGGGATACGTGCGCCCGGCGGGGCACCTCGATGTAATGACGGCGCTCGGACCCTATGGGGGTCCATGGGATGACCGGCTTGCCGCGCATCTGCTGCGCCGTGCCGGATTCAGCGGAACCCCTAACGAGATCGCGCGCCTAGCGGCGATGAGTCCGCATGACGCAGCCGAGTCGTTGATCCACTTTCCCGATACCTCGAATTTTTCGCCGCCGCCAAGCGTGATGGACTACCCGGCTCCGCGCGCGATCGCGTTCAAAGGTATGGACGAGATGACGAAGCGCGCGGCCGCACAGGCGCGTCGAAGGGAAGCGGTCGGTGACATCGTCGCGCTGCAACTGTGGTGGCTCAACCGCATGCTCAACACGCCTGCGCCGCTGCAAGAGAAAATGACGTTCGTTTTGCACGGGCACTTTACCACGGCGGCGATCGAAAAAGGCGTGTGGCCAAACCTCGTGCTCGCGCAGAACCAGCTCTTCCGCCAATATGCGCTCGGCAATCTGCGCGATCTCACGCTGGCGGTCAGCAAAGACCCCGCGATGCTGCTGTATTTGGACAATGCCGAGAACAACAAGTCGCATCCGAACGAAAACTACGCGCGCGAATTGATGGAACTCTTTACGCTGGGGATCGGCAACTACACCGAGGAGGACATTCGTCAGTCGGCGCGGGCCTTTACCGGCTGGACGATCGACCGGCGGACCGGGCAGTTCACCTTCAACGCGCGGACGCATGACGACGGCGCAAAGACATTTCTGAACCGTACCGGCAACTTCGACGGCAGCGACATCGTCGATATCATCTATCAACAGCGCGCGGCTGAGACGTTCTGGGCCACGACGCTGCTCAGCGCCTTTGTCTACAATGATCCCGAGCCCGAGCTGGTTGACGAACTTGCCAATGTCATTTCGCGCAACAAGTTCGAGCTTGCGCCCACGATGTCGACGCTCTTGCGCAGCAACGTCTTCTACTCGCCGCGCGCCTATCGAGCGCTTGTCAAGAGCCCGGTCGAATTCGTCGTCGGCGCGCACAAACAACTTGGGCTCGATAAAATCATCGACGGAACCCCTGCGGCACTGCGCGGGATGGGCCAAGTGCTTTTCTATCCGCCCAATGTGGCCGGTTGGCCGGGCGGCGCAAACTGGCTGACCTCGCAGATGTTGATCGCACGCGAAAACTTCATCGCCAAAATGGTCAACACGCCGGATATGATGCAGAGCGGTTGGATGTCACACGTACCGATGGATGCCAACCGCGCTTCGACAGAAATGGTCGCCACGATTCTGCAAGGCGATGCCCCGGGCCAAGCCTACACGCAATTGGTCGCCTATCTCAACGGTTCGGGAACCTCCGCGCTCGGCACACTCTCGGTGGAAAACTACGACGAGCGCGTGCGCGGCGCCGCGTATCTCACGATGGCGATGCCGGCCTATCAGTTAGGATAAATGATGTCAACGTTAAAACGCGGGCGCTTTCTGCTCGGTGCGCTCTCCGGCCTCACGGTCGTCGCAAATATGGATCACGTGCTCGCGCGGGCGCTCGCCGATACGCCGCTTCCCGGACTTCCCGGCGGGGACGATCGCGTGCTGCTGCTCATCAACTTGCAGGGCGGCAACGACGGGCTCAATTGCATCGTGCCGCACGGCAATCCGCTCTACTATCAGATGCGCCCGACGCTCGCCATTCCGCAAAACGACGTGCTCGCCATCGATGCGAACCTCGGCTTCAATCCACAGATGCGCGCGCTCAAGGCGATGTACGACAAAGGCGACGTTGCCGTCGTGCAAAGCGTCGGCTATCCCGATCCCGATCACTCGCACTTCCGCTCGACCGAGATCTGGCAGACCGCCGCACCGGATCGTTACGAGCACACCGGCTGGCTCGGCCGTTACCTCGACGAAGCCAAGTTGCCGAAGGATAATCTGTTCAATGGGGTTGCGGTGGCGCAAGTGCTGCCCGAAGTGCTCGTTTCGAATCAGGTCGACGTGCCCTCGATCGCGAGCTTGAGCGGGTATGGGCTCGTCAGCGATCGCAATGCAATCTCCAAGCGCACGTACTCCGAACTGGTGACCGACAACCAATTCCCGTTTGCGTCGCCCTATCTCGGGCACGTCGCCGAGATCGAAGATCACGCGCAGCGCGGTTCGGAAGAACTCCCCAAACTCGTCGCCGGCTATAAGACCGACGCGACCTATCCGGCGACGCCGCTGGGACGCAGCCTCGCCCTAGTCGCGCAGATCGCCGGGAGCAATCTCGGCACCAAGGTGCTCTACGTTCAGCACGGATCGTTCGATACGCACGTCAGCCAAAAGGCGACGCAAGATCGCTTGTTGGGTGAATTTTCCGATGCGATCAGCGCGTTCTACAACGATCTCACCTCGCACGGCAATGACAAGAAGGTCCTGACGCTTACGTTTAGCGAGTTCGGGCGGCGAATCGCGGAAAACGGCAGCCGCGGCACCGACCACGGCGAAGCGTCGCCGCTCTTTGCTATCGGCGGCGGCGTCAAAGGCGGCCTCTACGGCGCCACGCCGGATCTGAGCAACACCAACATGGGCAACGTACGCTTCACGACCGACTTCCGCAGCGTCTATGCCACCGTGCTCGAGCGCTGGCTCGGCCGTCCCTCCGCAAAGATCCTCTCCGGGAATTTCGAGCAGCTACCTATAATCGCCTGAGGGTGGCGTCGAGCGTTCTCTTTCTCGGTAGCGGCGGCGCGCGATTCGTCGTCGCGCGGCAGTTTCGCGCGTCCGGCGGCATGTGGTTACGCCTTGGTGAAACGCAGATCCACGTCGATCCCGGCCCCGGTGCGCTGGTGCGCGCGCTCTCGCACGTGCCGCCATGCAATCCGCGCGAACTCTCGGCGATCGCGCTCTCGCACAAGCATCTCGACCACGCGGCGGACTCAACCGCGATGATCGAAGCGATGACCTCCGGCGGCTTTCGGCGGCGCGGCGTCCTGCTCGCACCGAAGGACGCGTTGGAAGGCGAGCCGACGGTATTGCCCTACGCGCAGCGTTTCGTCGAACGTGTCGACGCGCTCGAAGCCGGCAGCGGCCCGTATGTCATCGACGACGTCGAGATGTACACGTCGATTGCGCATCGTCACGCGGTCGAAACGTACGGCATGCATTTCCGCCACAAAGGCCTGCGCTTCTCGTACCTGCCGTGCGGGCGTTACTTCGCCGGGCTTGCCGCCGATTACGCGGCGCACGAGCCGGACGTGCTGGTCATCAACGTGTTGCGCTTTGCCGACGCGATGAACGTCGATCACCTCACCTGGGACGACGCGCGCCGGGTGGTAGAAGAAGTCGCGCCTCGCGTCGCGATTTTCCAGCACTTCGGCACGAAGATGCTCGAAGCCGATCCGGGCAAACTCGCGCAACAACTCGAAGACGATCTGGGTATCCGCGCGATCGCCGCGCGGGATGGCCTCGAAGTCGATTTGGAAACGGAAGTCGCAGCGGTTGCCGGTTGAGATCGTGCGCGTGCAAACGCAGACGCTCGTCGATTTCTTTCGCGATCACGAGCGCGAAGCGCTGCGGACGTTCTACGAGTTTCCGGTTGTCTGGCACGAGCAGGCCTATGGCTTTGCTGCCGTCGACGGCGAGGAAACCGTTGCGGCCGGCTCCTTATACGTCGCCGCATCGCTCGGGCACGTCGAGCGTCTCGTGGTTGCGCCCGAGCGCCGCCGCGGCGGAATCGGACGCGCCATTCTTACCGAAATGGCCGACGTCGCGAACTACTACAACTGCCACAAGATGACCGTGATGGTGCCGCACGAGCGCAGCGCGCAGCGCTTTTTCGAAGCCTGCGGCTACGGTGTCGAGGCGGTACTTCCGCAGCACACCTTCAAACTCGACATGGCGATGATGCGGAAGTACCTGCTCTAAGGCTTATGCCCGCTCGCGGCGGTGCGTTTCCGCGGCCTTTTCGGATTCCTCTTCGAAGATGCCATAGCGGCGCTTGGTTTCAACGGCTTTCGCCGCGCTCTCTTTGCGATTCGCTTGCGGATGCGAACCGAGGTCTTTCCACGGCGTTTCAGTTAGATTGACACCGTAGTATTGTGCCGCTTTCTGGATGTTTGCGAAAGCGAGCGCGCGATCTTCATCGGAGACGTCGATAACTTGATCGAAACGTGCAACGGCGTTGCGCACGTGCGACGCGTCGGTCAGCGGTTCTTTGCGTTGTTTGGGAAATGCGTAGACGCTGTCCGGCAGGTCGCTCTGCATCGTAAGCGTGCCGTGCTTTTCATGGGGTTCCCAGGTGGTCTTCATTTGTATTGCCCGAGGCTTCACGCGGCGCAGCGGTTGACGCTGCGGCATCTGCGGCGGCTGCCCCGGAAAACCGGTGCGCGTCTTTGGCGTCAACAGACGCTCGAACTGCGGATAGTCGTGCAGCGTACCGCGGAAGAAGATCACCGCGCCGTTCACGCTCGACGCGGTGACGACCGGTCCGCCACCCATCAGCGTCGCTTGCGCGTCTTGCGCGCTGCGATTGACCGAGCCGTCGCTACCGATGTCATACAGAATGCGCCCCCTTCCCGAATGGGCTTCGATTTGCATACCGCTCGCCGCGCCGATGACCACATTGCCGCGATCGCTCTCGAAGTGCGCAAGCCCCGGCTCGAAGACGCCGTTGTCGAAGATTATGGAACCGGTGAGGCTTGTGACCTGAATCTGGCGCGCGCGACAAGCGCTCATGAAGATGGTTCCACGTCCGGTGCGCAGGCGCAGCCGCTCGAAAGTCGAGTTCGAGATGAACACCGGACCGTTGTTAACCTGCACTGCGGCGGTCGTCGAAACATTGTCCATGTGCACTTCGCCGGCGACGACGTGTGCAACGAAGGCTGTGCCGCTATAACCGGAGAGTGTCACCGATCCCACGCGCACGTTTATCAAGAGCAGCGGTGACTGCGCCGGCACGGTGAGCGTCACGTCGCCTTGACCGCGAATAATGACTGCGTCATGCTCCCCGGGCGCAAATGGCGGCAGCGGAAAGAGCTCGGGCGCGAGATCGAGCTCTTGCCCCTGCGGCGTTTTGAGCGTTTGCGACCAAAGTGGGATCTGTTGTGGAATCCGCGAGGCGACTTGGCGCGGGGGAGCATGGTTGTAGGTGATCGTCGGATCGGCTTCGAGATCAATCGCGGGACGGTCCCAGGTGCGAATGTTTACCGAACCGCTGTCGATCTGGACCACGACAAAAGGCGCAGGCGTCGTTGGGATAAGCGTCGTCGCAGCATGAGCCCGGAGGCCTGTGCCGACGAGAAACGCAAAAACGGACAGAAGCCCCGCGAGCCCCCGCCGCCAAGTGGTCGCCATCACATCCGATGATAGGCGCTCACCGGCACCTCCATCATGAAGACGGGGTGAGCGTCTGTTCAATCTTCGGAAACCGCGCCAGAAATAACGCGCCGCCCGACGGCGCACGCTGAGCCACGATTTCGCCGCCATGCACGCGCGCGATCGATCGTACAATTGCTAATCCCAGCCCCGTTCCAGGAACCTCGCGCGAGCGCGCTTTGTCGGCTCGATAGAAGCGCTCGAAAATATGCGGAAGTTCATCCTCAGGCACGCCGGGACCGGTATCGACGACCGCGATCCAGGCATCATGCTCGGCCTCACCGATCCGCACCGTCACGCCGCCGTCGTCGGTGAATTTGAGCGCGTTATCGACTAAATTGCTGACCAGTTGGCGCAGCAAATGTGGATCGCCTTCGACCAATGGCGACGGCGACGGGGCCTTGAGTTCGAGGTACAGATGCTTCTCGGCCGCGCGCGGCGCGGCATTGCGCAATGCTTCCTGCGCGACGAGCGAGAGTGAAACCGGCTCTTTCGGAATCGTGTCGCCGCGATCGGCTTTCGCGAGCGTGAGCATGCCGTTAACCATTTCGGCCAGCGCTGCGCTCTCGTATTGAATCGTTTCCAAGCTTTCGCGACGGATCGTTTCGTCGCGGTCGCCCCAGCGCAGGAGCATCTGCGCATTGGCGTTGATCGATGTCAGCGGCGTTTTGAGTTCGTGCGAAGCATCCGAGATGAACTGCCGTTCGCGGGCGAATGCTTCTTGCAAGCGCGCGAGCAGATCGTTGAAGCTGCGCGTTAGCTCTCCGATCTCGTCGTGGCGCCATGCGCCCGGCAAGCGCTGGTTGAGGCGTTCGGAGCCGATCTCGCGCATGGCGCGCGACAAATTCGTGATTGGCCCGATCGCCTGCGATGCGAGCAGTATCGAAAGCGCCACGACGAGAATCGTCGCGACCGCCAAGATCAAGGCGATGGTGCGACTGGTTTGCGCGAAGGTGCGATTGAGTTCGTTCAGCGATTCGGCGACGTGGACTACGACCGAGAACGAACCGCTGCGCAGGAGCCGGTCTTCGACGAGATACGGCGTCGTGCCGACGGTGAGCAGCCGAAAGGCGCGCGGGTGCTTCGACGTGAGCGAGGCGTTCGGGGGAATGCTGATCGAGCCGAGGTTGGGCGAGCGCGCGATCGGATAGCCGCGCGTCGTATCGACTTGAATGAAGGTCGTCGGGCCCTGCCATGCCGCCAAATTATTGCTGTTGATGATTTGCAGCAGCGACTCATCGACGACGCTTCCAGGGAATGGATTGACCGGTTGAACGGCGCTCACGATCTCGTTCATCGTCGCGTCGACGCGCGAGCGCGCTTCGTCGAAGAGGATCGCCTGAAAGCGCCAGACGATGACGCCGCTGGTCGCGGCCAGTGCGGCGACGAGCAGAATCGCGTACGCGGCGGCAATCCGCCACCGAAGCGAAAGTCTCAATCGCGAATGGTGTAACCGACGCCGCGTACGGTCGTGATCATTTTCTCGTCGAACCCTTCGTCGATCTTACCGCGCAGGTAGCGGATGTAGACGTCGATCAGATTGGAGTCTCCAAGAAAATCGCTGCCCCACACGCCGTTGAACAGCTCGTCACGGGTGTGCACTTTGTTCCGGTGCAGCAGCAGGTATTCGAGGAGCGCGTATTCTTTTGCCGTCAGGGTGATCGGCCTGTCGCTGCGCGTGACCTCGTGACGGTCACGATCCATCACCACGTCGCGGAAACGAATGACGTTGCTTTGCGGCGCGCGTTCACGCAACCGGGCGCGCACGCGTGCGAGGAGTTCCTCGGTGGCAAACGGTTTGGTCAGGTAGTCATCGGCGCCGACGTCCAGACCGCTCACGCGGTCGGGCACGCGGTCCTTTGCCGTGAGCATAATAATCGGTACTCGGCTTTTGGCGCGTATGCGCCGGCACACTTCCAAGCCGTCCATGCGCGGCAGCATCAGATCGAGAATGACGAGATCGGGCTCCTTGAGCGCTTTCTCCAAACCTTCGAGCCCATCGCGTGCGCTCTCGACCTCGTAGCCTTCGTGCTCGAGTTCGAGTTGCAGCACGCGGCTGATCGCGGCGTCGTCCTCGACGACCAACACCCTGAAGTGTTTTTCCGGCTCACTCATGTGAGCAGGGTTAGCGACGACGCGCCGCCTTGCCCTCTGTACGCGGTTGGAATCCGGTGAAAATCGAGAGCCAAATCGCGGTTGCGCCACCGGCGGCCGCCCACAGCACGAGCGAGGTATTGCTGAGCCCCCGCAGTGTCGCTGCGCCAAGGGCTTGTAGCGAATGCACGAAGAGCGAACCGCCGCCCACAATCACGGCAGCGACGAGCCACACGACCACGGCGCAGACCGCGGCGAGCGCAACGAGTTCGCGAAACGAAAAGACCGGCGCCGGACGGTAGATGGTAGCCGTCAAAATCGAGGCGCGCAAATCGGCCGGCGGCTCTTCGAGCGGAAGAGCAAAGAGTGCCCGGTCCAGTGCGTCGTCGTTGTCAAAGTTCATTCGGCTGCCTCCTCCGCGCCCAAGAGCTTGCGTAGCTGCTCCTTGGCTCGGAATAAATGTGTCTTCACCGTACCCATCGGCAATCCCAGTACCACGGCGATTTCTTCGTACTGTTTGCCTTGCAGATGGTAGAGCGTGATGACCGCGCGGTACTTTTCGGGGAGCGCACCAATGGCGTCGTGCAGGCGCCGGGCTTGATCGAGGGCGATAGCCTGCGACTCTGGTCCCGGTCCCGTGTCGGCCCGTTCGGGTAATTCCTCATTACTATAACGCTTGCGCCGGTTGAGGCGGTCACAACACGCGTGATACGTGATTGCGAAGATCCAGGTCGAGAATTTGGCGCCCGGCTTAAACGTGCGCAGCGAGCGATAGGCTTTGAAAAATGCCTCTTGTGAAACGTCGCGCGCCTCTTCGACGTCGCGCAACGTGCGGTAGGCGAGATGATATACCGCCCGGTCGTAGCGCTCGACGAGCGTTGCAAAAGCCTCGGAGCGTCCTCCGAGCGTCATCGCCACCAGCTCGCCGTCTTCGGGGCCGGGGCGTACCGTCGTATCTATCCGGCGCGCCTCCGCAACTGCTGCAGCCACGTCTTTCCTACGTTCGGGCATGCGACGATGTTTCGGGCGGGTGGCTGAAACACCATGGGCGCCGGGCCGTATCTGTGGCAGGACGAATTACGGAGGTCCAACCCCACCATGGTCCTGACGACGACGCTAAACAAGACACTCCCCCACGGCTCGCGGCCGACGATTCCCGCAAGCGGTACAGACTCCGCCCAAGCTCTACGGCCCACCTTCGAGGGTTGGGGACCCCGTCTGTAGGAGCAACCGAACAATGGATCACGATTTTTTTGCAGCCATCGCGGTCATGGTGATCTTCGGAGCACCGGTCGCGGCGTGGATTGTCACGCGGGTCCTGCAGCACAACGAGCGGATGGAGATGATTCGCCGCGGGATGGTTCCCCCGGCGGGTGCGATACCGCGCAATATGCCGCCGCCGACCTGGCAGCCCGGCGCGATGCCACCCCCCAACGTTGCGGCTAAGGGCTACCCCGCCTACGACGACTACTATTACGCGCAGCGGCAGATGCGCAAGGGCATCACGTTGGCCTTCATCGGTCTCGCGCTCTTCATCGGTTTGGGTTCGATCGGTCCGCTTAGTGGAATCGGCTTCGCCGGCCCCTGGCTGCTCGGCGGCCTGATCCCAATGTTCGTCGGGATCGCCCAAGTGGTCAACGCCTGGCTCAACGGTGCACGGATCCCCGGATTCAATCCGGGGCCCTACTCCCAGCACTCGACCTTCGGGCCGCCGCCCAACGGCGGGATGAATCCCCCGCCGCAGGCGCCGAGCGGACCCTATGCCTGGCGGCCCGGCGCGACCCCGGAGATCGAGCGCCCGGTGCCCCCGCCCGATCAGCGTTCGTAAGCTGCAGCTAAAAAGACGCAAAAAACAGAAACGCCGGCTCGCTTGGACCGGCGTTTCTGTTAATTACTGGAGGCTTTGAAAGAAAGTAGGAGGGCGGGTTTACTTGCAGGACACCAACGCTATGGCCCATCCTGCAGCCGTTCTCGTTCGAACGAGATACCCGTCCGCAGTACGATCGTAGACCTGGTAACCGGCGCGTAGCGCGTCGGCGAGCGATTTGAAGACCATAAGACCTGCCATCTGCGGACCCTCCTTTCCGAGTTTTCACTCTCTATACCATATAACGGCCAATGAATGCGCGCGGTTCAGTGTTTGGCACGGACTTTTTTTAAAATTTGGCGAAAACGCATCCACGCATATGGCCATGATTGCGACATCCGCAGCTATCCATCACGCGCTGGTGCTCGATCGGCAAGAGCTCGCTCCGGGTGTGGTTGTGTTAGGATTTGACGCGCCGGCGCTCGTGCGCGTGACGCGTCCTGGGCAATTTGTCATGGCTATTCCCCCAAGTGGTGAGCTTGCGGCGACCGCGCTCGGGATCTACGAGGCAAGCGGCAACCGTGCAAGCGTCATGTTTTTCGTCGTTGGAAAGCGGACGGCGGAGCTTGCAGCGCTCCGAGCCGGCGATCACATCGAACTCACAGGACCCCTTGGCAATGGCTTTACACTCGACAACGTTCGCAACGCAGCGATCGTTGCCGGCGGCGTCGGCATCGCATCCGTACTGCTTCCGGCTCAAGCGCTCACGCGTGCCGGCGCGCGCGTGCGCCTTTACTACGGCGCTCGCACCGATGCATTATTGGTCGATCACGACCGCTTTACAAGCGAGGGTTGCGAACTGCACGCTGCAACCGATGACGGCAGCATGGGCCATGCGGGCTACATTACTGATTTGCTTTCGCAAACGAGCGATCTCCCCGACATGATTCTGGCGTGCGGACCGACACCGATGTTGCGCGCCGTCGCTCGTATTGCCGAAGAACGCAACGTTCCGGCACAGCTCTCGCTTGAAGAAACATTCGCTTGCGGCGTCGGCGGATGTTGGGGCTGTGTCGTTCCGCTCGTCCGCACCTCCAAGCAAGCACCGAGTTTTCCACCTGCACAGCGCAACGGCAGCGACGTCGTGTATGCGCGCGTGTGTAAGGAGGGTCCGGTATTCTGGGCGCACGAGCTGCGATGGTAGATCTACGCGGCGTCGATCTCGGTGTGAAGATCGGTAAGCTCGAGCTTCCGTATCCGACCTTCATGGGCAGCGGCTGTTACGGCAGCGGCGAGGAGTTCGCTTCGTTCGTCGATCTTGCGCGTATCGGTGCGGTCGTGCTCAAGAGCGTCACACGATTGCCGAGATTGGGAAACCCAACGCCGCGCCTCGTTCACACGCCGGCCGGGATGCTCAACGCCATCGGTCTGCAGAATCCGGGCATCGATTGGTACCTCGAGCAGGAGGTCGCGAAATTCGCGAGTCGCCCATGTGCGATCGTCGGTAGCGTTGCGGGCTTCAGCATCGACGATTACGCGTACGTGAGCGAACGGCTTGCCGCGCGCGACGAGATCGACGCGCTCGAAGTGAACATCTCGTGTCCCAATGTCGCGAATGAGGGCGAGACGTTTGCGTGCGATCCGAAGCTGACGGCGAAGGTGGTGCGCGCGGTGCGCGCGACGACCGACAAAACGCTCATCGTCAAACTTTCTCCGAATGTGACCGACATCGCGACGATCGCGCGTGAAGCCGAGGCGGCCGGTGCCGACGCACTCGCCGTGATCAACACCGTACGCGGAATGGCAATCGACGTCGATCGTTGGCAGCCGCGTTTGGGCAATGTCACCGGCGGCCTCTCCGGTGCCGCAATTCGGCCGATCGCCGTGCTCGCGGTCTATGAAGTAGCGCGTGCGGTGACGATTCCGATCGTTGGGCAGGGCGGGATCGAGACGACCAGCGATGCGCTCGAATTCATCCTTGCCGGCGCGAGCGCAATCTCAATCGGCACGGCGAATTTCACCGATCCGCAGATTCCGCTGCGAATCATCGAAGAACTCGCGCAGTATCTGCGGTTGCGAAACCTTAGATCGCTGGCTAAGATAGTCGGAAAGGCAAACGTGGGGTTCTCGAATCCGTATCAATACGAAGGAGACGAAGGTTAATCGAATGGCTCAACTGATCGTCGCGCTCGATGTGCCGTCGGCAGAGGACGCAGAACGGTTGATCGATCAGCTCTACGAGCTCGATGTCATCTTCAAGATCGGCATCGAGTCGCTCTACGGCTATCCCGAGCGAATCCTCTCCTATTGCGAGGCGCGCGACGTGCGCGTTTTCGTCGACGCGAAGCTGCACGATATCCCGCGCACCGTCGGAGCCGCGATGACCCATCTCGTTCGCCCCGGCGTGCACATCGTCAACGTTCACGCGCTGGGCGGGCTCGAGATGATGCGCGCGGCTGTCGAGTCGGCGCAAGCACGCGCAACGGACCTCGGCATCACGGTCCCGCACGTTTTTGCGGTGACGATCCTCACCAGCCACGGCGCCGAAGACCTGGGCGAGCTCGGTTTGCAGGGCGGTCCGGGAGAAAATGCGACGCGTCTGGCTGCGCTCGCGCGCGACGCCGGATGTTCCGGCGTGGTGTGCAGCGCGCACGAAGTCGCCGATCTCAAGGGTTTCTTCGGCTACGATTTTCTTACGCTCACGCCGGGCATTCGACCGCCGGGCGAGGCACACGGCGATCAGAAGCGCGTGATGACGCCCGCACAAGCGGTCGCCGCCGGTGCCGATTATCTCGTCGTCGGGCGCCCGATCACGCAAGCGGCTGATCCCGCTGTGGCCGCACGCGCCGTGCTCGACGACATGCGCGCGCTTGTCTAATTTCAATCTCGAGCAGGCGCTGCGCGATCGCGGCGCGCTCTTACGCGGACACTTTCGCTTGAGCTCCGGGCGGCACAGTGATGCGTTCATTCAGAAGTTTCGGGTTCTCGAGAGTCCTTCGCTCGTCGAAGCCGTAGCCAAAGACATCGCCGGTGCGTTCCGCGCCGTCAAGCCGACGATCGTGGTCAGCGCCGCGGTCGGCGGCATCGTGCTCGGCTACGAAGTTGCGCGTCAGCTCAGGACGGATGCGATCTTCGTCGAGAAGGAGAACGGCACGGCGACGCTGCGCCGAAGCTTCACCTTGACGCCGCAGGATCGCGCGCTCGTCGTGGAAGACGTCGTAACGACCGGCCTCTCGGTGCGCGAGGTGATCGATGTCGTGCGCCAACATGGCGCACAGGTCGCAGGAGTGGGTGTCATCGTGCAGCGGGGAGATGCCGACTTCGGCGTGCCGACACATGCGCTACTCAATATGCCGCTCGAGTCACACGATCCGGGCGACTGTCCGCAATGCAAAGCCGGCGCGCCGATCGACGACCCCGGCTCGCGCCGGAATTGAATCTGCGCATTCGCGCGGCGACGGCGGGCGATCGCGCGTTCATCGAAAACCTCGGCAAACGCACGGCCATGGACAGCGTCTCATCGCTGCGTCACGCCGATCCACTGGCTGTGCTCGCGAACTTCGACCGTTTGCTCGCCATCGTGGGCGAGCGCGAGCACCTTGCGCTCATCGCCGAAGTGGACGGCGTTCCGCGCGGTTTCATGTTGACGTTGGACTCGCTGCCCGACGAGGTCACGGGCGATGACCAGGCATTCGTCGTGTACATGGCGGTCGATCGCGAATCACGCGGGGCGGGGATCGGTTCGGCGCTGCTGGAACGGGCGGAGCATGAGGCTCGCAAGCGCGGCGCGCCGTACATGGCGTTGATGGTCACCGAGGAAAACGCCGCGGCTCGGGCGCTCTACGAGCGCGCGGGTTATCGCACCGAACGGCGGCTGCTGTGCAAAACGCTATAAGCCCGCTCGGTTGGCGCCGGTCCCTCTTCGTGCTTCTCGGCATCGCGATCGTGGTCGTGCTGTACATCTTTGCCGAGCACATCCCACGCACGATTTCGATCTTTTTGATTGCCGCCTTTATCGCGTTCGGGGTGCAACCGGTCACGCGCGCGCTGGTTCGCCGCGGTGTTCCGAAGGCGCTCGCGATCACGATCGTCTTTGTGGCACTGTCGCTCCTCATCGTGGTCGCCTTGCTGGTGATCGTTCCGCTGACCGTTGCGCAACTGCAATCGCTCGTTACCAACGCGCCGTCGTACGTCACCTCAATCGAAGTCTGGTCGCACTACGCGCAGGCGTGGCTGCAAGATCGCGTTCCGGGTCTGTACCTACCGCAGAATGCTTTTGACATCGGTCAGCTCGGCAGCGAACGCCTAAACGCGCTCGTGACCGGATCGCTGACGTCACTCGGTGCGATTCTGATCGGCACGGCGACCGCGTTCTTTGTCGCGTTCTCCTCGATCGTTCTCTCATTCTTTTTCCTGCTCAACGACGACCAGATCGTCGCGGCCTTTACATCGCTCTTTCCGTCGCGCCGCCGAGCCACCGCGCGCAAACTAGCGACCGAGATCACCGAAACCTTCGGCGCCTTCATCTCGGGCCAGGTGCTCGTGAGCGCGATTACCGGCATTGCGGTTACCGTCCTCACGGCCATCATCGGGTTCAAGTTTTCGCTGATTCTTGGGATCATCGCAGCGGTTGCCTATGCCGTGCCGGTTATCGGCATGCTCATCGCGCAAGGTATCGCCATCGTGCTCTGTGCGCCGCAAGGCGGGTGGATGATCCTGTGGGTCCAGGTCATTATGTTTGTCATCGCGCGCATCAGTGACAACATTTTGGTGCCGAAAATCATGGGGCAATCCGTCGGGGTGTCGCCGATCGGCGTGATGTTCGCAGTGTTTGCCGGCGGCGAACTGTTTGGAATTCCTGGTTTACTGCTGGGAATTCCGGCGGCCGCATTGATTAAGATTTTATGGCGATACTTTGTTACGCCATGGCTGAGCACGCGATTGGATCGAACGTAAACGGGTAGAAGCCCCGCATGGACATGGCGGCGTGGCCCTCGATTCGCGAGTTTGTCATCCCAGTTGCCTGCATTGGGGTGGGAGCAGGCATCGGCGCGCTCCTCGAACTCTTCTTGCAGCGCCGCGTTGCGCTCAGCGGCTTCGTTCGGCGCCGTCCGTGGCTCGTCGTATTGATGGATGCGCTGGACGCCGGAGTAGTGTTTTGGGCGACCGCGCTCGGCGTGCACGTTGCGCTGGCGGTTTCGACGCTGCCCGAGAACGTGCGGCGCCTGCTGGATCAATCGCTGCTCGTGCTCGTGTGCGTGTCGGTAACGATCATTGCCGCGCGCTTCGTCGGCGGCGGCGTGCGGCGTCTCAGCCGCGGGCCCGGCCAGCAGATCGCGTCGGGGACGCTGTTTGCCAGCGTCTCGCAGGGGCTCGTCGTCGTGCTCGGCGTGCTCTTCACGTTGAGCGCGCTCGGGATCGCGGTAACGCCGCTGCTGACCGCCCTCGGCGTCGGCGGTTTAGCCGTTGCACTCGCGTTGCAGCCGCCGCTCGCGAATCTCTTCTCCGGACTGCAGCTCGTCGCGTCGCGGCAGATTCGTCCGGGCGACTACATTGCGCTACCGAGCGGCCAGGAAGGCTTTGTCGAGGATATCAATTGGCGCAGTATTTCGATTCGCGAATCGACCAACAATTTGGTCGTCGTGCCGAACCTCGTGCTCGCGCAAGAGATATTCATCAACTATCGTCTGCCCGAACCGCGGGTCGCCGTGCGCGTGCCGCTGCGTGTCGCGTACGGAAGCGATTTGGAGTTTGTCGAGCGACTGGCGCTCGAGGCCATTTCGATGGTCGGTGACGACATCCACGACCAAGGTGCATCGCTCGAGGCGTTCGTACGGGTTCATGAGTTCGGGGATGCCACCGTGAATTTGTCAGTCGGCTTCTACGTCAAGCGCGCGATCGACCAGGAACGCGCCAAGAGTGAATTCCTGCGCTGCTTCTACGACTTGCTTCGCCGCAACGAGTTGGAGTCGCCGGTTGGGAATCCGGTCCGCCCGCGCGAACGCGAACTGACTGTGAGCCGATAGCTATGGATGACCGCTGGATTGTCCCGGGCAGTACGCGAACGCGGCCGTCCGGCGAATTCGTCTCCGTTGCCGATCCGAACGAACGCATGGTCGTCACGCTGCGCGTGCGGTCGAAACACGCGAGTCCGCCGTTACCCGGCCATCTCTCGCGCGACGAGTTCGCGGCGGCGTACGGAGCCGGTGAAGGTGATCTCGAGCGTGTCGATGCGTTTGCCGCGCAATATGGCCTCACCGTGGTCGAACGAGATGCCGCGCGCTGCTCGGTGCGCCTCGAGGGAACCGCGGCGCAAATGTCCGAGGCCTTCGGCGTTTCGCTCGGCAGCTACACGCTTGGAGCGACCACCTTTCGCGGACGCACGGGCACGATTTCGCTTCCCTCCAACCTGACCAACATCGTCGAGGGCGTGTTCGGTCTGGACACGCGTCCGCAGGCGCGACCGCGCAGTCGCGTCGCGGTGCGAGCCGAGACCTCGTTCACCCCGCCGCAGATCGCGGCACTGTACGATTTTCCGAGCGGTGCGACCGGGAACGGCGAGACGATAGCGATCGTCGAGCTCGGCGGCGGTTACAGCGCGAGTGACTTCTCGACCTATTGCACGCAACTCGGCGTTCCGCAGCCCTCGGTGTCGGTCGTCACGGTTGACGGCGCGACGAATTCACCGGGAACCGACCCTGATTCCGACACCGAAGTGATGCTCGACGTGGAGGTCGCCGGCACGGTCGCGCACGGTGCGGCGATCGTCGTGTATTTTGCGCCGAATACAGATCAGGGATTCATCGATGTGGTGACCACTGCGGTGCACGATACGACCTATGCGCCGTCGGTGATAACGATCAGTTGGGGTGACGCCGAATCAAATTGGACCACGCAAGCGATGACGTCGCTCGATCAAGCCTGTGCGGCAGCGGCGGCGATGGGCGTGACGGTGTGCGTTGCATCGGGTGACAGTGGCTCGAGTGATGGCCAAAGCGACGGCTCACCGCACGCCGATTTTCCGGCGTCGAGCCCGCACGCGCTCGGCTGCGGCGGCACGACCTTGAAGGCATCCGGAACGGCGATCTCGTCGGAAACGGCTTGGAGTGATTCCGGCGGCGGCGTCAGCGACGTCTTTGCCCTGCCGTCGTGGCAGTCGACGGCGCACGTTCCCGCGCCGGCGAATCCGAGCGGCGGACGCGGCGTCCCCGATGTGTGCGCGGATGCCGATCCGAATTCGGGATACAGCGTGCTCGTCGACGGATCGAGCATCGTGGTCGGCGGCACGAGCGCGGTTGCGCCGCTCTGGGCCGCTCTCATCGCGCTGATGAATCAGCAGCTCGGGACCAGCGTCGGTTTTATCAATCCCAAGCTCTACGCATTAAACGGTTACCCGACTTCGCCGGGCCCGTTGCACGACATCACGTCGGGAAGCAACGGCGCGTACAAGGCGGCCCCGGGCTGGGATCCGGTTACGGGCTTGGGAAGCCCGGACGGCGCGCGTTTAGAGAAAGCGCTCGGGTAGGTTACATCGTCTCCGGCGCGCTGATGCCGATAAGCTCGAGTACTTGCGCGAGCACGGATTTCGTCGCAATGCAGAGAGCCAGCCGCGCGACGCGCAAGTCGCGATCGTCGACCAGGATCGTGCATTCGGTATAGAACTGGTGGAACTCGGTTGCGACGTCACGCGCGTATTTGGTGAGCCGGTGCGGCGCGAGGTTGTCGACCACGCCCTGCACGACGCGCGGCAGTTCAGCGAGCCGTCGCGCAAGCGCCAATTCCGCATCGTGCGTCAACGCACCGAGCGAGGGCGAATGTCGCGCCGCATCGACGTCCGCCGGATCGGCCCGGCGCAACACCGATGCGATGCGCGCATGGCCGTACTGCACGTAGTACACCGGGTTGTCACTGCTTTGCTCGACGGCGAGCTTGAGGTCGAACGCGAGCGGCGAATCGGTCGCGAGCATTGTGAAGAAGAAACGCGCCGCGTCGACCCCGACTTCGTCGAGGATCTCATCGAGGGTGACGATGTTGCCCTCGCGTTTGCTCATGCTGACCTGCTCGCCGCCGCGCATCAGCGTGATCTGCTGCGCGATGAGGATATCGAGCTTACCGGAAAATCCCATCGCGGCAGCGGCGGCTTTGAGGCGCCCGATATAGCCGTGGTGATCGGGGCCGAGAATGTCGATGGCGCGTCCGGCACGGCTGAGTTTCTCGTAGTGGTACGCGATGTCGGGCGCAAAGTACGTGGGCGTGCCGTCGCTGCGGACGATCACGCGATCCTTGTCGTCGCCGAAGTCCGACGTGCGGAAATACTGGGCGCCGTCAGCCTCGTAAATCAAGCCCATCGCGCGAAGCTTCGCGAGATCTTCGTCCATCCGGCCGCTCGCTCGTAGTTCCTTCTCGCTCTGCCAGAGATCGTAGGTGACGCGGAAGCGTTCGGCGGTGGCGCGTTGTTCGGACAAAATCGCGTCGCGCCCGAATTGCGCGAACGCTGCGATCGGCGGTTCGGGGAGATTGCGCCACTTCTCGCCGTCGCGGTTGACGATTGCTTGCGCGATGGTCACGAGGTAATCGCCGGGGTAACCGTCCTCCGGGAATGGATACGCGGCATCGTACTGCTGCGTGTAGCGGGCGAACAGCGAACGTCCAAGCGTCTCGACCTGCGACCCGGCGTCATTGATGATCCACTCGACGAACACGTCGTAGCCGCAATAGCGAAACGAACGCACGAGCGTATCGCCGATCGAGAGCGTGCGGCCCTGCACGACAACCAGCGGTCCGGTGGGGTTTGCGCTGCCGAATTCGAGCGAGATGCGTTCGTCGCGTGGAAGCGCGCGACCGAAGTTCATACCGTCGCGCAAGATGCGCGCAACCAGCGCCTGCCACGCCGGCGGGGCGAGCCGTAGGTTGATAAACCCGGCCACCGCATCGATTGCTGTAAAGCGCGCAGCAATACCGGGCGACTCGTCGCGAAGCCGCTCGATGAGCCCGTTGGCGACGTCGTTGGGCGACCGACGCGCGGCTTTGGCAAGCGTAAACGCGATATTCGTGGAAAAATCGCCGAACTCGGGACGCCGCGGCGCTTCGAACGTGACCGGCGACGGCAAGGCGTCCGGATAACTGCGCGCCACGATTCCCTCAACTGCACGCGCGAACGCGTCGAGCGCGTCGTCGGGCAGCATCGCGTCAGTGGTGGTAAGGTTCATTCCGCGAAATCTTCGCCACGCGATAGAGCTGTTCCAGCACGATCGCGCGCGCCCACTCGTGTAAGAACGTCAGCGGTGAGAGCGACCACAGTACGTCGGCGCGATCGCGCAGCGACGCGTCCGCGCCGTAGGTTCCGGCTACGACAAAGGTCAGACGTGACGCACCGCTATGCGCGATCTTCTCGATTTCCCCCGCAAGTTGGGCACTCGAAAACGCGGTACCCGAGCGTTCGAGCAGCCACATCCGGTCGCCGGGACGCACGTGCTTGAGGATACGTTCGGCCTCCTCGCGCATCGCGGTTGCGGTGTCGCCGCCGTGCGACGCGCGGACCTCGACTTCGGAGTAGGGGAAATACGGCTCGAGCCGTTTGCGAAATTCCACGCACGCCTCGGCAATATATCCGTTGCGAATCTTGTCGACGGCGATCAGCCGGAGCTGCATGCAAAGCGCGTTGCGCCGCGACGCTCCACCGCGCCTTCGAGTTCCAGCATGGCGAGTTCGGCCAGCGCCTGCGCCGGCGCAAGTCCGGTCGCATCGATGAGATCGTCGAGATTGCACTCGCCGCGCGAAAGTGCGTCGAGCAGCGCACCCGGCGGCCCTTCGCGACGCGGTCGCTCGCGTACCGGCGCGCTGCCGTTCAGATGTAGGACTTCAAGCACGTCGGCCGCGTTGCGCGCGAGAATGGCGCCGTCGCGAATGAGGGCGTGGCAGCCGGCAACGTGCGCCCGATCGACGTCGCCGGGAACCGCAAGCACGGGAATCCGCGGCGCGGCCCAACCTGCGGTGTTGAGGGCTCCGCTGCGCGCGGGCGCTTCGATCACCAGCACGGCGTCGGCAAGTGCGGCAACGATGGCGTTGCGCGCAAGAAACTGCCACGGCTGCGCACATTCGGGCGGAGGAAACGGCGACAGCACGGCACCGCCGGCGGCGATCATCTGCTCGGCGAGCGCGCGATTGCGGGCCGGAAAGAATTGGCCATGACCGCTGCCCAGCACGCCAATCGTCGGTGCCGTCGCGTCGAGCGCGCCCTCGTGCGCCGCGGCATCGATGCCGAGCGCCAGGCCGGAGACGATACAGCACCCGGCGGCCCCGAGCTCTGCAGCGATGGACCGCGCTAGGCGGCGCCCATAGGGCGTGGCAGCGCGGGTCCCGACGATTGCCACGGTAGGGCGTCCGAGGCCAACTAGGGGGCCTTGTCGCCACAGTCCCGCCCCGTCCCAGGCAAGGCCGCGCTCGGCTCGTACGGCTTCGAAGGCCGCCCGAGTGGTATACTCCGGAGGGTCCATGGTGCAGCCTTCCCGCACGAGCCCTGGGGCAACAAGGGGACCCACGCGTGAGGCTGCCGCAAGGAGGCCCCGTGGCGTACCCGAATACGGGGACCCGCACCCAGCCCTAAGCTCTGGAGGATCCTCAGGTGGCAGCAGAAGCCTATTGCGTCAAGTGCAAGACGAAGCGACAGATTAAAGACGCCGTACAGATCACCATGAAGAACGGCCGTCCCGCGACCGAAGGCAAGTGCCCCGAGTGCGGTACGAAGATGTTCAAAATTGGAGCCGCTTCGTAGCACCTGCTCGCGCTCTCATAACTGATTTCCAAAGGCCGTGCGGCGGGGACGCCGGGCGGCCTTTTTGCGTTTACTAGCTGTAGTACCGTATAATACGAGCACCCACAATATGTGGGCCCTCGAGGTAACCGCACCTGATCTGTCCCACCTGTCGCAAGAGCGAGACCCGCGTGGTCGACTCGCGCGACGACGAAACCGTTGTCCGCCGCCGGCGCGAGTGCTTGGACCCGCGTTGTAAGCACCGTTTTACGACGTATGAGCGCATGGAAGCGCCGCGTCTCTTCGTGGTCAAGAAAGACGGACGCCGCGAGCAGTATAGTCGCGAAAAGATTCTCAATGGGCTACGCAAGGCGTGCGAGAAGCGGCCGATCTCTGAAAGTCAGATGGAAGCGGTCGCTGCCGACCTCGAGCGCGATCTCTTTGCGCGCGGCGAGAGCGAAGTAAGCGCTACGATGGTCGGGGAGAAGCTGATGGAAGCGCTGCGTACGCTCGATCCGGTCGCATACATCCGCTTTGCCAGTGTCTATCGCTCGTTTCGCGATATCGAGAGTTTCCGGGAAGAGTTAACGCAGCTTCTTTCAAAATAGGCCCCAATATGAATACGCTCGTGCGGGTTGCACTCAAGCGGCTTCCCGAAGCGGATGATTTGCCGCTCCCTTCCTACATGAGTGAGTTCGCGGCCGGCGCCGACTTGTGCGCCGCGGTCGCGAGCGAACTGACGCTTGCACCCGGTGCGCGCGCGCTCGTTCCAACGGGTCTCTCAATCGCGTTGCCGCCCGGCTTCGAAGCGCAGGTCCGGCCGCGCAGCGGTCTAGCGCTGCGCGACGGCGTTACTTGTTTGAATTCACCGGGCACGATCGACGCCGATTATCGTGGACCGATCGGCGTACTATTGGCCAACCTCGGTTCGGCGCCGGTGACGATTCGGCGCGGCGATCGCATCGCGCAGCTTGTCGTAGCGCCGGTCTCGCGTGCACAATTCGATCTGGTCGACGAATTGCCGGAGAGCACGCGCGGGGCGGGCGGCTTCGGCAGTACCGGGGTTGCACGGTGAAGGTCTACATCGTCGGACGAGGTGCGGTCGGAACATTTCTTGGCGACCGTCTCACGTCGATCGGCGTCGACGTCGCTTATGCGCCGCGCAATCTCGATGCGGTTACACCATATGACGCGGATGTCGCTATCGTCGCGACCAAGGCATACGATACCGATGGCGCAATCGTCACGTTGCGCAAAGCGATCGCATACCCGGAGAAGTGCGTCTTCGTCTCACCTCAAAACGGGGTGGGCAACGAAGAGAAACTCGCCGAGGCGTTCGGAGCGAACAACATTGTCGCTGCGGCGCTTACCGTGCCGGTCGATCGCGATCGCGACGGACGCGCAACGGCGGCGCGGGAAGGCGGCGGCTTGGCCTTTGCCCCGGTCGGCGACACGGCATTCAACTGGTTGACCGCTACCTTCGCCAGCAGCGGGATACGCGTCGCGGTGGTGGAGGACTGGCGCGCGCTCAAATGGAGTAAGCTCGCACTCAACGTCGTCGCCAATGCAAGCTGTGCGATTCTCAACGTGCTCCCGGCACGCATGGTGCACTTCGAAAAGATCTTCACCCTGGAAATCCGGATGATTCGCGAAGTGCGAGCGGTGATGTCGGCAATGAAGATCACGCCGATCGATCTCCCGCGTTACCCCGTGCGTGCGCTGATCGCCTCGGCGGCGTTGCCGAGTCCGGTTGCGCGCGCCGTTATGGCGCGTCGTATCGCCGGTGGTCGCGGAACCAAGGCGCCGTCGCTACTCATCGACCTGCGCGCCGGTCAGACGCACAGCGAGGTCGACGTACTCAATGGTGCGGTCGCCGCCTCCGGTCACGCGAACGGTGTACCGACGCCCGTCAACAGCGTGTACACGCGCGTGCTCGACGACATCGCCCACATGCCGCAACTCTGGGCGAAGTACCGCGAGCGCCCCGAGGCGCTGGTTGCGGAAGTCGAAGCCGAGATGCGGCGCGTCAAAGCGCTGACGCGAGGAGCATAGCCGCATGCGCGATCCGAAGGTTCCCGAGTCGCTCGAGGGCTGGTGGATTCTCCACCGGATGTTTGCCTTCGATCGCCGGTCGTGGGACGGTTTGCCCGAAAAGCGGCGCGCGAAATATTCCGCGCACGCAAGCGATCTCGTCGAGCATCTGCAGTCCGGTAAAGACGGCGATGTCGGCTTGGCGCAGATCATCGGTCATAAGGGCGATTTGATGCTGACACACTACGCGCGCACCTACGATGGCTTGGCCTACGCGCAAACGCTCGTCGATAAGCTCGAAGTGCGCGAGTATCTGCATGCGCTGGGCTCGTACGTCTCCGTCCTCGAACTTGGGATGTACGACGCGACCGGCAAGATTCACGCCGAGCTACAGTCGCGCGGTTTGACCGCGCACTCGGCGGAATGGATCGCCGCCTTCGACGAACTCGTGCGCAAACAGGCGGAGAGCCCGTACGTCGGCCCGCGCCTATGGGCGAAGATTCCGCGCCGGCGCTACGTGTGTTTCTACCCGATGAACAAAAAGCGCGAAGCAACGGACAACTGGTTCATGTTGCCGTTCGACGAACGCGCTAAGCTCATGACCGAACACGGCAAAGTCGGCCGCTCGTATCACGGTCAGGTGACGCAGGTCATTTCGGGCTCGATCGGCTTCGACGACTTCGAGTGGGGCGTCGATCTCTATGCGGACGATCCGCTCGTGTTCAAAAAGCTCGTCTACGACATGCGCTTTGATGAAGCGAGTGCGCGCTACGGTGAGTTCGGGCCGTTTTGGAGCGGCGTGCAATTCTCGCCGTCTGAGCTGCGCGTCTTCCTCGACGGCGACGCCGTTCCGGCGCTCGAGACGTGAGTTAGTGCCGGCGGCGCCCCGTGCCGGTCGGCATCGGCCACGGATTGGTGAGCAAGCCGAAGAGCGCCATCACCAACGCAGCAGCGCCGCCGGTAGCAAACGCGAGCGCGGTTCCGCCACGTTCGCACAACCATCCGGCCAGCAACGATCCCAGCGGACCGCTGGCGAGAAACACGTAGTTGTAGAGACCGCCGACACGGCCTTGTAAGAATCCCGGCGTCGCGAGTTGCACGAAGGCGTTGGTTCCGGCGGTGTAGATCGTATACGCGATGCCGGTTGCGAGCAGCGCGAGCGCAACCGGAAAGAAATGGTGCTGCGGCGCGAGGATGCACTGGGCGACACCAAACACCGCGCAGGCCGAGAGTAACAACCGTCGCGACGCGCGCGCATGCGCAGCCGCGATTAACGCGCCGATCAATGCGCCCAGACCGAAGACCGCGGCGATCCAGCCGTACGTCTGCGGACCGCCGTGCATCGTCTGGAGCGCGAGCACCGGCAGCAAAACATTGAAGTTGATCGCCAGGAACGACACGACGAACATCATCGTGAGCACGATTGCGACGGTCTTGGTGTGGCGCGCATAACGCAACCCGATGCGAATCGATTCTAAGAGCCGCACGCTTGGGCGAATGTCGGCCTGCGTATGGAATTCGCTGGTGCGCATCACGGCGATCGCCCAAATCACCGGAATGAAGCTCACCGCGTTGAGCGCGAAGCAGACGCCGAGTCCGGTCGTATCGATCAGGACACCGGCGAGCGCCGGTCCGATGATCCGCGTCGCGTTGTTCAAACTTGAGTTCAAGGCGATCGCGTTCCCAAGCTCGGAACGTCCGACGAGTTGCACGATCAGGGCCTGGCGGCTGGGGTTGTTAAACACCAGCACCGTGCCGCGCACGACCGCGATCGCATCGATGATCCACACCGAAGCGAAATGCGTAAAGACGACCAGGGCCAGGAGCGCCGCACACAGCGCCATTGCGACTTGCCCGATCAGCAATGTCATCCGGCGATCCCAGCGGTCGGCAAGTGCGCCGCCGAGCAGCCCGAGGACGGCGTAGGGTCCGTAGAAGCAGAACCCGAGCACGCCGACCGCTTGTGCCGAGTGCGTAAGCTCCAGGATCAACCACGACTGCGCCGCGGTTTGCAGCCAGGTGCCGATCTGCGAAACGAATTGGCCCGCAAAGTACAGACGATAGTTGCGATGACGCTGGAGGCTCGCTAGCACTTACGACAAATTAGTCCCTATGGCCGATCTTTCCATTTTTGCCACCGACACCGAGACGCAGCGCTTGCCGGCTGGGCATCGCTTTTTTGAAGCTGGTGAAGACGGCGAGGAGATGTACGTCGTCTTGAGCGGCGAGGTCGAGATCAGCTTGCGCGGCAGGGTCCTTGAGATCGTGCGTGACGGCGGGATCTTCGGCGAGATGGCGCTGATCGACCGTCAGAAACGCAGCGCCGACGTGGTCGCCAAGACCGACGTCAAAGTTGCGGTGATCGATCGCAAGCGTTTCCTCTTTCTTCTTACCAGGAATCCGTACTTCGCGATTGAGGTGATGACGGTCATGACCGAGCGGCTGCGCGCATTCGACGACCGCGTCTAAGTATTACGGTGTAAGATCGGCCGCAACACCCCAGCACGCGAATGCGCTGTTGACGGTCGTGCAATACTGATAGATCCCGTAAATCGTGCCCGCCGTGGCCTTGAGCGTATCGATGATTTTCGCCGGCGACGTGCCATTCGGGAACGGCGCGTGCTGGATCTGTGGCTCCGAGGCATTTCTCACTGAGACCCAGTGCGGACGTTGTGCCGCGGGTAGTTGGCCGATCGCGTAAAAGGCAAACGCGTCGTCGGTCTCGTTCATCACCCCAAGCTTTTGCAGCCCCTCGGCGTCGCTGCTATCGTCGACGGTCAAATAGTCGGCGGACACGACGGCCATCGGCTGCGGGCTCGCCGGGTTTTTTGCGGTGTAGATCATCGAGGCGCTGACGTCTTTGACAAAACCGTAACCGGCGTTGGTCGCGAGCTCGGTATGGCATTTCTTCAATCCGGGCAGCGCGAGCGGCATCAGCTTCTCCATCGCATACGTGACATACGTGCCGGCGGTCGATGCAGTGTTCTTGAGCTCGCTGCCGTCCTTGCTCAGGGTGTCGATCGCCGGAAACGTCGGATAGGTATCGTGCACGTGAAAGCGCGCCGCGTCGCAGATGGCGACGTCGCCGCAGTTGATGTGGCTGCCGATCCCGCCGGCCGTACCCGTGCTGATGACGAGCTTCGGCTTTAACTCGCCGACGAGCTGCTTCACCACCGTGACGAACGGAAGCTTCGGCCCGTTCGCCTTGGGGTGCAGTTCGTTCTTGAAGAATACGACCTTCGTTTTGCCCACTTGCATCGCGTACAGGTTCCCGAAGACGCCTTCTTTGAGAAAATCGTCGTCCTCGATGCCGCGGATCGTGCTGCGCAAGGTGTCGAAGTTATGCCCGTACGGATACCAGGTTTTCGCTCGTGCCGGTGACCATTCGTTGTCGCCGGTGAAGACGTCGAGCAATGCGCTGGTCTCGAGCTGCGTGTAAAGCAGCACGAGCACGTCCACGTCGGCGCTCACTGCGTCGGTGATGTTCTTTCCGCGCGCGTAGCCCCCGAGGTTGATTTGTGCCGGCGCTAATCCGCTCGGCCATGCGATCTTACCCAGTTTGACGACGACCGGTGACTGCGAGCGCGCCGCTTTCGCGAACGCATCGTTTGGATCGACGCCGTGGAAATCGTCGGACTTGAACTGTGTTGCCATCATGAGCGTTCCTCCCCGCGTGGACGCTGAAAGTAGGCAAGGGGCCGTCCCGTCATGCTCGGCTAACGGCCCACAATTGTCAATGGTCGCAATGGCCTTACGATTGATGTGAAGATTTGCTGGGAAGAATCGTCACAACATTCTTTCTGACGAGGAAACACAACGCAATGAGCGATCCGGTTATCGTCCGCGAAGACAGTGGCGGCAATGCCACGGTATTTGCAATCGTCCTAGTGCTGATCGTCGCCGTCGGCATCGCGCTCTTTGCCTGGCATCCGTGGTCGGTCACCTCGTCGACGACGCGGACGACGACCACGCAACCCAATAGTAACGCCGGTCCCGGATCGTCGTCGTCAACCACGAACTCGACGACGACCACCAACGGTCACCCGTAGCGCTGATCGCTCGGCCGGCGGCCGTTAAGCCCCGGTCGCGTAGGTGTAATGATAGCGCGCCTGCAGATACGCGATCGCCGCAACACCGGACGGAACCAGCGTCGCGCCCGGCAACAGGTGCGCGCGTAACGCGTTAGCCACGTCCTGCACGGATTCGCGCGTCGTGCCGGCGCGCACAATCGTCGCTGCTTGTTCGACCAGCGCCGTGTTGCAGACAAAGAAGTGCACGCCGCGGCGCTGTAGCGCCGTAATCGAGGCGTCTTGGTAGAACCCGTGAACGTCGTTTGGGTCTTGGGTCGAGTTCGTGCTTCGACTCGGCATGAAGATGTTGGTTGGCACCACGCCGCCGGTTGGGTCTTTGACGCCGAAAAGCTGGCCCAACAGATATGTCGTCCACGCCGTATCGTCGTAGAGCAAGAGATTCGACGTGTTGTGCGCCACGAATGCCATCGCGATATTCGTAGGCGCGACGTTGAACCCGAATTGCAACCCGTTGAGGCTGTTCTTGACGCCCCCGAGGATGCGCGGCTGGAGTTCACCGGCGTCCCACACTTGCCGGAACTCGGCGTTGGTTGCAACGGCCTTGTCGAACGCGCGCGTATCGAACTGCGCCGCCGTTTCGACTAAACCGATCTGCGAACCCGTCCCCGCACACGCGGCTGTGGCACACGCGGCGAGCGGAACTGCTGAAACGAGAAATGATTTGCGTTGCATCTATTGGCTATGCGTAGTCAGTGGTCCGTACGCCTGCATGCGCGTGGGACGTTCTGCCGCGCCGTCACGTTCGTAGGTCTTGCGGTCGATTGCGAGAGCACTTCCCCGCGCGTATTATCAAAGCCCGAGAAGGAGAACACATCATGTTGAACATCAAACTGCAACCCGGCGATTATCAGGGCGACCTCGTCCCACAACAGAGCAGCTCGCACATAAGCCCGGGCGGCCAACCATCGATCAAACTCGCCATGGGTAATAGCCTGTACTCACCGGGCGGGGGATTTCGGCTTACGCTGCAAGCCAGCGACGGAAACCTCGTGCTACAAAGCGTCAACGACGGCACGTTGCCGGCGTGGGGCCAGGGCCAGCAACTGAACCCGGCCGCACTTCAATGGACGCCGATTTGGAGCGCCCAGACCAATGGAAAGAGCGTGACCGAAGCGGACATGCAGCTCGACGGCAATCTTGTCGTTTATGCCGGTGGGGTACCGGTCTTTTCTAGTGGCACCAACGGTCAAGAACACGCGTTTCTGCGTTCGCAGGACGAGCCGTTGTTCGGGCAGCCCGGTGGCGGAACGCAGCGGGTTACGTCCAATCTAACGCAGGCGATTATAAATGAAGTCTTCAACCTTAAGCCGTAGCGAAACGGGCTCGCATGTCGACAGTGATTAATATCAGCTTTGATCCATGGGATCTTTCTCCTGAAACCGGCGACGCCGACGGCGCTTTCACAGGTGACGTAGTCGGAACGACACGTGACGGCTTTTGGGTTGTGCAACTCAGGAGGGCGCTCCGCGCGCAGGGGAAGGACCACTGGAATGTGGTGCTTTTGCCGCGCTTCGTTGGCCAGCCTCCGATCTCGGCAAGTGGTCCTTTTCCCTACATCGCAGGAGCGGTCTTCGTGACGAAAGACCAAGTAATTGCCTCACTTGACAAAGCCACGCTTGTGAAGATGCCCGGATTGGTCGGTACCGTGCGTCCCACAGACATTGCCTCCTCGGAAGCGAACGCTACGGCAGTGAAGGAGTAAGGTGGCGTAGGATGCGCGCTGTCATCGGAGTGCTCGTGTGAGTCGCAAAGGCAGACAAAGCGCACCTTCCAGATCCCGATTACGCTAACGGTCCCGTCGCGGCGATCGAATACACACGCAATAAGTCAAGCGAAGGCACATGTCGCGGTGATCGGTTAAGATTCGCGCCCTCTCAGGGCGCCGTCATGAGAGATTGGAACTCTGCTAAAAACTGCTTCGTTGGCGGGTCAAAATTCGACCGCTGATCGGCCTACTCAATCGGCGCCTTTCAGTCGACGCCTACAACAATCCGCAAATCTTCTATTTGGCGATATTGTGCCTAGGGGCCATACATCTCAGGCGGCTCTGCCGTCGAGGCGCTCCAAGCTGCGGTACTGAATCGCTTCGGCGATGTGTTCGGCGTGAATGTTCGCTGACTGTCCAAGATCGGCGATCGTTCGGGCGACACGTGCGATGCGGTCGAGTGCGCGCGCCGAGAACTGTCGCTTGGCGCTTGCGTTTGCCAAGATGCGCATCGCCGCATCGTCGAGCGGGCAGTACGTGCGCATCAAACTCGGCGGAATTTCGGCGTTAGCGCCGATCGTGGTTCCGGCAAAGCGTTCGCGTGCGATCGCGCGCGCTGCAACGACGCGTTCACGAATTGCGGGCGAACGCTCCGCGCCGTCGCGCCGGACCATATCATCAAACGGCACCCGCGCAATCTCGATCTGCAAATCGATGCGATCGAGTAGCGGTCCCGAAAGTTTGCCGATGTATTTCGCAACGCTTGCATCATCGCAGCGGCATTCGGCGCCACGTAATCCGCGATACCCGCACGGACAGGGATTCATCGAGGCGACGAGCTGAAAGCGTGCCGGATACGTGAACGTGCCGGCTGCGCGCGCGATGGTGACCGTGCCCTCTTCGAGCGGCTGGCGCATCACTTCGATTGCGCCGCGCCCAAACTCCGGGAGCTCGTCGAGAAAGAGCACGCCATGGTGCGCGAGACTGATCTCCCCTGGCCGAGCCATCGGGCCTCCGCCGACGAGTGCTGCTTGGCTAATGGTGTGATGCGGAAAACGAAACGGCCGCGTGCTCACCACGCCGGCGCGATTGGTCAGCAGACCGGCGACGCTGTAAATCTTCGTGACGTCGAGCGCTTCGCTCAGCGTCATGGGCGGAAGAATCGAGGGCAAGCGACGCGCCAGCATCGTCTTCCCGCACCCCGGCGGACCAACGAACAACAGGTTGTGTCCACCTGCCGCGGCGATTTCCAACGCTCTCTTCGCCGCCAATTGACCGCGGACATCAGCGAGATCGCCGTGCACGAGCGCGTCCGAGGGATCGAGTGAGGGCGCTTGGGTGTGGCGGCGCCACGGGCCGCCGTTCCCGAGAATCACCGCGACCGCGCTTTGCAGCGAGTCGACCGTGTAGAGCTCGATGCCGTCGACGAGTGCGGCTTCGTCCGCGTTGCGCTGTGGAACGATCAATTTGCAAAAGCCCGCATTTCGCGCGCCGATAACCATCGGCAGAATGCCGTTGACCGGACGCAGCGTTCCGTCGAGCGCGAGCTCACCGAGCGCGATGAACCCTTGCAAGGCGAGGCGATCGATCTGCTCGTCGATGGCCAGTAGCGCGAGCGCGATGGCCAGGTCGAAGGCGGGGCCGCCCTTGCGAACGTCGGCGGGTGAAAGATTCACCAGAACCCGTCCGGGCGGATAGGCGAATCCTGAATTGAAGATTGCGGCACGCACGCGTCCGCTGGCATCCGCGAGCGCGCGGTCGGGCAGGCCGATGATCGTGAAGGCGGGCGATCCGGGCGATGTGTCGGCCTCGACGCGGACGACGTAGCCTTCGATGCCGAGCATGCCGGCGCAAAAGGAAAGCGAGAGCATATCAGCGCTCTCCTCTGCGTCAAGCGAGCTGGGCGTCTAGGCATTGCACCTTTGGGACAACCGTCCCTCACGCGAAGATGCGATAATCCTCAGGATTGGGAGGCCTAGCTTTGATGCGTATTTTCGTAGCGGCACTTGTATTTGTCGCACTTATGGCGCCGGTGTCGGCGCAAACGACCATACCGTTTACCACCAAGATGTTCAAGGTAAGCGCTTGCGATCCGAAGGCCAACGTTGTAACGACGTATCCGGGTTTCGTTCCCGGGTTCTATCCGGCGCGCCCATACTATTGGGGTGATCCCTACGGCTACGGCTTCTATCAACCGCCGGTAAGCAGCGCAAGCCCCACTTTGAATGTCGATTTTACGAACATCACCAACAAAGTGATGACGACGGTCGAGTGGGGATTGGTCGCAAACGGACGCCTTGTCGCAGAAGCCCGGGATGTCGGCACGTTTTCACCCGGCGCCGAGATCAAACACCGGTATGGTCTGAGCCCGAATGTATTTCCGCTGCAAACCGCGCTACCGCGGTGTATCGCGTTGCTGGTAAAATTCGCCGACGGTACGACCGTGCGCAATCCAAATCTTCCGCAAGCGCGCCAGCACATGTACGTGCGCCCGCCCGCGGGCGCCGGTCCGCCGATGTCGCCGCATCCGTAAGGAAGGCTAACGCACCTCGCGTACGAGCTTCGTATGCCATGGGCACCACCGGTTGCCGGGAAGAAAATCTTTCCCGACGTCCTTGAGGTGTGCTTGAACGTACGTTGCCGTCGCGTCGCAAACTTCCGTCGTCATCTCCGCCAGCCGTACCGTGTCCGGAAGATAGTGGAAACCCCACGGCGGATTATACGGCGCCGGACTCGTTGCGATGATGCCGGTAACGATTCTGGACTGGCCTTGCTGGATGAGTTTGCGCGCTTGCGCGATCGTCGACGGATCGCTGATCCCCACCACGAAGCCGCGTTCGTGCGGCTGCGTGGTGATGAGAAAGTATGCCGTTGCGGTTTGCGCCGGTCCCGTGTGTGGCGCGACCGCCACGAGAAGCGCGAGGATCAGTTCAATCATGAGCACCCACTGCCGAGATTGACAGGTACGCCTAACTGTAGTTGAGGGCGCACCGAGGAGCAAGCGTGCCTTTTGGACTACACGAACGAAGCGATCTCGCCGAACTCGAGCCGCGGGTTGCGCGGGAACAGTTTGCTATCGTCGCCATATCCGAGCGACACGAGCAGAATCGACTTGCGCGTCCCGTCCGGAAAGAACTCCGCGTCGACACCGGCGTTGTCGAAGCCGCCCATCGGGCCTGCGTCGAGGCCGTGCGCGCGCGCTGCGAGGATGAAGTAGCCGGCTTGGAGCGTCGCGTTTTGCAACGACATCGAATCAGCGTGGTCGCGTGCCATATCGAAATAGGCTTGTGGTGCGTGTGGAAACAGGCGCGGAAGCGACTCGTGGAAGTTGAGGTCGCGCGCAAGGATCGCCGTTACCGGCGCGGAGTCGACCTTCGCGACATTACCTGGTGAGAGCAGTGGCTTGAGCCGTTCGCGGCCCTCCGGCGTGGTCACGAACACCACCCGAAGCGGGAGTGAATTCATCGCGGTCGGCGCGACCTTAGCCGATTCAACGATCCGCTCGAGCAGCTCGGCCGGAACCGGTTCGGGGAGAAAGCGGTTCGCGGCGCGGGCCTCATGGAAAATCGTATCGAGGGCGCCCTCATCGAGCGCGCGGCTTGACTTATTTAAAGTAGCCGTCATACTCGCATCATATCTCGCCGGACCGTCTCCGTCAAGATAGTCTCAAATAGGATTATCCTAGCCGTGCTACAATTGACGCATGAACCTCATCCATGAGCCCGAGAGCTGCAGTAAAGTGCCCGCCGTTCTGCGGGAGGGGCTCGGCTGGGCGCTTGCCCGCATCGCGCACGCCTTCTCGGCGGTGCATAACGAGGCGCTTGCTCCCCTTGCTCTGAACCTGCGAACGTTCGCGGTCTTGGCGACCGTAAGCGCGGGCATTGCGCGCTCGCAGCTCGAGATCGCACAGAACGTCGGACTCGACAAGACGACGCTCGTCGCAACCATCGACGATCTGGAGCGGCGCGGTTTTGTCGTGCGCAAACCGGATCCGGATGATCGTCGCGCACGCATCGTTGGTATGACGAGTCAAGGCGAGAGCGTACTTCACGAGGCGAGCCGCCTGGTGCGAGCAACTGAAGCGCGCATCCTGGCTGCGATGCCCGCAGATCGAGCGGCGCACACGAAAGAATCGCTTCTCGCGCTGCTCTCTGGACCGCTCTACGAATATTTCGATCGCGCGGGCTCGTGCTTGTGAAGCAGCCTTACGGCGTTACCTCGTCACGGGTGTTGCTTCGTTCGCCTGAGTAAAAGCCGTATTTTCCCTTGATTTGCTCCCAGCCCGGTTTGGGATCGCCATACACCCACGCGACGTCGATTGCCCGCGTTGCTCCATCGACATAGTCGGCGTAGTAGCACTTGCCTTTGTAGGGGCACGTATAGTCGTGCGACGACATCTGCAAGTTCTTGCTGACGGCGCCCGCGTCGATGTACCAATTGCCCTCGGATTTGATCACTTGATCACCGCTCGCATCGGCTAACATCGCCCCGGTGCGTTGTTCGTAAATTCGTACGCGCATGGCGGAGCTTGTTTGTCGAGTCGAGAACCTGCGCCTTCATGCTCAAACCCATCGTCGAGATCGATCGCCTTGTCGCCGCCTCGCCGGAGCCGCACTCCGTCGCGGTGCTGCGCGGCCGGGAGGTGTGGATCGCTTCGCGCGCCACGCGCCGGATCGACGTTATGGAACGCGACGGCTGGCGCAAGATCGATGAGATCGAGACGCCGGGCATGCCGTGGGGAATGAACTACGGCGGGGGCGCGGTAGTGATGACCTGTGGCGAAGGGACCGACGACAACCGGCGCGTGCACCGCTACATTCCCGGCGACGGATTCGATGAAGTCGTGCTCGAGTGTCCAGACGATACCGGTTCGCATCTCGCGCTCTACGGCGGGCGCGTGTTGCTGGGCCAGTGGTACAACAAGCGTCTGCTCTTGATGAACGAGGACGGCTCGATCGCGCACACGTGGAACACGCCGCATGAGATTTGCGGGGTGGCGGTGGTTGACGACATGGCGTGTTTGCTCGGCACCGACGACGAAGACAGCGAAGACTATTTTCTTTCGCGACTCGACCTTCGCACCGGAGTCGCCGACGATCTTGCAAGCGTGCCGTTTCGCGCGCGCGGGCTCGCCTGGGACGGAAGCCGCTTCTGGACCAATCATCGCGAGGCCGATCGGACCGTTACCTTCGCGTTGCTCCCCGACTAGGGCGTGCATCTCACCACACTGGATTGGACGATCGTCATCGTCTCGCTGGCGATCACGTTCGTTCCGGCGATCGTCCTCGCGCGCCGTGCCGGCAAGAACACGACCGAATTCTTTGCCGCCGGGCGCCGAGCGCCGTGGTGGCTAATCGGTATCTCACTCGTCGCCACGACCTTTTCCACCGACACCCCGAATCTCGTTACGAACTTGGTGCGCGACGGCGGGGTCGCCGAAAATTGGGTGTGGTGGTCGTTCCTCCTCACCGGGATGGCGACGGTGTTCTTTTATGCGCGCCTGTGGCGGCGCAGCGGCGTGCTGACGGATTTGGAATTCTACGAACTGCGCTATTCCGGCAAAGCCGCGTCGGCAGTGCGCTCGGTCCGCGCGATCTATTTAGGGCTGTTCTTCAACTGCTTCATCATCGCGAGCGTCAATCTGGCGGCGGTCAAGATCGCCAACGTGCTCTTCGGCTGGCCACGCACGGAGACGCTGCTATTTTGCGCGATCGTACCGATCGTCTTCGCCGCCGCCGCCGGCCTTTGGGGCGTGATGGTCACCGACACGATTCAGTTCTGCATCACGATTACCGCCGCATTTGCCGCGGCCTACTATGCGGTGCACGCGCCGGGCGTTGGCGGCCTGCACGCAATGGTGGCGCATGTCGCCGCCGCTCATCCGCACATGCTCTCGATTCTTCCCGACTTCGGCGACTGGCCCACCGCGCTCGGGATCTTCGTAATCCCGCTTACGGTGCAATGGTGGTCGGCGTGGTACCCTGGTTCCGAACCGGGTGGCGGCAGCTACGTCGCGCAACGGATGCTGGCGGCGCGGACCGAGAACGACGCGCTCTTCGGCACGTTCATGTTCCAGGCAATGCACTATGCGCTGCGTCCGTGGCCGTGGATCGTCGTTGCGCTCGCGTCGACGATCGTCTATCCGACACTGGCTGATATCCACACGCGCTTTCCATATGTTTCACCGGCGCTGCTGGGCAACGACATCGCCTATCCGGCGATGTTGGTCTTCTTGCCGGCTGGCTTTGCGGGCTTTATGGTCGCGGGTATCTTTGCCGCTTATCGCTCGACGATCGAAACACATCTCAACTGGGGGACGTCGTACCTCGTGCACGACTTCTACCGCCGGCTTATTGCGCGCGATGCCGACGAGCGTCACTATGTCCTTGTGGGTCGCATTGTCACGGTGATCTTGATGATCGCCGGCATCGGCGTGACCTATCTGCTCGATACGGCGAAGGAGGCGTTCACGCTCTTGATCTCAATCGGCGCGGGAACGGGATTGATCTATCTGCTGCGGTGGTTTTGGTCGCGTATCAACGCGTGGAGCGAGATCAGCGCGATGGCTGTTTCGTTCGTCGTGTCGCTAGGGTTCTTTTTTGCCGGAAAACTCGGGCACGGCGCGAGCAGCACGACCGTGTTGCTGGTCACCGTCACGGTAACGACCGCTGTCTGGCTGGCGGTCACTTTCCTCACCCCGCCCGACGATGCGCAAACGCTCGCGCGTTTCTACGCGAAAGTGCGCCCGGCGGGTCCGGGGTGGCGCGCGGTGCGCGAGGCGGCCGGCTTGCCGCCCTCGCCTGACTCACCGGCGCAAGCGCTCGGATGCTGGGTCCTCGGGCTAGCGGCGATCTATGGGATTCTCTTTGCCACCGGCGCCTTTGTCTACGGGAAGCCGGTTCCGGGTATTACCTGGTTATTGGTGGCGTCCGCCGCGACCATTGGCCTGATTCGTCTCGTTCGAGCGGCTTCTCCACAGATTGCACAAGGCTAAGGTCGCTGATTGTGGACAACGAGGGGCGGCGTTCTACCGCGGAAAAATCGCCAGCTGATGCCTGAGACCCCGGATCGGCCACGCCGCAGCGGCATGCTCGCCCTGGATCTGATCATTGCCGTCAGTGCGATCGTCATCTCGTTTGCCTCCCTTTGGGTCGCACTGCGAGCCGACCGCACGCAAGAACAGCTGCTCCAAGCGAGCGTGTGGCCCTATATCGAGTACGACACCAGCAATGCAACCGAGAGCGGCGGCAAACGGCTCGCGTACGAGATCCGCAATGCCGGCGTCGGACCGGCCATCATCCGATCGTTTGCGGTCGCGTACAAGGGGCGCGACTATCGCACGGTTACGGATCTGATGGCGGCGTGTTGTCATATCCGCACGGTAAGCCGGAAAAGTGGGATCTTTACATCAACGGTGCTCGACCGCGTCATCATGGCGCACGAGGATGTCGTTTTCATTGAGCTGCTTCCGGCGCTGAGCGATCCTGCAGCTTACGCTGCAGTCACCGCAGCTCGCCACGATGTGTCGGTTCAAATCTGCTATTGCTCGGTACTTGGAGATTGCTGGTTGTTCGATACGGCACGTGACGAACAACCGCACGCCATAGACAAGTGCCGCCCTGCCAACGTGCCGTACATCACCTAAAGGAGATCACTTTGAAATCGACTCGCCTGCTCTGCGCGACACTCTGCGCCGTCCTCGCCGCTTGTTCGAACTCCGGATCCTCATCGAGTTCGAGCGCATCGTCGGCGCCCACGTCGGCCGCATCGGGAGGAAAGACGATCGGCGTATCGATTCAAAATCGCGAAGCGCAGTTCTACCAGGGCATGGAGAGCGGCATGAAGACCGAGGCAGCCAAATACGGGTACACGCTGGTCGTCGTCGATGCAAACCGCGATAACGCCAAGCAGCAGAGTCAGGTCGAGGACTTCATTTCCAGCAAAGTCGACGCGATCGTGCTCACGCCGTACGACTCGACCGCGATCGGCAGTGCGATTGCCGAAGCGAACAAGGCCAACATTCCGGTCTTTACCGCCGACATCGCGAGCACGAGCAACATCGGGACCGTGGTCGCCCACATCGCGAGCGACAACGTGCAGGGCGGCATGCAAGCCGCGAAATTGATCTGCAAAGCGGTGGGTTCGAGCGGTGAGGTCGCAATTCTCGACGAGCCCGAAGTCACGAGCGTGCAGGATCGTGTCAAAGGTTTCAAGGCCGGGGTCAAAGCGGGTTGCCCGGGTGTGACGATCGTGGCCGATGTCGACGCCGGCGGCGAGCGGGCGAAGGCCGACAGTTCGATGGGCGACATCTTGCAATCGAACCCGAACGTGAAGGGCGTCTTCGGAATCAATGACGACTCTGCTCTCGGTGCGGTGAGCGCGATCAAGGCGGCGGGTGCGACCGGAAAGATCGCAGTCGTCGGCTACGACGCAACGCCCGAGGCGCAAGCCGCGATCAAAGCCGGGTCGATGTACGGTGATGCAATCCAGTATCCGGATAAGATCGGCGCGCTGACCATTGACACGATCCACGACTACTTTGCCGGCAAGACGCCGCCGAAGGTCGTCCACGTCGTGGTCGGCACCTACACGCGTTGAACTCAACAGCTCCACTACTCGAGATGCGCGACATCGGGAAGTCCTTTCCCGGTGTTCGCGCGCTTTCGGGCGTTTCGTTGACGTTATATCCGGGCGAGGTGTTGGCACTCGTCGGCGAAAACGGCGCGGGTAAATCGACGCTGATGAAGATCCTCGCCGGCGCGCAACGTGCCGATCATGGCACGATCGCCGTCGACGGCGCCGTCGTCTCGATTGCCTCGCCGCACGATGCCGAGCGCCTCGGTATTGGGATGATCTATCAAGAGTTCAATCTCGTACCGGCGCTCAACGCCTTGCAAAATATCGTGCTCGGCACCGAGCCCGTGCGCGGCTTCATGCTCGACGAGCGGGCGGCGCGCGAGCGCGCGCTCGCCGTGCTGGACGAGCTTGGCATCAAACTTCCGCTCGACCGTCCGGCGAGCCGCCTGTCCGTTGCGCAACAGCAATTGATTGAAGTTGCCAAGGCGCTCTCGAAGCGCGCCCGCTTCATCGTCATGGACGAGCCGACCGCGGCACTCACCGATCGGGAAATCGATGCCCTCTTCACGCTGATTGCGCGCCTCAAGGCCGCCGGCACCGGCATCATTTACATCTCGCACCGCTTGGAAGAACTGCCGAAGATTGCCGATCGCATCACCGTGCTGCGCGACGGTTCGGTTGTCGAAACGCGCGCGGCATCGCAATTTTCTCCGTCCGATGTCATTCGCGCGATGGTGGGACGACCACTTGACGCGCACTTCCCGGCGCTCGATCCCGTCAAGCCGGACGCCGCGATCGTGCTCGACGTGCGCGGGGTGGCGCGCCGCCCGGTCATCGCCGACATCAATTTCTCGGTCCGCGCCGGCGAAATCGTCGGGCTCGCCGGACTGATCGGCGCGGGTCGCACCGAGATCGTGCGCGCAATCGCGGGCGCCGACCTGCCTACGGCGGGCACCGTGGCGATCGACGGCAAGACCGTGCAGATTCGCGCTCCGCACGACGGCATCGCCGCGGGCATCGCCTTTATCACCGAGGACCGCAAAGGACAGGGGCTCGTGCTCGGCATGAGCGTGCGCGCAAACATCACGCTCGCGCACCTCGCGCAGTTCGTCAACCGCGAGCACCTGATCTCGCAATCGCGCGAAGAAGAAGCAGCGCGCAAGATGATCGCGGATTTGCGCGTTCGCACTCCGGGTCCCGAACAGCTCGTGCGCAATCTCTCCGGAGGCAATCAGCAAAAGGTCGTGCTTGCCAAATGGCTGCTCGGGAAGGCGCGGGTCTTTCTCTTCGACGAGCCCACCCGTGGCATCGACGTCGGTGCGAAAGCTGAAATCTACGCGCTGATGAAAACCTTGCTTGAGAACGGAGCCGCCATCGTCATGGTATCCAGCGAACTGCCCGAGGTGCTGGGGATGTCGCATCGTGTCCTCGTGATTCGCGATGGACGGATCGTGCGTGAGTTCACGCGTGATACCGTCACACCCGATGCCGTGATCGCCGCGGCGACCGGAGCGGCCGCATGACCGCGATACTGAAGAACCTCTGGCTGCGCAATACGATTCTCGTCATCGTCGTCGCGGTCTTCATGGGCATCGTGAACGCAGCCGCCCACGGCGAGTTTCTCAATCCTCGTAACCTCGTCACGGTGCTCGAACAGATTTCGTACAACTGCATTCTCGGCGTCGGGCAAACGTTCGTCATCATCACGGCCGGCATCGATCTCTCGATCGGCTCGCTGGTAGCGCTGACCGGCGTCGTGATGGCGCAAACCGCCAATCATTTGGGGTTCGGCGGCGTCGGTCTGGTGTTGGTGACGCTGCTCGCGGGCTTGGCCGTCGGCGCCGTCGCCGGCTGGATCAACGCGTTGCCGGTCGTCAAGCTCAACCTGCCGCCGTTCATCACAACCTTCGCGATGCTCGAAGTAACGCTCGGGCTTTCGTACATTTTCTCGGGTGGACAACCGGTCGCGGTGAACAACCCGATCTTCTCGGCGATTGGAACGGGCGCGGTCTTCGGTTTGCCGGTTCCGGTGATTTGGATGGTCGTCGTCGTGGTCGTCGCGGGAGTGCTGCTCAGCCGCACGCGCTTTGGCCGCTACGTCTTTGCCATCGGCGGTAACGAAGAAGCGGCGCGTCTTGCGGGCATTGCGACCGCGCGCATAAAGACGATCGTGTACATGATCAGCGGCATGTGCGCGGCCATCGTCGGCTTTCTCTACATGGCGCGCTTTTCGTCCGGCTCACCCGACACCGGAACGCACGACGAACTGCTCGAAGCGATCGCCGCGGTCGTTGTCGGCGGCACGAGCCTCATGGGCGGTCAAGGCTCGATTCTCGGCACGTTCTTCGGCGCGCTGCTCATCGGACTACTCTACAACGCCATGAACCTGATCCACGTCGACTCATATTTACAAAAAGTCGTGCTCGGCGTCGTGATCCTCCTTGCCGTCGTCCTCGACGAACTGCGCAAGCGGTACTTGGCTAGGGCGTAATCCAGCGCCGTTTGAGGGCCTCGAGCGTGCCGCTTTTCGTTAGCGCAGCGAGCGCGGTGTTCACCGCCTCACACAATCGCGCATTGTCCTTCTCGAAGGCGATGCCGAGCTTTTCGTGGGTGGGAATTTCAAGTGGGACGTAGAGTGCAGGACGGTTCTTGACGAGTTCGGTGATGACCGGGTGCAGCTTGATGATGCAACCGATACGGTTGGCTTCGAGATCGGCCAGCGCATGTAAAATGCCGTCGTACGGATAGAACCGGATCGATGCGAGAATGCCTTCGGCGACAAGCTTGCGCGCGGGGATCTCCGACGTGTTGCCCTGCTGAATGCCCGCGATGCAACCCTTCAAATCGCCGACCGAGCGCACGTGCGGGTGCGCGGCGCGATTGACGGCGACACCTTGCCCAAACTCCAGATACGGCTGCGAAAACAGCACCATTTGCGCGCGCTCCGGGGTGATCGTCGTGCCCGAGATCACCGCGTCGTATTCGCGCCGCTCGAGGCCGTCGAAGATGCCGTTGAAGTTGCCCCCGGTGTACGCGACCGTCCGCAGACGTAGGTTGAGCATCGCGCAGATGTGCCGCATCAGCTCGATGTCGAAGCCACTACGATAATCACCTGCACTGACATCGAAGGGTGGATCGGGATATGCCGACGCGATCGTCAGCACTCCAGGCTTGAGCGTCAGAATGGGAAATCGTTTTGTGTAAGCCCGGCGTTTAAGTTGTAGTCGGTGAACGACTGATCGAGCACCACGGTCGTCCCGGCGTAGAGAATCTGGCGCAGCGGCCAGTGCGACGCTTGTGAGAGCCAGATTTTCTGTTCGGTCACGCCGCCGTTACCCGCAGGATCGGCGACCCTGAGGTCGAGCAGATCGGTCTCGACGCCGCCGATTTTGCCGCCCGGCGCTTGCGTAAGTTCGCCTTTGACATTGGCGTAGGTGGCGACGATGTTTTGCGGCAGTCCATCGGGGATGGTGTATCCGCGCAGCGATGTCGCGCGGCTGTCGTGAAGATCGACCTTCAAATGAAAGCGCGAGAGAAGACCGCCTTGGTGGCCGCTGACTTGATCGCCGCCGTTCCACACGCCGCCCGAACCGTTGTTGGCACCCGAATCGATCAGGGTCTTGGCGAAGTGCGGTTTCAAGAAGGAGTACTCGTAGACGCGATCCTGCACGTCCGTACCTTTGGTCTCGTGCGAATGGAGCTTGAACGTGCATGAGGTCACCTGCGCGAACGAAGCGTTGAACGCTTCGATGGCGGGCGCGGTCTGCGCGGCGCGAACCGCGTGCGGCGCAGCTAGCGTGAAAAACGCGGCCGAGGCCAGGGCGAGTGCGAGATACCGCTTGAGCATGAATCCTCCGATTAAGAGTTGGACGTGCCGGTTTGGCCAGGTTCTTCGTAGAGCAGCGTGCCGTGTTTGCCTTCTACACCGATGAGTACGTCGCACTTGGCGTCGGCCGCGATCTCTTCAATCGTTCGGCCGAGCGGGGCGCCGGTGTATTTGCCTTCGCGGAATGAGCCCAGAATGATCAGATTCGCTCTTTCGCGCTTGGCTAGGTCGAGTACCGCTTGTTTCGTCAACCGTGCCTTGATGATTTCCGTGCGAAGAGAAACGCCGCTGGCAGTCGCAATCGATTCGGCGGCGCCGAGCGCATCGAGCGCTCCGCGCTCCTCGAGGGGCATCTCCGCGTCGGGCGGCAGCGAGTACGGCACTTCGATCACGTAGATCGCGAGCAGTTCGGAGCGTTCGCCGCGCGCAAGCTTGGCCGCCAAGGCCATCATGTGTGTCGAAAGAATGTCTGCAGAGAACACGACGATGATCGAGCCGACCATCCGCTCGAGCTCCGTGGCCGCTTCCTTGGCGAGTTTTTGAATGAACGACGCCGGCGGGTGCAACATCCACCAGATCGTCGAGCTGATCGCGAGTACGATCAGCAGGGCAATCAGCACGCCCGCAAGCGTAATATGGACGGTCGCATTCTGATAGATCACGAGCGCGGGTTTCCGCCGTACATCGCGCGAAGACGAACGACGCCGAGCGCCATCATGGCCAAACCTAAAATGATGCCGGTAAAACTCGCGGCGATCGGATAGTGCGCCATCCGCGTGAGGATGTAGCCGCCGACGGCGATCATCGCGATAGCGAGCCCAGTGCGAACCGTACGCATGCCGCTACCCCGTGCTCTCGCTGCGGCGTTGATCGCTCGCGCGGACGTTCGCAACGTACTCGTCCATGAGCTCGAGCTCGCCGGCACGACGCAGGATCTCGATTTGTTCGCTGCGCCAATCGCGCTTGCGCGAACGGAACAGCGGCAAACCTTTGCGCTTGCGATAGAAAAAGTAGAGGATGATGCCGAACGCGATCCACGATGGTCCGGCGATACGGCCGATCGGATGCGTAATCAACGTAAACGCCAGGATTGCGGCGATGCCGATGAACCCGATGATCGCAACCACCGGAAACTCGACGCGCTCGCCACGAAAGCTCATCGGGACGTTGATTGGGATCTTGAATCTGCGCGGGCTCAACGGGTCGGTGAGCCGCAGCGCAACCAGCGCGATAAATACGAACGAGTAGCTGGTCGCCGCGCCGAAGGCATAGAGGTCGCCCAGGAAGCCGATGCCGCCTTCGCCGTGAAAGTACTTGGCATAAAGATCCGCCATGCTTGGGCTGAGCGACGGCAGCGCGGCAAAGACCACCTCGATGAGCGCGACACCGGTAAAGACGAGCAGCGAAATCATCGGCGTCCGATAACGTCCGTGGATACGTTGGAAGATCGAGGGCAAGAGGCCGCCCGACGCCATGGCATAGGCGATGCGCGAACTGCCGAAGACGCCCGAGTTTGAAGAGATCAACAACAAGATCGCTCCGAGCACCGGCACGTAGAAGGCTGCGATCGCTCCCCAATACGGTACTTGGCGCGCGATTAGGGCCACGGCCTTGCCGTTGTTGTCGTTGTTGCCGAGCCACTGCCAGAGCATTTGCGCATGGCCGTGGGCATCGAGTGGGATCGGATGCCAGGTGTGCATACCCAACGCCAAGTTCGCGTACGAGAGCGCAAAGATGAGAATCGTAAGGATCAACGCGGTCGAGGTTCGCGGGATGATCGAGGCTGGGCGCTGCGTCTCTTCGGCGGCCTGCGAGATTGACTCGAGCCCCACGAAAGAAACGATCGCGAGCGAAATGCCCTTCATGAACTCGAACGGGGTTGGCCAACTGCTCTGCATCGTGTGCACGAGCAGATCGGGACTAAAGGCGAAGAGAAAGCCGAGCGAAAGAATCGCCGTTTCGCTGACGACGTCGAGCGCACTCACGAACCCGTTGAACGCGGTCGATTCGCGCACGCCGATGATGTTGAGAATGCACAACCCCACGATCAGCCCGGTCACCAGGATGAAGTGCGACCACGGATGAAACGGCGCGCCGACTTGGGGGAGCAGCTCGCTGAGATAGTCGACGCAGCTCCACGAGAATAGGGCGATGTCGATCGTAAAATCCAGCAACACGGCCCATCCGGCAATAAAGCCGAAAATGTCGCCGAGCCCGCGCAACACGAAATATTGGCCGCCGCCCGCGACCGGGTAGGTCGCGGCAAGCTCAGTGTACGCAAGGCCAATGCAGACGTAGACAATACCCGCGAAAAGGAACGCGACGTTCGATGCGCCGGCAGCCGCGCCCAGCACCAATCCGAGGCCGACGAAGATGTCGGCGCCCACGTCGGAGTAGCCCCACGAGAACGAACCCCAGGGCGTGACGGAACGCCGAAGTTCCGGTTTTCGAACGTTGCTCATCCTACGATGTTAGAAAATGATCCCGATCGCGGTGCGTTCAAGAGCGTTGATCATGTATTCCGTGTGAGCGTATTGTTCGTGCAATCCGAACTCGTGAAAGATCCGGAGCGCCTCGTTGAGCCGGTTCACGCCGTCACGCAACTCGTTGCGGTCGCGGCGACCGTCGGTGGCTTTTTGCAGGACCATGGTGGCGTACTTAAGTGCCGTCTTGGCGTACTCAACCTCGTTATTGATTGCGGAAAGCTCATGCATCGCCGAGAGGTACGCATCGCGCGCCTCATCGTAGTCACGGCGTCGCGTCGCGATCATGCCTTTGAGAACATTTTCGAGCGCGTCGCTGCGGTTGCGAGAGCTCGCGAGCGCACGATCGAGCGCTTGACGCAACGTCGGGTCCGTTGTTGTGCCGCCCGATGACGGCGAGAATGTTTTGAGCGGTTTGGTTTCGGTAACCGGCGCCGTGTGCGTGTGCGTCGCGGGCCCGAGCAGCCCCTGGATGTCGGCCATGAACTCGCTCGCGTTTTGAAAACGGCGACCGGGGTCTTTTTCGATCGCGCGCATAATCACGATTTCGAGCGCTTCGGGGATGTTTCGGTTAATCTCGCGCGGCGGCGTCGGCAAATCGTGCACGTGAGAGTACATCGTCGCGACGATATCGTCGCGGTCGTTGCGGAACGGCAGCGTTCCGGTAAAGATTTCATACATGACGATACCGACCGAATACAAATCGCTTCGCACGTCGGCAGGCTTACTCAAGAAGCGCTCGGGCGCGAGATATGAGATCGTTCCCACGATCTGTCCCGTACGCGTGGTTTGCGTCACTTCGCTGGCCCGCCGCGCGAGCCCAAAGTCGGTAAGCTTGGTGTGCTTTCCCTCTTCGACGGTCATGATGTTCGACGGCTTGATGTCGCGATGGATGATGCCTTGTGAGTTGGCGTATTCCAGCGCTTCGAGGACTTCATAAATGTAGCCGAGCGCCTGTTTATAGCCGAGTTCACCGCCCTCGAGCGCAGAAAGTGTCTTGCCGCGAACGAGTTCCATCACGATATACGAAATGCCGGCATCTTCGCCGGCATCGTAGACGGCGACGATACGTGGATGATTCAATCGCGCCATCGCGCGCGCTTCCATCAGAAGGCGCGCGTTGGTCTCGTCGGAACGTTCGACCAACACCTTGACCGCGACGTCTCGACGCAGCGTCTTGTCGAGGCCCCGGTAGGTGTCGGCGGTCCCGCCGCGTCCGAGTAGCTCGGCGATCTCGTAGCGCCCGCCGAGGGTCCGTCCTTGGAGTGAATCCACTAAGCCGTCGTGTCCATGAGGTCAGAAAGCGTTTCGATGCACGGCTACGCGATTACCGTCTATTGTGACGATATCGAACCGTATCGTTGCGGTTGGGGCGACGATCTGGGCGTAGTCCGAAGCAATCAAACGTAGTTTTCGGCGTTTCCGCCCGTCGACTGCACTCAGCGCCGAGCCAAAGCGCCGGCCCTCGCGGCGCTTGACCTCCACGAAGACCAGGGCGCCCCCCTCAACGCAGATCAGGTCGATCTCGCCGCCCGGAACGCGGACGTTACGCGCCACGATCCGGTAGCCCGCACGGACCAGGAAGGCCGCGGCCAGCTCCTCACCCCATCGCCCCTTCCCACTCGAGCTCGAAGTTGTCACCATCCTCCACTGCGTCGGGGTCCTGGCCGAACAAGAGTTCGAGCTGCGCATCCCTCACCCGGGCAAACGCGGCCCGATGGTGGACGCTCGGGCCGTGGACGCGCAGCGCTGCGATGTGGGCCGGCGTGGCGTAGCCCTTGTGCTCGGCAAACCCGTAGCGCGGGTCCTCACGATCGAGCTGCTCGAGCAATTCGTCGCGATACACCTTGGCCAAGATGGACGCTGCGGAGATGACCGCACAGAGCGCGTCGCCCTTGATCAGCGGCTCCTGCGGGCCGGTGTACGATCGTATCCGCACCGCGTCGGTGTAAAGGAAGTCGGGCTGCGAGCACTGGAGCGCCGCAATCGCACGCTCCATTGCCAACACGCTGGCCCAATAGATGTTGAGGCGATCGATCTCGGCGACGCTGGCGACGCCGATCGCGTGGCCCGCGACGCAGGCGGTGATTTGCGCTGCGAGTTCACGCCGGCGTGGCGGCGGCACCACCTTAGAATCGTTGAGGCCGCGCAGCATCAGCGGCTCGCAGGCGACGACGCATGCCGCAACCACCGGGCCGGCAAGCGGACCGCGACCAACCTCATCGACACCGCCGATGAAACGAAAGCCGCGCTCGCGCGCCGCGAATTCGAAACGGTGCAAGCGATGTAAACGCCGGCGCTCGCGTTCGTAGGCGTTTTTTTGCTTACGCTGCTTGTTCGTCATCGGCAGTGACGCGTCTCCCACGTCCGATGCATAAAGCCGACCGTTTGGCGGTCGCGCACGGCGTCACTCTTCGCTCGCAAAGCACTGCTTTTGTCGCTCATCGCTCCTTGATCGCGTTCCACCAAACGGTCGGCTTCATGCATCGAACGTGGGAGACACGTCACTTGGAGCTTCGAGACTGATGCGTCCAAAAACTCCGTCGTTGAACGCCTTGACGTAGGCCTGCGCGGCGTTGTGCTCGTCGATCTCACCGCCGCGCCGCACGAAGCCGCGGGCGCCTGCAAACGCCGCCAGGTCGGGAACCTTGGTGCGACCGCCGCTGCGCTGCGTCAGCCACTGATGGAACTCGATTGCTACCTCGTAAGGATCGTAGCGCTCGCGAGGCACGGCGCCGATAAGCGCAAGCTTCCACTGCGCTTGCGCGCTCGGGATCTTCGGCACGAGGATGCCCGGTGTGTCCATCAGCTCGATGTTCGGCGCGAGCCGGAACCACTGGAGCTGGCGCGTCACGCCGGCGCGGTCTTCCGTTTTGGCCGCCCCCCGGCGCAAGAGGCCGTTAATGATCGACGACTTTCCCGAATTGGGGACGCCCACGACCAGCACGCGCGAGAGCCCGCTGCGCTCTTTTGCTCGCGCGCTCACCGCCGCGAGGACCCGCGACACGCTCTGCTGCGCGCGTGCCTCGACCGCGATTGCCTCGCGACCGCGCTCGGCAAAACGCTCGATCCAGCGTTTGGTGGTCGCCGGGTCGGCGAGATCATCGCGGCTGAGCGCGACGATCCGCGCGCGTTCGCCGATCAATTGGTCGAGCGTTGGGTTGGCATCGCTGCGCACTGCGCGCGCATCGATGACTTCGATCACGATGTCAATGAGCTTGAGGTAGTCGGCGATACGGCGCATGGCGCGCACCATGTGGCCCGGATACCACTGAACGACGTTGTCGAGGCGCTCCTTCACAGTGCGCCGATCGATCCCAGCGGCCATAAGCCTGCAAGTGCTTTGCCCATCAAATCGGCGTCCGGCACGGGGCCGAAGGCACGTGAATCCTCGCTGACCGCGCGATTGTCGCCGAGCACGTACACGCTGTCGGGAGGAACGACGATCTCGGGGCTGCTGCGGTCGTCGCCATATTGAACGTAACTCTCAGCCAGGCGTGTGTCGTTGACGTAGACGGCGCCGCGATCGATATGAATGCGTTCGCCCGGCAAACCGATGACTCGCTTGATGTAGGTCTCGGGCGTGATGCCGTCGTGGTGAAAGGCGACGATGTCGCCGCGACGCGGCGGAGCGAAGCGATACGCGAGCGTGTTGATGATCACGAGCTCGCCGGAACTAATATGCGGGGCCATCGATGGCCCCGAAACTTGCGGGAAGCGGACGAAAAATGCGGCGATCAGCACGCCGAGGATCGCAAGTTGCAGCATGAGGCTCGCGAGCGAGCGCAGTTGCACGAACCGGACCACGGAAGACGATATTCGCGATTATTTCAAGATTGTCATCTGGTTGAGCGGCCAGAAGATTAGGAACGCGCGACCGGTGAAACCGGCGTGCTCGCCGGCGCGTGGACCGGTCGCAAATGTGCCGGCGTCCTGCGCGAAGCCCCACACGTGCGAGTCTTCCGAGTCGTTGCGGTTATCGCCGAGCATAAGAAAACAGTTCGGCGGGATCGTATTCGATGAGGTCCACTGCGATTTGGGCGGCACGTTGGCTTCTGACGGATCGAGCGCCCGCCAGCCGAACCCATCGTTCACCCAGATACCGTAGTTCGCAATCTTTAAATCGTAGTCGGGTTTTTGCGCGATGTACGGTTCGTTCAACGCGACGTCGTTGATGTAGACCACACCCTTGGTGATGTGCAGGCGCTCACCCGGAAGTCCGATTACGCGCTTGATGAAGTCGTCGGGTGTCGGGATCGGTGGAGGAAAGACCACGATGTCGCCTTCCGACGGCGTGTGAAAGCGGTACTCGAACTTGTCGACGAGGAGCACGTCGTGTACTTCCAGCGTCGGGACCATCGATGCCGACGGAATGTAATACGTCCGCGCGACGAATGTGATCAGCAGCCACGCGGCGATACCGGCATAAATGAACGGATCGAGATATTCGCGCGCAATGGCGATGCTACGTCCATTCGACGCTGCGGTGACCGGTCGAATCGAGAGGGCGATGCGCGAGACCAGAATGATCGCAACCAAGCCGAGAAGATCGTATGGTGTCATAATACTTTCAATAGAGGCCAGATAATCAAAAACGCGCGTCCGCTGAAGGCAGCTTGCCGTGCGAATCCCCACACGTGTGAGTCGTCGGAATAATTCCGGTTATCGCCGAGCATAAAATAGAATCCACGGGGAATCCGGTCAGGTGACTGCCACATTCCCCGCGAGGGAATGTCGGCCTGCGCCGGATCCAGCGGCGCTCCGTCAACGTAGATCGTATAGTCCCGGATCACGAGGTCGTACTTCGGAGGCTGATTTTCGTACGATTCGGCCAGGGCTTTGCCATTGCGATATACCGTACCGCCCGAAATCCGAATGGTGTCGCCGGGAGCGCCAATTACTCGCTTGATGAACTCCTCGGGCCCACCCGGGACCGGCGGCGTGAAGACGGCAATCTCGCCGTCCCGCGGCGAGCGCAGGTGATAGGTAAGCTGGTCGATCAGGAAGATGTCGCCGATTTGCAGTGTGGGAATCATCGAGATCGACGAGATGTAGAACGTGCGGATGACAAAGACGATGAGCAGTACGGCGACCAAACCGGCCGCGATGATGATATCGAAGTAGCTCCGCAGCGCGGCAACGGCCGGCGACTCTTCGTCGCCGGCCGTGAAAGGCTTCATGCTAAGCGCCAGGCGGGCGATCGCGAACACCGCGACCAGTCCCAAGAGTACGAAAGGCGTCAGCGGCTTACTTGACCGCTTTCTTTTCTTTGATGCGCGCGGCCTTACCGATCTTCTCGCTGAGGTAGTAGAGGCGGCTGCGGCGGACGATGCCGCGCTTGCTCACTTCAATTTTCTCGACGCGCGGGCTGTGCACGAGGAACGTCTTCTCGACGCCAACCCCGTGCGCCACACGGCGCACCGTCACCGCCGCGTGCGAACCGCCGCCCTTGCAGACCGTGACGACGCCTTCGAACATCTGCACGCGTTCCTTACCGCCTTCGGTAACCTTGGAATAGACCTTGACCGTATCGCCCGACCGAAAGTCGGGGACCGAGTCCTTGAGCTGCTCGCTATTCAGTACGTCGATGACGTTCATGGCACAAATTCTCTATACGGCAGATGCAAAATACGACAGGGCGTGGGCCCCGCGACAACCTCGGGATAGTATCACGGCCGAGGCTCGTCCAGCAAGTCCTTGCGGCGGGCGGCGGTGCGGGCGCGGGATTGTTCCCGGCGCCAGGCCGCGATCTTGGCGTGATCCCCGGACAGGAGGACGTCCGGTACCTCGACCCCGCGGAAGACCGCCGGCCGGGTGTAGCTCGGGTGGTCCAGCAGGCCGTTGGCAAAGGATTCCTGCGCGGCCGAGTCCGGATCGATTACCCCCGGAACGAGCCGGGCCGCCGCGTCGAGAATCGCCAGCGCCGCCAGCTCGCCGCCGGTCAAGACGAAATCGCCGACCGTGAACTCTTCAATCGGATAGAGCTCGGCGAGGCGTTCGTCAATGCCCTCGTAATGGCCGCAGATCAGGATCAAGCGGTCGAGCTGTGCGAGTTGCTCGGCTGCGGCGTGCGTGAACGCGCGACCGCCAGGCGCGGGAACAACGATCGATCGCCGCTCGTTTGGGGGGGCCGCGGCGATGATCGCGTCGAGCACACGAGCGAGCGGCTCGATCCGAAGCACCATCCCGCTACCGCCGCCATACGGAACGTCGTCGGCGCGTTCGCTGCCGCGCAAAACGTCGAGCAAATGATGGTAGTGGATTGCAATGGTTCCGGCTTCGACCGCGCGCCCGACAATCGAAAGCCCGACGAAAGGCGCGAAAACCTCCGGGAAGAGCGTAACGACGTCGATCGTGAGCATGGGCGTCTGGGAGTTCTTGGGGGCGCAGGGGTGGCCCCGCTGGACGCCAAGGGAGGCTCACGTATGGCAGAGAGCGAGCAGATCTTCCTTTCAGATGAAGTCTTGGCGTTTATGCGCAACGCCGCTCAGCTCGCCGGGCAGTTGCGCGAGCCATTCATCACGGTACGAACCCTGCTCATTGCACTGCTCGAAGAGCCGACGCTAGGGCCGGCGCTCGAAGAAGTGCTGCCGCGCGAGAAGCTCGAGAATTACGAGTTGCCCGAAGATGCCGGCGTTCGTCTCACCGCCTCGCGGGTGCCGGAACCCAACGCGCAGCCCGGCGAGCGTCCCGCGCTGCTGCGCTTCAACACGCTGGCATTCAAGGTGCCTGACGGCAGCAAAAGCGTGTGGCTGAGCCGCGAAGCCTTCAACGTTTGGAACGAAGCCGCGAAGCGGGTCCCCGACGGAGAAAAATTTCTGCCAAAGCACGTCGCGTTCGGCATCGCCGCCGATGCGATTCGCTCGCCGGGCGTTCTCGCCGCCATGCACATCTCACCCGGCGACGTGACCGAAGTCTTGCTAAAGCTTTGACGCTTCGACGGCCGTGAGCTCTTCAAGATATTCGAAGAGCTGCGGCAATGTGATCTTTTCGAGCGCCGTCATTTCCTTGATGCGATCGGCGTCTTCGCCTTCATCGCGAATATAGCAGCGCGTCTCGACGCCGTTCTCGCTCTCGCTGATAAACGACACGGCAAATCCGCGGCCGGGCATCTCATCGTAGATGCGCATCGTTTGCGGATTGAGAATTTCGATTGAGTGGGCTGCGTGATTCGCGTCGAAGATCAAAATCTTGAGATGCTCGTAGTTCGTGACTTCGATCGAACCGACGACGAAGACGTTTTTGGCGGAAAAGAATTCATGACCGCGCTTGCTGCGACTCGAGACTTCGTAGAAGACTCGGTGGGCGACGAAGCGGCTCAGGATCTTGCGAAGGGTCGCCAACGAGGCAAGCGTTTCGGTACGATTACCCCGCGTGTAGATGATCTTCACGGCGGACGGGCCTGCTTGCACAGGCGTGGGAGGATTCCCTTTAGTGTCCATCCTCATGCCATTCCCACCGCTTCTGTGGTGGGGCTTGGGGCCCCCAAGGCTGAACGAAAGATCTAATGTTTTCCGTCCCTGACATCATGGTGGTTTCCGTCCTAGCCCTATTGCTCTTCGGGCCGGATCAGCTCCCGAAAATCATGCGCCAAGCCGGCCGCGTGATGCGCGAGGTGCAGAACACCTCGCATTCGTTCATCGCCGAAATGGAGCGCGCTGCGGACGTAAGCGATGCACGAACGAGTGAGACGAAAATGCCGCCACCAATGCCGCCGTCAGCAAGCGAGATCCGTCCCCCGGCGGAAGAATAGCGCGAGCGAAGCCGCTTAAATATTGAAGTTTTGGCGGAGCTCGGTTATGCGCTGCGCCACGATAGCACGCACCTGCGCGTTGAGGCGTTCCTTTTGCTCGTCGGGTAGGCGACGATAGACCATATAGCCGGCCGCCGAAACCAGTCCGCCGAGCAGGCCGATGAGCATCGCCTTGCCCACCTCGTTCTCGGCTTCTCCCGGATTTGGTTCGCTGCCGAAGGCGCCCTGATAGCCGTTGCCGGCGGAGTTGGACCCCGACCACTGCTGATCGGGCGGGGTGGTACGAAACGTGTCAGACATGCAAAATCTCCTTCGGTATCTGCCTATGTTACCCGGTTTCGCGACGATGAGTTACGCGCACGTGCTGCGGGTACTGCTTGGCGATCTGGTCGATCGCAATCGCTGCGGTCGCGATGATCGCTGCTACGGCACGATCGTCGCGGTCGGATTGCGGAATCGTCACCTCGAGGTACCCAGGGTGCATCTGCGCACCCGTGTCGATCTTCACGTGCTCTTCGAGACCGGCGCGCGCTGCCTGGAGGACCGCCGAAACCGCCGCGCAGACCAGTGAGTATTCGTCGGAGCTGCTCTTTGGAATTTCAACGTGTCCGGATGCAAAAAACCGGGCCGGCCGCTCGCGGCCATCCCGGTAAAAGGTCACTTCAACCATGTCGCCCGCAGCCCGTCGAAGGGCTAGAGGCTGATCTTCGTGATTTTGACTTCGGCGAAGCGCTGACGGTGGCCGTTGAGTTTGCGGACGCGCTTTTTCGCTTTATAGCGGAAGACCAGGATCTTCTTGTCCTTGGCCTGGCGCACCACGGTGCCGGTTACGGTCGCGCCCGAAAGGGTCGGGGCGCCAACCTTGACGTCGCTGCCGGTGCTCGCGAGCACGACCTGGTCGAACGTGACGTCGGCGCCGGCCTCGAGATCGACGAGGTCGGTGCGAATGATATCGCCTTCCGCGACGCGCACTTGCTTGCCGCCGGTCTGAATGATCGCGTACATAACTGACACACACTACCAGGGGGGCACCCCCGGTGTCAACGGCCTCCGCCTAAGGCTGGAGCGTAAGCCGGCTGACGGCGGCCCGAGCGACTGCCGCATCGGAGTATGGCAAGGCGAGTAGGCGGCCCGTCACCCAGTCGGCGGCTTCGTCGGTGTAGTGACCGCTGCCGGGACGGCCCGACTCACCTTGCGGGATCGTAATACCGCCCGCGTCCCAATTCCCGACGTCCCACACCGCGCGGAAACTTTGCGAGAAGCCGTTGTTCTGCACGTGCACGGTGTACGCGTCGCCGTTCCCGGCGAACTTCGTGCCGTTCAAAAATGACATACCGAGCGCCGCGAGCGGATGTTCGACCTGTACCGCGCCGGCGACGCCCCACGGTTGCGGCGATGGATCGCCGACCGCAGCCAGTGCGGTGATCGCGCCCGGTCGCGCGCGCGAACCGAGCATGGCTTTGGTCATCCCGCCGAACTCGCGCACGAGCGCCAGGCGCAAATGATAGGCCGCAGTCGCGTCGGCGGAGTTCGGCGTGAAGCGGCCGTCCCAGGCAATGAGCGCCGGAACGAAGGACGCGAGTTGGCGCTCGCAGACCGAGAGCACGTCCATCTGCATCGAGGCGAAGTAGTTGACGTCGTACGTCGCGCGTGCGCGCAGCAACTGCGCGACGCGATAGGCGCGACATGGCGTGGCAAACGCTGCGCTGAGCCGATAGGGATACGACGGGCCGTAGATCTTGTTATTCGATGTCCACACGATCGCGCCGAGCGACGGTGCGACGTGCGGCAGCTTGTCGAACGGCACGTTCGGGTAGTGCTTGGCGAGATCGCCGGCCGGATGAATGTCGCGCGACCAGAGCGGATCGTCGGGAATCTCGCCGCCGAGCTGATAGGCAACGCGACCGCTCACGTCGGCGAGCACGAAGTTTTGCGTTGGTCCCGGATAGCGACGCAACGCCGCGAGCGCGTCTTCGATGCTGCGCGCGCGGTTGAGTCCGTCGAAGGTCATGAACGGAGAACGCGGCGTCTCGTACGCATTCCAGCGCACGAGAACAAAGCGTGGGGCGCCGCGCACGAGGACATTGGTGCCGAACTCGTGCGGTCCGCGATAGTATTTCTTGGTGACGTCGCGGCCGACGCGCAGATGAAAGGTCTCAGTCTGCCAGTTTGCTTCGTCAAGTGACGCCGGTGGCTCGAAGATGCTCAGCGCGGTGACCGTTCCGTTGGTTGCACCCCACGCGATGCGGTCGTTGTGGCCCAGCGTGACGCCGGGTGTGCCGACCAGCGTTGCGCCGGCGACGTGAAAGCCGGGCGCCTGCATGTCGACGAGATACCACACGCCGGGGATGCCGAGATGCAGATGCGGGTCGTTCGCGAGCAGCGCGCGGTGCGTCGCCGAGTGAGCGGCGCCGGCGGCCCAGTCATTGCTACCGATCGGTGGACGTGTGTCGAGGAGGCTGCGAATCAAGGCCGCGCGAGCGGTATTTGTGCTGCAGTGTGCCGGATCGGCAACGCGCGCGAGACCTTCAGTGACCGGGGCGTCGAAACACGGATCGGTCAGCAACGGTTCATTTCCAACGCGCGCGGCGATATCGTTCCAGTTGTCGGTGAGGTCGAGCACGGTCGCAAACGACACCGCGAGTGAGTCTTGCGGCCGCCAAGGCTTCATGTCGTAATCGAGCACGCGGAACTCGACCGGCGTAGGCTCACGCTTTGCCGCCGCATTGACGCCGTCGGTAAAGGCCTGCACCATCGCTTGCTCTTGGACGCCGAGCGTTTGCCATTGCCGATCGACGATCGCGCGAACCGGCACCACGCGCGCATTCTCGTCAGATCGTAAAGCAGCCGACCCGAGGATTTGGGAGAGATCGCCGTACACGAATCGGCGCAGCAGATCGAGCTGGAAGAGTCGATCTTGCGCCATGACGTAGCCTTCGGCAAAGAAGAGATCATGGTCGTTGGCCGCACGGATATGTGGTACAGCGCGCCCGTCCCGCAGAATTTGCACGGGGGCGTGCACGCCGCTTCCGGCGATCGTGCCGCTAACGGTCGCGGTGGAATGCATGCCGACCGCGATGTTGCCCGCATATAGGGCGATGATCAGGACGACGACTCCGACGACGATAGCGATCGCCCCGAGAATGGTGCGTATCATAGCTGCACGTAGAGCGTGCCGTCGCGCTCGACGACGGTGTACGTGGCTACGGGGATTACCGCCGGCAGCGTCGCGGCACCGGTGCGCACGTCGAAGGTCGCGCCATGACGCGGACAGATGGCGCAATAGCCCTCGAGCATTCCCTGGTCGAGCGGACCGCCGTCATGCGTGCATACGTCGTCGATAGCATAGAACGTGCCACCGACGTTACACACGAGAATCTCGCTACCGTCGACGTTGAAAGACTTCTCGCGTCCCGGCGGGATGTCGGCTGCGGCGCCGAGAGCTCGTTCCATCATTGCCCGACTTTGTGGCAAGGCGCGAGGTTCCTCGGATCGCCGAGGCTCAGGATGTGAAAATTAAAGCCGGGACCGATCACGACGTTCTTCCCCCAACGCATTTCGTTGACTGCGGTGCGGACGATGCCGGGAATCGGCAGAAAGCCCGTGGCGCGCTCGGTTAAGGTCTGGGCCGGTGCCCAGAGCGTGGTGTCGCGCGGGTCGGCGATTATTTGAAGCACGCGCTTCTGATAGATGAGTTCCCGAATTTCGAGCGTCAGCGAGCCGTTGCGGTCGTGGTTGCTGGCGGCGGTGACCTCGCGGACGACGCCGTAACCGATCGCGTTCTGCGGGACGAGCACGTCGTCGATGCGCGCAGTGATCGTCGTTTTAAAGCGGAAGACCATGCCGGGAAAGGCTGTGGCGGAATCGATCTTGTCGACCATGGTGACGGGAATCGCTGCCTCGCAGACGAGATCCCACGCGCGAGCGCGCCCGTGCACTACGGCGCACGAGAGCAGAAAGAAGCAGAAGGCCCGTCTAGCCGACGGCGCCTTCCATCTCCATCTTGACGAGACGGTTCAACTCGACCGCGTATTCCATCGGCAATTCTTTAACGAAGAAGTCGAAGAAGCCGTTGACGATCATCGCCGTCGCGTCAGCTTCGGAGAGTCCGCGCGACATCGTATAGAAGAGCTGATCCTCGCCGATCTTGGAGACACTCGCCTCGTGTTCCACTGTCGAACGCTGCTCGTGAATCTTCATCGTCGGCTTTGTGTCGCTCGCCGATTGATCGTCCATGATCAAGGCGTCGCATCTCACGCGCGTCTTCGCGCCAACTGCGCCCGGGAAGATCTCGACGAGGCCGCGGTACGTTGTCTTGCCGCCGTGCGCGCTCACACTCTTGTTGGTGACGACCGACGTTGTGTTCGGCGCCGCGTGAATCACCTTCGCACCGGCGTCTTGGTGTTGACCCTCGCCTGCGAATGCCATCGAGAGAATCTCACCGCGCGCGCCCTCGCCCATCAAGTAGATGGACGGGTACTTCATCGTCAGCTTGGAGCCGATGTTGCCGTCGACCCATTCAACCGTTGCGTTTTTGTTTGCGATCGCACGCTTGGTCACGAGATTGTAGATATTGCGATACCAGTTCTGGATCGTCGTGTAACGAATCGAGGCATCATCGTGCGCGACCAACTCGACGACCGCGCTGTGCAGCGACGAAGTCGAAAACTTCGGCGCGGTGCAGCCCTCGATGTAGTGGATCTTCGCGCCTTTGTCGGCGATGATCAGCGTGCGTTCGAACTGGCCCATGTTCTCGGCATTGATGCGGAAGTACGCCTGGAGCGGCATCTTCACTTCGACGCCCGGCGGCACGTAGATGAACGAACCACCCGACCAGACTGCCGAATTGAGGGCCGAAAATTTGTTGTCGGCGATGGGGATCACCGTCGCGAGATACTTCCGGACGATATCGGGATATTGCTTGACCGCCGTATCCATGTCGCAGAACAACACGCCTTGCGCGTCGAGCTCTTTGCTGACGTTGTGATAGACGACTTCCGATTCGTATTGTGCGGAAACGCCGGCGAGAAACTTACGCTCGGCCTCGGGGATGCCCAAACGGTCGAACGTGCGCTTGATATCGTCGGGGACGTCGTCCCACGAGCGCTCGGTCTTGTCGGTCGACTTCACGAAGTAGTGGATGTCGGCGAAGTCGATTGCATTGAGCAACTCGGTGTCGCCCCACGTCGGCATCGGCTTGGACACGAAGATCTCATAGGCCTTGAGCCGGAATTCCAGCATCCAGTCCGGTTCGTTCTTCATCGAGCTTATGCGCTCGACGATTTCGCGCGTCAGCCCCTTGTCCGACTTGAAAACGTAGTTTTCTTCGGTGTCGTGGAACCCGTGGCGATAGTCCTCGGAGACGGGGGGCTGGGCGGGCGTAGCTGCCGCACGAGGCGGCTGCCGGAGCCCGAGCGCAGGATGCGCGTCCGAGCCGAGCGAGGCGGGCGTAGTCATGGCCCTCAAAGGGTATCACGCTGACCCCTATAGTCAAGATTCTGAAGTCTGATCTTCATTATTCCCCAAGACGCCCTTGGCGCCTCGGGGAACTTATTCTGCTAAAGGGGTTTACAGGGGGGGTCTGGGGCGATATTATGTTCGCCGGACCTGGGGTATTAAGCTTGGGCTGACCCCCCGAGCGGTAGGTCCACGGTAGGGGGTAGGCGCGCCCTTTTCGCGCCATCGCGATGAATCGCCCGTGCACCGAAAAGCGCCGGCAAGAGTTCGTCGATAGGTCGGGGACGTGACGCTGCACAGCAGGCGCCAGCCGACAAGTCCGGAGGTGGGATTCCCCCGAGGTCTAGGAGAGCGGAAAAATTGAAGGCACTCGGCACGCACATTGTGTGTGAGCTGTCCGGCTGTGATGCCGCGGCACTCAGCAACGTCGATGCGGTCCGCGAGATGATGATCGGAGCGGCAAGTGCATCGCGCGCCACCATTATGGAAGTTGCGTTCCATCGGTTCGAACCGCAAGGTGTCTCCGGGGTGGTCGTTCTCGCAGAGTCGCACATCTCGATCCACACGTGGCCGGAGACCGGCTACGCCGCGATGGATTTTTATACGTGCGGCGACCACACGGATCCATGGTTGGCATGTGAGTTTGCAGCCAAGGCACTAAGCGCAAAGACGATGCTCACAACCGAGGTCAAGCGCGGGATCGCGCAGCCCGGCGGAGCCTTTACCCACGCAGTGACGCGAGATCACGAGACGACCGCGCTCTCCGCGTAACATACCTCAGGCGGAATCAAAAAAGCCGTTGCAGTCGCAACGGCTTTTTTTCGTTTCGTCACGGCCGAGAGTCTGGTCGCTTGCGCGTTAAGAAGCTGTCGAGAAAGGCGACGGCTTCTTTGGTTTCCTACGGTTTGTTGGGTAGAAGTGCAGCCATATTTCTTGGAGGTTCTCATGGCAAAGCGTTTATTGGTTGCACCCGCGATCGCACTCTTCGCACTAGCGATTGCCGCCGGTTGCGGCGGTAGCGGCAGCGGCGGCGTCACACCATCGAGCGGATCGAACGGTTCGGGTAATTCGGGATCGCCGGGCTCAAATTCAAATCCGTCATCGAGTACGTCACCGTCGTCGAGTTCGAGCCCGAATACGAGTGCAGCCACGTTCCTATTTGGCGGATCGAGCGGCACGGTATCGGTATCACCGGGTGTAACGCCCGGCGCGTTGACGTTGAGCCCGTATCAGAATGTCGGCGCGCAACTACAGCTTCCAGCGCCCGCGTCGGGTTCGGGAACGCTCGCGGTCTCCGACGCAACCGGCAACGGCGACATCACTCCGGTCGTTCCGGGCGCAACCTTTACCGCCGATAATGCCACCGCCGGCAATACGCCCGCGATGTACTTCTCAGTCGTGAATCCGTCGACGAGCGCGATCAGTCTCGGATCGCAGACGCCGTCGGTCACCCTGACCGGATCCGGACTCGGCGCCAAAACCTCATGCGAACTCGACACGAAGAACGCGAATGGCGTATGGGTGAACACGGGCGCATCAGGCAACGTCACCGGCAGTGGTAGCGGCGAAACGGTGACGCTCAATCCGACGACCGCGAACGCGGGCGCCAACCTGAATCTCGCGCCGGGGCAATCCATCAGCGCCGTATCCTGTCACTGAGGCAAAGCCTGCCATCCACGGGGGGTGCCCTCGTGGATGGCGAAGCCTGGTGCCCGCGATGCCGAAAACCGAACACTGGCAGTGGTACGTCGAAGAGTCCGCTCCGACCGAAGCCCACCACCACGCTATCGAGAATGTCTATTTCTCGGGCCGTTCTGATTTTCAGCAAGTGGCGGTGATCTCGACGCCGGTGTTCGGCAAAATGCTGATCCTCGACGGCGACACGCAAAGCTCGCAAGGCGACGAGAAGATCTATCACGAGACGCTCGTGCATCCGGCAATGGCCGCCGCCGCGGATCGCGGCGAGGTCCTCATTCTCGGCGGCGGTGAGGGCGCAACCTTGCGTGAAGTGCTACGCTACCCAGGCGTGAAACGCTGCACGATGGTCGACATCGACGGACTGGTGGTCGATCTTTCCAAGAAGTTTTTGCCCGAATGGGCGAACGGTGCCTTCGATGAACCGCGCGCCAACGTCGTGATCGGTGACGCGCTAGCCTACATGCGCGAGCACGACGAGCGATACGGCGTGATCATCTCCGATCTCACCGAGCCGCTCGAAGACTCGCCGAGCAACATCCTCTTCAATGAAAACGTGTTTCGCTTGATCAAGTCGCGCCTAACCGAGGGCGGCGTCTACGTGCTGCAAGCCAGCACGGCGGCGTTCAATAATTACTCGCTGCACTGCAAGATGTCACGCACGCTGCGCCGTCACTACAAGTATGTGACCTCGTTCTTCACGTTCGTTCCCGCCTTTGATACCGATTGGGCATTCTTGGCCTGCAGCGATACGGTCGATGTGGCGGGGCTCGATCCGGCGGCGGTCGATGCGTATTGCAAGAATCTGCGCGGCGAGAGCTTCTTCTACGATGGGCAGACCCATCGCCGGCTCTTCTCGCTCCCACTCTACCTTCGTCGTGCGCTGGCGGCCGATGGCCCGGTATTCTAAGGGAACCATGCATCCCGATTTCAGCTCGGCGCCGCACCGCTGGGAGAAAGAGAAGTCGCACTTCGTCGCGCTGCTCGATCTCAAGCTGGAGAGCGTCGAGCACGGCAAAGCGACGATGCGCATGCCCTATCGTCCCGAGATCGCCAACGGCTCGGGCGCGGTACATGGCGGCGCCATCGTCAGCCTGTGCGATACGGTGTTTTACGTTGCGCTTTCTTCTATCTACGGCCGGAAGCAAGACACAGTCACCGTTTCGCTGCAGTGCAACTTTCTCGCGCCGGCGTTGCCGCCGCACGACTTAATCGCCGAGGCGCGCGTGTTGCGCGCCGGCCGCCGTATCTGCTACGGCGAGGTCGAGGTCAGGAGCAACGGCAAGCTGGTTGCGCACACGACGCTCAACTTTCTCAACACCTACGCCGAGGAGGCGCCAAAGCCATGAGCACGTCTACCGGTCTTCGCCGCACTGCGCTCTACGACGAGCACGGCAAGCTCGGTGCGCGTCTCGTGCCGTTTGCCGGCTTCGAAATGCCGGTGCAGTACTCGAGCATCCTCAAGGAACACGACGCGGTGCGGCACCGTGCCGGGCTCTTCGATCTTTCACACATGGCACAGTTCGTGCTCAGCGGCCCCAACGTTGCAGCGTGGGCCGAAACGCTGACGATCAACGCAGTCGAGACGATGAAGCCGATGCAGGCGCGCTACAATATCTTTTGCAATGCGCAGGGCGGCGCGCACGACGACACGATTTTCTATCGCCTGAGCGAGCGCTGGCTGTTGGTCGTAAACGGGGCGAACGCCGACAAGATGTGGGCGCATCTCAACGCCAATCTTGCCGAAGGCGTTCGCCTAGAGAATCTTCACGGACGCAACGCGCTGATTGCCATCCAAGGGCCGAAGTCGGTCGCGATGCTGCAGCCGCACGTCAACGTCGATCTCGCGAGTTTGAAATACTACTTCTCCACCGAAGGCGAGGTCTATGGACGGCCGGCGGTGATCGCCCGTACCGGCTACACCGGCGAGGACGGGTTCGAGCTTTTCGTTTTCGGAGAACATGCGCCGGAAATCTGGAGCGCGCTCCTGCGCGACAACGCCACCGAGGGACTCGAACCGTGTGGACTCGGCGCGCGCGACGTGCTCCGGCTGGAAGCCGGGATGCCATTGTACGGCCACGAGCTCACCGAAGAGATCACACCGGTGCAAGCAGGCTTGCAGTGGGCACTCAAAACGAGCAAGCCGGAATTCATCGGGCGCAACGCGTTGGTCGAGCAGTTGGATCGCGACGACTTTCCGCGCGTCGTCGGGCTGATTATGAAGGGCCGTGCGCCGGCACGCGAAGGCTATGCGGTCTACTTCGAAGGAAAGCCGGTCGGTGAGATTCGCAGCGGCTCGATGGCGCCGTCGGTTGGCGGCCGGAATATCGCGACCGCGCTGGTACCAAAAGCGGCTGCAACCGAAGGCGCAACGCTGGAGGTCGACATCCGCGGAACGCGGCACGAAGCAACCGTCGTGCCACTCCCCTTTTATAAACGTGCCAAATAGGAGACAGAACAGCGTGGCGCAACCGGAGAACCTGTTGTACAGCAAAGAGCACGAGTGGGTGAAGATCGACGGCGCTACGGCGACAATCGGTATCACCGACTACGCGCAAGCTTCGCTCGGTGACATCGTCTACGTCGAGCTGACCGCGGGTCGGCAAGCAGATCGAACAGTTCGGCAACATCGGCGTGGTCGAATCGGTGAAGGCGGTCTCGGACCTCTTTACGCCGGTCGGCGGCGAAGTACTCGAGGTCAACGGCTCGCTCGAAGCGGACCCCGCCGCGGTGAACCGCGATCCATACGGCGCGGGTTGGCTCTTCAAGGTGAAACTCAAAGACCCGGGCGAGAAGAGCAACCTTCTGTCCGCAAACGATTACGAGAAGATAGCGCACGATTAGAATGACACGTTTTTTTGGGGTGCCCTCGGGGAGACTCATGCGTGGCACCAACGCTAAATGCACCCCATGGGATGGGGGCCCCACGAAGTGGGGGGCGCGGAGCCGGGGGCGGAGCGCCGTCTAAATGTATACGCCCCATACGGAAGCAGATATCAAGGCGATGCTCGCCGCGATCGGCGTGCGCTCGCTTGACGATCTGCTGCAGGTTCCCGAATCGATCGCGCTCAAGGCGCAACTCGACGTCGTCCCGGCGCTGCCTGAATACCAGATTGCCCGCCGGTTCGAACATTTTGCGGCGAAGAATACCGGTGTCGACTACGTGTCGTTTCTCGGCGCGGGATCGTACCGGCACTATGCGCCTCCGGCGATCGCCGCGCTTGCGATGCGCGGCGAATTCCTCACGGCCTACACGCCGTATCAAGCCGAAGTCTCGCAGGGCTACTTGCAAGCGATTTATGAGTGGCAGACCTATATCTGCTTGCTCACCGGAATGGATATTGCGAACGCCTCGGTGTACGACGGCGCGACGGCCTTGGCTGAGGGCGCCATCATGGCGCTCAACGAGAACGGCCGCAAGAAAGTGCTCGTCTCGCGGGCGATCGATCCGAACTATCGTGCGGTGCTCAAGACGTATTGCGACGGACTTGACGTGGAAGTCGACGAGCTTCCGATTACTGCCGACGGCGCGACGGATATGGCGAAGCTCGCTGCGGCCGTTGCCTCAAGAGAGTACGCTTGCGTCGCATTGCAATCGCCGAACTTCTTCGGCAATGTTGATTCGCTCTCGTCGGCCGCTCGCGACGCGGCAAGCGCGAGCGAGACCGTGCCGATTGCGGTCGTGAGCGAAGCGATATCGCTTGGCGCGCTCGCAACTCCGGCATCCTGGGGCGCCCAGATCGTGGTGGGCGAAGCCCAAAGCTTTGGCGTCGCGATGGCGTACGGGGGTCCGTACGTCGGTTTTATCGCGACGACGAAGGAACATCTGCGCCGTATTCCGGGACGTCTGGTCGGCAAGAGCGTCGACGGACAGGGCCGTACCGCCTACGTCCTGACGCTGCAGGCGCGCGAGCAGCACATCCGCCGCGAACGCGCGACGTCCAACATCTGTACGAATCAAGCGCATTGCGCGCTAATCGCGACGATATATTTAGCGCTGATGGGGAGGACCGGGCTGCGCGACGTCGCGGCGCTCAACCTCTCGCGCTCGCGTGAGCTGGCGACCGCGGTTTCGAAGCTCGACGGCGTGGACTTGAAGTTTACGGCACCGTTCTTTAACGAGATTGTGGTCGACGTGCATCAGCCCGCGCGCGAGGTGCTTGCAAAGCTGCAGGAACGCAAGATTCTCGGCGGCGTCGATCTCGGACGCTGGTATCCGGAATTGCAGACCTGCGTTTTAATGAACGCGACGGAACTTATCACCAGCGCGCAAATCGACCAACTCGCCACCGCACTCGGAGAGATCGTTCGTGTCCACGCAAGCGTTTGATCGTACCGCTAGCCCCTTGATCTTCGAGCTCGGGCAAGACGGGCGCGCGAATCGCTACGTGGAGGAGGGGCCGCCGCTCGAACAGTTTCTTCCCAAGGGCGCGCTGCGCGCGGACTTGCCGTTGCCCGACAACAGCGAGCTCGACGTGGTGCGGCACTTCACCAAGCTCTCGCAGCGAACGTTCGGGATCGATCTCGGATTCTATCCGCTCGGGTCGTGCACGATGAAATACAACCCGCGCGTCAACGATGCCATGGCGGGGAAACGCGAATTCGCGCAACTGCACCCGTACACGCCCGACGAGCTGGCGCAAGGCGCGCTGCAAGTGATGTACGAGCTGGAGCGCTCGCTGGCGTCGCTCTTCGGTATGGCCGCCTTCTCGCTCAATCCGGCGGCCGGCGCACATGCGGAACTGGCGGCACTCTTGATCGCCAAGAAATATTTTAAGGATCGCGGCGAAACCCAACGCGACAAAGTCATCGTTCCCGACACGGCGCACGGCACGAATCCCGCGTCAGCCGCGATGTGCGGCTTTAAGGTCATCTCGCTTCCGAGCGACGAACGCGGCCGCGTCAGTGTCGACGAGATCGAAAAGGTACTCGGCCCGGATACGGCCGTGTGCATGATGACCAATCCGAACACGCTAGGCCTGTTCGAAGATCACATCGCCGAGATCGCTGCGGCCGTTCACGACGTCGGCGGCTTGATGTACTACGACGGCGCTAATGCCAACGCGATCATGGGCAACGTGCGGCCCGGTGACATGGGTTTCGATCTCATGCATCTCAACACGCACAAAACGTTCACGATTCCGCACGGTGGCGGCGGCGCAGGGCACGGTCCGGTCGGCGTTGCCGCGCATTTGGTCGACTATTTACCGACGCCGGTCGTGCGTGCCATTCCGAACAACGGGACCGGCGCGCCCTCCGACGGCTTCACGTTCTCACTCGACTTCGATCGGCCCAAGTCGATCGGGCCGATGCGTTCGTTCTGGTCGAACTTCGCCCATGCGGTGCGCGCACTGGCGTACATCTACGCCAACGGCGCCGACGGACTCAAACGCGTCTCGCAACTGGCGGTACTCAACGCGAACTACGTGCGCGTGAAGGTCGCGGAGTTTCTCGAAACGCCGTACCCGGAGATTTGCCGGCACGAGTTCGTCGCCTCGGCGCAGGAACTCAAAAAAGAAACCGGCGTGAAGGCACTCGATCTCGCCAAGGCGTTGCTCGATCACGGCATGATGGCGCCGACGATGTACTTCCCGTTGATCGTGCCCGAGTGCTTGATGATCGAGCCGACCGAGACCGAGTCGAAAGAGACACTCGACTATTTCATCGAGGTGTTGCGCGAGATCGTCGATGAGGCGAAGACGAATCCCGACGCGCTCTTCGCTGCGCCGGTGAACACGGTCGTCGGCCGTGTCGACGAAACCCGCGCGGCACGCCAACCCGATTTACGCTGGGAACCATAATCGCTTTGTCATCCCGAGCGTAGTTGAGGGACCGAGAAAATCAAGAGAGCCGCTTCAGCTGAAGCGGCTCTCTTTCGATGTGGCGGCGGCCCGATACGCGCACAGCGTACCACACCTCCCATTCATTGTGAATGGGGTGGAGATGGAGGGATTCGAACCCTCGGCGCGCGGTGTATCAGGCAGCCGCCTCACCATGACATCCCCACCGCGTTCTATCACGCGCGGGGATGCTAGTGACAAGTGCTCGCGCTACGCTCGGGATGACAAGCTCTCAAGCCGATTCCTGTTGGCGAGTTTCGTTGCCCGACAAGGCGTGGAACAGCGTGCTGCGTTCGGTGGTGAGATTGGCGTCGCGGTTACGGCGCTTGTGCGGAGGAACCGTGATCTCGAGTGCGATGCGTGACGGCGATCCACCGAGCACGACGATACGGTCCGCAAGGTAGAGCGCTTCCTCGATGTCGTGCGTTACCAGAATGGCGGTCGCGCCGACGGTGTCGATGATCTCGGCCAGCGCTTCTTGCAATTGCAGGCGGCGCAGCGCGTCGAGCGCGGCTAACGGCTCATCGAGCAGCAGCACCGACGGCTTGCGCACCAGTGTACGCGCAAGCGCGGCGCGTTGCGCCATGCCGCCCGAAAGTGCCTTTGGCAGCGTCGCGCGCGCGTTTTGTAGACCGGTAAGCGCGAGCACCTCGTCGACGCGCGCATATTCCTCTGCTGTGCGCGCCGCAAAGCGTACGTTCTTCTCGACGTTGAGCCACGGAAAGAGGCGCGGTTCCTGAAACACGTAGCCGACCTCGCCTTCCACCGCGATCGTGCCGAGCGGGTGCACGTCGAGTGCGGCGATGGCGCGCAGCAACGTACTCTTCCCGCAACCGCTCGGACCCAGAACGGCGACGATCTCACCGCGCTCGATGGAAAGTGAGAGGCCGTCGAGCACGCGCAGCTCACCGAAGGCCACACGGAGATCGTCGATCCGTATCGCGCTCATCGTAGGCCGTCCGTCCACGCCGTCGTGCGACGTTCGATGGCGAGCATGCCGGACTCGCACAACTTGCCGGCAATGGCGAGCAATAAAATCGCGACCAGGATTTCGTCGGGTCGCGAGATCTGCTGACCTTCGGTGAGCAAGAAGCCGAGGCCGCGGGTCGAGGCGAGCAGTTCGGCGGCAACCAGAAACAGCCACGCTTGCGTCAGACCGATTCGCGCGCCGACGAGCAGCGACGGAAACGCCGCCGGTAAAACCACGCGCACCGCTACACCGAGCGGATGCAGGCCGAGAATGCGTGCCACTTCGACGAGCTTGCGGTCGACGCCGTGGATACCGGCAACGAGATTCACGTAGATTGGGAAAAACGCGCCGATCGCGATCAACGTGATTTTGGCGGATTCGCCGATGCCCAGCCACAGCAGCAGCAAAGGTACCCACGCAAGCGAAGGTACGGCGCGAATCGCCTGCAGCGTCGGATCGATTGCGCGCTCGACCGTTCGGTTCAGTCCGACCAGCGTTCCCAGTACGACGGCAAACGCGAGCGCGATGGTAAATCCGGCGAAGACGCGCGCTGTGCTCGCGAGAATGTCTTGCTGCAGCAACCCGCGTTGCCACAGCGAACCGAGTTCAGCTAGCACGCGCGATGGCGGCGCGAGCTGATCGGGAGCAAACCAATGCGCTCGACCGGCGACGATCCACATCGCGAGGATCGCCGCCGGCACGAGCCACGCGAGCAGCGCTTTAGGCATGCGCCAGTGCGACGCGCGCGGGCGCCGGATCCGCGAGCGAGCCGAGCGCGCTCTGCACCGCACCGACGTCGGCGACGAGTTGCTCGGAGCGAATCACCGGGATCGTCCCACTGACGGAATCGAGAAACGCTTTGCCCGGCACTGGGTCAGGGAAGCGTGTGCGGTCATCGATCACGAGACTTGCGACCCTGAGGTCGAGGTTCGATGCGTCGGCGAGAATCTTCGCGGTTTCGGCCGGGTGCGCTTTGGCATAGGTGTGCCCGAGTTCGTAGGCGCGCAGCACGGTGCGCACGACGTCGGGATGCTCGGTGAGAAAATCTTGGCGAACGTTGAGCGCGCCATAGGTGTTCCACGCGATATTGCGATAGAGCAACCGCGAGCCGGCTTCGAGCTGCGATGCCGCCATGTGCGGATCGAGACCGGCCCAGGCGTCGACTTGACCCCGCTCGAGCGCAATGCGGCCGTCGGGATGTTGAAGCTCGACGATCTGGACGTCGTTCGATGTGAGTCCAACCGATTCGAGCGCGCGCAATAAGAAGAACCACGGATCGGTCCCGCGCGTCGCCGCGACCTTCTTGCCTTTCAAATCGCGCAGCGATGTCAGTTTGGAATCCTTGCCGATCACGATCGCGGTCCATTCCGGTTGCGAATAGAGAAAGACGGTGTGTAGCGGCACGCCGTTGGCGCGTGCCAGGAGCGCTGCGCTTCCGGCTGTCGACGCGAACTGCGTCGAACCCGAGGCAAGAAATTGGTTGGCTTTGTTCGAGCCGAGCGAGAGCACCCACGAGGCGGTGGTTCCGTTCGCGGCAAGCGCGCGGTCGAGCCAACCGTTTTGTTTGAGAACGAGGCTGACCGGGTTGTAGTACGCGTAGTCGACGGTGATGGCGTCGAGTTTGCTCTGGGCCCGCGCACGCCCGGGCAGGGCGAGTGCGGCGAGCGCGGCGCCGGCGAGGCCGATTGCCTCGCGTCGGGTGGGGACCATGATTGCCTCCTTTTGAGACGGGAAAGCAAGAAAGGAAGAAGCCCTCCGCCGATCGGCGGAGGGCTTCGTTCATCGAAATTCGTGTCGCGCGCTATTTCGAGATGCGAGAAGCCAACCTACGCCGATCGGGCGCCGGGACGAGGCACATATGACACATAATGTGCAGGTTGGACATGGACCCGACGATAGCATGAAGGTGGTCGCCGGTCAACTGGGAGCGGTGATCAGCACCCTGCGCAAGCGCTACGGCGCGCCCGAGGTGCCCGAGCCGTGCACCCCCTTTGAACTGATCGTGTGGGAGAATTGCGCGTATCTCGTCGACGACCAGCGGCGCGCACATACCTATGAGCGTCTGCGCGAAGCGGTCGGGATCGTACCGCAAAAGCTGCTGGCCGCGGGAGCGCGGAAGATCGAGATTGCGATTCGTGAGGGCGGTATGCAGCCGCCGCATCGCGCCGCCAAGGTGCTCCGTTGCGCGGAGATCGCGCTTACCTATGCCGACGGCGATCTGGCCGGCACGCTGGCCGCCATGGAACCAAAGCCGCGACGAACGTTGCTCAAGCGATTCCCGGGCATTGCCGATCCCGGCGTGGACCGGGTGCTGCTTTTGTGTGGGTTCTCAAAAGCGCCGGCACTCGATTCGAATGGCCTCCGGGTGCTGGAACGGCTCCATGTCGTCAAGCCCGGCCAAGCCTATGCGGCAGCCTATCGCGCAGCGGTCGCCCCGCTCGTCGAGGCCGGCCTTGCTGGTTCAAAGGCCGTTCAAGCGTACGCTCTGCTGCGAACGCATGGTCGAGAATTGTGCAAGCGAGCCGTGCCGCTCTGCGCGCTTTGTCCGCTGAAGCGTACATGCCCGTCAGCAAGCGAGCGAACATCTTCTCGCTGTTAACTTTCGACACACGCTACCGATTAGCTACGCATGGGACTTGCTCGCTCGCGGCGTATTGCCGCCGGCGCGCTCGCTGTTCTGCTTAGCACAGCGGCGTCGCCCGCGTCGGCCGCCTCAACCACGATACCGGCGTCGAATCTCGCAGAGTACGCGCGCGTTCTTACCCAGTTTAATCCCAATCTTTCAACCTGGGAGAGCCGCGCGCTCGCCGATCGCGTTCGCATTGAATCGCTTTTTTACCGATTGGATCCACGGTTGCTCGTTGCGCTCGTTGCGACTGAGTCGTCGTGGCATCCCTACGCCGTTTCGCCGGTTGGCGCTCGCGGTCTCGGGCAGCTGATGCCGGGGACGGCCGCCGGACTCGGCGTCGACGCGTTCTCCCCGCACGACAATTTGAATGGAACCGCACGGTATTTGCGTGGCCTGCTGGATCGATATGCGGCGTATCCGCAAACGCAGCGCTATCGACTCGCCCTCGCGGGATATAATGCGGGCCCCGGGGCAGTCGAGCGCTATGGCGGCATTCCGCCGTATAACGAAACGCAAGCCTACGTCCGCAATGTGATGTCGCTCTACGAGCGGCTTACCGAAGGCCTTTCGACGCGTATCGACGAGACGAACAGCGTCGTGCCCCTCGACGTCGCTGTTACATCCGGGCAGCAAGCGGCGCAGCATCGCAAGCATACGAGCGTGCACGCGGTCGCGCGCACGCATCCGCAAAGCACCCGTCAGCAAAGCTCGACGACGATCGTAGCCGATCTCTCGACCGTCGCGCCCGACCCGCAGCCAACGTCAACTCCGGCACGGCGGCATCGTGGCGTGTTCTACTACTTTTTCCATCACGATCACCCGAGTTCAGCGCAGATCGCCGAAGCTCCGGAGACGATTGCAGTCGTGCATGACCTTGGCTTGCATGTGCCGTCTAGCGTTTACGGTGGACGCCCGATCCACGTGGATGTCCTCACACCCGGCACCTCCGCGGTCACGCTCGTGGCACGCGTCGGTCAGACGGTCATCGGAGCGGTGACGCTCCCGAAACTCACCAAGCATGCCCTGCTACGCGGAATTCCGGGGGCGGACATGACGCGGGTGGTCGACATTTATGCCTACGCGAAGGGCTATGACGAAGCGCACGCGGCAGTGACCGTCCTGGCCAAGACCGCAAATGTGTCCGCCGTGAAATAAAGCAAGCGAGCGATCCTTCAAGGAGGCGAAAGAGGGCGGCCCTTTTGGCAGGCGCTTCTTGGGCCCGAAAGCTATAATGGGGGTAATCAGGGGGCGCGACAGAGCCCCCTTCCCTGTCTCCCGCAACGGGTCTATCGACATGCGAATCAAGTACGAAGTGTCGGCCGGCGGCTTGGTATTACGGCCGCACGAGTCCGGTTTCGACGCGCTGTTGATCGGGCGTGGTTCGCCCCGTATTTGGACGTTGCCGAAGGGGCACGTCGAGGCGCGCGAGTCCAACGAGCAGGCCGCGATCCGCGAAGTACGCGAGGAGACGGGATGCTGGGGAGAGATCCTCACGCGGCTGTCGGAGATCTCGTACTGGTTCTATGTCGGCAAAGCCAAGCACAAGAAAAGCGTGACATTCTTTTTGATGCGCTACCTCTCGGGGGACACGGCGCACCACGACCACGAGGTCGATGAGGCCCGGTGGTTCGAGGTGCGCGCCGCGCGCAAAGCGCTCAAGTATGTCAACGAGAAGCGCCTCGTCGACATTGCGCTCGAGTACGTTGCCGCGAATCCGGCCCTCTTTCCCGAGACCGCTGTCGCCCTGGCCGAACCGAAGAGCTCTTGACCGACACCGACGCCCTACATGTTCGGCTCGACGTTTTCGACGGGCCGCTCGACTTGCTCTTGAGTCTGATCAAAGAACAGCAGCTCGACATCGCTACCGTTCCGCTTGCGTCGGTGGCCGAGCAGTATTTGACCTATGTTCGCATGATGGAAGATCTCGATATGGAGGTCGCCGCCGAATACTTGGTCATCGCCGCCACGCTGGTCTTCCTCAAATCGAAGGCACTCCTTCCGCCGATTCCGCAAGAGTTCATCGATGAAGGCGAAGAGTCGGCCGAGCAGGTCGAGGAGCGTCTGCGCCGCCGGCTCATCGCGTACTCGCGCTATCGCGAGCTCGGCGTGCAGCTGCGTGCGCGGCAGGACGAGGCCAGCGGATTTTACTATCGTGACTCCGGCGATCCCACGAGCGAACTCGTGCAGCACTATCGTGTCGATCCCGAGAAACTCAAGCGTGCGTTCATCATTATGCTGCAGCAGGCGCGACCGGAAAAGCGTGAGGTTGTCCGCGAACGGGTGTCGCTGCTTGCACAGATGGACTACATCTCGCGGCAGGTCAAAGAACAGGGGACCGTTTCGTTCTTTGCGCTCTGCCGTGAGCTCGGTATGACGCGCGAAGTCATCATCGTGACCTTCCTTGCCATTCTCGAACTCGTGCGGCGCCATCGCCTCGAGTTCGAGCAGACCGATATCGACGACGATATCCGGCTCTTTCCGATTTCCCATTCCGCCGCATAGAGAGTTTCCTTAACGTGGACACGCAAGAGTTGACCGATTCGCAGCAAACGCTCAGCGCTGAGGCGCAGGAGTTGCACGCTGCCGCCGAGGGCGTGCAGCCTGCAATCGAGGCGTTGCTTTTCGTGGCGAGCGAGGCGCTGGATTCCAAGCGTATCGCGAAGCTGACCGGCGAGGACGAGCGGGCGGTGGCGCTCGCACTGCAGACGCTCGAAGAGCGCTACAGCAACGGCGGTATCGTACTTCGTCAGGTTGCGGGAGGCTATCGCTTGGCGACGTCGTCGGCGGTGCGTGAAATCGTGGAAGCCTATCTGCTCCCGCCCAAGACGACGCTCTCGACGCCGGCGCTCGAGATGCTGGCCATCGTGGCGCACATGCAGCCGGTCACCAAGGGCGAGGTCGAAGCGATTCGCGGCGTCAATTCGGACAGCGTAACGAGCACGTTGCTGGATCGCGGCTTGATTGCCGAAGCCGGACGTAAAGATGTCGTCGGTCGGCCAATGACCTACAAGACGACGTCGCTCTTTCTCGAATCCTTCGGGTTGCGGTCGCTCGATGATTTGCCCCAGCTCGAACTCGAACCGGGCCAGCCGCTCGAGCTGAACTTGATCCTTCCACCGACAGCGCCGGAACTGCCGAGCGAACCGGTGCCGCAGGAGCCCACGTGACCTCATTTGACCAACTGGTAACCGATTATGATGCCGGTCGACTAGGCTACGCGAACGAAGTCTACAACAATCTCGTTGCCTTCGGGCTATCGCCTCGGCACACCATCGTCGATATCGGTTGCGGCACTGGGCTTGCAAGCGCGCCGCTGATCGAGAACGGCTACAACGTCACCGGGGTCGATCCATCCGGACCGATGCTGGCCGTTGCACGCGAGCGTTATCCGGAAGCGACGTGGGTGCAAGGCACGGCCGAAGCGCTGCCGTTCGGGCCGGCGTCGTTCGACGTCGCGATCAGCGCGCAGGCCTTTCATCACGCCGACGCGCGAGCGGGCCTCACCGAAATCAAACGAGTGCTGCGGCCGCGCGGTATCGTTGCGATCTGGTGGAAGGGCTTGATGAGCGACGACCCGGTCAAGCAGCTGCGCGACTCGATTGCGCGCGACATGGGCGTCGCGCCGCTCAACAGCAACTGGCGCGGGGGTTTTCGAGATTTCTATTCGTCAGGCTTCGCCGAGACCGCGGTCCGGGTGATCCCATGGAGTACGATCGTCACGCTCAGCAAGTTCTTGCAATACGAGCGTTCGCGCAAGATCGTACGCGACGAGTTCGGTAGCCATGCGCCGGAGTATTTCGAGCAGCTCGAAGCGCGGCTACGCGAAACGCTCGGTCAGGGCGATCCGATCCTGCCGCTCTCGTACACGCACTTCCTATATTTGGCAAGAACGTAGACGATGCGCATCGGGGTCCACGTACGGGTCTCGGGCGGATATGCAAAGGCGACCGATTACGCGCAGTCGCTGGGCTGCACGGCGCTCCAGATCTTTTCGAGCAATCCGCGCAGCTATCGCGTTGCTAAGCTCGATGCGCCCGCGCTCGCCGCGTTCGCGGCGATGCGGCGCGAAGCCGGCATCGATCCGTGCGTCATTCACACGCCGTATCTCATCAATCTCGCAAGCGATGACCCAAAGGTTCTCGCCGGATCGCTGGGCCTATTGCGCGCCGACCTTGCCAGTGCTGCCGCAGGAAGCATTGACTACGTCAACACGCATGTGGGATCGTACGGTACGCGCGACCGCGCCGAAGGGTTTGCTGCGATTTGCACGGCGCTGGAAACGGTGCTCGAAGGTATTGCGCCCGGGGTGACGCTGGTGCTCGAAAATTCCGCCGGCGCGGGAAACCTCGCGGGCGGCACGCTCGAAGAACTCGGGCGTTTCGTGCGAGCGGTCAATCATCCGCAGTTGGGCGTGTGCCTCGACACCGCGCATGCCTGGGCATCGGGATACGAAATCAACACGTCCGCGGGCGTCGATCGGTTCCTCGCGCAAGCTGATGAAGCCATCGGGATGGATCGGATTCCGGTGTTTCATTTCAACGATACCGAAGTGCCGCTTGGGGCGAGCCGCGACCGTCATTTTCACATCGGCGAGGGACTGATCGGCTTCGCGGGCTTTCGCGCGCTGCTTGCGCATCCGGACGTGCGCGAGAAGACGGCTATCCTGGAAACGCCCGGCGAAGAGGCGGACGATCGTCGCAATATCGAGACGATCGTCGCGATCGAGCGTGGCATTCGTAGCGCACTTTGACATCGACGCTTTTTATGCAAGCGTCGCGATTCGCGATGATCCGAGCCTACGCGGCAAGCCGGTTGCCGTTGCCGGCCGCCATCGTCGCGCGGTCGTGCTCACTGCATCCTACGAGGCGCGCCCGTTCGGCGTGTGCTCCGCGCTGCCGCTCTACAAGGCGCTCGAACTGTGTCCGCAACTCGTTGTCGTGCCGCCCGACATGCAGCGCTATAAGAGCATCTCACGCGAGGTCTTCGCGATCTTCGCGGCTCGCGGCCACGCCGTCGAAGGTCTATCGCTCGACGAAGCGTTCGTCGATCTCGCCGAGATGTCGCTCGACGAGGCGACTGCGTATGCCGCGGAAGTCCGCGCTGATGTACGCGAACAAACCGGCCTGACGGTAAGCGCGGGCGTTGCGACCGGCAAAATGGTGGCAAAGACGGCGTCAGATAGTTGCAAGCCCGATGGCTTGCTGACGATTGCTCCAGGCGGCGAAGCCGCGTTCCTCGCGTCGCTCCCGGCCGGACGATTGTGGGGCGTCGGGCCGAAGACGGCCGCGCGATTGCAAACCTTCGGGATCACCACGATCGGTCAGATCGCGCTGCTCGAAGATGCGCAAGCCCGCGCGATCTTCGGTTCTTGGGGGCCCAACGTTCGCGATCTCGCGCTCGGCATCGATACTCGCAAGATCGAGCCTGATCGCGAAACGAAGTCGATCTCGTCGGAAACGACGTTCGAATACGACGTTCGTGACGAGCGCAAACTTATCGAGGTGTTGCGCGAACAGGCGGTCGACGTTGCCGAAAAGCTCGAGCGCGAGGGCTGCGTCGCATCAACCGTCGGCATCAAAGTGAAGCGGTCGGATTTTCGTGTCTTCGGCAGACAAACGCACTTAGCCGAGCCGACCCGCGACGCGCGACTGATCTATCGTGCGGCCGTGCACTGTTTGCGGCGCGCGAATCTCGCCGGAACGCCGATTCGATTGCTGGGCCTGCGCGTTGCGTCGATTGCGCTCGGCGACGCGAAGCAGATCAGCCTGTTCGAGTCAGGTCGGAACCCGTAACGCTTCCAGCGCGTTTTTCACGTGGCGCTCGGGCGCGAACTGCGAGTTGAACGCGTAGATGATCGTACCTTGGCGATCGATCACGAATGTCGCGCGACCCGGAAGAATGCCGAGTGTCTTGGGAACGCCGAAGGCTTTGCGCGCTTCGCCGCTGGGATCGCTCATCAACCGGTACGGCAGATGGTGGCGTTCGCAAAACCGCGCATGGCTTTGGGTGTCGTCGGAGCTGACGCCGATCACCTCGGCGCCGGCTTCCACAAACGCTTGGTAATCGTCGCGAAACGCGCAGACCTCGGCTGTGCATCCCGGCGTGTTGTCTTTGGGATAGAAGAACAACACGGTCGCCCGATCGATCAGCGAGCCGAGTAACACCGTCAAGCCGTCGGGATTGACCAGCGGCACATCGGGGATATGCTCTCCGCGCGCTAACATGTTAGATGTGGTCGCAGTTCCATACGCCGTCGCCTTTCTCGCCGGCAGCCGCGTTCACCCATCGCTTGGCGGCGGCGGAGAGCGGCGCGACCATGAAGACGGCCTTAGGGCGCTTGCGAACCGAAAGACGCGGTAGCACGTCGCGCGATGATTCTGGCGGCAGCCAACCGGTGATCCGTCGCAAATCGCCGGCCGCGCTACGAAGAAGCGCGGGAATCAGGGCGGCTGCTTGCGCATCGGCGAAGCCGTACTCGTCGAGGATAAAGGCGTCATGCTCCGGCGCGCGAGCGCCCAGTACGTAGGCGGCGATCGCGCGGCCGCGGCGCACGACGAGATTCGTTTCGATACTTGCGGGATGTTCCGAACCGTGGCGCATGCGCAGTTGCAGCCACTGCCACACCAGCGGCGTGCGGACGAAGGCCCAGGGACGGTGACGCTCGCCAAGTTCAAAGCAGCGCTGCACGCCGATCCAATCGCGTTCGTCCAACCGGGCAACCTCCACGCGTGCGCGCGGTAACGTATCGGCGCGCAAGGTCATGGAGCGCGAGGGCAGAGCGACGAAGCCCAGGTCGGTGTAGAACTGTGGCCGGATATCGGAGAAGAGAAACGCGAAATCGATCCCCTCGCTAAGCGCACGGTCGAGTTCCAAAGCCAACATCGCACTCGCGTAGCCGCGCCCGCGCAACGCTTCGGAGGTGAAGACCGCGCCGATGCCGACTGCGCGTAAGCGCTCGGAGCCCGAGCGCAGCGTGCGTTCATAGCGCTTGAATGAGGCGAGCAGTTGTTCTTGGTCGTAGAGGCCGACCGTGCGGTAGTGGCGGCGTCCGTATCCGCAGCGCGCGATCTGGGCGCTGTGCTCGATGTAACGCGCGTGGGTGCGTTCGCCCGCCCACAACTCCGCGGTGAGCGGCAGCACGTCGGCCGCATACGTCTCGAAGCCGATCGTTTTGAGATTCATCGTGACGAGCGCAGTTCTTCGAGAAACTCGGGCGCCGTGATGCCGCGGGTGGGTGAGCCGGCGGCCGTAACGAGAACGCTCGCGCGCGCGCGGGAGAGCGCATATTCGAAAGCGCAGCGTTCCTGCGCGTTGTAGGCGTCGCGCGCCTTCGTGCGATAGAGATAGTAGCTGAACTTCGCCGTTCGCGAAGCGCGCTCGGCACCGGCATTTTCACGCGGGATCATGCCCAGTTTCGGACTCCACAGGAATGCGTCGGGAACATACCAGCGCGGAAACGAACCGGCGCGCGCGTCGGGAATGGCGACGAAGGCGAACGAGCGCCCGCGCGCCTCGTCGATGTTGAGCAGCTGCACGAAGCCCGGGTCGAGGATGGCTTCGCACGACTCGCCGTCGCTCTGCGCGCGCTCGGCGATGTCGGCGAGGAGATCGCCAAGTGTCGATTCAGGCATTTCGCGCTGTAACTGCAGCAGTCGGTGCAAGACGTAATCCAGGACGTGCTGTTGCGCCCGCGCACGCGCGGATCCCGGCGGTCCGTCGGCAGCGAGGCCTTCCGACCACACCTTGCGGACGAAGGGCGCGAGCGCAAGCGTGGTCATCGCTTCGATCCAACCCTGTCGCCGGACGCGAAAGCGTTGGACACGTTCGCGTGCGCCTTCGTTCAATGAAATGTCGGTCTCACCGCGCAGCACGTTCCAGCCAAGGCGCACGTCGCGCTTGGGATCCCAGCGGCTGACGCGCGCGGTTGGTGCCGCTTCGGGATCCGGAGCAAAGAGGGCGGTTTGCGGATCCGGCGGATCGGCACACAGTATGGCTATCGATGCATCCGAAAGCCCCATCGCCGCGCCGCTGAGCGTGCGCAGAAGCCATTCATGACGGAAGGGATCCCACACGTTCCATAGCAGCGCGGTCGCATCGAGAGCGCGCCGATCGGTGAAGACGTTCACATCGCCGGCGGCGGCCGCCGGAATGTCGCGCTCGAGCAGCGCATCGAGATAGGTCTGCACGTCGGCGCTGGTGCGAAAGAGAATCGCGATATCGCCCGCTGGAACCCCGCGCTCGAGTTGCTCGTGCACGCGTTCGGCGACGAAGGCCGCTTCTTCGGCCAGCGTCTTGGCGCGATGCAAGGTGAGATCCGGGTTTACCGCTCCGTGCGTCAGCGAGATGGTACGCGATGCCCCGGCAAGTGCGACATCGGGACGCGCCCCGCTAAATCGGCTGGTCGCCGCCTTCGCATCGCCGGCAAAACTCACGTTGCGCAGAGGAGCGCCGTAGACCGCATCGATGAGCGCGCGTTGAGCCGGTGTGGCTTCCTGCATTTCATCGATGAAGACGTGCGAGAACCGTGCTCGTATCGCTTGCGAGAGCTCGGGACGTTCGCGCAGACGTTCGAGCGCGAGGGCCACTGCGTCGCTTTCGCATAACGCGTCGCTCGTGCTCGCCGAGGCGACGTACGTCGCAAACAGGCGATGAAGGATCTTGACCAGGTCGATCTCTCGCCGGTATTGCCTTGCGAGCTCTTGCGGTGAGACATCCAATGAATCGCGGTAGGCGTCCTTGGTGGCTGCAATGAGGGCCGCGTGCGCAAAGTTTGGCGGGTTGGCATAAAATTCGGTTGCACCGGCGAGCGATCGATCGAGAAATGTTTGCGGATCGACGTCGGCGTCGCGCAATTTGCGGATCAAACGGTATGCCGCCTGTAGGAACCGATCGGGCATCCGAAGCGCCGCAACGTCGGGATCGATCGCGCCGCTCTTGAACTCCGGCCATGCAAGTTCGAGCAGCGGTCGCGCGACCCGCGCGAACAGGCGCTGTGCGGCAATCTCATCGACGATCCGCACCGGTGTCTCCGCCGCGTCCAATACCGCACGCGCAAGCGTGAGCAGCTCGCACGGATGCGCCGCGAAGAGGTACCTTTCGCCGACCTCGCGCTCGAAACGATCGGCACGCGCGCGAAGCGCCGTCGTCTTGCCGCTCCGGCTCGTGCCGGCGATCTCGAGTGAGTCGGTGAAGCCGCAGTCGATCGCCTTGAGTTGTTCGCTCGTAAACTCGACGGTCGTCATCGTCCGAAGTGCTCGCGCTCGTCGTGCGGGCGATCGGCGCAGGCATCGCGATATGCGCAGTACATGCAGGCGTCGGGGTCGGTCGTCACTGGAAAGCGATCGAGCGAACCGGAACTGAGCTCGCGGCAAATCTCAATCATGCGCTCGCGGGCGCGCTCCAGATCGGCGATGGCGATAGATCCGCTCGGCGCGCCATTGCGTTTGCCGTTTGGGGGCGCGACCGCCACCACTTCTAGTGAAATCGGCACGACATCGAGCAGCGCGTCTTTGAGCGGAATCAAGGCAAGCCGGTAGACGCGATCGCCGGCGTCGGTTCGTGCCCAATAATAGAACGGCAACTGGAAATCCACGAAACGCCGGACGTCCTCGCGATACTCGGCGGCGCTCGTCGCAATCGACCCGGTCTTGTAGTCGAAGATGCTGACCCCGCCGGTGCGTTCATCGCGATCCAGGCGGTCGATGAAGCCGACGAAATCAAAGCCGCCAAGGTTGAGCGAGACTGGGATCTCGCGACCGATGACCGTAAATGGAGCGCGCGCAGCTTCGGCAAGGAGCCAGTCGACGTACCGTTCGGCGGTACGAAGCGCGCGCCGCTTCTGCAGTTCGAACTCGACCGGGCAGTCGAACTGCGTATGAAAACGCTCGAAAGCCCAATTCACGTAGCCGGCGATCTTCGCGCGCATCGCGGCTTCGTCGCGCGCCTGCGGCTCGGGAAATTCGGCGTGAAAATCCTCGAGCGCGGCATGAAAGGCCGTTCCGTATGTCGAGGCGGACGACGGAACGTCTTCGACGGCTGCACATACGTAGCGGTAGTACCACTTGCGCGCGCATTGCGCGTACGCATTGAGTGCTGAGGCCGAGAAGTGTTTTTGGCGAGCGCGCACGCCGGCGCGCTGATCCGGGGACAGCGCGGGTGTCAGTGCAAATACCGCTCCGTCGTCTTGGGCCGGATCGTCGGGGGTCGCTCGAAGTTCGAACAACTCATAGAGGTCGGTCTGCGGCTCGATCGCGTTGACGCGCTCGGCAAAGCGCAGGAGGGCGTCACGTTCTGCGGTCGATACGGCGAGCAGCCCGCGTGCGATCGCGTCGAGCAACGGCGGAAGGCGTGTCGCGGCGGTTGCATATGCTGCCGCCGTATCGTGCGGTACGCCCGAACAGGGTGAACGCAGCGCCCGGATCAGGGTCGCGTCGTCTCCGGTATCCCACCACGTGCGGAGATCGGCGATAAATGCAGCAGCCAGCGAAGTGTTCACGGTCAACGATTTGAGTTAAAGCTTGCACCAGGCGCCCCTGCATCGGGCGTATAAAGGGGGCTCATGCGGCGCATCATCATCGGGATCAGCGGTGCAAGCGGCAGCGCATATGGTTATATGGCGCTGCAAGCCCTGCGCGCGATCGGCGGTGTCGAAACGCACGTCGTCATTAGCGATGCCGCGCGCCGCACGATCGAGCTCGAGATGGAAATGACGACCGACGATTTCGAAGCGCTGGCCGACGTCGTCCATCGCGGCGACGATTTGGCGGCGGCGATCTCGAGCGGCTCGTTCGTGACCGACGGGATGCTGATCATTCCGTGTTCGATGAAGAGCGCAAGCGCCATCGCCTATTCGATCAACGACACCTTGTTGATTCGTGCCGCCGACGTTTGCTTAAAGGAGAAGCGCAAGCTGGTACTCGTGGTGCGCGAAACACCGCTGCACCTAGGCCATTTACGCACGCTCGCTCGTCTGGCCGAGATCGGCGCGGTGATTTTGCCCCCGATCCCGGCAATGTACGCGGCACCACAGAGCGTCGACGACATCGTCGCGCACACCGTGGGCAAGGCATTGGATCAATTCGGCATCACCAACGATTTGTTCAAACGCTGGAGAACGCCCGACTAAGCTATTTCCCGTTGGGCTTAAACGCCTGCAGCACGCCGTCGCCGGTGAACTGTTCGGCGGTCTTGCCGGTTTTCGGATCGACCGTGTACAGCAGGTCAGCGATCTCGTCGGCGTGGTCTTCCTCGTCCTTGAGGATCTCCTCCATCATGCGCCGGCTCACCGGATCCGCTTTGCCGAAATAATCCACGATGTCGCCGTACATTTTAATCACGACGCGTTCGGCGAGCAAATCCTCGCGCAAAAGATCCGCCAGCGTGTGACCACTTGAGAAGGTGGAGAAGGCACGCTTGCTGATCCCGTTGGGGTCTAGGTTCGGAACGCCACCCAACTGCTTGATCCGGTCCGCAATTCGCTCGAGATGACCTTCCTCGTCCATCCAGTGCTCCTTGAACATGTCTTGCAGCTGATCCTGATGGATGGAAGTGGTCATGTAGTAGTGCTGCTTGTAGCGCAATACACAAATGATCTCCGAAGCCAACGCCGCGTTGAGAACGTCGTATACCTTGTCGAGCGGCAACGTATAGTAGGGCGTCACCGGCCCATTTTCCATGGACTCGCGGACTTTTGCTTCGATTTCTTTGACGTCGGAAAGTATAGACATGTGTTCCTCATTCCAAAGCTGGTAAAAGAGAGGCTAGCACGAGTTGTTCCGCAAGTGCAACGTCACTAACCCGGTCGACATTGACGGCGGTTTCGGGATAGGGCGAAACCAGTGCGCAGACGCGCGCGCCGAGGAGCTGCGACGCTCGCCGCTCGGCTCCGGAAATCGAGAGCCGGCCGAGCGCGAAGCGGGCGAGCACGTCCCAGCCGAAAAGCGACGCCAGCCGTAGCGGATTTTTTCGACCTGCACCGAGGCGCTCGATGAACCGCTCGAGGGCGGGGAGCACGCGCGGTTTGATTGCGACGAATCCGGCACCGCAGAACGTTCCGTCGTGCAGACGTGCCCAGGTGTGCGGTACGTCCGCGTAGAGCGCTTCGTGGACCGTCCGTTCAACGCAGCCGTAACCGACATCCGCATCCTGCTCGCGGGCGTAACCGACGAAATCATCGACCGATGCCGGCGTAAGGATTGGCAAATCCGAGGTGCTGACCAAGACGATTTCGTCCGGAGCCAGACCGAGCAATCCGTTGCGCAGACTGATGCGAATCTTTTCGCCATCGGCGCGCCGTTCATCGGCACTAGCAAGGGCTGCATCGCCATGAGCGCTGGCGGGCGCAACGACGATGATCCGATCGATTTCCGAACTTGCGCGCAGGGCGCGCAACGTGCGTTCAACCAACGTTACGCCGGCGATGTGCACGAATGCTTTGTTGACGGCGCCGGGTTCGAGCGCAGCAACGTCGTCAGGCGGCCCACCGGCCAACACCACGGCGGTGGTCATGGCTTGCCTTGTGCCGTTTGCAGGGCGACGCTTCCGCGCCACGAGCGGCTGTGCGCAAACGCGGTCAGAAATCGCCGGTAGGCACCGTCGAGATCCAGGCGCGCATCGAGATCGGCGATCGCCCGCGCATCGCGTGCAATCGTAAATACCGCCGAGCCCGAGCCGGCGAGAAGCGCGTTGGTTGCGCCCGCGTGCCGCAATGCGTCGAGTGTGCGAGCGACCTCGGGGGTCGTACTTGCGATGACGTCGTGAAAATCGTTGCCGAGCGTGCGTTCGACGTCGCCGAAGTCACCACGCTGCAGCGCACTGAGCAGCGCGAGCGATGACGAGGTATTTCGCGGCCGCGACGGCAGCGGCATCGTATCGAGCTTTGCGTAGGCGGCGGCGGTCGAGATCGCAGCAGGCGGCTTGACCACGAGCACGTGCCAGTCCGGCAGCGCCCCAACCGCGGTCACGCGCTCCCCCGTACCCTCGACCAGCGCACCGGAGTCGGCGAGGAAAAATGGGACGTCCGAGCCGAGCGAACGCGCGAGCGCCACCCAATCCGTGGCATAGCTCCGGCCGAAGCCGCCCGCCATCGCGGCACGCAGGACGCCGGCAGCGTCGCTAGACCCCCCGCCGAGGCCCGCTTGCGTTGGGATGACCTTGCGCAATGTCACCGCGTACCCCGGGATCGGCTCGAGCGCGCGCGCAGCGCGCACCACGAGATTGTCATCACCGCCTAATGTCGGATCGCTGCAGGTGAATGAGAATCGGTCAGACGCTGCGATTTGCAACTCATCGGCAAGCTCGAGCGGCACCATGACGCTGCGTAGCGTATGGTAGCCGTCATCTTGGCGCCCCACCACTTCCAGGGTCAGATTGATTTTTGCAGGGCAAGCAAACGTCATGCGCATTAGTTTCCGGCGAAAGGTGCGTCGCGGTCAAGAGCGTACGATGGAATAAGATGGGTCCGAGCTATGACGCGCAGCGGAACGAGTTTTGCGCGTACGTCGTCCCCGAATCGCAAACGCCCTATGGGCTTTTGCTCGGGAACTATAAGTCGTATGCGCAGTCGACCGCGAAGGGAGGCGTGCGTGGCTTGTGGGACGCCGACACCGATAAGATCATTTTCGGCACGCACCACATCGCGTACCGCATCGTTGGTAGCGAGCAGACCCTTTTCCCACATCAAATTACACGCGAACTAACCTTTTTACCGTACGCGCAGATCTCCGAGTTTACGCTCGAACATCGCGTGCACGTGACGGAAGCCTTCTACGTGCCCTTCGGCGAGTCGTTCGATCGTACCGTTTCGTTCGTGGTTGACGTGACGCTGTACAATCCGGGGTCGGACCCGATCGAGGTGGCGCTGTTCCCCTGGGCCATGCTGGTCGGCCAGCGCTTTTACGGCGAGCCCGAGAGCGAGGTGACGGCGTGGTCCAAAGGGCGCTTCATCGGCTCCAAGAACAACGAGACCGGCTCGGAGCGCTGGTGGGGCGGCTCTCGCGAACCGCGCGCGGTCGAGTTGTCACTGCGCGAGCAGGTGCTCATGGAGAACATGCGCCGCGGCTCGCTTTTGCCTGAAGGCTTGCCCGGCTTCGGACGCGGTGCTTCCGAGACCTCGACGCTCCTCGGACGCCGGATCTACGGCGCGCTCGAATATCGCGTCGCCATTGCGCCGGGAGCACGGGAGTCGCTGCGCCTCGCCGTCGTCTTCCATAAAGACGGCACGGACAAGAGTCTTCCCGTACTCGAACGGTTGCTCGCGGACGAACGCGCGTTGCACGATACGCAACGCTATTACGCGCGGCGTTTGGCCGATGCGCGATTCATGACGCCGTCGCCGACGATTAGCCGCGGCGTGGCGTGGGCCAAAGCCAACATGATTCGCATCGTCAAAGAATACCCGCAAGGCTGGGGATCGACGAATTCGCCGCCGTCCGACATCCTCGTCTCGCGCGACACGTCGTGGTTCGTCCATGGCTTCGATTATTTTTGGCCGGAGTTTAGCCGCGATGCGATCGAAGTCTTCAACAAATGTATCGACGAATCGGGTTTGATGATCGAATACGTGCGCGGCGTGAGCGGCTACACGACGGCGTACGATCTCAACATCAACGACGATACGCCGTTGCATTTGGTGGCCATGCTGCACCACTACAACGCCACACTGGACGACGGCTGGGTTCGCCAGTGCCTCCCGCTGATCGTCAAGCTCGCCGATTACATGCTCACCCAGCGGGATGATCAAGGGCTGCTGTTTTGCAAAGCCAAAGGCGTAGACATGTACGGCATCTCCTCGTGGCGCAATATCATCCCGTACTATACGCTCGACGGCGCGGTGACTGAGATCAATGCCGAGGGGGTGTTTGCGCTGGAAGCTGCCGCGATGCTCTGTGCGGTCGCGGGCGACTGGGCAAACTGGGAAAAGTACGCCAACGAATCGCAAGCGATGCGTGAATCGATGATGGACTTTCTCTACGACGACGATACCGGCGCCTTTGCCTTGAACTACGACCAAGACCGTAACTATCAAGACAACTTTACCTCCGACGAGATCTTTCCGGTGCTCTTTGGCGTCGCGGCCGCAGAGCAACGTAAAGCGATTTTACGCCGCTTGCTCGAAGCCGATTTCGTTACGCCGGTCGGCCTGCGCACCATCTCTACCGCGGATGCATGGTATTTCCCGTCGTACGGATTCGGATTGCTGGGCGGCATCTGGCCCGATCTCACGCTGTGGTTTGCAGTTGCCCTTGCGCGCGACGGATTCGTCGAAGACTGCGTTCATTTCTTAGATGTGGTGTACGCGGCGATGGAAGTCGGAAGCGCGCGCAACACCGTGCCGGGTGAATTCGGCGAATGGTTCGACGGCGGTTCGATGGCAAATCGCGGCATGTATCTCTCGCCCTGGACCGGAGCGAAGTACTTGTGGGCCGTGGCGGAAACGATCGGCGGGCTCAACGGCTACCGCACCAGCGGTCGCCCACATCTTGCTCCGATGCGCCCGCAGGGTTGGCAGTGGATCGCGGCCGCGCGCGTGCATTGGGGTGGCAAACGTTGCAGCTATGTGATCGATCTGGTACACGATCGTATCTACGGCGACATGCCCGAGCTCTCGGCGGAGGAGCCGTTCACGTGCATCTTTGCCGGACGCGACATCAGCGACGAAGTGACGATTTCACCGGTCGAAGTCGGCGCCATCGGGTTCGAAGATGAAAAGGGCGCGGTGCGGATCTTCGTGTGCAATATGCTCGACCGGGCGCGACCGGTGCAAGTCGAGTTTCGCGGCCACAGCGCGCGCGTACAAATGGATGTGGGCGAGATGCGCGAGGTCCAAATGATCGGCCGGCCGACCGAACGCCGTGCGCGCGCCGCGAAGCTCGACGTGGTGCCCGCTTGATGCGGCCCAACCGGTTTCTAACGATGGTCCTCGCCGCCGGGGTGGTGGTATTGCTGGCTGCGATTTTGCTCGGCGAGCACATGGGCGACCGGGTTATGGTCGAGGCGGCCGACAACGGGAACCTCAACCAAACGCCGCTGATCACGCCAGTTCCGGAGCAGACCGACGGTCCGTACGGCCCCGACTGGAAGAATACCCAGACGCTCGCTGCCGCCGGTGACCCGAAGTTTCCCGACCCGCGGGTCCCGCCAAAGCCGCTGCCGACCCTGGAGCGCACGCCCTCGCCGTCGCCGACGGCGAGCTGGACGCCAAACCCGAACCTGCCGATCTGGGATCAGACCAAACTGCCAAGCCCGTCACCGTCGGTGACGACCTTCTCCGAGGACTCGACCAACAGCGCGAGCCCGGTGCCAACCGCGTCGGTCCCCAACGTCGTACCGACTTATCACTAATGTCTCCATTGGTTTCCCTTGATACGATAGAGACATGGAACAGAAGTCGACCGGCACCATAACCGTCAAGCGCGGGCTCGCGCAGATGCTCAAGGGCGGCGTCATTATGGACGTTGTGACCCCCGCGCAGGCAATCATCGCCCAGGAGGCCGGCGCCGTGGCCGTCATGGCACTCGAGCGAATCCCGGCGGATATTCGCGCTGCCGGCGGCGTCGCGCGCATGAGCTCGCTCGAACTGATCGCCGGGATCATGGATGCGGTGACGATTCCGGTCATGGCCAAGGTGCGCATCGGTCACTTCGCCGAGGCGCAAGTGCTGCAATCGATCGGTATCGACTACATTGACGAATCCGAAGTCCTCACGCCGGCCGACGATCTTTATCACGTCGATAAGAACGCCTTCACGACGCCGTTTGTCTGTGGCGCGCGCGACCTCGGGGAAGCGCTGCGCCGCATCACCGAAGGCGCGGCGATGATTCGCAGCAAGGGTGAAGCCGGCAGCGGCAATATCGTCGAAGCCGTACGCCACATCCGCGCGATCAAAGACGCCATCGCCCAACTCACGGTCTCTCCTAAGGAAGAACTGGTCGCGCGTGCGCGCGACATCGGCGCAAGCTACGAACTCGTCAAGGACGTGGCGGAGGCCGGGAAGCTCCCGGTCGTGCTCTTCTGCGCCGGGGGCGTGTCGACGCCGGCCGATGCCGCGCTGATGATGCAACTCGGTGCCGAGGGCATCTTCGTCGGCAGCGGCATCTTTAAGTCCAAAGACCCGAAGAAATTTGCCCGCGCCATCGTCGATGCGACCACCCACTACACCGACGCCAAGGTGGTCGCCGATGCATGCCGTTCGCTTGGAACCGCCGACGCGATGCCCGGCATCGACGTGCGCAAACTCGACGAATCGGAGCTGCTCGCAACGCGTGGCAACTAACCAGGTTCAGCTTTCGCTGAACCCTTGGCGTTTGGGCCTTCGGCCCAATCCGCAACTATGGAACAGAAGCAAATGATTGTAGGAGTGCTGGCACTGCAAGGCGACGTGGTCGAACACGTCGCAGCGCTCGAGCGCGCCGGCGCCCAAGCCATCACGGTGAAGACGCCGGAGGAACTCGCGCGTATTGCCGGGCTCGTCATTCCCGGCGGTGAGTCGACGACGGTGATGAAACTGCTCGACCGCTTTGGCCTTGCGCAACCGATCGTCGAACGCGTGCGCGGCGGCATGCCGCTGTGGGGGACGTGCATGGGGATGATCGTGACAGCGCACGACGTTGCCGATATGAAACAGCCGACGCTGGACCTCATCGACATCACGGTGCGGCGCAATGCGTTCGGACGCCAGAACGAATCGGCCGAAGTCGAGTTGACGATTCCCGCGCTTGGACGGAAACCGTTTCCGGCGGTGTTCATTCGCGCGCCGTGGATCGAGCGCGTGGGACCCAGCGTGGAACTGCTCGCCTCGCGCGATGGGCACGGTGTGATGGTCCGCGCGGATAACGTGCTCGGGACCTCGTTTCACCCCGAATTGACCGGCGATCCGCGGGTCCACGCGTACTTCCTGAGCATGGTCGAAGCCGCGCGCGCGCAAGGGAAGGCTTCCTCCGCCGCGTAACTTCTCTCCCCAATGAGTTCGCAAGCGGCAGAATCCGGGCCATCCGGATTCCAGGGGCAGATCCCACCGCTCGAGCCGTTGCTGACCGAAGTGATCGCAACGCTCGCGCTGGCGGCGCACGCCTATCTCGCTGACAACGACGGAAAGGAACCTGATTTTCGCGCGGCGGATGCCGCGATCGAAGTTGCGAGCGTAGCATTCGAACGCGTCAAAGAAAGGTTGAGGCCGGATGAAAGGTTAGCAATAACGCAGATGCTGACCGAAACTCGACTTACGTTTGTTAGAAAGCGAGGCATGTGAATGCCTCGTTTCGCGCATCTGAACACCTCTCGTGTCGTTGCTGCGTCGGTCACGTACCTCAGTATGCTTCCCTCCTTGCGCGTAACGAGAGACGTTCATGAGTGATGTTCTTGTTTTGAACTTCACGTATGAAGCCCTCAACATCACGAGCTTTCAGCGAGCCGTGAAGCTGCTCTTCGCCGGTAAGGCGGAGATCGTTCACAATCGTGACCGCGTGCTCGCTTCTACGCGCTACGAGATGCGCATGCCGTCGATCATCAGGATGCTCTATTACATCCGCCGTCCGATGCAGAAGGTCGCGCTGACGAAAAAGAACGTGCTGATTCGCGACGATCACGCGTGTCAGTACTGTGGAACGCGCGGTGAGAAACTGATGACGGTCGATCACGTCGTGCCGCGTAGCCGCGGTGGCCCCTCGACCTGGGAGAACCTGGTCTGTGCGTGTATGCGGTGCAACAACCGCAAGAACAACCGCACGCCCGAAGAAGCCAACATGTCGCTCAAGCGTAAGCCGCGCCAACCCAAATACATTCCGTGGATTCAGATCAAGCGCAACACGCTGCCGGGTGAATGGGGCAAGTTCCTCTTCCTGTATAACGTCTCGATCGACGAGCGCGTCGAAGCCTAACGTCCGTAGAACTACGGACGCTCGCCGGGTCCTGCGCCGGCTATGCTCGGCGCATGAAAGCAATCGACGGCGGCGCACGTTACGCGCTCTTACTCGTACCGTTGCTGCTCGGCAGTGCGGTCATCTGGTTTACCATCTCGTCGGCTACGGCTTCTACCAGCGGCACCGAACTCGAAGGAGCGCTCCTCGGGATGGCGCTCCTTGGCTGGGGTGTGACATTTGTGCTGCCGCCGATGGTCGTGGCGATCGGCGTGTGGGCGCTGCGCGGACGCCGCGTTCCGTTTCCGCTGTTCTTCATCGCCGTGCTCATTGCGCTCGGTCCCGTGGCGTATTTTCAGTGCGCGAATATGCAATCGTCCTTGCCGCTGGCGTACCTGTCCGGCGGCATGAACTTCCCGCAGTACACTCAAGCCTATCCGAGGCTGCTGACGGAGGCTTTGGCGATCTTCTGCTCGGTGGTCGCTATACTCTCGTACGGCCTCTACCGCGTCGTCCGAGCCCCAAGCCAAGCATCATGACCACAAGTCCGATTACGGCAAAGCCGAAGGCGAAGTATCCGACCTGGTCCATCGTGCGCGCGATCGAACGAATGCCCAGCACGATCGGCCCGATGAAGAAGAGCACATTCCCGAATGCAAAGACCGGATTCGGCCGCGACGTGGTCATCCGGAAGTTCATGAGAATCCCGATCGCTCCGCCGATCACACAGAGGCACCCGATCACGATCGCCCCGTTCATAGCGGTGAAAGCTCGTCGAGATCGCGGCCGTTTGTTTTCGGGCCGAGGATCCCGATGTCGAGCGTAACGAGGATCATTGCGGTGCAAATCATCGCAAAGACTCCAAGCGTTCCGTTTGCGCGCAGCACCGCGGCGATCAGGAAGGGTACGAAAATCGAGCTGAACCGGCTCCACGCATAGACAAAGCCCACGGCTTGACCGCGAATGCGGGTCGGGAACAGCTCGGCTTGGTAGGTGTGAAACGTTGCCGAGAACCACGCGTTTGCGAGCGCGACGACCGTGCCGAAAACGACGATCAGCAACGGTGAGCGCGCCATTGCAAAGCAGAGGCCGGTCCCGCCGACCACGAGCGCCAGCACGCAGATCTGCCACTTGCGTTGAAAGCGCTCGGCGTAGATCATCGCCAGCAGCGGACCCACCGGGTTGATGATTGCGATAAAGAACGCGTACTGCAGCGAGTGCGTTAATTCGACACCCTGCGACGCGAGAAAAATCGGCACCCACGAGTTGAAGCCGTAGAAGCCGATCGTCTGGATCAAGTTGAAGACAACCATCATGATCGTGCGTGTACGGTAGAATGGGTTGAAGATGGTTTGCAGCACGAAACCCGGACCGGTGTGCACGACCTTCTCGTGCGCGCTCTGCCAGCGTGAGGAGTCAGGCAGCCCAGGCAAGACAAACCAGATCACTACGCCGCCGAGCGCCCCGAACATCGCGACGTAGCGCCACCCATCGAGGCCGAGAATTGTGTGCGGTACGAGCAGGTATGCAAGGAGTGCTGCCACCGGAATCGACGTGTAGCCGACTACTTGCGTGAACGCAACCCACCGGCCGCGTTCCTCCTTAGGGACGATCTCCGAGGTATAGGCGTCGCTGGTGACGAGCTGCACGCCGATGCCCAAGCCCGCGAGGAAGCGCAAGAGATCGATCAGCAGGCCGTTGGGCATGAATGCCATCACCAGCGTGCAGATCGAATACCATACGAGCGACAGGACAAACGCAGTTTTGCGGCCGAAGCGATCCGAGATACCGCTAAAGATGATCGTGCCGAAGAACATTCCGGCGAAGCCGCACGAGACGAAGCTGGCGAATCCCGAGAGCGCAAACGGTGACGCCGAGGTGGCCGTAAATAGCCCGGCCTTGATCAAGCCTAGCGAGATATACGCGGTCATGAACAGGTCGTAGAGTTCGAACCACGCGCCAAGCGAGATGCGCGTGACCGCGCCTCGAATATTGATCGTCGCCGGAGCTAACGCCACTAGGCGAGTACCGGTAGCGGCAATGCGTCGCAGAAGGCACGGCGCCACGCCGCCTCAATCCGCTCCGGGGTCGGCCGCTCGACGACAGCGGCTACGCAGCCGTCAGGCCGCACAATGAGGACAACGGGCGGCTTCACGTGCCACCGTTTCGGCGGCGACGGGATGCGCACATGCGGCAGATCGAGTGCAAAGTCGCCGGTGACGATCAACAAGGCTTGGCCGGCGCGGCGCGCGTTGATGCGCGAGCCGTCGCTAAGACGGAGGTCGTCGATGCGCCGCCCCGCGAGCGGATGACGCACGTCGATGATCGGCGAGGTGCTGTAGCGGCCGCTGAGCATGCCGATACCGCGGCAGAGTTTGCGCTGCATGCCGCGAGCGCGAATTACACGCGCGAAGGTGCGGATCGCGAATTGACGCGCGCGCATCGGGAACGTGATCCCGAAACGCGTGATGCGGTCGGTAACGCGCTCCACCGTATCGGTGATGATCTCGCGCCGCTCGCGATCGTAGCTTTCCATTAGCGCCGCGGCGCTATGTTCGCTGCGAGCGGCGAACGCCAGCTTCCACGCGAGGTTGGCCGCATCTTGAATCCCCGCGTTCATGCCCTGACCGCCTGCGGGGCTGTTCAGATGTGCGGCATCTCCGGCAAGCATCACACGTCCAACGACGAAGCGCTGTGCGTGACGACGATGGATTTTGAACAAACTGCTCCACTGCGTCTCGTACGGCGCGTCGCCGAAGAGCTCGCGGACGCGTTGGCGATGGGCGAGCGGCGCGAGCGCGTCTTCGTCGCTGATTTCCTTGGGAACCGAGGCCATCACGCGCCAGGATCGATCGCCGAATCGTATCGCACCGCGCAAACCCGGCAAATCGAAACGCACGCGCGCGGTGACGTCCGGCGGAATGTCGAGATGGACCGTTTCATCGCTGAGCACAACGCGCGTGTCGTACGTCACGCCCTGTAGGGTGAGGCCGATCGCCTGGCGCACGACACCGTGAGCACCGTCGCAGCCGACGACGAACGATGCGCGTAGGCGCTCGTGAGACGACGGCCCATCGACGAAGACGTCAACACCGCTTTGGTCCTGCGCGAGGCCGACGACGACGGCACCGGTGCGTAAAGCGCAGAGCGGATTGCTCGCGACGAGCTCGCGCAGGATACGTTCAGTTTGGCTTTGCGGGAGCATCAGCGCGCCCGGATCGTCGAAAACGTCATCGATGCTCGAGAAGTCGATCGTGACAAACGTCGCTTGCGTGCGCGCGTTGACGCCACGGAGCTCGCGAGCGAAGCGGCCTGCTTGCCGCAGCGGGGCGTATGCTCCCCAATCGCGCAGGATCTCCTGCGTGCGCGGCCAGATCACGGCCGCGCGCGACTCCGGTACCGGTTCGCTATTGCGCTCCAGGACGATCGAGGCGGACCCATAGCGCGCAAGACCAAGCGCGAGCGAAAGGCCAACCGGGCCTCCGCCGACGATGATTACCGGTGCGTCCACGCGAAACTCGTGCAGTCCATGATCCAAGCGGTGTCCCACCTCTGGCTTCCGTTCACTCAGATGCAGTCCTTCGACGCAAGCGCGCGAACGTTTGTCCGCGGCGACGGCACGAGCCTGTATGACGCGCGTGGGCGCCGCCTCTTCGACGCGGTCAGTTCGATTTGGACGATCATTCACGGACACTCGCACCCGGCGATCGTGGATGCGATCGCCTTGCAGGCAGCGACGCTCGATCACGCGACGACGCTGGGCGCAACCAATCTTCCGGCCGAGGCGCTCGCTCAAGCATTGTGCGAGCTTTGCGAGACGGACTACGCGTTTTTCGCCGGCGACGGTGCAAGTGCGGTCGAGGCGGCTATCAAGATGGCGCTTCATTATTGGCAGCACGTGGGTGAAACGCGCCGCACCCGCTTCCTGCGGTTGGTCGATGCCTATCACGGCGATACCGCCGGTGCGATGAGCGTCTCCGACATCGCCGTTTTCAAATCGCGCTACGGACCGGTGACGTTTGAAACACGGCCCTACGAACGAGCCGACGATCTAGAGGCGTCCGACGTTGCCGCCGTGATCGTGGAACCAATCGTGCAAGCCGCGGCCGGCATGCGGCTCGTGCCGATCGAGCGCTACGCACCGTTACGAAACTGCACGCCGCTCGTGATCGTCGACGAGATCGCGACCGGTTTTGGGCGAACCGGCACGATGTTTGCCTACGAACAACTCGACCTTCGTCCCGATCTGATTGCGCTGGGCAAGGGCATGTCCGGCGGCGTGCTGCCGCTTTCGGCTGTGCTCGCGCGAGAGCGCATTTACCAAGCGTTTCTGGGCGCGCCCGAAGAGCGCAAACAGTTCTTTCACGGCCATTCGTATGCGGGCAATCCGATCGCCTGCGCGGCAGCACTCGTGTCACTTGAACTCTTCGCGCTCGAAGGAACCTTCGAGCGTGCCGGCAGTATCGAGCGCGTCGCCGGCGAACGCTCAGCGACCTTGCGCACCCATCCCGCTGTCCGTGAAATTCGTCAAGCCGGCACCATGATCGGGATTGAATTGCACGATGCGCAGCGCGCCTGGCCGGTTACCAACGAACTCTATGAACTCGGACATTTCACGCGGCCGATCGGTGCCACCGTGCAACTCGTCCCGCCGCTCTCATCGAGCGACGAAGATATTGCCGATTTTTTCGATAAGTTTTCCGAGGCGTTGGAGCGAACGAATTGACCTATCTCGACCGCGCGTCGGCGCTCCTCGCTGCGATACGCGGGCATGGGCGGTACCGCGAAGTGCGGCCGCGCGCACGAACCGGCGTTCTCGACTTTTCTTCGAACGATTACCTCGCGCTCGCAACCCATCCGCAGGTCATCGAGGCGTTTCACCGCGCTACGCGCGTCGGTGCCGGCGGCGCGCGTCTGCTCGGAGGCGTGCATCGCGAGCAGTCGCTGCTCGAGGAAGAATTGGCCGCCTGGCTCGGCCGTGAACGGGTGCTGCTCTTTTCCTCCGGCTATCTCGCGGCGCTCGGCGCAACCGCGGTGCTTTCACGTACCGTCGACTACATCTATTCCGACCGCCTCAACCACGCATCGCTCATCGACGGCGTCCGCGGTACGAAGGTCCACCGCTTCATCTACGATCATGCGGCGCTCCCGGCGCAGCGGCGCGGCAACGCGCTCATCGTCACCGAGTCGATTTTCGGGATGGACGGCGATGCCATCGATCTCGATCGAATGCTTGGACAAGTCGAGGATGGCGATGTGCTCTTGATCGACGAGGCCCATGCGCTTGGGGTCACCGGTGAGCAAGGCGCCGGCCTGGCTCGCGAGCTCGGTGATCCGCGTATCGTGATCCTGGGCACGCTGTCGAAAGCGTTCGGGGGGCTCGGCGGATTTATCGCCGGGCCGGCGGCCGTCATCGACCTGCTCGTAAACGAGGCGCGCACCTTCATCTTTGATACCGCGCTGCCGCCCGCGCTCGCACTCGCCGCGCGCGTGGCACTCACGCTGATTCGCGACGGCGACGAGGCTCGCGCACGGCTCCGCGACAACGCGGCGCACCTGCGTTCCGGACTGCGTTCGCTCGGCTTGCCGGCGGTCGATGGCCCGTCGCCGGTCGTTCCGGTGTTGCTCGGCAGTGAGGACCGAGCGGTAGAAGTTGCGCGCTGTCTCGAAGACATCAACATTCATGCGCCTGCGATTCGCCCGCCGACCGTTCCAAAAGGCTCTTCGCGACTGCGGCTGTCGGTGCGCTCGGATCATCAGCGCGAACATATCGACCTGCTCGTGCAAGGACTAGCGAAATGCATCGCTATTTCGTAACCGGCACTGACACGGACGTGGGTAAAACGCGGGTCACCGCGGCGCTGGCGCTTGCACTCAAGAACGCCGGCATGACACCGACGATCGTCAAATTCGTTCAGACGGGTCTTGCGCCGGGCATGCCCGGTGACGCTGCGCGTGCGGGCAAACTCGCGGGCGTACGTTCACTCGAGCTTGCGCGGTTTGAGAAAGCGGCGGATCCGTGGTCGGCAGCGCTCGCGTACGGAGCGCCCGAGGTGCATGCTAGTGAGCTCGTCGAGGCAGTGGCGCACCTCGACAACGGTCTGGTTACCGAAGGTGCGGGCGGATTGATGGTGCCGCTCAACGCGCGCGAACACTTCGGCAACATCGCGGTGCTCGGCGCGTTCGACACGGTGCTCACCGTCGGGCTCAAGCTCGGCTGCGTGAATCACGCACTGCTTACGGCCAACCAATGTCAGCAGGCGGGGATCCGGCTCGTCGGTGCGGTGCTGGTCGAACGCTGGGGACCGACCGAAGAACACTATCGCGCCGACGTCGAGCGGACGCTGCAGGGAAAGGTCAAGATTCTTGGCATTCTGCCGTTTGACGAAGACGAGGCCGCTTCGGTAAAGGCCGGCGCAGCGATCTTCGCCCCGTACTTTGCATAACACGAGGAACCCCTTGCACCCGACTATTGCCGCTGCCCGCATGCGAACGCTCGACGACGGCGTTGCCGCCGATCGCGCGCTGCTCGAAACCCTCGCGTTGCTGCCCGACGAGGATCTTCCGGATCTGCTCGCCCTCGCTGACGACGTGCGCGCCAAACATTGCGGCAACGGGATCGCCGTCGAAGTGCTCTACAACGCCAAGAAGGGCGGCTGTTCCGAAGACTGCCACTTCTGCTCGCAGAGCGCGCGCTTCGCCAGCGATGTCGAACCGGAAACGCTTGGGAGCGTCGACAGCTTCGTCGCCGCGGCGCGCGACGCACATCTGCGCGGTGCCGGTGAATTCTGCATCGTCGTCGCCGTTCGGGGCCCATCTTCGCGGCTGCTCGAGCGCGTCTGCGAAGCCGTGCGCGCGATCAAAGCGGAGCTCGCCGATCAAAGTCGCGGTGTCGCTCGGCATCCTCCGTGAAGATCAAGTCATGCAGCTGGTGACAGCCGGCGTCGACAAAGTTAACCATAATCTCGAAACGTCGCGTCGCTACTTCCCGTCGGTGTGCACGACGCATACCTTCGACGAACGGATGGACACTCTGCAACTTGTGCGCGGTGCCGGGCTCGAGGTCTGTTGCGGCGGCATCATCGGCATGGGCGAGACGGTCGAAGATCGCATCGACTTTCTATGCACCTTGCAGGAGCTAGCGCCTGAAGAGGTGCCGATAAACTTTCTTAACCCGCGCCCGGGCACGCCCTTCGCGGATCGCTCGCTGGTCGAGCCGATCGAAGCCCTGCGTTTCGTGGCAATGGCGCGGCTGGCGCTACCGCGCGCGCTCGTGCGCTTCGCCGGCGGCCGCGAGATCACACTCCAGGGCTTGCAGGACTTAGGTATGCGCAGCGGCGCGAGCGGCATCGTGCTCGGAAACTACTTGACGACCGGTGGCCGCAGCGATCAAGATGACTTCGCGATGCTCGATCGACTCGGCTTTGAAGTAATGGCGTGACCGCGCAACGCGTGGGGGCGGAGCCCGCGACGGAGCGTCCGCCAAAATTAGACCAAAGCAAGACCCCGTATTTTCAAGCCCTGCTCGAGTACGTTGATTCCGGCGTGTTGCCGTTTCATACTCCCGGCCACATGCAAGGCCGTGGTACCGAGCTTTCGTTCCGTGAATTCGTCGGCGACAATATTCTTGCTATCGACTTGACGCCGATGCCGGGAATCGACGACCTCTTGCAACCCACCGAGTCGATTAAGGAGGCGCAAGAGCTGGCGGCCGAAGCCTACGGCGCCGATCATACCTTCTTTCTGATCAATGGTTCGACGAGCGGCAATCAAGCGATGATGATGACCGCGCTGAACCCCGGCGAAAAGATTGCCGTTCCGCGCAACTCGCACAAATCGATGTTGGGCGGCCTGGTGATGAGCGGCGCACATCCGATCTACATGCAGCCGGCGGTCGATCAAGAGATGCACATGGACAATGCGGTGACGCCCGAAACCGTCGCGCGCACGATTGCCGAGCATCCCGATCTCAAGGCGATCTATCTCGTCTCGCCGACCTACTACGGCGTCGCCGCCGATTTGGAATCGATCGTTCGCATCACCCACGATGCCGGTAAGATGCTGCTGGTCGACGAGGCGTGGGGACCGCACTTCAAGTTTCACCCGGCACTCCCGATATCGGCGACCGAAGCCGGCGCCGACTTGAGCATAAACTCGACCCACAAGATGCTCTCGGCGTTTTCGCAGGGCGCGATGCTGCATCAAATCGGCGACCGCGTGCGCCTCGACCGGCTCAAAGCGGTCCTCAAGATGTTTTTGTCGACGTCGCCGAATTTGCCGCTACTCGCTTCGCTCGACGTCGCGCGCATGCAGATGGCCACGCAAGGTGCTGCGCTGCTCTCGCAAACGATCGAGCTCGCAGAAGAGACGCGTCACCGGCTTAACAGCATCGAGGGCGTCTACTCTTTCGGCGATGAAATTCAGGGCCGGGACGGTGTCTTCGATTTGGATCCCACCAAGATGACGGTTCGTGTGACCGGACTGGGCTACACGGGCTACGAGGCGTCGGAGATCCTGCGCCGCCGTTACAACATTCAAGTCGAGCTGGCCGATCTGTTCAATGTCGTTGCGCTCTTTACGATCGGCACGACGCGCGAAGCGGCAGACCGTTTAGTGAATGCATTCGAAGAGATGGCACGCGAAGATCGTCCGCTCGACATTTACGCGCCGTCCGGTATCCTCGCGCAAAGGCTCAAGCGCGGCACGTACAAAATGCCGGCGATTCCGCCGATGCGCATGTTGCCGCGCGACGCATTTTTGGCCGACACCGAGTTCGTCGATTTTCGCAAGTCGGCGGGCCGCATTTGTGCTGAAACGATCTCGCCGTATCCGCCGGGCATTCCGGTGCTTGCGCCGGGCGAGGAGATCACGCCGGATTTAATCGACTATCTGCGACTCGAGCTCAAAGCCGGGGTACGTATACAAGGCCCGAACGACGATACGTTAAGAAAAATCCGCGTAGTCAAGTAGGGCTACCGCGAGGATCGCCCGTAAAGCCCACTCCCTTGTGGTTGCCCAGGCATTCGACCCAAGATGTGGGAGGGCCGTCTAGCCGTTGTGGGTAACTATCCACATGAATCCGCAGGATGCGGATACCCTTGGAGGCGAGGAACCGCGTTGGCCGTCAAAGCGCAGTCCGTTTCCCCGAGCTGGGAACTCTCACAGCTCCTCGACATCTTCCCACTCCCCATCCGTCAGTCACTCGTGCGACTCCACAACCTCGAAGACATCATCGAAGTCGTACTCGATCTCGGGCGTCCGCCCGAGGCTCGATTTGCGAACGATTTTCGTTATCTCTCCGAAACGCCGGTGACGAACGAAGACATCGGGCACGTGTGCTCGCGTGTCTCGCAATTCGGCGCCGATAATCGGGCCGGTATCGAGCAAACACTACATCGCATCAGCGCGATTCGGAATCGACAAGGTAAGATCGTCGGACTGACCTGCCGTGTCGGCCGCGCCGTCTACGGCACGATCGACATCTTGCTCGACGTGCTGCGCAGCGGCAAGTCGATTTGCTTGCTTGGACGGCCGGGCGTGGGCAAGACCACGATGTTGCGTGAGTGCGCGCGCATTCTCTCAGAAGATCGCAAACGCGTGGTGATCGTCGATACGTCGAACGAAATTGCCGGCGATTCCGATATTCCGCATCCAGGCATCGGCCTGGCTCGCCGCATGCAAGTCGCCGATCCGGGATTGCAGCACGCGGTGATGATCGAAGCCGTCGAAAATCACATGCCCGAAGTCATCGTCATCGATGAAATCGGAACTGAAATGGAAGCCGGGGCGGCACGCACGATCGCTGAACGCGGCGTGACCCTCATCGGCACGGCCCACGGTCAGACCCTCGAAAATCTCTTGATGAACCCGACGCTCTCAGATCTCCTCGGCGGGATCAGCGCGGTAACCCTTTCCGACGAAGAAGCGCGCCGCCGCGGCACGCGTAAAACCGTGCTCGAACGCAAGGCGCCGCCGACCTTCGATCTGCTGGTAGAGATTCAAGACCGCGATCGCCTGGCGATTCACAAGAACGTCGCCGAGGTGGTCGATGCGTTACTGCGCGGGTATCAACCGCAACCGGAGATTCGCCAACGCACGGCGAGCGGCGACGTGGCGATCGTGCAGGAAGCCGACACCGAGTCGATGCCGCAGATCGCGGAGAGTTTGGATCATCATCACGATCCGCATGACGAGTCAATCGACAAGCCGCTCCTCATTTTCCCCTATGGCGTCTCGCGCAATAAGATCGAACGTGCGGTGCACAACCTGCGCATCCATGCCTCAATTGCGCGCAATTGGGACGATGCCGACGTGGTGCTGACGCTCAAGACGCTCGAGCGCAAGGGCCAACCGAAGCTCAAGCAAATCGCCTCGGACAACGTGCCGATCTATTCGATCAAGACCAATACGACGACGCAGATTCAAAGTGCGCTGCGCGACGTGTTCAACTTGGGCTCGATCGATCACGAAGAGATCGCGCTACGCGAGGCCGAGGAAGCCGTCTATCAGGTCCTGCTCACCAATCAGGCGATCGAGCTGTCACCGCAGACGTCCTACGTGCGGCGGATGCAGCATCAACTCGCCGAGAAGTACCGCCTGCAGTCGCGCAGCACCGGCCTCGAACCGAACCGCCGCGTGAGAATCTTTAAGGTCACGGATTAACCAGAGACCCATGTCATCCCGAGCGTAGCACAGGGAACGCGGAGCGTTCCCCAGCGTAGTCGAGGGACCGTCTAGCAGTTTGGCAGTCGCGCCAGGCTGGTCCCACATTTCTTTTCGAGCGATTTCCACGTGACCGACGTCGGACGCATAGGCTCGGCCGCCGCCGCCTTATCGAACGCGCGCACGCGAACGTCGTCCGCCGCGCCGGTTTCAGATAGGCAGCGGAACACCTCTTCGCGCTTTGCCTCCGGCAGTTGATCCAAGACGGAGATAAGAAGCCCGGGGTTCGATACCATTAGTGCACCTAACTCGGCGCTCGCAGCTTCCCCGCCAAGCCGTCTGCAGCTCCGAACACGTCGTATCGCATCAGCGTATCGGCGGCGAGTTGGTTCGATGGCGCTCGCGCGCCGAGCGTGTCTATCGCGCGTACACGAGCAGGTCGTTATTCGCTAGGCTTTTGGATCCGCCGTAAACGACAGTCACGGACTCATGAATCCAGCCGATGGCCGGAGACGTGATATGCAGCCATCCGCCGCGGTCGTCGTCGACTTGCAACTCAACATCGTTCGGCAGCGCTCGCACGGGAGACCCATTCGGGGCGACGCGAACGTTGGCGGGCGGACGAGCATCGCGAACGAACGTAGCGCATCTCCCGGCCAGTGTATCCGCGGCAGCAGCCTTATCTTGAAACGAGACGCTCGACATAAGAAGGAAAAGAACAGCTGCAATTTGTTTCATCTGTCCCTCGACTACGCTTCGCTACGCTCGGGATGACAAAAGTGCGATTACAGGGCAGTAATCTCGCCGTCTTCGCTGACGAGAAATCTCGTGTCAAAGGCGAGCATTTCCTCGCCGCGTTTGATCCGGCTATGCACGTTGAAGCGGTGCGACGGCTTTTGACCGGGCCGGCTGACAAGCCCGCCGTAAAACAGCTTGAGCAACGGCGTTTGCCCTGCCTTGGGCGCTTCGAGCTTATTTTGTGCGATCAGCATCGTCATGATCTTTTGCTGGAGCACCATCGGTAAGAGGCGGTACGCATCGTCGACCTTCTCGCCGGGCTCCTGATTTTGCATCCGGCGGCGGTCGCTGTTCTCAGGCTCGTCGTTGACGTAGCGAACGATTGCATCCCAGTCGTCGGCGCCGATGCCGACGAACTCGCACATGTAGCGGTGCCAGTTCGCGCCCTGATGCGCGACCTGATCGCCGCGCACTTGCTTGACGCGCAGCGGAATGTTGCGTTCACGCACGCGCGCGATGATGTTGAATTGCGGTGCCGTCACCGGCTCCTGCAGGATGAACATCGCGCCGTTTGGTGAGATCTCAAGACCAACACCCGATTTGAGCAGGTTCGGATCGGCGGGATTGGGCTGATACCACATGTGGAATGCACCCGCGCGCCGCTTGTACTGACGGCGATCGCCCGCTCGTCCGAGAAACCACTCGATGAGGTCGCCGAACATGGAGCCAGGAGATGACATGGAAAGCCGCTCCGTCGAATAACGACCGGTGACATTCATCACGGTCGAAGGCATTGAAGGCTGCGGCAAGAGTACCCTCATTGCCGGCCTTAAGGAGCGATTACGCGCTCGACCTGTGGAAACCATCGTGACCCGCGAGCCGGGCGGTACGCCGGTAGGTGACGCGATCCGCGAAATCTTCCTCAAACCGGGCCTGGAGATCGCCCCGCTGACCGAGGTGCTGCTGATCAACGCTGCGCGTGCACAGCACGTGGTCGACCTGATCGACCCGGCGCTGGCGCGTGGGGCACTCGTGCTCTGCGACCGTTTCGTCGATTCGACCCTCGCATATCAGGGCTACGGACGCGGGATCGATCTGGCGTTTTTACAAGAAATCTGCGATATGGCGAGCGGCGGCCTCGTGCCCGACCTCACCTTCGTGCTCGATCTTCCGGTCCCGATTTCACGCGAGCGCATCGCTTCGCGCGATGGCGGAGCCCGCGATCGGATGGAGCGGGAAGATCCTGGATTTTACGAGCGCGCGCGCCGCGGCTTTCTCGAACTGGCCGAGCGTTCGCCGATCTATCACGTGCTGGACGCGACAAAGCCGCCGGAAGACCTCATCGCACAAGCCTATCGATTGCTGACCGAGGTGTTGGTGTGAGCGGCTTGCATTTCGAGGTCGTCGGGGCAGAGGGACCAAAGGCCTATTTCGGACGGATGACGGCGGAGTCACTCGCGCACGCCTACCTCTTCGCCGGGCCGCCCGGCGTGGGAAAGAAGACGTTCGCGCTACGGCTCGCCCAATCGCTGTTGTGCGAAGCGCCCGCCTCGGCTAAGGACGGTGTGCTCGGCTATGACGGCACCTGTCACTCGTGCCGCCTCTTTAACAGCGAAGGCGCGCGCCATCCCGATTTCCTCGAACACATCGGCATCCTCAAGATCGGGGATCCCGACGCAGCGATGGGATTTTATGAGGGAGAAGACCTCACCGCGCGCGATCTCGTGCGGCAGCTTTCGATGCAATCGTACAGTGGCGGTTTGCGCGTGCTGTTGCTCGGTGACATCGATTTCGCGACGCACCATGCCGCGAATGCGCTGCTCAAATTTTTCGAAGAGCCGCCGCGCGGCGTCGTGCTGATCCTCACCTCTGCAACGCCCGGACGCCTTTTGCCGACGATTCGATCGCGGCTGATCGAATTGCGGTTTCCGTTACTCGCGCAAGTGCAAGTGCGCGAGATTCTGCTTCAGAAGGGCTACGATCAGGAACACGCGCAACTCGGCGCTTCGCTCGGCCAAGGCAGCGTGACGCGAGCGGTTTCCGCGCTGGGCGATGACGACGAAACACTGCGCTCACAAATCGCCGGCTGGTTCTTTCGCGTGGTCGACGGTGAAACGCCCGAAGAAGGCTGGGCGAGCCGCGAAACGCTCGACGAAGGTCTCGAAGTACTCAAATCACTCGTTCGCGATTGGACGGCGCTTGCCACCGCGGGTGACCGTGCCCCACTGATCTGCGTCGACTACGCGAGCGAGCTGCGCGCGCTGCCCGCGCTTGCCCCGGCGGACGCCATCGCGGTGATCGGCAAGCTGGATGACGCGCAACGCCTTGCACGCACCAACGTGAGCCCCGCGATGGTGAGCGAGGTGGTGCGCATGGCGCTTACCGGAAAAGGCTAACGCTAATAGTAACCGCGGAACGCGGTTTCGTCATACGATACGGCAAACGGGAACGCCATGTAGGCCAGCGCGATCGCGCGAAAGGCCGCAAGGCCAATTAGCTGCGCAATGCCGCCGTACGGCTTCAGTGCGGGATCGACTAGGAAGTCCGGAACGCACACCCACAGCGCCACGAACACGATCGCGAGGATGATACACGTGGGCAGGTTAGCGCGCACCGCGCGAATCGATCCCGAGAGCGCGAGTCCACCGGGGAGACCGCCGATTGCGGCTGCCGGAATGGTGAGGATCAAGAAGAAATAGGCGATCGCCTCGAGACCGTATTGCAAGATTCCGCTGCCGAGTAGCCCGCCGATGTAGATCGCGGCAAAAGCGACAAACTGAAAGCCGATCGCGGCGAGCAAAATGCCGCCGGCCTTGCGCCGGGTCTCCTCCCAGGCGTCGTCAAAGCCGGCGCGAACGCCGCGCGCGATGTTGTTGGCTTGAATCACCGCGCCGCCGAAAGCAAACAGGTAGATGATCTGCACGATGAACGTGAAGAGCCCCGCCCCGCCGCCGCCGAACGGATCGGTGAAGAGCGAGCTCCAGTAGGTGACGAACATGTCGATGATCGCGGCCAACAGCGGGAGCGCGAGAATTGATGGGTTGCGCGCAAGATACACGAACGCACGCCCGTAGATCGCGAGGTTGACGCTCGGGCCGCCGCTGCGCCGCATCGGCTTAGCCCTGCGCCCCGGCGAGTGCGTGATGGCAGCTGCAGTCGGCGTTCAAGTCGATCTTGGCGATGATCGTTCCGATGGCGTTTTTCACCCGGTCGTTGTTCTTCTTGAAGACTTCCATCACTTCGTGATGCGAGACCGGTGGAATGCCCTCGATGCCGACGTCGTAGTCGGTGATCAAGGAGATGTTGACGAAGCAGATCTCGAGCTCGCGCGCGAGATAGGACTCGGGATATTGCGTCATATTGATGACTTCCCAACCTTGGCTCTGGTACCATTTCGATTCGGAGCGCGTTGAGAAGCGCGGCCCTTGTATCACGACGACGGTTCCGCGCTCGTGTGTCTCGATTCCGAGCGATCGCAGTGCGTCGATCGCGATCGGACGCAGCGTCGGGCAGTACGGATCGGCGAAACTGACGTGCGTCGTGATCGGGCCGTCGAAGAACGTGTCCTTGCGGCCGTTGGTACGGTCGACGAGCTGGTCGCACACCACCATCGAGCCCGGCGCCACGTCTTTCTTGAGTGAACCGCAGGCGTTCGGCGCGATGATGAATTTCACGCCCAGGGCCTTCATCGCCCAAAGGTTCGCGCGGTAGTTGATCGACTGCGGAGGAAAGCGATGATCCTTTCCATGCCGCGGAAGAAACGCGACGCGTTTGCCGGCGATCTCGCCCAGCGCCACGCGATCGCTGGGCGCACCGTAGGGCGTTTCAACCCAGACCTCGCGCGCATTTTCGATCAGCGAATAAAATCCCGAACCGCCAAAAACGCCGATATCGGCGCGCTCCGTCGTCGTGTCCATAATCTCCGTTCGTTCGTTGTGGTTATCTGTTAAAGTCCGAGGGCTTCAAGTCATCGAGAAATTTCTTGAAGCGTGACATTTCCGAATCATCGACCGGCTTCTTGTCCGGCGTTGATTCTTCGAGCACGATCTTGTCGGTGACATAGATCGGCGCCTTCATGCGCAGCGCGAGCGCGATACCGTCCGAGGGACGCGCGTCGATCTCCCGCAGCTCCCCGTCGCTGCGCAGGATCAGCTTTGCGTAGAACGTCGAGTCTTTGATGTCGTGAATGATGACTTGTTCCAGCGTCGTTTCGAGGGACTCGAGCATGTTGCGCATGAGGTCGTGCGAGAGCGGACGCGGCACCGGGGCGCCTTCCAGTGCGAGCGCGATGGCCGTGGCCTCGAACGGGCCGATGAGAATCGGCAGATAATGCGAGCCATCCATGTCCTTGAGGATCACGACTGGATCGTGGGTCAACAGGTCGATGCCGAGCTTGTCGACCTTCATTTGGCGCATGGAATGGTATCCGACGCCCCCGCGGGATTCTCTTGCTGCGGCAAGGGTGCAGGCGTCGACCGCACGAACGCAAGGGCCCGCACCATGGCGTTATCCTGCGGTATCGTCGGTTTGCCCAACGTGGGCAAGTCGACCATCTTTAATGCCCTCACCCGCTCGGCGCAAGCGCTTGCGGCAAATTACCCGTTCGCGACGATCGAACCGAATGTTGGAGAAGTCGCAGTTCCTGACGATCGTTTGCGGGTGCTACAAGCACTCGTGCATAGTGAACGGATCGTACCCGCAACCGTCCGCTTTGTCGATATCGCGGGGCTCGTGCGCGGCGCCTCTACCGGCCAAGGCTTGGGCAATGCCTTCCTCAGTCACATCCGCGAGACCGACGCCATCGCAATGGTCGTGCGCTGTTTCGAAGATGACAACGTCACACACGTCGAGGGCAGTCCCGACCCGGCACGCGACATCGAGATCATTTCGATCGAACTTGCGCTTGCCGATCTTGCCACCATGCAGAAGCGCCTTGACAAACTCGAACGTGAAGCTCGCGCCAACCCGAAGCGCCGCGGCGCGCTCGAAGCCGCGCAAAACCTCATCGCTGCGCTCGAAGCCGGTAAATCCGCGCGTACGTTTGCCGCGGGAAGCGCCGAACGCGACATCGCGCTTGAGTCGTTTCTCTTGACGGCAAAGCCGTTATTGTACGTCGCCAACATCGATGAGGCGCAGATCGGCAAGCCCGGGCCGCTGGTCGATGCGGTGCGCGCTGTGGCAGCCGAGGACGGCAGCGCCGTCGTTGTGCTCTGCGGCAAGATCGAATCCGAGTTGGCCGGTCTTTCCGAGGAAGAAGCACGGGAATTTTGCGCCGAGCTGGGGATCGAGCGCAGCGGTCTCGACGAGTTGGCGCTGCGAGCGTACGACCTGCTGGGGTTCATGACGTTTCTCACTGCCGGCGAAAAGGAAGTGCGAGCGTGGACGATCACCAAGGGGACGAAGGCACCGCCGGCCGCCGGCAAGATTCACGGCGACATCGAGCGCGGGTTCATTCGCGCCGAGATCGTATCGTATGACGACTACGTGCAATACAAAACAATCGACGCCCTCAAGAATGCCGGGAAAGTCCGAAGCGAAGGCAAGGACTACATTATGCAAGAGGGCGATGTCGTCAATTTCCGCTTCAATGTCTAACCCCTTAAGATTTGGTTCGCTTGGCAAGCAAAGCGAGCCAAATTTCCAGGGAGTTTCACGTGTTTTCCCGTAGCCTTTGGGGTTTGAACTCTGCCCGGAGGCTGAAAATCACTTTATGACCACTGCGGTGCGCGACGTTTCAGTTTTTGGAGACGGGATCGCCTATTTCAACGAGGCGGCCGATCTTCTTGAACTCGATTCGGGTATGCGGAGAATCCTCACGCATCCATCGCGTCAAATCATCTTCTCGATTCCATTCCAGCGAGATAGCGGCGAATTCGAAGTCTACACGGGCTATCGCGTGCAATACAATTTCGCGCGTGGACCGGCCAAGGGTGGTATCCGCTATCATCCGGGCGTAACACTCGACGAAGTCACGGCGTTGGCTTTTTGGATGACCTGGAAGTGTGCCGTCGTGGATCTACCGTTCGGCGGCGGCAAGGGCGGCGTAACCTGCGATCCCTCGACGCTTTCGATGAACGAACTCGAGCGCATCACGCGGCGATACGCCGCCGAGCTGGTCGAGGTCGTCGGCCCCGATAAGGACGTGCCGGCGCCCGACGTCAACACCACGCCGCAAGTCATGGCCTGGTTCATGGACACCTACTCGATGCACGTGCGCCAAAATGTGCCTGGCGTGGTCACTGGCAAACCCCTTGAGATCGGCGGTTCGCGCGGCCGCGTCGAAGCCACCGGGCGCGGCGTGACGATCTGTGCACTGGATGAAATGCATCAGATGGGGTTGCAACCCGAGCAGACGCGCGTCGTCGTGCAAGGCTTCGGAAACGTTGGACTCTATGCTGCAAAGCTTTTCTCAGAGCGCGGCTGCAGAGTGTGCGGTATCTCCGACGTGACCGGTGCGTTTTACAATGCCGAAGGTATCGATATTCAACTTGCGATCGAGCACGCCGTAAAGAATCGCGGTCTCGAAGGATTCAAGGGTGGTGACCGGATCAGCAACGCCGAGCTGCTGACTGCCGACTGCGACGTGCTCGTGCCCGCTGCGCTCGAGAAGGTCTTCACCTCCGAGAACGCGTCGAAAGTGAAGGCGAAGTTGATCGTTGAGGGCGCGAATGGACCGACGACGCCGGAAGCCGATCATCTCTTCAAGCAGAACGGCATCGTGGTCATTCCCGATATCATGGCCAATGCCGGTGGCGTGACGGTCTCGTACTTCGAGTGGGCGCAAGACCGCATGGGTTACTTCTGGAAAGAAGCCGAAGTCAACGAGAAGCTCGAGGACGTGTTGCTTACCAATCTCGGTGAATTGCGTACCATCAAGAACGCGCGCAACTCCACCTACCGCACCGCCGCTTACGCGCTCGCTATCGATCGCGTGGTGCGCGCGCTAAAGATGCGTGGAATATACGCCTAAGACCTAAGGAGGGTTTGTGGTGATGCTCGCGTCTCTCGTGCTTGCTGCGGGGTTGCCGGCAGCGCGGTCGCCGCTCGACGAGTTGCGCTATCTCGTCGGTACGTGGAAATGCACCTACCGCGCCGGAGCGGTACACCTGCCCTACTCGAACACGTACGCTTACGATCGCGATGGTAAGATCTTGCGGCAGCGCGCGTCGTGGCAGGGCGGTGGCGACGAAGAGTTGCTCGCGTACGACGCAAAACGCGGTTGGACGGCGGTCGTTTTCGACGGCCAAGGAACGGTCACAGTCTTGCGCGCGAGCGGCCACAATCCCAACCACATCCCCTACCGCAGCGCCTACCCCGACGCAAGCGTCGCCGTAACGTTCGATCGCGTCTCGGCGAGGGAGTACACGCTGCACGGAACGGTGCGCGCGGGTGGTAAAACGATCACCTCGGTCGATACGTGCAATAAGCAATAGGCGAAAGTAGAAAGGGCCCGCACAGGCGGGCCCTTTCGTTTACCGAATCGGCGTAGAGTTACTGGAGCGGGAACACCGCCGGGTCAATGCCCGGGCCGTAGTACGGGTCGGTTCCGAGGATCCCCTCGAGTTGCGCCGTCGAGAGCTGCGGGATCGTCATCCCGAATGCCGTGTCGGCCGTTGCGATGAAGTCGTTGGCAATGACCGCGTAACCGACGTTTGACGGATGCAATCCGTCCCAGGTGGTGAGTCCGCCCCCGAACTGTTCGGTGACGGTCACCGGTCCAATTGCTATGCCGGTTGTCGATGCGGTATTAAAGAACGTACTGATCGGAACTAGCGCGACATTGCTTCCCGACGAGGTCGCGACGCCGTCGATGGCCTGATTGTACGCAGCGTTGAGCGCTTGAACTTGCGCGACAAACGCCGGTGTAAGGTAGGCGCTGCCTAGACCGCTGCCCTTCGTCGTCGGATCGAGTTGGATCGCCGCGAAGTCGGGATCCGCCGGGTTCGCTTCAATCAGCGGTACGGCTTGCTCGATCGTTCCAAGGAAGCCGCTCTCGGTGAGATAGCCTCCCGCGGTAACGCCGAAGTCTGTGCCGAGATCCGCGACGATTGCCGCTGCGTACTCGCCGGCGGGTCCGGGGCCGATGGCGCCTCCCGATTCAACTTCGAGGAGCTTCGTGAAGTTGGCCGTGAGATTAGCCTGCGCGAAGAATTGCGGCACCGAATGTCCGGTCGTCGGCAGCAGCGTCGGCAGATCGGCGACAAGAACCTTCGAGCCGGTCGCGGTGAGCGACTTGATGATCTTCGTCAGGTCGGCCGCCATCTGCGTCGGCGTGTCACTCGCGGGTGCGGTTCCGGCCGAGAAGATGTATTTGAGCAAGTCGTTTGCACCAAGCCACACGGTGGTGAGCTTAGGCGACATGCCGGTTGCGACGTTGAGCATGGTGAGATTGCTGCCGTACGCCGGCGCGAACTCGCCGAGTACCGGCAGGAAGAGCTGGTTTTCGCTCTCGACCAGCGATTGCAAACCGCCCGACGTCGGATCGCCGGGAATCGTCGTGTACCCGCAGTTCGTGCCACCCGGCGGCCCCTCGTACGGGCCGGTCATGGCGACCGCTTCGTGCATGGTGATGCCGGGCACGCCGAGGTCGGCGATGCCGGTCGTCGGACTGATGCGTGTACCTTGCCATGTCGATGCGCCGAACGCTTCGGTGTTGAACGTCGAACATCCGGATTGCGTGTTCGCAAAGAGAGTGTTTGCATTCAAGACGATCTGCGTACCCAAACCGGGTGCGTTGATCAACGGGAGTATTGCGAGCGACGCGTTGGTGGTGGAGTACGACGTGTGATTGCACGTCCCACCGGTCGAGGTGAGACAGTCGAACAGGATCGCAAACCAGCCGCTGTCCTGTCCCGGATACACTGCGTTGCTCGGATACGCGGACAGCGGGCTCGTTGCCAGGGTTCCGAGGAGGCCGTCGGACTGTTCACCGGCCGTAAGGCTGTCGCCCATGCCGATGAGCACTGGACCACCGAGAGGCGTAGGCGCGGTCGCGGGGCCGGTGCCCTTGACGAGTTGCGGAACGTTGCCGCCGCCGCCGCTGCCGCATGCGGCAAGCGTCGTTAGGGCAGCGAGGGTAAGTGATGCGAAGATTTTTTTCATCATGGCGTGCCCTATCTTAAATCGGCAGAACGACGGGTGAACCGACGCCGAACTGAAGTTGGAGTTGCGTGGCTTTGAGCCCGCCGAGGGCCGGCACGGTGCTGGCCGAACACGGCAGCGAGTAACACTGGAAGTACTTGATGCCGTACGGGCTGTAGTTGGTCGGTCCGCCGCTGTTGAGTACGAGCTGCACGAACTCATTCTTACCCAAACGTTGCGTCGCGCCGAGGAAGTAGGCGGCGAGATGCTCGGGGTAGGGGTCGGTTGGGAGATAGTCACGCGAACTTTGCGGCTCGAGGAAAAGCCGCAGGTTCTTATTGACGTTGTATTCCAGATACAGGATCTGATACAGCTGCGCGGTGTTGTTCAGGTTGACGCCGTTGAGATGATTGAGCCAAGTCGGCGCAACCGTAAACGTGCCGAAGAACCGCGACGTCTTGAGGAACGGGACCGTTACCGCTACCGACCAATACTGCGCGCTGCGCGTCGGCACGCCGGTGACCGGCAGGCCGTTGTTTGGATTGACGAACGGTACCACGTCGCTTCCGGGCTGTCCGGAGGCACTGATCTGCGACCAGCGCGAGACGTATGTGGGCGTGATGACCACCGGAAGCGGGCGCCCCCCGAGGTTCCCGAGCAGCAGCAGCTTTTCGTAGCTGAGCAGTAAGAACGAATCTTTGGTCGTCAGATCTTGATTTACCGCATTGCATCCATTCGCGGTCGTGCCATTGAGATTTGCGCATCCGGCCGCTGGAAATCCGGCCGGAAGATACACCGGAACGGTACCGCTGTTGAAGCCGTACGGATAGTGCTGCAATTGGTAGAACGAGGCAACGACGCGTGAGGTCGGATTGAATCCCCACGACGCCATGCCGTCCATGCCGCCCTGCAGCCACTTGCCTTGCGCGGTTCCGATGTCGCCCCACGGATAGGCGATCGAAAGATCGGCGAAATAGGTAAATCCGGTCGGCAAACCCGCTTGCGCGTTCCCGCCCACCGGCTGTTGATTGACCGGAGGAACTTGCGCGACCGTTGACTGCGTACCGTCTTGAGGTTTCGTTGCAGGCTTGGGTTGCGCTTGTTGATCCATGGCGTTGCGAATCGCGGTATTGGCGCCGCTGACAACGCCGTTGGCGAGAGCGCCGGTGGTGTCGGCCTGCGCGGGCGCGACGGAAAATCCGAACGAGACGGCAAGAAGAAGCGCCGCGCTCGTTCGGGTGAGGCTTTTGAGCATAGTTGTCTCCAACTCGAGGGTCCGGACTATTAAAAGTATCAGGCTCCGGGTCGCCACACCTTCGGGCCCCGTGAGGCTAAAACCTTATGATTTAGCTTGGAATCGCGGGGGACTGGAGCGCTTCGTCCCCAAAATCTCCGCGTGGCCTACCATTCACACGGCGGTCGCCACGTAACTCGAATCCCTTGATGATCACGTAGAGTACCGGCGTGATCGCGAGGTTGAGAAACGTCGAGAGCAACATGCCGCCGAACACGACGGTTCCGAGCGAATGACGCGCCGAACTGCCGGCGCCGCTTGCAAATACCAGCGGAATCACCGCGATGATAAACGCAATCGAGGTCATGAGGATCGGGCGAAGCCGGGTTTGCGCTGCGCGGAGCGCCGCCGTTACGACATCGGCGCCGGCACGAATCTGTTGGTTGGCAAACTCAACGATTAGAATTGCGCTCTTACTGGAGAGACCGATCAACATGACGTAGCCGACCTGCGCGTAGACGTCTTGTGCAACGTTGGCATAGAGCAGCGGTAAGGGGACGTGGCGCAGATTGATAAAGACCAGCGCGCCGAGCAACGCCGCGGGCACTGCTAGCAGGACGATGAGCGGATCGACCCAGCTTTCGTACTGAGCTGAGAGCACTAAGTAGACGAAGACCAGCCCGAGCAAGAAGATCAGCGCGCTCTGCGCGCCGGCCGCGATCTCATCGAGCTGCAGGCCCGACCATTCGTAGGTAAGCCCCTTAGGAAGCACCTTTGCAGCGATCTGCTGTGTCGCGTCGATCGCCTCGCCCGAGCCATGGCCCGGCGCCGCGTTTCCGTTGATCTCGATGTTGCGATAGAGGTTGTAATGGGTGATGATCGGCGCGGTCAGAGTCATCTTCGCGGTGACCATCGCGCTAAGCGGCGTCAACCCGGCACCGGTAGCATTTGTGTTTGACGTCGGGCTTAGCGGCGGCCCGGTAGTTGCGGAACGCACGGACAGGTATTGCAGCGACGCGGGGTCGCTACGGTACGGAGCGTCGGCTTGGACGATCACCTGCCACGAACGATTCAGGTAGGTGAAGTTGTTGACGTAGAGTGAGCCGAGCTCGACTTCCATCGTGCTAAAGACGTCGCTGAGATTTGCCCCGAACGATTGGACCTTGTTGCGGTCCACATTGACTTCGAGCTGCGGCGAGTTGATCCGGAACTGCGTGAACACCTGCGAGAGGCGTGGATCTTGCGCAGCCGCGCCCATGATCGCATATGCCGATCCGGCGAGCGCCGGTAAGCCGAGATTTGCGCGGTCCTCGAGTTCGAATTGGTACCCGCCGAAACTGCCTACGCCATTGATCGCGGGCGGATTCAGGGCGAAGATCTGCGCCTCCGGGACCCGCATGTAGAATGCACCGTTGAGGCGGCGCAACAATCCGCCGACCGAATGTTGCGGGCCTTTGCGCTCGCCCCAGGGTTTGAGCAGGGTGAAGATAATGCCGCGATTCGAGGCCGACCCGGTGAAACTGAATCCGGTGACGTTAAAGACGTGCAGCACCTCGGGTTGCGAGCGGATGATCTTTTCGGCCGCGATCGCGATTTGCTGCGTGGCCGCAAGTGAGGTGCCTTCAGGCGCTTGTACGATCGTAATGAAGTAGCCTTGATCTTCATCCGGAATGAAGGCCGTCGGCGTCGATCGGAAAAGATACGCCGTTGCCAGCAGCGCGAGGATGAAGACGCCAAAAACCGGCCACCGATGAACGAACAGCTTCGGCAACGTGCGCGCGTACCAATCGCGGAAGCGATGCAACCCTAGGTTGAACCAGCGGAAGAAGCCCCAATTCGACTCGGTATCACCCGTAAGCAGACGGGCAGCGAGAGCGGGCGCGAGCGTGAGCGCCTGGAAGAGCGAGATCGAAATCGCCGCCGTGATCGTTAGCGCGAACTGTTTGTAGAGTTGTCCCGTCGTGCCCGGAAAGAACGCGACCGGGAAAAAGACCGAGAAGAGCACGAGCGACGACGCAACCACGGCGCTCTGGATCTCACGCATCGCAGTTATTGTCGGTGCCGTACCGGACGTGTGATCGGCTTCCATATGGCGAGCGATGTTCTCGATAACGACGATCGCATCGTCAACAACGAGCCCAGCGGCAAGCGTCAATCCAAATAGCGTGACGGTGTTGATCGAAAAGCCGAAGACCTTCATTACGAAGAACGAGCCAATCAACGAGACCGGAATCGTTGCGGCCGGAATCAGTGTCGCCTTCGGATCCTGTAAGAAGAGGAAGATCACCAAGATGACCAGGACGACCGAAAGGACGAGCGTGGTTACGACTTCCTTGATCGATTCGCGAACGAACGAGGTAGTGTCGAACGCAACTTCCCAGCTGATGCCTGCGGGGAAGTTGGCCTGGAGCTGCGCGAGCTTTTGCTTGACCAAATCGGCCGTTTGCAGCGCATTTGCGTCAGGGTACTGGAGAACGCCCATTCCGACCACTTGTTCGCTGCCGTCGAAGCGCAAATCGATTGAATAATCCTCTGCGCCGAGTTCGACGCGCGCAACGTCGCCCAAACGGGTAAAGCCGCCGTTGGGGTTCGCACGCAGGACGATGTTCGCGAATTGATCCGGCGTTGCGAGTTGCGTCAGAGCATCGATCGCGTAGGTGTATCGTTGGGTGGGCGCGCTGGGTGCCGCACCGACGCTGCCGGCCGCGACCTCGACGTTCTGTTCCTCAAGTGCGTTAATGACATCGGTCGCTGCTAGGCCTTCGCCGGCGAGTTTAAGCGGATTGAGCCAGATACGCATCGCGTACTGGCGCTGGCCGAAGATGCGTACCTGCGACACGCCCTGGATGCGCGAGAGGTCGTTGACGATATTGAGCTGTGCGTAGTTGCTCAGAAACAATTTGTCGTACTTTGGGCTATTAGACTTGAGCGCAATACCCATGACAAACGCGCCGGAGTTTTTCGAAACCGTCACGCCGACTTGCTGCACCGTTTGCGGCAGCAGGCCGACCGCCGACTGTACGAGATTCTGCACGTCGGCTGCGGCGATGTCGAGATTCACGCCGAGATTGAACGTTGCGGTGATGGTCGACACACCCTGCGCACTGGTCGAACTGATATAGCGTAGACCTTGCGCGGAATTAACCGCGGTCTCGAGCGGATTGGTGACCTGAGCTTCGACAGCTTGCGGGCTCGCGCCGACGTATGATGCAGTGACCGTCACGACCGGAGGGGCGATCTGAGGGTACTGATCGATCGCAAGCGTGGGCAACACGACCAAACCGCCGATCAAAATGATGATCGAACAGACTGCGGCAAAGATCGGGCGGAAAATAAAGAACCTGCTCATTACCCCTCGAACGCTTGTTCCGCGTGATACGAGCTGCGCGAGAGCGGACTCGAGACCACCTGATGAAATCCTTTGCTTTTCGCGATCTTACCGAGCCGGTCGAACCTCTCAGGCGTGACGAACTCGATGACGGGAAGATGTTTTTTCGTCGGCTGCAGATACTGTCCAAGCGTGAAGATATCGACCCCGGCACCGCGCGCGTCGTCCATCGCGCACTCAATCTCTTCCTCTGTCTCACCCAGGCCGATCATGATCGAGGTCTTGGTAAAGCGCTCCGGTGCGCGCGATTTCGCGTGCACGAGAATCTTCAGCGATTGATCGTAGGTCGCACGCTTGTCGCGAACGGTCGGAGTCAGCCGTCGAACCGTTTCCAGGTTGTGCGCAAACACGTCCGGGCGGGCGTCCATCACAATATCGAGTGCCCGGAGATCGCCGCGATAATCGCCGCTGAGGATCTCGACGCGGGAACCCGGGACGCGTTCGTGGATCGCGCGGACGGTGTTGGCAAAGATCAGTGCTCCGCCATCGGCTAAGTCGTCGCGATCGACCGCGGTCAACACGAGATATTTCCAGCCCAAGTCACGCACGGCGTCGGCGACGCGAATCGGCTCCATCCAGTCCACCATGCCCTTGGGGTTGCCGGTCTTGACGTTGCAGAAGCGACAGCCGCGCGTGCACGTGTCACCAAGAATCATGATGGTCGCGGTACCAGCGCCCCAGCACTCGGCAATGTTCGGGCAGGCGGCTTCCTTGCACACGGTGTTGAGCGCCAACGTGTTGACTTTGGCGCGCACGCGATCGTAATCATCGCCTGACGGCAATGACACGCGCAGCCAATCCGGCTTCCGCTTGACTAGATCGATTTCAACGGCCATGCAAGGGTCATTCCAAATTCTTTTTCGAGTGCGGCGATCAGCACCGGTTTGACCTCGTCGATCGTGACCGGCCGTCCCGTTTCGTGCGAGATCGAGGTGATGCCGCGATCGGTAAGTCCACACGGGTTGATGAGCCGGTCGTAATCGAGCGCGGTCGAAACATTGAGCGCAATTCCGTGCAGCGATACCATCTTTTGTACTGCAAGGCCTATCGCGCAGATCTGGTTGCGACCGGCCCAGACGCCGGCGTGCTCCTTCCAGCGCTCGGCGATGATGCCGAAATGCGACAGCGCCTCGATCACGGCACCCTCCAGCGACCGCACCAGCGGGACGATCTCGCGAAAGCGCTCGAGTCTACGGATGGGATAAACGACCAACTGGCCCGGACCGTGATAGGTAACGTCGCCACCCCGCTCGATGTCGACAACGTCGACACCTTGGGCTGCGAGCAGATCGGGTGCTAGCAGGACGTTGTCGCGTTTGGCCTGGCGTCCGAGCGTGATAACCGGCTCGTGCTCCACGAAGACCCACGTATCGGGCTCGAGGCCTTCCCGTACCGCCTCGTGCAGCGAATGCTGCAGCTCCCATACCTCACGGTACGGGCGACGGCCGAGGTCGAGGAGTTGCGCGTTCACTGCCATTCGTAACAAACCAGAAGCCGTTCGCCGGGTTCCCCGGGACCTTCCTTAAGGAGTCTTCGGCATGCGAGGCTCTTACTTCGCGGTAACCGGCGTCTTCGGTTTGGGATTGACGATGTGAATGGCCTTGCCGTGCGCGGCCTCGGCCGCGTCCATGATCGCCTCGGTAAGCGTTGGGTGCGGATGCACGGAGAGACCGATGTCTTCGAGTGTCGCGCCCATCTCGAGCGCGATCACGCCTTCGCCGATCAGCGATTCAGCTTGTGGCGCCACGATGTGCATGCCCAGCAGTACGTCGGTCTTTGCATCGCCGACAAGCTTGATCAAGCCATCGGTCTCGTTCATCGTGCGCGCGCGACCGCTGGCCGCGAGCGGGAACTTGCCGATGCGCAGTTCGTAGCCGTTGGCCTTGGCTTCTTCCTCGGACATACCGATGGTGGCAACTTCGGGATCGGTGTAGACGCAGTTCGGGATCGCGACCGGATCGAACGCGGCCGACTTATCGCCCGAGATCACTTCGGCGGCCACGACACCTTGTTTCATCGCGCGATGCGCGAGGAGGGGCTGACCGGTGACGTCGCCGATAGCAAAGATGTTGCCGACCTTCGTGCGGCACTGCGCGTCGACCGCGATGAAGCCTTTATCGTCGGCAGCGAGGCCGGCGGCCGCGAGATTGAGCGTATCCGTAACCGGCCGCCGCCCGACCGCGACAAGTACCATGTCGAATTCGCGCGTTTCATCTTTGCCGTTTGTGCCCTCGCCGTTGATGGTGGCCTTGACGGTCTTGCCGGACTTCTCGATCTTCCCGACTTTGGTATCGAGCATGATCTCGACGCCTTGTTTTTTCAGGATGCGTCCTAGCGTTTTGGAAATCTCGAGATCGGTTCCGGTGAGAATCTGCGGCAGCGCTTCGACCACCAGCACTTTTGCGCCAACTCGCGTGTACACCGTCGAAAACTCGAGCCCGATGACGCCGCCTCCGACGATGAGCATGTTCTTCGGAATCCGCTTCATCTGCACGGCGTCGTCGGAATTTATGATGTACTCGCCGTCGCGCGGCCACGCTTTAACGTCGACCGGCGCTGAGCCGGTCGCGATCACGACGCTCTGCGCCTTGACCGTGTCAGTGCCGCCGTCTTTATTTTTGACGACGATCGTGTTGGGGTCTTTGAAGCTCGCGTCGCCGTATAAAAACTGGACGGTGTTCGCTTTGAAAAGGGTCTTGACGCCGCCGACGTTGGCGTTGACGACGTCGGTCTTGAACTTTACCACGCCTTCGCGATCCACGTCGGCTTTGGGAACCTTCAGCCCGAGGTCGGCGGCGTGATCTATTTGGCGGATCACTTCGCCCACGTGCAGCAGCGCTTTGGTCGGGATACAGCCCCAGTTTAGACAGACGCCCCCGACCTCGTCGCGATCGATACAGATCACGCTTTTGCCGAGTTGACCGAGGCGAATCGCGGCGTGATATCCGCCCGGACCCGCGCCGATAACGACCGCATCAACTTGATGTTCAGCCACTGCACTGTGCTCCTGATAGTAATTTGGAAAGGTGAGGCTCGCTCACTATACCAGTCTTCGCCGCCGGGTGCGCCGACCTATCCCGCGCTTAGCAGCCCCGCCAGGGTCGTGCAGAGTTGGCTCAGATCGAATCCGGCGGCGACGCGGGCCGCATCGGCTAGGTCAGCCGGCTGGAGGTGGCCGGCGAGCGCGACTTCGTCGGCGCCGACTTCCCGTGCGAAGATGCCGAATGAGACCAGCGCGCGCTCGCTGCGGAAGCGGCGCGCGGCCGCGAGCGCCAACGCGGCGTCGCGTGGATTCCCGCCCAAGAGCAGCCTGCGCCCCACGACTTCGGCCAACCGTGCGATATAGAGCGGCTGAGGCGAGCGCCGCAGGAGGTCGCAGGCGATCCGCAGTTGCTCGCTCGCCTTCCCGAGATGGCCGCGCGCCAGCGAACAGCGCGCAAGGGTCTGGTGCGACCAAGCGATCATCGGCGGGCTGGAGTTTTCTTCGAATCGTTCGATAGCGCTCTGCGCGTGTTCAACGGCGGCATCGTACTCGCTCATCGCATACTCGACCTCGGCGAGATCGCCAAGCGCAATTCCGCACAGCGCCGGCGGACCTTCGCGTTCGAGGGTCGCGATGGCTTTGTGAAAGATTTCATGGGCACGCGTGTGATCGCCGTACCCCTCGAAGAGAATGTTTCCCTGATTGATCAATGCCGTCGCGAGCCCGCGCTTGTGTCCCACCTGCTCGTAGAAGCGCAGTGATGTCTCGACGTACGTCGAGGCATCTTCCATGCGGCCGGTGTTGAGCGATGCGACCGCTAGCGCGTTGTACGCCCGGGCCAGGCCGAGTTGGTCGCCGGCAATCGTAAACGCCGAGATGGTGAGCGGTCCGGTTTCGACCATCTTGTGATAGTCGGCCGCAGCATGCATCACGCACAGACTTAAGAAGTAGATGCGTCCTCGCAACTGCGGTCCTAAACGCTGCGCCACCGATTCGAAGCGCTCGGTCCAGCGTAATCCTTCGGTGAAGCGTCCGCCTTCGGCCCAGATCGTCATCGCCACGCTGAGCACGTCGTCGATGAGCGCGAGCCGCTCTTGCGGGCGTTTGAGCGCCCACGCGAGCGTTGCACACATGTCTGCATAACGCACATGCAGGTGCGCAATGGCTTTTGCCGCTCCCTCGCCGCTGCGAATCTGCGCCCACAATTCTGAGGCGACCGCGTTCATACGCAGCGCGAAGGCGTCGTCGAGCGCGCGGCGATTGCGAACCGTCGTTAACATCCGTGCCGCCACCGCGCGGATCGGCAGTAGCATCCGGTAACCGAGCTCCATCGTCATCACCAGTGAATTGAGTGCGAGCTCGTCGAGCGCCACGCGAACCTCGTCGGGTGTGAGGTCGCCTAGCGCGCACAGGTCGTTCTGGTCGAACTCGTCGGCGAAGAGCGAGGCTTGCGCAAACGCGCGCTTCGCTGCATCGCTGAGCTGCGAATGGCTCCATGCGATGACATTGCCGATCGTCCGGTGTCGCGGATCCGATCCGCGTGTAGAGCGCAATTGGTACGGACGCAATTCGTCGAGTTCGTCGGCCAAGTGTTCGAGTGAGAGCGAGGCGAGGCGCGCCGCGGCGAGATCGAGCGCGACCGCGAGTCCATCGACCCGTTCCACGATGGTCGTTACGGTGGCAATCGTGCTGTCGTCGATGTTCGCTGCGTCGAGGCCGGCCCGCGCGAGGAAGAATGCGAGGCCGTCTTCGACCGAGAGCGGGCCAATCTCGAGAACCGCTTCGTCCGCGTAATCCAAGCGCCGCTGACTGGTCGCAAGCACGGTGACGTTCGGCAACGCGCGCAGTGCATCGATCAGCGCCGACGTTTCGTCCGGTGCGTGCTCGCAGTTGTCCAGTGCCAAGATCAAAGCGCGGTCGCGCAGCCGGTCGACGAAGGTATCTAAGGGCGCGCGCGCCGGCTCCTGTAGGACTCCGGTGACGCTCATCACCGTTCCGACTACCGCTTCGGGCATGACGCCGGCGAGCGGAACGAAGACGCTCTCCGTCGCGCGCTCGCGCGAAAAACGGGCGATCGCTTCGTGCGCGATACGCGATTTGCCGACGCCGCCGGCGCCGACCAATGTCAATGCACCCCCTCGTTTCAAGAAAGCGAGAAGAGCACGCAGTTCGTACGCGCGTCCGACAAACGGCACGCGCAGGTCTACCACCTGATAGTCGAGCACCGTATCTTCGTTGTCGGCAAGCTTCGACCGCGGGTTCATCGAAAAATGGACCACATCAATGCCCAACATTGGATGGTCCGGGATCTTGCCCGACCTCGATCGGGACTCGATCGTCCCGCTCTACCGGCAGATCTACGAGCATCTCCGTGAGGCGATCCTCGCTGGGACGCTGCCTGAATCGACCCGCCTGCCCCCCGAGCGGACGATGGCCGAGCGGCTCAACGTCAACCGCAGCACGGTGGTTCACGCCTACCGGGAACTGGTCAGCGATGGCCTGATCGAGCAACGGGTTGGCTCGGGCTCACGGGTGGTTCCGCAATTGCGAGGGGGGCAACCCGAGCGAGCCGCGGGGGTCCCGTGGTGGATCACCCTGCCACCGTGGCGGGTCGGCGAGTTTCCGAACATTCTGGGCGAGCTGGCGGCCAAGCAGGAAGCCGGGCGCATTTCGTTCGTCCAGGGCGTCGCACCCGACGAGCCGTCACCGCTCGGCGAGCTCGCGAAGTCCTTTGAGCGGGTTGCGCGCGATCCGCGCTTCGTGCTCTCGTACGGCGACTCAGAAGGGTACGAGCCGCTGCGCGCGCTGATTTCCGCGCGGCTCAACGCCCGCGGTGCCGCCACGATCACGCCCAAGAACGTCATCGTCCTCACCGGTTCCACCCAAGGCATTATGATCGTCGCGCAGTCGTTGGCGGAACCCGGCGACGAAATCATCGTCGAGTCCCCATCCTATCCGGGCGCACTGCAGATTTTTCAGATCAACGGCTTGCGAGCGATTCCGGTGCCGGTCGACGAGGAGGGCATGCGGGTCGATCACGTGGAGGCAATCTTGCGTACGCGGCGTCCGCGCTTCATCTACACGATGCCTTCGTTACACAATCCGACCAATGCGACGATGAACGCCGATCGCCGCGAGCGCCTGGCCACGATTGCGCGGCGGGCGGGCGTTCCGATCATCGAGGACGATCCGTACGGCCCGCTTGCCGGCGAACAATTGCCGCCGCTGGTCGCGCTCGCGCCGGATCACGTGGTGTATCTTTCGACTTTTTCTAAAACCATCGCGCCGTCGCTGCGGGTCGGCTGGCTCGCCGCTCCGCGTATGATCCTCGAGCGGCTGCTGCTGCGAAAGCAGGCTTTCGACATGGCGACAAGTTTGTACGTGCAAGCCGCGATCGTCGACTATCTCGAGCGCGGTTACGATGCGCACGTCACGCAATTGCGGGAAGAGCTGTTCCTGCGCCGGCGAATCGCCGATGAAGCGATCGCAGCGCACTGGCCGCATGGTGTTCGCGCCGTGGGCGCGCCCGGCGGATTCTATCTGTGGGCAACGACACCGCGCGAAATACGCGCGCGCGCGCTTCTCGATGTCGCCGAGCGTTTAGGCGCCTCATTTCTTTTCGGGGAAGCGTTCTTTGCCGATTCCGGCGGCGACCATTACTTCCGGCTTGCACTCACCGCGGTCGAGCGCATTCAGATCGGCGAAGGAATTCGCCGCATCGGTCAGGCGATGGCGAGGCTGCGCGCGTGAAGGAGACATTGCTCGGCTGGTATGCCCGGCACGGGCGACGGGAGCTTCCCTGGCGCCGCGTGCGCGATCCCTACTACACGCTGGTCAGCGAGTTCATGCTGCAGCAGACGCAAGTCGATCGCGTTGTGCCGAAGTTCGAAGCCTTTATCGCGCGCTTTCCGGACATCGTAGCGCTCGCAAACGCGAGCGTGGGCGACGTTTTGCGCGAGTGGCAAGGCTTGGGCTACAACTCGCGCGCGGTTCGTTTGCACGAAACTGCGAGCCTCGTGGCCGAGCGTTTCGGCGGGGTGATGCCGTCGGAAACCCACCTGCTGCGCCGGCTCCCCGGCGTCGGGCCGTACACGGCCGCAGCGATTCGTGCGTTCGGCTTCGATCTCGACGACGCGCCGCTCGACACCAACATTCGCCGAATCGTTCACCGGGTCGCCTTCGGCATCGAGCATCCCCCGAAGGTCGCGCCGCGCGAACTGGATGCGCGTGCGCACGACCTCGTGGCGAGCGGATCGTCTCACGATTGGAATTCGGCGATGATGGATCTGGGCGCCACGATCTGCACCGCACGCGCGCCGAAATGTTTGCTCTGCCCGCTGCGAGAGCATTGCGCCGCCGCACCAGTCGATGCAGCGACACTCGAGTCAGCGCGGCGCGAGCATGCCAAGATTCCGTCACCGCAAAACGCGATTCCGTGGGAAAGCACGACGCGGTTTGCGCGCGGGCGGATTGTCGACCGGCTGCGCGCACTCCCACCCGGGCGGCGCATCTCATTGCTCGATCTGCACGGCGATTTGCAGCCGTTGATGCCGGATCGATCGCTGGAGGATGTCGGACGGCTCGTCGCAATACTCGAGCGTGATGGCTTGGTCGCTCGCGATGGAGAGACAATCGCGCTGCGAGATTGAGGAGAACGTCATGCGGTTTCTCTGTGCTTTGATGCTGTTTGCGGCGCTCGCTTCGGCCGCGCTGCCGGCGCGCGCGTTTGACTTTGGCGACGCTCGGCGCATCGTGACGGTTGGCGAACCGCAAATCGCGCCCGACGGCACACGGGTGGTGTTCGTTCGCGGCAAGGCTGACTTCAAAAATGATCGCAACGATCGTCAGCTCGTGCTTATCGACGTCGGGTCGCGCACGGAGCGGCAGCTCACCTGGGACCGCAAGGGCGTTTCCTCTCCGCGCTGGTCGCCGGACGGACGCTCGATCGCCTTTACCGCGCTCGACAATGACGAAAAGAAACCGCAGGACCAGATCTTTATCCTTCGCATGGACGGCGGCGACGCGCAGCAGGTCACACACGCAAAGAACGGCGTCAACAGCTACGAATGGAGTCCCGACGGCCGGCGCTTTGCCTACACGATGCAAGACGACGATCCCAATGCCGCAAACGCCGACAAACATCTCGACGCGTTTCAAGTCCAAGACAACGACTATTTGCACCGAGACGCGACGCCGCCGGTGCACGTATGGGTCTGTAACGTCGACGGTTCGGGCGCCCGGCGTTTGACGAGCGGCGCCTGGAGCGCCGCCCTGGCTGGCCCGGATGGCGGCGGCGACCTCTCGTGGTCGCCCGACTCGAAGACGGTCGCGTTCGAGCACTTTCCGACGCCGTTCGTCGGCGACTCGCTCGCGTCGTACATCGAACTGGTGAATGCCGATAACGGCAGCGTGCGCCGTCTCGTCGCCGGAGAAGCGATGCAAGATGGTCCGCAGTTCGCGCCACGCCGGAACCTGATTGCGTATGGCCGGAACACACGCGGCGACTACACGCAAGGCCGCGACATCTATGTCACGGATACGAGTGGGACGCACGTCGCCGACCTTCGTTCGCAACTCGACCGCAATGTCAACGACGCCGCGTGGAGCGGCAGCGGCGACGCGCTGTGGGTTGCGACGCCGGATGCAACTCGCGTGTCGCTGTGGTATTGGCCGCTGCGCGGCGGCATTGCGCGCGTGGATTTGGGCAGCGCGCAGCCGTCGGTTTTGGGCAACAGCGCGAAAAACGGCGCGTTCGTGTTTGCCGCGTCCTCGGTCACCCATCCCAGTGAGGTTTATCTGCTCTCATCACCCAGCGCGAAGCCGATCGTGCTAACCCATGAGAACGATTTCGTCGCCAAGACCGGCCTCGCGCGTGAGGTCGCGATCAATTGGCATTCGACCAAAGGCAATTTTGCCGAAGACGGCGTGCTGGCATATCCACTGCATTACCGCGGCGGGAAGGCGCCGCTGGTGCTCTTGATTCACGGCGGTCCGCAGGGCGCATCGACGCTGGGTTGGGGCAGTCAGGCGCAAATATTTGCGGCGCACGGATTCTTCGTTTTCCAGCCCAACTACCGCGGCAGCACCAATCTCGGGGATGCCTACGAGCACGCGATTACCGACGACGCCGGCGACGGCCCGGGGAAAGACGTGATGGCGGGACTTGCAACGGTCGAGCGCGAGTATCCGATCGACACCTCGCGGATCGGCGTATCGGGCTGGTCGTACGGCGGCTACATGACGTCGTGGCTGATCGGCCACTATCACGTCTGGAAGGCGGCGGTGAGCGGCGCGTCGCTCGACGACTGGCTCGACGATTACAGTATCGCGTTTTACTACGATACCGACGTACCGTTCTTCCGCGGCAAGCCGTGGAACCCGTCCAATACCGCCGAGTGGCGCGAACAATCACCGATCGCGGATGCGCCGCGGGCAACGACACCGACGCTGATCATGGGCGACATCGGTGACAACAATGTCACCATCACGAATTCGTTCAAATTGTACCATGCGCTCAAAGACAACGGCACAACGGTGAAGTTCATCGCATATCCGGTCTTGGGGCACTTCCCATCGGACCCGGTGCGCTCGGAAGACGTGCAGAAGAATTGGCTCAACTGGCTCGAGCAATACCTGAAGTGAAGGAGATGAAGATGAAACGGCTCACGTCTTCGGTACTGCTCGCCGCGTGTATCGCGGCGGCCCCCGCATCGGCTCCGCGCACCTTCGCGCTCGACGATCTTCCGAAGATTGCGGCGGTTTCGAACGTTGCGATCTCGCCGGACGGCAAGCAGATTGCGTTCGTTCTTTCACGCCAGAACCTCAAGACGGACAAGAGCGACGCGACGCTCGAACTCTATGACGTCGCGACGAACACGACGCGACCGCTCACCTTTGAACGCAAGGGTTTGGCTTCGCCCGCGTGGTCGCCGGATGGGAAGAAGCTTGCGTTTCTCGCGATCTATGGAACCGGTGACGACGCGAATCAACAGGTGTGGATCATGGATTTGCGCGGTGGCGATGCCGTTGCCGTGACCAAGGCGCCGGAAGGCGTCGAGGAATTTTCTTGGCGTCCCGACGGCGGTGCGATTGCGTTCGTTGCGCCCGACGAGCCGGCCAACAAGAAGCAGGCCGAGAAGCATCTCGATGGATTCGTCGTTGGCGATCAAGCCTACGACGATCGCTCGGCGCCGACGAGCAACCACATTTGGCTGCTCACGCTCAACGCCGATGCAACGACGACGTCGAAGCGCCTAACCAGCGGCAGCTGGAGTTTGCCCTCCGCGCAGCCCCCAAGTTCCCCGGGGCCGCCGATCTCGTGGTCCGCCGACGGGAAATCGATCGTCTTTACGAAGATGCCGAACGCCTACGATGCCGATTCAGACGGCGCGATCGTTTGCGCGTTGGACGTTGCCAGCGGCAAAATCGCGGCGCTAACGTCCCACGGTAAATACGAGGGGTTTGGCGAGTACTCACCCGACGGCGCGCGCATTGCATATTGGTTCCCGCAGAACGGCGACGAAGCTGCCGTCACCGAGATCTACGTAGCCCCGGCGAGCGGCGGCGACGGCACCGATGTGACGTCCGACGTGATCGATACCAACGTGCAACGCTTCATTTGGATGCCCGACTCCAAGAGTCTCTTGATTTCCGGCCATAAAGACACCGACGCAGCGCTCTGGATGAAACCGCTCGACGGCAAAGCGGTGCGCCTCGATCTGCACGGTGCGCAGCCGTCACAAGGCTTTTGGCTTGATGCATCGGTTGCCAAAAGCGGGGCGATTGCCTTTGCCGGAAGCGAGCCCAATCACCCGAGCGAACTCTACTACATGAGCTCGCCGAGCGCGGCCCCGCAGCGCGTCACCGGCTTCAACGACGCGATTGCTGCGCTCAACCTCGGTGCGGTGCGCGCGATCGACTGGCAGAACGACGGGTATGCAGAGGACGGCGTCGTCACCTTGCCGCCCAATTACGATTCGACAAAATCGTACCCATTGGTGCTGGTGATCCATGGTGGCCCGAACTCGGCGTCGATCACCTCGTTCAACGGCCTTAACCAGCTCTTTGCTGCCCACGGCTACATCGTGTTCAATCCGAACTATCGCGGCAGCGACAACTTGGGTGCGAAGTATTGGTACGGCATTATCAACGATTCAGGCGCCGGGCCCGGTCGCGACGTCATGGCGGGGATCGCCGCAGTTGAGCGCTCGTACAAGATCGACGCATCGCGCATAGCCGTATCGGGTTGGTCCTATGGCGGTTACATGACGTCATGGATGATCGGCCACTACCACATCTGGAAGGCGGCCGTCTCCGGCGCTGCGGTCAACGACTTGATCGACGAATATGCGCTGGCCGACAACGGCGTCGGCTCGCGTTTCGGCATGAACGGCTCGCCCTACGTCAAAGGCCTGACGAAGAACTATATCGCGCAATCGCCGATAAGCGCTGCGTGGAATGTTACGACGCCGACCTTGATTCTCAGCGACGTGGGCGATCAGCGCGTTCCGATTACCCAGTCGTATAAGTTCTATCACGCCCTCAAAGATCGCGGGACGACGGTGCAGTTCTGGGCGTATCCCGTCTCAGGACACTTTCCGGGCGACCCCGTGCGTTCGCTCGACGTCTACCGCCGTTGGTCCGGCTGGATCGAGGGATATCTCAAGTAGCCGCGCGACGATCGCGGCGGCGTGCTGCCGTATCTCGTTGACGGCCGTCGTTTCGTACCACAGTCCACGCAGCAAGGGGCCCATCGCGAAGAGATTCGGCTGCGCGTTGCCGCTCGCGTCGATCACGCGGTAGTCGTCGTTCGCGTCGATGCCGAGCGCGAGCGGATCGGGGCGCATGATACCTCGCGCGATTGCGTTGTGCACGAGCGGATGTGTAACCGTGCGCAGGTTTGCGTTCGGTCCGGTGCAGTTCACGACGTAAGCGGCGTGCAGCGTAAAGGTGCCGTTGCGGCCCTGGATCTCGAGCGTGATCCCGTCCGGACGCGCGATCCCGCTTACCACGCGACCGCGATAGATCGTAATGCGGCCTTCGTTGTTCATGCGCTCGAAGGCGGCGTAGGTCGCCGGCGGGACGCGATAGCGATGAATGGCCCACATCGATTGCAGGTGTCGTAAAAAGCGCTTGCGTTCGCGGTTGTCCCAGCCGCGCCAGATCGCGGGCGTGATCGGACGAAGTGCTTCGGCCAGCGCGCGCCAGTCACCGGAGAACCGCTTCGCCGCTGCGCGCATCGAACGAAGCAGCGTGTACGGCGTGCGCGTATCGAGATCGAGCGTCGCGGCGTCTACGCCCCGCACGCTCGTGTCTTCGATCAGCGGCAGGAGACCGTGACGCGAAATGATGTGCACGCGTCCCCGGAACGCGCGCTCGTCGAGCAGCGCGATCGTATCCATCGCAGTTAAGCGGCTGCCGATGACGACGACGTCGGCAGTCGGATCGAAGCGCGCGATATCGGCAGTCCATGGATCGCCCGCGTATCCCGGATGCCGGCGCACGCTCTCCGGTAGAAAACGGTCGTCGGGCGGAAGGTTCCCAAGTGCAAACACGACGTTGCGCGCATCGTGACGCTTGCCGCGTTCATCGGTGAGGCGATACCCGGCATCGATGCGCTCGATATCGACGATCTCGGCGCGTTCGTGCAAAAGTCCGGCATGTTGCGCAAGCGCGTTGGCGCTGGTCGCGCGCAAGTATGCGCCGAATCGCGCGCGGCAGATCAGCGCGTCGTCGTTTTCGTTTACGAGATAGTGCGCGAGATGGCTGTCGTCACCGGGAACGGCGGACATTGCGCGCACCGGGCCGTTCATCAGCAGACTTGCCGACTGGGGCGCGTACGCGGTCCCCGGCCCGAGATCGGCGCGATTGAAGAAGACCGCTCGGAACGCCGGACCGGCCTGGCGGGCAAGCTCGCAAGCAAGCGCGGTGGCGGAGAGTCCGCCGCCGATAACGGCGAGATCGAACGACCTGGTCGCGGTCATGGTGTTATAGGTATCGGCGGCTGCGGTCAGAGCGCTGACTTCCGGCGGTCGATCATGCCTTCAACCGCGCGATAGATGCGTGGTACGAACTGATGTTTGTACGGATAAAGCTCGATTGGGTCGCTGGTGTGGACGAGCATCGCCGCATCGGCTTCGAATACCAGCACCTTGCCATCGCGGTCGATGCCGCAGTCGATCCCGAAATACTCGAGGCCGACGGCGGCTCCTACGCGGAGCAACGTCTCGTAGGCCTCACCCTCGAACGCGGCGCGGACATCGGCCAGAAATGCCGCCTCTTCGCTGCGCATCCAGGCGTGCTCGCTCATCGGCGCGTTGTAATAGTGAATCATCCAGTTCGGTGAGATCGCCAGATGCACCGGATACGGCACGCCGTCGACGTAGACGACGCGATACTTGCGAAAGAATCCGTCGGCACTCGCGTAGTCGATGAAGGGGCTAACGAAGTAGCGTTCGACCGGATTGCGCAGCGCATAGGGAGCGCAGGCGCCGCGATCGTCGAGCCGTTCGAGGCCGTGACCAGCGTGCGAGCCGACCGGTCGCGCGATGATCGGGAAGGCAAACGGGATCGCCGCATTGCTCAATCGCTCGCGATCGAGAATGGCGACCGGCGCGACGCGCGCACGAGTGTTTGCGAGCGTTGCATCCAGCAACGGCCGCGCGGTGGTGATCACGCGCGCAGGCGCGTTGAGCGCCGGCTTGGCCTGTGCGTTCATGAAGCGATTCGCGAGTGCAAGGTACCGTAGTGCTTCGGGAGACTCGGCAATGATATTCCATATCACGTCGTAGCGAACGTGTAGCGGCGCGTCGACAGCCGCTTCGTCGAGCAGGTAGAGCTTGTGAACGGTCGTCGTGTCACGATCGAAGAGAAAATCGACCGGAATGTTCGCCTGCCAGTCGCCAGGGGTGCACAGGCATAGGACGCTGCGCGCTTCATGCGGGGCAACGTGCGAGTACAGCCGTCGCAGACGCAGCGCGGCGCGCTGTTGGGCGAGCGCCTCGTCGCGCTCGCCGGTGATCTGCAGCAGTTCGTACAAGCCGAAGTGCGATGCGACGTTGTCGGCCTCGGCTTCAAGGACGGCCCGGTGCTCGGCAATCGCTCCCGGCAGCTCGCCGGATTCGTAGAGCATTTGCGCGAGATTCTGACGCAGCGCGACGACGCTTGGGAATTGTGCGATGCCGGCGCGAAGCGTGGCGATCGCTTCGGGAAGTCGCCCTTGCGTTCGGAGGTCGATGGCGTCGGCGTTGGCCTGCGACGGGCCGGAAAACGTCATGCGGGATGGGTTCGTATGCCGCGCGGAAAACACCGCTCACCAGCTATGAAGATCCCGTTTCCAAAGAAGGCCGTTTCGCGTGAGGTAGCCGAGCAAGAGCTGGCGATTCTTGAGCGCACGTACCCGCAGGCGGTTACCGCGCTGCATTACACCAACCCGTTCGAGCTGCTCGTATCGGTGATACTCTCAGCGCAGACGACGGATGCGCGCGTCAACCTCACCACGCCCACGCTCTTCAAGAAGTATCCGACACCGCATGCGCTCGCCAAAGCAAAGATCGATGACGTCGAAGCGATCATCAAGTCGACCGGGTTCTTTCGCATGAAGGCCAAGAATATCATTAGTGCGGCGAAGGACTTGGTCGATAAGTTCGGCGGGAATGTTCCTAACGATCGTGATGCGCTGCAGTCGCTTGCCGGCGTTGGGCGCAAGACGGCGTCGGTCGTGATGTCGGTGGCCTTCGAGGATGCGGCCTTCGCGGTCGATACGCACGTGTTTCGCGTTTCGCACCGGCTCGGGCTGACGCTCGCGCCGACGCCGCTCGGGGTCGAAGAAGACGTCACGGCACTGGTGCCGCGCGAGAAGTGGCGCTTCGCGCATCATTGGCTGATTCTACACGGGCGAGAGATCTGCAAGGCGCCTACGCCGCTGTGCGGTCAGTGTCCGGTGAACAAGATCTGTCCGACGCCGCCGATTATCGCCAAGCTGACGGCTACAACTGCAGCGGGCCGGATCCGTCGAGGTGCGAAGGCCGCGGCAACTCGGCGTCCTGCGCGACCGTCTTCAACAAGGAAGAAGCGGTAAGCGCCTCACCGTAGCCGGCTTCGGTTGAAATCTTCGAGATATTGATCAGCGCCGGCACCGTGGCGCTCGTATCGAATTGGTACTCGCCGTCGAGATCCGCGCCGGTAACGCGCACTAATTGATGCACGTCATCGAGATCGAGGCTGACGCGCGTGTCGCCGAAACGAACCCGCACGCGCAGCGGTTTTTCAAGGCGCACGATTTTCACCGCGCCTTTGCCGAGAATCGACTCGAGGCGCTTCGCGCCGTCGAGCAAGCGGCGCACGAAGAGCCGCAGCGATGCTTCCGCGTCTTCGCCGATCGCCTGCGAGCCGTCATCACCGGCGTCGATTGCGCGTCCGATGTCACGCCGTGCGCGAAGGCGCGTCGCGGCTTCGACGATCGGATTTTGGGCGGTGAATTCGGGTTTCATCGGATCTGCGCGGTCGGCCATCGGCTTTAGGCTACCAAAAAATGACGGCGCAGTCGTACGACTGCGCCGTTATGGGGATGAATAAGAACGGGGTTACGGCTTCTTGGTCGCCTTCGGGGCCGGCTTGGCAGCCGGTTTGGCAGCCGGTTTGGCAGCCGGTTTGGCAGCCGGTTTCATCGACTTCATCGACGTGCCGGCGGCGGGCTTGGCGGCAGGCTTCGCAGCCGGCTTCGCGGCCGACTTCATGGAGTCGCCCTTGGTGGCGGGAGCCGGGCTTGCGGCCATCGCGGGGGCGGTCATCAAGAACGCCGCTGCGAGGAGCGATGCGAGGGTCTTTTTCATACAGTAACCTCCTTCCATAGCAAAATACGGGAACGTCTTGCGGCGTGAAAACGCCGCATCGTGTGCTCCGTTACGTCCTAAAAACGCAACAACGGTTCAGGAAGTTCGCAGCAAGCAAGCCGCCCCCTCCAGGGGGCTTGAGCTACTTTATTTTCCTTTGCCGACCATCGCGCGGGAGATGACTAGGCGCTGGATTTGCTGGGTGCCCTCGTAAATTTGCGTGATTTTCGCATCGCGCATCATCCGCTCGACCGGGTATTCCGAGGAGTACCCGAAGCCGCCGAGGACCTGCACCGCATCGGTCGTGACCGACATCGCGACGTCGCCGCACTTGAGCTTGGCCATCGAGGCCCAGAGCGAGACATCGGGGGCGCCCTCGTCGCACTTGCGCGCAGCCTCATAGAGCAGAAGCCGCGCCGATTCGACCTCGGTCTTCATGTCGGCGAGCATAAATCCGAGACCTTGATGCTGACCGATCGGTTTGCCGAAGGCAACGCGTTCTTTCGCGTAGGTTGTCGCGTAGTCGAGCGCGCCGGCAGCAATGCCGAGCGCTTGTGCCGCGATGCCGGGCCGCGATTTATCGAGCACCTTCATCGCGATCTTGAAGCCTTCGCCTTCTTCGCCAATCCGATTAGCCGCGGGGATTTCGCAGTCGTCAAAGACGAGTTCCACCGTGGGTGACCCGCGGATCCCCATCTTTTTCTCTTTTTTGCCGACGATGAAGCCTTTCATGCCCTTCTCGACGACAAAGGCCGAGACACCGCGCGATCCCGCCTCCGGATCGGTGACCGCGAAGACGCACACGACGTCGGCGACGCTGCCATTGGTAATCCAAATCTTTTGGCCGTTGAGCACGTAGCTGTCACCCTCACGCTCGGCGCGCGTGCGCATCGAACCGAGGGCATCGGAACCACTCGAGGCTTCGGTGAGTGCGTATGCGGCAATCTTTTTTCCCGACGCAATGTCGGGCAAAAGGCGTTTCTTCTGCTCCTCGCTGCCGCCGATCAAAATCGGGAGCATCCCGAGTTCTTGCACCGCGACGATCAGCGAACTCGAGGCGCACGCCTTCGCGATCTCTTCGACGACCTTCACGTAGGTTACAAACGAGCCGCCCAGACCGCCGTATTCGGTGGGAATCGGAATCCCCATCAGGTCGTTCTGCGCGAATAGCTCTTTGATGTCGGTGGGAAACTCGCTGGTCTCATCAATCTCGGCGGCGCGCGGTGCGACTTTTTCCGCAACCAGTTCGCGCACCATGTTAATGATCATGGCCTCTTCGTCGGAGTCGACGGTGCGAGGGGGTGCAATGCTCATGGCAGAGGCTTCCACGGGAGAGGGAGCCGTTCCGTCAATCGGCGCAATAGCTCGGCATGAACAAAGTCTTCCCGACGTGTGCGGAGGCGGTGGCCGATATCCGCAGCGGCGCTTCGCTCGCCGTTGGCGGGTTCGGCCTCAACGGCATTCCCGAGAACCTCATCCAGGCGCTCTTCGAACAGGGCGCGACCGATCTCGTAACGGTCTCGAATAACTGCGGCGTCGACAGCTGGGGCCTGGGCGTGCTGCTCGACCACTGCCGCATCCGCCGCACGACCGGCTCGTACGTCGGCGAGAACAAGGAATTCGAGCGGCAGTATCTTGGCGGCGAGCTCGAAGTCGAACTTGTTCCGCAGGGCACACTTGCCGAACGTCTGCGCGCGGGCGGCTGCGGGATTCCCGCATTTTACACGCCTGCCGGGGTCGGCACGCTGGTCGCCGACGGCGGCCTTCCGTGGAAATACAATGCCGACGGCTCGGTCGCTCTGGCGTCGCCCAAGAAAGAGACGCGGGCATTTAGCGGGCGCGATTACGTGCTCGAGGACGGCATCATCTGCGACTTTGCGCTCGTGCGCGCGTCGGTCACCGACACCGACGGCAACGTGATCTTTCACAAAGCAACGCGCAACTTCAATCCGCTCTGCGCAATGGCGGGAAAAATTACGATCGTCGAAACCGAAAAACTGGTGCAGCCCGGAGAGATCGACCCCGAAGCCGTGCATCTGCCCGGTATCTTCGTGCAGCGCATCGTGAAAGTCGGCACCGGCGGAAAACGCATCGAACGCGTCACCACGCGTCCTTCGACAAGCTCAGGATTAAAAAGGTAAGTTCAAATAAATGCCTCTAACCAGAACTCAACTAGCTGCGCGGGTCGCGCTGGAATTGCAAGACGGCCAATACGTCAATCTTGGTATCGGATTGCCGACGCTGATTCCCAACTACGTGCCGGCCGGCGTGACGGTGACGCTGCAAAGCGAGAACGGCATCCTGGGCATGGGTCCGTATCCGTACGAGGGCGAGGAAGATCCAGATTTGATCAACGCCGGCAAAGAAACGGTGACGGTATTGCCGGGCGCCTCGTTCTTCGATTCTGCGCTTTCGTTCGGTATGATTCGTGGTGGTCACATCGACCTTGCGGTGCTCGGGGCGATGCAAGTCTCCGAACACGGCGACCTTGCGAACTGGATGATTCCGGGCAAGCTGGTCAAGGGCATGGGCGGAGCGATGGATCTCGTGCACGGCGCCAAGCGCGTTATCGTGATGATGGAACACGTCGCCAAAGGCAACGCCCATAAGATTCTCGAGCGCTGCAACTTGCCGTTGACCGGCAAAGGCGTGGTCAACAAGATCATGACCGACATGGCGACCATCGATGTCGAGCCGCAAGGCCTGGTCTTGCGCGAGGTTGCACCGGGCCTAACCGTTGACGACGTGCAAGCCGCAACCGGCGCCAAATTGCACGTGCCGCATCCGCCGACGGCGATGAAGATCCCAGCGGGGGTGACGTAGCCCCCGCAGAACCAGCGCAACCGCCGCTGGGTTACAGAGAGAGCTATGTCAGAACGTAAGGTCTCTCTCGTGCTGCCGGCCCAGGATTTCCATGAGGGGGGCGGCTTCTTGGTGCACCGGCCATTTCCGGTGCAGGGCGTCATGCAGGTCGATCCGTTTCTGCTGATCGACGAGCTTGGCCCAATCGTCTATGCGCCCGGCGAGGCGATCGGCGCTCCAGATCACCCGCATCGCGGCTTCGAGACCGTGACGTATGTGATCGAAGGCGAAAATCAGCATGCCGATTCAGCCGGGCATCGCGGCGAGATTCACACCGGCGACGTGCAGTGGATGACCGCCGGGGCCGGCGTCGTGCACGCGGAGATGCCGTCGGAGCGAATGATGCGCGAGGGCGGACGTCAGCACGGTTTCCAGATTTGGATCAATCTTCCCAAGGTCGACAAATTCACGCGGCCCCGGTATCAAGACGTGCGCGCGGAGCAGATTCCGGTCTGGCGCAGTGCGGACGGACGTGCGTGGGCGAAGGTGATTGCCGGTGAGGCACAAGGCGTGAGCGGTGCGGCACAGACACGAATTCCGATCAGCTTTGTGCACTATCACCTCGAGCCGGGCGCATCGATCGAGCATGCGGTGGAAGACGGTCACACGGCAATTGCCTATCTCATGACCGGTGAAGCGCGATTCGGAGGTGAACGCAAGCACGCCGCGCGCGCGGGGATCGTATTCGATCGTGCGGGCGATGTTATTCCGGTCGAGAACGCCGGCAGCGAGCCGCTCGAATTCCTGATGCTTACCGGCGAGCCGATCGCGGAGCCGATGGTGCGCTATGGCCCCTTCGTGATGAACACGACGGACGAGCTCGAGCAGGCTTTCGCCGACTTTCAAGCCGGCAAGATGGGCGCGATCGAACCGATCTACTCGTAAGCCGCGCTACGTCGCGATGGCCGTGTCGCGGAACTGCGTGCGATAGAGCCGCGCGTACGGCCCATTGCGGGCCAGCAGCACCGCATGTGAGCCCTTCTCGACGACGCGGCCGTTCTCGATCACGAAGATCACGTCCGCGTTGACGATGGTCGAAAGGCGATGCGCGATCACGAGGCTAGTCCGCCCGCGCATCACGACGTCGAGCGCATCTTGAATCGCGGCTTCGTTGTGCGAGTCGAGCGCGCTGGTGGCTTCGTCGAGGATTAGGATGCACGGGTTCTTGAGCAAAACGCGGGCGATCGCGAGCCGTTGGCGTTCACCGCCGGAAAGCTTGTGACCGCGCTCGCCGACCACGGTTTCGTAGCCCAGCGGAAGCGTCATGATGAACTCGTGAATGTTCGCACTACGGGCGGCGGAGATCAACTCGTCGTCGGTCGCCTCGGGCTTGGCGTAATGCAAGTTTGCCGCGATCGTGTCGTGGAAGAGATAGGTCTCCTGCGTGACGATGCCGATGCCCGCGCGCAACGACTCGAGCGTGACGGTTTTGACGTCGTGCTCGTCGACGAGCACGCGTCCGTGTTGCGGGTCGTAAAAGCGTGGCACGAGTTGGGTGATCGTCGATTTTCCGGCGCCCGAGGGTCCGACGAGCGCCGCGACCTGTCCGGGCTGGATCTCAAACGATACGTCGTGCAGGATCACCCGGTCCGCGTCGTAGCCGAACGTCACGTGCTCGAAGCGCACGTCGCCTTGAATATCGGTGAGGGTAATGGCGCCCGGCGGATCGTAGGGCTCCGTCTTGAGGTCGAGGTAGTCAAAGATACGCTCGAAGACCGCAAGCGCACTGACGATTTGAACCTGCACGCCCACCAGCGTGGCTGCCGGTCCGTAGAGCCGGCCTTGAATGTAGCCGATGAATGCGACGATGACGCCGACGTCGAGCGCGCCGCGCAGCGCAAGCCAGCCGCCGCCGAGCCATACTATTGCCGGGCCAACGATCACCATTGCGGTGACCGATGCCAGAAACCACCGGCCGACCATGGCGAGCCGAACCTCGAGGTTCATCAAGCGGGTGCCGACATCGTAGAAGCGCGCGCGTTCGTAAGCCTCGCGAGCGAACGACTTGATCAGCGTGATGCCCGAGATGGAGAGCGTCTCTTGGGTGATCGATTCGATCGCGTCCCGCTGCTCGCGCGTCTTTTTGCGGATGTCGTACATGCGCCGGCCGACTGGTCCAAGCGGCAGGATCATGAACGGAACGACGATCAGCGAGATGACGGCCAGACGCCAGTTCCACACGAACATCGCTATGACCGTGGTGAGGATCATCACGACATTGGTGACGATGGTGGTGAGCGTGCCGGTGACAACGCTGTCGACATTATCGACGTCGCTCGAGACGCGGTTCATGATTTCGCCGGTCTTCGTGCCGGTGAAGAAGGAGAGCGGCATGCGGTGCAAGTGCGAGACGAGCCGCGTGCGGATGTCACGCATGATGCCTTCGCCGACCAGGGAGTTCGTCCAACCCTGCGCGACGCCGAAGCCCATTGAGACGAGCGCGGTTCCGAGAATCACGCCGACATCGACCGTGAGCTCGTGGAAGTTCTTCTGAGGAATGGCAACGTCGATAATGCGCGCGGTCATGAAGCCCGGAATCAATCCGAGCACCGCGGCGATAACGATGCAGCCGAAGACAAGGAGCTGCTGGCACCAATACGGGCGGAACAGCGCGAGAATACGCCGCCAGTCGACCTTGCGGCGGATACTCGGCTTATCAGGCGAGTAGTTGTTGGACCACATCATGCCGTGCGCGCCGAACATGGTTACCTAGCGCGTGGACTGATGCAGCGTAACCTTATTGCCTTCGGGATCGTCGAAGGAGGTAACTTTGCACACCGGAGTGGTGTAGATGTCTTCCACGGTAACGCCGGCGTCACGTAGCGACTTTGCGGTTTTCTCGATATCATCGACTTCGAATGCGACGCCGACACCGCTGCCCGGCTCGCGAGCGATCCATTCGGGCGTCATCAGCGCAAAACACGCCGGTCCGACGTTGGCCTCGTTAAATTTTTCGACGCCGTTCTCTTCGTATGGCCCGCTGAATTTGAGGCCCAGCATCTTTTCGTACCATTCGCGCGTCGACTTCACGTTGTTCGACGGATACGCGGTGAACGCGATGTCTTTGATCACTGCAAACCTCTCCCTCTCGAGTTACGAGCTCTTCTTGCCATTGCGCAGACCCGACAACTCCTTGAAGAGTTTCTTCTCTTTATCGGAGAGACTCTGCGGAAGCTGCCCGATCAAGCGGACGTATTGATCGCCGGCACCTGAGCCCTTGACCTTCGGCATGCCTTTGCCCGTAAGGCGCAGCAAGCGATTGTTCTGCGTCCCCTCGGGGATTGTCATCGCCACCTGACCGGCCATCGTCGGGACCTTCACTTCGCCGCCGAGAACCAGATCGTAAATACTCACCGGAAGATCGACGTAGAGATCGTCGCCCCTGCGTTTGTAGGTAGCGTCGTCGAGCAACTTGACGATCAAATACAGATCGCCGTTCGCGCCACCGTTGAGGCCAACGCCGCCTTGCCCCGCAAGACGAATGCGCTGCCCATCGCTGATCCCTTTGGGAATTGCGACTTCAAATTTCTTCGTCACGAGGACGCGTCCGGTGCCGCCGCATTGTGGGCACAAGCGGCTGTTGAGCGTTCCGGTGCCGCGGCAGTTCGGACAGAGATCCTCGACCTGTAATGCGACGGCCTTTTTACCGCCGTCGTAGACGTCGCGAAGACCCAGTTCGATCGTGGTCTCCAGATCTTGGCCGCGCTGCGAGAAGCTAGCGCTTTGCGTCGTTTGCCGGCGTCCGATGCCCGAGAAGAACATGTCGAAGAAATCCGAAAACCCGCTTGGACCTGCTCCGCCCGCGTCCTGATTGCCGAAGTCGTACGTGAAATCGTGATCGCTATATTCACGGCGGTATTGGCGCTGTTGTTCGGCTTGCTTCGCCGCGCGTTGCCAATCGGAACCGAGCGCGTCGTACTTCTTGCGCTTTTCGGGATCGCCGAGCACTTCGTACGCTTCGGAGATCTCCTTGAACTTCTCTTCGGCGGCCTTGGTGTTCTCGGGGTTTGCATCGGGATGCCACTTGCGTGCCAGCTTGCGATAGGCGGACTTGATATCTTTTTCAGCCGCGCCCTTTGGAACGCCTAGGACCGCGTAGTAGTCTTTGTAGTTCATCCTTGGCGCTTGGCGACGAGCACTTTCGCCGGACGTAGCAGTTCATCACCGATGGTATAGCCCTTTTCGGCGACTTCCATGACCGTGTCGTCAGCGACGCCGAACGGCGCGGGCAACGTGCCGATCGCTTCGGCAACGCGCGGATCGAACGGTTTGTCCTTGACATCGATCGGTTTGACGCCTTCGCTTGCGAGTATCGCTTCGAAGCCGCGCAGCGTTTGTTCGATGCCGCCGCGCAGTTTGTCGCCGCCGCTTTGATCGAAGGCGAGCGCGCGTTCGAGGTTGTCCATGACCGGAAGAAAGCGTTCCAACAGCTTGCGCCGGTGCGAGGTGACGATCGACGAGATGTCGCGCTCCATGCGCTTCTTGTAGTTCTCGAAGTCGGCCATCGCCAGCAGAAATTTCTGATAGTTGTCGTCGGCCTTGGCATTGGCGGCGTCGAGCTGCGCAGGCAAATCGCCCGTCGATCCTGATGGACCGTCGAGCGTCGCCTCACCGGCTTCAGTAAATAATTCGTTATCGTTCATCATATAATTTTCGTCAAATAACCAAGCGTCATCGATGAATCGCGAGGCGCGGGTGGCGCGGCGCTAGTTAGCTAGGCCGCGCCGCCCGCAACGACGCGAGGCGCGATGACGCGCTGGTTATTTGGCTTCTTTGAACTCGGCGTCGATAACATCGTCCGACTGCGCGGAACCATTGGTCTGCGCGCCGGCACCGTTGGCGGCACCGTCTTGCGATGCGCCCGCGGCTTCGCCGTTCGGCGATGCGGCCTTGTAGAGCAGCTCGGCCATCTTATAGCTCGCTGCCTGCAGCTTCTCGATCGCGGGTTTGATCTCGGCGATCGTGCCGTTCTCGCTGATGCGCTTGAGCTCTTCGAGCGCCGCTTCCACTTCGCCGCGAGCGGTCGCATCGAGGCGGTCACCCACCTCTTTGAGCGACTTCTCGGTCGAGTAGATCAGGCTCGATGCGTTGTTACGCACTTCGGCCTCTTCACGCCGCGCTTTATCGGCTGCGCCTTGCAGTTCAGCGTCCCTGACCATCCGGTCGACTTCCTCTTTGCTGAGGTTGGTCGATGCGGTGATCGTAATCTGCTGTTCCTTGCCGGTGCCGAGATCTTTGGCGCTCACGTTGACGATACCGTTGGCATCGATGTTGAACGTTACTTCGATCTGCGGCACGCCGCGCGGAGCCGGCGGGATGCCTTCGAGCCGGAAGCGTCCCAAGGTCTTATTGTCACCGGCCATCGGGCGTTCGCCCTGCAGCACGTGAATGTCGACCGAGGTTTGACCATCTTCAGCCGTCGTGAAGATCTGCGACTTCTTCGTCGGGATCGTGGTGTTGCGCTCGATCAACGTGGTCATCACGCCGCCAAGCGTTTCAAGGCCGAGCGAGAGCGGGGTCACGTCGAGCAATACGACGTCGCGAACTTCGCCTGCCAGCACGCCGGCCTGAATTGCCGCACCGATTGCCACGACTTCGTCGGGGTTGACGGTGAGATTCGGATCCTTGCCGGTGAGCTTCTTGACGAGCTCTTGGATGACGGGCATGCGGGTTGAACCGCCGACCATCACCACTTCGTCGATCTGCGAGATGTCGATCTTCGCATCGGCTAGCGCGTTCTTGAACGGCGCGATGCAGCGATCGGTCAAGTCGGAGGTCAGCTCCTCGAACTTCGCGCGCGTGAGCGTTATGTCGAGGTGCTTGGGCCCTTCTTGATCGGCCGTGATGAACGGCAGATTGATCGTCGTGGTTACGACCGAGCTTAGCTCGATCTTCGCCTTTTCGGCGGCTTCCGTGAGACGCTGCATCGCTTGCTTGTCTTTGGACAAATCGATGCCTTGCTCTTTACGGAATTCGGAAACGAGCCAATCGACGACGCGCTTGTCGTAGTCGTCGCCGCCCAAGTGCGTGTCGCCGTTGGTCGACTTGACTTCGAAGACGCCGTCGCCGACTTCGAGGATCGACACGTCAAACGTGCCGCCGCCGAGGTCCCATACGAGGATCGTCTCGTTGCCTTTCTTCTCGAGGCCGTACGCCAGTGCTGCGGCCGTCGGCTCGTTGATGATGCGCAGCACGTCGAGTCCTGCGATCTTGCCGGCGTCCTTGGTCGCCTGACGCTGTGCGTCGTTGAAGTATGCGGGAACAGTGATCACCGCTTTGGTGACGCGTTCGCCTAAATAGTTGCTCGCATCGTTGACGAGCTTCTGGAGGATCATCGCGCTGATCTCTTGCGGCGTGTAATCCTTGCCGTCGATCTTCACGTGATAATCGCTCTCGCCCATGTGCCGCTTGATCGAAGAGATCGTGCGATCCGGATTGGTGATCGCCTGACGCTTCGCAAGTTGGCCCACGAGACGTTCGCCGGTCTTCGTAAATGCGACGACCGACGGGGTCGTGCGCGACCCTTCGGAATTTGGAATGACGACGGGCGAGCTGCCCTCCATCACGGCGACGACCGAATTGGTCGTGCCAAGGTCGATACCGACCACTTTAGCCATAAATTTCTTGCCTCTCGTTTATTCTGCGAAGCTCTGGACCAGCTTCTCTTGCGGCCCTCGCCGTAACCTTAGCCGAGGCGAGTCGCGCACCGAGGTAAGTGCATCGCTCGCATGGATTCGGGGAAACGAAACGAGGGTGAAGATCTGCCTTGCCGCTTACGGGCTTACGCAGGTGTAGTACCCGACCATCATACACGATGGACGGGTCTGTTGTTTCTAACCCAAAAGCGAAGAGGCCGGTTGCAGGACCAGCCTTCACAAAGGAAGCGACCTTGAGGCAACCTGCTCCGCTCGCCGTCTTTGTTTAAGCTCGCTTCACAGATCGCCTCAAGGTCGCTTCCTTTGGTTCCGGTATTCGATCAGGGGCCTTGACCTTGGGACGGGGCGCCGATCTGTTCGGCCGGCCGTTCTTCGAGGGTGACCGCGACGAACTTCTTGACGCCCTGCGACCAGACGTCGAGGCGCAGCGTATCGCCCGGCTTCTTTGAGGCGATGTACTTGCGCAGGGCGTCGGCGGTGGTCACCGGCTTGCCGTCGACCTGGAGGATCACGTCCCCCGGCTCAAGCCCGGCCTTGTCGGCGGGCGTCCCCGGCTCGACCTGAACGACCGCGAGCCCGCCTTGGCCGTTGTAGCCGATTTGGTTACGCAAGCCGGTGGTCAGATCGACCGGAGCAAAGCCGGCGAAGCCGGTGTCGGTGCCCTGGTGGAAGCCCGGGTTGCTGAGCAGTTGCGGGACGACCAAGCGCACCGTGTTGGACGGGATCGCAAAGCCGATGCCCTGGGCTGCTTCATCGGTGAGCTGGTTGACGCCGATGACGCTGCCGTCGATGTCGATCAGCGGGCCGCCCGAATTGCCGGGGTTGATCGGCGCCGAGGTCTGCAGCAGACCTTTGAAGTCGTAGTAGCCGTTGCCGCCGCCTTCGGCGCCGACTTTTTCTTCGCGGTTAAAGGCCGAGACGACGCCGAGCGTGACCGTCTGTTCCAACTCGTACGGCTCGCCGATGGCGATCGCCCATTGGCCTTGTTCGAGCTTATCCGAATCGGCGAGCCCGAGTGCCGGCGGTAACTTCTTGTAGTTGTCGACGCGAATGACGGCGAGGTCGGCGCCGATGTTCGCGGCGACCACATGCGCCGGCACGTGATCACCGTTGGAGAAGATCACGGTGAGGTTCGAGAGCTTGGCGCCGCTTGGCGGATTGACGACGTGCGCGTTGGTTACGATGTCGCCCTTGCCGTCGTACACGAAGCCCGAGCCGGAAGCTTGGCCCTTGTAGTGCTGCACGATGCCCGGCCCTTGCTGCCCAAAGAACTGCTGGATCATGGGATCGATCGGCACGACTTCCTGGCCGTTGATGGTCTCGGTGATGGCTACCACCGATGCCTTGGTGCGCTTGACCGCGCTGACGATCCGATCTTGGTCGCTTACGCCGCTCAGCGGTGCGGCGGCAACCGCGGGGGGCGTGTGGTTGGGGCCGGCCACATTGCTGAAGTGCGTGCTCGCATAGAGCATCATGACGAAGCTGCCGATTATGGCGCCCAGGAGGCCGACGATCACCGTCGGCATGAAACGATTTCTCACCATTCTTCCGATCTAACGACGATTATTTTGGGGTTTTTCCTACCCTGAGAACGGCGGTTGGTTTCGGGGCGTTCCTCAAAGGGGCTACAAAAAGCTAGCCTTTGGCTACTTTTTCGTAGCCCGTGACATCGTCGGCCACGATCCGGCCGTCCAGCAGTCGCACGATGCGCCGCGCGTTACGGGCAATGTTTTCGTCGTGTGTCACCATGATGATCGTCCGGCCGCCGGCATGCAAGGCATCGAACAGCGACATGATGTCGGCGCTGGTCCGCGTGTCGAGGTTGCCGGTTGGCTCGTCGGCCAGCAGAACCGCCGGATCGTTGACGAGAGCGCGTGCGATGGCGACCCGCTGCTGCTGACCGCCTGACAGTTCGCTGGGTTTGTGGCGGGCGCGATCCGCCAGCCCAACTTCTTGAAGCGTCGCCATCGCGCGCCGGTCGCGCTCGCGCGCGCCGATGCCCGCGTAGAAGAGTGGGAGCGCGACGTTTTTGAGTGCGTCGGTGCGCGCAAGCAGGTTGAAGCCTTGGAAAACGAAGCCGAGCTTGCGCAGGCGGATCACGGCGAGCGCGTTATCGTCCAAGCGCGAAACGTCTTCGCCGTCGAGATGATAGCTGCCGGTGGTCGGGCGGTCGAGGCAGCCGATGATGTTCATCATCGTCGATTTTCCCGAGCCGGACGGCCCCATGATTGCCACGTATTCGCCGCGCTCGACGCGCAGATCGACGCCTTGCAACGCGGGAACCTCGAGCGAACCGCTCTTGTACGTCTTCGTGATCTGCGCGAGATCGAGGGCAAGCCCACTACTCATAGCGCAAGGCCTCGATCGGATCGAGCGATGCCGCGCGAAACGCCGGATAGAGGCCGAACGCGAAGGTCACGATCGCCGCAAAGGCGACCGTGATCAAGAACGCTTGGAGGTACGGCGGCGCCGCGGTATAGCCGGTGAGCTTCACGATGTAAATGTCGTTGATCGTTGCGCCGGCGATGAGCCCGAGCGCCATGCCGATGAAGCATCCGAGGCTGCTGAGCAGCGCTGCTTCGATGAGAAATTGCCACAAGATCTGCCCTCGGCGCGCGCCAATGGCCTTGCGCGTGCCGATCTCACGAGTGCGCTCGTTGATCGAGACCAGCATGATGTTCATCACGCCGATCCCGGCGACGATCAACGAGACGGCACCGATGAGGGCGACCACGATCGTTACGGCGGTGAAGATCGAGTTGACGCCGCCCGTAAATGCGGCCTTGTCGAATGTTTGATAGGTTACGTCCTTGGCGACCTGGCGCAACTCGCGTATCCGCTTGATGACCGCGACCTCGGTCTGCGGAATCGTCGATGAATCGCGGACCGTGAAGCGCGCCGCGAAGATGCGGTCACCGTGGACGAATTCGCGAACATACGTCGTGTACGGAATCGAGACGTCGCCGCCGAAGTTGACATTGAGCACGCCGCGCCGCGGCTCGGCGAGGACGCCCACGACGACGTAGCGATGCGTTCCAGCGTAGATGCTCTCGCCAGTCGGGTCCCCCCCGGCGGGGAAGAGTCGCTGATACGCCCGCCAGCTGATCACGCCAACATCGCGTGCGTTTGCGATATCGTCGTCGCTGAGATAGCTCCCGTACGCGAGCGGGAGATTCGCGAAGGGCGGATTCGAATCGGAAGAGAGGGTGAATCGCCCGACGTTGTGGGCGTAGCGCACCAATTCTCGCTGACCGCCGAGCGGCACGGCTGTCGCCACATTCGGGACCGTGGACACGATATTGGTCAAATCTGAAAGCCGCATCGCCGCGCGCTCGAAGTTGCCTTGAAACGAGCCGGGAAAGACGACGAAGGAGTTGTCGGCAAGCGCCCCAAGTGTTTCGCTGATCGATCCGGCCATGCTATGCCCGAGTACCTCGATGCTAATAACCGCGAACACGCCGATAATCAGTCCGATCGTCGTCAGAAACGTGCGCATCTTATTGGCGACGAGCACGCGCAGGGCTTCCTCAAAGTACATCACGAGCGCAGGGCCTCGATCGGATCGAGTGCAGCAGCGCGATACGCCGGGTAAAGCCCAAAGAGCATGCCGACCGCGCCGGAAAATCCGAGCGCAATCGAAACCACGAGTACATAGGGAACCACCAGATCGCCAAGCTGTTTGCTCAGCGCGTAGGAGCCGAGCGCGGTGAAGCCGATCCCAAGCAGCATTCCGGTCGCGCCGCCGATAAGCGCCAGCACGACCGCCTCCATCAAGAATTGTAGAATGATGTCGCGGCGACTCGCACCGATCGACTTGCGAATGCCGATCTCGCGGGTGCGCTCGGTAACGGTGACGAGCATAATGTTCATGATGCCGATGCCGGCGACGATGAGCGCAACCGTGCCGATTGCGGCAAGGCTCGTTCCGGCAATATTCAGCACGTCATCGAAGCCTTTGAGGAAGCCGGCCCCATCGATGACTTGGTACTGAGCCTGCGCGCCATGGACGTGTTGCAGCGACGCCACGATTTGATCCCGCAGCATATCTGCGGTGAAGCCGGGAGCTGGATAGATCGAAAAGTCATCGGGCGGCTCGTTTAGCGCTCGATAGTACGTCGAGTACGGAACCGCGATGAAGTCGTTGCCGCTCAGCGCGGTGATGAAGGGCGATCTGATCGGATTATAGACACCCACGATCGTGTAGCGTCCGGCGTTCATCGTGAGTTCTTTGCCGAGCGCGTCATGATTGGGAAAGAACCGGTCCGCAACGCTTTGCGAGAGCACGACGACACGCGCGGCGGAGTCCACGTCCTGCGCGTCGAGTTTGCGACCGGCGCTCATCGTGAGCGAGTCGTCGTTCGGATAGACGCCGGCCGACGAGACCGAGAAGTGGTCGCTGACGCTGCCGTAACCGACCTTCCAGGTTCGCGTAAAGTCCGGCTCAACGGCCAACACCGTCGATCCCAGATCCGTGGCGACGCGCGCCGCATCGCTGTAGCGAAGCTGTGCGCGTTCGGGGTAGGTTTGCGATGGGTCGACCTGTACCACGATCGGAAATGTGCCGAACGAGTGGAACGTACCCTCGATACCGCTCGTTGTCGCCTTGCTCAGACCGAAAACCGTGATGATCGATGCACTTCCGATGATCATGCCGAGCATCGTGAGGATCGAACGCGTTCGGTTACGCCACAACGACTGGCATGCTTCGACGAGATATGCGAGGATGCGGCTCATGTTAGCTTGGCGGAGAACCGGCCGGCGAGGTCGACGGCATCGGCGTTACGCGTGCGCCGTCGATCAGGCCCGGCACCTTTGCCGCAACGATCACTTCGCCGGGCTCCAGGCCGGACGTCACCATCGTCGTGCTGTCGCCGGCGCGTCCGGGCGTGATCGTGCGCTTCTTGGCAACGCCGCCTTGCACGACATAGACGAACGACGTCGTTCCGTTCTTGTTGATAGCCTCGGTCGGAATCGCGATCGTGTGCGGAATGTCACTCGTGATAATATCGACGTCGGCGCTCATACCGTCTTTTAAGAACGACGGCGAGCTATCGAGCGCGATGGTAGTAAGGACCTGCATGGCCGTACTCGACGCGTCCGACGATTTTTGCGCAACCGGATCGATGCGAACGATATGTCCGCGAATGACGTGACCGGGGAAGTCCTGTCCCGTGATGTTCGCCGCTTGTCCGACGTGCACGTTGATGATGTCTTGCTCGTCAACTTGGGCTTTGACGACGTAGTGATTGTCGGCGGCAAGCGTGAAGATGGTCTGCCCGGCGGTCACCGCATCACCATCTTGCAGCGACCGCAGCGCGTTGCCACTCTCGGCCGCTATCGTCTGCACGATGCCGCTCATCGGTGCGGTAATGCGCGTGAACGCGACCTGCTGCTGATTCTGCGCGTTGATGATCTTGGTCTTTTCGGCATTGGCCTGCGCAGCCTGGACGCTGTCCATCCCGTAGCCCGAGACGGCACCGAGCTTGAGCTGCGCTAGGGCCTGATCGTACGCGACCTGCGCTTGCTCGAGTTTGGCTCTATCGGCGTCGACCTGACTGCGTGCGATAGCTTTCTGCGCTAGAAGCGAGGCATCCGCGTCATAAACGCGTCGTGCCTCGTCGAGGGCGCTCTTGTTCGTATCGACCTGCGCCTCATATTGGACGCGCGCATTCTGCTCCTGGATTCGCGCGGTGGTCACGTTGGCTACCGCATTGGTATAGTCGGCCTGGGAGCTGGCCGCGTTGTATTCGAGCGTGGGATTTTCGATGGTGGCGAGCAATTCGCCGGCCGCAACATGCATGCCGGCCTTCGCGTAAATCTTACCGATGTTTCCCGCGACGAGCGTCGGCACGGTGACGGTAGTGGAGTTCATCACGACGCCGTTTTCGGGAAGCTTCACCGTGAACGCAGTGTATGCGACCTTCTGTAACTTCACCGGCGCCGCCGAGCCGTGGTTTTGGCGGGAGGCTACGACGGCGAAGACGACAACGATGAGCAGCGCCGCGACGAGGATGATGGCATTGCGCGCGCGGTTCATGAGCGCTTGGAACTCCTTCTCATAGGTCCGCTACCGCGCTCTGCGCCGTATAGGTGCCGAGCGAGACGCGAAGTTTTACGATCGCGTTGATATATGAAACGCGCGCGGCGACAAGGTCGGACTGCGCCGAGACCGACTGTTGCTGGGCTTGGATGACGTCCGAGAGCGCGATGATCCCATGCGCATACTGGAGCTGTGCGACGCGAGCGGACTCGACGCCGAGCCGCGACTCTTCTTGGGCGAGGCCAAGTTGCGCGAGTGCGGTTTGTGCCGCGCGGTAGGTCTGACGGATGTCGATCTGCACCTGCGTGCGGGTCTGATCGAGGGTGCTTTCTGCCGAGGCCAGCTGGGCGTCATCGTTGACACGCTCGGTATGACGCTGTCCGTAATCGACGATCGGCAGCGTAAAGGTCGACACGGCGCCGATCGCCCAAAACCCGGGCGCGCCACGCGGCACCGTGATCGGCGTACCGTCGGGATTGAATCCGACGACCTCGCCCGCGCTTGTCGGAGCAAATTGGTTGCCCATAGACGCGCTTAGTTGGATTTGGGGAAAGAGTTCTCGATCCCATCCTTTGCGCGTGAACTCGGCCGCAGCTACACCGTTCCGAGCGGCCAACACATCGGGGCGCGCGTTGAGGGCGATGTCTTCGAGTGTGTCAACGGACTGTGACGGCAGCTTTGGCTCGGCAATGGCTTTTGGAAAAACGAATGCTTGATCGAGAGGGGCACCGATGGTTTGCGCGAGATCTTCCCGTGCATCGTCGACATCGGCGCGGCCTCCCACCAATGTCGAGGCGCTCTTGGTTTGATTCACTTGCGCGCGCAAGACGTCGACGCCGGCGGCCACGCCCGCGTGTGCTTTGGCTTTAGCGGCATCGACAAGGACGTTCTGGTATTGCAGGTCGGAGGCATCGACGTCGACGATGGCTTCTTTTTGAACGACCGCATAAAAGGCATTCGTGACGCTGGTCGCAAGCTGGTCTTCGCTGCTCGCGAGCGTCTCCTCGGCTTGCGCGGCAGAGGCACGGGCGGACGCAAGTTGGAGAAATGAGAGACCGCCGGTGTCCAAATTGTAGATCGTACCGATCTGCGCGGTGTTTTGACTGAAAACGGTCTGCTGCGACGCCCCGATGATTCCGTAGGAGCCTTCGTAGTTTGCGCTTTTTTCCATGTAGTTTTGGAGTTGACCGTTGACCGTAGGAAATGCGGTTGTCCGCGCTTGCGCAAGCGCATGCTCGGCGGCGCGAGCCGCTGCATATTGCTGTGCCACGGTTGGGCTGTGATTGAGCGCGTACGCGACCGCGTCGCCGAGTGTCATCGGCGCGGCCGAAGCAACCTGTGGCGCCAATGAGAGCGCGGCGACGACGGCGACGCGGAACAGAACGCGGCGAAGCATCAGGACCTCAGCGAGCAAAGGCGGCACCGATGAGGACCGGAACGAGAAATGCGGCGATGGTGCCGAGCCACGCTGGGATTTGCGACACGCGGCCAACCTCGCGCAGCGCAAGATATCCGAGCGCAATCGCCCAAAGCGAGAACGGCGTGACAGACCCGAGAATCGCCACCAGTTTTGGTCCCGCTTGCGGAGCCACGAGCGCCAGCGACGGCATCGCGGTGATGACGTCCATCGGTTTATTGAAGCTGTCGGCGCCGCGAATCATGGCGATGACGGCCGTCACGACGTTGCCGAGGCCGGCGACAATAGAAACGTTGGTTGCCGCCGCCCAGTATTTTCCGAACGACCCGTCACCGTGCCCGATTTTATCAAAGATGAGATAGAGGACGGTCGCGATCAGGAGATAGATCGGTACCGCAATGAGTACAAAGATCCATGCGTAGGCGCTGACCTTGATCGCTACCTGCAATTGCGCTTGCTGTTGGTCCGCACTCAACCCAGAGAGCGCCGGGCTTTGCGCGACCATGTTAGGCCAATCGGCCGCGAGCGCGTGCGCGTTGGCTGGTGTTATAAGGTAGCTTCCGAGAGCGAACAGGATCAAAACGATCAGAAACGCCCATCCCCAGGTGGGTGCGACGCGGATCGCTTGAAACGCCGCCTGCGGCGCAACGACCGTATCCAATGCGACTTTTAGTCCATCTTGCTTGGGCGAGGTATCGACAGCCATGAGGGCCCTCTCTCCGTAAAGCATCGTTGTCGGCTACCAGCAGATGCTAGTGCCGTCCAAGCGCAAATGTTTCAGGCGCGCATCGTTTGAGCCTTGCGCGAGGACCGCGGCATCATCCGGCTCGGCGAGAATCCGATCGATGCTGACCTGGTGCTCGATGGCAGCTTGGGCGGCGATCAGGCGGTCGCGATGCGCTTCCAGGAGTCGGAGCTGCAGCAAAATGCGGATCCGCCGCAATGCACGCGGTGAATAACGCGCACGCAGCGAGGCTGGGCATGTCGGAACCGGCGTGGGCGGCGGCGAGGCGGCCGCGAGCGTGGCGGTGAGGGCGAGCGAGGTCAGGGCGACCCGCGCGAGGTATCGGTCGAGCATGAGTTTCCATCACGCGCGCCCCCGCGCGCGGAAAGTACCGGCCGTTTGAACTCCGATACCCTCATCGTTCCCGCTCCGCCCGACGAGCCGTACGTTCGCGTGGTCCCACTCGGGGGCTGTGGCGAAATCGGCCGTAACATGACGGTCATCGAGACCAACGACGACCTAGTCGTGGTCGATTGCGGCCTCATGTTCCCCGATGAAGAGATGTTTGGCGTCGATATCGTCATTAGCGACTTTAGCTACGTGCGAGAACGCGCGCACAAATTGCGTGCCGTGCTCGTTACGCACGGCCATGAAGATCACATCGGCGGCATTCCATACTTCATTAAAGCGTTTCCGCACATCCCGATCGTCGGGACAGCGCTTACGGTGGCGCTGATCAAGGCAAAGTCGCGCGAGCACAAGTTCGGCGACATCGACTTCGTCGTCGTGGAACCGGGCGACCGCGTGCGCTACGGAGCGATTGAAACCGAATTCGTCCACATCAATCACTCGGTCTCGGGCGCGTGTGCGCTCGCGCTCCGAACGCCGGTCGGCACGATCTTCCACACCGGTGACTTCAAGTTCGATCAAACGCCGATTGACGGGCGTCCCGCCGACTTCGCGCGGATCGCGCGCATCGGCGAAGAAGGCGTGCTGTGCATGCTATCCGACTCGACCAACGCCGAACGCCCGGGGCATACGCTCTCGGAGCGCATCGTCGGCGAAGCCTTTACCGCGATCTTTCAGCGCGCCAAGGGCCGCATCGTCATCGCCTCGTTCGCCTCCAACGTTCCTCGCGTTCAACAGGCAATCGACCACGCCGTGCGTTTCGGGCGTAAGATCGCTTTCTTGGGGCGCTCGATGCAAAACGTCGTGCATTTCTCGAGTGAGCTCGGCTACTTGCGCATTCCGCCCGACGCGAGGATCAAAATCGAGGACATCGACAGCTATCCGCCGGAGCGCGTCGTGGTGATGACGACCGGTTCGCAGGGCGAACCGATGAGCGGACTTGCCAGAATGTCGGTGCGCGACCACAAGCAGTTCAAGATCGTCCCCGGCGACACCGTGGTGATCAGCGCCACGCCGATTCCCGGAAACGAAAAGAGCGTCTATAAAACGATCAACAATCTCTACAAGCTGGGTGCGACGGTGATCCACGGAACCGATGGCCGGTCGCACGTTTCTGGTCACGGATCGCAAGAAGAGCTGTTGTTGATGCTCAACCTGGTTCGGCCGGAATTCTTTATGCCGGTCCATGGCGAGTACCGCATGTTGGTGCAGCACGGGCGTCTTGCCGTGCAGACCGGCGTCGAAGCGGGCAACGTGTTCACGGCCGAGGACGGCGACGTGCTCGAGTTTACGCGCGAGTACGGTGACAAGATCGGTAAGACGTACGGCGGTAACGTTTTGGTTGACGGCTCGGGCGTCGGTGACGTGGGCGAAGCGGTCCTGCGCGATCGCAAGGCGCTCTCGAACGACGGGATCGTGATCGTGGTGATCGCTATCGATGCGGAAGAGGCGCGCATCATCGGCGAGCCGGATTTGATCTCGAAGGGCGTATTCTATTTGCCCGAGTCGGACGGTGTGCTGGATGAGCTGCGCGCCGAGCTTCGCGCTGCAATCGCCGAAGTTTCGGTCGAGGCGATTCGCGACGTGAACTCCGTGAAGGAACACATTCGCAGCACGCTCTCGCGCGCGATCAACACACGAACCAAACGTCGACCGGTGATCATCCCCGTCGTGATGGAAGTCTAGCCGATCGGCATTGCGCTAAGCTTAGTGGCCGCTATCGCGTATGGGGCGGCCGACTTTTGCGGCGGCCTAGCGACGCGGCGCACGGCAATGATCGCGGTCGCCGTCATTTCCCAGGCGGTCGGCTTTGCGTTGCTCCTCATCGTGCTGCCGTTCACGCCGTCGCATGCCGTCACGAGGGATTATCTGTTCGGCGCGCTGGCGGGCGCGTGCGGCGCACTCGCGGTGACGCTGCTCTACCACGCGCTCTCGATCGGTAAGATGGGCATCGTCTCACCGATTACCGCGGTGTTGGCGGCGGCCTTGCCGCTGATCTTCGGTGGGCTGCGTGGCGACCGTCTTACCCTCGCGCAGATCGTCGGACTCGTGCTGGCACTGATCGCGATCGTGCTGATCTCGCTCTCGTTCGAGTCAGGCGGTACACGGGAGATTTCGACGGCGGGCGTGCGCGAAGCGATCGTCACCGGTTTCCTGTTCGGCGCGTTCTTCATCTTGTTGTCGTATACGCATCCGGCCGCGGGATTGCGCAATCTGCTGGCCGCGCGTATTGCATCGATCACGTTTTTGTTACTGGCCGCGTTCGTGACGCGCACGCCGTTGGTTCCCGCGCGCGGCGATTGGCGACTCATCGTCGGGGCTGGTGTGCTCGACATGACGGCCAACATACTCTACGTGTTGGCGACCTTCTCGGGGTATCTGTCGATCGCGGCGGTTCTCACTTCGCTCTATCCGGCGAGCACCGTCTTCCTGGCGCGCGTCGTGCTCAACGAACGGCTGGTCAGCACACAAAAAGCCGGCGTTGCGCTCGCGCTCGCCGGCGTCGTACTCATCGCTCTACGCTGAAAGCCGCACGATGCGGCTGAAGGTTCCGAGCACAGGATGTGCGACCGGCTGAAAGCCGGCGGAACCGTCTTAGCCGTTGCGGATCTTGGAGAGCTGCATCGCGTGGGTGAAGCGCGCGATCTCTTCGCGTTGGTACCCGTCGATCTCGATGAACGCAACGCCATACACTTCACGCTCGCGTATCGGCTGGAAGCGGGTCACGACGCGACCGCGCAACGCCATCTCTTCGAAGGAACGGCGCATGTCGGCGCGCCCGATGCGACGCGGGACGCTTTGCGTGAGATCGAGCACGGCGGTTTCTTCGGGGTAGACCGCGAGCACGCTCGAGGGAAGCGTAATGCGTATGTCGAGCATGGTTCCGATTGCGATCAGACTCTTCACACATCATGCGAATTCCGGAAGCCGAGATGTCGCCAACCTTGCCCTCGGACCATACTCCGTCTTCGCGGCGGAAGTCTGCCGAGAACGCTGAGAGCGCACGGTAGCTGCCGCGCCGCTGGCTGTCGGTCGTCGGAATTTGATCGATGGCGCGTTGAATCGAGCGCGACGCGAGCGCGCGCCGCTCCATGTCACGCACGGCGCGCGCCAGCGCGTCGATCTGCGGCTCGGCCATGGCGGCAAACGACAGGTGATATTCAAAGCGCGCGCCGGCGACGGCGTTGCGTCGCATTTCAACTTTTCCGTTGACGGTGACCGGCGCGTTCCCGGCGATCGTCAAATCGAACTCGACGTCCGTACCGCGCTCCATGAGCACGAGCGAACGCACGCGCGCACCTTGTGTGCTTACATCCATCAGCGTGCCGTACACCGGTGCCGGGAGGCGGCGCACGCTCATCACGACCGGCATCTCCATCGAGGCGGCGGCAGTGCGAGAGGTCATCAACGGGACAGCCTGCGCAGCGATTTGCGCGGGTGCACCCGTACCCACTGCAGTCGTACTCTTCTTTGGAATCCAGCTCATGATTAGGGGTAACCTTTCCTTGGTATGCGGGCCGGTCTATTCCGACCGGAGCTTGGCGAGTTGCACCGCATGCGTGAAGCGTGCGACTTCCTCGCGTTGGTATCCATCGATGTCGGTAAACTGAACGCCGTACACTTCGCGATCACGAAGTGGGGCAAAACGCGACACGACCCGTCCGTGCACGATCATCTCTTCGAATGGCCGGCGATTGTCGGGAATCCGGATGCGGCGAGGTCCAAAGGGCGTGATCTCGGTCCGGTCCTCGGCCGCCGGGTAAACCCACAGGACGCTCTTGGGAAGGGTGAAGCGCAGTTCGACCATCGTGCCGATCTCGAGCTTCTCGAGGCAGATCAAGCGCAGGCCGCCCATCGAGACGTCGTTGGCCTCGGCGACGATCGCCGGTCTGCCCGGAGTTTTATAGCGCACCGGAAAGCCGACCATCGTGCGAACACTGCCGCGGCGCTGCTTCCCCGTCGCCGACGCTGGGGCCGCCGCAATCGTTTGCGGACGGTTGTCAGCCCGGGCCGCAGCTTCGCGGCGCTGCATTTCCTGAATCTCTTTGAGCAGGGTTTCGCGTTCGGACTTGGTGAGCTTGAAGGTGAGGCCGTATTCGTAGCCGCCGCCCGACGGCGGCGTTGAACGCGACACGATCTGTCCGCGCAGCAAAATCGCTTTGTGGCCCGGCCGTTTGAGCTCGAAGCGTACGTCGCGGTCGCGGTCGATCAGGATAAGCGAGCGCAGCCGGCAGCCGGTCTCGGAAATGTTGACTAGGGTTCCATACACGGGGGCGGGCAGGCCGGAAACCTCGATCGCAATTGGAAGCTCGATCGATTGGCGGTACGTACGTCGCTGATTGCCCCGTTCAATACCTTGCACGGCGCGCTGCATGACCCCCAACATCCTTATTATGAGTTCGGTGCCCAGTCGGCGCCTGCTTAACCGCAGGCAAAGGAACCGTGGTTCCGCGGGACCGGTTTATATGAAACTTTACACTCTCGCTCACAGCGTCGACCAGACGTCGAGCTTTCGCTTGACGCCCTCGATCACCGCGTCGGTGAACTCGGTGGTCGTGGAGTGTCCGCCGAGGTCGGCGGTCGCGATCCCCTCGTGAACGGCTTCAAGCGCGGATTCATAGATCGCGCGCGCCGCGTTTGCCGCGCGGCGGTCCTCGATGTACGAGAGCACGGCCCCGGCAGCTAGGATCATCGCAAGTGGGTTGGCTACGTTTTTTCCGAAGAGCCGCGGCGCGGTACCGTGCGGCGCTTCCGCCATCACGACGTTGGGTGCAAGCGACGCTTGTCCGGAGCTCGTCGCCGGATCGAACCCCAACACGATTGACTCTGCGCCGGCAATCGAACCGAAGAGTGCCATCACCAAATCGGAGAGGCAGTCGCCGTCACGATTGAGCGACGGGATGACGAGCGGATTGTCGCCGGCGTTCGAGAGTAACAGCGCATAGGTTGCGTCGATCAGCTGCGGATCGTAGGGCACATCGGAATGACGCGCGGCCGCGGCATCCATCTCTTCCTTGAGCATCCCTTCGTACACCGGACTAACCGTATACTTTGGACCGCCAAATACCTTTGCGCCTACCTTCTTTGCGTGGGCGAAGGCATACTCGGAAACATATCGGCACACGCCGCGCGTGATGACTTCGGTGCGACACGCAATTTCGTCGACACCGTCGCCTTCGCGCCATTCCTTGGCGCCGTACGCGTCGCCGACCGCCATACGAACCACCGAGATCGGCGCGTGAATGCCGGCGACGGGGCGCACGCGCGGCAATTTGCGACCGGTACGCACGATCACTTTGGCGCCGAGCTCGCGGCGCAGGATTGCGTTAGGCGAGCCGACATCGCCCGTCTGTTCGGGCGTGATCGTCGCTGCCTTGAGCCCCAACTTATGCGCGCGCATCGCCGCTGCCGCGTCGTGCACGACCTGGTTGTTCGTCGCACGGCGATTCTCAAGTGAGAGATCGTAGTGCTCGAAGGCTAGCGGTATGTCGATGACCGATTCATCGAGCACGCGTAGCGACTCGACGAGCAATTCTTCTCCGGTTTGGTCGCCGTCGAGGACGACAATGGTGGGGCTCTGCAAGTGATCTCCTAGTCTCACGACGAAACGCTTGTAGTCAATGGCACGGGTACGCCGGAAGGCGAATGCAAGGAAGCTGAATCTCGAGATCGTCGGGATCGCCGCTTTATCCGTGGCGCTTCTGTGCGGTATCGCTCTCGCGGTTCCGGGGCACGCAGGCAACGCCGGCCGTGCGTTGGCGGCCGGGCTGCGCGAACTCTTTGGAGGGGGCGCCGCGCTTTTCCCGGTGCTGGTGGCACTTCTCGGCGCGATCATCTTCCTCGAGATCAACGTGCCGCGCATGATCGCAACCCTCGGCACCTCGGCGCTCTCGTATTTCCTCATGATCGATGCGGCGTTCGGCGCGGCGGGGTCGCGTAGCGGCGGCATCGTCGGCGGGGGCATCTGGTCGGCGCTCAGCGGCCTGCTTGGGACCACCGGCGCATGGATCGTCCTGGTGGTGGTCGCGCTCTCGCTCACGCTCTCGCTGACGCAAGTCAGCGTCAAAAAGCTCATCGGCTTGGTGCTAGGCTTCCTGTCACGGATCCGCATGCCGAAGCTGCCGAAGATCTCGCTCGCTTTGCCGGAAGGTCATGCCTCGCTGCGCGACGCCTTTGCGCTGCCCAAGTCTGACCGGTCGCCGTTTGACGTCGAGGAAGAGGAAGAAGTTGTGGTTGCAGCGCCGGTGGTTGTCGCGCCGCCGGTTGTCGTTGCCCCGCCGTTGGCCGTCGTCGTACCGCCTCCGGTCGTCGTCACGCCGGCGGTTGTCGGCGACTACGAGCCCGCCGACATGGTTGCCTCGACGCGCGCGTACAAACTGCCCGATCTCGCGCTCTTCGATCCGCCGCAAGCGCAAGCGGTCGATGATTCCAACCGGGCCCACGTGCTCGAAGATACCTTGGCGAGTTTCGGCGTGGGCGCGAAGGTGACGCACATCGAGCGCGGACCATCGATCACGCGCTATGAGCTGCGTCCCGAACGCGGCGTGAAGATTTCGAAGATCGCATCGCTCGCCGACGATCTCGCACTCGCCCTTGCAGCGACGAGCGTGCGGATCGAAGCACCGATCCCCGGCAAGTCGGCGGTCGGCATCGAAGTGCCGAATTCGACGGTCTCGGTTGTGGCAATTCGTGAGATTCTCGATGCGATACCCAATCGCGGAACGATTCCGCCGCTGTGGATGGCACTCGGCAAAGACATTACCGGACGCCCCGTTTTCGGCGATCTCGGCAAGATGCCGCATTTATTGGTGGCCGGCGCCACGGGCTCGGGAAAATCGGTCTGCCTCAACACGATCATCGCTTCGCTGCTCGTCTCGGCGACGCCGGATCAGGTGCAGCTCTTGATGATCGATCCCAAACGCGTCGAGCTTACGGTCTACAACGGCATCCCGCACTTGATCAAAGAGGTGATCGTCGATGCGCGTCTCGCCGCCGGCGCGCTTTTCGAGATGACCAAAGAGATGGATGGGCGCTACGAGCGGTTCGCCAAGGCCGGCGTGCGCAAGATCGAAGAGTACAACGCCAAGTATCCGGACGAAAAACTGCCGTACGTCGTGATTGTGATCGACGAACTCGCCGACTTGATGCTGGTGGCACCAGCTAAAGTTGAGACGACGATCATGCGGCTGGCGCAGCTTGCGCGCGCGACCGGCATCCACTTGATTGTCGCCACGCAGCGTCCGTCGGTCGACGTGATCACCGGATTGATCAAGGCGAACATTCCCTCGCGCGTCGCTTTTGCGGTCAGTTCACAGGTCGACTCGCGCACGATTCTCGACATGGCCGGCGCGGAACGTTTGCTCGGCCGCGGCGACATGCTGTATCTGCCGATCGACGCGCCAAAACCGATTCGCGCGCAGGGCGCGTACATCACCGGCAGCGAGGTCAACCGGCTCGTCGATTTCTGGGCCAAGCAGGCGCGTCCGGATAATCTGCTCGACGTCGAGGTTACGCCGGTCTCCGACGATGACGAGCGCAACGGCAAAGGCGCCGATCCGCTCTGCTATGAGGCGGCAAAGTTCATCATCGAGACCAACTATGCATCGACCGCGCAGTTGCAATCGCAATTCTCGATCGGCCACCCGCGCGCCGTGCGTTTAATGAAGCAGCTCGAAGACTTCAAGGTCGTCGGCCCGCACGAAGGCACGAAACCGCGCAAGATTCTGCTCGGTCTCGGCGAGCTCGAAGTGATCGCGCCTCGCCTGGGCAAATCGGATGCTCAGCAACAGCTGTTCGGAGACGCCTGACCGGTTTATCAGAAGGCGGCGGCGGCGAAGCTGTCGGCGTCGCCGAATGCGAAGTTAGTCGTTGGCGAGGGGGTCGGGGTCGGCGCAGGGATGAACCCTCGGCCGGACGTGCAGCTCACGGCCACGGCGATGAGCGAAACTGCCACAAACAGGCGCACCCGCGCTCGCATGTCCGCTTCCCTTCGCGGTAGAATGCGCTCGCTCATGTCGATAGAACGTTACCGATTTGCGAGCCTTGCGATTGCTGTCGTGGCCTTCGCGCTCTTTCTTGTTCTTGGGTATACCATCGATCATTTGCCTGATCCGGGGTGGCTCATGCAGGAAGAGATCCAGTGGGTAAATCACGCGACGTTGATCGCTTGGTGGATTACGTGGTTCGGCTGGATCGATATCTTGTTGCCCCTCGCGATCGTGCTGGTGGTGATCGCCGTTATATTTCCGGCGTGGCGGTCGCGCGTGACCTTTGCGATTCTTTCGCTGTTGATTGCGTGGCGCGGGACCGACGCGTGGCAGCATTTCTTTGCTCGGCCACGCCGCTTGGATTGGGTCGTCAAACACGAAACGGCGTTCTCGTATCCAAGTTCGCACACCGCAATCGCCGTCGCGTTCTATGTGGTGCTCGCGTGCTTCGTCGCCCGCAGCGCTCTGCCGGGCAGAGCCTGGATGGCGGCCGCGATTGCCGTGCTGGCCGTCGCCATCATGTGGTCGCGCCTGGCGCTCGGCGCACACTATCTCACCGATATCGCCGGAGGGGTCCTGTGGGGCGGGACGATCGTCGCCGCCTTAATCACTTGCTGGCCACCAATGTCTTTGAGGGGCGGCCGCGGGCGACGTTAGAATAGTGGGACGATGGCTTATCAGATGGATCCTCGCCTGGTCGAGATCGAAGGGAAGGTCGACGCCGGCGTCCCGCTCTCGTTGGAAGACGGTCTCGTGCTCTATCGCACGTCCGATATCCACAATCTCGGGCGCATCGCACGGAAGCAGAAAGAGCGTAAGAGCGGCAAGAATGTGTTCTACGTTCTCAACCGCTACATCAACTCGACCAACGTTTGCTTTGCGAATTGCAAGTTCTGTTCGTTTGCCGCTGATGAGTTCAAGGAGCCCGAACGCGTCTTTCGCATGACGGCCGATCAGGTCTACGAAAAGGCGCTCGAGACGGGGACGAACTTCAACCAGATTCACATCGTCGGCGGCCACGATCCGCGCCAGCTCTCGCTCGACTATTGGCTGCCGTTGATGCGCCGCTTTAAAGAAACGCTGCCGCACGTACAGCTCTCGCTCTTTACCGCAGCTGAGATCGAATACATGGCCAAACGCCATCGGATGAGCTTCCCCGACATCGTGCGCACGCTCAAAGAGGCCGGCCTCGATAACGTCAACGGCGGCGCTGCCGAGATTCTTGGCGAGCCCACGCGTTCCAAGATCTGTGCCAACAAAGTTTCGGGAGAAAACTGGCTCGAGATTCACGAGGAGCTTCACCGGCAGGGCGTCGCGTCGAACGCCACGATTCTCTACGGGCACATCGAGACGCTCGAAGATCGGGTCGATCACTTCATCAAGCTACGCGCATCGCAAGAGCGCTCGCCCGGCTTTAACGCATTCATTCCGCTGGCGTTCCATCCCGACGGCAACGAGCTGTCGTATTGCGGTTGGACGAGCGGCCTCGACGATCTTCGCACGTTTGCCGTCGCGCGGCTGATGCTCGATAATTTCGATCACATCAAGGCGTACTGGATGATTCAAGGCTTGAAAGTCTGTCAGGTGGCATTGCATTTCGGTGCCGACGACATGGACGGCACGCACGGATCGACCGATGCGGAGATGATCTATCACTCGTCGGGGACGCAGTCCGGCCAGTACGTTGACGATCGCGAGTTCCGGCGTCTGATCGAAGCCGCAGGCTATATCCCGGTCCGCCGCAACTCTACGTACGAAGAGTTCCCGCACGACTGGACGCCGCCCGCGCCGTCCGACAAGGAGTTGGTGAACGCCTAGTGCCTCTTCGTTGCGGAAGAATCGTCTATACCAACGATCTTCCGGTCTACACCGCGTTCGACATCGACGCCATCGGCTATCCGGGCTCACTGCGCGCCGACGTGCCGGCCAAGCTCAACGCGATGCTCGTCTCGGGCGAACTCGACCTGAGTCCGATTAGTGCGTTTGCGTGGGCGCAGAACGCCGACGACTTGGTGCTGCTGCCGGATCTGTGCATCGGTGCACGCGACGAAGTCGTCTCGGTCGTGCTGGTTTCGCCGACGCCGCCCGCGCTCTTGGACGGCGCGACGATTGCGCTGACCAGCGAATCCGCGAGCGGCCGAAACCTGCTGCGCGTCGTGCTCGAACGCCGTTACGGCGTGCAACCGCGCTACGTCGATTCGGATCAGCCGCTCGAGGTGGCGGCGCAGGGCAAGCCCGCGCTCTTAATCGGCGACTCGGCGATCGACGCGCTCGAACGCTTTCCGCGCGACCAGGTCTACGATCTCGGCACGCTATGGCACGAGTGGACGCAACAGCAAACCGTCTTTGCCGTGTGGGCCGCGCGGCGCGACGCCTACGAACGTGATCCCGAAGCGATTCGCGAGTGCATGCATGCACTCACCGACAGCTACACCTGGTCGCGGTCGCATATGGACGTTGTCGTGGCCGCGGCGCAACAGGTCAGACCGCGCGCGCCGGGTTTCTACGAAAGCTATTACGGCAAGTTGAACTTCACGTTCCACTCGGCCGCGCAGAGCGGCCTCGGTGCGTTCTGCCGCGAGCTGTTTGCCATCGGCGCCATTTCTGCCGTTCCTCATTCGCTTCCGGAGGCCATCGGTGTCGTCTCTCGCTAGCCTGCTCGATCGCGCCGCAACCGGCGGCCGCCTTTCTTTCGACGAAGGCGTGCGACTCTATCGCGAGGCCGATCTCCACGATCTCGGCATGGCCGCGCACACGCGCCGCATGCAGCTCCATCCGACCAGCGACGTCACCTACGTTATCGATACGACGATCGACTACACCAACGTCTGTAACGTCCATTGCACGTTTTGCGCGTTCTTCCGGCCCGAGCACCACAAAGAGGGCCGCACGCTATCGCACGATCAAGTGCTGGCGCGGGTGAAGTATGCGGCCGATCAGGGTGCGACACAGATTATGATTCAAGGCGGCGTCAATCCCGATCTGCCGCTAACTTGGTACGAGCAGCTCTTTGCACGCGTGCGCACCGAGTATCCCAACGTCGATATCCACTCGCTCTCGGTCTCCGAAATCACCGGCCTTGCAAAGGTCGAGGGGATGACCCCGCGGGCAGTACTCGAGCGCCTCAAAGGCGCTGGGTTGAAGTCGCTGCCGGGCGCGGGCGCCGAGATTCTGGTCGAGCGCGTGCGCAAACGCATTTCGGCGCGCAAAGTCACGCCCCACGAGTGGCTCGACGTGATGCGCCAAGCGCATCATCTCGGCATGCCGACCACGGCGACGATGATGTACGGCTCGATCGAGAGCGACGAAGAGCGCCTCGAGCACATGCACGTTTTGCGTGAATTACAGGATGAAACCGGTGGCTTCACCGCGTTCATTCCATGGTTTTACGTGCCGTTCAAGACGCCGCTGCGCGGCAAGGAAGCAACGGCGCTTGAATACCTGCGCGTGCTCGCGGTGTCGCGGCTTTATATGGATAACTTCGCGCATCTTCAAGCCTCGTGGCTCACGCCCGGTTTGAAGATGGGCCAACTTGCGCTCTTCTACGGGTGCGACGACATGGGCGGGGTGATCATTGAAGACCGCGTCGTGCGAGACGCGGGTGCGAGCAACGAAGCGACGCGCCGCGATCTCGAGAACGCGGTCATCGGCGCGGGCTTCAATCCGGTCATTCGCGACACATACTGGAACGTGCGTCGCGATGTCGCGTTAGCGACGGCGGTTTAAGCCGCTGCGCTGATCGTTCCTGCGCCCAAAACCTCGTCGCGCTCGTCGAAGACGGCGACGAGTTGCCCGGGCGTCACCGCGCGCAACGGCTCTTCGAATCGTAGGTACAACGTCCCATTGACATCGAGTGTTGCCTGAGCGGCGGCGGGCGTCGCGCGATAGCGCACCATCGCGCGAACGCCGATCGGGCCCGCGGAAAAGCGCTCGGGCGCAAGCAGATTGACCTCATCGGCGACCAGGGTAGTCGAGAGCAATTCGTCTTCACGCCCGATTACGATGGTATTGCTGTTTGGCTCGATGCGCGTGACATACCGTGGGCCATCGCTTGTCGCCGGCAATTTTGCACGCTGACCGATCGTGTAGTCGGCGATGCCTCCGTGCGTTCCGACCGCGACACCCGACGTGTCGACAATCGGCCCCTCGCGCTTGATTCCCGGCTGCAATCGCTCCAACACGTCGCGATAGTCGCCGCCCTCCACGAAACAGATGTCTTGCGATTCGGCTTTCTCGTGGACCGGTAACCCCATGCGGCGCGCGTGTTCACGCGTCACCTGCTTCTCCATCGTCCCCACGGGGAGTAAGAGCGTCGCAAGCTGATCTCGCGTGAGTTGAGCGAGCGTGTACGACTGATCCTTCGCATTGGGCGTGCGATACAGATGCGGACCACGTGAGTCTTGTTCGAGTCGCGCGTAGTGTCCGGTCGCGACGTATTGCGCGCCCAGGCGGTCGGCGTACTCTGCAAGCGTACCGAGTTTAACGAAGTTGTTGCACGAGACGCAGGGATTGGGTGTTCTTCCGTGCGCGTAGTCGTCGACAAAGCGATCGACGACATTCCGTCGGAACGTCTGCTCGAAATTCAGCACGTAATGTGGGATCCCGAGGACCGCCGCACTTCGCCGCGCGTCGTCAAAATCGTCGACACCGCAGCAGCTCTTTGCGTGCGGTGCGCGCGTCGGCGTGTACATCTTCATCGTGACGCCAATGACGTCGTAACCCGCCTCCACCAAGAGGCCGGCAGCCACCGCCGAATCGACGCCGCCGCTCATTGCGGCGATAACCCTAAGTTTGTTCATGATTCCGTTGCACAGGATAACAGGAGAAAGGGACTAACACAAAGCCCCAATGCCAGCGCTGGGTGAGCGGTTTCGCGCCGCACGCGAGGCTCGCGGCCTCACACTCTCGGATGTGGCCGAGCACATTCGCATTCGCTCGGTCTATCTTGCCGCGATTGAAGACGAAAACTGGAGCGCTATCGGCGCACCGGTCTACATCCGGGGCTTCTTGCGTACCTATGCCCGCTTTCTCGGCCTCGAACCCGAAGAGGTCGTGGCCGAGTTCAATAGCCAGGCCTCGGCACCCCCTCCGCCGGTGCCGACGGCGCCCGGCGCCCCGCCCCGAACCAGCTATCTTGCCGAGGAAGAGCCGCCCGCTCGCGGACTCTCGCCACTTATTTGGGTGGCTTCGCTCGTGGCAGTGGTCCTTATTGCGGTCGTCGTTTACAACGAGGCGATGCTGCACGCTCGGCAAAGCGCAACGGTGCTTCCTTCTAATAGCCCAACCGCCGTGGCGTCGGCCGCCACGGCCGGCGTGGCTGCCGACGCAAGTTCAACCGAGAATCCCAGCGGCGCAAATCCCAGTCCGAGCCCGACTGGAAGCTCGTTGGCAAGCCCGACTGCAGTGGTGATGTTGAGCCCAGCACCGCTTGCATCCGGAACGGCGAACCTGGAGGTGCGCCTCCTGGCCCCCTCCTGGCTTAGGGTGACGGTTGACGGCAATGTTAGCATGGAGGGTACGTTTCCGGCCGGAACGGATCGCCAGTTCCGCGGAAAGATCGCACGCCTGCGGATCGGAAACGCGGGCGGCGTTGAGATCATCATCGACGGTAAGAGCATCGGTACACTTGGTGCAACCGGCGACGTGGTCGAGCGCAGCTTCACGCTGTAGTTGAACGAAGAAGAGGAAGCCCGTAGGAGTTATGCCGAGCGAAGCATCGTTCGATGTCGTATCGCGCATCGACCAGCAAGAACTGGACAACGCGCTCAATCAAGCTCGCCGCGAGATTGAGAATCGCTTCGATTTCAAGAATTCGAAGACGTCGATCGAGAGCGACGGCAAGAAGATCACGATCGTCTCAGACGACGAGCTCAAGATGCGCAACGTGATCGACGTTCTGCAAGGCAAAGCCGTCAAGCGCGGCATCGACATCAAATCATTCGAGATCGGTGAAATCGAGCCGGCATCAATGGGCACGGTTCGACGCGTGATCGCGTTGCGCAGCGGTATCCCGAAAGATAAGAGCAAGGCGCTTATGGAACGGATCAAGGCGCTCAAGCTCAAGGTGAATGCGCAATATCAGGACGAGCAGATTCGCGTTTCAGGAAAGAGCCGCGACGATCTGCAGAAAGTCATCGCCGACTTGAAAGCCATGGACTTCGAACTGCCCTTGCAATTTGTGAATTTTAGATAATGCCTCGCGTTTCATTCGTCAGCTTGGGTTGTGCCAAGAATTTGGTCGACACTGAGGTCATGATTGCCAAGCTCGGTGCTGCGGGTTATGAACTCGTCGGCGATGCCGTTGATGCCGACACGGTCGTTATCAACACGTGTGCGTTCATCGATCCCGCGAAGGCTGAATCGACCGAGGTCATTCTCGAACACGCGGCGCGTAAGCGCCGGGGGCAGCAGTTGGTGGTCGCCGGCTGTCTCGCGCAGCGTTACGGGGAACAGCTGCAATCGCTCGTACCGGAGATCGACGGTGTCGTTGGCACGGGATCGTACGGCAGCATCGTCGAGTTGCTCGACGACGTCAAAGCGGGTCAGCGGCCGATCCGGCTGGGATTCCAAGAGGAACCCGAACACGACTTCCTGCCGCGCTTGGTAACGACTCCGCGCGCGACCGCATATCTCAAGGTTGCCGAAGGCTGCGATCATCCGTGCACGTTCTGCATCATTCCGAAGCTGCGCGGGAACTTTCGCAGCCGCAGCGAGGAATCGATTCTTAAAGAGGCGCGCGCGCTTGCCGACGCGGGGACGAAGGAACTCATTCTGATCGCGCAAGACACCTCCATGTACGGCCGCGATCGTGGCACGCGTCGCGGGGGCCTTGCGCGCCTTCTCGAGCAGCTGCAAGAGATCGACGGGATCGAATGGATCCGCCTGCTCTACCTTTACCCTGCCACGGTGGACCGGGAATTGATCGACGCCATGGCGTCCTTGCCCAAGGTCTGCAAGTACATGGATATGCCGTTGCAGCACGCGCATCCCGACGTGCTGCGTGCCATGCTGCGCCCCTCGAACGGGGAACGGTATCTCGAGATCATCGACGATTTTCGCGCCCGTGTTCCGGGTATCACCATGCGGTCGACGTTTATCGTCGGCTTCCCAGGCGAGACCGAGGAACACGTGTCATACCTGCAAGAGTGGATCGAGCGAGCGCAGCTCGACCGCGTTGGGTTTTTTGAGTACAGCGCCGAGGAGGGAACGCCGGGAGCGCAGCTCCCCGGTAAGGTGCCTGCGCGCGAACGCCGCAAGCGGCTCGTGCGCTTGCGCGAAGCGCAGCGCCTTGCGTCGGAACGGGCTCGATCGAAGCGTATCGGTGAGCACGTGCGCGTGCTCGTCGAAGAGCGGCGGCGTTTGCGCAAAAGCGATCAATTGCGCGCGGCGCTCGGGACGCACGATGTGTGGTTTGGCCGCTCGCAAGGCGAAGCGCCGGGGGTGGACGGCGGCGTCTATTTCAGCGCTGATGCGCAGATCGGAGATTTTCTGGAAGTAACGCTGGACGGTCACGGACCGTTCGATTTCTACGGACGAGCGTCCGTGCGGGAGTCAGTCGAGGTTGGGTAAGCACTTGGAACCGTCACTATCGCCGAACGAGGAGGTTGACGAAGCCGGCATGCCGCGTTGGCTTCGGCGTGCAGCGCTTGTGCTTGGGTTCGTACTGCTCGGCACCGGATTCCGCACTTGCCGGCTTCGCGATCTTCACGCATCGCAATCCGATCGAAGTGATCGAGCAGACGTTCGTGCCGACGCCGCAGCAAGTCTTCGGGAAATCCAATCTCGTCGTCTTGGTCGAAGGCATTGACTACGACTATACCGGCAAGGATATCGAATTCTCCGCCAGTTCGCGCAGCGATATGATCAAAGCCGTGAATTTGGACTTTGACAACAAGAACGTCTACGCGATTTCCGTTTTGCGCGATATGGAAGCGACCTATCCCAATGGCAGCGTCCGCAAGATCAACCAGGCACAATCCGACGGTGGCCCAGCCGAAGCGCAGAAAGTCGTCGCCTCGTTCCTGGGTATCCCCGGATTCGATCGTTACGTGTTGCTGCGAATCGACGCGACGAAGGATCTCATCAATGCGATCGGCGGCGTGGACGTCTACGTCAGAGATTCAGATTGTTTGATGAACCATACCGGCTGCACCGGCGGCCGCGTCGACTATGACGATTCGTGGGGACACTTGCACGTGCATCTCACCGAGGGCGTTCATCATCTCAACGGCGAGCAGGCGGTGAGTTACGGGCGGTTCCGCCACGACTGGTGCAGCGATCCGTGCCGGGTGATGCGTCAGAACGATGTGATCATGGCTGCGCTCAACAAATTGCGCGGCGACAAGCTCAATACGCTCGTGCACGCCGGCGATATCATGAACGTTGTGCACCGCGACGTCGAGACAAACTTCACCCAATCGGAATTGGTGACGCTAGCCTCGTATTTCACAGGCATCTCGCTCGCTAACGTTCATTTCGCGCAGACGCCGTACACCGGCGATGAGGAGCTATCGGACGGCGACGACCTCGTCCCCGACAAACCGGCGATCGTCAAGATTGTGCAGACGATGCTCGTCGCGCCGCCGACGCCCGAGCCCTCACCGGATACGATGGCGCTGGCGTCGATCGCGGCTGGGTCTTTGCGCGTCGACGTCGAGAACGGCAGCGGAGTCGCGGGCGCGGCAAAGATTGTCGCCGACCAATTGAAGAAGGCGGGCTTTATCATCGGCAATGTCGGTAATGCGGCCGGCAACGACCACGAAAAGAGCGAGATCGACGAGCATTCGTCGATGACGTTCGCCGGAGCCAAGGTGCGCGCTGCGCTCCCGCCGGCCTTCGCCACAATCGCGGTTGTCGGGCAACCGGTCTCGGCCAGTTCGCCGCCGCCTACGGATGTCACGATCATCGTCGGCCGCGATCTCGCCGGCGCCGTCGTCGCGCAGGCTAGTCCCAAGCCAGCGGAAAGGTGAGCGCGAGCGTGAGAAGCATACTCTTGATTCTCGTCGTGCTCGCGCTGGGAACCGGTGGCTGGCGACTGTTCCGCCACGAGAGCAATCTGGTCCCGGCGATCGTGACGCCGCAGATGGACGTACACAACGAATTCTCGGGCGATTTCTCGGCGCGCCTCTATCGGATCGTACATCGCACCATCGCCGCCGATAATTCTCCGCGACCCAAACTGATCGCGCTGACCTTTGATGACGGCCCTTATCCGATCTTTACGCCGCTGCTGCTCGACGAACTGCACAAATACGGCGTACCTGCCACGTTCTTCTTGATCGGACGAGACGCGGAACAGTGGCCGGAGATCACGCAGCGCATCGAAGCCGACGGCAACGAGATTGCGGACCACACCTATTCCCATCCCAACCTCGATCAAGAATCGCCCGCGCAAGTGCAGGACGAAGTGCTCCGCGGTCGCGACGTGCTCTGGTCCATCGCACACGATCCCTCGGTTCGTTTTCTGATGCGGCCCCCGCATGGGCGCTATACGATGACGACACTGCATACGCTCCAAGGCATCGGCTATCACGTCGTCTTGTGGACCGATGACTCGGGCGATTGGCGCACCCTGACGCCGCAGCAAATCGCTCGCGACATGATCCGCCATGCAAGCGCGCCGGATATCGTTTTGTTGCATAGCGGGAAGCTCGCAACCATCGAGGCTTTGCCCGACGTCATCGACCGCTTTAAGCGCGCAGGCTATCGTTTTGTCACCATTGGTGAGATGCTGCGGCTGACGACACCGCAGGTCATGAATCACCCGAAACGGATAGCAGTATAAGCGTGCCGCGGCAGATCATCGATACGGAGTCGAGCCGCCCGGCGTACCGCCGGCGCCTGCTGATCCGCTGGGTCATCGTCCTCGTGCTCTTCATCGCTGCGGTCCTAGCCGGCGTGCGGGTCTGGCAAGCAACCCGCCCCAGGATCGTGACGGGAACGCTGTTATTCCAGGAAAAGTGGCCCTCGTACCAAAACCAGGGCCCGGTTCCCCACTTTAGGAGAGAGTATGCTGCGTAGGCTTTCCCTCGGCTTCGCGAGTGTTACGGCTGCGATTGCGATTGCGGCGTGTAGCTCGAGCAATGCCACCCAGACGATTTCGGTTGGGCCGTCGTTTCCGCCTCAAACGTTGTACGCTGCGGACGTTACGCAGAATGCAGTCAACATCTACACGCCCAGTCCGAAAACGACCGCCGGTCCGCTGTATCAAATCGGCGGAGGGAGCACGACGATCGCCGGCCCGCAGTATCTGACGTTCGATAGCTCGAGCAATTTGTGGGTCACCAACTATCTCTCGAGCACGAGCAGCGGCGGGATTCTCGAATTCTTTGCCGAGGCGACCGGGAACGTCATCCCCTACCAGTCGCTTTCGCTCGGGAACATTCGTCCGCGCGGCATCGCGGCCTATCAGTACACGTTTACCGGGACGACGACCACAACGAGCGTTCTCGCGGTCGCGGTCGTGGACCCGAGTCAACCCGCGGGTTTCAATAGCCTCATCAACTTCTATACGGGCGCGCTGTTGACGTCGCCGTGGCAGGAGCTTGGGGGTCCGGCCACGGGTTTGAACGTCCCAAGCGGCATCGCGGTCGACACAAAAAACAACATCTACGTATCGAATTTGCAAGGCGCTTCGGTTGAAGTGTTTGCGTTGCCGTCGGCGACGCCGACCTCTTCTCCGACAGCCAGTCCGTCGCCGACCGCTTCCCCCACCGCAACACCGACCGGCGCGACGCCGTCACCGACCCCGAGCCCAGTGCCGACACCAACGCCGATAAACATCGCCCCGATTGCGACGATCTCCGGCGCGGGAAGCGGGATCGGCCAACCGACCGGTATTGCGCTCGACACCAAATTCAACATCTACGTCTCCGATCAGGCCTCGACGATCTGCACGCCCGCGTGTCCGGCGATTCTGATCTTCGCCGCGGGATCGAGCGGTGCAGTGACGCCGATGGGGCACATTGCCGGGTCGAATACCGGCCTGGTCGCGCCCACCGACGTGAAGGTGGACAACAACGGAAACATCTACGTCGCCGACGAGAAAGCCGGTTCCGGCGTGGTGTACGTGTACGCGGCGGTCCCGCCTGGCGGCAATGTGGCGCCGACCGCGACGTTGAACGCAACGGGTGCACTGATTGGTCTTGGTCTGACGCCGTAAGGCGCCTGACCGAAAGGAGCACCCCGGTTCGCACGCACGTTGACCGCCTCGCATCCCTGACGCGGCTGGCCGATGCGACCACGCCGGAAGCGAAGGCGTCGGCCGTCGCGGTCGGCGCGCTCTCGTGCGTCTCGCAGGGCATCGCGACCGTACTACTCTTCGACGACGACGTAGTCGTAGGCTCGACCGAACCCGCCGGCGCCGTGGGCTTTGCCCTGCGCGACGGTTCCACCGAACTTCGCCGGCTGTTCTTGCACGCGCTCGCGCGCTTCGGCGACGGCACCGTTTCGTTCGTCGCCAAAGATGCGCAGCGCGCGTTCATCGGCGTGAGCTCGACGATCGGAGAACACGACTTGCTCTTTGCGCCGCTGATCGTGGGCGGGCGAACGCTGGGCGTGGTCGCCATAACCGTCGACGGCGAACCTCCGGCGCCCGAGCGCGAGGCGCTAGCGGCGTTCTCCGCCGTGGTCACGCGCATCCTCGAATCCGAACGCGCACTTGCCGCAGCGCGGCGTCAATCGCGAGATAGCCAGTTGCTTGCGATGGTCAACGAGCGCTTGCACAAGTCGCTCGACCGCCGCGACGTGCTCTTCGGTATCGTCGAGGGCGTGCGCGCTGCATTTTCAGCAGATCGCTGCTTCGTCTACGAACGGATGAGCGACGGCGAGCATGCAACCGTCGTCGCGTCGGCCATCAAGAGCACCGCCGCGAACCCGCCGAAGGCGGCAATCACCCTCGATGCGGATCTGCGCAAGGTTTTCGGCGGACTGACCGTCCGTCGCGATGAGATCGACGGCGCCGAGATTTACGGGGCCGGCGCAAAGAGCGCGATGGCATTGCCGTTCGTCGTCGATGGACGCGTCGAAGATGCGTTGGTTCTGGCATTCGATCGACCACGAGGCTTCGACGACGCCGACCTGACGGCGCTGCGATCGCTGGCATTCCACGTCGGGCTTGCGCTCTCGAACGCCCGGCTGTACGAGCGTGAGCGAGCCCGCCGGGCCCAGGCGGAATCGCTCGAAAGAGTCGTGCGCATTCTGCGCGATACGCAATATGTCGATGAGGTGTTGCTGGTATTCGTGGTAACGGTTTCGCATGAATTGCCGCTCGATTGCGCTGCATACGCCCTCGAGGGCGATTCCATGGTACGGCGCGCGTTGCGCATTCGCGAGCCGCGCGGCTTCGAACCGGCGGCGTCGATCGATCGCGGATTGCTTGAGCCGTTCCTGGCGGTGGACGAGCCGTCCGACGTTTCGATGCTGCCGCGCGTTGCTCGCGACGCGCTCTTTGACGGTCGCACCGGCGTCATCATTCCGCTTCGGCTAGAGGGCACGTTGTGGGGGTGTTTCATCGTGCGCGCAGTCGACGGCGGACTCGATTGGCCGGCGGAAGAGCGCTCGACGTTCTTCCGAACGCTAGGGTCGCACCTAGAAATCGCGCTAGCGAACGCTCACGCGTACGAGCGCGAGCTGCGCCGCGCGCAGGAGCGCGAGATGTTCGCCGAAGCCGCGCGTACGATTCTCAGTCACACGGCAATCGGGACGCTGGCCGACGTGATGTGCCGCCTTGCGACCTCGCTCGTGCACGCCGATCGCGCCGGTGTTTTGCGTTGGAACGGTGAGCGCTACACGATCGTCGGCCAATTCGGCGACAACCTTCAAGAGACGATCGAACAGAGCGGGTTCGACCTGATCCATCGCGCCGAGCGTTTGAGCAGTCTCGTCGGCGACGAGCGGCGCGTGCAGCGGTTGATCGATGGCCCGGGGTATTTGGTCACGCCGCTTTCGCAAACCGCGCCTGGTGTCGGCGATTCGATCGATGCGTTTCTCCTTGTCGGGCGCGCAAATAACGAGCGTTTCGGACGCGACGATCTACGCATCATGCAGGAGCTAGGAGCGCTGCTCGCACTTGCGCTGCGCAATCTCGAGTTGTATGAAGCGACCGGACTCGCGAACCGCGCGCTGCAAGAATCGAGCGAATTCAAAGATGATCTGCTCGCCATGCTGGCGCACGATTTCAAGGGACCGCTGACCGTTATTCTCGGCTACTGCGAGCTATTGCTCGAAACGACGACGCAGTCACGGGACGAGATCGAAACCGTCTACTCGCAGACCAAACGTCTGGTGAAGCTGTCCGAGGACGCGTTGGTGCTGGCCCAGACGCAAGCCGAAGGTTTCTCGCTGGCGCGCACGACGGTTGACGCCGGCTCGTTCGTCGCTGACTGTGTCGAAACGAGCGCGCCGAACAATGCGCGTCTGCGCGTGCAAATCCCGGAGAAGCCGGTTAAAGTCGAACTGGATCCGCACCGCTTCCGCCACGTCATCGACAACCTCGTCTCCAACGCGCTGAAGTATTCAACCGACGCGGTCGACATCTCGGTCGCAGAAGAGGGCCAGAGCGTGGTCATCAGCGTACAGGATCGCGGCATCGGCATTCCGCGCGAGGAGCTGGCGAGTCTCTTCACCCGTTTCGGCCGCGCCAGCAATGCGCGCAACAAAGGCATCTCGGGTTCCGGCATCGGGCTCTACGTGGCGCGCAAGATCGTCGAGGTGCACCAGGGATCGATTGCGGTCGAATCGCAGGAAAACGAAGGGTCCACCTTCATAGTGACGCTGCCGGTCGCGGCCTAGGGGCCGGTCGACGGCTGCCGCAAGCAAACTTTTTCTCGTGGAGAACGTTAGTACACCGGTATGGCTTTCCTAAAGACCCTTTTTGACGGCAACGAGCGCGACATCGTTCGGCTGCGGCGCACCGCTGAGCGCGTCAACGCGCTCGAGCCGGAGACCGTAGCGCTTTCCGACGCGGAGCTGCGCGCTAAGACTGACGAGTTCCGGGCCCGCGTGGCCGAGGGTGAGTCGCTCGACGCCATGCTGCCGGAAGTCTTCGCGGTCGTCCGCGAGGCCAGCAAGCGCACGCTCGGCATGCGCCACTTCGACGTCCAGATCATGGGCGGACAGGTGCTCTTCGAAGGCCGGATCGCCGAGATGAAGACCGGTGAGGGCAAGACGCTCGTCGCCACACTGCCGATATATGCGCGCGCGCTCGAGGGGCGCGGCGTACATTTGGTCACGGCCAACGACTACCTGGCGCGGCGCGACGCCGAGTGGATGGGGCAAATCTATCAGTTCCTCGGACTGACGGTCGGGGTCATTCAGCATGGCCTGGAACCGCCCGAACGCCGTGCGCAGTACGCCTGCGACGTCACCTACGTGACCAATAACGAAGTCGGCTTCGATTATCTGCGCGACAACATGGCGTGGCAGGTAGAAGACCTCGTGCAGCGCGGATTGTACTTCGCGCTGGTCGACGAAGTCGATTCGATTTTGGTCGACGAGGCGCGCACGCCGCTCATCATCAGCGGTCCGTCGCAAGAGTCGACCGAACTCTACGAAAAATTTGCGCAGATCGTTCCTCGCCTAAAGAAGGGCGACGACTACACGGTCGACGAGAAAGCGCACGCCGTCCCGATCACCGAAGCCGGCGTCGCCAAAGTAGAGAAGATGCTCGGCATCGGAAATCTCTACGATCAGCGCAACATCGAACTCGCGCATCAACTCAACGCTGCGCTCAAGGCCTGGAATCTCTTCCATCGCGACCAACAGTACATCGTCAAGGACGGCGAGGTGATCATCGTCGACGAGTTCACCGGACGCTTAATGCACGGACGGCGTTACTCGGACGGTATTCACCAGGGGATCGAAGCAAAAGAAGGCATCAAAGTGCGCGGCGAGGACCAGACGCTCGCAACGATAACCTTTCAAAACCTCTTCCGCCTCTACGATCATTTGGCCGGCATGACCGGTACCGCGAAGACGGAAGAGCGCGAATTTCGCGACATTTACGGCCTCGACGTCGTGGTCGTCCCGACTAATCGCCCGATGGTGCGTAAGGACAACCCCGATATCGTCTACAAGTCTGAAAAAGCAAAGTTCGACGCCGTCGTCAACGAGATCATCGAGGAGCATCATAAGGGACGCCCGGTGTTGGTTGGTACGCGCTCGATCGAAAAGAGCGAATTGCTCGCCACGATGTTGCGGCGCAAAGGCGTCGAGTGCAACGTCCTCAATGCGAAGTATCACGAGCAAGAAGCCGAGATCATTAAGGATGCCGGTCAAGACGGGCAAGTGACAATCGCCACCAATATGGCCGGTCGCGGTACCGACATCAAGCTCGCCGATGCCGTCGCCGGGAACGGTGGCTTGCACATCATCGGCACCGAACGTCATGAATCGCGCCGTATCGATAACCAGCTTCGCGGCCGCTCGGGCCGTCAGGGCGACCCGGGTTCGTCGCGCTTTTTCATCTCGCTTGAAGATGAGGTGATGCGACTGTTCGGCGGCGAGCGTCTAACCAGCATCATGGAACGCTTCGGCTTTACCGACGAGCAGCCGATCGAATCCGGTATGGTCTCAAAATCGATCGAGCGCGCGCAGAGCAAGGTCGAGAACCACAACTACGAGATCCGCAAGCACGTCCTTGAGTACGACGACGTGATGAACAAGCAGCGCGAGATCATCTATGGCGATCGGCGCGCAATTCTCGAAGGCAGCTTTGATTCACGGACGTTCATGCTGCAGTCGCTCGAAGCCAAAGTCAATGAAGCCGTCGATCAGAACGCGCCGGAAAACGCTCATCCGAGCGAATGGGACCTCCAAGAGATGCTCGATTCGCTCGAAGCGGTCTTTCCGATCAAGGCGAGTCTGACGGTGGACGATCTGGCCGGTAAGGATCGCGAAGAGATTCGGCGGGTACTGAGCGATCGAGCCGTGGCCGCGTACGAGGCGAAAGAGAGCGAGATCACGCCGCAGATCATGCGCGTGGTCGAGCAGCGTTACTTGCTGTTGCCGATCATCGACCGGCAGTGGGTCGACCATCTCTACGTCATGGATCACCTCAAGACCGGTATTGGTCTACGCGGATATGGCCAAAAAGATCCGCGCGTGGAGTACGAAAAAGAAGCGTACGAAATCTTTGAATCGCTCAAGAATAACATCGCGGACGAAGCGATCGGCGGTATCTTCCGTGTCGTGATCGAGCATGGTCCGCCGCCGGAAGCGGCGCAGCAAACCCAACCGCAATTTGAGCCGATTCCTGCCGGCGCTATGGTACCGCAGGCTGCATCGGAGGGGCGGCTCTCACCACACGAGGCGGAGCAGTTGCTCGGTCCGGCGCCGGGTGCGCCGCGACGTCCGCAGCAATTGCACACCAATCTTGGCGACGGCGAACCGGCAAAGCCCGTGCGTTCCGAAGCAAAGGTCGGGCGCAACGAGCTGTGTCCGTGCGGCAGCGGCAAGAAGTACAAGAAGTGCCACGGCGCGGGAGCAGCCTAAGCGAGGTTCCCTACGTCGACTCGGCCTTCAAGAACGCATCGAGCGCTGTATCGAGCATCTGCGGCTGGTCGAGCATGACGAAATGCCGTGACGGGCTGATCATTTCCACCTGGGCCGTCGAATCGCCGGTCAAAAGTTTGGCGTAGTAGGCCTTCTTCGCGTCCGCCGTCGGCCATGTTTTGGCGTCGATGGGGTCGTCGTATGGCGCGATAACGACCAACGGAACGGTGATCTTGTTGAGATCGGGCCGCAGATCGAGTGTCATGTCCTCTTGGATCCAGGCCGCCGATGCGCCGATGTCGACGCCGTGTCGTTCGACCATGTTGGATACGCCGGTTACGTCTTTGCCCGAAAGCATCATGTCGGGAAGTGCATATGTCGCTTCGGCGTCGGCGAACTGTGAGGACGTTGAAAGAAAATTTATCGCGGTTGCCATCTGCTTGGCGTTGCTGTCCCGGGTCGCTTCGCTTAGCACGTCTTCGCCGGGGAGAATCGGTAAACCGTCGATCGCAACGACCGCCTTGAGTCGTTCGCTGTGCTGCTCGGCGAGCAAGATGGCTAGCGTGCCACCGAGGCTATGCCCGATCAGGATGGGCTTGTTGATGTTTTGCGCGGCCAGCCATTTCCAAAAATCAGCCGAGACGATTTGGAACAACGGTCCGGGGATGCCGCGGCGACCGTCAAAGCCGGGCAGTGTCAACGCGTAGACCGTGTAACTCGCGCTGTACGTGGCGATCTCGCGCGAGAATTCCCACGGCCCGAGCGCGTATCCCGGGATGAAGATCAGCGCCTGATGCCCAGGTTGTCCATACACGCTGACCTGTAGCGACCCAGCGCTGTACGACGCGTCGTTCTTTGGGAGCGGCGGAGGCATCTCGGCTGCTGCGGGCAGCGCGATGCTCGCCGAGATCAACGCGGCGATCAACGCCACGACGCATCTGGTCATGCGCGAATGTTTCGTGGCGTTCGCGGGTGCCGCCTATGCGAATTGGACGGGGTCGTCGTAGCGGCGCATGACGGGGCGCCCCGGGATGACGGGTGGCGATGACGCGTTTGCGTTTGCGCCATTGGTCATGGCGCCGCCGAGATCGACGTTGTTGGCGCTGACGCTGACGTCAACGCCGGGTCCGTTGCTGCTCATCGTGGTGGTGATTTGGCCACCGTTTGCGTTAGCGCACGTCACTTGCACCGAACCGTTCGCGTTACGGGTCACGGTTTCGTTGCCCAGTTGCAGGGTCTGCCCCGGCGCAAGATTCGTCGTGATGCCGTTTTGGGTCAGCGTCGCGCAGTCGTTGTTGCTCAACGTCACCTGCGTTGCGCCGTCGTGGGTGGTCACGGTTGCCGACTGGTTGTAGGTCACGCCGTTTGCATTGGGCGCCGTCGTTTGGGTCGAGAGTTGGTAACCGCCGTGGATTGAATCCGAATGCAGAAGGTCGGGTTCGCTCGACATGTCGTTCCAGGTGCTTCCGTTGAACGAGAGATGCGGATCGCCGACGGAGCCTCCCGATGCGCTCGAGTAGTACTGCTCGTTGCCGTCGTTCGAGCTTCCGCTTCCAAACAGTTGTTGGAACATCGAACCCAATTGTTGGAAAATGGTTAGCGGCGAACTCGCTTCGCTCTGCTGCATGAACCGAGAAATCGTATCGAGCCCATTCGAGACCGAAGTGTAGAGCGAGCCGCTCTCGTCCGAATCGGCGAAGCCTCCGCCGAAGGTTGATTGGAACGGGAAGCTGGATTCGGTGGGGCGCTCCGGCCACTGAACGCTCATGCGGGATAACCTCCGTCGCGGATGCTCGCCTTTCCATCCCACGCCGCAGCCCGGGCGGCAAGGGTGCGGGCGGCCATGCGAGAATGCCCGGTGTCGCAATGAGCGACTCGCATCGAACCACCATCACGCGCCTGACCGACCGCCTGACCGCGCTCAAGGAGCGTCTTTGACTACGTAGGAAAGGCGCGCCGCATCAGCGAGTCGGATTTGCATTCGCGCGATGGGGGGTTTTGGAGTGATCCCGACCGTGCCCAGCGCACGATGAAAGAACTTGCCGATCTGCGTGACGAGGTCGGGCGAATGGACGGCGTCGAGCGCGCGCTCGCGGATTCGCGCGAACTCCTCGAGCTCTTCGCCGATGACCCGGCAGTCGACGGCGAGGTCGACGAGAATTTGCGGCGCGCGGCAGCGGCTCTCGAAGAGCTGGAGATGGCCGCGAACTTCGACGGTGAGTATGATTCGCACGGGGCGATTGTCAGCATCAATGCCGGCGCGGGCGGGGTCGACGCCGCGGATTGGACCGCGATGCTGTTGCGCATGTACTTGCGCTGGGCCGATCGCAGCGGGTTCTCGACCCAGGTCGTCGACGAATCCGAAGCGGAAGAAGCCGGACTCAAATCGGTGACATTTTTCGTGCGCGGCCGCAACGCCTACGGCATGCTCCAGAGCGAGCGTGGCGTTCACCGGCTCGTGCGGCTCTCACCGTTCGATGCCGCGCATCGCCGGCATACGTCGTTCTCGGCCGTCGACATTATTCCGGAAATCGAAGCCGATGAAGCCTCCGGCGTCGAGATTAAGCCGGACGATTTGCGCATCGAAACCTTCAAGGCGGGCGGGGCGGGCGGCCAGTACGTCAACAAGACGGAATCCGCGGTGCGCATCATCCACGAGCCGTCGGGCATCATCGTGGCGTCGCAGCAAGAACGGTCCCAGGCGCAGAACCGCGACGTTGCGATGAGCATTCTGCGCGCAAAGCTTGTGCAGCGTTCGATCGAGGAGCGTGACGCCAAGCTATCGGCGTTGCGCGGCGAGCGTGCCGCCAATGAGTGGGGCTCGCAGATCCGGTCGTATGTTTTGCAGCCATATCAGTTGATCAAGGATCATCGAACGAACGTCGAGACCGGCAACGCGCAGGGCGTGCTCGACGGCGATGTGGACCCGTTCATCTGGGCCTACCTGCAATCCAGCCGTGCGTAACCGCTTCCCTTGGATCGTCGCGCTGCTCTATGCCGCGCTGTTTACGCTGCTTGGAACGATTCGCTATAACGCACATCGCAATTTCGTCGATTTCGGGATCTTTGCGCAGACGGCCGCCAGTGCGTTTGGATGTTTCTGCAACACGATCGAGGGAAGCCATTGGGCCTTTCACTTTTCGCCGATACTCTATCTTGCCGGGATCGTGGTCTGGCTGTGGCGCTCGCCGGTCGCGCTGATCGCATTGCAGTCGGTTGCCTGCGCGCTCGTCATCCCACCCGTCTACGCGATGGTGGTGGGCCGCGCAGGAAAAACAGTCGCCCGATGGTGCGCGCTGATCGTCGCGCTCTATCCTGCGCTTGCTGGTCTTGCCTTTGTCGATTTTCACGAGAACGCATTTGCACCCGCCGCGCTAGTCTGGATGATGTGGGCGTTCGACTCGGGTTACGTGTACGCGGCGGCGGCATTGGCGCTATTTGCGATCGGCGTGAAAGAGGACCAGGCAATTTTCGTTGGTTTGACCGGCGCTGCCGGGGCGTGGCGCTTTCGCGGCACATGGGCCGGCCGTGTCGCGCTCGGCATCGTAGCGATCGCTTTCATCACGGTTTGCGCCTTCTTTTTCAAAATTCAGCCGCACAACGTGGCGAGCGCGCACTGGTCACCGACGCGCTTCTATGATTGGAGCGCGGCCGATGTTCGAGCACTGTTCCCGTTAGGGCTGCTCGAGCGCCTCGGCTTTTTCGTACTTGCCTTCGCGCCGCTCGGCTTCTTGCCGTTGCGCTCGCGTTTCATATGGCTCGCGGTTCCACCGCTGGCCGAAGTACTGCTCTCGCGCATGTCCACGACATTCACGCTCGGAACCCACTACAGCGGCGCGTGGCTCGGATACGTACTGGTCGCGTTCGCGTTTGCGGTGCGCAAGCTGCCGGCGGGGCGTTCGACGATGCGCTGGTTGTGGTCATGCGTGGTGCTGTGCGTGCTCGAACTCGCGATCGCCAACCCGTTGCACCCCGGGCTCAATCTCCACACACGCGCACCGCGCGATGTCACGTTGGATGCCGTGCTCGCATCACTTCCGGCCAATGCCTCGATCGCGACCCAAGAGGAAGCCTACACGCATCTCGCGCTCGACGATCCAAATGCGACGCTGCTTCCCGAGAATCCGAGCACGACGATCGATGCATGCTTTGTACTGATCGATCGAGACTTTCCCGACTCTCCACGCTTGCAAGAATACGGTGCAGCGTTTGCGCGCCTCGCTGACGCCCGCGCCTACACCCTTGTACGCAAAACCGGCGGCATCGAGCTGTATCGGCGCAGCGGAACGTGTCCTTAGCCGGCGAGGAGCTCGCGCAGGCTGGTCATGACTTCGTTCGACCACGCGCCTTCGGCGCTGACCGAGCGATAGGGGGCGGCCCACGGCGCCCACCGTGCGATTTGTAAATCGAGATCGCGAATCGGCGCGTACACGGCGACCGTCGGTGTTCCGACCATACCTGCGAGGTGAATGGCTCCACTATCAGGGGCAACGAGCGCCGCAGCGCCGGCGATGGCTTCTTTCCATGGCACGAGCGACGCGTAGCGTTCGACGTGGACCTGCGCAGCGTCCGCGATACGTTGCGCGTACTCGCCTTCGCTCGCGGAAGCGATAGCGTGTATCGTGCCGAACTGCGCGGCAGCGTTGAGCGCGCGCACGACTTGGGTGAAGTCCATGCCGAGTCGTTCCCACTTATCGCTCACCTGGAACGCGATGCGTTGACCGCGCGGGACGTCGCTATCGAGAATGAGCGGGCGCAGTACGTGGGGATCGCGTGGGATCGGGTCGCCGTCGACGAGCGACGCGCCCAGTTCCCACATGACCTCGCATTCATGGGGCGCCTTTGGATCGAGACCGGCGCTACGTACGACCGCGCGCGTGAGCATCGAGCGCGCCCAGAGCGTTTTGAACGGTTTGCCCCAGCCGTTTACGAAGCCGACGCGTTGCGGCGCGCCGACGGTTTGCGCCAAGCGATACCCGCCGGGATCTTCGGTTGCGACCAAGACGTCGCTGTACGAGCTCTTGCGCAGGCGAGCCCCAAAAGTGGCAATAGCTTGACGGTTCGCCGTCGTCGACGACCGCAGAGCAAACGGTGCAAGGTAGACCGTGCGCGTTGCGCGCAAAGAGAAGATCTCGGCGTTGACGGCACGCAGCACGACATCGACCCGTATCGCGCGTTTTCGCAGCTCGGCGAGTAATGGCGTGAGCGCAAGTGCGTCGCCGATCGCGTCGAGGCGGATCACGAGCACGGATGGGGAAGTCTGCGTCATGACGGCTGCCATGTTTACCGCTTGGACGGTCCCAGCGCCTGCCGCGGACGAGCCGTGGTGATCGCGCCCGAGGCCGTCGTCACCTTCGATGAACTCGAAGGTTATCGGATTGTTAAACGGTACGGCTACGTCTCGGGCATCGCGACGCGCCCGCGCAATCGGCTACGCGCGACATTTCGTAGCCTCGGTATGTTGATCGGCGTGGCGCCCGGCGAGTTTGTGAGTGACGCGGAACAACTGCGCGGCGAAGCGCTCGAGGGGATCTACCAGCGCGCGAATCATCTGGGGGCAAACGCGGTTATCGGTTTGAGCTTTCACGTCAGCGAAAGTCCCGACGGCTCGTGCAAGATCGTGGCCTTCGGCGAGGCAGTCCTGGCGGTCCCCAACGGTCCGGGCGATGCTTGAAGAGCGCGCGCTGCGCGAGCGTCTCTTAGCGCAGGCTGCCGGACTTGCCGCCGGTTGTCGCAAGTGCGAAATCGGGGCGCAGCGTCGCAACAACGTCTACGGTGAAGGCGATCCGTGCGCGAGTTTGATGGTGATCGGCGAGGGTCCGGGCGAAACCGAAGACCTGCTCGGACGCCCGTTCGTCGGGCGCGCCGGGCAACTGCTCGACAAGATGCTCGCCGCGATCGGGTTTGCCCGCGAAGACGTCTACATCTGCAATACGGTGAAATGCCGCCCGACGATGCCGGGTCCGCGTGGACCGAAAAATCGTGCGCCGGACCTGCTCGAGATGGCGAATTGCCGGCCGTTCCTCGACGAGCAGATCGACATCATTCGTCCGCGAGTCATCATGGCGCTGGGTGCGCCGGCTGCAAAGTCGTTTCTCGGACGCGATTTTCAAATCACCAAGATGCGCGGACGCTGGTACGAAGGGCCGGCCGGTATCCCGTTGATGGTGACGTTCCACCCCGCGTACGTCTTGCGTCAGACCGGCGGGGAACTCACGGCGGTCAAACGGATGGTCTGGGCCGATCTCAAGGCGGTGCGCACGAAGATCGACGAGGTCCTCGAGCCGCTCGCCCAAACGCCGGAGCAAGCGAGCCTCTTCTGATATAATGGGGCGCTATGGACGCCCAGACCATTTGGTTCGACGATGTTGCGCGTGCCATCGGCTTTGCCGATGCGGATGATCTTACGCGCGCGCTCGACCTCAAGAACTATCGCCTCAAGCAGATCTATCGCGCCGCGAACAAGGAGCTCCTCGGCGCCATCGGCGAGGTGACGACGCTGCCGAAAGAGTTGCGTGAGACACTCGAGCAGCGGGGATTTTCGTTTTCTTCGGTCGAGCCGGTCGTGGTGCAGCGCTCGAACGACGCGCAAACGACGAAGGGACTGTTTCGACTGCACGACGGCAACGAAGTCGAAGCGGTCCTGATGGAACACTACGGCGATCGCACAACCGTCTGCATCTCTTCGCAGGCCGGCTGCGCCTTTGCCTGCGCGTTCTGCTCGACGGGACAAGCCGGATTCACGCGCAATTTGACCTCGCGCGAGATCTTCGATCAGGCGCGCTACTTCGCACGCGAACTCGCGACACGCAACAAGCGCATCACCAACGTCGTCTTCATGGGCATGGGCGAACCATTCCACAACTACGATGCCGTGATGGGCGCAGTGGCGCTGCTCCACGATCCGCACGGCCTTGGCCTCGGGCATCGCCACATTACCATTTCGACCGTTGGCTTGGTCGACAAGATCGATCGCTTCGCCGATGAAGGGCTGCAGGTCAACCTCGCGATCTCCCTGCATGCGCCGAACGATCGGGTGCGCAGTGGATTCATGCCGGTCAATCGCAAATTTTCACTCGAAGAACTGATGGCGGCGTGCGAACGGTACGTCGCGAAGACGAATCGTAAAGTGTTCTTCGAGTACGTAATGCTCGAAGGCGTCAACGATTCACCGGAGTGCGCGCGCGAGCTCGCCGAGCTCATGCGCGGCAAGCTCTATCACGTCAACCTGATTCCCTACAACACTACGCCCGATGGCCCGTTCGCGGGAACGCCGGACCCGCGCATTTGGGAATTTGCCGCCGTACTCGACAAGGCCGGTGTGCCGACGACCGTTCGCAAGAACATGGGCCGCGACATCGCCGCCGCCTGCGGCCAATTGCGCGCCGAAACACAACCGAAGTATGAAAAATCGCCTGTTCAGCCCCGCGTGTGACGCGCGCTAATGGTCGACGCGTCTCGCCTCGAAGTAGACATTGCAAGCGGCGAAGATTAGCGTGTTCGCGTCCTTTACCAAGACCGTATCGCCCGGAATCTCCGTCGTTCCGCCGGTGATGTTCGCGGGCGCATGCTGGATGGCGATCTCAGCGACTTTGTTCGCCTTGATCCCCAACCCTCGGAACGTTACTTGAGAGCTGTCGTGTCCTTGACCTGATTGCTGATCATGGAATTGCCGGGCCGTAATCACCGTGGTCTTGGCAACCGGACGCTTCGTGACGATGTTTTTCCACCGGAAAACCTCTGGTGGGTATTCGATCTCTGTACGAAGCAACGTTTTTGTCTGAGCGTTATCCCAGCACGAAAGGCTTGTAGGGATTACACGAATGACGATCCACGTTCCCAATATTGTCTTTGGGATTGTTTGTGACTGCGCGGGGTTTGCGCTTGCTAGCCAGAGGAAGACTGCGATCAAAGGAGCAGCGCTTGGTTTCAGCTTGGATCCGATCTCCATAGGCTTGAGATTCGGCGACGAATGGCCGAGCACATAGCGTTGACTGAACGAGGCGCCGCATTACTGCGACGCCTCGTGCGTTTCGATGGTGACTGCCGGCCTGATACGAAACCGACGATAGCACATCGTCCACGACTTCGCAACGGCGGGTGGGGCCGTCGCGGCTGGAGCGCCCGGGAATCGAACCCGGTGCCGCACGGAGTATCAGACCGGCGGTCGACGCCATCGAAGCGCCCCAGCGCCTCTCCATCACGCGCTGACACGCCGATGACAATCCCGAGCGTAGCGAAGCGGAGTCGAGGGAAGCGTATCTAACACATCCCGCGATGGGCGATCCGCTTTGCGAACGTCGATTCAAACGTTTCACCGGTGGTGAAACTGTTGAGGTCGTCGCGCGCGTCTGGGCCCCGCAGTTGTGCGAGGCGCATAGTATTCCTGGCGAGTATGACTGCCGCGTCGAAGTCGAGGGGCTTCCGGATCCGATCGAGGTCGACGTGCACGGCGTCGATGCGATGCAGGCGCTGTGGGTCGCCCTTAATTTCGTGCACAGGCTTTTGCGACCGTTCCAGGAGCAGCTAACGTGGCTCGGTGACGAGGCGGATGGCGAGATAGGTATGCCACTTATGGTATTCGGCTTTGATTTTGAGATGCAACGTCGCCTCGAAGAGGTCGTCGAGCGCGAACATACAGCGATCGTCGATGAAAAGGTTGCGAAACGGCGAGCACAGCGCAAGCTGTCGGACGCCGAAGACGCTTAGAATCGGCCACTGACGCGAATGCGCGTTAGAGCGCGAACTCTCCACCGGTATACAATGTTCCGCCGCACTCAAGACCCGGATGGGCGTTATTTTCTGCAATCATCGAGGCCGCGTCGAACCCCCCGTCTTTCATGAGTCGCGGCGTATACTGGGTGACCAGCGTGCTGTCGGCGCGCTGATCGCAGCGGGCGAGAGTTAGGCGCAACGTATCGTACGTGCCGCCGTGAATCACGAAGGACATCGGAATCGTGAACGTGTCCTGCGGTAAGACGACAAACGGACGTTGCGAGCCGAGCGGGACCCAGACCGCGGAATAGGTGTAGAGAAGAACCGGCTCGGAGTCAACGAGCCCGTAGTTCCCTGTCCGCAGACCGGTTGTGCGTTCGGCCGGAGCGGCGTCGCTCGTTCGATCGCTGTACCGGATCCCGTAGGCGTTTACGATGAGACCGCCCATCGCCACGGGCGCAACTCCAACGTTCTTCAGCGTTATGCTGACCGTGACGAGCTCTTTGCTCCGCGGAAGCGCCTCATGCGCAATCGAGCGCAAGATCTGCAGATTCGGGGCTTCCGAGGCGGGCTTGATGCGCTCTTTATACACAAACTGATAGAAGGCCCAAATCGCGGCGATGACCAGTGCCGCAATTTCAACGATCTGCCGCCACTGGGCAAGGGGCGACGAATGCGAATAGACGTGGACCTCGCGAGACATCCGGGTGCTCTTCAGTGCGCCGGCAAACAGAGCCTTGCGATAATGACGAAGCGCCGCATTACTGCGGCGCTTCGTGCGCTTCGATGGGAACTGCCGACCTGATACATTGACGACGCTAGCACACCGGAGACGACTTCGCAACGATGGGTGAAACCGTTGCGACTGGAACGCCCGGGGATCGAACCCGGAGCCGCGCGGTGTATCAGATCGGCGGTCGGCACCATCGAAGCGCCCCAACCGCTCTCCATCCCAGGTCAGGGGGTTGACGACAAGCGGCGCCGGAATCGACCAGCCAATGGAAGGGACCGCAATGACCGTGAGACTCGATCGCGTTATTCCGATTTTGCGGATCTTCGAGTGACGTATCTTTGGGCGGCGATAGTCGCCCTGCTCGTGTTCATCAACCTCGCCTTCGCGTTTCGCAGCCAGTACATCGCGTTCAATTCGCGCTTCGCTCTCGAGCCCGTGCCGCCACCGAAGGTCGCGACGGCGCCGAGAATCAGTATTATCGTGCCGGCGCGCAACGAAGCGCGGCAGATCGAGCGGTGCGTGCGTTCGCTTCTCGCGCAAGACTATCCGAATCTCGAGGTGATCGTGGTCGACGATCGCTCCGAAGACGCGACCGCGTCGATTGTCGAGAGAATCGCCGGTGATGAATCGCGCCTACGGTTGATTACCGGCGAGGCACTCCCGCCGGATTGGGTCGGTAAACCGTGGGCACTCGACCAGGGCGCGCGGTACGCCGCCGGCGATTGGCTGCTCTTCACCGACGCCGACACGATCCACGAACCCGGCGCCTTGAGCGCATCGATGGCCTATGTGCGCGCACACGACCTCGACGTGCTCAGCGTGCTCACCGATCAGATCATGCGTACGCCGGCGGAGTGGCTCTTTCTCCCAAGCGTCCTCTGGACGATCGCATTCGCGATCGGGTCGCTGCGGGCGATCAACGACCCGGCGCGCGAGAATGCGTTGTTCAACGGTCAGTATATCCTGGCTTCGCGCCTCGCCTACGACGGTATCGGTGGCCACGAAGCGGTTCGAAACGAGATCGCGGAAGATCTTGAGCTCGCGCGCCGTTTTAAGGGCGACGGTCGCTTTCGGACCGCGTTAGTCAACGGCAGCGGCCTCGTGCGGGTGCGGATGTACCGATCGTTTCGCGAGCTTTGGCAGGGCTTCGTCAAGAATTTCTGGGTCGGAGCTCGCGATCAAGGGCTCTTCGCGGCAATCGGGATCCTCTTGCTGGCCTGCGTAGCGCCGATTACGCCGATCGCCCTCGTCATTGCGTTCACCACGCATGCGCAGATCGCGGCCGCTGTGCTCGCGCTTGCAATGCTTTGCGCGATCGTGGGTGTGTCGCCCGGCATGCGACGCCTGGGACTAGGGGCCACATCGTCGTGGTCCCTACCAATCGGTATTACACTCGTCGTCGCGATTTTTCTCACCTCGATCGTGCAGCACGCGCGCGGCGGAGTGATGTGGCGTGGGCGGCGCTACGCTTGACAGTCCCAATCGGCCCATGGTAGGGTTCGGGAACATGATTTTGACCGCACTCCTCCTCGTAGTCCTCGCCCTTATTAGCCGTTCGTCATCGAACCGGTTGGGATTGGCTACTGCGTAGAGGTTAGCGAAAACGCAACTAGCAAGAGGCCCCGCCGGTTCGGCGGGGCCTCTTGTTTTCTTAGAGCCGGAGGCAATCGTGCACATGCGCACGGGCGCAGCGATCGTTCTCGATACACTCGAGAGTCTGGGAGTCGAAACGGTGTTCGGCTATCCGGGCGGTGCGATCATGCCCCTTTACGATGCACTCTACGATCATCGTATTGCGCACGTGCTCGTACGGCATGAGGCCGCGGCCGTCTTTGCCGCCAGCGGCTTCGCGCGTTCGACCGGACGTCCGGGTGTGTGCATTGCAACGTCCGGGCCGGGCGCGACAAACCTGATCACTGGGATCGTCGACGCGATGATGGACAACGTTCCGCTGGTCGCGCTCACCGGCCAGGTGCGCACGACGGTGATGGGCACCGATGCGTTTCAGGAAGTCGACGTGGCGGCCATTACGCACCAAGTGACCAAACGCAACATCGTCGTGCGCTCGATCGAACAGATCGAACCGGTGCTACGCGCGGCGTTCCGTTTGGCGACGGGAGATCGCCCGGGTCCGGTGCTCGTCGACCTTCCCACCGACGTGCTTCGCGCAATGGAGGCGCAGCAGATAAGCGCGGCGACGGAGTCCCCCGCGCAACGCGATCGCCCACGTGCCGATGCGCGGTCGCTCGACGCCGCGGTTGCCGCGCTTGCGGGGGCGGAGCGCCCGCTCCTGATCGTGGGCGGCGGTGCTCGCTGGTCGGGCGCAACGGAAATCTTCCGCGCGCTCGCCGCGCATATCGGCGCCCCGATCGTATCGACGTTGCATGGCCTCGGTTGTGCCGATCCGGGCGATCCGGCGTTCCTCGGCATGACCGGCATGCACGGCTGGAAGCGCGCGAATCTCGCGGTAGCCAAAGCCGACGTGCTCGTTGCGCTCGGTATGCGCTTCGACGATCGCGTGACCGGTGATCCGGCCAAATTCGCGCCCAACGCGCACACGATCGTGCACGCTGATATCGATCGGGCCGAGTTCAACAAGGTCGTGCGCGCGCAGATCACGCTGCACGGCGACTTGCGCGAAACGCTGGTCGCGCTCGATCATCGTCTCGCACGCGTCAGCCTGCCGTCGTTCGAATCGTGGCGCGAGGCGGCGTGCGCCCCGCAAGAGCAGTTGCCGCGCGACGACACGCGCCACGATCATCTCTCCGCAACCGATTTCCTCGACGCTCTCTTCGCAGCGTTACCCGACGATGCCATCGTCGCCACCGACGTCGGTCAGCACCAAATGTGGGCGGCACAGCGCGTGCGCGCGAGTCATCCGCAGCACTTCCTCACCTCCGGCGGGCTCGGCTCGATGGGCTTCGGCCTTCCCGCAGCCATGGGTGCGCAGATGGCGCATCCGGGACGCATGGTGCTCGCGATCGTGGGCGACGGCGGATTCCAAATGTCGATGGCTGAGCTCGCGACACTTCGCCGCCACGAGCTGCCGGTGAAGATCGTGCTCCTCGACAACCGTAACCTCGGCATGGTGCGGCAATGGCAAGAACTCTTTTACAATGGCCGCTATTCAGCGACGGCGCTCCCGGACAATCCGGAGTTCACGACGATCGCGCGGGCCTACGGCATCGAAGCGCGATTGGTCGACAATGCTAACGCGATCGGCCCTGCGATACAACGAATGCTCGAATCGCCCGGACCAATGCTATTGCACTGCGCGTGCTATCCGCACGAAAACGTGTGGCCTATCATCCCGGCCGGCAAGGGCGTCGACGATTTGATGGAGGCGGTTCCAGCGTGAGAACCGTGACCGCCAACGACGGACGAATTCTTGCCCGCATTATTCACCTCGCTCACCGGTTCGGCTGCACGTATACAACCGTTGCAGCTCGCCACACCGGCGCTGCCTATTGCATGGAGTTCGCATTTGCGGGCCCCGGCGATGCACTGCGCCGGCTCGATGCCCAAATCACCAAACTCCTCGATGACGACAGGGAGACCATGGAATGAACGCCCTCTACGACCAGGACACCGACGCGAGCGCCCTCCACGGCAAGACGATCGCAGTCATCGGTTACGGCAGTCAAGGCCGCGCCCACGCGCTCAATCTGCACGAATCGGGACACCGCGTCGTCGTCGGATTACGCCAGGGCTCGCAATCCTTCGAGCAAGCACGGCGCGATCGCATCGACGTACAGACGGTCGAACACGCCGTCTCGATTGCCGACGTCGTCATGGTGCTCGCGCCCGACGAAGAACATGGCGCGCTCTATATGCGCGCGATACACGAGCACCTCAATCCCGGTGCCTACCTTGCGTTTGCGCACGGCTTCTCGATCCACTTCGGTACGGTCGTCCCGGCCAAGACGGTCAATGTGTTCATGGTTGCGCCGAAGGGCCCGGGTTCGTTGGTGCGCACGGAATACGAAGCGGGACGCGGCGTGCCCGCGCTGATCGCGGTGCACCAGGATCCGCGCGGCGACACGCGCGCGGTTGCGCTGGCGTATGCGGCAGGCATCGGCGCAGGTCGCGCGGGCATTCTCGAAACCACGTTCCGTGAAGAGACGGAGACCGATCTTTTTGGCGAGCAGGCGGTCTTGTGCGGTGGGCTCACATCGCTGATTACCGCCGGCTTCGAGACGCTCACCGACGCCGGCTACGCCCCGGAGATGGCGTACTTCGAGTGCATGCACGAGATGAAGCTGATCGTCGATCTGCTCTACGCACGCGGCATCGAAGGCATGCGCGACGGCATCAGCAACACGGCGCAGTTCGGCGACTACACGCGCGGCCCGCGGGTCATCGGCGAGGAATCGAAGGCCGCCATGCGCACGATCCTCAAGGAAATTCAAAGCGGCGCCTTTGCGCAGGAATGGGTCGCCGAGCACGCCGCCGGCAAGCCGCGCTTCAACGACTACAAGCAGAAGTCCGACGCGCATCCGATCGAGCGCATTGGTGCCACGTTGCGTTCGCTGATGCCGTGGATGCGCGAGAAGCAGCCGGTAGCGGCGGGCGCGGCGCAGGCGGGGGTCGATGAGGATATGAAATTCCGCGTATGCTGAGTCACATTCTCACCCAGGGTGCAACGCGGGCGGCGGCTCGCGCAATGTTCAAAGCTAACGGGTTTACCGATGACGACCTTCGCAAACCGCTGGTCGGTATCGCCAACACCTGGGTTGAGACGATGCCGTGCGGGTATCATCTGCGCGAGCTTGCCGAACGCGTCAAAGAGGGCGTGCGCGAGGCGGGCGGGACGCCGATGGAATTCAACACGATTGCGATCAGCGACGGCATCACCATGGGTACGGCCGGAATGAAAGGATCGCTGGTCAGCCGCGAGGTGATCGCCGATTCGATCGAACTCGTCGGGCGCTCGCATTACTTTGACGCGATGGTTGGTTTGGTCGGGTGCGATAAGACTATTCCCGGTACCGCCATGGCCTTCGCGCGCTTGAATCTGCCGTCCGTTATCATCTACGGCGGATCGATCGCGCCGGGAAAACTCGACGGCAAGGATTTGACGATCGTCGATGTCTTCGAGGCGATTGGGGCGCACGCGCGCGGCACGATCGACGACGCTCGCCTCAAGGCGATCGAAGATCACGCCTGTCCGGGGCCCGGTGCGTGCGGCGGTCAGTACACCGCCAACACGATGGCGATGGCAATGGAATACCTAGGGCTGTCGCCGATCGGGAGCGCAAGTCCGGGTGCAACGTCGAAACGCCGCGAGCAATGGGCACATGATGCGGGCGTCATCGTCATGGACTTGCTGGCGAAGAATATACGCCCGCGCGATGTGCTCACGCGGGCGTCGTTTTTGAATGCCATTGCCGCTGCCGCGGCAACCGGCGGTTCTACCAACAGCGTGCTGCATCTGCTCGCGATTGCCCACGAAGCGGGGACGAAGCTAACGATCGAGGAGTTTGACACGGTGAGCCGGCGCACGCCGATCATCGCCGATCTGCGTCCGGGCGGCAAATATGTTGCACTCGACGTCGACGCGGCCGGCGGCACGCAGCTGCTCGGTAAGCGCTTAGCCGACGGACATCTGGTTGATACGACGGTTATCACGGCGACCGGCCGGAGTTTTGCGGCGGAAGTCGAGAGCGCGGTTGAAACGCCGGGACAAGTGGTAATCGCAACCGCCGAGCATCCGTTCAAACCGCACGGCGGCCTGGTGATCCTCAAGGGCAATCTCGCGCCGTCGGGAGCGGTCGTGAAAATTGCGGGTTCCGAGCGGCTCTCTCATCGCGGTCCAGCGCGTGTCTTCAATTCGGAAGAAACAGCGATGCAAGCGATTCTCGACGATACCATCGCGCCCGGCGACGTGGTGGTAATCGCCTACGAAGGACCCAAAGGTGGTCCCGGGATGCGCGAGATGCTCAGCGTGACCAGCGCAATCGTTGGTGCGGGCCTGGGCGAAAGCGTTGCATTGGTGACCGACGGCCGTTTCAGCGGCGGGACACGCGGACTGATGATCGGTCACGTCGCGCCGGAGGCGGCAGTCGGCGGACCGCTTGCGGCGGTGCGCGACGGGGACGAGATCGTGATCGACGTTGAGGCGCGCACCCTCGATCTCGCGGTCCCGGCGGGCGTGATCGCCGAGCGGTTGCGCGCCTGGCGCGCGCCCGAGCCGCACTATCGTGGCGGCGTCTTTTCCAAATATGCCGCGACCGTCGGCTCTGCCGCACACGGCGCGGTGACAACGACGGAGGTGTGTTCGTGATTGCCCGAGCTGCAGTGCGCGAGCGCATGTGGTTTGACGGGGCACTCGCCGATGCCGATGAGATTGCGGTGCGTCCCTTCACCCATGCGCTGCACTATGGTTCGGGTGTCTTCGAAGGGATTCGTGCCTACGAGACCTCGCGGGGTACCGGCGTCTTTCGATTGCACGATCACCTCGAGCGCTTCTTCGTTTCCGCGAACGTCTACGGGCTCGACATTCCCTATGATATCGAGACGCTCACTACGGCGATCTTCGACACGCTGCATGCCAACGGGTTCACCTCGGGTTACATCCGTCCACTCGCGTATTTTGGCGAGAAGGGCATTTCGCTCGCGCCCGCGTTCAGCTGTCCGACGCACGTGCTGGTCGCGCTCAAACCACTCTCCGGTTCGCTGCTCGGCGAGGCCGAAGGCGTGCGTGTGACGATGTCGCCTTGGCAAAAGACGTCCTCGCGCTCGATGCCCTCGACGGTAAAGGCCTGCGGACACTACATGAACTCGATCCTCGCTCTGCAAGATGCGCAGCGCCGTGGCTTCGACGAGGCCATCTTGCTCAACGATCGAGGCGACGTCGCCGAGGGCACGGGCGAGAACATCTTCGTCGTCAAGAACGGTCGCCTTCGCACCAACGACGCAAGTGCCGACGTGCTCGAAGGCATCACCCAAGACTCGGTGGTCCAGCTCGCACGCGATCGCGGCATCGACGTCGAGGTCGGCCGGATTACGCCGGCTGATCTCTTTGTTGCCGACGAGGTCTTTCTCACCGGCACCGCAGCCGAGGTGGTGCCGATTCTTTGTATCGACGATTACACGTTACCGTCTGCGCGCCCGGTAACGACCCTACTGCAACGTGCCTACGTGCAGGCGGTACGCGGCGCGGATCCGCGTCGCGCCGACTGGGTCGAGTACGCGCGCTGACTTAAAAAGGAGGCCGTCATGGAAACCGTCGAGATCTTCGATACCACGCTGCGCGACGGCGAGCAATCGCCCGGAGCTGCGATGACGGCCTCCACTCGACTTACGATCGCGCGTTTGCTCGACGAGGCCGGGGTCGACACGATCGAAGCCGGCTTCCCGATTTCGAATGAGGTCTCATTCGCGAGCGTCAAGGCAATCGCCAAGCGAACGCGGCATGCGCGCGTGGCCGCGCTCGCGCGCTGCACGCAAGAGGACGTCGAGGCGGCTGCCGGCGCCGTGACCGCTGCGCGCCGTCCTCGCATTCACGTCTTTATTGCGACTTCTCCCGTGCATCTGCGTCACAAGCTCGGGATCAGCACCGGCCGTGCCCTCGAGATGGCCACCGACGCGGTTCGCCGCGCGCGTACGTACTGTGACGACGTGGAATTCTCGGCCGAAGACGCGACGCGCTCCGATCCGGTCTTCTTGGCGCAGATCTTTTCGGCGGCCGTCGCCGCCGGCGCGACGACGATCAACGTCCCCGACACCGTCGGCTACATCACGCCGGCCGAGATGGAGGCGTTGATCGGCTATCTTCGAGCGCACATTATCGGCGTCGAGCGGATACGGATCAGCGTGCACACGCACGATGACCTCGGCATGGCAACGGCCAACGCGCTTGCCGCCGTGCGGGCCGGTGCGCGCCAGGTGGAGTGCACGATCAACGGCATCGGCGAACGCGCCGGAAACTGCGCGCTCGAGGAAATCGTCATCGCCCTGCAAACGCGCGCGGATGTGTTCGGTGCGGCCACGCGCTTTAACACCGCGAACCTACAACACATTTCGAAGACGGTCGCGCGCGGCACGCGCATGCCGGTCCAAAAAAATAAGGCGGTGGTCGGCGCAAACGCGTTCGCGCACGAGTCCGGTATTCACCAGGACGGCGTTCTAAAGGAACGGTCGACCTACGAGATTGTCGATCCGCGCGCGGTCGGACGCGCGTCGACGCTCACGCTTGGGCGAAATTCAGGCCGTCACGCACTCTTCGCGCGTGCGGGCGCGCTCGGCTTGAGCTTCGACGAGGAGGGACGGCGCCGGTTCGCCCGAGCCTTCGATCGTCTCGCTGCGCGACAAGCGAGTGTCGGCGATGCGGATCTGCTTGCACTTGCCGCAGGTTCCGCGCTCGCGGAGTGTGCATCGTGAGCGCCACCTACTTCGACGCGCTGTGGGAAGCGCACGTGGTGGAGTCGCTGCCTGATGGTAACGACCTGTTCTTCATCGATCGTGTCGTTGCGCACGAAATCACCACCCCGCCCGGCGCAATTCAAATCGAGCGCGAGTTCGACGATCGGCTGTACGATCCCAGTGCGATCGTGGCGGTCAACGATCATGTGTCGCCGGCCAACGATGCGGCAACCGCGGAACAGGCGCGGCACCTGCGCACCTGGGCGAAGCGCCACGGCATTCGTCTCTACGACGTCGGTGACAACGGCATTTGCCACGTGCTCGTGCCCGAGCGCGGCTTGGTTCGCCCGGGCATGACGCTCGCCTGCGGTGATAGCCACACCTGTACGCTCGGGGCGTTTGGCGCGATCGCCTTCGGCGTAGGCACGACTGCGCAGGCCGGTGCCATGCTCGCCGGATGCGTCGTCGTCAAACGCCCAAAGGTCATGCGCGTGCATATCGAGGGGAAACTGCGCGCGCCCGCAACTGCCAAAGACGTTGCACTGACCGTGGTGCGCGCGCTCGGAGCCGACGGCGCGCGCGGATTCGCAATCGAGTACTGCGGTAGCACCGTCAACGGTATGTCGATGGGTGAACGCATGACGCTGTGCAATATGGCAATCGAGGCGGGAGCGACCACGGGTCTGGTGCGACCGGACGCGACGACCCGGGCCTACTTGCACGATCGCGGCGAGTCGTTTGCTCACGAGGAGCGCTGGTATTCTTATGCCGGTGGCGAGAGCGTTTATGCCAAAATTATCGAGATCGACGCCGCGCACATCGTTCCGCTCGTGACCTGGGGAGTAAATCCGGCGCAGTCCGTGCCGCTCGGCGAAAACGTTCCCGAGAACGCTAACGGCGACGCGCTCGGCTACATGGGCTTACGTTCCGGCGAAGCGCTTGATGCGTTCGAGATCGATCAAGTTTTCATTGGGTCGTGTACCAACTCGCGCCTTCACGATCTACGCGTCGCGGCGGAAGTGTTGCGCGGACGGCGGGTGAGCGTGCCGACGATCGTCACGCCCGGATCGCAGGCGGTCAAACGCGCCGCCGAGAGCGAAGGGCTGCACGACATCTTCCAAGACGCAGGTGCACTCTGGACGCACGCATCGTGCGGACCGTGCCTTGGTATGTCGATGGGCGTGCTGGCCAAAGGTATGCGCTGCGTCTCGACCTCGAACCGGAATTTCCCTGGACGCATGGGTGCCGGCGGTCGCGTGCATCTCGCCTCGCCCGTGGTCGCCGCTGCGGCCGCGATTCTCGGTCGTATTCCGACGCCGGTGCAGCTGGCAGCATTCACGGGAGACGCGGTATGCGCATAGACGGCAAGGTTCTGGCGCTGCCGTTTGACGGCATAGACACCGACCAGATCATTCCGGCGCGACACTTGACGGTGATTGAGCCCGGAGGCCTTGGCAAATATCTTTTCAGCGGTCATCCGGAATTGGCCGCACGTCTCGCTGCCGTGCCGGATGCGTCGATCGTCGTTGCGGGTGCAGATTTCGGCTGCGGAAGTTCGCGGGAACACGCCGCGTGGGCACTTCGGGAGCGAGGCTTTCGTGCGGTGATCGCGTTGAGTTTCGCGCGAATCTTTCTCGAGAACGCTTACAACAACGGGATCGTGCCGATAATGCTGGAGGCGTCTGAGGTGGCGGCGTGCGCGGCGAGCGCCACGCTTGAGATCGAGGTGGACAACGAAGCGGTCGTCACTGCGAGCGGCGAGCGCTTCGCCTTCGCTCTCGATCCGCTGCGGAAGACCTTTCTATCGGGCGGTGGGTATCTCAACTATCTCAACGCCAAGATTCCCGCGATACGGGCGTGGGTCGCCGCGCGTGCGGCGCGTTAGCTGTCGTCGTCGACGTCCCAGGTGCGCGACGTCGTGACCACCACGCTCTTTTGCAAGCATTCGGTGAGATCGCGTAACGTGCGGTCGAGATTGTCGACGGTGTCGGCGCCCAGAACCTCGGCGATGTAGCGTTCCGCCGACTCGACGCGCGACCCGGCACGATCGAAGATCGCGCGCCCTTTCTCGGTGAGATGTGCCTCGAGAACGCGACCCTCACCCTTACTGCGGGCGATGAGCCCGGCCGCTTCGAGTTTGGAGATGTTTGCAGCCATGGCTTGTGGCGTTACAAAGCAATCCCGCGCCAACTGCGCGCCCGAAATCGCGGGCGAGTATTCAATCGTGCGGAGGATGATGAGCTGCAGGGCAGTGAGACCGATGTCGTTGAGCGCGTCATCAAGCGCATTGCGCGCCGCGCCCTGTGCCGCTTTGAGGTGAAGGAAGAGTCGCCCAGTCCCCTCGTCCGGAGGTGATGCCATGGGCGACTCTTCGGGAGCGGGGACTACTGCGCTTGCCAGATGCTGCCATCCGTGAAAGCGACCGACTTAACCGAGCAGGTCACGTCGGCGAGGTCATCTTGAAACTGCGGCGTGATGAACTGGTGATCGATCGTGACGCCGCTTGAGAAGGTGCCTTTGTCGACGATTTGGTCGGTCGAGCGGCCGTCGCTTACTGCGAAGGTCACCGCTGCGACGGTGGCCGGCGCTTGATTCACGAACGAGATGGTCGTCGAGGCGCCGGTCGGCGAGGCGAAGGGTCCGTAAGGGAGGTAGAAGCCCGGCACGGCGGGTTCGAGCGCACACGAGGCGACGCGGATCGGCGCGTTGCCGGTGTAAGCGGTCTGGGCGGGCGCCGCCGAGATGGCGGCCGAGAGAGCGAGGGAAGCGATAAACATTTGTGGGTCCTCCTGATATACAATACTGTATATCAATAACCTGATATACACGTACGATATATGTCGGACCGGGGGCTAATCGGCCAGCGGGTTCCATGGCGCCATACGGGTGGCTTCAGAGGATGTCATCGTAAGCTTATGATCCTCGCGCACCGCGTCCGTTTAAATACCGCCGCGGTGAATTGCTCCGGAGACGCGTGCGCGTCCCGACGTTTAAGAAGAAAGGACACCGCGATCGATTTCGCGCCGACAACGGTACGAATCGTAAGCTTCACGATGCCGTGCATACCAATGGCAAGCGCGTGCGGCTTCCGGTTGTCGGTTGGGTGGCGATGCGAGAGGAGGTGCGCTTCGCTGGGCGGATTCAGTCGGTGACGATCTCGCCTCGGGCCGACGCCCGGTACGCGAGTTTCTCAATCAAGATCGAATACGAAGCGGAGGTCCGCGTCGACCGTAGTACCATCGGCGTCGATCTCGGCGCCTCGGCCCTCGCCACACTCAGCGACGGTTCGAAGATATCCGCGCCCAAACCATTGCGGAAGTATCTCAAAAAACTGGCTCGTCTCTCCCGTGCATTGTCGCGCAAGCAACGCGGCTCGAAGAACCGTGCAAAAGCGAAAATCAAGCTCGCACGGCTACATCGGCGTATCGCCGATATCCGAGCTGATGCGTTACATAAGCTCACGACCTTCCTGGAGAACCACGCGACCATCGTTATCGAGGAATTGAATGTCGCTGGTATGCTGGCCAATCGCCGCTTTGCTCGCGCGATCGCCGATCTCGGCTTCTTCGAATTTCGGCGGCAACTCGGGTACGAGGCAACGATGGCCGGCTCGACCCTCGTTGTTGCTGACCGATGGTTCCCATCGTCGAAACGTTGTTCGAGATGTGGCAGGAAGAACGAAACGCTGACGATCTCCCAGCGCACCTGGACGTGCCCATCGTGCTGCATGCCTCACGATCGCGATCTCAATGCGGCCGTGAATCTCGCACGGTACCCGGAGAGTTGGGCCGGGTCGAGCCGACGGCACTGGCGACGAGGACCACCCCGTCGTGAAACCGGCGGCGCAGAAGCAGGAAGATTTGCCAATGCGAATCACAACGGTATTCTTGCCAGCTTGATAAACTAAACACCCCATGGAGGCTTTGACTCTGCAGAACCCCGTCACGATGGACGAGATCACCGCTTTGGCCAAGCGCCGCGGCTTCATCTTCCAGTCGAGCGAGATCTACGGCGGTCTCAACGGTTTTTGGGACTACGGCCCGCTGGGCGCCGTGCTCAAGCGCAACGTCAAGGAAGCCTGGTGGCGCGAGAACGTGCTCCTGCGCGACGACGTCGTGCCGTTCGATTCGTCGATCATCATGCACCCGTTGGTGTGGAAGGCCTCGGGACACATCGATGCGTTTCACGACAAGCTCGTCGACTGCAAGGTCTGCAAACACCGTTTCCGCTTCGATCATCTCAAAGACCCGCATCAGTGCCCGGATTGCGGAAGCAAAGACAGTTTTACCGAGCCGCGCAACTTCAATTTGATGATGCAGACGCAAGTCGGGCCGATGGAAGACACGGCATCGCTTGCATATTTGCGTCCGGAAACCGCGCAAGGCATTTTCGTCAACTTCAAAAACGTCTATCAGACCGCCCGTAAGCGGCCGCCTTTTGGCATCGCGCAGATCGGCAAGTCGTTTCGCAACGAGATCACGCCCGGAAATTTCACCTTTCGCGTGCGCGAATTCGAACAGGCGGAACTCGAGTATTTCGTGCCGGACGACGGCAAGGATCTCGAGGCATTCCGTGAATGGGTCGAGCGCCGCAAAGCGTGGTATTCGACGTACGGCATCAAGCCCGATCGGCTGCGGTTCTACGAGTTGAGTGCGGAGGAACGCCCGCACTACGCGAAGGCCGGCATCGACGTCGAGTATCTCTTTCCGTGGGGCTGGGGCGAACTCGAATCGATCGCGCACCGCGGCACGTACGATCTCGACGCCCACATGGCGCTCTCGGGCAAAGATCTTCAGTATTACGATGAGGCTAGCAAGACGAAGTACACGCCGATCTTGATCGAAAGCTCCGCGGGCATGGATCGCACGACGCTCACGATGCTGATCGATGCCTACGAACGCGAAAAGAGCGTCGACCCGAATGGAAAGGAAACCGAACGCACGGTGCTGCGCTTCCATTCGTTCATTGCTCCGGTGCAGGTCGCAGTTTTTTCGCTCGCCCGCAATAAGCCCGAATTGGTCGAGCGCGCTCGCGCGATCGAGGCCGCGTTACGGCCGCTGCACCGAACCCAATATGACGAGGGCAACATCGGCCAACTCTACCGGCGGCAGGATGAAATCGGTACGCCGTTCTGCGTTACGGTCGATTACGACACGCTCGAAGACGGCACGGTAACGGTCCGTGAACGTGATTCGATGCGGCAGGAACGCGTGGCTGCCGACGCGCTGGAGCGCTTTTTTGGGGTACAACTGCGGTAGTGCACCGCGCTAGCTTCCGGAGGACAACGTGGCGACAACCGTAGCGACGAGGTACGTCTATTTCTTCGACGAGGGCGACGGTTCAATGACCGATCTCCTCGGCGGCAAAGGTGCCGGACTCGCTGAGATGACGCGCGCCGGGCTTCCGGTGCCGCGGGGTTTCGTCATCACGACGCAAGCGTGCTTGGACTTCTATCGCGACGGCCGCAAGTACCCAAGTGGCCTCGAGGTGCAAGTCGAACGATCGATGCGCGGACTCGAACAGCGTACCGGAAAGCGTTTCGGTGACGCGTCCGATCCGTTGCTGGTCTCGGTGCGCAGCGGTGCGCGCGTCTCGATGCCCGGCATGATGGACACGATCCTCAATCTTGGGCTCAACGACCAAACGGTACAAGGCCTGGTCAAGCTCACCAACAACGAACGTTTTGCCTGGGACGCCTATCGCCGTTTCATCATGATGTTCGGCGAGGTCGTCCTCGGGATCGAGAACGAGCACTTCGACGACCTCATTGAAGCACGCAAGCGCGAAATTGGCGTACAAAGTGACCCGGAAGTCGACGCCGCATCGTGGCGCGACCTTGCCGAACAATTCAAAGCTGTGGTACAAGCGCAGTCGAAGAAGCCGTTTCCCCAAGACGTGACCGAGCAGTTGCGTTTGGCGGTCGGCGCGGTGTTCGATTCGTGGAATTCCCGGCGCGCCATCGACTATCGCCGGTTCAATAAAATCTCGGACGAGTGGGGTACGGCCGTCAGCGTGGTCGAGATGGTATTCGGCAATATGGGCGACGACTCGGGTACGGGTGTCGCGTTTACGCGTGACCCAAATACCGGCGAAAACGTGCTCTTCGGCGAGTACCTCACCAACGCGCAAGGCGAAGACGTTGTCGCCGGTACGCGCACGCCGGAGAAGATCGCCGATCTCGAGCGCACGCAGCCGGAGATCTATCGTCAGTTCCACGACATCGCGCGACGGCTCGAGCAGCACTATCACGACGTGCAGGATATCGAATTCACGGTCGAGCGCGGTAAGCTCTACATGCTGCAAACGCGCAGCGCAAAACGCAGCGCCGAGGCGGCGGTGCGCATCGCGATCGACATGGTCAGTGAAGGCTTGATCGATCAGCGCACGGCCGTGTCACGCGTCGGCGCAGAATCGCTCGATCAGCTCTTCCATGCACGCCTCGATCCCAAAGCCCACGTCGAGGTCGCCGCCAAAGGGCTCAACGCCTCACCCGGTGCAGCGGCCGGTCAAGTCGTCTTCACCGCCGACGACGCCGTCGCGTGGAAGGAGCAGGGCAAAGATACCATTCTCGTTCGCGTCGAAACGACGCCCGACGACGTACACGGGATGATCGCCGCTCGCGGCGTGCTTACCGCGAAAGGTGGCGCGACCTCACACGCAGCGGTCGTCGCGCGCGGCATGGGTACGCCGTGCGTCGCCGGATGTGAAGCGCTCGAGATCGACCGGCGCAATAAGGTTGCGCGCATCGGTGACCACGAGCTGCACGAGGGCGATTGGATCACGATTGACGGGACCACCGGCAACGTCATTCTCGGCAAACTCGAGCTGATCGATGCGCCGACAGAGCTCCCCAAATGGCTCTCGCAATTTCTGTCGTGGGCCGACCAGGTGCGCCGTTTGGAAGTTTGGGCAAATGCCGACACGCCTGATGACGCGCGCAAGGCCCGCGAACTGGGCGCGCAGGGGATCGGCCTGTGCCGCACCGAGCACATGTTCATGCAGCCTGACCGTTTGCCGATCGTTCAGCAAATGATCATGGCGACGAGCACCGATGGACGGGAGCAGGCGCTGCGCAAGCTGTTGCCGATTCAGCGCGAGGATTTCGTCGGCATTCTCGACGCCATGGCGGGCCTGCCGGTCACGATCCGTTTGCTCGATCCGCCGCTTCACGAATTTCTACCGTCGCTCGAGCAGTTACTAGTCGAGACGACCGAACTGCGCTTGACCAGCGGCACCGACGACCCAACCTATAAACAGAAGATGGCGCTGCTGCGGCGCGTGCAGCAACTTCACGAACAGAATCCGATGCTCGGCCTGCGCGTCTGTCGCCTGGGCATTCTTTTCCCGGAGATCTACGCGATGCAAGTGCGCGCGATCTTCGAAGCCGCATGCGACCTGCGCGCGCGCGGCGTCGACGCGCGGCCGGATGTCATGATCCCCGGCGTCGGAACGAAGGAAGAAATGCAGGTAACATACGACGCAGCGAAGGCGGTTGCCGACGACGTGATCGCGCAGCGCGGTGTTGAGGTCGAATACCACATCGGGACGATGGTCGAGCTTCCGCGCGCGTGCATCGTCGCTGACGAGCTGGCCGCGATCGCGGAATTCTTTTCGTTCGGTACCAACGATCTCACGCAAACCACGTACGGCTACAGCCGTGACGACGCCGAGGGAAGCTTCATCCCCGTCTATCTCGAGAAGAAGATTCTGCGCGATGATCCATTCCAAGTGATCGATCGCCAGGGCGTCGGCGCGCTGATGCAACAGGGCGTTGCCCTCGGGCGTGGTGCACGGCCCGATCTAAAGATCGGCATCTGCGGCGAACACGGTGGCGAGCCGTCGAGCGTGGCGTTTTGCGACCAGATCGGTCTGGACTATGTCTCATGCTCGCCCTATCGCGTGCCGATCGCGCGGCTAGCCGCCGCGCAAGCGACGCTCGGCACCCTTACCTGAGTTTGGCCTTCAAAAGGATCGCGACGTGCACCCTCGCGCTGACTTTAGGCGCCGGCGTTGTCTTTTGCGTTGGGATGAGGGCGCTGGCGACTACGCGCCCGCAGTGCGCGGGCGGCGCACAGCTACTTCGGGTGCATAGTAGCATTGACGGTGCAATCGATCAGCTCCGGCGCGACAGTCACGACTATGGTGGCTATCGCATTACCGCCATCCGCCAGCTCAGCGATGCTGGTGACGCGCTCATCTTAGCCGAGCGGTATGCGGTCCGCGCCTACGGTGACGATCCGGCGTGTTTCCAAAACCCCGGGCGCGCTGACGGAGTGCCCTTCCCTGGGGCGCGCGCCTTCAGGCGCTCAGCAACCAAAAGGCGGTGCTAGAGCTTTATCAATGGGCGAATGACCGGATCCTCGAGCTGCATTGATGACCGGGATTACGGCGGTCACAAAAGGGTCGCAATCGGGGCTGTACGGAGCGCGCGAGTATCTGTTTCGGGCCGAAGAGTTCGCGCGGTCACACGGCTACTAACGCGCTAGCGAAACGTTGCAACGATCTTGGCGCACATGGCGCGTGCTTCACGCACGTCGGCTTTGTCGCGCCGAACGAAGAGTTTGCGCCAGTAGGCTTTTCCGCTCAGTTTCGCAATCACGTCGGACGCTTCGCGGGCATCGACCAGCCCCGAGGCGGTCCCGACCCACACGGTCGCGCCCTTCGACGCTTCGAGCGGCAAGCGGTGCATGACCTGGGACTGCTCATCCGCCCATACGGCGTTGGCGCCGAAGCGCTCGCGCAACGCGTCCTCACAAGCGGTATAGGCCCGAAGATCGTTTTCGGCATTGAACTCGGCGGCGAGCGCATAGATGCGAATCCGTTCGCGCAGCGCACGCGCGGCTTCACTTTCGCGGTCACGCAGCTCGTTGAGCACGCGAAAATCATCCCAGCGCAGGAATTCGTCGATCGAATCGAGCGCGTGCGGATCGGACCAAAGCTCGCGCAGTGCATCCTGCAGAATGCGCTCGAAGAGCCGCGTCGTGTGATGGAAATATACCGAGGCGAACATCATGTAGCGCGCTACGAGGAAGGACTCGAGCGCAACGACGCCGCGCGCGTCGATCCCGACCACCGGCGCTCCGTCGCGTTCGAAGAGCCGCAGTGACGTGACCAACTGATCGGCGTCGTAGCGCCCGCTCGCAACGCCGGTGAAATAGGCGTCGCGCAGTAAATAGTCCATGCGGTCGGCGTCGAGGTTCGGACCGCTGACGAGTTCGCGAAGTGCCGGATAGCGCGCTTGCGGATCGCCAACGATGAGCGCCAGCACGTCGGCGGGATCGAGTTCGAGCGCCTCGATTCCGGCGCGCATGTCGGGCAAGGCGAGAATCTCACGTGTCCGTGCCTCGTGCGGCACACCGAGAACCGCTTCACAGGCGTGACTGAACGGGCCGTGACCAATGTCGTGCAACAGCAGCGCAGCGCGCACCAGGCGCCGCTCGTAGGCGCGCTCATCGCTCATACCGCCGGCGTGCCGGATCAAACCGTCAAACGCGCGCGTGCCCATCGCGAGCGCGCCGAGAGCGTGCGTGAAGCGAGAATGTTCGGCGGCGGGGAAGGCCAAATAGGCGAGGCCCAGTTGGCGCAGGCGCCGCAATCGCTGCATCGGAGCCAGGTCGAGCAGGCGGGCCTCGCCCGGTTCGAGCTCGATGAAGTGGTGAACTGGATCGAGGATGCGCTTCACGCTGACGGGGATTCGGGCGCTCGGCCGAAGTTACTGTTACCGTGCCCCGTCTCGATCAAAGCGTCATTCGCGAGATCCACACCCGGATCGATATTGCCACGTTCATCGGCCAGTACGTTTCGTTGAAGAAGCGTGGGCGCGACTTGGTTGGCCTGTGCCCGTTTCACGGCGAAAAGACGCCGTCGTTTCACGTGCATCCCGAGGAAGGATTCTTCAAATGCTTCGGCTGCGGTGCGGGCGGCGACGTCATTGCCTTCGCGATGAAGCTGGAGAACCTACCGTTCAGCGATGCGGCGCGCATGCTCGCCGCAAAAGCCGGCATTGCGCTCGAGAACGAAGATCCGCGCGCTGCGCGCCGCCGCAGTGAGCGCGAAGCGATCTATGAAGCCAATGCCATCGCCGCGGCGTATTTCGAGCGTATGTTGCGCGCACCTGAGGGCGCGAGCGCGCGGGCGTACTGCGAAGGGCGCGGGTTTGGTGCTGCAGTCGTCGAGCGCTTTCATCTGGGGTTCGCCCCCGACGGCTGGAACGGCTTAACCGATGAATTACGCGCACATAATGTCGATCTGGAATTGGCAGCCAAAGCGGGCTTGGTCAAACCATCGCAACGCGGCGGATACTACGACTTCTATCGAAATCGCTTGATGGTTCCCACATACGCTACGACCGGCGAAGTGATCGCGTTTGGCGGTCGCGAGCTTGGCAGCGGTGAGCCCAAGTATCTCAATACCAGCACGACACCGGTGTACACCAAGGGCGACCATCTCTACGCGCTCAATATTGCGCGCCGCGCGGCAGCCGAGAACAAGACGCTCATTGTGGTCGAGGGATACCTCGATTGCATCGCGCTCCACCAAGCCGGGTTCGGCAACGCGGTCGCCGCGCTTGGAACCGCATTTAGTGAACGCCAGGCCCACGAGCTTCGAAAGTATGCGGAAAACGTCTTTTTGTGCTTCGACGCTGACACCGCAGGGGGTAACGCTGCAACCAAAACGGTCGATATTGCGTCTAAGGTAATCGAGCACACCGGATCCAGCGTCCGGATTGTTACATTGCCCGAGGGCGACGATCCCGACAGTTTCGTGCGCAGCAAAGGTGCAGCCGCATTTGCGGAGTTGCTCGAAGCAGCCAGGCCTGCGGTCGAGCTCAAGCTTGAAGAGCGGATCGGCGCGTTGATGACCGGGTTCGAGTCGCGCGCAGTCATCGCGCGAAAGGCCGAGGCATTGGTCCGCGAGCTGATGCCGCGCGAGGAATGGGACCGCTACCGGCTCTACGTCGCCCAACGTTTGAAGGTGAACGTCGACGACCTTCGAAATAGCCGCTTCCTCGCCAACGGCGCCAACTTTTCGCCGCGTTCCGACGGAGTCAGCACCGCGGGGAGCCGGCATGCTCCAGTTAGCCGAAAGTTTGGCGCACTCGAGCCGCTGTCGTTCGAACGCGACGTGCTCGGGATTGCGGTTGAAGACCCCGCCCTCGTGCTCGAGTATGCGGACCGGATTGGACCGCACCGCTTCCGTAATGAGGTGTACCGGCGCGCTTACAGCCTTCTTCTCGAACATGCACAAGAATTGCGAACCGCGGCTGACGCGCTCGCAGCCTGCACGGACGATGAAGAAGCGCGGGAACTGTTGGCCTCACTGGGCCAGCGGGACCGCAGTTCGACGGTGCGCTATGGCGATTCGGAAGAGCGCCGTGCGCATCTAGACCGCATCGTCGAGCGGTTGATGCTTGAGGACGAGGCAAACCGGCTCGCCGAGATGTCCCGTTCGATCGACGAAATGTTCGAAACGGGGAAATCGATCCCCAACGACCTGATGGGCGAGTTTGAGCGCCTTAAACTAAAGCTAAAGAAGTAAACGGAAAATCACGAGTCTAATCATAGGAAACTCCGCGGGGCCGGCCCGCAGCGCCAAAAATAACGAGAAAGGGGGTGACGTCAAAAGAATGCCACGCAAGAAATCCGCAGCTGCGGTTGCCGAAGCGCAACCGGTATTAACGCTGGAAGAACTCAAGAAGAAGCTAATCGCGCGCGGAAAGCAGCGTGGTTCGCTTACGTATGAGGAAATAAACTCGGCGTTTGATGCGCTCGACGACGTCAACCCCGACGAAATCGACGGGCTATTTGAAGAAATTACCGCCGCCGGTATCGAGATCATCGATGAGCAAAAGGACGAAAAACCCGAAGGCGAAGCCGAGGAAGAGCAAGAGGAGCCGATCCCCGATGGGCTCTCGCTCGACGATCCGGTGCGCATGTACCTCAAGGAGATCGGGCGCGTCCCGTTGCTTTCGATGGAGCAAGAGAAGTCGCTGGCCATGCGCATTGAAGCCGGCGAACTCGAGTTGCAAAAGAACGGCACAGCCGACTCGCGGCTCGTCGCCGACGGTGAAGAAGCCAAGCGTCAGCTTACCGAGGCCAACCTGCGCCTGGTGGTCTCGATTGCGAAGAAGTACGTCGGCCGCGGCATGCTCTTCTTGGATCTCATTCAGGAAGGCAATCTCGGGCTGATTCGCGCGGTCGAAAAATTCGACTATCGCAAGGGCTACAAATTCTCGACCTACGCGACCTGGTGGATCCGTCAGGCGATCACGCGCGCACTTGCGGATCAAGCGCGCACGATTCGTATCCCCGTGCACATGGTCGAAACGATCAACCGGCTCATCAAGGTCTCGCGGCAACTGCTCCAAGAGCTTGGTCGCGAACCTACCGTCGAAGAAATCGGCGAAGCCATGGCCCTCACGCCTGAAAAGGTCCGCGAGGTCATGAAGATCTCGCAGGAGCCGATCTCCCTCGAAACGCCGATCGGCGAAGAGGAAGATTCACACCTCGGCGATTTCATCGAAGATCAAGAGGCCGTTGCGCCGGCCGAAGCCGCGTCCGTGATGCTGCTCAAAGAGAAGATGGCGGACGTGCTCCAAAACCTCACCGAGCGCGAGCGCAAAGTGCTCGTGCTGCGCTTCGGTCTCGAAGACGGCCATCAGCGCACGCTCGAAGAAGTCGGTCAGGAATTCGGCGTCACCCGCGAACGCATTCGCCAGATTGAGGCGAAGGCGCTCCGTAAACTCCGCCATCCATCCCGTGGCAAAGCTCTCAAAGACTACTGGAGCAACGAGTAACGCGAGCGAAGCCGCGCGAGTCTGCTAATCCATCGACTGAGCGTTTGCCGAGGGATGGACGTTGGGGTTCATCTCCGCAAAGGCGCCGTTGGGGTTGGGCAGCACCCAGACTTCGAGATCCCAGATATTGTTGAATAGAAAGACGCGCTTCACTTGTGACGCGTCTTTTGCTTTGCCGAGCGCGACCACGGTCGCGGCTTGCGGATTGTCGGGATCGCCTCCGGCGGCTTTCCACTTCGCGACGCTGGTTGCGCCATACGTTTCTTTGCTGTCCGCGACAATCACCCAGTGAATGTGCGCACCGAAGTGTCCCCAGCGCTGTGGGTTAACGCCCCAAAGGCTTGGCGGCATGCCGGCCACGTAGGGCTGCGAGAAATCCGCGCCGAGCAGTTTGCCGTCGACGCTGTACCATAGCTGGCTTGGATGCTGCGGATCGCTCGAGGTCCACTGCAAATTGGCGTAACTGATCGAGCCGGTCTTGTCCTCATTGGTGTAGCGAAAATAACCGGCAGCTTGTGCTTGCGAGATCGTAGCAAAGCGCGCGTTGAGGTCGTTTTGAATTCCGGAAACAAAGGCGACTTCAGCGCCCTGAGGTTTGGGCGAGGGCGAATCGGCAGCGAGACCGACGCACGATGAAAAGCTCAGCGACGCGAGCAGCACGGTGAAGAAACGACGAATCACGGATGGCTCCTTTTGCACTAGCTGGAAATGGGCATTGGATTTTGCGGATTCGGGGTCATCGTCGTAAGCGGTGGCGGTGTGAGTGAAGGTTTGTAACTCTGCTGCGGGGTGGCCATCGGTACCGAGCGGTACGACGAGATCGGCGTTTCGGCGTCAAGCACCAGCGGGGCCGGTGTTTCAATAGCTACACCGCCGCCGCGCGCGATAACGACCGTCGCATCGGTGACCGCGTGGATGTGCGCGCCGGGTTCGAGCACGAAATTCCGCCCCTTGCGAAAGACGTGCAGCAAGAGCGTGGGCGAGAAGACATCCCCGATCGTATCTTCAACGCCGACGGTCGACGCGTGTCCCGAAGATACGTTGACATTGAGGTGTGAAGCCGGCGCGTGGAGCGGGATTAAGCGGCCGTCGGGAAGCGCGAGCGGGCGAAAGTAGATGTCGACGAACCCGTAGATGTCGGGATTCGATGCTGGCGATGCGTCGGCGATTTTGATTTCGACGGGGCTCCCGGCCGGGGCGACGGTGACGCCGTTCACGACGAGCGCGTTCTCGAGATGTGCTTTGACGATTTCGCCCGACTTGGAAGAAGACGACGAAATCGTGCCGTCGAGTACAAACGCGAGGCTCGAGCCGAGGGGGAAGATGTTCGGGGAGACGACTGGTGTGGGTGTAGCGTTCGGAGAGGCAGACGTATGCGGCGATTGCAGCGGGAACGCCTCCACCGGTGCAAACGGGGCAGCGGCGGCGAGTGCGATACTCGCCGCGATCAGAGTTACGAAACTAGCTCGCGCGTTTTTCGCGCTCTGCTTCTTGAGCAGCAGCGGCGCGCTTGCCTTCCTCGATAAGCTGCTTGACTTTCTGGCCACCTTTTTGTCCGATTCGTTCGTAGAAGTCAGGGCCGTAGCGATCGCGCGTGGCTTCGCCACCTTTCTTCCCACCCTTCTTACCGATCTGCTCATAAAATTCGTGACCGTGGGCCTGCTTCGTCGCAAGTCCACCTTTACGGCCGATTTGTTCGTAAAACTCAGGGCCGTACTTTTTCTTGACCGTTTGGCCGCCTTTTTGGCCCGCTTCGCGGACCGACATGCCAGTGGGCTTCTTTGGTGTTTCCGGGGTTGACATGCTTGCTCTCTTTTCCACTATTGGGTTGCCATCCAGAGGGACGGCGCTCGTCGTGCATATACTAGAACGCAGGTTCGATGCTTTTGGTTGGGGGACGATGCAAGAATCCAAGTATAGTTTGCGTTCGCTAGCGATTATCGTGCTGGCCGCTGTCCTGGTCGGCGCCGTGCCCGCGGCAACGAATACACCCATAGTGCGCTATGAATCCCAGCGCTCGCTGGGAGACGGTGCCCTAGCCGCCCTGCTGGCCTCGCCGGACGACGCGACGGCCGCCCGGGCCGCCTTGGCGATCGGCCGGACCAAGCTAGCCGCCGGCGTGCCGCTGCTGGAGGGGCACCTCAGCGACCGGCGTGACGCGGTCCGGGCGATGAGTGTCTATGGCTTGGGCCTGATCGGCCTCGGCAGCGACGCGGCCGCGATCGCGACGGCGCTGCGAGAGGACACCTCGGGGGCGGTGCAGATCGCTGCGGTCGATGCCCTGGGCCGGTACGAAGAGGCGCACAAACTAGACGCGCTTTCCGAGAAGGCGTCGGCCCTCGAGCTGCTTCGCGCCCTGGCGAGTGACGATTCCCCGATAGTCCGCGGCCGCGCGGCGATTAGCTTGAGCAACTTTGCGGACTCGCCCTTGAGCGATACGATTGCGGCGAGCTTGATGCAGGCATATGCGGATACACCAAACCTGTACCAGGTGACCGGCAACGTCTTCGTCTCCGGCGGCTCGATGCGTCAGCAGATCATGTGGACAATCTTCCGGCGCTATTCGGCGAAAGTGCCGGTGTCGTTTCTGCGCGCCGGTTTGAGTAGCTCGGACGAGATTGTGCGCATCGAGGCTGTCCGCGCGTACGGAAAGCTCAAGGACGCCGCGCTGGCTGACGACTTGCAGCCGCTGCTCAACGATGCGTCGTGGCGCGTCCAGGAGCAGGCTGCGGAATCGATTCGCGTGCTGCAGGGTGGAAAGCTTACCGAGCATTGGGCGGCAATCCCCGCGTTCGTGCATACACCGGCGCCGGTCGTCGATCCGTTCGCGATGTTGCCCGCGCGTCCGCGCCAAGCGCCGCTGCCGGGTGCTCCACGGCCGCAGGATGTGCCGGACTCTGCCGGATCGATCGCTCCGATGACAGCGCTGCAGATGACCACTCCAAGCCTTGGGCGGCATCCGCGCTTGCGCATCGTCACGACGCAAGGCAACATCTACGTTGCGCTCTATCCCGAGTGGGCGCCGCTGACCGTCACCAACTTCCTCAACATGATGAATCGCGGGTTTTTGGACAATAACCCCTGGTTCCGGATCGTGCCCGATTTCGTCGTGCAGACCGGCGAACAGGATGCGAAGAACACGCCGGGCCCCGGTTACACGATTCCGGCCGAGGAGAATCCGCTCGAACAGAACAGCTACGTCATCTCGATGGGCTTGGACTACGACGACAAGACCAACACGCCGAAGCGCGATTCAGCCGGCAGCGAGTACTACATCACGCTCTCGCCGCAGTATCATCTCGACAACGCGTTTACCGTGTTCGGGGCGATGACCAGCGGTTTCGACGTCCTCGGGCGGCTGACGGAGTCGGACAAGGTGATCCGGGTGGAACGGGTTCCGGACGTTACGCTTTGATCAGAAGACGCGTTCGGAGTCGAGCAAAATCGTGACCGGCCCGTCGTTGACGAGTTCGACCCGCATGTCGGCGCCGAACTCGCCATATTGAACGTTGAGGCCGAGCCGTTCGAATTCGAGCCCGGTGCGCTCGTAGAGTTCGCTTGCGAGCGGCTCTTTTGCGGCGGCGATGAACGACGGACGGCGCCCTTTTCGCGCATCGCCGTAGAGCGTGAATTGCGAGACGAGCAAAATTGCGCCGCCTATCTCGAGCACGCTTCGGTTCATCAGTCCGGCGGCGTCGGGAAAGATCCGCAAGTTGGCGACCTTTTCGGCCATATGCCGCGCGTCGTCTTCGCGGTCGGCGACGGCGACGCCAAGCAGCACGACCAGGCCGGCGCCGATACTTCCGGTCGTTCGCTCTTCCACGCGCACACTCGCGTTAAGCACGCGCTGCACGACGGCGCGCACGTTACGCCGCGCCTACGTCGACCACAACGAACTCAAGGCGAAGACGGCGTTTTCGCGCCGCTCCATCACCCGCCGGAAAAAATATCCGGCCCAGTGCGTTCCGTACGGGACGTAAATACGCACGCGGTACCCGTCTTGAACCAGCTCGCGCTGCAACTGCGGCCGGCATCCGTAGAGCATTTGGAATTCGAATCGATCGCGGGCAATCCCGCGCTCGCGGACGTAGGCGCGAATCTGGTCGATCAGCTCGCGATCGTGCGTCGCGATCGCCGGATAGTTTCCGCGATCGAGCAGTTCCTTGGCCAGCGATAGATACTGCTTGCGAATGAGCGGCATCTCTTTGATTGCGATCTCGGCCGGCTCGTTGTATGCCCCCTTGCAGAGGCGGACGCGCGCACCGAGCCCGATCATGCGGTCGACGTCGGCGGGGGTGCGTTTCAAGTAGGCTTGCAGCACGATACCGACGTTTTTGTTCTCGGCGTATGCGCGTTGGAAGAGATCGAGCGTGACCTGGGTTACGGCCGAGCCCTCCATGTCGATCCGAACGAACGGATCGGCGTTGCGCTGCGCGTAGTGGAGTATCCGTGTGAGGTTCTCGAGGGCAAACGCTTCATCGATCAACAGGCCCATGGCGCTCATCTTTACCGACACGTTACTCAGGACGCCGGTCTCCCGGATCCGCTCGAGTACCGCGATGTACGCCTCGCGCGTCGCGATCGCCGCATCGCGTTCCAGTACGTCTTCGCCCAGGAAATCGAGTGTCGCGGTCATTCCCGCAGCGTTGAGCACGCGAACCGCGTCGATTGCCGAGCCGGCCGTCTCGCCGGCAACGAAACGCTTGGCGAGAAAGAAGAAGTTTTTCTGAAAACCCGATCCGGGGGCGAGCAGTCGATCGATGATGGCCATGTCGCGCCTAGACTACGACGCGGCCGCAGGAATCGGCCTCCAAGGGCCGGACATTATCGAAAATTTACCAAAGTCACACATCGGCGGCCGAGGCGTGAAGGTGGCATACACGAATGGCTGAGGACATGACCCCTCAGCGCAATTGGCGAGTGCTGATTGCGGACGACGACCCTGCGATCTGTACGCTCATCGATACGGTCCTCCGGAAAGGCCCGTATGAGATGGTCATGTGCAACGACGCCGAGAGCGCGCTCGTCGCCGTCGACCGGCAAGGACCGTTCGACATCATCATCTGCGACTTCATGCTTCCGGGAATCTCCGGGATAGATTTGGTCGAGCGCCTGCGGGCGAAGGACGGTACGCGCGGTGTGCCGATTTTGATGATCTCCGGCCACACGAACTACGCGATGGACGGCCGCGCGAAGAGCGCCGGTGCAAATTTGTTTCTCAATAAGCCGTTCACGATCTCCCAGTTGCGTTCAGCGGTAACGCATCTGCTCTCAAAGCGCGACTCGCTCTCTAGCGCACCAATCTTCTGATCAAGATTTTCTTCATCGCGATCTCGCTCGCGTTGGACGTGTTTGCGGTCAGCATTGGCCTCGGCATGCGGGGCGCTACGCCGCGCGAGCGCTTGCGCATTGCGATCGCTTTTCCAATCGCTGAAATCGTCATGAATTGCGTGGGCCTCGGCCTGGGCGAGTTGACGGGACGTCTCATCGGCGATGACGCCGGCTACGTCGGGTTTGCGGCGTTGATCGCGGTCGGCGCTTATATGATCCTCGAGGCGCGAAGCAACATGTCTGAGCGTCAGCCGATCAAAGTTTCCAGTGACTGGTCACTGCTCATTACGTCGCTCGCCATCAGTTTGGATTCGCTCGGGATCGGATTTTCGATTCGCTTCGTCGGCGTGCCGATCGGTGTAAGTTTGGCGGTTATCGGCGTCGTGTCGGTAATAGCAACGCTGGTCGGGCTGCGCCTAGGGCGCCTGCTCGGGACGCGCGTTGAAGACGGCGCGGAAATGCTGGCCGGCGTGCTGCTTGCGCTCACCGGCGTGGCGTTCGTTACGCTCAAGGTTCTGCACGTCGGCTAGGGAATCGCGCGCTTATGCGTGCGCGAGTCGGCGAATCCATCCTGCGGCTTTGGAGCGAGAGCGGTGCGAGGTCGTTGTTTGTGGTGGGCACGGGAAAGAACGTCGGAAAGACGGTCACCATGCGCGCGATCTACCACGCGTGCATCGAGGGCGCGGTAACGTGCGCATTAGCCTCAATCGGGCGCGACGGCGAAGCCGTCGACCTGGGCGATGCGGCCCCCAAACCTCGGCTTTGGCTCGAGCCGTCAACCGTCATTGCCACCGCGCGTAATGTGCTGCCGAACTCACCCGCAAGCGAGTTGCTGGCGCTTACCCCCTACCGTACCGCGGCCGGTGCGTTGGTGTACGCGCGCGTGCGTAGCGGCTCGCATTACGAACTGATTGGACCTCCGAGCGCGGCGGCGCTTCGTGCCGTTGTCGGCGACCTGCTCGCGTTTGCTCAGAATGCGCTGATCGACGGATCCGTCGATCGGATTGCGGCGCTCGCGGGTGGTGACGATGCAATTGTGGTGTCATGCGGCGCGGGAGCCGCTGCGACTCTGGGCGACGCGGTCGAGGGCGTTCGCGCGCTCGTCGTTCGTTTACGCACTCCGCGGTTCGAAGGCGGCGATGCTCGCGCGATCGATGGCGCACTTACGCCCGCGATCGTCGCACAACTGATTCGCGAACGCGAAACGCGGGCCGTCGTGGTGCGCGATCCGACGCAGATCGCGCTCAATGGCAAGGCGGCACTCTACGCGTTCGACCAATTGACGATCCGCTGCCAACGGCCGCTGCGTGTGATCGCCGCGACGGTCGCATCGATCGGCGGGGAGCAGGTTTTCGACCCGCGGATGCTTGCGCGGGATGTCGCGCGCGCGACCGGACTGCCGACGTTTGATGTTTACGCCGCGGAGCGCGCGGCGTGAATCCCGGCCGCCTGCTGGACGGCGTGAGCGCGCAAGCCGTCGGGTTCGCCTGGCTGCGGGCAGCGCTCGCGCCGGCGGGTGTGCACGGACAAGCGCGGTTTTCCGAGCTCGTGCCGTTCGACCCGGGTGACGAGGACGCGGCCGGTGAGCGTGCTGCGCGCGTCGCGCGCATTGCGTCGCAACTCGATCGGGCGGCGCTTGACGAAGCGCGTGACGTTGCGGTCAACGTGCCCGATGCAGGACAGTCGATTGCGCGCGCGACGATGGGCGATACGCTCGACGACGCCGGGTTTCTCGAATTGCAACGCTTCTTCGACGCCTGCATCCGACTCGATGCGTTGACCGGCGGGTGCGCCGATGTGCCGCGCACGATCGGCCCTTCGCTGCGAGAATGCGCGCGCGCTTTGGAAACCGGACGCGCGGGACGATTGGGTTTTTACCTTGACGAGCGGTTCGACGTCGAATTGACGTCGAGCCGCGCGGCGCTCACGGAGACACAGGCTGAATACGACAGCGTGCGCGGTCGCGCGAACGCCGCGGTGGCCGCTGCGCTGGATCGCGAGATCTCTCAACCCGAGTTCATCGTGATGCGTGACGACCTGCACGCTCCGTTGCCGCCCGGAGTCCGGGTCGTGCGCGAAACGCCGAGTTATCTGCTCTGCGAGCTGGATGCCGATGAAGCGGTCCTTTCCGCGTTGCGCCGGCGCGATGAAGCCGCCGCCGCGGTTGCACTCGCGGAAGAAGCCGTGCGCGAACGCCTTTCCGCATCGATTCGTACGCATGCCGCGGGGCTCGACGCCGCGATGCAAGCCTTCGGTGAGGCGGACGTGTTGCTGACCGCGGCGCGTTTCGCGCAGCAGCACCGCTGCACGGTGCCCACCATCGCGCGCGAAGGGATGCTCGCATTCGAGGGCGCGCGCTTCCTTCCACTCGAGATGGAGTTGCAGCGCGAAAGGCGCGCGTTCACCCCGATCGATCTGCGCCTTGACGATGTCGTGGTGCTGACCGGCCCCAACATGGGCGGCAAGAGCGCCGCGCTGCGCACCTGCGGCTTTATCGCGCTGTGTGCCGCGTTCGGCGTGCCGGTGCCCGCCCAGCGGGCAAGCCTCCCGCTGTTCGCGGACATCGCCTGGCTCGGCATCGGTAGTGAGTCCGAACGCGATGGGACGTTGCTCTCCTCATTTGCGCGCGAGGTCGTGGGACTGCGTGAGATGCTTTCACGCCAAGTTCGTCCGCGCTTGGTGCTGCTCGATGAGTTTGCGCGTACGACGACGCCGCGCGAAGGCAAGGCGCTCCTGGTCGCCGTGATCGCTCGTTTACGCGCGCTCGGAGCGTGTGGTTTGGTCGCGACGCACTTGGGCGGCGTCGCTGAGGCGGCAGCAGTACGGCATTATGCGGTTCGCGGTCTGCGCGGGATCCCGCAGAAGCCGGCCACCGGAACTCTCGCGCACGCGCTTGAAGTCTTAGCTGCGTCGATGGACTATACGTTGGAAGAGGTTCGCGGTGATCGCGTGCGAGAAGCTGATGCTATTGCGCTTGCTTCACTGCTCGGCATCGACAGTCACGTGATCGATGCCGCCTACGACGCGCTGGAGTTGGAATGATTCGGGCGCTACGCATCCTGATCGATGCAATCGCTATCGTCGCGCTGATCGCGTTGTTTGCTATGGCGCTCCAACGCGGTTGGCACTGGCGCTATTGGCGCATTCCGGTTTACACGTTCGCGGCCTATCTATTTTCGTGGACGCTCGAACGGTTTCCGGAGCGGGGTTGGATTCATCTCTCGCTGGTGACGCTTCGGGTGCTCGTCGTGCTGGCCGCCTGCTGGGCGGAGTTCCACGTGGGGAACTGAAAAGGGTGAAGGCATGCAGCCGCTGATCATCACGTGCGCGCCGGTCGGTGCCGAGGTCACGCTCGAGCAAACGCCCTACCTGCCGCACACGCCCGCAAAACTTGCCGAGACCGCGCGCGCGATCCGCGAGGCGGGCGCGTCGATCGTGCACGTGCACTGCCGCACCGACGACGGAACGAATACGCACGACGTCGCGCGCTTCAAGCAAGCCTATGATGGAATCCGCGGTGCAAGCGATCTGATCGTGCAGTTCTCAACCGGCGGCGCGATCGGTATGACGCCGGAGGAACGCGCGAGCGTCTTGCAGCTTCGTCCGGAGATGGCGACGCTGACCTGCGGCACCGTGAACTTCGGTGACGACGTCTTCGAGAACAGCTTTCCGATCATGCGCGGCATTCTCGCCAAGATGCGTCAGCACGGCGTACGTCCGGAGCTGGAAGTTTTTGACAAGGGTCATCTCGCCAATGCGCGCCGGCTTGCCAAGGAAGGCTTGCTGACGTTCCCGCAACACGTCGATTTCGTGCTGGGCGTACCGGGCGCGCTTGAGGCGACGGTGCAAAATCTGTGCGATCTCGTTGACGATCTGCCCGACGGCTGCACGTGGTCGGTCGCGGGCATTGGGCGCGCGCAGACGGCGATGGCGTTGGCCGCGATCGCGATGGGCGGGCACGTGCGGGTTGGCCTGGAGGACAACCTTTATCTGGAGAAGGGGCGCTTGGCGCGCAATGAGGAGCTGGTCGCGCGTGTCGCACGCATCGCGCAGGAGGCCGGCCGGCCGGTCGCCAGTCCCGATGAGGCGCGCGAGATCTTGGGTTTGCAGAAGTTAGCCGCAGCTTAAGGAGAGGTGAAGGTGTCGGCGGTCCCCGCTTTTAACTAGCGGCCGTTCGTGTTTACCTATGTCGTGCGGCGGACGCTTGCAGCGATTCCGCTCTTGCTGCTGATCTCGATCATTCTGTTCGTGATCCTCAACAATGCTCCGGGCGGCCCGCTTGCGCCGTACCTGCAGAATCCGCATATCACCCCGGCCGACATCGAGCGCCTCAAACACAACCTCGGGCTCGACAAACCGATTTGGTACCGCTACGTCGTGTGGCTCGGTCAGATTCTGCATGGCGACTTCGGCTATTCGACCAGCAATTCGGAACCCGTGCTGCAAGCGATCTGGGAGCGGCTTCCGGCGACCCTCGAACTGATGGGCGTCGCGTTCATCGTGTCGCTCACCATCGGGTTGAGCGCCGGCATCTTTTCCGCGGTGCGGCCATATTCACTCTGGGACTATTGCATCACGACGCTGGCGTTCTTCGGCCAGTCGATGCCGGTATTCTGGTTTGCGCTGATGCTGCAGCTGCTCTTCTCGGTGCACGGCATTCCGTTGCCCGGGGGCTATGAGATCGCGTTACCGTCGGCCGGCATCAGCACGACCGATACGTTCGATCTCGGCGATCGCATCGAACATCTGATCATGCCGGTGATCGTGCTAGCGCTGCTCAATCTCGCGCTGTACAGCCGCTTCATGCGTTCGTCATTGCTGGAGGTCATGCAGACGGACTACATGCGCACCGCGGCGGCTAAGGGGTTGAACCGGCGCGCGATCCTCTTCAAACATGGCCTCAAAAACGCGCTGATCCCGGTGGTCACGATCGTTGCGCTCTCGCTTCCCGGCATCCTCGGCGGCGCGATCGTGACGGAAACGATCTTCGCCTGGCCCGGCGCTGGGCGTATGTTCTACGCCGCGTTGCAGAATAGTGACATTGCCCTGATGATGGGCTACCTCTTGATTCTTGCCGTCGCGGTCGTGTTTTGCAATTTGGGCGCCGACATTCTCTACGCGTGGCTCGATCCGCGCGTTGCGTACGACTAGGCAATGGCAGCGATCGTTCCGGCAAATGCACAAGCCTTTGACGACGAAGAGATCGTCTATTCAAAGGTTACGTTCTGGACGCGTCTGCGGCGGCACAAGCTCGCGATCGCCGGCGTCGTCGTGCTCGCATTGATCGCGCTGTGCGCGATTTTAGCGCCGTTGCTCGCGCCGTTCGATCCCAACGCGATCGACAACGTGCACTGGCAGGGAACCCCGCTGCCGCCGTGCTTCCAGGATCATATCCTTTGCGGTGGTCACCCGCTGGGGACCGACGCGGTCGGTCGCGACTTGCTCTCACGACTACTCTTCGGTGCGCGCATCTCGCTGCAGATCGGCATCTACACCGTACTCTTCGAAGTGATCATTGGCGTGATCGTGGGCGCGCTCGCCGGCTATTATGGCGGTTGGGTGGACTGGGTGATGATGCGCATCACCGATGTGTTCTTGTCGATCCCGCTCCTCCCGCTGTTGCTCGTGCTCACCGCGATCGTTGCGGCGAGCTCGAACAAAGCCGCGCTGAGTTTTTGGGTCATCGTCGTGATCATCGGCGCGCTGTCGTGGCCAACGGTCGCGCGTCTGGTGCGCGCGTCGTTCCTGGTGCTGCGCGAGCGGGAATTCGCGGAGGCAGCGCGCGCGGTCGGCAACGGCGATTTGCGGATCATCTTTCGTCATCTCTTGCCGAATGCGGTCGCACCGATCGTGGTGCAAGCGACGCTCGACGTCGCCAACGTCATCGTGCTGGAGTCGACCCTGTCGTTCCTCGGCTTTGGTATTCAGCCACCCACCGCGTCGTGGGGCAATATGCTCTCCGATGCCCAGGCCAATCTGCAAATCGCCTGGTGGGCCGCGGTTTTCCCGGGCCTCTGCATCCTCTTTACGGTCCTCTCGATCAACTACATCGGCGACGGCCTGCGCGATGCCCTTGACCCGAACATGAGGTAGGCCGTACAATTCGCAGGTTCTAACCCTCATGCGCGCAAGTGGCGGAATTGGTAGACGCACTAGCTTGAGGGGCTAGCGGGAGCAATCTCGTGCTGGTTCGAGTCCAGTCTTGCGCACCAAAACCAAAGGGCCCTGAAATGGGCCCTTTGGTTTTGGTGCGTAGGATTGTGAATCAACCGCGAAGCGAGTTCGAGCACCCGCACGATGCGGGTGGGGATTCCGAGCGCACGATGCGCGACCCGCGAAGCGGGTGGAATCCATCCAGTCTTGCAAAGGGGAAGCGCGCACCTGGCAACCTGTTACTGCTATACTCGAGCCATGCGCAAGCATGGGTTTGAAGCTTTTTTTCGGCGGCAGTGGGAACGGCTCGGCATGGGCCCGGCTCGCCCACCGCGGGTTACCGATGACGGTGAAGACGACGGTTTGGCCGGCGCACCGGTTCCGCGAAAACCGATCACGCCTACGTTGTCAGGGGGCGCCGCCCTCGCGATTCCGGTCGGGACCGAGGATCTCAAACTGTCGTAAGCCTGCGTCTAGTCCTGCGCACCTAATAAAAGGCCCCAAGGGGGCTTTTTTATTCGGTGCTAACTTGAAGCGGATGTCAACAAGATTTCTCGCTAAACTGCTCGGCCTCTGGCTCGTCCTCGTCGCGGTGGGTATTATCGCCAACCGGCAGGCGACGCTGGGCGCGGTCACTGCGCTCCTCGCGGATCCGGCGCTCGCGTGGATAACCGGCGTATTCACGCTGCTCCTCGGTCTTGCAATCGTCCTCACGCACAACCGTTGGTCGGGAGGCGCGGCCGCGGTCATCGTTACGCTTTATGGGTGGGTCGCCGTGCTTAAGGGCCTCCTCTTCATATGGCTGCCGCTTCCGATGGAAACCGGATTCTACCAAGCGCTGCACCTCGACCAGTTCTCCGTAGGATATGGAATCATCGCTCTTGCGCTCGGCGGATATTTGGTCTACGGCGTCAGGGCCGAATAGGTGTCAGTTTCGTGGCGCTGCCGGCCGTCCGTCCATTGGGAGTGTCTTACCTAACGTAAGGGCGAAACACCGGAGGCTGCCCGCTCGTAATGAGAGGCGTATGCTCTTCCCGGAGACTCTACCGTGTGGTTAACGCGCTTCGCCATTAGTCGTCCCGTCATCACCGCAATGGTCTTTGTTGCGTTGGTGGTCTTCGGGACGATTTCGTATTTCGAACTCGGGCGCAGCAACAATCCACCGGGAACGACGTTCCCGATCGTGATCGTCTCTTCGTCATATCCCGGCGCGTCGCCGCAAGATATGGAGAAGCTGGTAATCAAGCCGATCGAGGATCAGCTCGATGGTCTCGATCACCTCGACCAAGTCAGTGCGACCGCGCAAGAAGGCTCGGCCGTGCTGGTGGTGCAGTTCAAACTCGGAACCGATCTCGATCTTGCCGCCGTCGACGTGCAACGCCGCGTCGATACCGCGCGCGTCTACATGCCGACCGACCTCAATCCACCGGATGTTTCAAAGAACGGCGCGAGCGAACCGCTGCTCGACCTCGCGGTCAACTCCACGGCGCTCTCGCAGCCGCAGATCGCCGACTTGGTCAACAATCAGGTCAAGCCGCTGATCGCCCAGATTCCCAACGTCGCCGAAGTCGACGTGTACGGAACTGCCGACCGTGAGTTCCACGTGTATCCGGATCCGGTCGCGCTTGCCGGGACTGGCGCAACGCTCCAAGATATCTTCAACGCCGTACAATACAACAACAACAACGTGCCGGGCGGCATCATGACGCAGCCGACCCGCGAGGCCACGGTTGCGATCCACGCGTACATCGATCACGCAAGCGATCTCGCGGCAATTCCGCTATCGCCGGTCAGCGTTTTGCAATACCCGGTCAAGTCACTGAAGATCGGCGACGTTGCTCAGGTCGACGACGGTCATGTCGAGATGCGCACGCGCTCGCATTACAACGGCCTGCCGCGAGTCTACGTCGAGATCGATCGGGATATCAACGCCGACGAGCTGAAGTCGACGGCGCTCGTTCGCCAACGCCTCAAAGATATCGAGACGCAGTTTCCGCAGCTAAAGTTTACAGAGATCGACGCGCCGGCCGACTACACGGCCAAGGCGCTGGCCGGCGTCGGGCAGTCGCTGGTGGAGGGCATCGTCCTTACCGCGATCGTCATGTTGCTCTTCTTGCACGCATGGCGAAACGCGATCGTCGTGATGGTGGCGATCCCGGCCTCGATTCTTTCGACCTTCATCTTGATGCGCGCGTTCAATTTTCACATCGACACGATGTCGATGATGGGGCTCTCTCTCATCATCGGTATTTTAGTCGACGATTCGATCGTCGTCCTGGAAAATATTACGCGACATCGAGACCTTGGCGAAGAGCCGATGAACGCCGCGATCAACGGACGTACCGAGATCGGTAACGCGGCGATCGCGATCACGATGGTCGACGTCGTCGTCTTTTTGCCGGTCGCGTTCCTGCCCGGCATCGTCGGCGCGTACCTCAAGGAGTTCGGCGCGGTTATCGTCATCGCCACGCTCTTCTCACTGTTCGTTTCGTTCACGCTCACGCCGCTACTTGCAGCGAAATGGAGCGTCTTGAGCCGTTCGGAGGCGACGCCGAAGTGGCTGCTTGCGCTGGACAGCTTTTTCCTCAACATCAGCTTGCTCGTCGCTGCAGCGGTGTCATTCCTCGTCGGGATGCTTCTGCAAGTCGTCCTGCTCAAGGTGGTTGGGATCCTCATTGTCGCGGTGTTGATTCTCAATCTCTTCGTTCACCGCTACGACGCGGTGCTCGAGAGATATCGTGCAAAGTGGCTTCCGTTCGCCCTCGAACACGGAACGTTCGTGATCTTCACCTGCTCGCTCTTGCTCGTAAATGCGCTGGCGCTGGTCGGCGGCGGCATGAACGCGCTCGGAATCGACGCGGTATGGCTGGTCGGCCTCGTCGTCGTCTACCTCGTCGCATGGTTCATGCGCGGCCGCAGTGCCGGACCGGCTCGCGGCTTCGCCGCGCTTGGCACGTACCGTCCACTGACGGTCCTCACGTTCCTGATGCCGATCGCGCTCGCCGGCCTCATGGTGGCGCTGGGCGGCGTCAGCTTCGACTTCGTGCCGGAGACGCAGACCGGTCACATCAATATGACGGTCACCTACCCGTCGGGTACGCCGATTGCGATGACCGATCGCTACGTCACGCAGTTAGAAGATGCAATCCTGAAAATCGACGGCGTCAAGGATGTCAGCTCGACCGTCGGGCGCAAACCTTCGGGCTGGGGTTCGTCGACGGGCGGAAACTACGCGCAACTCGGTGCGGACATGCAAGAAAACCGCCGCGGCGATACCAACAAGGCGATCGTGAAAATTCGCAATCTCGCCTATCTCGTGCCGGGCGGCGAACTTCAGGTTGCGGGTGATAGCGGTAACGGCTCGGGCGCGCAGATCTTCTATTCACTCTCAGGCCCCGAAGACGAGATCACCGGTGCGGCGGAAAAGGTAGCCTCCGTCCTACGTTCGACGCCCGGTTCTGTCAACGTACAGACGAGCGCGGAGAACGGCGCCCCGCGGCTCAACGTCGACGTCGATCCCGGCAAGTGCGCGATGCTCGGTATCAATCCATCCGACGTCGCGACCGTCGCGCGTATTGCCGTCGACGGCGCGGTTGCCACGAGAGTCCGTACCTCCACCGGTTTGGTCGACGTGCGCGTGCAATTCCCCAACGCGTGGCGTAACGACGAGGACCAGCTCGCCAACGTGCGGGTGCGCGCGAACGATGGTTCGCTCGTGCCGATATCCTCGGTTGCTACTTTCACGTGGACAACGGCACCAACCAAGATCGAACGTCTCAACCGTCAGCGCGTCGTCAATGTCTACGGAAACACGCTTCCGGGCGCCTCGCTCGGCGCGGTTGAAGGGCCGCTCGAAGCAAAGCTCAAGCAGCCCGGCTTCCTGCCGCAGGGCGTCGGTTTGACCGCGCAAGGCGACACGCAGTTCATGCAAGAGACCTTTGCCAACATGGGCATTGCACTGATCCTCTCGTTCATGCTCGTGTACATGCTGATGGTTATCCTGTACGGATCGTTCCTCGAACCGCTGATCGTCATGTTCTCGGTTCCGATGGCGATCATCGGCGCGCTGATCTTCCTTGCGCTGATGGGGCGTCTGGAACCGGAGCAGGGACAATCGCTCAACATCATCTCGATGCTCGGGATCATCATGCTCTTCGGTCTCGTCGCCAAGAACGGCATTTTGTTGGTCGATTACTCGAACACGCTCTGCAAGCGCGGGATGCGCGTGAAAGACGCGGTACTGCAGTCGGCATCGACACGTTTCCGGCCGATCATCATGACGACTGCGGCAATGATCTTCGGCATGCTCCCGCTTGCTCTCGGATTTGCCGAGGGCGGCGAATGGAGGCAAGCGATTGGTACCGTCATCATCGGCGGATTGCTCAGCTCGCTGATCCTCACGCTTTTCCTCGTGCCGATGATCTATAACACGTGGATGGGCTACTTCGAACGACGGGCCGACCGCCGGGCAGTGCACGCGGAGCAAACCGCGCCCGCGACGGTGTAATAACCTACGCATGGCTGGGTAAAGACCAGCCATGCGTAATTCACTCATTCTCGCGGCATGCGCAGCATGCACGATATTCGCAGCGAGCGGGCCGATAGCGGCGCTCGCACAACAAAACGCCGGCGTCACGGTAATCGTCAACGGCAACACGATGAGCTTCGATCAACCGCCGGTCGAGCAGGCGGGACGAGTATTCGTGCCGCTGCGCGGCGTCTTCGAGCAGCTCGGCGCAAGCGTCGTCTATCAAAACGGCACGATCAATGCGACTGGCCGCGGCCGGACCGTCTCATTGCGGATCGGTTCGACTCAAGCTACGGTCGACGGACAGCCACAGACCCTCGACTCACCGCCCTTTGTAGAAGGATCGCGCACGCTGGTGCCCCTGCGTTTCGTTGCGCAGGCACTTGGCGCATCGGTCGATTGGAACAACAACACGTCGACAGTAATGATCAGCGATTCCGGCTATCACGGCGGCAATTCCGGCGGCAATCCCGGGTACAACAAGGGGGGACCGCCGCCGCCACTGGCGCCGGCAGCCTACGTGACCAATCGACGCCCGACCGGCATGGTCGGTCCGGGAACCGGAATCTCGGCTGACTTCGCGCAACCCGTGCGCATCGGTACCGTTCGCATCACGCTCGACGGCAACGATATCACCGGGCTCGCGACCGTCAACCGCGACGGCTTCGAATTCAACCCGCGCCGTCCGCTCGTGCCGGGGCCGCACACCGTGCGCATTAGCGGCGTCACGCTCAACGGTGCCTCGTTCTCGACGGGCTGGGATTTCCGCGTGTAAAAGGTGAAGCACCACGGGTGCGCATTGACATCTGGAGCGACGTCGTCTGCCCGTGGTGCTACATCGGAGTTACCCGTTTCGATCGTGCGCTTGCGGGCTTCGACGGGAAGGTAACGATTCGGCTGCGTCCGTTTCAACTCGATCCGGATGCGCCGATTCCCGGTGTACCGGTCCGCGAGGTTTACGCAGCGAAGTTCGGCGGGGACGTCGATGCGACGCTCGAGCGTATAACCAGCGAAGGCGCGCGCGAGGGATTGACCTTCAACTGGGATCGCGCGATCCGTGGGAATACTTTCGACGCGCATCGCGCAATCGCGTATGCGCGCCAGAGCAATCGCGACCGCGTCCTCGAGCTGCGGCTTTTTCGTGCGTACTTTACCGACGGCCTCGACATAAGCAATCGCGCGGTCCTTGCCGACGAAGGTGCGCATGCCGGCCTCGATCGCAGCAAACTTGCAACCTATCTAGAAAGCGACGACGGCGTCGACGAAGTGCGGCGCGAGCTCAACGGAGCGTACGAGCGCGGCATTACCGGCGTACCGACCTTCCTATTCGAGGATGAATTTCTCATACCCGGAGCGGTCGATGCCGCGAGTTTCACGCGCATACTCGAGCAGATGCGAGCGTTGCATTGACGCTGCGTACCCGCCGGGCACTCGTCACCGGCGGCGGCAGCGGTCTCTCTTCCGGCATCGCGGCGGCATTGGCCGCCGAGGGGTTTGCTCACGTCGCGATCACCTATCGCGCGAGCGACCCTGCGGCGACGTGTCGAGCGATCGAAGATGCCGGCGCGGACGCGAGCGCAACGAAGGTCGATTTCGGCGGCGATGCAGCGGCGACGGCCGACGCGCTGCGCCGCCTAGTGGAAACGCACGGACCGTTCGATACGCTGGTCCACGGTGTCGGTGCAATCACGGTGAAACGCTTCGTAAACCTGACGCTCGATGACTACGCGCGCATCTTCGATGCGAACACGCGCAGCGCCGTGCTGGCCGCGCAGGCGGTGCTGCCGGCGATGCGCGAGTCGCGCTTCGGCCGAATCGTCGTCTTTGGCGGAAACGGCTCGGCGGAGACGCGCCCGTATCGAGGATTCAGTCTGTATCAGGCCTCGAAGAGCGCATTGGTTGCCTTTGCGCGCACGCTCGCAGTCGAAGAAGCGCAGTTCGGCGTGACGGTCAACGTCATTGAGCCGGGCGACATTCGTGACAAGCGCCAGACCCGGGAGGACGCGCTCTCGCAGGAGAGTTCGATACCGCGCGGGCGCCCGGGTAGTTTTGAAGACGTTGCCGACGTCGTGCGGTTCTTAATCGCGCCCGAACGCGATTTTATTACAGGCGCGGTAATCGGTGTAACCGGGGGGTTGACGCAGGCCGACGGGCGAAACGCGACTCACTCATGAGTTTTCGCGACGATTCCGGGACGCACCGTAGCTTTGCGCTCCCTGGGGCCCGCTTGCAATATGGTCCGGACAAGGCGGTCGACGTCGAGCACATCGAGTTGTATCTCGTGCCCGATCTCGAGCGTCGCACGCTCGACGGCGTCTGTACGACCACCGTTCGGCCGTTTGACGAACCGTTGGAACGCCTCGAACTCGACGCAGTCGATCTCGCGATCGAATCCGTGCAGCGCGACGGGAAACCGCTCGCTTTCGCGGTGCGCGGCGACAAGCTCGAGATCATCTTCGATCCGCCACTGCAGCCGAACGAACGCGCGTCGTTTCGCATCGCCTATCGAGCCACCAAGCCGCGCCACGGCTTGTTCTTCGTCGAGCCGAGTGCCGAGTATCCGGATACGTTGCCGCACGCCTGGACGCAAAGTCAGGACGAGAACGCGCGGTACTGGTTTCCGTCACTCGACTACCCGCACGAGAAGCAGACGTCACAAACGACCGTCGTCGTACCGAAGGGTCAATTCGCACTTGCAAACGGCGCCTTGATCGAGCGACGCGACGAGGGCGATCGAACGATCTTTACCTACCGCCAGGACATTCCGCACAGCACCTACTTGATGACCTTCGTGGTCGGCCCGTTCGTCGAAACGCGTCAGGCAGACGCGGGCGCGCGGAAGGTTCCGGTGTTCTACTACGTACTTCGCGGCTGCGAGGGCGACGGTGATCGCGCGTTCGGGAATACGCCGCGCATGATCGCAGCCTTCGAAGAGAAGATCGGTACGCCGTACCCCTACGCCCGCTATTCGCAAATCGCCGTGACCGATTTTATTTTTGGCGGGATGGAAAACACGACCGCCACGACCCAAACCGACCGCACGCTGCACGACGAGCGCGCTCATCTTGATTTTTCGAGCGATCCGCTCGTCGCGCACGAGCTTGCGCACCAGTGGTTCGGCGATCTGCTGACGTGCCGAGATTGGTCGCAGGCCTGGCTCAACGAAGGCTTTGCGACCTATTTCGAATGTGTGTGGCGCGAAGCCGATCTTGGTTACGACGAATACCTCTACGACGTCTTCAGCTGCATCGCTCGCTACCTTGAGGAGGACGCAGCTCGGTATCGCCGCCCCATCGTTTGCAATCGCTTCACCGATCCGGTCGAGATGTTCGACCGGCATCTCTATGACAAGGCGGGAGCCGTGCTGCACATGCTGCGCGGCGAACTCGACGACAAGCGCTTCTGGCGCTCGATTGCCCACTACGTCGAGCAAAATGCCGAACGCAACGTGGAGACTATCGATCTTATTCGCGGGATCGAAGAATCGACGGGGCGCAACATGCGCGGCTTCTTCGATCAGTGGATCTATCGCGGCGGCCATCCCGAGCTCGAGGTGAGTGTAGCGTGGGATGCGCAACGCAAGGTCGCGACGGTGACAATCGACCAAAAGCAAACCGTCGACGATGAGAACTCGGCCTATCGCTTCGGCGTCGACCTTGGATTCGTTGCGGCTGTACCGGGGACGCCCTTTGCCAATGCGGGTCCGGGCGTTCTGAGCGGCGAGCGGCGCATTCGGGTGTCGGTCGAACGCGCGCATGAGACTGTCACCGTTCCGCTCGACTTCGAACCCAAGCTCGTGCGCTTCGACCCCGGCGCGTGGCTGCTCGCGAATATCACGTACAAGCTCGGCGCAACCTTTGCTACGGCAACGCTGCAGGGCGATCCCGATCCGGTTGCGCGCATTCGTGCCGCGCGCGAACTCGCGAAGGACGGATCGCAAACGGCGCGCGACGCATTGCGCGCCGCATTCGAGCGCGATCCGTTTTGGGGAGTGCTCGACGAAGCGGCCGTGGCGCTGGGTGCGACGCGTGCACCTTGGGCGCGCGATATCCTGCTTGCGGCGTTACGCCATCCGCATCCGAAGGTTCGCCGGCCGGCCGCCGCGGCGCTTGGGAACTTCCGCGATGCGGACGTTGCGAGCGCGCTGCTCGGCGTAGCGGGTGAGGATGCCTCGTATTTCGTGCAAGCGGCGGCACTCGAGTCTCTCGGCAAGACTCGCGACGCGCGCGCATTCGATGCACTCGTCACAGCGATCGGTCAGCGGACGTGGAACGGCGTCGTTGAAGCGGGCGCCGCGCGCGGGCTCGCCGAGTTGGCCGATGGCCGCGCAGTCGATGTGCTGCTCGAGGCGGTTCGCTTGGGGCGCGACGAGGGTTTGCGCCGCGCAACCGCCGGCGCACTCGCGCGCCTTGGTGCGCTGGTCTACCAGGAACGCGCGCGCATCATGGATGCGATCGTGCAACTGCTCGACGACCCGATGTTCTTGGTGCAGGTCGCCGCGATCGGCGCGGCCGAATCGCTCGAAGATACGCGCACGTTGCCGGCTCTCGATCGGCTCACGACCAGCGGCTTTGACGGACGCGTGCGGCGCGATGCGGTCGAAGCGGCGATGCGTATCCGTGAAGCTCAAAAGGTTCCTTCGCAAGTGAGCGCGATGCGCTCGGATCTCGATACTCTTCGTGAAGAACAGCGTACGTTACAAGAGAAGATCGAAGCGCTCACGCGCCGCTAAGCGTAGCCTCGCATTCATCGTCCTGTTCGGAGCGATCGCGCTTGCGATTTGGTCGATCGTGCGCGGTTTCGCCGGGCAGCCGCCGGTCGCGCCCTCGATGCAACGAGCGATCGTTCGCACCACGCCGTCGCCGCCGCCGTGGACGCCGGCACAGATTGCGAAACTGCACCGCGCGCTCAACGATGCCTTTGCTCCGGCGCTCTCGACGCGGTATAGCTTGGTAGTGATCGATGCCACGGGGCGCATCATTTATGCCGATCGTGAACGCAGCCCGGTGACGCCTGCTTCGGTCCAAAAGCTGATCGTCGCCGACGCGGCGCTCAATGTACTCGGTCCGGATTACCGCTTTCATACGCTGATGGCTGCGACCCGCGCGCCGGATGATGGAAGGCTCGACGGTAATCTCTGGTTCGTCGGCTCGGGTGATCCATCGCTACGCAGTGACGATTTGCGCGGCGGTGTCAAGCTATTGACGCGCGCCGGCTTGCGTCGCATCGACGGCGCGGTTGCGATCGACGCCGGCGTGATGAGCGGCCCCGAGATCAATCCGTATTGGGATCCGAGCGACGCCAACGAGGATTTCCAAGTGCCGACGAGTGCGGTTTCACTCGACGACGATACCGCCGAATTCCGCGTGTACGGCGGCAGTCCCGGCCAGCCGGCGCGTGTTGCGATCGTCCCCGCGAGCCGCGACGTGCGCGTGACGGGCGCGGTGCGTACGAGCACGAGCTTCGACTCGGTCGTCATCTTGCCGCAAGGGACGAACGTTTTTGCCCTTGGCGGGGACATTCCGGCCGATACCGAGGAAAAGTTCTGGCTTCCGGTCCATGACATGCCGGTGTATGTGGGCGATGTCATCCAACGCATGTTGCATCAGGCCGGCGTCACGGTCTCGCAGCCGCCGCAGGTTTCAAGGGCGCCGCTGGATACGATCGTTCTCTGGGATCATCGTTCGGCGCCGCTGCGCAAGCTCGTCGGTCACATGCTCTTCGTATCGGATAACCACTACGCCGAGCAGTTCCTGCGCACGCTAGCGGTCGATGCCGGCGAGGCGGGAACGGATGCCAACGGCCTGGGCGCCGAACGCGCCTTTTTGCGTTCACGCGGGATTCCAACCGACGGATTACGCAGCGTTGACGGCAGCGGCCTTGCCCAAGCCAACCGTGTATGCGCGTTGACGCTCGCACGGATTCTCAGCGATGCTGAACTGCGCGACCACGGCACGGAGCTCTATCTTTTGCTGCCGGCGGGCGGACGCGACGGAACGTTGACGCACTACGACTTCACCACGGCTCTCGGGCGCGTGCGCGCTAAGACCGGACACTTGAGCGACGCAAGTTCGCTCGCGGGGTATGTAAACACGATGCACCACGGTCGCGTGGCGTTCGCCTTTATGATCAACGATTCGCCCGGTGATCCAGACAGCACCTTCGTCGGCGCCGTTGACCGGCTGGCGGCGTTCTGATGCTCGACCGCGATGTACTCACGCGCCTGCTCGTCCGCGCGCTTCGGCATGGGGGCGACTATGCCGACGTCTTTTGCGAGCGTCGCCGATCCTTCGCGTTTCGTCTGCAAGACGGTCAGATTCATGACGGAGCGACCGCGATCGCTCAGGGCGTCGGCATTCGTGTAATCGTCGGCGAGTCCGCCGGCTACGCGTATTCCGATGACCTGTCACTCGAGGCGTTGATGCGGGCTGCCGAAGCCGCCTCGTTGATTGCGCGTAGCGGTGCCGCGCAAACTTCCGGAACCATCGACCTTACAAACCTGCAGGTCGCGCCGCTTTACGATCAATCGCGTCACGATCACGCGCCTGCGGCACGATACGTCGATTTACTGGAGCGGGCCGATCGGCGCGCGCGCGCCGATGATCCGCGCATCGTCGCCGTCAACGCGCACGTAGCCGACGAACTGCAAGACGTGTGGATTGCCACCAGCGAGGGGCGCTTCGTGCACGACCACCGCCCGATGGTGACGCTTGGCGTTCAGGTTGTTGCGAGCGCGCGGGGCCAGCGCGGCTCGGGGTACGCCGCCGACGGCGGCCGTATCGCCATCGACTATTTCGATACCCATTCGCCCGAAGAGCTTGCCGCCGATGCGGCGCGCATCGCGGCGACGAATCTCGATGCCGAGCCGGCGCCCGCCGGTGAAATGGAGATGGTCGTCGGGGCAGGCGGCGGCGGCGTCCTGCTCCACGAAGCCGTTGGGCATGGCCTAGAAAGCGACTTCAACCGGCGCGGCACGTCGCTCTACAGTGGTCGCGTCGGAGAACGAGTCGCAAGCGAACTCGTCACCATTTACGACGACGGAAACTTGCGCGAAGAGCGCGGCAGCATCGCGGTTGACGACGAAGGTATCCCGGGCCAACATAAAGTCCTCGTCGAACGCGGCGTGCTCCGCGGCTACATGCAAGACACGCTCAACGCGCGACTGATGGGCGCGCAGCCGACCGGCAGCGGCCGGCGTCAATCCTATCGTTTCTTGCCGCAACCGCGGATGTGCAACACGTACATGCCGAGCGGTGAAAGTACGCCCGAAGAAATCATTGCGTCAACGAAGCGCGGACTTTATGCGAAATCATTTGCCGGCGGGCAAGTCGAGATCAGCAAGGGCGATTTCGTCTTCATGGTGGCTGAGGGCTATCTCATCGAGAACGGCAAAGTAACTGCGCCGGTCCGCAACGCCACCATCGTCGGCAATGGCCCGGATGCGATGACGAAGGTCGTCGCGGTCGGCAATGACGCGCGTTTTGCGCGGCGGCACTACACCTGCGGCAAGGGCGGACAACACGTGCCGGTCGGCGTCGGCATGCCGACGGTTAAGATCTCGTCGATCACCGTAGGGGGTACCGATGACGAACGATGACGCGCTCGAAGTCGCGACCCGTGCCGTCGATCTCGCGATCGAAGCCGGAGCAGAACATGCCGAGGCCTCGTTTTCGATTGCTGCGCGTTTTCACGTCGAGGCACGCGGAGTCACGGTGAGCAAACTGGAGCGCTCGACGGGATCAAGTATGCACGTGCGTCTCTGGCGCGATCGCCGGCACGCTACGGTGTCGACGTCGGATCTCTCGGCACACCAGTTGCGCGCGTCATTTCTGGGCGCGCTCGATCAATTGCGTTACGTTGCGCAAGATCCGTACGCCGAGTTGCCCGACGAGTTCGGCGCGTTTAGCGGCGATCTCGCGCTCGTCGATCCCTCGATTGTTGCGCGCGAGGAAACGGAGAAGATCGAGGACGCACTTGCGCTGGAGCGTTCGATTCGTGCCGCAGATCCGCGTATCGTCAATTCGAGCGGATCGCACTATAGCGATGCGAACGCGACGATTGCGCTCGCGAATTCGGCTGGATTCCGCGGCGTCTACACGGCTTCGCGTGCCTCGCGTTCGACCGGACCGGTCGCGGAGGATCACGGCGCCAAGCGCACGGCACACTATGGGACCGCGGGTCGCGTATTGCATGACTTGGAAACGCCCGCCGCGATCGGCGCGGTAGCTGCGCGGCGCGCGGTCGAAATGTTCGGCGCGCGCAAGCCGTCGACGATGCGCGTCCCGGTCATCTTCGAACGGGATGTCGCCGCGGCCGTTGTCGATGACATCTTTTCCGCGGTGGCCGCCTCGAACGTCGCGGTCGGCAATTCTTGGCTTGCGGACCGCGTCGGAGAGCGCATCGGCAGCGACCTCGTGACCATTATCGATGACGGCACGTTGCCGGCTCGGCTGGGAAGCGCGCCGTTCGACGGCGAAGGTGTGCCGACACGGCGCACACCCGTTTTTGAGAACGGTGTGCTGCGCACGTTTCTCTATGACAGCTACTACGCGCGCAAGATGGGCGCGCGTACGACCGGCAACTCAACCGGGGGAGCTATCGGCGCGAACAACTTCTATCTCGTCCCGGGCGACGGATCGCTCGCCGATCTTATCGCGGAGACGCGCCGAGGCGTGCTGGTTCTCGATACCATCGGTTTTGCCACCGAACACGCTACCGGGACCTATAGCCGGGGAGCACGCGGGTTTATGATCGAAAACGGCGAGCTGGCCTATCCGATCGACGAGTTCACCATAGCGGGGAACTTCGCGGACATGCTCGCCGGCGTCGACGCGGTGGCCAATGATTTGCGCTTCGACGGCTCGACGGTGTCCCCGTCGTTTCGCGTAGCAGAAATGACGATTAGCGGGAATTGATGTAGATGCCACAGCCAGGGATAAGCTTTACCTTAATCATGCGCGTCGAGATGCCGAACGAAAACGGCAGCTTCGGTACGCTTGCGAATGCAATCGGCGACGCCGGCGGACAGATTGTCGCGGTGGACATGCGCTCGGTCACGCGCTCGAAAGTCGTGCGCGACGTCACGATCAATGTCAGCTCGGATATCATCGGCGAGGAGGTTCGTCGCGCGGTCGAGCGGCTCGACGGCGTGCGCGTGATCTCCGTCTCCGATTTGACTTTTCTCGCACATCTCGGCGGCAAGATTCGCGTCGAGCCGAAGATTCCGGTCAAGACACGCAACGATCTTTCGGTTGTCTACACGCCGGGCGTTGCGCGGGTCTCGATGGCGATAGCCGCCGATCCGAGCAAAGCCTTTCAGTTGACAATCAAGCGTAACACGGTCGCCGTCGTTTCCGACGGCACCGCGGTGCTGGGCCTCGGCGATATCGGTCCGCTTGGAGCATTGCCGGTCATGGAAGGCAAATCGATGCTGTTCAAGCAGTTTGCCAACATCGACGCGTTTCCGATTTGTCTCGATACGAAGGACGTCGACGAGATCGTCGAGACCGTCGTGCGCATCGCGCCGGTCTTCGGCGGCATCAACCTGGAGGACATTTCCGCTCCCCGTTGCTTCGAGGTCGAGCAGCGGCTCGTCGAGCGTCTCGACATTCCGGTGATGCACGATGACCAGGATGGGACGGCGGTGGTGATCCTCGCGGCTTTGATCAATGCGGCCAAAGTCGTCGGCAAGGACCTCCACGACTTGCAGATCGTGGTGTCCGGCAGCGGAGCGGCCGGAACAGCGACGATCAAAATGCTGCTCGGTGCGGGCGTGCGCGACGTCATCCCGGTCGATCGCAATGGGGCGATCAATCGCGAAGACCGGTACGACAACGCACATTGGCGCTGGCTTGCCGAACACACCAACCGCGAGAACCGGCGCGGGACGCTCGGCGACGTGTTGCGTGGGGCCGATGTCTTCATCGGCGTGTCCGCCCCGGGGATTTTGACGCCGGAAGATATCCGGGGTATGGCGCGGGATCCGATCGTGTTCGCGATGGCCAACCCGACCCCGGAGATCATGCCCGACGTGGCCGCCCCGGTGGCGGCCGTCGTCGCCACCGGACGCTCCGATTTTCCCAACCAAGTAAACAACCTATTGGCGTTCCCGGGCATCTTCCGCGGCGCGCTGGACGTGCGGGCGAGGCGTATTACCGAGCGGATGAAAATAGCGGCGGCCTATGCGATCGCCTCGATGGTGACCGATGAAGAACGCAGTGCCGAATACATTATTCCGAGCGTTTTCGACCCCCGCGTGGTCGACGCGGTCGCAAAGGCGGTAGGCAATGCGGCCGTCGACGAAGGCGTTGCCCGACGCACGCTGGTAAAGTCTGAGGAAGAAGAGATCGATTCTAAGGTATAGCCGGATCGGGGATCCGAGCGTTAAGGAGGTGAGTAGATGGCCCTGGCCCGCATGCTGGTGATCGAGGACGACGAGGATGTTGCTCGTTTGGAGCAGACCGTGCTCGAACGCGCCGGCTATGAGGTTAAGGTAACCGCGAGCGGCGCCGAGGGTCTCGAACTCGCCGATACCTACAAGCCCGACGTCGTGGTGCTCGACGTTGGTTTGCCCGACATCTCGGGCCTCGACGTCTGCACCTCACTCTCGAACTCGAACAACTGCTTCATTCTGATGGTGAGCGGTCATTCGCGCGAGCAAGATATTTTGCTGGGCCTCGGTCTTGGCGCCGACGATTACATCACCAAGCCTTTTTCCGGCAATGAACTCGTGGCGCGTATCGCGTCGTTCTTGCGCCGCCGCGAGAAGTTCACCACGAAGAAGGAAGGCAACAACCTTCTCGCGCTGGGTAGCGCCCAACTCGATCGTGACTTCCACACGTTGCTCAACGACGGCACCAACGTCTCACTGACGGCGCTCGAATTCCGGCTCTTATGGTTCCTCGGCGAGGCTGAAGGCCGGCTGCTGACGCGCGCACAGATTCTCGAGCACGTCTGGAACGATACCTCCGGCGTGCCCACCCGTGTGGTCGACGTGCACGTTGCGGCGCTGCGCAAGAAACTGCTCGAGGTCGACGCCCCGCTCGAAATCTCGAGCGTCCGGGGCATCGGCTATCGTCTCGACAAGCGTTGACGTCCGCCTCGACGCACGAGACGGGCGCCCTCTCTACGTTCAACTCGCCGATCAGTTCGCGCAGGCGATAGAGTCGGGCGCGCTCGCGCCCGGCGATCGTCTGCCCGCGATGCGCGACCTCGCGCGCGATTTGGGGTGCGCACTGGTGACCGTGTCGCAGGCCTATGAGCTGCTGGCCGCGCGCGGGCGCGTGATCTCGCGCGTCGGGAAGGGAACCTTCGTCGCGCTGCCGCCACAAACCGAGTCGCCGTTCCAGCGCCGCTGGGAACCCGACGTCTCACGCTTCGCGCGGGCGCAGCGCTTGGACGGCGTGATGGAACAGCTGACGCGCGCGACCCATCCCGGCGCGATCTCACTTGCGACCGGCCATCCGGCGCCCGAGACGTTTCCGTTGCAAGATTTCGGGCGAGCGGTGCATCGCACGCTGCTCGACGATCCGCCGGAGGCAATGCAGTATCGGTCGTCGACCGGGGATGCGCAGCTGTGTGAAACCCTCGCCGAGCTGTTGCGCGCCCGTGGCGCGCGCGCGCAATCAAACGACATCATCGTGTGCAGCGGCGCACAGCAGGCCGCGGACTTGGTAGCAACCGTGCTGCTCGACGATCGCAGTGTGGTCGCAAGCGAAAGTCCAACGTATTCGGGAACACTCGGCGTTTTTGACGCCCGTGGTGTGACCTACGTCGAGGTCCGCAGCGATGACGACGGGGTTCGCGCCGATGACGTCGAGCGCGTCTTTTCCGAATATCGCCCACGGCTCTTTTATGTCAATCCGATCGCCCAAAATCCGACCGGTGCGGTGTTGCCCGCGCGCCGAGCAAAGCAGATTGTTGCGCTCGCGCGGCGCTACGACGTCATGGTGCTCGAGGATCAGACCGGCTGGCAATTGACCTATGACGCGCCTGCACCGCAGCCGTTGGCAGCCTTCGATACCGACGGCCGGGTGATCGTGATGGAAAGCCTCTCGAAATCGATCTTTCCGGCGCTGCGCATCGGCTATCTCTACGCGCGTGGCGCGATTGCCGAAGCGCTCGAGGTCGCAAAAGTGCGTGCCGACGTGTTTACGTCCACCTTGACGCAGCGGGCGCTATGGCGGTTCATGAATTCGCCCGCATATGCGCGGCATCTGCGTAGCTCGCGCGCGCTCTACCGCGACCGGCGCGATGCGTTTGTTGATGCGCTTGCGACATATCTGCCGTGGTCGGCGGTCCGCCCGCCCGCTGCGGGCGTAAACGTTTGGCTGCCGTTGCCGCCGCGCATCTCAACGCAAGCGGCCTTCGACGCGTGCGCGCGCGAGGGCGTTTTGGTCATGCCTGCCGAGCCGTTTTATCCAACGCGTACCGGACCGCCGGCGCTGCGCCTCTCCTTCGGGCACATCGACGCAGCGACCGCGCGTGAGGGCGCGCGACGCATCGGAGCTGCGCTACGCGACCCAGTGGAAGCGCGCGAATACCACGGCGTCGTACGCCAGCAGGACGAGTGAGGCGGCGAGCGCGGCCATACCCGCGAGCGGCGCCCGTTGCAGGGCGCGTCCGTAGGCGATGAGGATCGGAATCACGCCGAACGCGTAGCGATCGGCCGAGATTGGTTCGCCCGCAACGGCAAGGATCGCGAGCGCGAAAAGCGCGTACAGCGTCATCAACAAACCGAGGGCTTTACGCTGCACGATGACGGCAATGGCACCGAGCGGGACGAGGAGCACCACCATCACGTTCTCCCGCAGTCCGTCGATCGAGGCAAGGCTCCGGAATACGCGAACCCATGCGGCCCAATCGATGCCGGCGGTGCGCCATCCGTGCTGCGCCGAAAGCGCGGCCAGCGGATCCCCAAAGCGTTGCCAGCAAAAGAGCGCGTACGCGACGATGCCCGCAAACGAGAGGGCGGCGATGGCCGTCGCACCTACGCCACGGCGCCGCACGATTGATTCAAAAACGAACGCCGCAGCGAGTGCAACGCCGGCGATAGCCGTTGCGCTCGCGGCTGCCGCCGCAAGTGCGGCGCGCAGTCGCTGCGATCGCAGGGCCCACCATAAGGCAAGCGCACTCAACAACAGATAGAGCCCCTCGCGATATGCGACGCTGCCGAAGAGCGAGAGTGGGCACGCGCAGGTCACAGCGACACACCAGCGCGCGGTCGCGATGTTCCAACGCTCGCGCGTCATGGAATAGATTACGATCAGCGCGCCAAAGAACGCTGCGTTGTTTACCAGAACGCCTGCCAGCGGCCAGCCGACCCCGGTCCGTAGCACAAGCGCAGCGAGAAGTGGATACAGCGGGAAAAACGCCGTATCGCTTTGCGTCGCAAGATGCACGTAACCGTAGCCGTGCGCGGCGATTGAACCGTACCAAGCGCCGTCCCAATTACCGCTGCTCGCGAGCGGATGCGGCGAGGCGGCGACAAATGCCGCTACGATCAAGGCGCGGCTTGCAAGCCAAGCTGCAATGACAAAACGCATGCCACGTTCAGTCTTCGCCGGAACTGCAGGTTCCTCGGGGCCGCCGTCCGTAGCCTAAGCGAGTGAACTTCCGAGGACCCATTGCGGCGGCTTTGGCCGCCGTTTTGCTGGGTGTGGCCGTCCGTCCGGCGCCGCGCCCGGCCACCTATCCCGTCTACGCCGCGCCCGCCGGCACCCGGCCTGCAGGCGCATCGCCGCAGCGGCCCACCGACGCGATCCTTCCCGATGGCCGCATCGCCGCACCGCTCGGGGTCTCGGTCTTTGTCGGCACCAATCCGCTCGGACTCGCCGTTTCTCCCGACGGCCGGTTTGTCGTGGTGAGCAATGCGGAGCAGAATCCCGCCGCCGGTGCACCCCCGCCGTCGTCACCAAACATCGTGGGTGGCTACAGCCTCGCGGTTGTCGACGCTTCGTCGATGCGCGTGGTGAGCGTGTATCGCGATCCGTCACTCTCGCTTTTTACCGGTGTTGCCGCGACGAGCGATCCCGCGGAGCCATCGCATACGCTGGTGCTCGCGACCGATGGTTCACACGGTCTCGTGCGTTGTTTCGATCTCGGAAGCGACGGAACGCTTGCGCCGGAACAAACGATTGCGGTTGCAGGATTTCCCAACGCGATTGCACTGGGATCCGACGGACGCGTTGCCTATGTGACGAACAATCTAGGAGATCGCGTGACGGCGATCGATCTGGCGACGCGACGGGTGCTCGGCAACGAGCTCACGGGATATTTCCCGGCCGGCATCGCAACGACGGGTGACCGGCTGCTCATAGCCAACGGTGGGCTTTCGCAGTACCGTCCGCTGGCGCAGACCGTGACGGCGCCCGTATTTTCGCAACCGCATGTCGATCCGTTGCAATCGTCGTCGCTCTCCGTCTTCGCCCTTCAGGCTTCCGGCGGATTCGATGCGCAGGCCGATCCAATGAACGTGGCGATGGACCCGATTCCTGACGGGATCGACAATGTCGGCGGCGCGCGCCCCGACGCGATCGTCGCGCGGCGCGGCGGTCGCTACGCGTACGTTACGCTCGCCAATGTCGATCGCGTTGCGGCGATCTCGCTCGAGGGCGAGCCGCGCGTCGTTCCGGGTTTGGACCTTCGTCTCTTCGTCACCCAGCGCTTTAACGCGCCGTATGGTACGCAGCCCAGTGCGGAAGCGCTTTCGAGCGATGACAAACGGCTCTACGTTGCACTGGCCGGACTCAACGCCGTAGCCGTCCTCGATGCCGGCGATCCGGCGCAACTGCATCGCCTGGGATTGATTCCCACCGCGTGGTATCCGTCCGCGCTTGCGCTTTCGCCCGACGGTCGCTACCTCTACGTGACCGCGGCCAAGGGCGTCGACGGCTGGGGCGAATTGCAGCGCGTCGACCTGCGATCGCTGCCGCTGCAAGCTGCGACACTTTCGGCCCTGCGCTACAACCGCACGCAGATTTCTCCAAAACACAATAGCGTCGTGCCATCATTGCATTCAGGCCGGCGCAGCAGTGTCATCGATCACGTCGTTTATATCGCCGTCGGCGACGAAAGCTATGATGCGATCTTCGGGGATTTGGGTCGCGGCAACGGCGATCCGGCGTTCGTTACCGACGGCGCCGCAAACACGCCGAATCTCCACGCGCTTGCGAATAGCTACGCCATCGCTGACAATTTCTACGTTGCCGATGCGAATCTCGACGCCAACGCGCAGGCGGCGCTCGGAGGCGCGCCGACGCTCTACGCGCAACGCGTCCTGCATGTGAACACCACGCGCACGCCGCTCGACGATCGCGGAAACGATCCCGAAGACTATCCGCGCGCCGGCTATCTCTTCAACTCGCTGGCGCGCGCCGGGCTCTCCTACCGGGACTACGGCGGCTTGCTGTCGCTCTCGGGTTATCGCACGCGCGGCCGTGCCGGTGGTGCCTATACGCTCGATATTCCGGCGCTCGCTGCGCTCGACGGGCACGTCGATCTGGCTTATCCGGGCTGGAACCCGGCGATCGGCGACGATGTTCGCGTCACCGAGTTCATCGCCGACATGGGGCGCCTGGTCGAGAATGACCAAGAACCGGCCTTCACCTATCTCTGGCTGCCGGCAGCGGGTCCGGGCGGGATGGGCGCCGCCGACCGCGCACTCGGCCAGGCCATCGCGTTTTTGAGCGCTACCCCGCACTGGTCATCGACGGCGGTCTTCGTCGTCGGCGAGGGCGTCGCGGGTCCCCGCGACCACGTGAACGGGGCGCGAAGCTATGCGCTGGTCGTCTCGCCGGTCGTGCGTCCAGCCTACATCGGGCACGCGCACCTCTCGGTCGCGAGCGTGGTTAAGACTGAGGAGGAGCTTTTGGGCCTGCCGCCGCTCTCGCTCGCGGATCTGCTCTCAACCGATATGGCGGATTTCTTCGGGCAGGTCCCGTATCCGACGAGATACCAGGCTCTTCCCTAAGCGAAAGAAGATGACGACGATCGATTTTGGTCCTCGCCTGGTGGGTACTCCCACCGGTAAGTTGCGCGCCGCGATTTTAATGAGGCCGGCTGCAACGCTCGAGCATGCTAAACCGTTACCGGGCGAGCCGGGCGCGGTGTACTCGCGTGCGCTCGAGCAACACGAGATTTTGCGTAAGACGCTCGAGTATTTCGGCGTCGAGACGATCGTGCTCGAGCCGCGCGGCGAGGATCCATATGAGACGGCGATCGGCGACGCCGCCGTCGTCTTTGAGGACGGCGCGTTCGTGATGCGGCCGAGCGCGATGTCGCGACGCGCCGAAGCGGATCGCTTCGAAAACGAGTGTTCGCGCTTGGACATTCCGCTCGCCGGTATGATCGCTGCGCCTGGATTGCTCGATGGCGGCGACGTGCTGCTCGTCGAGCGCACCGCATTCTTGGGCGTGAGCGCGCGAGGCAATGATCTCGGCCGCGCCGGCTTTGCCACCGTTGCGCGCGCACACGGATTCGAGGTCGTCGAGGTTGCGCTTGCAGCCGGAACATCGTCGCTGCGGTCGGTCGCGGCGGCTGTCGCGCGCGACACCGTGGTTATTGCGCCCGACAAAGCGGACGTACGCGCCTTTGCCGGCTTTCGCACGATTGAACTCGAGCAAGGCGAAGAACGCGCCGCCGGAGTGATTTGCTTGGGCGAGCATCACGTGATCGCCGACGTGCGCTACCGTTATGCGCTCGCGCGCCTGCGTAAGGCGGGCATCGTGGTCGAAGGTATCGATCTCTACGATTTTGAGAAAGTGGGCCTTTCCCCGTCGCTTTTGGCGCTAGCGCTCAAACGCGACTGACGATAGATGCGCGTCGCCGTCGTCTCCGACATTCACGGAAATCTCGTCGGGCTCGATGCCTGTTTGGCTGATTTGCACGCGCAAGGTGGCGCCGATGCGATCATCGCTGCGGGCGATCTGTGCATCGACGGTCCCAAGCCCAAAAAAGTGCTGCAGCGGCTCGAAGAGGTCGGCGCGCAATCGATCCGTGGCAACACCGACCGCTATCTGGCCGCGCCCGGAGCCGAAAAATTCGAGACTCCCGAGCATGCGCAACTCGAGTGGACCCGGCGTGACCTCGGCGAGAAATGGTTGTCATGGCTCAACGATTTGCCCTTTGCGATTCGCATCGGTGAAGATGACAATCAGTTGCTCATCGTGCATGCCAATCCGGCCAACGACGACGAGCATCTCTGGCCGGATGCCGAGGATGGCGTTCTCGAGCGGCTGATCGGTGACGAGCATGCGACGGCGATTGCGTTCGGCCACTTACATTTGCCCTACGTGCGGATTTGGCGCGGCAAGATGCTGGTTAATGTTGCCTCCGCGGGCTTGCCCAAGGACGGCGACGCCCGCGCATGCTATGCGATTTTCACCGAGCGAGTCGGCGGCTGGGAAGTCAAACACCGCCGGGTCGAGTTCGATGTGAAGAAAGTTGCAACCCAACTGGCCGATTGCGGGATTCCGGGGAGTGGTGAGTTGATCGCCACCCTGCGACGTCACCGCTACCGGCGCCTGAAGGGATTTGTACCGTAGCACAACCCGCGATTGCCATCGATCATCTCGTCAAACGTTATGGGGACTTCACTGCCGTTGACGACGTTTCGTTGCGCGTTGAATCCGGCGAATTCTTCGGTTTTCTGGGCCCCAACGGCGCCGGCAAGACGACGACGATCAACGCGATCGTCGGGCTTGCGAAGGCCGATGCGGGCTCGATCAAGGTTTTTGGCTACGACAATCGCGAGCAGTGGCGCGAGGCACGCCGCGCAATCGGGCTTGCGCCGCAAGAGTACAACTTCGATCGCTATCTCTCGATTCGTGAGGTCTTGATCTTTCAGGCCGGCTACTTCGGCTTGCGCGGTCCGGCGGTTCGGGCGCGTGCCGACATGCTGCTCGATCGCTTCGGCCTTTCGTCGAAGGCGCACCAAGAATATACCAAACTGTCCGGCGGCATGAAGCGGCGCCTTACGCTTGCTCGCGCATTGATCCACGAGCCGCAGCTGGTGATTCTCGACGAGCCGACGGCGGGCGTCGACGTCGAACTGCGCCTGGAGTTGTGGGATCTGCTGCGCGAACTCAACGGCGACGGGCTGACGATTTTTCTCACCACGCATTACCTCGAAGAAGCCGAAGAGCTCTGCAAGAACATCGCGATCATTCGCCAAGGCCGGATCGTGGCCCAAAAGCCGACGCAGGAGCTCATCGCCGACGGCGCCAGCTTGCAGGACGTCTTCCTGGAGTTGACCCGCGCATGATCGCTACGGCTCCGCGTTTCAACAGTGTCGCACTGTGGACGCTGATCAAGCGCGAGATGATTCGCAGCCTCAAGATCATCAACCAGGTGATCTGGCCGCCAATCATCTCGACGCTGCTGTACGTCTTCGTCTTCGGCCTTGCGCTAGGCAGCAGCATCAAGAGCGTGCAAGGTGTGAGCTATGCTCAGTTTCTCATTCCCGGGCTGATCATGCTGCAAACGATCGACTCGTCGTACGGCGAATGCTCGAGCTCGGTTTTCCAAGGCCGCTTCATGAACTCGATTCAGGAGATGCTGATCGCGCCGATGTCGGCGTTCGAGATGGTCTTCGGCTACGTACTGGGTTCGCTCGTTCGGGCCTATTTCATCGCGGCGCTGATCACCCTGCTCGGCGCGGTGCTGGTGCACACCTGGCCTCAGGATTGGTGGCTCTATTTCACCGTCTTGACGATTGTCTCGGTACTATTCTCGTCGCTTGGCATCATCTTCGGATTGGTTGCCGAGAAGTTCGATCACCTAGCCGTATTGAACACTTTCGTTATTACCCCGCTCACCTTCGTCGGGGGCGTGTTTACGTCGGCGCAGATGCTGCCGCCGCTGCTGCAACGACTCGAACTCTTCAATCCGATCTTCTACACGATCGATGCCTTCCGGTATAGTTATACGGGAAGCAGCTACTTGGCGCTGCCGGTCTCGCTCGGCGCAATCGCACTTCTCGCGCTCATTTCGCTCGCGATCGCGTTACGGCTGATGGCCGTCGGGTATAAGTTGCGCACGTAACCGAAAGGATCACATGTTCCCACTCGTTCTTGCCACAATTGGAATTTCACCTTGGAGCGGCGGCGATCTGCCGACGGCGACCGAAGCCGCGGCCAAGTATCGCTTGACGGTCTCCGGGAAGCCCGGTACGACCGTTCATTTGAGCACGAGCGGCGTTGCGCAGGGATGGATCGCCGCCTTTTGCGATATGCGCGTCTGCTCGCCGACGAAAGTGTCCGAAGTGATTCCAAAGTCCGGCAGCATCGTGGTCCAGTTCGAATTGATTCGCGAGACCGAGGATGCCCCGCATTCCAGCGGCGCCGTAATCACCGGAAGCGATGGCTCCCGGCTGGTCGTGCCCCGAGCCTCACGGTAAGCGATTTACAAGAGGACATTTGGATGCCAATCGTCCGTCATTCGATTGTCAAAATTGGCCCCGCGAACGTCTTCTACCGTGAAGCGGGTACAGCCGGACACCCGGTTCTCTTGCTGCTCCACGGTTTCGCAAACTCGTCGCACTATTTCCGTCACTTGATGCCGAAGCTTGCAGACCGATTTCATCTGATTGCACCCGATCTGCCCTCGTTCGGATTCACGACGGTCGAAGCAGGCTACCAGTTTACGTTCGCCGCTCTGACCGAGGCGATTGCGGGCTTTGTGAAAGAGCTTTCGCTGCGGCGCTTTGCGATGTACGTGTTCGATTACGGCGCGCCCGTTGGTTTCAATCTGGCCGTCGCCAATCCGGGGAGCATTTCCGCAATCGTTTCGCAGAACGGCAATGCCTATGAGGAGGGCCTGGGTGACGCTCCTTGGGCACCGTTGCGTGCCTACTGGGCGCAACCGTCGACGGCCATTCGTGAGAGTATCAAAGATCGCATGTCGCTCGATGGTGTCCGCGAGTCGTATTTTCGGGGCGTGAGCGATCCCGCCGGCATCGAGCCCGAGGCCTATTGGCTAGATGCGGCGCTGCTCGCGCGCCCGGGGATGATGGATATTCAGACCGACCTCAAACTCGACTACAAATCGAACATCGCGCGTTATCCGCTGTATCAGCAGTATCTCCGAACGCACCGGCCGCCACTGCTGGCCATGTGGGGAAAGAACGACCCCTTCTTCATTCCGGCGGGCGCCGAGGCGTTTAAGCGAGACGTCCCCGATGCCGATGTCCGATTGTTGGACACCGGCCACTTCGCGCTTGAAACCAACCTCGACGACATCGCGTCTGCAATCTTGAAAATGACCGTCTAAAAGAACGGGTCGTGCGCGCGTTCGGTCTCGACCGTTGAGGGTGGCCCGTGCCCGGGCATGATAGCCGTCTCTTCGGGCAGCGTGAAGAGCTTTGTCCGCACGTTACGTAGTATGTCTTCATACGTGCTCTTATCACCGTACGCGCCGCCGACGCTGCCCGAGAAGAGAATGTCTCCAGTAAAGACCGTCGAGTCGACGAGATAACAGACCGAGCCATCGGTATGGCCGGGCGTATGCAGCACGCGAATCTCGGCGCCGTCGCCGAAGGGCAGCACCGTGCCGTCGCTCGCAGCGAGCGCGTCGGCGCCGAGCGAGCCGATCGCGTGAACGTCGAGCGGGTGCATCACGATCTTTGCATGAGGGTATGCCTCGGCAACGGCTTGCGCGGCGCCGCAATGATCGGCGTGCTTGTGCGTGATGAGGATGTATTCTAGATCGTATTCGCCGTCGCGTAAGAGACGCAGCAGCCGCTGGGGGTTGCCCGCGGGATCGACGAGCGCTGCGCGTTTGCGGTCGCCGCGGAAGATCACATAGCCGTTGCTCTGCGGTTGCGAATCCTGCGTATGCTGCTCCACGTCGCGCATCGCGACCGATGGCGGATAGAACGTCTCGGCGGCTCGCTCGACCAACCGCTCCGGGTTGAGTTTGAGCGCACGCGCTAGCGTTCGCGCTTGCTCGGCGCTCGCGGTGCCGTTATCGGCTAGCCACGCGTCGATATCTCCTGCGCGGATTCCCGTCTGCGACGCGAGCGCGGCAGCCGTTACACGGTTCCCTCGCATCGCCTTACGCAACACGTCACCGAAGGTGTCCTCGAGCGGGATATCCGGCCAGCTGCTCATGCCGGCCTCTTCGCCGCGCAACCGGGAGCCACTGCCGACGGGTCGAAGGCCAAGCAATCATGGAACGAGTGCTCATTATCGGATCCGGGCCCGCCGGGCTGACCGCCGCAATCTATGCGGCGCGCGCAAATTTGCAGCCGCGAGTGCTGGCCGGCGGCCTCTACGGCGGCCAGTTGATGCTCACCACCGAGGTCGAGAATTATCCCGGTTTTCCCGAAGGCATCTTAGGACCCGATCTGATGATCAAGTTTCGCGAGCAAGCCGAGCGTTTCGGTGCGCGCGTTGAAAACGTCGATGCAACCGCGGTCGATTTTTCGAGGCGACCGTTTGTGGTGCGTACTGCCGACGAAGAGTACCATGCCAAGACGGTGATCGTTGCGACCGGCGCAAGCGCGCGTTGGCTCGACATCCCAGGCGAGGAGAAGCTGCGCGGTCGCGGCGTCTCGACGTGCGCGACGTGCGACGGCGCGTTCTTCCGCGAAAAGCACATCGTGGTTGTCGGCGGTGGCGATTCCGCGATGGAAGAAGCGCTCTTCCTGACCCGCTTCGGCCGCAAGGTTACCGTGATTCATCGCCGCGAGGGGCTGCGAGCCAGCAAGATCATGGCCGCGCGCTCGCGCTCCCATCCGAAGATCGACTTTATTTGGAACACGGTCGTCGATGAGGTGCTGGGCGAAACGCATATGACCGGTTTGAAGTTGCGCAACGTGTACGACAACAGCGTTATGGAGTACGAAGCAGACGCGCTCTTCATTGCGATCGGCCATACGCCGAACACCGGGATTTTCAAAGGTCAGCTCGATCTCGACGAGATGGGCTACATCATGTCACCCGACGGTACGGAAACCAACATCGACGGGGTCTTTGTCGCGGGCGATGTGAACGACATCCGCTACAAACAAGCGATTACTGCCGCAGGCGCGGGATGCCGAGCGGCGATGGATGCCGAGAGATATCTCGAAGCGCTGGAGTTTACGATTAAAGAGACCGTGGCAAGTTAGTTGCGGTCGGACGACTCGCGCTACAAATGGGTAGCGCTCTCGAACACAACCCTCGCCGTATTTATGTCGACCCTCGACGGGTCGATCGTCATCATCTCCCTGCCGGCGATCTTCCGCGGCATTCATCTCGATCCGCTGGCCCCGGGAAACGTCAGCTACCTGCTGTGGATGATCATCGGGTATCTGCTCGTGCAGGCGGTGCTCGTGGTTACGCTCGGGCGTCTGGGCGACATGTACGGCCGCGTCCGCATTTACAACGCGGGCTTTGTCGTCTTTACGGCCGCCTCGGTGCTGCTCTCATTCGATCCGTTTAGCGGCGGCCACGGCGCGTTGTGGTTGATCGGTTGGCGGTTGCTGCAAGCGCTCGGCGGGTCGATCCTCACCGCCAATTCGGCTGCGATTCTCACCGATGCTTTTCCGGCGAATCAACGCGGACTGGCACTCGGCATCAATCAGATCGCCGCACTTGCCGGCCAGTTCATTGGGCTCGTCGCAGGTGGCGTGCTTGCGATCATCGATTGGCGCGCGGTGTTCTGGGTGAATGTGCCCGTCGGCGTGTTCGGAACGATCTGGGCGTATCGAAACCTGCGCGAGACCGGCAGCCACGAGCGTGGCAGCATCGATTGGTGGGGCAACGGCACGTTTGCTGTCGGACTGAGCGCGATCTTGATCGCGATTACGTCGGCTATCCGTCCGTATGACGGTCATACGATGGGCTGGACGAGCCCGTCGACGCTCGGCTTACTGAGTTTCGGCACCGCCTTGCTCGTTGCGTTTGTCGTGATCGAGCAACGGGTTGCGGAGCCGATGTTTCAGCTCGCGCTTTTCCGCATTCGTCCGTTTACGGCCGGGGTCATCGCCGCGCTTGCGGCGTCGGTCGCGCGCGGCGGCCTGCAGTTCATGCTCGTCATCTGGCTGCAGGGTATCTGGCTCCCGCTGCATGGCTACGATTACGAAGTTACGCCGCTGTGGGCGGGGATCTTTATGCTGCCGCTATCCGCCGGTTTTCTCGTCGCGGGTCCGATCTCGGGAATCCTCTCCGATCGTCTCGGTTCGCGCGCATTTGCTACGACCGGCATGTTGGTTTTCGGGAGCAGCTTCATCGGCTTGATGCTCTTACCGGTCGACTTCACCTATTGGATGTTTGCGGCGCTGCTTGCGATCAACGGCATCGGCGTGGGCATGTTCGGCGCTCCAAACACGTCGTCGATCATGGGCAGCGTTCCGCCGGCGCGACGCGGCGTTGCCTCGGGCATGCGCGCGACCTTTCAAAATTCGGGAAATTTGCTCTCGATCGGCGTGTTTTTCTCACTGATGATCGCTGGTCTGGCGAGCCGCTTGCCGGCCACGCTGGCGTCTGGGTTGCAGGCCGAAGACGTGCCGTACAATGTCGCGCATCAAGTTGCCGCCTTGCCGCCGGTGTCGTCGCTCTTTGCTGCGTTTCTCGGCGTGAATCCGGTGCAGAGTCTGCTTGGCCCAACCGGCGCGCTGACCTCGTTACCGCCCGCGAACCGGGCAATTCTCACCGGCAAGGAATTCTTTCCGAATCTGATCGCGCCGCCGTTTCATGATGGGCTCGTCGTGGTCTTCAGTGTGGCGATTGCGCTGTCGATCGTCGCCGCGGCAGCGTCGATGATGCGCGGCCCTGAAAAGCGGAGTCCGGTACAGGACCGTTGAGCGCGTACGCCCCGTACACCCCGGTCGCATCGAGGCTGAATTGTCGCATGGAGACGGCAATCGTCTCGTTCTTGACCAAATTGTAATTCGGGGTCGTTTGACAGACCATCGAGACCCGTATCGTCGACCCGTTCTTGTAATACCACGCGACCGCAAGCGGCGCGTCGTCGGATTGCGCGACCGTGAATTCAACGTGATCGACCGACGGGTCCACTTTTGGCACGGCGTGCAGAACGAAGGTGCTCACGCCTGCGAGTTGCGCCGGTGACACCGAAGTCACGCTGTACTTCGACGGCCAAACTTGGGGAACGAGTTCGGTCGCGTACGTTCCCTTGAAGAACCGCCCGATGATTCCCGGAATCTTGGTGATGGTCAACACGGCCTGCGCCGGGGTGCGGTAGTAGACGATCGCGTCAGCTGCGCTTCGAACGCCGATCGGCCGACGCATGTGCACCTCGAAGTGAACGGGAACGGAATACGTACTCAAACCCTGGGCTGCGCCGGCCCGCGCCAGGATGTCATCGCCGCTGGGCGGCGCACTCGTCGTCGCCAGCAACAGCAGGCAGCCGGCCCACAGCGCCTTCACGAATCTCCGGCGAGCAACTTCTGGGCGACTTGAAGAAATCGATACGAACCCAAGCTTTGGCGGTCGAATACCCAAACAACGTCGAAGCGATCGCCGGGCCAGGTTTTTGGTGCAGTCGACGTCAGATGGGCGGCAATCAGCGGTAAATGCTTGTGTTCCCAAGCGACGAGTACCACGCCGTCGCGCAACATGAGGTTCGCTGCGAGCCGGTCCTCATCACCGACGGCAAACGTCTGGTCCGCGGTCAAACCCAGCCGGTGCGCAAGCGGCGTTATCGTCTCAATCGGTCGCACGCCCGTGTCGGCCGACGAGGCGTAAAGGTACGCCGGAACGGTGATTTCGGCGAGCGCCGGCGCGGCGAAGAATGCAGTCAGCGCCCCGGCGCGTTGCCAGCCTTGCACGGCGAGCGAATGCTGACTTCGCGCTCCGTTTTCCTTGACGCCGAACGACGGCAGTGGATCGCCCGGTTTCTCCGCATGCCGAATCAGCATGATCTTCGAGGGAGGCATTAATACAGTCGCGTACCGTTGGCGACGGGATACTGCGGACGAACCAAGAGAACGTTTCCGTCGAAATCGTTCATTCCGAGGACGAGCACTTCGCTCACGAATCCGGCAATACGTTTGGGTTCGAAATTGACGACCGCGCAGACTTGGCTGCCGATCAACTCCTCGGCACGGTACACAACGGTGATTTGTACCGAAGAGTTCCGATGGCCGATCTCGGGCCCGAAGTCGATGCGCAACTTGTACGCCGGCTTTCGTGCGCCTTCGAGCGGTTCGGCTTGCAGCACCGTTCCGGCGCGGATATCGACCTTCTCGAAGTCCTCGTAACTGATCGTCATGTCAACAGATTACCTAGCGCATCGTCGAGCGTACTGAAGCAGAAGTTGTAACCCGATTCGAGAACGTGCTGCGGGAGTACTCGTTGACCGCGCAGGAGGATGCTCGCGCCTTCGCCCAGTACCGCGCGCAGCGCAACCGCTGGGACGCGGAACGGCGCCGGACGGCGCAGCACCGAAGCGAGCGTGCGGGTGAGCTCGGCGTTGGTAACCGGGTGCGGCGCGGTCGCATTGAACGTGCCGCTCGCGCCGTCGAGCGTCATGCGATAGATGCCGACGATGTCGTCGATATGTACCCACGAGATCCATTGCCGCCCGCTTCCGATCACGCTGCCGAGGCCGAAGCGAAATGGGCGCAGCATCGTCGCGAGCGCACCACCGTCGGTCCCGAGTACCACGCCGGTGCGCACGATCGCGACGCGCATGCCGAGTTGCGTGGCCCGCTGTGCTTCCGCTTCCCACCGCGCGCAGAGGTCACCAAGGAAATCATCGCCGTGTGGACTCGCTTCAGTGTAGGTCGCCGTTTCGCTTGGCGGATAGTAACCCATCGCCGAAGCGCCGATGTAGACTGCCGGCCGCTGCGCGTGACCGGCGAAGGCGTCGATTAGCGCACGCGTGCCCTCGACGCGACTCCGGTAAATCCGCTGCTTCGCCGGGGCGGACCAGCGTTGGAAGATGCTCTCGCCGGCGAGATTGACGACGGCATCGCAGGTTGCAAATGCCGCGGCAGCTTCGAGCGGCTTACGAAGCGAAGCGGTGACGACGTCGTCGCCACGCGCGCGCAGTGCGGCGCCAAGATGTCGCCCGATGAAGCCGGAGCCGCCCGCAAGCCCGACGCGCACGGGGCACTATCGCCGCACGGTCGCCGCCGCGATCGCGCTGGTGATGTCGTCAAGCTCGTGCACCGCTCGGCCGACGGAGGCAGAGATTGCGGGCCGGTCACCCCGCGCCACGGCGCCGCTCACGGCGGGCAACGGGACGGCAGCGTAACCGTTGCGTCCGTAGACGAGTTTGTCGAGCCGATGCACGATGCCGATCTCGGCGTTACCGTCGATGCCGCGATGGTCGGCGATGCTCGCGCGATACGCGTAGCGGCCGATCGCCGCGACCAGCGGCGAAAGGTCGCGGCGATATTGTGTGCCGCTCAGTGCCGCGACGTCGGAGCGCAGCGTTCCCGCGTACGGCGTCAGGCGATAGGGCACAACACCGCTTGCCAGGCGCATCGTGAGCAGCGCCACGACCTGCGAGATTGCGCGATGGTTCAGGAAACCGGGATCGGCTTGTGTGATGACATAGTTCAGATCGTCAAAACCCGAGTGGTAAACACCAAAGACGCCGTGAAAGCCGAGCTGCATGATCGGGATTCCCAGTTCGTAGAGGAACGGCTCGAAATCCGAGCCGCCGCCGGGCCCGCGTATGGTGGTGCCGCCTGCCTGTGCTTGCCAACGCTGGAAGAGCTTCTGCGACGGCATGGCGGGATCGGCGATCCGCTCCGTCGCCGGAACGATCGCATCGCGAAGTGCGTCGACCGCGCTCGCACCGAAATACTGTCCGGTCGTGATCTCGTCTTCGTTGATGTAGGCAATGCAGCCGCTCTCGAGGAGGCCACGATGCATTTGCACGAACGCGTTCGAGCCGACTTCACCGATCTCTTCGCCGTCGAAGCCGGCCACGATTATCGAGTAGTGCGGGCGCCAGCCGCTGCGGTAGAGGTAGCCGAGCGCGCGCGCGACTTGGAGCACGACCGACGTGCCGGAGCCGTTGTCGGTAACACCGTAGACCCAAGCGTCGCGATGCGCACCGATGACCACGCTGTGTGTTGGGTCGATGCCCGGCAACACGCCGACCGTGTTCCACAGCTTCGCGTTGCGATCCAAGTCCATCTGCACGCTGAGCCGGAATGGTACGGTGCTGATGCCATTGTCGATCGTCGCTAGAATACGCGCGGCGTTGATCGCGTTTACCGGCAAGGTGGGGATTTGAATTTCGCCTTGCGTCAGCGCGCCTCGCTGAACCGAGCCGAGCGGGCGATACGGACCGTCGGGGTAGGCCGGACCGTTCAGCGATCCATCCGGATCCGCCGGATCCGAAAAAAAGATGACGCCGCTTGCGCCGTGATCTTGCGCGCGTTTCGCAAGTGTGCCGCGGAATTCACGGCCATAGCGAATGAGCGCGATGCGCGTGCGTACGTCGACCCCACGTGCGGCAAGCGATTGATAGTCCGCCGGAAGGCCATGCCCCGCATCGACGACGTTGGCGCTGACAATACCGCTCCCGCTCCATGCGTTAAACGGCGGCCCGGCGTCGCGTCGCGTTCCGTCGGGATCGGCTGGAATCGGAACCTCGCCGAGCCGGTACCTGATCCAGTGCGGATACCGAAACTCTTCGAGGCCAAGGAAGCGCGAATACGGCACGTCGTGCGTGAAGACTTCATTGGTCGCATTGAATCCGGCGGCGGCGAGTTGACTGCGCATCCACTGTGCGATGTGAAAATCGCCCGGGGTGCCGGCATAGTGTGATTCTTGATTGATGCGGGTCGAATCAGCTTGAGCCGCGGCCGCGCTTGGTTCGTCGATCACGAGTTGCTCGTTCGAACTCTCGTCGGCGCGCACGGGTCCACCCGGCATGCAAAGGAGGCTGGCGCTCAGGAGCGCGGCGATCAGGCGATTCAGCGGCGAGGCCCTCCATGGTGTGCTTCCCTAAGAGCGTTCGTGCGAAGGAGCGCCCGAGCCTCGCGTTCGAGGCCCTGTGCCGCGATCTTCGGATGGCTCAAGTAGAAGAGCGTCATCACGTCGAGGACAAAACGATGGGCCCGGTCGCCGGGAAGCGCCCCTAGCCGCGTTCGCGCTGAGTCGACGAGGCTGTGCACTCGCGCGCGCATCGCTGCCGGGCTGCCATAGACACGGCTGAAATTCAGCTCGCCGTGTTCGCGGTCTTCGGCCTGATCGATGAAGGCATCGAGCAGGACGTGTAGCGCGCTGACGTAGGGGAAGTACGCGTCGTAGGTGCCTTCGATCGCCTCGCGGCGTCCGAGAAACGCTTCGAACAGTGGACCGTAGACATGAAATTGCGATCCCGCTGCGGAGGCGAACTCGTGCCAGTCGATGTCGCGATAACAATCGCGATGCCGTTCGTACCACGCGACACAGCGCCGTTCGCGCTCGCCCGGCGGATAGTGTTTATGGGTTTGCATCTCGCCGTAGAGCTGCGCGGCGTGAGCAAACCGCGGACGCAGAAGATCGAGATGCGGGACCGTTGCAAGCACGCTTTGTGTGCGCTCGACGAGCTCGCGCAAATAGCCGCCGTCGTCGCCCGCAGGTCCGCATGCATAGTAGTCGTGCAACGGCGCGAAGGGATCGAGCGCGTCGGCAATCGCTTGGTGGAGCACCGGATAGGCATCGACGCCGACGCCCGGATGCCGGTCGCACAAGTTGTCGAGATAGTCGTAGATCGTCTCGAGCGGCGCCACGACCGCGACGTACGCGCGCGCTGCGCTTGGTTCGAGAAAGGTTGCGAGGATGCAGGCACCGGCGACATGGTAGGACTTCCCGTCGACGCTCGCTAGTGCTTGCGCGCGCAACGCCGGATCGGGAATTGCCGCCGCGCGCTCTCGAATCGCGGCGAGCGTGGCAGCCGAGATTGGGACGATGCGCGTCATGAAGTGCAGCAACTCGATGGCCGTGGAAGGACCCCTCGCAAGCAGCGCGCGCAAACGTTCCGGACTGCGCAGCACGGTGCGCAACGCAGCAACGATATCCCCGAGCACGACCCTATAAACCGGCCACGAAGCGTCCGGGATTGAGGATATTCTCCGGATCGAATCGGCGCTTGAGTTCACGCATGCGCTCGAGACCGTCGGGGGGTTCGCCCCACACGTTGAGATGGGCGCGACGAGGATGGTTCCCGGCGATCACGACCGCGCGCGGTTCGTCGTCGTGCAGCGCGTCGTCAAACATTTCGATCTTCGCGCCGAACGCGTGTGAATCGAGGTCGTTCACGCGGAAGAGCAGATCGCCGTTCATCGCGTCGACGATCGTGTCGTGGCGCAGCTCGAAGCGCTGCGCGAGCGCCCTGCAGGCATCCGCACGAGCGAGCGCGTCGTCGGGGAAGGCGGCAATGCGATAGGTGATCGAGCGCTCGCCGAGCGAGGCGACATAGGCATCGACGATACGTTCGAACGATTCGCGCGCGCCGGCATCGACCACGCGCGTTTCGGGCACGCCCGCCCGGCCCATCGCCGAACGCAGGTCGCGGGTTGCGCGTTCCAGCACGCTTGGCGAGCCCTCGAGCAGCACCGAAATGCGTCCCTCGTCGCCGTCGTCGCCGTCGACCGCGCCGCGATGACCGTCGATCCAAAACGCCGCCGACGGTACCACCGGCATATGTGCAAACTGCGCAAACGCGCGCTCCCGCGTACCCTCTGGGAGACGCAGGTAAAACATCCGTGCGCCTTGTGGCGCGGCGATCGTTTTGAGATTGACCTGCGCGAGTACGGCCAGCGTGCCGAATGAGCCGACGTAGAGCCGGCTCATGTCGTAACCCGAAACGTTCTTGACCACCATGCCGCCGGCGTGAACGATCGTTCCGTCGGAGAGGATGGCAATCGTCCCAATCACGAAATCGCGCGGCCGTCCGTACAGGTGACGGCGCGGGCCGAGCCATCCGGCAGCGAGCGTTCCGCCGACGGTCGCATCGGCGGCGCGGGGTGCATCAAACGGGATGTGCGTGCCGTGCTTGGCCAGGCGTGTGGCGAGCGTGCGCAGCGTGACGCCGCTCTGCACCGCGATAGTCAGATCGTCGGGTGCATCCTCGACGACTGCGCTCAACTCGAGGGTGGAGAGGGAGACGTCGGCACGTAACGGCGGAAGCCCCATACCACGCAGGGTGTTGCCGCCGCTGACCACGACCGCCCGCCGTTCGTGCGCGCAGGCCGCAAGCTGCGCGGCAAACGCTTCGATCGTCATACGATCGGCGCGACTTCCGCGCAACGCACGCCGACGGGAAAGATCTTCTCAGGATTGAAGCCGCGCCGCGGATCGAAGACCTCGCGTACCTTTGCCATCGCGGCGAGGTCGTCGGTCGTGTAGATCTGCGTCATGGCCTCGCGCTTTTCGAACCCGATGCCGTGTTCGCCCGAAACCGTACCGCCCAAATCGATCGCCATCCGCAAGATCTCATTTCCGGATTCGATCACCGCCGTCACCTGCTTCGTATCACGCTTGTCGTAGCAGATCATCGGATGCAGATTGCCGTCGCCGGCATGAAAAACGTTGGCCATCGTCAGCTTGTAGTCATGGGCGATGCGCTCGATGGCGTGTAGCGCCTGTGGCAGCACGCTCCGGCGCACGCACACGTCTTGCAGATAGTAGTTGGGCGCAATGCGCCCCATCGCGCCGGCGGCGCCCTTGCGTCCCGCCCACAGCGCGTCACGCTCGGCTTGCGAGCGCGCTGCGCGCCACGAGTTTGCGCCGTGTTCGCGCACGATGCGGGCGATCTCATGTTCGTAGCCGTTCATATCGTCCTCGAGGCCGGCGTGTTCGATCAGAAGGACCGCTCCGGCGTCGGTTGGATAACCGGCGGCGAAGGCAGCTTCAACCGCGCGCGTCGCAATTGCGTCCATCATCTCGAGCGCGGTCGGCACGATGCCGGCGGCGATGATCGCGGAAACGGCATCGGAGGCGGATTCGACATCGGGGAACGTCGCGAGCCACACGCGAACCGATTCGGGCAGACGCATCAAGCGCACCCAAGCCGCTGTGACGAGCCCGAGCGTACCTTCGCTGCCGACGAAGGCCGCGGTGAGATCGTAGCCGGGACGATCGATGTCGGTCATGAACACCTCGCCGCGATCGTCGACGATCTCCAGTGCAAGCACATGATTCATCGTCGTGCCGTACGACAGACAGTGCGGACCGCCGGCATTGGTGGCGATGTTGCCGCCGATCGTTGAAATGCGCTGCGAGGACGGATCGGGTGCGTAGAATAGTCCGTCTCGCCCGGCGGCTTGCGAGAGGTCGAGATTGATCAAACCGGGCTGGACGCATGCGCGCCGTCGCGCCGGCTCGTACGCGAGCACGCGGTTCATGCGTGTGAACGAAACGACGATGCCGCCGTCGACCGGAACCGCTCCGCCGCACAAGCCCGTGCCGGCGCCGCGGGGAACGACCGGCTCGCCGCAGTCGCGCGCAATCTTAACGATGGCGCTGACCTCGCGCGTGTTCGATGGGAGCACCACGGCGGAGGGCAAGCGGCCCTGCGTATAGGCGTCGAACGAATAGGCGCGCAGGTCTTCGGGCGCCGTCTTAACCGCGTCCGCGCCCAGTGCTTCGACCAACCGTTGATGGAGCATCCGGCGATGGTCTTTGGGTGAGCAGGAAGCGGGGCCTGCCCGCGACAACGGCAACCTCGCGTGAAGTTCTTTCGGCGTAAACCTGACGCGCCTAAGGCCGATCCCAAAGCGCAAGGCACAACGCAAAAGCGGTCCTCGTTCCGTATGCCCGTCGAATTCGACGTGCTCTACACGTTGCGTTCGCGAACTGGCCGCCGCCACGGGCGGGCAAACGACCTCTCGGCCGGTGGTTTACGGCTTTCCACCGACGAGGATTTCATCAAAGGTTCAATTCTCGACGTGGATTTTCAACTGCCCGACGACTTCATCAGCGAGTTGACGATCGAGAAAGAAGTCTTCAAGCAGACGCCATTCGGCTTGCGCCCGGAAACGGTGAAAACTGCACCGGCACCATTTGCGCCGATGCGCATGAGTGCGACCGTGCTCTCGACGTTCTACGTTCCCTCGAGCAAACAACTTTCGCACGGCATGAAGTTCACCGACATCGAACCCGAAACGCAAGAAGAACTGCAGCGCTTCATTCACTTGTGGCAGCTGCATCAGATCCGCCTCCGCGCCGAAGCGCTGAAGTGACGCGCGCACTTTGTCTTCCCGAGCGTAGCGAAGCATAGTCGAGGGACCGCCGCTGCCTGTGGATTTATTTTTGGCCTTGATCGAAGATGCTTTTTCCGATGTGTTGCGCCGCTGGGGGTTTACTGCGGAGCGACGTGCACACGCCGCGTCGCCTTTTTATACGGAGGCGGTGGTCTACGTTAACGGGGGACGCTCGATCGCTGTTAGCTACGCGCAAACCCGTGAGCGGTGGTGTGAGGTGGAGATTACCGGTTACGGCGATTTTGAGCCCGTTACCGACTTATTTGGGTTCGTTCGCTGGTGCTCTGAAAGCGACGGCGAGCACGTGTCGACGAATGACCCTGTCGTTTTCGCCAGCGAAGCGAAGCGTTGCTGTGCGCTCCTCGTTCAATATTCGGGAAAATTCCTAGAAGGCGACATCGTAGGTTTCCGCAGCGAGTATCGGGAGTTGTTCCTAGTCACCTCCGTGCGGAACGCCCGAAACAACGCCGACGCCAGTATGAATTGGGCGGAGTTCACTCGATACCATCAGTGTCTCACGGACTATTGGACGCAAGGCGACCTTGACGCGGCGAAATCGGCGAGGCACCGGGGATGGCGCCCATAGGCGATCGCTCCGTTCTTCGGATTGCCGCGTGTGCTGCCGCGCTGTTGCTACTTGCTGCCGGCGCGCCGTCAGCGGCGCAAACGTGGGTCGGCACCTGGGAGGCGGCGCCGGCGTGGGCCAATCCGGCAGTCTCGTTTAGCGATACGACGCTGCGAGAGGTCGTGCACGTTAGCATCGGCGGAACGGTGGTGCGCGTGCGCTTCTCCAATACCTTCGGCACGGAGCCGCTCGCGATCGGCCGTGCAACGATCGCGATACGTGCGATTGCGGCGTCGCCCGCTGCCGCGCCGCAACCGCTGACGTTTGGTGGCGCCGCGTCGATCCAAGTTCCTCCCGGTGCGCAAGTGATCTCCGACGCTGCCGCGTTGAACGTCGCGCCGGGAAGCGATCTGCTCATCAGTCTCTATCTTCCCGGACCCACGGGCGCTGCGACCGAACATCCGCTCGCGCTGCAGACAAACTTCGCATCGTCCGGGGATCATACGCTCGACACGAATGGTGCAGCGTACACACAAGCGTTCCGAAAGTGGTATTTTCTCTCCGGCGTCGACGTCGCGGGGACAGACGCGGCGGCCGCCGTCGTTACGCTTGGCGATTCGATCACCGACGGCGCGCATTCGCTCGCCGACGAGAACGGCCGATGGCCCGACGCCCTCGCGCGCCGCATCTTGCACTCCATGATGCCGCCGCTTGGCGTGCTCAATGCCGGGATCAGTGGTGGCCGCATTTTACTCGACGGCGGTCACTATGGCATCAACGCGCTCGCGCGTTTGGATCGCGATGTGCTCGCGCAAACCGGCGTGCGGGATGTCATCGTCCTGCTCGGCATCAACGACCTGGAGCAGACGCCGCAGCAGGTCGATCCGCTGCGCATTGAGGCGGGCTTGCTGCAGATCGCGGAGCGCGCTCACGAGCGCCGGCTCCGCGTATTAGCATGCACGATTCTGCCGTCGGAGGGCTATGTAGCGTATAACGAGCACGTCGCGGCGGCGCGGGAGGCGGTCAACGCGTTTATCCGCACGAGCAAAGCGTTCGACGGCATGTGCGATTTCGATGCAGCGGTGCGCGATCCGAGCGATCCGATGCGGATGCTGCCGGCGTACGATAGCGGCGATCACTTACATCCAAACAGCGCGGGCCTGCAGGTGATGGGTTCGCTGATCGATCTGAGCGAGCTGCAACGCTAGTGCGGTTGGATCACGAGCGTATTCGTGACGGTTTCGTCCCAATCGTCTAACAATTGTTTTGACCTTGGGCTACGAGTAGCGTTGACATGCGCCGCCAGTAGCTCGCGCACGATGTGCGCTTCATCTGATGTGGGATCGAGCGGCGTGCACGTAACGGAGTCGCTGTTGTAGCGTCGCTCGAGCTCGAACGAGCTGTCCGCGTCGTAAACGTAGGCGACGCCGCCGGTCATGCCGGCGCCGAAGTTGCGCCCCGCGTTGCCGAGCACAAGCACCGTGCCGCCGGTCATGTACTCGCAACCATGCTGGCCCACACCCTCCACCACCGCGATCGCGCCGGAGTTGCGCACGCCAAAACGTTCGCCGGCGGTGCCGGCGGCGAACAATGAACCCGAGGTCGCGCCGTAAAGCGCGACGTTACCGAGAACGACCTGCGGCTCGGCGGCGCGTCCAATTGCTCCGCTGGCACGGAGCACGATCGCGCCGCCAGATAGGCCTTTACCCACGTAGTCGTTGGCCGTACCGTCGAGTTCGAGCGTCACACCGTCGGTCGCGAAGGCTCCGAACGATTGTCCCGCGGTCCCGTGCAGTTCGAAATGCAGGTCGGGCGTCGCCGCTAGGTCCGCCAGCGCGAGATGACCCGCCAGGCGCGCGCCGAGTGTACGGTCGGCGTTGCTCACACGCTCGCGCCGGCGATAGGGAACGCCGGCCTTGGCCGCGGTAAGCGAGGGCTCGATCCAGGCGAGATCGATTGGCGTCCGGTCGATCGGACGATCGTTGCGGCCGCTCTCGTGGCGAATTGGGCCGTCGCCGGTGCGCGCTAGCATCGCGCGCAGATCCAGCCCGCCGTCGTCGCGGACTTGATCGACCAGATCCACGCGGCCGATTGCGTCATCGAGGCTGCGCAACCCGAGTGATGCAAGCAGTTCGCGCACATCCTGCGCAAGGGTGGTGAAGAAGCGCACGACGTGTTCGACCTTGCCGCGGAACTTCGTGCGCAACTCCGGGTTTTGCGTCGCAATCCCGGCTGGACAGGTATTGAGATGGCACTGCCGCGCCATGTCGCAACCGAGCGAGACGAGTACCGCGGTCCCGAACGCAAACTCATCGGCGCCGAGCAGCGCGGCGACGACCACGTCGCGCGCGTTGGCGATGCCGCCGTCGGTGCGCAGCCGCACGCGGCCGCGCAGATGGTGGTGCATCAAGACTTGCTGGGCTTCGGCCAAGCCAAGCTCCCACGGATTGCCGGCGTACTTGATCGATGAAAGCGGAGACGCGCCGGTGCCGCCCGCGTAGCCCGCGATCGTGATGAAGTCAGCGAACGCTTTTGCCACGCCGGCAGCGACCGTGCCGACGCCGAGCTCGGAGACGAGCTTCACGCCGACCGCCGCACGCGGATTGACGCATTTCAAATCCCAGATCAGCTGCGCGAGATCTTCAATTGAATAGATGTCGTGGTGCGGCGGTGGGCTGATCAGCGTAACGCCGGGTTGCGCGTGGCGCAACCGTGCGATCAATTCCGTCACCTTGGGTCCGGGAATCTGTCCGCCTTCGCCTGGCTTGGCGCCTTGGGCAATTTTGATCTCGATCTCGTGCGCCCGCGCCAAGTACGCGGCGGTGACGCCGAAACGCGCCGATGCGACTTGCTTGATCTTGTTGTCGTAGGGCGCGTCCTCGCCGCCTTCGCCGGTGTTCGAGCGCGCGCCGAGTTCGTTCATCGCTTCGGCGATCGTGCGATGTGCCTCCGGGCTCAGGCTGCCGAGCGACATCGCGCTCGCTACAAAGCGCGGTACGATCGCCTCAATCGGTTCGACTTCGTGGATGGAAACCTGCGGACCGGCCGGACGCAGTGTGACGAGATCGCGCAGTTCGTGTATGCCGCGCTCTTCGACGCTTTGCGTGTAGGTCGTCCACGCGGCGCCGAGATCGGCGACTGCCGCGCCACGCGCAACGCCTGCGGCGTTTTGCAGCGCGCGAATCGTCGTCGGTTGCCAGCTGTGGATCTCTGCAAGCTCGCCGCGACGGAAGCGAATCCAACCATAATCGGGCAGCTCACCGTCGCCATGGCTCCAGGTCTCGCGCACTTGCTGCTCGATCTGTGCGAAGGTGCGGCCGGAGATCGGTGACGGCGAGCCCGAGAAACACCGTTCTGCGATCTCTTCATGCAAGCCGATGATGTCGAAGAGCTGCGCACCGCGATAGCTATCCAGGATCGAGATGCCGCATTTCGACATAATCTTTGCGATGCCGAGATCGAGCGCGCGAATCGCGCGCGCCTCGCCCTCCTCGCCGGCAACCGCACGAACCGTTTCGAACGCAAGCCACGGACACACTGCGCCGGCACCATACCCGATAAGGACCGCGACGTGGTGGACGTCGCGGCAGTCGCCCGCTTCGACGGCCAGTCCGGTACGCGTGCGGATACCCCACTCGACGAGCGCGCGATGGACCGCGCCGAGCGCAAGCGCCATGGGGATTGCCGGTTTCTCGGGCGTCGCCATGCGGTCGGAAAGCAGCAACAATTTCGCGTCGGACCGACGCACGCGTTCCACGGCTTGCGCGCAGACGCGTTCGATCGCGCCTTCGAGCGTTTCGTCCGTCTCGAGGACGCACGCGATGCGATCGAGCCCATGCAGTGCTGCGACCTGGCCCAGCGAGAGCACCGGCGATTCGAGCACGAGCCCCGGCAGCGGCGCGTGCTTGTCGAGCAGATGCGGCCACGGACCAAGCCGCGTCCGCAGCGAGAAGACGTTCGCCTCGCGCAACGAGTCGATCGGCGGATTCGTCACCTGCGAAAAGCGTTGCCGGAAGTAGTTGTAGATCGGACGCGGTGCGCGCCCGAGCGGCGCAAGCGGCGTGTCGTCGCCCATCGACCAGAGCGGTTCCTTCGCATCGGCCGCCATCGGCTCGAGGATCATCTTGACGTCTTCGCGCGAGTAGTTGAAGCGATGCTGTAACTCCACAAGCGCCTCAGGAGCGAGTGTCTGCGCCGTGACCGCTTCGAGCCGCTCGTCTTCGATCAACTCGCTATACGGAGTCCCGGCATCGAAGAGGCGCGTGAGATCGGCATCGAAGAGCACGCGCGCGTTCGCGACGTCGAAGGCGATCATTTCACCGGGGCCGAGCCGCCCGCTGCAGACGATACGCTCAGAATCGAGGTCCGCAATGCCGGCTTCCGAGCCGGCAACGATCAGGCGATCGTCGATCGTGTACCGGCACGGGCGTAGCCCGTTGCGATCGAGCGCGGCGCCGACGAAGTTGCCGTCGGCAAAGGCCACCGCAGCGGGGCCGTCCCACGCTTCGACGACGTCGGCGTGATACCGATGAAAGAGTGATTCGTTGCGATCGGCGACCGGAGGCATCAGCATGCGCAGCGATTCGCAAACGGTGCGGCCATGGCGCGCGAGCAGCTCGGCGACTTCGTCGAGGCTGCCTGAGTCCGAGAGGCCAGGCGTGAGCAGCGGTTCAAACGCGGGCGGCAGCGACGAGCGTCGCGCTTCCATTCGCGCGCGGTTACCCCAGATCGTGTTGATCTCACCGTTGTGCGCGAGCAGCCGGAAGGGTTGCGCCAGCGACCAGCGCGGCAGCACGTTCGTCGCGTAGCGCTGGTGAAAGACGGCAAACGTTGAGGCGTATGCCGAGTCGGCGAGATCGGGGTAAAACGCTGCCAAATCTGCGCTCGCGCAAAGCGCCTTATAAACGATGGTACGCGATGAGAGTGAGCACACGTACGCGCCCGGACAGTCGCGTTCGAACGCCTTACGCAATAATGAGCAACGGCGCTCGAGTTCGTCGGCGCCGTCGCTGGATGGATGCTCCGTGGGTGCTGCGGTGAGCAGCGCCTGCCGTATCTTTGGGAGTCCATCTCGAGCTTTCGGGCCGAGGAGCGACGGGTCGATCGGTACGTCGCGCCAGGTAATGTGTACGAATCCGTGCTCGGTAATAAGTCGCGCGAAGATCGCGGATTCGTGCTCGAATCGGGCGGGGTCGAGGAAGAGCATCGCAACCGCATCCGCTCCGAAGAGCGGTCGCGGGATTTGGGTCAGGATGCCGACGCCGTCACTGCTGCGGCCGTCGGATGCGACCGCGCCGCGATGGCTCAGGCGCGTGAGCGCGACCAATGCACGGTCGAGCACCTCACGCGAAGGCCGTCCGTCGAGCGCCGCCACAAACCCCACGCCGCAGGCGTCGGTGTCGTAGCGAGAGTCGAGGAGGGTCGTAGCCATGCCCAACTATACGACAGAGGTACCGCTCTTGTATAGCCGGGAGCCCCAACGCTTTACCAGGTGGCTAATGCCGTGCACAGGCGTCTGTCGTACGATTGTCCCACGATGACACAGCATAACCTCGCGTTTATCACGGGTCATGCTCGCGGGAGCGAACCGCTTGATGCGGTGCTGCTCGCGCAGGTCGAACGCTTTGCGGCGAGCGGCCGGAAGAACATCGTTGTCGTCATGGACACGTTCCCCAATCTCGAGGAAGCGACGATCGCGGCGCTGCAGGGGCTGCTGCGCCGCGCATCGGAGCTCGACGCGCGCGTCACGTGCGTCGCGCTCGAGGAGCGGGTCGCCACCATGCTGCGTTCAATTACATTTTCTCATTCGCTGAACATCATTAGCCGCGTCGACGAGTTACCCGGCGCCGCTTAGTACAGCAGATAGCGCGAGCGCAAGTCTACAAATTCCTCCAAGCGCGGGCGCCATTCGCCCATAATGGCGTCGGCGCTTTTCCCTGCTGCCAGGCCAAGGCGCAGCGACGTCGTTCCCCAATCGCGATCGAGCGAAGCCGGCTCCTTGATCGAGATTTGGTGCGGCGCGATGTCGCGCACCGCGCATAGGATCTCGACCGCGCTGCGCACAGCGGTGAATGTGCGCGGATCCACGATCATCAACTCGACGCCGCGCAATTCCTTGGCCGCCCAAAATCCGGCAATCGGCGACCAGGAGGCCGGACGAAAATACACGCCGGGCAGGTTGCGCGCGTTGAGCCGGCCCGCGAGCGCATCCGGGTCGATCCCGTCGCCGCCCGCATAAAAGAACGGTGAGGTTGTGCCGACACCGCCGTTCACGCCGGCGTTGTCGATGAGGCCGGTCGCTAAATAAGGGAACGTCGTCTGCCAGGTCGGGATATTCGGTGAACTCGGCACCCATTGCAAGCCGGTGTCGGGCCAAATCATCGCTCGCGTATAGCCGTGCATCGCAATGACACGCAGCTTCGCGCCGATACCGAAGTGGTCGTTGAACAATCGCGCGAGCTCACCGACGGTCATGCCGTGCCGCATTGCGATCGGATAGAGTCCGATGAACGATTCCTCGCTCGGTTCGAGCACCGGACCTTCGACGAGCGTGCCGCCGACTGGATTGGGGCGATCGAGCACCCAGAATTCCTTGCCTTGCGCGGCGGCGCTTTGCATTCCGTACGCCATCGTCGAAATAAACGTGTACGCGCGTGACCCAACGTCCTGGATATCGAAGAGCAGGACATCGACGTCGTGCAGCATCGCTTCACTGGGATGACGGGTCGGTCCGTACAGACTATAGACCGGCAAGCCGGTTGCTGCGTCCACGTACGACGGTACATACGAACCAGCGGTCCGGTCGCCGCGAAAGCCGTGCTCGGGTGCGTAGATCGCGCGCACCGCAATCGCCGGATTGTGGCGAATCGCATCGACCAGCGTCTCGAGTCGCGAGGTCACGCCGGTTTGATTGGTGATCACGCCGACGCGCCGCGCGTGCAACTCGCGCCAGGTTTGCGAGAGGAAGATCTCGTCGCCAAGTGTGACGTTAGCGGGCGGCGCGGACGCCGCCAGCAGCGGTATCGCGCCGGCGAGCTTAAGAAAAGTGCGGCGCTGCATCGGCTTGTAAGATCGCTGCCGCGCGAGCGCGGGCGAAGAGCTCGTTGACCGCAGCGATGCCGTCCTCGCCGATATCACTGCTGTATTCGTTCACGTACAACTCGATGTGCTTGCGCATCACGTCATCGCTCATCTCGAATGCGTGCTCCCGTACAAACGGCATGATCGCCTCGGGATTCGTCCGCGCAAATTGGAGGCTCGCGCGTATCGCGTCGTCGATAGCCCGCGCGCGTTCCGCGCCGAGATCGTTGCGCGCCAGGATCGCACCAAGCGGGATCGGCATGCCCGTCACCGATTCCCACCAGTCGCCGAGATCGGCGACGCTGACCAATCCGGCATTTCGATAGGTGAAACGGGATTCGTGAATGATGAGCCCGGCATCGATCTCACCGCGGGCAACCGCGGGAATGATTGCATCGAAGCGCATCTGGGTTGTCTGCGGGCGCGATCCCAATGCTAATTGCAACAGCATGAACGCCGTCGTGCGTTCGCCGGGAATCGCGACGCGAAGGTCGCGAAGGTCGCCAAGCTTCGACGCGACGCCGGGGCGCGTCACGACGAGAGGTCCGCAGCCCCGCCCGAGGGCGCCGCCGGAGCGCAGGATGCGGTAGTTGTCCATCAAGTAAGGAATCGCACCGTAGCTGACCTTGGTGAGCTCAAATTCGGCGCGCGCGGCCGCAGCGTTGAGTTCCTCGATGTCGGCGAAGTGTACCCGCACGGCCGGCGCGTCGCCCAGCAAGCCGTTGGTCAATGCGGCAAAGATATAGGTGTCGTTCGGACACGGCGAATACGCGAGTGCGTACGTTCGAACGGCGCTAGTCGGCATGGGCAGGCGTCGTATGCAGAAGATCGAGGGTAGCGTTGAGCACGCGGCGCAACCCGGTAATCCCAGCGGCGAAATCCCACTCGCTGTTGGCACGATCGCCGACGATATTCGAGATGCCGCGCACCTCGATTGCCGGGACGTTCGCGAGTTGCGCTGCGCGTAGCACGGAGAACCCCTCCATCGATTCGATCTCGGCGCCGCGCGCACGCAAACGTTGCGCGCTTGCATCAGTCGCCGTTACGTGGGACACGGTGATCCCGCGAACCAGCGGAAATCCAAGCGACGTAATCGCTTCGATCAACTGCGCGTCGGCGGGTACGCGATCGGCAATAAGGTTGCCCGGCGGCAAGACGAGCGGCGCGCCGGTCTCCTGCTGCAACTCGAATAACTCTTCGCCGACCACCACGCCATCGCCGACGTGGGCAACGCCGGGGAAAGCGCCCGCGATACCCGCATTGATCACGACGTCGTAGTGCTTTGCGAAGAGCGCGCGTGCGACTCGTGCCGCTGCGTCCACGGGACCAAGTCCCGAAACCAGCGTTTCGACTCCGGCACGCGGTCCCAGCCAGTCGAGTTCTTGGGCAACCGCGCTCACCAGAAGAATCATCGGACTCCGATCATCTTATGCGTTTGGAGGCAGAGGCGAAACCGCGCCGGGTGTGCTTTGGCATATTCGAGCGCGATCTCCACGTTCTTGCGCTTATTGCCTTCGGGTTGGAGCAAAATGACCGGCTTATCGGTAAAGAGTGCGAAATGTTCCTCGGGAACGCGCTCGTCGACGATCAGTTTGGCTTCGTTGGCACGCTGCGCCATCCGCGGATCGACGCGCTCCTTGGGCGAGACGCAAAGCCACACGTCGTCGGGCAATTCGGTAAAGATCGTACCGTTGGATTCGATGTGCACGCGGCGCCCGTCGCGCCGCAGCGCTTCGATGAGCGCCGGTGTCTCGGCTTGCGCAAGCGGCTCGCCGCCGGTGAGAATGACCATCGGGCACTCGCCGCCCTCGGAACGAACCGCGCGGACGACGTCGTCGACCGTGGCGAAGAATTTCAACGAGTAGTCGGTGTCGCAAAAATCGCAGGCGAGATTACACCCCGCCAGACGCACGAAGACCGCGGGTGTGCCGCTCCACGTTCCTTCCCCTTGGATGCTATAGAAGATCTCCGCGAGCTGTAACATCGCCGTGAAAGCCCGTTATGCTCCGGGCCCGAAATCGGAACGCCGCAGCACCGCACAGCTCGTCGATGTTTCCCAGAGTACCAGCTCGTCGAGTCCGTCCAGCTGCGGATCGAGTCGCCGCCAAATCCACATCACGATCTGCTCGGCGGTCGGATTCTCCATGAAATCATTGAGGTTTTGGTGATCCAGTACGTCGATGGCCTCAGCGCGCACCACCGTCTTGATGGTGTCGAAATCGGCGATCATGCCGCGTGCCGGGCCGTCAGATTGTAAAGGTCCGCGCACCGCGACCTCGAGCCGGTAGGAATGGCCGTGCAGGCGGGCACATTTGCCGGGGTGATGCGGAAGTACATGGGCCGCTTCAAAGCGGAAGTGCTTTCGAATTTGCATAAGGGAGCTTGACCGGGTGGTTCGCGCCCGCGGGGAGCGAGTCCGTTGTCCTTACGTATGAACCGCGAAGAACTGGTGATCTGCGCCGTGACCGGCGAGGTCGCTCCAATGCTCGTCAACACCGGGCTGTACGACGTGAGTTTCGACGGCCGCCCGTTTATCGTCCCGTCCGTTGGTGGCATTACACCAAACGTACGTATCGGCGACTCCGCGTTCGCATTCATGGCCGATCACATCGAGCCCGCCGTTACCGTACGGCATCCCGACGACCGTCTCAACACCTCGCTCAATGTCCTGTCATGCATCGGTAACGAAGCCATCGTTTCTTCCGGCGATGCCAAAGGCGAAAGCGGGCGCGTAACGGGCAAGCACGGCGGCGTCGAACACGTGATGATCGACTTCCCGCCGGAGGTCATGCGCCGCATGACGATCGGCGACAAAATCACCGTGTGGTCGTGCGGACTCGGTTTGCGCTTCCTGGACCTTCCGGATGTCCTCGCCTTCAATCTCGACCCGGATCTCGTGCATCGCATGGGAATGGAGATTGCGGGCGGACGTTTGCGCGTTCGCGTGGCCCGCATCGTGCCGGCCGCGGTCATGGGTTCGGGCTTGGGACGTTCGACGGTGGTACGCGGCGATTACGACATTCAGACCTTCGATGACGAACTTTCCGAAGAGCACGGATTGCGCGAGTTGCGCCTCGGTGACGTCGTCGCGATCAGCGATGCCGACAACTCGTTTGGGCGAATCTATCGCAGCGGCGCGATCTCGGTCGGTGTTGTCGTCCATGGCAGTTCGTTCGTCGCCGGGCACGGCCCGGGCGTCACGACGATTCTCTCATCCGCGAAGGGCGAGATCGACGTCGAGGTCGACGAATCCGCAAACCTCACCAACTATTTCAACGTCCACTGAAACGCGCCGATCGCGTTCCACTGGTACGACTGGGTTCCGGCCCAATCGAAGAAGCATTCGCCGATCGCGCCTGCGGCTTTGCTCGCGTCTAAGCTTGCGGTGATCTCGTCAGCCGGCGGATAGCCGTTGCGCCCCTCTGCCGTTGTCTGCCCGCCGATCGAAACGGGCATCGTGCGTCCGGCTTGTTCGAGCAGCGTCGTGTACGAGCGCTGCAACATCTCGCGAACGGTATCCGGAGAGATCGTGACATGCCGCGCCATCATGCGCCAATAGGCCATTGGTTGCAACACGTCGGCATCGCGCGCGATCTCATGGAACGGATACTTTGTATTGTCGAGGTGTTCGAACGACGGATCTTCGACGGTCGCGACGATCAAATAGTGCGGTCCTACGGCCTCGCGCAGGTAATGTTCGTACATCCACAGCGCAGCAAGCCCGTGAGGATCGGCGCCAAGGAAATCGTCGCCGCGTTCGAGGTCGATCGCGACGCCGCGCAACGGTGTACCGCGCGTGGTGCGGTAGTCGATGGTACGCATCGACGTCGCGAGGTCTTCGAATGTCACCTCGCGCGGAACGGTCCAGCCCATCGGCACGATGCCGTGCGCGGCTAACCCGTCGATGATCGCATCGATCGCCGGCTTGGCCGAGGGCGGGATCAGCCAGTGCGCGCCGTATGTCGTGCGCAGCTCGACGTAGTGCAGCCCCGCCTTCACCGCTTGATCCACAATCGCGTTTGGATCCAGTTTGCCGTAGTAGTTATCGTCGAGTGGATTGACCGACCAGTAGAGCCACATGCCCTTCCCGCTCGCGTCGCCGATACTCGTCGCAACGAGCGGCGCGGGCACAGTCACCGGCGGCGGCTTTGCGATGATGTTGCCTTGGGTCACGATGTAGCGATACCGCGCGCCCGGTCGCACGGTGGTGTCGCGATAGGTCGACGAGCCGGCCGGTACGGTCGCGATCGTTACACGTGCACCGCGACCGTCGACGCGAACCAGATGCACGGGAAACGCAGCGAGCGGAAACCAGCCGAGTTGCACCATGTGTGGTCCGAGCGCTTCGGCGACAACGCGCGGCTGCGTCCAGGCACGTGTGTCCGCTCGAACCACGACGGTTCCGATTGCCGGCTTGTTCGCGTGAATCGTGGCGACGATCGGGCCGTCGGTATCGACGAGCACGACGGCCGCGGGCGAGCCGTAGCGCATCCGGTTTTGCCACTGCACGTGCCCGCGATCGGACGTCCAGTCGAGATCGCTGTTGGCCAGAATCGTCGTGGGTCGATTCTGCGCGTCTAAAAAATGCGCGACCAGGAGCAACCGTGCCTTGCCGTCCGGATCGAAGCCCTCGATCCGTTGTTCGACGGTGAAGTGCGTGGCGGGACTTCCCACGTAGACCGGAACGTCGGGCGTAATCGAAGGCGACGGCGCCGGCTGTACCGTGGCTTGCGCGACAAGCATCGCAAGGACCGCGACAATCGCGTAGATCATGCCGAGGTGTACTGATAGACAAGCTCGCACGCCTGCTGCAAGCGCTGATCGCTGCGAGCGATCGCGGACTCGAGCGTGTACGTCGCATGGTGGCGTGCCCGATAGCGCGCAAATCGCCACGCACGTTCGTCGACCGCGCCGTACGCTGTGAAAAACTCGTCGTGAAATTCGACCGGGATCATCATGTGGACAACCGAGAGGTCCACGGCCGGAAGACCATAATGCACGTCGCCCCAGTCGATGACGCCACAGAGACGATTGCGCTGATCGACCAAGAGATGGCGTGCATAGAGATCACCGTGAACGACGCGCCGCGAGCCCTCCAGCGGTCGTTCGTCCACCTTGAGGCGCGTAGGGTCGAGTTTGCCGATCGTATCATCTGGAAGCCCTGCATCGCGCAGAGGCGCTGGGTCGATGTCGTGGAGCGCGCGCAGAAAGCGTCCCAGATCGCCGGCGAGCTGCCGCCGATCCTGATCGGAAAGCTCGCGCGAACACGCGCTCACACCGAGTAAGATTTCGTAGCCGCCGAAGTGCCACGGAAACTCGTGGCTTGGTTCGCCGGCGTAGCGCGGCGTGGGAATCGGATGCGGTAGTTGCGGTGCGATGAGCGGGAGTGCCGCGAGCTCTTTGGGCATCAGGGGAGCCGCGATCGCGCGCTGCGGAAAGCGAAAGACGAGGTGCTCATCGACTAAAAAGGCGGCGTTGTCCCAGCCTTCGCCGATGCGGCGCACCGGGGCGTCCGCGAGGTTCGGAAATTGCGCGGCAATCAGTCGTTTCGCGAGCCGCGCGTCGACCTCGATCTCCGGCTCCCAGGGTTTTTTGTCAGTCTCCGAGTGCATGATTGAGATCGGCGACGAGGTCTTCAGCGCGTTCGATGCCGATCGAAAGGCGCAGGAGCGAGGGAATGATTCCCATCGCGCGCGCATCCGCGGAAGTACTGGAACTCGGCCACATCGCGGCCGGCTGCGCAACCAACGACTCGACGCCGCCGAGACTTGCCGCCGAAGCAAACAGCGCTAAGCGATCGATCACGTCGCGTGCGTCGTCGAACGAACCATCGATCTCGATGCTGACCAGGCCGCCGAACCCGCGCATCTGCCGCTTGGCGATCGCGTGTCCTTGATGCAGCTCGAGGCCGGGATAGTAGACGCGGGTCACACGCGGATGCGCTTCCATCGCGCGAGCAACGGTGAGTGCGTTGTAGTTGTGACGTTCGACGCGCATCTCGAGCGTTCGCAGTCCGCGCAGCAGGAGCCATGCTTCGAACGGCCCGAGCGATGAACCGAGAATGTGATGCGTCTCCCAGATCCGCGCGACGAGTTCACGAGACGAGACAACGACGCCGGCAATCAAATCCGAGTGGCCGCCGAGATATTTCGTCGCGCTATGCACCACGACGTCGGCGCCCAGTTCGAGCGGACGCTGGTTGACCGGTGTCGCAATCGTGCTGTCGATGCTGACCAGTGCTCCGCCTTCGTGCGCGATGCGGCAGACTTCGGTCACATCGGTGATGCCGAGCAGAGGATTACTGGGCGATTCGAGCATGATCAGGCGCGTGTTTGCGCGCATCGCCGCGGCGAAGGCCTGCGTATCGTGCTGATCGACGTAGGTCACCTCGACGCCAAAACGCGAAAGAACCCGGGTCAGTAACGCGCGCGCGCCGTCGTAGATCATGCGCTGTGCCACGACGTGCGTGCCGGCGCCGGTCAAGGCGATCGCGGTCGAGCTAATCGCACCCATGCCGGAGGCACTGACCATTGCCGCTTCTCCGCCTTCAATCGCAGCGAGAATCCGTTCGACCGCGCCGTGATTCGGATTGCCATATCGCGTGTAGAAGCGTTCGAAGGTCGGTGTTTGCGCGGCGGCGGCCATTGCGTCAGCGTCGCTGAAGGCAAAGGTCGAGGTTTGATAGATCGGCGGCGTTACCGCCGATCCTGACGCGTCGGTGCGGTCGCCGTGAACGAGCGTCGTTTCGATGCCGAGATCGGGTGGCTGCATCCCGCGCTATTCGCGGTTGATACCTATTGCGCCCGTGCCTATCGTGAGGTCGACATGCGCGTCTCCTTTGCCGATCGAGCCGGTACCGGTCGCGCTGACGAAGTTGCGTTGGGTCGTGAACGGAAAGTTGGCGCCGATCGCACCGACGGACGTCGATGCAGAAAATGAAGCGCTGCTGGTTACCGGGATCTGAAGGCCGATTGCCCCGACCCCCACGTGCACCTTCACGTCCTGCGCGCCGCCGAGCGCCCCCATTGCCGTGGCAACAGCGCCGGTGTTCGTCGACTCGCTCACGTTGGCGGTGAATCCCTTGCTCTCGATCGCGCCTACGCTCTGCTCAAGGTCGATGTTCGTGGCGGCAGGCGCGTGAATAGTGTAGTCGACTCGGCAGTTCGCGGAGTGCGCGGGGAAGTGCGAGGTAACTACCAGCGTCGACCCGGTTTGTTGCACTGAGATGGTGATGGCGTGAGCATCGTCGAGGCTCGAGCCGCGTTTGCGGGCATCGATTTGCACGCGCGGCTGATCCCAGGCATCGATCTTGATCTCGCCGACTGCGTTGTGCACTTCGATTGTCCGCGGCGCGCTGGTGATCGTCGTGTGGGAGTCTTCGCTGATGCGCTCCTGGTCGAGTGCGCAGCCGGCGGCGGGCAGCACCGCGAGTGCGGCGAGCAGTCCATAGGCGGGCCAAAGACACAGATCTTTCATGTCCCAGATACGTTTGACACGCCGGCCTGTTTCGCCTAATATATAACCAGATGGTTAATAATGGTTCCGGGCTGGACGCGGTCTTCGCGGCCCTTTCCGACCCAACGCGCCGGCGGATCGTCGAGCGGCTCGCTCGCGGACGACTGACCGTCGGTGAGATTGCGTCCGAGTTTTCGGTCTCGCAACCGGCGATTTCGAAACATCTCAAGGTGCTCGAACGCTCGGGACTGCTCGAGCGCGAGATCGACGGCCGCGTGCATCACTGCCGTCTCGAGCCGAAGGCGATGCAAGCGGCATCGACCTGGATCGAGGAGCAGCGCCGCTACTGGAACGCCGCGTTCGAACGCCTCGACGCCTACTTTGAACGCACGACGCAGAGCGCCCCCGAAAGGAAGAAACGTGAATAACACCACTGCGCCCGCCACGTTGATAATGAAGCACACCTTCAACGCATCGCCGGAACGGGTGTATCGGGCGTGGACCGATCCGAAGATTATGCGCGAGTTCATGTGTGTCGAAGGGAACGCGCGCGTCGAGGTTGAGACCAACGTGCGCGTTGGTGGAAGCTTTCGCATCGTCATGGTCCGCGACGACGGCGAAGAATTCATAGCGACCGGTACCTATCGCGAACTCGTGCCCCACCAGCGCGTCGTGTGCACCTGGTCGTGGGAGGAAGACGATCCCGCGCTTGCGCGAGAGACGATCCTCACGCTCGAGTTCGCGCCGCGAGGCACGCAGACCGAACTTACGCTCACGCACGAAAACTTCCGCGACGCACAGCAGCGCGACAATCACGCGAAGGGCTGGGGAGCGATGCTCTCGGAGCTGGAACGCGTGCTTTCATGACTGAACTTCCGATGAAGACGCCGCCGATCGTGTCAGCGCAGGAGTGGGAAGCGGCGCGCCTCGCGCTGCTCGTGAGGGAGAAAGCGCTGACGCGCGCCCGTGACGCGTTGGCCGCGGAGCGCCGGCGGATGCCGTGGTCGGCGGTGGAGAAGGCCTACGAGTTCGACGGCCCTAGGGGCAAAGCAACGCTGCTCGACCTGTTCGAAGGTCGCTGTCAATTGGTCATCTATCGCGCGTTCTTCGAACCCGGCGTCAAGGGTTGGCCCGACCATGCGTGCGTCGGCTGCTCCTTGATGGCCGATCAAATCGCCGACGTCGTCCATCTCAATGCTCGTGACACGTCGTTCGCGTACGCCTCGCGCGCATCGCAGGCGGATATCGATCGCCTTAAGGCGCGCATGGGTTGGACATTTCCTTGGTACACGATTACCGATAGCTTTGACGCCGACTTCGGTGTCGATGAGTGGCACGGCACCAACGCGTTTATCCGCGACGGCGATCGCGTGTTTCGCACCTACTTCGTGAACGACCGCGGCGACGAAGCCATGGGGAGCACATGGAGTTATCTCGATGTCACCGCGCTCGGACGCCAGGAGGCGTGGGAAGATTCGCCTGGGGGGTTATCCCCAAACGCCGCCCTACGAGTGGTGGAACTGGCACGACGAATACGGCAAGAGCGCGGGGCCCTTCAGCCGTTAGCTAGGGTTTCTCGAAAGCGACGATCTCGTTGTTGTCGCGGTGGCTCGTCCAGAACTTGGTGCCGTCGAACGCGAGGCCGCGCGCATCGAACGGGATCGACGCCAGCACGGTGACCTCGGGTTGCTCGCTGTGCGCGTCGACTCTCCAAAGCTCGAGCTTCTCGAATTCCTCGTCACCCGTTATCAGATAAAAACACCCGTCGCTGATGGCCATTCCGACGGGTGTGCGTTCGAGCGAAATCTCTCGCACGATGTTGCCCTGTGCGTCGAGGGCGAGAATCTTGCGATACGACGCTTGCGAGAGGAAGAGCGTATCCCCATCAAAGCCCAAGTGTGAACCGGTGAGATCCGGACAGGTGATGCGATCGTTCTTGAAGCCGTGGCCGGGAATGAAGCGATAGATGTACCGGTCGTGATCCTTTTCGCCCTGACCGATAACGATGCGGATCTCGTCGCCGACCATCGTCATGCCGAATGGGCCGCCCGGAGCCTGCGCTTCCTCGCCGACCGTCCACCTCTTGGTATCGATCGCATAGACGCGATGCGTTTCGCGGCTGGCCATCCACAGCGTGTCGCCGTCAGCGGCTAAGCCCAGTGGAAGCGGCGCGGGCGAAGGCAGGCGCAGCAGCTCTTTGATCGCGTGTGTCGTGGTCATGTTCACAATGCTCCGTCGGGCGTCATGCGTTCGAGGCGTTTCTTGAGATCGGCCAACCAGCCGCTGGCCACATATCCGTCGACCACGCGATGATCGAGGGAGAGACACGAGTTCATCGCGTAGCGCGGCGCAAAGGAGTCGTCGTCGCGTACCAGCAGCTTTTTCTCAACCGTCTCCATCGTAACGATGCCGGCTTGGCCGGCGTTGATAATCGGCGCTGACGCCCACGACCCGTTCGCCCCGTTGTTGTTCACCGTGAAGGTGCCCCCCGCGAGATCGTCGGCGCCCAGTTTTCCGCGACGGGCTTTATCGATCAACTCGCCGGCGGCGATCGCCAGGCCCTTGATCGAGAGCTTGTCGGCGCCGCGAATCACCGGAACCACCAACGTCGTCGGAAGCCCGATCGCGATCCCGATGTTCACGTCTTTGTTGACGTAGATGCCTTCAGCGGTGAACTTCGCGTTCATCAAAGGAAACGCGGCGAGCGATTCGACCACCGCGCGAACGAAGAAGGGCAGCAGCGTGAGCTTGTAGCCGGTCTCACGTTCGAAGCGGTCTTTTTCGCGTGCGCGCCATTTCCACACGTTGGTGACGTCGATGGAGGTCATCGTCCACGCGTGCGGCGCGTTGTGAATCGACTCGACCATGCGCTCGGCGATGATGCGCCGAGCCTGCGTGAGCGGCACGAGCGTGCCGGGAATCGGGTTGGAGTACGTGGATGTGCCCGATGCAGGCGGCGCGCTGGGCGCAGCCGCCGGTGGTGGTGCCGCGCCGAAGTTCGTGCCGACCGCGATTGCTTGGCCGACGGCCGCCGCCGGACCCATCCGCGCCGCGGTAAGCACATCGTCGGCGGTGACGCGGCCGTTCGCGCCGGAGCCGCGCAACGTGCGTATATCAATGTGATGCTCGCGTGCGAGTTTACGGACGGCGGGCGAGGCTTTGCGCAAGGCGTCTTGTGCTAGCGCGTCCGCTTCGGGTTCGAGACCGCCGGGAGCGCCGTACGAACTCGGAATCACGTTCTCACGGCGCGCGTGACCGTTGCCTTGCGGTTTGGGCTCGAGCTGCGGAATGTTAAATCCCGGAACGGGGTCCTCCTGAACACTGTTTGCCATTTCAGTTTGCGTTCGCGGCGCATCGGATTCAGCTTTAACTTTAGCTGAATCCACTTCGTCGATGATCGCGATCGCGGTGCCGACTGGAACGGTGTCGCCCTCTTTGACGAGCACTTCTTTGATGACGCCGGTAACCGGCGAGGGCACTTCGGCGTTCACTTTATCGGTCGAGACCTCGAGAAAGGCCTCGTACTTCTCGACCGGATCGCCGACTTTTTTGAGCCACTGCGCGACCGTGCCTTCGGTGACGGTCTCGCCGAGCTGCGGCATCGTTATGGTAGTCGCCATGATTAGAACTTCACCAACTCTCGCATCGCGTCGGCCATTTGGGCCGGCGACGACATGAACTCGTGTTCGAGCGGTTCGGCATAGCCCATCGCCGGAACGTCAGGGCCGCACAGACGCCGGATCGGCGCATCGAGTGCGAAGAGCGCGTCCTCGGCCACCATTGCGGAAATCTCAGCGCCGATGCCGCCGAACTTGTTGTCTTCGTGGATGATCAGCAACTTGCGCGTCTTTCCGACGCTGTTGAGAATCGTCGTTTTGTCCATCGGACGGATCGAGCGCAGGTCGATCACTTCAACCGATATCCCTTCGTTCTCAAGCGTGCGCGCCGCCTCGAGCGCCCAGTGCACGTACAGACCGTAGGAGACCACGCTCAGTTGCGTGCCCTCTTTCACGACGTTGGCTTTCCCGATCGGGATCGTGTAGTGACCTTCCGGCACGTCGCCTTTGATCAGCCGATAGGTTTTCTTGTGCTCGAGGAAGAGCACCGGATCCGGATCGTCGATCGCAGCGTTGAGCAAGCCCTTGACGTCGGCTGGAAATGCCGGCGCGACGATCTTGAGGCCCGGGACGTGGTAAAAAAGCGCTTCGATTGAGACCGAGTGCGAGAGCGCGCCGCGCACACCGCCGCCGTAGGGCGTGCGAATCACGAGCGGACAGGTGTACTCGCCGTTGCTGCGATAGCGCGTTTTTGCGGCCTCGCCGACGATTTGGTTGAACGCCGGGTAGATGAAGTCCGCGAATTGAATTTCGGCGATCGGCCGAAGGCCTTCCATTGCCATGCCTACCGCGATGCCGACGATCGACGCTTCGGCGATCGGCGTGTCAATGATGCGCTGCGGTCCGAATTCATTAATGAAGTCCTTGGTGATCAAGAACACGTTGCCGCGCGCGCCGACGTCTTCACCTAAGATGATCACGCGGTCGTCGCTCTTGAGCGCTTCGTAAAGCGTCTCGCGAACGGCTTCGACGTTGTTGAGGACCTTCGAACCGGCGGTCACTGCCACGGCTGCCATGCTCCTTCGTAGAGATTCGCATAGAGATCGGACGGCGCAGGAAACGGCATGGCCTCGGCTTTGTCGGTGGCCTCGTTGGTTTCGCGCAGGATATCTTTTTTGAGAGCCGCGATGTCCGCTTCGCTCACCACACCGGCATCGAGCAACACGCTTTCGAATCGCGGGACCGGATCATGCTTACGATGTTCGCTAACCTCATCGCGGGTGCGATAGGTCATGTCGTTATCGTCGGTCGAGTGCGCGAGAAAACGATAGCACATGCCCTCGAGCAGCGTGGGGCCGCCGCCGGAGCGCGCGCGATCCATCGCTTCTTTCACCGCGGCATAGGTTTCGATCGGATCGAACCCGTTGAAGCGTTTGCCCGGCATGCCGTATCCTGCGGCGCGTTTCCAAATCTCGGGCTCTGCCATTTGTTTGGAGAGCGGCGTCGAGATAGCCCATTCGTTGTTCTCGACCAGCATGACGAGCGGCAGTTTATGGACCGATGAAAAATTCATTGACTCGTGCCATTCGCCTTCGCTGGTCGTGCCGTCGCCGCAGGTCACCAGCACCGCGCGATCCTTCTCGCCCCGATAGGTCATCGCGTATGCAGCGCCGACCGCGTGCGGGATGTGCGCCGCGAGAATCGACGAGAACGACATCAGGCCGAGCGACTTCGAATTGTAGTGGTTTGGAAACTGCCGGCCACCGTTGTGATCGGCAGCGCGCGCAAAGATCGAAAGCATGATCTCGTACGGTGTGAGGCCGATGCCGAGCGCAAGTCCTAAGTCGCGGTAATACGGCGCCAGAATATCCGTGCCGCGTGCAAATGCCATGGCCGCACCGGCTTGCAATGCCTCGTGCCCTTCGCTGCCGAGCGCAAACGGGACTTTGCCTTGTCGATTGAGTTGAAAGCCGCGGTTGTCCAGCTGGCGTTGCAGGAGCATATTGCGAAGCATCTGCCGCAGCTGGTCGTCGCTGAGTCCGCGACGGTCCAGGCTCTTGGCCTTCGTGTCGGTTTTTGCCATCGATTACTTCCCAAGGGAGAGATTTGGCGCGGGGCCCGGGAGTTGATAGTGCGAGCGGCCCGGGGGAAATCCTCTCCCGCAGGGGGCCTGGGCGACCGAGCGTAAGCGACGGCCTATGAGCACGCTTGCGAAAGCCGTCGTCTTCTGCGGTATCGTGCTGGGCATCGGGCTTGCATGCGGTGGACGCGCACTTGCGCTCACCGAGTATTGTCCGGCGCGCGTCGGCGGCTTCCAGGCACTCGGCGCGGCCCCATCGGCGCTGTATTCGCTGACTGCGGAGAGCGCTCGTTCCGTGCAAGGCGTTTTGCTGGTCGAGACGACTACCGGATGGTATGAGGTTCAATTCCCGTCTACGGCGATTGCACAACGCGGCTACCAGTACAGCGGAGCATTCGGCAATCTCTCGCGGACGGGATACGAATCGGATCCGCTGTACGTACGGTTTCCGTCGCCAACGAAGGTCGATGCGGTGTACGTTGCGCATGCGCAAACGCACGGCGAGACCGATTTTGGGTGGGATGCGAAAGGCGACTACGCACGCTTCCCGGAGCCGCAGCGCGTGCCGACCGTGGATATTGCTATGTTTGGGATGACGACCGTTCGTTCGCCGCGCACCGCCCTTGCGGCGCCACCTGAGCCACAGGCGCCCATCGCGCTTGCATCGCCCGCGGCACCGCCCGGTTCGCCGTCGTGCGATCAGCCGAATACGTATGCGGTCGTCGCAAAACCGATGTCTCCCGATTTCCCAATGGACGAACGCACCCGCCGAACGCCGGCAATGAGCATCATCGCCGTTGTCATCGACGCGGCCGGTCAACTGACGGATTCGTGGGTGTATCTGTCCTCCGGATCGCCGTCGTTCGATGCTGTCGCGATGCAGGCGGCGCGGGAGTCCACGTATCGCCCCGGCCGGATGCTTTGTCAGCCGGTCGGCGGAGAATACTTCTTCCGCGCGGAGTTCCGGCCTAAAGGTGCGCGCCAGCCGGGCCGGTGTAGAATGAGTCATGATCACGCCGTCGATAATTGAGGTACCGGTCGAGGAGCTGGTTCGCTACCGCCGGCATTTTCATGCCAATCCCGAACTCTCGCTGGTCGAATTCGAGACCGCCGAGTTTATCGAGGCTGAATTGCGCGCGTGCGACTTCGACGAGATTCGCACCGGGATCGGCAAAACCGGGATCCTTGCAACGCTGAAAGGTGGCCGTCCGGGGCCGGTGACGCTGTTGCGCGCCGATATGGACGGCTTACCGATGGACGAAGTTGCCGACGTGCCGTATCGCTCGATGCGCAAGGGCGCGATGCACGCCTGCGGTCACGACGGGCACATTGCGATTCTGCTCAGTGCCGCGCGTGCGCTTTCTCGGCACCGCGAACTGGTTGCCGGCACAATTGTCTTCTGCTTTCAACCCGGCGAAGAGGGGGCGGCCGGCAACAAGCTGATGATCGATGACGGCGCGCTCGAGCATCCGCACGTCGATCGTTGCTTCGCGCTGCACCTGTACAGTGGTCTCGAGGTGGGCAAGGTCGGAATTCGCGACGGAGCGTTCTTCGCGTCATCCGACCGCTTCACGCTCACGCTCAAAGGCCGCGGCGGCCACGGCGCGATGCCGCAGGTCAGCGTCGATCCGATCGCCGGCGCGTCGCAACTGGTCACGATGTTGCAAACCATCGCAAGCCGCGAGATTGCCCCGAAAGACCCGGTAGTCGTCACCGTGGGCACGATGCACGCCGGCACAACGTTTAACGTCATTCCCGACAACGCGGAGCTGACGGGAACGGTGCGCGCCTTCAGCGACGAGGTGCGACGTTCGATTCCCGAGCGCATGGAACGCATGATCGAAGGTACGTGCGACGCGATGCGGCTCGATTATGATTTCGAATACTTGTGGGGATATCCACCGACGGTGAACGACCGGGCGATGAATGACGTCGTTCGCGCAGCCGCGGCGCGCGCGATCGGCGAAGAGCATATCGTCGACCCGCACGACGTCGTGATGTGGGCCGAAGATATGTCGTACATGATGGAGCTACGGCCGGGGGCCTATTTCGTCGTCGGCGTGCGCGGTCCGACGCTCGGCATCGAGCCGCAGCACTCGTCGCGCTACGATATCGACGAACGCGCGCTCGACGTGGGCTTCAAAATGATGGTCGAGCTCGCGCTAATCGGCTAGGAGTCGCCGCGCAGGAACTTCTGGAGAAACTCGGAGCCTGACTTCATCGCCGACTCGAGGTTGTCGAGCGCGGCCTTGGTCTGTTCGTTGGTAACGTCGGCACTTTGCCGCGCTTCATCGATCAGGGTCGCGCGCAGTTTGTCGCTGTCGCCGAGCGCTTGGGCAATCTTGGCCTGCAACTCGCGCGCCTGCTCCATGGCTTTGGTCATAAAATCGTCGCTGCTCACGATGCATCCTCACTTTCCGTGACGGTAAGTACCCACCGGATTGCTCGCGCATACTGGTCCAACTCGCGAAGCGCCCGGTCGAATGCCCGGTAGGCGGCGTCCTCGCTCCAGCGTTTACCCGAACTGCGGGATAAATGTTTCCCATACGAGAGGGCCGCCTCCAGTTGGCGCTCGATGGCCGGCCACTCGTCGCGAAGCGCTCGCTCGGAGGCATCGCTCAACCGGTCGATCAGCGGCGGCGCCGGCAGGCCGGGGTCGTGCAGCGCGCATTCGAGCCGCACCAGCGCGTACTCGCTGCGCGCGGTGATGAACGAACCCAGGAGTTGCACGAGCCGAACGTCCATATATTCCATTATGTCCGATGTGCGACGCTATGTCATCGTGGGGAATGGCTTTGCCGGGACGACGGCCGCTGAGCAGTTACGAAAACATGACCCAACGTGCGAGGTCACGCTCTTCGGCGACGAGCCCTATCCTCTATATAACCGCATTTCGCTCCCGCCGATGCTTCGCAAGCAACTTCCCGAAGAAAAGGTGATGATGCGCAGTTTCGTCGCGCACGAGGCGAACGGCATCGCGCTCAAACTCGGAACGCACGTCGACGCCATCGATACCGAGGGGCGAACGGTCGTTGCCGATGGTCGCGAATATCCGTTCGACGCGTTACTGATTGCGACCGGCGGCCGTCCGAATCCCGCGCCGGCACCCGGCGGAACCGGCGCAAGCAACGTCTATAACTTCCAGTATCTCGACGACACGCGCGCGATCTCCGAGCAGATCGACCGCTCGAAGAGCGCGGTCGCCATCGGCGGCTCGTTCATTGCCTACGAGTTGGCGGAAGCTTTTGCCTCGCGCAAGGTCGAGACGCACTGGATCATGCGCGGCCCGCACGTGCTGCATCGACTGCTCGACGACGTCGCCGGCGAATTCGTGGACGAAGCCGCGCGCAACGACGGCGTGCACATGCACTATGGCGAACAACTCGAGGAGTTCATTCGTGACAACGGTGTCGTGACCAAGGTGCGCACGAAAAGTGGTCTCGAAATCGCGGCCGAGTGTTACGGCGTCGGTTTCGGCCTGACGATGAATACCGAAATCGTTGACGGTACGCCGATCGAGGCGAGCAAGAACGGGATTCTGTGCAACGATCACCTCGAGACTAGCGTCCCCGGTATCTACGCCGCGGGCGATATCGCGGACTTCTACGATCCGATTCTTGAGATGCGCTATCGCATGGGCACCTGGAACAACGCCGGGGCGCACGGCAAGGTCGTCGCGCAAAACATGATCGGCGGCAGTGAGAAATACCACGACGTGCCGGAGTATTCGTCCTTGCTCTTCAAGGGTCAGACGATTACGCAGTTCGGGCTTTCACCTGACTTACAGCCGGAACTCGAGGTTGCGCGCAAGATCGATCGTGAGAAGAAGTGGTACCGCGCGCTGTTCTTTTGGCAAGACCGGTTGGTCGGCGGCATCATGCTCGGCAAAGGCAATCGCGCCGGCAAACGCAAGTACGTCGAAGCGATCAAGAGCAAAGAGACATTCCCGAAACCGCAGTGGGAAGCCATGCTCGACTGGACCGCGTAAATCTCGCCGGTCCCTCGACTACGCTGGGGATGACAAGGTTGAGCGCTACACACGCGATGACACGGCGGACTTGACTGCCGCTACGAACGCGTCAACGTCGGCGTCAGAGGTGGCCCAGTGGGTCATCCAACGAACTTCGGGCAGCGCTTCGTCGAAGCAGTAGAAAAAGAACTGTTGTTGCACGCGAGCGATCGCTTCGCGTGAAAGCGTCGCGAAGATGGCGTTGGCGTGCACCGGCCGGGTAATGGTGACGCCCGGAATCTCGCGCACGCCGGCGTGCAGCCGCTTCGCCATAGCATTGGCATGCGAAGCGTAGCGCAGCCAGCGGTCGTCGGTGAGCAAAGCTTCGAATTGCGCCGAGATGTAGCGCATCTTCGAGGCGAGTTGCATTGCTTGCTTGCGCACGTAGGGCCCGATGTTCTCGCTCATCTCCGGATGGAAGAAGCACACCGCTTCACCGCCGAGCAGGCCGTTCTTCGTGCCGCCGAAGGTGAGCACGTCGACCCCGACGTTCTTGGTAATCTCGCACGGCGTGGCGCCGAGCGCGGCGGCAGCGTTGGCGATGCGCGCGCCGTCCACATGGACGATCAGGTCGTGATCGTGCGCAAAGGCGCACAGCTCGCGCAGTTCGCGCGGCTCGTAGACGTCGCCCCATTCGGTGGTGTTAGAAATGGAGATCACGCGCGGCTGCGGGTGATGTTCACCGCGCCCGGCGAGCAGATACGGTTCGATGTCCGCGGTTCTTAGCTTTCCGTCGGGTGTGGTAATCGGGATGACCTTCGATCCGGTGAAGCGCTCGAAGGCACCGCACTCGTCAACCTGCAGATGCGCGGTCGACGGGGTGAGCACGGCTTCCCAGGGCCGCGTCACGCAACTGAGCGCAATAATGTTTGCGCCGGTGCCGTTGAAGGCAAAATATACGTCGGTATCGTCGCCGAAGTGCTCGCGAAAGCGCGCCGTTGCCCGTAAGGTCCATGCGTCGTCACCGTAGCCGACCGCATCCCCCTGGTTGGCGGCAACAATGGCCTGGAGAATCTCGGGAGCGATCGGGGCATTGTTGTCACTTGCGAAACTGCGCTGCATCAGAGGCTCGCTTCGTCGGGAACGGCAAAGAGGTGCGGCACGGACCCGCTAAGGTCCACGCCGCCGGCCTCGTGCGCACCGAGCACGGCGGCGTGCGGGATACCAGGACAGGCGCCGGTCACGATCGTGGCATCGCGCTCGGCAATGCGCCGCCCCAATCGGCGCGCGAGCTCGAGATCCGCGTTGGTGATGATTCCGCCGGCGGAACCCATTACTCCGATTTGGATTTTCATGGATGGGGATGTTTATGACGGTACAAGAGCCTACCTACCAAGACATTGTGCGGCGCTGGAAGGGGCTCCGCGCGCGTGACGTGCGCGTCCGCGAGGTTGCGTGCGTCGGCGCGCCGCGCACGTTGCTGTGCGCCGAGTACGGCGACCATACACTTCCGGCGATACATATCGCGGCCGGCGTACACGGCGACGAGCCTGCCGGTCCGCACGCGTTGCTCGCGTTGCTCGAAACCGACGGGCTCGATTCGCGCTTCTCATATCGTCTATGGCCCTGCACGAATCCAAGCGGCTATGACGCGCATACGCGCGAGAGCATCGATGGGCTCGATATCAATCGTACCTTTGGACGCGGCGGGTCATCGCCCGAATCGCGCGCGATCATCACCGCCAATCGCGATCGCAAGTTCGAACTCGCTATCGATCTGCACGAAGACGACGAGGCGAGCGGCTTCTACTGCTACGAGTACGGCGGCGCGGGCATCGGCGAGCCGCTCGTCGACGTGCTTGCCGGCAGCGGCACGCCGATCGATTCGCGCCGGGTGCTCATGCCCGATCCCGACGCGGAAGCCGAAAAAATCGGCGGCCGAACGTTGACGCAGTTGCTCATGCGCAACGCCGCACGGCTCGGACTTACGCTCGAAACGCCGTCGACGATGCTGCCGTTCCGTGAGCGCGTCGCGACGCACGTCGCGGCGGTGCAGTTTGCACTTCTCAGACTACCGTGAAATGATCAATTTGAAGAAAGCTCGAAGAGGTTGGGCATGGCGCAACGTGATCAACTGGAAGTCGATGTGCTCTTCGTCGGTGCCGGCCCGGCATCGCTTGCGGGGGCGATTCGCCTGGGCCAACTCGCCAAGGAAGCCGGCCGTGAGCTCGAGATCCTCGTGATCGAAAAGGCCGCGGAGATCGGCAACCACGGCATTTCGGGGCTCGTTCTCGATCCGCGAGCGATCGGCGAACTGCTGCCGGATTGGCGGGAACGCGGCGCGCCCGTGGATGCTCCCGTCGGTCGCGACGAGTTGTGGTTCCTCACCAAGAGCGGCAAGATCAAAGCCCCGTTCACGCCGCCGCCGCTCAACAATCACGGCAAGTTCGTTTCGTCACTGCAGCGCCTCACCAAGTGGATGGCAACGCAAGCCGAAGCGCTCGGCGTGCAAGTGTTCGGCGAATTTCCCGGTCAGGAACTTCTGTGGGACGGCGATCGCGTGATCGGCGTGCGCACCGGCGACAAAGGCGTCGATCACGACGGCAAACCGAAAGCAAATTACGAACCCGGCGCCGATCTGCTCGCGAAAATCGTGGTCCTCGGCGAAGGCCCGCGCGGGACGCTTGCCAAGCAAGCGATTCCGCGCCTCGGTCTCGACGACGGCAAAGAACCGCAAGTGTATGCGGCGGGCGTCAAAGAGCTCTGGCAATTGCCCGACGATCGTTTTCCGGCGGGGACCGTTATTCACACGCTTGGATATCCGCTTCCGCCCGAAACCTTTGGCGGCGGATTCATTTACGGCATGAAAGATCGCGTGCTCGATATCGGCCACGTGACGGGCCTCGATTACAAGAATCCGACGACCGACCCGCACAACGAGTTGCAGCGCATGAAGGAGCATCCGGAAATTCGGAAGATGCTCGAAGGCGCGAAGCTTATTCGCTACGGCGCCAAGGCGATTCCCGAAGGCGGCCTCTTCGCGATGATCAAGCCGTATGCAGACGGTTTGATGATCACGGGCGATTCCGCCGGGTTTCTCAACGGCATGCGCCTCAAAGGCGTGCACCTCGCGATGAAGTCGGGCATGATGGCGGCCGACACAGCGTGGGATGCGTTGCAAGCGCAGAAGTTCGATGCCGGCCAACTTTCGGTCTACGAACAGCGTTTCCGCGATTCGTGGGCGTACGACGAGATGCGCAGCGCGCGCAACTTCCATCAAGGTTTTGAGCACGGCATGTGGGCGGGCATGTTCAATGCGGGCCTCGCCACGTTTACCGGCGGCCGCGCCTTCGGCTTCATCGACAAACTCCCGGCTAAGCCAGGCTACGAAAATATGGTCAAAGCCGGCTATCGTCCAAACGAGACGCCGCGCGCGAAGATCGACAATGTGCTGACGTTCGATAAGCTTACCGACGTCTACAATTCGGGCACGATTCACGAAGAAGATCAGCCGAGTCATCTCCACGTGGCCGACACGAATATTTGTCGCGATCGCTGCACCGTCGAGTACGGCAATCCGTGTGCGTATTTCTGTCCCGCGGCAGTGTACGAGCCGATGTTCGAGCGCGACGGCGATGAAGGCGCGGTGCATGGGCGGCTGCAGATCAACTTCACGAACTGCGTGCATTGCAAGACCTGCGACATCGCTGACCCGTATCAAATCATCACCTGGGTCCCTCCGCAGGGCGGCGAGGGCCCCGTTTACACCGGGATGTGAGGATTCGACTTTGCCGAATCCGTCGCGTTCGGCCTTCGGCCGATCCGCAGTCTGCGATTCCTGCAACCGCCGCGAGCGGTAGAGCGATTCGTTGCATCCTCATAGAGCGAGCATGCGGTTTGGTGCTGACAGAGGCCGGACTACGTGCTGACAACAATCAGAAAACTATGAGAGAAAACGCCTCGAGCGGCGGCGACGTTCTGATCATCGGTGGCGGACTGATCGGTCTTGCTATTGCCTTCGAACTTGCGCAACGGGGCGCGGCCGTACGCGTGTACGAACGCGGTGAACCGGGACACGGGGCATCCTGGGCGGGCGCCGGGATGTTGGCGCCGTACGCCGAGCGCATTGACGATGAAGTCTTACTCGACCTGTGCTGCGGATCGCTGGTACTGTATCCGGCGTTTGTGCAGCGTGTCGTCGAAGCGAGCGGCGTCAACGTCGAGCTCCCGCTCGACGGAGTTATCGAAGCGGCGTTCGATGCGCAGCGACTCGAGGCGCTCGTGGCCTTTGCGCGCGAGTTGACAATGCGCAGCGTCGCGTGCAAGCTGCTCGATCGCAACGAATCGCTGCTCGCCGAACCCGCGCTAGGAAAACATATCTTGGGTGCGCTGGTCATCGAGGGACAAGGCTACGTCGACAATCGGCGTCTCGGACGCGCGTTGCTCGTGGCGTGCCGCGCGCGCGGCGTGGTCGTGCACGCGCCCTTGCGCGAACTTGCGATCGAATGCGACGAACGGCGCGTCTTGGGTGTGCGTAGCGAACTCGGTTTTGCACCTGCATCGTTCGTCGTCAACGCGGCCGGCGCGTGGGCCGCGCAAGTTCCCGGGCTGCCGGCTGCCGCGCGCGTGCCGGTCACACCGGTGAAAGGGCAGATGCTGGCCCTCGCCGCGCCGGTTGGGTACTTGCGTCGCGCCGCCTGGGTCCCGGGGGCGTACCTCGTGCCGCGCACCGATGGCCGGCTGCTCGTCGGCGCGACCGTCGAAGACGCTGGATTCGACGAGCGCGTCACGGCCGAGGCGGTGCACCGCTTGCTCGACGCCGCGCTGGCTGCCGCCCCGTCGCTCGGAGCATTTACCGTGACCGAAACGTGGGCCGGGCTGCGCCCGGGAACGCCCGACGGGCGTCCGTTCATCGGTCCTGCGGCCATCGACGGGCTACTCTGCGCCACGGGCCATTACCGCAATGGGATCCTGCTTGCGCCGGTCACGGCTGATTTGATTGCGAGTTTTGTCGAAAGTGGCGACGCGACGCCGCTGCGAGCGTTCTCACCCTTGAGGATGGCGGAGGGCGCAAGCCGAATCACGCATGTGTGAAGGCCACCGTTAACGGCGAAGCCCGCGAATTGCCCAACGGCATCACCGTCGGCACGCTCCTCGAGCAGCTGGGCGTTGCCCCTTCGGGTATTGCCGTCGCGAAGAACGAACGGGTCGTGCGCCGCGCCGAGTACGAATCGAGCGAGATCGCGGACGGTGACACGGTGGAAATCATCAAAGCCGTTGCGGGTGGCTGACGAGTTTGTATGAGCAATGATGTCTTAAAGATCGGTACGTACGAGTTCACCTCACGGTTGATCGTCGGCACCGGGAAGTATCCGTCGATGGCGGTGATGCAAGCCGCGCACGCGGCAAGCGGCGCGGAGATGGTCACGGTCGCCATTCGCCGCATCAATCTCGATGACGCGAGCGGCAAGACCATGCTGGATTTTATCGATCGCTCGAAGCTGCGCATTCTTCCGAATACGGCCGGCTGCTACACCGCCAAAGACGCGGTGCTTACCGCGCGACTCGCACGCGAGTTGCTCGAAACCGACCTCATCAAGCTCGAAGTGATTGGTGATGCGCAAACCCTTCACCCGGATGCCCGAGGAACGCTCGAGGCCGCAGAACGGCTCGTCAACGACGGTTTCGTCGTGTTGCCCTACATCGGTGACGATCCGGTCGTCTGCAAGCAATTGGAAGAACTCGGCTGCGCGGCAGTGATGCCGCTCGCGGCGCCGATCGGTAGTGGACTTGGTGTGTGCAATCCCTACACCATCGCGATCATCAAGGAGCGCGCGAACATTCCGGTAATCGTCGATGCCGGTGTCGGAACGGCAAGTGACGCCGCGATTGCGATGGAGCTTGGCGTCGATGCCTTGCTGATGAACACCGGCATCGCGGCCGCGCGGGAACCGGTACGCATGGCCGGCGCAATGCGCCACGCGGTGATTGCCGGGCGCGAGGCCTTTCTTGCAGGGCGGATGGAGAAACGGCTCTACGCTAACGCTTCGAGTTCCATGCGCGATCTCATCGGAACCAAGCCGTCGTGATCAAGGACATTACCGTCCACGATCTTGCTGCTTGGCGCGAGAACGGCAAGAAATTTGTGTTACTCGACGTTCGCGATCCCGATGAAGTTGCAACGGTTCGTCTCGACGGCTCGGTGTGGATTCCGATGCGTGAGATTCCGCAGCGCCTGGGCGAACTCGATCGAGGGATGTCGATCGCGGTCATGTGCCACCACGGCGGGCGTAGCGAACGCGTCGGCGAGTTCTTGGCGTCGCAGGGTTTCACCGACGTCGTCAACGTCGCGGGTGGTATCGATGCGTACGCCGTGCAGATCGAGCCCGCGCTGGCGCGCTACTAGCGCTTCTTAACGGCGCACGCCGACGACGAACCAGTGCACCGCGCCGCGCAGCGGCTGCATTTGATGTGCCCACGTTCCCGCTATGTCGTCGACGTTGGTTTCGCGCATCGACTCGACGCTGAATCGCGGTTCCAACAGCGCGCGCAAGCGAAGGTCATTGAAGTAGGCATGCGCGACGCCGGCCTCGTCGCCGTCCGGCGCGGCGTAGACGTGCGGCTCAAGTTTCTCCCCACTGCCGTAGCGCGCATCGCGCACCGATGCGAAGGTCGCGAACAGCGGCGCACCCGGCTCGAGCGCATCGGCGATGGCGTCGAGTTGTGACCCAATCGATACCGGGGTTCCATGGAGCAGCGCGTGCGTCGTGAGGGCTGCCGCGCACGGGCGCTTTGCGGGCAGCGCGCTCACCACCAGGCCGGCGCCGGTGAGGGCTTGCGTATTGCGCCCGCTCCCAGGCCCGACCTCGAGCACGTGCGCGCCGGAGCGCTCCCGCAGGCGCTCGATTAGGGCGAGGGCCAGGGGATGCGGCGGACGAGGGACGAGCTCTGGCGAATCGGGAGACATCTATGGCGACCGAGACGCTCATTATCGTCGTCGGCGGTGACTACCTGGCCTACGAAATCTGCCGTGAGATTTTAAAGACGGCCGGGCAGCGCGTTGCCCTCGTGTGGAAGCATGACGACGAGCGAGCTGCGAACCTGCTCGCGCAGACGGTCGCGAAATTTCGCGCGGAGTTTCCGGCGACGTTCGCCCATTACGCACTCGACCCGGCCGAATCTGCCAGCCTGCGCGAAGCCGGCCTCGAGGCGGCTGGGGCGCGGCCCGATCAGCCGAACTACTGCATCGTCGCGGTTTCGCAGGACGATCGCCTGAATTTGCGCGTCGCGCTGATCGCGCGCGATATCAACGAGCGCACGCGGGTCACGATCCGCCAATTCAATCCGGTGCTCGGTCACAAGATTCAGGAAGGCCTTAAGTACAACTGTACTGCGATCTCGCCCGCAGCGCATGCCGCGGCGACCTACGCGGCATCGGCGGTCGATCCGTCGTGCTTTTATGCGCTGCCGTTTCCGACGCTCGAAACGCTGGTGGCCAAAGCCGTCCATCGCCACGATCACCACGACGACAATTCGGTGAATCGTGACACAAACGCCGGCCTCTTCGGATTTTGCGAACGCGACGCGGCCGAGTTCGGCATCGCCGGTCTCGATGTTCCCGCGGCTGAGGCGCATCTGCGCGCCCGCATCGTCGCGATCGACGGACGCGCGCCGTATCTCTGTTACGGCAATGAGGACCACGCTGACCCGGAGGCACTGGCTGAACCAATTGCCGATGGTGCGCGCGTCTGCGTGTTTGGCCCAATCGCAAACATCAAGAAGACGTGGCCCCAGGGCGAGCGCCGTCGCGAAACCTCGTGGCGCAGCCGGATGGCTGCAGGCACGCGTGACATTCGAACCGCGCTGCGGCGTACCGAACCGATTCTGCGAACCGTTTTCGGACTGGCGCTCGTGATGTATCTGGTCTTCTCGATCTATTTTGCGCTGGCGCTGCACATCAATCCGATTGCTGCGTTGTATTTCGTGATGGCGACGATGACCACGGTTGGTTACGGAGATATCACCCCGTGCGGCGGAGCGAACTGCTATCAGTTTCCGACGGCGCCACAAGCCCTCTCGCTGACGGTCGACATGGTAACCATGCTCGCCGGCATAACGATCTTCGCGGTCTTTACCGCTACCGTGACCTCCGCGCTCAACGCGGCGACGCTGCGCCGCACGCGCGGCCTACGGCGCGTTCATCGCGCCGGCCATGTGATCGTGTGCGGCGCCGGTAACGTCGGCTCGTTGGTCATCGATTACCTGCGCGAGCTAGGCGAAGACGTCGTCGTCGTCGAGCGCAATCCGGATGCGATCTTGATCGAGCTTGCCCGGGATCGAAAGATCGATCTCTTGACGGGCGATGCGACCAACGACGAAACGATCGCCTATTGTTCGCCCGAGCGCGCCAAAGCGTTGGTCGGTGTGACCAACAGTGATACGGCAAACCTCGAGGTCGCGCTTGGTGCACGGACGCGGACGCGCGAACACGCACGTTCCGACATGCACGTCGTCTTACGGATCGACGATCTTGCCTTTGGGGCGTCGATCAAGCGACACTTTGGTATTGCGTCGTTTTCCACAACCGAACTTACCGCGCCGACCATCGCCGGTCTCGCGCGCTTCGAGAGCACACGCGGGCGTTTTGCGGTCTTCGCGGATCGTCCGTTTTCACGGGTATTTCAACTTGCCGAGCGGTTTCAGGGCGCAGAGAATGCACCGCCCCCCGCACCGCCCGAACGTCCAGGCTACAAAGTTCGATGGATTCCCCTCTACGCATGGCGCGAGCTGGGCGCAGGCAAAGGTGTTGCCGTTCCGGTACACAAGTTTGACGAGGACGTTCGACCGGGCGACCGCCTGTTGTTTATGGTACCGCTCGACCAATTTAGCGAAGCGAATTGAGAAAGGACGGAAATGCTGGCGCTAGGCGATAAGCTCCCACACCTCACCGTCGCCGACGACGCCGGAAAGCCGGTCAAGACGGTCGATTTGCTGGGTGCCCCGCTCGTTCTGTACTTCTATCCCAAAGACGATACGCCGGGCTGCACGAACGAAGCGTCTCAATTTCGCGATTTGTACCCTAAATTTGAAAACAAAGGCGCGCGAATCGTCGGCGTCAGCCGCGATTCTGCAACGTCGCATCAAAAATTCAAAGAGAAATTCGGCATCCCATTCACGCTGCTTGCCGACACAGACTCGAAGCTGTGTGACGCGTTCGGCGTCATCGTCGAGAAGAATATGTACGGCAAGAAGTCGATGGGCGTCCAACGCGCGACGTTCTTGATCGATGGGAATGGTGTCATCGTCAAGGTTTGGCCCAGGGTCAAAGTTGACGATCATGCCGATGAGGTGCTAGCATCGCTACCGTAATGGCTGCGGCGATGCGCGTGCGCGTCGTCGGCTCGAGTGCATCGGTTCCACGCCCCGGCCGCGCATGCAGCTGCCATCTCATTCGTGCGCGCGGAACGAACCTATTGCTTGACCTGGGCACCGGCGCCCTTGCGAACCTCCGCATCGTGATGGACTACCCCGACCTCGACGGGATCATCATCACGCACATGCACGGCGATCACTTCCTCGATCTGATTCCGCTGCGCTACGGCCTCAAGTATGGTCCGCTGCTGCGCGACGATCGTATGCCGATCTGGCTGCCGCCCGGTGGCGAGGGTCAGCTTCGCGCACTCGCCGCCACGTTTGCAAGCGAAGGTCCTAACGATTTTCTCGACGAGGTCTTTGAGGTTAACGAGTACGATCCAGACGCAACACTCGAGATTGGGCGTCTTTCGGTCACGTTCGCGAAGACGATTCACTACATCGATGCGTACGCCGTGCGTGTCGAGCGCGACGGTGCGAGCGTTTGTTACTCGAGCGATACTGCACCGTGCGAACGCGTCGAGGAGCTCGCCCGCAGTGCGAGTATTTTTCTGTGTGAAGCAGCGCTGGGTCTAGCTTCGGAGGCCGGCCCCATTCGCGGCCACCTCTCGGCGGTCGAGGCTGGAGAGATGGCGCAACGTGCGGGTGCGCGTCGTCTGGTACTCACCCACTACGGCACCGAATTTGCGCCAGGCGAACTAGAAGACGCTGCACGCAGCGTCTATCACGGCCCCTGCGCCATCGCCGACGACGGCACCGAATTAACGATATGATCCAGCGTGAGCGAGCGAAGCGAGCCACGCGACTTTAGCGGACAAAGCTTTAGCTTTGGCCGATAAAGTCTGTTAATTGTCTGTCTTCGCTTGGTCGCGGGGGAGCGAGAACTGAATGAGCGCACGCACCGGCGCGAGGCCGCGGCTTACCACGGCGCACGGCGTGACGCGCAGGCCCAATTCTTCCAGCCGCGCTTTGGCGGCGAGCAATTCACGGCCCGAGGTCACGACGTCTTCGAGTAAGAGGACGTGCTGCCCGGAGGCGTAGGGTCCCTCGACGTACTCGTCGGCGAAGGCACCGTAACCCTTGGGCGTTTTGCGAACCGCGATGAGCGGAAGTCCCGACATCTGCGAGACAGCGGTTGAAATCACCACGCCGCCAAGTTCGGTGCCGGCGATCAGATCGGGATTGATTTCGGTGATGACCGGAACGAATAAGCGGGCGATGCGCCGCAACACCTGCGGATCCGAGAAGAGCCGGAATTTATCGATGTAGTAATCGCTGCGAACGCCGCCGGAGAGCACATAGTCACCGCGCGTGAGCGCCCGCTCGACGATCATCTTGCGCAGCCAAATGAGTTCCGGCATCGGACCGGTCGGTTGATTGGGGAGACCTAGATGCTCCATTGCCATGCGTTCCAGTTCTCGATCACGGGGCTCGGATCCAGACCCTTGAAATCGACGTTGATCGGGTGCATTTGACGCAACCAGTTGATGAAGATCTCAGGCACGTCGCGTGCCAGTAGCGTCTGCGTCTTTGCGTACGCCGCCTTGCGGGTCGCTTGGTCGTAATGTGTTAGCGCCATCGTTTCGGCCGCGTCCATCTCGGGACTACAATACCGGGCGTAGTTGTACCCGCCGGGCGGCACGTTCTGACACATGAATTGCGCGGAATCGTCGGGATCAATGCCTGAATACCACCCGTCGACGATCAGATCGAAGTGGCCGTTCTGCAAGATTCCGCCCTCTCCGGCGGGAGCGTAGAGCTGGGCTCCCGGGAAGAGCTTGATCTGCGCTTGGATGCCGATTCGGCGCAGCTGAGCCTGAAGCAGCAATGCGAGCTGCTTGTAGGTCGTGTTCGAATTCTCGGTTACGAGCAGCAGCGAGAGCGGCTCCCCGCCTTTCTGCACGATCCCCCCGGGGCCGGGCGTATACCCGGCTTGCGCCAGGAGGCCGCGCGCTTTGGCGGCGTCATACGGGTACGAACGCACTTTCGGATTGAAGGCCCACATCCAGTCGGGGATGTCCTCGCTCGCGATCGTCTCTTGACCGAACATCGTCGTGTTCACCAAATTTTGCTTGTCCATCGCGTAGGCTATCGCTTGACGGACACGCGCGTCTTTCATTTGCGGACTCGTCGTGTTGAACTGAACGTCGTAATAACCGTTTACCCGCATCCAGGTGATCGACGTTCCCAGAATGTCTTTGACCTGCGGATAGAGATGGATCGAGGCCTGGTAAATCCAATCGATGGCGTGCGATTTGAGGAGCTCGACCGAGGTATTCTCATCCGGAATCACCTTGATCTCGATGCGCTTGAGTCCGGGCTTGCCCAAGAAGAAGCTGTCATTGGCGACGAGCGAAACATGATCGTTGCGAACCCACTCGGCGAACCGGAACGGCCCATCCGAAACCGTCGGCTCGCTGTTGAACGGAATCTGATTGACGTTGGGGTACTTGGCGAGCACGTGCGCGGGCGCCACGCCATACGGCTGATCGCTGTCGGTGAAGAACGTGTTGACGAAGGGTGAAAACCTTGTCTTGAGATGGACGATTGCGGTCCAGTCGTCAGGGGTGTCGATCGACCGGATGTAGTCGTAGCCGTGCCGTGAGACGATGTTGTTGTTGGGATTCATGATCGCGTGCCACGTCCATGTGACGTCCTTGCTCGTGAACGGTACGCCGTCGCTCCACTTTACGTCTTTGCGCAAATGGTAGGTGATCGTGAGTCCGTCGGCGCTGATGCCGCCGTTACTGGTGCTGGGGACCTCGGTAACGAGTAGCGGCTGCTGCACGCCTTGTCCATTCGGCTGAATCAGCGGCAGGAACATGAACCGCGCGATGAAGACGTCGATCGTGTTCGAGGTGAGCAGCGGATTGAGATTTTTAGGTTCGGTCTGGATCGCGACCCGCAGGACACCCGGCTGCGTCCACGAGTGCTCGCCTCCGCTGTCGCTTGCGACTTTCGAGCATCCGGCAAGGAGCCCGGCTAGGACAGCTAGAGCCAACAGAGGTTTCACAGAGCGAAAAGGCCTCCCCAGAGAGGGCGAAAGCCGTTGTATTAGACCGTCGCCTTGGGGCCGACCTTGTTGCCGCCTTGCACGGGGTCATAGCGTTCGTGGCGCGCGCCGAACGTCCCCAGGCCCTGCGTCCCGGTGCGTAGTTCGGTGATATAGCGCGAAAGTTCAACCTGCGGTACGTCGGCTTCGATAACGTCGAAGCCCGGCTGCTCGGCCGGATTCATGCCGAGGATCTGTCCGCGTTTTCCAGTGAGCTGCTGGATGACCGTCGAGGTGTATTGCGTCGGAACCGTCACGCTGACTCGCGCGATCGGTTCGAGGACGACCGGGTTGCATTTGGGCAGCGCTTCGCGCACGCCCATACCAGCCGCGGTCCGAAACGATTGCTCGCTGGAATCGACGTCGTGATACGCCCCGTCGAAGAGCGTGACGTGGATGTCGGTAACCGGGTGGCCGTTAGGCCCGTGCGTTAATGCTTCACGCACGCCTTTTTCAACCGCGGGAATGAATTGCCGCGGCACGACGCCGCCAACGATCTTCTCGCCGAACGTGACACCTGCGCCGCGCTCGCGCGGTTCGAAGCGGAGCCACACGTCACCAAACTGACCGTGGCCGCCGGTTTGGTGCTTGTAACGCGAGTGGACCTCGGTACCGGCGGTGATGGTTTCTTGATACGGAATCTGGGGCGCAGCCGTTTCCACTTCGACCTTATACTTCCGTGCTAGACGTTCGACGGCAATCGCAACGTGCTGTTCACCGCTGCCGAGCAGCAGCAACTCGGCGGTGATCTCGGCCCGGGTCAGCTTCAACGACGGATCTTCATCGACGATGCGGGCGAGCATTTGGAAGATCTTTGCTTCGTCGATGCGCTCTTTCGGTTTGACCGCAATCGCGAAGCACGGCTCGGCAAGCGGCACGCGCGGAAGGAGCACTTTCTGTCCGTTGCTGCACAGCACATCGCCGGTCTTGACCGCTTCGAGCCGGGCGATCGCGACGACCGCTCCGGGTCCCGCCTCCGGTATGGCCTCTTGCTTTTTGCCTTGCAACCGGTAAAGGCCGCCGGAACGCACCTTTTCGTCGCCTTGCGAAATATCGGTGAGTGTTGCATCCGATTTCAACGTCCCGGAAATCACGCGAACGACCGACAACTTTCCGGACTGCGGGTGAATCACGGTCTTGATCACGTGGGCGATCACCGGGCCGGCCGGATCGGCGGGAATCGGGCGTCCTTCCGCGTCGAGCGTGGCGGCCTCAGCCGGCGACGGGAACCAGCGCTCGATCGCGCGCATCAAGGCGGCGACGCCGGCCCCGGTTGCGCCGGCGGCGACCAGCACCGGTACGATTTGATCGTGCGAACACTCATTGCATAGATCGCGTTCGACCTCGTCGAGCGGCGGTTCGATGCCTTCGAGCAACTCCTCCATCAAATGGTCGTCGAAGTCGGCCATCGCTTCGAGCAGTTCACCGTGCGCAGCGCGCGCGCGCTCCAGTATGTCGCCCGGCACCGCGCCCTCACGCTCCCGCTCGCCGTCAAATGCGTACGTTTTCATATCCACGAGGTCGACGTAACCGGAAAAGCCGCTATTTTTTTCCGTTGCGGCGGAGCGCGTGAAAACCGGCCATTGCTCGGCAACGACATGCCGTCCGTACAACCCTTGCAACGCGGCGAGCGTCGCTTCGAAATCCGCTCCCGGGCGATCGAGCTTATTGATCACGAAACAGTGCGGCATCTTGCGCGACTCGAGATAATCGACCAGCGTCTTGGTCTGCACGACGCGCGCCGGATCGGCTTCGACCGCGATCACGGCTCCGTCGGCGCCACAAAGCGCGAACTTCGTCTCTTCGAAGAAGTCGATGAAACCTGGAGCGTCGAGAATCGTGATGTCGACCGCTCCGCTGCTGCAATGCGCAAAACCCACCGTCGTTGATTGCACGTGGGAAACGTCTTCGGGTTCGTGATCGGTGACTGTCGTGCCGTCGGCGATCGATCCTCGTCGCCCGATCGCGCCGCTATACGCGAGCGCAGCCTCCACGAGCGTGGTTTTGCCCGCGTGATGCGGGCCCACAAAAGCAATGTTGCGTTGCCGCTCGATATTCATGCCACTCTCCCGATCGCCTAACGGCGTTTGGTCGTCTTCTTCTTGGTCGTTCCCTTCGACGGTTTCGAAGCTGGTTTTGCAGATTTCTTGGCTGCCGGTTTCGCCGCCGATTTCTTCACCGGCGCGGCTTTCTTGGCGGCAACCTTCTTGACGGGCGCGCTCTTTTTCGCAGGCATGGCCTTTTTCGCCGGCGCTTTCTTCACGGGCGCTGCCTTTTTGGCCGGCGCGGCTTTCTTGGCGGGCGGCGCGGGTTTCTTCACCGCAGCCGCTTTTTTCGCCGGCGCTTTTTTGGCCGGTGCCGGTTTCACCGCAGCTTTTTTCGCGGGCGCCTTCTTTGGAGGAGGCGCGACTTTCTTGACTGCAGCCGGCTTGCTTACCGGCGCCGCCTTGGCCGTGCTCTTCGTATCCTTGCTCTTCGCCGAGGACGCCGCCGACTCGGCGCTGCGTTTTGACGTCGACTTCGGTGACGCTGCCGGGGCAGCCGGTTTCTTCGTCGTGCGCTCCGGACTGCTCGCGCGCTTCTTCGGACCGGCCTCGCGCAGCGCGCGCGCGCCTTCACGCGTGCGGGGTTGCAGTTCGGGCTCCTCGGGGAGGCCGAGTTCGGCGCGGCTAAAGCCGGTGATGCTGCTGCCGGGCTGCACTGGTTCGGGCGATCGCTGTGCGTGCGCTTCGAGATGCTCGCGCGTTGCACGTAAAACCACGCGCGCAAGCCGTCCGGCGACCGGAAAGACGACTTCATTGACGCCGCACTCGTCGAGCATCGAGAGCACTGTGTCGAACGCGCCGCCCTGATCCTTCGGACTGTGCGCATCGGATCCAATCGCAATACCCACGCCGCGCGCTTTTGCCTTGCGCATCAGCCGCTTGTTGGCGGCGATATACTTGCTGCGCTGCTCGTCGTTCTCGGCGCGGTAGAGCTGCCGCGTATTGATTTCAACGGCCATCCCGCGCGCGTGCGCAAGGTCGAGCAGCCGGTCTTCATACGCCTCGAGCCTCTTTTCGTCCGGCCAGTGGCCCAAGACCGCGGGCCGGTAGAAGTGGCCGACGATGTGCCCGGGCAGCTTCTCGATGTCGTCGAAGAGCCGCGCGGTGTAGAGTTCCCACGTTCGCTCGACGCCGACGTGATCGAAGAGATGGGCGAATTCCGGATTGTCGTAGGGCCACATGTAGTCTGCGCCCTTTTCCGGATGATCGATCGGCAAGAAATGGACCGAGCGGATAATTCCGTCCGGCCGCATCGCGTCAACGATATTCTGCGCATCCGGTCTCGCGCGCGGATCATTGTCGACCTCGGCGCCGATTGAGAAACGCATGCCGCGTCGCAAGCTTTCGCCAACCACGGCGGCATGGGTTACGTCGACGCCGGCGGTCTCGGCCGCGCCGTAAAGATCGCCTGCGTGCGCGAGCTTGAGCGCGCGCCGTACGGTATGCACGGCGCCTGGGTCTTCGAACGTCAGATAGTTGATGTGGTCGGACACCATGATGAAGCGCGGCGAATTACGCCGGCACGCATGGTAGAACCACAGAAACAGCATCCGCGGTGAGTACGCGATTGGCCGCTCCTCGGCAAAGGGGCGATGTTCGCCTTTTGCATGGCCGTGGACGTCGGGAATCGCCGCAATACGTGGGTCGCTCAGCGTTCTGCTTCCTTTACACCGCGAGGGATCCACGCCGAGGACTTCGCGCCGACGCGGGGCTTCGAGGATTCCGGGGTGCGTTGATCGACCCACAGCACCAGCGTTTCGGCCATCACCTCGATGCCTTTCTTCATCAGATCGAAGGACATCGACGGGTTGGAGTCGCTCCCGGCAGCAATTGCTTGCGCGGGGAGATACGGAAGATGTACCAGGCCGACAATCGCCGGCGGCACGGCCTGTTCGGTCAGCGCGAGCATCTCATAGAGCGCCTGGTTACCGATGAACGTGCCGGCCGAATTGGAGACGTAGCCCGGAACACCAGCCGCCGTCCACGCCTCAACAATCTTTTCAAACGGGAGATTCGAAATGCGCGCCTCCGGGCCACCACGCGAAACCACATCGCCCTTGCGCATCACGCCGACGTTGTCGGGCGTCTCAAAATCGAGCACGTTCACGGCGACGCGCTCGAGTGAGAGTGCGGTGCGGCCGCCGCTCTGCGAAAGCAAGACAACGACATCAGCCTGATCGGTGAGCAGCGCCTGTTCGAAGCGCTCGTGGATGTTGCGCGTTTCAACCGGGATCACGCGGGAGGCGACCGGTCGCCCAGAAAGAAGCGCGCCCTCAAAGCTGCGCGCGACCATCTCGCTGGGGCTGATCTTGTCACCGGCAAAGGGCTCGAACCCCGCGATGAGGATATGTCTGGCCACTATCCCGATACGTTACAGCTTTCGCGCGGTGTAGCCTTCCATTTTGAGTAGCCGCGCCTTCATCTCGATCCCGTAGCCGTAATTGTGGAGTTCGCCTTGCGCGTCGACCACACGGTGGCACGGAAAGAGCAACGGCAGCGGATTGCGGGCCATCACCTGGCCGACGGCGCGTGCCGCGCGCGGACGGCCGATTTGCGAGGCGACCCACGAATAGGAGCGTACCTCGCCGGGAGGGATGCGGGCGGCTGCCCGGAGCGCCGCCTGTTCGAAGGGGGTGAGGTCCTCGATGTCCACCATCTGATCGTCGACGTGCCACGTGTTAAAGAATTGTTCGAGCGTGCTGGTGAGCCACGCCGGCGCGTCGCCTGCGACCACCGGCCGGCGCAGGCGGCTTTCGACGCGTGTGCGGACATGCTCGAAATCTTCGCCGGTATCGATACCGACGTAGGCAATGCGCGCTTCCTTGAAGCCGACGTACAGCCGGCCGATCGGGGTCTGTGCCGACGTCAACACGACCGGTGTCGAGCGCTCGCGCACTCGGATCGACGCGATGTGCTCGACGACGCGCTTCGTCAGATCGCAGGATGGCTCCGGTTTGGGTAGGCACGAGAGACAGTACGCAACGCCTTCGAACTCTTCATAGAGCTCTTGGCAATGGTGGCAGGCGCGTAGGTGAATGTCGACGGCTTCTTTGACTGACTCGCGGCAATCCGCGCGTACTTCGTCCCAAAGCTGTTGGACGTCACGACAGCGCATGTAGAGGATCTCCTTCGGGGGCGGTCCGTCCGATTTGTGGACCGAGAATGCGACGCAGGATGCGCACCGCACGGTGAACGTGTGACTTGACCGTGCCGATCGGCTGATGCAAGATCTCCGCGATTTCCGGATGACTGCGGCCTTCGATAAAGCGCAGCGTCGCGGCCGCGCGCAGGTGCATGGGGAGCTGCAGCAGCGCTCGCTCGACGAGCGCTACCTCCGCGTTTTGCTCGACGATGGTTTCGGGCTGCGGCGGCCCTTCGTGCGATTCGCGCAGCAAGGCGTCCGGATCGGCAAGCGCGTCGAGCGCAACGTTGGTAGGCCGTTTACTACGCAAACGGTTCCGCGTCACGTTGAGCGTGATGGTGTAGAGCCACGGCTGCAACCGCAGGTCGCCGCGCTGCTCCGGCGACATCTTGCCAAGCGCGCGATAGGCGCGCACAAACGCATCCTGCACGATCTCTTCGGCGTCCTCGCGATTGCCGGTCATGCGCAGGGCGAAACCGTACAGACGGCGCTGGTAATCGTCGACGATACGATCGAAGGTTTCGACGCTCGGTGCCGGCCGGTCCGCCGCCCGGTTGGACGACGGCTTGGCCTGCTGGGCCGCTGTTGGCACGTGGACTCCCCATGGGAGTGGTGCGAGCACGCTCATACGGTCGTCCTGACCACTCCTGGCCTCAATGCGGTTTCACATCGCGTCCCCAAAATCCTGAAGTTGGCGAACCAGGGCCGCCGCCGGTCGCGAGGGAAGCTTCCTCCATGGTACACGACGTGCCGCACGCACCAGTTTCACAGCCGCCGGTCGCTCACAGCGACGCGGCGGTTGTTGTTTTACGGCACACGAGAGAGGAACGCCCATGCAGCAGACGATCGAGCCAACGGAGATCTCATTCGACGCGTACACGCTGTGCAGTTTCCTGCCGCAACTCGATTCGTCGCGAGCGATTCCGCTCGTACTCATCGGCTACCGTCGCAATCAGGATCCGTGGTTCGTCTGGCTCGTTCCGAAAGAAGGTATCAGCGCCGTCCACCTGACCGACGATCCGTATTATGCCAAGGTGTTGCACGATCCGCACACCTATTTCACCAAAAAGCTTTCGAAGTACATCGAAGTGACCGGCTCGGTAAAACGCGGTATCGAAATGCTGATCGACTGCCACCAAAATCATCTCGCGTTTACGCCCGTTACACACCTCTCGGAGATGCCGTTTAGGCACCCCCTCGAAGTCCAATTAGTGGGAACCTTCTGAATTCAGTGCGGTTCTGTTGCTCGAATTAGGCGATGATAAGTAATTCTCACCGGCACTGAGTCCTTGCCGCTCTGCAGCTGCCCGTCGATCGTGAGCGTTGCATCGAGCGCGAGCAAGAGTGCCCCCTGCTCCGCGTAATACGCGGTTCCATCCATGTGCATCGTGCCGGAAAGCAACGCATCGGGGTGCTGCGGCAGCGTCCCGGTCATCGGGCCGTCGGCCTTGAATCGCACGCCGACCACCATCCGTCCGTCGATCTTCCCCGGCGGCGCAGCGCGAAGCGAGCCGACCAGGCGTGATCCGCCCAGCGGCGACGCGGCCGCAAACGGGACCGTCCCCTGCATTCGCTCGAGATCGCGCAGCGTCGTGAGGTCGAGCTGCACGGCGAACGGTTGGTTGAGGATCGTCAAGAAATCCGGATCTTCATCGCGGCGATCCTCAAAGCTGCCGTCATGCAACAGCTCCTGCTCGAATTTTCCGTGCACCGATGCCTTGCCCGTATCGTCGACGCGCGTGTAGGCAACGTCGGCGACATACCGCTTTCCCTGGCTGTCGGTGGTGATGCCCAGATGCTCGGTGCCGCGATAGGTGATGTGTGTTTCGGCGAGTACTCGGCCGATGCGGTACGTGTCTTCGCCCGCGACGCCGTAGCGTTGGTCGGCAAGCGCGTGCAGCGTCAATGAGGGGATCAGCGCAGCTGCGACGACGGCGACCCGTAGCGAGAGATGCATCTCGTACCTCTACCCTATCATCGGCATCAAGAGCGCTTCGGTTCATAGACAATTGCATCGAGATAAACGTACGTGGTGAGAGCTTGCACAATCGGCAAAAGGAGCATGAGCGTAATCGCGTGCGCCCAGAGCGTGGCATGCGGCGCGTGATACGCGTCCAGCGCGGATTGTATGGTGGCGGCAAACGGCAGTGGAAGCAGATCGCTTAAGGCAAATACGATGAGCGCGCGCGCAAAGGTCGCCCCTTGCCATGCCGCGACCATGCTTGCGCCAAGAGATCGCGGCACAAGTAGCCACCATGGCTCAGCGTCGTCGACCACGACGGCCGCGACGTCGGCAAAGACGAACGAGACCGCAACGATGATGACGGCGCTTCCCAGCACCTTTTGGAAGAGATCGGCCGTGAGAAGTGACTGCAAACCGATGACGGCGATCAGCGTGGTAAGGAGGTCGATCAGGAGGACTGCCCACGAGCGCTCCAAGATCCTTGACCAGGTTGCCGACCGTGAAAGGTCTCCGCGGATGTCTGCGTACGTAAACGCGTTGACGATCGCAACGAAGAACGGCTCGACTATGACGCTTGCAACGAAGATGGAGGTGTCGGGATTCGCGCGCCAGCGAAGGACGATCAGCGCCTCCAGGCCGGCGACGATGAAGCCGGCCGCCAGGTAGACGGCCGCGTGGCGCGAGACTGAACGGAACGCGCTCGCGATTAAGGCGAGCAGCGTGGCGCGCGGCGGCGGAGAGGGCTTTACGGCTGTAGCTCGAGGCCCGCGCGGGTGCCGCGCTTGACGAAGAAGCGCACGGAGACCGAGCCTTCACACATCACGACGGCGTTCCCGTCGGCAAACGCGCGGCCGTCGATGTCGACGATAAAATCGCCCGCCGCAAGTCCCGCCAGCGTTCGCACCATGCTGCGCTCGAACTTATCGTATGGCGCGCGCGCGCCGATTGCTTCGCGCACCGCAAGCGCAAGGAGATCGCGAACTCGAAGCGGTGTCGCAAGCGCAAACGCTGCCGAGCCGGTCGTGGCGACGGCATGCAGATCGAGCGGGACGCAAACGCGAATCACAGGTATATCTTTTGGCGCATCTTCGAGGAGCCGCCTGCCGCGAGGGAGTACCGTACTATCCGATGCCTCCCTTTGGGAACGTGCCGGCGCAGACGCTGGTCGACGCGGTGGAGAAGCACGTCGCGCGCATGGATGACGCCGCATTGGCGGACGTCCTGCGCGGTGGCGTTTCCACGATGCCGCAGGACGCCGTGCACGCGCTGGTTGCGTCGATCTTCGATGCGTTTCGCGATCGCGGCGAATCATCGGAGGATGCTGCCGAGGGCTCAAACGCGCCGTTGGACCGGCTTGAGGCCGGTGACACGCGCGCTGTCGCTGCGCTGGTCGACTATGCGCGCGTGAATCCCGGGCTGCTCAAGGAAGCGTTAACGCACTACGCCGAGGAGCACGTTTCACAACTTGGCGCGCTCCCTGCGCCGCTCGTCGACGGTATCACCGGCGCCCTTTGAGCGACTACCCACGCCGTCGCCGCCTCGATCCCGAACCGCCCAAGCGCGGCGGCATACCGATTATTCCGCTGATGGTGCTTGTCATTTTAGGCGGCTTGTTGCTCGGCGGTTTGCTTACCAAGTTCTTCGGCACCGGCGGAGCGCAAGCGCCGACGCCGGCACCGACGTTCACGCCCTTGCCCGGTGTGAGCGCTACGTTCGCGCCCACATCCTCGCCGGTACCACCGCCAACGCCGTCGCCGCATCCGTCTGCGTCGCGGTCGCATGCACCGACGGCTACGCCGTTACCGAGCGCAACGCTGCTCCCCGGGACGACCCCTGCACCGACGGCCAAGGCGGTCGTGGTTGCGTCGCATCCGACGCCGCGCTCGACGCCGGCGGTCGTCATTTTGACGCCGACCCCGATCCCCGCGCACGCGCCTACCTTGCCGCCGGTAACGGCGACGCCTCCGCCGGTCGTCGCTGCGCCGGCGTCAACGCCCGTACTCATTACCGGTTCGAATAGCGCCGAGCACGCCTCGGCGATCGTGCGCGCCTACGTGGCCTCGCTCGCGCGCGGGGATTCGGCGACTGCGGCCGGCTATCTGGCGAGCGGTCTCCCGACCGAATCGTTCATCAACCCGAATGTAAGCGTTAACATTGCGGATCTGCGAACGAGCCGCAACAACGACGGCAGCTACGCTGTTACCGCGCAGATCATCACGTCGAAGGGCACCTACTTCGCGAGTTTCACGCTACGTACGGGCGCCTACGGCATGCAAATAACGCAGCATTCCGCTACGCATATCTGACTTTATCCGTCAAAGCTAAAGCTTTGCCGTCTAAAGTCGTCGTGGCTCGCTTCGCTCGCTCACGCTAGACCTCTGCGCCGAGCCCCGTGTTTGCCCGGACTTGCAGTTGGTTGAACATCGCTTCCGAATCGGGATCGCGCGCGATGAGCGTGCCGAGGATTGCCGCGATAAAGCCAAGCGGAATAGAAATGATTCCGGGATTGCGCAGCGGGAAGATCGCGTGTTCGCCCATGACGTCGGGGCTGATCCCCATCAACAGGAGCGAGGAGATCAATCCGGCCAGCATCCCGCAAATCGCGCCGGTGCGCGAGAAGCGACGCCACGTGAGCGCGAGAATAAGCGCCGGTGCGTTGGTACTTGCCGCCACAGCGAACGCGAGCCCGACGAGAAAGGCGACGTTGGCGGTGCGCAAGCCGACCGAGAGAAAGATCGCCGCGAATCCGACGACCAGAGCGGCGGCGCGCGCAACAAAGATGTGCTCTTGCTCGGTGCCTGCGCCCGAGCGTATGAGACTATACCAGATGTCGTGCGCAAAGGCTGACGCGGCGGCAATCGTGAGTCCGGCGACCACGGCCAGGATTGTGGCAAAGGCAACGGCCGCGACGAACGCGGTGAGCAGCGGGCCGCCGAGTTTGTCGGCAAGCAGCGGCACCGCAAGGTTGTCGTTCTGTTGCGGCACGATATACCCGTCGCGTGCCAGCTCGGCATTGAGCTGCGGCGCCTGGTCGGGATGATAGATGATGTAGCGGATGGCCTGCGTGTCGCGCAGATGCTTCCCGATGTCGTGTTGTCCGACGATCGTTCCGGCGCCCAATCCCATGATCGTGATCACCAGATAGAACGCGCCGATGAGGCCCATCGCCCAGCCGACCGAAATACGCGCCGCGCGCGCGGTGGGCACGGTAAAGAAGCGCATCAGCACGTGCGGCAATCCGGCGGTGCCGAGTACCAACGCCAAGCCCAGCGAGACCACGTCGAACGCGCCATTTGGGCCGGAGAAAAAGAGCCCAGTGTGCAGCAAATCGACGCGGTGTCCATCCACGTTGACGGACATCGCTGCGTCGCGAAGTGCGAAAAGCGAGAAGTTGAAGTGCGCAAGTACCAAAAGACTGAGTGCAATCGACGTGCCGAGCAAGAGCGCCGCCTTGATGATCTGCACCCACGTCGTCGCGAGCATGCCGCCGAACAGCACGTAGATCAACATCAGCAAGCCGACGATGACGATTGCGTACGTCTCATTGATGCGCTGGATTAACAAGTTGATCAGCGACCCAGCGCCGACCATTTGAGCGACCATGTAGAAGAGCGTTATGATCAGCGTGGTAACGGCGGCAATCGCCCGCACGGTCCTTCCGCGCAGACGGAACGCGATCACGTCGGCGACCGTGTAACGGCCGGTGTTGCGCAACGGCTCGGCAAGCAACAGAAGAACGGTGAGGTAGGCGACGAGCCATCCGATAGAATACAGGAAGCCGTCAAAGCCGTAGAACGCGATGAGACCGGTGATGCCGAGAAAGGACGTCGCCGACATGTAGTCGCCGGCAATCGCCCATCCATTCTGCACACCGCTGATCTCACGGTGGGCCGTGTAAAATCCGCGGCTCGACGAACTGCGCCCCGAGGCCCAATACGTAATGACCAGCGCCATCGCGACGAAGATCGCGAACATCACGAGCGTGGCTTGGGTCATTTCGCCAGCTCCGTCGTGAACCGGTCGACGAGGGCTTGCGCGCGGTTATCGAACGAACGGGCCTCGCGCATGTAGAATGCGAGCAGCACCCAGGCCATAACGAACTGGACGAAGCCGTATAGGTTGGCGATCGTCAAGCCTTCGAGTACGGGCTGGTTCATCAGCGCCGGAGCAAACGCGATGCCGAACGGCAGTGCGAGATAAAAGAGCAGAAAAAAGATCGTGGAGGGGACGATGAACCGACGGCGCGCGCGCAGCAGCGCCACGAACTCCGGATCGTTCGCAAGCGCGTCCCATTCGCTCGCGGTCAAATGGTGATGCTGCATCGCCGGGGCATTCGCTGCCCGGCCATGGGGCTACTCTTCGTCCGGCCAGCCGGCGATTTCGCCGATCGCGGCACTCTTGGCAACACGTAGGCCAAGCGTCGCGCACTTCAGCCGCGTCGGGCTGATCCCGATGCCGACGTTCTCGAGCACAACGTCCTTCGAGAGCTTCGCGATTTCCTCGAGACGCATGCCTTTGATTGTCTCGGTGAGCATCGAAGCCGAGGCTTGACTGATCGCGCAGCCCTTCCCCGAAAAGCGTACGTCGCGTACCACGCCGTCGTCGACCTCGAACTCCATACGAATCGTATCGCCGCAAAGAGGGTTGAGGTCCTCGGCCGAGGCCCCCGGATGATCGAGGTGGCCGAAGTTGCGCGGATTGCGATAGTGGTCGAGGATAAAATCGCGGTAGAAGTCGTCCATGTCAGAATCTTGAAGACGCGCGCGGCTTTCTCAATGCCCTCGGCGAGTGCGTCGATGTCGGCCTTCGAATTGTAAATGTAGAATGACGCGCGCGCGGTTGCCGGCCAGCCCATTTTTTCCATGAGCGGCATCGTGCAGTGATGGCCAGCCCGGACGCAGATGCCGTCGGTGTCGAGGATCGACGCGAGATCGTGCGCATGCACGTCGGCGAAGTTGAACGAGAGCACGCCCGAGACCAGTGCCGGATCCTTCGGCCCGTAGATGGCCAGACCGCGCGATTCGAGCGGCGCCAATCGCTGCAGCGCGTAGGCGAGTAACGCGCGCTCGTGCGCGCGCACCCAGTCCATGCCGAGTCCGGTGAGGTAATCGACGGCGGTTGCAAGGCCGATCGCGTCGGCGATGTTGCTCGTCCCCGCTTCGAACTTCCAAGGCAGCTCGTTGAACGTCGTGCGCTCGTACTCGACCTTGCGGATCATGTCGCCACCGGCGAGAAACGGCGGCATCGCTTCGAGGAGCGCACGCTTCCCATAGAGCGCGCCAATCCCGGTCGGCCCAAGCATCTTGTGCCCGCTGAAGGCATAAAAGTCGACATCGAGCGCCTTTACGTCAACCGGCAGATGCGGAATACCTTGCGCCCCGTCGACCAGGATCGTTGCACCGGCGTTGCGCGCGGCCGGGACGATGCGGTCCAGCGGCGTGATCGTGCCGAGCGTGTTGCTCACGTGCGAAATCGCGAGGAGCTTGGCGCCGTCGAGCAATCGGTCGAGCTGATCGAGTTGCAAAACCCCGCGGTCGTCGGCCGGAATGAAACGCAGCGTTGCGCCGGTCTTCTCTGCGAGCAGCTGCCACGGCACGAGATTGGAATGATGTTCGAGTTGCGAGGTGAGGATCACGTCGCCGGGCTTGACGTTCTGCAGGCCCCAGCTGTAGCCGACGAGGTTGATCGCTTCGGTCGCGTTACGCGTCCAAATGACTTCGCGATGATCGGCATTGATGAAGCGCGCCAACGTCACCCGCGCGGCTTCGAACGTCTCGGTCGCGCGCTCGGCGATCTCGTAGACGCCGCGATGAATGTTCGCGTTGTACTCGCTGTAGTAGTTGACTAGGGTGTCGATCACGGCTTGTGGCTTTTGCGAGGTGGCCGCCGAATCGAGATACACCAGCCGTTTGCCGCGCGACGTCGGCTTGCCCAGAATCGGAAAGTCCGCAGCGATCGCTTCGGGTGTGCGAACGGCGATCACGTCGTCACCTTCGCCTGCAAGGCCGCCCGCAGCTCGTCGCGCAGCGATTCGGTAGGAAAGCGATCGATCGCGGGTTCAAAGAATCCGAGCGCGATCATGCGTTCCGCCGCATCGCGGTCGATGCCGCGGCTGGTCATGTAAAAAATGCTGTCATCGTCGAGCGCGCCGACGGTTGCACCGTGGTACGCCTTGACGTCGTTGGCGGCGATTTCAAGCGCCGGAACCGAGTCGATGTGCGCCGTCTTGGAAAGCAGCAGCGCGTCGTCACGCAGTGACGCGTCGCTGTGCTGCGCGTGCGCGGCGATACGGATGTTGCCGAGATAGCGGCCTTGGCCGCGTCCCGCTGCCGCGGTTTTGACCAAGGTCTGGGAGGTGGCATCGCCGATCCGGTGATCGATGCTGCTTACGATGTCTACGTGCTGTGAGCCGGTCGGGAAGAACAGCGTCGCAATCTTTGCGTCGACGCCCGGTTGCACGATCGCAATCGCGAGATCGGTTACCGATAACGCGGCGCCAAGTTCGGCGGTGGCCCACGCCACGCGCGCATTGCGGCCGGGTCGCGCGGCACGCGTGAAGAGGACGCGCGCATCGGCCGGCGCAAATTGTGCCGACGCATAGGTCACGTCGGCGCCCTCTTCGGTGACGACTTCGGCGACGCCGCACGCAAACGCGTTGCTGCCCAGTTCGAGACGCTCGATGATCGTCACGCGCGCGCCGTGCTCGGCGAGGACAACCGTGTACGGAAAGATCGTTTCGCCATCGCCCGCGCGGTATCGCACGACGATCGGCTGCTCGATCGCGCAATCGGCCGGTACATAGATAAAGGCCCCGAGCTGCGCATTGGCGAGCGTCAAGTGGGCGAACTTATGCTGCGGTTCGATCGCCTTACGAAACGTACGAGCAAACCGCTGCGCGTGCTCCTGTGTCGCGGTCGACAGATCGACCGCGATGGCGCGCGACGCGTTCTCGATCGTGACGCTTCCCGTGGCTGCGACTTGCGGCAGCACGAGATTTTCAAGATCGATCTTCCAGTACTGGCTAGGCTTCTCGCGACCGGTGCGCGTAGCCCCGAAAGCGTCGAGCTCTGCGTCCCGCTCCTGCGGAGAGAGCAAGTGCTCGGACAGGCTGTTAAGCAAGTGCGCCGGTCTCCTCGCGCAGTGTGTCGTAGCCTTCGCGCTCGATGCGTTGCGCCAAATCCGCGCCGCCGGTCTTCACGATCCGGCCGTCGATCATGACGTGTACGATATCGGGCGTGATGTGCTGCAAAATGCGAGGGTAGTGTGTGATGATCAGGAAGCCGCCGGTTTTGCCTTCCTCGCTTGCCCGTAGGGCGTTTACCGTATCGGCGACGTCTTGCAGCGCGTCGACGTCGAGACCGGAATCGGTCTCATCGAGAATCGAATATTTCGGCGCGAGTAGGGCGAGCTGCAGCATCTCGAGCCGCTTCTTTTCACCGCCGGAGAAGCCGTCGTTGAGATAGCGGCCGAGAAAGGACGGATCCATCCCGAGCACGTCCATTTTTTCGAGCAGCAGCGCGCGGAATTTCGCCGGCGTCAACTCGCCGGGCCGCACCGCTTGCCGCGCTGCGTAAAGAAAGTTCGGCACTTTCACGCCCGGAATCGCGGCGGGATATTGGAAGGAAAGAAAGAGTCCGGCGCGCGCGCGTTTGTCGGGAGCGAGCGCGAGGAGATCGGCTCCATCGAGCGTCGCCGTACCGGCGGTCACGGTATAATGCGGATGGCCGGTGAGCGAGAAGGCGAGCGTCGATTTGCCGCTGCCGTTGGGGCCCATGAGCGCATGGACTTTCCCCGGCTCGACCGTGAGGTCGATCCCCTTGAGGATCTCCTTGCCCTCGACGCTGACGCGTAGGCCCGCGACGCGGAGCCCTTGATCGGATTCGGCCACGTTGTTCTCCCGGCTGGAATGATGGCTGCCGCACGATGCGGCTGAAGATTCGGAGCGCAGGACGCGCGCTCGGCCGCAGGCCGACCGAATCCACTTGCATAGCTTAGGGCAGGCGTCGGCAGAAAGTCAAGGATTTACTTTACTATCTAGACCGCGCCATGATAGGATACCGTCGAACGCCATGCAGGTCGACCGCTTTTTCCAAACCACCCGCGGCAAGATTGTCGCCGAGCTACGCGAGCGAGGCAGCGCCTGCGCTGCAGAGCTGGCTGCGCTCTTCGGTCTTTCACCCAACGCGGTGCGTCAGCAACTGGTCGTCCTGGAGCGCGACGGCCTGGTCGAAGAGCGCGCTGTCCGGCGCGGGCCGACCAAGCCAACCCTGGAATTCTCACTCACGCCCAAAGCCGATTCGCTCTTCCCACAGCAGTACGACAAGATGCTCGCTGCGGTACTGCGCGAGGTGAGGGAGCAATTCGGATCGCCGGCCGTTGAGAAGATTCTTTGACCGCATAGCGCGCCGCTCGGTCGAACACACGAAGAAGAAGGTCACCGCGACTGATCCCGAAGGCAAAGTGGCGCAACTCACACAGGTCCTGCGCGATCGCGGCGTCGTCGCCGAATACAGTTTGGTCGATGGCGGGTTCTTATTACAAGAACACACCTGCCCGTACTCGGGTGTCGTGAAAGACCATCCGGAAGTCTGTTCGGTGATCCATCAAGTCATCGACGAGACGATCGGCGGCGAGCACGAACAACTCGAGTCGCTCGCATCGGGCGGCAAAGCGTGCACGTTTCAACTCAAAGGGGTTAGCTAGCAAGTGGATTTTGCCAAGTTTCAGCGTCTCGTAGAAGCCCGTCCGGGATTCCAAACGATGGATGGGCCGACCGCGAGCGGCGAGTACTTCAGCGACTCGTGCGGCGACATGTACAACTTCTTCCTGAAGATTGGACCCGGCGCGGTGATCGAGGATATTTCCTACTTCACCACCGGTTGCGGATTCGGCACGGCAACCTGTAGTTTGGTCGTTGAACTTGCGAAAGGCAAAACGATCGACGAAGCGGGGGCTATTTCCACCGCGCAAGTCGAAGCCGAACTTGCGGGCTATCCGGAGAAAAAGAAAGATTATCCGGAGCGCGCGCTCGAGGCGCTCAAAGTCGCAATCGACGACTACCGCGCGAAAGTTGCAAGTGGCGCCGTCCCCGATTTTGCCGCGATGGAAGCCGCACCGCGCCCGGTGCGCGCCGCTGCGCCCGTGCCGCAACCGGTCGACGACGGCAAGATCACGATCTCGCTGCGCTAAGTCGTCGCATTTCTCCCAAGCGGCGCGCGATGTCGAACGACATAGCGCGTCGTTTGTTTTTCCGGCACCGATTCGAAAAGCACCATCGCACCGATGGCTACCTCGGCCGCGGCGATATCCAACATCGGGAGCGGGCGCGCCGAGCCGCCTTTGTGGCGCGCGATCGTGACGTGCGCGACCGCGTCGTCGGCAAAATGGAACCCCAGGGTTTCATAGCGCCCACGCAGCGCCGTTGCGAGATTGCGGAACGGTGCGCCTTGCTCACGCGCACCGACGAAGATCACGCGCGGGCGTCGCTCGTGCGGAAACGCGCCGAGTTTATCGAGCGTCAACGCGAAGGGCTGCGTCGCAGCGGCGACGGTGTCGATGACGTCCTCGACCGCCCGCACGCGCTCCGCCTCGACCGGTCCGAGAAATGCGAGCGTGATATGCAATTTTTCGGCCAGTTCGTAGCGCGCATCGAAGGCAGCGGTGCGCAACCGATCTTGCGCGCGAACGCACGCCTCGCGCGTCGCCGCATCGAGCTCAATGCCGGCGAACAGGCGCACTACTGCAAATAGGGATTGGTCGCGCGCTCGTGACCGATGGTCGTGAATCCGCCATGGCCGGGCACGACCGGCGTTGCGTCGGGATAATCCATCAGCTTGCGCTGAATCGACGCCACGATGTCCTCCATCGACGTGCCGCCTAAATCCCAGCGGCCGATCGCACCGGCGAAGAGCGTATCGCCGGTGAGCAAGCGCGTGTTTCCCGCGCCCGCGATCGCGAAGCAGACGCTGCCGGGCGTATGACCGGGGGTATGCAGCACGTCGCAGGTGACGTCGCCGAGCGTGAAGCGCGTACCATCCTCCAAGTCACCGTCGAGATCGACGACCGGCGGAAGCGCCGGCATGCCGAAGAGCTTCACGAGGCGCGGTTGGTCGTGATAGAGCGGCAAGTCGGCGTGGTGAAGTAATGCGAGCGCGCGCGTCGACTCGCGCAGCCGCCCAACGTCGGCAATGTGATCGAAGTGCGCGTGCGTGTGCACGAGATATCGCGCGCGTAAGCCGAGTTGCTTGAGACGCGCGAGCACGTCGTCGACGCCGTCACCGCCGTCGACAACGATTGCTTCTCGGGTAACCTCGTCGCCGACGATCGTCGCGTTGCAGGCGAGCAATCCGACGGGGAACGTTTCGACGATCACGACTCCTCCAAACCAAAGTCGCGAAACCCGCCCTCATAATATCCAAGCGGCGCTCCGGGTCGCTGCGCGCACGCCAGCACGCGACCGATGAAGATCGAATGCGATCCGGCGTGATGTTCGGCGTCGACGGCGCAATCGAAGTGCCCGATGGTACCGGCGAGCACCGGCGCGCCCGTCACGCTGGTCGACCAGACGATATCCTCGAACTGACGTTCCTTGATCCGGCCGGAAAAGCGTTCGGCGAGTTCGCGCTGATCGACGCTGAGCAGATTGACGCAAAAAATCCGCGAGCTCGAGATGTACAAATAGCTGCGCGCTTCGCGGTTGACACAGATCAAGAGCATCGGTGGATCGGCTGAAACGCTGGCGAATGCGCTGAGCGTGATGCCGCGCGGCTCGCCCTCGCCCAGCGACGTGACGACGGTGACGCCCGAGGGATAGCGGCGCATCGCCGCGCGAAACGCGGCCGGATCGGCCGCGTGGGCGTTCACTTTATGCGCGCTCCGATACCGGTGCCGTTGCCGATCGGTAAGATCGTGGCGTCGAGCGACGGATGCGTGAGAAAGTACTGGTTGAATTCATCGAGGCCGCCGAGCAGGCAATCGTCGATGACGACGATGCCGGAAAGTTTGAGCATCGGGAACACCAAGTCGAGGTATGCGCGGTACAGGTGGCGATCGGCGTCGATGAAGACGATATCGAGGTTGCGCTGCTGGAAGTTCTCGAGTAACTCGAGTGCATCTTGATTGAAGATCGTGATATTGTCGTCTTCACCGGCACGGCGAAAGTATGCATCGGCGACGCTGGTTCGTTCGGCATCGGGATCGATCGTCCAGATCTTTCCCATCGGCGGCTGGGCGAGCGCCATCCAGAGCGTGGAATAGCCGTACCCCGTCCCAATCTCCAAAATGCGATTGGCCTGCATCATGTGTACCATGACCGAAAGGAAGCGTCCGGCTTCGCGCGAGACGATCGGCACGCCGTCTTTGCGGCCGTGCTGTTCCAGCTCGAGTAACAACGGATGTTGCTCGGGGTGCAGGGCATCGAGATAGCGCTTGAGGTCATCCATCTAGGGCTGTCCAGTTAGCGGGGAACCTGCGCCGACCTTCTCGAAAGAGTGGGTCCTCTATGGGTCGGCGATTACGGCTCTTTCCGCTCAATTCGGTGCTATTTCCAGGCGCCGTGCTCAACCTGCATATTTTCGAGCCGCGCTACAAGCAGATGATCAACGAATGTTTGGAGTCCGGCGAAGGATTCGGCGTCGCGTTGATCGCTGAAGGCGCCGAAGCCGGCGACACCAACGTGCTTCCGCACGACGTTGGTTCGATCGCCGAAATTCTCGACGTGCAGCCGCTGCCGTTCGGCCGCTACTTTATCTCAACGGTCGGAAGCACGCGCTTCCGTATCCGCGAAGTGATAAGCCGCGAACCTTACCTTGTGGCCGAGGTCGACGTGATCGACGAGCCGGAGGTGCCGGACGATCGCGAGGTCGATGAACTGCTCCCCGCCGTGCGCCGGCGCTTTGAAGAGTATATCGCGATGCTGGTGGAGTTCTCGGGGCAAGAGAGTCACATCTTGCTGCCCGAAGATCCGCAAGGCACGTCGTATCTCATTGGCGACATGCTGCAAGTCGCCGAACGCGTCAAGCAGCGCCTGCTCGAAATCACCGACACGAAGGCGCGCTTGCGGGCCGAGTACGACTTTCTCGAGCGCTTGTTGCCGCAACTTCGCAAACTGTTGGAACGCCGTCGGGTGGAGTTACACGAGCGCCAGGAAAATGGCGAAGACCTCAGCTACCGCAGCACGCAAGAGCAGTACTTCGGGAAATTCTTCTCACAGAATTAGGCCTTCGGTGCTCGGCTGAGTTCGCCCGCGAAGACGCTCGTCGCATCACCTCGTGTGATGCTCCTGCTGCGCGAGTTTTGCGCCACCTAAAAATGAAGATCGCATCCTGCGAATGGCGCAAAACTTCGAGCCTTCGCTTGGCGAACTCAGACCTCGTCCTTAGCTCAATTTTGCTCGCTTTTGCAGCATATGCTCCGTAGATTCCACGTCGTTGCGCAAGAGCGCGACGGTTTACGAATGTGCGTGTTTGTTGCCGCTGTGCTGCTCGGCGTGAATCTTTGCGATGTCGGACATGAAGCCGGCCGCGTGCAAGGCGTGCGCCTGCGCTAGCAGCGTGTAGTGCGCCGCTTGCGCGTGATCTCCGAGTTCGTAGCGCTTGGCGGCGAGCTCGTGATAGTCTGCGGCAGACCGGTGGTGTTTCGCTGCAACCAAATGAGGTTGGACGGCTGGGTGAGCGGCCATAGTAGGCCTCCTTATCGATTCGGGTGAGTGCGCGAGTGATGCTCCGCCGATTTTACGACGTTGCGCAGGAGCGCGATGTTCGTGACCGGGCCCACGCCGCCGGGGACGGGTGTGATCGCGCCGGCGACCTTGAGTGCTGATTCGTAATCGACGTCGCCTCTGAGCACGCCGTCGACGACGGTCGTGCCGACGTCGATGACCGTGGCGCCCGGCATGATGTCCGCCCCGCCGATGAGTCCGGGTACGCCGGTGGCGATGACGACGACTTCGGCCATCTTTAGGAAGGGTTGGAGGCTCGCGCTCTCCTTGTGCAGGATGGTGACGGTTGCATTCTGACCGAGCATCAGCATTGCAACCGGTGCGCCGACGACGATCGAACGGCCGATCATCACCGCGCGCCGCCCGCGCAGCGGCCAGTGTGGACTGCGCTCGAGCAAGAGCATGATCGCGGCCGGCGTGGCCGGGACGAATTCGGTGCCGCTGCCGAAGGCCAGGTGCCCCTGGTTGGTCGGGTGCGCGCCATCCACGTCCTTGTGGACCGGAATGGCGTCGGCGATCTCGCGTATCGAAAGGTGCGGCGGCAAGGGTTGCTGCAACATCACGCCGTGTACGCTTGCGTCGTCGCGCAATCGTTCGAGACGCTCGCGCACGTCGGCCGATGTTGCACGCTCGGGCAGCTGGTCCACCGCGATCTCGATGCCGACGCGCTCGCCCGTTTTGACCAGATTGCGAACGTAGGCGACGCTCGACTCGTTCTCTCCAACGAAGACGATCACGAGCTTGGGATGAATCCCGGCGTCGCGTAGCGCACTCGTACGAGCAAGAAGTTCGGCGCGCAGTTCCGCGGCAAGTGCGCGACCGTCGAGAATCATGGCGGACACGCGACGCGGTTTCGCCATAGAGGAGGAGAGGACCCTGGAACACGTGCGGCGCGAGGTGCGCCTCGGATCGAACTTTGCGGCGGAGGCCTTCGAACGCGCCTTCGATCGATTCGTGCAAACGTATAACGTGAAGCCGGCGCTCGCGCGCTGCAGCCCGGACGTGCTCGAACGCTATTGCCGTCTGTTCGAATCCGGCGTCGATGCCGCGCGCCAGCGAGAGATACGCTTCCGCGGGATTCCGTTATTTGCCGCCGTCTTGCCGAGCGGAACGATCGCCTTCGAGGGCGAGGTCGATTCGGATCGGATGGGCGACTGGTGAACGCGCGGGTGCGCTGGCTTCTGATCCTTGCAGCGGTCGCAATCGCGCTCGTGATCCTTGTACCGCTGTTCGGCTCGCAGCGATCGCCGGTCTCGGGGCCGGCCGGGATGGTCGGCGAGACCGCGCCGGTCTTCGCGCTGCACGACGATCGTGGGAACGCGGTCTCACTGCAACAGTACCGCGGCAAGGTGGTCGTGATGAATCTCTGGGCATCCTGGTGTCCGCCGTGTCGCGCCGAGATGCCGGATCTGCAGACCGTCGCGCGCGAGTACGCCAACGACGGCGTCGTCGTCGTCGGTGTCAACCAAGGTGAGTCCCCGGAACGCGCCGCGGCCTTTGCGCAGTCGCTCGAGATCGCGTTTCCGATTTGGATCGACGACGCGCAGCAATACGGGCGCACCTATGCGGCGCTTGGGTTGCCGACGACGATCATCATCGACCGTCGCGGCGTGGTCGAGCGCGGATTCGACGGGCCGCTCACGATCGAACAGATGCGTACCACGCTCGCGCAGGCTGTGCGCGCAACGTGAGCGGAGCGGCGGTTCTTGCCGCGCTCGTCGTGCTTGGCGTTGTCGTGGAAATCGTCATCCCGAACCGCGCGCTCTATCACACCGGGTGGTACAACGTTGCAATTGCCGCCGTCGGCGTGTGGGCGATCGTTCGCACGCGGCGCATCCCGCTGGTTGCATTCGGCGTTGCTGCCATTGCCTTCGCGGGTATTGCGAGCGGGTTGCTTGGCGCCGACGCGCGGACGATCGTGGGTGCTCCGGATACGACCGTGCGCGTCGATGAAGCGGGTGGAACGCTCGCGTTTCCAGCGGCGCAGATCGATCCGGCGGTGATGCTCGTACGCGGGAGAAGCGCACAGCCGATCGGTGCGCGACGCTATACCGCGACCGCACTGTTACGCAGTGTTCCGCGTACCGTCGTCGCGATCGATGCCTTTGACGCACGCGGCGCACACGCGACGATCACGCAGCCGACCGGGAGCGCCTTTCTCTCGCCGGTGTTGCTGATGCAGGACTCGCAGACGATTGCCGGCCTCTCGGTGCCGTTCGACACCTTTGCCGTGCCGGCCGCGCATCGCATCGTGAAGGCGGTGCTTCTTTCTCGCGAGCAGCTTGCGTCGATGCCGAACACGACCGCAGCGCGAGGTCCGGCGGTGATCTTCGACGTCGAGGACGAGACCGGCGCGTCGATTCCGCACGGGATCGGCATCGCAAGCGATGGGCAATTGGTGGAGCTGGCCGGATTACGGCTGCGCCCGCGCGTGCTGACCTACCCGGCCGTCGAGGTCATCTCGATCCCCGATCTAGCGGTGGTGGCCGCGGGATTGCTGGCGATTCTTATCGGCGCGCTCTTGACGCGCAAACGTGTGCCGGGGTAAGATCGCCCAACGATGACGTACGCACACGTTCTTCCGTGCCCGCCGCAGCCGCATCAGGAGATGCCGGTTCGGTAGCGCGCGTCGTCAAGCACTTTGCAACGAACCGCTCCGGTTACCGGGGTGGTTCGTTTTTTATTTGAGGGAAGTCATGCGAATCGGAATTATCGGTCGTGGAACGCTCGGGGGCACGCTCGCGCGGGGTTTCGAGCGTGATCCGCGCGTGCGCGAGATCGATTCGACCACGCGCGCGTCGGCGGGGCGCAATTGCGCGGTCGTGCAAAGCAGTGACGTCGTCGTGATGTGCGTGAAGCCGCGCGACGCCGCAGCCGTCTGCACGCAAATTGCTCCGGTGCTGCGTGACGATCAGGTGCTCGTCTCGGCCGTCGCCGCGGTCGACACCGAGTCCCTGCGGGGCTGGACCGAGGATCGCACGCGCATCGTACGCATCATGCCGAACACGCCCGCACGCGTCGCTTCGGGAATGACGGTCTTGGCTCGCGCCAAGGAGAGCAATGAAGAAGCACTAGATAAAACGCAGGCGCTCTTCGATCCCTTCGGCCGCACGATGGTGCTGGACGAATCATTGATGGACGCGGTCACGGCGATCAGTGGCTGCGGCCCGGCGTTCATCTTCGTTGCAATCGAAGCGTTGATCGATGCGGCGATCGCGCTTGGCATTCCCTACGATCAGGCGCGGGTGCTGGTCGCGCAGACCGTACTCGGATCGGGTCGCCTCGCACTCGAAAGCGAACTCCATCCAGCCGCGCTCAAGCACGAAGTCACCACGCCCGCCGGCCGCACCATCAAGGGGCTACTGGAACTGGAGAGGGGCAACTTCCGCGGCACCCTGATGAAGGCTGCAATTGCCGCGGGCGGACGCTAGAAGTCAGTCGTGCTGCTAAACATAAAGCGATCGACTTTCGCGGTGGGGACCACCAGCGAATACGAGTATTGGGCGGTGCGCTTTTGTTCGCTGCTGAATTCAGCCGAACCGAGCGCTTCGACGATGCTCTGATTGAAGCGCAGGTTGCGTACGCCCCTGGTAATCTTTCCGTTCTCGATGAGGAATGTGCCGTCGCGCGTCATCCCGGTCACGATCGCTCGCTTTTGATCGACCACGCGAATGTACCAAAAGCGCGAGATCAACAAGCCGCGCGGCGTCGTCGCGATCAGTTCGTCCGTGCTGCGCGTGCCGGCCGGAATCACGATGTTGAGCGGCTGCGGCCCGTACGCGTTTGGCGCGGGCAGCGCATGGCCCGTGTTCGGGCGATCGAGCTTGTTCGCATAGTAGCTGTCAGTAACGATGTTGCGGACGACGCCGGCTTCGACCAGCGGTACTCGTACCTTGGGCTGGCCCTCGTAATCGAAGGGCATCGACGGCGCCAGCGGGTGCGCGTAGTCATCGAAGATCGTGACCCGCTCGTCGAAGTAGATACGATCGAGCCCATCGGAACAAAATGACGAGCCGTCGCTGAAGCTTTGTGCCGAGAAGTGCAAAGCCAAGTGGGTCAGGAGTTCACCGAGCGCCGGCGGCTGGAGAATCACCGTCCACGGTCCCGGTTCGGCCGAATGCGGACGCGCACTCGTGCGCGCAAGTTCGACCGCGAGGTCTCCCGCGGCCGCGCCGTCGAGCACGCGAATGTCGTTGGTGTAGTGCTCGGCAAAGCCGGTGGAATCCGGCGCCGTCGCTTTGACGTTGACCGCCGCATCGGTGCCGTCGAAAGACGCCAGCGCTCCCGACGAGTTCGCGATCGTGGTGCCGCTGCTTGCGCTCGAAACGTATCCCGAACACCAGTAGTGACGGCGCTCCGCGCTGCGAATGATGGCATCGCATACGCCGGCTCGTGCCGCCGGATCTGCGGCGGCGGTGGCTTCAACGTAAGACCCGGCCGGCGCACTCGTCGGGCCGCCGGACGGAAGTGTCGGCGCGAGCGGATCAGTCGGCGCGAACGACGCCATCTCAAGCGCGCGTTCGAGGAGGGTGTCGATCGACGCATCGCTGAGATCGTTGGACCCGGCGACACCGGTGCGTCCGTCGACAATCGCGCGGACGGCGATCGTTACGTCGTCCGCCGCCACGTTTTGGTTGGAAATACCGTGCGCAAAGCGCGTTAGCGCCTCATCACTACTGCTGATGCGGACTTCGGTTTGGTGCGCGCGCGAACGCTCGACGGTGCGTCGCGCAATCGTTTCCCGCTCCGCGGCCTTCACTTGTAACCGACCCCCACGTTGACTTGGCGGAAGCGCGCGGGCGAAGTTGCCTGCGTGGTGCGGCCGGTCTGCATCGGTTCGCCTTTGCCGCAGTTGGGCGTGCCCCAAGCGTTCCACGACCGCGCGTCGGCGATCGCGTCACACGAATTCCAAAACTGCGGTGTCATCCCGGCATAGGTCGGATTCTTGAGCATCCGGCCGCGCTTGCCGTTCTTGATCTCCCACCCGATTTGGCAGCCGAATTGAAAGTTCAGCCGGCGATCGTCGATCGACCACGAGCGATTGCTTTCCATATAGATGCCGTCACGGACGTCGTCGAAGAGCCCCTCGAAGGGCACGTTGCCGGGCAAGAGGTTCAAGTTGCACATGCGGATCATCGGGACGAACTCCCAGCTCTGCGCTCGCACGCACGCATTGCTGGTGCGTCCGATGGCGCGAGCGGTGTCGTTGCTCATTTCATAGCCGCGTAAGACGCCGTCGCGGACAATGTCCGAAACACCGGACTTCGTGCCTTCGTCGTCGTAGCCGCAGGTGGCCATCCCGAACGGCATCGTGTTGTCCACGACAATCGTGACCGCCGGCGATCCGTACCGCAGGCGATCGAGCTGCGTCACCTCGAGAAAACTCGTGCCGGAGAAACTTGCTTCCCAGCCCATCACGCGATCGAGCTCGGCGGGATGTCCGCAGGACTCGTGAATTTGGAGCGACACCTGGGAGCCGCCGAGCACGATATCGTAGACGCCGCTCGGACATTGCGGCGCCCTTAGGAGCGCGATCGCTTCTTCGCCGATCCGCTGTGCGTTCTGCACGAGCGCCGCCTCTTCGACAACTTCCCAACCGCCCGATTTGTAGAGCCCGACATCGCCCGGATACGTGCGTGTTTGGACGTCGCCATCGCCGACCGCCATCGCTTGCACGCCGGCGCCGGTCTGGACGATGGTTTGTTCGATTGCCGACCCGATCGTGCTGTAGAAATACTTCTCGGTGCGCCAGAGGTCGAGCCACGCGCGCGCGACCGCGATTTGGCTGCCGGCGTGCGCCAGCTTTTCGGCTTCCAGCAGCAGCGCGACGCGCTCGCCGAGCGGCACGTTGCGCGGATCGCGAACCAGCGGCGTCGCATAGCTGTCGACGTAGACGTGCGGCGGCGGTGCACCGAAACGCTCGCGCGCGATGGATGCGCTTGCGCGGGCGATAGCAACCGCGCGCGCAGCCGTGCGGTCGATTCCCGCGTCGGTCAGGTCACTGCTCGCGGCGAATCCCCATGCCCCGTCGACCAAGGCTCGGATGCCATAGCCGGAACCGCGTCCATCGGCAAGCGACGCCACCACGCCGTTGCGCGCTTCGATGCGCTCGCTGTGCACGTCTTCGAAGCGAATGTCGCTATACTGGGCGCCGCAAACACTCGCGGTATCAAGCGCTCGGCGCGCAAGAGCCTCGAACTCCATCTGCCGGAGTTAGGGTCGATCGGCCTTTGTGCCTGCCACAACCGCGTGCAGATTCTTCACCTCTACGCTCCCTTGCATCGATGCCGGTGCACTCCGGGCGATGACATAGATCGCGACCAGCCGCGCCGGTTGCGCGAGTTCTTGTGGCAGATGCACCACGACACTGCGCCATCCTGCATGGTCCATCGTGTCCGCGCTCAACAACACTTCTTCATTGATCGCGTTACGTAGGGCGAGCTTGAGTTGTTCGCCGTTACCGTCGTCGAGCACCTCGAACGCGACGGCGACGCTGTGCTGCGGCAAGGTGACATTGGTTAACAAATACGCAGCACGTTCTTGCGGCCCGAGAGCGTACTGCAGCTGCATGCACGACGGGCAATCGGGACTCGACGCGGCGTTGCCGTCGCCGCCGCGCGGCGCGGTCATGAACGACGGCGTGACGGTCAGCGGAGCGTCGTGAAATCCGACGGTGACGTGCACGTTGGCCAAATGATCGCCGAGCAGTAGCGACACCAGCGCGTCGGAGGTTCCGGCGTCGAGCGTGCCGCTCGAGTCGATCGCGGCGCCTGCGGCACGCCACGGCAGTTGCGCCGGCACAGCGATTGCATAGCCCTGCGCATCATACGCGCGTGCCTGCAGCGTTACGCGTCCGCCTTGCGCAACGCTGGGATCTTGGGGAAGGATCACCAGCCGTGCCGGCTGGTCGTAGACGCGTAGCGGCACGCGCAACTCCAACGCGCCCGAGCGCGCAATCAACGTGCCGCTTCCGGTCGCTTGCGCTGTGAAGACACCGTCGCGATATGTGCCGAGCCCGGCCGGCTCTACGCGCACGTCGATGGGTCCGGGCGCGGTTACGACATGCTCGGCCGCGTCTGCGGCGGAGAAACGCACGTCGACGGCGGCGCCGGCGAACGCGCGAACCGTAAGCGGCTCGGCGACAATCTGCGAGGGCGGACCAACCGGCGCGCTGTCGTAGACGAAGACACCGTCGGCAACTTTGCGCTCGCGTCCGTCGGACGGCGAGTTGACCAGCGTCGCGTCGGTGTCGCCCGGCGTTCGCGCGACGAGTTCGGACGAACCGCCGCCGTCGAACGCCATGCCGCGCACCGCGCCGAATGCGCGCATCAGCGCCGCGAATTCCGGACGCGTGACGCCGACGGAGAAACCCGGCTGGCGTCCGTCGACTTCGAGTAAAAAGAGCGTACCGTCCGGCGCAACCGCTGCACCGCTGCACGGAATCCGTTGTGCATATTCGCCGCCGTTTGGCCCGTCGGGGTCGTCGACCCACGCTCCGCCGTCCAGAATCAGCGGACCGCCGCCGACGGCGGCGACGAGTTTGGCAAGCGACATCGGCGCGAGATCGCCACTTGCAGCAATCGTTTCACCAACATCAGGAACGCCGATACGCGCATATGCATCCAAGCCGATCGCGAGGTAATATCCGGCAGGCTGCGCGGTCGTGTTATCGAGAACGCCAGTGACACGATAGGTTGCAAAGGGCGGCGTTCCGTTGGTCGGCACGAGCCCCACGAGGGTGAGATTGTTTGACGGAGGAACGCGGCCGAAGGCCGGCGTGAACAACGAGGTTCCACCGTCGGGCAGATGATTGATTGCATCGAGCGTGTCGGTGCGATCGGCCAGCGTAAGTGTGCCCGCGAACTGCATCTCGATAATCTGCGGCGTTCCGTCAACGCCGATTGCAAGTGCATACCGCTTGGTCGGCGTGCTAAGCAGCGTGTTCCCGCGCACGACCACATTCGTCGGTCGATTGGTATTGCCGATGTCGAAGTAGTCGCCGTTGATGCCGGCAATCGCGCCGGTGCGCCGTGCCATCGATGAAATCGTCTCGCCTCCGGAGGCGAGCGTATCGCTTGCCAGCACGCTATTGAGCCCGATGTCTGGTGCGTGCGGATCGATGGCAATCGCGTGAACGACGATCGGCCCGGCGTCGGTCACCATGTCGTATTCCCCGTATTCGACGCCGGGCGCAATGCGTTCGATCGTTGGTGCGTCAAACGCGATGCGCGGAAACGGGGGCGCCGGATCGAGATGCCCGGGGAGAACCGCGAGCAACAGGGTGAGGAGCATGTTCAGTATCTTACGCCGGCGGCATCCATACGGCGACAGCAAGCGGGTAGCCGCCTGTCGAAAAGGGCGCGCCCTTGACGCGATGCAGCGTCGCCAAGTCGAAGACGTCGATCTGATCGCTGCGCGCGCACGGGACAAACAGCAGTCCGCGATCGATGGCCGGTTTCCACGGCGTCTCGCAGGTTCGCAGCGGGGCCCGGATGGCGCGCAGCGTTTGCGCGTCGAGGACATCGACCGCGTCGGTATCCTCATCGGTAACGTACAGGCGATCGTGCGTGGCGTCGAAGGCGATACCGATTGGAAACGCCAGGCGTTCGCTGCGGGCGACGACGTGCGGATCGCGGGCGGCGACGTCAACGGCGACGACGCTGCCGGCCGCGGCAAACGGCGAGTCGACGCTTTGATTCGAAACGGCGAAGAGCCGCGAGCCGCGCTCCGAGAGGGCGAGCGAGAAGACGCGATCGACGACGCGGAAGCGGCGCAACTCGACCATACTGCCGGCGTCGACGATGGAAACGGTGCCGTCGTTGACGTTCGCGACGTAGACGCGTTGCCGGGCAGAATCGATGGCGATCCCTTCAGCGGTCAAACCGAGGACGCGGTGCGCGACGCTGCCGTCGGCTGCGATGCGCGTTAGCGCGCCCGCGCCGTTGAGCTCTCGATTGGTCACGAACAGCGCACCGCTGCGCGCGTCGAAAGCAACCTCGTCGCCGAGCGGAACGTTATCGTAGCGATGCACGGTCCAGGGATCGAGGGTGGCGATCGTTGCGCTCATCCCGTCGGTTGCCGTGGTCGCGATCGCACCGGCCGCATTGACGGCGACGTCGCCGGGCGCACCGCCGATTCCCAGCGCAGCGCGCGCGCGAAACGGTGCCGCCGCGTCGTGCAGCACGATGCCGTCGTCGTAACTCGCTACCGCAATAAACGGACGATGCGGGTCGGGCGGCGCCGCGACCGCAAAGGCGCGCATCGCGAGACCCGCAGGGCCTGCGGCGATCACCGTGCTCGCGTCAGCGCCGGCAGCGACCTGGAAACGATCGTCCGAAACGCTGCCGGGTCCGCTCAAAAACAGCGCGAAGGGCGGATTGAAGCCGTTAACCCGAATCGGTATCGTGCTGCCGGGAAGGTATGGCAGGGGCGCCGCTGCGATCAAACCGGCGGCGCGATGGATCGGGATCGGCCGCGGCGCGGCAGCAATCGCCGCGGCGAGTATGAAAAGCGCAAGCCGGCGTTTCAATGCGCTTGAAGATATCCGATGATGCCGACCACAAACCCAACGACGGTCAAACCGGCCCCGAGCCACAGCGGAATGCGCGCGTGCGTGAGCGCGGCGATCGACGCGAAGGCAATCGAGATTTCGAATAGTGTCGTCGAAATCTCGAGGGTCTCAAATGAACGCAGCAGCGCTTCGGCGCGCTCTTGGTCACGATCGGCTTGTTCCTCGAGGCCCTTGGCCTCGGCGTAGACGGGGAGCGATATCTGCTGCTCTCGCGCCGCTTCTTTCGGCATTTTGAGCGCCTGATAGAGCGTGCCTTTGAGCTGCTGGCTCTGATAATACTGGTACTGATCGGAAGCCTTGGCGGTCAGGAGCACCACGTCGTTGCGCAACGCGAGCGCCTGAATCGAACGATGATGTGAATACAGCGTTCCAAGCGCAGCGAGCACGGCTACAACGGCGGTAAAAAACGGAACGACGCGCTGGTGGCTTGCCCGCGCCGAGGGATGAATGCTCACGTTACGCCCGCCACGCGATGCACCAGCGACTGCACCAGCGCAACGCCTTCGGCGACATCGGTATTCGGAGCGACCAGCGTTTGCTCGGTCCGGCGCGGATCGAGCGCGAAGCTTGCAATGCGAAAATCATCGAACGTTCCGGCGACGATCGTGCCATCGGGATCGACCGCAAACGCGCGCGGTGCGGCGCGGTCGAAAACGATCACATACATGCGTAACTCCGCCGCGCGCGCACGCGCAATCCGCTCGAGCCATGGATGTGACGCTACGGCATCGAGGATCGCAACGCGATAGCCCGCCAAACGGTACGCCACGAGCAATCCGGGATCGAACGCATCCGGCGCGTCGATGCGCACGGCGGCGACGGAGCGATCGAGCCTCACGAAATCGTCGTCGCAGTTTGGCGCGAGCGCGAGATCGGCTTCGAGAATGCGCAGCCGTTCGCCGATGTCGTTCGGCAACGCGGTTGCGGCGATGGCGATGCGGACGCCGCGCTCGCTGCCCGGCGCGCGCGGCGCCGGCGCCGGCTGGCGTACGCGCATCGGTGCCGGCGACCCGAGATTGAGCTGCGCTGTCAGGATTTCTTCGCGCTCTTGCGAGGCGAGCGCGACCACGTCGCCGGCTGCGTCGACGACTTGCGACTTGCCGCAGTACGCGACCATGCCGCGTTCGACCCCGCACTTGTTGGTCGCAATGAACGGGACGCCGTTTTCAAACGCGCGCACTTGCCCGAGCAGATCGGCTTGCAAGTTTTCGAGGTGATGTGGATCGCGTCCGGATGTGACCCAGGCCGTCGGCATCACCAGCAGTTCGGCGCCGCGATCGACGAGCGCGCGAGCAATCCCGGGCATGCGGCCATCGGCGCAGATCAACACGCCGAGCCGTCCGATCGATGTTTGCACCGGCATGATGGCCGATCCCGGGGCAAACCATTGGCGGTCGAAGTGCCAGAGAAAGATCTTTTCGGCGGATCCCGCCACCGAGCCGTCACGATCGATGACGATCGCCCCGTTATAGAGCGCATCGCCGCGTCGCACTGCTGCGCCCGCAACGATCACGCATGATGCGCCCCGTGCAACCTTCGCGAGCCTGTCGATCACCCCCACAGCCAAGCGTTCGTCGATGGCGTCGTCACCGAGCACGTACGCCGGGAACGTTCCCTCGGGAAGCACCAAGAGATCGTGATCGATTGCGGCACGCTCGATACGCTCGACGAGCGAAACGCGCAGCCGCTCGTAATCGCTACGATCGTGCGCGCGCAGTTGCAACGCGGCAAGCCGAATCATACGTGGCACCCGGGGCTGTTCTACACGGGAGCTGCTCCTGGCCTTGCGAATACCTCGCACGATACGCTTTGCCGTCCGCAGGCGGCCGCCATTGGGGAGAGTCTTCGTGAAATCTACTCCGTTCTATGTGTGTGTCTCGTTTGTCGCGCTGACCGCCGCCATGAGCGCGGTCGCTCCGGCGGCTAGCAAGCCCAAACCGGCGGCGACGGCCGCGCCCAAGGACTCGTGCGCGAGTCTCAAGAGCAAATATGCGAGGCAGCAATGCGAAAACTACAAGCATGCCGCCCCGGGCGACGAGTACTTCGGCCGGATGAAAATGAGTTTTCTCGGCATCAACAACACCTTCCACGACGAAACCATTCGCGCGGGTGATTACACGACGGACAGCGGCATCATCAACAAGGTCACGTTTGCCGACGACGCGCTCGAGGCGTGGGCACACAAGTATCCCGGCGATCCGCAACTTGCGCGCAGCTACTTCCTCGCGATTGTCATGTACAAGAAAATTTATACCGTCGACGCGCAGCAGAAGGCGTGGGCGTATATGCACGTGCTCACGTCGCGATTCGGCGGAACGTACTTCGGAAAACTTGAGAAGGCCGACATCTCGCGCGGATTCACCGAGCACTATTTTGCAAGTGCCCAACTCTGCCCGACGCCGTTGCCCAGTGGCGTGACCGTCCCGGCGGACGTGACGCCGGCCGCGACGCCGACGCCGGCGCCCGCGCCGGGGCAGCCCAACGTCGAAATCATCACCCCACCATGCGTGCAGCCATCGCCTGCACCAACGGACCAGCCGATGCCGGCGCCGAGCCCAACCGCGACCCCGAAGCGCTAATTAAAAGAGAAGAGCCTCCGGTTTCCCGGAGGCTCTTCTCTTTTGTGCTAGCCGCACGATGCGGCTGAAGGTTCGGAGCTCACGATGAGCGACCCGGCCGTTAGGCCGGGTCGAACCATCCTAGAATTTCAGACCGAGACCGATAAACGGACCGAAGTTGGTCGCGTCGCTCGGAGCGTTGATCTTGTTCTTGAGCTGTTCTCCGACGAACCCGGCCTCAAGGAAGATCGGGGTGCCGGAGAATGCGTACGTCACACCGCCCGTGTAGCTAAGTATGTTGTACGCCAGTTGGTAGCTATTGCCCGACGGATCTGTGAAGTTACCCTTCACGTTTCCGTAGTACCACACGCTCGCGTAGATCGAGAACGGATGGTTGAGATCGGGCAGTTTCTCGGCACCGAATCCGACGTTCGATACACGCGGGTAGCCCGCGTTGTTCGACATCCATAGATAGCCGACGCCGATGTAAATCCGCGGATCGGCAACCTTCAGTCCGAGTTTGACTTGCGCTTGGTAATTGCTTACCGTAAACGCCGGAACTGCCGTTGAGCCGAGGCCACCGATGGTGGTCACGTCGCAGTTTGGCAAGTACGCGCCTAAGGCGTCGACACCACAATCGTGCTCGTAATTCAGCTGTTGATAGCTGCCCTCGAGCATCCACGGCAGACCGAACAGATCGAACTCGCCGGCACCGTGCATGCCCCACGAGAATCCGTTATGGTTGCCGCTTGCCACGTTGCCGGGGCTCCACTCGTCGTAGACCTTTTGCGACGCGAGATAGTCACCCGCGATGAAGAGATCTTTGTACGGTGTTGCGATCGGCGCCGGGGTCGGCGTCGGCGGTGCTGTTGCAGGCGGCGGCGGCGGCGGAGGCGTGGGCGTCGGAGGCGGCGTCGGCGGAATATACCGGACGACGACAACCTGCTTGTCGGGCACCCACTGGACGTACGCGCCCATGCCTTCCGAGATCACACGGACCGGAACGAGCACGTGGCCTTGATACATGATGGGCGGCACGTCGAGCGGACGCGACTCGCCGTTGATGACAACTTCCGGTTTACCGACCGTGACCTTCACGTCGGCGCCGGGTTTACTAACGTCCACCGTCTTGCTGGCCGCATCGTACGACACGGTCGCGCCCATCTGTTCGAACATCGAACGAAGCGGGATGAGCACAGTGCCCCCGCGCACGAGCGCGGCGAGCACGCGACCCTGCTTGAGGACGTCGGGCTTGGCATAGACGTGGTGGTCGTTGAAGAGAATCGGTATCTGCCCCGACGGCGGGGAACCGAAGTTCGCCGGCGGAGCCTCCATGGCGCCACCCGACTGCGCAATCGCGTTGGTTCCAATGTTTCCATGCGATGCGGAGGTCGGGGCGGCGACCGCGTTAAGTCCGAAACCGGCTGCTAACAGCGCGGCGAGGACTCCGGTGCTCAGTCGCTTCAATGTTTCCTCCTAGGAGAGAGTTTTCTTTATGATTCCACGAGTTGACTCGAGGCGGCATTCCTGCACGCATTAGGCCATACCCCACCCGTTCCGGGCGAAAAAGGCACAGCCTCCCGAGACAAACCTTCTTAATGTGTTCGGGAGGCCGTTTGCCCCCCCTGCAGTGAGACCCAGGCTGGCTGGGTTTCTTTCACCCTAGCCGGAAGCGAGCTTTTCTTCAAGCTTTGCGAGAAATTTCGAGCGTTCGATGAGGTAGCGTTCGTGCGTGCCTTCGGCCACCGCTTCTTGCTCGTCAAAAACGGCAACGGCAAAACTCAAACGCGGTCCGTCGACCATTACAACCTCGACCTCGGTTCGAACGATGAACCCGACCGGAACGGGTTTGTGGTGCTCGAGGTCGATATGGGTGCCCAGCGAGACCAGATCGGGGCCGAGCGCAGGCTCGATGCACGCGAGCGCGGCGGTCTCCACCAGCTGCACGAGCATCGAGGTCGAAAGAACATCGACGCCCTTGTTGCCGGCCTTCTCCGCGGTCATCCATTCCTCGACCCGGGTTTGAAGGCTGTACGCGCGCCCGATCTCCAGTTTCGCGCTCATGCCGGGGGAGAATACGCGGAAACCGAGTTTGCTCCTAGCGCTGTTCGGGTGGGTGAAGCATATTATCAGGATTACACGCCAGGATCGTGAATCAAAGCGGGCGGGTCGCACGTATCCAGGCATAGACAAGCGATCCGCCGATCAGATAGGGAGTATCATGGATTACCAGCGAGCTGCGGTCTACGCGTTGGGCGTTACCCTGGCATTGAACGCATGCAGCCAGGCCCCGCAGCACCAAGTGCCGCCGTTGAGCGTCGACGTCGCTGCGGCGACGCGGCAGAACATTGCGACCTACGTGTCGCTTGACGGACAGGTGGCACCGCTCGAGCAGTCGGTGCTGGCGTTCCAGCAGAACGGCACGATCACGTCGATTGCCGTGAACGTGGGCGATCGCGTCCGCTCGGGACAAGTGCTGGCGCGGATCGATGACTCGGTCTTGCGCGCCCAGGCGCAACAAGCGCAGGCGCAGGCGCAGTCGCAATCCGCAACCGCGCGCGGCTCGCAGGTTGGACTCCCGGTTCAGATTCAGACGAATCAAGCGCTGCTGCAAACGGACGCCGCTGCGCTGAGCAATGCCAAGCTCGTCTACGGCCAGGATATGGCACTGTATAAGGACGGCTACGTTTCCGAGGCGCAGCTGGAATCGGCTCACGCGGCGTACGTGCAAGCGGAACAGGCCTACGATACCGCGCGCATCGGACTGCAAAACAACCTGGTCAGCCAGGAGAACACCAAGGCCACGGTCGCGGCAGCGCAGGCCGCCGCAGCCAATGCGCGCACCCTCAACACCCAGGTCGCGCAAACGACGCTGTATGCACCGTATGACGGCGTGATTACGCAGCGTCTGCTGGATCCGGGCGCTTACGCGGGGCCTACGGCTCCCGTGCTCGCGATTTCGCGCATCGATACGCTGTGGATCAACATCAACGTGCCCGACACGGATTTGCCCTACGTTCGAGCTGGATCGCAGGTGAATTTCACCAGCAGTTCGCTTCCCGGCCGCAGTTTTGAAGGTCGCATCAGTACGGTGAACGCCGTCCCGACCAGCGGCACGCTCTCGTACTTGGCGCGCATTCAGATGGCAAACGCCGGTGACGTGTTGCGCGGCGGCATGCTGGTGACCGCGACGGTGCCGCGCGAAGCGCATGCGGGTGCGATTGTGGTCCCGCGTTCAGCCGTTGCGCAGACGGAAAACGGCAACGCCGTCTACGTTGTGGGCGCCGACAATAAGGCGCAAGAGGTGCCGGTGCGCGTCGGCGTTCAGACCGATACGCTCTCCGAAGTGATCTCGCCGAAAGTGCAGCCCGGCACGAAGGTGATCACGACACGCCCTGACACGCTTAAGGATGGCAGTCTCGTTGCCGTCAACTCGCCGCCCGGGACCGCTTCGGCTCCGGCGAATGGGGGAAACACTCCGAAATGACGTCGCCTCGCCGCTTTTTAGCGCGATCGCTATCGGTTGCCGTCGCGCTGGTTTTGTGCGTCCCGCTGGCGGTCGCCGCACAGCCGTCGCAGGCACCCATTACCGTGCCGACGCCGGCGCCGATGCCCACGACCTCGGGCACGCCGATTCCGTATCCAGCGTATGGCTCACCCGCGCCGGACGTCGCGACGCAAAAGCAGCACCCCGGCATTCCGCTGACCGTAACACTCGTTCAGGCGGTCGACATCGCGGTCGCGCAGTCGCCTGCCTTCGCTTCGGAACGTGCGGCGTATCGCGCGATTGCCGCCAAGTACGGCGCTGAGAAAGGCGCGCTGCTTCCCAACGTCTCGGCGCAGGCCGCGGCGACCCGTTCTTTCAGCGGAGCGCTAACGGCAACCGGCACGACCCCGCAAGCAACGACCGGGCCGAGCGCGGCTAGCTATGCAACGCAGCAAAGCGCGAGCATCAACGTCACCGAGCTGATCTACGACGGCGGACAAGTCATTGCGGGTATCCGCAGCGCCAAAGAAGCCGATATCGCCGGACGCGATACACTCCTGCGCCAATTGCAAACCATGGCGTTTAACGTCGCGACCGACTATTACACGCTGCTCGAAGATAACGCGAGCGTCCAATCAGACAATGCGCTGGTGCGCGAGTTCGAAATCAACGAGCAGTACGTCATCGCGCAGATTCGAACCGGTGCTGCCGCGCGGTCCGATCTCGCGGCCGCGCAATTCCAAACCGCGCAGGCGCGCGGTGCGCTGGTCACGGCGCAAGGTGCAGCAATTGCAGCGCAGGCCGCGTTTGCGACCGTTCTCGGCCTCGATGCCGATACCGCGATTTCGCCCAAGTTGCTCGGATCGTCGCCTCCGCAGGCAAAAATCCTGAGCTATCAGCAAGCGCTGCAAGAAGCCTACACGCTGCGCCCGGATTTTCTTGCGTCCGAACATACCGTCGAATCGGACAAAGAGAATCTACGCTTTGCCAAGCTCGCGCGGTTTCCGACGCTGTCCGCCAACGGAAGCGTCGGCACGTCGCGTACCGAAATTCCGACCGGAGCCTATCAAACGAACTATCAGGGTCGCAATACGCTTGGCGCGACGTTGACGATTCCGATCTACGATCAGGGAGAGACGAATTACAACGTCGCCGTCGCGGCAGCGACGCTCGATGAGGCGAGTGCCTCGATGACGCAAACCCGTCTGCAGGTCCAATCCGACGTGCGCGGCGGTCTTGCGAACCTGATCTCGGCGCGCGCAAATCTGGTGCAGGCGGAGGCCGAGGTCACCAGCGCCACGGTCAGCCTGCAGGCGACACAGGCCCAATACAAAGTGGGCGCCTCCACGATTACGGCGATCGTCACGGCGGAGGCAAACCTGGCGACGGCGCAGACGGCGTATGTCGCAGCGCTCTACGGCGAACGTCAGGCCGAGGCGCAGTACGCGTACGTCCTAGGGGCGAGCGACCTGAGCCTGTAAACCAGGGGGGGCATGTCCTCGCATCCCACGGTTCCCGCGGCGGTTTCCGACCCGGTCAACGCCGCAATCCTTGCCGTTTCGGAAGACCGCCTGACCGGCTTTCAAGCGGACCCGGTCGGCGAGATTTCCACGCGCAGCGGCATTGCGCCCGAGACGGTGATCGAGCGAATCGTAGCGATGCTGCGGGCCGGCACGATCCGGCGCGTGCGTCAAACGCTGATGTCGACCAATCTCGCGCGAGGTGCGCTCGTTGCCTGGCAGATCCCGGCCGAGCGCCTCGACGCCGCCTTCGACTATATGTTCAAGGAAGATCCGTTCTCGGGACACGTGGTCATCCGTTCTACAGATGCAGCGACGCCGGGGAGCACCTATCGCCTCTGGACGACCCTCAAAGTTCCGCAGGGCTACTCGCTGCGCAAGCACGCCGAGTTTTTGGCTCGTGAGGTCGGTGCCGACCATTTCCGCCTGATGCCGGCCAGGCTGGTGTTTGCGCTCGGCGTCGGCCATGTGCGCCGCCGCGGGCTTGAACCGGGAGCGCGCGCCGACGCGTTTGCGGAGCCGATGAACACCGCGATCGTCGAACTCTCGCCGCTAGAATGGCGCGTACTCGGTGCGCTCAAGCGCGAATTTTCGCCCGACGAGATCGTGCGCGATCTGTGGCGTGCGCGGGCGGATGAAGCCGGCGTGAGCGTCGAGGAGTTCGCGCGCATCGCGCGCAGTCTCAACGAGCGGCGCGTGATCGGGCGCTTCTCGACCTTCCTCGAACATGTCAAAGCGACCGCGAACGACGAACGCGTGACGCGCTATAACGCACTGTTTCACTGGGCGGTTCCGCCGGGGCGCGAGATCGACGCGGGACGCGAGGTTGGCCGGCACTACGTCATCACCCACGCCTATTGGCGCGAGGGTGGTCCAGAATTTCGCAATGTAAACGTGATGGCGGTGGCGCACGGCATGGAGAAAGAACGCGTGCTCGCGCACAAGGCGGCCATCGACGAGCATTTGCGCGAAGCCGGTCTCGAGTTTTCGTACACCAATGTATTTTGGGGTGGGCGCAGCGAGATCAAACCCTCCGAGATCATGCCCGCGGCCTATCAGGAATTTTGCGGACTTCACGGCATCGATCCCGAATCGATGCGCGGCGACGACACTTGATTCGACGCCTGATTCGCGCGCTGCTCGCGCTTTTGCTGGTCACGTGCTACGTGAATGCGTGTTCGCGGAGCGAGGGGACGAGCGCGAGCGATCGTCATCCGTGGACGCGTCCCGGTGTGCTGCGCATCGGGTCCAACTACGACGTCAAATCGCTCAACCCAGTGCTCGACGGAAGCGCGTTAAGCCTCGACGTCGCGATGTTGGTCTACTCATGGGCGGTGCGCTACGACGGCGCGGGCCGTCCGGTTCCCGACGCCTTGCGCGAGATTCCGACGATTGCCAACGGCGACGTGAGCAAAGATGGACGTACGCTGATTTACAAGCTGCGCTCGGACATCAAGTGGCAAGACGGGAAGCCGCTCACGTGCGAGGATCTAAAATTCACCTGGCACTATGTGATGAACCCGAAGACCAACGTGGCGGTCACCGACGGATTTCGCGATATCGGGTCGATCGATTGTCACGACGAGCATGCTGCCGTGATTCATATGAAGCGGCTCTACGCGCCGTTCCTACAGCAGCTCTGGGGCGTCAATAGCAACGCGCCGATCCTGCCGGAGCACGCCTTGTCGGCGGCCCTCGCCGCCGGCACGCAAAACACCGCGCCCTACAACGCGATGCCGATCGGCAGCGGACCGTTCCGCGTCATTCAGTGGGAACGCGGGACGGTCGTGCGGCTCGCCGCGAACCCCAACTATTTTCTCGGGAAGCCGAAGCTCAATGAGGTCGACTTCTACTACGAACCCGATGAGAACACGCTCGAGACGCAAGTGCAGACGCATGCGATTGACTTGCTCGCGCGCGGCACGCCGATCAACTGGCCGCGCTATCAAGCGTTGGCCGCGCAGGCCAACTCGGGATTGAAGGCAATCGCCGTCGATTCGTACGTGTACGATCACATCGACTTCAATCTGCATAATCCCATTCTCTCGGATCTGCAGGTTCGGCGCGCGCTGGCCTACGCGACCAACCGTCCGGAGATCATCGCCAAGATCATGCACGGTGCCGACACGCCGTCGGACAGCCCGGAGCCGCCGCAATCGTGGGGGTATAGCACCGACACGGTGCACTATCCATTCAATCCGCTCAAGGCGAAGGCGCTGCTCGATGCCGACGGCTGGCGCACGGGTCCCGACGGCGTGCGCGTGAAAAACGGGCAACGTCTCGAGTTCAATCTCAGCACGCAGACCGAATCGACGATCGGGAAAGCGCTGCAAGCGCTGCTGCAACGCGAGTGGCATGACGTCGGCGTGCAGGCCGACGTGAAGAACTATCCGACCGCGCAGATGTTTGCCAACGGCAACGAGGGAACGCTCGAAGGCGGACATTACGACGTAGCGACGTTTGCATGGTTCAGCGCGGCCGATCCCGATCTCGACCCGCTCTACTCGGCCGACAACCTTGCGCCGCGCGGGCAGAACTCGCTCTTCTGGGTGAATCCGGTCGCCACCAAAGCACTCGAAGATGCGCTGAGCACCGTCAATCAGTCCAAGCGCAAGGGCGACTACGTCGTCTTCCAGCAGCAGTTAGCAATCGACGTGCCGACGATCATCATCGGCTTTCGCAAGTTGCCGTACGTGTATAACACCGATCTGCAAGGTTTTGATCCGTCGCCCGTGATCTCACCGTTCTGGAATCCATGGGAGTACAGCATATGAGACGTCTTGCGGTTGCGCTGCTCGCGGGTTCGGTGGCATTGAGTGCGTGTTCGAAAGCGGCACAAACCGGCGGGGAAGGCGGACGCGCGAACTCCTGGACGGTGCCGCACACCTTACGCTATGCCAATGCGGAAGACATCAACTCGCTCAACCCATTGCTCAGTCAACAACTCACGGTGAGCTACATGTCGTCGATGACCGCGGCGTGGCTGACCAAGTGGAACCCGCAAAACCTTCCCTATCCCGAGCTCGCGACCGCGGTTCCGTCCAAGGCAAACGGCGGCATCAGCCAAGACGGCCTCGCCATCACCTATCACCTACGCAAGGGCCTGAAGTGGTCGGACGGGGTTCCGCTCAATGCCGACGACGTCGTCTTCACCTATCACCAGGTGATGAATCCGGCGAACAACATCACCAGCCGGGCCGGCTGGGATCTCATCACCAAAGTCGACGAACCCGACAAGTACACGGTCACCTTTCATCTGAAGAAACCGTACTCGCCGTTCATCGTCACGTTCTGCTCGAGCGTCGGCGGCAACACGTCGATCCTCCCCAAGCATCTGCTCGCGCAATATCCCAACCTCAACAACGTGCCGTTCAACGCGCTCCCGGTTGGCGCCGGTCCGTTTAAGTATAAGGAATGGGTTCGCGCGCAGAAGGTCGTGATGATTCCCAACCCCTATTATTTCCGCGGTCAGCCGAAGCTCAAGGAAGTCGACTTCGACATCATCCCAAATCGCGATACCGTTCTGACCACGCTCCAGGCACACGAGCTTGACATGTGGACCGACGTGCCCGGTGCGTATTACGATCGCGTCACGAAGCTTAGCGGCTACGGCGTCATGCATAACGACGCCTACCGCTGGGGGCACGTCGACTTCAACCTTTCGCATCCCGTCTTTGCGGATCCGGTCGTGCGCCGCGCGATCGAGCTCGCGACCGATCGCGTGACGCTAAATCGGAAGTTCCAGCACGGGATCCAGAGCCTCCAGGAAGGCCCGGCTCCGAGAAGCGCGCCGTACTACGACCCGAACCTTCCGTTCGTCGCGTTCAACCTTGCCAAGGCGAACGCGATGCTCGACGCCGCCGGATGGAAGCGCGGCCCGGACGGGATTCGCGAAAAGAACGGGATCAAGCTCAATCTCTTGTTCACAACGTCGACCGGCACACCCAACGTCGACAACCAGATCGAGTTCTTCCGCTCCACCTGGCAACAGATCGGCGTCGGGATCCAAGTGCGCCGCTATCCGTCCGCGATACTCTTCGCACCGCCCGGCGACGGGGGCATCGTCTATACCGGGAAATGGGACGCCGTTCTTTTCCAATGGAGCGACGACCCGATCGGCGATTTTTCGTTCGTCTTTGCCTGCGATCAGAATCCCGCCGAATGGTCAGAACGACGTGCGTTGGTGCAATCCAACGGCGAACGCCGCGATGCAAAAGGTCTTCTCCGACTACGATCAGGCGCAGCGCAATGCCGACGATCGCGTCGTCTTCGAGCAGTTCGCCAAAGATGTTCCGGAGATCGTCCTGTTCGGCGTTCAAGAAATCTACGTGTACAACAATGACCTCAAAGGCTTTCACCCAAATTCTGTGAGCCCGTTCGACGACATGATGAATGTGGACATCTGATCGGTTCATCTTGTCGTCAGTGCTTCCCTCATTTGCTAAAGCAAACGTCGGATCGCACTTCCTAAAGCTGAGCTCGATCAGATATCCGAATTATTCCTTGAGGGTGTAGAGTGCTAAGCGCTCGATGATGCCGGCGTTGCCGATTGCATAGGCGGCGCCGCCGGGGAAGCGCGCTTCGAACATCTCCTCGTACGGGCCGAGACGCGTCGGCATCCCGGCCATGCGCCCGAAATGCTCGGGGAGCGCGGTGATCTGCATACCGACCTCGATCTCCCCGGGAACGAAGCGAAAGTGCGCGTCCTGCGGTTCGAGTTTGGGTGCGCGATCGACTTTGGGAAGATACAGTTCGGCCGACGCGAGCAACTGTTTTGAATAGAAGAGGCTCAATAGCAAGCGCTCACCGTCGCGCCCGCGCACGCCGTAGGTATGCCATCCAGGCGCCGGATATTTAAAGGCGATGCCAAGCTGCTTCTCCACATCCTTACGGGATGTGCCGTTTACGTCGAGCGCCAGCTTCTCGCTGAACATCAGAATCGGTTTGTCCGCCGGCGGCGGCGGCGCATTCTGCAGCTTCTGGTTACGCTCGTAGATGCTCGCGAGGATCTCGACCGCGCGCTGCATCGCAAAATCCGGAGGCTGGTCGCTCATAACAAACGCGCGCCGGTCACGACGTGGGATTGACCGACGAAATAGATCAACCCGATGATCGTGGCAAGATACCACACGCCCACGCGCACGCGAGCCGCATTGCTCATCGCCGCTGCGCGGGGATCGACGCGGCCGCGGAATGCTGCAATCATGGCGGGCAGTCCAAGTAACGCGATCAGCAAGACGAAGATGATCGGTACGCCGAGCCACCATGCGGCCGCAACGAACAGCACGGCGCCGGCGATCCACAACGGCGGCCAAATCGCACCGATGACGCGTCCGCCGTCGAACGGAAGCACGGGTATCATATTGAAGAGATTCAAAAACGCGCCGAGGTACGCGCAAGCGAGCCAAAAGCGATCGCCGGTGGCTAATCCTCAGCTCGTAGCACGCGCCGGTGAGCACGAGACCGGTGAGCGGGCCGGCCAGTGCGATGTAGGCGTCGGCCTCGAGATCGGGCGCGATCGCGCCCGCGGTATACGCGCCGAGAAACGGGACAAAGACCGGCGCATGCACCGGCAGGCCGTAGGCGCGATAGGCGAAGTAGTGGCCGAGTTCGTGCGCGGCGATAAGCAATACCAGCACGAGGCCGATACGCCAGCCGAAGACGGCGGCGTAGAGGATCAGCGAGAGAATGAACGTCCAGCTCACCGCGAACAGCTTCGCGCCGATCAACACGAACTTCAGGTTGAGTAGAAGTACAAGCAGCGTTTTGAACTTGAGCGCGAGGACGCCAAGCCCAGCCGCGATCGTGCCGATGCCGCCGGCGCGACGGCGCGCCTTTTGGGGCGGCGTAACGGGCGCGGCCGGGGCTTGATACTCACCTTCGACGGGTTGCTCGTCGTGCATGCCAGAACAGCATTCACATGAACCGTGCGTCACGTCCTGCGCGAGTCGTCATTCTCGGCGGCGGTTTCGGCGGTATCGCGGTTGCGCAACGCCTCGAGCGCCGCTTGCGCCCCGGGGAAGGCGAGATCACGCTGATCAGCCGGGAGAATTTCTCACTCTTCACGCCGATGCTGCCGGAAGTGAGTTCCGGCGCGCTCGACGTCCGTCACGTGGTGACGCCGATTCGCTCGCAGCTGCGGCACGCGCACTTCGTGTTGGCCGACGTTCGCGCGCTCGACGTCGATGCGCGCGAAGTCCAAATCACGCACACGCTCACCGGGCGCGACGAACGCATCGGTTACGATCAGTTGGTGATTGCGCTGGGTTCGTCGACGTCGACATTCGGCTTGCCGGGCGTGGCCGAGCGCGTTTTTGCGCTTAAGACGCTCGAGGATGCAGGCATCCTGCGCAATCGCTTGGTTTGGTTGCTGGAGCTGGCGGATTCGACGAGCGATCCTGCATTGCGGCGGCGCTATCTGACCGTCGTCGTCGTGGGCGGCGGCTTCACCGGCGTCGAGGCAACGGGAGAGTTCGTCGAGCTCTTTCATAGCGTGCTGCGTTTTTATCCGAGCATCGACCGGGCGATGGTGCGCATCGTACTGATCGAAGGCGGCTCGGTCTTGCTGCCGGGTTTGCCCCCACGCATGGGCAGCTACTCGGCCGCGAACCTACGTAAGCGCGGCGTGGAAATCATCACCGGCGACGGCGTGGCGCGCGCCGATGACGATGGTATCGTGCTGCAGAGCGGCGCGCGCATCGAGACGGCGACGATCGTGTGGAGCGCGGGAATTGCGCCCAGTCCGACGATCGGCGGCTCGGCGCTGCCGCGGACGAAACGCGGGGCAATCGTCGTCGGGCGCGATTTTCGCGTTGAGGGCTGTCGCGATATTTGGGCGCTTGGTGACTGCGCTGCCGTCCCCGACGGAGCCGGGGGCTTCTATCCGTTAACCGCGCAGCACGCTATTCGCGAAGGACCCGTGCTCGCCGACAACATCATCGCGACGTTGCGCGGACAACCGACGAGGCCGTTTTCGTTCAATGCGCTCGGCATGATGGCGTCACTGGGCGCGCGCCGCGCCGTCGCACAACTGCCCGGCAATCACGTGCTCACCGGATTTCCTGCGTGGTTCCTCTGGCGCTCGTATTACCTCTTGCGTCTGCCCGGCCTCGACCGTAAGCTGCGTGTCGCTTTCGACTGGACGCTCGAGATGCTCTTTCCGCGCGACATCGCCGAACTGCGCGTGTATTCCCGGGAAGCGCAATCGAGCGCTGCGACCGACGCCGGCTTACAACCGCATGATGCGGAGACACCGCATCTCTAAGAGCGACAAGGGGCGTTAAATCCAGACTTCGTGCGAGCCCGCGTAGACCTGCGCGTAGAGGGTGGACGGATCGGGTGAGGGTTCGCTCTCGACCGCGTCGGTCGTTGCGTTGACGCGCGCAGCGATCGCCTTGCGCATCGCTTCGATTTGCTCGTGTGTCAGCACGCCTCGTTCGATCAGCCGTGCTTCGTAACGCGGCACCGGATCGTTGGCGCGCTGCTCGGCCACTTCTTCGCGCGTGCGATAGGTACGCTCGTCGTCGTCGGTGGTGTGTGAAAGAAAGCGGTAGCACATCGCTTCGACCAGCGTCGGTCCGCCGCCGCTGACGGCCTTGTCGCGCGCACGCCGCACTGCGTCGTAGACCGCCACTGGGTCGAACCCGTCGACAACCACGCCTTCGATGCCATAGCCTTGGGCACGCGCGGCAACGCTGGGGTTTCCCATCTGCTTGGAGATCGGCGTCGAGATCGCCCATTGGTTGTTCTCGCACAAGAAAACGATCGGCAGTTGCTGGATCGCCGCGAAGTTGAGCGACTCGTGCCACTCCCCTTCGCTCGTCGATCCTTCGCCGAACTGGCAAAGTACCATCCGATCGTGTTCGTCGCGATACTTGATCGCATACGCGGCACCGACCGCGTGCGGACACTGCGCGGCGAGAATCGACGAGATCGACGCGATCCCTTTCTTCTTATCGGTGACGTGATTGATGATCGATTTGCCGCCGGTCGTGTCGGTGGCGCGCGCAAACTGCGAGCGGAAGATGTCTTCGAGCGCGAAGCCGACGGCCAACGTGATCCCGGTATTCCGGTAGTATGGATACAGCAGATCCTTGCCGCGCTCAAAGGCCATTCCGGCGCCGGCTTGCACGGCTTCGTGGCCCTCAGAACCCATCGCGATACCGATCTTGCCCTGTCGATTGAGTTGAAAGCCGCGCGTGTCGACGGCACGCTGCAAGAGCATGTTTTCGAGTAGTTTGACGAGTTGGCCGTTCGAGAGCATCACGCGCCCCTTGCGACGGCGAAGGTTTAGCGCCCTTCCGGTTCGCATACGGGATGGATGGAAGCGCGCCGCCCGTACGACATCGATTCGGTTACCGACGTGGCCTTTGGGATCTTTGCCGAACGCGGCTTCGATGCGGCGTCGATGGATGACGTCGCGCGCGCCGCGGGGATCACCAAGGCGAGCATTTACCATCACGTCCCGAGCAAGGAGGCGCTGCTCGCGCGCGGTCTCGACCGTGCGCTCGCGGCGTTGTTCGGCGTGCTGGATGAACCGGCCGCAAGCGAGGAGAGCGCGCGCGAACGTCTCGCGCGGATCGTGCGCCGTGTTGCCGAGATCACGATGTCGATGCGCGCCGAGGTGAGCGTGCTCTTTCGCGTCCGCGGTAATTCGACGACCGAGCGCGATGCAATGGAGCGGCGGCGCACGTTTGACGCCGTCGTCGCCGACCTGGTGCGCGAAGCCCAGGCCGCGGGCGAGATTCGGGCCGACATCGACCCGGCGCTGATCGTGCGCCTGATCTTCGGCATGTCGAATTCGGTGGTCGAGTGGTATCGGCCGGGCGGGCGCACGCCGGCCGCGGCGATCGCGGCGGCCGTCGAGGCCATCGCCTTCGAAGGCGTTGACGCCGAGGGGCGCGAGGGGTAAAATTTAGGCTGACCTACCGTTCGGTAGGGCGGGAGAGAGCATGAAGCTGCGCAGCTATGTGGCGGGCGCCTGGTACGAGGCGCCGGACGGATTTACCGAGGTCGCCTCGGCGGTCGACGGGCGAATCGTCGCGCTTGTCTCGAGCGCGGGCGTCAATTTCCAGCGCGTGCTCGATCACGCGCGCACGGTCGGTGGCCCGGCGCTGCGCGGCCTGACGTTCCACCAGCGTGCCGATCTGATCAAGCGTCTCGCGCTCTATCTCAACGAGCGCAAAGAGCCGTACTACGAACTCGCGTTTGACACCGGCGCGACGCGCAAAGACAACTTCGTCGATATCGACGGCGGTATCATGACGCTGTTTGCCTTTGCGTCGAAGGCGCGACGTGAATTGCCCGATGCGTGCGTTGCGGTCGACGGCGCGATTGAGCCGCTCTCGAAGGGCGGCACGTTCGCGGCGCGGCACATCATGACGCCGCTGCACGGTGCGGCCGTGCATATCAACGCCTACAACTTTCCGGCTTGGGGCATGTTGGAGAAGCTCGCGCCGGCGATTATCGCAGGCGTGCCGGCGATCGTGAAGCCGGCCACCCAATCGGCCTACGTCGCCTATGCGGTCTTCGAGGACATCATCGCGTCGGGCATTCTGCCCGAGGGCAGCGTGCAATTCATCGCCGGCAGCCTCGGCGATTTGCTCGATCGTTTGACCGGACAAGACGTGGTGTCGTTCACGGGTTCGGCGCAAACCGCAACCAAGCTGCAACGCACGCCGGCAATCGCCCAGAACAGCGTGCGTTTCATCGCCGAACAAGATTCGCTCAACGCGGCGATCCTCGGACCCGACGTGAGCACCGATGCGCCCGAGTTCGAGTTATTCGTCAAAGAAGTGGCGCGTGAGATTACGACCAAGGCCGGTCAGCGCTGTACGTGTATTCGCCGCGCGATCGTGCCGCGCACGATGATCGATGCCGTGCAGGGCGCGCTTGCAGCGCGTCTCGACAAATCCGTCCTTGGCAATCCACGCAGCGACATGGTCACGATGGGCTCACTCGTGAGCAAAGGTCAGCGCGACGACGTGCGCGCCGCGGTGGCACAGCTTGCGCAAGAAGCAACGATCGTCTACGGGGATCCGGCGGCCGCAGCAGCGGTCGTCGACGGTGACGTCAACGCCGGAGCCTACATGGCGCCGGTCGTGCTGCGCTGCGATCGGCCCCTGACGTCGGCACGCGTACACAGCGTCGAAGCCTTCGGTCCGGTCACGACGCTGATGGTCTACGATACCATCGGCGAAGCGATCGAGATCGCCAATCGCGGTGAGGGGAGCCTGGTCGCGTCGATCTTTTCCTATGACACTCCCACGGCAGATGCGCTCGTGCTCGGGATCGCGCCGTTCCACGGCCGCGTGCTCGTGGTCGATCGCGACGACGCCAAAGAGCAAACCGGCCACGGTACGCCGCTCGCGCCGTTGGTACACGGCGGTCCGGGTCGCGCCGGCGGCGGCGAGGAGATGGGCGGAATTCGCGGCGTCTTTCATTACATGCAACGCACCGCCGTGCAAGGAACGCCGCAGCGCATCGCGACCGTGAGCGGCGTGTGGAATCCGGGCGCAACGGAAACCCAACCCGCCGGGCATCCCTTCGAGCGTTCGTTTGAAGAGCTCAAGGTCGGCGAAACGTTCTATACCGCCTCGCGCGAGATCACGATTGCCGACATCGAGCGCTTTGCCGAATTCACCGGCGATTCGTTCTACGCGCACATGGACGAAGCGGCGGCCAAAGCCAGTCCGTTCTTCGAAGGGCGCGTCGCGCACGGGTACCTCGTGCTTTCGTTCGCGGCCGGTCTCTTCGTGCGTTCGGAGCTTGGTCCGGTGCTTGCAAACTACGGCCTCGAGGACTTGCGCTTTCTCAAGCCCGTCTATCCGGGCGATGCGATTCGCGTGCGGCTTACGGTGAAAGCCAAGACCCCGCGTAAGGCGGAGTACGGTGAGGTGCGCTGGTCGGTGACGGTCTTCAACCAAAACGACGAGATCGCCGCCACCTACGATCTCCTCACCATGAATGCCACGTCGGCGCACGTGCCGGCATTGGAAACGGTGTCCTGATGTATACATCGATCAGCGACGGCATCGTCGAGGGCAAGAGTGACGAGCGCGAAGCTGCATTCAACGAACGCCTCGACCGCTCGGTGAAAGTCGAGCCCAACGATTGGATGCCCGATGCCTATCGCAAGACGCTGCTGCGGCAGATCTCGCAGCATGCGCATTCCGAGATCGTCGGCATGCTGCCCGAAGGCAACTGGATCACCCGCGCCCCGTCGCTGCTGCGCAAACTGATCTTGCTCGCCAAGGTCCAAGACGAAGCCGGCCACGGGTTGTATCTCTATAGCGCGGCCGAGACGTTGGGTACCGCGCGCGATGCGATGGTCGAAGCCTTGCTGACCAGCAAAGCAAAGTACTCGAGCATTTTCAACTACCCGACGCTGACCTGGGCGGATGTCGGCGCGATCGGCTGGCTGGTCGACGGCGCCGCAATCATCAATCAAATCCCGCTTACGCGCTGCTCGTACGGGCCGTACGCGCGGGCGATGGTGCGCATCTGTAAGGAAGAGAGTTTCCATCAGCGCCAGGGCTTCGACGTGATGTGGAAGCTCGCGCACGGTACGCCGGAGCAGCATGCGATGGCGCAGGATGCGCTCAACCGCTGGTGGTGGCCCTCGGTGATGATGTTCGGTCCGCCGGATTCAGCCTCGCCGCACAACGAACAGTCGATGCGCTGGAAGATCAAGCTGTTCACCAACGACGAGCTGCGACAGAAGTTCATCGATCAAAGCGTCCCGCAAGCGGAGCAACTCGGCCTGCAAATCCCCGATTCCGATCTGCGCTGGAACGATGCGACGCAGCACTACGATATCGGCCCGATCGATTGGGACGAGTTTTATCGCGTGATCAAAGGCGAGGGCCCGTGCAATCGCGAGCGGCTGCAGACGCGGATCGACGCGTGGGAAGACGGCGCATGGGTACGCGAGGCCGCGGTCGCCTACGCCGACAAGTGTCTGAGCCGCGAAGCGGCTGGCTCTAGCCACGCAGCGGGTAGATTCGCGTGAGTAAAGCGTGGCCGCTCTGGGAGATCTTCGTGCGCAGCGAAAACGGTCTTGCGCATAAACACGTTGGGAGTTTGCACGCGGCCGATGCGGAGATGGCCGTGCAAAACGCGCGCGATCTCTACACCCGGCGCAACGAAGGCGTCAGCATTTGGGTCGTCCGTTCGAGCGACATCGTCGCCACCGATCCCGCGCAGAGCGACGCGCTCTTTGAACCCTCGGAAGATAAAGCGTATCGCCACGCGACCTTCTACCAGGTTCCCGAAGGCGTGAAGCATCTCTAATGACCGACCGTATCGAGTATCTGCTTCGGCTTGGCGATAGCGCGCTCGTGCTGGCGCAGCGCAGCGCCGCGTGGGTTGCGCACGCCCCGGTGATGGAAGAAGACGTCGCACTCGCCAACGTCGCACTGGACCTGTTCGGCCAGGCCAGGCTCTGGCTCGAATACGCAGGTGAGCTCGAAGGAGCCGCCCGCGACGCCGACGCCTTGGCGTTCCATCGCGACGCGAGCGCGTATCACAACGTGTTGCTCGTCGAACAGCCCAACGGCAACTTCGCCGACACGATCGTGCGCGGCTACTTTTATGATGCGTGGGCGCGGCTCAATCTTACCGCGCTTGCGGCCTCGAGCGATGAACGGGTCGCCGCTATCGCCGCCAAGTCGGCCAAAGAGACCGCCTATCATCTGCGCCGCAGCGAGGATTGGCTCGTGCGGCTCGGCGACGGTACCGAACTCAGTCACCAGCGCGTGCAGTCCGCGGTCGACGAGCTGTGGCGCTTTACCGGTGAGCTATTTACCGGCGACGAGATCGACGCGGCGATGGTCGCGGCGGGCGCCGGCGTCGATCCGGCGTCGTTGCGTGAGCCGTGGCTCGCGCGCGTGGATGCTGCGCTTGCGCTCGCGACGCTGACGAAGCCCGAAGACGGCTGGATGCAGCGCGGCGGCAAACAGGGGCGGCACGGCGAGGCGCTGAGCTACATGCTCGCGGAGATGCAAGTACTGCCGCGCAGTTATCCGGGTGCTGTTTGGTGACGCTCACGGTCGAGGCCAAAGCTTGGGCGTGGCTTGATGCGGTACCGGATCCGGAGTTGCCCTTGGTTACGATCACCGATCTCGGCATCGTCCGTGAGATTCGCGAAGACGGCGATGGGCTGGTCGTCGCATTGACGCCGACGTATTCGGGCTGTCCGGCGACCGCGGTGATCGAAGCTGACGTCACACGCGCGCTGCACGAGCATGGTATCGAGCGCGTGCGGATCGAGCGGCGGCTCGCCCCGGCGTGGACGACCGATTGGATTACCGCGCGCGGCCGCGAGCGCTTACACGAGCATGGTATTGCTCCGCCCGGCCCGACGCTTGCCGATGGACCTCTGGTCAGCGCGATTATCCGTTGTCCGCGTTGCGCTTCGAGCAACACTAGCGAGATCAGCCGCTTCGGATCGACGCCGTGCAAGGCGCTCTATCGCTGCGAGGATTGCCGCGAACCCTTCGACTACGTGAAGCCGCACTGAATGGATTTCTATAAGCTTCCGGTCCGCCATGTGCGTAAAGATACGCGCGACGCGATCGTCGTCGAATTCGCGGTACCGGCGCACCTGCGCGATGCGTTTACCTATACGCAGGGACAATATCTGACGCTGCGGACGTCGATCGAAGGCGAAGAGCAGCGGCGCTCGTATTCGATTTGCGCGAGTCCACGCTCGGGTCGACTGCGTGTCGCGATCAAGCGTGTCGAGGACGGGATCTTCTCGAGCTGGGCGCACGGCGACCTACGCGAAGGTGATGAGATCGAGGTGGCCTCGCCGCAGGGAAAATTCTTCGTGCCGCTCGATGCCGAGAACGCGCGGTCGTACCTCGCGGTCGCGGCGGGCAGCGGCATCACGCCGGTCCTTTCGCTGATCGAGACGACGCTCGAATTGGAACCGGAAAGCCGCTTTACGCTCGTCTACGGCAATCGCTCGGCTTCATCGACGATGTTCCGCGAAGAACTGCAGCACCTCAAGGACCGGTATCTCGGCCGACTCGCGTTGATCTTTATCACCAGCCGCGAGCGGCAGGAGATCGACGCCTTCAACGGTCGGATCGATCGTGAGCGCATGCTGGCGCTGTTCAAGGGTTGGGTCGATGTGGATGCGACCGATTACGTCTTCATTTGCGGCCCGGAGTCGATGATGGAGGGCGTCGCCGCAGCGCTCGATGAGCGCGGGTTCCCTCGCGAGCGAACCGTGCTCGAGCGTTTCGTGACCGATGGCACCGTCGCGCGTGAGCGCCGGGAGCGCGCCCGCTCGCAACCTGAGCGCATCGCGCACGCGAGCGTCGTGCTCGACGGGACGGTGCGCACCTTCGAGATTCGCAAGGATAGCGAGTCGGTGCTCGAAGCGGGTCTCCGGCATGGGATCGATCTACCATTCTCGTGCAAGGGTGGCGTGTGTTCCACCTGTCGCGCGCAGTTGACGGCGGGAGAAGTGGATATGGACGTGCATTTTGCGTTGGAAGATTACGAGGTCCGCAGCGGGGTCGTGCTGATGTGCCAAAGTCATCCGGTGAGCGATGAGGTCGCGCTCGACGTCGACGCGATCGCGGCGCAGCTCGTATGAGCGGATTGCTCGTTACCCGCGAACGCGGGATCATGCGCATCACGCTGGATCGCCCGGAGAAGCTCAACGCGCTCGACGGCGAGATCGCGCGCAAGGCGCGGATTGCCTTCGAGGAAGCGGCGATCGTGCACGACGTGCGTGTCGTGGTGCTGACGGGAAGCGGACGCGCGTTTTGCGCCGGGCAGGATTTGGCCGACCCCGCGGTCGCACCGGGCAGCGACCTGGGCTTGATGATCGAGCATTTCTACAACCCGCTGATTCGCGCGATGCGCGCGCTGCCAAAACCAATCGTCGCGCGGGTGAACGGTGTCGCCGCCGGTGCCGGCGCAAACCTCGCCTTCGCGGCGGACATGGTGGTCGCGGCGCGGTCGGCATCGTTCATTGAATCCTTCTCGCGCATCGGGCTGCTGCCGGATTCGGGCGGAACCTGGATGCTGCCGCGGCTCTTCGGTCAGGCGCGCGCGATCGGCTTGGCGATGTTGGGTGAGCGCATTAGCGCCGAACAAGCGCACGCGTGGGGTGCGATTTGGCAAGTCGTCGACGATGCTGATCTCGATACGGCCTGCGACACGCTCGCCGCGACGCTGGCGCAAGCGCCGACGCGCGCGATCGGCGCGATCAAAGCGGCGTTCGAAGCGACCGCGACCTCGAGCTTCGATGCCGCGCTCGATCGCGAACGTGATTTGCAGCGGCTGCTCGGTGCGACACGCGACTATCGCGAGGGCGCCGAAGCCTTTGCCGCCAAACGCAAGCCGGAGTTCGAAGGACGATGATCGACCAGGCGCAAGCGCTGGCAGAGCAGTGCGCGCACGCGATGTACGCGCGCGATCGCGCCTCGCAAAACGCCGGCATGACGATCGAGGCGGTCGCGCCGGGCTACGCCAAGCTCTCGATGACCCTCGTTGCGGACATGATCAACGGCCATCAGACGGCACACGGCGGCGTCATCTTCTCGCTTGCCGACAGCGCGTTTGCCTTTGCCTGTAACTCGCGCAACGTCGCTTCGGTCGCGCAACATTGCTCGATCACCTACGTGACGCCCGGACGCGAAGGCGAACGCCTCGTGGCGGAATGCCGGGAAACCAATTTGACCGGACGCTTCGGCATGTACGACGTCACGGTCACCGGCGGCGACGGACGGGTCGTTGCAATCTTTCGCGGCCATTCGGCCGCGGTACGTGGGGACGTCCTCAACGGAAAGGATCCTTGGTGAACGGGAACTCAGCGTTTATCTGCGACGGCGTGCGCACAGCGATCGGACGCTACGGCGGCAGCCTTGCCGGCGTACGTACCGACGATCTGGGAGCAGTGCCGATTGCGGCGCTGTTAGCGCGCAATCCGCTGCTCGATCCGGCGGCGATCGACGACGTGTACTACGGCTGCGCCAATCAAGCGGGCGAGGACAATCGCAACGTGGCGCGTATGGTCGCGTTGCTCGCCGGACTTCCCGAACGCGTTCCCGGCGCGACGATCAATCGCTTGTGCGGTTCGGGGCTCGATGCCGTCGCGAGCGCGGCGCGCGCGATCGTGGCCGGGGACATCGACCTGGCAATTGCGGGCGGCGTGGAGAGTATGACCCGCGCACCGTTCGTGATGCCCAAGCCCAACTCCGCATACTCGCGCGAGAACGCCGTCTACGACACGACGATCGGTTGGCGCTTCGTCAATCCGGCGATGAAGGAACGCTTCGGCACCGATAGCATGCCGGAGACCGGCGAAAACGTTGCGGCCGAGTTCAACGTCAGCCGCGCCGATCAAGATGCCTTCGCCTTTCGCTCGCAGCAACGCGCCGCAGCGGCCATCGCTTCAGGCCGTCTGGCGCGGGAGATCACGCCGGTCGAGGTACGCAACGGCAAAGCGACGGTCACCGTCGAGCGCGACGAGCATCCGCGTGAAACGACGCTCGAGAAGCTGGCGTCGCTGCCCACGCCGTTTCGCAAAGACGGCACGGTGACGGCCGGCAATTCGTCGGGCGTCAACGACGGCGCGGCCGCGCTCATCATCGCCTCGGAGAAGGCGGTCGAGAAATTCGGCCTGCGACCGCGGGCGCGCGTGACGGCAGCGGCGACGGCCGGTGTTGCGCCGCGCATCATGGGCATCGGCCCGATCTTCGCGACGCGCAAACTGCTCGCGCGCACCGGATTGACAATCGCGGACTTCGATGTCATCGAACTCAACGAAGCCTTCGCGTCGCAAGCCCTGGCGACGATGCGCGAACTCGGGCTCTCCGACGACGCAGCGCACGTCAATCCCAACGGCGGGGCGATTGCGCTTGGCCACCCGCTCGGGATGAGCGGTGCGCGCCTCGCGCTCACTGCCTCGGTCGAACTCATCGAACGCGGCGGCAAGCGCGCGCTGTGCACGATGTGCATCGGCGTCGGCCAAGGCATCGCACTGGCGATGGAGCGGGTGTGACGGCAGCACTGGACCCGATCGAAAACGCAAGTCGCGACGAACTCGCGGCGCTGCAGCTCGAGCGCTTGCGTTCGGCACTGACGCGCGCCTACGAACGCGTGCCATTTTATCGCGAGGCCTTCGACCGTGCCGGTGCGCATCCGCGCGACGTCCGTGACCTCGGCGATCTCGCCCGCTTCCCGTTCTTGGAAAAGCGTCACTTTCGCGAGCAGTATCCGTTCGGGCTGTTCGCGGTGCCGCGTGAGCAGACGGTGCGACTGCACGCCTCGAGCGGCACGACCGGCAAGCCCACCGTGGTCGGCTATACGCAAAGCGATATCGATACCTGGAGCAACCTGATGGCGCGCTCGATTCGCGCGGCCGGCGGACGTCCCGGCGATATCGTGCACGTCTCGTACGGCTACGGCCTCTTTACCGGCGGCCTTGGCGCGCATTACGGCGCCGAGCGGCTCGGCTGCACGGTGATTCCGATGTCGGGCGGACAAACCGAAAAGCAGGTGCAGCTCATTACCGATTTACGCCCGCGAATCATCATGGTCACGCCGAGCTACATGCTTGCGATCGCCGAAGAGATGACGCGCCAAGGTCTCGATCCGCGAAGCTGCAGTTTGGAAATCGGGATCTTCGGCGCCGAACCGTGGAGCGATCAGATGCGCGCGCAGATCGAGTCGATGCTCGATATCGACGCGGTCGACATCTACGGCCTCTCGGAGATCATGGGCCCGGGCGTGGCGGTCGAATGTCTCGAGACCAAAGACGGTCTGACCCTGTGGGAAGATCATTTTTATCCCGAGATCATCGATCCGGAAACGGGTGAGGTGCTGCCCGAGGGATCCTTCGGCGAACTGGTGCTCACGACGCTGACCAAAGAGGCGCTGCCGGCGATTCGCTATCGTACCCGCGATCTCACCCGGCTCCTACCCGGCACGGCCCGCACGATGCGGCGCTTGCAGCGCATCACCGGCCGCTCGGACGACATGCTGATCGTGCGCGGCGTCAACGTCTTTCCCTCGCAAATCGAGGAGTTGATCGTACGTGACGAACTTCTCACGCCCCACTATCAACTCCATCTCACGCGCACCGGCGCACTGGACGAAGTTTCGCTGCACGTCGAGGCCAACCCGGAGGTGACCGAGAGCGAGTATTTCGGGTGCGCTCGAACGCTCGCGGCCACGATCAAGAGCTATGCCGGCGTCACGATGCAGGTGAAAGTCGTTGCCCCCGGCACGATCCCGCGCTCGCAAGGCAAAGCCGTGCGCGTGGTCGATCAGCGCAAGCGCGCGTAGCTCAAACGCGGCACGCGCACGTTGAGCGCTGGATAAAAGCCGTTGCGCTCGATCGTCGCGAGATCGGCGCCCGTGTCAACCAGCGCTTTGACCGCGACGCTTGCGATCGTGATCGCCAACCGCGCGGCAATGCAGGCGTGGATGCCGGCACCGAAGGTAAACGTGCGCGCAGCCGCCGCCGGATCGTAGTTGGCGGCGGCGAGGACCACGAGCACGCTCTCGTTCTCGCGCACGAGCGCGTCATCGAACGGGATCTCGGTTGCGGCGAAGCGGCGCGTATTGTGGACCGGCGGATCGAGCCTCACGACCTCAGCCACGAAGCCTGCGAGCGTCGGTGCGTCTTGGATGATCCGCCGCGTGATTGCGGGCTGTGCGATGGCAAGGTGGTAGAGCACGTTGCCGATCAATCCGGCGGTGCCGTCATAGGCTTGGAAGAGCAAGCCGATCGCGCCATAGCGTTGCTGCTCGTCGGCGAAGCGCCCGGCAAAAATCGCGCTGAGCGCTTCGACGGCACGCGATGCGGGCGCCACCGTTTCCGGTGGTGCGCCCGGCGCGATGGCGCGTGCTAGTGCGCGGGCGTACGCCTCGATTCCGTTGACGGCCGGCAGAGCCAGACCCAGCAGCGTCGCGATCGCGCGCGATGGGAACGCAAACATCAACGTATCAAGCGGCTCGCTGTTCAGATCGGGCAGCGCCGTGACCATAGCTGCAACGTTGGCGCCTTCGATGAGTTGTTCGGCGTCGTGACGACGCGGTGCATGCGCGGCGCCATCGGTCATGCGCACCATGTGCGCGAAAAGCTCGCCTAACGCGGTGCCGCGCATCTGCGAAGGTACCGCGTCGTCAATCGGCCGCACGTGGAACGCCTTGTTACCGAGCACGGCGTCGACCGTGCCGGCGCTTGCGGCGACCCAGCAGTTCAGCGCGCCGTCGAAGAGAAACGGCTGCTCGACGGCCAGACGGCTGTAGTACGGATACGGATCCTCGGCAGTGGGCGCATTGAGCGCGGTGAGCTGTTCCATCGGTTAAAAGCGCAGGGCGAAACGGCGGTCGAACTCGCGAACGCCGTCGGCTGTGATCGCAAGCGCGCGGTTTTGCGAATTGCGCGCGATCCAGCGATTGCGCAAGAAAACCTCGAGCACCGCCGCGCCAAGACTTCCTGCAAGATGTGGGCGGCGTTCGGTCCAATCGGTGCAGGCGCGCGCAAACGTGCGACGCTGTGCACGGGCTTTGTCCAGATCGATCCCGAGTTCGGCAAATACGCGTTCACCACGAGCTGCAAGCGCGAAATCCGCGCCGCGCCGCGCGATCGCGCCGCCTTCGATCAAACGATCGGTGATGCCGACGCCCAGGCGCCCGGCTAAATGGTCGTAGCACGAGCGCGCGAGACGCATGCGCTCGAGCGTCGTGCTCTGGTCGAGTGCGACGATCCGTGCCGGTGCGGCGATCGCGGCGAGCGTTTCGATCGCGTGACCGATCTCGGCGGATGCGAGACGGAAGAAGCGGTGGCGTCCGGCGTCACGCGCGCTCAACATTCCCGACGCGACCAGTTTCTTGAGGTGCGCGGTCGCGGCTTGCGGCGAGAGTCCGGCGCGCAGCGCGAGCTCCGATGCGGCGAGATCGCGTCCGTCGAGCAGCGCCAGCAACATGGCGGCGCGGCCTGGATCGCCGATCAGGGCGCCGATTTCAGCGATATTGGGCTCGGGGCTGCGTCCTGCGGTCATGCCGCTATCATAGCGCAGCAACACTTCACGCGCACGTGAACCGTGGCTACGCCAGCGCGCCGAGCCGGAACGCCGCGACGAAGGCGCGGAAGATCGCGCGAATATCATCGTGCACGAAGCGGACTTCGCGCGGCCCGCTTCGTTCGAACTCCGGAATAATCGCGACGTAGTCGGCCTGCTCGGTCTTCGCGAGGGTAATGCGCATCTCGATCGGCGCGGCAATCGTGAACGGCTTCGCATTCGACGCGCCGGCAATCGCTTGCGCTGCGCCGTCGGCGATTGCACGCTGGGCCGCCACCGGCGAGATCGAATCGGCGGCAAGGTTCCCAATCGATTCTTTCACCACGACGCCATGCACCCATGGCATCTGTGCCTGCACGCCCTCGACCGTGGTGCGATCGCCGGTCACCATCAGCAGCGGCACGCCGTAGGAACCGAGCAGCGCGGCGTTGATCGTTGCTTCGCCGCAGCGCAGGTCGTTGAGCCGCAGTTCGTAGATTACCGAGGGGGTATACGTATGGCAAAGGACGGCGTTTTGATCGCCGATCGCGCCGTGATAACCGATGAAGAACGCGCCGCCAAAGCTCGCATCGGCGTCTTGCACCATCGAGTACGGCTTGCGATTCCCGAAGATCACACGAATATCGTGGGGCAGCTCGTCGAGCAGCAGATTGCGCATCGGGCCGTGGGAGTCGTTGACCAGCACGTCACCGGCGCCGGCGCGCCGTGCGCCTTCAATGGCGGACGCGACTTCCAAGGTGTAGTACCGGCGAAAGATCGCATACTCGGGATGCGGCGTGCGAGCGTCGACTTGTTCCCAGCCGCTGACGCCGGCCACGCCCTCCATGTCGGTTGAACAGTAGAGTTTCATGCAGGCAGACTTGCGGCGCTGCCGATACGCATGGCGGCGAGAAACGCGCGGAAGATCTGGCGATAGTCGTCATGCCGATACCGAACCGCGCGGGCGCCGATGCGCTCGAAGTTCGGCAACAGTTCCATGAAATCGGCTTGCTCGGTCTTGAGCGTCTCGATCACGAGTTCGATCGGCGGCGAAAAGGTGAACGGTTTGGCGCGCGGCAACGCTGCCAATGCTTCACGTGCGCCCTCGCGAATCGCCGCACATGCGGCAACCGGTGTAAGCGAATTTGCGCTGTAGTACCCGATGGCGTCTTTGACTGCGACACCGGTGATCCAGGGCAGCGCGGCTTTCACGGTTTCGATCGTCGTACGGTCGCCGGTCACGAGCACGACGGGCGTACCGTAGAGTCCCAGCATTGCGGCATTGAGCAGCGCTTCGGTGCACGCGGTTCCGTTGACGCGTACGTCGTAAAACACTGAGTCGCTATAAGTGTGTGACAGCGTCGCATTGGCTTCACCGGCTTTGCCGTGATAGCCGGTAAAGAGCGCCGCGTCGTAGCGCTGATCCGCGCCTTGCGCCATCGAGAGCGGTTTGCGGATGCCGGCGATCACCCGCACGTCCGCCGGGAGTTCGTCCCAGAGAAGATTGCGCATGTCCCAATGTGAGTCGTTGACCAGAAATTCGCTGCCGCCGGCCGACCGGGCACCATCGATCGCCGCATGCACTTCACGCGTCATGTAGCGGCGATAGATCGGATACTCGTGCACGTTCGATGGATCGACTTGCGGCCACGCGCAGACACCGGCCGTCCCTTCCATGTCGGCGCTGATATAGATCCTCACGGCTGTGCTTCCCGTAAGCTCTCGCGAGCTTCGGCAAGTCCGGTCTGTGCGGCGACGTTCTTGGGATTGACGGCGAGCGCGCGCTGATAGAGCGGAATCGCCGCAGCAAACTTTCCGGCGGCGAGATACTCGTCGGCGAGCTGGGTAATGGCGACGTCATCTTTGGGGTGCGCCGCAATGCGGGCACGCAGGGCCGAGAGCTGCTCCGTCACCGCGGCCGGCGGACCGCCGCCCTGCACGCTGGTCGTCGAACCCGCCGACGAACCGTTCGCGTTCCCGCTGTTGCCGAAGACCGAGCCGGTCACGCCGAAGCCCAGGGCCACTAGGTAGCCCATGATTCCGAGGAACAATACGGCGAAGATAATGACGATGGGGAGATAAATGCGCGGGGGAAGGCCACGCTCGGTCTGCTCTGGCACGAAGAGTCGTTTGGACACAGGGCGAAGCGATTCATCCGTGATCCCTACGGTTGCCGATCTTCAGCTGCTTTTCGCCCGGCTCAACTACGAACATTTCAACGGGGAAATTCCCGACTGCCGCATCGCCTACAACGCGCGATTCTCGAATTCGGCCGGGCGCATTACCTACGGTCATCCGCTGCTCATCGAGCTCTCACCCAAGCACTTTCGCAAGTATCCCGAAGCGCTCGAGGAAACGCTGCTGCACGAGATGATTCATGCCTGGTGTTACGCACGCTGGCGCGACGCCGGTCACAGCGCGCGTTTTAAGAAGAAGATGCGCGACTGCGGCATCGGTTCGATCTACCACGATCTCGGGAACGTCCGCCCGCTCAACGAATCCAGCAAACGCTATATCCTGCGCTGCGATCATTGCGCATTCGAAGTGCTGCGCCGCAAGAAGCCGGGCAAACCGGCAAGCTGTCCGCGCTGCGATCGGCGCCGCTTCAATCCTAAGTTCCCGCTGACGATCTACGAGATCACCGGCATGGAAGCGGTGGGCGACACGGTCAGCGGTCTCAAGGCGGCGAGGCGCGTAGCGCCCTAGCAATCACTTCGAGTTGGTCCGCGAGCGAGACGCGCGAGGGACTTTCTGTTGTGACCAGCAGGTCGAGCGCGGATCCAACGCCTTGGGTCATCTGCGAGAGCGCTCCGATTTCATCCGGCGCATACGACTCGCCGCCGGTCCGCTCTCCGAGCATGACGATGCCGAGAAGCCGTCCCCGTGCGAGCATCGGGAGTGCGAGCGCGCCGTGTAGTGCACTCCGATAGCGGTGAGGGTCGATTGGGACGTGGCGCGCTTTGAGCGCAAGCACCGCATCGTCGTTCTCATCGATTGCCGGAGGCGCTGCTTCACCGAACGAGCGCATCGGCGCGTAACGACCGTTCCCGTCGAGAAAAATCGCCGCGCTGCGCGCATCGGTGTGATGTTCCAAGTTCGCTATCGTGTTGTCGAGCAGCGCGCTTGCGGTGGTGACGAACGCCGCTTCGCGACCGAACTCGATAAGCGCGCGTTCGTCTTCGTGGCGTTTGTGAAAAAGGACGCGGTCGACGGTCTCGTCGACGCGCTTATGAATCGGGCTCAATGAGAGGCCGAGCACGAGTGCAAGCGCAGCATTGGCGACCAGGCCGGTTGCGTGGCTCACGCCGGAGAGCATGGTATTCAAAAGAAATTCAAGCAGAATAAAGCAGGCAACAACGATCAGAGATACCGTCGCGACCACCACCGCGCGGCTGAGCACGAACTCGAAGTCGAGGACGCGGCGTTTGAGCAGGGCGTAGGTGACAAGTCCCGCGCTCAGCAGATAGATAGCGTTGGAAAGACTGATGAGGGTGATGTTGACGAACCAGGAGGTAATAAAGACGGCGATTGTCTGCGTGAGGGCGTGGGCAACGAACGCTATCGGCAGCGGCAGTAGCAGCCATGCTGCGCGCGGCCGTTCGTCGGCCGGTGCTGCGCGGACCGCGGCAAATGCTGCGAAAGCCACCAAGGCGTACGCGACGACGTCGATCGAGAGACGTAACGGCGATACCCGGTAGATAAACGGCAGTGGATCGAACCAGAGCGTCGTAATGCCGGTTGCAGCCGCAACGTCGGCGAGAAACCCGATACCGACCAGGGTGATCGCCGCACATGTCACGATCGTACGCCGGCGCGACGGTTGCCCAGTGCGAGACGAAAGACGCAACAGCAGCAGCGGAGCAATTGCCAAGCACGTACGCGTGACGATGAATAGCACGAGCTGGAGTGTCGCTGAAGGCGGAACGAAATAGCGCGGGTCGAGTAGCACAGTCGAGAAGCATAGGAGCGTCAGGATTAGCAGCCTTGCATCGGGACGCGACCATTGGCGCAATGCCAGCACGAGCGCGCAAATGCCGAACCAGAGCGCAGCAAGCGACGTGAGGACTTGAGGCGGCAGTTTCCACTGCGTGGCACCTTCCCACGACGTGCTTCCGATGACGCTGTGCGTCGAGAAGTTGCCGCCGCGCTCGACGGTTACAATCGTTGGACGCGAGGCACTCAGTTGGGCCACGACGGCAATGCGCGACCCGAGCGACTGCTCGCGTAAATCGATGAGGTCGCCGCCGCGTATTCCGGCGCGCTCAGTCGCGCCGCCCGGACGGGGCTCGACGACGCGCACGGTATAGGGCGCAGCGCGCAGCGTATTCGAATCCCACCAGCCGAACCACGGACGCCCCCCGATACCGAAGAGCGTGGCGGTCACGAAAAGGGTGACGAGCAGGGAGAGCAGGGACAGGGAAACCAAGCGCCAGCGCATCAAACCGTCCGTTAGCTCGCCAAAGAGGCGTTCCTTCCCCGACCTAAGTCCAGGCTGGAATTACCCCAAAAGGGTGAAGATAGGTGTTGCAATGACGACTGTAAACAGCACCTCCAACGGAGCGACCAAAGCCCGCGTCGAGTCCGACTCGATGGGCAAGATCGAGGTCCCGGCAGACAAGTATTACGGCGCGCAATCGGCGCGTTCGCTGATCCACTTCGACATCGGCGAAGGCTCGTGGCCGAAGGACCGTATGCCCAAGCAAGTCATCGTTGCGATGGCGCAGCTCAAGAAAGCCGCCGCGCTGGTCAATCGTGATCTCGGAAAACTCGACGACGAGAAGAGTAAACTCATCGCGCAAGCGGCCGACGAAGTAATTGCCGGCAAGCTCGACGAGCATTTCCCGCTCCGCATCTGGCAAACCGGCTCGGGCACGCAGACCAACATGAACGTGAACGAAGTGATCTCGAACCGCGCGATCGAGATTGCCGGCGGCGAGATGGGGTCGAAGAAACCCGTGCATCCCAACGATCACGTGAACATGTCGCAGTCGTCGAACGATACGTTTCCGACCGCCATGCACATGGCCGCCGCGGAAGCCGTCGTCGAGATGCTGCCGGCGGTGAAGGCGCTGCGCGATGCGCTCGATGCCAAAGCCAAGCAGTGGAAAGATATCGTCAAGGTCGGCCGCACGCATTTGCAAGACGCGACGCCGCTCACGCTAGGCCAAGAGTTCTCGGGTTACGTGACACAACTCGATCGCGCGATGGTCGCGATCAAAGAGTCACTCGGTCACCTCTACGATCTGGCGATCGGCGGCACTGCCGTCGGCACCGGGCTCAACGCACCGCCGGAGTTTGCCGAGCGCATGGCCAAGAAGCTCGCCGAACTGACGGGTCTGCCGTTCCGTTCGCATCCCAACAAGTTCACGGCGCTGGCCTCACACGACGATTTCGTCTTTGCCTCGGGGGCGCTCAAGATGCTTGGCGCTGCGCTGATGAAGCTCGCTAACGACGTCCGTTGGCTTGCATCGGGCCCGCGTGCCGGTATCGGCGAGTTGATTCTTCCGGAAAACGAGCCTGGCAGTTCGATCATGCCGGGCAAGGTCAATCCCACGCAGTCCGAGCAGATGACGATGATCGTCGCGCAAGTGTACGGTAACGACACGGCGATCGGCTTTGGCGCCTCGCAAGGCAACTTCGAACTCAACGTCTTTAACCCGGTGATTCTCGCGAACTTCTTGCACAGCGCGAATCTTCTCAAGGATTCGTGTACGATGTTTCGCGAGCACGCCGTCGACGGGTTGCAAGCGAACGAGGCCGTGATCAAGAAATACCTCGACGAATCGTTGATGACGGTCACCGCGCTCGCGCCGAAGATCGGTTACGACAAGGCAGCTGAGATCGCCAAGTCGGCGCACCACGAAGGCACGACGCTCAAACAAGCGGCGCTCAAGCTCGGCTATGTGACGTCAGACGAGTTCGACAAGTTGGTCGTACCAAAAGAGATGACGTATCCCAAGTAACGCTTACTTGGTGTGTGTCTCGATGAAGCGTGCGATACTCTCGCGCGCTTCATGGCTCATTTCGTAGAAGGCGATATTGTAGCTGAGAATCTGGCGCTGATGCGCGACGATCCGCCCGTGGACCGCGGTGGGTGCGCCGCCGAGCGGAAGCTGCACTTCAACGGAAGCTCCGATGGGCAATTCGTCGCTGGTGTTCATCAAGATGCCGCCGGTCGAAATGTTGGTGGCGCGCGCAACGCTCGGTGGTGACCCAACGTGCGTATAGTGCATTTCGAAGTCCACGGGAATGCGGACGCTGGCACGCGTGAGGCCGTTTCCGGTGTGTACGTCGGGCGCGTGTCCCACGGTGTGCCCATGCGCGATCTCGGTGGCCCGCGCAATTGCTTCGGCTTGCGGCGGCGTCGTCCGCATCGAAAGCACGTAGGCGTAACGTGGGCCGTTCTTCTTGCGGCTGGTGATCGTGCCGGCGAGCAGAACCGCCGGCGCTCCGTGAATGGAAAGCGAAAATTCGAGGCGCTCGCCAATCTCGAACACGTTGACCGAACGCATACGGCATTCGCTCTGGCTGGCATGCTCGATCATCGCCATGACCGGCGCGTGGCCGCCGGTGCTGACCATCGTCGGGGCTTCGAGCGATAAAAGCGCACCGGCTTGAGGATCAGGCATGTCTTACTTAGGCAGCTATGATGTGAGACTCAATATAGCGTGCGATGGCATCGCGCGCGTCGTCGGTTATATCGTAGAAGGCGACATTGTAGTTGGGACTCTGTTGCTGATGAGCGACGATACGTCCATGCGCGCTGACGAGTTCGGAGCCGAGCGGAATCCGCATTTCGATCGATGCGCCGACGGGTAGTTCGTCGGCCGTATTCATCAACACACCGCCGATGGAAATGTTGGTCGCTCGTGCGACCCGAGCCACCGAGTCCGACTGTGTGTAGCGCACTTGGAAGTCGACCGGGATGCGGACGGCGGTGCGCGCGAGACCGCTTGGCGCGGCGACATCGGGCGTAGGCTGGGCGGAACGCTCGCGGGCTTTTTCCGTCGCCATGGCAATTGCTTCGGCTTGCTCGGGGGTCGTGCGCAACGCGAGCAGGTAGGCCCATCGTGCGCCGTTTTGCTTGCGACTCACGATCGTTCCGGTCAGTCCGATTCTCGGTGTCCCGTGGACGGAAAGCGCGAATTCCAAGCGCTCGTTGATGTCAAACGCGGTCACCGAGCGCAGACGGCACTCACTGTGACTTGCGTGTTCGACGATTGCCATCACCGGCGGGTTTTCGCCGGCTCGCACCATGGTCGGGGCCTCAAGCGAGGCGAGACCGCTTCCTTGTAGATCAGCCATATCTCTATAGTGCTCGGCCGTCGACCGCGCTTGGCTTAGTGAGCGGGCAGGGAACGTGGTTATAAGATTGCAAAAGCGACGCATGAGTTTGCCCGATTTTTACGATCGCAGCGACGCGCTCGAGATCGCACGCGCCGTTCGTGAGCGTGAGGTGACGGCCACCGAAGTACTCGATGAGGCGATCGTCCGGGCCGATCGCGTCAACCCGCGTCTCAATGCACTCACCGCGCGAGGCTATGACGCAGCGCGCGCAGCGGCACGGTCGTCATTGGACGGTCCGTTCGCCGGCGTGCCGCTGCTGGTCAAGGACCTTGGACCGGAACTTGCGGGCCTGCCGATGACGATGGGAAGCCGGTATTTCGCCTCATACGTGCCCGCGGCGGATCACGAATTCTTCGTGCGCGTCAAACGCGCGGGCGCGATTATCTTCGGCAAAACGACGCCGCCCGAATTTGGGTTGCTGCCCTACACCGAGAGCGCATTGTTTGGAGCGACGCGTAATCCGTGGGATCTCGACCGTACGCCGGGCGGCTCGAGCGGCGGCAGTGCGGCGCTCTGCGCGGCCGGCGTGGTGCCGCTTGCGCACGGTAACGACATGGGCGGATCGATTCGCATTCCCGCGAGTTGCACCGGACTCTTTGGCCTCAAGCCCAGTCGCGGACGCGCGCCGACGGCCGGCGGCGTCATCGGGTCGGCCAACGTCGATCATGCGCTTTCGCGTAGCGTACGCGACAGTGCGGCGTTTCTGGACGTCGTGCGCAGTGACGACGGTCCCCGTTTTCTTGGCGAAACCGAGCGTGATCCCGCGCCGCTGCGCATCGCGGTCATGCGCGGGCCTGGCCTTGGACACGGCGTCTCGGCGGAGTCGCGTGCGGCGCTCGATGATGCCGTTGCACTGTGCGCGTCGCTCGGTCACACCGTCGTCGACGCCGAGCCGGACGGTATCGACTATGCGGCGGTGAGCTACGCGCTGCTGCTCATCTTTGCAAGCAACATCGGTTGGCACTTGGGCTCGGGCAATCCGACGCCGGAGCGCCGCCTCAAACGCGGCGACATCGAGCCGGCGACGCTCGCGATGCTGACCATCGCGCAAGTGCTTGCGCTCGACGAACTCACGGGCGCCGTGGTCACGCAACGCAAACTGCAGGCCGCCTTCGATGCGTTTATGGAACGCTACGACATGATCCTCACGCCGACGCTGGCTGCGCCGCCGGTGCAGATCGGTGAGCTCGCGCTCACCCGCGGCGAGATCATACAGTGCGAAATTCTCGCGCGTCTGCGCATGCCCGCGCTCATTCGCAAAGCGGCACGCGATATTTCGGCGCCGATGTTCGACTTTTTGCCCTACACGCCGATCTTCAATCTCACCGGCGCCCCGGCGATGTCGGTGCCGCTACATTGGAGCGCCGACGGGATGCCGACCGGCGTGCAGTTTGCCGGCCGTACCAACGACGAAGCGACATTGTTCCGGCTGGCAGGGCAGCTCGAACGCGCCGCGCCATGGCGCGATCGGCGTCCGCCGGTGTGGAGTGGCGTCAATGAATGAGGTGACGCAGCGCGAGTGAGCCGGCCACCCCGATCAGCGCGATGCCCACGATCACCAGCAGCTGCGGCGATTTCAGACGCAGCGAAAGGCGTGCGCCGATCGGGCCGCCCAATAAGCCGCCGGCAACCAGCGGAACGACGTCAGAGAGTTTCACGTCGTGTTGAAGCGCGTGCACGATCAGCCCCGTCGGCGAGGTGAGAATCAGCACGAAGTGCGAGGTGGCGCTGATCGCATGCGCGGGAAGCGTCGAGAAGTAGAGCATCGAGGGAACGGTGATGACCCCACCGCCAATACCGAACAGACTCGACGCCAGGCCGACGAGAAAGCCGAACCCGACGGCCGCACGGTACGACATCGGCTTGCTTCCGCCGGCCGCGTGTTCGATGCGCCCGGCGACGCGAATTCTGGCATTGAAGATCATGTCGACCGCGATCACCAGTAAGAAGGCGGCGAAGATCCAGTCGAATGCCGGCCCCGAAATGTATTTGGTTGCGATCGCACCGAGGATGCTTCCCGGTAGACCGCCACACGCGAAAATCAAGCCAAGACGCACGTTGACCTGGCGTTGCAGAAAATAGGTGAAGGAACCGGCCGCGCTGTTTGCGGTGACGAGGACCAGCGAGGTGCCCGCCGCTTCGGCCGGCGGAAGGGCGAAGACCAGGCGCAGCAGCGGAACGAGAATAAATCCGCCGCCCAGACCAACCATCGATCCGCAGACGCTCGCGACAAACGCGGCGCCGAAGAGTTCGAGGCTTTGGGACATACCCCGATTATGCGGCAGCCGAGTGTACGGTTACCGCCGGATTGGTCGCAGGCGCTTGGCAAGGAATGGGTTTCACGGAGCGAAGGCTGCTCCGGAGAGAAGTATGCCCGACGGTTTCCCCGAGAATGAGATAGGCCATTGCATGCGTACTGTTGTGCCGCTTCTCTGTGCTGCGCTTCTTGCGTCTTGTGGAGGGGGCTTGGAGGGAGTTGCCCCTCCTTCGGCCACACCTCAGCCACTCATCTTGACGCACTACACGGCCCTTGGCGATTCAATTATTTACGGAGATTATGCAAGCGACCCGCAGACCCAAAGCTATCCGGCGGTTTTGGCCGGCGACCTGGGCGTGCCGCTAACCGATCTTGGCATACCCGGGGGCCTATTCGGTATTAGCGGATGAAGTGCCGATGATCCCGGCAAACACGACGTTTATTACGCTGTTCATCGGCTACAACGATGAGCTTAGCCTAGCCCCGCAAGGAGCGACAGCGATAACCGGTGATCCCAATCAAGTCGAAGCGACGTTCGCAGCGAACATGCAACTGATCGTTGCGACTCTACAAAGGACCGGGTCAAGCATCTACGTTGCCAGGCTCCCAAACGCCGCGAACCTCCCGGGATGGCGAAATGCCGATACGCTCGTTCGGTCAACGCTATCGACCACCACCGCGGTAATGAATGCTACAATCGATCGTCTTGGTCCAAGAGTGGTCGATCTGCTTTGTGCGCCCGGCATGTACGACGACGCCAACTACACGCAGACGGTCGGGGGTGTAGCGTACGTCTATGGAATTCACCCGAACACGCTTGGGCACGCTTACATTGCTAGCGTTTTCCTGAAGACAATCCAGAATAACCTCGTTGCAAGCCCAAGTTGCTCGTTCTCGCAGCCGCTATAGCAAATCGTCCAAGCGTTGCCCCGATTATGCGGGCGCGGGCTGTACGGTTACGGCTGGATTGGTCGCAGGCGCTTCCACTTCTTTGACGTCGCGGATGTTGTAGATGCGGATCGGGTCTTTCTTGCCTTTGACCGTGACCGGCTCAAGCTCGTCCGCCACCACAAAGTCTTTGACTTCTTGGTACGTATAGTCGCTGATGATGATCTCGCCCGCCTTGGCCACATTGTAGAGACGCGCGGCCAAGTTGACGTTGTCGCCGATGACGGTGTAGTTCATGCGCGAGCTCGCGCCGAGGTTGCCCATGACTACGTCGCCGGTATTAACGCCCATCCCGACGGTGAACTCGCGCTTGCCCATGGCCTTCCATTTTTCGGCGAGCTCGAGAATTTTTTTCTGCTGCGCGACCGCGGCAAGGACCGCATTCTTCGCGTCGTCCGGGGTTTGATAGGGAGCCGAGAACACCGCCATGACGCAGTCGCCGATGAACTTGTCGACGTAGCCACCGTACTGAAAGATGATCGCGCACATCTCTTCGAAGTACTCGTTGAGCTGGTTGTAAATTTCTTCCGGCGTCATGTTTTCCGACATGGCGGTGAAGCCGCGAATGTCACTGTAGAAGATCGTGGCCTTGACTTTCTTACCTTTGAGAGCGAGCGCGTTGCGCGGGTCTTCGTGGGAAAGGATGTCGCTGACGATCGCGGGGCTGACGTGCATGCCGAACAGATTGGTCACCATGCGACGCTGCGCGGCCTCATAGAGCACGCGGTAGAGCCCGACGAAGAGCGTTGCCGCGACCATCGCGATCACCACGTGGACGAGATCGAGCCAATAGAGCCTGGTAACGAAGAGCGCTTCGTTGAGATACCCGTAGACGACGGTCGAGGCGAGCGAGATCACGATCGCATACGTCGTCTTCATGAAGTTGAATGCTAGCGCGATGAGCAGCGGCAGGATCACGATCAGCGCGATCTCGAGCCAAGGTGGCGCCTCGGTGATGTAGATGTGGCGCATCAGCTGGTCGGCCAGACGTGCGTTGGCGAAGAGGCCGGGGAATTCGGCGCTGCGCGCGGTATGCGCGAAGTCGCCCTGCGCTTGCGCGGTGTTGCCGATGTAGACCAGCGCACCGTTGACCGCCGTCTTCAAATCGGGAATCGACTCGGAGTAGGCGTCGGAGAACGAGAGCTGATTGTCGACGAAATCCTGCGTATGCTCTTCGACCTGTTGCCCGTGATCGGTCGTGACCTGCTTGAGCGAATAGCGCGGCACAACCAGGAGAAAGCGGCCGTCCTCGTCGGTCGGAAGCGACGCGAGGTCGAGTTTCTTGCCGGTGTATTGTTCGACCACGGCTGCAGCGAGCGCGTAGAAGGTGCGGTTGCTATATTGACCGCTCGATCCGGTGTGAATCACCATGCGCTGACCGGTAAGCGTGTTGCCGGGAAAGTCGACCGACGAGTAGCCGATGCCCTTGGCGTACGGCAGCAAGGTCGGCGACGGCAATTCGATACCGACCTGCCCGGTGCTCGTGGTGTCGATCAGAAAGTTGAGAATCGTCGGAACCGTGCGTAGACCTGCAGCAAACGCCTGGTCCTGCGACGGATCGGCGGATGGTTCGATAAAATCGATATCGATCGCGACCGCCTTGGCACCGGCGGCGGCCAGACGCTTGAGCATCGTACCGTAGACGTGTCGCGGCAACGGGTACTGATGCAGGTCGGGCACGTTACTGCCAAAGGTGACTTCATCGATCGGAATGATGACGATCTTGTCGTTCTTGTTGTCGGTACTGTCGTACCACGGCGTGCCGAAGCCGAGCTGGGTCGAGGCGTTGACCGCCGCGTAGTGCGACTGCAGGTCGGTGACGCGGTGGAAGAGCGGAATGTCGTCTTTCTTGACGAGTAGGAGCACCAGCGCAATCGCGCTTGCTATCGCACCAAGAGATAGAGCGATGAGGAGCGTCTGCGCGCGAGCGGACATGGTGCCTCCCTACATAAATTAGGCGTTCACGCGTCCAATATACCGGCGGTCGCGTGTGTCGATTTTTATCACGTCATCCGGGTTCACGAAGAGCGGCACGTTGACCGTGGCACCGGTTTCGAGCTTGGCCGGCTTGCCCGTATTGGTCGCGGTATCTCCCTTAAATCCAGGATCGGTCTCGACGACCCGCAATTCAACGTGCGCGGGAAGATCGACGCCGATCGGCACACCTTCGTGCAGTTGTACGTCGACGACCATGCCGTCTTTGAGGAAATCCGCCGGGTCGCCGATCACTTCCCGCTGGATCGTGATGTTCTCGAACGACTCCTGATCCATGAAATGGAATCCCTCGACATCATTATATAGGAGCTGCATCTGGCGGTTGTCCACGGTGGCGCGCTCCAGCTTCTCGCCGGCACGGAAGGTGCGCTCGAGGGTGGTGCCGGTCTTCACGTTTTTGAGGCGCGTGCGGACAAAGGCCGCGCCCTTACCGGGTTTGACGTGGAGGAACTCAATGACGGTCCAGAGGTTGCCGTCGACCAGGATCGTGACGCCGTTACGGAGATCGTTCGAGGAAATCATGACCCGCGTCTATACGGGTCGCGCCGAGCAAAGCCCTGTTGATTCCGCCATCGAAGACGGCCTTAGGCCTTGCGCTCGAATAGCTTTATCGGTCCCTCGGTTCCCGCGCGCAATCGTACGATGTTCGCGCGGTGTGTCCACACGATGAAAAGCGCGAGAAAAATTCCGAAAAGCGCTTGCGACTCCGAGCGCGTAAAAAAGAAGAGCGCGAACGGTGCGACCACCATGGCGAGCATGGATCCAACCGACGAATAGCGTGTAAAGAGCAGCGCGCCCAACAGCCACGCACCGACGCAAACGAATCCGGCCGCCCAGCACAGTGCGAAGATCGCACCGAACGCGGTCGCGACGCCTTTGCCGCCTTTCCAGCCGAGCCACGGCGAGAAGCAGTGTCCGATCACGGCACATGCTGCGGCGACGCTCGGAAGCGGCGATTGCAAGCCAAAGATGTAGGCCGTTGCAAGGACGGCCAGCGCGCCTTTCCCGGCATCGAAGAGCAAGACGGCGACCGCGCCTTTCTTGCCGAGCGTGCGTAAGGCGTTCATCGCGCCAATGTTGCCTGATCCGTGCTGACGCAGATCGGTGCGGTATGCAAAGCGGCCGATCAAATAGCCGAACGGAATCGATCCGACGAGAAACGCGCCGGCCACGGTGAGCGCGGCCTCGAGCACGATCATTCCTCGCGCGCCTCATTCTCGCGGCGAGGACGAAATTCGAGTGTCAGCGGCACACCTTCAAAATCGACGTGCTGGCGAATTGTGTTTTCGAGAAAGCGCTTATACGACGGCTGGACGAGATCGGGATCGTTACACGAGAAGATAAACAGCGGCGGATGAACGGCGGCTTGTGTCGCGTAGTAGACTTTGAAAAGCTTTCCACTGATTGCCGGCGGCGGATGGGCAAGCACGGCGTCGCGAATCAGCGCGTTGAGCTGCGCGGTCGGGATGCGGCGATCGAGATTTTCCGCGACGCGAGTGACGACCGGCATCAAACTTCCGAGGCGCCGCTTGGTCTTGGCCGAGAGAAACGTGATCGGCGCAAAGCGCGCGAACGGGATCAAGTCATGGATCACGTCGGCAAGTTCGTTCTGGCTATATTCGCCCTGTTGCTCGCGCGCGAGGTCCCACTTGTTGCCGACGATGATCAGCCCCTTGCGTTCTTCGAGCGCAAGGCCCACCAGCCGGCGATCTTGCGCCGTGACGCCGACCATCGAGTCGAACACGAGCAGGGCGATGTCGCAGCGCGCGATCGCTTTGAGCGAACGAAGCGCCGCGTAATATTCGATCGCGCCGTGCGCTTCGGGTTTCTTGCGCACGCCGGCCGTGTCGATCAGCCGGATCGTGCGATCGTGCCAGTGCAGCAGCGTATCGATCGTATCGCGCGTCGTGCCGGGAACCTCGGAAACGATCGCGCGTTCCTCGCCGAGCAGCGCGTTGAGCAACGAACTCTTCCCGACGTTGGGACGGCCGATGATCGCGAGCGCAAGCTCGTCGCCGGCAACGGCATTGGGTGCATCCGGCGGAAGCAACTCGACCACGCGATCGAGCAGATCGCCGGTGCCTTCGCCGTGGATCGCCGATACCGCAACCGGTTCGCCGAAACCCAAGCGGCTAAATTCACCGTGGACCGACGCAAGCGCACTCGGCGACTCAGCTTTGTTGGCGACCAGCACGATGCGCCGCCGCGTTGCGCGCAAAATCTGTGCGACCTCCTGATCGAGCGGGTTCAATCCGGTTTGCGCGTCGACCACGAAGACGATGGCATCGGCTTCTTGCGCCGCGGCTTCGGCTTGCCGGCGCGTTGCTTCGGCAAAGACTTCGCCGTGCGCGGTATCGGCATCGGGATCGATGCCGGCGGTATCGACCATGCTAAACGTGCGGCCACGCCACTCGCATAGCGCGTAGAGCCGGTCGCGCGTCACGCCCGGCGTATCCTCCACGATTGCCAGGCGCTGACCGATCAGGCGATTAAAGAGGGCGCTCTTGCCGACGTTCGGCCGCCCGACGATTGCGATGGTCGCCGGACGGAGCATCGGCGCCGCCGGGGTCGGAGTCTCTTGCACCGGCTCTCCTTTCGTAACCGGTGCTAGAGCCACCCACCCGCAGGATGCGGGTCGAGGTTCGGAGCACAGGATGTGCGCCCGGCCGGAGGCCGGTCGAACACAGATGGCTCGAATATATATTGAAACCTTCGGCTGTCAGATGAATGAAGCCGACTCCCAGTACATCGCCGACCGCGCTGTGACCGCCGGTTACCAAATCGCGACCAAAGCGGAAGAGGCAAGCGTGCTCGTGCTCAATACCTGCACGGTTCGCGACAACGCCGAACGCCGCGCGTACGGGCGCATGAATCATTTCAAAGTGCTCAAGGAGCGCGATCCGCAGGTGCGGCTGGTGGTGATGGGATGCCTCGCCGAGCAGGATCGCGATCGGATGCAGAAGCTCGCGCCGCACGTCGACGCCGTGTTCGGCACGAAAGAACTCGTCGAACTCGGCGACCAGTTGGCGGCGTGGCAACCGTCGCTCCCGGATGAACCGTCGGACGAAGGCGCTAGCGACGAAGAACTCTATCGCGCGATGGGCGGCACCGCGGACGCGGTGGTCGACGCATTCTCGCATCTGCGTGCGTTCGTGACCGTCCAGCGCGGGTGTTCGTACTATTGTACGTTCTGCATCGTGCCGCATGTGCGCGGTCGCTTCGACCATCGCCCAATGCGCGAGATCCTAGCCGAAGTCCAAACGCACCTGGCGAACGGTGCGCGCGAAGTGATGTTGGTCGGACAGACGGTCAACGCGTGGCGCGATCCCGCCAACGGCGAAGACTTCGGCGATCTTTGCAAAGCGGTCGCGGCATTGCCGGGACTCGAACGTCTCACGTTCATTTCGCCACACCCAAAAGACTTCAGCGAAAAGATCGTCGCCGACTTGGCGATGGTGCCGCACTTGAACCCGCGCGTGCACCTGCCGCTGCAATCCGGTAGCGACGCGATGCTGCGCCGCATGAACCGTAAATATACGCGCGCGCAGTTCGAAGAGAAGCTCGGCCTGTTTCGCCGCTATCTGCCGCACTGGGCGGTCACGACCGACATCATCGTCGGCTTTCCGGGGGAGAGCGACGCGGATTTCGAGGCTACGATGGAGCTGGTCGAGGGCGGCGCGTTTGCCAATGCGTTTACGTTCATCTATTCTATTCGTCGCGGTACGCCGGCGGCACGCTTCGAGCAGGTTCCCGGTGACGTGTCGGCGCCGCGGTTCAAACGGTTGATCGACGCCCAAAATGCAGCGACGCGCGCCTATCACGACCGCAAGATCGGCACGACGGTACGCGCGCTGATCGTGGGCCCATCGAAGAAAGATCCAACCAGGCTCGCTGCCAAGGCGCTCGACAACGTGACGGTGATCGCGCCGATGCCGGCCGACTACGCCGAAGCCGTCTACGCGCGTGAGCCGTGGCTCGATATCGAAATCGAAACCGCACATGTGTGGGGCGCCATGGGCACGATCGTGCGCCGTGCACAGCGCTATGACGACGCCGGGGTGACGGTGGAGCGTCCGGTCATTGATTTGATTGCCGGCTAGTGACACAGGCGACTCATAGGTGAGCGACGCCGTTAAGTACTCGCCGATGCTCGAGCAGTACTTCGGGATGAAGACGCGCTATCCCGAAGCGATCTTACTCTCACGCGTCGGCGACTTCTACGAAGCCTACGGCGACGATGCGCAGACGATCGCGCAAGCGCTGCAGATCGCGCTGACCAGCAAGGAATCCGGCGGCGGACGGCGCGTCGCAATGGCCGGGGTGCCGCATCACGCGTTGACCGGCTATTTGCACAAACTGGTCGCGCAGCGGTTCATCGTCGCGCTCGCCGAGCAGCTCGAAGCACCGGTGCCGAACAAGCTGGTGCGTCGCGACGTCGTGCGCATCGTGACGCCCGGCACATTGATCGAAGAGCAGCTGCTCGACGGCAAGAGTCATAACTACCTCGCAGCCGTAACCGCGGTCGACGACGTGTTCGCGCTCGCCTACGCGGATATCTCGACCGGACACGCCGCCGCGACCGCCCTCTGCGGCGACGGTGCATACGATGAGCTCCTTGCCGAGCTTGCCCGCATCGCTCCATCCGAGATCGTCGCGGACTTGCCCGCCGGTGCGCGGGCCGCGATGACGAGCGCCATGGAGGCGACCGGCGCGCGTATCGCCGCACCGACACTCGGATTGGTCGAGGTGCGCGAGCGCCGCTTCGTCGACGGCTTCTCGTCAGACGAGCTGACCGGGATGCATCGCGCGCTCGACGTGCTCGGAGCGTTCATCAAGCGTACGGCAATCGCAGCCGGCATCGAGAGCCTCCGCGCGGTGGACTTCTACCGTTACCGCAATTTCCTGGCGCTCGATCCATCGACGCGCAAACATCTCGAACTCGTGCGAGCGCAGGGTCAAAACCCGCGCGCGACGTTGCTCGTGACGCTCGACCTGTGCGCGACGTCGATGGGATCGCGGATGCTCGGTCGCTGGATTCTCGCGCCGCTGGTGCAGCGTGAGGCAATCGTCGCACGGCAAGACGCCGTGCAAACGCTGATCGACGAGCATGCGCGTCGCGCCGCCGTGCGCGAGTTGCTCGGGGGGTGCTTCGATCTGGAGCGTATCGCGCAAAAAGTGCGCTTCCGCCGGGCACTCCCGCGGGACTTGGCGTCGCTGCGCCGCACGCTCGACATCTTGCGCCCGTTGCCGCAGGTTGCCCCGCCCGCTCTGGCCGCGATCGTCGCGGCAGCCGGCGATTTCAGCGAACTCTACGACGATCTCGTGCGAACGCTCGTCGACGAGCCGCCGGCGCAGCTCGTCGACGGCGGCGTGATTCGTCCGGAAGCCGACAGCGAACTCGCGCAGTGCGTAGCATTACGAACCGACGCGCGCGCCAGCCTCTCGGCATTAGAAGAACGCGAGCGAGAGCGCACCGGGATCAAGTCGCTGCGCATCAAGTATGCGAGCGCGTTTGGCTACGCCATTGAGATTAGCAAGGCCCAAGCCGCGAACGTTCCCGCCGACTACGTGCGCAAACAGACGCTCACCACCGGCGAGCGCTACATCACGCCGGAACTCAAAGACCTCGAACTTGCGATAACGACCGCACAGTCACGTCAGCAACGCATGGAAGAGCGGCTGTATGCCGATCTGCTCGAGCGGGTCGCGTTGCGCACCGACGACCTGCTGGCTACGGCCGAGGCCGTCGCGCAGATCGACGTCTTCGCGGCCCTCGCCCAATGTGCGGCCGAGCGCGACTACGTGCGCCCGGAGTTCGTGGATGAGAGCACCATTCGTATCGACGATGGCCGTCATCCGGTAATGGAAGCAGTGCTCCACGCGCACTTCGTTCCAAACGATCTGCGGCTCGATCCCGATGGGCATCGCTTCATTCTTCTGACCGGACCGAACATGGGCGGCAAGTCGACCTATCTGCGTCAGACCGGGTTGCTCACGATCATGGCGCAGATCGGTTCGTACGTACCCGCGCGTGCGATGCGACTGGGCATCGTCGACCGCATCTTCACCCGTATCGGCGCCGGCGACGACCTGGCCTCGGGCCAATCAACCTTTTATATGGAGATGGCGGAGGCGGCAAATATCTTGCGCCGCAGCACGCGCCGCTCGCTGCTGCTCATCGACGAAGTCGGCCGCGGCACCGGGACGATCGACGGCCTCTCGATCGCGCAGGCGATCTGCGAATATCTGCTCGGCCTCGAGGGGCAATCGCCGATGGTGCTCTTCGCAACGCACTTCCACGAGCTGTGCGCACTGACCGATCACTGGCCGCTGGTCGCCAACTATCACATTACCGCCGTTGAAAATACGGCGCGTGACGGCGCGCCGGTCTTTTCGCATCGCGTCCAGCCGGGGAGCTCGTCGCGTTCGTTCGGCATCGAAGTTGCGCGCATGGCTGGATTGCCGCCCGCCGTGGTCGAGCGCGCGCAGGAGATCGCCGATGCAATCTCCGGAGCGCCCGACGTTGAGGCAACGGCGCCGCTGCGGCGACGGATGCCGAAGGCCGGTACGTCCGACGAGCAGCTTTCGTTCCTGTGATCGCACTTCTCGATCCGGTCACCGTCGGGCAGATCGCTGCCGGCGAAGTCATCGAACGGCCGCAATCAATCGTCAAGGAGCTAGTCGAGAACGCCGTCGATGCGGGCGCGACCCGCGTGACCGTGGTGCTCGAGCGCGGCGGAACCGAACGCATTGAGGTAATCGACGACGGTGACGGCATCGCGGCCGATCAATTGCCGCTCGCGGTTTTGCGTCATGCGACGAGCAAGCTGGTGCGCGCGCAGGATCTGGAATCGGTCGCGACGCTCGGCTTTCGCGGCGAGGGTCTCGCGTCGATTGCGGCCGTTGCCAATCTCGAACTGCAGTCGCGCACGCCGTCCGCGCAGGTCGGTTCGCGCGTGGTTGCGCACGCGGAGCGGTCAGGAGCCGCCGAGCCGGTCGCCGCGGCGCCGGGTACGCGCGTGATCGTGACCGAGCTGTTCGCCGATCTTCCTGTGCGCCGCGAATATATGAAGGGCGCCGCGGCCGAGTTCGGCCGTATCTCGAGCTGGCTCTCGACGTTTGCGCTCGCCTACCCGCACGTCGCGTTTGTTCTGCGTCACGACGGCAAAGAGGTGTGGGTCTTACCGTCGACCGCCGATCCGCGCGAACGTTTGGCGATGGTGTTCGGGCGCGACGCGGCGGCGACACTCATTCCGCTCGAAACCGACGCGGCGCGCATGCTCGACGGGAGCTTGCGCGGGTTCATCAGTGCGCCGGGCCACGATCGCGGCGATCGCCGTATGCAGTTGCTGTTCGTCAACGGACGGCTGCTGCGCAGTACGCTCCTAGCCGGTGCGTGGACGGCCGGATACGCGACGTTTGCAATGATCGGCCGTCAGCCGTACGGTGTGCTGATGCTCGATTTGCCGCCCGAACACGTCGATCCCAACGTCCATCCCACCAAGAGCGATGTGCGTTTGCGTTACGGCCCGCAAGTCTTCGACGCCGTAAGGCGCGCAATTGCGGCGACGCTGCAGCATCACGCCACGGCGCGATTCGTGGACGCGACTGGTACGCGCGTGGTCTCGGCGGCGCCGGCGAGCATCGATATGTCGCTACCGCACGTGCAGGCGCTTTTTGAGACGCCACTTGGCGATGCAAGCGATGTGCCGAGACATCGCATGCGCGTGCTCGCGCAACTGCACCGTACGTACATCCTCGCAAGCGACGGCGAGGGGCTGCTGCTGCTCGATCAGCACGCGGCCCACGAACGGATCGCCTACGAGTCGATCGTCGAACGAGCGCGCGAGCACGCGCCCAGCGAACCGCTGCTCGTGCCAATCACCGTCGAGCTCGACGCGCAACAAAACCTTGCCCTCGAGCGCGCACTCGAACCACTGCGCGAAGGCGGCCTCGAGATCGAACCATTCGGTGAACGCACGTACCGTATCACCGCAACCCCCGGCGGTTATGGCGCGCGTCCGTTCGACGTGGCCGGCTTCCTCGACGACCTTTCCGAGGAACCCAAGCAGCGCAGTGTGCGCGAACGGATTTGGGCCTCGCTGGCCTGCCATTCGGTGACCGTCGCCGGCGAACGCTTGGAGTCTGACGAGATGACCAGTTTGGTCGAACGGCTCGCGGTGTGTGCGAATCCGATGCACTGCCCGCACGGACGCCCAACCATAGTGCGACTGCCTCCGGACGAGATCGCCAAAATGTTCAAACGCATCTGATGGGGAGCGGGGTGCTGATCCTCGCCGGATCGACCGCATCGGGAAAGACTGCGCTCGCGATCGAGCTCGCGCGCCGTTTCGACGCCGAGATCGTCGGCGCGGACTCGCGGCAGATCTACCGTGGGATGCCGATTGGCACGGCTGCACCCACGGACGCGCAGCTGCAAGCCGTGCCGCACCATCTGGTCGCTTTTCTCGATCCGTACGAGCGATACTCGGCAGCGCGCTATTCGCGTGACGCGGTCCGCGCGATCGAGTCGATCGCCGCGCGCGGACGTCGTGCGATCGTTACCGGCGGTACGGGCTTCTACCTCCGCGCGCTCACCGGCGACGTCGCGCTTGCGCCGCAACACGACGACGTGCTGCGCGATCGCCTCGCGCGCGAAGCGCGCACGCATCACGCGCCGGTGCTCTGGGAATGGCTTGCGTCGCGCGATCCGCAGCGCGCCGCCGCCCTCGATCGCAACGACGCCTATCGCATCCTGCGCGCGCTCGAAATCGCGCTGGCGCCGAAAAGTGCGGCCTCCGATGCGACCGCCGGAGAAACCCTGCGCTCTGCCGGAATTCCATTCCTCAAGCTCGCGCTCGACGTGCCGCTCGATGCGATCGACGAGCGCATCGCACATCGCGCCGACGCGATGCTCTCCGCAGGATTGCTCGACGAGGCGGAGCGCATCGGTGCGGCGGCGGTTGCGGCAAACGCTGTCGGCTATCCGCAAGCGCTCGCGTATTTGCACGGATGGAGTACGCGCGAGGAGCTTCGCGCGGCGCTCGCGCGCGCAACGCGCCGCTATGCGCGCCGTCAACGTTCGTGGTTTCGTGCCGAACCGGGCATCACGTGGCTTCCGCCCGAGCGAATCGAAGCGGCGGCAAGGGAAAAGCTCGGCTGGCCGTAAACAGCAAAGAGGTATGCCCGGCAGTCTACAAGACGGCTTCCTCGCAGAATGCCGGCGCGGCGGAACCGCCGTGACCGTCTATCTGATGAATGGATTTCAATTACGCGGAACCGTCAAGGGTTTTGACCCGTTTACCGTACTCCTCGAGTACGAGGGCAAAACGCATCTGATTTACAAACACGCGATCTCGACGATTTCGCCCGCTGCCGCGGTTGCGCTCAGTGAGAACGGTCAGTAAGTACCACGGGGCGCGCAACGACTTCATCGTCCTAGATGCACGCACCGAAGCCATCGACAATGCTCGCGAGTTTGCGTTGCGCTGGTGCGATCGCCACGCGGGTATCGGCGCCGACGGCGTACTGCTCATTGGGACTTCGAATCGCGCGCCGCTCTCAATGCGGGTCATCAACGCCGACGGCAGCGAGGCCGAAATGTGCGGCAACGGCGTCCGTTGCGTTGCGCGCTATCTCGACGAGCGCGGCGAAGGCGCAGCGCAGACGATCGATACCATCGGCGGCCTCATCCGGACCGAGGTCCTCGAGCGCGGTGAGGTCTATCGCGTGCGCGTCGATGTCGGAGAGCCGCAATTCGTGACCGTCGAGGGAGCCGAGCCGCACAGCGCGCTGGTGGTGGTCGGCAACCCACACCTGGTCCTGTTCCGCGAGATGATCGGCGCATTCGATCTCGTGACGATCGGTGAGGCGGCGCAAACGGATGCGCGCTATCCCGGCGGCATCAACGTTCACCTAGTCGAGCCCGAGGGTCCGAGCACGTTACGAGTGCGTCACTACGAGCGCGGAGCGGGTTTGACGATGGCCTGCGGGACCGGAACCGTGGCCAGCGCCGTTGCGGCTATCGTGCGCGGCGACGTATCGAGCCCGGTATTGGCGCGCGTTCCAGGTGGCGAGCTCACGATCGAATGGAACGGCAACGGGCACGCCTACATGACCGGACCGGCGGTTCACGTTTTCGATACCGAAGTATGATTGGACTCGCGTATTGCGACAAAGCGGGACGCATTTATTACGACCCGTCACGTACGCCGCTCGGTGACGGCGGCATCGTGCGCGAAGTGCAACCGGACGAACTGATTCCCGCGCCACCCGGAACCGTGCAGATGATTCTTCCGGGGCGCCGCGCGCTTACGACATGGGGCGCAATGCGCGGCCGCTTTGCGCTCGCGGTCATGCTTCCCGCCGGGTACACGCGTCTGCTCGTTCCCGCCTACGAGCGGGAAGACGGCGCCCCGGCGTTGCCGCTTTTCGGCTACACGTTCGCGTGCGAGGTCGACGATGAGCTCTACGTGGCCGCGATGAAAACCGACGAGAGCGAGGATTGGCAACCGCGGAGCTTTGCCGCCGGTGAGTTGGAGACGATCTTAGACGCGCGCGTGCGCAGCGATCCCGGCAACGCGGTGCTCGCACAGGTCGCGCTTTGTTCGCGTGAGTATGGATGTTTTACCGCGCAGAACGTTTTTCTCGAACGCGGCGAAGCGGCACTTCCGGTTTCGCCGAAATGCAATGCGCGCTGTGTTGGTTGTATCTCAGAACAAGAACCCGATGCCGGATTGCCCTCGCCGCAAACGCGCATCGCGTATGAAACGAGTGCGGACGAGCTGGCGCGCGTCGCAATCCATCATTTGGAACGCGTACCCGACGGCATCGTGTCATTCGGTCAAGGGTGCGAGGGAGAGCCGCTGCTCCGGTCGATGGCGATCGCCGGCGCGATCGGGCGGATACGCTTGGTGCGGTCAAACGGCACGATCAATCTCAACACCAACGGCAGCATGCCGACCGCGCTCGAGCGATGTATCCATGCTGGATTGGATGCCGTGCGCGTCAGCCTCAACTCGTTCCGGCCGCACGTCTACGCGGCCTACTACCGCCCAATCGGCTACACGCTCGACGACGTCTTCGATTCGATTCGACTGGCGGTGCGCCGTGGTTTGCGCGTAAGTTTGAATCTGCTGACGCATCCGGGCGTCACCGATGATGCGAACGAAGTGCACGCTATGCAAACGTTCCTCTCCGATACACCGGTTGCGATGATTCAAACGCGCACGCTGAACATCGATCCGGAGTGGTATTTCGATACGGTCGGACGCCCCCGCACGGGGATTGGCATGCGGCGGGTCATCGAAGCGCTACGTCGAGCCCGCGTCGCGGTCGGGAACTTCACCCACACCCATTAACGCATTGTGAAGCTTTGGCATATCATCGTGCTCGTGCTTGCCGGCATCGGCTATGGCGAGATCGAGCCGGGCCGTTTGACGTATGCATTTGGTCATGCGACGCTGTATGTGCTGTTGCCCGCGCTGCTCTTCGAGGCGGCGTGGAACCTGCGCTATCGAGCCATGCTTCGGGTGTGGCCGGCGATTGCGACGCTGGTGGTTCCGGGCGTGCTCCTCACCGCGCTGCTCATTGCCGGAGCGCTCGCCATCGTGCAGGTACCGTGGCGGACGGGTTTGCTCACCGGCGCGATTCTCGCAGCGACCGATCCGATTGCGGTGGTCGCGGTCTTCCGGCGTATGCGCGTACCCTCGCTGCTCAGCACGATCGTTGAATGCGAGTCACTCTTCAACGACGCGGTCGCGGTGGCGCTCTACCGCGCGGTCCTGGTTGCCGTGCTCGCAGGCTCGGTTGGCGCGGAAGGTGTCGCGCGGATCACGGTGGTCGCGGTCGCCGGTGTGGCGGGCGGCATTGCGATCGGCATCGCGGTCGCGTTTATCGCTGCAACCGCGCTTCGCAACCGCAGCAACGATGCCTTGCAGATCGTTGCGACCGGCTTGTGCGCGTATGTTGCGTATTTCGCCGCGGACCGGTTGGACTGCTCGGGCATCTTTGCGACGATCGCCTGCGGCATTGCGTTGCGCTGGTTCGAGCGGCGGTGGATCAGCCTGACCGTTGCCGAGGACGTTAACCGCTTCTGGGACGTTGCCGCGTTCATCGCCAACGCAATCGTGTTCTTTCTCGTCGGCGCGGCATTGGATATCGCAATCGTCACGCGCAACCCCGCCTTTGTGGTTGCCACGCTCGCCGGTGTGCTTGTAGCGCGTTTCGCTGTCGCGGGTTTGCTGTTACCCACCGGCTACCCGCGCGAGTGGCTCGACGTCGTTCGCGTCGCGGGAATGCGTGGTGCGCTTTCGCTCGCGCTCGCAATCGCGCTGCCGCCCGGCGTGGCACAGCGCGAAACGATCATCGCGGCGACTTTCGCGGTCGCATTGGCGACGATCATCTCGGCGGGGTTTACCGTGCCTCCGGTGGTAGCCAGAGCTGCGCGTAGGCGCGGCTAGGTCATGAACGACAGGCCGGCGCCGACGTAGTGCACCTGCTGGCCGTTTAGCACGGTCGGCTGGATGCCGTACTCAACGTCGAACTGCACGTGCGGGCCGATATCTTTCTGGTAGCCGAAATCGAAGAGACTGCGTGAACCCAGCCCAACACCGGCTTGCGTGAAATAGGCGTATTCCGCAAAGAGTTGCGAATTCGCCGGGAGCGACGCCTCGAGTTCCATGCTCGGAATGAAGGCGAAGTAGTGTGCGACGTCCCCGCTCGCGTTGTAGCCTGCGAGTGAGTTGAATCCCAGCGTGCCTGCGAGCGAGAATTCCGAATTGAGCGTGTAGCCCCAGTTGAAGTTTCCCGTATACTGCGCGCCGCCCGCGGTAAAAGCGCGGCTGCCCGAGGGCGTCGAAACCTGCGCGTTTACACCCCACACGGCATTCGCGTTGTAGCCGAGTTCATATTTCGCGCCAAAGTTCACGTCGCTGGTCCCGCCGACGGCTGCGCCGCCGACGCTGCTTGCGTTCGATGACGGCGGACTGATCGCGAACTCGAGATGCGAATCACCCGTGCCGATCCGAAGGAAGGACTGCGGGTAGCTCACGCTCTGGCCGCCCCCCGGTCCGGTGACCGTTGTGTTGGTGTAGCCGTTTTCGAGCAACACCTTGTGCGCGCGCACGGTACATACGCCGGTCGTGACCGTGGGACGCGTGACGATGCTCAGAATCGATCCGCAGGGATCGCTCGGCGGCGACGGAGAGGGCGAGGGAGATGGCGACGCGGCAAGTGCCGCGGCCAAAAGCGAGGCAAGAATAATCATCGCCAGCGATCATAGTCCTCACGAGCTTCGCGCGCCATCCGCCGGAGGGATGAACCCGACGGCTGCCGGCGTCCGAATGGATCATCCGTTCGGCGGCTGGCGACGGCGATGCGACCAGCGTATCGTGAGAGCGTTATGGCGTTCGACGACATCTTGGGCCTGTTGCTCACTATCGCGGGTCTCGCGTACCTGTTGTACGCGATGCTCCGCCCCGAAAAATTCTAGGAGTCACTGCATGCTGCTCGAGCTAGGGATCATCGTCCTCGGCATAGTTCTCTTCGTAATTTTCGACCGCTACGTCGTCGGTTGCGAGGTGCTCTGATGACCGTCGTCGGCTGGGTCGAAGCGCTGGTCATTTTCGGACTAGTTCTGCTGTTCGTCAAACCGCTCGGCGCCTATATGGCGCGCGTGTTCGGCGGCGAGCGTACGTTTTTGTCGCCGGTCCTGGTGCCGATCGAAAACCTGGTGTACCGCATCTGTCGGATCGATCCGAAGCAGGAGATGCCGTGGTACGTCTATCTCTTCGCGGTACTCGGCTTTCATGTCGTCGGCCTGATCTATTTGTACGTGCTCTTGCGTACACAGGCGTGGCTGCCACTCAATCCGCAGCGATTCGGCAACCTCGCTCCCGATCTGGCGTGGAATACGGCGGTCAGCTTCCTGACGAATACGAACTGGCAGTTCTACTCGGGCGAGAGCACGATGAGCTACCTTTCGCAGATGATGGGTCTCGCGTGGCACAACTGGGTATCGGCGGGTCTGGGCATCTGCCTTGCAATCGCGCTTTTCCGCGGTATCGCTCGAACCACGATCGCGACGCTGGGCAACTTTTGGGCCGACCTGACTCGTTGCATGCTCTACGTCTTTCTTCCGATTTGCATCGTTGGATCGCTGCTGCTCGTGTGGCAAGGCATGCCGCAGAACTTTCATGCGTACACGAACGTCGTGTCGATCGAAGGATTCAAGCAGACGATCACGCAGGGCCCGATGGCGTCGCAAGAGTGGATCAAGGACATGGGAACGAACGGCGGCGGCTTCGTGAACGCGAACTCTGCCTCGCCGAACGAGAATCCGACTCCGCTTAGTAATCTCTTCGAACTTTTCTCGATCTTCCTCATCGGTGCCGCGCTCACGTACACGTTCGGGCGAATGGTGAAAGACCAGCGCCAGGGCTGGGCAATCCTCGCTACGATGTCGATCATCTTCCTGGCTATGTTTGCCGTCTGTTATTCGAGCGAGGCCGCGGGTAACCCGATCGTTCATAGCTTGGGTGTCGCCGGCGGCAACATGGAGGGGAAAGAGGTCCGCTTCGGTGTGGCAGCCTCGGCGCTTTTCGCGACGATGACCACCGTGACGTCGTGTGGCGCCGTGAACGCGATGCACGATTCCTTCACTCCGCTCGGCGGTCTGGTTCCGCTCGTCGACATTCAACTCGGCGAGATCATCTTCGGCGGCGTCGGCAGCGGTATGTACGGTATGTTGATGATGATCGTGCTCACGGTGTTTATTGCCGGTTTGATGGTCGGACGCACGCCGGAGTATCTCGGGAAGAAGATCGAGCGCAAAGAGGTGCAGCTTGCCATACTGTTCTTCCTAGTGCCGCCGATCTTCGTGCTGGTGCCGGCGGCGATCGCCGCGGTTACGCCCATCGGGCTAGCCACCTTGAACAACGCGGGTCCGCACGGGTTCTCGGAAATCCTCTACGCATTTACGTCGATGGTGGGCAATAACGGCAGTGCGTTTGCCGGTATCGGTCCCAACGTTTTCTACAACTTGTTGGGAAGCGTCGCGATGCTTTTCGGGCGCATCGGTATGTTCATCCCGGCGATCGCGCTAGCGGGCGCGCTCGCCGGTAAGAAGGCCGTTGCCGCCGGGCCAGGCACGTTCGAAACGCACTCCCCCGTCTTCATCGCGTTGTTGATCGGAACGATCGTCATCGTCGGCGCGCTCACATTCTTCCCGGCCGACGCACTCGGTCCGGTCGTCGAACAACTGCTCATGCTGCAAGGAAAAACGTTCTAAATGCTCTCGCAACGCCGAATCGAGCGCCGCCCCAAAGCTCGCTCACTGTTCGATAGGGAGATCCTGGGCCGCGCCATCATCGATTCTTTCAAGAAGCTCGATCCGCGCTGGCAAGCGCGCAACCCGGTGATGTTCGTTTGCGAGGTCGGCGCACTTGCGACGCTCGTATTCTTCGTGCGTGACCTGAGCACGCACGGAGCGGCCGGGTTCGATTTTGCGATTTCGATTTGGCTCTGGTTCACGGTGCTCTTTGCGAACTTCGCCGAAGCCGTAGCCGAAGGGCGCGGTAAAGCGCAAGCTGACGCGCTGCGCCGGACGCGGACTGAGACGCTTGCAAACTTGGTCGTGGGCGACGGCATCGAGTCCGTGCCGTCGAGCAACCTGCGCCGGGGCGACGTCGTGCGCGTCACGGCCGGCGAGATGATTCCGGGCGACGGCGATGTGATTCATGGTGCGGCCATGGTCGACGAATCGGCGATTACCGGCGAGTCGGCCCCGGTCGTGCGCGAGGGCGGCGGCGATCGCAGCTCGGTCACCGGCGGTACACGCGTGATCTCGGATCAAATCGAGGTCCGCATTACGGCGAACCCAGGCGAAACGTTCCTGGACCGGATGATCGGCCTGGTCGAGGGCGCGAAGCGTCAGAAGACGCCCAACGAGATCGCGCTATCGATCTTGCTCGCAGGTTTGACGATCATTTTTCTAATTGCGGTCGCAACGCTTTCGCCCTATTCGCTCTATGCCGGGGAGCATCAATCGGTGACCGTGCTCATCGCACTGTTGGTTTGCTTAATTCCGACGACGATCGGAGGCCTGCTCTCGGCGATCGGCATCGCGGGCATGGATCGCGTGATGCAGCGCAACGTTCTGGCAATGAGCGGGCGTGCGGTCGAGGCCGCCGGTGATGTCGACACACTGCTGTTAGATAAGACCGGTACGATCACGCTGGGCAACCGCCGGGCGAGCGAAATCATCACGGTCGATGTGGCCGCTCCGGGCGACGCCATGCGCGTCGCCTACCTGACCTCGCTTCCCGACGAAACGCCGGAAGGGCGCTCGATCGTCACGCTCGCACAAGCGAACGGCATCGGTGACGTCGAACCTGCCGGCGCGACCTTCATCCCCTTCAGCGCGTACACGCGCATGAGCGGCATCGATCTGCCCGACGGGACCAAGCTGCGCAAGGGCGCGCCTGACGCGATCACGACGTGGGTGCGCGATCAGGGTGGGAAGCCTGTCGATGGCCTCGCACAACAGGTCGAGCGCATCGCGCGATCGGGCGGCACGCCGCTCTTGGTTGCGCGCAACGCGCAGATTCTCGGCGTCATCCATCTGAAGGACATTCTCAAACCGAACATGCGGGAGCGCTTCGATCGCTTGCGTGCGATGGGCATCCGCACCGTGATGATCACCGGCGACAATCCGCTTACCGCAGCGGCTATTGCCGGAGAGGCCGGTGTCGACGACTTTCTCGCCGAGGCCACGCCTGAAACCAAGATGGATCTGATCAAACGCGAGCAGAATTCCGGCCGGCTCGTCGCGATGACCGGCGATGGCACGAACGATGCGCCGGCGCTCGCGCAAGCCGATGTCGGCGTTGCGATGAACACCGGCACGCAGGCAGCGAAAGAGGCTGCGAACATGGTCGATCTCGACTCCGATCCCACCAAGCTCATCGAGGTCGTAGAAATCGGCAAGCAGTTACTGATGACGCGCGGCGCACTGACCACGTTCTCGATTGCCAACGACGTCGCCAAGTACTTCGCGATTCTGCCGGCAATGTTTGCAACGGCGTATCCGGTGATGAACGAGCTCAACGTCATGCGTCTCACAACGCCGCAGAGCGCGATTCTTTCGGCGGTCATCTTCAACGCGTTGATCATTATCGCTCTGGTACCACTCGCGTTGCGCGGGGTGGCGTACAAGCCGCGGGGCGCAAATGCGGTTCTCCGCGAGAACGTGCTGGTCTACGGTGTTGGCGGAATCATCTTGCCGTTCATCGGGATCAAGCTCGTCGACATGATTCTGGCCGCGCTTCACTTGACGTAAGGTAACACTATAGCATGGCAAACGCACAACAAATCAAAGACAACACGTTCAGGCATATCGGAACGTCGGCGATCTACACCCTCGTTACCGTGATCATGTTCGGATTGATCTATCCGCTGGTCATGACGGGCATCGCGCAAGTGCTGTTCCCTTGGCAGGCCAACGGTTCGATGGTCTACGTGAACGGGAAACCGGTCGGCTCGGCCATCATCGGGCAACTGTGGACGAAGCCGGAATACTTCCAGGGCCGCCCGTCGGCCGCGGGAAAGGGCTACGATCCCACGCAGACGGGGGGAACGAACTTCGGCCCAACCTCGAAGAAGCTGATCGATTCGACCAGAGCAACGATCGCCGCACTCGAGAAGGCAAATCCCGACGCGACGATTCCGGTCCCGATGGATCTGGTAACGTCGAGCGGCAGCGGCATCGATCCGGATATCAGCCCCGAGGGCGCCTATTATCAGGCGCCGCGCGTGGCAAAGGCGCGGAATCTGCCACTCACGACGGTGAACGCGCTGATCGCGCGGACGATCGCGCCGCGCACGTTCGGCATCCTCGGCGAACCGCGCGTCAATGTCTTGCAGCTAAATATGGCGCTCGCGAGCCTTCATTAAGCGTCGCCGTCGCCGTTGTCGATGATCGCCTTCGGGCGAGCCAGCACGAGCAGCTCGCGCGCACCGTTGTCGAAGAGACGGCGTGCGAACGAATTGCGCGCCGGCCAACGCGGGGCGCGATGTGTGCCGCCGATGGCAATGTCCGTTTGCGGCTTCGAGCGAGCGATCTCGAGCAGACGTCTTGCGGCGTCGTCGACGCCGCGCTCGTCCACCCAATCGATGTTGAGCACTCTCGTCGCGCGCTCGAACTCCATCACCATCGCTTCGTCGACCCGATCGCGGCGCTCGGCGATGTGGGCAACGGCAAAATCGACCTCGAGCCGGGCTGCCATGCGCGAGGCTTTGCGCAGCAGCAAGAGATCTTCGCGTCGCCCGACGACCGAGAGTAAAATCCGATCGAACGGCGCAGCGATCCGCTCGCGCGTTTCTGCTCGCAGCACTTCGCGGATCGCGAGTTCGCGCAACGCTGCTAGGTTTTCTATGCGGAAGAAGTTTGAGAGCGCCGGTTCGATGCGCTCCGGTGGATAGATTTTTCCGGCACGCAGGCGCTCGCGCAACGCGTCCGGCGACACGTCGATAAAGATGATCTCATCCGCTAAAGAAAGGATGCCGTCTGGCAATGTTTCGCGCACGATCGTGCCGGTCAGCCGGTAGACCGCATCGCTGAGCGCCTCGAGGTGTTGAATGTTGAGCGTGGTGATGACGTCGATCCCGGCGCGCAAGAATGCCAGCACGTCGAAGAAGCGTTTCGGGGCAAGCGAACCCGGGGCATTGGTATGCGCGAGCTCGTCGACCAACACCACGCGCGGCTTGCGCGCGAGGATCGCCTCGCGATCCATCTCGGTATAGGTGATGCCGTCGGCCTGCACGTTCTTTCGCGGGATGATCGGGAGATCGTCGATCATCGCTTCGGTCTCGGCCCGCCCGTGCGTTTCGACCAGACCGATGGCGATGTCGACGCCTTCGGCACGCAGCTGTTGCCCGCGGTCGAGCATGGCGTACGTCTTCCCCGCGCCGGCAGCGGCGCCAAGGTAGACGGTCAGCTTCCCGTAACCGACGCGCATCCGGTCGCCGAGCGTGCCCGAGAGCGGCGTCGTCATCGCCGTGCTCTCGATGTAGGATTGATCGGCGTCGAGCATCGCGATATCGTGTTCGACCGGAAGGTTGATTAGTCGCGCGCCGACCTTCCCGCGCGGCAGAATCAGCAGCGCCGCGCGCAATCCCGCAAAATCGATTCGTTCCGGTTCCTCGGCGGCCAGCACTTCGGCATTGAATTCTGCCGCCACCCGCGCAACCTCGTCCGGATCGCAGCCGGGATCGGGGAGTAATTCGAGCGCCAAGTCGAGCGCTGCAGCCAGCGGCGCGCAGCGCCGGACGAAGCTCTCGCACTCGACGCCCTTGGGCACGATCGTCACCGCACTCGAGACCGTGGCGGCCGAGACGGTCGGGATTGTCAGCTGATCGATCGTGCGCAGCAGCAACTCGCGCAGCATGGTCAACGTCGACTCTTGGTACAAGCCGCTTTCGGCGCGCGCGATGTCGCCTTCGTCGCGCACGATCTTACCGCTTTGCAACCGTTCCCGAAGGATTTCCGGCGAAGCATCGAGCGCGATCACTTCGTCGGCCGTCTTGAGAAACGAAAGCGGCACGATCTCGCGGATCGGATAGCCGATGAGGCGCTCGGCCGTCGCGGAGACGGTCTCGAGGTGCGCGATGTTGAACGCGCCGAGCACGGTGATGCCGGCAGCGCGCAGCGCGAGTGCATCTTGCCAGCGCTTGCCATTGCGCGCGCCGCCTAAATTGTCGTGCGCCAACTCGTCCATGATGATGACATCGGGATGGCGTTCCAGCGCCGCATCGAGATCGAACTCTTGGTATTGATTGGTTCCGATCGTGACGATGCGCGGCGGAATGATCGGCAGCCCTTCGGCCAGGCGCTCGAGATCGGGCCGTCCCTTCGTTTCGATCCAGCCGATCGCGACGCGCTTGCCGGCGCCTTGGAGGCGGCGTGCGTCGGTGAGCAGGCGACGCGTTTTGCCGGCGCCCGGAACCGCGGCAACGTAAATGACCAGCCGTGCGCGATCGCCAAACTCCCGAAGAAGCTCTTCCGCGGAGCGGCGTCGCGCCGCTTCGCGTTCGTCGGCCGATCGATCCATGAACCCGGCCCGTTCGTCAAAATGAACCGCGTCCCCGCTGCGCGAAGCGCACGCTTAATGGCTGCCCTCTGCTACGCGCTCTTGGCGATTGCGTGGGTTATCGATCTCATTACGCCACAGCTCTTTGTCGCAGCAATTTTGCTCAACGGCCCGATTGCGCTTTCCGCGCTTGCATTGCAGCCGTCGCTTACTATTCGGCTGGTCGTACTGGCGGAAATCGCCAACGCCGTTGCCGGCTACACCAATGGGCTGGCCGCCGGGCACCATTGGGACACGATTGCGATCGGCGATCGCGCGCTCTCGGCAGCAAGCTTCTTACTGGTCGGCGTGTTGACGTTACGCGCGCAGCAAAGCGCGCGGCGCGCCGGTGAAAGCGACGAGCGCGAACGTCAGATTGGCCGCGAGCGGGCGCTGCGTCGCGCAATGGAGCAAGTGCGGGCGAGTCTGAACACCGAGATCGTGATGCGCAACGCGGTACGCGAGGCCAAGCGCATCACGTCGGCACCTAATGTATTGCTGGTGACGCGCGCGTCGTCGCTCGAGGTGCCCGACCTCTACGAAGCGACGGCTGACGAGGTGACGCTGCGCCGCGAGTCGCTGCCGCCGGAGCTTACCTCGGTGATCGAAGGCGCGCGCACGCGGGGACGGGCGATTACCGTCGGCGTCAACGAGCCGTTGGCTGGGCTGCTGCGCGAGTCCGTGACCGTCGCGACGATCGAGCTCGACAGCAGTTCGGTTGCGCTCGTCATCGGCTGGGGCGCGCGTTCGCCATCGCCCGACGAGCAGGAGGCGGTGCAAGATTTCGCCGACAATCTCGCCGTCGCGCTGCAGCAGACGCGGCTCTTCATTCGCCTGGCGGAGCAAAACGAAGAAATTCTTCGCGGGCGCAGCGAGTTGCAAAATCGCAGCGAGGTCATTCGCGACATCGTCTACGCGCTGGCACACGATTTGCGCACGCCGCTGGTCGCAGCGGACGTGACGATGAGTCAAGCGCTTGACGGCGCCTACGGGGCACTTCCGGAGCGCTATCGGCACATTCTCGAAACGACGCGAGCGTCGCAAGCGAGTTTGCGACGCCTAGTCGAAACGCTGCTGCTGGTTGCGCGTTACGAATCGGGCGAGGATTCACGGCGGTTCCGGCGCGAGGCATTCGGACCGTTGATCGAGCCGGCCGTCGCCGAATTGCAGCCGGTCGCGCAAGCGAAAGGCGTGCATCTGGAGATGCAGACAGTGCCGCCGGACGCGGTCATCGAAGCCGATGAAGACGAGATACGCCGCGCGCTCACGAACTTGGTCGCCAATGCGATCGAAGCGACGCCGGAAGGCGGCTACGTGCAGGTCGAAACCACGGTGCGTGACGGCGTTGTGACGGTAAGCGTAACCGACGACGGGTACGGTGTACCGGCCGAGCGTCGCGCCGCGCTCTTTCAGCGATTCGGCGGGGTGCGCGCGGGTGGCGGAACGGGCCTTGGACTCTACATCGTGCGCCGGATCGCGGAGAAATACGGCGGCCGCGCCGGCTATGAACCGCGCGAAGATCGCGGCAGCCGCTTCTTTATCGAACTTCCGCTAACCGAGGGGGTGAAACCGTGAACAAACCGATTCGGGTAGCGATCGTCGAGGACCACACGCTCACGCGCGAGGGCATGAAGACCGCGCTGCTCACTGCCTTCGACGTCATCGGCGAAGCGGCCGACGGCATAAGCGGCTATGAGCTGATCATGAAAGAACGGCCCGACGTCGCAATCGTCGATCTCGGCCTTCCGGGCATGGACGGGATCGCGCTGACCCAGCGCATTCGTGCGGAAGGGTCCGGTACGCACGTGGTGATCGTGACGATGATCGACGTGGAAGACGAAGTGCTCGCGTCGCTGGCTGCCGGTGCCGACGCCTACTGTTTGAAATCGTCGCCCGCTTCGACGCTGATCGATGCCGTGCGTATCGCAAGCGAAGGCGGCGCTTACTTCGATCCGCAAATTGCGCACGTGGTACTCTCGCGCTTTTCCTCGCGCGCGCACTCGACGCCGGCGAGCTCGCCCCTCACGCCGCGTGAAGCCGACGTGCTGCGCTTGATCGCCGACGGCAAGGCCAATACCGAAATCGCCGCAACCCTCAACATGGGCCTCGGTACGGTCAAGGGGCACATCCGCGATATTCTCGAAAAACTCTCCGCCGCGGACCGCACGCAAGCCGCGGTCGTCGCGCTGCGCAAAGGCTTTATTTGACCGGCGCGAGGAAGGGCAGCGATGAAGTTAGCAAGGATTATTTTCACGTTCGCGGCCGCTCTCGGGATATGCGGGAACGCACCGTCGGCTTCGATCGAAGTTAGCGACACTCGGACGGATGCATCAGTCAAACGTTTTCTAAAGACGTATCTCGTACCTCGAGCGGGAGAAGTCGATAGAACAACGCGGCAACCATACGCGATAAAGTCACCGGAACGGAGGATGTCGTCGTCTATGTAAGCGGGCAGCGGTGGTGTGGTACTGGAGGCTGCAGGTTGCTTGTGCTTACACCGAGCGGTTCAACGTTTCAGGTTCTCGGCAACATGACGATCGTGCAATTGCCGGTCGAATATCTGCACACCATAACAAAAGGGCACGCCGACCTTGCTGTCCACCTCGCGGGCGGCGGTATCCAGCCCGGCCTCTACGCGAAGCTCAGCTTCGACGGACACAGATATCCATCAAATCCGTCCATGCCGCCGGCGAAACCGATGATCGCGCCTCGCGGTGAAATACTATTTCCGACAACGGCCAAGTGGCAAGGCACGTTGCTATACCGCTAGGTTGCGTCGGTCCCTCGACACGCTTATGAACGCTTCGCGTTCAATTGCTACGCTCGGGATGACAAGTGAGTTCACTTGACGAGCAGTTTGCAACCGCTTTCGATGACGACGGTGGTTGCTCGTTGTGGCAGCGGCGCGTACGAGGAGCCGTGACATGCGCTCGACTTCACGACGATCCGTGCGTCGGCATCATCCAACTTAAAGGATTGGATGGTTTTCGCGTGCAGCGTGCCGTAGGATGAAAGCGTGGTCGAGCTCGGTGGCTGAAGGAAGCCGACGTCGATCAGCGCCGTCATGTCATTCTGTATGCGCACGGTGCGCGTACCCGCGGCGCTTGCGATTGAGATTAGAAACGGAGCAACTAGCGCCGCGCATAAGACTCGATAGATCATCGAAACACCTGCCTTTTTAGGCGCGTGAACCTGCAGGGGCGTTGAAGACGGCTTGCAGTTTTTCGGCGGCGCCGTTTTTGACCACCGCGACGATGCGATCGCCGACGCGCAGCTGCGTGTCACCGGTCGGAATCACGATGCTGTCGTCGTTGTCGCGCTCGATCGCGACGATCACGCTGTTGCGCGGCATCGTAAGGTCGCATAGACTCTTGTCGGCAGCAGGCGAGCCGGACGGCACGCTCAGGCGCACGAGACTGAGGTTACCGCGTCCGAAGAGGTGCATCGTTTCCAGCGCCGCGGTGTAGCTAGCGGCGTTGATATGCTCGTTGAGCACGTCGAGAATGATCTCCGTCGAGGAGATCACGATGACCGGATCGACCGGATCGAGTGAATCGAAGATCAACCGGTTGCGTGGATTGTTGACACGCGCGATGCAGCGCGCTTTCGATTTCTTCTTGGTCAAGAGCACGACGACGAGGTTATCTTCATCGTCGCCGGTGTCCGCGACGACGACATCGGCCCGCGCGACCCCGGCGGCTTCGAGCACCGTGGGGTCGGCGCCGTCGCCGACCATCGTGACTTGACGGTCGACCAGCGCGTCGAGCGCTTTGGCTTTCTTGTCGTACTTTTCAACCACGACGACTTCGTGATTCTGCTGGATCAGCGCGCGGGTGAGATACGATCCGACCTTACCGCCGCCGACGATGAGAATGAACACTACGCGTTAACTGCCTCAGGTGAACAAGCGCTAAACATCTGCGCGAACTCGCTGATCGCCTCGGGCGCCACGATGGCGTTGATCTGATCGCCCTCTTGCAGGACGAGATCGTTCGAGGCAACCTGCACGCCGGAACCTTCCCGGCGGATGGCGGCGACGCGAATGCGTCCGGGCCGTTCGATCTCACCGATCGTCTTGCCCGCGCTGCCGGCGTCGACCGTTGCCGAGAGCGAGGTCACCTTCCCGAAATCGAAGGTATGCACCGGATCCCAGGGCGCTTGCATCAGCGTATCGCGAATGAGTTTGGCGCCGACCGTGGTCGGCACGACGGTCTGGATCCCAAGCTCGCGATACATCTGGCCGCGCGGCGGATCGTAGATCCGGCAGACGACGCGTTTGATCTTGAACATGCGCTGGGCGATGAGGGCGGCCATGATATTGCGATTGTCGCCATCGGTGACCGCGACAAAACCGTCAGCGGTCTGAGCACCCGCTCGCTTGAGCACGTCATAGTCGATCCCGGTGCCGACGACGACGTGTCCGCGGAAATTCGTGCCGAGCCGCTTGAATGCGGTGGGGTTTTCGTCGACGACGATCACCTCGTGACCGTCGGCGTCTAGGAGCTTTGCGAGGGCGGAACCGACTCGTCCGCATCCCACGATGAGATAGCGCATGGGCGAGGAAGACCGTTCCAAAGAGGTCGTCTGTTCCCCTTGAAAGCGAGCTTGCTCGGCAAAGGAGGAGGGTCGGCCGATGATCAGAATAGACGGGGGTTTTGTCGGGGCGTGGCTCAGCTTGGTAGAGCGCTTCGTTCGGGACGAAGAGGTCGCTGGTTCGAATCCAGTCGCCCCGACCATTTCTTCTAAGGTCTTGCGTTGTTCGAGAGATTCGGTCCGGCCTCACTACGCGTTCTGCGCGTCGCCGAACAAGAATGCCGTAATCACAATCATTATTACGTCGGTGCCGAGCACCTGATGGTGGCGCTGCTCGAAGAACGCGATCCACAAATTCTTCATGACTTGGATGCCGATGGGATCGATGCGCGTGAGCTGCACGCCGACGTGCGTCGCCATCTCGGCTCGGGCGACGACCGGCTGTGGGAAGGCATTTTGGTCACGCCGCGCGTCCGCAAGATCATCGTTTTGGCCGAAGGCTATGCCGGCGAGGCGCCGGTCGAACCGGCACACCTGCTGCGCGCGCTGCGCGCGGAGGGCGGAAGCCTCGCGGCAGAGATCCTGCGTCGCAGCGGAAGCCGAAACTCAGCGGCCGGCACCTAGGTAACGAGAGCGCGTGGAACACTTTCAGCAGATCGCGATTTCGCTGATCGATCACTACGGCTACGGCGGGCTCTTTTTCGCGCTCGTGCTCGGCAACGTGGGGTTCCCGGTCGGGGCCGAGATTCTCATGCCGGTCGCCGGTGCGCTGACCGCTACCGGGCATCTCCCCTTCCTCTGGCTGACAATTCTGGTATCCGTTCTCGGTGAGCTCGTCGGCGGCACGATCGGCTATCTGCTCGGGCGGTTCGGCGGGCGGCCGCTGATCGACCGCTTTGGGCGCTACATCCACCTGACCCACGAGAATCTGGATCGCGTGCACGGGTTCTTCGAACGCTACGGGAGCTTTGCGATCTTCGTCTGCCGCTTCATTCCGTTCATCCGCGGGATCGTTTCGATTCCGGCCGGCTTGGCGGAAATGAATCTGGCGCACTTCTACCTTTGGTATGCGCTCGGGTCGATCGCCTTCTGCGGCCCGCTCATTTGGCTTGGATACGCGGTCGGCGGCCATATCGACGCCGTGCTGCCGCTGGTGCACAAGACCGGGCTGATCGCGCTCGTGCTCGCGGTGGCGGCTAGTGTAATAACGTGGATCGTGATGCGCCAACGACGGGTGCAGCGCGTCACGCGCAGTGGTTAGTCCGGAGACGCTCGCACAGGTTCCCGACGCGCCGGGCGTCTATCAAATGATTGGACGCAACGGCGAGATTCTCTACATCGGGAAGGCCGTTTCGTTGCGCAGCCGGGTGCGGTCGTATTTCCAGGACTCGGCGGCGCACCACATTCGCACGCAAGCGATGGTCGAGCGGGTGGTCGACGTGCGCACGATCGTGGTGAGCAACGAGATCGAAGCGCTGATTCTGGAAGCCAATCTCATCAAGCGCTATCAGCCGCCGTTCAACGTGCGGCTGCGCGACGACAAGCGCTATCCGTACCTGAAGGTTACGAACGAGCCCTTTCCGCGCGTGATCTTCACCCGCTTCGTCAAAGACGACGGGGCGCGCTACTTTGGCCCGTACACCAACGCCAAGGCGCTGCGCGAACTGATCGACCTGGTGCGGCTGGTCTTTCCGCTGCGTACCTGCCGCGAGCCGATCGACGGCCGGCGCAAGCGGCCGTGCCTGCAGTATCACATCAAGCGCTGTCTCGCGCCGTGCGTCGGCTATCAAAGCGAAGCCCAGTACGATGCGATGATCGACGAAGTGGTGCTCTTCCTCGAAGGCAAACAGGACTCGCTGCTCGCGCGGCTCCAGCACGAGATGAATGACGCCGCCGAGCATTTGAACTTCGAGGCGGCAGCGCGCTTGCGCGATCGCATCGTTCACGTGCGCCGCGTCACCGAAGGCCAGATGGTGGTGTGGCGGTCGCGGCTCGACATGGATCTCATCGCCGCGGCGCGCTCGCAGGGCCAAGCGTGCGTGCAAGTGTTTTTGGTTCGGGGCGGCAAGCTGATCGGTCAGGAGTTCTTCATTCTCGACGGCGTGCACGATCAGCCCGAAGAAGAGTTGATCGGCGAATTCCTCGTGCAGTTTTACACCGCGCGCACCGCCAGCGCATACGAGCAGCCGGCGATCTCCGCTTACACGCGCGTCGCCCGCGATCAGGAACCGGCAGTGCCGGAGAAGGCCCGCGTGCGGGCGCGCGGCTCGTCGGCGGCGGCCGCGGCAGCCATTCCAAAAGAAGTGCTGGTGCAGACGTTGCCCGGCGAAGATCACGGCGTTATCGAATCCTGGCTCTCCGAAGTCAAGGGGCAGCGCGTGCGCATCCTGCAGCCGCAACGCGGCGAGCGCGCCGAGTATCTACGCCTCGTGCGCAAGAACGCCGAGCAGAACCTCAAGGCGTTTCTCGTACATCAAGAAGTGCAGGAGAGCGCCCAAGCGCGCGCGCTCACCGAACTGGCCGATGCGCTCGAATTGCCGGCACCGCCGCACCGCATCGAGTGCTACGACATCTCGAACATCCAAGGCACGAATCCCGTCGCGTCGATGGTGGTCTTCGTCGAGGGCCGCGCCAAGAAGAGCGACTATCGCAAGTTCAAGATTCAATACGATAAAGGCCCGAACGACTTCGCGATGATGCAGGAGACGTTGCGGCGCCGGCTGCGCTATTTGCGCCACGAAACCGACGACACGCTCAACAAGACCGAGAAGGCGCTCGCGAAGAAAGAAAAGTTCAACAAGAAGCCGGATTTGCTGCTGATCGACGGCGGCAAAGGTCAGCTCGGCGCGGTGGTCGAGGTGATCGACGAATTCGACATGACCGGCATTCCGGTCGCGGGTCTGGCCAAAGAACACGAATGGCTCTACGTGCCGGGCAATCCCGATCCGATCGTGCTGGCGCCGAACTCACCCGGCCTCCATTTGATCATGCGCATTCGCGATGAGGCGCATCGCTTTGCCGTCACCTATCATCGCCAGCGCCGCGCTAAAGCGATGACGCAGTCGAAGCTCGACGCGCTGGCGGGGGTGGGACCCGTGCGCCGCAAGCGGTTACTGGCGGAGTTCGGTTCGGTCGCCGCAATCAAGCGGGCGAGTGTCGATGAGATCGCCGCGGTGAAAGGGATGACGGCAACGCTCGCGGCACAAGTCAAGAACGCTTTGGAGGGTGATTCCTGATGCACTGGCTACTTCGCTTTCTTATTACTGCGGCTGCCCTGTGGGCGATCGCGATGTACGTCCCCGGCTTCCATATGAACACGTGGGTGGATGCGCTTATCGCCGCGATTATCTTTGGCTTGGTCAACGCCATCATCGGACCGATTCTCAAGCTCGTCTCGTTGCCGATCACGATTCTGACGATCGGGCTGTTCTCGATCGTGATCAACTGGGCGCTCTTTGCGCTCTCGGTATGGCTCTCGCCGGGCTTCAAAGCGACCGGCGTGCCATGGCCGGTATGGGAGTCGACGCTGGTCGGCTCGATCGTGATGATGTTGGTTTCGATCTTCGTCACGGCGCCGCTCACGCGTTCGGAAGCCTAATCTGCGCATTCTCGTCACCAACGACGACGGGGTCGAGAGTCCGGGGATCAGCGCGCTCGCGCAAGCGCTGCGCGAAATTGGCGAGGTCGTCGTGGTTGCGCCAGACGGCGACCGCAGCGGCGTTGCGCATTCGCTCTCGATTCATCATCCGGTGCGCCTGCGCGAACTGCGCGGCCGAAGCGTGCCGACCTACGTGTGTTTCGGCACGCCGGCTGATTGCGTCGTCGTCGGGTCATACGAAGTCTTCGATACGCCGCCGGACTTAGTGGTTAGCGGGATCAATCGCGGCGCCAACGCCGGCGACGACATCACCTACTCCGGGACGATCGCGGCCGCAAACGAAGCGCTGCTCGTGGGCGTGCCGTCAATCGCGGTCTCGCTCGCGATTGCGTGGCCGGTCTCCGACGACGAGCCGCAATGGGCGACTGCGGCGCAATGCGCGGTCGATCTCGCTGGTCGCGTGCGCGATTTCGATTTGCCGGCAACGACGTTGCTCAACCTCAATGTGCCCAACGTCGCACCGGCGTTGCTGCGCGGGACGCGTTGGACGGCGCAAGCGCGCAAGCGCTATCGCGATCGCACCGATCGCCGCCTCGATCCGCGCGGCGAGACGTACGTCTGGATTTGGGGTAGCCACAATGCCGACAAGATTGAAGAAGGCAGCGATCTTGCGGCGTTGCGCGACGGCTACGCGAGCGTTACCCCGATCACGATCGATCGCACCGACGACCCGACCCTAGCCCGCCTCCGCCAGAACGTGTAACCGGGGCCCTTGCCGGCCGTGTTATAGTATATAGTCCGCTACGGGCGGAACCCATATGGGGCTGAACTAGGCTCGACGGGAAGATCCGTGGTCGGCGTTAGCAAGCGGAGTTGCGAGCTCTCCTAAAACGATCGCAAAGGCATACTTGCCAACAACGAATACGCACTAGCTGCTTAATCTAAGTTAGCTACCGGACGCGGAGAGTCGGCCCGAACCACTCTGCACTCCGGTCATCAATTCGGGCTGGTACGCGCGCGTGATTTGACGCACGTACGAGATCAAGGATCTGCAGCGTAAGGTAAGTCCCGCTTTGAGACGTCCTTACGAACAAGTCAAAGTCAAAGCTGAGCTTGGAGAATGCGCCGGTTAGGCTTTTCGGACTCGGGGGGCAGTGCCCCGACAGCTCCACCAATTCAATGCTATCGTCCAACGAATCGACATTCATTGGACGATAGCATTTTTATTGGGCGTATGTGGTGACTTTTGAAAGTCGATGAACAAAAAAGCAAACTGGGAGAAAAAGTGATCTACCCGTCCAGGCTTACGCCAAGCGCCTTGAGGTCGTTCTTGAACCTTTGTTTTAGAACGTGCTGGAACTCCAGCGCACGTCCAATGTCGGTGCGATCAAATAGCTTACGCCCGTGTTGAGCAGATACGGCATCGACACTGCGCTGTTCGAGTAGAGCTTGTGCCGACTCGAGGGTCTGGTCGACGTTCGCAATTCTCGAACGAATCACACTCGGTGGCGTGCCAGGTGCAACGCCCCAAAAATTACCGGCGTCGCGAAAGTTCTTTGGATAGCTTTGATCTTTTAACCATTTCACGAAGACTCGAACCTTCGTGGCGTCCAACCGCGTCTCTACCACAAGCATCTCCGACGCAATGGAAGCGACGTTTTCCAACGCGCCGAACGGGTTCTTTAAGTGGTAGAGCACGCCTAGGAATAGCACTACGTCGAAGTTTCCGATGGTACCGGGCGTCATGTCGTAGACGTCGATTACTCGATCCTCGATCTCATATCCCAACGCGTCGCGCGCCAGATCGAAGGAAGCCTTGTCGCCCCAGTTGAGGCCGCTCCAAGAACGCAGGTCGGCCGCCAACACACGCGCGGCGCCTCGTCGCTTGGCTTCGAAGCTGAAGAAGCCGTCCCACGCACCGATGTCGAGGACCGTCTTTCCCGCGACTGGGTACTTGAACGCAATGCTCGCCTCGGTAGTCAAAAGCTGCGTGTTCTTCTTTCCCGGAGTGACGATCCCGTTCCCAAGGTCGATGGAATGCCACCAGGGGAGTGCCTGGACATCTTCCGCTTTGACCTTGTGCGCCGACACGTTCCTCATCCGTTGCGCTATTCGGCCATGTGACAAGACTCGTACCAAATGCGATCCGGCCGGATCGCCGTCTCCAGATGCGAGACCAGGCCCTCGATGCTATGCCCTTGTTCTTGCAGGTGTCGGTTTAGGTGAAATTCGCCACTGAGCCAATCGATGCGATCGAGGGCCTGGGTCGTCCGCAGGATTTCGTGCTCACTTCCCTCGCAGTCGATCTTCAAGAGCTTGCAACGCCCTATGCCGTAGCGCTCAAAGACGTCGTCGAGCGTGATCGACGGCACGGTGAAGTTCTCGTGTTTCGGGAGCCGCATATCCGCGAGGTTCGCGGTGGCGCCGCCCGAATTTTCGAGATTGACGATCAGGTCGAGATTCCGCCGATCCTGCGTGATCGCTAGGTTGTCGACGGTAACGTTCATAACGTCGTTCAGCTTGAGGTTCTCCACGAAGGCCTGATAGTTTGGCGGACAGGGCTCAAATGCGCGGACGGTGAGGAATGGATACCGCTTCGCGAGGTAGATCGACACGAGCCCTATGTGGCCGCCGACATCGATCACGACGTCGCCCGGCTCGAATGGGATGCGCGCAAATCCGTACGCATCTCGCTTCAGTTCATGAATGACCGTGGGCGCGATGGCAGCCGCCGGTATATCGGCGACGTGTATCTTGACGCCGTGCACGCGGAATGTGCGCGCGCGCGCGCCGCGCTTGCGTTTTCGCAAAAGATCAAGGATCACGGCGTAGTCTCTTGGTGGCGCACGACGCCACCCCTTCCATATTTAGGCATTTTGCCGGCGGCGTTCTCACTCTTGGCTGGTCCCTACAGCGTCGTCAGATACGAACTCGGAAGGGACAGGCGTAGCGCCCCCGTCCCAGCGCATGCGCCGCGCCGACATGGGAGCAGCGCCTTGCGATCGATGTCGCCGCAAGCCTGGGAATGAAGGTGGGGCCACTCGAAGGGAGCGTCGTGAACCGGCTTTGGAATTGGTGGGCCAACGCGCCTGCGTCAGAGCGCACCCTCTTCGCGGTCACCCTCGTCTGCTGGGCGATAGTTCAGCTCGAAATCTGGTTCTGTTGGAAATCGCATCGATACGATGGAGCATCATCCAAACGCCGGCGACGTTTGAAAAAAAAGATCCTCGTTGGACAATTCTGCGTGCACTTTGCCGCCCCTAAACAAAAACGCTTCCGCTGGACAAAAATCGTCCATTAAACTAGAGCCCCAATTCAATGCTCTATCTCCCTTGGGGATAGAGCGTTTTCGTTAACGGCGAAAAGGCAGACCAATACGATACGTGCAAAGTGTCTCATGTAGAGGAGCGTAGCGTATTGTTCGAGGGTTTTGCTAGCCGCACGATCGCCGTGCCGTTCGGTAATCTTTTCGCCGCGATCGGTGGCGCAGGGCCGCCGCTCGTGCTCTTACACGGCTATCCGCAGACCCATCTCAGTTGGCACGCCGTTGTCGCGAATCTGGCGCGGCACTTTACGGTCGTCGCCTTCGATCTGCCGGGGTATGGCGCGAGCGACAAGCCTCCCGCCGATGCATCGCTGCAGCCGTATACCAAACGCGCGATGGCGAGCGCAGTCGTGAGCGCGATGACGTCGCTAGGCTTCGAGCGATTCGCGGTGGCTGGGCACGATCGTGGCGGGCGTGTCGCGTATCGCATGGCGCTCGATCATCCCGAACGCGTGACCAAAGTTGCGGTTCTCGATATCGTGCCGACGATCGAGACGTTCGAGCGGCTCGATCGTCAAAACGGTGTCGGATCGTTTCATTGGTTCTTCCTCGCGCTCGGCTCGGATCTGCCGCAGCGCATGATCGCGGCCGACCCGGACCTTTGGCTCGACCGGATGGCGCCGGCGTGGGCCGGCGCGAACTTTGCGTTCAACGCAGAAGCGATGGAAGCGTACCGGCGCGCGTTTCGCGATCCCGCCGTGATTGCTGCGACCTGCGCCGACTATCGCGCCGGCGCAACCATCGACTCGCAGGACGACCTGGCCGACCGCGGGACGCGCAAGATTGCGGCCCCATTGCTCGCGCTTTGGGGAAGCGCTCGCACGCGGAAACCGTGGGGCTTTCTCGAGATTTGGCGTGGTTGGGCCGACGACGTGCGGGGCGAAGCACTCGACTGCGGCCACTTTTTGCCCGAGGAGAAGCCCGAGGACGTCGCGCGCCACTTTACCGAGTTTTTCAGTTGAGTTTGGCGAGCGCTTCTGCCGTCGTCGTGACCTGGCCGATGCGCGGGAACGTTACGTCGATCGCGTGTTTGTGGCCCTGTTCGCTCAAGTCGCTCATCGCATCTTCGACCAGCACGACATTGTAGCCGTGATCGTACGCGCTGCGCGCGGATGCTTCCACGCCCATGCTGGTCGCGATGCCCGTGAGGAAGATTTGCGTCACGCCGGCGCGGCGGAGAATCCGTTCGAGTGCGGTGCCGTAGAACGCACCGATTTGATGCTTGGTGACAGTGTAGTCACTTGACTGGCGATCGAGCTGCAGCACCAGTTCGGCCCAATCCGGCGGCGGGCTGAAGTTGAAGCTTGTGTCGGTGCGCCCCGGTGCGCGGCCTTCGACGTTCACCAGCACGACCGGAAGATTTTTCTTGCGAAACGCCGCCGCGAGCTGCGCGCTGCGTGCGATCACGTCGGAGGCGGTGTAGGGCTGGACGGGGAGGCCGGCGATGCCTTTTTGTAAGTCGATGACGACGAGTGCGGCGACCGGATCGAGTTGCGTAAGCGGCATGTGATCTTTCCTATGAGGACTTGTGTGCGCCTGGAACTTCCGGCCGCGCGTAGGTGAGCAGAACGACGGTAACCAGTGCGAATGCCGCGAGCGGGAACTCGAGCGATAGAAACATCGCCGTGGTAAATAGTCCGAGTGTCAGCATCGACCGCATGAGGGCCGTTCGGCGAAGCGATTTTCCGGCATTATCCTCCGATGAACGAGGGATGACTTCGGAGGCGAACGCGTGGTACGAGAGGTTGACCATCACGATGACCGCAGCATAAATGAAGGCGGGGACTGCGGCTATCCGGGTGTCTGCGACCCAGGCAGTGGCAAATGGCACGACTGAGGCCGAAAGCAAATGCGTGAAGTTCCACAAGATCAGACGTGGCGTCGAGTCCTTGGCAAAGCTCCACAAGAAGTGGTGATTGATCCACATGATGACGATCAGAAGGTAGCTCACCACATAGCTCAGAGCTGTAGGCCATTCTTCGAGAAGCGCGCCAAAGGTTGGGTGCGCGGGCATTTTCAACTGGAGCACCATGATCGTGATGATCACTGCGAATATGGCGTCGGAAAATCCCGCCAGCCGTTCCTTCGTGATGAACTGATGCATCCGCGTTGTCGTTCTGCGTTTACACGACCGTGATTTGGGGTTGGAAGTCGGCTGCAAAAAGGCTCTTCGGAATCATCGCGTGGACGCCGCGTACGATGTCGACTACTTGCGTGACGCCGAAGTTGCCGGCGATGCTGAGGCCCTGCTCCTCGCCGCAACCAAAAAGGCTCCCGCAGTCATGACGATGCTCGTCGCTCATGTGGCACCTCCTGAAGATAAGCCGGGAATGTTCAGCGTTGTAGAGCGGGCACCTTGAGCGAGGGCTCGGTAGGCATGAGATCGCGGATTAGAGGCCAAGCTGGCAAGCCGATGGCATTCGACGAACGCCTTCACGTCGCGCCGGTCGTTACGGAACCGGAGCCGACGCCGGCCCAACAGTTGGCGGCGCGCGAGCCGCCGTCAGAGGGAAACCTGACGCGGGAGGATCGAGCCTCCGCTGAGGTGCTCATGCGGCACCTTTTCGCCACGTCAGAACATGAAATCGATGGTGTCGAATATCACGTCGCCTACGCGCTCGCCGAGCGCGCCATCGGCGGCGATATCGTCGACGTCTATCACTTCGACAATGGGAATGTTGCATTTTCGATTGCCGACATTTCCGGCAAAGGCGCGACCGCGGCAATTCACGCGGCGCTCGTCAAATATGGGTTGCGCTGTTATGCATCGGAAGGTCTCTCGGCCGAACGCGTGATCCGATCGCTCGACCGCACCTACATCGAGAACAACGCCTTCGAGCGGACGGAGTCGTTTGCCAGCGTCTTCCTGGGCATTCTCGACTACGGCCGGCGTTCGATGACCTATGCTTCCGCTGGACACGAGCCGGCGATCCTGTGGAAACCCGAAACCGGCGCAGAAGTACTCAAACCGACGGCGCCGCTGATCGGCGTGTTCGACGATCAGCACCATCTCTTCAAGCAACGCCACGTGGAGGTCCCACCGGGTACAATTCTGGTTGCGACGACCGATGGTGTCACGGAGGCGCGGTCGCCGGACGGCGGATTCTTCGGCATCGATCGGCTCGTTGCTTCGGTGACCGCCGCCATACACGTTGCTCCATCAATGGAGAGCGTTGTCGACCGCATCCTCTACGACGTGAACCGCTTCTGCAATGGTCATCTGCGCGACGACATCGCCTTGCTTGCCGCGCGGATTCTCTAGCGCATCATGCATTCGCCGTTCGAACGGAATGGAATGTCCCGCGGATGTCTTCGGACAGGAGTTGTGGCTGTTCCCACGCGGCGAAGTGGCCGCCGATGTCGTGCTTCTTGTAGTACACGAGCTTGTAGGCTTTTTCAGACCAGCTGCGCGGCGTCTGATAGAGTTCGTACGGGAACGCGCTGACGCCCACCGGTACGGTCACGCCCTTGATATCGAAGAAGTCGAGTTTATTTTCCCAGTAGAGGCGCGCCGACGGGATGCCCGTGTTCGTGATCCAGCATCCAGGAAACTAAGCCCATCGGCGAATCGCTGAGGCCATAGAGTGTTTGCGGGCGGTTCGACATTTCGACCGCGTAGCCCAGATGCCTCGCATAGAAATCGCTCAATTGGTCGAACGCATGGAGTTCGTCGCCCGAAAGCGGCACCGGTGACTTCGCGCCCGATTTCGCCGCGGCCAAGATATCCGCCGGAACGGTCCCCGGCATGTTCGTTTCGATTGCGATCACCCTCGTAGGGTCGAGCAACGCCAACTCTTGCGTGACGTTCGCACCCCAGTCACCACCCTGCGCGACGAACCGATCGTAGCCCAGCCGTTCCATCAGCACGAGCCACGCTTTTGCAAGGCGAACGGGATCCCAACCCAGTACCGCGGGAGCCGGCGAGAAGCCGTGGCCCGGTAACGATGGGATGACGATGTGAAATGCGTCGCTCGCGCTTGCACCGTGTGCCGTCGGATCGGTTAGCGGTTCGATGATTTTGAGCTGCTCGAGGATCGATCCGGGCCAGCCGTGCGTCACGATCAGCGGCAAAGCGTTGTCGTGTTTTGAGCGCACGTGGATGAAGTGGATTCTCTTGACCGTCGATCTCGGTAAGGAACTGTGGAATTCCGTTGAGCTTCGCTTCGCACTTGCGCCAATCGTACTCGGTGCTCCAGTAGTTCGCCACCGCCTGCGCGGTGGCCAACTGCACGCCCTGCGATTGGTCCGCGACCAGTTCAGATGATGACGGCCATCGCGTGGCTTTGATGCGCCCGCGCAGATCGTCGAGCTCCGCTTGCGGAACGTTCACTTTTGGAAAACGGACGAATCGTAGTTGTGCCGCTACCCGGGGGTTGTGTAACTTGTGTCACGGAATTCGACCTCTCTTGGCAGCCGGTTAAGGCTCACTGCACGACCATAGCAGCATCGCCGGTGGAACGCTGTAGAGATATCCTGGACAGCCAGTTATCGTTTAGCGAGCGCCGGACCGCTCACGAACGTGCTGCCGCGCTCGTAGAAGCGCCAAGGCCGCTGCTGCTCGCGGCTCAAGCCGATTCGGGTTGTCGCAGCCACAACGGTGCGACGTTCGGAATCAGACTCACCAAGCCACAACGAGGGATCCGCGCACAAGTCAACTCCGTCATCGCGCAACGTGATCGCCATGGCGAGGGCGAGACGTCCTGGGCCTCGCGCGAGATCGCGCACCGATGACGAGCCTCGGCGCTCCCTCATAACGTCGATGCCTTCAATCGGCTCGAGCGCACGAATCAATACTCCCGCACCGATGCCGGCACGTTCGCTCGAAACGTTTAGGCAACAATACATTCCGTAGATGAAATACGCGTACGCGTGCCCGCGCGCCAGATAGAGTGACGCGTTTCTCTTTGTCTCGCCGCGAAACGCGTGGCCTGCCGCATCGCCGACCGGATAGGCTTCGGTCTCCACAATGCGGCCGCTCGTGCGGTGCCCACGAAGATCGTGCACCAACGTCTTGCCGATGAGGAAGCGTGCAAGCCCGACGGTGTCGATGGGCAAGTCGCGCCGACGGAGCCGCTTAATCAACCCGGGTCGTTCTCCTATTACTTTATGCGATCGATCGTGATCGTATGCTCGACCGTTTGCGAACCGTTCGTTGCGGACGTGAACGTTTCGCGATAGGTCGAATGCTCGAGCGTCCCGGATTGATCGAAGACTGCCTCGACGGCGATGTCGACGGTCGGGGTTTTGTCGGCCGAGTCGCTTCGGCTTCGTCCCGGTCCACCGGAATGCCGGCCACCCATCGATCCGCGACGGCCTTCGCGACCGGAACGTGACCCGTCATTTTGTTTCGAGTTGCCGTCGGCGATCAGCGTCGCGCCGGTACTGCTACTCACCAGATTAACGTCTAAGGGAACGATCACGGGACCGGGCGATATCTGCGGCGCCGGCGAGGATGTGCTGGTGGGCGCAGGCGGCGTCACACTCATGCTGGTTTGGACGTGATCGCTCCCGTTGAGCGTTCCGGCGAGGTGGCCGGGGAAATTCAGTTGCCCCAAGAGCATCGCAATCGTCGTTGCCGTGGGATCCATCGGGTTGGGCGCTGCGATCGAGAGGCTGCCATCGTTTTCGCGGTTCACAAGCGCGGCGGTACCAGGTGCGCCGGAAAGCCGGGCAAACATGTGCGCGGCCGGCGTCCACGTGATGACCAACGTGGCGACGCTCGGCGTTTCCTGCGCGCCCACTGTGGTGGTGACGCGATAGGTAATGCTCTCGCCGGAACGCGCCGGGCCGGCAAAATAGCTCGGCGCGACGGCGACTACGGCCGCGGCCAAAAGACCATGGAGAAGCCACATACTGCGCAACAGCGTATCGCGTAATGCTGGGAACCGGCTTCAGGCCCGGTTCAGATGTCGACCGCGGTCAGGACGCTCGAGATTCACGCCGGCGTCGGAACGTCGGTTCGCACCGCTCGTGCCGGCCGCCGCTGCGCCGGGTTGTCCCTGTTACCGGCGCGATGAACGACGACGCGTCTACCACACGTTGCTAAAAGGCTTCATCAAGAGTGGCGACCACACGAGCGAACGTGAAGACGTAGGGCAGCGAAAGCACCTTCTTGACGATTGGCGCAGGGCGCACGATCGTCAAACGGTCGCAGCCTCGCTCGGCGCGCAGGTAATGAAGTCGTATGAGCTCGCCAACGAAGGTCGAATCCAAGTACGTCACCGCGCTCATGTCCAGAACGAGGCTTTGCATATTGAGCAGCGCGTCGAACTCGACTCGCAGTTGCGCCTAGTGCGTGAGGTCGTACTCACCGTCGAAGACGTTGACGACCGTAGCCATACGTGTCCCCTTCCCGCGAAGGCCGCTCGGCTATCTCTCCCCCCAGCCTACGGCTCGCCGGACCGGCCAGGGATAGTGTTTTTCACGATTAGCGGCCAGCCGCCGCCTAGGTCGAAGGGTGCGCGGTATGCCCCTCCTCCTCGCGGCCGCGTTGCCGCTGGTCGTCGCGCTGGGCGGTTCGACCGTCGACGGCTACGGACTCCCGTCGCCGGCGACGGAGAACTACGCCGCGCGGTACGCGCAGCATATCCGCGGCTCGCTGGTAAACCTTGCCGTGTCCGGCGCTCAATGCGACGACGTGGTGAACAACGAGATTCCGAAGATGCCGCGCGGTGCGTCGATCGTGATCCTTGATTGCGGCATCAACGACATCGGCGGCTTTGGTTACACGCCGGAAGGCAAGCCCGATGGTTCGAAGCGCACCGCGCCGGCGAACGACGCGGAGTTGTCGGCTGCACGAAGAGACTTTGTACATGCGCTCGCGCGCATTCGAGAAAGAGCACCGTTGGCAACGATCTACCTGGTGAACCTCCGCCATTGGCAGCGGATGACCGGCATCGAAGCGCCGCAGTTCGCCAAAGACGTAACCGCGTGGAACGTGATGTTGGCAGCGACGGGGCTGCGCGTCGTCGACCTCGATGGCGATCCGCGCATGTACCGCAAGGAGTATTTCCAAGACGATGTGCTTCACCCCAACGTGGAAGGAAACGCCGCGATTGCAAGCGACTTCCATTAACGGTATGGACGACGCCAAACGCCTCACCGCCGCGCTCAACGCGGCGGTCAAAAGCCCACAATTTTCGAACAGTAAGGCGCGTGCGGTGGCGCGTCAAGAGCCGGCGGTGAATTGGCCCGCAACCAAGGCGTTCAACGCCGATTTCAATCCCGACGTCGACGGCTTTGAGTCGTTCGTGATGAACGACGGCAGCACGTGCGTGTGGTCGTCGGGACAATTTCGTTACGTCGCACAAGCGAGAAAATAGCGACGTTAAAATCCGGTCGTTGCGACGGGTGGGGTCCCCTGGTCCGGAACGTCTACTAACTCGGGAAAGATACTAACCCGTTCGCGCAGATAATCTACAAGCGCCGCCGCCATCGCAAAACGGCCGATGGGCGCGAGGTCGCGCTTTGTGCTCACCTCGATGGGAATGATGGCGACGGACGCCTCCGAAGAGTCGATGGTAACGGATGGACTTGGTCGAACGGTCACGCCGTCCAACGCGGAATCAATTTTGCTGCGCTCCTCATCCAGAAAGGCCTGAATCGCGCGAGCAACGCTTTGAGCGAGTTCGATCGTGGGAGTCGCTCGAAACCGTATCCGGAACGCTGTCGTGAAGCCAATTGGCGAGAGGATCCGCGGCTTCGGCGCTAAGCGTTCGCGGAGACGGACAAACGCTCCATGAAAAGAATCGGCAAACGCGCCAATCGCTTGGCGTTCGATGAATGCTTCGACCCGTTTCAAATCTACCTGCTTGATGCGCGCGACCATCACAGCCACCTCGAACGAATCGGGATCATCGTAGGCAATGTACTTGTTCAATCGGTCGTTTACAACGTCAGCCGAATGGAGAACTCTGACCTCACCGAAGGCTGTCGACAGGCGGGCATATTCGGTGATCACGTCGCCGGCGATTGCGACAGGCGATGGAACGAAGTCGACTGTGTACGAGCTGACGGTCGTGAAAAAAGAAGCCGTTGCGGTAGACAAATCCGATGTGCGCCATGGCTGCGATAACCGCAGAGCCGTCGTCGATGCCACCCACAATCACCATATCGACGTCGCGCGAGCGGTAGGCCTCCGGAGCGTGGAGCGTTGCCGCGCTTCCTCCAACGACGACGGAATCGTAATTGAGCTCCCGTAGTGCTGCCGCTATTGCCCCTGCAACGTCGAGCATCGACGTTGTCGCGTCAATCATATTCGCTTTCCGGAACGTCGCGGACGCCGTCGTACTACCTCAGAGATGATCGCGCGATAGCGCTGCTCCCGTTCCACGAGTGCCTCGAGCAGCGCGCGCAGCTCTTTCGCTGCGACGTAGTCGGGGTTTAGCCGTACTTCACGCGTCGCGCCAAGGCGGGTGCTTACCAAGACACCGGCTCGCTCGAAATCGTCTAAATAGCGGCCAACGCTGCTCATCGGCAGGCTTGTCAAGCGGGCAAGTTCGCGCGGGAAGGAGCGTCCCAAGCCGGCAACCAGCACAAGAAGATCGGTCCGGCCCGGACTGCCAAACAAGGATTGTCTGGTCAAAAGGGGGCTGGATTTGCTATCATCTGAACCTGTAATGCTATCATTTGGTAGTGATTCTGGTACCATTGGATCATAGTCTAGCACGCCCACTTGGCCCTCCGCAAGTTGAGAAGAGGCACGTCCCGGGCCGGCGCCTACTTGTGTCGAACGAGGCCCCGCATGAACCGTGCTCTTGCGCTGGGCTTGACGCTCTGTATGCTCGCGGCCACGCCCGCAGACAACGCCATCCGCGGCGATCGCTCCGAGGGATGGCTCGCTCAGAGCCGCTCGCCGGTGCTCGCGCGCAACGGCATCGTCGCGGCGAGCCAGCCGCTGGCCGCGGAGGCGGGGCTGCGAATTTTGATGCAAGGCGGCAATGCCATCGATGCGGCGGTCGCGACGGCCGCGACGCTCAACGTCGTCGAGCCGATGATGGAAGGCATCGGCGGCGACGTCTTCGCCATCATCTATATTGCGAAAGATCACCGCTACTACGTGCTCAACGCCAGCGGCAAGGCACCCACCGGCGCGACGATCGCGCGCTATAACGAGCTTGGATACGCCTACAATCCGAAGAATTGGGGACCCGGCTCGGGCATGCCGCGCGGCGGTATCCTCGATGTAACCGTACCCGGCACGGTCTGGGGCTGGGATGCGGTGCTGCGCCGGTTCGGAACGATGACGTTCGACCGCGTCCTCGCGCCGGCAGTCGACTACGCGCAGAATGGCTATGCGGTGTCGGAACGCATCGCTCACGACTGGGTGCTGCCCAACGGACTGCCGTTGCGGGGATGCTGCACGCAGTTGGATCCTGATTCGGTGCGCACGTGGTATCCGGGCGGCGTAGCGCCGAAGACGGGAGAAATTTTTCGTAATCCCGATCTCGCGCGCTCGCTGCGGCTCTTGCAGAAAGACGGCGCGGCCGCGTTTTATCGCGGTGAGATTGCCCGCGCGATCGTGGCCAAATCGCGCGCACTTGGCGGCACGATGACCCTCGACGATCTTGCAAGTTATCGCGGCGAATGGATGGAACCGGTTGACACGGCGTATCACGGCGCGCACGTGTTGGAACTGCCGCCGCCGTCGCAAGGCTTCGCAACAAACGAAGCGCTAAACATTCTCGCCGCCTGTGTGCCGAAGGTGGTGCCGGGCGAGAGCCTCGCGTCGCTTGGGCCGGCGAATCCGGAATATTGGCATCTGCTGGTCGAAGCGAAAAAGCTCGCCTACGCTGACCTCTATCGCTACAACGCTGACCCCGACGTTGAAAACGTGCCGCTCGCGCGGCTCTTGTCCGTCGAATACGCCGAATCGCTGTGCGCGAAAATCGATCCCGACCACGCATGGACACCCACTGCGCCGGGCGAGCCCTCCGGCGCGGGCGATACGATCGTGTTCTCGACCGCCGACCGTTGGGGCAACATGGTTTCGTGGGTCAACAGCAACTTCGATCCATTTGGCTCGGGACTCACGGTACCGGGCTACGGCTTTATTCTGCACGATCGCGGCGGTCTGTTTACGCTGGACCCCAAGAGCCCCAATGCGATCGCGCCGCACAAGCGTCCGTTCAACACGCTGATGGCCGGGTTTATCGTGCGCGGCGACCGCCCGCTCATGACGCTCGGGCTGATGGGTGGCGACATGCAAGCCCAGGGTCACGAGCAAATCGTGGTCGACATCATCGATCTCGGGGCAAACGTGCAGCAGGCCGGCGACATTGCGCGCTTCCGGCACGACGAGATTTCGAACGTGCTCTCACTCGAGTCGCCGCTCTACGATCTCGTTGGCGCGCGCTTGAGTGCGATGGGCGACACCGTCAAATCGACGACGCGCGCACCGATGGGCGGCTATCAGGCGATCATGCTGCTCCCAAACGGCGCGTACGCTGCCGGCTCGGACTTCGGTAAGGACGGCGAGGCCGTCGGCTGGTAGCCGATAAAGTCTATTAGCCGCCATGGAACTGCTGCACGGTAAAGACCACGGCGAGCGCGATCAAGACGGCGCCGGCGGCTTTCTCGGCATTCTTTTCGAAGCGGCTGCCGAGGAGCGCGCCAAAGGCGAGACCGACGAGCGTAAAGCACACGGTTGAAATCGCCACCGTCGTGAAGAGCGGAATCAGCGGCAAGTGCAGCGCCGGTAACGCAAACCCAACGCCGAGTGAGTCAAGGCTGATCGACAGCGAGGCGAGCAACAGGCCGCCCGCCGTCGTGACGTTGAACTCGCGGTCCGAATCCGACGAGAAGCCCTCACGCAAGATCCACACACCGATGGCCGCAAGCACGATCAAGCCAATCCAGCCGGCAATCACGCCGACGATGCGGCCGAGGCCCGCGCCCAGCAACAGGCCGACGATCTGCATCAGGATCTCGGCTGTGGAGAACGCGAGGCCGAGACGGAGCCGTTGCGGCCACGGAGGTTCCTTGATGCCGATCGCCACCGAGAGCGCCAGCACGTCGAGCCCAACAGCCAACGCAACGCCGAAAATACGCAGTTCCGGGTTCACCGCGGCGCTATTCTTAAGGATTTAGTTGACATCCTGGGTTGCACGTTGTATCCTCAACTAAAGATTTAGTTTGGAGGTCGCCATGCGCGTTCTAGCCGTGATCCTTGCCTGTCTCGTGGGTTCGGTGGCCGGCACCGTCGGCAGCGCCGCGGTCGCGTCGTCCCACGACCACGATTGGGGCCATGATAGCTGCGTCACCGTCAACGCAGCGGGCGCCGACTGGGCCGGTCGCGATCTGCACGGTCAGCGTCTCGAATATACGGATCTGCGTCGTGCTGACCTGCGCAACGTGAACTTGCGCGATGCGAAGCTCACCTGCGTTGACTTCCGCGGTACGGACTTGCGCGGAGCCGATCTGCGCGGCGCGGAACTGAGCGGCGTCGATTTCGACGGTGCGCTGCTGCAAGGCGTCGCGCTCGACGGTGTGCGCAGCACCGGTATCAGCGTGCCCGACGGAACGCTCAGCGCACTTTCCAACGAGCAACTGCACGCGTTGATGAACGGCTGCACCGGATGCAACTTCGCCGACGCCGATCTGCACGGGCGTAACCTGAGCGGCATTCGGCTCACTGGTGCCGACCTCGCCAATGTCAATCTGCGGGGCGCCGATCTGCGCGGTTCCTACTTCACCGGTGTCAATTTCTCGCACACGCAGCTGGCCGGCGTCAAGCTCGAGAACGCGGCCTTGATCGGCTGTAACTTCCAGGGCGTCGATTTGAGTGCAGTCGATTTCTCGACCGCGCGCATGACCGGCGACGACTTTCGCATTCGGCTCTAGTCGAGACGGACGAGACCTAAACGCAGCGCTTTGGCGATCGCGCGCGAGCGGGAGCCAACCTCGAGTTTCCCGAGGACGCGTTCGACGTGTGTTTCGATCGTGCGTGGACTAACCACCAAACGCTGCGCAATTTCTTTGTTGCTCAGTCCGTCGACCAAAAGCACGAGGATCTCGCGCTCGCGCGCGGTGAGATCGATGCCGACGAGCGGCACTTCGATGAGCGCCTTAGGCCGAATGAATGTCGATGCATAGGCGCGCGCCAACCGTGCTTCAAAGCGCGGGCCATCGCGGGTAAGCAGCGACAGAGCGGTTTCGAACGCGACGGTGCCTTCGCTTTGACCGCGTCGCGCGTTGCCGGCCGCAAGACCGGCGAGTTCGAGTGACACGAGCCCACGACGCGCTTCAAGCAGCGCGTTGAACGGCATGCATGCCTCGAGCGTCGCATTGCTGCGCTCGCGTCCGTCCGCGGCGGCAAGGAATGCCAGCAAATCGTCCGCGTGCGCAAGACCGACCGCGTCATAGGCGTCGATCGGGCGGGCGCGCGCAATCGCGTCGTTCGCGCGTGCGAGAATACCGGCCGCTGATGCCGGTGTGGTCAGCAACGCGTAGTAAGCCGCTTCGGAAAGCGCGATCGCTTCCTGTACCGTCGGAATGCCGGACGTGGCGGCCGCGCGCAGCGCCAAATCGAGGGCAATCGCGGTATCGTGGCCGAGAAACGCCGCGCGAGCAAGCGCGATTTCGGCGAATGCGCGCACGCGTGCGGTGTCGCCCGCATACCAGGCACGATCGGCGTGTTCGCGCGCCCGGTGGGCGTAACGTACCGCAGCGTCGACGTTCCCGGCGTGGGTCGCGAGTTCGGCGAGGGCAATGTAGAGTGCGGCCTCTTCCGAACGGAGGTCGAGCGCCGACGCCAGGCGCGCGGCGTGTTCGGCCGCTTCGGCCGCGGAATCGATTCGTCCCCACAAGAGCGCGAGTCGCGCGAACCACACCAGTGTCAGTGTTTGCAACACCGCACGGTCGTCGTCTTCGAGCAGACGCGTCAGTTCGTCGAGCGTGTCCGCTGCGGCGTCGCGCTCACCGAGCGCGGTGAGCGCATAGGCTCGCAGGATCCCGCAGTTGAAGCGCGCGGCAACGTCGGTTACATCGTCGAGCGGCGTCAACTCGTCGAGCGCGCGTGGGAAATCGAAAGCCATGGCGCGAGCCCAGCCGCGCAGCACGGCGACCGCGGCAACCGCGGACGGACCGAGCGGTTCCGCGCGGCGTGCGAGGTCATCGAGCGCGGTTGCATCAACGCCGGTTAACTGCCCAAGATCGTATTCGTACATTTGCACACGCGCGTGAAACGCAATGATCTCATCGTCTTTCGCGGCATCGGCGGCACGCGCAAAGGAGGTGCGCGCCTGAAGTGACGCCGTTGCTTTGTCGAGCAACCCTTCGGCGTACGAACGCACATCCGCGTCCGGACCGCCCGGATCGATGCGCGCCGCCATCGACCGCACGCGCGCGCGATCGCCGGTAGCGATCGCCGCCTGCGCGTACCTGCGTAGAAACGCGCCGGCTGTCACCGCATCGCCGGCGGCGTCGGCATAGTGCAGCGCCGCCGCGTGATGCCCGCAGCGCGCGTGCGCTTCGGCTGCACTGCGATGCGCTGGGACCTCTCCGTTGCGCGCGCGCAACCGCGCTCGCGCCACGTTACGAAGGAGTGGGTGAATGCGGAAGGATCCGCGCGTCAGTTCGGCAATCGGTGCGCCGCGAGCGCGCATTTCGGTCACCGCATCGGTGACCCCGGCGAACGCAGCGTGCGTCTCGAGCACGTCGACGTCGACCAGTTGGAGCACGCTGAGGTCTTCGAGCACCCGCGTATTGTCGTGACCGAGTTCGTCGAGGATCGCCTTGGCGAAATCGTCTTCGCGCCACCCCGAGAGCGCAAGTGTTGCGCCGGCGATCCAGCCTTCGGTGAGACGGCCGATTTCGTCGAGCTCGCCGGTCGCCGGGTCGCGTCCGAAGCTTCGCGCCAACGCACGCAGCTCGTCGGCATCGAGCGCTAGAAAACGGCCGTCGAGCACGCTAACTCGCCGGTCGAGCGCGCTCGCCGGTGCGATATCGGGTACGGTGCGCCCAAGCACGAGCATGCGCACACCGGTGGGAAGCTCGGTGAGTGCGCTGCTGAGAAATTCGCCAAATGCCTCGTCACCGTCGAGCACCTGCGCATTGTCGATGATGAGCACGAGCGGGCTGTCGACGTGCGCCAATTCAGCGGCGAACGAACCTCCGAGGAACGACGGTTGCGCCTGCGCCTCAAACGCGCCGAGCGTCATGCGTCCGAAGTCTTGGCGCACCGTCCGTATCGCGTCGACGAGTGCGTGTACGAAGGCGGCGCGGTGCCAGGGGCGCGCATCAAACCACGCGGTATTGGGAGCGTTACCAAACGCAAGCCTGGCCGCGGTACTCTTCCCCGCACCCATCGGTGCATGCACGAGCGTAAGCGAGGCGCGCTCCACCGACTCGAGTAATTGTTGCTCGACGCGTGGACGCGGAATCAGTTCTACCAGGCTAGTCCTCGTGCACCGAGCGCGTGGGGAGATGCTGCAGAAGATACACGAGCGCGCGGCGCAGACCTGCGAAGGTCCGCTCGGCGAGTTTACGGCCGACGGCTTCGAAGAAGAGCCGCTCGGGGACATCGAGTCCGCACGCGTAGTGTGCGTGAACCGACAGGATCAGAAGTGGACCGAAGCGCCGGAAGGAGATCGTTCCGTTCATCGATGGAAGCGGCGCATCGTCGTCATGTGTCCAGGAAAATGCGAGCGCGCCGGGGGCGCAGCCTTCGGGAACAAAACGAAACCGCGCTTCGATCGGCGCGCCGTACATACCGCCGCGCAATCGCAGCGCAAATTCGTCGTGTGGGGGTGCGTCTAGGCCGCACGCAGCCAGCGTTTCGAGCGGATCCAGTGTCCCATGCAGGATCCATACCGCGGATTGCAATTCCGCGAGCCCGTCACGTGTGCGCAGCTTTGCCATCGGCCCGGCCTCCGTTTACGGTGGTTCGTGGTCGTTCGCGGCGCTCCCGGCGCTCGATGCCCCAAGCAGGGAGCGCGCCGTTTTTGTGTATTGTTTCCATTCACACCGCAACTTTTTCGTGGAGGCCTTTTTCATATGGTATCACCACCGAAAATAGCGAACCCGGCCGCGCTGGGACTCGCGGGCTTTGCACTTACGACCTTTTTGCTCTCAGCAAAGAACGCGGGACTGCCGGTTGGCGACGCGTTTCTCGGCTTTGCGTTCTTCTACGGCGGCGCTGCACAGCTGCTGGCGGGCATGTGGGAGTTCCCGTCCGGGAACACCTTTGGCGCGCTGGCGTTCACGTCATATGGCGCGTTTTGGATGGGCACCGGATTCTGGGCGATGTTCGTGAGTCCGAAGAACCCGAACGATCTCGCCTACATTCTGTTTGCGTGGATGGTCTTCACGCTGTACATGACGATCGAAGCGGTCCGGCACACGGCGCTGGCGGTGAAGCTGGTCTTCATCGTGCTTTCGATCACGTTCATCCTACTGTGGATCGGTGCCGGCTTCGGCGTACCCTCGATGATCCAGTTCGGCGGCTACGCTGGTATCCTGACCGCGGCGCTTGCCTTCTACGCTTCGTGGAAAGCCGTGCACGACGCGCATCCGTCCTTACCGGTCTAAGCCGGCGGCGACGGTGAGGTTTCCGGCTCCGCGGTAAACACGTATTGCTTGGCCTCCGGGCCAAGCGGCGTACCGAGCCCGGTGATCGATCCGTCGCTCTGCACTTTCCCTTGTATATGGACACCGCCAAGGGTCGCGATATCGAACCAGATATCCGATCCTTGGCTTCCGCCTTGCACTTGCGTTAGCGTCCCGCCGGTCTGGGCGCGATACGTGCCCTTGACGTAGCCGTTGACGATCCAGATGCGCAGTTCGCCGGCATAGCCGAACGGCTGGAAGCGCGGACGTATATACGTTTGATAGACGAGCTGCGGCGCGGGCGTCGTTTGCGCAACCGCCGGCGCACGTTCAGCATGGACAACCGCGAGCAATAGCGCAAGAACCATTGTGCCCAATGATAGCACGCACCTCGCACGCTTTCCTGAACTCGGCGAGCACTCGGTAGCACCGCCCGCGTTGCTCTCCTTTGCCGGCATCGACGATGCCGAACGCGAGTTGACCGCGTTGTGCGAGGGCGGCGCGGCGCCGCACGTGTTGGCGATGCTTGGCAACGTACTGGTCCGGCGCGGGCGCTACCTCGACGCCTTGGAGGCGTACCGCAGCGCTGCCGATCGTGACCCGTCCGATGCGCGCGCGCATTGGGCCTGCGCCGAAATCGCGCACGTCCTCGATGATGCCGCAACGAGCCGCGACTATCGCGCTCGCGCGCTCGCGCTCCAGCGCGTCTATCCCGATCCGATGCCGGTGGGCACGCGCACGCCGGTGCTGCTGTTGCTGCGCGACGCGCCGTACAGCGTCAACACGCCGCTGGAATTGCTGCTCGATCGTTCGCGCGTCGCCGTCCACAAGTACTATCTCGAAGGCAATGAGGACGTCGCGCTTCCGCCTTACGCCGTCGCCTTTACCGCATTCGGCGCCGCTGAAGCCGCGCGCACGGCGACGGCGCGCGCGCGGGCGTTTTTCCTCCAAGCGGTCGCCGCAATCAACGATCCTGCGCGGCTGGCGGGCACGGCGCGGGAGACGCTTGCGACGACGCTGCGAGACATCGACGGGGTCGTCGCCTCCGGTGCAACGGTTGTTTCGAGCGGCGACGTTGCGACGATCGCGCTGCCGGCGGTGGTGCGGCCGGTTGACACGCATGCCGGCGACGGCTTTGCCCTGGTCGAGACGCGTGAGCTGCTGCACATGCACGTCGCTCGCTTTCCCGCCGAACGGTATCACGCTGCCCGATTCGTGAACTATCAAAGCCGCGACGGACTCCATCGCAAGTTTCGCGTGATCTTCGTCGACGGCGTTGCCTATCCGTATCACCTCGCGATCGCACCGCAGTGGATGGTCCACTATCAAACCAGTCCGATGCGCCAGAGTGCGGCGCGGCGCGACGAGGAGCGCGCCTTTCTCGAAACGCCCTCGCGCGTGCTGCCGTCATGGGAACGGATCATGCCGCAGATTGCGTCGGCCGTCGGCCTGGACTACTTCGGTATTGATGCGACGGTGTTGCCCGACGGACGCTTATTCGTCTTCGAAGCCGACGCTGCGATGCTGGTGCACGATGAAGACGCGCACGACGTCTTTAGCTACAAGCGGCCGCACGTGGCGCGCATTCGCGAAGCGTTACATGCAGCTATAGCAAGCCGTACACATCGAGAAACGCGTTGACCAGGGCCGTCGCCTGGCGCGAGGCCATCTCGTTATAGCTGGCGCGCGCGTCGCAGAAGAAGCCGTGATCGGCTTGGCTGAACACGACTTGCTCGTGCGTCGCTTTCCCGGCGGTGAGCGCATCGGCGACGGTGCGATATTGGTCGGGCGGGATATGCGAGTCGAGGCCACCCCAAAACATCAGGATCGGCGCGCGTTGCGCTTGTGCAAGCGGAAGAAGATCGGGTACGATGCCGCCCCCGTAGAATGAAATCGCCGCGCCGAGTTGCACGCGTGCGTTGGCCACGTATGCAACTCGCCCGCCCATGCAGAATCCAACCGCGCCAATTCGCGGCGCGTCAATGTCCTGCCCGCGCAGCCAATTGTACGCCGCGTCGATGTCTGCGTGCATCCCATCGGTGCTAAGCCCGGCCATGTGCGGGCGTACGGCTTCGAAATCCGTGTAACGGCCTTCGAAGCCCGGGCCCGTACGGTGAAAGAGTTCCGGGGCGATCGCCAAGAACCCGAGCGCAGCAAAACGGTTCGTAACGTCGCGCATCCAGGCGTTTACGCCAAAGGCCTCCTGAAAGACGAGCATGCCGGCCGTAGCCGTCCCGGATTTTGGACGCGCCACGTAGCCGCGCATGGTCGTGCCGTCGGCAACGTTAAGCTCTACGCGATCGGTAGAAGAGGACACGGATTCTCCTTTTCGGTACAAGGTGCTTGATGAGTGTCGTTCTTGAAATCCACTTGGTACTAGCCTTCTTGGTCGCGCTGTGTGCCGTGGTGTTCAGTTGGACGCCGAACGGCCGGCGCGTGGTCAATGCCGTGGTGGCTTTGCAGTTCGTCGTAGGGCTGGTCGTCGCTGCGGTGATGGGGGCGCGTCACATGACGATCCCGCCCGCGGTCTGGCTGCACCTGCTGATCGCGCTTGGGGTTTTGGCGTGCTACGGCACGGCGGTGCGTGCCGGAAAACGGGCCGGCGGCGCGACGCTTGCGTTGACACTTTCGGTGATCGGCATTGGGTTAATCCTGATCAATATCGTGATTGGGTGGCGCCTCACGATGCCGGGAGTGGTGTAGCGCGTGAAAACTTTGCGCCTACTCTTCGCCGTCGTCCTTTTCGCCATTGCCGCGGCCGCAGCGTGGTATTTTCTTCGGCCACATGAAGCGGGTCCGGCCCAGACGCTGACCGTGTACTATACAAAACTGGACGGCACCGCGCTCGGAACGTGGAACGTATCACTTCGCGTCGCGCCCGCGGGCGAGAGCGCGGCGGAGCGCTTGCACGACGTCGCGACCTATGCCGCGCTGCAATCGGTGGCAGGGCCGCCGGGCGGCATTTCAGCGGTGCGCTTCCCCACCGGCACGCGGGTACGCGACGTCAGCGTGAACGGCGGCACCGCGCTTGTCGATCTGAGCGGTGACGTTGCGTCCGCGAACGGCGGGACATTCCAAGAAAACGGCGAGTTCAAAGGTCTGGTGTATACGCTAACGGGAATCCCCTCTATTAATGCGGTCCAGATTACGATCGAAGGCCGAACTGTAGAGACCCTTCCGGGGGGACATCTTGAGCTCGACGCACCGCTTCGTCGCTCGGATTGGTAGCGCGATTGCGATCCTCGTGCTGTTCGCAACAACCGTTGTCCGCGCGGACACGGTCAGTTACGCGTTCGAACGCTCGACCCTTACCTTCACACACCTGACGCGCTCGGCCGGCGGCACGGCCATCGGTATCGACGATCCGGCGCTGCGCGCATTGCTCAAATCACTCGGCGCAACCTTGACTTGGCGCTCAGGCGATCGCAGCGTGTTGATCGCGACGGCGGCGCCCGACGTCATCAGCTTCGGCGTCGGAGACGCCCAGTACAGCGTGGGAGCGCTCACCGCACAAGCGCACTTCGCCCCGTACCTGAACGGCAGTGAAGTTTATCTACCGTTTGACGATGTGCTGCATGCGCTCGGCGTCGGCGCGCAAGACGGCGTGCTCGAGCGTCTGCTGACCTCGGTCGACGTCCAAGGCTACGGCATCCAAGCCGTGCTCGTCGCGCACGGCGGTGGCGTCCTGCATCCGCAGGTCGTCACCGATGGTCCCGATCGCGTGGTCTACGAGTTCGACGGTGTCGGCACGACGCTCGCGCCGCAACGCGCGATCAACGCCGGCGGCATTCGTTCGGTCGAAATCACCTCCTCGGGTACGGCGCGCGATCCGAAGACGCTGGTCACGATCGATCTAGCCCCGGGCACACGCCACGACGCGCCGCAATCCGGCAGCGGCGAGTTCGAGGTGGCTTTCGGTGCAAATGGAAGCGCGCCGCCGCTGGTCGAGCCGCTGCGCGGATCGGTTGCGGTTGCGCCGGCGGTCTCATCGCCCGCGCCGAACGACATGGTAACGGCATCACCGTTGTCGTCGGCACCGCCGGCCGGCGCCGCTGCCGCCGCAACGGCCGCCACCGTCAACACCGTAAGCGTTCAAGCCGGCAACGACGGCGCGCAAAGCGTCGCGATTACCGTGACCGGCGACGCCACCTATGAGTGGCATCGCTTGCGCGCGCCCGACAATCGCTTCTGGATCGATATCAAGAACGCGCAACTCGCGGGTGGTCCGCAAGACCAAGCCGAGGCCGACCCGCTCATTGCGCTTCGCGTACGGCAGATCGATCCGCAAACCGTCCGCATCGCCTTGTCGTTTTCAGGCGATAATGCAGTCGCCGTGTCGCCGTCGGCAACCGGCGTGAGCATCGACATCGGCGCGGCGACGGTGGCCGACACCGCCCCGCGCAGCGGAAGCGGAACGATCGGCGCGGTGGTTTCCGCCAACGAACCGCAGACGCTCGTTACGCCGGTGCCGGCCGACGAGTACGGGATGAACGGCACGAGCGCTGACGATCAAGGCGAGTGGAAGTTCGGACCGCGCGGCTACGTTCCGACCAATCCAAAGTTGATCGTCCTCGATCCGGGCCACGGCGGCACCGATCGCGGTTCGATGCACGGCGAATTGCAGGAGGCAGTGCTCACGCTCGACATGGCCGAGCGCGTGCAGGCGATTCTCATTGGGCGCGGTTGGCAGGTCAAGATGACGCGGACGACCGACCACGACGTCGATGCGACGCCGCGAAGCACGCAAGAGGCGGTCGACGTTGGTCACGACAACACCGATGCGTACGCGCTGCAGGCACGCGACGACATCGCCAATCAATCCGGCGCCCGGCTTTTTGTGAGCATTCACTGCAACGCGTATATCAACAGCGGACCAAACGGCGCGACCGTCTACTACTCGAAGCCGAGCGATCTCACGCTCGCGCAAATCATGGACCGCGACATCGCGATGAGCAGCCTGGGCGTCAAGGACGACGGCATCGTGAAGAGTCATCTCTACGTGACGTTGCACGCCAACATGCCGGCGGTGCTGATCGAGACCGCCTTCCTCTCCAACCCGTCGGACTACGCAAAACTCAACTCATCCGCGTGGCGGCAGCAGATGGCCGAAGCGATTGCCGATGGCATCGATCGCTACGCGCAAGCCAACCCGGTCGCGAGCAACAGCCAATAGTGATTGGACTCTTCGATTCCGGGCTCGGCGGACTGACCGTCCTTCGACGCGTGCGCGAGCGGTTGCCCGACGTCGACGTGCTGTTCTTCGCGGATCAGGCGCACGTCCCGTACGGAGACCGAACGGCCGACGATCTCTTCGCGCTGTTGCAAAGCAATCTCGCGTGGCTCGATGAGCGTGGGGTCGAGGCGATCGTCATGGCGTGCAACACCTCGTGCGCAATCGCGGATCTCTACGGCTGGCCGTCGACCCAGGCCGAGGTCTTCGACCTCTTGGATTCGGCGACAATTGCGCTGCAACAGCGCGGTGCCCGCCGCATCGGCGTGGTTGCGACTGCAGCCACGGTGCGCTCGGGGGCGTATGGACGGCGCATTCGTAATGCGATCCCGGAGAGTGAAGTGTGGGAAGTGGGGGCACCCGAACTCGTGCCGCTCGTCGAAGCCGGAGAAATCGAAACGGCGGCCGCGCGTGATGCGGTCGCGCGCGTCTGCGCCGAGCTCCCGCCGGGTCTCGATGCGGTCGTCTACGGCTGCACGCACTATCCGGTGCTCGAGCCGCACTTTCGTGCCGGGCTGGGCGATCGCGTCGATTTGATCGACCCCGCCTTCGTGCAGGCGGCGCGTCTGGCGGAGTTCTTGCAACTCGACGAAGCGCCGATCGGCTCGGGCACCACGCGTTACGTCACGAGCGGCGATCCCGAACACTTCCGCCGCAGCGTCGCGGCGATCATGGAAGAACAAACACCCGTCGTGAGCGGCCTGGGCTACGCTTCGGACGTAACGTAAGCTTCGAGGCGAGCGATCGCCGCGTCCCATTGTAAGGAGATTTGGTCGAGATACCGCTTGACCTCGGCCAATCGCTTTGGTCGCAGCGTCCAGATCGTTTCGCGTCCGATACGTTCGGAGTCGACCAGCCCCGCACCGGCGAGTGCGGTGAGGTGTTTGGTCACCGCTTGACGGGTGACGTTCGTACCGTGCGTGAGTTCGGCGATCGAGCGCGGACCATGCTTACATAGCTTCGAGACGATCTGCAGGCGCGTTTCGTCGCCGAGCGCAGCAAAGACCGATGCAGCGTTCACGCCTGCAGCACGAGGTATTTTTCGACCATCCTCGCTTGCGCTTCCCAGCCTTGGTCGTTCGCTTCGAACGCGTTCGCGCGACGTTCGATCGGGATCGCGTCGAATCCGGACTCCACGATCGTGAGCTGCGTGCCGCCGTCTTTGGGCTCGAGCATGAACTCAACCAGCGTCGTCGGTTCCTTCGAATAGTCGTAGTTCGGATCAAGGCCGTGCGGGTGCCAACGGAAGGAGAAGAGCGACATCGGTTCGATTCGGTCGACGACGAAGCTCAGCTTCATGCCGGCGTACTCCTCTTGCATTTTGGCGACGTCGGGGTCGGCCGTTGTCGGAACGAGGACACCCGAGATTGGCTGCCCCGCCACAAATTCGCCGTCGAATCGTATACCGAACCAGGCACCAAACTGCCGCGATTCGCTAACTGCGCGCCAGACGCGCTCCTGCGGCGCGCGCAAAAATACGCGCTTGACGATGCGATCGGTCGATGAAACCATATGCAACCTCCAGGTTGCATATTAGCACACGGGAGCTAGGAAAACAAGGCGCGGCGTTGGCGTTCGAGTTCAACGGTTGAACTGAGCGCGGCGCGGCTGTCTTGGGCGTGTGATTCGACCAGCGCCGCCATCTGTGAGTAGTCGCCGTACATTGCGTAGGCGCGGCGCGCTTCGTCGTTGGCGGCGTCCTCAGCCTGCTCGAGCGTGAATTGCGCCGAGCTAGCAAACTGTTCGATGCGCCCGAAGGCTTCTTGCGCCATACGCGCCTGACGTGCGCTGTGTTCGGCTTTCGCTACGCCGTTTTCGATAGCAACGCCGGCGGATTTGCCGCGCGCTTCGAGATCGCTGAGGACCTTGCGAATGTCCAGCGTCGAGGCTTTGGTCTTGTCGGCCAAGCTGCGCACCTCACCGGCAACGACGTTGAAGCCTTTGCCGTGATCGCCGGCACGCGCTGCCTCGATCGCCGCGTTGAGCGCGAGCAGGTTCGTTTTGTCCGAGACCGAGCGCACCAGATTGATGATCTCGAAGATCTGGTGCATCGATTTGGCGAACTGGTCGAGCGCGTTACGGCTCTGCACCGCCATCGACGAAAGCACGTTGATCGTGTCGATCAGCTCGCCGACGGTGTCACGCATGACGCGCACCTGTGGGGCGACCTGTTCGAAGCGCTCCCCAAGCCCGAGAAAGTCCTTGGCAAGTTTCTCGTTCGAACCGCTCAAGGCCATGGATTGCTGCGAGAGCCCGTTCAGGCTCGAGATCTGCGACCGCGACTGCGTACCGATGGTATCGCCGGTCGCGCGTACCGAGTTGACCGAACGATCGATCGACTCGACGATGTCGTTGAGGGTGAAGCCATGCGTTGCGTCGTGCGAGCCGAGGTTGACCCGCGGACGCCAAGCGTCCAGATTGCGGTTGAGCAAGAGCCGGAACACGTCGGTCGGAAAGAGCGGCTCCATGCGCTCCCACACGAAGCGCGACGTCTTGACGAACTCCTCGCGCTCGTCGGGCTGCAGCTCGTGCACCTCGAGGTGCTTGCGCAGCTCGGTCAGCGCGTGCAGATCGTCTTCGGCGGAGATGCGGCGATGGAACTGCCGGGCTTCGCTGAAGGCTTGCACAATGAGATCGCGGTCGGACGCCGGCAACATGTGCCAGCGCTCGATATTCCCCAACACGATCTGGGTGTTGTAGGTGTGCGCGGTCAGCGAAAGATAGCGTTGCACTTCGTACAGACGCGCGCCGAGGGTGTTGGCGAGCGGGTTTTCTTGCGCGTCGACTTCGTGGTTTTGCAGCGAGCGGTAGACGTCGTTGAAGCCGATGACCTTGGGCGAAGCGCCGAGCGCGTGCATCAGCGCTAGGTACACCACCGAATCTTGAATGCGTACCCGCATCTTGCGCATGTCCGAAGGACGGCGGATCGGATGCAGGCTGTTGGTGAAGTGACGCAGCCCGTTCTCGAAATAGCCCAGGCCGTGCAGACCGAACGATTCGAACGACGAGAGGATGTGCTCGCCGAGCGGGCCGTCGAGCAGCCGGTGCGCCGATTCACGGTCGGGAAACACGAACGGCAGATCGAGCAGTTGGGCGAGCGGCACGAGCGCGCCGGCGACGTACGTCGTCACGCTGACCATATCGAGCTCACCCGAGCGCACGCGCAAGAGCGCTTCCATCTCGCTGCCGCCGGTAAACGGAATCTCCAGCTCGATGCGCAGCCGTCCTTCGGAAAGTTCGAGCGTGCGCTCCGCCACGTATTCCCATGCTCGTGACGGCGGGTAGCCCGGCGGCAGAAGCGTCGCGATTTTGATCGTCGTGTGTTCGCTCTTCGACGCGGTACGCGAACGCGAGATGTATTCGATCTCTGCGCCGTAGTACGCGAGACGCTGTGTCGCGAAGGCAGATTCGAGTGCTTCGCGCCCTTGAGCGGCCGCAACGTTTGCAAGACCGTCGGTTGATTTGCGCATCGCTTCGGCGGCGTGACTGTGATCGCGTCCGCTGATCACCGCGCGATCGATCGTGACCGAAAGATCGGCGGCAAGTTCAGCGATTTCCGCTAGCGACGTGCGGGCGATTTCGGCCAGTGGGGCCGACGCCGCCGAACGTTCGGCGTTCTCGCGCACGGCTTTGATCGTCGCTTCGGCTTCGCGTTGAATCTCGACGACGAGATTCTTGATTACGGACGTCGATTCGTTCGTCGTCTTGGCGAGCCGGCCGACTTCGCCGGCGACGACCGCAAAACCGAGTCCGTGCTGGCCGGCACGTGCGGCCTCGATCGCGGCATTGAGCGCGAGCAGCTGCGTTTCGTCGCTGACGTCTTCGACAAATTCCGTCATGCGGCCGATCTCGCTCATCAAGCGGCCAAAATCGTCCATGGCGATGGCGGTGTCGGCGGAGAGATCGGCCAGCTGTTGCACCGAGGTCAACAGATTCTCGACGACTTCGAACGAGTTGCCCAAATCCGATGCGGCGGCACGCGCGGAGGCTTGCGCGGACTGCAGCCGCTCGGCCGTTTCGCGTGAGGCCGACGCAAGCGTCCCGGCGGTGTCCGAGAGCGCCACCATCAACGTGGTCTGCTCTTGCGCGGTGGCGGCAATTGCCTCCGAGGCCTGGCGGACCGCGTCGACCGCCGTAGCGACGCTCGCGTTGAAGCGATCGAAGAGCTCGTCCTCGCGCGTTGAGATCATGACTTCGGGCTATTCGCCGGACCGAGGACCCATCCATAGGCCGCGTAGCCGCGATAATACGGCGTAGTCCGGGTGAACTCCATTCCAATAGTATCGTCCGGGGTCGACGGATACGTAGCCGCAAGGGCGGCCTTCCGAAAGCCGTTTCCCGTCTCGTCCTAGGAGAAACAGCGTGCCGCGCCCTTGGGCGACACTCGGCGTCCGTTTGAGCTAAATTGGGAGCGCTTCGCCCACATGAAAGATGTGGAAGAAGAGCACGGTCGAGACGGTAGCGAGTGCCGCACCCGCGATGACCTGGAGCAACGTATGAGCTTTAAGGTAGACGCGCGCCCAGCAAACCATCGGGATGAGGATCAGGAACGGCAGCGTCTGATTGCCGTAGAGCAGGGTCAGCGCGACCAGCGGGGCCGTGATGCCGATCGCGTGCGTGCTGATCTTCCAATAGCGGGTAATGTACTGAACGATCAGGGTGGACAGTGTGTAAGCCGCCATGGCCGCGATCATGATACGCGGCGCGTGGGTGAGCCACATCGCAATCGTGCCCAGCAGATAGAACACCACGAACGCCCCAAATACGGATTCACGCTCGTGGCGGACCGACATGTCCAAATCGGAGACGCGATCGCTGCCGTACAGCCAGAAGACGTAGATCATCGGCCCGATCGACGTGAAAAACGTCGAGAGGGCCAGCAGCCACCAAAAATCCAGCGTCCCGCGAGCGCTGGCGTGCGCAAGGATAACGAAGAGCGCGAGCGCCGTTAAAAACGGGTTGAAGATCGTCGAGAGAATACGCGCCAGGTCGCGCCACGCCCGCCGGTTCTTGATCGGGACGGTTTCTTGCAACGGATCGTACATTCGCCCGCTAGATTGGCCTCTGGGGGGGTCCCTCCCCCCGGGCAAGCGGGGCCGGGAGCGCTCCCGGCGAACCTTCGGCGGTCAATTATGGTGATCGAACGCATCGAAACCCCCGCCGACGTCAAGACCCTTTCGCGCGACGAACTTGACGTGCTTGCCCGCGAGATTCGCGACATGCTGGTCGTGACGTGCTCGCGCAACGGCGGGCATCTGGCGCCAAATTTGGGCGTGGTCGAGTTGACGATCGCGTTGCATCGCGTGCTCGACCTTCCGGGCGACAAACTCGTGTGGGACGTTTCGCATCAGGCCTACGTGCATAAGATTCTCAGCGGCCGGCGCGATCGCTTTCATACGTTGCGCAAGGGCGGCGGCATCTCCGGCTTTGCGATGCGCAGTGAGTCGCCGTACGATCAATTCGGTGCCGGTCACGCGTCGACGTCGGTCTCCGCCGCCTACGGGATGGCGGTGGCGCGCGATCTTGCCGGGCGCCACGAAACCGTCGTGGCCGTACTCGGCGACGGCGCGCTGACGGGCGGACTCGCGTATGAGGCGCTCAACAATGCCGGGCAACTCGATTCGAATTTCATCGTCATCCTCAACGACAACGAGATGTCGATCGCACCCAATGTCGGATCGATCGCCTCGTACTTGTCGGTGCTGCGTACCAAGCCGCTGGCAAATTTCGTGCGCGAACGCGCCAAGGACGTCTTCGAGCACATCCCGTTCGGGGGTGCCGCGCGCAAGGCGTTCGCCAGTGCCGAGATGGGAGCGATGCGCTTCGTGGCGCCGTCCGAGAAAACCGCCGTCATATTTGAAGAGCTGGGCTTTCGGTACATGGGCCCGTTCGACGGTCATAACTTAGACACCATGATCGATGCACTCGAGACGGCCAGGAGCGTCGATCGTCCGGTGTTGCTGCACGTGCGCACGCTCAAAGGCAAAGGCTACGAGCCCGCCGAGAAGGATTCGCGCACGTTTCACGGCGTCTCGAGCGCTTTCGACGTCGAGAACGGCAAGCTCGAGATCAAACCCGACGCGCGTCCCACCTTTTCGGACGTCTTCGCGGGCGCGCTGATCGAACTGGCAAAAGACAATCCGAAGCTTATCGCGATCACCGCTGCGATGCCCGACGGCACCAAGCTCTCGAAGTTTGCGAAGCAATTTCCCGAGCGGTTCTTCGACGTCGGCATTGCTGAGGCGCACGCGGTGTGCATGGCGGCGGGAGCCGCGACCAGCGGCCTACAGCCGGTTTGCGCGATCTACTCGACGTTTCTGCAACGCGCGTACGACCAAATTGTCCACGACGTTTGCGTGCAGAATCTACCGGTCGTCTTTTGCATGGATCGCGCGGGCTTCGTCGGCGACGACGGGCCGACGCACATGGGTCTCTACGACATCGCCTATCTGCGTACGCTGCCGAACATGTCGGTGATGGCGCCGCGCAACGAAGACGAGCTGCTGCCGATGCTCGCGCACGCGCTCTCGCGCAATGCTCCGGTGGGGATCCGCTATCCGCGCGGTTCGACCAGCGGACGGCATCGCGATCCGGTCGCGCCGATCGAACACGGCAAAGCCGAGGTCTTACGCAAGGGCCAAGGGGCGGCGCTCCTCGCGCTCGGCAATACCGTCGACGTTGCCTTGGACGCCTACGACTTGCTGGCCAGCGGCGAGTTCGGTCGTTCGGACCGGTTGCCGACCGTGGTCAACGCGCGCTTTGCCAAACCGGTCGACGAGGCGCTCATCGCCGAGTTGGCCGCCGACCATGAGCTGATCCTTACGCTCGAGGAACACTCGCTCGCAGGCGGCTTTGGGTCGGCGGTCGTAGAGAAGGTGTCGGATTTGGGCCTTTCGGTCCGGGTGCAGCGCATCGGCGTCGCCGACGTCCTGGTGCATCACGACTCCCAGCCCAGTCAACGTGCGCTCTTCGGCCTCTCCGCGCAAGCGATCGCGGAGCGGCTCGCGCGCGCGCTCGACCCGCACCAGGAGATACATCGTTGACCTTTTTACTCGCTGCCGCAGCTAAAGCGGCTTCGGCCGCCGCGAAGGCCGCTCCGCTCACCGTGCAACAACCGCTGACGCAGCCGCCGGCCGTGGCGCCGCAGACGGTGGTGCAGGCGCACGCCAGTTGGTTGACCCACGGGATCGCCGGTATTTTTATCATTGCGGCGATCGCGCTCGTCGTGCTGCTCGCGGTGCAGACGACCAAACAAGAGGGTCTGTCCGGCACAATCGGCGGCCGGGTTGAATCGACGTACGGACGCATGGGCGCAGACGAACAGCTCAAGCGCGTCACCGGCTTCACTGCCGTCGTGTTCGTGGTCGCCGGCTTCATTCTCTCACTGACGGGGATCTAAACGCTGTCGTCGTTGCTCGACGTTCGCAATCTCCGCACGACGTTCCGTACGGAGGATGGCCCGGTTACCGCCGTCAACGGGCTTTCGTTTTCACTTCAGGCCGGGGAAACGCTCGGCATCGTGGGGGAATCCGGGTCGGGGAAGTCCGTCACCGCGCTTTCGATCATGCGATTGCTTTCGCGCAACGCCACCGTGACGAGCGACGGCATCACGTTCAACGGTGAGGACCTCACCGCCAAGACCGAAGCCCAGATGCGCAAGATCCGCGGCCATCAAATCGCGATGATCTTTCAAGATCCGATGACAAGCCTCAATCCGGTGCTCACCGTCGGCGAGCAAATCGCTGAGGCCGTTCGGCTGCACTTGGGATACTCGCGTGCAGAATCGCGCATCAAGGCGATCGAGATGCTCAAGAAGGTGCGTATCCCGTCGGCCGAACGACGCATCGACGACTATCCGCATCAATTCTCCGGCGGGATGCGCCAACGGGTGATGATCGGGATGGCGCTCTCGTGCAATCCGCAGGTGCTGATCGCCGACGAACCGACCACGGCGCTCGACGTTACGATCCAAGCGCAGATTCTCGAGTTGATGAACGAAATGCAGCGCGAGACCGGAGCGGCGATCATCCTGATCACCCACGACTTGGGCGTGGTGGCCGAAGTCTGCAAGAACGTGCTCGTCATGTACGGCGGCAATTTGGTCGAGTACGGGACCGCCGATCAAATCTTCGCCGAACCGAAGATGCCGTACACGCAAGGCCTTCTCGCCTCGCTGCCACGGCTGGACGACAACACGCATCGCCGTCTGCAACCGATCAAAGGTCAACCGCCCAACCTGCTCAATCTTCCGCCGGGTTGCGCGTTCGCACCGCGCTGCGCGCAGCGCATGCCGGTCTGTGCGCAGCCGGTGCACCTCTATGAATTCGAAGGCGGACACGAAGCGCGCTGTTGGCTCTACGACGGAAAGGTGCCATGTCGCTAGTCGAGGTCCGCGATCTCGTTAAGTATTTCCCGATTCACGCGGGCCTGCTGTCGCGGCACGTCGCCGACGTCAAAGCCGTCGATGGCGTGAGCTTCGACATCGACGCCGGCGAAACGCTGGGGCTGGTGGGTGAATCCGGTTCCGGGAAGACGACGATCGGGCGCATGCTGTTGCATTTGCTGCCGGCGACCAGCGGTTCGATCAAATACGACGGCGCCGAAATCACCACGATGCGGGCCGACGACATCCGCCCCCTGCGCCGCCAGATTCAGATCATCTTTCAGGATCCGTTCGCATCACTCAATCCGCGCATGACCGTGGGTGAAATCATCGGCGAGCCGCTGCGGATTCACGGTATCGCCAGGGGCGCGGCCGCGCAGGCGCGCGTCCAGGAGCTGCTGCAGCTCGTCGGATTGCGGCCCTATAGCGCAAACCGGTATCCGCACGAATTTTCTGGAGGTCAACGCCAGCGCATCGGCGTTGCGCGCGCCCTCGCCGTCGATCCGAAGTTCATCGTATGCGACGAGCCGGTGTCCGCATTGGACGTTTCGATCCAGGCGCAAGTCATCAACCTGCTCGAGGATCTGCAGCAGCAGCTTGGTCTGACCTACCTCTTCATCGCGCACGATCTGTCGGTCGTCCGGCATATCTCGACCCGGGTCGCGGTGATGTACGTCGGCAAGATCGTCGAGCTGAGCACGCGCGACGAACTGTACGAGCGCCCGCTCCATCCCTACACGCAGGCGTTGCTCTCGGCGATTCCGATTCCCGATCCCGCCGCGGAGCGCCGCCGCAAGCGCATCGTTCTCAGCGGCGATATTCCCTCACCGGTCGATCCGCCGACGGGCTGCCGCTTCCACACGCGGTGTCCCGTGGCTTTCGAGCGATGCAGGGTTGAAGATCCGGCGTTCACCGACTATGGCGGGGGTCACTTCGCCGCGTGTCATTGGGTCGAAGAACACCACGGCGCCGCCCCCAATTTGGTCAACGGTCCGGTCGTACTAAGCCAGACCTAACGTAGCGATAACCAACGCGCGAGAAAAAATGAGGCGGACGATGTGATCGTCCGCCTTCATTAAACTCCGGGTGGGAGTGAGTAAACTGCTATTTTTTCTTGCGGGCCTTTTTGCGTCCGCCGGCCTTCTTGCGTCCGGCCTTTTTGCGTCCGCCGGCCTTCTTGCGCGCAGCCTTCTTGCGTCCGCCGGCCTTCTTCTTGCGTCCACCGGCCTTCTTGCGTCCGCCGGCCTTTTTCTTGCGTCCGCCGGCCTTTTTCTTGCGTCCGCCGGCCTTTTTCTTGCGGCCACCGGTCTTCTTGCGTCCAGCGGCTTTCTTACGCCCACTGGCCTTTTTGCGTCCGCCTGCAGCTTTCTTGCGCGTCGCTTTCTTGCGTCCGCCGGCTGCCTTTTTGGCGACGCCCGCCTTTTTGCGGCGAGCCTTACGACGACGCGGCTTTTTTGCCTCCGCCATCGTCTCGCCATTCATCATGGTATCGGAGTCCATTCATTCCTCCTCGTCCCCCAGGGGGACGAACAGCGTTATTCGGACAGCGCACGTACTGCGCTTTAAGCGCACTATAAAGGATTTTTCGTAATCATGCAAATCGCGCGCGCATGCGTACGCGCACGCGCACGCGTACGCGCTCGCGTAGGGACTCCGAGGTTTGCCGGGGACTTGACCCCGGGAGTATACTGAAGCCCGTGAAAAAGCCCCTGATCATCGTCGAGTCGCCGACCAAGGCGCGCACGATCAAGAAGTTTCTCCCGCCGCGATACGTGGTCAAGGCGTCGGTCGGGCACGTCCGCGATTTGCCGAAGAGCACGCTCGGCGTCGATGTGGAACACGATTTCGCGCCCAAGTATCTGACGATCAAGGGCAAAGGCGACGTGATCAAGGAGCTCAAGAGCGCAGTCAAAAGCGCGAGCGACGTCTACCTCGCAACCGACCCGGACCGCGAAGGCGAGGCGATCGCGTGGCACTTGGCGGAGTTGCTCAAGCTCGAGAACCCCAAGCGCATCGAGCTCCATGAAATTACCAAAGATGCGGCGCTGGCTGCACTCAAGGAACCCCACCATATCGACATGGATCGCGTGAACGCGCAGCAAGCGCGCCGCATTCTGGACCGTCTCGTCGGGTACAAGATTTCACCGTTGCTGTGGGCCAAGGTCCGCGGCGGCCTCTCGGCCGGGCGCGTACAATCGGTTGCGGTTCGGTTAATCGTCGATCGCGAACGCGAAATCAACGCCTTCAACCCGCGCGAGTATTGGACGGTCACCGCCCAGCTCGCGACCGAGCGCGATCCGGCGATCGTCTTCCCGGCGGAGCTGGTCGCGCGCCGCGGCGAGAAGCTGGAGATTTCCAACAAGGCGCTCGCCGATGAAGTGCTGCGCGACCTCGAGGGCGCGTCATTCGCAGTCGCGTCGGTCAAACGGCGCGAAGTCCGGCGCAATGCGCCGGCGCCCTTCACCACCTCGACCCTGCAGCAGGAGGCATCGCGCAAGCTGCGTCTGCGCGTCCGGCGCACGATGCAGATCGCGCAAGCGCTCTACGAGGGCGTCGATCTCGGGGGGAGCGACGGCACCCAAGGCTTGATCACCTACATGCGCACCGACTCGACCCGCATCGCGGATTCGGCGCGGGATGCCGCGCGCGAATTTATCACGCAGACCTATGGCGAAGCGTTTCACGGCGGCCACGCGCACAAGGTGCGGGAGGGAGCGCAGGATGCGCACGAAGCGATCCGTCCGACCAGCGTGTTCCATACGCCCGATAGCGTGGCGCACGTGCTCAAGCGCGACGAGTTGCGGCTCTACTCGCTGATCTGGGAGCGCTTTGTCGCTTCGCAGATGGCGGCCGCGGTGTTGGACCAGACGACCGTCGACATCAGCGCTGCCCACTATACGTTCCGCGCGACCGGAAGCATCGTCAAGTTTGCCGGCTTCACCCGCGTATATGAAGAAGGCAAAGACGAAGAGGCGCAAAACGGAGAGGCGCCTGCGGCGCAGACCAACGGCAAGGTTGGAAAGGGCCGCGTGCGTTTGCCCGAGTTGCACGAGCGCGATCCACTCGATCGGCGCGCGATCGAATCGAAGCAGCACTTCACCGAGCCGCCCCCGCGGTTTACCGAAGCGACGCTGGTGAAGGCGCTGGAAGAGAACGGCATCGGACGGCCGTCGACGTACTCGACGATCGTCGATACGATTCAGGCGCGCGGCTACGTGACCCAAGAAGATCGCCGCTTCAAGCCGACGGAAATCGGAATCGCGGTCAACGACCTGCTCGCCGAGCATTTCAAAGATATTGTCGATCTCAAGTTCACGGCCGGGATGGAAGGCGATCTGGATAAGGTCGCTGACGGTCACGCCGACTGGGTCGGCATCCTGCGCGCGTTCTACGGTCCCTTCGCGCTCGAACTCGAAGAGGCCGAAAAGAAGCTGCCGCGTTTGGAGATCAAGGACGAACCAACCGACGAGATCTGCCCGAACTGCCAGCGGCCGATGGTCATCAAGACCGGGCGCTTCGGCAAGTTCATCTCGTGCACCGGATATCCCGAGTGCAAGACGACCAAACCGATCGTCAAAGACACCGGCGCGAAGTGTCCGAAGGACGGCGGCATGGTCGTCGAGCGCCGTTCGAAGAAGGGCCGCACGTTCTACGGTTGCGCCAACTATCCCAAGTGCGACTTCGTGTCGTGGGATCGCGTGATCCCGCAACCGTGCCCGGTGTGCGGCAGCTACGTCGTTGCCAAGAACCGGCGCGGCGGCGTCGTGCACCTCGAGTGCTCGGCGAACAAGGAGCACGACGTGTCGTCGCTCGCGAAAGCTCATGGCGGCGACGAATCGAGCGAAGACCGCGAACTCGCTGAGGTTTAAATGTCCGAGCGCCTGAGCGTGATCGGCGGTGGGCTTGCCGGGTGCGAAGCCGCATGGCAGGCCGCGAAGGCGGGCGTCGAAATTGATCTCTACGAAATGCGTCCGCAGCGCAGCGGGCCCGCGCATCAGACCGGACGCCTGGCCGAACTCGTGTGCAGCAACTCGCTGCGCGGCGCCGCGCTCGAAAATGCGGTTGGGCTCTTGAAAGAAGAACTGGCGCGTCTCGATTCGATCATCATCACGAGCGCGCGCGAGGCATCGGTGCCGGCCGGTGGCGCACTTGCCGTCGATCGCGCGAGATTTGCCGACGCGGTCGAAGCGCGAATCACCGCGCACCCGCGCATTACACTGCATCGTGAAGAAGTGACGTCGATTCCGCGCGATCGCCCAACGATCGTCGCCTGTGGACCTTTGCCGAATGAGGAGTTCTTGGCGTCGCTCGATGCGCTGGTCGGAAAGCGGCTAGCGTATTTCGACGCGGCGTCGCCGATCGTCGCCGCCGACTCGATCGACGAAACGTTCATGTACCGCAAGTCGCGCTATGAGAAGGGCGACGGCGACGACTATATCAACATCCCGCTCGATCGCGAACAGTACGCGCAACTGCTCCACGATTTGCGCACGCTCGAACGGCATCAGCCCAAAGATTTCGAAGCCGGAGGGAAATACTTCGAAGGCTGTCTGCCGATCGAAGAGATGGCGGACCGCGGCGATGACACCTTGCGCTTTGGGCCGCTCAAGCCGGTCGGTCTGCGCGACCCGCGCACCGGTACGACGCCGCACGCCGTGGTGCAGCTGCGCAAAGAAAACACGGAGGGCACCGCATTCAATCTCGTGGGGTTTCAGACGCGGCTGTCGTGGCCGGCGCAGAAAACAACGTTCGCAAAGCTCCCGGGGATGGCGAACGCTGAGTGGCTGCGTTTGGGCGTGATGCATCGCAACACGTTCATCGACTCACCGCGACTGCTGGACGCGCAGCTACGGCTGCGCGGACACGATGAACTCTATTTCGCGGGACAGATCACCGGCGCCGAAGGTTACGTCGAGGCAGCGGCGTGCGGTGCGATGACCGGCCTCCACGCATCGCGCGCGATCCTTGGACTCGAACCGGTGGAATTTCCACGCGAGAGCGCGTTCGGCGCGGTGGTCGCGCACCTGCAAAATACGGAGACGCACGACTTCCAACCGGCCAACGTGACGTGGTCGTACTTTCCAGCGCTCGATCGCGAAGTCCGCGATAAGAAAGAGCGCCGTCGATTGATGGTGGCGCGTGCACTCGTGGCGATCGATGCGCTACTTGATCGCGTACGTGATCGTGACCGTGCTTTGAACCGGGACGGTGACGTAGTCTTGCGGTGACTGCGGCATATCGGGATTGCCGAATCCATTGACGTTGTATTGCCATCCGCACGACCCGTCGGGCGAGGGCTGCTCGAGCGATTGCATGTTGAGCTCACTTCCCACATGCACATCGAGGTCTTTGGCGATGGATTCCGCTTTGGCGCGTGCGCGTTGGATCGCCTGACCCCGTATGCCGTCAAGCGCGTCGGCGCAGTGCTGCGCGAGTACCGCCACCATCGCACCGTTGAGTATTAGGTTCTTAGCGGAGGCGACGCTTGCGCCGACCGTCACGATGCCGTTGTGCATCATTGCAGCGGTGGGATGTGCGACGGTTGCCGTGATCCACGCGCTATTCGATTTTCCGGGAGCGCCGAAGTTTGGCGGAAGCTGCACGCTCGAGGGATCGGCGCCGGCCTTGACCAGCGCATCGACAACGGGCTGAAGCGATTGTGCGTCGAGCGAAAGCGTGCGATCGGCGCTTGCAAGGTTCAGGGTGATGCGCGCTGACGTGGCGGGAATACGCGAGCTCGCCGACGCGGACACCGTAATCCCGTGCGTCGTCGACGACGCATTTACGGTACCCGGTGCGGCCGGCCCGCGCGGACCCGGTGCGAACTGGGCCACGGCGGCAGTCGGCAGGAGGAACAAGGCTGCTACAAGGATCGCAATACGTCGCATGAAACCCCCAACGTTCGGAACGGGTAGAACGGTGACGATATGAGGATTCGCTCAACCACCATCTTAGCGGTTCGCCGCAACGGCACGCTGGCCATTGCCGGCGACGGGCAGGTGACGCTCGACAAAACGATTGTCAAACACGGCGCTCGCAAAGTGCGCAAGATCGCCGGTGGCAAAGTCGTGGCCGGATTTGCCGGATCGGCTGCCGACGGTATCACCTTGCTCGAGAAGTTCGAAAGTAAATTCGCCGAGTTCAAGGACATCACACGCGCTGCCGTCGAGCTGGCGAAGGACTGGCGCCAGGATCGCGCCCTGCGCCGCTTGGAGGCGCTGCTCATCGTCGGCACGCCCGAACACCTTTTTGTGCTCTCCGGAACCGGTGACGTCATCGAGCCCGACGAAGGCATCGCGGCGATCGGGAGCGGCGGCCCCTACGCACAGGCCGCCGCTGCGGCCCTGATTCGCAACAGCGATCTCGGTGCGCCCGATATTGCTCGCAAGGCGCTCGAGATCGCGGGCGAAATTTGTATCTACACCAACGATGACATTACGGTTGAGACACTTCCATGAGCGCAGCGCTTACCGATAACGCGGGCCTCACGCCCCGTCAAATTGCCCTCGAACTCGACAAGTACATCGTCGGCCAAGCCAAGGCCAAACGCGCGGTCGCCATTGCGCTGCGCAACCGGTATCGCAGGAACCACGTGCGCGAAGATCTGCGCGACGAAATCACTCCCAAGAACATTCTGATGATCGGACCGACCGGCGTCGGCAAGACCGAAATCGCGCGTCGCTTGGCGGGCCTGGTCGGCGCGCCGTTCGTCAAAGTCGAAGCGACCAAATACACCGAGGTCGGGTACGTCGGACGCGACGTGGAATCGATGGTGCGGGATTTGGTCGAAGCGGCGATTCGCATGGTGACCGAAGAGCGGCGCGGCGAGGTGGCCGAGCTTGCGGAGAAAGCGGCGGTGGAACGGCTAATCGATGCGCTCAATCCCGAGACCGCGACGCGCTCCAACGCGCAAGGTAATCCGTTTGCGGCAACCCTTGGCTCGATCTTCGGCAATGCCGCGCCGCAACCGCAGCCGCAAGCCGCGCCGGCACCGCCGGCTGACGTTTCGCGCATTCGCGATCAGGTGCGCAGCGAGATCGAGCGCGGATTTTACGACGTGCGGCTGATCGAGATTGAAGTCGAAGAGACGCCCAGTATGCCGATCGGGATGCTCGGCGGCATGGAGCAAGGCGGCGCCGATCTCGGTGAGATGCTCGGCGGCCTGATTCCCAAGCGCAAGACGCGCAAGCGCGTGACCGTGGCCGAAGCGCGCCGGATCTTCGCGCAAGAAGAAGCGGCGAAGCTGATCGACACCGACGCAGTGAAGCGCGAAGCACTGCGCCGCGCGGGCGAAGACGGGATCATCTTCATCGACGAGATCGACAAAGTCGCCGGGCGCGAAGGCTCGCGCGGCGGCCCCGATGTCTCACGCGAAGGCGTGCAGCGCGATATTCTCCCGATTGTCGAAGGCAGCACGGTGACGACCAAGCACGGTACGCTCAAGACCGATCATGTGCTCTTTATCGCGGCCGGAGCATTTCACATCAGCAAGCCATCGGACCTCATTCCCGAATTGCAGGGCCGGTTTCCGATTCGGGTCGAGCTGGACTCGCTTACCGCCGAAGACTTCAAGACGATCTTGACCCAACCGAAAAACGCGCTGATCGAACAGTATCGTGCGCTGCTCGCGACCGAAGGCGTGATGCTGACCTTCACCGAGGATGCGATCGACCAGCTGGCTCGCTTTGCGATGCAAGTCAACGAGCAAAGCGAGAACATTGGCGCGCGGCGCCTGCATACCGTGCTCGAGCGCTTGCTCGAGGACGTGAGCTACGCTGCGCCGGAGGAGCGCGGCGACGTGACGATCGACGCGGCCTACGTGCGTGACCGGCTCAAAGACGTGGTTGAAAACGCCGACCTTTCGGGGTACATTCTCTAGCGATTCTCATCCTTACCCCAGGGAATCTCCGATAGGATTAAGCCATGCTGAATCTGCGCAATCTTTTCATTGGCTTCGGCCTCGCGCTCTGTGCGGTGGCGTTCGCCGCGTGCGGCGGCGGCGGGAACACGTTCGTCAACCCCACGCCGGGCCCAACGTGCTCGCCGGGAACGACCGTGCAGTTGATCTATCCGATCCCCGGTGCGACCGGCGTGCCCGACAGCCCGCAGCAGATCGTGTTTGCTGTCGGTACCGCGCTGCCGAGCGTTTGGGACGCGTACCTGGCCCCGGCGAGCAACGGCAGCGGTGGTGGCTACACGAACGGAGTGCAAACGATCCCCGTGACGTCAGTCCCGTCGCCCCACGCAACACCGTCGTTTGCAAATCCCGTGTACCAAAGTGTCACGCTGGGCGGCAGTTTGGCGCCTCCCACCGGAACGACGTGGTACGTCTGGATCAACGACACGTCCGGCAACTGCACGCCGCTTGGCCCACTCGGAAGCTTTACGATTCAATAGCAGGATTCGCGTTCCGCGAATCCGTGGCGTTTTGGGGCTTCGCCCCAAATCCGCGGCATGTCAGCCGAGGGCAAGAGTCGTATATCGGCGCTATGCCCTATATCCGCGAGATCATCACCGACGGTCATCCGACGCTCCGTAAGGTCGCCAAAAAGGTCGACCCGAAAGAGATTGACGATCCGCTGTTTCAGCAGCTGATCGACGACATGTTCGAAACGATGTACGCCGCGCCCGGTGTCGGCCTCGCCGCGCCGCAGGTCAACATATCGAAGCGCTTGTTCGTCATCGACGTGCAGGACGACGAACACGATCCGGCGGTCGTCATCAATCCGAAAATCGAACTGGCCGAAGAAGAAGTCGAGCTGACCGAAGGGTGTCTCTCGGTGCCGGGGTACGTAGGCGAGATCACGCGCTTTGCTCGGGTTGCGGTCAGCGGGCTCGATCGCAACGGGGAAAAGATTCGTCTCGAAGGCGGCGGGTTGTTCGCGCAGTGTCTCCAACACGAGATCGACCATCTCAACGGCGTGCTCTACATCGATAAAGCCAAGAACGTGCGCTTGCCGCAAACCGACGAAGAACGCGAGATCGCCGAAACGGCCGAAGCTTAGTGGCAGGTCACTGAGAGTGCGTACGCTGTTCTTCGGAACCAGCGCGTTCGCGGTTCCGAGTCTGCACGTTCTCGCGGAGAAAACCGATCTCGCCGGCGTCGTGACGCAGCCGGATCGTCCGGCCGGCCGCGGACACAAACTCCAACCGACGCCGGTTAAGACGGCGGCACTCGAGTTGGGCTTGCGCGTCTACGAGCCCGAATCGCTCAAAGCATTCGCCAAGGAAATCGCGGAGACGCGCTTCCTGCTCTTCGCGCTCGCGTCATACGGCAGGATTCTGCCGCAAGCAATTCTCGATCTGCCGGCGCTCGGCGCGCTCAACGTGCATCCGTCGTTACTGCCAAAGTATCGGGGTGCGACGCCGATTCAGAGCGCGCTGCTGGCGGGAGAGGCCGAGAGCGGCGTCTCGATCATGCTGATGGACAAGGGCATGGATACGGGCGACGTCGTGCTGCAGGAACGCATTCGCATCGAGGCCGACGAAGACTACGGTATCTTGCACGATCGCTTAGCCTTCTTCGGTGCCGATTTGCTCGGCGATGCGATCGACCTCGCGGTGCGCGGGCCTTTGCCTCATTCACCGCAGCGCGGTGAACCCAGCGTTACGCGTCCGATTCGCAAAGAGGATCTCGAAATCGACTGGTCGTGGCCGCCGCGGCGCATCGTCAATGCGGTGCGCGCATTTTCACCTACACCGGGCGCGCGCGCCGTTCTCGACGGGGAGCAGGTAAAGATCTTGCGCGCGCACGTCGACGGCGAGCGCGTATCCATCGATGAACTGATCGCGCCCAACCGCGGACGGATGAGCGGCGAGAGCTACGAACGCTCGCGCAAGGATCGCGAAACGTGAACGCACGCGAAATAGCGCTGCTGACCGTGCGCGATGTGTTCGTAGCACCCGGCGGGGGAACCGAGCGCGGCGCGCAGGAGGCGCTCGACTATCGTGCGCGCAAGGCGAACCTTGCTCCGCGCGATCGCGCGTTCGCAACCGAACTGGCCTACGGCGCGATCAAGATGCGTCGCGCGCTCGACTGGTACCTCGATCCGTTCATCGGCGAACGGCGCGCGCAGCTTCCGCCAGTCATTCACGAGATTCTGCGTTTGGCGGTGTACGAATTGGTCTACACTCGAGCGGATACGCACGCGACCGTGTTCGAATTCGTGAATCTGGCCAAACGCTACGGCCATCGCGGCGTCGCCAATCTGGTCAACGCCGTCTTGCGCTCGTTCTTGCGCGACCAGCCGCCCGAACCGGCGCGCGAGATGTTCGCGAATGACGACGACTACCTCGGCACGCGGTATTCACTGCCGACGTGGCTCGTACGCCAGTGGCGAGCTCGTGTTCGCCGATCAGACCGAGGCGATTTGCGCGGCGGTGAACGACCCCGCCGTCACGTCCGTCACGATCAACGCGCTGCGCACGTCCGCCGGCGCGGTCATCGAGCAATTCGCGGCCGAGGGTATCCCGGCGACGCCGTCACCGTTCGTCCCCGAATCGCTGCTGGTCGGCAATGCCGCAGCCGTGCACGCGCAAGAGGCGCGCGCCGGCGGCACATGGTGGCTGCAGTCGGAAAGCTCGGCGATGCCGGTTGGGGTGCTCAACCCGCAACCCGGAGAAACGATTCTGGACGTGTGCAGCGGCCGAGGGAACAAGGCGCTGCAGATCGGCGCGCGCATGGACGGCGAAGGCACGTTACTCGCTATCGAGCGCGAGGCTCGCAAAGCCCAGGTTCTGGAGGCACGCCTCGAGGCGGCCGGGGTAGCCGCCGGGATCGTCATCGGGGACGCGACCACACCGCTGCTCCCCCCGGACCAGCGCTTCGACCGGGTGCTGATCGACGCGCCATGCTCGGGGGTAGGAGTCGTTGAGCGCCACCCGGAGGCGCGCTGGAAGAAGCAGCCGGGCGACGGCGAACGCCTAGCCCTGACGCAGCGGGCTTTGCTCGAGGCGCTGGCTCCATCGATCCACGTGGGCGGTGTCCTGGTGTATGCGGTGTGTTCGACCGATCCGCGGGAGACGGTCGAGGTCGTCGAGTGGTTCCGGAGCAGAGCAAACTTCGAGCGCGGATTGATTCCCGCGGCGTTCGAGCCGTTCATTACCGATGCGGGCGACGTCCTCGTCCCGCCTGGATTGAACGGCCGCGATGGGTTTTTTATTGCAAGACTGGAGCACCGGTAATCCCTACATTGCCATGAGTTGGTTTGCACGGATCGAGCAAGCGTGCGCCGCGTTTATCGAGCGGACGTTTGCCAAGACTTTTCCGAGCGATCTCGAGCCTGCTCAGATCGCGCGCAAGCTCGTCACGACCATGGAAACGCGCACCCGCGGCGACGACGGTCATATGCTTGCACCGGGATCGTATCTCGTCTATGTGAACCCGGATGACTTCGCGCGTCTCGCCGAACATCGCGCCTACTTGGAGCGCGAATGGGGCGAATTGTTGCGCGATATGGCCGCGCGCGTCGGGGTGTATTTTTTCGACGGGGGACCGAATGTAGAGATGGTATCGCGTGAAAGTATTCCGGCCGGACTCGCCGATGTCGCGGTGGCGAGTGACGTAACGATATCGATTCCCAATGCGCCCGCGCTGACGCCTCCGAAGCGCTTTCACTTGCGGATGATGAAAGGCGTGCCCGCGTATGGAGTGTACTTCATCGATAAATCGGCTACGATCGGACGAAGCGAGGAGAGCGATATTTTCCTGGTCGATCCCAGCGTTTCACGCAATCATGCGGTGTTGGAAATTGCCGCGGGCGCGGTCGAAGTCGAAGACCTAAATTCGACCAACGGCACCTTCGTCAACGGCGAGCGCATTGCGGGCAAGCGCCGTGTCGTCTCAGGAGACGTACTGACCTTCGGCAACACCCAGATGCGGCTCGAGGCGCGGGAGTGAATTTTGTCGCGCAGATGCGCGTCGGGACGCTCGAGATCACGGCCATGCTGGCAGCCGTCGCGATCGTTGCGGCGCGCCCGCGCAGCGGCAGTCCGGCCGAAATTGCAAGCCTCACGCCGGTCAAGGCGGTGCTGCGGATCGTCGAGCTTGGAAGCGAACGGCGTTTCGAGGGCCTGTGCCCGCTCACGATCGGCCGCGATGCGGGCTGTGAACTCGTGCTTGCCGACGTCGAAGTGAGCCGGCGCCACGCCCGGCTCGAGACGCAAGGCGGCATCGTTTTCGTGCGCGATCTCGAAAGCAGCAACGGCACCTTTCTCAACGGCCGGCGGTTGGAAAGTGCAGTCGAGTTGCGCGAAGGTGACGAGATCGACGTGGGAACGACGAGATTGATCGTGGAGAAAGTAGTAGCGTGGACGTAGCGATACGAGGCGATCGCGCCTCCTGTCTCTCGTTGCAGCTGGGACCGCGCTCGTGGCTGTTTGCCGTTGCGCGCGGGTTCGGCACGGTGGATGGTGTGGCTGCAGCTCCAGCGACGCTCGAACGGTTGCGTTCCGAATGCGAGCGGCGTTTGCGCACCGAGCGCTTTCGGCGCGCGGTCGATCGCGTGCCCGCCGCCCCCACCGCGGTGCTTGGCGCGCTTGCGCGCGTCAACGGCGACCTTTTTGCACGCAGCGCCTCCCACGCCGACTATGTGACCGCCGGATGTTCGATCACGATGGCGGTGATCGTGCGCGGCTACGCCTGCGTCATTCACAGCGGCGGTACCGCTGCCTATCTCGCGCATAGCGGTGAGATTACCGTGCTGACCGGCGATGACACGCTCGGCGAAGCAGGTCGCGAATTGCTGGGTCGCGCGCTCGGCGCAAGTTCGTCGCTCGACGTTTCGGTCTCGACCGTCACGTTCGATGCCGGCGATGTGATGATCTTGATGGGCCATCGCGTCCGCGGCGAGGTCGATCGGCGCGCACTCGTGTCGCACGTCGAACGCTCCGGCGAAAGCGAACATCTCCTCGTCGTTCGCTTCGACGAAAGCGATCGCGCGATCGAAGAACTCGGTAAGCGCGAAGTTCCGGTGGTCGTCTACCGTTCGAAGTCGTTTGCACGCGGGTCGCTCCTTGCGGGAGTATTGACGGCGTTACTCGCACTTCTGACCGCGTGGGCACAATAGCCGTAAATTTTCGCCGCCTCCTTCCTATGCTGGTTGCGCTTGCAGCGACGGCGTTGATGTTGGCATACGCGCCGGCCGGTTCGATCGGGCCGCCGTGGCTGCTCGCGACGCTGGCGATCCTTGCAATCGTCTGGGTGGCGTGGCAACCCCAAACCTCGCGGCGCGATGATTTCTTGCCCGCGTTGGCGGTAGTGCTCGCCGGCCTCGGCCTCTTGCTCGTCGCGCGCGTTGCACCAGATCTCGCTCAGAAACAGCAATGGTGGTTGCTCGTTTCGCTGCTGCTCGCGATCGCGGCGGGTCCCGCGTTTACTCGCTTTCGCCGTTTTGCAAGCTATAAGTATCTGTGGGTCGTCGCTTCGCTGGTGCTGTTTCTCTTGCTGCTGATCTTCGGTCAGGAGGTCAACGGCGCGCGACTGTGGATCAAACTTGGCCCCGTGCAATACGAACCGATCGAACTCATCAAGCTATTCATCGTGTTCTTTCTAGCTGCGTATCTCGGAGAAACAGCTGACGTGATCGCGCAGGCGCGACCGTGGTCGGTGCGCGCCAACCTGCGCTACCTCGGTCCGCTCTTCATCGGCTGGGGCGCCTCGATGGCGATCCTGGTCGTGCAACGTGACTTAGGAATGGCGACACTGTTGCTGGCAACCTTCGCCGCAATGCTCTACGTCGCGACACGGCGCGTCGACATCGTGGTTGGCGGCGTCGCGATCTTTGCACTGGCCGTGCTCTGGGCGATGCATCACTATCCGTACGTGCAAGCGCGTATCGCCGTTTGGCGCAATCCGTTCAGCGACCCGCTCGGCGCGGGGTACCAATCGTCGCAAGCGTACTACGGCCTTGCGGCAGGCGGCCTCTTCGGTACGGGGCTGAATCTCGGCCATCCCGGCTTCATTCCGGACGTGGCCACCGACTATGTGTTTGCGGCATTCTCCGAGGAGTTTGGATTGCTCGGCGCACTCGCCGTCATTGCACTCTTCGTCGTGCTGGTTCGCCGGATGTTCGCGACGTCGACCGAACAGCCGGATCTGTATGCGAAACTGCTCGGAGTCGGGATGGCTGCAACGCTTGGCTTTCAAGTCTTCATCATCATCGGCGGCGTGATCGGACTCTTTCCGCTCACCGGCATCACCTTGCCGTTCATTTCGTACGGCGGCAGCTCTCTAGTTGCCAACTTCTTGCTCGTCGCGCTTGTCTGGGCGATGAGTTCACGCGTGTGCGCTCCCAAGCTTTCTGGCTCGTCCTCATCGCCCTAGCCCTTGCGGCAATCGCCGGCGGTTACGTTAGCGGACGCGCAACGGGACCGCCGGCGCTGCGCGCAAGCGCGCAGCCGCGCGTTGCAGCAAGCGTCCACGCGGTATTGCACGACCCGTCCGATTCGAAGGTCGACGATCTCTTCGCTGACGACGACGTGGTGATCGATCGTCCGCGCACGGTATCCGCTGACTGGCTCGAGCCGCAGCTTGCGCTCGTTGTCGGACTCTGCGGCGGTTCGGCGGCAGCCGACGAGGCCTTCATCCAACTGCGCCAAGTGGGCGTGCCCATCGCGATCGATCTGGATCCGCGCGCACCGGAGGCAAGCGACGTTGCGGCGCTGGCTCGGGAGTCGGACGACGTGGTGCTCGTGCATCTCGATAACGCGCCCACGCTGGCGGAGCTTGCGCGGTTGCGCAAGCGCTTTGGCGATTTCTCCGGCATCGCGTCGCGGTCGAGCGAGGGATTTGTGCAATCGCTCGACGGGACGGGGCTCGTCTTTTTCGACGAACGCGGAGATACCGATCCCGCGGAGTTCACGGCGGTGGGTATTCCGATCGTGCAGCGCGATGCGACGGTGGACGATCGCACGGCGCGTTCGTACATCCGCTTCATGCTGGCGCGCGTGGTAGCGCACTCGCGGCGCGAGGGACGTTCGGTCGTGCTCATGCGCCCGCTCGCGCATTCGCTCGATGCGCTCAAGGCACTTATCGCGACGAGGAGTGTCCAATTCGTGGCGCTAACGCAGCACTGATGGAACGCTCACGAATCGCACGGCTAGCGGCAGTGGCGCTCATCGGCGTCCTGGCCGCGTGCGCAAAAAGCACCAGCACCGCCTCGGAATCGGCGAGTCCGTCAACGGCGCCGTCCGTGGCGGCGTCAGCCGCGGCAACCGTGTCGTCGGGTGCGCTCGCGCAAGATGGCGCAGCTGCCAACGACGGCGCAAAAATCTATACGCAGAACTGTTCGAGTTGCCATCAGCCTAGCGGCAAAGGCGTGCCGGGGACGTTCCCTCCGCTCGCCGGTAATCCGACGGTGACCGGCGATTCCACCGCGGTCATTCACATCGTCAGATACGGATTGAACGGATCGATCAGCGTCGCCGGGACCAGCTACAACGGGATGATGCCCGCTTGGGGTCAGTCGCTTTCAAATGCGGATATTGCGTCGGTGGTTACATACATTCGGTCGGCCTGGGGGAATAAGGCCGGCGCCGTAACCGAATCACAGGTCGCGGGCGTTTCGCAATAGATCCGTCACGCCGAGCTGCCGATCTTTCCAGCGCACCGTGCTGCCGAAGAGACCGGCAACCCAAACCCCGAGACCCAGGCAGTCACGCAACGGAAGAAGCCACGCCGGCCCTGCGTCCTGCGTGATCGCGAACGCGCGGCGCATTGCTGCGTGCATACCGAAGCGCGCGACAAGCGTGAGTGCGAGCGCGATCCATGCGGCGATCGTCGCCGGGAAAAGCACGACCCATACCAGCGCAAACGGTAGCGGAAAGGTCACAAACGAACAGACGTAGCCGAGTGCCTGCACCGAGCGGATCGTTCGGGCCCAACGCAGTTCGTGATGCAGCAGCGCACGTATCCCGGGTTCGGCCACGATGTTCGCAACGACGTACCGCGAGAGCACGACGCGGTACCCGCATGCGCGTACCAGCGCGCCCAGCATGTAGTCGTCGGCGAGGTACGGCGAGAGCGCCGCGAACCCGCCGATCGCCTCGAGCACACTGCGCCGGATGGCCATCGTCGAGCCGAGACAAAAGCGCGGATCGCCGCCCAGCGTCGCGACCAGCACGGATGGCGCGAATTGATCGTTTAACTGCAGCGCTGCAAGTTGGGATGCAAGGCCGGCCTGCGGGATGCCGGCGTAGAGACAGGTCGCCGCGCCAACGCGCTCGTCGACGAACTCCGCGGCGAGCGCGCGCAGGTAGCTGCGGTCGACGCGCATGTCGGCATCCGCGATGACCAGGAGCTCGTATTTCGCATGCGCGATCATGTTTTGCAGATTGGCGACCTTGGGATTGCCGGCGAAGGGACGATCGTCGATCACCAGGGTTAGGTCGTGCTGCGGATACCGTTCGATCACGCGGCGGATCACGTCGATGGCCGGATCGTCGGGCCGGGCGACGCCGAAGATCACCTGAAACGACGCTGCATCTTGCTCGCAAAACGAGCAGAGATTTTCAAACAGTTCGACTTCCAGTCCGTGAACCGGCTTGAGCACGGTTGCGGCGAACGGTTGGGTCGACAGTATCACGCGGCGGTTGGTGAAACGGAGGATGGCGAAGAGTGCAACCGCGCAGTACGCGAGCCCCGCTACAACGATCAACACGTCCTTAGGTTCCCAATATCCGAATAGGCGCGCGGATCGATACCGATCGCGGTGAGCTTCGCACGTACCTCGGGGCTGACAAGCGCGTCGAGCTCTCCGGCGAAATCGTAATCGGCAATCTGTGGATCGATCCCGGGCCATGCCGCCGTCGCGGGGTGGAAGTACATTTCCGAGATTCCCGGCGGCAGCGCATCGAGCAGTTCTAATACGCGTGCTGCGTTCATGTGGCCCGAATCGCGGATGCCGAGTACGGCATCGTTGGTAGCAATTCCAGCGCGATGCAGGCGCGCGCGCATCAGCGCAAGCCATGGCGTCAGGAAGGCGGGTCCGCCCGGCTCACGCGGAATGCGAACCGCGCGCATGCCGTAGTCGCGTCCGACCTTGATGATGATGCCGAGCACCGTCGGATGAACGTGCATGTGATTCTGCGCGTTGACGTGGTCGAGTGCCAGGCCGGTGCGCGCAAAGGCTTCGAACTGCGCGCGAATCTCCGCCTCGAGCGCCCGCCGCGCTGCCGGATGGAAGAAATAGCGTACCCCGGCGGCCACGAGATCGGTAGGGAAATTCCCCGCTCGATCGACCAGTGGGCAGACTTGATCCGGAGGCAGCAGCGGGCGTCCGTTGACGAGGACGACGTGCAAACCCACGCGTAGCGTCGGTAACGCCCGTGCGCGCGCAATTGCATCCGACGCGGCAGGTGCTGCGACCATCAGACTTGCGGCTCGGAGGATGCCGTCACGATGCGCGCGCTCGACCGCTTCGTTGACTTCCGTCGACAACCCATAATCGTCGGCGGAGACAATCAGCTGCTTGGTCATTTGGAGGGCTATAGAGTACCGTAGCGAACGCAACGTTCCTTCGCGAGAGCGACGTGATCAAAAGGGAGAAGCCGGAGCCTTGGAATTGCCTCTTCTACGCGAGCGGCAAGCACGTACGATGGACTATCTGCGGGACGCAGACGTGCAATTCAGTGCGGTATTCGAACGGATTATGCGCCACTCGTTCGAGTATGCCGATCCCCTCTGCGCGAGCCTCGTACTTTGGGCGTGCGATGCTTGTGGCGAGGACTCGCAAACCGCCGTTCCCGTCGCCGCCTCGGTAGAGTGCCTCTATCGCTTTGCAGTGCTGCATGATGAGCTGCAGCTGACGCCCACGCTCTCGTTTGAGCGCGAGTCGACGTCCTCGATTTGGGGTCTTGCGCAAACGTTGAATGCCGGTGATGCATTTCACGCACTCGGTTTGGGTCTGCTTGCGAAGGACGCGGTGCATCGCGATCGGGTCTTAGACGTCGGGTTGGTTCTTGCGCACGCGGTGCTCCACGGCGTTGAGCAGCGAAATCGGCTCATTCGGGCGAGCGCACGCGTGCGAGGCGGGCGCCGCTTGCGCGTCGCCTACGCGGGAACGCAACCTTTGATGCTTGCGCTGAGCCTACGCGTCGGAGGCATTATGGCCGGGGCCTCACCGCAATTGGTGGATGTGCTCGCACGCGCCGGGCGTCTTCTAGGCGCAAGTTTGCAGCTCGCAAGTCAGGCACGGGGCGCCTCGAGCCCTTTGGCCCAGCGCTATGCAGCGAAAGCAGTGGCTCTCGTTGAAGGTTCTTCGCTGGAGCCACTCTACCGGGCGGAATTCAAGGAGATTGCCTACGAGCTTGCAGCAGGGCGCTGAGCGCGGCCGATCGGGTGACGGCAGCACGTCAAGAAAAGCCGAGCATCTTCGCATCAATATCGAACAGGACGTCCGCGCCAAGGGCGTGAGTTCCGGTTTCGAGCGTTATCGGTTTGCGCATTGCGCGCTTCCCGAGATTGCGCTTGAAGACGTCGATTTGAGCATCGCACAATTCGGCCGGAAGATGCGCGCGCCAATCTTGATTTCGTGCATGACCGGCGGCACGCCCGAAGCTACCGGCGTAAACCGGACGCTGGCGCGTATCGCGCAGGAGTTCGGCTTTGCTATGGGCCTGGGCTCCGGACGCGTATTGCTCGAACAGCCGGAGACACTTGAAAGCTTCGACGTGCGTTCGGTCGCGCCTGAAGTGTTGCTCTTTGCAAATCTCGGCGCCGTTCAACTCAACAAAGGCTACGGTGTCCCCCAATGCAAGCACCTGATAAAACTCGTCGATGCGGACGCGCTCGTGCTGCATCTCAATCCGCTCCAGGAAGCGCTGCAGCCCGAAGGTGATACCGATTTTCGCGGGTTGCTCAAACGCATCGGCGACCTGAGCAACGGCTTGGGCGTGCCGGTGTTGGTCAAAGAAGTCGGCTGGGGGCTCAGTCCCGACGTCGTCCGCGCACTCTTCGAAGTCGGCGTCGCGGGAGTCGACGTCGCCGGCGCCGGCGGCACGTCATGGAGCGAGGTCGAACGGTTTCGCACGCATGAATCGTGGCGCATTCGCGTCGCGTCGCAGTTCGCCGCGTGGGGTATCCCGACCGCCGAGTGCGTTCGCGCTGCGCGTGGCGTCGCGCCTGAAGCGCCGATCATTGCAAGCGGCGGCATTCGCGACGGGCTCGACGCAGCGAAGGCAATCGCGCTCGGCGCCGACATGGTCGGCATCGCCGGGCCCTTCCTGCGCGCGGCTGCGCAAGGCTTCGATGAAGTGCACGATCTGGCTCAGGAGATCGTGGAAGTGCTGCGCGTCGCAATGTTCGCACTCGGCATACGCTCGATCGAGGAACTCAAGCAGACCGACATGCTAGGTCCGGCGTGAGCGTCGCGCTCGACGCGGCTGACGTCTATTGCCGCGAACTTACCAAACGCCATTACGAGAACTTCATCGTTGCGTCAGGCCTGGTGAGCGCCGACGTGCGGCTCGATCTATCGCGCATCTACGCATTTTGCCGCACGACCGATGACTTGGGCGACGAAAGTGGTTCCCCGGACGCAGCGCTCGAACGGCTCGATCGCTGGCGCGCCGACGTGCATGCGATGTTTGCCGGCAAACTACCAGTGCATCCGGTGTTGTTTGCGCTGCGAGAAACCGTGGCTCGCACGACGATGTCGCCCGAGCCGTTTTTCGATCTGATCGAGGCCAACCGGCTCGACCAACGGGTGAGCGCATACGAAACGTGGCCGCAACTCGAAGCCTATTGCCGTCTCTCAGCGGCACCGGTCGGACGCATGGTGTTGGCTGTCTTCGGCGTACGAGGCGTGGACGCGCAGATGCTCTCCGATGACGTATGCATCGGCCTGCAACTTGCCAATCACGCGCAAGACCTCAAGGGCGACGCGCTGATGGGGCGGCGTTACATTCTAGGCGAAGATCTCGCGAGTTCCGGCACGGCTGGAGCCGTATCAAAACTCGTCGAGCGCGCGCGGCGGCTGCTCGATTCGGGCCGCGCCCTCGAAGCGATGGTTCCGCTTGGGTTGCGGATGCAACTAGCGCTGTATCGTCTGGGTGGTTTGGCGATCTGCGACGCCATCGAGCGTATCGGCTTTCGCACCGACGTGCAGCGCCCGGCCGTGAGCGGCCGAGCCAAGGTTTCGATCCTCGCTCGTGCGATCGGTGGCTCGCTGCGACCCGGTAGAAGCGGGAGATATGTCGGTAGCACTTAGTCTAGCGGACGCCGAGCGGTATTGCCATGAGATGGCGCGCCGCGAAGCAAAAAATTTCTACTGGGGATTCATCTCGCTTCCAAGGGAACAGCGCAACGCGATCTACGCGCTCTATGATTTCGCGCGGCAGGTTGACGACGAAGCGGACGCGGTCGCACACGCGCCCGACTTGCCCGGCCGTCTCCAGCGCCATCGCGAGCGCATCGCCAAATGCGTTCGCGGCGACTACGCCGACGATGATGCCGTCATGCAGGTGCTTGCCGTTGCCGTGACGCGCTTTAGCATTCCCGAGCGCGAGCTGCAAATGCTCATCGACGGCGTGGAAATGGACGGAACGAAAGTCCGATACGCGAGCTGGGACGAGCTGCGATCGTACTGCAAGTTGGTGGCCTCGGTGGTCGGCCGAATGTGCGTGCGCATCTTCGGCTTCGAGGATGACGCCGCACTCGAGCGCGCGGACGACCTCGGTATCGCGCTACAGCTGACCAATATTCTGCGCGACGTACGCGAAGACGTCGGACTCGGCCGCATCTATCTGCCGCAGGACGACCTGCAGTACTTCGGCATTTCCGAGGCGGACCTGATCGGCGGGACGCAGGCGCCGCAATGGGATGCACTGGTAGCGTTTGAAGCAGCGCGCGCACGTGAGTACTTTTCGCAGGGCTACAAAGTATTGAACTACATCGATCGGCGGCCGGCGGCATGCGTGCGAACGATGGCCGGCATTTACGAACGCATTCTCGAGAAGATCGAGCGCGATCCGTCCTTGCCGCTCCATGAGCGCGCCGGCCTGTCCCGCACCGAAAAGATCGGGGCGATGGTGCGGGCGTGGCTGGGGATGTAGCTGGGCGTGTCGCGGTCGTCGGTGCCGGACTCGCAGGGCTTAGTGCGGCGATTGAGCTACACGACCGCGGTTACGAGGTTGAGGTCTTCGAGCGCTCGCGCTTGTTGGGCGGCCGGGCGACCTCATTTGAAGTCGGCGGACGCGAGATCGACAATGGACAGCACGTGTTCTTGCACTGCTGCGATCGTTTCATCGGCTTCGTCGAGCGCGTAGGCATGGGGCACGCGCTGCGCGAGCAGGCGCGCTTCGATGCGCTGGTCCTGGCGCGAGACGGGACGTCCAGCCGGTTGCGTGCGGCATCGTTGCCGGCGCCCTTTCACTTGCTCGCTTCATTTGCGGGATATGCGCATCTCGATGTCGGCGGCCGCTTGCGGGTTGCGCGTGCGCTGGCGAGTGCTGCGCTTACGCCACGTCCCGATCCGCAGCTTACCTTCGACCAATGGCTCGAGCGCAACGGTCAGAACGCGGCGACGCGACGCGCATTTTGGGATCCATTCTTTATCCCGGCCCTCAACGCGTCGTTCGATCGCGTCAGCGCTGCCGATGCGCTCTTCGTGATCTCGACCGCCTTCCTCCGCGATGCGTCCGCGGCGCGCTTCGGCTTTTCGACCGTGCCGCTCGCACACGTTGCCGCCGCGGCGGCGCAGCAAATCGGCGAGGTGCATCTCTCGTCTGCGGTGCTTGCGATTGACGTGGACGAGCACGGGGTCGAATTGCGATTGCCGGGAGAGGGGCGAGCGCTCTTCGATGCGGTCGTGCTTGCCGTGTCACCGCGCGGCACGGCGAGGTTGCTCGGCGCGCCGGAGCGCTTCGACGTGCGTGCGCTCGAAACGTACGATCCCTATCCGATCGTCGACGTGCACGTGTGGCACGATCGCGGCGCGCTGGGATTCGATTTTGCGGCGGTGCTCGATTCGCCGTTGCAGTGGATCTTCGAGAAGAGTGAAGGGTACGTGTGCTGCAGCATCAGTGCGGCCGGGGAGGTGTTGACCGTACCGACCGCAGCGTTGGAGCAGCTCGCGTGGCAAGAATTGTGCGCGTTCGTTCCCGGCTTGCGCGGCGGACAGGTCGTGCACGCCGCCGCGACGCGTAATCCCGAGGCGACCTACCTACCGCGTCCCGGCGCCCAGCGCACGCTGCAGCGCACGTCGTCACCTCGCGTCGCCATCGCCGGCTCATGGACGCAAACCGGTTGGCCCGACACCATGGAAGCTGCGGTGCGAAGCGGCGCTGCGGCCGCCGATTGGATCGCGCGTGTCTGACGCGCTCGATCGTAGCATCGACTGGCTGATCGCGCGGCAATCACCGCAGGGATGGTGGAGCGGCGAACTCGAGACCAACGTCACGATGACGGCCGAGCAGATTTTGCTCTATCGCTTTCTCGGGATCGATCTCGCACCGATCCGCGCGGCGGCAATACGCCACATGCTCGGATGTCAGCGCGCCGACGGCTCGTGGGCGTTGTATTACGATGGGCCGGCCGATCTCAGTACGACGATCGAAGCCTACGTCGCGTTGAAAGTTCTGGGACACGATACCGCGCGCGGCGAGATGGAGCGTGCGCGTGGGATCATTACGCGCATGGGCGGTCTTGCGCAAGCACGCGTGTTCACCAAGATCTGGCTTGCGCTCTTCGGCGCGTATCCATGGGACGGGATTCCGTCGTTACCGCCGGAGATGATTTACTTTCCGCTGTGGATGCCGTTCAACGTCTACGATTTTGCGTGCTGGGCTCGCGGCACGGTTGCGCCGCTGACCATCGTCGTTTCGAAGCGTCCGGTGCGTCCGCTCGGCGTCGACGTCGGAGAAGTGATCGTTCCCGGAACGCAAGACGCGATGCATCGTGTGCCCGGGTCGGGCTGGATGTGGTGGCTCGACGGGGCCCTGAAAATCTACGATCGCATTTCCGGAAATCGGTTGCGCGAGGCGGCACTGCGCAAGATGACGGCGTGGATCGTCGAGCGCCAAGAAGCCGACGGCAGCTGGGGCGGGATTCAGCCGCCGTGGGTGTATTCGCTGATCGCGCTCAATCTGATGGGTCATGGCCTCGATGATCCGGTGGTGCGCAAAGGGCTCGACGGCTTCAATCGCTTCATCATCAACGACGCTGACGGTTGGCGCGTGCAGGCGTGCATGTCGCCGGTCTGGGATACCGCCTGGGCGCTGCGTGCACTGGCGCTGGCCGGGCTCACGCACGAGCGTGCGGTGATGCAACGCGCCGTAGAATGGCTCCTGCGCGAGCAGATTCCAAACGACGCCCCCGGCGATTGGCGTGAGCGCTCCGATTTCAAAGCAGGTAACGGCTGGGCGTTCGAATTCGACAACGACGCTTATCCCGACATCGACGACACCGCGGTTGTCATCTTAGCCCTGATCGACGCCGGAGAACCGGCGACCGTCGGCAGCTCGGTTGAGAGCGGCACGGCGTGGACGCTCGCGATGCGTTCACGCAACGGCGGCTGGGCGGCGTTCGACAAGGACAACACGCGCGAATTACTCTATCGCATGCCGTTTGCCGATTTCGGTGCACTGATCGATCCGCCGACCGAAGACGTCACCGCGCACGTTGGCGAGATGCTGGCCTTTCTCGGCCGCGATACGCGCGACCCCGACGTCGCGAGTGTCGTTACGTATTTGCGCGCGACACAACGCACCGACGGGTCGTGGTGGGGGCGTTGGGGCGTCAATTTCATCTATGGGACGTGGTGCGCGATTTCGGCGCTCGGCGCGCTGAAGGCCGGGCACGACATGATGGAACGCGGCGCTGCTTGGTTGATCGCGAAACAGAATGCCGACGGAGGATGGGGCGAAAGCTGCCACTCCTACGTCGATGCGTCGTTTGCCGGCGTTGGGGCCAGCACGGCCTCGCAGACCGCATGGGCGGTCAATGCGCTGCAAATAGCCGGCCTCGGCAACCACGCTGCGACGCAGCGCGGTCTTGCCTATCTCAAGGAGACTCAAACCCACGATGGAACGTGGGAAGAGCCCTATTTCACGGGAACCGGGTTTCCCCGAGATTTCTACCTCAACTACCACCTATATCGCCACGTCTTCCCAATGATGGCGTTGGCGACCGAGAAGCGAGATTCGATTGAGTTCGTTACAAGAGAAACTGACGGTCGGCAGCTACATCTTCGGTAAGAAGCTGAAGGGCCAGAAGAAGTATCCGCTGGTGCTCGAGCTGGAGCCGCTGTTGCAGTGCAACCTCGCGTGTGCCGGCTGCGGGAAAATTTCACATCCGACTGACGTGCTGCGCAAGCGCCTGACCGTGGAAGAGTGCATGGCTGCGGTCGATGAGTGCGGTGCGCCCTGCGTGTCGATCGCGGGCGGCGAACCGTTGATCCACGACCAGATGCCGCAGATCGTCACCGAACTGCTTGAGCGCAAGAAATACGTCTTTCTCTGCACCAATGCGCTGCTACTCGAGAAGAAGATCGATCAGTTCAAACCCTCGCCGTACTTTTCGTGGATGATCCACCTCGACGGCCTCAAAGCCGGGCACGACGAGTCGGTCTGCCGCGAGGGTGTATTCGAAAAGGCTATCGCGGCCATCAAGGTCGCGAAGGCGAAGGGTTTCAAGGTTATCACCAACACGACGTTCTTCGATCGCGACGATGCCAAATCGATTCGCGCGGTGCTCGACTATCTCAACAACGATCTCAAAGTCGACATGATGCAAATCTCACCGGGCTACGCGTACGAAAAGGCACCCGATCAGGAGCACTTCCTCGGCGTCGAGCGCACCCGCGACATCTTCCGCGAAGCCTTCGCCGGCGACAAGCGCAAGGAGTGGCGCCTCAATCACAGCCCGCTCTATTTGGACTTTCTCGAAGGCAAGGTCGATTTCGAGTGCACGCCGTGGGGGATTCCGTGCTACACGGTGTTCGGCTGGCAGCGTCCATGCTATTTGATGAGCGACGCGCCGTACGCCAAGACGTATAAAGAACTGATCGAAGAGACGGATTGGGAGAAATACGGTCGTGGCAAGCATCCCAGCTGCAACAACTGCATGGCTCACTGCGGCTACGAACCGACGGCGGTGATTCGCACCACCGGTTCGATCAAGGAATCGATTCGCGCGGCGCTTGGCACCAGCTGATCGCGTCTTCCTAACCGGCGGTTCGGGCTTCGTTGGAGCGCACGTTCTACGTGCGCTTCTTGATGCCGGCTATCGGGTGCGCGCGCTGGCGCGCGGGCCGATGGCGCCGGTCGAGGGCTGCGAAATAGTCAGCGGCGATCTCACCCGACCCGGCACGCTCGCGCGCGCGCTCGACGGCTGCCGGTATCTCGTGCATTGTGCGGCGCAGTATTCGTTTGGCCCCCGCGACCGGGATGCGATCCGGCGCGTGAACGTGCTCGGCACCGAGGGACTCTTTGCCGCGGCGCATCTCGCCGGCGTCGAGCGCGCGGTGCTGACCTCCAGCTCGGCGACGCTCGATGGAGAAGCGCACGTCTTTACCTCGGGTGCGCTCGACTATCACGGATCGAAGATTTTGCAAGAGCGCGCGGCCTTTGCAAGTCGGCTGCCGACGGTTGCGGTCCTACCGACGGCGCCGGTGGGCGCGGGCGATTGGAAACCGACGCCGACCGGCGGTATGCTCGTCGATTTCATGCGCGGCAAGATGATTGCGCGCCCGCCCAAAGGCGGCGGCATGAACCTCGTCGACGTGGAGCAGGTCGCGCAAGCTCACGTCGCGGCGCTCGAGCGCGGCCCGATCGGCGAACGCTTCGTCATCGGCGGCGAAAATTTCACGTTCGATGCGCTCTGGGACTTGCTGGCCGAACTCACCGGACGCGCGGCGCCGCGCGTGCGCGCGCCGATCGCGCTGATGTACGCGGCGGCTTGGGTCGACGAAACACGTTGCCGGCTGACCGGGGCGACGCCCTTCGTTCCGCTGGAGGGCGTACGCATGTCGCAGCGGGAGATGTTCGTCGATTCGACACAGGCAGAGCGCGCGCTCGGTGTTGCGGTGCGGCCGGTTCTCGATGCGCTGGTTCGGGCCATCGTCTGGTATCGAGATCATGGCTACGCGGCTTGACGAGCCGGCGATTATCGCCGCGACCAGCCTCGAAGCGCGCGCCGTGCGCCGGCACGCGCCGCAAGCGCACGTCGTCCTGTCCGGTATCGGACTATCACGGCTGCACGCATCGGCGCTGGGACGCATCGCGATCAGTTGCGGACTCGCGGGTGGGTTGCGCGCGGATTTGCCGACCGGAACGATCCTGATTCCATCGTCCGTCAGCACGACTGACGGCGTGTCGATCGCGTGCGATCCGGATTGGACGCTTCGTCTGCGCAGGGCCGCGCGGGAGGTCGCCGGTGCATTCGTTGACGCGCCGGTGCTCACCAGCGCCACGCTGATCAACGGCGCCGAGCGCGCCGTGTGGGCGTCGCGCGGTTTCGTCGCGGTCGACATGGAAAGCGCGCGCATCCTTGTCGATTCGCTGGCGGTCGTGCGCGTGATTCTCGACACGCCAAGCAGCGAACTTTCCACCGACTGGCTGAACCCTGCACGCGCGATGCTCAATCCGCGCAACTGGAGCGAAGCTTTGTGGCTTTTGCGCGAAGCGCCGAAGTGCGCGGATCTGGCCGGCCGCGTTATCGCGGCCGCGCTACGCCGACGCTAGCCCCTCGAGCGTTTCAGCGTGGAAGTTGCGTTGATACGCGATCATGTCATCGGTGCGCGGAAACTGCGGATGCTTGCGGCCCACCCTTCGCAGATTTTCGAGCACGCGTCGCTCGCTGATCGCCGGCTGCTCGCGTAGCTCCGGCACGACGAACGCGGGTGGCGGCAGCGCCGCAAGCTGTTCGCGAACGGCGTGCAAGACGTCGGCGTCGCTTGCGTTCGGGTGCTCGGCGAGATAGGTGCAGACGAGCGCGCTCGTGGTAATCGGGCGCGCTGCTTTGAGTTGAAGATCGAGCGCGATCCCCTGGCGTGCCGGGATCACGCGATAGAGCACCGTAAGCCGCTGCGCGTCGTAGGGATCGTAGCTGATCGCGGCGAGCCACACCGTCGCGAGCGGGACGAGGTGCGCGAGGATCCCGCGCAGCGGGCGCATTTTGCCGTCGCCGCTATAAAAGCCCTCCGGCGTGAGAAAGATCGTCGCGCCGTCACGCTGCAGATGTTCGAAGTGCGCGATGTCGGCGTCGAGTTGCGTGCGTGTCGCGCGCATCACGGCGTCGCGATATGGCTCGGCGATATCGGGAATGCGTACGTAGGAACGTGCGAAGGCGAAATAGCGTGCGCTCAAGAGATCGCTGAGCTTGTCGACACCGGGCGGAAGCTGCGAGAGTACCCGGTCGCGAAAGACGCTCGCGACGGGAAGGTCACCGTGCAAGCCGATCAAGGTGTACGCGAGGCTCGCATAGGGGCGCGTTTGCAGCTCGTTTTCGATCGGCTGCATGCCGATCGAGCCGAACAGCCAGCCGAGATTCGCCTCGCGCGCGACGCGTAGCCACGGAACCCGTTCGGCAAAGAACCCCGGCTCCCACATGCGCCGCGATGAAACGGTAAAGATTGGATCGCGCCACGCGAGTGACCGCAGGCCAAGGTCGGCGACGATGACCGGTGATTCGATCTCGTGCTGATGATTGGCCACGATCAGCGTCGAACCGCGTCGTCGCGGCAGCTCACCCCACGTGCGAATGCGATAGGCAACGCGGTAATAGGCGGCGACGCTAAGGTATGCCATCCAGCGCAGCGGCTGGAGATAGAGCGGGGCGACCGTGCGAATCGCGTTAGGCTTCACGGGGCTTCCCGTTTCCACGCACCGCGAGCACCGAGACCGAGCCGATGGCAAATGCGAGTGCGGCAAGCGCAAATAACGCGCGATAGCCGTTGATCGATCCGTTGAATGCGCGAATCATCCCGGCGCCGATTAGCGGCGCGATGATTGCGGGCACGTGTGTCGCCATGCCCCAAATGCCCAGATCACGCGCGACGTCGCGCATCGCCGGCATGGCATCGAGCGCAAGCGCCCATCCGTTCGAAAGTACACCGCCGTAGCCGATGCCAAAGAGCAGCGCGCAGACGAAGATCGACGCATTGTGCGGGGCGATCGCATACCCCGATGCGGCGATCACCATCGGGATGCCGCACAGCGCAACGACGACTTTGCGGTAGGGACGAATGCGATCCGAGAGCAGCCCGAGCGCGATGCTCGAGAACACGGCGCCGACGAGCCCCGCGATCCCCGTCAATCCGGTGCCGCGCGACGGATCGGCCACGTGCAGCACGTCACGGAAGAAGTAGAGCACGAACGTTCCGAGCAGCGTCAATCCGAACACAATGCAGGCACGTCCGATGAAGACGACGATGAAGTCGTGCCAGTCGCGTATGTGCGCGTGATCCTCGGCGTCCTGCTCGCGCGGCGCAAGTCCGCGCAGCGAGATCGCGCTCACCGCCACGAATGCCGCGCACGTAAGAAAGACGGTCTTCGGATCAAAGAGGCCGCCGACCGAGAGACCGATCACGGTTCCGAGCAAGGTGAACGCGCCGCGAATGCCCGACGCGACGCCCCAGGATGCGCGCGCGACCGCTTCGGGCAGCATCGCCTGATAGGCGGTCGTGCTGATGGCTGCGCCCGCGGTCGCGAGGATGATTGCCGCGTCGAAGGTCACCACCGTTGCCGCGCTCATTGCCAGTATCAAGCCGATCACGTTGAGTGCGGCGCCGAGCAACGCAAGGGCTTGACGGGGTGTGCCGCGACCGCGCAAACGATCGGAAAGCGCACCGACCGGCCAAGGCAAGAAGACGCTGATGACATTGATGAGGCTCGCGAGCACCGAATAGACGACGACGTGATTTTCCGGCGCCAGATGCAGCAACGCCGCCGGGATGGCGATCGCGAGCAGCGCCGCCTCTTGCACCGAGAGCGGAAGCCAATAAAGGTTGACGAGAACGAGCGTTGCGTTACGGGCGGTCGTCATGAAAAGAGCACCGACAGCATCGAGACCGAGCCGCCGTCGATTCCCTCGACCGGGAAACTCACGCGATCGCGCTCGTCCGACGCGCCCATCGCATAGAGCAGTGGGAGATAGTGATCCGGGGTCGGTGCAGACAGTTGCGCGTTTTCGCCGAGCAGTTCGTATTCGATCAACGGATCGAATTCGCGCGATAGCAAGCATTCGCGTGCTTTGGTTTCAAAGCGTTGGGCCCAATCGAAGGGCTCGACCGGATGGCGTCCCCATGCAAATGCGTGGAGGTTGTGAACGATGTTGCCGCTGCCGGCGATCATCACGCCCTCGTCGCGCAGGGGCCGCAAGAGCGTGCCGATCTCGAAATGCATTGCCGGCTCGAGCGTTTCGTTAATGCTGAGCTGCACGACCGGAATGTCGGACTTGGGATAGACGTGGCGCAACACGGCCCATGTGCCGTGATCGAGTCCCCAGCTCTCGTCACCCATGGCGCCATAATCCGCGAGCAATTCGGTGACGCGCGCGGCCAAGCCAATATCGCCCGGAGCCGGATACTGTATCGCGTAGAGTTCGCGTGGAAAGCCGCCGAAATCGTGGATCGTTCGCGGATACTGATTTGCGGTGACGAGGGTGGCGGGCACGTACCAATGGGCGGAAACGGCAAGGATGGCGCGCGGTCGCGGAAGGTCGTTGCCCAGCCTGCGCCATGCGGTTGCGTACGAATTGTTGTCGAGGGCATTCATCGGGTTGCCGTGTCCAAAGAACACGACGGGTTGACGGGGCATGCGCGGCTCTTCTACGGAAGGTCAGCCGGAACCCCGGGTAGCAGAGGCAGACAATGAGGTCCATACAGCGATCGTTGGTATGCGCTTTGTCGGTGGCGTTTCTCGCCGTCGGACCGGCCTCTCCAACGCCCGTGCCGCAAACGCCGGCCGCAGCGCTCGATGCGCTTGCTTCGAGCTATTGGCAGCGCGAGCAGCAAAATGACGTGGCGTTGCGCGCGGAACTGGGTCTTCCGATCGAAACGATTCGCGCGATCACCTACGAAAACGCTGCCGATGACGCGACGTTCGGTGCGACGGTGCTGGCGAATCTCAAAGCGATCGATGCCGCGGCGCTCGATCACAGCCGCTGGCTTACCTATCAAACGTTGCAATATCTGGCCACGAATGACGTCGCGGAGCAAAAATACTTTTGGCTGCAGCAGCAGGCCACGCCGTATGCCGGCGGATCCCAGATCAGCGAGCTGACGGCACTTATCGCCGCAACGCCGATTGCGACCCCGGCGGATGCACAGCGGTACATATCGCTGCTGCATAAGTACGCGGCATTCGTGACCTCGATCAACTCGCTGCTGCACGGACAACACGAACGCGGCATCATTTTGCCCAACGTCGAGACGGATGCGTCGCTGGCGGTCTTTAAGGCGTACGACGTGCCTGCCGCGAGCAGCCCATTCGTGTTGACTGATGCGCGGCTTGCCAGTCTGCCCGAGTCGCAACGCCCCGGACTTGAGAGCGAAGCCGCAAACGTGATCGCGAATGAGATCGTTCCTGCATATGTTGGGATTATCGCGTATTTGAAGTGGCCGTACCGGATCGGCGCGCCGAGCGGCGTTGGGCTCGCGCAATATCCCGGCGGCCGCGACTACTATCAGTATCTCATCTATCAAAGCACAACGCTGACCACGACGCCCGACGCGTTACACGCAAACGGCTTGCGCGAAGTCGGCCGCCTCAACGCGCAGATCGACGTGATACGGCGACAACTCGGCTTCAAAGGGAACCTTGCCGCGTTCAAGCATTTCCTCGCAACCGACAAACAATTCTTTCCCGCGACCACCCAAGCGTTCGGCGATCGACTCGAAGTGTACGTGCATCGCGCCGCGGCCGCTGCGCCGGCGTTCTTCTCGCAGATGCCGAAAACACCGTATGGCGTCGAGCCGCTGCCCAAGGCGCTCGCCGGCGCGCAGACCTTCGGTTACTACGATCCGGCGACTGCGACGAAACGCAAAGGAAACTACCTCTACAACGCGTGGCATCCGGAGCGCACCTCGATGCTCGGCGCCGGTGCGTTGATCTGCCACGAGCTGCTGCCGGGGCATCACTTCCAAATCGCCCTGCAGCAAGAAAACACCGCACTCCCCGACGTGCGACACTATGACTTCACCGAGACCGGCTACGTGGAAGGGTGGGGCGAGTATGCATCGCAGCTGTGCTGGAATATGGGTGTTTATCGCACGCCGTACGACAAACTCGGTCGCATGATGCAAGACCTGATGGTGTCGACGCGGCTCGTCGTCGACACGGGCATGAATGCGCTCGGCTGGAGCCGCGAGCGGGCGATGCAGTACATGCGCGCGAACCTAACGCTCAACGAAGCACAGATCGAGACCGAATCGCTGCGCTACTCTACGGATATTCCCGGACAAGCGCTGGCCTATAAAACGGGCGAGTTGACGATGCTCGCGATCCGCGCGCACGCGAAGGCGGAATTGGGGAGCGCGTTCGACATTCGCCGATTCCACGAGTGGGTGATCGGCAGCGGCGCGATGACGCTCGACACCTTGCGCGCGCACGTCGAGTATGAGATCGCGAGGCAAAAAGCGTCATCAACCTGAGGCTGCTGCTCTACGCCAACGTCGGGCTGTTCTGCGACGGATATATCTTGAGCAGCGTCGGCCTTGCGCTGGTGAGCTTGCAGCCGCACTTTTCACTCGGGCCGGCCATGACCGGATTGCTCGGCGCGGCGACGCTGTTCGGCATCCTCATCGGCGCGCCCGTCTTCGGCCGCTTCACCGATCGGTACGGGCGACGCACCCTGATGATCGTCGATCTCGCGGTATTCGTCGTCGCGTCGCTCGTGCAGATCGTGGTGAGCGACGTCTGGCAGCTCATTGCGCTGCGCTTTGTGTTAGGTGTGGCGATCGGCGCCGATTATCCGATCGCGGGTGCGCTGATCGCTGAATCGTCGCCCGCGCGTCTACGCGGCGCCGCAGTGAACACCATGCAAGTCGCCTGGTTTCTTGGTGCAGCGGTCGCCTATGTCGCCGGTTACGCGTTACTCGCAACCGGGTCGGAGAGTGGAAATGGATCCTTGCAAGCCCTGCGCTCGTTGCGGGTATCGGGCTCTTGCTGCGCGCGAGCGCGCCCGAAACGCCGATGTGGATCGCGGCGCAGCGCGCCGGCGAGGTCGGACGCGCCTCACTCGCAACCCTTTTCCGACCGGAATACCTCGGGCGATTGACATTCGTTTCGGCGATGTGGCTGCTGCAAGTCGTGCCGCTCTTTGCGATCTATACCTTTGCGCCCACCGTGCTCGCTGCGCTGGGTTTGGGCGATCAGTCGTCGCCCGCCGGCAGCGTGGCGATTACGGTGTCGTTTCTCGTCGGCTCGATCGTGTCGCTGCCGTTGGTCGAGCGATGGGGACGGCGCCCGCTCTGCATCGCCGGCTTCGCAATCGCGTGCGTAGCATTTGCGCTGCTGCTCTCGGGGAAGCCGGCGATCGTCGTGGTTGCGTTTGTCGCGTATGCGATCGGGATCGGCGCAGCCGCCGGACTGGAATTGACCTATCCGACGGAACTCTTTCCGACGTCGATTCGCGCGACCGCGACGGGCATCGCTGCCGGCGTTAGCCGCATCGGCGCCTTTGTCGGCACGTTCGCGCTGCCGTTGCTGCTCGCGCGCTACGGCATCGCCAGCATCATTGGCGGCGGCTTCGTGCTGTCGCTCGCCGGTCTTGCGGTGGGGCTGCGCTGGGCGCCGGAAACGAAGGGCACAACGCTGGCTTGAACGTTTCGGCTATCAGAGCGCTTTCAACAGTGATGGTTAGCGTGATGATCGATGAAGCACGCGATCGCGCTCGGTCTGACGATTGCATTGATAGGCACGGCTCAATCGTTGCGAAAGGCAACCGCTGCAAACGCTGCTCGGCCCAGCGGTGAAGGTGGCTATCTACCATGACCATGAGGTTTACCGGGATCATCTAAGCGGCACTTTGAAAGTCAACTCGAAAAAGACGCTCGAGATACTCATACAACCCTGGATCGACGCGGCGAAGGCGCGCCTTTGTCGCTCGTGGCCAATGCGATGCCGGTCATTAGCCTCGACAAAAGCGCGCAGCCCCTCGGCAATTATGTGGAATTGAACGGCCGGCGGCCGAACCCGCGGGATCGCCCGCGCCGAAGAAGGCGATGGGTCACTATTTCATGTAAGCCACTTTTATGCTGGCTGCGATCGCTGTTGCTATCAAGACGCAAGGGATATAGATACGAATGCTACGTAAGCTCACACTATACAGCGGTGCCCTCGTAGTACTTGGACTCGTCATGGCCTGTTCGGGCGATGGCTTTGTCCACTCACCGTCATCGAGCGCACCGGGCAGCATTGCGAGCCCTCCGAGCTTTATCGGAACGTATGCGATTTCATACAACGGAGCGGCGGGTAGCTGTGGCACGGGTGCGTTTCCGACAGCGTTGACTATTACCGGGGCGACGGCGGGAACGGACGTCAACGGCCAAGCGGTCACGCTTCTCACGGGCAACCTTGTCGGCGGCCTACTCGATGGCGTGCCGTTCGCGAACACCGTGCGCGCCCAACCCCTGCGCTCATCGTATCCGGCTGCCTACGTCCAAAATTCAACGAGTCTGATCACGATCAACGCCTTCAGTGGCAATGTGCCTGAATCGAGCTCTCTTCAGGCCTTCTTTTTGATAGCCAACTTTCCGAACGGATCCGGAGGCGTCGCGCTGCAAACGTCTACATGCAATGAAGGCGCTGACTCAGCGACCATCAGTGAGTCGTCGTGACCGGCCCAGATCGAGCGCGACCGTTTGCCTCTTCGACTAACGTAGAAGTCGCGATCGAATAGCGGAGGATCTGTTCCTCAGGCTTACGCGGATTTTCATTACAAAACTCGCACGCGAATAGCCTCGCCACGTAATCGTACATGTCGGGGTCGATCGGCACAACGGAAAACGAGGCGGCTGCCGCGGTCGAGATCGTTGCGATACCGGTGCAGGTGGTCCCCGACGCAGTAAAGGCGCCGCCATAACTGCCTTGCGTTACCGTCACCGTTTGCGCGTTGCTCGCGCCGGTCGCGGTGAATGCCAGCGAGGACGGCGAAAGCATGACGCCACCGGGGTTGGACCGGGGGTGAAGCCGCGACCCGCTCCGCCGCACGCGGCGACACCTAGGGCTGACCATACAGATGGCCACAAGAGCGTACGCTTTGCCGTTCATTACTGGTATCGCAAAAGCCGAATACCATCCTCCCGCGCTATGCCGCGGCGCGGAAGTCGAGAGAGAATAGGCGCTCAACGTACTCGAACATCTCGGGATCGATTGCTTCCAGCCGCGCCTTCGTCGCGCGAGGCCAATGTGAGGCGGGGTCATTGGCCTCAACAAACGCGCGGAGCGCCTCGGCAAAATATTCGTCGATGCCGGTCGCGGCATAGGGCGTGATGAAGCTGCGCGCATTGATGAAAAACCGGCGAATTTGCGGATCGATGCCGGAGCGATACACGCCGGCGCCGAGCGCGCAATCGAGGGCGTGACCGAATTCGTGGGCAACCGTCATCGCGCTACGCGAACGCAGGTACACCGTGCGTTCTTCGACCACGAACAATCCGGCCGGGGGCGCGGGCCACGCGTCGACGTCGATCCCGAGGCGCATGAGCGCTGCTGAGGCTTGCGCATAAGTCTCGCCGCGATGCAGCGGCGCAACGCGCGTATTTCGCTCGAAGGCGAAACGTAGCGCGGCGGCGCCGAAGCGTTCGAGGGTTGCGGTAATCGCGCTCACGCCGACGGGACGGTTCGGCACGATAAGGGCGCGGGCAAGGCTATAGCAGTCTCCCACGACGGAAGAGTTTCGCACGCGGATGTTGCGGAAGGATCAACGCGATGTGAGCGAGATGATGCACGACATGGGCGAAGCCGTTGATCGTCGTACGTTTCTCGTCGCGGGGCTGGGATTTGCCGCGTTGGCTGCAAGCCCGACGCCCGAGCCTGCACCGCCCGGACAGACCTTCTCACCGCAGCTTGCAAGCGCACCGTTCCCGCACGCCAGTCGCGCGCAAGGGCACGACTACGACGGCAAGCATTACAGCGCCGCCGACCATTACAGCGATGCAACCGTCGGCATCTATGTTCCGACGCATTTCCGCCCGGGCAGCGCCACCGATTTCGTGGTGCACTTTCATGGCTGGAACAATCACGTCGCCGAGGTCTTTCGCCGCTACGACCTGCGCGAGCAGCTCGAGGGGAGTGGACGTAACGCGATCCTGGTGGTGCCGCAGGGACCGACCGACGCGCCCGATTCCGGCGACGGAAAGCTGGAGCTCGACGAGAACGGGTTTGCGCGATTCATGGCCGACGTCGCGCGCTTCCTCCGCAGCCAGGGCGTCACGACCAATGAAGCGATCGGTGCGATCGTGCTCTCGTCACACAGCGGCGGGTACGGCGGCCTCGGCGGTGCGCTCACGCGCGGCGGCCTCAATGCGCACGTGACCGACGTGATTCTTTTCGACTCGGCCTACGGCTACTTTGACGCGATTGCCACGTGGGCGAAGGCCGCCCCGGACAACCACCTCTTGAGTCTCTTCACCGACGACACCTCGCTTGGGAACACCGAGCTTATGGGCCGACTCCAGGGTGCTCGACCATTTCAAGTGCTCGACGCGGCGACCATGACGCCCGCGCAACTGCAAACGCGGGAGGCGACGTTCGCGTTCACGACGAGCGTCGCGCACGACGAGCTGTTGCAACGGTACCACTGGTACGCGCTCTTTCTCCGCGCGACGCAGATGTGCTAGGCTGAGGCATGGAAACGCAAGCGTCTGCCTTCTGGCAGCATGACTACCCGGCGATGCTCGAGCGCGCGCGGGACGAGCGAAAATTCGTCTTTCTGGACATGTTCAACCCCCATTGAGGGGGATGCCAAGCGCTGGATGCCGTGACGTATCCGCTCGACTCAGTCAAAGAAGCGATCACCGCGCACGCGATCCCCGTGCAGATCGACAACTCGGACGCGAAGAACAATCAATTTCTTCATACCATTCACCACATCTGGACGCCGGATATGCGCATCATGCACGGCGACGGTTACGAGCTGTACCGGTGGGACGGGTTCTTACCGCCGTTCGAGTTCATCCCGCGTTTGCAGTGCGCGTTCGGATTGGCGTTGTTGCGTTTGAAGCGATTCGAGGAGGCGGAGCGCTGCTACGTCGACGTGCTGCGCCGCTATTCGACCAGCTATGCGGCTCCCGAGGCGCAGTACTATCTCGGTGTGACCCGCTATCGGCGGGACCCCGACAGCGACGAAATGTTGACGCAGTGGGCGGAATTGCGCTCGCGCTATCCAAGCAGCGAGTATCGCGTAAAACAATCGTTTAAAGAGCTGCCGGAATAACTCTCGGAGCGTGAAGCATGATGCAAGCCGTCGTACTCAACGGGCCGCGGAACATCACCATTGAAGCCGTTGAAGAGCCCGCGATAAAAGCACCGACCGATGTGCTGCTCCGCCTGACGTCGACGGCGATTTGCGGCACTGACTTGCACATGTACGAGGGGCGCCTCGGCGGCGGCGAACGGATGGTGATCGGGCACGAGCCGCTCGGCGTGGTCGAACGCGTCGGCGACGCCAATTGTTTGCGACTACCGGGCGAGCCCGGCGATCGCTTCGGACACGACTTCGTGCTGCTAGCGGACGCCTTACCGACGGCCTTTCACGCAACCCAAATGGTCGATATTCGTAACGGCGATATCGTCGTGATCTACGGTGCCGGAGCGATCGGCCTATTGACGGCGATGTGCGCATTCGCGCGGGTCGCCGCGCAAGTCTTCGTGGTCGACGCGATTGCAGCACGGCTGCAGAAAGCCGGCGAGCTGGGCGCGGTTCCGATCGACATGTCGAAGGGTCACGCCGCCGATCGCATTCTCGAACAGATTGCTCGCGAGCGCAGCGGCATCGCGTGGCGCGGTGAGGAAGCCAATCTCGGTGCGACGGTGTGCATCGATGCGATCGGCTTTCAGGCCCGCGACCCGCACGATTATGCAGTCGAACATCCGGCCACGGCGATCGACGACCTTGCCCGTATCGCGCCCAAAGGCCGCCTATCGATCATCGGCGTCTTCCTCGATAGCGATCCGCACGCGCGGAGCAGCGAGGCAAAACGCGGCGAGTACGTCATTCCTTGGGGTGTATTGTTCAAGAAGGGTGTGATGAGTGGTATGGGTCGCGATGATGACGAGAACTACAACGACCACCTGCGCGACATGATCGTCGCCGGCCGAATGAAGCCGAGCACGATCGTGACGCAGCGGCTCCCTCGTCGTGACGCTGCCGACGCATTCGCCAAATTCGATGCGCGCAGCGATGGCTACATCAAAGTCGTCCTCGAACCGTAAAGGATGGAAGATATGAAGACGCTGTCGTGCATTCTTGCATCGGCTTTTGTGCTCGCGGGCTGCGCGCAATCCGGCGGCTCGGGCGGCGCCGCCTCGAACGGTGATTGGACGCTCGCGGGCTACAATCTCGCAAATAATCGCTACGTGACCTCAACCATCGATCCATCGAACGTGGCGCAGCTGGCGCCGGCATGGACGACCCAGATCGAGGACGTCGGCGAACAAGAGTCGGCGCCAATCGTCTCCGACGGCACAATGTACGTCTCCACGCCGCACAATGCAGTGCTTGCGCTCGATGCAGCGACCGGCAAGCTCAAGTGGGATGCTGCGTACACGCCGGCGGCGATCCTCGACTTTGCCGTAAATCGCGGCGTGGGCTTCGGCGGCGGCAAGGTCTTCATCGCAACGCAAGATTGTCACGTGCGTGCACTCGACGCGAGTACCGGCAAAGAAGTGTGGAACGTCGTCGGGTGTTCGCTGCAGGCCAACAACTGGTATTCGATGGCGATCTATGTCTATAAGAACATGCTGCTCACCGGTGTCGCCGGTGGTGACTTCGGCGGCAACGGCGTCCTTCAAGCGTTTAGCGTCGACGACGGTAAGCTGCTGTGGCAATGGAACACCGTCCCAGGGCCGGGCGAACCGGGCCACAACACGTGGGCCGGCGACTCGTGGAAGCACGGCGGCGCGGCGCTGTGGGGTGGTCTTTCCGTCGATCCCGCGACCGATATGCTCTATATCGCGCCCGGCAATGCAGCGCCGGATTTTGACGACATCAATCGCCAAGGCAAGAATCTTTATAGCGATTCGGTTGTGGCACTCGACATCTCGGGCGCCCAGCCCAAGATGAAATGGTACTACCAGATTCTGTATCCCGACGCGCACGATGCAGACCCCGCGATGCCGCCGGTGCTCTTCGACGGGACCGTCAATGGCGCGCCGCAACATCTCTTAGTCGAGGCCGATAAAGCGGGCAACTTCGTCGTGCTCGATCGCACGACCGGCGCGGTCGTGCATCGCCTCGCCGTGTCGAATCAATTCGGGCTCGCGAACAATCCGACGCCGGCCGGCTTGAAAGCGTGTCCAAACCACGGCGGCGGCGTGGAGTGGAACGGCGGCGCGTACGATCCGACGACCAACTATTTCATCGTCCCGTCGACGCAAGAGTGCGGGATTTTCCGCCGTTATGCGGTGCAGCCGCCGTGGAAACAGGGGCAGAACTATCACGGCGGTCCGCCGACGAAACGACAAGACGGTACCGGCGTGATCAATGCCGTCGATATCTCGACCGGCACGTTCGCGTGGCGCGTGCCCGTGCCGTATCCGGCGCAAGGCGGCGCGCTGATCACGTCCACCGGCGTGGTATTCTCGAGCGATCTCGCCGGCAATCTTTACGCGCTCGACGTGAAGACCGGCAAACAGTTATGGACCTATGCGACGCACACGTCGATCGTAGCGCCGTTCTCGATGTACACGACCGGCGGGCAACAGTATCTCGTCGTACTCGGCGGCGATCCGGGCAATCAAAAGACGCCGAACGTCCCCAACTCCAAAGGAAGTTTCGTGTTGGCGTTCCGTGTCGGCGCGACCAATCCGGTTGCCAATGGTACGACGGGCCAAAGCGCGGTCGTCGCGGCGGCGGCAAGCGGCGCAGTTCAGATGGGCACGGTTCCGTACACCCAAGCGCAAGTCACGGCGGGTCAGGCGGCATACACGCAATCGTGCGGCGCGTGCCACGGCCCGCAACTGCAAGGCATCTCGGCGCCGGCGCTCACCGGCTCCGCGTTCGGCGATTCGCATCTCAGCGTCTCGGCGCTGCGGACCATCGTGACCAAGCAGATGCCGCTGACCGCACCGGGCTCGCTGAGCCCAGCCACCTACGCCTCGATTATGGCCTACCTGGCGGCCGCGAACTGCGTGAAGGCTTCAGGGGCGGCACCCTTCCCGACCAGCGACCAGCCCGCGTTCAAAGGCGTCCTGTTGGTCGGCCAGTCGTGCCCAGTGAAGTAGACTGCCTCATAACTCCGTCATGACGTCGGCGGGCCCAGGGCCTATGCTAGCGGAAGTCCGGTAATATCGCCGGACAATCACAAAAAGGGGTAGGGCTAATGCCGTTAATTCAGGTAAGTGTGATCAAGGGCGTGTTCTCGGCGGAGCAAAAGAACCAGATGATTTCGCGTTTGACCGATGCGATGGTATCGATTGAGGGCGAGAATATGCGTGGGGTCACGTGGGTGAAAGTCGACGAGATCGAGAGCGGTGACTGGGGAATCGGCGGCCAAGCCTTGACAACCGAAGCCGTGAGATCGCTTGCCGCCGGAAAAACACCCGCTGCCGCAGGGTGATTGCAACCGATTCGCGCCGAGACAAGCTTCCATTCGTCGGTCGCGACGATGAGCTGACGTTTCTCGAACGGCTGACCAGCGAACCGATACCTTCGATTACGTTTGTGAACGGGATCGGCGGGATAGGTAAGTCGCGGCTCCTCGACGCCTTTGCGCTGCGCCGGCGATCGACCGGCGCAGTCGTCGTGCGCGTCGACTGCCGGCTCGTCGAGCCGACCGAGAGCGGTTTTCTCCGCGGCCTGAGCCTCGTAGCGGGTGGTGACATCGTGTCGTGCGACGACGCGGCGCAGCGCCTTGGAGAACTCGGAAGCGTCGTGCTCGTGTTCGACGACTTCGACGCGCTGCGATTGGTCGACACGTGGCTGCGACTCGTCTTCATCCCGGCATTGCCGCCCAACGTTCACGTTATCTTCAGCGGCCGCAGTCCGCCCATCTCGGCGTGGTTGCAGATGCCGTGGAGAGGCTCTTTTCGAACGCTCGAGCTCGCGCCGCTCGACGACAACGATGCGGTGGCGCTGTTGACTACGGTGGGGATGGATGCGGCGCAAGCTGGGCGCCTCAATCGAATCGCGCGTGGCCATCCGCTCGCGTTGACGCTCGCAGCGATCACCCTGCAACAAGCCGATGATCCCGCGCTCGAAGCGCTTGCGTTTCATCGCATCGTCGAAGAGCTCGCGCGCCGGCATTTGGCCGAGATTGACGATCCGCTGACCCGACGGGCGGTTGAAGCGGCCGCTGTCGTGCGAACGGTTACGGCCCCGCTGCTCGGCGCGATGCTTCCTGATGTCGCTCCGAGCGATGTGTACGAACGGCTTCGCGTGCTGCCGTTGATGCGGCTTGCCCGCGACGGCCTGCAATTACACGATTCGGTGCGTGACGCAATCGCACTCGAGCTGCGCTCGTCGGATCCGCAACGCCACCTCGCTCTCCGGCGCGTGTGCTGGAGCCATCTCATGCGCGAATTGCGCACGGCTCCGTCATCGGAGCTGTGGCGATGCACCGCGGATCTTTTGTATCTGCTCGATAACCCGGTCGTACGTGAAGCGTTTTTCCCGTCAGGCGCGCAGCGCTATGCGGTCGAGCCGGCTCGAGCCTCCGACCAGGCTGCGATCCTAGCGATTACGGAGCGCCATGACGGCCGCGCCGCTGCCCAGATCATCGACGCGCGGTGGAAGCACGGACGGGAGGGCTTCGGCGTCGTTCGTGAGCGCAATGGCGACATGGCGGGCTATTACGTCCTCTTTGAGGCCGCGGGCTTGAGCGCGGCGCGGGCACTCAACGATCCGTTGCTCGCGCAATGGGAGGCTCACCTTGCTGCGAGTCCCGTCGCTCCCGGCGAGCGCGTACTTTTCATACGGCGTTGGTTGTCGCACACCGAGGGCGAAGCACCCGGTGGCGTTCAAGCCGCGTGCTGGCTCGACATCAAGCGAGCCTATATGGCACATCGGCCGCATCTGCGACGTGTCTACCTAACCGTTCGTGATCTCGCGCCGTATGCTGCCGCAGCGACGCAACTTGGTTTCGTTGTCGTCGACGCTTGCGAGACGACCATCGGCGGCGAGCGCTATTTCACCGCGATGCTCGACTTCGGGCCCCAATCCGTTGACGGTTGGTTCGCTCGTCTTGTCGCCGCCGAACTTGGCATAGCGACGTGCAGTCTGCTCGATTTCGGCGCCCGCGAGTTGGTCGTTGGCTCGCGCCGAGCGCCGTTGACACGCCGCGAGTTCGATACGCTCCATTATCTCGTGCAGCATGCGGGCAACGTTGTGAATCGCGAAGATATTCTCACCGGCGTTTGGGGCGATGCGGCGGACGTCGCAAGCAACGTCGTCGACGTGGTCGTAGGCACGCTGCGAAAAAAGCTTGGCGAACGCGCAAACGTCATCGAAACGATCTCCGGCGTCGGCTACCGCTTCCGCGAAGCCGCTACCTAACCCCGGGCCTACCTATAGTAGCCGGGACTTGCAAGGTGAAGCCTTATTAGATTTAATAATGTTCTATCTAATATGCGCTCCAAGCCCGCCGCCCCAGCCGAAGAGGTCCTTCGCGGACCGATCAAGTCCAAGACCGTCTTCCCGGTCCTGGTGCTGCATTTGCTGGCCGAGGAGGCCGATCACGGCTCGAGCTTGATGGCCCGAATCGATACGCTCTGCGCCGGCTTGCTGGCGGTGAATACCAACACCATTTATCCGCTGTTGCGACGGTTGGAGGAGCGCGGCTTCATCGTCGGGGAGTGGGAACATCCCACCAAACGCTCGCGCCGCTACTACCGCATCACCGATGCCGGCCGTGCGCGACTCGAACGCATCAAGTCGGGCATGCTTCCTTACCTCGATACGCTCGCGGGCTCCATCGCCCGCCTACGCAACGAACTGTACAACGTCAGCGCCGCCTAAATCGGCGGAGGAGAACACGACGAGCATGAGCACCTACCAAGCCCCACTGCGCGACATGCAATTCGTTCTGCGCGAGCTCGCAGGCGTCGATGAGGTCGCGAAGCTTCCCGGATTCGAGGATACGACCGACGTATGGGAATCGATTCTGGAGGAAGCTGGATCGTTTGCGACCGGTGTGCTCGATCCGCTCAATCGTGTTGCCGACAAAGAGGGCTGCACCTGGAACAACGGTGAGGTCACGACGCCCAAAGGCTTTAAAGAAGCGTACAAAAAGTTTGCCGATGCCGGCTGGATCGGTCTTCCGGTTCCGGCCGAGTACGGCGGTCAGGGCTTGCCGTCCCTCTTGCTCGGTCCGACGCTCGAGATGTGGAACGCCGCGAACATCGGTTTCGCCAATGGTCCGCTGCTGAATCAAGGCGCGATCGAAGCGATCGAGTTGGTCGGCTCGCACGACCAAAAGCAGAAGTGGATTCCGAATCTCGTCTCGGGCAAGTGGACCGGCACGATGAATCTCACCGAATCGCAGGCCGGTTCGGATCTGGCCCAAGTGCGCACGAAGGCGGTCCCGGACGGCGATCATCACCTGATCACCGGCGAGAAGATTTTCATTACCTTCGGTGAGCACGACATGGCCGAGAACATCGTGCATTTGGTGCTCGCGCGCCTTCCCGACGCGCCCGAAGGTGTTAAGGGCATCTCGCTTTTCATCGTGCCCAAGGTGCTCGTGAATGACAATGGCGCGCTGGGCGAGCGCAACGACGTCGTCTGCGCCGGCATCGAGCACAAGCTCGGAATCAACGGCAATCCGACGTGTACGATGAAGTTCGGCGAGAAGGGCAAAGGCGCTGTCGGCGATCTGGTTGGCGAAGCCAATCGTGGCCTCGAGTACATGTTCATCATGATGAACGCCGCGCGCTTCTCGGTCGGTGTGCAAGGCTACGCTGTCGCCGACCGCGCGTATCAGCACTCGTTGGAATACGCCAAGGACCGCGTGCAGATGGCCGATGCAGCCACCCGCAGCAAGACGCCGGTGCGCATCATCGAGCATCCCGACGTGCGCCGCATGCTGATGTGGCAAAAAGCCAACCTCGAGGCGATGCGCGCGCTTTCGTACGTCACGTCCGCATCACTCGATTTTGCCAATAAGCATCCCGACGAGAAAGTGCGCAAGGAGCACAAGGCCTTCATCGAGTTGATGATTCCGATCGTCAAGGGCTGGTGCACCGAGACCGGTGTCGACCTCTGCTCGGTCGCGCTGCAGATCTTCGGCGGCATGGGCTATGTTGAAGAGACCGGCATCGCGCAACAGTACCGCGACGTGCGCATCACGACGATCTACGAAGGTACGACCGGCATTCAGGCGCTCGACCTCGTCGGCCGCAAGCTGATTCGCGACATGGGCGCGACGGCGACGACCGTGATCAAACAAATGGAGAAGTTCGCCAAGGAAGCGGCTGCGCACGACAATGCCGACGTCAAGGCGATCGGCGAAGCGCTGCTCAAGAGCATCGCGAGCCTAGCCGAAGTCTCGCAGTGGATCGGGATGAGCGCGATGGGCGATTTGCACAAGGCCTTCGCGTGTTCGGTTCCCTACCTCAAGTTGTGGGGCGTCGTCGCGGGCGGCTGGCAGATGGCGCGCGCCGCCAAGATCGCCGCCGAGAAAATCGCGGCCGGGGACAGGGATCCGTTTTATCCGGCCAAGATCACGACGGCGAAGTTCTACGCCTCGCACGTGCTCACGCAGGGCGCGTGGTACAAGCGGCAGATCATCGACGGCTCGGGCGACGTGATGACGCTGCCCGAAGACGCATTCGAACTCGATCGTAAGACGGTGGTAACGGCATAACGATGAGCTATATCAAAATCGAAGACCGGGGCGACATCCGGATCATTACGCTGGACAACCCGCCGCTCAACTCACTCTCCTACGCGCTGTCAAGCGAACTCGTCCCGATCGTCGAAGCCGCCTCGGCCGATCCGAAGATCAAAGCCGTGATCTTTATCGGCGCGGGCGGCCAATTCTCCGCCGGTGCCGACATCAACGACTTCGGCACCAAGCCCACGGCGCAAACCAAGACGATCCGCGACGTGATTGCCGCGGTCGAGAAGAGCGAGAAGACCTTCGTTGCGGCGATCGAAAAGATGGCGTTCGGCGGTGGACTCGAACTTGCGCTCGCCTCCGACTATCGCGTGGCGCTCGTCGACGCGAAGATCGGCTTGCCCGAGATCAAGATCGGGTTGTTGCCGGGTGCCGGCGGCACGCAGCGGCTGCCGCGCTTGGTTGGAGCGCAAGACGCGCTCGACATCATGCTCAAAGGCCGCAACGTCAAGATGGATGAGGCCAAAGAAAAAGGCATCATCGACGAAGTTGTGACCTCGAACGTACTCGATGCGGCGATTGAGCTTGCGAATAAGGGCGGCAAGCGCCGCGTTTCGCATAAGAAGCCGTGGCTCGGCAAAGGTCTCGTCGATAAAGCGCTGCCGTTTGTCGTTTCGCAGGCGCACAAGCTGGTGCCGCCGGAAGACAACGGCGGGTATGCGGCTCACAAGCTCATCGACGCGGTCGAAGCGTCGATGGAGCTACCCTTCGAGTTCGGACTCGCGCGCGAAGGGCGACTATTCATGGAGCTTGCGCTTTCCGCGCCGTCGGCCGCGCTGCGCCACGTGTTCTTCGCCGAACGCGAGTTGTCGAAGATTCCCGATCTTCCGGCAGCCAAACCGCTTGACGTCAAGAAGGCCGGCGTCATCGGCGCGGGCACGATGGGCACCGGCATCGCAATCACCTTCGCGCAGGCCGGCATTCCCGTACACGTGATCGACTCCAACGAAGCCGCGGTCGATAAAGCCAAGCAGACGGTCATGGGCATGTTCATGTATCAGGTCCAGAAGGGCCGCATGACACAAGAAGAAGCGTGGAAGCTCGGCCAGGCGGTGCAGTTCACCGACGACTACAACGAGCTAGCCGATGCTGACGTCGTGGTCGAAGCGGTATTCGAAAACATGGACGTCAAGAAAGAAGTCTTCGCAAAGCTCGATACGATCGTGAAGCCGGAAGGTATTCTCGCCTCGAATACGTCGACGCTCGACATCGACGAAATGGCGTCGGTGACCAAGCGTCCCGACAAGGTGATCGGTCTGCACTTCTTCGTGCCGGCCAACATCATGCCGTTGCTTGAGATCGTGCGCGGCAAAGACACGTCGCCCGAAACAATCGCCACGGCGTTCAAGCTCGCCAAGACGCTGCGCAAAACGGCAGTGCTGGCGCGCAACGCGTTCGGCTTCATCGGGAATCGCATGATCTTCGATTACAGCGCTGCAGCCGGCGCGCTCGCCGAAGAGGGCGTCTCGCCCGCGCGCATCGACGCCGTCGCGAAGAAGTTCGGCTTCCCGATGGGACCGTTCGCGATGAGCGACCTCTCCGGCATCGACGTCGGCTGGCGCATCCTCAAGGAACGACCCGACATGGCGAAGAGCCGCAGCAACGTGCTCAACCGGCTCGTTGAGATGAATCGTCTCGGGCAAAAGACCGGCGCGGGCTACTTCAAGTACGACAAGAGCGTCGGCAAGGGTCGCGAGCCGATTCCCGATCCGGTGGTGGACGCGCTCTTTGCCGAAGAAGGCAAAAAGGCCGGAATCAAACCGCGCGAGGTCAGCGATAGCGAGATTCTCGAGCGACTGCTCTATGCGCTGGTCAACCGCGGCGCGTACTTGCTCGAAGAGGGCGTGGCAATTCGCCCCGGCGACATCGATATCGCCTACATCTACGGCTACGGTTTTCCACCGCATCGCGGCGGCCCAATGTGGTACGCCGATGACGTCGGACTCAAGAACGTCTATGACAAGGTCGTGGCGTTTGGTTGGCAGCCGGCACCGTTACTCAAAAAGCTGGCCGAGTCGAACGGCAAGTTCGCCGACCTTGCAGCAGTCAAAAGCCCGAAGGGGCAAGGAGAACTCACTCATGCGTGAGGCGGCTATCGTCTCAGCGGCACGCACGCCGATCGGCCGAGCGTTCCGCGGTGCATTCAATCAAACGCCGGGTGCCACGATGGCCGGCTACGTCGTCGCCGAAGCGATGAAACGTGCCGGTATCGATCCGGTGGAAGTCGAGGATGTCGTGATCGGCTCGGGCTTGCCCGAAGGAGCGACCGGCAACAACATCGGCCGGACGGCCGCGCTGCGCGCGGGCTGTCCGGTGACGGTGTCGGGCGCAACGGTGAGCCGCTTCTGCGCCTCGGGCCTCGATGCGATCGCATCGGCATCGAAGCGCGTCATCGTCGATAACGCCGACGTCGTCGTCGGCGGCGGCGTCGAGTCGATCTCGATGGTGCAGAACTATCTCAACACCGAGTTCTACGCGGAAGATTGGCTGCTCCGTCACACGCCCGACGTCTACATGCCGATGCTGTATACGGCCGACAACGTCGCGAAGAAGTACAACGTCTCGCGCGAAGTGCAAGACGAATACGCGCTACAAAGCCAGCAGCGCACGGCTGAGGGACAAAAAGCGGGGCACTTCGACAAAGAGATCGTGTCGATGGCGAGCTGGAAATACAATCAAGACAAAGACAGCGGCGTAGTCACCGAAGAGCAGGTCGTGCTCAAGCGCGACGAGGGCAATCGTGCGGATACGACGCTCGAAGGACTCTCGCAGCTCAAAGGCGCGGTGCCGGGCATCAAGGACACGTCGATTACCGCCGGTAACTCGTCGCAGCTTTCCGACGGTGCGGCAGCGGTCGTCGTGATGGATGCGGCGCTGGCATCCAAGCGCGGGCTCAAGCCGCTCGGTTTCTATCGCGGCTTTGCCGTCGCAGGATGCGAGCCGGGCGAGATGGGCATTGGTCCGGTGTTCGCCGTGCCGAAGCTCCTCAAGCAACACGGTCTGAAAATCGACGACATCGGTCTGTGGGAGCTCAACGAGGCGTTCGCGGTGCAGACCGTCTACTGTCGCGATACGCTCGGCATTCCCAACGATCGTTTCAACGTCGACGGCGGCGCGATCTCGATCGGCCATCCCTACGGCATGAGTGGTGCGCGCATGACGATGCATGCATTGATCGAAGGCAAGCGCCGCGGCGTGAAGTACGTCGTGGTGACGATGTGTATCGGTGGAGGAATGGGAGCGGCGGGGTTGTTCGAGGTCGCCTAATTAGAGCGATCGGATGATAACGCTGTGGAAGTCACCGATGATGCTCCCGTTCGGAAGCGGGACCTTCGGCATATCGGTGGGCAGCTTACTCACGAACACCTGTGCCGTGCCGCCGCCTTGCGCCGTAAGGCGCTGCAGCAGCTTATCGCTGTCGGTCGTCTGAGCCAAGGCCGGCATCACTGACATCGAAGCGAAAATGGCTATGAAGATGATCGTTCGTTTCATCGCGACCTCCTGATCTCGTTCGTATTTCGTGCGCCTCGGGGCTTGTCATTCAGCGTCCTTGTGGGATAGAACCAAGAGGTAATGATGAGTGCCGACGCCGTTCGCATCCACTGGGTGGGGCCCGTCTCCGACGACGACTTGCTCGAGCTCAATTCGCGAAATCGCCCGCTATCGTTCGAGCGAAGCGCGGAAGGGGACATCATTGTCACCCCGCCGGAGGGGAGCAACAGCGGTCGTCGCAACGGTGTGTTGACGGCGAAACTCTACCTGTGGAACGATCAGGAGGGCAACGGTGCTGTCTTCGATTCGTCCGCCGGATTTCGCTTACCGGATACGAGCGTCTATGCACCAGATGCCGCTTGGGTACAGAAGTGGAAGTGGGATGCCCTCACCGAGGATCAGTAGGAGCGCTTCGCACCGCTTTGTCCCAATGTCATCTTCGAGATCATCTCTCGCACCGATAGTCGCCGGGAAGCGCGCCAACGCGTCGATGCGTTTCGCAATAACGGCGCCGCCATCGCCGTTCTGATCGATCCGTATCAGCGTTGGGTCGAGACCAACGGCGATCGCCTTGGCTGGGAGCGGGTTGAACTGCGATTTCCCGGATGCGAAACGGGCTTCGTGCTCGATCCAAGCGACCTCGAATAGCGGCCCCCTTACTTTCCGAACGTGCTCGTAATGTCAAAATAGAACGAGCGCTTTTCGCCGTCGGTCGTGCATTCCACGTCGAGGCGATCGTAGCTTTTGCCGTCGTGGCTGAGCAGCGCTTGTGTATCCATCTTCCACCGTCCCGTGCCGCCGCATGGATGCAGTGCCAGGTAGAAGTATTCGCTGGCGTCACCGGCCGAGTCGCTGTCAGCGCGCACGACGATCGCATCATCGAACGATGTTCCGTGGTGCACCGGAATCGGTGCGAGGGAAACTATCGGTGACGCTTCCGGCGATCCGGGTTCTCGCTCGAGTGCGATACTGCCGACAATTCCCCGCGTTGGATCGACGCCGAACTCATACACCGCGCCATTGTCCGCCGGTCGTGTAAATTTCGGCGACGTTGCGTTCGGGCCAAGTTGCGCGACCGGCTCACCAAGATAGATGCCCAATGCGTGAGGCGCGGACGGTGGAGCGCTTGGACGAAAGCCGTTCAACACCACGGCGATCGCCGAAACGCTGTCGCCCTCGAAGAGAACCAGCTCAACGGCTCCGCCGCTTGGCGCCAAATACTCAACGTGACTCTTCCCGCCCCCGTCGTCCTCGCCGCCGGCGGGATCTCCGCGCTCCGCGATGACCGCAGCTCGCGTGTCGCCAAGCGATACGCCGGCAAAGGACGGTGCAGCGGCGGCTAGCAACAGCGCGGCAGCAAAGATCATGCTGCCATAATAGCGCAGAAAAAAGGCCCGGTGGTGACACCGGGCCTTTTCGCTGTTGTCGCCGGGACGATTACGTGATCGGCAGGGCGGCGTCGAGGACCATGATCAGCTTGTTACGGTTGATCGTATCCTGACCCGTGTATGGATACTGCGAGTGGTGCTGGTAGAGGTTGGAGTTCGTGACCGTCAGCGTGAATATCGGCGGCCACTTTTTGATAATCCCGTAGTCGACTTCGTTGTAGAGATACGGGATTGGTGCGTTCATGAAGTAGTCGAAGTTGTTGAGGTACTGCGCAAACACCGCGAAAGTCGACTTCCGCGGATCACCGATCGGATAGGTGAGATTCGGCGTGAAGGTCGTGTGATACAGGCTGCCAAAGCTCGCGAACGCGGTTTTCGCGCCGGTGTTGCTCGTGGCAGAGAACACAGCCGTGGTGTTGTGCGCGATGTACTCTTCCTGAATCGTCAAGCCGGCCAGTCTGCCGAAGTACCTGCTTCCCGGACCCGTGCGTGCAGCGAGCTGGAAGTAGACGTCGTGCCAGTAGACCTGGTTTGCCGCGTCCGACGGCGTCGGGTTGCCGCAGCACATGCGTGTGCGTTGGTGCCATCCGCCGGAGATCGTCACGGCCCCCGAGAGATAATTCAGCGACGCATCGTCGACACGGTCGTCGTTGAGCTTTTGGTAGGTGTATGGAATCGTGAACTCTTTGGCGGCGGTGCAAGGCAAGCTGCTGCAGACCTTCGAGGGAATGGCGACGCGCCCGATGTTCTGGTCGATGTAGTTATGGGCGTAGTTGAACCAGAAGTGTTTGGCGAGATTGATCTGTACGCCGTAGTCGAAATGAATGACCGGATCGGCAAATTGATATTGCCCGGTCGCTCCGCAGTCTTGTGTCGTCGCGCAATAAACGCTCGGCTGCGCGAGATCGGACGAACCGATGTTCCAGGTTCCCATTCCCCCCACGTGGAGGACGATGAAAGTGGGCTTGGGCGGATCCTTCTTGGGAGCCGCTGTGGCCTGCGCCACGGTTCCGCTTGGGGCCTGTGCCGCGATGGTTCCGCTTGTGTCTGTGGACGGTGCCGTTTGCGCCGAAGCAATCCCGACAACCGCCGTAGACAGCACGAGCGCTGCACCGAGCGATATGAGTAGGTGTTTCAAGTGTAGCTCCTTTGGTAGCTTGTAGGCTCCTCCTAGCCGGTAGTAGTATTGGGCACGAATGATGCCTCGCGTCTTTCGGGGGTGACCGCGAAGGCGATCGCCGTAAATACGATTACGGCGGCGAACACGATGTACATAAAGACATCCATTGCGGCCGCGTAGTCGGGTTTGCCATCGGACAAGACAGTACGTGGTCGCTGCGAGGGTGGTAAGAAAGGTACAGGTATAAATATTCATTAGCCCATTATTAACCGCCGGGTCCTTCACCTGGCGGATAAGCGAAGCTCGCTGAGATTTTACGCTGCATATGCAATCGCTTTGCTGCATATGCCAAGCGTCAACGGCGCGCATCGAGCGCGGCATCTTCCGCGGCAATGCGCCACGCGATCAGCGCTGCGTTAGCAGCCGTAAAGATCAGCGCGACGATCCAGGCGCCAAAGGCAAGCGGCAGCACCGCGATCTCGACGCAAACGATCGCATAGTTCGGATGCCGGACGAAGCGGTACGGCCCGCGGCGTACGAGCGGCGCGCCCGGCAGTGTGATGACCCGCGTCGTCCAAAAAGGGCCGAGGGTGGCTATTATCCAGATGCGCGCCGCTTGGGCCAGCGCGAAGATTCCGAGCAGATAGAGATTCGGCGTGGCGTTCGCGGGGACGAAGAGCAGGAGCGAGGCGAGCCAGCCCGCGTGCAACGCGACGAACCAGGGATACTGTTCGGGTGCGATTTCGACGGCGCCGCGTGCTCTGAGGCGACGCGTGTTGCGCCCGGCGTACAGTAGCTCCGCGACGCGCAAGAGCGCGACGACGGCCACGACCCAGCGCAGCGGCGTCATCGTTCGAGGGTGACGAACGCCGCGGTAAATCCCGGTCCCATCGCGGAAAGGAGCGCGCGGCGCCACGATGCTTGGGTGAGCGCCCCTTCGCGCAGCGCGCGTTCGAGGACGAAGAGCAGCGTGACCGCCGACATGTTCCCGTACTCGGCCAGCACGGCGCGTGAGTCGGCGAGCGATCCCGCCGCGATGTCGAGCGCCGATTCGAGCGCATCGAGAACTTTGGTGCCCCCTGGATGACTGAGGAACACATCGACGTCGGCGCGCGTGAGTTGCGACTCCGCCAGGTACGCGTCGATGACCGGGCGGAACTGTGTTTGTACCAGCTGTGGGATGTCGCGCGAGAAGATCGCGCTCAAACCGTCGGCCGCTACGTCCCACCCCATGACGTCGAGCGTTTCGGGAAACGTGTATTCACCCGAGGCGCGAACGCGCGGGCCATCGCCGCCGGCGCGTAAGACAGCGGCCGCGGCGCCGTCGCCGAAGAGCGCGGTCGCGACGATGTTGCTTTTGGTGAGGTCGTCGCGCCGAAACCAGAGCGCGCACAGTTCCACCACCAGCAGCAGCACCGGCGCAGGGCGAACGGCGTCTGCCATCATCGCAGCGCGCGCAAGACCGATCGCGCCACCGACGCAGCCCAGCCCGAAGATCGGTAAGCGCCGCACCGTCCGCGACAGGCCGAGCGGCGCGAGCAGGCGCGCATCCAGACTTGGCGTCGCGATGCCGGTGGTTGAAACAACCACCACCGCGCCGACGTCGCGTGCCTGGACGTTCGCGCGCTCGAGCGCAGCGCGCGCGGCCTGCTCGAGCAACGCTTGCGCGCTCTCGAGGTATACGTCATTGCGTTGCGGCCAACTTTGCGGCTCGTAGTACCAATCGAACGGGACGCATGAATAACGACGCCTGATGCCGGTCGTGTTAAAAACGGGCATCAGGCGTTGAACGATCTCAGACCGGGAAAATTGCGCGCGAACGCGAGCGGCGACGTCGTCTTGCTCGAGCGCGAACGGCGGGACCGCGGTCGCGACCGAGACGAGCGCTACCTCTTGGCCCAGGCGATGCACCAACCGTTGGGGCTAATCGTTCCGGTGACGATGCTGCAGCCGTGCGGCGCCCTGAAGAACCGGCATCCCGCGCACTTCTTACCGCCGTTACCGGGCTTATCTTGATAGTGAAATTGCTTCTTGTTATCGGCGGCATCGGCAGTGCCCGTGCCGAGGACGATCGCGCCCGCGAGCGCCGGCAGTACGATCAACGTGCGGAGCGCCTCTTTGCGCGTTTGGGATTTGGATGAATCCATTACGATAGCTCCTCCTCTCCAGCCATAGTGGGGGTCTACTGCTTCGGGCGCAGGGCCGCCTGCGTCATTCCAAGCCTGGCCCAAGCGACGGTGCCTATCTTGGGAACCATGGGAACCATGGACAGCTTCATTCCTCGGGTTGCCGTCATCGACGACGAACCCGATATTCGTACGCTGCTCGAATTAGAACTTTCTGAAGCCGGGTTCAACGTCCGAACCGCGCCCGACGGTCCGAGCGGCCTTTCGCTCGTTCGCGAATGGGAACCCGACGCGATCTTGCTCGACGTGATGATGCCGAAGATCGACGGTATTGCGCTGCTGCCCGACCTACGCCGAACGACGCAGGCGCCGATCTTCATCGTGAGCGCAAAGGGCGCGACCGACGACAAGGTGCGCGGACTCGACCGCGGCGCCGATCACTACGTCGCCAAGCCGTTTGAAATTCCCGAATTGATCGCGCGCTTGCGCTCGGCGCTGCGCCGTCCGCGGCTCGAATCGCCGGAGATCGTGACCTTCCGCGATCTTTCGCTCGATCTGCAGACCCGCCGTGTCGTGCGCAACGGTAAATCGATTTCACTGACCACGCGCGAATTCGACTTGCTCGCGGCGTTCGTCCGCGAGCCGCGCCGCGTCTTCACGCGCGATCAGTTGATCGCGCAGGTGTGGGGGGACCATTCGAGCGTGACCGGGAACGCGGTTGAAACGTACATCTCGTATCTGCGCCACAAGATCGACTACGGCTTCGCTGAACCGCTTTTGCATACGATTCGCGGCGTCGGATACGCTCTGCGCTCAGCGCAGTAATGCTTCGATCGGTCCGCCTCCGGCTGATCGCGTCGTTCCTAGCCGCGTGGCTGATCTTCGCCTTCACGATCTCGGCGATTGTTTGGCTCTTTGTCGTCGATATTACGCGGAACATCGTGTATGCGGACGTCAACCTCGCCTCGCTGCGCATCACGCGCTTGGCGTTTCAGTACGCCCTTGCGGGCGCGCCGCCGGCCGACGTCGAGGCGCTCGTATTAGCGCAAGTTCGCGGGTTACACGTGCGCGTCAATGTTGTGCCGCGCGAAGGATTCGGCAACGGTCCCTTCGTGTTGGCGCCGTCGGGTCCGCCGTCCGGCGAGGGGTCGTCGATTGGGATCGGTCCGCACGCGCAGATTCAGAGCGTGCCGTTCGGTACGATGCGGGTCGATATCGTTCCGGATCTGGACTACATCTCCACGACCGAAACACGCTGGCTCATCTGGGTGACCGTCGCCGACGTAGCCACCTTGATTCCAGCGTGGTTCTTAGCGGCGATGGTGGCCGGACGAACGCTCGAACCGCTGCTGCATACCACGCGCGCGCTCGAACGTTTTGCTTTAGGTGATTTCACTCCGCACGCGGTAACCACGCGGCAACGAACCGAAATCGGCGATCTGGCGCGCGCGTATAACGCGGCGGTGCAACAGATCACCGACGCGTTCTCCGAGCGATCGGCCGCAATGGACGAAATGCGGCAGTTCGTGGCTGACGCCGGGCATCAACTCCGCACGCCGCTGACCGTGTTGATGGGACACGTGAGCGCGCTGCAGCCCCAGACGCCGCGCGAGGCGACGATCTTCGGGAACATGCTCGCGCAAAGCCGCCGCATGAAGGCCATCATCGACGATCTGATCGTTCTTGCCCGCCTCGAACACGGCGATCGTAGTGCCTTCGCCGTCGACATCGGTATGCTGGCCGACGGTGTCGTGACGACGTTTCGCGACGGAGGTTACGACCGCGTTAGATTGCATGCCAACGGCGCGGCGCTCGCGCGCGTCAATCCGACTGAGGTGATCGACGCCTTGACGGCCTTGATCGAGAATGCACTCAAATATGCGCCGGAGGGGGCTGTTAACGTCACCGTGCAGCGCAACGGCTTGCGCACGTCGCTCAGCGTGGAGGATGAGGGACCGGGGATGAGCGAGGACGATATCGAGCACGCTTTCGATCGTTTCTATCGCGGCGACGCGAGCATCGGTACCGAAGGCACGGGACTCGGTCTCTCGATCGTACGTCGCGGAGTAGAACGTTCCGACGGAACGGTAACGCTGGTCAACACCGGTGGCGGATTGCGCGTCGTGCTCGCGTTTGCAGCGATCGAACCGCCGGGTTGAGGAGAGCGCTGCTCCGACTGCGAAACGCCGACCTATGATCGTGCGTCGGCTTCTTCTGTGTGGGTGCTTCGCGGTTGCCGGTTGTAGTACGGGCACCGTTCCACATGCCGCGTTCTCGGCACCGACGAATCCGCAAGCGACCGTCGCGCCGGCGGATTTCGGCGCGCTGAAGTGGCGTGTCGTCGGTCCGGCCGTCATGGGCGGCCGTCTCGACGCGGTCGCCGGCGTACCGGGCGATCCCAACACGATCTATCTCGGGCATTCCTCGGGCGGACTCTACAAATCGACCGACGGCGGGATGACGTTCGATGCCATTTTCGATGCCGGCCGATCGACGGCGATTGGTGCAATCGCAGTTGCACCGTCGAATCCCAGCGTGCTGTACGCCGGCACGGGCGAAGGTTTTCCGCGCAACACCGCGGCGTTGGGAGACGGCGTCTTTCGGTCTGATAACGCGGGGAAGACGTGGCGCTCGATCGGTCTTTCCGGGACGCAGCACGTGGCGAAGATTGCCATCGCTCCGGATAATCCAAACCTCGCGTTGGTCGCAGCGATGGGCCCGGAGTTTTCCGCCGGCGGCGAACGCGGCATCTATCGCACCAGCGACGGTGGACGAACCTGGCAACACGTGCTCTACGTGAATCCGACAACGGGCGGTAGCGATGTCGCCTTCGATCCTACGAATCCGCAGATTGCCTTCGCCGGAACGTTCGATTATTTGCGTCAGCCGTGGACGTTCCGCGGCGGCGGACCGGGAAGCGGCCTGTTTCGCTCGACTGACGGCGGTGTGACGTGGACGAGGTTAACCGATCCCGCGCGCCACGACGGTTTGCCCGGCGGCATCATCAATCGCGTCGGTCTCTCGATCAGCGCGCATCATCCAAGCGTCGTGTACGCAATTGTGCCGACGCGCAAAGGCGTGTTGTATCGCTCGGACGACGGTGGCTTGCAGTGGCGGCTCGTCAATAAGAATCCCGACCTGGTCTTCCGGCCGTTCTACTTTAGCCAAGTGCGCGTCGATCCGGACCGTCCCAACATCGTCTGGAACATCTCCGGAGGATTGGAACGCTCGACTAATGGCGGCAAGAAGTTCCACGGCGTCGAGGCAGGCGGCGATAACCATGACCTCTGGATCGACCCGAAGAATCACGATCGCGTGTTGCTCGGCAGCGACATGGGCTTTGACCTGAGCAATGACGACGGGAAGACGTGGTCGTTCGTCAACACGGTGCCGTTTGGGCAGGTCTATCGCGTCGGCTACGATCGCGACGTTCCGTACCACGTGATGGGCGGCATGCAAGATCACGAAGTGTGGTGGGGGCCGAACACCCTGTGGAACGACAGCGGCGTCTCAAACGGTTCGTGGCGAAACATCTCGGATTGGGGTGATGGGCAGTACGCGTGGCCCGATCCGCGCGACAGTAACATCATCTACGAAGACACACATTTTGGTGACCTCACGCGGCGCAATCTCCTCACCGGCGAAGCGCGCCTCATCGGTCCGCAACCGATGATCACGTTCGGCAGCGGTGCCGGATCGTCGAAATATCGCTTCAACTGGAGCGCGCCGCTCTTGATATCGCGCTACAATCCGCGCGAGATCTTCTATGGCGGGAACGTGCTGTTCCGGTCGTATAGTGGCGGACAGTCGTGGGACGTCATCAGCCCGGATCTGACGCAGCCTTGCGACCCGTCGTGGCTTTTGCGGAGCGGCGGCCCGATCTCGCACGACAATACGAACGCGGAAACATATTGCACGATCTATGCCATCGCCGAAGGCTCGGCTGACGGCGTCATTTGGGTCGGCACCGACGATGGCCACGTCGACATGACGCGCGATAGCGGCGCGTCGTGGAGCGACGTCGGCAAGAACATCGCGGGCGTCCCGGCCCACGCGATCGTCGCCTCGATCGAAACCTCGAAGACCGATTCCGGTGTGGCGTACGTGACCTTCGACGCGCACCGCTTGGGCGACACGCATCCCTACATCTTTATGACGCGCGACAGCGGATCGACCTGGACGCGAATCGATCGCGGCCTACCGCTGTGGGCGTACGTCGTCCGCGAAGATCCGCACGCAACGACATTGCTTTTTGCCGGCACCGAAGACGGGCTGTGGGTTTCGTTCGATCGCGGCGCACACTGGCAAGATTTTCGCCTGGGGATGAATCACGTGCCGGTCTTCGATCTGCAGATTCAACCCGATGCGAACGACCTGATCGCCGGCACGCACGGGCGTGGCTTTGCTATCCTGGATGACCTTGCGCCGCTGGAAAGCCTGGCGCGTGCTGCGCAGAGTGAGGTCGCGCTGTTCCCGCCGGCAGATGCGTGGCGCTACGCCTCGCGTCCGTACTACGACATTGGGCACAATGCGTTCGTCGCCGACAACAAACCGTATGGTGCCGTGATCTCGTACTATTTGAAACCGCATCTTGTCATCCCGAGCGTAGCGAAGCGTAGTCGAGGGACAAAAAAGAAGCCAAAAGAGAAGGTGACGATCGAAATTCTCAACGCGCAAGGCGCCGTGGTGCGCCACCTCGACGGCACGGCGGATGCGGGCGTCAACCGCGTCGTTTGGGATCTCACGGCCGATCCGCCGAACTGGCCGCACACCCGGCAAGATCCGCGTCCGTTCTATGTGTTCTATCCGCTGGAGGTCGACGCGCCCGAAGTGCTTCCGGGATCGTATACGGTCGGGCTGCACGCACGCGGGACGACGCTGCGCGTCCCATTGCGGGTGCGGCTCGATCCGCAGAACGACGCCACGATGTCGGACCTGCGCGCGCAATACGACGCACTGGCGCGCCTTGCCGTAGACCAAGAGCGTGGCGAAATGTGGCTCGCGCAGTTAAAGAATCACGGCCGGAAGGCCGCGGCGCTCGCCGATGAACTGCGCAACGGCAACGGCTCGCAGAACGCCGGCTACCGGGAACCGGCAAAGGTCATCGATCAGATCGCGTACTTGCGGCACATCCTCGCGACGTCATATACCGGGCCGACCGACGCGCAAGCGATGTTGATCCAACAGTACGAGCAACAGATCAACCGCATTGGGAAGAAGGTGGCGGCGCTCCACTTGCGCCCGTTGCCGCTAAAAACTCCGGCTCCGCGATCGCGTCGCGAAAGACCTGACCCGTAGGGACATGGGTTTCGTCGGCAAGGCGATTACGCCCGAGGGCGCGCTTGACGTTACAGCCCTTGCGCAGGGCGAGCCGTCGCTGCCGGCGGCATTCACCTATGCCGGCGAACGGCTCGAAGTACACGAGCTGCACAAGAGCTGGCGCTCGACCAAAGACGACCGCGGCGACACCTATGTCAAGAAGCATTGGTTCGAGTTCGAAACGGCCGATGGACGCACTGCGGTTGTGTACTTCGATCGCGGCGCGCGCACAGGTGCACCCCGCTGGTTTCTTTACACCTTGTCCTAATTCAAACTCAGCGGGCGGTAGCGAATGCGTTTCGGACGGGCGGCCTCTTCGCCAAGGCGTTTGATCTTGTCGGCTTCGTACTCTTGGTAATTGCCTTCGAAGAAGTGCACCCGGCTGTCGCCTTCAAAGGCGAGGATGTGGGTCGCAATGCGATCGAGGAACCAGCGATCGTGACTGGTGACGAGCACGGTGCCGGCAAATTCGCCCAGCGCATCCTCGAGTGCGCGCAGCGTTTCAACGTCGAGGTCGTTCGACGGTTCGTCGAGCAGCAACACGTTTGCACCGGTAAGCAATGTCTTGGCCAGATGGAGGCGCCCGCGTTCGCCGCCCGAGAGCTGACCGACGTTCTTTTGTTGATCCCCGCCCTTGAAGTTGAAGCGGCCAAGATAGGCGCGTGAGTTCATTTCAAAGCGACCGACGTGCAAGATGTCGAGACCACCGCTGACGTCTTCCCATGCGGTCTTACTGCTGTCGAGCGCGTCGCGGCTCTGATCGACCAGCGCGAACTTGACGCTTGGACCGACGATAATCTCGCCGGCATCGGGCTGTTCTTTGCCCCCGATCATACGGAACAACGTAGACTTACCCGCACCGTTGGGTCCGATGATGCCGACGATCGCGCCCGGCGGGATGACCAAGCTGACGTCGTCCATCAAGAGCTTGTCGCCGTAGCCTTTGCGCACGCTCTTGAGTTCGATGACTTTTTCGCCTAAGCGCTCGGCGACAGGAATGAAGATCTCTTGCGTCTCGTTGCGCTTCTGATAGTCGTAGCTCGACATCTCCTCGAAGCGCGTAAGGCGGCTCTTGCTTTTGGACTGGCGGCCCTTCGCGTTTTGGCGCACCCATTCGAGTTCGCGTTTGAGCGCCTTCTGGCGCGCGGATTCCGCCGCTTCTTCGCCGGCGAGACGTTCTTGCTTTTGATCGAGCCACGAACTGTAATTGCCCTTCCACGGAATACCGCGACCGCGGTCGAGCTCTAAGATCCACTCGGCGGCATTGTCGAGGAAGTAGCGATCGTGCGTCACGGCAACGACCGTTCCGGGAAAGCGCTGGAGAAATTGCTCGAGCCACTCAACGCTCTCGGCGTCGAGATGGTTCGTCGGCTCGTCGAGCAGCAACATATCGGGCTTAGAGATCAGTAAACGGCACAGCGCGACCCGGCGCTTCTCGCCGCCCGAGAGCGGCCCGATCTTCGCTTCCCACGGCGGCAAGCGCAACGCGTCGGCCGCGATCTCGAGCTGTTGGTCGAGATCGTCGCCTGCCGCCTGGAGGATCGCTTCGAGTTTCGACTGCTCTTCGGCGAGCTTGTCAAAATCCGCGTCGGGGTTGCCGTATTCGGCGTAAAGTTCTTCGAGGCGCTTGCGTGCGGCGAGCAACTCGCCCAAGCCCTGCTCGACGGCCTCGCGCACGGTCAAATCCGGATCGAGTTTCGGCTCCTGCTCCAAATGACCGATCGTCAGATTCGGCGCAGGCGCAGCGTCGCCGTCGAATTCGGTATCGACGCCGGCCATGATGCGCAGCAGCGAGGACTTTCCGGCGCCGTTGAGACCGAGAATGCCGATCTTCGCGCCGGGGAAGAAGCTCAACGAAATATCTTTGAGAATCTGACGTTTCGGCGGCACCGTCTTGCCGACGCGAAACATGGAATAGACATATTCAGGCACGCTCGGGAACTTCGGTGAAGGCCCACTTTTCTCTTGTCGCGTAGTTATTCCTGATGCTCGCGTTGCTGCTCATGGTTACAATTGCTAGCCCTCACGCGTTGCCGACGAACCCGCCAGGCTGCGTGCAATACTATCACGCGGCGTGCAACGAGGCGCTGGGAGAATGGCTTCCGACGTTCGCCAACAGTTCGGACTTCTGGGACGGCGCGGTTCATATTTCGCAGCGCGACGGATTTTCGTACAAACGCGAGCGTGCGGCATCGGCGGACTATTTAGGACTACAGGGCCCGCGTGATGGGACGTTCTTCGTATACGGGAATGCGGGGCCACCGAGGGGACGCCTCGTCTATGACTATGCGCATCATATTGCTTTTTACGATGTTGGCTGCTGCTCTTGGCGCGACGTCACCGCGGGCTACGCATCGCCGCCTCCCGAGGCCGTGGTGAATCGCGATCTCACCGCGCTGCAGACCGTGCGCGGGATTCGTCTAGGCATGTCGCCCGGCGGCGTGACGCTTCGTTACGGAGCAAATACGCTACGACGCGTTCCGAGCACGGAAGATGTGTACGTACTCGCCTACACGACGTGGCCACCGAAATCACAAATCGAGGGAATCGTGCGCAGTCCGTGCGGTCAGTTTCAAAATTTCTACTTCCGCAACGACCGGCTCGTGCTTATACAACTCGGTAACGGTTGCTAACCAGCGTCGTTGGTGCGGTTCCACAATTCGACGATGGTGTTTGTGCTGTCGACGATGCGGTCGCACGCCGCGAGCAATCCTTGCCCTACTGCGCCGGTGTCGGTTGGGAGCGCATCGGCCACCTCCGAGTAGGCCTCGCGTAGTCCCGTCGCGCGCTCGATCGAGGCGTTCGCCAACGCGGACGCCAGCGGTGCGAATTCGGGAAAGGCCGGCGTCTGCGGATCTTGATAGAGGTGCGAGAGCGCCGCGTTGCCCAGACCCAGTCGCTGCGTTGCGGCCATGATGCCGAGCGCGGTGTCCGGATCGATTTCGTGCGTCCCGCCGGGTTCGCTCAGCATACGCTCGAGCGATTCTTCGGCGGTGGCGCGCGTGCTCCACAGCTTTGTGCGTAGCGCGCGCATCTTCGGAAGATCGCGTGAGCCCGGATCGATCAATCCGGCGAGCAGAAAACGCGTAAACTCGAGCGACCCGTCCACCAGCGCGCGTAGGCTCGCCACCGTTCGCTCCGACTCCCAGGTTGGCCAAATGAGATAGGAGGTTATCGCGAGCAGGCCACCGATGACCGTCGCGACCAAACGGTTCTGTACGGCGGTGGCTTCGGGCGTTCCCAAGAGCGCCAGCAAGAAGACAACGTACGCGGTAACCGTGAGACTGAAGAGGCCGTAATTGAGTTGGAACGCCGCGTAGCTGATCGCGGCAAAGATGATCGCCAGCGCCAGCGTGATGTGCGCTGTATCCGGTACAGCCACGACGATCGCTGTTGCCGCAACGACGCCGACGATCGTTCCGGCGATGCGCGCAACGCCACGCGAGAGCGTTGTCGTGAAGTCGGGTCGCAGCACGAGTGCGGTCGTTAGCGTGATCCAATACCCACGCTGAATCGGCAGCACGTGGGCCAGCACCCCGGCTGCGGTGAGCGTAACGGCAAGCCGAAGCGCGTGCCGTCCGAACACCGAACGAAGATGTAGATGCTCGCGCAGTGCGGCGAGCGGGCGCTCGAAACTCGGCAGGTGGGTGGGATAGTGGAGTTCGGGCAATGCGACCCCGCCGAGCGGAACGCTCGCCGCTCGCCATGCGGCACGAAGTTGTCCGTAAAGGGCGCGCAGGTTGGGATCGTTCGTGTCGGCGTTGATGATGCCGTACAGCGCCGCGTCGGCGGGCGCGTGTGCGTCGTCGAGCGCCTGCGCGATCACATCGAGCACCCGCGCGATCAACGGACGAAGGCGTGCGTATGTCTCGCCACCGACGGTCGCCAGCAGCGCGAGCGACGAACGGATGCGAACGGCTTCATCGAGCAGGCTTTGAAACGCTTCCAGCACCAATGGACGGCCGAACGGCCGCGGATCGGCTAGCGTCTTGCGTACGGCGATGAGTTCGGCGGTGGCGGGCACGCGCGGCGATGCGTCGCTCGCGTTTGCGTACTCGGCAAGCTCGCGATACGCGTCGGCGAGCGCGTGGCGTTCCTGCGGATAGCGCTGGATCGGCCAGAGTACAACCAGCAGCAGCGTCTGCAGTAAACCGCCGGCAAACATGATCAGCGCCACGAGGACCGCAACGTGGAGCGGCAGCGGATAGCGCTCGAAGATGATCAGTGCGGTCGTTGCGTTCACGCCGATCGCCGATGCGCCCGGACCGAGCGACGCGGCCAGCCCGTAGCCGAAGCCCCAGACGGCGAGTGCAAGTATTCCGAGTTCCGCCGAGTGCGAGCAGAGCGATGCGACCGCGGTTGATACGGCCATCGCGAGCGCCATGCCGAGCATGGTGCCGACGCGCGTACGGTACACGCCTTGCAGCGACGCAAATCCCACGCTGAAGGCACCGATACCGGCGGCGACCGCGTAGATCGGCACGCCGCTGGCAAAGCCCGCCAACAGTGCGACCGCAACGCCGATGCCGCAGCGCACGGCGAAGACCGGTTCGATGCCGTTGCGTTCGAACCGAAATGCGCTGGTGAGGATGCGTTGAATGACCTGCTGCATGAAAAAGCTGCTCTGCTCGATCGTCCTGGCGGTCCTCGCGTTTGCGGTGCCGCTCCCGATCCTTTGCGCAGGTCCGACAACCGTGAGCGGAATCCCGCTGGACGCGCCGTGGAAAGTGACGGTTTACAACCTTGCGCGTACGTCGTTCACCCATCCGGCATGGGGTTGGCAGCACGGCGAACGCAACTACCAAATCGCCATGGAACTGGCCAAAGGTGACGGGCTCACCGTTGACACCGATGTGCTGTTCGCGGCCTGCATGCTGCACGACATGGCGGCGTTTCCGCCCTATCAAGCCAAGGGCGAGCACGGCGACGTTGCGGCGCGCGAGAGCGAATCGATTCTGCGCGACGCGGGCTTTCCGATGGCCAAGTTTCCGAGCGTGCAAGCCGCCATGCGCGGCCACATGTACTACAGCAATCCGGGCAGCGATGCCAATGCGATTGTGCTGCACGATGCCGACTCGCTCGACTTCTTGGGCGCAATCGGCGCGGTGCGGATGATCTCGCTCACCGGCGCATCGGCCTCGAGCGCCGCCGCCGCGATAAAGAGCTTACGCAGTTTCATCCGCGACATTCCGCCGAGGCTGATCACCAAGACAGCGCAGCGGATTGGCGCGCAGCGCACCGCTGAATTGCAGGCATTCCTCGACACCTACCAGCGCGAGTCGTTCGACGGCTTGCTGCCGTAGATCCCTAGCCGCCCACTGAGACTGGTGCGTGGCCAAACATCGGCGGAATGTAGTGCCCCGCGAGATACGAGAGCACAAAGACGACCACGCCGAAGGCAACGATCTCGAGTCCTTTCGAAACCGGATTGCGATCGGTGTTGCGCGCGGCGTAAAATCCCACGCCGAACAACGCGGCAACCGCAAGCACCAGCGCGAGAATCGTCGAGCCGGTCATCGAGAGCGGTATGATGAAGGCGAGGATCGGAATCAGCGATCCGGCGGCAAACGATCCACCCATCGCGAGCGGCGCGCGCAGATCGGTGTCCTCGGCAACGCGGGGATCGATGCCGAACTCGTCGCGCATCATTTCATAGAGGTAGATGTCGGGATGCTGGGTGAGGCGGCGCACGATCATCTGCGCCTCCTCGGCCGAGAAGCCTTTCATCTTGTAGTAGGCGACCTGCTCGGCGAACTCGCCCTGCGGATCCGTGGCCATCTCGGTCTTCTCCATCGCGATCGTGGCTTGCACGACCTCGCGCTCGGACTTGCCGCCGAGGTATTCACCGACCGCCATCGAGAGCGCACCGGCCAGCATCGCGAGAAATCCGCTGATAAAGACCGCCGAGCGCGCGCCTTCGGCGACGCCGACGCCGGTGATGATGCCAAGCGTAGTCAGGATCCCGTCTTGCGCGCCGAACACGATCTCGCGCACGCTGCGCTGACCCTCGAGTTTGCGCCGCTGCGGCGTGTCGGGAATGCGCGGCTTGACGTTCTGCCAGCCGGGAAGGTCGACAACCACGTTGGTAACGACCGGGTCGAGCGGATCCATGAGCGATGCTTCCGGGTGCCGGTGGCGAATCGCCTTCCTGATGTCAGAGTTTGGAGCGCCTAACTTGCGGCGCATTGGCCAATCGACGATCGTGCTCGAGTGCGATGACGCCGGCTCGCAGACGCAACAGCGTTTGGGGGCGCTCGCGCGCCTCGCGCGCAGCTGGGCGCATATCGGCGAAGCGGTCATCGGCGCGGGCAACCTCAGCGTCGTCTTCGATCGGCGCGTCGTCGCATACGACGCATTGCGCAGCGAACTCGAAGCGGCGTGGGAGCGCACGCGCGGTGACGCGGGAAGCGAACGAACGATTGAGATTGCGGTGCGGTATGGCGGCGACGAAGGCGCGGATCTGCGCGAGGTCGCCCACGCCTGCGGGCTGCGTGAAGAGGAAGCGATCGCGCTGCACGCTGCCGCGACGTACGTCGTCGCGTTTGTCGGCTTTCTTCCAGGCTTTGCCTACCTCGACGGTCTCGACGAGCGTTTGCATCTCCCGCGGCGAGCGCAGCCGCGCACGCGCGTCCCGGCCGGTTCCGTCGCGATCGCCGGCGCGCAGAGCGGCGTCTATCCGTTCGATTCACCGGGTGGGTGGCACATCATCGGGCGCACCGCGCAACGCATGTTCGACCCCGATCGCGAACCGGCCGCGCTTTTACAGCCGGGCGATCGCGTGCGCTTCGTCCCGGTATGAACGATCGCGCGATAACACTCGAGCGCGCCGGCTTGCAGAGTCTGGTGGTGGATCGCGGACGCTTCGGCTTGCGCCATCAGGGTGTCGGCTGGTGCGGTGCCATGGATCTGCGCAGTTACACGATCGCCAACGAGTTGGTTGGCAACAGCCAGGGCGCGGCGGCGATCGAAATCGTGCTCGGTGATGTCATCGTGCGTTTTGAAACGGCGTCGCACTTTGCGCTCACCGGTGCCGATTGCGGCGCCGAACTCGACGGCGTGCCGATTGCAACGTGGGCATCGCACGCCGCGCGCGCCGGAGCGCGTCTTACGTTGCGGCGCCCGCGCGCATGGATGCGCACGATTCTCGCCGTTGACGGCGGCATCGACGTTCCGTTGGTGCTTGGATCGCGCACGACCGATCTTATCGCCGCGATGGGCGGCTTTGCGGGGCGCGCGCTGCGCGCCGGCGATCGTCTCGCACTCGGTCCTGTAACGCGCGCGGCACAACGCGCGCCGATTGCGCCGCCGGAAATCGATTTTGTTTTACGGGCGCTTGCGCAACCGTTGTCCGAGCATCTCTGGGGGCGCACGTGGACGGTCGGGCACGAGAGCAATCGTATGGGCTATCGTTTGAAAGGCGACGCGATGCCGCACGACCTCGGCATGCTCCCTTCGCGCGCGGTCTTTCCCGGGTTCGTTCAGCTGCCGCCGTCGGGCGAACCGATCGTGCTGCTGAGCGATGCGCAGACCACCGGCGGATACCCGCTCGCCGGTGTCGTAATCGAAGAGGATCTATGGATGCTGGGGCAAGCGCCGATCGGGGCCGAGGTACGTTTCGTTCCGTGGGAGTGAAGCGCGTCGATCTCAACGCCGATTTGGGCGAAGGCTGCGGAGACGACGAAGCGCTCCTCGCGATCGTCACCTCGGCCAACATCGCGTGCGGCGCACACGCCGGCGACGAAACCACGATGGAAGCCACCGTGCGCGCAGCGATGCGCCACGGCGTCGCGATCGGCGCGCACCCGTCGTATCCCGATCGCGAACATTTCGGACGCACCGTGATGGCGCGCACGCCGGACGAGATCTTCGACGACGTGACAGCGCAGATTCGCGCCCTCGACGCGGTCGCTCGCGCGCAGCATGCGCGGCTGCGGCACGTCAAGGCGCACGGCGCACTGTATAATGTCGCCGCGCGCGATCGTGCCGTGGCCGACGCCATCTCGCGCGCGGTGCGCGCGATCGATCCGGAACTTGCCGTCGTCGGTCTGGCGGGCGGAGAGCAGATCGCGAGCGCCCGCGCTTTCGGCCTGCGCGCGGTCGCGGAAGTGTTTGCCGATCGGGGCTATCAGCCCGACGGATCGCTGATTCCGCGCGCGCAATCGGGCGCACTGATCGATGACGTGGAGACCGCGGTCGCGCAGGCGCTCGCGCTGACGCGCGCTGGGACGGGCGAGACGATCTGTCTGCACGGCGACGGTCCGCACGCGCTCGCCTTCGCGCGCGCGATTCGCACGGCGTTGGAGGACGCAGGCATCACGGTCGCTGCGGTGAGCTGAAGGAGAAAAGTCGGCGTCGGGCTCGTTCGCGGGAAACGTGATGTTCTGCAAGGCTTCGCTGACGTGCTCGACGTGGGTCGTAAAAAGCCCGTGCGAAACGGCCTGCGCGTCGATGTGGACGATGCTCCAGAAGCCGCTCGCACCCACCGGTGCAAAGTCGTACGTCACGCCGGCGGTACTGCCGTTGTACGGCCACGCATAGCTCAAACGCACGACGTCATAGGTCGTCGTATCGACCCACAGTTCGCGCAGCGGATACGCCTGCGCATCACGGAGCGGCCGCAAGCGCAAGTAATAACAGCTGTGCGTGCCGATCGTTTGGGTGCCGATCAGCGCGATGTCGTACGCGCGGTCAACCGCCGAAACCGTCGCAATCGTCGCGATCGGGTCTTCCGCCAGATTCGGCGGCCGCGGCGCAAGCGTCGCGCCGGGGAGGGGTGAACGCCGGTAAAATCCGAACGGCGCCCCGGCCGGACCGAACGCGTAGCCGCCGCGCAGCAATACCGTTGCCGGATGCCCGTCGGATGCCAACGTTTGCGCGAACGTTCGGCCGTCAGCGAGGCGAACGATGAATTGCACCGCCGTTCCCGCCGCGCACTGCGATGCCAAAAACGTTTCGTCGCACGGCAGGGTGAACGACTCATAGGGCGGCACCGCACGCGCGCTCCAGACCGTTTGCGCCCGCGTGAAAATGGCGGCGGGGTCGGGTGCGCCGGCGGCAACGGCATGGTAGAGTGGTAGGGTCATGAAGTTGCCTTTATATCATGTGGACGTTTTCACGTCCACGCGCTTCGGCGGAAATCCGCTTGCGGTCTTTCTCGATGCGGAAGGCCTTGACGGCGAAACCATGCAGAAGATCGCGCGCGAGATGAACCTCTCCGAGTCGACGTTCGTCATGCAACCGACCGATGAGCGCGCGACACACCACGTGCGGATCTTCACGCCTGGCAAGGAGTTGCCGTTTGCCGGTCATCCGACGCTCGGCACGGCATTTGTGCTGCAACAGCGCGGCGCGCCGCCCGACCTGGCATTCCAAATGGAAGCCGGTATCATTCCGGTGCGCAGCGAGAAGAAGATGCTGTGGATGACGCCGCCTCCGGCCGAAGCGCTCAGCGCGGCGTTCGATCGCGCTGCAGTCGCGCAAGCACTGGGTTTACCCGTCTCTACCGTCATGATGCCGCCGCAAGTCTTCGGCGGTCGCGGCGTCGAGTTCTTGTGCGTGCTGCTCGATACCGAGCAAAATGTCGATTGGGTCATGCTCGATCGCGGCGATTTGATTAAAGCCACCAACGAGGACGTCGGCGAAGGCGATGTCTTGATCTTGAGCTACCAAGGCGGTAAGGCCTACTCGCGCATGTTTGCCGCGGTAGCGCACGGGGTCGGCGAGGATCCGGCCACCGGCGGATCGGTTGCGCCGCTGTGCTCGGCGCTTGGGTGGTGGCGATTGCTCGACCAAAGCCGCACCTCGCTCGAAGTGCACCAAGGCTACGCGATCGGCCGTCCTTCGATCTTACACGCGCGCTTCGCTGTCGAAGGGACCTACGTGCAGCAGATCATCGTTGGTGGCGAATGCGTCCCGGTCTACCAAAGCGAGCTGGAAGTCTAGCGAGCGTTAGTCCGTATATTCGCTGAGCAGCGCAACGTCGAAGCTGTTCCAACCACCCAGCATCGCGATCGCGTCTTCGGCTTCGCGACGCGTTTCACGCACCAGAAATCCGACGGTGCGGACGCCGAGCGTCGCAGCTGCCCGCAACGCGCGCGCATCTTCTTCGCGGCGAATCTCACCCACGAACACGATCGGGATTTTGGAGCGAATGGCTTGCTCGACGACGTCGATGACCTTGCCGTCTTGCGGCGCGAGCATTTGCACGTGTTCGCGCGCGAGGCGCGCGGAGGCGGTCGAGCAGATCCACTCGCCCTCTTCGGAACTGCGCGCGTGCAACAGCGTCACCGAGCGCCGTAGCGATTCATCCCGCAGACGCTCCATCAACGGAACGAGATTGGGAACGTTGATGCGGGTCGTCGGAAAAAGATCCCGATTCACATCGCTCATAAAGCAATCTTACACGCGCTCGGCGGCTAAGCCTATGGTTACGCTCGCCCGAATCGTCGCGGCGAGGCGTTCGATCGCCGGCCGGCGCGGGACGAAGGCGCGATGGATCACCCGTATCGCGCGAGCCGATTGCGGCCCCTCGAGCGACCGAAACGCAATCCGCGCGAAACGGCCTTCGAAATGCGTTCGCGCTAGATACGGAACGATTGTCATGCCAAGCCCGGCCTCGACCAGATTGAGCACGGTCTCGAGACTGGTCGCGCTCAGATCGCTACGTAGACCGCGTCCGCGTGCCTGGCCGCACAGGGCCAGTGCCTGATCCGACAGGCAGTGTCCGTCGGCAAGCAAGATCAGTGCGGCGGGATCGAGGTCTTCGACGCGAACGCTCGCGCGCGCGGCGAGCGGGTCGCCGGCGGGGAGCGCCAAGCTAAACGGTTCGTCAAAGAGCGGAATCTCCGACAGGTTTCCGTCGCGATGATCGGTTGCGACGAGCGCGGCATCGAGCCGTCCGGCATGGATCGACTCCAGCAGCCGATGCGTCATGTCCTCGACGACGACCAGCGGCGCTAGCGGAAGTCGCGCCTGCAGCGGGCGGAGCACATCGGGCAGCAGGTAGGGTGCGAGCGTGGGAATGACGCCGAGCCGAATCGGCCCGACCAACGGATCGGCCCGGGTTTGCGCCAGTTCTTCGATTCGCGCGACCGCGCCGAGCGCGAGGCGTGCCTGCTCGAGGATCAGCTCGCCGGCCGGCGTCACGCGGAGCGTGCGCCCATCGCGTTCAAACAACTCGACGCCGAGCTCGCCCTCGAGCTTACGGATCTGCGCGCTCAGCGTGGGTTGGGCGACGCCGCATTCCTCGGCCGCGCGGCTGAAGCTGCGCCGCCGCTCGAGGGCCAACGCGTACTGAAGGTCTTTGAAATTCATAGGGGAGCCAAATACAAAGTCGAGACTTCATTGGCTCGGACTTTGCGATCTCCTGGCCGAGAAGGCGTGCGCAAACAGCGGCTGCACATAGTGCGCCGCTGATGCTCACGCCAGGGCTAGCCGCTTGTGCTAGTTGGCGCGCCGCTCGTGCGAGCGGCGCTCGGTACCGCTACGGCGGTCAGGAGTCACGGCGATATTGATCACCCGGCGATCGCCACCACGCCGCTCTGCCTTACGCTGCTCGGTCGTTTGCGTATTGGACATCTCGCCAGTATTTGACAGCGGCCGCCCGGTTACTTTAGTCGGAGGGGGATTTTTGATCTACCGCCAGCCGCGGCCGCCCCAGCCGCCCCAGCCACCCCAGCCCCAGCCGAAGCCGATCCCGACGCTGTACGCCGGGTAGGGGTAGTAGGGATAGTATGGATAGCCGTAGCCGTAAACGACACGGTACGGTGTGTCGATCTGGTCGGCCAAGAAGGTCGACCCGCTCGTGCGGCCGCTGATGGTCACCGCAAATCCGGGCTGAAGCCGGATGCCTGTCGGGTTGATGATCGTGCCCTTGTGGAGGGTCACGTTGTCGATGTAGCCGCGCACGTCGCGCACGTACATCGTGTAGGTCCCGTTGAAACTCGAGACGGTTCCCCGGATCGTCTCGACCTTGGTCACGGCATAACTCGGCATCGGTTCTTGCGCGAGTCCGATCGACGGAAGGCCTAGTAAGGTAATGGAAGCAGCCACTGCGGGGAGGATACGCAGGGCCTGTTTGACCCAGCTCTTCATAACGGTATGACTATACCCGGTGAAGCTGAGAAATCGATCAAATACGCTAGTGCTCTCAGGAATCGCACTGCCTGGTGGCGTAGCCTTGGCGCGATGCACACTCGTCGGATGAAGACTGCCCTGCTCTGCAGCCTTATAGTGCTGCTCGCTACCGTCGTTGCCGGCTGCGGCGCGCGCGCGCGTCATCACCGCGGTGCCGCCGCGGGGGCGGCGCAAATCCCGACCGCGACGGCGGCGCCCGCAACGGTCAAACCTACGGCGCAGATTGCCGGGATCATCGCGCCCTACCAGAACGTGTCGCTGTCCAGTTCGCTCAGCGAGCCGACCGACGTCGTCAATGTGATCCAAGGGGATCACGTGCACAAGGGGCAGGTGCTCGCGGTCCTCGATACGACGGACCTCGTCGCGAATTACAATGCCGACGAGCGTAACGCGGATTCGGCAGATGCGCGCGCGGTCCAGACGAAGTATCAAGCGCAACTCAATCTCGGTCAGGGCACCAACAACGTCGATGCCGCGCGCGCGGCGATGAACAATGCCAAACTGGTGTACGATCAGGATAACGTCCTCTTCAAGAGCGGGTACGTTTCGGAATCAGCCCTCGAGGCGGCGCGCGCCGCCTACGTGCAAGACCAGCAAACCTACAACACCGCGGTCCTCAATGCGCAAGTCAATGGCAATAACACGCAGGGCCTGCAGGCTGCAAGCGTCGCGTCAGCGATTGCCGACGCGCAGTCCGCGCACGCGCAAGCCGATCAAGTCGAGGCATCCATCGTCAAAGCAACGATCGTTTCGCCGGTCGACGGTGTCATCGTGAACCGCAATCTCAATCCCGGTGAGTACCCGGGATCGCGCACGATCTTCACCATTCAGCAGCTCGACCCGGTGTATGCAGAGCTCAACGCATCATCCTCGAATGTCTTTACTATGCAGCGCGGCGCGCTTGTGTCACTTGCGGTTGCCGGCGTGCCGAACGCGGCCACGTATCAGGGCCGGGTCAGCGCGGTGCTCGGACAGGTCGAGCCCGGATCGACGAACTTCACGGTCGAGGTCATCGCCGCAAATCCCGGCGATCGATTGCAGTCCGGTATGGCGGTAACGGGCACGATCAACCTCCCGGAGGTCAGCGGCACCGGTATTCCAACCGCTGCCTTCCTCGACGATTCGCATACCACCATCATGATCGTCGACGAAAACGGCGATGCAAAACAGCAGAGCGTCAAAGAGCTCGGCAGCGACGGCAAGACGTCGATTGTAACCGGCATTGCCAACGGCACGAAGCTGGTCTCGAACGGTCAGCTGGGCGTCGCCGCCGGACAACAAATCGTCACCAGCGATTCCTCGCAATCACCGGGCGCATCGCCGTCGCCGGGCGAATCACCATCGCCCAGCGTTTCTCCGTCGCCGGGCGCATCGCCGCATTATCGGCGCCGCCCGCAGCAGCAACAGCAGCAACCCTAATGTGGCTCACCCGGCTTTGCGTCCAGCGGCCGACGATCGTCTTCGTGATGCTCGCGCTCATTGCGGTCGTCGGCGGTTTTGCAGTGCTGACGATTACACAGCAGCAATTTCCGAATGTGGACATACCGGTCGTCGGCGTGCGCGCCAGTTATCCGGGCGGCTCGACGACGGAGATTCGCGATGCGATCGTGCGTCCGCTCGAAGACGCGATCGCCGGCGCACCGGACCTCTCGTACATCAATACGACGGTTCAGCAAGGCCAGGCGTCGATCACCGCCAGCTTCGATCTCTCGTCCAATCAGACAACGGATCTCGTCCAAGTGCAGCGCCGCGTGATGATCGCGCAGTCACAGCTGCCGAGCGACATGCCGGCGCCGACCGTCGGCACGTTCGATCCCGCGCAGGCCACGGTGCTCACGATCGGTTTGAGTTCGAGCGCACTTAGTCCCGGCCAGATGTCCGCGATTGTCAGTAACGATATCGTGCCGGCAATCGAACAAGTCGACGGCGTGTCGAACGTCAACGCCAACGGCGCAGTGACGCCGGCGTACGAAGTACAGGTCAATCCAAATCTGCTCAGCTCGGCGGGCTACACGCTCAGCGACGTCGTCAGTACGATTGCGAGCAACAACAATCGTGAGCCCGGCGGTATTGCCTACCTGCCGAATCACGAGACCACGATCGATGTGCGCGGCGACCTTACCACGGCTTCGTCGGTCGAGAACCTATTGATCTCCGCAGCTTCGTCGTATACGACGTCGTTTGGCAACGCGAGCTATAGCGAACCGGTTGCGGCCGGCGTCCCGGGCGGCGTGTCGGCTGCGTCCGCGGGCGAGACTGTAGGTACCGCGGCAAGCAATGCATCGAGCAGCGCGGCGCTCTCGAGCGCGGCCACCGCGTCGCCGGCCCCCGCGAGCGCATCTTCATCGACGACGTCGAACAGCGGCACGACCGTTACCGCCGTGACCCCGCCGCCGACGCTCTCACTTCCGGCGCAGTCGACGCAGCCCTTACCTTCGAGCGTTCCAGCGCCGTACCAGCTGTCATCCGCGCCGCAATACGCGACCGCGAGCTCGTCGTCATCGGCCTTGAGCAGCGGCGGCGGCGGTGGCGGTGGCTATTCCGGCCCGTCGCTTTCGAACGTCAATCCCTGGAGTTATGCGCGACGCCAGATGCGCATGTCGGACGTCGCGAACGTGCTCGACACGTTCGAGCCGCAACGCCAATACAGCTATGTCGGCACGATTCCGACGATATCGCTCGGCATTCAAAAGTCAACCGGCGCGAGCGAAGTCGTTGCTGCGGATAACGTGCTCAAAGCGCTTCCGGGCATCGAGAAGCTGTACCCGCAGATCCAATTCCAGATTCTCAACAATCAAGCTGCCTACACCGAGGACCAGATTTTCGGGGTGGTTCGTACGCTTTCCGAAGCCATCGTCATCACCGCGATCGTGATGCTGTTCTTTCTGCGCTCCTGGCGTAACGCGATCGTGATCCTGGTCGCGATACCGTCGTCGCTCGGCGTGACGCTTGGGCTCATGCGCGCCTTTAATTTTTCGATCGATACCATTTCGCTACTTGCGATGACCTTGATCATCGGTATTTTGGTCGACGACTCGATCGTCGTCTTGGAAAACATCGAGCGCCACCACGTTGCCGGCGAAGAGCCCAGGGACGCCGCGATCAAAGGGCGCACGCAAATCGGGCCGGCGGCGATCGTGATCACACTCGTTGACGTCGTCGTGTTCTTGCCGATTGCGTTCTTGCCGGGACAAGTCGGGCGCTTTCTCTCGGAATTCGCGTTGGTCGTCGTGACCGCAACGCTAACGTCGCTGTTCATCTCGTTTACCGTCACGCCCTCGCTCGCCGGCAACTGGTCGCTGCTCTCGAAGTGGAAGGCGCCGAAGCTGATCGATCGCTTCACCGACTTTTTTGAACGGACGCGTCTCTGGTATGCGCACACGGTGTTACCGTGGGCACTGCAGCGACCGCGTTTGGTCGTGATCGTCTCGTTTGCCGCGGTTTTTGGGGCGATGCTGCTCATTCCGCTGCACATTATCGGGTTCGAATTCATGCCGCCGGTCGATCGCGGCGAGGTCTTCGTGCAGCTCACGTATCCGACCGGAACACCGTTGGCTTTCGTTAACGGAAAGATCAGTGCGTTAACTCGGGAGCTGGCGAAGATTCGTGACGTGCAATCGCAGACGGCGCTTGCCGGCGGGACGCAGAGCGGCTTCGGCGGCACGATCAATCAGGGTAGCGTCGGACAGGTCCATGTCTTTCTGCAAGACAATCACAGCGGCACGACCGCCCAATGGGCAACGCGGTTCGGCGCGATGGCGCAGAAGCTCGCGCCGGGAGCAAAGATCGTCTCAGTCGCGGCGACCGGCTTCGGTGGCGGCAGTACGCAGCAGATCGATTACCTCGTGACCTCGAACGACGATGCGCCGGAACAGTATGTGCCCAAGGTCGTGGAGGCACTCCAGAATACGCCGGGCGCGATTGACGTCAACAGCTCGGCCCTACAACTGGCGCCGCAAGTCGACATCGATTTCGATCGCGATCGCGCGCGCGCATTCAATATCAATATTGGGACGGCTGCTTCAGCGATTCGCGCCGCGTTCGGCGGCACGCTCGCCGCACAGATTCAAACGTCGCACGGGATCAAGTACGTCCAAGTGCTCTATCCGCGGAGCTACCAGACCTCGATCGCGATGCTGCTCGCGCTGCCGTTGCGCACCAGTAGCGGAACGATCATTCACTTGGTCGACATCGCCAAGCTGGTCGAGGACCCATCCGAAGCGCTGATGACCCGCACGAATCGTGAGACCGTCGTCCACGTGCAGGCGAATCTTGCTCCCGGCGCGGCACTCTCGAACGTGCAGGATCAATTCTTGAAGAATCTTGCGGCGCAGCACCTCCCCAACACGGTTTTGGTAAAACCGAATGTGGGCGGCAACCAGCAGAACCTTGCTGACACGGTTGTCGGCATGGGCGAGGGGCTCTTGCTCTCGTTTCTACTCGTCTATCTGCTGATGCTCGCGCTCTACAACAGCTACCGTTTGCCCTTTATCATCATGTTCGCCGTACCGGTTGCAACCGTCGGTGCATTGGTATCGCTTGCGCTCACTCGCCTCAATCTCAATTTGTACTCGCTTATCGGAACGGTGCTGCTGGTCGGTTTGGCCTCGAAGAACGGGATTTTGCTGGTGGATTTTGCGAATCATATGGTCGAGAACGGGATGGATCGGGCCAACGCGATGATCGAGAGCGCTAAGGAACGTTTCCGCCCGATCATCATGACCACGTCGGCGCTGATCGCCGGCATGACGCCGATCGCGCTGGCACTCGATCCGGGCGGCGCGCAACGGCAGGCGTTGGGCGTCGTCGTTATCGGTGGTTTGATTCAGCTCGCTCGTCTTGACGCTCGTGTTGGTACCGGTCATCTTCATGTGGCTTGGGCCGACCCCACCCGCGAAGGAGGCGGAAGCAGCATGAAGTTCACCCGGCTCTTCGTCGAACGGCCGACGCTCGTCACCGTCTTCCTCGCATTGGTCATTATCGCAGGCACGATTTCGGGCTTTCGTTTGGTCAAGCAGCAGTTGCCCAACTATGACGTGCCGTCGATTCAGGTGTTGCTCACCTACAACGGCGCCTCGACGACCGAAATGCGCGACGCGATCGTGCGGCCGCTCGAGGATCAAATCGCCGGCGCCCCGGACCTCAGTTATGTCGAGACCTCGATCGAGCCGGGTCAAGCGTCGATCGTTGCCGTCTTCTCGTTGAGCTCGGATGAAAACACCGACCTCGTGCAGGTGCAAGGGCGCGTCCAGAACTCGCTGCATCAACTGCCCAACGACCTGCCGACGCCGCAGATTTCGATTTACAATCCGTCGGAAGCCGTGGTCGTCTCGCTCGCTGCCTCATCGACGAGCTATTCGCTGGGGCAACTTTCGGCAATCGTCACCAACGACGTCGTTCCGGCGATCGAGCAAGTTCCCGGCGTCTCCTACGTGCAAGAGAATGGCGACGTCACGGCGTCGATCCAAGTCAACGTCGACCCGCAGAAGATCTCGTCGTCGGGTTTCACATTAACCGACGTGATCAACGCGATCGCAAACAACAACGTACGCGCGCCGGGCGGCATCGTCTACGAACCAAATCGCGAGACGAATCTCGACATTCGCGGCGACGTGCAGGACGTGCCGACCGTGGGGAATCTCTTGGTGGGTAACTCCACCACCGCGACCACCAGCACGGGGAGCTCGTCGAGCGTCTACCCGTGGACGGCGACGTCGCGGCTCTGGCGCATCTCCGACGTGGCCAACGTTCAAGACGCCTATGAAACGCAGCGCGTGTTTGCCTATACGAACGGCACGCCCGCAATCGAACTCGACGTGCAGAAGGCGGCCGGCTCGAGCGAAGTAACGGCGTCGAACGCGGTGATCGCACAACTGCCCAAGCTCGAGCAGCAGTACCCGCAGATCAAGTTCTCGGTACTCAACGTCCAGTCGACCTACACGCAGGATCTGCTCTCGGGCGTGACGCGCACGCTGATCGAAGGCATCATCATCACCGCGCTCGTGATGCTGTTTTTCCTGCGCTCGTGGCGCAAAGCCGTGGTCGTGATGATCGCGGTGCCGGCATCGTTCTTGGTGACGCTGGCGGCGATGAACGTCCTTGGCTTCACCCTCGACACCGTCTCACTGCTGGGCATGACGTTGATGATCGGTATCTTGGTCGACGACTCGATCGTCGTGCTCGAGAACATTTCGCGCCACCAGGAAGAAGGCGAGCAGCCCAAGGAAGCCGCGATCAACGGTATCTCCGAGATCGGCATCGCCACCATTGTGATAACGCTCGTGATCGTCGTCGTGTTTTTGCCGCTCTCGTTCTTGCCGGGTACGGTCGGTCTCTTCTTGCGCGAGTTCGGACTCGTGGTGACCGTTGCGACGCTGACCTCACTGTTCGTGTCGTTTGCGGTCACGCCGGCGCTTTCAGGACGCTGGGCGCTCTTTTCGCGTTGGCGCCCGTGGGGCATCATCGATCGTTTCACCGAGTGGTTCGACGGCGTGCGCACTTGGTACGCCCAAACCGCGCTCAACTGGGGTCTGGAAAACCGCGCGCTCGTCGTCTGGGTGTCGTTCGGCAGTCTGGTGGCTGCCATACTCCTCATTCCGCTTGGGATCGTCGGCTTCGAATATTATCCCCCGGTGGATCGCGGCGAGTTGTTCATCAACATCAACTATCCGACCGGCACGCCGCTCACCGCGGTAACTAACGCCGTGCGCCAGGCCGAACGAATCGTGCTCAAGGTTTCCGATCTGCAATCGGAGACGTCGATCGCCGGCGCCTACGAAGGCGCACTCACCGGCTACATCAACAACGGCGCGGTCGGGCAGATTCACATCTTCTTGAAGCCCGGGCGGCATAACTCGACGCAGTACTGGTCGCAACAGCTTGCGAGCCAGATTCAAAATGCGTTGCCCGGTGCGCAGGTCACCGGCGTGCCCTCGACCGATCCCTCAGGCGGCATCTCGCAACCGATCGGCTACGTGATCGAAAGCGCAACCGCGGATCCGACCGATGCTGCAAACCAGGCCTATGCCGCGTTGCAGAAGACGCCCGGTGTTATCGACGCGACGACCTCGAATGCGCTCGAGTCGCCGCAGATCGAAGTCAACTTCAATCGCAACGCCGCCCGCGCGCTCGACGCCAGCATCGGCACGGCATCGACCGCGGTGCGCGCGGCGTACGGCGGTTATACCGCGACGCAGTTCACCGGGCCCGACGGCCTCAAAAACGTCCAAGTGATCTACGAACAGAAAGACCTCAACAACCTCACCGGGATCAAATCGATTCTGATTCGCGCCAACAACGGCTCGATCATAACGGTGGGCGACATCGTCGACTTGCAGCAAGTGCCGGCGCCGCCGTTGATCATTCGCCTCGAGCGTCGCAACGTCGTGCTGATCGGCGCGAACATCGCCCCGGGCGCGACCCTCTCGAATGTCATCCGTGACTACGAGAAGCGCTTGCGCGGACTACACCTGCCGGCCGACATCACGGTCGCTCCGGTGGCCGGCGGTAATCAGGAGCAGGTCACCGACACGACCTATGAGATGAGCATCTCGCTGCTACTCTCGATTCTGCTCGTCTACCTCTTGATGGTTGCGCTGTATAACGGCTACGTGACGCCGTTTATCGTGATGTTCACCGTGCCGGTTGCCGTGGTCGGCGCGCTCGGCGCGCTCGCAATCACGCGGCAGACGCTCAACCTCTTCTCGCTGATCGGCGCGATCATGCTGGTCGGCTTGGTCGCCAAAAACGGCATCTTGCTGGTCGACTTCGCCAACCAACTGCGCGACCGCGGCCTGAACAAGCTCGACGCGATCGTCGAAAGCGCGCACCACCGGTTCCGGCCGATCGTGATGACGACGTTCGCGATGATCGCGGGCATGTTGCCGCTGGCGCTCGCGCTCGACCCCGGCTCGCAAGCCGAACGTCCGTTGGGCATCGTGGTCATCGGCGGTCTCTCGAGCTCGCTCGTGCTGACGCTGCTCTTGATCCCGATCATGTACCTACGCTTCGCGCCGGACGACAAAAAGGACGAGGCCGTCGTCCGCAAGCCATCGCCCTCACCGCTCCAGGTCTAGCCGCCCTCGTCACGAGCGTAAGACGCAAGGAGCTTCACGATCGCCGATCTCGCCTGCTCCGCAACGTTCGAACCGGCGGCCGGCCGCGCTCCTCGGCAAAAATGAACGGCCATCCGCTTATGCTGGCACTGCGTCCGCGGAATCCGCCGAATTCTGCGTTTCCCGTCTTGCACGACTGCGACGCGGCCCAGCCGGCGCGTGAGATGCCTCGATACGATGGGACCTTTGGCCTCCTTGCCCTCTTCTCGATTTTGGCATAGCGTAGGCGTATCGCCACAACCGACGCGGGGTGTGATCACATGACCGATTGGCGCTGTTGGTGATGGCGCTCGTTGGAACTCCTTGGCTGTTCGCGTTCGTGCCACTCGGCCATGCGGTCCCGCTGATTCTTCGCCTGCAACTGCGCCAGCTGGGCTGATAGCCGCTAAAAGACATCCTTCACGCGGCACGTGGGCGAAACTTTGGGCACTTAAACTAGCAGGGCTGCTTCCATTGATCAAGACGATCCACGCCCACGGCGATTTTGTTCATCACTCGGCCAGTTTTCGTAGCAAACTGGTAAATGAGAGTTCGTCAGTACGGGGAGGTGCAGGGCCCATGAGAAGATTCGCAGCCCCAGGTACGTGCCTCGCCATGGCCGCAGGCCTCGCGGCGTGCGCCGGCCATCACGGCGTTTCGCCTAGCTTTGCGTCCGGTGACGCGGATTCGCCAGCGGTGGCATTGCGAAGTGGTTCCAATTTTGTGGTCGATAGTATCCAGAACCCCAGCACGCTCTCGCCAGATGGTACGCATCTTTTTTTGCCTCATATGGTCGGCACGAAACTGCGGTCATCCATCTTTCTTAAGACTTCAACCGGATATGTAAATCAAAGGGAATATTCGACCCCCTTTGGCCCGCTTACGATCTCGGAACAAAGCATCGAAAAAGTGCAGCCTCCCCCGAGGCCGTCCGCGGTCCCGACAAGTCAACCGAACGCACTCATTCAGCAGGGCACAACGACGGCCGGCGGCACATACGTCATTGTTGCAGGTTCCGCGAACAACTGGCTAGTGCAGCTCACGATTGGCGGAACCCTCATCGTCGCGCGCGTCCCTGCTGGCACGCCCCTTTCTTTGGTTGACTCTTTTTTGAACTCCGTCTCTTAGCGGCGAGGGCAACAGCATGTATAAGCGGCTATCGACTGTTGGCGTATTTGGCCTTGCAGTTGCGCTTCTCTCAGGATGTCTCTTCTTTGGTGGCTCGATCGGCCAAAGTCCCGGTTCGTTTTCGTACTACAACGAAGCCGGGTTTGCGACGCAACAGAATTTTTGCGCCCCAACCGACTACAACTGTTATTTTCAGGTCGCCACATATTTCGGCTCGGCGCTGATTGACAACTTCGCGTGGCACGAGACCAATGGAAACACGGACGGCGCCTACCAAGGTAGCGTTACGTCAACACAAGCCGGTACCATCATTGGAGATACCTCCACCCTGATGTACATCAGTACACACGGCAACTCATATCTGCCCAACAACGGACAATCATACCTCTGTCTGTATGCTTGTGACAATGAGTCATACGGCGGTAACATTGCCATCACTACAGATGTAAACGCCGGATCGGGGGTGATTCCTAACTCGTGGAATGGTCCGAATTGGCTGATTATCGATTCTTGTGAAGTGGTCAACCAGGACGTAGGGTGGGAGTCTAAGTTTGGCGGAAATCTCCACGGCATTTTAGGCTTCTCGAGCACCGTTGACAGGATTGGCGATGGCACGAGCGCGGTCGGGCAAAGCGGGCTCGAAACGCTGGTCAATGACATCGGGAGCTACCAGCCTGCAATCAAGGATTGGGAAGACGCTGTAGGGACCGCTGAGCAAACACCATACATCGGAATGCTCGTACCGCAAGCGAACACCGGCGCGGCCATCGAATTGAACGGGGGCGCAAACTTCGGCGTTAACGGGGCCACCAACCCCCTGTTCTACCAAGCGCTGGGAGGCGGCGTAGGCACAACTCAAACCTCCGGAACTTCAGTAAATGGCACAGAATATACGCTCACGCCCGAAACAGTGAACGAATCGTACTGGATGAACCTCTATGGAAATCCTGGCGCGATGAGCTATCCATCGACAAATGAGCATGTCTACGCAACGTCGACGGCGGTCGTTCGCCACTATTTCGCGAGCGGCGGCTTGGTAGCCATCACGCCGGCGTCCGGTACGGCCGGTGCCGTCAGCGAGAGTCAGGCCCTACAATATGCTGAAACGTGGATCGGGAATAACGGAGGCATGCCATCGGACGCTGTCCTCTCGTACGGTGGGCAAATCAGCAACCCCAATCCCAGTGTCATCACGACGGGCTATTCGTATCCCGTTGTGGCGCCCACATCGTCCTTCCCAGCCTACAACAATACGCGAGCCTGGGTATTTATCTGGCGCCATGCTAGCAGCATTATCAATGGCGATAAGATCGAAGTGATGGTGGACGACGCTGGGTCATGGACGTTCTATAACTATTCGAGTCTAGGAATATATTATTATTACACACCGTGGGTTTCGAGCCCGAGCGTTCGGCTCTACTCACGCGTCTGGCGGACGCTCGCAGCGCCAGTTGGAACGGTTTCGATGGTAACGCCCGCAACTACTCTGGCAAGCGACAGATCTGCGCCCGCGACGACAACCGGCTACTGCGCGCCGGACATGGCGAGCACGTCAACGACCGCCATTCCATGTCAGCAATACACTTCGGGTAGCGGACTGATGTGGTATTATGTCAGCTTAGTGACCGGTGAGCCGATTGGAACACACTGATGCATAAGAATCATTCATGAGAGTTGGTGCGCTGGTTGCGCGAACGATGCTAATAATAGTTTCCTTTACCGGCATTGCGCTAGCTCAGCTTTCGTCCCGGCCGCCCGCGGGACCGTTCGATGGATGCAGCATGCAAGGCCGCGGAGCTGATCCCGCCCTGAATGCGCAGGCGAATCGAATCGAGAGGGTAGAGGTCGGCGAGACTTTCACCGTTGCTCGGATGGAACTGCTACCCGCTGTGCCCACCCGCGACGGGGCGTTACGAGAAAATTGGCCGCCAGCAGTCAGTACACACATTGCGTGGCTCGAGAAGCACGGTGTCTCTTTTGCTGGGTACATCGTTCGGGCAGAAATGGAAAACCCTGAGCCCGCGAACTGCGGCAGCAAAGCGCTGCGTGACCGCGACGTTCGCATCTATATCGCCGATCGGCCCGGGGCATCGATTGCCGACGCAGCGATCGCGGAGGTTACGCCGCGCTGGCGCGCTGTGAACCCAAGTTGGACCGCTGCCAACTTGCGGCGGCTTGCGATTTCGCAAAAGCGGGTGCTTATCCAGGGCTGGCTCCTGTACGATCCCGCGAACTCGAACACGGCGCGCCATCACGAGCACGCGGGACTCTGGGAAATAAATCCTGTCACGGCGATTAGCGTGCGTGACGAGTACGGGTGGGTCAATCTCGCCGACTATATTCATGGCAGCAGGTAGAGGCCGTTCGGCGCTCGGGATGACAAGGGGTGCGCTAGAACAATGATTCCTGTATTGGGTCGTTGTCGATGAGGACATCCGGCTGATCGTAGCGCGCGTCGTTGAGGCGCATCGATACGTCGCGCGCGCTCATGGCGCTTGCGTCATAGGGTTGCAGTAATGCACGCGCGGCGTTGGGCGCGAGGTCTTCGTTGTTGAGCCATGCGTCGAGTTGGTCGTCGTGGAGGATCGCCGGCATGCGGTCGTGCACGCGGGCGACGAGCGCGTTCGGTTCGCAGGTGACGATGGCGCACGGCGACGGTCCCTCGGTCACGGGCTCCCACACGCCCGCAAAGGCAAAAGGCCGTTCGTCTTTCATCGTATAGTAGACCGGTTTACGTCCGCGCCATTCGTAGAACCCATCGGCAAAGATGATGCAGCGAAACGCGAGCGGGCGCGCGCTCACGGTCTCGGCGCGGGCGTTGATGCGTCCGTCGATGCCCCAGTGCAGCGGCTCGACGTCGTTGCGGCCGTCATTGCGAACGCCGAGAACCGCCTGCGTCGGCGCGATGTTGAAGCGAGGGAGGCGGTATTCGCTAAACTCCTCGAAGTGAAACCGCGGGTACGCGGCACGGATGCGCAGGGGATCGGTCAGGGTAAAACGTCCGCACATTCGCCTTTTCGATTGGAGCGTCCATGAAGATTCACCTGGGAACCGTCGGCCATTTTGGCCTGGCCGTCAGCGATATTCAGGCGAGCGCGCGCTGGTGGCGCCGACTCTTCGATCTCGAGGTGATGTTCGAGGGTATCGCCTACGCAGGTCTCACCAATAACGACATCACGATCGTGCTCTTTACGGGCACGCCGCATCCGGAAACGATCGAACATATGTCGTTTCACGTGCCGAGCATGAAAGCGCTGCGTGAGGCGCTGGCATGGCTCAAACAGCACGACGTCGAGGTCGAAGATCCGGGGAACGAGATCGGACCCGAAGCCGAGGGGTCAAAAAACATGGGCCTTTGGTTTCATGACCTCGACGGTTACAGGTGGGAACTGTCGGTGCAGGCGAAACGCTCGAGATGATGCTCCAGCATGGTGCGAAACGTTGGGCGCTCGTGGCGTTCGCTGTGGTTGCGGCATTCGCGTGGCGCGCCGACGCCCGCGGCGAGCGAACCTTGCAGAACCTCCACGGCAGCGTGAGTTACGTCACCGGCGACGGCGTGCCGGCGCACGTCCTCCCGCCCTCGGTGTCGACCGTCCTTAACGATGATGACGTTGCCCGCACCGGGGCCGCCTCCATGGCGGCGATCACCTTGGGCGATTCATCGCAGATTTTTATGGCCAGCAATAGCGTGCTCAAGCTCGACACGTTTTCAGAAACCGACATTGCGCACGCGCACTTCGTGATATTCGACGGGAAGATGCGCTTTCAGGTAAACCATCCCGCCGGAGCCCACGCCGATTACACCTTCACGACGCCGACCGGGCAGATCGGTGTACGGGGAACCATAGGCGATATCGCGGTCGACCCGTTCGACGGCGTGCGGATGAACGTGTACCATCTCACCGATCCCGCGCTGCCGGTGCATGTAACGATGATCGACGGGTCGAGCTACGATATCGGCGGCGGTCAAAAAATTTGGATGCGCTGGATCTCGGGCAAACTGGTGGCACGCGTGACGCCGCTCTCGAGGGACGAGTTGAATCGCTTTTCGGAACTCGGACAACCAGCCGTCATTGACGGCGGCACGCCACCGAAGTAGCTCGCTGATGCGCGCAATGGTGCTCGGGCAGCCGGCGCCGATCGAAACCAGTCCGCTGGTGATGCGAGACATCGATCGCCCCGAGCCGGCAGATGACGAAGTGCTCGTGCGCGTGCGCACGTGCGGCGTGTGCCGCACCGATCTGCACGTGAGCGAAGGCGACCTTCCGCCCAAACATCCATCGATTGTCCCGGGGCATGAAATCGTTGGCATCGTCGAGCGAACGGGCGCCGGGTGCACGCGCTTTCGATCCGGCGATCGCGTCGGGATCGCTTGGCTGCGTGAGACGGACGGCACCTGCAAATTCTGCCGCCGCGAGCGCGAGAATCTGTGTCCGAACGCCCGCTTCACCGGTTGGGATCACAACGGCGGCTACGCCGAGTTTGCGACCGTGCGCGAAGCCTACGCGTACGCGCTACCCGCCGCGATCGGCGACGAGGCGGCCGCCCCGCTGTTGTGCGCCGGAATCATCGGCTTTCGCGCGATCAAACGCGCAAGCGTGCAGCCGGGCATGACGGTCGGGCTCTATGGTTTTGGCGGTTCAGCGCATTTGGCGCTCCAGGTGCTCAAGCATTGGGGATGCACCGTCTACGTGATGAGCCGCGCCGGGATTCACCGTGACCTTGCCGGGGAGCTTGGTGCCGACTGGATCGGCGAAGCCGGCGATACGCCACCGGCGCCGCTCGATGCGGCGATCATGTTTGCACCCGCCGGTCCACTCGTGCCGCCGGCGCTGCGCGCGCTCGATCGGGGCGGCATCCTCGCCATCGCAGGCATTTACCTCACCGACATCCCGCCGCTCAACTACGAACACGACCTCTTCTACGAACGCGAGCTGCGCAGCGTTACGGCAAATACGCGCGCCGACGGCGAAGAGTTCTTGCGCATCGCCGGCGAGATTCCGATCAAAAGCTTCACCGTACCGATGGCGCTCGACGAAGCGAACCTCGCGCTCACCAAGCTCAAGCACGACGAACTGCGTGGTGCCGCGGTGCTGCACGTTTAGATCATGCGGGTCATCTAGATGCGCGTCATCACCTGCAACGTGAACGGCATCCGCTCGGCCGCGCGAAAAGGCTTCTACGCCTGGGCCGCCGGCGAGAACGCCGACGTGATCTGCCTGCAAGAGACGCGCGCGCAAGAACATCAGCTACCACTCGAAGCGTCGCTGCTCGAGGGGTATCATTCGTTTTATGTGGATGCGAAGCGCCGCGGCTACAGCGGCGTCGCGCTCTACACGCGTCGCGAACCCGACGTGGTCACGCGCGGCTTCGGCTGGCCCGACATCGATGCTGAGGGGCGCTACGTGCAGGCCGATTTCGGACCGCTTTCAATCTCGAGCGTCTACGTGCCGTCGGGCACATCGGGACCGGCGCGGCAGGCCGTCAAGATGGACTTTCTCGAGCGCTTCCTGATCATGCTGGCTGGTCTGCGAAAGACCGGGCGCTCCTATATCATTTGCGGCGACTACAACATCGCGCACACCGCGATCGACACGTTCGACCCGGTGCGCAACACGCACGTCACCGGTTTTTTCCCCGAAGAGCGCGCTTGGATGGATGCATTGCTCGACGGTGCAGGCTGGGTTGACGCGTTTCGCGTGGTGAACCAGGAAGCAAAACAATACACCTGGTGGCCGGGCTGGCCTAAGGCGTACCCGAACAATCTCGGCTGGCGCATCGACTACGAGATGATCACGCCGGATCTGCGCGACACCGTCCGCGCGGCCTCGATCTATAAAGGCGAGCGCTTCAGCGACCATGCGCCTGTCGCCATTGACTACGACCTGTCGTTGGTATAATCGAGCCATGTCTACATTCGCACTTCAACCGTCGGCGTACGTCCCGTTGGCGATCGGCTTTTTCGGGCTTGCCACCGGGTATTTCATTTTCGGCGGACAGGAATTCTTCGGATGGCCGCGCTCGACGCCGGAAGTCGATCGAAGCATGGGCTTGTGGGGCGTGTGGATGCCCGGCTTCATGCAACTCGTCGCCGGCACATACATCTTCGTCGGCTTGACCTGGTTCCAAGTGTTCAAAGGCGCACCGCTGTATATGGCGGGCCTCGCGTTTACCGCGTACGGTGTACATTGGTTCGCACTCGGGGGACGCCGTTTGATCGCGGGCGACGCTGCGCCCGAAGCGTGGATGACGATCGCGTTCACGCTGATCTCGCTCTTAGGCTTGTGTGTATTTTGGTCGGCGGGTGATATCCCGGTCGCGCTGATCTTCTTGGGTCTAACGCTCGTCTACATCGCAGAGGGGCTAGAGCGGTTCGGCGCGGTGAACTCGTCCAAGCCGCTGGGGTTCTTTCACCTCGCGACCGGCATCTGGCTGATGTACTGCGCGTGGGCGGCGACGTTCAATATGGCGCTGGGCGCGCATTGGTGGCTCTAATCGGGGTATCATGCTGATGTGGACAACGATATTCGCCGCCGCGTAAGCGGCTGGGCAAAAGCTCTTGGCCCCGGGTTGATCACCGGGGCGGCGGATGACGACCCCTCAGGGATTGCGACCTATTCGATAACCGGTGCCGCCACCGGTTTTTCGATGTTATGGACGGCGCTCATCACGACGCCGATGATGGCAGTCCTCGACGGCACGTGCGCACGCATCGGTATCGCGACCAAAGCCGGGTTGATGGCGTCGCTCGCGCGCAGCATGCCCCGGTATCTCGCCGTCTCGCTCGCGATCTTAGTCGGGCTCGCCAATACCTTCAACATCGGTGCGGACCTCAACGCGATGTCCGGCGCCGCGCACTTGCTCGTGCGTCTGCCGCAGGTCATTTGGCTAGTGTTCTTTGCCGCCGTCGTGCTCGTCGTCGAGGTCTTCTTTTCGTACCGGCACTTTGCCGACGTAATGAAATGGTTGTGTGCCTCGCTCCTCGCGTACATCGTGACCGCGTTCATCGTGCATCCGCATTGGCCGACGGTCCTCGTGAGCACTGTCGTTCCGCAGATTCGGCTGAACGCCGCCTGGCTCACCACGCTCACCGCCGCACTCGGAACGACGATAACGCCGTACTTGTTTTTCTGGCAAACATCGATGACCGCGGAGGAGCAGAAAGCGCGCAGCGAAGACCCGAGCATGAAGCCGCGCTCGCTAAAGGAGATTCACAGCGACGCCAATACGGGCGCCATTCTTTCCAATCTCGTGATGTTCTTCATCATCGTGACCACTGCGTCGACGCTCGGTGCGCACGGTTCGACCAATATTGCAACGGCGCAACAGGCCGCCGAAGCACTGCGGCCGCTGGCGGGAAATTTCGCCTACGCACTCTTTACGATCGGCATCGTCTGCACTGGATTACTCGCCGTGCCGGTGCTGGCCGGTGCGTCCGCGTACATGTTCGCCGAACTGTTCGGGCTACGCGAGGGACTCGAGCAAAAGCCATGGCGAGCCCGTGGATTCTACGGCATCATCGTTCTTGGCGTCGTAGCGGGTATGCTCATGGGTTTCGTTCACGTTGACCCGATCAAGGCGTTGTTCTGGTCGGCGGTGTTTAACGGCGTCGCGGCGGTGCCGCTCATTTACGCGATCATTCGCATCGCATCCGACCGCCGCGTCCTCAAAGACCTCGTGGTTTCACGAATCGCGCGCGTTTGGTTATGGCTGGCGTTCGCGCTGATGCTCCTCAGCGCGGCCGGAACGGTCGCGTCGTGGTTCATCCACTCATAAGCGTCGAGCTCACGCTGATCGGCACCGCGCGCAGCGCGTTGCTGATCGGACACGACGCTTCGGCCTGTTTCGCATACGCGTCGAAGTCCGTTGCGCTTATGCCGGGGACTACACCGGTGATTGCAAGCTCGATTTTCGGTACTTTGTAGCCGTCGCCGGCGCGATCGAGGTAGACGGTCGCGGTGGTATCGAGCGACGTCGGCGGATGACCGGCGCGGGTGAGCACGGCACTGGTCGCCATCGTGAAGCACGCCGCGTGCGACGCGGCGAGCAATTCTTCGGGGTTGGTGCCGGGATCGCCGGAGAAGCGCGTGCCGAACGAATAGGACGCGGAGACTTTTCCGCTGGCGGTCGTGATGTCGCCATGACCTTTGGCGACGTCGCCGGCCCACTTGACGTTCGCAGTACGTACAATATGATCTTGTGCCATACCGGCCCCGACCCGCGTACTACGGCAACGGTTGCGCCTGCTTGAGCTTCCACGCCCAGGCCGAGACGATCGCAAAGGTTAGCGCGGCCGCGAGCAGCGCGACGGGAACGCCGAGCCTGAAGATCAGCACGGCGCCGATGAGCGCGCCGGAAAACATGAGCACGATCGCGGTGACACGCCGGCGCGCGCGGGTGTTGGATTCCGCCGGCGATCGGCAAATCCATCGCGAGGCCGGCGAGCGTCTGCGTTATGACCGTCGTCGTGATATCGGCAACGCCCAAGCTGCGCGCGACCGCGGTTTGAAGGCCCATCGAGACGGGAAGTATCGCGGTGATCGCGTAGGCGACAAAGCCCGTCAAACCAAAGCGCCACGCGAGCACGGCTGCGCCTACCATGAGGAAAATCTCGACGAAGGTGGTCACCGAGATGAGGTGCGTGACGCTCTCGCCATGGCGCCGGCTGAGCCGGCCACCGACGATACCGCCGATCATGAATGCCGCGATCGCGATCAACGAGCCCACGATTGAAATACGCTTGGCGCCACCGATTGCAAAACCGAGCAGCACCACGTTGCCGGTCATGTTGGCGACAAAGACCTGACCCAGCGTGAGAAAGCTGAGCGCGTCAGCCAAGCCCGAGACGAAGGTGAGGCCAAAGAGCAGGGGCATCAACGTGTAGCCGTCGTCGTCTTGCCGCATCGACCGAATGATTGGAAGCGAGCCCGCCTAATACCCGCTGCATGAAGCGTACGATCCTTGCTGTCGTCGTTCTTGTATGCATTGCTGCGGTTGCGCCGGTACCGCAGTCACTGATCGTGCCGCCGGCCGGCTGGGTTCGTGAAAATCTGCCGCCGAAGGCGATGAAGGACGGGACTACGCTCGCGCAATGGCTCAACTTCGACCGCGGTGACGAGGAATACGTTGAGATCGGGTATCGCCGGAGTTTTGGGCTGAGCTCGCCGGATTATGCGCGGTATATCAGTGCGGGAGGGCAAAGAGCGGGATATGTAAACACGTCGAGCCACGCGCTACGGTCGTGTAACGGTGAGAGCGGCTGGTTTCTCGCAACGAAGAACACGGAATATCCCCGTGCGCCGCGCGCAGAGCACGCATTTATCGTTAACGGTAGCCGGGTCTACTACGCCCACTATAGCTATCCGGTTTCGCTGCCGCCGCTTGCCAAAGCGCAGGCGGCGATCCGGTCGCTGTGCCTTCACGGGCGCATCGCTTCGAATGTCGTGGCGGCACCGCCGGTGAAATTCGTCGCGCCCGCGGGCTGGCTCCAAAGCAATCCGGCAACGTTCGGCGACACGATGTGGCCGGGTACGATCGGGCTGTTCTTGAGCCTATCCGGTACGGCATCGCTCTCATTGATGAAGAACCTGGTCGCGGCGACGCCGATCCGAGCGATAGCGCAAATGCGCGCAGCGCCGAGAATGCCGAAAAGTCGCACGTCACGTCGTACGAGCGGCAAGCGATGCAGCTGGAGCAAGTGTGCGGGCACACCGCGGCATTCGTCGCCTATCGCGCAATCTACAGCGACCGAAAGATCGACTTCGAGGATATCCTCGCCAACCGTCATTCAACCATCGCCCAGCGCGCGATAGAGCGCGGCATCGGCATCGCTGAACGCGCAGAAGATCACCTCGAGCGATTGTGTGGCCGACGCTCGCCACTCGCGTACCGATTGCAGCGCAACCTGCGCTGCGGCCTCGCGCGGATAACCATAGATACCGGTCGAGATGGCGGGAAACGCGATCGAACGCGCACCGGCATCGGCGGCGGTTTGCAGCGCGCTGCGATATGCGCGAGCGAGAAGCTCGGGCTCGTTGTGCGTGCCGTCGCGCCAAATCGGTCCAACCGCGTGAACGATCCAGCGTGCTTTCGCCGCAAAACCGGGCGTGATACGCGCATCGCCGGTTGGACATGGCGCAAGTGCGCGGCAAGCCGCATCGAGTTGCGGACCGGCGGCGCGGAAGATCGCGCCGCAGACACCACCGCCGCGGCTCAAGCCTTCGTTTGCCGCGTTGACGATCGCGTCGACCTCGAGCGTGGTAATGTCGGCGACGACGACGTTCAGTGAATAGCTCCTTGGCGAGCGAGCAGCGGCAAGCCGTCGCGTCCGCTGCGCGCCGCGACGATCTCGGCAAGGATCGAGATCGCTGTTTCCGCTGTGGTCGCGCCGCCGATATCCAGACCGACCGGCCCGCGAATCCGGTCGAGTGCCGCATCGTCGAAGCCTTCGGCACGCAACTTCGCACGACGCGCCGCTTGCGCGCGACGGCTGCCCAACAGCCCAATGAACGGCGCGCTCGATCGCAGCGCGCAGCGCAGCGCGGGAAGATCGAACTTCGGGTCGTGCGAGAGCACGACGATCGCTGTTTGCGGCGTGAGGACGAGTGGAAGATAGTCATCCGGCCATTCGCGCACGATCGCGTGCGCGTCGGGAATGCGCTCCGCGGTTGCAAAGGCCGGGCGTGGATCGACGACGGTCACGCGCACATCCATGCGGCGCGCAATGGCTGCGAGATCGGCGGCGAGCGCCGTCGCGCCGATCAAGATCAATTGATCTTTTGCCGGAAAGACGTGCTCGAACGTGCCAACGTTCAGCGTAACAGCGCGTTCACCCGCAACAATCGCGCGCGCATCGACGGCAAAAGCGCGTTGCGGGCGCCAGATCAGCAGCCGCATGACCGCACCGCAGGCGGTTCCGCCGGCGAGTTCGTCATCGTTATCGAGATCGATCTCGAGCCGGCGTAGGGCGCCGTCTGCAAGCGTGCGCTGTGCCGTTTCGATGATTTCGCTCTCGTAACAGCCGGCCCCAATGTTGCCAACGATGCGTCCATCGCCGGCAACCGCGATCGTTGTTCCGATCGGCGCCGTTCTCGCGGCGCGAAGTTCGCAAAGCATTGCCAGCGCAACGGGAACGCCCTCATCAAGCCACTGCGCAATGGTCGCAAAAATTTCACGCATCAGCGACGGCTACGATTCGTTGCTGATGTCGCAGACTCCCTTGCAAACGCTCGTCTATATCTCTACTTCCACGCCGACGCCGACGCGGCGATCCGGTGGGATTTCAAGGTCGTCGACAAGCGAGCGCGACACTCGCGAGAGGAAGGCAAAGAGCACGCGTTGACTCTGGTGCATGCCGTCTTTCGCGCGCCCGGTGATCGCAGGCGCGGAGAAGAAGAACGTCGTGTTGTCGTCGTCGAGCATAAAGTCGAGCTTGTTACACGCAAGCAAGACGTACTTGATCGACGGGTCCTCCATGTAACCGAAACTCGCTCTGACCACGAAGAGCGTGGGCGCAAGTTGCTCGATAGCCACGCGCCGCACCTGTTCGACATACGGCCGCGACGCAGGGTCGAGCGTGAGCAGCACGACCTTTCGATGCTTGAGAAAGCGCGGAAGCCACGGATGGCTGCGCGCGAACGGTATGCCGCTTGGATCGTTGGTGAGGAGCACGGCTTGGCCAAACGTCGAATCGGGCGGTGGCTGTTGTTGCGCAATGAACTGCGCAACCGGTTGTTGGTCTGCGGCAAGAGCTCGGGCGAGCGCGCGCCGTCCCTTGAGCCAGGTGAGCGATACGAACGCGATACCGGCGCTCACCGCAATCGGAACCCACGCGCCGTCCAAAAACTTCGGCAAACCGGAGGTAACGAAGAGCGTGTCGATGAGCACGAAGAGGCTGATACCGGGAATCACGTAGCGCTTACGCCATTTGAACACCGTCGTGGCGACAACGAAGAACGCAAGCGTCGTCGCGAGCATCGTGCATGCGACGGCGAGCCCGTAGGCTGAGGCTAACCGCGCGCTGCTCTGGAACGTGAACACCAAGATCAGACAGACGACCGCGAGCAACACGTTGACGAAAGGAATGTAGACCTGGCCGCGCTGTTCCTGCGAGGTGTGAACGACGCGCATGCGCGGGCAGAGATTCATCGCGATTGCCTGTTCGGTGAGCGTAAACGCGCCCGAGATCACCGCCTGGGAGGCAATGACGGTCGCAAGCGTCGCAAGCACGACCATCGGCATCAGGGTCCAGCCGGTGGTGAGCGCATAGAACGGCGAATCGAGCACGTTTGGATTACCCAACACCGCCGCGCCCTGCCCGAAATAGCTGAGCAGCAGCGACGGAAAGACGACACCGTACCACGCCCACGCAATCGGAATGCGCCCGAAATGCGAGAGGTCCGCGTAGAGCGCTTCGGCGCCGGTGAGTGCCAAGATCACACCACCGAAGACCAAGAAGCCGAAGATACCGTGATGAACGATGAATTCAAGCGCGTGCAACGGATTCAACGCTGCGAGAATGACCGGGTGGGCGGCAATGGCGTGGGCGCCCGCAATCGCGATCGACGCGAACCAGAGGACCATCACCGGCCCGAAGACCGAGCCGACGATCTGCGTGCCGCGATATTGAATCAGGAAGAGCGCGAGCAGCACGCCGGCCGAGATCGGAACGATAAACGGTTGTGCCGCGCTGGTGGCAACTTTTAATCCTTCGACCGCCGAGATCACCGAGATCGCCGGCGTGATCATTCCGTCCCCGATCAACATCGCGGCGCCGACGACGACCACGAGGATCAACCAGCGCGTTCCACCGAGCGTGCCGAGTAAGCGCGGCGGCGACGCAAGCGCGAGCAACGCGAGAATCCCGCCCTCACCTTCGTGATCGACCCGCATCAACACGGTGACGTACTTGATGCACACGACGACGATGAGTGCCCAGGCGAGCAAGGAGATGATGCCGAGCGTATTCTCGAGGGTGGGCTTCGCGTTTGCCGTCGTAAAGCAGGTGGTCAGCGTGTAGAGCGGGCTCGTCCCGATGTCGCCAAACACGACCCCGAGCGCAGCAAGTGCCAGAGGACCGGGAACGTGCACGCGGCGCATGCGCGCGCCGTTCGGCGGTTGACAGTTGGGCTCCCACACGGTATGCTGCCGGTAGCACACCTAATTCGTTAGGTGTAGTTGGAAGGTGAACGATGTTCAGAGGAAACGGTGCCGCGTAAACGATCCGAGATGCTCACCGAAGGCGAGCAGCGACTGATGGAAGTGATTTGGACCCGCGGCGGTGCCACGGTTTCCGAAGTGCTCGACGCGCTTCCCGAGCGCGAGCGCCCCGCGTTCAACTCGGTGCAAACGATGCTGCGGATCATGGAGAGAAAAGGCTATCTGCGCCATGAAGAGCGCGGCCGCGCTTTCATTTACCATGCCAAGGTTGAACGAGACGACGCGGCTCGCGCCGCGGTGCAGAGCGTGATGAAGCGTTTCTTCCATAATTCCGCCGGACTGCTTGCGGTTCGACTGCTCGAGAACGAAGAGCTTTCGGATGACGACCTCACGCAGATGCGCCGGCTGATCGACGAGGCAACGCAATGATGAGCGTTCCGCACGTTTTTTGGGCGATGATCAATGCACTGTGGCAGAGCGCCGCGATTGCGCTGATCGTCGGCAGCAGCCTACGCTTCATCCCGCGCACGACCGCAGCGCAACGCTACGTCATGTGGTGCGCGGTGCTCGTCGCGGCGGCTCTCTTACCGATCGCCGATCTTGCGATGCCCTCGCGCACGATCGCGCTGCCGGTAAGCGAACCGCCGTCGCCGGTGGTGGCACGCGTCGTCTCCGACGTCGTGCTTCCGCAGCCGCTTCCCGTAATGCCCGCGACGATCGCGGTCGCGCAAACTGCACCCGCGCGTCATCTGCCGTCACCCCTCCTCCTCGCATGGCTTGCGATCGCGACCGTACTGCTTGTACGATTAGGCTTCGCGTATGCGTCACTGCGCACGGTGAAGTCGTCGCTGGTGGCGAGCGACGCGTTAACCTCGCGCGTCCAAGGATTCGCCGGCGCCTGGTCGCGCCGAGCCGTCGTGGGCGTCTCGCGAGACGTCGCCGAGCCGTGCGCCATCGGCTTCCTGCATCCGGCGATCGCGCTTTCTGACGCGATGGCCAGCGAACTGCCCGACGGCGACCTCGAACGGGTGCTGCGTCACGAATACGCGCACGTTCGCCGCTACGACGATTATTCGAACCTCGTGCAGCGTCTTCTCGCTGCCGTGCTGTGGTTCAATCCGATCGTGCATATCGCGGGACGCGCGATGGCGATCGAGCGCGAGATCGCGTGCGATGACGCGGCGGCAGCCGCCTCGGATGAGCGCGTGGCGTTCGCGCGCTGTCTCTATGAAATCGCGCGCACGGCGCCGCGCCGCCGGCATGCCTCAGCTTCCGGATTCATCGGCTCGCGGCGTCAAATCGCAGTCCGCGTGGCGCGCCTGGTCGAGCGCAATCACAACGCCTCGACGCGGCTCGGCACGTTCGCGAAAATCACTGCGATTACGGTGCTCGCGATCTCGCTCGCGCTGGCCGGTGTGCGACTGACGGCGCTGGCCGTGCCGGCGCAGACCCCGCAGCCGTTGCTCGCGGCATCACCGGAGCCGGACGTGGTCGTGAGAATGAAATCGATCGTGCGCGTGGATACCCACGCGGCGCCGACGGTGAAGAAGGCGACGCCGGCTGCCGTCCACCTTGCACCGATCGCCAAGACCGATACCGTCGTAGCCGATGTAACTCCGCCGCCGGCGCCGATGCCACGACCGCATCGGGAGCACGTACGCGAGCGTTCGGGACCGGGTCTGCTCGACGCGCTCTCCGACGCGGGGTTCCGGAATCTCTCGGTCGACGATGTGATCATGCTTGCCAATCGCGGCGTAAGCCCGCAATTCATTGCCGAATTGCATGCGCACGGACTCACCCCGATGCCGTCCGAATCGCTCGCGCGGCTTGCCGATTCCGGCGTCACCGGTGCCTACATCAGCGGACTCGCGCAACTCGGCTATGCCAATCTTTCGGTGAGTGACTACGTGCGTCTGTGCGATGCCGGCGTCACCCTCGAATTCGTCCAGCGGCTGCAACGCTCCGGACTCATTAAGGGGCGCGCAACCGTGGAGCAACTGATCAGACTCGCAAACGCGGGAGTATAGGAGAACCAATGAAGCCCTTTTCGCGGCTGCGCTTGAGCGCGGCCCTGATAACCGCTGCCTTGATGCTGTTCATCAACGCGGTCGCAGCAGCCGATACGACGCTAACCGGGACGTGGAGCGTGCAGCTCGGCGACGATCCGGTCAACGTGCAATTCGGCGCGCGCTACGATTCCGATCACGAACATTCCGATTGGAGCCGCGACGTCCCAATGAGTGCGTTCGCCGGGCTCACGCGCGATCAACTGCAGTCGAGCGGCGCGAACGTCCGCTTCGAACTCGTTCGAGACGCCGGCACCCTGCATTGCACGGGCTACGCCTCGCACGGTTCGGGCGGCGGTACGTTCACCTTTTCACCGAGCACGAGCTTCTCCGATGCGCTCGCTTCACGCGGGATCTCTCGCCCGGACGACACGCAACTACTGCGCATGGCGATGGCCAACGTCACGCTCGCCTTCATCGACATGCTGCGCCACAATAGCAGCGCGATTACGACCACCGATGAGATCATCCGCGTGCTCAACCACGGCGTCGACGAGCGCTACGTAACCGGCCTTGCGGGGCTGGGCTATCGCAATCTGGGTGCCGACGATCTCGTCCGGTTGCGCGATCACGGCGTCAACCTCGATTTCGTACAAGGGATGCTCGCGGCCGGCTATCACCCGACGCCCGAGGAGCTGATTCGCCTGCGCGATCATGGCGTGACCGTCGACTTCGTCAAACGGGTGCACGATCGCGGCTACAATGCTACGATCGAACAGTTGATTCGCATGCGGGACGCCGGCATTTCGTGATTTTCGCGGTCCTATTAGCGGCGGCACTGCAGCACTGCGCCTTTGCCGGACCGCCGGGACGTCTAGTCGGCTCGTGCGGACAGATCGGCGATCAGATTCCGAAGATGACGCTGGCGTCGCGGGTGGGCGAAGTGGGCGGCGTGTGGCACCCTCCAGTGCGGCAGTATGGAACCGCGCCGACGACCGAAAATGCCCCGACGGCGCAAGCACGTGGAGCATCTACTGCGCGATGATCGATGCGACCAAGGACGTCACCGGCGGCTCCGACCATCGCCGGCCGGCGATGGAAGTGGTGCGCGAGCTATCGAGGCGCGCAGCGGCGGACGGAACTACGACCATCGGCTGATGGACTATAACAACGATCCGCGGACGACGTTCGCCGATGTGACGAGCGCCTTCCGCGAAGCGCTGCAGCAGATGGATGATGCGGGGTGGCTAGCGGCGCACGGGTTTGCGCGGGCGCCTTAGACGTTCATCCCGACGGTTTGACCGATGTTATGGAAGAACTGGTCGGTCATGCGGCTGAAGTTGGTCCATGCACCGGCCCCGTATTTCGCGTTGATATCGGCTTGAACTTGGCCGGCGATCTTCGCTCCGAAGAGCTGCGTGAAGAACGTATCGTTGTCGAAGGTGATGCCGCCGCTGACGACGCCGGCTTGCACGAGTTGCGTCGCAAGCGCCTGGCCTCCAGTTTGTGCCGGCGGCGGAATCGAAACGTTGTCCTTGCCGGCGAGTTGCCACGCATCGGCGATCGCATAGTCGAACATGTGCACGAAGTGGTCTTCGTTGCTTTGCCCAAAGGTCACGGCGATCTGCCGCTCGTTGGCAAGTACGGCGTCGCTGCCGATCATCGCGTCGAACGCGCGCACCGTGGAATAGCTGCCTGGCCCTCCACCGCTGGCGATGAGGGAAGAGGCGAGAGTGAGATTCGCGTTGGGTGCCGCGGGCGCCGCACTTGCCGTCGCTGACGCAAACGCGATTCCGGCGACGAGTGCGATGCCGAAGAAGAGTTTTGCTAGCGTGTTCATCCACGATTTGTACCCGCAAATGGACACCTTAGCGACCAGGCGCCGCGCTGCGAGCTCAGGCGGGACGGGCGGTCGGAACGAACTCCATGTAGGCGGCGGTCTTTGCCGCGGTGGTTGCGTCGAAATAGCGCGAAACCACGTGGAGCGCCGCCGAAATGCCGGAGGTCAAGCCGCCCGCGGTGAGGATGCTGCCGTTGTCGACGAAGCGCTCGCCGCGTACCAGTGTGACGTGCGGATATTGCTTAGCGAACTGGTCGTAATATTCGTGGTGCGTGGTCGCCGATTTTCCGTCGAGTATGCCCGACTTCGCAAGTTTGAACGCACCGGTACACACTGACATTGTAAGATCGATCTTGCCCTGGACGTCGCGCAAGATCTTCATAAAAGCCTCCGACCCGTCGCTTTGCGCGCCCACCACCAGAATCTTCGCGTGCGGGATGTCGTCGGCGGCGAACGAGTAGGCCGGCTCGATGCGCAGGCCGCCCGTCATTTCAATGATGCTGGTCGTCTCGGAGACGGTAAAGAGCTCGAACGGCATGTCACCGTTGGGCAACATCGTGTCCTGGAATGTTTCCCAGGCGCCGGCGAGGTCGATGACGTTGGCGCCGCTCGAGATCATGAAGGCCACGCGAATCTTTCCATCGGCCGGCACTTTGAGCGGCGACGCGGCCGCGCTGAGATCGGCGGCGCGCAGGGCTTGCGGGACTGCCGCAGTGATGCCGGCAGCCACGGAGGCGCCGAGCAAAGCTCGTCTGTTCATTGGCCCATCATGGCGTAAATCTTGCGGTTCGTCTTGAATGCGATTTGCAAGGTGATGCAAGGATCGTTCAATACAATTGCGGCGGCCACGACGAAGATGCCCGTATGGCAACGGCGAGGCTTGGTCCGGGGGAGTGGTACGGCAGCGTCGAGCGCGCGGCGCGCATCGGCGACTTGAACTTCTCAATGGTTCGTCATCCGCGCGCGCGGCGAATCGACGTGCACGAACATGCGCTAGCATATTTCACTCTGCTTGTTGCCGGCGAGTATGAAGAAACGCACGAAGGTACGACGGTGCGTTACGAACCGTTTAGCCTGGCCTTCCATCCAGCGAAGCTCGTGCACTGGGATCAAATGGGCGATGAGACGAGGCTCTTTGCGATCGAGCTGGACGATGCATGGCAAGCGCGCATCGGAATGCACTTCGACACATCCGCCTGGCGACTCGAGCTGCAGTATGGCGAAGCGGTGTGGCTCGCCGTTGCGCTGCTGAACCAGTTCGTGGATGATGCATTGGATGCACTCGACGCGGATGCGATCGTTTCCGAAATGCTCGGCATCGCATTGCGTTTAGTCGACCGCGATCGGCCGCAGCGCGCCTGGGTCAGCGACGTGAAAGCTTTGCTGCGTGAACGATTCGCCGAACGCCTTTCATTGGAATCGCTTGCGGATCGCGCTGGCATCCATCCCGCCTCCCTCGCGCGTGGCTTTCGGCTCGATGAGGGCACGACGATCGGCGATTACGTGAGCCGTCTGCGCGCGCAGCATGCATGCCGCCTGATCAACGACGAAACGATGAACCTAGCGGACATTGCGGGCGCGTGCGGATTCGCCGACCAAAGTCATCTCACGCGCGTTTTCAAATCGGTCACCGGTTTGACGCCCGGATCGTTTCGCGAACGGAGGATTCTGGACACCCACGGCTGATAGGGTGCGCATGAAGCGCATTCTTGTCGCCGTTCTCGGCATGGTCTTTCTCGTCGGCCCGCTCGCGGTCAACGCATCGGGCGCTGCGCCCTCGGCGCAGATGCTGATGAGCAAGCTGCAGTGGCGCAGTATCGGGCCGTACATCGGCGGTCGCGCGGTCGCGGTAGCCGGTGTCCCAAGCAACCCCGATCTCTTCTATTTTGGCGGAGTCGAAGGCGGGGTCTGGCGCAGTACCAACTACGGGATCAGCTGGGAGAACATTACCGACGGGAAGATTCCCGGAACGGCAACCAGCATTGGTGCCATTGCCGTGGCACCATCGAATCCGAAGATCATCTACTTCGGCAGCGGCGAGAGCGACATTCGCGGTGACTTCGATACCGGCGTCGGAATCTACAAGAGCACCGACGCAGGCGAGACTTGGCACTACGCGGGGCTGGCGGAGACGCATCAGATCAGCTCGCTCGTCATCGACCCGCGCAATCCCAACATCGTGTACGCGACGTCGATGGGTCACGTCTTTGCGCCCAACGCGGATCGCGGCGTCTTCAAGACGAGCGATGGCGGCAAGACGTGGAAGAAAATTTTCTACGTCAACGATCGCACCGGCGCAAACAACATCGACATGGATCCGCATAACTCCAGCGTCCTGTATGTGACGATGTGGCAAGCGGTGCGTAAGCCGTGGGTGATGATCAGCGGTGGCCCGGGCAGCGGACTGTATAAGTCGACCGACGCGGGCGAGCACTGGACGAACATCTCGAGCAATCCGGGCTTTGCGACCGGCGTGCTCGGCAAGATGGGCGTCGCCGTTGCACCGAACAATCCCAAGGTCGTCTATGCGATGGTGCAAGCCAACGAAGGCGGCGTCTTCCGCTCGGACAACGGCGGCGCGAGCTGGAAGCGCGTCAACGCGCAATGGTTCTTGCGCCAGCGCGCCTTCTATTATATGGCGATCACCGTCGATCCAACGAATTGGAAGGTCGCCTATGCACCCAACGTCGACGCGTTCTGGAAGACGAGCGACGGCGGCGTGACGTGGAAGCCGATCCTGCCGCCGCACGGCGATAACCACATGATTTGGGTCAATCCGCACAACCCGAAGATCCTGCTGGTCGGCGACGACGGCGGCGCTTCGGTGTCAACCGACGGCGGCAAAACTTTCAGCACGGATCTCAATCAGCCGACGGGGCAGTTCTACCACATCGCGATCGACAATCAGTTTCCGTATCATGTCTATGGCGCGCAGCAAGACGAAGGCGCCTACGAACTGCCGAGCGCCTCGAGCGAAGGACTGGGCAGCAACGCCGTGCACAACGTCGCGCTCGGCGAGAGCACGTACGTGGCGGTGAATCCACACGACCCGGGCATTACGTACGGCAGCGGCTATATGAGTTCGACGGCGGAGTTGAACACGCCCAACGGCGAGGAGAAGAACGTCAGCCCGTGGCCGCTGTACATGAGCGGCGCGTCGTCGGCCGAAACGAAATTCCGCTTCGGCTGGACCCACCCGATCATCTTCTCGGCAGCGCAACCCGATGTGCTCTTCGAAACCGCGCAGGTCGTGTTCAAGAGCGGGGACTTCGGCCGGACCTGGACGCAAATTAGTCCGGACCTCACGCGCAACGACAAGCAATCCGAAGGGCCGTCCGGCGGACCGATCAATCTCGATCAAACCGGCGTCGAAACGTTTCCCGACATCTCGTCGTTTGCGGTTTCACCGCTGAGCGGGGACGTGATGTGGGCGGGATCGGCCGACGGGCTCGTGCACGTCACGAGCGACAACGGCACGACCTGGAAGCTCGTCACGCCGCCGGCGCTCCCGCAATGGGCGCAGATCAGCAGCATCGAGCCGTCGCATACCGACAAGGGCACGGCGTTTGTCACGGCATCGCGTTTCCAATGGGACGACTTCCATCCGTACGTCTATAAGACCACCGACTACGGCGCGCATTGGACCACGCTGACGTCGGGGATTCCGAACGATCAGTACGTCTTCGTCGTGCGCGAAGATCCGCGTGAACCGCGCGTCCTGTTCGCCGGCACGCGCAGTACCGTCTACGTGAGCCTCGATGCCGGCGCGCACTGGCAGTCGCTCGCGCTGAACTTGCCCGGCGTGCAGGTACGTGATATCGCGATCAGCGCTTTGCAAGGTCAGGTCGCGGTCGCGACGCACGGCCGTTCGTTCTGGATTCTCGATAATCTCACCCTGCTCGAGCAGCTCGCGAAAGATTCGACCCAAACGCTGTATGCGCCCGAGACCGCGTGGCTCTCACACGCATACGGCGGCGGCGGATTCGGGCCGCCGGATTCGGGCGACAACCCCGCCTACGGAGCGACCGTGTTCTTCTATATTCCGAAGAACTATAAGGGGCAGACGCCGGTGACGCTGAGTTTCCTCGATTCCAGCGGCAAGACGGTGCGCAGCTTCAATCTGCACCTGCGCAACAAGAAGGCCAAACACATTCCCTATTACCTCCTCGGGCAGGAGACCGAAGTCCAACAGCTCGCGTACGAGCTGACGGAAGCGACCGCGATCGATCCGGGTATGAATTCCTTCGATTGGGATCTGCGCTATCCGGGTGCGACCGAAGTGCAAGGCTTGCAACTCGAGAGCACCGACGACTTCAGCGATGAACCCAACGGTCCGACGATCGTTCCGGGAACCTACACGGTCGCGCTGAACTACGGCGGCAAAACGTCGCAGCAGACATTCGACGTGAAGCTCGATCCGCGCATCAAGCCGGCCCCTGGCGATCTCGACGCGCGGCTTGCACTCGCGCAGCAGATCAGCGGAACGCTCGGCGCACTGAATCAGGCGATCAACGCGGCGATGGCCGCGCGTTCACACGTATCGCCGGCGAAGCGCGCGCAGATCGATGCGCTTGTCGCGACGTTCGCGCAGTTCCAAGTTCATTCGGACGAAGGCGACCTGCTCCACGAAACCGAGCTGCGGGATCACCTGGCCTTCCTTATGAACGAGCTGGACCTCGCGTATCAACCGCCTACCGCGGCCGAGCAATCCGCCTACACCGAGCTCAAAGCGGAGGCCGACACCGCAATCGCGCAATTGAATGCCATAAGGGAGTGAGAATATGAAACATTTCCTGCGTTTTCTCGGCCTCGCCGCGTTGGGCTTCGCCATCGCGGCCGCGCCGCCGCTGCAGCCAGCCGCGATCGATCTCCTGGCGATCACCCCGGATGCAATGCCGACGTCGCCCGCTTTTCCCACCCTTCATCAGAAGACACTGGTGGCGACCGACGGCATGACCGCCGCGCTTTCGATCGGCGGTGCGCCCAAGCACTACCACGCGGAGTCCAACGAGATCCAACTGATCCTCGACGGAAGCGGCACCGAATGGCTTGGCGACCGTCAGGTCCCGCTGCGGGCCGGTATGCTGATCGTGATTCCGGTGGATACGGCTCACGCCGGCATCGTCGATACCTCGGGCGGAAAGTTGCGCTTAGTAGCGTTCAAGACGCCGCCGCAACCGCCGACCGATATCCATCTGCTCAACGGCGTTGAGGTGGCGCCTGCAAACACGACGGCGTTGCAGCCTGCCGCAATCGATCTGTTGGCAATCACCCCGGAGGCGATGCCGGCCCCGTCGGCGACCTTTCCGAACCTCCGCTCAAAGACGCTGGTGGTCACCGACGGGATGGCGCTCGCACTCCAAACCGGGACCGCACCCAAGCACTACCACGCCAACGCGAACGAGATCCAAGTCGTCCTCGACGGTACCGGAACGGAGTGGTTAGGCGATCGGCAAGTGAACCTTCGGCCGGGCATGATGATCGTGATCCCGATGGGCACCAATCACGCCGGGCTGGTGCAGACGTCGTCCGCACCGTTGCGCTTCATTTCGATCAAGACGCCGCCACAGGCGCCGACGGACGTGCACTTCGTCCAATAGCGAGCCGGCGGCGGCGGCCTGCGAGATAGCGCAGATCCTCGGCGTACGTGGTCGGATAGACGCGCGGCACCGGACACGCGCGCAGCGTCGTTGGATCGACGTTGCGAAACGTGAAGGTGCAGGTATTGCACAGTGCCGCCGTCTGCCGGTCCCAGCTCTCGCGAAGGATATCGACCTCTACGGCGATCGATGTTATTCCGGTGTAGGTCACGCGCGCATTGAAGTGCAAGGTGTCGCCGGCGCGAACCGGCGCGAGAAAATTGATGCGATTCACGGAAACCAGAAGCGCGCGATCCGGGGCAACGAGCTCGGCGCACATCGCGGCGTGAAGATAGGCCCGATGCGTCACGTAGCCGCCGGTGATCCGTAGCGACGTGTTTTCGCGTTGCCGATTCGGCGGGTCGTAGCTGTGCGCGTGCAAGTCACACACGAGTAGCCCATCGAAACCGCGACCCTCCTGGGCCATGTGCAGCTCGGCGAGCACGGCTTGTTCCTGCGGCGTCGGCGGCGCAATTTCCGGCCCGTCGCCGCGCGCAGCCGCGCGGCGCTCGATGGCCTCGGCTTTGCGACGGTGAGCGTCCGCATCGTCATACACCAACGGCGGCAGGGTTACCGCACGAGGCTGGGCGACCATCGTGAAGTAGCACGAACCGAGATGCGACGAAACGATGCCGGGTTGCTCGACGCGGATGCCGACTTCGAGCGAGCGCGATCCAACATAGTTGATGGACGAAAGCATGATGAGGTCACGCGAGACGTCAAGCGCCCTGCGCAGATGGATGGCATCGATCGCGGCCGTGACAAAGGTTACGCCGGGCCGGTTCGGCGCCGCGAAGGCGAGCGCCGTCTGTTCCGCGAGGCGGTCGAGTACCTCGAGCAACAAACCGAAGCGAAAACTGCGGCGCAGGCCGGGATCGACGCTCAGCGGCAAGATTTGGGTGATCGACGTGTCAGACGTATGCACGCTGCAGCCACGTCGCCGCCAGCACCGGGCGTTCGTTGCCCTCGACGAAGACTGCGACGTCCCAGGCGAGTGTCGCGCTGCCTTCATTGCTGCGTTGCACCTCGGCGAGGCTAAACGACGCGCGTATGCGCGATCCCGACGGAACCGGACCGATGAAGCGAATTCGATTGAACCCGTAGTTGAGCACCATCGTGCAGCGAAAGGGCGAGCACTGCGAGAGCAGCGGCGGCAGGAGGCTCAGGGTGAGGAATCCGTGCGCGACGGTCGTTCCGTATGGCGACTCGGCCGCCGCGCGCGCCGCGTCGAGGTGAATCCACTGACGATCGTTGGTGACGTCGGCGAAGGCGGTAATCATCGCTTGCGTGACCGTCAGCCAATCACTGGTGACGGCGGTTCCGCGCAGCGATTCGAACTGATCGACCGCAGTGATCGCCTGTTTCACCCCGTAGCGTTCTCGCTGAGCAGTCCGGCATAGCGCGAACGCAGCTCGCGTTTGAGAAACTTGCCGACGCCGGTCCGCGGGATCACGTCGATGAAGACGACGCGGTCGGGAATCTGCCACGTCGCGAGGTGTTGCTTGAGCCACGTGCGCAGCTCGTCTTCGTTCAAGCTGTGGCCGTCGCGCACGACGACCGCCGCGACCGGACGTTCCTGCCATTTCGGGTGCGGAAGGCCGAAGACGCATGCCTCGCGCACGGCGGCGTGGCCCATAATCGTGTTCTCGACCTCGACCGACGAGATCCACTCGCCGCCCGACTTGATGAAGTCTTTGACCCGATCGACGATATCGAGATAGCCGTATTGGTCCACCGTGCAAACGTCGCCGGTGTGGAACCAGCCGTCCGGCGTGAACGCTATCGCGGTCGAGGCTTCGTTGTTGTAATATTTCGTCGTCACCGCGTAGCCGCGCACGAGTAACTCACCGCGCGAGACGCCGTCGGCGGGAACATCATCGCCGTGCTCGTCGACCAAACGCCACTGCACGATCGGGGCAAAGCGTCCGGCTTTATAGCGCTCCTCACGCTGACGCTCGGGATCGTCGCTCAATTCCGATGCCGCCGAGCTGACCGTACCGATCGGCGACATCTCGGTCATGCCCCACGCGTGCACGCCGTCGATCCCGAGCTTCTCGAGATCGTCGCGGAGCGAGCGCGGCATCGCCGACCCGCCGATGATGACGCGTTTGAGGTCGGGCAAGCGATCGTTATTCGCGAACAGTGCATCGCGAACGGCGAGCCACACGGTCGGTACGCCGGCCGCAAGCGTAATGCGTTCGTTTTTGCAAAGTTCGATGACACTGGCCGCATCGAGCCGGTCCATCGGCATCACCAGGTCGGCGCCCACCATCGGCGCCACGAACGGAAATCCCCAGGCGTTGACGTGGAACATCGGTACGATCGGCAGGATGCGATCGCGTTCGCGCGCACCGAGGTAGTCCGCCAGCCCACTGGTGATGGCGTGCAAATAGGTCGAGCGATGCGAGAAGAGCACGCCCTTGGGGTCGCCGGTCGTGGCCGAGGTGTAGCACAGAATTGCGGCCGAGCGTTCGTCGATCTCGGGCCAGTCATACGACTCCGGCCGGTTTGCAAGCAGCGTCTCGTAGTCGAGTGCGCCGTCGAAAGGTTCGGCTAGCGTGCCCATTGCGACGAACGTGCGAGGCACATTGGGTTGCAGCGCGCGCGCAGCCTGCACCGCCTTCGCGAGCGAGGCATCGAAGAAGACGACGTGGTCGTCAGCGTGATCGAGGATATAGGAAACCTGGTCGGGGAACAGGCGAATGTTCACCGTGTGCAGCACGGCGCCGATCATTGGGACCGCGTAGTATAGCTCCATGTGCCGATGCCCGTTCCAGGCGAACGACGCGACGCGATCGCCGGGTTTGACCCCGAGCTCGCCAAGCGCATGTGCGAGTTGCGCGACGCGTTTGGCAAACTGCGCATATGATTCCCGCACGATGCCGGCTCCGTCGCGTGCGATGATTCCCTTGCGGGCGTGCGCACGCGAGGCGTGTTCGAGGATCGAGTAGATCGAGAGCGGACGATCCGGCATCGTCGACGGCAGGCCGTGCAGCGTTGCGGGCGCGTGTTTCAACATAGAAACCCCCTAATCGCGGTGAGTGAGTCGTCGTGCATGACGATGCCAAAGTGATTCGCGTCGACCTCATGCGCGGTTGCCGCGGGTGTGGTGCGCAAAAACTCGCGCATATCGTGTTTGGTAACGACGAAGCCGTTGGAGCCGGAGAGCGAGTGCGACGCGCGCAGCAAGAGCGTGGGAATCGAGATCGCCGGCCAAAGCGAGCGTGGCGGATGCGTCGCCGCATATGCCGTGTCTTCGAGCACCGCGCCGAGCTTAGTCCGAATTCGCACGCCGCCGTGAACGTGGTCCTCGACTTCGTAGCGGTAATGGCGTTCCCAGTGGTCGTTCCACGGACGCGCGAGCCCGAGACACTGCACCGCCTTGACGTACTCGTCCGCGTTGCGGAAGACCCACGTCAGACGCGTCGCATTGCGCGCCAGCGCCGCTGCCGCCGAGGGACTCGGGAGCCCAAGCCCATCGATGAGGACGAGCTTGCCGATGCGCCGCCGGTCGTCGAGCGCGACCGCGTTCATTCCCACGAAAGCGCCCATCGAATGGCCGACCATGTCGAAGGATCCGATATCGAGCTGGTCGGCAATTTCAAAAACATCGCGAGCGTGCCGGTTCCAACCGTAGGTCCCGAGTTCGCTCTTGTCGCTGAGTCCGCGCCCGCGCAGGTCGACGGTAACGACGTGGCGGCCGGCGGCTGCAAGTTCGTCGCGAAGCGGATTGAAGACGCGGGCATTCGACGAAATCCCGTGCACGCAGACGAGGGCACGGCCGCTGGGATCGCCGAAGCGTTCAACCCGTACGCGGCCCGATGAAAGCGGAAGAAAGATGCCCTCAACCATCGTCATGCCAGAAATCGTTCGATCTCGTCGAGCGTTTCCTGCGCGGCCATGATCCCGAAGTGATTGGCGGGAATTTCAACCCCGGTCGCAGTTGGGACCGTCGCGAGGAACTCGTCATAGTCGGCCTTGGTGACGACCAATGCATCGGGCACGTCGCCGAGCGGCACGGTCGCGCGCAACAGCAACGTCGGCACGGTAATGAGCGGCCAGATCGCGCGCGGATTCTGCGTGCCTCCGTAGGCCGCGTCCTCACCTACGGCAGCGGCGTCGGTGCGCGGCCGGACGTTGCCGTTTTCGGCGATCAAGTCGTAGCGGTAATGCTGATCCCATAAGGCGTTCCAAGGCGCTGCGAGTCCCATCTCACGGACCGCGTTCACGTACGCGTCGGCGGTGGGGAAGGTGCCTTTGAGCCGGCCCAGACTCGCGATGATTGCCGCGAGCGCCGTCTGCGACGGTATGCCGAGCCCGTCGATGAGCACCAGTCGGCGAATGTGTTTTCCGCGGTCGATCGCAACGGCGGCCATCCCGATGAACGCACCCATCGAATGGCCGACGTAGTCGAACTGTTTGATGCCCATCGCATCGGCAGCTTCGAGAATATCGCGCGCGTGATTGTCCCAGCCGTACGTGCCTTTTGCCGTGATATCGCTCCAGCCGCGTCCACGAAGGTCGAATGCGATCAGCGGATGTCCGTCGCGTTCGAATTGCTCGCCAAGGCGGTTGAAGACGCGTGAGTTGGACGAAAGGCCGGGAATGCAGAGTGCCGGTACACCGGTCGACGGATTGCCGAAGCGTTGCGCTCGCAACCGCCCGCGCCGCAGATCTAGGTCGAAGTCTTGCGCCATGGTATGGAAAGTACTCCCCCGACAATACCTTGCCGGAACGCGAGGATGCAGCACGCAAACACCAGCCCCATGACGAGATCCGTCTCTTGACCGATGGGCGTTTTAGACACGAAGTACTCGATGACCTGATAGATCCCCGCGCCGACGATCGGCCCGGCGATCGTTCCGCTGCCGCCGAGGATCGCCATCATCACCACCGCACCCGACGTATGCCAATCGATCATCTCGAGGCCGGCTAAGCGGTTGCCGAGCGCGAAGAGCCCGCCGGCGAGGCCACAGAGGGCGCCCGATAGGACGAACGTTGCGAGCTTGAAGCGATTGACCCGATAGCCGAGCGCGATCGTGCGCGTTTCGTTTTGGCGGATCGCGTGCAGTACGGTGCCGAACGGCGATCCGACAACGCGCATAACGAACCATACGCAGAGCGCAATGATGACAAACGCAACGTAATAAAACGCCGTGTCATTGGAAAGATGCGCACCGAAGAAGTTTCCTCGCGAGTCCATCGGCAGACCGTTCTCTCCGCCGGTGAGATCCTTGAGCTGCACCGCAACGAAATACTCGATCTGCGCAATCGCCAGCGTGATCATGGCGAAGTAGATCCCGCTGCGGCGCACGACGAGCGCGCCGACCACTGCGGCGAGGACTGTCGCGTACGCAATCGCTGCAACCAGCGCGAGGCCACCGTCGAGGTGAAAGGTTTGCACCAGGATGGCTACGACGTAGGCCGAGCCGCCCCAAAACATCGCCTGGCCGAACGAGAGCAGCCCGGCAAAGCCGAACAGAAGATCGAGCGCGACGGCAAAGAGCGCGAAGCAGATCACGTCGATGGCGACGACCGGATAGATCAGCTTGGGCAGCGCCACACCAACGATTGCGATGAGGATCAAAAGGATGCTGCGGCGGCGATCCATCAGCTCGACTCCGGCCGCCCGAAGAGCCCGCTCGGCCGCAGCGCGATAACGATGACCATCACGATGAAGATCAGCGTGGTGGCAATCGGCGGATACCAGATCGCGCCGAGCGTTTGCAACACGCCCAGCGAAAACCCCATGACGATCGAGCCGGTGATCGATCCGAGGCCGCCGATCACCACGATTGCAAACGTATAGATGATGATGTCGTCGCCCATCGAGGGATAGACGTTGGTGGTGGGTGCGGCAAGGACGCCGGCAAGCGCCGCAATTGCCACGCCAAGGCCGAAGGTCAAGGTGATGATCCGCGGCGTGTCGATGCCGAGCGCGCGAACGAGCACCGGATTCTCGGTCGAGGCCCGAATGCGCGCGCCGAGCAAACTGCGCTCGACGAACCACCACACGAGCGCACACACGATGATGGAAATGACGATGACGAAGAGCTTGAACGTCGGATAGAGCGTGAAGCCGAGATTGGTCGCGCCGGAGAGCGCGTCGGGGATGTTATACGGCGACCCCATCGCCCCCGCGAGCAAGCGCATCAGATTGACGACGACGAGCGTCGCCGCAAAAGTAAAGAGCAGACCGTACACCGGATCGAGTCCTTGCAGCCGGCGCAACAGAAGGGCTTCGAAGAGCATCCCGAGCCCGGCAACGACCAGCGGCGCGGCGATCAGCGCGACGAAGAAGTTGAGGTGTAAATACAGCGCGCCGTAGTACGTCGCAAATGCACCGAGCATGTACATCGCGCCGTGCGCGAAGTTGATGATACGCAGCGTGCCGAAAATGACCGAAAGGCCCAGCGCAAGCAGCGCGTAGAACGCGCCGCTTGCGAGGCCGTTGAAGAGCTGGGACGCGAGATAGTCCGCGCTCATCGAGAACCTACCGGACTACCAGGTCTTGTCGCACGTGGATTGCGACTCCGGGCGGAAAGCTTGGCTGCCCGGGACCGTCCCAACGAGCTTGTACCAGGCATCCTTCTCCTTGACTTCGGATTGGGGAAGAATGTCGTAAACGTACATGTCGTGGACGACGCGGTGATCGCGAGCGCGCCACTCGGCGTTCTGCGCGTAGAAGTCGCTGAACTTGCGTCCGTCGAGATAGGCGACGACTTTGTCCGCGTCCACTGAACCGACCGCCTGGACCGCCTTGAGCCACTGCGTCGTTGCGGAGTAATCCGCGGCTTGGATCGAGCCGGGGCGCACGCCGTTCATCCGCGCCGCGTAGCGGTCGGCCCACTTGCGCGCTTCGGGCGTCTGATTCCAATACCACGAATCGGCGACCTTCGCGCCGGCCCACAGCGCCGGATCGGTATCGACTTGCGGAAGGAAGAAGAGGCCGACCACGATTTTCATCTGTTTATCGAGGCCGAATTCTTTGGCGGCTTTCATGCTGTTGACGGTGTCGGCCCCGGCATTGAGCAGCGCGAGCACCTGCGGATGCGCGTTCTTTGCTGCGAGCATGTACGTGGAGAAGTCGGTCGTGCCCAGCGGCATCGTGTCGGCGTGGACGAACGTGGCGCCATACGGCTTGATGGCATCGGTGAAGTCGCTTAACATCGATTTGCCGAACGCGTAGTCAGGAACGATACCGTACCACGTCTTGTATCCTTCCTTGGCGACCGCGACGCCCTCGGCGTGCGCGAGCGCGTAGGTGTCGTAGGCATAGTGGTAGGTGTACTTGTTGCAAGCCGCGCCGGTGAGCGCGGACGTGGCGGCGCCGGTGACGATAAGAAGCTTGTGCTTTTCCTTCGCCACTGAGGCGGCCGCGAGCGCGGTCGCGGAGTTGGTAAGATCGAGCGCGAGTTCGGCGCCGCTGTCGAATTCCTCGCGGGTCTTGGCCTCGGCGACGGTGGCCGAATTCTGATGATCGACGGTGTCGACGATAATTTGCCGGCCGAGCACTTTGCCGCCGAAATCCTCGACCGCCATCTTGGTTGCCTCAATGGCGCCTTGGCCGGAGAGCGAGGCGTAGACGCCGCTCATATCGGTGATGACGGCGATGTGAATCGGTGCCGTGTCGGCCGCCGTCGCCGGCGCGGCTGGGTATGTGCCGGACAGAAGCACCGCGATCGCGCAGATGCTGAACATCAAACGTGTAATACGCATGGTTTATTACTCCCCAAGAATAGTGCGTTTAGATACAGGCGAAAGCCGGCGGACGGCTCCCGCGAGGCCTCCTGGGACGAAAAGGACGAGCAGAACGAACAGGACACCGAGGATGAAGAGCGGTTGGGAGAGCGGGATGCGGAGCACCGGTGGAAGCGATTGGACGCCGCTCGCGCTCGAAAGCACGACGAGGCGGAAGTCCAAGTATTCGTAGAAGATTCCACCGAGCACGGCACCCCATAGTGTACCAACTCCGCCCAGTACTACCATAACCAGCAAGGTTAAAGTGAAGTTCGCCGTTGTTATGTCCGGTGCCGCTCCCCCTTCGAGGAAAACATAGACAATGCCGGCGAGTGAAGCCAGCAGCGCGGAACAGACGAACGCGCCGAGCTTGAAGAGATAGGGGTTGAGCCCAACGGTCTCGACGCGCTGCTCGTTTTCACGAATCGCCTGCCATACGCGCCCCGGGCGCGACGAGATCAGCCATGCCGCGATCGCGTAGGTGAAGATCAGCAGCGCCAGCGCGAGCCAATAGAGATTCCGAGTATTCGCGACTCCGGAGAAAGCCGGCGGCAGGACGCTAGCCGCGAGCGCCAGGCCCTCCTCGCCGCCGGTAAGGTTGTATGGGTTTAGCATCACGACGATAGAGCCGGCTTGTGCGAAGGCAAGCGTCACCATCGCAAAGGCAATGCCGCGCGTACGCAAACACACTGCACCGATTATCGCCGGAAGCACGATGGCCAGCAAGATCACGAACGCGAGGGCGTTCACCAAACCCCAATGCCAGCGCGTGAGCGCGATCGCCGTGCCGTACACGCCAATGGCAAAATAGAGCGCATGCCCAAACGAGAGCAATCCGGCATAGGCGAAGATTATATCGTACGAAACCGCGAGCGCGCCGAAAACGAAGCATCCGGCCAGAAGCGTCATCGACCCCGGCGAGCGCAGGGCCTCGCCGAAGACCGGAGGCAACGGAATGCCGATGAACGGCACGAGCGCTAGCACGGCGATCAGCGCGACCAGGAGCGACGCGCGCACCAACGGCCTCACGATTGGTACGCCCCTTGCGGACGCAGCAAGAGGGCAACCGCAAGCAGCAACACCACCGAAAAATCACCTACCCCCGGAGCAGCGTAGAAGTTGAGGAACTGCTGCATAAGCGCAACGCCGGCGGCCGCGATTGCGGTGCCCACCATCGAGCCCAAGCGCCCGACGACAACGACGATGAAGGCGAAAATCAGCATCGACGTTCCGCGTTCGGGATCGAGAAAACCGAAATACGTGGCGGCGAGATATCCGGCCAAACCCGCGGTCATCCCGCCGATGGTGAAGACAATCGTAAACGCACGCCCCACGTCGATGCCGAGCGCCTGCACCATCGAGCGGTTTTCAACGCCCGCGCGCACGATCAGGCCGTAGCGCGTTCGCTGCAAGAAAAAGAGCAGCAGCGCGAGGACGACCAGCGCAACGCCAATCAAAAGCAAGCGTGTATTCGGGATCGATGCGCCGAGAATCGTGGTATTGTCCGACATCCAGCTGGGTGTGTTCAGCTGGACGGCCGTTCCGCCGAAGATGCCGATCATCAGGGCGACCAGCGCGAGCGCGGAACCCACCGTTACCAGTACTTGGCCGATCGGCCGCGCGTAGAGCGGACGAATCAGCAGCACCTCGAGTAGAAACGCGACAACCCCGCCGCACAACAGTGCCGCGACAAAGCCTGCGATCCACGCGAGTCCTGCGCTACCGCCGGCGTTTGAGGCGACGACCCAACCAGCGTACGCGGCGACCGTGAAGATCGCTCCGTGCGCGAAGTTGAGTACGCGCATGAGTCCCCAGATCAACGAGAGCCCCGAGGCGACCAAAAAATACAGGCTCCCCAGGCCCAAGCCCGTGATCACCAGCAACGCGACGGTGCTCATCTATTGTGCCCCTTCGCCAAGCCCAAGTGGGTCCGCGCGAGGTCGGGGTCGTCGATCAGCTCGGCGACCGTGCCGCGATAGCCGACACGCCCTTGATCGAGCACGATAGCGCGTTTCGCAAGCCGGTTCGCGACGGGAAGATTCTGTTCGACCAGCAACATGGTGACGAGCGAAGCGGCCCGTTCGAGGGCGTCGACGACATTGCGTACCATGAGGGGAGCGAGGCCCTTGGTCGGTTCATCGACCAGAAGGACGCGGTTGTCGCGATTGAGCAGAGCGCGCGCGATGGCAAGCATCTGCTGTTGTCCGCCCGAGAGGGTGCCGGCACGTTGCCGCGCGCGCGCCTTCATTTCGGGAAAGAGTTCGTAGACGACGTCGTATTGCAGTTGCTGCGCTTCGCGCTCAGCCAAGCGCAGATTCTCCTCCACGGTTAATTCGGAAAAGATCTCGCGGTCCTCGGGAACATACGCGACGCCCAGCTTGACGATGCGGTCCGTGCCCATCCGGTCGATCGGCGTGCCGGCTAGGCGCACGCCGCCGGTGCTGCGCAACATTCCGAGGATGCCTTTGAGCGTGGTCGTCTTTCCCGCGCCGTTACGGCCGAGCAGTGCGGTAACGCCGCCCTCTTCGACTTCGCAGGAAACGCCGTGAAGTACGTGCGACTCGCCTATCCACACGTTGAAATCCTGCAGTTCGAGCAACCCGCTCACAGTGGATCTCCGAGATACGCTGACTGCACGACTTCGTTCGCGATCACCCGCTGCGGCGTGTCGACAGCAAGCAGCGCGCCGTGATGCATCACCGCCATTCGATCCGCTAGGCCTTCGATCAAATCGAGGCGATGCTCGACCATTACGATGGTCGAACCGCGTTCGCGATGTATGCGCCGAAGCAGCGCGACGATCTCCGGTACGTCCTCTACGGCCATGCCCGCGGTCGGCTCGTCGAGCAGCACCACGTTCGCTTCGGTTGCGATCAAAATCGCCAGGTCTAACTTGCGTTTCTCGCCGTGCGAAAGTGAACCGGCTGGAAACCCGGCGCGTTCTTCGAGTCCCACTTCACGCAGCGCTGCGTGCGCGCGTTCCATCGCAGCCGTATCGCGGGCGGCGCGGCGCCACACCTCTCCGGATCCGCCCAAATGCGACTGCGCCGCGATTTGCACGTTCTCGAGCACACGCAAATTGGCAAAGATGCTCGAGGTTTGAAAGGTGCGCCCGAGGCCCAGCTGCGCGCGCGCGTAAGTCGGCGCACGCGTTACGTCCCGGCCGCGTAGGTGCACGCGGCCCGCGCTCGCGTGCGCGACGCCCGAGAGCAAGTTGAGAAGCGTCGTCTTACCGGCACCGTTGGGGCCGATGACAACGAGAAACTCGCCCTCCGGAACGGAGAGCGAGACCTCGTCGACGATCGGAACCGAACCGATGCGCAGCGTCAGTCCGTGCGTCTCGATTGCCGGGGGGGATTGCAACCTGCGCCCGTTAGTGGAACGGATGAACGGGCGGCGCTACCGTCTGCGGCGTGAGCGTGCGCAGTACGACCGGGTGAGCGCTCTTCCCGGTACCGTCCAGCTTCACGATGAACATCGGCTGCAGCATCGCGTGATCGGCGCCCCGGATCTGTTGCTGCCCTTTGGGCGCCATGAACTTCCAGCCTTCGAGTGAGGAGATCATCTTGCTCACGTCCTGATCTCCGCTGGCTTGCACCGCATGCACGATCATTTCCGCCGCGACAAAACCGTCGGCGTCGAAGAGATCGGCAACCTTACCTTCTTTCTTCAAATAGTCGATCATGAAGTCGTTGGCCGGATTATGGCAGCACTGATTGACGTACAGCGAGATGAAAGACATCTTCGACGCCTGGTCGCCGAAATACGGGTAGGTTGCGATCTGCGGGAGTCCGGTCGCGATCTTCGTCTTGTCAGCCGCACCGCTGTCTTCCAGCGATTTGAAGAGCGCGCCACCGGTGGCACCGGCCCACGCGACGAAGAGTAGGTCCGGCTTCGCGTCGATCACCTTTTGCGCGAATGGCGAGAAGTCGTTGGCCGAGAGCGGAACGAGCAGTCCGTTCACGGTCGCGCCCTCCGCACCGAGCACCGCGCGCGCAGCCGCCACGTTGGCTTGACCGAACGCCGAATCTTGCGCCAGAACGAGCACGGACTTGCCGCGCAGATTCGTACCGAGCACGGTGCCAAAGGATAGCACGTCCTGATACGTTTGGCGTCCCGAGCGGAAGGTATTGCGGTTCGCGCCGGTGACACCGTCGATCGCGGCCGGCCCGGAAATGTAGAGGATGTTGTTCTCTTGCGCGAGTGGCGCCATCTGCAGCGCAATGCCCGACCACACCGTGCCGGCGATGATCTTAGTGCCTTGGCCGATCAGATCTTTGGCGGTTGCAACGGCTTTGGCGCCGTCTCCGGCGTCGTCGTTGTAGGAGACGACGATCTTGTGCCCATCGACTTTTCCGGTGCCGTGCGTTGCGTAGGCGAGGCCGGCGGCAAAGCCGTCATCGTATTCTTGACCGTATGCGCCGAGCGCCCCGCTCGTCGAGTTGATGACCCCGACATTGACCGGCTCATCGCCGGCTGCAGCGACCGGCGCAAGGTTTGCGCCGCCAAACGCAAACACGAGCGCGCAGCACGCTGCGGCCCGCGTGATGCGATGCAAATTCATAAGCAAAGTCCTCTCTTCTGCGCCGAGTGCGGCGCACGCTGCACTTGAGTATCGCAAACCTAGCGGCACGTCGATTACACCCAAAAGGACATAGTTTTGGCCGGGCGAAGCCGGATCAAAGCTTGATGGACCGAGTTACGCACGGGATCCGCTCCCGCATCCGGTTAGCAGCGGACGAACTCGCACATTTGGAACGTGAAGTCGCTCGTTTGGTTTCGGTTCTCGACCGAGAGGCGATCCTGCACGAGGCGACACGTATCCTGACCGAAGAATTCGGGTTTAATTGCGCTTGGTTCGCCGAGCGAACGGATGCGGATACCGTCGTTATTCGCTACGGCGCGCATATGCTCTCCAAAATCCAAGATATGGAGTTGCAACGCGGACGCGGCCTCGGCGGCAAGGTGTTCGCGCTGGGCCGGACGGTCTGCGTGGATGAATACCTCGCGTCCCGCGAGATCACGCATCACTACGATCGTACGATCGTGGCCGAACGCATGGACGGCATCATTGGAACGCCGATTCAATATGAGGGCGCGGTCGAAGGCGTCCTGATGGGCGGCTCCCGCGCCGGCACGACCTTCGGCGACGGCGCCGCGCGGATCATCGAAACCGTTGCCCAACGAACGGCGCAGGCGCTCAACGTCGCGGCGCAAGCGCAGCGCCGCTCGGCGGCCGCGATTCAAGAGGAGCGTCAGCGCATGGCGCTCGATCTCCACGATACGGTCGGCGCGATGCTCTTCGCGATCACGGCCGGCGTGCGCAGCGTCAACGAGACCGTGCACGACGGCGACTTGCGCGCGCGGTTGGACACGATCGAATCCCAAGCCAAAGAAGCGGCGACGATGTTGCGCGACTCGCTGCGCGCGCTTGCGACGCCGACCGACCAGCTTGCGCTCGGCTCCGCGCTCCAAGCCGCGATCCATCATTTCGAGGTTCGCAGTGCAATACGAGCCGATCTCGTCATGCTCGACGTGTTGCCGCGTCTGGGTGATTCCGCCGCGCGCGTGCTCATCGCGGCGGCGAAAGAGGGCCTGCTGAACATTGAAAAGCACGCGAAAGCGTCGTCGGTGGTGGTGACGTTGGGCACGCAAGGCAACGGCGTGACGCTCGCGATCACCGATGACGGTATCGGAACCGGGAACGAACCGGTACACACCGGCGAGGGCGACCACGGTTTTGGACTCGACGCAATCGAGCACGCGCTGGCGGGCGTGGGCGGAACGCTGCAACTCGCCGACAATCCCGACGGCGGGACGACGTTTCGCGTGTGGGTGCGCAGTTGAGAGCGCCGGTAACGCTCGCGCCCATTCGCCTGCTGGTGGTCGACGATCATCCGGTCGTGCGCGACGGCGTTGCGCTGCTCGCGACCTCGACGCGGCGCATCGAATTGGTCGGCTATGCGCCGAGTGGCAAAGCTGCGCTCGAGCTCGCCGTCGAGGTTGCGCCCGACGTGATCCTGTGCGATCTGCGCCTTCCCGACATGCTCGCCCCGGAGTTGATCGCGCTGTTGCGCCGCAGCGTACCGCATGCGCGCATCGTGATCTTTACCGCGTATCCCGATCATCCGGCGGTCTGCGCGGCACTCGAAGCCGGCGCATGCGGCATCGTTGCCAAAGATGCCGCGCGTACCGACCTCTGCGCGGTGATCCTGGGTGCGATGCACGGCGAAGAGATCGTATCGGTCCACAGCACGCTGCCCAATCGCGCGCGCACGATGGTCGGACGCCGCGAATACGACGTGCTGCGGCGCGTGGCGATCGGCGAGACCAATCACGAAATCGCTGAGGCGATGAACCTCAGCCCGAATACCGTCAAAGCCTATTTGCGCAACCTGATGCAGAAACTCGACGCGCGAAACCGCGTTGAAGCGATCTCGCGCGCGCGAGAGGCGGGCCTTCTGTAACTACAGCCGGTGCAACGTCTCCGGTGTGAGATCGGCGAGCGTCGGGTAGCCGTCGACGGCCATAAGCAGATCGGCTTCCGCGAGCAAACACCGCAAGACGTGAACTATCCCGTCGACGCCCCCGAGCGCGAGCCCATACGCGTACGGGCGTCCGATACCAACCGCCGTTGCGCCCATCGCTAACGCCTTGATCACATCGGATCCGGTTCGCACGCCCGAATCGAAGAGCACCGGAGTCTTGCCGGCTGCCTCAACGACCCCCGGCAACAGGTCGATGGCCGCGATACCGCCGTTGGCTTGACGTCCGCCGTGGTTGGAGCAATAGATACCGTCAACGCCGCCGTCGATCGCGCGGCGCGCGTCCTCCGGATGACAGATGCCTTTGAGAAGCAACGGCAGCTTGGTCAACGAGCGCAGCCAGGGAAGATCTTCCCACGTCAGCGGATTGCCGAAGATCTTGGTCCACTGCATCGTGGCGGCCGCGACATCAACTTCCGGAGGCTTGGAGAGCATCGCCCGAAAGCGTTGGTCGGAAAAGTAATTTTCGAGGCAGAGGCCGCGCAGCTGCGGGAAACTTCCCGAACTCAAATCGCGTGGGCGCCATCCGGGAACCCAGGTGTCGAGCGTGACGACGATACCTTTGAAACCGGCGGCTTCCGCGCGTTGCACGAGGCTTTGGGCAAGGTCGCGATCGGTGGGCGTATAGAGTTGAAAGAACCCAGGCGTCTCCCCAAAGTGCGCGGCGACGTCTTCGAGCCGGTCGACGCTGAGCGTTGATGCGACCATCGGGACGCCGGTCTGCGCCGCGGCCGTTGCTGTCGCAATATCACCGTGGCCGTCCGCTGCGCACAAACCGATCACGCCGACGGGACTCATGAATAGCGGGGTTGGAAGTTCTAGACCAAAGAGCTCGATCGATAGGTCTCGCTTTTTTGCCGCTCTGAACATGCGCGGCACAATGCCCCAGCGATCGAAGGCGGCGACGTTGAGGTCTTGGGTGCGTTCGTTTCCGCAGCCGCCCGCGACGTACGACGCAAGACTTGGTGGGATTACCGCAAGCGCTTTCGCTTCCAACGCTTCGTAACGGATCGGGAAGCGAGGAAGAGTCCCATGTAATGCGCCGAGATAGATCTCGAATTGAAAATCGCCGAAATTGATCACTGCGGCCGTCCTCCCAAAGCAGCATTATAACAAAGAGCTCCCGGCAGTTGCCGGAAGCTCTTTGGCTACTTCGTCCCTTTTACGTTAGAAGTGCAGGTCGTAGGTTAGTTTGAAGATGCTGACCGCAAAGCGGATCGTATCCGGCGGCGGAACGGTGTCACTCGACGGACGGCCGTTGAACTTGAGGTACACGTAGCTCAGCGAGAGACCGTGCGGGAGAATCTGCACGAGTCCGGCGTTGATGACGTTGAACGTTTCCGGTGAGTTCTCCGCATGGAACCAGGTGTTGGCCGCTTCGTATCCGAGGAACGGGATCGTTCCCGGCTTGATCACGTTCGGTGCGAAGTCCGCGAGCGGGAACCAGGTGAACGACCACGGATAGGTTTCGCCGCTGCCGACGTAGCCGTTGATGCCGTTGGTGTTACAGGCCGGCTGCGCGAGCGCACTGGTGCAATTACCGTTTGCAACACGCGGCCAGTAGTTGACGCTGGCGCTGATCTTGAACATCGGCGGTTGATACGCCGTGTGCGGGCCGAAGGTATAGGCTCCGGTGACGAACCAGTCGTTGGCGTTGATGCTCGACGGGTTAGACGTGCCGCCGACGCAAGCTTCTTCGTTGAGGTAACAGTTCCCGAAGCCGGGGGCCGGTACCGCCGCGATGTCGACGCGCTGGTGGCTGGAATAGCCGCCGCTGAGCGTCAGGCCGTGACCTGCCGCGTAGTTGAGCGTGCCGGTGTCGATGCGGTCGTTGATGCTGCCGCTCAGCACCGAGAGCGGCGCGATCGTCACGATACGGCCGATCGAGAAGTCGAGGTTGGCGTGCGCATAGTTGACGCTCCAGCGCCGATTGATCTGATACGTCAGACCGTAATCGAGCCGGAGGTTTGACGTCGTCTGCGGATTACCGTTCGGGCACCCGGGTTGGCCTCCGGTGCAGTAGAGCGGAATCGTTCCCGGCGGCGGTGGGGCAGCCGAGTCGCCCGTGTTGTCTTGGAAGAAGACTGGACTGACTTCGAGCGTGAAACGTTGATCAGCGCTCGCGTAAGCCGTCGTAAGAAATACAAGCGCGGCTAACGCAAAGCTAGCTATCGCAACTTGAGCAGTGCGATTCATAGAGTTGCCTCCAATCACGATTAATGGAAGGCGGCCGAGCGCTTATGCTTCCGACCACCTCTCTTAAGGAGTATTATCCCACAAACGCGTTTTCCCATCCTACCGCCGAACGGAAGTATCAACTCATGTGCCAGCCGTGGCTGACCACGATCGACTGCCCGGTGAGGGCGTTGCTGGGAAAAGCCGCTAAGAATACCGTCGTCTCTGCTACGTCTGCCGTCGTGGTGAACTCACCGTCGACGGTCTCTTTGAGCATCACGTTCTTAATCACGTCGGCCTCGGAGATGCCGAGCGCCGCCGCCTGCTCGGGGATTTGCCGTTCGACCAGCGGCGTCCGGACGAAGCCCGGGCAGACCACGTTGGAGCGCACGCCGAATGGTGCGCCCTCCTTGGCGACGGTCCGGGCGAGGCCGAGGATCCCATGCTTGGCCGCTACATAGGGTGCCTTGAGCGGTGAAGCTTCCTTAGAATGGACCGACCCCATATAGATGATGGAACCGCCCTTGTGATGAGCGTACATGTGCGGCAAGGCGGCGCGGGTTACGAGGAATGCGGCGTCGAGGTGAATGCTCACCACCCGGCGCCAATCCGCATAGGCCAGCTCGTGAATCGGGGCGATGATCTGGATGCCGGCGTTGCTGACCAGGATGTCGAGGCCACCGCAGGCGGCGATCGTCCGATTGACGCCGGCGGTCACTTGCGCTTCATCGGTCACGTCCATGTCGACGGCGATGGCACGGCCGCCGTCACGTTCGATCTCTGCCGCCGCGCGCTGCGCGGCATCAGCACTGATGTCGGCAATCGACACGACCGCGCCCTCGCGCGCCATCGCGCGTGCGATCTCCTGACCGATACCGCTCGCGGCACCCGTAATCAGGGCGACCTTCCCCTGCAGCCTCACGTGAGTACCTCCGTACTGAGTCTGGCAGGCGCGCTTGCTTGTGGATACACCATTTCGGGGGTATTGCGGCAAGCAATGGCACCATGTTTATGTAAGATGCGATGGTGACGACCTCGCAGGCGCTGATCGGCGCACACGACATCGTAAAATCTTTCGCGGGATTTCGCGCGCTCGACGGCGTGAACTTCGGCGTGCGCGAAGGCTCGGTGCATGCCGTCATCGGACCCAACGGTGCCGGCAAGAGCACACTGCTCGGTGTGCTCTCGTGTTTCGTACCCGCGACCTCGGGTCAGGTGACGATCGCCGACGTGGATACGACCCGGCTCGACGCGGCGTCGATCGCGCGCATGGGCGTCGTTCGCAGCTTTCAGATCAGCAGCATCTTTCCGCACGCGAGTGCGATAGAGAACGTCAAGATCGCGCTTCAAGCGCGCTCCCGCCTTTCCTGGCAATTGATTGCCCCGGCGCGTGCCTCGGACGTCTTCGACGAGGCAGCGGCGAGTGCGCTCGCGGCGGTGGGGATCGAAAGCGATCGCGCGACGCCGGCCGCGAATTTGGCCTACGGAAAGAAACGCGCGCTCGAGCTGGCAATCGCGATTGCGCAAGAGCCGAAGGTACTGCTGCTCGATGAGCCGACCGCCGGGATGGGTGCCGAAGATATCGAGAAGACGATCGCGCTGATCGGTTCCATCGCGCGCGCACGAACCGTCGTGTTGGTCGAGCACAACCTGCGAGCCGTCGAACATCTCTGCGATCGCGTGACCGTGCTGGCGCGGGGCAAGGTGCTTGCGGAAGGCAGTTACGACGAGGTTCGCGGGGACGAGCGCGTGATCGAAGCCTATCTCGGCGGAGCGGAGCACTAATGTTGACATTGCATGACGTTCAGGCCTACTACGCCGAAGCGCACGTCTTGCACGGGATGACGTTCGACGTGCACGACGGCGAAGTAGCGACGTTGATCGGTCGCAACGGCGTCGGCAAGACGACGACCTTGCGCGCGATCATGGGCATCGTTCCCCCGCGTTCGGGATCGATCGAGTTCAACGGGAGCGCGCTCGACGGATTGCCGTCGGATCGCATCGCACGGCGCGGCATCGCTTACGTCCCCGAAGAACGCGGCATCTTTTCGACGCTGAGCGTGCGCGAGAACCTCACCTTTGCGCCGGCGGTTGCACCGGGCGGCTGGAGCACCGAAGCGATCTTCGAGATGTTTCCGAATCTACGTGAGCGCGAACACGCGGTCGGCACAACGCTCTCGGGCGGCGAACAGCAAATGCTTGCGATCGCGCGCGCGCTGCGTTCGGGCGCGCGGACGATCCTGCTCGACGAACCGACCGAAGGCCTCGCGCCGGTGCTGGTGCAGCGCATCGGCCAGGTGATTCTCGAAATGAAGGCGGCGGGCTTATCTGTGCTGCTGGTCGAGCAGAACGTTCGCTTTGCGGCGGAAGTTGCGGACCGCCATCACATCGTCGTCGACGGCAAAGTCGCGCAGACGCTCGGCAGCGCGGAAGTGCGCAGTCGCGAACGCGAACTCCTCGAATTTCTCGGCGTCTGAGGAGCCGCCGTAGTCGAGGGATCACGCAACCCTGTTGTTGCCGAGCGAAGGCTCGAAGGTTTGCGCCATTCGCAGGATGCGAAATTCCCTTGGCCGTGGCGCAAAACTCGCGCAGCAGGAGCGGCGCACGATGCGCCGCGAGGAGCGTCTTCGCGGGCAGCAACAGGGTTGCGTGCGTCCTTCGACTACGGCGCTTCGCGCCTACGCTTAGGGTGACAAGGTGGGGGGCTTAGGCGCGCGAGATGGGGAGCACGACGGTCATCTTCGTGCCGTAACCGGAATCGGATTCGACGTGCATGTCGCGCGCCAGCGTTTTGACCAAGAAGAGACCGCGCCCGTCTTCGGTGAGCGCATCCTCGGGAAGCGCGGCGGCAAAGCGTTCGAGACCGGGACCGCTATCGACCACGGTCACGACGGGAGATGCTTCCGACCAGTCGATCTCCATGTTGACCAGGCCCGGCGCGTGTTCGACCGTGTTGGCGAGAATCTCGCCGACGATCAGTTCGGCGGTGAAGAGGTCTTGATCGCCCGGCGCGATGCCCGCGATAAACTGCATGACTTCGTGGCGCGCGTGATGCGCCGAGTACGAGTGGCTCGAATGGAAGCTCCACGTCTTGCGCAGGTCGACCGGATGTGCGCCGGCTTCGGCAGGCGCGATGCGCAGGACTACGATGACGGCGTCATCGCTCGGGGCGCTATCGCCGAGGACTGCGCGCCGGATCGCGTCCGCCGGCCGCGGCACCGGTTCGAGGGCAAGCGCCGTTACCGCGTCGAGCAGCACCCGCTCGGTGGACTCGATGTCGTTGCGCGCGAACTCGGTGATGCCGTCGGTGTAAAAGACGACGACGTCGTCGCGTTCGAGACCCGTGTTGAAACTACGGTATTCGGCGGTCGGCGAGACGCCGAGCGGCAGCGAACCGTAGGAAAGCGGATGCGCGGGGGTGAGTTTGCCGGCAACGATCGGCGCGGGGTGACCGGCGCTTGCGTAGCGCAGGGTAAGAGAATACGGATCGACGATTGCGACCAGTGCGGTTGCTACGGTCGGCTCATGCAGCTGTAAGAGGCGATTTACCTTGGTCAAAATCTTCGCCGGATCGTGCACATCGATGGCGGTCGCGACGATGCTCTGCCGAATGCGCCCCGCACTGACCGCCGCGTTGAGTCCGTGTCCGGTCACGTCGCCGATCGAGATGAGAATGTCGCCGCCGGGCAGCGCAAACGCGTCGTACCAATCACCACCGATCAGCACTTCTTGGCCTGCGGTGAGATAGAGCGCATCGAAGCGCAGATATTGGTGCTCGGGGAGCGATTGCGGTAAGAATGCCGATTGCAGCGTGGTCGCGATACGCGAAGTGCGCTCGAACGCGCGCCGTTGATCGTCGATATCGGTATGCGTGCCGTACCAGCGCACGATCCGTCCGTGGTTGTCGCGCATCGGTTCCGCCCGCACGAGGAACCAGCGCGAAACGCCGTCCGCGCCGCGCAGGCGCAATTCGCGCTCGAACGGCTGCCCCGCGGCGACGAGCGCATGCCAATCTGAAATCCCGAGCGACCGTTCTTCGCTGCCGATGAATTGGTGCCAGCGCGCGTTGAGCCAATCGATCGTGCCCGACGGATCGGCGGTCCACACCATTTGCGGAAGCGTCTCGGCCAAGACTTTGAAGCGCCGTTCGGCGGCCTGCATCTGCGCGAGCGCGGTGCGGCGCTCGGCGGTCAACGCGCTCAGGACCAATCCGGTGATCGCGAGTACCGCAGTAAAGAGGACGAAGGCGATCATGCGATCGTTGGGCGAGAGCCGCGTAAACGGGCCGAAATCGTGAACCGTCGCCCACAGCGCGATTCCCGAAACCGCCAGCATGAGCGCCGTCATCACCCGCGCGCCGACGCGCAGCGCCGCCCAAACGACGAACGGATACATCGGAAACGCCATCGGGAGCCGCGTGAAAAATTCGAGGAAGGCGAATGCGAACGCGAGCGGCAGCGCAATCGCAATTTCGAGCGGTGTTCCGTCACCGGCGATGACGCCGCGGCGTCGCACGTCGCTCCAGGTAAGGATGAACGGCGCGACGAGCAGCACGCCGGAGGCATCGCCGATCCACCACAAGCGCCACTGCGATCCATAGGCTGACCATGGAAAGACGTTCGCAAGCGCGAGTTGCAGCGTACCGTTGGTCGCGGTCACCGTCATCGCGAGGATAGCGCCGAACACCACAAAGACCAGCACGTCGCGCACGCGCGCAAAGGTGTGATCGAAATCGGAGACGCGCAACAGGTAGGCGCCGGCTAACGGTCCGAGCGTATTTCCGCCGCCGATGAGGGCTGCCGTCATCAACGGTTCATGACTCAATGCATTGGCGAGGAATGCGCCGATGAACACGCCAGGCCACATTCGGTAGCCGCCAAGGACGAGCGCCGCGAGCGCAATGCCGGTCGGTGGCCAGACGGCGGTGATTTGCTTGACGCCGAAGGCGAGCGAGAAGCCGACATTGGCGAAAAAAACATACGCTACGGCAATGGCCGCGACCCAACAGAGATATGTGGCAATGCCCCGCACGTCCGCCGGCGTACGCATTGTCACCCTTTGAGTCTCGACCTGCGCCATCGGGAAATCAGCTTCGTTCAGCCCGGAAGGTGGACCCGCCGCTTGCAAGCAGACGTACGTTAGGTCTTGGTCAAGCCCCCGGGCTCTCGTTTGTACGTCTGGAGTCCGGGGCGGATCGACTTGTCGTCGAGGAACTGCTTGAGGCCTTCGGCGCGTCCGCCTTCCTCATCTTGCAAGATCGATTGGTCGAGCTTCGCGTAGAGATAATCCTCGTTCTGCTCCCACGTGAGTTCGCGACAACGCTTGAAACCGTTTTTTGCGGCGCGCATGACAACCGGGTTCTTCTCGAGCAACTTCTTCGCAAGCTCGATCGTTGCGTCGCGCAACTCCGCCAGCGGAACCGCCTTGTTGACGAGTCCCATGTCGGCCGCCTCGGCGCCGGTGAACGTATCGCCGGTCATGATGTAATGGAGCGCGCGCCGATGCCCGACCGTATCGGCCATCGCCTTGCTGACCAGATTGCCGGGCGGGATGCCCCAGTTGATTTCCGAGAGTCCAAACGTCGCCTCTTGCGCTGCGATCGCAAGATCGCAAGCAACGAGCGGCGAGAATCCGCCACCGAAGCACCAACCGTTGACCATCGCGATCGTCGGCTTTGCGTAGAAGCGCAACAGCCGCCACTGCCACATTGAACAATCGCGCCGGATCTTCTCCTGAAGAACCTCCGGACCGGCATCGATTTCGCGAAAGTACTCTTTCAAATCCATGCCCGCGGTCCACGAGTCGCCCGCGCCGGTGAGCACGACGACCTTGGCGCGCGCCTCTTGCTCGACCGTTTCGAGCACGTCGATCATCTCGCGATTGAGCGTGGGATTCATGGCGTTGCGCTTCTCGGGCCGGTTCAAGGTTATCCAAGCGATGCCGTCAGCATCGATCTCGACCTTGACGGTCGTCCAATCACCGATTTCTACCATCTTGCTCATGTCAGTCGTTACCTTTCGGGTGTCTCTGTGAAGACGATGACCTCCGCATCGTCGCCGTCAGCGAACAAGCGGCCGCCAAGCGCGGGACGGCGTTCCAATACGCGGCGCTGATTCACCGAGCCCTTGTCCGTGATCTCGCCTTCAACCGGCGAGAGCGCCTCGAACGTGAGAATGGCGCGCCCGATGCGAAACGTCGAGCCGCGAGCCTGCGCATTATGCGCGCGTAGAAGCGATGCGAGGGCGTCGCGAAGTGGCCCGGGCTGCTTGTGCGCGGCACGCGCTCGTGTACCGAGGATGAGCACGACGCCGATCGCGTCGCGGTTCTCGCCGCATACCACGCAGTCGTCGACCAGCGAACCGGCCGCGCTGAGCACCGCGACGCGCACGCCGCCCGCGTCGACCCAGGTGCCGTTCGAGAGCTTGAAATTCTCGGCAATCCGTCCGTCAAAGAGCAGTCCTTGCGTCGGATCGTTGGGGTCGCCGAACTTCATTGCATCGCCGGTTCGATAGAAGCCCTCGGCATCGAACACTTTCGCCGTCAGTTCGGGGCGGCGCCAATAGCCCGGCGTCACGTTCGGCCCTCTGACGCGCGCTTCGAGACGCGCTTCGTTCTTGACGAACAGCATCTCGGTACCTGGTAACGGCAATCCGACATCGGCGGGATCGCGCAGCGGATAGTGGACCGCCGTCACGGCCGGCGCCGTCTCGGTAAGTCCCCACGAGCCGACGATCACGATTTCGCGCGACGCGTATTGCTGCGCAAGCTCGCGCAATGCTTGCCAGGTCGACGGCGGCAGCGCAGCGGCGGCATTTTGAATCAGCCGTAAACGTGAGAAGAACCGCCTCGCGAACGTCGCGTCGGCCTTGAGCGCTTCCACAAGCATCGCGTGACCGCGCGGCACATTGAAGTAGAGTGTCGGCGGCTGCTCGCGCATGTTCTCCAGCGATCGTTCGAAGCGGCCGGGCATCGGACGCCCGTCGTCGATGTACAGCGTACCGCCGTGAAAGAGCACCATGTTGAAGTTGTGGTTGCCGCCAAAGGTGTGATGCCACGGCAGCCAATCGTTGAGAATCACGTCGTCTTCACTCAAGTGCGGCCATACCTGCGCAAGCATCTGCTGGTTCGAGCAAAGCATCCGGAACGTATTGACGACGCCTTTCGGCTCGCCGGTCGATCCCGAAGTAAAGAGCACTTTCGCGATGTCGTCCGGCTCGACGTGGCGGCCCATCGCGTCGACGGACTCGGGGACCGGCGTGCCGGCAAGCGTTTCTAGGCGCAACGCGTCGCTGCGCGGGCCCGTTCCCTGGGAAACCAAGATGGGAATATCCGCGCCGATCGTTGCGAGCGCGTCACGGTAGACGTCGGCATCATCGGCGAATACCAGCCCGGGCGCGAGCGCGTCGAGAACCATGCGCAGGCGGCGCAAGTCGCCGTAAATGATCGAATATGGCGGCGAAATCGGGGCCGCTGGAATCCCGACGTACTGCGCCGCAAGCGACACGGTCGCGTGCGCGATCGATGCGCCGGAGAGCAGCGCGATAGGCGTTTCGCGGGTTAAACCGAGCGACACGAATGCCGCCGCCACGCCACGCACCGCCTGGCGCATCTGTGCGTAGGTAATCGAACGCCACGCTTCGCCGTTTCGTTCGGCTAAAAAGACGCGATCGGGGCGCTCGCGCGCCCATCGGTCGAGTACGCTACCGGTATTCGGCGCGTACGCGAGCAACGGATCGCGCGAGCGCAGAAGACGTGCGCCGTCGGGACGAGTGAGCAACTCGACGTTCGGCGGCGCAAACATCTCCATGGCCGGCTTATGAGTACGGGATCAGTTTCGCGTGAACCGGCACGTTACGATCGCCGGCATTTTCGGTCAGGGGGTTATCGAATTGGAAGCGGCTCCCGGGCTTGGCTTTGAGCCACTGCGATCCGAGGATCGGCATCACGGCGACGTTCGGAACGGGGCCGTGTGTGAAATCGACGCGCCCGTCGATTGTGACCGTGTCCAAGCGCGAGAGCGCTTTGGCAACGGCAGCTTTGGTCTTGGGCGCCGCCGAATTTTTCAGCGCGGTCATGCCCGCGTCAAAGAGCGAGAGCGATGCGCCGAGTTGCTGCGTCCACTGCTTGCCGGTCGAATTCGCGTAGGCATCAGCCAGCGCGTGCGAGCCGATGCCGGTAAGGGACGATTTATACGGGAAATCGGGGTGCCAGTAGTCTGCAGTTGCCAGCCGATCGCCGAGCGAGCCCAGCGCTTCGACCTGCGATGGAAAGAGGCCGGTCTTAGCGATCTGGGCGATCTTCACCATGCTCGTGTAGCCTTGCTGCGCCGCTTGATGCCAGAATGCCGCGAAGTCCGGTGGAATCGGGAACGTGTTGAAGATTTGGCAGTTCTCGGCCTTGAATTTTGCGATCTGCGCGGAGTAATCGCTGGTTCCGTCTTCGTAGCCGCCCGGATCGATGACCGTGAAACCGTGCTTTTCGAGGTCGGGAATCAAGTGTTCGCGGATGGCGTTGCCGTCGGCATCGTTCGGGTAGAGCGCCGCAACCTTCTTGTTGGTCGGAAGTTCGGCCCACTGCGAAACATACGCCACGAGAAAACTATTGACGCCGAAGCTGTAGTGATACGTCCACTTGAACGGTGAGGGTTGGCCCGGCTTTGCGCCACGCCCAAAGTACCAGGCTTCCCACGGCACGACCGTCGAGAGGCACGGAACGCCTGCCGCTTCGCTCGCATCCGAAACCGGATTGACGACCTCCGGAGTGGAGGTCACCAGCATCATGTCCACGCCGTCCTTGCTGATCAGCTCGTTGGCGAGCTGCCCCGCGCGTGTAGGATCGGATTGCGAATCACGATCGAGGATTTCAACGGCGTAGCGTTTGCCGCCGGCCATGAGGCCGCCGGCGAGCGCCTTCCGCGCGAGGCTGATGACAAAGGGATCGCACTCACCGAACCCGGCGAGCGGTCCCGTGCGCGGGCTCACAAAACCAACCTTGATGACTTCGGCCGCGTCGGCGCCGACCCAGAGCGACGGAATGGCGGCTGCAAGCGCCGCTCCGCCGGTTCCGATCATGAATGAACGTCGGGTAGAATCCGATGACATAAACACCTCCTAGATCCTGTTGCTAAAGTGCATCGTTATGCGGCGACAAACCGGCCGAGTTGCTCTTCGAGGCGCGCGAGCGTCTCATACGCGGGCAACGTATCGACCAGACTGGATTGTGGTTCTCGACGCTCGGCGATCGCCGCGAAAAACTCGCGATCCTCGAGTTCGATTCCGTTGTTGGAAACGGCGACGCCCGACAAGTCGATCTTCTCGTTCTTGCCGGTGCTCAGATCGTCGTAGTACGCGAGGTACGTACCGGTATCGCCGATGTACCGGAAAAACGATCCAAAGGGTCCATCATTGTTGAAAGAAAGTGAAAGGGTGAGTATCGCGCCGGACGGCGCTTTGAGTTGAATGCTCATGTCCATGGCGATGCCGAGCGTGGGATCTATCGGTCCCTGGATCGCCTGCGCGATCTCCGCGGTCCCGCCGGTCTGCCACTGAAAGAGATCGACGGTGTGGCACGCGTGGTGCCAGAGCAGATGGTCGGTCCAGCTTCGCGGTTGGCCCAGTGCATTGGTATTGGTTCGGCGGAAGAAATACGTTTGCACGTCCATTTGCTGGACGTTGAATTCGCCGCGCTCGATTCGCCGATGAAGGTACTGGTGGCTCGGGTTAAAGCGGCGCACGTGGCCGGCCATCGCAATCACGCCGGTCTCGCGCTGCACGTCGACCAGCGCGCGCGCGTCTTCGACCGAATCAGCGACCGGAATCTCAACCAGCACGTGTTTGCCGGATCGCATCGCTTGCTCGGCTTGTTGACGGTGGATCTGCGTGGGCGATGCAATGATCACGGCGTCGAGGCCGGGCTGCGCAAGCGTCTCTTGGAAATCGGTGGTCCAGTGCGGAATCTTGAATCGTTGGGCAACGTCTTTCGTCGATTCGGGGCGTCCGCCGGCGAGGGAGATCACGTTCACGCCTCCGATGTTGGCGATAGCTTCGAGATGTTTGACGCCGAAGGCGCCTTGCCCGGCGAGCGCAACGTTGATCAACGCTTGTTCCCCGCGTTTTCTAAAATCAGATGTCCCACCGCCGTGTTCGACGCCGGCACGTGGTAGAAGCGATGAATTTCTTCGACACGATCGTCGAGTGCGCCGCGCATGATCAGCCACATCACGAGCTCGATCGCCTCGGAGCCGGCTTCGCGAACGTACTCGATGTGCGGCCGAAGCGCCAGGTGTGCGGGGTCGGCGACGAGTTCATCGAGGAATGCATTGTCGAATTGCGCGTTGATGAGCCCGGCACGCGGGCCCTGAAGCTGGTGCGACATGCCGCCCGTGCCAAAGACGACCACGCGCAGATCTTCGGGGTACGACTCGACCGCTTTGCGAATCGCTTTGCCCAGATTGTAGCAGCGGTTTCCCGTCGGCGGCGGATATTGCACGACGTTGACTGCGAGCGGAATCACCGGAGCGGGCCACGCTTTGGGCTGCCCGAACATCAACGAGAGCGGTACGGTGAGTCCGTGATCGACGGCCATGTTGTTGACGATTGTCATGTCGAATTCGTCCAGGATCGTCGACTGGGCAATGTGCCACGCAAGTTCCGGATGCCCCACGACGGGCGGCACCCGGCGCGGTCCCCAGCCTTCATCGGCGATCGGAAATTCCGGCGCGCATCCGATCGCAAACGTTGGAATGATGTCCAGCGAGAACGCCGTGGCGTGGTCGTTGTAGACCTCGATGATGACGTCGGGCGCCAAATCCGCGATCCACTTCTTCGAGAATTCATAACCGGCAAAGACCGGCTGCCAGTAGGACTCGGTCGTGCGACCGTTATCGAGTGCGGCTCCGACGGCCGGTATGTGCGACGTCGCTACCCCCGCCACGATTCTAGCCATCGCGCCACTCCGATTTGCTGCGATTGCCTTCGATGCCGCGACCGCCCGAGCGCATCATCTCGACGTACGCCTCCTGCGTCATGCCCGACATCTTCGCGGCGAGCGCTTGAAACGAGAGCCCATCGGTCGCGCCCAGCTTCGACGTGTAATAGATGTTGCCGCCGAGCTCAAGCATGCGATTCCAGTCGCGTGTGAGGACGGCGTCGCGCTGCTCCGCGGTCATCGGCCAACGATCGAGATAGGCAGGCTCATCGGCCTTGAAGGCCGCGCGGTTCTCCGGACTCATCAGCGACATGCAGAACATGTTGAGGTGATAGCCCTTGCGCGAATGCTCGGCGTCGAAGAGCGTCGTTCCGGGGATATCGTCGAACGGATTCTCGCGCTGCGTCATCATCGTTCTTCGGGCCAGTAGAGCCGCATGGGATTATGCACCAGCAATTGCTCTTGCAGCGCCGTCGTGGTCGCGATGCGCGGTATGAAGTCGACCAGCTTGCCGTCGTCGGGCATATGCGTCGTCATGTTGGGATGCGGCCAATCAGTGCCCCACAGCACGCGGTCGGGATAGCGCTCGACGAGCGCGCGTCCAAACAGCACGACGTCGTCGTAGGGCGGTCCGATCTTCGAAAGCCGTTCCGGACCACTGACCTTCACCCACAGATTCGGATGCTCGTCCATGAGCGCGATGAACCGTTTCCACTGCGGATGCTCCAAGCCCAGATCGACGTCGGGCCGGCCCATGTGATCGATCACCACGGTTGCCGGCAGCGAGGTGATGAACGGCGTGAGATCCTCCAGCTCCGGGGCTTCGAAGTAGATGACGATGTGCCAGCCGAGCGGGATGGCTTTTTCCGCGATGTGCACGTAGTGCTCGCGCGGCGTCGCATCCACCAGACGCTTCAAGAAGTTGAACCGTACGCCGCGAACGCCGGCCGCGTGCATCTCCGCAAGCTCCAACGCGCTCACGTCGTGCTCCACCACGGCGATGCCGCGAGCTTTATCGCCGGCCGCAACCAACGCATCGACCATAGCGGCGTTATCCGAACCGTGGCAACTCGCCTGAACGATCACGTTGCGCGCGAACCCGAGGAGATCGCGCAATTCGAAGAGCGCTTCCTTCGGCGCATCGCCGGGCGTGTATTTGCGTTGCGGCGCGTACGGAAACACATCGCCCGGTCCGAAGACATGGCAATGCGCGTCGACCGCTCCGGCCGGGGCTTGGAACGCCGGACAGGTGGGACTCGGGTGATAGCGATTCAGATCGGTCACGAGATGGCGGAACCCAACCGGCTTCGCAGGCGCGGATAGACGCGCTGCGCGTTGCCTTCATAGATTTTCGTGCGCGTTGCGTCGTCGAGCCCGAGGGCTTCGATGTAGCGCTTGGTATCGTCGTAGTTGAAGCCGGTACGCGGATCGATCCCGCGTACGGCACCGACCATCTCGGAACCGAACAGGATGTTCTCGGGTGGAATCACCTTGAAGAGCAGTTCGATGCCCGGCGAGTGGTAGACACACGTATCGAAAAAGACGTTGTTCAACAGCGACTCTTCGAGCGGCGGCCGCTTCATGTCTTGTGCGAGCCCGCGATAGCGACCCCAGTGATACGGCACCGCGCCGCCACCGTGTGGGATGATGAATCGGAGGGTCGGGAAATCAACGAACAGATCCGCGGTGATGAATTGCATGAACGCGGTCGTATCTGCATTGATGTAGTGCGCGCCGGTTGCGTGAAAGTTTGGATTGCACGACGCGCTCACGTGGACCATCGCCGGGACATCGAGCTCGACCATCTTCTCGTAGAGCGGATACCAGAACTTGTCGGTCAGCGGCGGCGAATTCCAATGGCCGCCCGACGGATCGGGATTGAGGTTGAGGCCGATGAACCCGAGCTCGTTCACACTGCGCTCGAGCTCTCGGATGCTGGCGACGAGGTTGGCGCCGGGCGACTGCGGCAGCTGCGCCACGCCAACGAAGTTGCGTGGATAGAGGTCGCACACGCGCGCGATCAGATCGTTGCACGCGCGCGCCCAGGCGATGCTGGTGGCTTGCGTTCCGATATGATGGGCCATCGCCGACGCCCGCGGCGAGAAAATCGTCACGTCGGTGCCGCGCTCGCGCGAGAACTTCAGTTGCGCGTTCTCGAGGCTGGTACGGATCTCGTCGTCGCTGATATTCGGCTCCAGTGGCGAGGGCAGCGGCGCGTCGGACAGCCCCGCGATCTGCGCGGCACGGAAGGTTTGCAACGCCTCGGGCGCGGTCGTGTAGTGGCCGTGGCAATCGATGATCACAGGGAGCCGTTCCTCCAAACGTCACCGGGAATAAAGAGGTCACCCGCCATCAGCGCCCGCGCCGTGCGCAGCAGCGCCGAACGTTGCACGTGCGGGCCGGATGGGCCGGACTCGATCTCCATCGAGACGGTGAAAAAGCCGGTCGGATGCTCGATCTCAAAACTGCGCGCGCCGTCTCCACCTGAGGGAGCGATCTCCGACGCGATCGATCCCGGAAGAGCGCACGCGGTCGCAACGCTGACCGCTCCGAAGACGCCGATCGCTTTGTGGACTTTGTGCGGAATGAACATGCGTGTCGAGATGTCGCCGCCGTTGCGCGCGGGGGCGACAAGGCACATCTTCGGCACGGTTTTCTTGGTCACATCGCCCAACTTCATGCGCTTGCCGGCTTCCAACCGTATCGCTTCGACCCTGGCGCGCAGCGCGCCATCGGCTTCCATGTCTTCGGGCGTTTCATCGCCCGTTTGTCCGAAGTCCGATGCGCGCATCACCACGACCGGCATGCCGTTATCGATCAGGGTCACGTCGGTGTCGGCGATGACGTCGCGAGCATTTCCCGACGGCAACAGCGCGCCGCAGCTTCCCCCGGCAACATCGAGGAAATCGATGTCGATCGGCGCCGCGGTTCCGGGAACGCCGTCGATGCGCGCATCGCCGTCGTAGCGGACGTGACCGTCAGGCGTTTGGATATGCGCGACGGCAATCGAGGCGGTGTTGACCATGTGGATTCGCACGCTCGTTCGTGGCGCCGTTGCGGCAATCAGGCCGCGCTCGATCGCGAACGGTCCGACGCCCGCCAGCATGTTGCCGCAGTTCTGCGACGCGTCCACGCGCGCTTCGCCGACGACGACTTGTAAGAAGAGATAGTCGACATCCGCGTCGGGCCGGCTCGAAGGACCGACGATCGCGACTTTACTGGTGAGCGTATCCGCGCCGCCGACGCCGTCGATCTGACGCACGTCGGGTGAGCCCATCGCTGCGAGCAGCACCGCATCGCGCACGGCCGTATCGTCCGGCAAATCGCTCGCGAGAAAAAATGGACCCTTCGACGTCCCGCCGCGCATCAACGTGCAGGGGATCGCGCGTTGCCTCACGCGCGCGAGCCTTCGACCAATTTGCGCAGATCGTTGATGTCGTACGAGTGCTCGCCGCGCGCATAGCGCTCGCGGTTTCGGCTTTCGCTTTCAATGCGCTTGCGCGACGCGACGAGGACCTCGTCCACGCGATCGCTGCGAATCGCACACGCACCATCGGCATCGAGCACGACGAGATCGCCGGGCGAAATCCGTGTACCGCCGACATCGACCGGGACGTCGAGCTCTCCGGGAATCGCCTTCTTCGCACCCCGCACCCGTATCCAACGCGCCCAGACGGGCACAGCCATCGACGCCAGATCCTCGGCGTCGCGCACCGCTGCGTCCACCAAGACGCCTGCTGCGCCGGCCGCGATCATTTGCGTGAGCAGGAGGTCCCCGACGAGGGCGACCGCTCGCGGTTCGGGCATCGTCAGCACGACGATATCCCCGCGCGCGATACGCTCGATCGCTGCGTGCACCATTAAATTGTCGTCTTGCGAACAGCGCACCGTGCGTGCGGGGCCCGCCGCGCGACTATGCGGAACGAGCTGATGGAGCGCAAGATCAATTAGGCCCTCTTTACCCGACGCCTCGTAAATCGTCGCAACCCCGAGACGCGCGCACTCTTGATAATCAACCATTGCGAGAAATCACCAGGAGGGAAACAAACTCGTTGCCAACATTGTCGACAATCATGGCGACGATTTTTCACGGACTTGCAGACGATCCTGCACGCGCCCGCTCTGCATCTGACATTGCCGAGCATATTCGGCGTGCGATCGCATCGGGCGATCTCGCCCCGAACGAGCGCTTGGTGGAGCAAGACCTTGCTAGGGATCTGAACACCAATCGCTCCGTGATCCGCACCGCGTTCGCGCACCTCGAGCAACAGCGGCTGCTCGTGCGCGAGCCCAATCGCGGCGTGCGCGTGCGAACGTATACCGCGCTGGAAGCGGTGGAAATCCTCGAAACGCGCGCCGCACTCGAAGGCCTTGTTGCGCGCTGCGCGGCCAAGCGCATCGATGGCGACGGTGAACGCGCGCTGCGCGGCATCATCGGCGAGATGCGTGCTTGCTACGATTCGGGCGATCTTCTCGCGTATTCGCAGCTCAACACGAAGCTTCATCGCACGGTTCTCGAGATCGCGAATCATGAAACGGCAACAATGCTGCTGTCGTCGTTGCAGTCGCAAGCCGTGCGCTACCAATTTCGCACGGTGTTGCAGCCGGGGCGCATCGCGCAATCACTCAACGAACATGAGGCGATCGTGCAAGCGATCGTCGCGCACAACGAAGACGACGCGGAGCGTACGATGCGGGCGCACATCGGATCGGTCGCGCAGACCGTCTTAGCAATCGGCGGCAAAGATTTGACCGCGCTGCGGGCGATCTAAAAGGTGGACGCAAGCCACGTTCTCAGCGCTACCGGCGCGACCAAACGATTCGGGAACTTCATCGCCGTCGATCGCGTCGATTTTGAAGTTTCGCGCAATGAAGCCGTCGGGATCGTGGGGCCAAACGGCGCCGGCAAGACCACCCTGCTCAATCTGCTTGCCGGAACCTATCCGCTTTCTGCCGGCAGTGTTAGCCTCGACGGTCTCGACGTCTCTCGCGCCGATGCAGCCGCGCGATGCCGCATGGGTATTGGGCGCTCGCATCAGGTACCGCGTCCGTTCGTCGACATGACGGTTTTCGAAAACGTCTTCGTCGCGGCATCGAGCGGCGGAAGCTGCACGCGCGCCGAGGGCTACAAAGCGAGCATCGCGTCGCTCGACCTGTGTGGAATGTTGAGCAGCGCGAACCGCACCGCAGCGACGCTTGGCCTCCTCGATCGTAAACGTTTGGAGCTTGCGCGAGCGCTAGCGACGAACCCCAAGGTGCTCTTGCTCGATGAAATCGGTGCCGGACTGACCGACGCGGAAGCGAGCGAACTGGTCACGATCATTCTCCAGCTGCGATCGACCGGCATTACCATCGTGTGGATCGAGCACATCTTGCACGTCTTGCTGCAAGTCATCGACCGGCTCGTGTGTATGGACTCCGGCGTCGTGATCGCACAGGGCAAGCCGGAAGAGGCGCTCGCGCATCCGGCCGTCATCGAAGCCTATCTCGGAAGCGGCGTTGCATGAACGTGCTCAGCGTCGAAGCGCTCGATGCGCGCCACGGGTTGCTCAAAGCCGTTCGAGGTGTATCGTTCGCTGTGCCGCAGGGCGAGATACTGGCGCTGGTTGGGGCAAACGGCGCCGGTAAGACAACGCTGCTTCGCACGATTGCCGGCGCTCACAAGGCATCGTCCGGGAAGATCATCTTCGAAGGAACCGACATCAGCAGCGTTCCCGCCAACAAGCGAACGCGCGCCGGCATCGCGCTGGTGCCCGAAGGACGGCGTCTCTTCGGCGAGATGACGGTGGAAGAGAATCTGCTGGTGGCGGGACGCACCGGCCGTAAGCGTCCGTGGAATTACGCGACCGTGCTCGAGGCATTCCCAATGCTGCAACCGCTTGTCCAGCGCAAGGGCAACGATCTTTCCGGCGGACAGCAGCAAGCCACGGCGATCGGCCGCGCGCTGATGACCAATCCGCGTTTGCTGCTCATCGACGAAGTCTCGCTCGGGCTTTCCCCGGTTGCCGTGAACGCGGTCTACGAATCGCTCCAAACGGTGATTGCAAGCGGCGCAACAATCGTACTGGTGGAGCAAGACCTCAGCCGCGTCTTGCGCATCTCGACCCGTGTCGTCTGCATGCTGGAAGGCCGCATCGTGCTCGAAGGCCGGACCTCGGATGTTACAAAGGAGCAAATCACGGAAGCGTACTTTGGCTTACGGCGCCCCGCCACGCTCGAGGTGGAAGCGTGATCGATCAAATCGTCCAAGGCATCTTGCTGGGCGGCTACTATGCATTGGTCGCCTGCGGTCTTTCATTCATGTACGGCGTCATGCGCATCATCAATCTCGCGCACGGCAGCCTCGCCATTCTCGCTGCATTCCTGGTGTGGTACATAACCGAACAGCTCGCGGTGTCACCGTTCATCGCGCTGCTGATCGTCGTTCCAATGATGGCTGCGTTGGGATGGATTTTGCAGCGAACGGTCCTCGACCGCAGCCTGCGCTCGGGCCCGCTCACGCCGCTGCTGAGCACCTTCGGCATCGCGATCATCATCGACAACCTGCTTTTCGAACGCTTCGGCGCTGATACGCGATCGCTGGCGCCCGACATCGGCGACCTGTCCTATAAGAGCTGGGCGCTACCCGGTGGTGTGACCGTCGGCCAACTCGGATTGTTGACCTTGGGCGTGGCGATCGTGTTGATCGTCGGCCTGCAGCTCTTCCTCAAATATGCACCGCTCGGGCGAGCGATCCGCGCGACCGCGGAAGATCCCGACACGTCGGAACTCATGGGCATCAATTCGCGATCCGTCTATGCGGCCGCCGCGGCGATCGCGCTCGGTACGGTTGCGATCGCCGGCGCGTTCCTGGGCATGCGAGCGACCTTCGATCCCTACTCGGGCGGCGCACAATTGATCTTTGCGTTCGAGGCGGTGGTGATCGGGGGCACCGGATCGCTCTGGGGAACGCTGCTCGGTGCGATTGCGCTCGGCGTTGCGCAGAGTCTTGGTGCGCAAGTCAATCCGCAAGGCTTCCTCATCGCCGGACACTTGCTGTTCTTCTGCGTGCTCGCGGCGCGATTTTTTGCCGCGGGCGGCTTCTCGCTGAGCCGGCTCAAAGCCCTTCGAAGGAGCCAGCCCGCATGACCGAATCGGTTTCGGTACGACGTTGGAGTAGCGTCTCCATCATCACGATCATCGGCCTGGCCGGCGTCATCGCGATTCTGGCGTTTGGTCCGCTGTTTCTCGGATCATATTGGACCAGCCGGCTTACCACGCTTTTCATCTATATCATTCTCGCCGTCATGTGGAACGCGCTCGCCGGCTATGCCGGCCTGGTTTCGGTGGGGCAGCAAGCGTTCTTCGGTCTGGGTGCGTACCTCACGATTCGCCTTTCTGACGCCGGTATGCCGGTCTATCCTGCCATTGCGCTGGCTCCGGTCATCGTCGCCGTACTCGCGCTTGCGCTGTCACCGCTGGCGCTGCGCTTGCGCGGCGGTGAATTCGCCATCGGTATGTGGGTGTTTGCAGAGCTCGCGCACCTGCTTGTCAACCTGGACACTTTGATTAACGGCGAAACCGGGACGTCGCTTATCGCGCTCTCCGCCTTCGCGCCCGATGTGCGGCAGGCAAATAACTACTGGTTTGCCCTCGGTGCGATGGCGATCTTCCTTGCGCTCGTGTTCGCGCTGCTGCGCAGCCGGATGGGCGCTTCCGTGCAAGCGATTCGCGATAACGAGGAAGCGGCGGCGTCGGTCGGCGTGCGGGTGATGGCAACAAAGCGTACGATCTTCGTGCTGGCGGCAGCGGGCTGCGCCGCGGCAGGTGCGTTGACGCTCTCGACGCTGATCACGTTTCAACCCAAAACGTTCTTCAGCGTGCAGTGGACGGCGTACATGATCTTCATGACGCTGGTCGGCGGCCTCGGGACGTTCGAAGGCCCAATCATCGGAGCCATCGTCTTCTTCATTGTCGAAAGTCTCTTCGGCTCATCCGGCGTATGGTACCTGATTACGCTTGGCGCGTCGGCACTCGTCTTCTCATTGTGGATTCCGCGTGGAATCTGGGGCACGATCACGGCTCGTTCGGGCGTGCAGCTCATGCCGATCGGCTACCGCCTCCTCTTTCGCGACAAGCGCGCTGCGAAGGAAAGCGCGCAAACGTGAACATCACCGCCGCCGTGACCCGCGCGGTGCGCTCGCCGATGTCGCTTGAAGCGCTCGAACTCGAAGCGCCGCGCGACGACGAGATCCTCGTGCGCGTGGTTGCGACCGGCGTTTGCCACACCGACATCGCGATGCGCGATCAAGCCTTCCCCGTTCCGCAGCCCGTCGTGCTGGGCCACGAAGGCGCGGGCGTCGTCGTCAAGGCAGGTTCCGCCATTACCAGCGTCGTGCCGGGCGATCACGTGGTGATGAGTTATAACTCGTGCGGAACGTGCCCAAGCTGCGTAGCGAACGCCGCGACCTACTGTTACGATTTCTTCGGCCGGAACTTCGCCGCCGCGCGCACTGACGGGACGACGCCGATCTCCAATGGCAGCGGCGCCATTCACGGCAATTTTTTCGGGCAATCGTCGTTCGCTGACTTTGCGCTCTGCAACGAGCGCAACGTCGTGAAAGTTTCGAAAGACGTGCCGCTGGAGTTGCTCGCACCGCTCGCATGCGGCCTGCAAACCGGCGCAGGCGCCGTGCTCAACGCGTTCAAAATTGCGCGCGGCCAATCGTTCGCGGTCTTCGGTGCCGGCTCGGTCGGGCTGAGCGCGGTGATGGCTGCGGCATCGGTGGGCGCGTCGCCGATCATCGCGGTCGATGTGCTCGAATCACGCTTGGTCCTGGCGCGCGAACTCGGCGCGACCCACACCGTGAACCCATCGGTAGGACATCCCTCGGAGGAGGTTGTGAGGCTTACGGGCGTGGGAGTGGATTTTGCGCTCGAAGCGACCGGCAGTGCGTCGGTGATTCGCCAAGCGGTTGAGAGTCTCGCGCCACGCGGTGTCTGCGGAATCCTCGGCGCTGCTCCGGCCGGCAGCGAGATGACGCTCGACGTGCTGCACCTCATGACCGCGGGACGCACGCTGCGCGGCATCGTCGAAGGCGATGCGAATCCGAAGACGTTCATCCCGATGCTGATCGAGCTGTACCGCGACGGACGCTTTCCGTTCGATCGGCTGATCCGCTACTATCCGTTCGAAGAGCTCAATGATGCCATCGAAGACGCAGAATCCGGCCGCGTCGTCAAGGCGGTCGTGCGAATGAGCCACGCCACGTGAGCGAGACGCTCCGCACCCAAGTGGCGATCATCGGCGCCGGTCCCGCCGGGCTGATGCTGGCGCATCTACTTCAGCGCTCCGGTATCGAATCGGTGATCGTCGAGTCGCGCAGCCGCGACTACGTCGAGAGCCGCGTGCGTGCCGGCGTGCTCGAACACGGCACCTCGGAACTCCTCAACGAGACGTGTGTCGGCGAGCGCATGCGCCGCGAGGGTCTGGTGCATCGCGGCATCGCCCTGCGCTTCAACGATCGTAGCGTTCGTATCGATTTTCCGGATTTGACCGACGGTAAGACGGTCACGGTGTACGGACAGCAAGAGGTCGTCAAGGATCTCATTGCCGCACGGCTAGCTACGGGCGCGCCGATCCGCTTCGAGTGCTCTGCGGTCGCGATCGACGCCGGGGACGAACCGTCGGTGCGTTATCGCGACGCCGGCGGCGCCGAGCACATCGTTCATGCCGACTTCATCGCCGGCTGCGACGGCTTCCACGGCGTGGCACGTGAGGCGATTCCGTCCGATGCAATGACGATCTACGATCACAGCTTTCCATTCGGATGGCTTGGCATTTTGGCCGAAACGCCGCCGGTCAGCGAAGAACTGATCTACGTCAATCACGAGCGTGGTTTTGCACTCGTGTCGATGCGCTCGCGCACGATCAGCCGAATGTACCTCCAGTGCCGCAACGATGAAGATCTGGCGCTGTGGCCCGACGAACGAATCTGGGCCGAACTGCGTGAACGGCTGGGCAGCGATCGCGGTGGACCCGACGTGCGACCTGGGAAGATGCTGCAAAAAGGCGTGACGCCGATGCGAAGCTTCGTGTGCGATCCGATGCGCTACGGGCGCCTCTTTCTCGCCGGCGACGCTGCGCACATCGTACCGCCGACCGGCGCAAAGGGTATGAATCTCGCCATTGCGGACGTGCGCGTGCTCGCCGAAGCGCTCGAAGCATACTACGAAAGCGGTGAGACGGCGCTGCTCGACGCGTACTCGCAGACATGTCTGCGGCGCGTCTGGAAGACGCAGCGTTTCTCCATGTACATGACCCGGATGCTGCACCGCTTCGACGAGCATGCGCCATTCGACCAGCGCGTGCAGCTCGCCGAGCTCGACTACGTCACCAGTTCTCGCACTGCAGCTACCAGCTTAGCCGAAAACTACGTCGGCCTTCCATTTGAGACCGCCGGATTACGAAAGGTACGCTCATGACGACGACTTCAACTTCACACGGCTTGCTCCACGACCTCGACTGGTCGGGCAAGATCTATTCGGACGGCTGGCGACAAGGCAGCGGGCAGATGGCCGTCACGAACAAATCGACCGGCGCGTCGCTCGGCACGGCCGGCACCGCCTCGGCAGCCGACGTTCATTCCGCCGCCGCGTCGGCGGCCGCGCACCAGCCGGCGTGGGCAGCGACGTCGCGTCAGGATCGCGCCGCAATGCTGAAACGAGCGCGAGCGTTGCTCACCGAGCACACGGATGAATTCGTGTGGTGGCTCGTGCGCGAAGCCGGTTCGACGGTCCCGAAGTCGCAATTCGAAGTCCACGTTCTGACGGCCGGCTATTTCGACAAGATCATCGGCGATCTCGAGACCGCCGCATTTGAAGAGACGATCGTCGATAAGGACGGCTTTCGCAGCGTCGTCGAACGCGTTCCGCTCGGCGTGGTCGGCGTCATCGGCCCGTTCAACTTTCCGTTGATCCTGTGCATGCGCGCGGTTATCCCGGCGCTGGCATTCGGGAACAGCGTGGTGCTCAAACCGAATCAGCAGACTAGCGTGTGTTCCGGCATTTTGATTGCGCGCTTGTTCGAGCTAGCGGGCCTGCCGCAAGGCGTGCTCGGCGTCGTACCCGGCGACGTGGAGCCGGGCGAAGCTTTGGTCGAAGATCCCAATGTCGCGATGATCGCGTTCACCGGTTCGACCGCGGTCGGCCGTAAGATCGGTGAAGCCGCAGGCCGCACGCTCAAGCGCGTTTCACTCGAGCTCGGGGGGAATAGTCCGTTCATCGTGCTTGAAGACGCGGATATCGAGGCCGCCGCCCGCTGCGGCGCGTGGGGTTCGTTCCTGCACCAGGGTCAAATCTGCATGGCGGCGAGCCGTCATCTCGTCCACGAAAGCATCGCCGAGAAATATGCGGTCGCGCTCGCCGAACACGCGCGCAACCTCGTCGTCGGCGATCCCGCCGAAGGCCAAGTGCATTTGGGCCCGATCATCAACGACGCACAGCGCGAACGCGTCGATCGCATCGTCAAAGAGACGGTCGCAAAAGGCGCGAAGGTCGCCGCCGGCGGTACGCACGAGGGCAACTTTTATGCAGCGACCGTTTTGACGGGCGTGACCCCCGGCATGCGTGCATTCGACGAAGAGATCTTTGGACCGGTTGCACCGATCACGACGTTTGCGTCGGACGAAGAGGCGATCGCGCTTGCCAACAAGACCGAGTACGGACTGTCGGCAGCGGTGCACTCGGCATCGCTACCGCGGGCGCGCCAGATTGCCAAGCGCTTGCGCACCGGTATGGTTCACATCAACGACCAAACCGTGAACGACGACCCGCGCATCCCGTTTGGCGGCGTGGGCGCATCCGGCAACGGCAGCCGTCAAGGCGGTCACGCGTCGCTCGACGAGTACACGACGTGGCACTGGTCGACCGAACACGATACGCCGCCAATATATCCGTTCTAAGTCTCTTCTACGTCTCGATGAGGCGGTGCGTTCGCGGGTCGTAGATCAGTTTACAGCGCAACGTGCCGGTCGCGTTTGCGCCGCCCTTGATCAGGACTTGGCCGTCGCTCCGCAGTGTAGCGGTTGCCGACCAGCGCGGCAATGGCATCGGAACGACCGCCGTGCGCGTTCCGTGCGCGTCGTAGACTTGCATGTCGGCGTACTGCGCGTCGTCCGGACGGCGTCCGCCGATGACGAGTGTTGTTCCGTCGGGCAGGCGCAGGCTGGTGAAACCTTGGATCGGCGAGGCTTGCAGCACCATCGCCGGCGCAAGCGCCGCAGACGCGACGAATGCCGACGTTAGGAGCACGGCAAACAGCAGCGGTTTGCGCGTGGTTGCCGTTGATCCGGCGCGCGTCACGAGCAAATTGGTCAGCCGCGGCTCGGTGTGCGGGCCGGAACTAAAGGCCGAGGTGAGTGCCGGCGCGACCGCATCGGATGCAGCGACCGCGATCTTCCACAGCGTCGCGGCGTAGCCGGCGCGCCGTCCGGTACCCGCAACGACCGCCTCGTCGCACGCCATTTCACGCTCGATGCTCATTCGAGCGCCAATCGCGTAGGCGAACGGATTGAACCAGAGCGCGCTGATGCACAGCGCTTGCACCAGCGCCGTCACATCGTCGAAGCGCCGAAGATGCTCGAGTTCGTGCAGCACGACGTTCTCGAAATCGGTCTCGCGCTCGAGCGCGAGCATCGCGCGCGGAACGAGGATTGCCGGACGACGATATCCCAGCGCTACCGGCATCGCGAAATACTCCGACGCCAGAACGCTCACGGGCCCACGCGAGCCGGAGCGCATCTCGATCGGCTCCGCGCAGCGGCGGATATGCCGCAAACGCAGCATGCCGAGGCCCAGACGAAGCAATGAGACCAGAAATCCGGCGAGCCAGATCAGCCCGATTGCCGGCGCGAGGTTCAATGCCGTAGCGGTTTGCACAGCAGGTATGACGTGCGAAGATACCACCACGGTGGGCACGCGCTGCAACGATAACGACCCGCTCAGGAGTACGGCCGGTGTGGTACACGCAAGCGCGACCATTAGTCCAAACCACAGCGCAAAGCGCGCGTTGGCTTGCGCTCGAAAGAGTCCGCCGCGCAGCAGCGCGAGCAAGAGCCCGAAGCCGATTGCGCCTGCTGCAAGACCGGCAAGTGCGGCGAGGGGAAGAAGGCGGGCGGCGAGCGCAACGAGGCTCATTCGTCGACCGCTTCGTCGACGAGTTTCTGAATCCGCTTCCGTTCGGCGTGCGAGAGGTACTCGGCATCGAGCAGTTTGACGACGAGCTGCTCGGCCGAGCCGTCGAAGAAGCGGCGCAGCACGCTCTCGAGCGCGGTGCCGCGCGCCCGGTCTTCCGGAACGAGCGTGCTATAGATGAAGGTCCGGCCGTCGGTCCGGTGCTTCACGTAACCCTTGCGCTCGAGGACGCCGAGCGTGGTCATGACCGTGTTGCGAGCGAGCGGCGGATCGACGATCGCGTTCACGATCTCCATATTGGTCGACTCACCGCGCGTCCAAAGCACACGCATAATACGCAGCTCGGCGTCGGTGAGCGTAGCACTCGGCTTACGTGCCATAGCGCTCAATATACCTCGCGGTCGATTTACATTGCATATTCTAGCTGGAAGCGGCTGTACCGCGTGATCGGCACGCCGCCGAGAAAGCTATCGCCGTTGGCGTAGGCGACGTTGGATTTGTGTTGTTGTACGTAGCCGTAGCGGAAGAGCAACCCGCGATAGCGTCCCGGAGTGATCGCGCTGAAATAGTAGGCGAGGACGTTGTCCCATTCGGTCGTCGCCTGCGTTGCAAGCGGATTGGAATAATCGAACCAATAGTAGCTCTCGGTATACGTCAGGCGACGGTTGACCGAGGTGTAAACACCGATGAGCGCCTGCGACGTGCCGGGACTGCGCCGGTCCACCGGCCCTTCCAGCAGAGGACTGGTGTACATTGGGTCGGTCGCATAACCGTCGCTGTACGGGCTTGCCCATCCGCCGTAATAGAGCTCCTTCGTGCCGTTGGCGTTGTTCCCGCATTGTCCGACGCCGAGCGGAAGAAAGTAGCCGGCCGACGTGCACGATGCCCCATTCGGCAACACGAGTGACGTGCGCCTCCACGGGATCGCATCGAAGGCGGCGCTGAGCGTGACGTTGCGCGAGGGCGTCGCGCCGACGATGAAACCGGCGATCGAACTGCGCACGATGCCAAGGTACGCCATCCCGGCATTGGTTTCGGCACCGCCCTGCGCTCCAACGAACGGCTGCCATCCGTGCGAATTCAGCGATGCAAAGCCGCTCAGCCACACAAACGCGGCCATATCGTCCATGTCGTACGCGTAGGCGCTGAGTGCGGCGTTGGCATTGGGCGGCACATAGGTAATGCGCCCGTAGGTGAACCCGCTGGTGTTGATGCCGCCCGCGACGGGCGTGAGGAGGTTTGTCCGCGTAAACGCACTCGATGTGCGGCTCATGAAGCGCGTCATATCGGCCGCTTCGAATGTCCAGCCGCCGCTCGTGTAACGTGCGTCCACGCCTTGGAACGCCGTCGGTGCGAGGCCGAGCTTGAAGTGCGTATCGGCCCACGGTGAATTGAAGTATTGATTGCCGGCCTTGACGACGACGTTAGCGCTCTTAAATGCGAGATAGCTTTCTTGCAGTTGGTTGAGATCGCTCACGCCCGCGAGCGCGTTGGGATCGCTAAACGCATAGGTGCCGCCGGCACTCAATCCGTTGCCGACCGCGTAGTCGGCGTGCACGATCGCAAAGGCGTTCTCGTCGGTTTGGTTCGGTTGACCGCCGCCCGGCAACGTGCTCGCCTGGAGGTAGCGCGCGTCATACGCGCGTGCATAGACCCAAGTGCGCAGCCGCGGTGTCGGCGACGGGCTGGGTGCGATCGCCGCGGCGAGAACCACGCACAGAAGAGGCATAAACCTAGTATAATAGTACTATAACTATAGTCAAGACCCCAAGGAGTCAGCTCCAGCTCTAGTAGCCGAGATAGGAGCGCCGAATGCGCTCGTCATCAACGAGATCGGCGCTGCGGCCTTCGACGGCCACGCGGCCGGTTTCGAGCACGTAGGCGCGCGATGACGAGGAAAGCACGATCTTCGCGTTTTGCTCGGCAACCAAGATCGCGACGCCATCGCGAGCATTGATCTGCAGCAGCAGATCGAAGATCTCGCGGACGATCATCGGCGCAAGCCCGAGCGAAGGTTCATCGAGCAGGAGCAGCCGCGGTCGCATCATCAGCGCGCGTGCGATTGCAAGCATCTGCTGTTCTCCGCCCGACAGCGTTCCCGCGGCTTGCGCGGTGCGTTCGCGTAGCCGCGGAAAGTATGCAAGCACGCGATCGTAGGTTTCGCGCTCCTGCTCGCGATGGCGATGCGTATATGCGCCGAGCCTCAGGTTCTCTGCAACGGTAAGTGACGACAGGGTTCCGCGTCCCTCCGGAACATGCGCGATGCCGAGGTGTGCCGCATCCTCCGGCGCGCCGGTGAACGCCGAACCGTCGAAGCGGACTTCGCCGCTCGTTTTGACCGCGCCGGTAAGCGCGCGAAACGTCGTCGTCTTTCCGGCGCCATTGGCACCAAGCAGCGCAACGATCTCGCCCGGTTCCACTCGCAGATCGATGCCGTGCAGCGCATCACGCTCGCCATAGCGCGCGTGCATTGCGGTTGCCTCGAGTAATGCCATATTAGCTGGCCGTTCCCAGATACGCCTCGATCACTGCCGGATTGCGCTGTACATCCTGCGGCGTTCCATCGGCCAATAGACGGCCCGAATCGAGCACTATGATGTGCGTGCACATCTGCATCACCAGACCCATGTGGTGTTCGACCATCAGCACGGTCATTTCCCAATCGGCAGCAAGCTTCGCGATCCGCCGCGCGAGCCCGTCAACCTCGTCGTGCCGCAGGCCCGAAGCCGGCTCATCGAGCAACAGCAACTGCGGTTTCCCGGCGATCGCGCGCGCAAGTTCGACGGCCTTGCGCGTGGGGAACGGAAGCGATGCTACGTATGTTTTGGCAATGGATTCAAGTTCCATGTACGCAAGAGCCGCGTGCGCGAGCTCGCGCGACTGCCCCTCCGTCGACGCGGCAGCAGTCGCCCCGATCATGACGTTGTCAAGCACGCTAAGGCGATCGAAGAGCGCGACGTTTTGAAACGTGCGTGCGATTCTCTTTTTCGCTATCGCGTGCGCCGGCAAGCGGAGCACGTCCTCACCGTCCACGCTGATCCCGCCTGAGGCGGGATCGTAGAGCCGCGTGATGCAGTTGAAGCAGGTCGTTTTACCGGCGCCGTTCGGGCCGATCAGTCCGGCGACCTCACCGCGCTTGACGTCGAACGAGACGTCGGAGAGCGCGGTGACGCCGCCGAACCGGAGGGTCAGGTTACGAACCGATAAGAGCACCTATTTGCGCGCGTCGATCACGAAGCCGTAAGGCACGAACAGTCCGTTCATATACTTCCCGAGCTGTTCTTGGCGAATCGGGAAGCGATCGTTGGGCGAGGTGCTTAGCGTGACGCCGTCGATGAAGAACGGATTCTTTTCGTTAAGGTGGAGAGCCGCGTTCATCAGCGATTCGCGCGTCGGATTTTTGCCTGCGTGCGTGAGTGCATCGACCATCGTATACGCGGCAGCGACGCCGTACATGATGAAGGCGTTGTTGGGGTCGGCTTTCGGAGCGTACTTCGATAGAATTTCGCGGTACAGCTTCATGCCCGGCGCGCCGGCCATGCCCTTGTTGGTCGGATCGAGCACGTATTCGGCCGTGACGATACCGTTGGTTGCTCCGGCGCCGCCGGCCTTGGTCGCAGCCTGCATGAGGAATTGCGCCGCCGATACGTCGGTGAGGTAGGTAAACGGACTCCAACCGAGCTTGGCTTTGATGACCATCCCTTGCACCGCGAACTTCGGCGTCGCGGCGATCAATAGCGTGTCGGCACCGCTGGCTTTGAGCGCTTGCATCTGCGAGCCGACGTCGGCATCGGTCACTTCGTACGACGCGGTCTTCACGACGGTGGGTCCCTTACCTGCGATAGCCCGTTGGAACCCGGTGACGTAGTCCTGGCCGAAGTCGTCGTTTTGATAGAGGATCGCTACCTTGGCGTTCTTGTTGTGCGCAATGAGGTCTTTGCCGAAGATCTGCGCCTCTGATTGATAATCGGGGTTGAAAAGCAGCGTGTACGGATACTTGGTTCCCTCTAGGCCAAATTGCGTCGCTCCCGTCGCGATGAAGAGCTGCGGTATTTTCTGCTGATTCAGATACGGCTGCACCGCGACGTTCGGCGCCGTCCCCAGTGTATTGAAGAATGCAAAAACCTGGTCTTGTTCAGCCAGCTGCTTGACGAGCTGAACGGTCTGTGCCGGATTGTAGCCGTCGTCCACGTCTTTATAGACGATCTTCCGGCCGTTGATGCCACCGCGACCGTTGACGTATGCGAAATATGCTTGGATACCCTGGGAAATCGTTCCATAGGCCGCAGCCGGACCGCTAAACGGATGCGTGCCTCCGATCAGAATCTGCGAACTGGTAACGCCTGGTGCATCGCCGAGCGCGACACGAGGGGCACCGATGAAGTATCCCGCGATCAATGTCGAAGCGATCGCGAGCACGCCGAGACGACGAGAAAAGTGCATGGTTACCTCCTACTGAGCGTGCGAAGTGCGCCGGCAATCCCGCCGGGCATGAGGATCATAACGAGGATGAGTGCGATACCGTAGACGAGTGACGTGGCGGCGACGTTGATCGACTGCGCGGCGAGGGGCAAGAACTCGACGACTAGGCCGCCGATGACAGCGCCCCATAGCGAGTCGAGACCGCCGATCACGACGCCGATGATCAGCGTGAGCGAGAGTTGTAATCCGAAGGTGTCGGGACTGACGTAGGCAGTGGCGGTTGCAACCAGCGCTCCCGCGATTCCGGCGTAGGCCGCGCTGAGCGCAAATGCGAACGTTTTGTAGGGAACCGGATCGATTCCGAACGAGGCGGCCGCGATCTCGTTGTCGCGAAGCGCTCGCAAGCTGCGCCCGATGCGCCCACGCAGCATGAACCACGTGATGAGTAGCAGCAATGCGGCGATTCCCCATGTCTCGGCATAGAGCACTCTCGAGTCGCGCGAGAAGGGCAGTGTCACGCCTTGCGCACCGCCGGTGATCCACGCGAAGCGCTTGATCAACGGTGACACCGAAACCGCAAGGGCAAACGTTGCAAGTGCAAGATACGCGCCGGTGAGACGCAATGCAATCAGCCCGACGACACCGCCTAGCACGAAGGCGACCACGGCCGCTATCGGAATCGCCAATTCCGGCGGCCATCCCGCACTGTGCACGAGGATTGCCAGGGTATATCCACCGGCAGCCATAAATGCACCCTGCCCGAGCGAGATTTGCCCGTTCGTTCCGGTCAAAACCGTCAGCCCCAAAATCGCGCACGCGTACGCGCCGGCAAACGCAAATTGAAACGTGAGGAACGACGGAATCACGAACGGCAGCACGGTAAAGAGCACGACGGCCGCGATGACGGGAACGAGAGGACGCGCTTTCAGGTTCATACGCGGGTCACGCTCCGTTTTCCGAAAAATCCGCTAGGCCGTATGACGAGCACGAGCACGATGATCAAGAACGCCGCCGGTAATCGGAGGTCCGTGCCGATAAACGAGACGTATGTTCCCATCAGGTTGAGCGCTACGCCAAGGATCAATCCACCCAGCACGGCCCCTACCGGACTATCGATGCCGCCGAGCACGGCAGCCGCAAATGCGTAGACGACAAGTCCTGTCATCATATTCGGCTCAAGAAAGACGATCGGCGCGATCATGACTCCGGAGATGGCGCCAACCACCGCAGCTAGCCCCCATCCGAGCGCGAGCATCCACCCTACGCGGATTCCGAGCACGCGACTCTCCGTCGGATAGAGCGCCGCGGCACGCATCGCTAGTCCAAGGCGCGTGCGGCCGAAGAAAAACCACAGCACGAAGAGCATGCCCAGACACGTGACGATCACGCCGAGATCCTGCGCTGAGAGCACCAGCGGACCCAGCCGAAAGGTCGTCTGCGGGAACGGACTCGGAAACGAATGCACTTGATAGCCCCAAATCCAACCAGCGAGGCCGTTGATCGAGATCAGTAATCCAAGCGAAACGATCACGATCGTCAGCGGCGACGCGCGCTCGATGGGACGGATCACAATGCGTTCGATTGCCACGCCGCCCGCAAACGCAATGAGCACGGTGAGCGCAAAGGAGATCCAGATCGGCACGCCGCGATCGATCAACGTATACGCGATGAACGTCGAAAACATCGCCATCTCGCCTTGGGCGAAATTGATGACGTTCATCGAACGATAGATGAGCACGAGCGCTAGCGCCATGCTGGCAATGATCGCGCCGGTTGCAAGCCCGCTGACGACTTGCTCAGCCACTTCCGAGATCAGCATGCGAAGTAGCGCAGTCTTACCACGCGGTGACGACAGCCTCTCGCGGGGCGGTGTAGCTCAGCTCGACGTAGCGGCGGAGATGATAATCGCGATCGCCCAATAAGCGCTCGACGAAGGTCATCCGCTTGAAGTAGTGTCCGATTTTGTATTCCTCGCTCATGCCGATTGCGCCGTGCAGCTGAATCGCCTGTTGCCCGATGAATCGTCCGGACTTCGCGATCTGCGCCTTGGCCGCCGAGATTCCCCGCTTGCGTGCAAACGGGTCCGTTTCGTCCTCGAGTGTCTTCGCGGCAAAATATGCCATCGAGCGCATCAACTCGAGTTCGATATACATCTCCGCCATGCGGTGCTGCAATGCCTGGAACGAACTGAGCGGCACGCCGAATTGCTGGCGCATTTTCAGGTACTCGACGGTTGTCTCAAGCATCACCGCGCATAGACCAAGCGCCTCCGCACACAGCGCGGCGGTCGCCGCATCGATGCCGGCTTCCAACACCTCCAGCCCGTCGCCGGCGCGAACCAGCAAGGCGTCGCGATCCAGCCGCACGCCGTCGAAGCGCAGCTCCGCGACGTCGTGACCGTCGTCGCTTGGAAAGGCCGAGCGTTCGAGATTCGCAGAACTCGCGGGAACCAAGAAGAGCGCGACACCCTCGTCGCGCGTGCGCGCCGATACGATGTACGTGTCGGCCGACGACGGATCGAGCACGCGAATCTTCGTACCGTGCAGCGTCCATCCGCCGGCGCTCTCTTGCGCTTGCGTCTCCACGCGCGACGGATCGTAGCGCGCATGCGACTCCTCGTAGGCGACCGCGAAACGGCGTTTGCCTTCGACTAGGAGCTCGAGCAGATCGGTACGCCCGGCTTCGCGCAGCACCGTGCCGGCGAAGACCACTTGCGAGACATACGGCGAGGCAACCAAACCGCGACCCAACTGCTCCATGAGCAGCAGCGTCTCGGTGGGGCCGCCGAAGCCCCCGACATCTTCCGGCGCGCCGACGCCGAGCCAACCCAGTTCGGCGAAGGTCTTCCAATAATCGGGGCGCGTGCCGTTTCCCGGACGAGTCGCCGCGAAACGCGCGACGCTGTCGCGCAAGAGTACTTGCTCGGGGCTAAGCGTGAAATCCATCGTCTATACTTTCAGAATCTGCTTGGCGATGATGTTCTTTTGGATCTCGTTGGAGCCGGCGTAGATCGTCGCTTTGCGAAGGTTGAAGTAGTGGCGCGCGAGCGCGACGTCGTCGTACGGGCCGCCCGCGTCGAGTGCGAGCTCGGTGAGCGCTTGCTGAATCTCGGTTCCCTTGAGCTTGAGAATCGATGACTCCGGGCCGGGTCGCGTTCCCGCCGACTCCGCCGCGAGCACGCGCAACTCGGTGAAGGCAAGCGCGGTCAACTCGATATCGACCTCGGCGATGCGCTCGTCGAAGCGGCGATCCTCGATCTCTTCACGCTCGCGCAGTTCGGTGAGTTGCGTGAGCATCTGGCGGCACGCCGCGATGCCGGCGGTACCGGTGCGCTCGTGCTCGAGTAAAAACTTGGCGTAGGTCCAACCGCGGCCTTCCTCGCCGACGCGGTTGGTGACGGGGACCTCGACGTTCTCCAGGTGCACTTCGTTGATTTCATGGCCGCCGTCGATGGTCGTGATCTCGCGCACGGTGACGCCGGGCGTGCGCATGTCGACCAGGATGAACGAGATGCCCTCTTGGCGCTTTTTCTCAACCGGCGACGTACGCGCGAGCACGAAAATCCAGTCGGCCCATTGCGCCGCCGTGATCCACGTCTTCGTTCCGTTGATGATATAGTTGTCGCCCTTGCGCTCGGCTTTGGTTGAAAGCGATGCGAGATCCGAGCCCGAACCGGGTTCGGAATACCCTTGACACCAGAAGTCCTCGGCCGAAAGAATGCGCGGAAGAAAGCGTGCGCGCTGTTCGTCGTTGCCGAAGTTAATGATGACCGGCGCGACCATGCTCAGACCAAAGGGCAACAAACGCGGTGCCCAGCCGTACGATAACTCTTCGGAAAAGATGTGCCGCCGGATCGGGTCCCAACCGGTACCGCCGTATTGTTTGGGCCAGTTCGGCGCGATCCAGCCGCGTTCGAAAAGAACGCGCTGCCAGCGATAGTAATCATCTTTCTCGAGATGGTCGCCGGTTTGCATCTTGCGCCGAATATCATCAGGCAAATGCGTGGCAATAAACTCGCGCAGTTCCGCGCGAAATGCCCGTTCCTCCGGGCTGAAGGTCAGATTCATTCGAGCGTTGTGTCCTGGGGCAGAAGATGTGACAAGCCGATTTGTCGAATGACGACTTTCACCTGCGATAGGGGACCACGTGAGGAAGACGGTAGACCAAGCAATAGCTGTTGAGAAGCCGAGCCGCCGATATGGCGGGCTCTCGGTTGCACAACGCCGCGCCGAACGCCGCGCACGTCTGCTTGCAGCCGGCCTCCAACTGTTCGGCACCGTCGGATTTCTGAAGACGTCGATCCCGATGATCTGCAACGTCTCGGGCGTCACGGCACGGCACTTCTACGAGGAGTTTTCCTCACGCGAGGCGTTGCTGCGCTCGATCTTAGACGAGATCGCGCAGAAGGCGCATGAGCTCGTGCGCGACAGCCTCCGTGCCACCGAACTCCCGGTGTACGAGCGTATGCTCGCGTCGAATCGCGCGTACTACGCCTATTTTACGGAAGATCCGCGTCGGGCCCGTATCTACGCCCTCGAGAGTCTTGGCGTGAGCCCGGAGTTGGAGCAACACCGCCGCGAGCTGCGCGAGCGATCGATCCGCCAGCTGACGCGCGCGACCGAGGTGCTCGAGCCCACCGGCGTGTTGCACGATCTCGATAGCCGGCTCATTTCAATCGGCCTGGGCAGCGCTGCCGTCGCGATTCTCGCCGAATGGATTTTGGCGACGAATAAGCCGACGGTCGAGAAGATGGCCGAAATGCTGACGGTGTTTTGGACGCGGACGTTGCGACTCGATTAAGCGAGTGTGCGCGCCAAATAGCGAACGGTTTTTCCGCCGCGATCGGGTACGGTCGCGCGCCCCACTTCGACGAAGCCCATCGTTGCGTGAAACGCGTCGGATACGGGATTGGGTGGATCGGAGTAGACCTCGGCGCAGATGACGGTGTGTCCGTCGGCGCGCGCGACATCCATTAGTTCCTGGTACAAGCGGCGCGCAAGTCCGCGCCCGCGTGCCGTCGAGGTTACCGCGACGCGATCGACGTACACGAAGCGCGGATAGCGGGATTGAAACCAGCGAAAGTTCGGACTGTCGTACGGCGCGCGCTCGTCGAACGCGATCAGCATCGCCTGGCGGTCATGGGTAAGGACGGCGCGATAGGCCACGTCGATCATTGCGCGCAACTCGGCCTCAGTTGCGGGCCAAAGTTGATCCTCGCATTCCTGGTTGATTGCAAGGAACGCGTGTAATCCGTCGCCATCCATTCGAGCAGCGTTCCGCTCGCGACGGAACGAGTCCCTCGGCTATTGATTTCGTGCTGCTTCGCCGTACAGGATGACCATCACGTCGTAGGGATAGTAGCCGCCGATACCGGATGAGGGCGGCGCCGTAGCAGCCCCTTCGCCGAGGCCAGCCCAGACGTCGTCGCTCTCGCTCAAATTGACGTAGTGACCCGTGTTCTCCGCAAACACGCACGTGGTCCAGTTGCCACCGGGGCAATTGGCTTTCTCCGCAAACCATGCGCCTTCGGCGTGCTGCCACGTCGTATTGCCGTCGAGCGCGCCGGCGGGGATGCCGATTGCGCCGGAATCGTTTGCGTAGGCCTCCTGATACGGCGCAAATCCGGCATCGGTATACGTCGTCTTGCCTGCGTCGACATCGCTGGCCCATCGGCGCGCCTGCTCTTCGGCATATTCGTCGATGACGACCGCGCCCGTGGCCGGGAACGACACGGCGGCGCGCCGATCGTTGAGATCGCGCAGCCATTCGGATTCGTCCGAGGAGAGCTTGGCCAGACGAATCGTCCCGAGCACGAGCGTGCCGTCGACTGCGGTCACGTTGCGATGCAGGATCGCATACGTTTGCAATGTGCTTGGTTTCGCGTCGACGGCAATCGTCAAGAAGTACTGGCCGTCAAGCAACGCCGGAAGGGTGAACGTACCGTTGGATGCCGTCGTCGTGCTCACCGCCGGTACGAGCGGTGCGCCGCACTGCGCCCAACCGGCGCACAAAACGTCGGGCGGCTGCTGCCCGACGGTTACCGTGGCGCCCGCGATTGCAGCGCCCGAGACGAGTTCCGTGAGCGTACCGGTCACGCCGATGCTTGGCGTCACGCCGCCGCTTCCACCGCCGCACGCAGCGAGGATATGAGCAAAAACCAGCGCGACAAAAGCTGAGCGAAACCTGCGCCTCACAACAACAAGTATCGACGTGTTTCGAGCCCAGGTTGAGCGCCGTCCTGGACAGTAGAGGGCGCAAGCGAGCCTCATGCGGTATATCGGTACGGATGCGTGTGTTGGCTGTCGTAGCGCCGTTGGTCTTAGCTGCGGTCGTCGCGCCGGCACTCCCTACGGCTGCGCAGCCGGCATCACTCGACCTCTTGCGCCGCGCGACCGATCCGAACCCGGGCCTCACGTCGTACACCGCATCGGCGCATCTCGATGCGACGCTGCACGTCGTCCTTCCGGTTCATAAGAGCTTTGACGGAACCGTGTATTATCTCAAGCCCAAACGCAAGATTGCATTTCAAGGCGTTTCCGGATCGCTCGGTAAGTTCAAAGACCTCATCTCGTCGACGCCGACGTATGACGAGGCGACGACGGCCTATACGATCGCGCTGCTCCACGATGACGGATCGGACTCGAGTTATTCGCTCGTCCCCAAAAAAGCCGACAGCCGCGTGAAGAGCCTTACGCTGTTCGTCAACGATCGGAGCGCGCTGGTGGATCATGCACAATGGCTGTACACCAACGGCGGCACGTTGAGCTTCGACCAAGGCTACGAGACGGTGGGCGCGTTTCGCCTTCCCGAGAAGGCGAACATCGCGGCGCGTTTTCCCGGCTATAGCGTCGACGGCACGATCACGTTTTCGGCGTACGTGCCGAATGCCGCGGTGTCGCCCTCCGTCTTCACAAGCGCCGCGCCGTGAAAGCTGCTCCGGTTGCGCCCGCCCCCGCCGGCCCAAAGGCATCGGTCCTGGACATTTTCGTCACCTTCCTCATTATCGGTGCGACGAGTTTTGGCGGCGGCGTGGTCGCCTATCTGCGCAACGCGCTGGTGACGAAGAAGAAATGGCTCGATGACAGTCACTTTCTCGAGCTGATGTCGCTCAGCAACACGCTGCCCGGCCTCAACGCCACGAACATGTCGATTCTCGCCGGCGATCGCGTCGGTGGCGTGCTCGGGTCGATCGCGGCGATGGTAGGGATGTGTTTGCCGGGCTTTGTCTTTATGACGGCTGCCGGGATACTTTACGGTCTGCCCGGCGCCGGCGATCGCCCGCTGGTGACGGCGGCCCTGCGCGGCGTCGCCGCTGCTGCCGTCGGGCTGATTGCGGCGACCTGGTATCAGATCGGCAAGAAGTCGGTCAAGGGATTTTACGACGCGTTTTTTATTCTTGCTGCGGTCCTTTTGGTAAATCAAGTCAAGCTTTCCGTCCTTTATGTGCTCCTAATCGTTGGTGCGCTCTCCATTTTCGCGCATCGTCCAGCGAAGGAGCATCCGCCCGAGAAAGATGCCGAATGGATCAGATTCCTGCAATAGCGCGCGTCTTTGCGTACCTGTCGCTGCTGACGATCGGCGGCGGGATGGCGGCGTATCCCGAGATGAAATCGCTGGTCGTCGGCGTGCACCAGTGGCTGACCGACGCGCAAGTCATTCACATCTATAGCGTCGGGCAGATGGCGCCGGGACCGAACATGATGATGGTCGCCGCGATGGGTGAACGCATCGCCGGCATCGCGGGCGCCGCGGTCGCCGCGCTGGCGTTCTTCGTCCCCACCGGATTGTTGACGTTCGCGGTCGGGCGCGTGTGGACGAAGCTCGCGAATTGGCCTTGGCGAGCGGCGATTCAAAAGGGCCTCGCCCCGGTCGCCATCGGTTTGGCTGTCGCGGGTCTGGTCAGCTTCGGACGGGGCTCGATCACCGGGTGGGTGACCTTGGCGATCGGACTCATCGTGTTCGCCGCAACGATGCGTACCAAAATCAATCCGGCACTGCTGATTCTCGGTGGAGCGGTTGTCGGAGTTATCGCGCTGCGATAGAGGAGCTGCCATGGCGACCGCAATTACTGCCCGCGAATTCAAGCTGCTGCTCAAGCCGGAGCTGTTTCCGACCAAACAATCCGTGCTCCAGTTCAACGATCGACTGACCAAGCTTTCAAAAGAAGCTGGCGTCGTCTACGAGCCGTTCGATCGCGTTGACTCCGAAATGCGCCAAGTACAATTTTTCGATACGCCCGAAAACGTCTTTCGGAACAACCGCGTCATCCTGCGGCTTCGTCGCGACGAGTCGAGTGGCTTTCCCGACGAAACGTACGAAGTGACATTCAAGCGGCGTTCGCCGGCCTTCGATGAAGCCGCGGACTTCAACATCAACACCTCGATGAAAGAGATCACGATCAAGAAGAAGTTCAAGGAAGAGATTATACGCGGCGATACGTTGGGAACGATCAAGAGCATTTTTTCGAATAACTTAATCGGCTACTATCCAGTGGCAAAGTTCGAGCGGCCAATGTCGGAGATCGTCGACCTCTTCCCCGGGCTTAAGGCACTGAATCTCGACACGACCAAGACGGTCTCCGCCGTCAACGGCGCGCGCGTTATCGAGATCGGCGCGCGCCTCGGCGTGTACAACTTCGGAAAGAATACGTCGGCGCACGCCGACCTCGCGCTTTGGACGCGACCGGACAAGGACAGGTTCGACGTTCTCGTCGCGGAATTCGGCTGGTCGTATCACATGCAAGGCGACGGCGGCAAGCAGAAGAAGGCGCACAAGGTCGCGGACGAGTTTTTCAAGGCGCTCCAGAAGCCGCTCGCCGATCACCTCTTCGCCGGATCGACGAAGACCGCGCTGATTTACGGCATCGACGAAGTGTAACGAGTTCGCCCAGCGAAGGCTGTTAGCATGCCACAATATCTCGGCGCGCTGGCGGTTCTGCTCGTCTTCGGCACGGTGTTGACGCGCTTGTTTCTGCTGCGGGCACGCGGTATTGAGGCCATGAAATTTGGCGACATCGATAAAACGGATTTTCTGATTCCGCCGTTTGCATTGTTTTACTTTTATCTGATTTTCGCCAACGCCTTTGGGTGGCCAACGGTCATCCGCGGGCAGCTTTGGAACGTGCCGTGGTTAGCGTGGATCGGCGACGTCCTGTGCGCGGCGGGACTGCTCGTGATCGTGCTCAGCCTCGTCTCGTTCGGCACGAGCTTCCGCGTGGGCATCGATACCGAGCATCCCGACCGGCTTGTCACGTCAGGGATCTTCGCGCTCACGCGCAATCCGATGTATGTGGCCTTTGGGAGTGTGCTCATGGGTGAATTTCTCATACTCCCGAACTGGATTCTGCTGATCTATCCCCTCGCGGGGTTTGCCTTGTTTCATCGCCAGGTAATGCGTGAGGAAGATTTTCTTCGCCGGCATTACGGCGCGGAGTATCAGGCCTATGCGCAGCGGGTTCCGAGATATCTCTAGCGTCGAGTACGGCAGCTTGGACCTAGCCCGCGATCTTGGCGCCGTTTGTCGTGAGTACTGCGTCCTGCGTCGCGTGGCTTTCCATGATCTCCAAGAACGGCTTGATCAGGTCGATCGGCATCGGGAAGATGATGGTCGAATTGCTTTCGCCGCCGACCTCGGTGAGCGTTTGCAAGTAGCGTAACTGCATCGCCGACGGGTCTTTGGAAAGGATTTGCGCAGCATCCAGGAGCGTCTGCGCCGCCTGAAACTCAGCGTCGGCGTGAATGATTTTCGCGCGGCGGTCGCGTTCGGCTTCGGCTTGCTTCGCGATCGAGCGGATCATATTTTCCGTGAGCGTGACTTCACGGATATCGACGCCGATCACTTTGATGCCCCAGGATTCCGTTTGGACGTCGAGCGTACTTTGAACGTCGGCATTAAGCTCTTCACGCTTGGCAAGCATCTCGTCGAGTTCGTGCTCGCCGAGCACGGAGCGCAACGTCGTCTGCGCGAGCATGTTGGTCGCACCGAAGAAGTTTTCGATCTGAATGATCGCCTTTTCGGCGTCCACCACGCGGAAGTACACGATCGCATCGACCTTCAGCGATACGTTGTCGCGCGAGATCACGTCCTGGCTTGGCACCTCCATGACGACGGTGCGCAAGTCGACGCGCACGATCTGCTGCACGAACGGCACGATGAGGATGAGGCCAGGGCCCCGGACGGCTTCAAAACGCCCCAAGCGAAAGACGACGGCACGTTCGTACTCGCGCAGAATCTTGACGCTCGATGCAAGCAACGCGAAAAGCAGCACCGCGAAGGGCAGATACAATATGCGTGAGGACATGACGATTCTTTCTGTGCGCGCGCCTTACGCGCGGAAAAGGGGAAGGCGTGGTGGTTGTTATGCCAACCCTCGCCCCAACCGAGCAGCGCGAGCCACCAACAGTTGGTCGAGCGATCGGTGGTACGATACGTGCGATAGCCGGTGGTGTGGCTCGCACTGTTGATCAGCCACGTCACGTGATAGACGACGACCGAGCGCACGAAGATTCCCCAAATGATCCACGACCAGCCGCCGAGCGCGAACAAGATCACCGCCAGCACTGCTTGCAACTGCAGTTGGTTATGTTCGAGAAAAACGTAGTACGGATCGGCGGTCAAATCGGTGACGGCGCGGCGGTATTCGTCGCCGTGCTCTTGGCAGTGCGCTTTCGAATAGAGCAGCCATTCGAAGTGCGACCAGAAGAAACCGAGGTTGGCCTTATGCGGACCGCCTTCTTGATCGGAGTGCGCGTGGTGAACGCGGTGCGTGCCGACCCAACTGATCGGTCCTCCCTGCAACGCCAGCGTGCCGAGCAGCGCGACGGCATACTCGAGCGGCTTGGCGAGGCGCAAACTGCGATGCGTGAGGAGACGATGAAACCCAAGTGAGATGCCGACGCCGCTCGTCAAGTAGAGGAGCACGAACATGACGATTACCGACGACGGCGCAAAGAACATGGGCAGCAACGCAAGAAGCGCCCCGACGTGAAGCGCGAGCAGCGCCGCCCCGACGCGCCAATCGAATCTCGAGGTTGCTTTCTTGGAGTCGACCATTACCGACTAAGCGTAGAGCGTGCGGCCTGCGTCCGGTATCCTGGAACGAGGGGATATTACCGCTCGCCGGGCGCTTGCGTCGCTTGGCGCGACGTAGGGCTCGATGGGAACCAACCGCGTATAGCGAACCTGCTTCTCGAGGGAGTGCCCTATGAACGATGAGTCGCGCCGATTGCGACACCAGCTCGCCGAGCTTTGCGATGTCTACAATGTTCTCGTCGCCGACAAAGACACGATCGATTTCCGGTTGGGCTCACGCGAGGAGTACGCGGTGGCAACGGAGCCGATGGACGCGGAAGCGGTCTACGAAGACGAGTCGCACTCGGTAAGCGCCGAGCTGCGCGACACCATCATAAAGATGATCGAAGTCGCCCAGCGCATCCGAAAGATCGAGCGCTTCTAATCATCGCATGCGCATTGTTTCGTAGAGCGCTTTCGGGTCCTGGCGCGAGAGGTCGTAGGCGTTTCGGCTGAGGCCCTCGGCGACGAGGACTTCCGGTTCATCGGCAATGATGCCGGCGACGAGCAGATCTGCGGCGCGTTCGGGCTCGATACCGGCGGCCTGCAGATCGTCCATGATGCCGTAGGTCGAGCCGTCGCCGGTGATGGCGTTGACCGAGACGTCGGTGTGAACCGCGCCGACGACGAGCACGGTCACGACGACCCCGTCTTTGCTGACTTCTGCGCGCAGCGAATCGTAGTAGCCGTGTAACGCGTGCTTCGCCGCGGAATATCCGGTGCGCAACGGCGTGCCGTATTTGCCGGCGACGCTGGAGGTGACGACGATCTGTCCGCTGCCGCGCTTGACCATCGCAGGTACGACCGCTTGCGTGAGCGCGACCGGCGCGAAGAAGTCGACTTCCATAATGCGCCGATAGGTCTCCATGGTCGTGTCGCGTGCAAGCGAACGTTGCGAGATGCCCGCATTGTTGACGAGTACATCGATCGGACCCAACTCGGATTCGATCTGCGCGACCCATGTGGGAATCGACTCGAAGTCCGTGACGTCGCTGGGGATGAGGATCGCGCGCGTTCCGCGCGGCAGCGCCGCTTTGACTCGCTCGAGTTCGTTCCGGCGACGTGCCGACAGCGCAAGCAGCGCGCGCTCACGGGCGATGCGGTGGGCCAGCGCCTCACCGATGCCGCTCGACGCGCCGGTAATCCAAACGACTTTATTTACGAGCTTCATCTCATTGAAGTACGAGCTTCGCGGCGGCGAGGTCCTCCACTGCGAGGCCCAACGACTTGAAAACGGTCGTGGTGGAACGCGGCGGGGCGGCGACGTTGCCGGCAAACAGCTCGCCGATCTCGGCGTAGATGGGCGCCTTTGACAGGATTACGTCGCCCGATTCTTGCGCGGCGGAGGCGCGGGAGTCGACGAACACCGTGTGAGCCATAGCGTCATCGTCGAGTTCGCGCCAGGCCGGCCGGTTCGCACCCACCGCATTGACGTGCGCACCCGGCTTGAGCCATGCGCCGTGCAACACGGGCGTCTGCGAACTGGTCACGACTACGACGACGTCGGCTCCTCGAACGGCCGGCTCGGCGTCCATAGCGATCGCGCCGTGCTCGCGTGCGAACCGACGTGCGTGTTCGGGCGTGCGACTCCAGACGCGAATCTCCGCGAACTCCGCCACGTGCGCGAGCGCCTCAACGTGCGCGTGCGCTTGCACGCCGCTGCCAAGCACCGCGAGGATACGACTATTTTCCGGCATGAGATATTTCGTGGCCGCGGCAGAAACGGCAGCGGTGCGCATCTCGGTGATCAGGCGTCCGTCCATGGCTGCGAGCGGCTCGCCCGTGCGCGTATCGAAAAGAAGAATCACGCCATTGTGAGTGGGGAATGCGGTCCCTTCATTGCCGGGATAAAAGCTCACCAGCTTCGCGCCCATCACGTCGTCGGTGACGGCGGGCATCACCCCGAGATAGCGTTTGTTTTCCTCGACGGTCAGAATGCCGCGCACCGGTTGCTGGACGCGCCCGCTCGAGAAGGCCGCGAGCGCCGTTTCCATTGCGTCGATCAGCGCATCCCATCGCAGCAGCGAACGGACGCGCTCTTCATCTAGATAGATCATTGCGCTCGATAGTTCGATTCCTCAAAGAGAAACACCGCACGTATCGTGCGGTGTTTGTTCAAAAAATTAGCCCCAGCGGGAGTCGAACCCGCGTTACCGCCGTGAGAGGGCGGCGTCCTAGGCCTCTAGACGATAGGGCCGTGGCTCCCGGTCCTCGACTCGAACGAGGAAGAACTGCTCCAGAGGCAGTCATGATACCGATTTCATCAACCGGGAACGGCAGCGACCGTTATACTACACGGTCGGAGGCTGGTCTTGCAAGGACCGTGTTCGTTTCATGTTTCGACCCCCATAGGTGTGCGTCTGGCTATGGCAGTTTGGGCACAGCATCCGTAGGTTCTCAAGGCGGTTGTCGTCTTTAATGCCGTTGATGTGGTCGATGTGGACGCTCAACGCCTTGCCACGCCACTCGCTTAAGCCGCACTCGGCGCATCGATTCTCCAATAACCCGGCTCGAAGAAGACGTCCCTTGACGTGGGTACGGTTTCGGCGGCCGACGAGCAGCGCAGCTATCGGCATTACAAACGGCCGGGACGTCATCTCGCCACGCTTGCACGCTTTATGCCAGGTCTCGGTGCTAAAGCCAAATCTCGCCTGGCATTGCCGGACGGAATGGCCCTCGTCGTAGTAGGCTTGGACCTCGCGCCAATCATAGCGGCGCCGGCGATCGGCGAAGGGCGAGGGCTTGGTCCTAAGCTGGCCACGTCCAATGGCTTTGGTCCACGCGGCATGGGTAATGCCGAAACGCTTCTGACACTTCACGAACCCATTGCCCTCATCGTGGTAGCGCTGCACCTCGGTCCAGTCGTAGATTTTCTTTCGCATACCCCTATTATAGCGAACATACGTTCGTATGTTGTTAACAGGATGTTTCCAAGATGTTGCCGCCGCTGGAAATTTGTGCAAATAGAAAAATACGCGGAGCGTCGAACGTATGCTTCGCGCACCATTTTCGATAAGGAGTTTGGGTTTGCAGGCTATCGTGCTCGTTGGCGGTGAGGGAACGCGGCTGCGTCCGCTCACCTACGGAACGCCGAAACCGATGGTGCCCATCGCCGGCGTGCCATTTCTCGCGCGCACGCTCGAGCGTTTGTCCCAGGCCGGCATTCGCGACGTGATTCTGCCTGCAGGCTACATGCCTGAAGCGATCGTCGATTATTTTGGCGACGGCTCGGCGATCGGCATGCAGATCACCTATGTCATCGAGGAAACGCCGCTCGGCACCGCGGGCGCGTTGAAAAACGTCGAGCAGTACATTACGGGCCCATTTGTCGTGCTAAACGGGGATATTCTTACCAGCCTCGATTTGCGTAAAATGATGGCAGAACACGAGCGCAAAGGCGGTATCGGTCTTTTGCATCTCATTCGCGTCGACGATCCATCGTCGTTCGGCTCCGTCGTACACGACGAAAACGGGCTCATTTCCGCATTCGTAGAAAAAGCGCCGCGCGAAACCGCGCCGACGAATGAAATCAACGCCGGAACGTATCTTTTCGAACAAGAGATCCTTGATTTAATTCCTGCAGGGCGGAACGTGTCGATAGAACGCGAAACATTCCCGCAGATCATCGCAACTGGAAAAGGTTTGTACGCCTATACCACGAGCGATTATTGGATTGATCTCGGCAAACCCGAACAGTATCTAAGCGCGCACCGTGATGTGCTCGCCGGGCGTATGCCGTTGCTCACCCTCGAACCCGGCGCTACCGGTGAAGGCGCGTCCGCGCTCGCCAAGGTTGCTAAGCTGCACCTCCCCGTGCACGCTGATGCGGGTGTCCAGGTCGATCCAACCGCAGAAATCGGTCCAAATGTCGTGCTTGGCGAGGGATGCCGCATCGAAAGTGGTGCGATTCTGCGCGACAGTGTGCTCTGGGACCGGGTTACTATAGAGGAAGGGGCAATCGTCGAGGGCGCGATTCTTGCCAGCGGCGTATGCGTCGGTCGCGACGCCAGAATTCACGAGGGGAGCGTGGTCGGTCATGATGCCGTCGTGGCAGCAAACGAGACGCTCGGGCCCGACAGCCGTGTCGGCGCCTCAGCGCCGATCACTCGCTAGGCAAGCGTGTTTATGTAGAACGCAAGTGCGGGTAAGCCCCTCTATGAGGGCGGGAGGAGCTTCCTAAAGATGGTTCTGTTACTCGGTTCGTACCCACCGCGTGAATGTGGCATCGCCACCTTCATGCACGACGTGAAAACCTCGTTCGACGGGGCCTTTGCATCGCGCACCGACGTCATCGCTATCGACGAACCCGGAGGCGAAGCTCGCCGTTACCCGCCCGAAGTAGTCGCTCGCTTGCAAGAGCAGAACCGCTTCTCTTATAAGGAAATCGCCCGCTTCATCGACCGCCACCCCGCCGAGCTGTTGAACATCCAGCACGAGTACGGTCTCTTTGGTGGGGAGCGGGGCGAGTGGCTTGTCTCTTTACTCGATGATGTCACCAAACCGGTTGTGCTCACGATGCACACCGTGTTGCCCGAGCCCGACGATGTGATGCTGCGCGTTACGCGCGAACTGTGCGAACGTTCCTCGCGCGTCGTGTCGCTCTCCGCGACGGGCCGCGACTTGCTCGAGCGCGTCTACGGCGTCGATCCCGATCGTCTGCGCGTCATTCACCACGGCGTGCCCGACGTGCCGTTTACGTCGACCGATGCGGCGAAGGCCTCGTTCGGCATCGGCCAACGCATGGTGATCTCCACCTTCGGCTTGATCAATCGCGGCAAAGGTCTCGAGTACGCGATCGAAGCGATGCGCGACGTCGTCGCGCGTCACCCCGAAGTCCTCTATCTCATTTTAGGTGAAACGCATCCGGTCGTGCGCCGGCGCGAAGGCGAATCGTATCGCGAGTCGCTGCAAGATCTCGTGCGTTCGTACGGGCTGCAATACAATGTCCAGCTCGTCGATAAATATCTCGACTTCGATGAGTTGGTCTCGTATCTGCAAGCCACCGACATCTATCTCACGCCGTACCTCAACCCGGTGCAGATCGTCAGCGGCACGCTGGCCTATGCGGTTGGCTGCGGCAAGGCGATCGTCTCGACGCCGTACCTCTACGCGCAAGAGCTCTTGGCCTACGGCCGCGGCTTTCTGTGCGAATTCCGCGACGCGCGCTCGATCGCCGAAAACGTCAGCGCCCTGCTCGACGATCCGTCGCTGCGCCGGGCTACCGAGCGCCGCGCCTACCGTTTTGGCCGTCAGATGACCTGGCCGCACGTCGCCCGCGAGTACGGCCGGCTTTTCGTCGAGCTGCAGCCGCCGGGCGAGATGCCTTTAGTCACCTCGGCGTAGAACACCGAGGAGGATGGCTCGCTCGCTCCCTCCTCTCGACCATGTGCTGACCCTTTCCGACGACGTCGGGATCATTCAGCACGCGGTTGAGAGCGTACCGAATCGCTCGACCGGCTATTGCACTGACGACGTTGCGCGTGCGCTCATCGTGATGTTCAAGCGGTTGGCGCACACCGCGGGCGATGCCGACGCGTTGCGCCTTGCCTCCATCTACCTCGCGTTCATGCTCGATGCGCAACTGCCCGACGGACGCTTTCACAACTTCATGGGCTACGACCGCACCTGGCTCGACGAGTGCGGCACGCACGACAGTTGCGGGCGCGCGATGTGGGCACTCGGCTACGGCGCGCGTCATGCGCCGCGCGCTTCCTGGCGCCGGGTGTGCGCGCTGATGCTCGACCGCGCGCTTCCGACAATCGGCTGGCTCGAGCATTCGCGCGCGCAAGCCTACGCGATGCTCGGGCTCGCGCACGCGATGCACTACGAGTCCTCGCCGCAGCGCGCCGATGCGCTGCGAGCGCTCGCAAACGAACTCGCCGCGCGCTACGAGCGCGAACGTACCGACGACTGGGAATGGTTCGAGCCCATGATGACCTACGACAACGCGCGGCTGCCGGAGGCGATGCTGCGGGCCGGCGATGCGCTCGACGACGTGCGGCTGATCGAGATCGCCCGGGTCACGCTGGCGTTCCTGGAGCGCACGGTCTTCGAGAATGGGATCTTCGTGCCGATCGGCAACGACGGCTGGTACCGGCGCGGCGGCCCGCGTGCCCGGTTCGCGCAACAACCCCTCGAAGCTGCGGCAATGGTCGACGTCGAGCTTGCTGCTTTTGACGCATTCGGCAACCCCGCGCACCGCGCCGCGGCCGAAACTGCGGCGGCATGGTACGACGGAAAAAATCTCCTGGCCGTCGCCATGGCACACGCCGGAGGATGCTATGATGGGCTGGAAGCAGACGGCCCGAACCACAATATGGGCGCGGAGTCGACGCTTGCGTACCTTGCGGCCGCCCACGCGCAAGAGTAGAATTAGCGGTTCCCGGCGAATACACTCCGGATGATGATCCTGGAGACCGAAGCTCTCAACGATATACAAACACAGGCCGTCGAACATACCGACGGTCCCGTTTTGATATTCGCCGGTGCCGGAAGCGGCAAGACGCGCGTGCTCACGCACCGCATCGCACTGCTGCTCGGGCGCAAAAAAATTGCTCCGGATCGCATCCTCGCCGTAACGTTCACCAACAAAGCGGCGGGCGAAATGAAGACACGCCTCGAGCGCATGGTCGGGGCATCGGCACGCGATTTATGGGTCGGCACGTTTCACGCGATGTGCGTGCGCATCTTGCGCCGCGACGGCAGTAAAGCCGGCATCTCGCCGAGCTTCGCCATCATCGACGACGCCGATCAACGTCAGCTGGTCAAAGACATTCTCGACGATCTCGACTACGACGAGCGACAGCTCGCGCCGGGCGCGTGTCTGCACGAGATCAGCAAGGCGAAGAACTCGCTGGTATGGCCCGACAAGTATCACGAATCGCAGACCTCGTTCCTCGGCGAGCGGATGGCCAACGTCTACACCGAGTACGAGCGCCGCTTGCGCGAATCGAACAGCCTCGACTTCGACGACCTGATCGTCCGCACGATCGACCTGCTCGAGCGCGACGAAAAAGTGCGCGAGAAGTACCAGAACAAATTCGAGTACATCCTGGTCGACGAGTACCAGGACGTCAACATCGCGCAATATCGTCTGATCGCTCTGCTCGGCGCCAAGCACAAGAACGTAACGGTCGTCGGCGACGACGATCAGTCGATCTATTCGTGGCGCGGCAGCGACTATCGCATGATCCTGCGCTTCGAAGAGGACTTCCCCGGCGCCAAGGTCTTCAAGCTCGAAGAGAACTACCGCTCGACGCAGCGCATTCTCGAGGCCGCCAGCGCGCTGGTCGAAAACAACAAGACGCGGGCGCCGAAGAAGCTCTTCACCCGCCGCGCGGAAGGCGAAGCGATTACGGTCTACGCCGCCGCGACCGAACGCGACGAAGCGCGTTACACCGTCGAGAAGGTCAAGCAGATGGTCCGCGACGGCGCGGCCTACAAAGACTTCTTGATCCTCTACCGCACCAATGCGCAGTCGCGCGTGTTCGAAGAGGCACTGATTGCCGACGGCATCCCGTATCGCGTCGTCGGCGGCGTCGGCTTCTATGCCCGCGCTGAAATCAAAGACGTCATCGCGTACCTGCGCTACATCGTCAACCCGGCTGACGCGCTGGCATTCAAGCGCATCGTCAACGTGCCGCGCCGCGGCATCGGGCAACAGACGCTGGCCGCGCTCGTCCAAGCGGCGAATGCCAAGGGCCTTTCGGTCGGAGAGGCGATCTTCGATTCCGAACTGCTCAAAGAGGCGGTACCCAAGAAGCTCAAGGAGCTGGAACGCTTCGCCGAGCTGATCCGCACTTTCCGCGAACGCGCCGAGGATCTCAGCGTGGCCGATCTGCTCGTCAGCGTGATGGAAGATTCCGGCTACGTGCGCGAGCTGCAAGCCGAAGAGACCCACGACGCGCGTGCTCGTATCGAAAACCTGCAAGAGCTTATCGGCGTGGCGCGTGAATACGAAGGCGGCGAACCCGAAGCGACGCTCTCGGGCTTTCTCACCAACGTAGCCCTTATCAGCGATCTCGATGCGCTCGATCCCGAGTCGTCGTACGTCACCTTGATGACGATGCACGGCGCGAAGGGTCTCGAGTTCTCGCACGTCTTCCTGACCGGACTCGAAGAGGGCGTCTTCCCGCACAGCCGGGCGCTCACCGACGTGACCGAATTGGAAGAAGAGCGGCGTCTCGCCTACGTCGGCATCACCCGCGCGATGGATCGGCTCTTCCTTTCATACGCGCAGCGCCGCGCGCTCTTCGGCAATACCTACGCGTACCCGAAGTCGCGTTTCATCGAAGAGATGCCGGGCCTCGAAGTGCTCGAAAGCGACAGCGTGGTGCTGCCGCGTCCCTCGGGCGGCCGTTGGCGTGAAGTCGCGATCCACGAATCGGCCGGTGCCGGTATGTCGATGGATCTGCGCGACGGTGACAAAGTGCGCCATCCGAAATGGGGCGAGGGCACGATTCGCGGGTTGGTCGGCGCCGGTGGCGACGGCTTGATTACGATAGACTTCCCCAACGTTGGGCAGAAAATGCTCATGTTGAAATACGCTCCGCTAGAAAAAGTCTAACTCCGCCGAGGATTTGCCGATGCTGCGCGTAGCTGTGGCCGGCGCGCTCGGCCGTATGGGGCGCGTCGCCTGTTCCGCACTCAAAGAAGCCACCGACGTTTCTTACGCCGGTGGTTTGGCGCGCACGGCCGTGCCCGATCAGCAGATCGTGACCGACTTCGACACCTTGCTGCGCAACGGCAAGCCCGACGTGCTGCTCGATCTCACGACCCATCCAAGCTCCGTCGAGATCTCGATGAGCGCGCTTGCGCATGGCGTGCGTCCGGTGATCGGTGCGACCGGCTGGACACAAGCGGAATGTGAAGCGCTCGATCGCATCGCGATGGAGCGCGATCTCGGTGCGATGCTGGTGCCGAACTTTTCGATCGGCGCGATCTTGATGATGCGCTTTGCCGAAGAGGCCGCCAAATATTTTCCCAGCGTCGAGATCATCGAGATGCACCACGATCAAAAGAGAGACGCCCCGTCGGGCACCGCCAAGCTCACGGCCGAGCGCATTACCGCCGGCGCCGGACCGGCGCAGCCGCCGATTCACAGCGTGCGTATGCGCGGTCTGCTCGCCCATCAAGAAGTGCTCTTCGGCATCGAGGGCGAGCTGCTCACGATTCGCCACGATTCGTTCTCGCGCGAATCTTTCGTCCCCGGGATGCTTGCGGCGGTGCGCGCGGTGATGAGCGTGCGCGGCCTGCAGGTCGGACTCGATGCTTAAAGTCGCGGTGGTCGGCGCAACCGGTGTCGTCGGGGAAACCATCGTCCGCGTGCTCGAAGAGCGCAAGATCCCGGTCGACACGCTCGGACGCTTTGCCTCGCGCGCCCGTGACGGCGTCGAAGCGACGACACCCGAACGCTTGCGCGACTTCGACGTCGTGTTTTTTGCCGGCGGTGAGGACGCGAGCGAGCAGTACGCGCCCGCGCTGATCGAGCGCGGCACGTACGTGATCGACAATAGCTCGACCTTTCGCATGCGTACCGATGTGCCGCTGGTCATTCCGGAGGTCAATCCCGGCGACGTCACGCCGCAGCACCGGCTCTTTCCGGTCGCCAATTGTACCGCGATCATTCTATGCACGGCGCTCGCGCCGATTCGCAACGTTGCCGGCTTAAAAAGCGTCCGCGTTGCGACGTATCAATCGGCCAGCGGCGCCGGTCGCGCCGGCCTCGACGAATTGCTGGCCGGCGAACGCGCGCTCTTAAGCGGCGCCGACGAGCCGCAGCCGGCGACCTTTCCGCGACCGCTCGCGCGCAACGTGATTCCGCAGATCGGCAGCTTCGATGCCTCCGGCTATAGCGGTGAGGAGCGCAAAGTGGCGGACGAGACGCGCAAGATACTCGGGCTCCCCGAGCTCTTCGTGAGCGCTACGGCGGTGCGGGTGCCGGTGCGTACCGCGCACTCGGAAGCGGTTTGGCTCGAGACGGCGCGCGACACCGGCGTCGAGGCGCTGGCAGCCGCATTCGCCGCGGCGCCCGGGGTGATCTTTCACGCGCAGGACATCGTCACGCCGCGCGAGGTCGAAGGCACCGACCTCGTTCATGTGGCTCGGCTGCGCGCCGAGAGCCCGGACTCGCGCCGTCACTTCGCGCTCTGGTGCGTCGGCGATCAGCTGCGCAAGGGAGCCGCGACCAACGCCGTGCAAATCCTCGAGTTACTCTTGTCGCGAGGATTGGTGAGATGACCAGCGCCATTGCGCGCGTTGCGGTACTGAAGTTCGGCGGCACGTCGGTAGCGACGCGCGATCAGCGCGAAGCGGCCTTCGCGCGAATTCTCGACGCGCGCGAGGCCGGGTATGCGCCGGTGGCGATCGTTTCCGCGATGGGCCGCGCACCGTCACCGTACGCGACCGATACGCTGCTCGAATTGATCGGCGGCGATACCGGCAGCGCCAACGCCGATCTGCTGCTGGCCTGCGGCGAGCTGATCGCGGCGGCAGTGTTTGCCGAAGAGCTGCGCGCGATGAACGTCGAGGCACAAGCGATGACCGGCGCGCAAGCCGGCATCGTCACCGACGGCACGCACAGCGACGCGAAGATTCTCCGGGTCGAGCCGCACGCGGTCAATGAACTGCTCGCGCGCGGCGCGGTGCCGGTGATCGCCGGCTTTCAAGGGATGACCGAGGACGGCACGATCACCACGCTCGGTCGCGGCGGCAGCGACCTCTCGGCGATTGCGATCGGCCACGCGCTCGGCGCCGATCGCGTGGACATCTATACCGATGTGAGCGGCGCGATGACCGCCGACCCGCGGCGCGTGCCGACGGCGCGCGTCATCGATCGCGCCTCGCTCGAAGAGATGCACGAATTATCGCAACACGGCGCAAAGGTGATGCATCACAAGGC